>NEWR02000001.1:0-25897 GCA_002869885.2 Nitrospira sp. CG24C
GAGGTGATAGCGATCCGTGCCGCAGCGACCGCATTGGGAACTTGGCGATTGACCGGCACGACCCTCTACGTGACCGTGGAGCCCTGCTCGATGTGTATCGGGGCCATTATCTTAGCCAGGGTGTCGCGAGTCGTCTTTGGGGCATGGGATCCGAAAGGCGGGGCCTGCGGGTCGCTCTTCAACCTGCCGTCAGAGCCGAAGTTGAACCACCGAGTCCTGGTAACCGGCGGAGTCCTCAAGCAGGAAAGTCAGGCTCTCCTTCAGAAGTTCTTCAAAGAACTCCGAGAGGCATCACCGCTCTAACCCAGTCTGTCTAGTTCGTCTGGTCTATTTGGTTTATTTTGTTTATTTGGTTCATCTGATTTATTCGGGAGTGAGGTTAACCAAAAAACGAGACAAACGAAACAAACCAGATCAACCAGATAGACCGTATAGCACGACCCAGTCTCCCTCTTGAGCAGCTACCGCTGCTTCCCATCCTTCGTCACAAGAGAGGAGACGAACCCTCCAATTGTTTTGGAGCGGAGAACCTGCCGGAACCAGAATCTCTGCGCCGGCTCCGTCCGCCCCCAAGATGATCTCGCACTGACTCAAGGCTCGAAGTCCGATACCTTGCGCCTTGAGCACCGCCTCTTTTGCAACCCAGTAACGGAAGAATTTGGCTGCGCGCTGCTCCTGAGCCAACTCCATGATCGATGCCTGTTCGGAGGGAGCAAAGTACCGTTTGGAAAGTTTCGCAGCCTCGACGTCCGAACGAATTCGTTCAAGGTCAACTCCAACCTCTCGCCCCTTTGAGACCGCTATGAGTGCACGGCCATGCGCATGGGACATATTGAACGTGATCGCAGATTGACCTCGTCCCTCCTTCCTCACGAGGGGCTTGCCCGCTTCACTGCGATCCAGCTCTACCGCATCGGGGCCTAGCCCAAGATATCGGCCGAGCACCGCTCTAAGCCCTCCGTGCGCCAGCACGAATCGGCATTGATCCTGTTGGCTGATAAACCTGGTTGCTCTCCCACGTTCATCTTCGCTCAACCAGGAACGGCACTGCTCCACGAATGAACGGCTCCCTTCGAGCGAGAAGCCCCAGACATGAATGGCCCGATCCTCCATCGCGATCGGCGCCGACCAGCCAGCCGTTGCGACCACCTCAATGGACGGAAAAACCATGACCGGCTCATCCGATTCCGACAATTCAACATTCAACATTTACCATTCACCATTCCCTGCGCCGCCTCACCCACTTCACTCCTCGTGCTTAAAGAAAACCGATTGAAAAATCACCGCCCCCAGGGTAAGCTCACGCGCTCTACCACGCGGAGAGGTGCGAGAGTGGCCGAATCGGGCAGTCTCGAAAACTGCTGTCCTGGCAACGGGACCGTGGGTTCGATCCCCACCCTCTCCGCCAAAAACCACGCGGGCGCCTGTCTTGTTCATTTGGTCTGTTCGGTCTATCTGGTCTATTCGGTCTGTGTCGTGTGTTTGGTTGGACAAACTAACCAGATGAACCGGACAGACCAGATCAACCAGTCTCGCTTTTCATCTGCGCTTTTTCCTTCAGTGCTCGCCTGAGCTCAACCATCGCAAGTGTGTCGCGCTTACAGTAGGCTAGCAACGCTTCCTGGATATTCGCCCGTTCGACCCAATCCGTTTCAACAAAAACCATCCGGTAATACTGACTGGCCGCATGCCCTCCCTCTTTAATCGCCAAATCATCATAGGCCAGTGAGGGAACCATGGCAGGCAGCACGGACTTGATGGAATAGGATCCGCCGAAGGCCGGATGGTAGTAGTGATCGCGTATGATCGGAAAGAGATCCCAAAGCCGGCCCACAATGCGCAACAGCGCTTGCCTCAGTGACGGAACTGCAACCGCCAGCTGCTCCAAAATAGACCGTTCGTACGGCGAATAGACGCAGATACTCCCCCTATCCCCCAAAGACTCCAGCAAGGATTCGGCAAGAACTTTTCGTGGATCGCTCACATCCTTGTGCAAAAATTCCTCGTGGCGCAGTTCGCCGCTTGCCTGTTCGATATGGTTCGACCACTGAACAGCCAGGGCTTGATAGGGTCTTGTCTCCGAGAACCGAGGCACCGCTAGCATGACCGTTTCGAAATCGAGGTGATGCACCGGATGCTGCACGGCCTTCAACACAGAACCGAGCTTCGCAGACACCCACTCGACATTCTCCTTCACATGGCGCTGAACCGGCGACAGCTTCGTACCGTCAGGAATTCCATCGATCGTCGTCACCCCCTGTTGAGCCAACTGAGTGACCACTTGCTTCGATCCCGGCAAGTAATGAATCCACCGCGCCGGTTTGTCTTTGGTGCAATGTTCCCAGAAGGGGCAATCGTAGGGTGTATGACAATGCCGATCCGGCTCGATGTCAGGCGCTTGCGTCTGGAGCAACATGCGGCTCATTGTGGCCAACCTCTCGGGCACTGCAGCCCGTCGTTGAGCCACCGCCTCGGACAGGTCCTGAATCGTAAATAACTCTGTCAGATCGATCGCTCCCTCTCGATACAGATACCCGGTATTGATATGCATGAGACCGACAGAGACAAGCGTCAGCCCCGCGCCCAGTATCACTTCGCTTTGCACGGCGAGATCCTCGAGATGCACGTCTTTGACCTTCGTTGAAGACTTGACCTCGATCAGGCGCCAGCCACAGGGCTGACCCTCCGCGGTCAGGACACGCTCCAACACATCCGCGCGAATCAACACCCCGCTGTACAAAAATGCCGCTTCAAAAATGGCCGGCACCATGGGGTCTTGGACCAGTTCAGCCGTCTGCGCAAGAGCAGCTTCTGTCTGGCGATACCCCGCTGCCACCAATACACCGCCTGAAAAACGGCTCCGGGCCAACTCCCCGACTTCTGTTCCCATATCGAACATCGCCTGAGTCGCCGCATCCGGCTTGGTCGCGAGAGAGGGCTGATGAACTTCGAGGTACAGACGTTTGTGGCATTGCAGGCCGGATAGGAATTTCGATTTTGATAAGCGCGGGGCCTTGGGAAGAGGAACGGATGAGAGATCGCTGGGTTCAGTCATGGTCAGACGACACTAATCGGCCAGACACACGTTTGTCCAGCCCGCAGAATAATTGTGCGAGACGGGTTGATTTGGTTTATTTGGTTCGTTTCGTTCAACCAAACAAACCAAATAAACGAAACAGACCAAACAACAGTCTTCTGTTAGGATGGCCGCCATGACATCCAGCGTTTCACAGATTAGAAAATCCGTCCTGACCCTGGCCCTACCGGTCACGATCAGCACCCTGCTTCAACGCACCGAAGGCATCGCCGCGGTCTTCCTTGTCGGGGGTCTCGGCGCCACTTCCATCGCGGCTGTCGGGCTTGGCCAGTTGTTGGCCTTCATGGCCACCACGCTCGTCTCCGGATTGTCGGTAGGAGCCAACGTCCTTATCGCCCAACTGTGGGGCGCTCGCCGCACCAAAGATGTCGGAGAAGCCGCCACGCATCTCCTTGGATTGGCCGCCATCGTGTCCTGCTCGCTCGTGGTACTCGGTTTGTCCCTGAATCGTGTCATCATGGAGCTGTTGGGCGCAGAACATGATGTCATCACGCTGGCCCTTCCCTACTCGAACTTCATTTTCCTGGTCATTCCCTGCACGATCTTCTTGCAGGTCCTCTCTTCCATCATCCAAGGCACCGGAGACACCAAAACTCCCATGTACGCCTTGATCGTGGTGAATCTGCTGTATCTCACGATCGCCTATCCACTGGTCTACGGACTCTGGGGATTCCCTGCCTTGGGTATCACCGGAGCAGCCGTTGCTGCGAGTATCGCAGAAGGAACGGGCGTGACCTACCTCCTTTGGACCTGCCGAACGCTCTTTCGAAAATCTCTCCAGGTACGACGTGATCTCTTGCGTTCCACCTGGCAGATTGGAGCGTCGGTTTCCGGTGAACGGATATTTCAGCAGGCGGGAATTATTCTCTACACCAAAATTGTCCTACTGTACGGCACTGTGACCTACGCCGCCCATCAAGTCGGCTTGTCGATCGAATCCCTCTCGTTCCTGCCGGGGTATGGCTTCGCAATCGCGGCAGCCACGATGGTGGGGCAGAGTATCGGCGCGGGAAAATATGTCAGGGCCAAATTGGAAAACTGGGAGGCGAACCGTCTGGCTGGCATCGCGATGGCCTCGATGGGCCTGCTGTTCTTTTTCTTTCCCTATGCCCTACTCCGTGCCTTTACCAACGACGAAGCCGTCGTCGAACTCGGTACAGTATTCCTGCGCATCGTCGCCATCCTCCAAGTCCCGCTCGCCCTCACCATGGTTCTGGCCGGATCGTTACGTGGAGCCGGCGACACCAGATTCATCATGGTGGCAACGACGGTCGGCATGTGGGGAATCCGTCTGCCCCTCGCGGCCATCGCAGGCCCCTGGCTCGCACTCGATGTACTTTTCGTCTGGAGCGCCATGATTGCAGATTGGACGGTCCGAATGGGGCTGCTACTCTGGCGCTATCGATCGGAACGATGGAAAGCGATTCAGGTCATCCGCTAGTCTGGTTTGTTTGGTTTATCTGGTTGATTTGGTTCATCTGGTTATTCTCGTTCAACCAAACAGACGAGACAGACCAGATAAACAAGATAGACCATCCGGTCCTCGCGCTTCACACTTCACGCACTCCTAGGCGGTGATTTTTCTGTTGCTTTCATTGTCAGATTGTCAGTAGGTTATCCGACAAGGTGGCAGGAGAACTGAAAAGTGGATGCTGCCTGAGCGTAGAGGTGTTTCTATGCTAAAGCGGTTACAGTAGCATCAACAAAACCATTACCTTTGAAGGGAGATCAGAATGAAAACCAAAGCAACTTTCTACCACGCAGGATGCCCGGTGTGCGTCGCAGCCGAGAACAGCGTCGCTAACGCTCTGGATCCGACGAAATATGACGTGGAACACGTCCATCTCGGCACGAACAAAGCGCGGGTGAAGGAAGCAGAAGCAGCCGGAGTCAAGTCGGTCCCGGCTCTGGTGATGAACGGCGCAGCCTTTCACATTAACTTCGGCGCCGGCATTGACGCATTGAAGTAACCGGTTCAGTTTATTGACTGCACAAAGATCAGGGGGCGTGCCTAACGGCACGCCCCTTTTTTTCTCATAATGATTGGCAGGGAGAGAAGCGACGCTGCCAAGCGGTCCCTTCAATTGCCAAATTAGGCACTTCGCCGTCGTGTCACCGTCCGGCGCTTCTGTCGAATGACCGGAGCCAGAGCCCTGAGGGCCTCGTTCACGGATGTGCCGTTAGGAAACACATCCAGAACGGCTGGATCGATGACCACGACATTTGCACCCTGCGCATAGCGCGCGGCTGTGGCCCCGCGCACGGCGTGGGAAAAATCGTATTCTGGGCGCTCGGCTCATCGAAATCCTCAACGTACCCCAGAGGGTACGCCTCCGGTTTCGACTCGCCTGCGGCCTTGCTGGACAAACTTTTTGAGCATCCTGCTGGGACTATTCCCTGTTATGCCACACATACGGATCGTTTAGTTTTCGGTTTCAATATGGTTTTCTCATAGCCTGCTAGGACAATATCAATAAATGAGCACACCTCAACTCGATAAAACCTACGATCCCAAGGCGGTTGAAGCACGATGGTATGACGTCTGGATCCGGCAAGGCTATTTCCGCGCCTCGCCGGCCCATCCAGGGCAACCGTACTCCATCGTGATTCCCCCACCCAATGTCACCGGCTCACTCCATGTCGGCCACGCGCTGAATCATTCGCTACAAGACATTCTCATACGCTGGCGGCGCATGCAGGGCCGCAATGTGCTCTGGCTGCCCGGCACCGATCACGCCGGGATTGCCACGCAAAACGTCGTGGAAAAGCAGCTCATGGCCGAGGGCGCTTCTCGGGAGTCTCTGGGACGCGATGGCTTCATTAAGCGCGTCTGGGAATGGAAGGCCACCTCCGGGAATACGATCATCAGTCAACAGAAGCAACTGGGAGAATCCTGCGACTGGGATCGCCTGCGATTTACAATGGATGAAGGGCTCTCGAAAGCCGTCCTGGAAGTCTTCGTGCGTCTCTATGAAGACGGGCTGATTTATCGAGGGGAGCGGCTGATCAACTGGTGCCCACGCTGCCTGACGGCTCTATCGGACATCGAAGTCGAACATGAAGACATGAAAGGGAAGCTCTACCATATCCGCTATCCTCTTGCGGACGATCCCCACACGACACTTACCGTCGCGACAACCAGACCAGAAACGATGCTGGGCGATACGGCAGTGGCGGTCCATCCCGACGACCCGCGTTATCGCCATCTCATCGGAAAAAAAGTTCGCTTGCCACTGACCACGCGAGAGATACCGATCGTGGGCGATTCAATTTTGGTGGACCTCACGTTCGGCACCGGCGCCGTAAAGATTACCCCCGCGCACGACTTCAACGACTTTGAGGCCGGCGAGCGGCACAAGCTTTCCAGGATCTCTCTATTTGACCAGGAAGCAAAGATGGACCCTGCAGGTCTGCATGAGGCGAAGGTAGAAGGTTCCGTGCTCCAGAGCCTCACCATGAAGCCTGTTCAGAAGGCACGCTCGATTGTGGTAGAGGCGCTGACAGAGCGAGATGCGCTTGAGAAAGTCGAAGACCACAAGATGGCGCTCGGAAAATGTTATCGCTGCAAGACCGTAGTCGAGCCGTATTTGTCGCCACAGTGGTTTGTGAAGATCAAGCCGTTAGCCGCACCGGCGATCGAAGCCGTTGAAACCGGAAAGATTCGCATCATCCCGGAAGGCTGGACCAACAATTATCTCGGCTGGATGAGGGACATCAAAGACTGGTGTATCTCACGACAAATTTGGTGGGGGCACCAAATTCCAGCGTGGTACTGTAGAAAATGCAACGCCAACTTTATTTTCGAGCCCAACTCCACAGAGGTCCAAGGCGATAAGGTAACGGAAAAACGCACCCTAGTCATCACGAAGAATGCCCAGCCCATCATCGCCAGATATGCCCCTACGAAATGCTCTACCTGTGGGGAAGGAAATTTTCTTCGCGATCCCGACGTCCTTGACACCTGGTTCTCTTCCGCCCTCTGGCCCTTCTCCACGCTGGGATGGCCTGAACAAACACCTGAGTTGAAGGCCTACTACCCGACCTCGACGCTCGTCACCGGACTCGACATTCTGTTCTTCTGGGTTGCCCGCATGATCATGCTGGGCCTGAAATTCATGGGTGATGTCCCCTTCCGCGACGTCTACATCCATGCCTTGGTGCGCGATGCCGAAGGGCAGAAAATGAGCAAGTCCAAAGGCAACGTCATCGATCCGCTGCATGTCATGGAGCAGTTCGGCACCGACGCGCTCCGCTTCACACTCGCATCGATGGCCTCACCAGGGCGCGACATCAAACTCGCAGAGGAACGGATCGAGGGCTATAGAAATTTTGCGAACAAGATCTGGAATGCCGCCCGTTTCGCCCACATGCACCTTACCGGCATAAAGGAATCACAACCTCCAGACGATCGGTCCTTTCCAGGCCTATGGATACGAAGCAGGCTGAACGACACCATCAAGATTGTAACGATGGAGCTGGAAGCCTATCGGTTTGATCGAGCGACTAATGCCCTCTATCAATTCTTCTGGCATGAGTACTGCGATTGGTACCTGGAATTAATCAAACCTATCCTCCAGGATCCTCTACATCCTGAAGGTCCTGCAACCAGGCAGACACTCCAAGATACACTCGAAGTATTTTTGCGGGTCCTTCACCCTTTCATGCCCTTTATCTCCGAAGAAATCTGGCAGACCTTACCCCACGAGGGCGAGACCATTGCCACCCAATCCTATCCAGTCCCTCAAACGCACTGGCACGACCCATCGGCAGAAGAAACCTTTCGTCTGTTTGAACAGAGCATCAGTCTGATCCGAACCGCACGCGTACTCCTCAACTATCCACCGGGACAGGAAGTACGTGTCTTTGTGACCCATGAGGAGCCGGCAACAAGCGCGACACTCGTTACACTTAAACAGAACCTCGCACATCTCGGGCGAGGACAGATTTCACCCGTTCCTCTCTCTCAGTGGCCTGCATCCAATGTACTCCGCCTCATCACAGACGGCATCACAATGGGCGTATCCGTCGAGGGAGACGTGGATCTCAAGAAAGCGCTTGACCGCCTCGAAAAACAGATTGCAGAAACCGACAAGGAATCCCAGCGACTCGACGGTAAACTGAACAGTGCGGACTTTGTTTCAAAAGCTCCGCCGGAAGTGATCACCGACCATCGGGACCGCTTACGCGCACTCTCCCGTGACCGCGCCATGTTGACCAGCAGCGAGCAGCAACTGCGCACGATGCTGGGGATCTAAAGATGGTAGCGCTGCCAGCGGTCGACATCCGGCGTGCGGTTCGGAAGGGACTCGAAGAAGACCTCGGCCAAGGCGACATCACGACAACAGCGCTCTTTCCCGAACCGACCCCTGCCCGCGCCAAGATCATCGCCCAACAACCCCTCGTCGTTGCAGGGATGGCAGCGGCCATTCAAACCTTCATTGCAGTTGATGCCTCTCTCAAGCTGACTCCATCCAAACGAGATGGATCGCATGCCAAAACTGGAGATGTGCTATTGCGGATCGAAGGTGATGGTCGATCCATCTTGATGGCAGAGCGAGTCGCCCTGAACTTCCTCCAACATCTCTCCGGGATCGCCACCTTGACCAGTCACTTCTGCCATGCCGTCCATGGCTATCCAGTCCACATTATGGATACAAGAAAAACTCTCCCAGGCTGGAGACCTCTTCAGAAATGGGCTGTGTCGCTCGGCGGGGGAACGAACCACCGTATGTCGCTCGGCGATGGCATCTTAATCAAGGACAATCATCTGGCCCTGATGAAAAACAAGAAAACCGCTATTTTGACAGCCTGCCGGATGGCTCAAGTAGCAGCTTCCAAAGACAAGCCCGTAATTGTCGAAGTGGAATCGTTATCGGAAGTTCGCGACGCCCTGCATGGTAAAGCCGACATCATTCTCCTGGACAATATGACTCCCGCCAGAGTCAAGCAAGCGGTGAAACTCATCGGTGGCCGCGCGCTGGTGGAAGTCTCGGGAGGCATCACCCTGAAGAACGTGCGAGCGATGGCTGCGGTCGGCCCAGACCGCATCTCCATCGGCGCCCTCACCCATTCAGCTCCCGCCGCAACACTCAGTCTGGTACTCGAGCCACGCCGCCAGCTGCGCGGGCCCAGTTCATTTGGTTGATCTGGTTTGTTTGGTTTATTTTGTTCATGTCGTTGGATTTCTTTAACCAAACAAACGAAACAAACCAAATAGACCAAACAACAGTCCTTTAGATAACTCGTGCAACCTTCGCCACCACTCACCCGACACACAATCCACAGCACCCTGTCGACCACGTGGCTGGGACGGCGGATCGAACTGTTCGACAGTCTTCCTTCAACGAACCGGGAAGCCGTTCAGCTCGCACAGGCAGAAGTGGAACATGGCACGGTTGTCGCCGCCGATAGCCAGACCGCCGGACGTGGACGGCTTTCCCGAACCTGGTTTTCTCCACCCAGTACCAATCTCTACTGTTCCGTCATCCTCAGGACAGCACGCCCGCCGGAACGACTCACAGAATGGCTCTCCTGGTTACCGCTGGTCACAGCGCTGGCCGCAGCCGAAGCAATCGAACAGGTCTCATCCATCCATGTCTCTGTGAAATGGCCCAACGATCTCCTGATCTCGGAACGGAAAGTCGGCGGAATCCTCTGTGAAAGCGGCACAGGAACGCGCTCAGGCCCCTTCCAGATCATCGGAATCGGCATCAACGTCAACGGTGACCACGATGATTGGCCTGCTGACTTGCGCAACTCAGCCACGTCGATATGGCAGGAACGGAAAATCATCGTCGACCGGAACAGACTGCTCGCACAACTGCTCCTCGAACTCGAACAGTGCCTCGATGAATTGACCCTTCATGGAATGAATCGGCTCGCGTCGGCCTACCATCAGCGCTGCTCGACCATCGGCCATACAGTACGAGCAACGTTGGGCAATGGAGACATTGTCTTGGGGCTTGCCGAGGGAATCGGCCAGGATGGATCCTTGCGCGTGCAGCTACAGACGACTCAGCCTGGCTCAGGATCGCCGGAGATCATCAGCTTGCGCGTAGCCGACATCATCCACGTGAGAATATAGGCAGAGTGTTTTTTGGTTTGTTCGGTCTATTTGGTTTGTTTGGTTGAACGAGACGAACCAGACAAACGAAACAAACCAGATGAACCAGACCAACCAGATGGACCAGACAGACCGGGCTTGTCCTAGATGTATCGACCATTGATACGCTGAGTCAGAATAGCTTTCCGCAGCCTGCTAGGACCGATTGCGGCGGCAGGGGCGATACTTCGAAGGGGTGCAGGAGGGTTAACGCTCGCAGGCTCTGATTTAGACTGTCACCTTTCGACGCCAGACCGCTAATGCCACGAGGCTAGCACTGAGAAAAAGTAGGGAGGATGGCTCAGGGACAGGGGGGGATTGGTGCCGCCTGGCCCTTCGCCGGCACGGAAGTTCGAAATGAACACGGCACTGTCCAGACGACGGTCATTGACGTCGCCGATTTGGAAACTGATCGAGTGGCTCCCAGCAGAAAGCACACCCTGCGTATAGGTCTCCAACTTCAAGAGGCCGTGTGGGGCAGCGAAGGCCGTGTTGGTATCGGCAGTCGTGAGTGCGCTTGCAAAGGTGTTCCCAACCTGAACGGCCTTGCCGCTAGCATCGAAAACAATCTGGTTTCCCACGGCTGTGCCGTCCAAAAATGCCAGGAACGCGTCGGTATACTCGCTTGTATACTCAGGGAACTCGACGGACCCGAAGATGAAGTCGAACCCAATTTGGCTCGCAACGCTCAAGGTAAAGTTCACCGTGAGGGCCGCCACATCTTTCGAGTAATCAAAGTTATCAATGTGGCCCGGTCCGTAGCCATTAAATGCCACCGTGCCATCGGCGCCTGTATCTGTGTTCGGTGTGGTGTCCGTGCCCTGAACGCCATTATTGTACGTGGCCGTTGTCTGCATGACTTTGCCGGTTGAAAGTACGATGCCATCACCAATCGTGACTGGTCCGCTGGTGAACCCCGAGTAGGTGCCAAATTGTTTCCACTCGTTGCCATTTGTGATGTCAACACTATCAATGGTCAGGCCACCCCCGCCGCCCAACGCAGCCCCAAGGAACGTGCCGTCAGTGGTCTGGGTAATCGACAGGGCGGATGCAAATGTCGCTGATGCCAATATGGCTGCGCATGCCGCAGCGACTATGGCGAAAGACATCTTCTTGCTCATTTCGCCCCTTCTCGCAAAATCACACCTCAGAATTGCGCGTATGAGGGTGCCCAATCAATATCACCCGGCATACGTTTTAGAGAATCAGCCCTGGCATGTTGAAAAGACTTTACTTTTTTGTTGGCACCTCAATGTGTCCACACTATGACCATCAACATTACATCCTCAATACCACTTTCGAGGGATGTGGTTTAGACCGCTGGCCAAACCACCCAACCAAAACGTACAATAGGCGTCATGCTACTCGTCGTCGACATCGGCAACACCAATATTGTCTGGGGCGTCTATGATGACCGCACCCTGGCGGCCCATTGGCGAATCGCCACGGACACAAAAAAAACCTCCGACGAGTACGGCATTCTTTTTACCAGTCTCCTGACAGCCGCAGGAATTTCCACGCAACGTCTCACCGGCGCCATCATCTCCAGCGTCGTACCGACATTGACCGGAACCATCGAAAATATGCTCGAACAATATTTTCACCAGCATCCGATGATCGTCACCTCGGATACGGACACGGGACTTCGACTCCGTTACGACAACCCAAAAGAAATCGGCAGCGACCGACTGGTGAACGCCGCAGCTGCGTATCATAAGTATCGACGCGATCTCATCGTCGTCGATTTCGGCACCGCCACGACCTTTTGCGCCATCACAGCAGACGGCGATTACCTCGGAGGCGTCATCGCTCCCGGCCTCGGAATCTCGGCCGAAGCCCTGTTTGCACGAGCCGCCAAACTAGCCAAGGTCGAATTTATCCGTCCGAAGACGGTGATCGGTACCGACACGGCCGGCAGTATTCAATCCGGCCTGTTATTTGGATATGCAGGATTGGTCGATACAGTCGTCCGGCGAATGGAACAGGAATTCGGACGCTCCGTCTATGTCATCGGTACCGGAGGGCTCAGTTCCATCCTGGCAGCAGAAACCACCTCCATTCAAAAAATTGAACCGCTCTTGACGTTAGAAGGCCTTGAGCTTCTCTACCGACGAACTCAAGGATCTTCCCCTCCCACCATGCAGGTCTAGCAGCAGAAGACCGTTATTGGGTTTGTTTGGTTTGTCTCGTTTGTTTGGTTGAACGAAACTAACCCAATGAACCAAATCAACCAGATAAATAAAACAAACCAGATCAACCCTCAGCCTCCTAAAGTCCACCCTTCCCTCCACAAGTAATTAATTTTTCTGGCCCAGTTGACTTTATAGGCCCTGTGGCTATCTCCTGACGGACAGAGGAGTCTTGGATGCCTGAAGAACGCAAGAACACGAATACAATCGGGAACTTGGACACTCCATCGCCTGACGATTGCACCCCCACAGAGGGCACAGGCGTGATCGAAGAGCTTCAGCTCGCGCTTACAGCAAAGGCTGAAGAGGCAAAGAGCTTGAACGACAAATATCTCCGGCTTGCCGCCGAGTTCGATAACTATAAACGATTGATCCAGCGAGACCAGCGAGACCAGATCCGATTCGGCAATGAGTCGCTGCTCAAAGAGCTTTTACCGGTTGTCGATAATCTCGAACGGGCCATCAAGGCCTCGCGCGAGGGGGGGCACAACGAGGCTCTCATCCAGGGCGTAGATCTCACCCTCAAGCAATTGACGGGCGCCCTGACGCGGTTTCATGTCACACCCGTCCAAACGATCGGTCAGCCGTTCGATCCCGCCACGCATCAGGCGGTCGTATCCATCGCATCGGAGAAGGTTCCAGCGCAGCATGTGCTGGACGAGCTTCAGCGAGGATATCTCTTGCATGACCGTATTTTACGGGCGGCCATGGTGAGCGTGTCCACCGGACAGACAGAGGGTGGCGCGACAGGAACAGACAGTACGATTCGTTCATCGTAATTTTTATCAAAGCCAGACCTAGTGAGGAAGGAGTAGACACATGGGCAAAGTGATCGGCATCGACCTTGGAACCACGAACTCCTGCGTTTCCATCATGAGTGGTGGCGAACCAGTTGTGATCGCCAACGCAGAAGGAGCCCGCACCACACCGTCCGTCGTCGCCATCACAGAGAAGGGCGAGCGCCTCGTCGGGCAGATTGCCAAACGCCAGGCGATTACAAATCCTGAAAATACGATTTTCTCCGTCAAGCGCCTGATGGGCCGCAAATTTCGCAGTCAGCAAGTCACCGACGCTGCCAAGCGGCTGCCCTATAAGATCTCCGAGGGGGACAACGGCGACGCCCACGTCGAATTGCGCGGTAAGCGCTACAGCCCGCCTGAAATCTCCGCCATGATTCTGCAAAAGATGCGGCAGACTGCGGAGGACTATCTCGGCGAAAAGGTCACCGAAGCGGTCGTCACCGTCCCGGCCTACTTCGACGACAGCCAGCGCCAGGCCACCAAGGATGCGGGCCAGATCGCCGGATTGAACGTGCTCCGGATCATCAACGAGCCGACCGCTGCCGCCCTCGCCTACGGTCTGGACAAGAAAAAAGACGAGCGGGTTGCCGTCTACGATTTGGGCGGCGGTACGTTCGACGTCTCCATCCTTGAGATCGGCGACGGCGTGTTCGAAGTCAAGTCGACCAACGGCGACACCTACCTCGGCGGCGACGACTTCGACCAGCGCGTTATGGACTGGTTGGTCGACGAGTTCAAAAAGGACCAAGGCATCGATCTTCGAAAAGACCGGATGGCTCTCCAACGCCTGAAAGAGGCGGCGGAGCGCGCCAAGATCGAACTCTCATCGTCTCAGGAAACTGAAATCAATTTGCCCTTCGTCACTGCAGACGCCAACGGACCGAAGCACCTGGTCGTGAAACTGACCCGCGCGAAACTTGAACAGCTGGTCGACGACCTGATTCAACGATCGATCGAGCCCTGTAAGAAGGCCCTGTCCGATGCAGGTGTCTCCGCGCGTGACATCCATGAAATCGTCCTCGTCGGCGGCATGACCCGCATGCCGAAAGTCATTCAGGCCGTGAAAGAATTCTTCGGAAAAGAACCGCATCGGGGTGTGAACCCTGACGAAGTGGTGGCGATCGGCGCCGGCATTCAAGGCGGCGTGCTCAAAGGCGAAGTGAAGGACGTCCTGCTTCTCGACGTGACGCCGCTGTCGCTGGGTATCGAAACCCTCGGCGGAGTCTTCACAAAGTTGATCGAGCGCAATACGACTGTCCCGACGAAAAAGAGCCAGGTCTTCTCGACGGCTGCCGACAATCAAACGGCGGTCACCATTCGAGTGTTCCAAGGCGAACGCGAGATGGCGAACGACAACAAGCTCCTCGGCCAGTTCGACTTGGTCGGCATTCCTGCCGCGCCTCGTGGGATGCCGCAAGTTGAAGTGACCTTCGACATCGACGCCAATGGCATCGTCCATGTCTCGGCCAAAGACTTGGCCACGCAGAAAGAACAGTCCATCAAGATTACGGCCTCCAGCGGCTTGAGCAAGGAAGAAGTCGAAAAGCTGGTGAAGGATGCGCAGGCCCACACCGACGAGGATAAGAAGCGGCGGAAGACTGCCGAAGCCAAAAACCAGGCCGATACCCTGATCTACCAGACGGAAAAGAACCTAAGCGAGCATGGCGACAAGATCGCCGCAGAAGACAAAACCAAGATCGAGGAAGCCGTGGCCGCGCTGAAAAAAGCGATGGAGGGAACGGACCCAGAAGCCATCGAGTCCGCCACCCAAACATTGACGACCGCCTCCCACAAGTTGGCGGAGGAAATGTATAAGAAGGCTTCGGCATCGGCTGCGGCCGGCAGTGACGCCAGCGCCGATGGCGGAACCGGATCCGGCGAGACCAAGACGGATGAAAAGGTCGTGGACGCAGAGTTCGAAGAAGTGGACAAAGACAAGAAATAAGTTAGAATACCCTCAGTAAGACCGAGCTTCACCGATATAGGGGGCTCGGTCTTGCTGCTCTTTCACCCTGAGAGACGGCCCCCGTGTCCAAGCCCAACTACTACGAAACCTTAGGTGTCGAGCGAACCGCGTCCGAGGACGAGCTCAAGAAGGCCTATCGAAAGATGGCCCGCCAACACCATCCCGATCTTCAATCGGGAGAGGCCCAGAAGAAAGCCTCTGAAGAAAAGTTCAAAGAAGTCAATGAAGCCTACGAGACCCTGAGCGATCAGGACAAACGCAAACGTTACGACATGTTCGGCCACACCGGAACCCAGCAGGGCCCCGGACCGGATGGCTTCGGCTTCGGTGGAAGCGGCTTCGGCGACGCCTTCAACGACATTTTCGAGGATTTTTTCGGAGGCCAGCGAGGCGGCAATCGCGCAGAGCGCGGCAACGACCTCCAATACAACCTGGAACTGACTTTCGAAGAAGCCGTCTACGGGAAAGAGGCCAAACTCAAAATCCCGCGCTGGGAAATGTGCACCGACTGCAAAGGGACCGGCGCCAAGAGCGCGGCATCGGTCAAGACCTGCCCCAGTTGCAAAGGGGCCGGACAGATGAGGTTCCAGCAAGGGTTCTTCAGTATCTCCCGTCCTTGCGGCCAATGCGAGGGAGCTGGACGAATCGTCACAGAGCCCTGTTCGGCCTGCCAAGGCCGCCAACGCACCTACCGAGAACGGACCATCGCCGTACATATTCCAGCCGGTATCGAGTCAGGCATGCGGCTGCGCCTCTCGAACGAAGGGGAGCACGGAACCAACGCAGGCCCGCCGGGCGATCTCTATGTGGCAATTACCGTCAAGCCGCACCAGCTCTTTCAGCGCCAAGGACAGGATATCCTCTGTGACGTCCCGATTCAGTTCGTCACAGCCGTACTCGGAGGAAAGATCGAGGTTCCCACGCTGAAAGGCAATACGATCATCAAGATTCCTGCCGGCACGCAACAGGATAAAACCCTGCGCATCAAAGGCCTGGGCGTTCCCAGCCTCAAGAACCAGAGTACCGGCGATCAGGTATTTGTCATCAAGGTTCAGATTCCAACCAAACTGACCGCTCGCCAGAAAGAATTGCTCAAAGAATTTGCCAAAGAAAGCGGCATGTCGATGGAAGAGGACAGCGACGGCTTCTTTGACAAGATGAAGACCTTCTTCGAATAACGAAGGCGGCCTGGAGCCTGTCCGAGTAATCATTCATTGCGAGGCAAAGGAGCTGCTGGTAGATGCGAGGCCGCAGGCTCGAAAAAACCGGAGGCGTATTCACTGGAATACGTTGAGGCTTTTTTCGAGCCGAGAACGACGCAGATACTTGCAGATCGTTTGCCGCAGCCAGACACCGGCACTATGTCCACATTCTTCGTCAACCCTGACGCCATCACTCCACCCACGATCAGGATGACCGGTGATCTCCTCCATCATCTTCGTGATAGTCTCCGCTTGCGCCCAGGAGACGCCCTCATCCTCAACGACGGATGCGGAACCCGCTATCGCGTGGAAGTGACCCACGTTACCCCACAAACCATCGACAGCCGCATCATCGACCGACAGACCGAACCGGCGCATAGAACTCCACCGATCGTGCTCGGCCAGGCTTTGATCAAAGGCGACAAGATGGACTGGGTCATTCAGAAGTCCACAGAACTCGGAGTCACGACCATCCTGCCCATTCACAGCACACACAGCGTCATCAAGCCCAATCCGGAACGACTGGAACATCAGCGGTCCAGATGGGAGCGCATCGCGCGAGACGCGGCACAACAGTCGGAACGATGGACGATTCCCACTATCGCAGACCCGGTGAGCCTCCCGGAGATCTGCCGACGGTATGCCTCGGCGCCGCTGAAAGGCCTGTTCGCAGAACGCTCCTACGGCTCCTCACTCGCAACCATTCCATTGCCGGCAGATCGTCAGCAACCGATTATCTTGTTGATAGGGCCGGAAGGAGGATGGGCGCCAGACGAGCAACGTCTTGCACAGGAGCAGGGTTTCCTCCCGCTCACCCTCGGACCACGAATCTTGCGGGCTGAGACCGCAGCGATCGCCGCCCTCAGCATTCTCCAGTCAAGGCTCGATGAGGCGAGATAGGACCGGAGCTCTGCTGGTTCTATGTTCGAGGTTCGAAGTTTCCTGAACCTAGAACTTCGAACCTCGAACCTCCGATCAGCGGCCGATAGACAAGTGAACGATCGTGCCCTTTTCCCCGCTGGCCCAGCCCTCCGTCCTAGTAGGAAACGATAGGCCGAATAGCGAAGCCTTTGCGATTGCACCCTGCTCAGTCCAGGTAAAACCGCTGTCGGTAGTACGATAGACCATGCCCCGTTCCCCCACAATCCATCCGGTCTGGGGATCGGTAAAACGCACTTTCAGGAGATCTGTCAGCTTCGTACAGGTGCTGGTGCAGGGCAGCGTGCGATCGATCCATTGAAGGCCGCCATTGCTCGTCTGAAAGATGGCTCCGGCGTTTCCAACGGCCCATCCGGTCGACGTATCGGAAAAATACACATCGAACAGCGTGACAGCCCCCTGAGTCTCTTGCGGAGTCCAGGTGATCCCGCCGTCGTCCGTCATCAAGACAGTCCCTACTGCCCCAACCACCGTCCCATGCTGTGCGGTAAGAAATTGAATGCCGTAGAGCGCTGCGCTTGCCTTGCTCGCTTGATCGGCCCAGTGCAGCCCACCGTCCTTCGTATGAAGAATGGTTCCGTTGCCACCGACCACCCACCCCTCGTTGGGCGACACAAACGAGAGGCCATAGAGCGCCACCTGGGTATCGGCGAGTTGTGAAGACCAGGTATCTCCCCCGTCTTGGCTCCTGCGTATCGTTCCATTGGCTCCAATGGCCCATCCCAACTTCTCATCGAGGAAGAAAACCCCCGAGAGGCTTGCTGTGGTGCCGCTCACGACCTTTTTCCACTTCTTCCCGCCATCGACCGTCTTCACAATGGTACCGCCGGCCCCCACCGCCCAGCCCAGCAGAGGCGTATGAAAATAGAGCCCCATCAGGATAGCTTCCGTATGGCTCGCTTGAGGGGTAATCGTCAGAGAAGAGTCAACAGCCCAGGAAGGAGTGATGCATAGCTGCGTTGCCAGCATCGCGACCACGAGATATCCACGCAATCCGTATCTCACTGGGCAGTATCGGCGTCGGGGCGAGTGGTTTTGAAGTAGCCTTGATCAGGCATGCCCTTGGCGAGAATGGTAAACGTGCCCGCTTCCAACGTCAGCCACTTCTTCGGAGTACAACAAGTGTCGTCGGGCTGCACATCCCAGGACCCGCGCCGCACGATCAGCGGTCCCGTCGCGAGCTCGTTAAAGAATTCATTGCGCTTCCCGATACCATAGAGATTCCGATGAGGCACTCGCACAACGATCTCCGTATCCGTCCATGACATCACCTGCGCCGCGACATTGCTGAACAGCACTTCCGTGCGCGAAACGTTCTCGTCTACCTCGATATCCCGCCGCTTATAGGCCCCCTGATTGAGACCTAAGTAGGCATGCTCGGCTGTTTTCAAAAACATGCCGAAGCCGGACCCTTTAATGGTGATCAGCTCATCGAGCCCTCCCGATTTCGGACTGAAGGAATCGATCTTCGGTGTCACGAGGGTAAAGACCCCCGCCTCAGTCTTGAGAGTCTCCTTCGTCGCACAGCAGGAGCCATCCGGATTGGGTTTCGTCGCGCCTCGATAGATCACGACCGGTCCGCTCTTTGCGCTGAAGGGTACCCACACATCGATGCGATCGTCTTGCCAACGATAGATGACGGCGCGGACCCCTCCGATATCGACTCGATTCTCTCCCGTATTGAAATCGGTAAAGGCGTAGGGAGTCGCTCCACTTTCAGAATAGAATCCGAAATGTTCGCCGCTGATTCTGAGTAGCGTACCGATGGGGGCGGCAGGAGGAGTCATCGCTGTCGCCTTTGGCACATGAACCGCAAAAGTCCCGACCGTTCGCTCACGCCCTTGCATCGTCAGAACGATCGGTCCGGTCTCCGCATCGATAGGAAGATGTACGACGATGGCGCTATCCGACCACTGGGCGATGGTGGCAGGGTGGCCGCCGAACGTCACCTTGTCACCGGCTCCCTTCTCAGAACCGAAGCCTTGGCCAAAAAAGACGACCTTCGTGCCGACCGGCCCGCTCACCGGATCGACGCGGATGTTCGGAATCAATTTCAGCGGAACAGCGTTACTCACTGCGTACTGGACCGGTGCGCAACAAGACCCGTCAGGCAAGGGATCGGACGATGCCAATCGAACCATCACATCCCCCGATGCAGCATTCGCAGGAACCTCGACTTCGATAATGTCGTCTTTCCAGCGACGCGGCCTGACGAGCACGCCCCCGATCATTACATCGTTGACTCCAAACATCGTATTGGGATCGCGAGAACCAGCCGTGACGCCAAAATGCGAGCCGGCAATCTGCACCGTATGGCCTGGTTGGATCTCTGCCGGCGTTACTGCAGTAATCGTCGGCTGGACCACTGTCAATGTCCCCGCAGCCATCTTCTTCTTCCCGGCCATGATTTCAACGAGACCGGATCGCGCTTGGAAGGGAACCTTCACCTCGATCAAATCGGACTCCCAACGTTGAATCAACGCAGGGAACCCATCCACAGTCACGCGATTGACCTGCACGGATTTAAATGCCCCGAACCCCTTCCCGCCGATTGATACAGTAGCGCCCGGTACCGCCGTTGCCGGATGAAGCTCGATCGCGGAGGGAGTGGCCGCAAACACAGCAACCTCCACGCCGACCCAGAGTGTTATTGCGCTTACAGCAGTTACGAACACTTTCATCATCTGGTTCATCTGGTTGATCTGGTTGATTTTGTTTGTTTGGTTTATTTGGTTTATCTGGTCGGACGGTCTATCTCGTTTGCCTATTCAACCGAACAGACGAGACAAACCAACCGCACCAAATAACGGTCTTCGTACGCTGGCAGAATTTTTCAGCATCCTGCTTGATGAGGGTACGACGTGGACACCATATGAAGCAACGGAAGCAACCTTCGAACTATAACAAGGTGATTTTTTGAGTGTCAAGGCAGCCCCACAATGCAAAGCCCGCGACCGAATCGCAGCATTGAAATTACCTTCGAACCGCAACGAAGAACAGCCGGGCAGCGCAATATAATAGATACAGCGCCAGTGTACCGAAGGCTGCCACGACCAGCAGCGCCCACTTCGACCAGAACAATGGCGGATCCACGAGTGGCGTCGTATAGATATACATGTCCTCATTCTGCTGCAATCTCACCGGCATGCCCGGAATCAGGTAGTGGGCGACATACCGATACTCCGGCTTGCCACTGACGATCTTTTCCAACTCACTGGACAGCAGGGAAACCCAGTCACGTCCGAAGCGAGGAATGCCGTGCGCTCCGTAAAACTGCGTGTCGGCATTGGTCGAATGTAGCAACCGGTTGCTATTCGTCTTGTACTGCGAAAAATCCGATGCCGGAGCGAAGGCGATGATACCGCCCAGATGCTTGTAGACAAAATCGCCGGTGAAGGTCTGGTTGCGCGCTCTGTCGATCAGGACAATTGATTCCGTGGTGTGTCCAGGCAGGTTCAGCACGTCGAGCGTGCGATTGCCAAGGACGATCACGTCGCCATCGGCAATGAAACCGGCAACATTCAGCGGCGGCGCTTCCGCATCGACCGATTCCAATGCACTGATCGTGTACAGCCCATTCTTGACCCCAGCTCGGATTTCCGGCCGGTCTATCAGCGTCACCCCACCTTCAAACCTTGATGCATCATAGATGTGATCATAGTGAAAATGCGACAGGATCAGCGTGATCGGTTTATCGGTGTACAAATCGGCCACCTGCCGCATGGACTTGGACCCTGCGGGGCGCTCACTGCTGCCCGCATCGAACATCACGGCCCGCTCGTTGCCGACGATCAAATAGGAAGTATTATACTGTGACGATTTCGGCTCATTGATCGCAAAGGTCTGAGCATCGATTGCCTCGACCGCATACCAGCTATCGATCATTTCCGAAGCTGGGCTGTAGGTTTCTCCACGCCGTATTGCACCGAACACATCCTCGGGTTCGACAACTTTCTCAAAGCAGGAAGATAGGCTGAGGCAGAAAATCGACACAACAATGAGCTGCCACATTTTCATCTCAACTCCCTGTCGTCTGCGGCTCTTGACCTCGGCTACGCCTCAGAACCATATCGTGGATCTTAAGCTGGCGCTCGTTCACGATGTAGGAGGCCAGACCTTTACCGGTTTGCACGCTTGGGGCAACAGGATAACGCTAGGCAGGATGCTCAAAAAAGCCGCGGTTCTCACCCACCCAGCCCCAGCGCGCCAAGACACGCCGTTCCGCAGGCAAGCAGATAACGATAGTTCTTCCAAGCTTGCTTGTTGACGTTTCCTCAAGGATGGTCCGGATGAGTCCCCCACTGCGCGCGTCGAACGAGCACATTCCTATCGTGCGCGTTCCGCGAGCACAGGGGACTCACCGGGCCATCCTTTCTCCTGCTGGCGGACTTTTTCAGCATCCTGAAAGAGAGACCGATCAGGAGACGGAAAAAATCACTTCAATTTCGACGGGGGCCCCGCGGGGCAACTCAGCAGCCCCCACAGCCGCACGGGCATGACGACCAGCCTCTCCAAAGATCTCAACCAGGAGGTCCGAGGCGCCGTTGAGAACTTGGGGTTGTTGTATAAAGCCCTCGGCCGACGCCACATGCCCGACAACCTTCACGACTCGTGTAATACGGTCCAGCGTCCCAAGTGCCTGCTTGGCAATCGCCAGGGCATTCAAGAGAGCGAGCCTGGCCGCCTCCATCCCCTGCTCGACCGTCAGATCACGCCCAAGCTTGCCGGAGAAAACCAACTGCCCCTCTCGCATGGGGAGAACACCTGACAAAAACAAGAGGTTCCCGGCCTGGACCGCCGGAACATAGATCGCCAACGGTTGTGGCGGCGGCGGCAACTCGATGTGCAGTTCTTTCAGTTTACGTTCGTAGGACATCGCTGCCGAATGTTCAATGTTGAATTTTGAATGGTGAATGTTCGGAAATCATCAGATCGAGTCCGACTCCGACAATTCAACATTTACCACTCACATTCCTAATTCCGCTTCACGCGGAACGCGTGCTACCCTGCGCGAAGGGCATCGAGAAAACTTTCACCTACAGGAAGTTGGCCCCCTTGCAGAGCTTCCACAATGGTATGTCCAAGATCGGCAGCAGAAGCTCTGATGCCAAGATGAACCCCATAGGCCAATTTGGGCCCAGTGGCCAAGAGAGGAACATATTCCCGCGTCGGGGTCTGATCCGCCTTCGTCATATCCCGCCCATGATCGCCCGTAATGACGAGCAGGTCGCCTGGGCGAAGCTGCTCCAGCAATCCGGATAGCTGTCGATCAAAATCATGGAGAGCCGCAGCCGACTGTGCCGCACCCGCTTCCAGAACATCGAGCCCGGCAAAAATCAATCCGCGGGGAACCTTTTTCAACATCCCCGTCACCTCAGTAAGTAATGAAGCCCAGGGCGCAACGGGAACCGAACGAGTGAGCCCGCGGCCGCTGAAGAGATCGCCGACTTTTCCTACCCCAATCAGGATCTGGCTCACACGATTGAGCACATCGAACATCGTCAGCCCTGGTGGTTCAAGCACGAACTCACGGGATTGTGGGCTGAACTGCACCAGACCGGCATCGCCCGAGAGAAGATGAGCGGACACACGCAAAATTCCCCAGGGATCCTTGAGCAATTTCCTCGCATCCCGGCAGCGCTGAAAGAACTCGTCCCGTCGCATGGCGCTCTCATGCGCCGCCACATGGCAGGTTCGCCGTCCATCCGTCCAGACGATCAACGCACCAGACGACAGATGTTCAGCCTCACACTCGCGAAGCATGGCGACGCCGGACGAGCGGCGATTACCGACGATCTTCCGCCCAAATACCTGTTCAAGCGCTGCGACCATGTCAGAAGGAAACCCATTTGGATACAGCGGCCCGGCAATGTCCGTGGGATGACCGGCTATTTCCCAATAGCCGGCTATGGAATCTAGGCCCTTCGAAAGGAATCCAAGACGACCGAAACATCCTTCCGGCTGCCCCATCACCCGCACACCTTTGATATTTGTAATATGGCCAAGTCCGAGCGCTTCCAGCGTGGGGAGGTCGAGTCCGCCAACGGCATCCGCCAGATGGGACAGGGTGTTGGAACCGGCATCGCCGTATTCCGCCGCGTCGGGCATGGCCCCGACACCGAGTCCATCGATCACCAGTACAATCACACGAGAAATCATACGCGCACTATAGCAGAAGCGAGAGGCATCGGATACGTTCCTCGTGAAGCGGAATTAGGAATGGTGAATGGTAAATGTTGAATTGAGGTGTTTAGAGCTCAGATTCTCGACTCTTAGACTTTGAACTTTAGACTTTCGACTTTCGACCTTCAGCCTGGGCCCACTCCGCTACGATCGCGAGACTTGCGCTGGTGCCGATTCGATCCGCACCGGCCTCCAGCATGGCCAGCGTGGTCTTCCAGTCCCGAATTCCTCCGGAGGCCTTCACCTTGGCGCGACCGGCCACGGCCACTTTCATCAGCTTCACATCTTCAACCGTCGCACCGCCAGCGCCGAACCCGGTCGAAGTCTTCACGTAATCGGCCCCCGCCTCCACAACTAATTGACAGGCCGTACGCTTCTCCTGCGGCGTGAGATAACAGGTTTCGAGTATGACTTTGTGTTCAACGCCCGTGGTCGCCTTCACCACTTCAGCAATGTCCTGTCGCACATACTCTCGATCGCCCGACTTCAGCCGGCTCACATTCATGACCATATCCAGCACCCGCGCGCCGCGCGCGACCGCTTCAACGGCTTCGGCAACTTTGGCCTTCGTCGTATGACCGCCAAGGGGAAACCCGATAGGAATGCCAACCAGGATTGCGGTGCCGGCGACAGCTGCCACCGCTTCATCCACATAGCAAGGCGGGACAAAAATTACGGAAAACCCAAACTCCTTCGCCTCCTGGCACAGCCGCAGGACATCCATCTTTGTCGCGTCAGGCCGGAGCACCGTGTGGTCTATGAGTTTCGGTACATTCCATTCAGACATCGCTCACGACACTCCTTCTTTGTCAGCAAGAGCCCCTTCCACTGGGACGATTGACGTCTGGGAAGAACGCGTCCCCCGACGAAAGGGCCGCTTCTGATATTTCTCTACCGCCTTGTTGTGTTCGATCAGCGTCGCGGAAAACTGGTGCGTGCCGTCGTTCTTAGAAACAAAATACAAGGAGCGCGAATCAGACGGATAGAGCGTCGCGCGAATCGCTTGAATGCCCGGATTGGCAATCGGTCCAGGCGGCAGTCCCTGCACCCGATAGGTATTGTAGGGACTGGGGCTTGATAGGTCTTTCTTGTGTATATTTCCGTCGAATGCCGGCAAACCATAAATGACAGTTGGATCGCTCTGTAACGGAATGCGCTTCTTGAGCCGGTTGTGAAACACCGCTGAAATCTCCGGCCGTTCGCTGCCAGACCCGGTCTCCTTTTCGATCACGGAGGCGAGGGTCAGCACTTCGTGCATCGTCATCTTGCGTTCCTGCATCCGAGCGAGAAGATCCGGACCGACCACCTCCCTCAGCTGTTCGACCATGGCAGCCAACACCTCTCGCGCCTTGACCCCACGGGGAAATTTATACGTGTCGGGATAGAGGTACCCTTCCAGCGTCTCCGCCTTAATTCCAAGCGCCGCGATGAACTCACGATCTTTTGCAAGCCGGAGGAACTCCACACGATCCGCGAGACCCTGTTGCGAGACGACATCGGCAATTTGGACGATGGTGAGCCCTTCGGGAATAGTCAGCGGATGAAGCAGCACATGGCCATTGAGCAACATCGCAAGAATCTCCGCCGGAGTCATGCCGGGATTCAGCTCATATTCACCTGCACGAACTTTCCGGTCGGCAGATTGGGATTTTCCAAAAAGGACGAAGGAAAACCGGTTCTTAATCAATCCTTCGCGCTCAAGCAGTGCCGCGACCTGTTGAAACGTCGAGCCATCCGGGATGACGACGACTTTCGAGGGAGGATGCGTTTCTGTGGGAATAGCCGGGCCTTCAGCCCAGCGAATCGTCTGATAGGCCGCGACGCCAAGTGCGACCGTTACGACCAGCAGACTTCCGAGAATGATCCGTAGATTCATGAGGTGGTTCTACCGTTTCTCTGTCAGAATACTCATCCGCCCGTAATGCCGGCTCCATCTTCGATACAGGCTCAAGACTCGCCAGATAGCTCTGGAGCAGAATCGAAGCGGCGATGCGATCCACCACACCCTTCCGCTTTTTCCGGCTGACATCGGCTGCGATCAAAAGGTCTTCCGCCGCCTTCGTCGTCAACCGTTCGTCCCACAGAATAACGGGGACGGGCACTCCCTGCTCTAACCGAGCCTGGAACTCGCGCATCGCCTGGATCGCCGGCCCCTCTCGGCCATCCAATTGGATGGGAAAGCCCAACAGCACTTGTCTGACTGCATACGTCCCTACGAGGGAGGCGATATGCGCAATATCCCGATCCAGCGTGCGCCGCTTGAGTGTCTCAAGCGGTTGCGCGGTCCAGCCCATTTCATCACTGAGGGCCACGCCAATCCGCACCGTTCCGTAATCGAGCGCGAGCACTCGTTTACCATCCTCCATCAGTCTACCGCTCCAACATCCGTTCGACCAGTCCAAAGACCTTTTCCAACGCA
>NEWR02000001.1:25997-39017 GCA_002869885.2 Nitrospira sp. CG24C
GGCGACATCGGCCATGACATGAAGAATCTGCTGACACCGGTGCAGACGGGTGTTGAATTATTGCGCGATGTCGCGAATGACCTGTTCGGCGAAATGAACAGCGCGGAGCTGGCTCACAATGAGACCAACAAGAAGATCTGCGATGAGTCAGTCGAGATCGCTCAGAATGGCATCAGGCGCCTGCATGATCGCGTCCAGGAAATGGCCGACTGCGTCAAGGGGTTGAGTGCGCCTCCCAACTTTGCGCTCTGCTCGGTCGGGCAGGTCATCCTCGATGTGTTTCAGACGCTTCAGGGCCTCGCTCGGAAAAAGCAGATTACCTTGCGGACTGACGGCCTTGAATCGCTGCCGGAATTCCACGCCGACGAACGGAGGCTCTACAACGCGTTTTACAATCTCATCAATAATGCCATTCCGGAAACACCGCCGGGGGGCTCCATTACAGTGCGGGGGCATCTCGATCAGGACACAGGGGGCATTGCGCTCGCTGTGGTAGACACAGGACGCGGGATGCCTTCCGAGGTTCGAGCCCAGCTCTTCTCAGCAAAGGCGATCAGCACCAAGAAGGGCGGGACTGGGCTGGGAACAAAGATTATAAAAGACGTGGTGGATGCGCACAAAGGCAAGATCTGGGTGGAAAGCGAGTCTGGTGTGGGAACGACGTTCCATCTCCGGTTTCCCCTCGACCCCACGACTAAGCATACATAATGCGCGTGAAGCGAGAAAAAAGCGAACGGGCTGGACTCAAAGTTTTGAGTTCTGAGTTTTGAGTTCTGAGTTAGTTCCGGATAACTCCGAACCTCCCAACACAGAACTTAGAACTCAGAACTCAAAACTTCTTTGCCCTCCTCAACCTTAACCTTATCTCTCAGGCCTCCTTGACAGCCCTCTTGATCGCGCCCAATAACTGCTCTTGATTGATCGGTTTTGCCATAAACTCTACACCGGCGTCCTTAAATAGTTTAGCGGATTTATCCATCATTTTTGATCCGCTCACGACGATGATCGGACACGACGGGAACTGGGAACGCAAATAGGGAACCACGATGACCTCGTTGATCTTCGGCATATTGAGATCGGTCACAATCGCATTCAAGGGCAGCTTATTCGCTCCCGATTTTACCAAGGCAACTCCGGCCTCCGGATCTTCGGCTTCATCCACATCGTACCCTGCCTTCGATAAAATGAGACGCACGGATTTTCTTATATCCGCCTCATCGTCCACCACCAGTATTCTCCCTTTACCCATATCGTCGATCCTCCTTTTCCAGGTTAGACCATTCCCCCACACCCACTCTGCGGGGGGCAGGGTATCAGGTATACGGAATTGAGATCAATGCCTATCCCCTCAGATGAGGGGTGTCCCTAGTTGAGGGGATTACTTGAGCGACGCGAGAGGGAGATAATCGCCTCTGTCTGGTTTAATTGGTTTATTTAGTTTGTTTTGTTGAACGAAACGAACCAGATGAACCAAATCAACTAAATAAACCAAACAAACCAGACAGACCAAACACCGGAGCGTTACACAAGGCCCGCATGACAACTCCACGACTCTCCAGCAGCCCCCCCCATCAATTACCCACACTCGAATCGTATGAAGCGCTGAAACAGCTTGCTGCCAGGCGAGAATTGGAGCTTATCGCTGCACGGCGAATGTCGGAAGTTTTTTCTCAGCACATCAAACTCCAAGACCTGCTGGAACAGGGACTTCACATCGCACTGGATGTCGTGAATGCGGAAAATGGCTCCGTGCTGCTGGCCGACACCGACCATCGAACCCTCGTCTTTTATCACTCTATCGGTCAACAACCCGTGCCACCAGGCACAGCGGTGCCCTGGTATGAGGGCATCGCCGGGACGGTCTATAGGACGGGAGTGCCTGAAATCGTCCCTGACGCACAAACTGATGTCCGCCATTTTAAGCAAGTCGATGAAGCGACCGGCGCCATTACCCATGACATGGTCACGCTCCCCCTCAAGCGTTGGGAGGGCGACCCCATCGGTGTCATTCAAGTCATGAACAAGCGCGGGGGGGAATTCCTCAACCGGGACGACATGGCTATTCTCACCATTATCGCTTCACTCGCCGCTGTCGCGATTGAGCATACTCGTTTAGTGGAAGCCGCCAAGCTTGCCGAGGTGGCGGGGTTGATGGGCGACATTACCCATGACATCAAAAATCTCCTCATGCCGATCATCTGTGGCGCAGGAATCTTACAGACCGAAATCAACGAGCTGCTGGATTCTTTGCCCGATAGCGAAATAAAACGGGCCAAGGCCAGTCGCGAAGTCTGCAATGAAGTGGTTGAGATGCTGAAGGACGACGCGCACCGGATTCACGATCGCGTTGCGGAAATCGCGGACGCAGTCAAAGAGCTTAGCACCCCGCTCGATTTTTCCGCATGCGAAGTGGCCGACGTCGTCAGCAACGTGTTTCGCTCTCTGGGAATTCTAGCCCAGGAAAGACATGTCCGACTCCTCACCGAGAACCTGGAGTTACTCCCGTTGATCGTGGCAGACCAGCGACGGCTCTACAGTGCCTTCTATAATTTAATCAACAATGCGATTCCTGAAGTGCCCGCAGGCGGCTCCATAACCGTGTACGGACAACCTGCTACGACTGACAATGCGATCGTGGTATCGGTCATCGATACGGGTGGCGGGATGACGCCGGACGTGAGAGATCGGCTCTTCACCAAACGCGCCGTCAGCACTAAGCCAGGAGGGACAGGACTCGGCACGAAGATTGTGAAGGACGTGGTCGATGCTCATGGGGGCACGATTCGGGTTGAAAGCGAACTGGGAACGGGAACGAAGATTCACATCCGGTTACCGCTAAAGCCCGACGGGAAACAATGTTCTGAGTTCTGAGTTTTGAGCTCTGAGTTAGAGACCGACGGAAAGACCGGGCCGGGCGAGGTGGCTCTGGGAACGAAGTGTTCGATTCTTCAAACTCAGAACTCAAAACTCAGAACTCAAAACTTCGTGTCTCGCTCACGAGACACGAACGACACAGAGTCCTACTCAAACACCGCCTGTTCCCCTATAGCCCGTCCGACTGCATCCAACAGGGTTTGGGCCTGGGCCGGCTTGATGAGATAGTCCACCACACCCTGCTTGAACAGGAACGTAGCTCCATAGATATTCGGGTGTCCAGTCAGCACGATGACCGGTATCGATGGAAGTTTCGCCCGGATGAATGCGATCAGGTCATTTCCGTTCACCTTTGGCAAAGCAATGTCGCAGATGATGGCTTGGACTGGGAAACCAGTGGGATAGGATTGGATCACGGCAATGGCTTCTTCACCGTCAGCTGCTTCGAGGACTTCATAGCCACCTTGTCTCAGCACGAGGCCGACTGTTTTTCTGACATGCTCTTCGTCATCGACAATGAACACTTTCCCCATAGACATGCTCGCCCTCACAACCATATGTGACAGGCTCTCTCACCTGATCGAGTGAGCCCGCTTGATTGACAGATCCTGAGTGTCCCTTATAGAACTTTTCATGCTTGGCTGCAATCCCCATGAATGAGATACTCCTCTATCGCTCTCCGAACTATCCCCTCAAATAGGCACCCCCCTCGTTTGAGTCTATTCATTCCGATCCCGCGGCCCAGTAGATTAGAACCCGGTGAAGCTTGTTTGTTTTGTTTATCTGGTTGATTTGGTTCATCTGGTTGATCCGATTCAACCAAATAAACCAAACAAGCAAAACAAACTAATTAAACAAGACAGCCCGGCGGAGGCTACCGCGTGGATATTAGAATTCTTGGATGTCATGGTTCTGATACCCTTCTGCAACATGCCACCGGGCCTCACACTTGCAATACCTGCAGTTTCTTACTGAACGAGACGCTGCTTCTTGACGCCGGGACTGTGGCCAGCAAGCTCTCATTGCACGAGCAGGGGCAGATCCATCACATTATTCTTTCACACCTCCATTTCGATCATATTAAAGGGCTCCCCATGCTAGCCGACAATTTGAGCGAACAGATGGACACCCCGATCGTTGTGGCAGGTCTCCCTGAAGTGCTACAGGGACTGCGCCGCCATATCTTCAATACGGATGTGTATCCCGATTTTTTTCGCATCCCTACGCCGGAGCGCCCGACATTTACTTCGTCATATCTGAAGCCTGGAACGACGTACTCTTTTTCAGGAGTCGACATCACACCTATCCTGGTGAATCACACCGTGCCAACGACAGGATTTATCGTGCAAGATCGGTCCGCTGCCTTTGTCTATAGCGGAGACACCTATTCCACTGATGAACTGTGGCATAAAGCGAAACAGATCCCGCACCTCAAAACCGCCTTTATCGAATGCTCCTATCCAAACTCCATGATGGACCTCGCCCGAATAAGTAAACATCTCACACCGGCTTTGCTCATGCAGGAGCTCAGAAAACTCGATCGAGACGATATCTCGGTCTATGCCTACCATCTGAAACCGGCATACAAAGACCAGATCCTGCGCGAACTTCGTGAGCTGTCTATTCCCGGTTTAACGGTCCTTGAGGAGGATCAAACGCTCACGATCTAATAGGATAGCCGAGCGAGAGGGGCGAAGAAGTGCTGAGTGCTGAGTTTTAGACGGGTTAATCTGGCTCAACCAAATAAACAAAACAAACAAGATAGAACAGCAGGATCCATGCATTTCGACGTTATCACCGCTATCGGCATACTGGCCGGAGCGCTCTATATCGCCAGTCAGTTCCAGAAAGACATGATATCCCTGCGGGTGCTGGCGCTGGCCAGCAACCCCCTCTATCTGATCTTCTGCGTGCTGGACACGGACTACCAAATCACAGAGTTGATCATCATGCCGACGTTCCTTGTGAACTTGATCCTGTTGCCCATCAACGCCAAGCGGCTGCTCGAAATTCTCAGACTGACCAAGCAGATCGAGCAGGCCACCGTGGAATCGCCGGTAACCGAATGGCTGCTGCCGCACATGCACCTGCGCAAGCACAAGGCCGGTGAGGTACTGTTCCGCAAGGGCGACGTGGCCCACGAGATGATGTACGTGGCCAGCGGAAAGCTCAAGCTGCAGGGAATCGACCACTTCATCGGCCCGGGAGAACTGATCGGCGAAATCGGCCTGTTCTCGGCCGAGAAGGTGCGCACGATGACGGTAGAGTGCGAGACCGACTGCGAGCTGTACCATATGACCGACGCGCAGATCTATCGCCTGTACTACCAAAACCCGAAACTGGGCTTCTTCTTCATGCGGCTCATCGTCGAACGGCTGCTGCGCGACGTGAAGCGCGGCGCGATCGAGCCGGGGACGGGTTAGGCCGCATTCTTCCTGATGGTTCTTCTCAATCCCCTCAAGTATCCGAAGAGATAACCGATACGGCTGGCGGAGAGTTGCATTTTTTGCCGAGTTCGATTCGCCTACGCATCGCGTTCTCGACGTGTGTGCCAGCCCTTGAAAGGTTAGAACTTCCGATGAACTTATCTCAAGAAGAACCAGCCGGGATCGACGCGCCAGTGGATATTTCTGCGGCTCTTCGTTGGGTCGATGACGATCGAGAGCTGCTCGCTGAGCTCATCGAGATATTTCTTGAAGACTGCCCCCAAAGACTACAGGAGCTCGATCACGCAGTGAAAGAAGGCAATGCGAGTGGGGTCCGTCAGGCTGCGCACAGTTTGAAAGGCATGGTTGCAGGTTTTGACGCCGGTTCGGCCCATGGACTTGCGGCTGAAATGGAGGGCCTGGGTAAGGCCGGTGACTTGTCGAAGGCGTTGGGGCTCCTTTCATCGTTGCAGCTCGAATTCGCCCGCGTCATGAATTACCTTAAGACGGCGGACTGGCGAGGAATGAACTGACAACCGCCGGCGCTTAAGCGCACGTGCGCGCATCGAAGATGGGATGAATAGATGACGAAAATTGTCGTCGCTGATGATGACCGGATGTTCCGCAAAGCTGCCGAAACCACCCTGCGCCGGCAGGGTTACGCAGTGACCACCGCATCCGACGGAGAAGAAGCCCTCCAACTCATCCGGTCTGAGCTGCCCGATATTATCGTCCTCGACCTGATCATGCCTAAACTGCAAGGATTCGACGTCCTCCAAGCTCTGAAACAGAACTCCGCCACAGCAGCCATCCCGGTGATCGTCTTAAGCAGCCTGACACAGGAGCAAGATAAACAGGAGGCCCTGGACCTTGGTGCCGTCGCCTACTTCAATAAGGCCACCTACTCGCTCGGCAAGCTTGTGAAGCAAGTCGAGCACACGCTCACCAAAGGGCAAGAGTCATGTCAGAGTTGAAGGTCAGCGACGAGGAGCTTCAATCGCTTCTGGTGGAACAGCTCGGAGTGATCGAGCAAACGGACTTCGACCGGGCAAGCACGCTCGCCCATCGTCTCAGAACTCCCCTCATTCACACGCTTGTCGAGCAAGGGCGTATCCCACAGGCGTTCTTGCTGGATCAACTTGCCCGCAGTTGGAATGTCGGATTTGTCGACCTGACAATCGGCCATGTGAAGGGGGACATCATCGGTACGATACAGGAAGCCTTTTCGCGTAAACATATCCTCATGCCATTCGACCGCGACGGCGATCAACTCCACGTCGCCATGGCAGATCCTCGTGAACGAACCGTCGTGAGTGAAATTGAACGCGTCACAGGGCTGCGCGTCAGTCCATTCCTCGCGACGGAAGCGTCTATCAGACGAGCGCAACTGTTGTACAAGAAAGAGCTGCGAGAGATCTTAGACCGAGCGACCATCGAAAAAACAACCGACCTCATATCCGCAAAGCAGCAAGATGGGAACGACTCGACGATCGTGGACGCGGTCCAACGCCTCCTCCTGTACGCGGCCATCACACGAGCGTCCGATATCCATATCGAGCCATTCGAACTTGAAACCGTCGTTCGTTACCGCGTAGACGGCGTGATGAGAGAAGTCTTTAGCCTCACGCCGTCGCTTCAGCTCCCCCTGATCTCACGGATCAAAATTCTGTCTGGTATGCGTATTGACGAGCGGCGTTCTCCGCAGGACGGTCGATTCGAAGCCAACCTCGACGGCTTTAAAATAGATCTCCGTGTCGCGTCGATTCCCACACAGTGGGGAGAAAAGGTCGTCCTCCGAATCCTGTCAAAGGACAATGTCATCATCGACTTAGAGGATCTGGGACTGGTGCCCCCCGATTATCAAATTATCCTCCGGAATATCATGAAACCATTTGGGATGATCCTGATCACCGGCCCGACCGGCTCGGGCAAGTCCACAACGCTCTACGCCATGCTCATGCGGATCGGAACGGAGCGCCAAAACATTGTCAACATCTCAACCATTGAAGAACCAGTCGAATACTCGATTCCGAGGGTCAACCAGACCCAAGTCAATCATCTTGCTGGTGTCCAGTTTTCCACGGGTCTGAAAGCGTTGCTCCGCCAAGACCCCGACGTCATCATGGTCGGAGAGATCCGCGATAAAGAAACTGCCGAAATTGCAGTCCAGGCTGCCTTGGTTGGACGGCTTCTCCTGTCCACGCTTCACACGAACGACTCAACCGGGAGCGTCCCTCGCTTGCTCGACATCGGAGTGGAGCCGTATCTGTTGTCTTCGTCGCTGACCCTCGTGGTCGCCCAACGGCTCATCCGCAGGATCTGCAAGAACTGCCGCGAAAGCGTGACGCCCAGTACCAGAATCCTCGAATCCATCCAATCCCGGCCGGACTTCTCTGAAACGATCGAAGTATTACAGCGGCAAGGTGTCCTGCGTAAGACGCACGATGGACTGGCAGGAGTCAGACTCTATAAGGGGAAAGGGTGCGCCCAATGCCAGGGAAGCGGTTTCACCGGCCGAGTCGGCCTGTTTGAGATCTTCGAAGTCGATGAGGACATTCGCGATTTGATCATGCAGCGGAAGCCGGCATCGTTTATCCGCTCGACCGCAATCATGAAAGGGATGAAGACGATGTTTCAGGATGGGCTGGCAAAGGCTTTCATGGGTGAAACGACCATTGAGGAAGTGTTCCGCGTAGCTCTGTAATCAGCACGACCGACTCCATCGCCAGTCAGCCCAATGAAGAGGCCTATTCAGCGGCCCACTCGTGCTGCGACTGCAAACGGATAGAAATAGCGATCCAGACTGGCCAGGTCGCTCCCATATTCTTTCCCGCCCAGCATCGCATCACACAGAAATTCTCTCACTCGCGTGAGTTCCTTCCTTCGGCCTTTCCATCGAGGGTCTCCGATCGTCAGATCGAGGAGTTCTAACGCACGGACGAATGCCTTCTCGCACAGTGGCGGATCTTTTTCCTGCCATCGATACGCACGGGCAACATCACTGCCGACATTGGCCAGTTGCTCTACGAGAGGCAACGTCTGCCAACGTCCTGCAGCTAAGCTCGCATGCTGAGAAGACATCGTCTTAGCTTCCTACCAACCGGTTGACGATCCTTGTAACCGCTTCTCGCATTTCAGAACTTTCCACGTATCGTGAGCGGTTCCCACCGGATGGACGCACGTTGATCATCGAGTCGAATTCGATCCACTCGGCCAGCGGCTTATCGGGGTAGAGGTTAATTCCCCATAGGTGTCGTTGCGCAGACCCTTGGTCTAACAGCACCGCCTCTTCGTCTGAATGAAGCTCTCCGCCGATCGCCATGATGCCCTGTTCGATATCCACGACAGCCTTGACCATCTCGCCGAACTGCTGCTTGGCGATTTCCATCAGTTCATCGCGCGAAACGGTATCTCGAACCACGCTGATTTCCATACTCTCCACCGCCTATTGGTCGACCAACACCTTCAGCCCTTGTCCTGCACTTGCATATACCGCACGATAGCCCGAATGAGTGAGGGCCTGTCAATAGAAATGCCGGGAAAGAATGTAGGGGTCGCCCATCTTGAAGGCTCCGGTCAAGCGGCACAGCACTGTGTATTTCTTTATGCGAGCATCATCGATATACTGCTCCCTCCAAGCGTGCACGTTTTTTCTCTGGGGATGGGGGCTGATTGATCTTCCACTGCGCGCAACTTTATCACCCGCCCACCCACTGGCAGATATTTTCACCCGCCCTACCCTCCGATTGCTTGGCAATCGATTTCCCGAGACGTGCCATTAGCCCGAGCGTAAGTATTCCGGTTTTCACTACCTCTCTCTTTGGGGGGAGGGGGGGGCGGCCAAGGCTGTCCTCGACTGCGCGCATCGAATGAGCACAGTTTTATCGTGCGCGTTCTGCGAGCAAGGAGGACACCTGCCCGCCTCCCCTCCTGCCGCATCGGACAAGCCCGTTCTTCTATATTCTCCCTTGAGGGCGGGGTAGATGGTCTCCCACTGCGCGCGTCCAACGAGGGGAGTCCGCGACCGCGCGTTGCGCGAGCACAGGAGACCATCTAGCCTGCCCTCATCCGCACCTCCCACAACTTCGTATAGACCGACCCGGTCGGCTTCAATTCACTCTTCATCAGCACGATTGACTCCACCGGTAGTGAGCCCAATGAAATCGGCCTGTCCAGCACTCCGCTCTTGGCTAGCGCAACTCCAACATGCCGCTCTCCCATCTTGATCCTCGCCAACGTCAGATGCGGACTAAACGGTTTAGACTCGCGGAGAAAACCTAAGCCTTCACAAGCCTGTTCGATCGCATCATGGATATCCGCAATTCGCCTCGCCTCTGCTCCCTTCTCCCAATTTTCCGACGGCCCGACCCACATCACGCGCGGACTGTGCGGGCGCGGAAAAGCGCCGAGTCGTTCAAGCAGCACATGCACCGCTGTTCTATTTCCGATCGCCTGTTCAAGCGCAATGCGTAGAGGTTCGATGACCTGCTCATCCATGTCGCCCAGGAACTTGATCGTAAGATGAATCTTGGCCGGCTGCACCCAGGAAATGCGGGTCTCGCGTTTCAGCTCCGGCTCAATTCTATGCTTCAACTCCTGTTGGACAAGGGCAAGCTCGGCCCGCAGCTCTTGCGACAGTTCGACGGCTAGAAACGCCCGAATCATTTCAAGCCCGCATTATTCATGACGGTTCGTTGCGAAATGCCGCAGCGGCGCGCGACAAGCGCGAAGAGCGAGACTCGCGTGACGCGTTAGCCCTGTCCTACCTAGTCGCGCTTTTCTCGCAAGTCTCGCACGTCCCGCTTGGCCTCATTGAGCAACCAGCGGCGAAGGACATCCAATGCGGCTTGCGACGACCGTTGTTTGATGACATTCCGGTCTCCGTGAAACCGGAACTCCCGGGCGATCGGACGTCCGGTTCCATCATCCAGCCCGACATAGACCAGCCCAACCGGCTTGGCCTCGGTCCCGCCGCCTGGTCCGGCAATGCCTGTGACGCTGAGTCCTACCGATACGTTGGCGCGCTCACGAATACCGCAAGCCATCGCCGCTGCGACTTCCTTGCTCACCGCGCCTCGCAGGGCGATGAGATCCGCCGGCACGCCTAACATCTCCGTCTTAGCCCGATTGCTGTAACAGACGACTCCGCGATCCATATAGGCGGATGAGCCAGCCACCTGGGTGAGCCGATGGCCGATCAATCCCCCGGTGCAAGACTCCGCGACCGCCAGCATCAGTCCCCGTTTGGCGAGGTCCCGCCCGACAACCTCCTCCATCGTGTCCCGTCCCTCGGCAAAGAGCCAGTCGCTGAGGCGCACACGGACGTCCTGCGCCAACTTCTGCAGAAAATCAGGATCCTTTTCCTCCGCAGATCGGTTTCCCTTTGTCGTCAGCGAGACCAGCACACCCATCGGCGATGCCAGCAGCCCCACATCGATCGGCGTCCCTGTTGGAATAAGCCCTTGTAATTTTGCATCGACATCCGCCTCCGCCAGGCCGAACGTATGAAACACCTGACGAACGATCGGCGCGCGTGGAGGCTTGCCTGACGATTCATGTGCTGTGCGCAGCAATGGAAGGACTTCCTGCAGCACCATCTCTTCCATTTCCCGTGGCACTCCGGGCAAGGAAACAATCAGTGCCTTCTTCCATGTTAGGCAAAACCCCGGTGCAGAGCCGACCGGATTCTTCAGGACAATGGCGCCGGATGGAATCAGCGCTTGGCGCAACTGCGCGGCGTTCGGTATGCGACCCCACTGCGCGAGTCGAGCCGTCAGACCTTCCAACGCGTCCTTGCGACGACCGAGCCTCTGTCCGGTCGCAGAAGCCACCGCCTCCCTCGTGCAATCGTCCACGGTGGGGCCGAGTCCACCGGTCATAACGATGATCTGGGCTCGCTTTACGGCCGTGTGAATAGCCGCGACGATATCCAGCCGCTCATCGCCGACGACCGATTTGAATCGAACGGCAATTCCAAGCTTGCCGAGTTCCTCGGCGAGGAAGAGAGAATTGGAATCGGATCGGCCCCCGACCAACAACTCGGTGCCAATCGCGATAGTTTCTGCGTCAATCTGGTTGATCTGGTCTATTTGGTTCATTTGGTTCATTTGGTTGGTCTGGTTCATCTGGTTTGTTTCGTTCAACCAAATAAACAAAACAAACCAAACAAACGAAATAACACTCTTCTACCGGATCTCGGAAAAATCTATGGTAAAGCTCGACTCTCCTCCAGTCCCCTGATACACAGTAATCGCCGTCTTGGCCTTTGGATCGAAATCGGCATAGTTGAACGACGCGATGACCTTTGCCTTGAACCGTGGACTCTCCGGCCAAACGACGCTCCGGTCGGCTCGCGCATCGAATCGCACCATCACAGGCTTGATCGTTTTCCCACCCTGATTGAGCACCATATAACTATCCACCGCAAAGTCCGGTCTGTTGCCAAAGATGACAGTGCTGATGAGCATCGTTTTCCCTTCCAGCACTTGCGTCACATCGGCCTCGCTCGGCTGTAGCCCCCGCAGGGCCATATGCGTCGCCATGACCGAGAGAGCTCCTGTTTTTGTGATCAAAAACCCCTTAGATTGGACCTCATCTGCCACACCGAACCGCACATAAAAACTATCAGGAGACATCCCCTTCCGCGCCGCTTCTATTCCCTGATCGAGAGCGGTCTGAATCTGTTGCGCGGTAGGATGCACATCGATAGCGTACGCTGGCACATGAAGGCGGCCACTCAACGCAACTACGCACACGCACAGCAACATGCGCTTCAACCGACCCGTCGGCTGGAACCTCTGGGCGGCGTGCCGATGGACCTGTGCAACCCGCATGAGCATGCCAGTATCAGATCACTCTTCCCCTGTCAACGAACCGCCCAGCCTCCTCTCGCGGTTGACAACAGCAAAGGCGGAGTGATAAAAAAATGAGCTGTTGCCCTGCTCGAACTATTCACGAATAGTCGTGGATAATACGGATTTTCAAGACGTTATACGGAGGAGTTTCCATGTCCACCCCTGAACCGACCCCAGCACCCCAAGCCCCGAGACGCCAATATGTGAACTTCGTGTTCTATAAAATCGACCCGGCCTGGCGGCGCCTGCCTGAAAGTGAACGCACCAAAGGGAAGCAGGAGTTTATCCGTGCGGTCGAAGAATATACCGGTAAGGTGCTCGTGGTGGCCTATTCCTCCGTCGGCATCAGGGGCGATTGCGATATCATGCTCTGGCGGATCAGCTACGAGCTGGAATTGTTCCAAGACATGACCACGAAGATTTTGGCCTCAGGGTTGGGACAGTACCTGACCACGCCCTACTCGTACCTTGCGATCACCAAACGCTCGGTCTACGTGGATCATCACACCCATGAAAACCAAGAGAGCAAGCGGCTCACCGTCGTGCCGGGCAAAGGCAAGTATATTTTCGTCTATCCATTCCTGAAGACCCGCGACTGGTTCCTGCTCACGAAGGCGGCGCGGCAGGGCATGATGGACGAACACATCGAAGTCGGCCATCGCTTCCCGTCGGTAAAGCTGAACACGACCTACTCGTTTGGGTTGGACGACCAGGAGTGGGTGGTGGCGTTTGAGAGCGATAAGCCGGAAGACTTCTTGGATCTCGTGATGGCGCTCCGCGAAACCGAGGGCTCCCGCTATACGTTGCGCGATACGCCGATTTTCACCTGCATTCGCAAGAGCCTCAAGGAAACGCTCGACACGCTC
>NEWR02000001.1:39117-91521 GCA_002869885.2 Nitrospira sp. CG24C
TGAACTGGTCTGTTTGGTCTATCTGGTTGGTCTGGTTTGTTTGGTTGAACGAAACTAACCAAATAAACAAAACAAACCAAAGAAACCAAGCAACGTTATTCTTCTGCTGATGGCTGACAACAACGCACTCTACGCGGTTCGCTTTCCAGATGGGTCGGTGAGCCTGTACATCGACGAAGACTACGCGATTGAACGAGGGGTGGATCCGGCTACTCTCACACGCGTGGAAATCCCACGGGATCTGTTCGTCAGCGGGACCATTCAAGAGATTCGCGAATATGTCGCCGTCTATTTGGAGTCGCATCAAACCGGCACGGCGTAGCGCGACAGGCGCGACTCGAAGTTCTGAGTTTTGAGTTCTGGGTTTTGAGTGACCGGAAAAGCTGGAAGAGAAGTGCTGAGTCCGCGGCTTCGCCGAGTTTTGAGTGTTGAGTTATGAGTGCTTCGTTGGTTCCTGATAACTCAGAACTCAAAACTCAGAACTTCCCAGAAGTATTCATGAATATTGCGGGCTAGCTCAATGACTCCCATCGCTTCACCACCATCGCTTCTGACTATTGAGACGATCCGATCCGTCATCGATGCCATGCCCATGCAAGGGAGGATCATGCTTCGGCTGATCCTCCTCCAATACTTCGACGTGACGGACGAAGAGATCCTCTACATCGTGACAGACCGGCCGGATCCCCGCTGTGTCGCCGGGACCAAGCCCACCAATACCAGCATGACCAAGGAATCGATCAAGGTTGTGACGGACCGGCGCGACCAATACCGCCGGCAGGTACGGCTCAAACGGGAGCGGACGTGGCTGCAATGCGAATGTCTTCGAAGTCTCACGCAGCTCCGTGAAGCCTTCGCCGACCGTGCCGGCGCCCTCTTAAGCGAGCGTTTCTCCGTCTCCGCCGACCAGCTTGAGGCCTTGCGCGCATCGGCGAGAACCGTGCTGCCCAGGCCTGCAATCCGTCTACTGGATGAGCGTTGGACTGCCGATGAAGTCACGGCTGAGGACTATCAACGGCAACGGCTCAGCATCGAATTCCAAACTCAACTCCGCATGGCGGAAAAGTATCGCAAACGGCTCGGCCTGGCGGAACGCGAGCGGGAGAATGCGATCTCGGCGCCGCTACAAGATCATGAAATCGCACATGTTTGGGGTATCCCCGCCGGCAGTCTCGCCGCCCGCAAAGTGAAGTACCTCTCGCAATATCTACAATCCCTTCAGGCCACGCTACCAACCGGCGCGGCAGCCACGGCAACAGCGCCATTGGACCTGTGGAAGGAAACCTTCTCGGTGCTCGCAGCGCAATCTATCACACGTTCACTTTCGAGCTACGACGGGTTGGAAAAGACAGAGTCCGCTCTCATCGACAAACTGACCGCCATGGTCTGGGGCAGCTTACCCGAAGAGATCGAAGTCAAGTTCTGGACCTCGCTCGTGTTCGGAGCTAGCTCCAATGCCATGCACTCAGAAATTACCAGGAGCTTGTTTGGACTGCAGCGGCTCATCACCATCTTCAACGATATGGATCGCTCTCCCGAAGCAGTGGATGAAGAGTTGCTCAAGCGAGCTGCACCCATACCAAAGCTGGAAGAGGGTGCGCTTGAAGCCCCGGTCGAGCCTCCAGCAAAGGAATTGAGCGAGATGCAGACGCAGATCCTCAACAATATGAGGGGAGAAGACGCAAGCGGGAAATCCTCCGATAAATGGTAGCGCGAGGAAGGTGAAGGAAGTGCTGAGTGCTGCGTGCTGAGTTAGTTCCGGACAACTCAGAACTTCCTTGCTCATCCCTCCCCCGTCTCACTTGAATTATGCGTCCTTGATTGCACTTTGGCCCCAGTTCGGTATAATACCTTCACATTATGGCCAGACCGTCCAACAGCCAGCCACTGCGTCAGCATCACCGAATCACACTTTCCCTGATTCTTCTACTTCCCCTGCTCGCCTTCAGCCTGGTACCGCTCCCTGTTCATGCATTAGGTCTTCTGGAAATCACCGAGCTGCTTACCCATCCCGAGCAATACGACCGCCAAGAAGTAGTGGTCGCCGGCCAGGTCACCAACGTCCAACTCGCGACGAATCGGCAAGGACAACCGGCCTATGGATTTCTCTTGAAGGATCCGGCCGGGACGCTGAAGGTCATTAGTCTCGGGCAGGTTGACGTTCGGGAAGGCGACCAGGTGATTGTGGAAGGAGTCTTCTCGCGCCTTCGCCAGGCAGGACGCACGATCATCTACAACGAAATCAAAGCCCTCTCGATCAAGCCGATGAACCGGCTCAACCCCGACCTCGTTGGCTAAACTGGTTTGTTTGGTTCATTTGGTTTGTCTTGTTTATTTAGTTGATCCAGACCAAATCAGAAAAACCAAACAAACGTAACAAACCAAAAAAGCCTTCTGTTAACCTCCGCGGGGATACTTCAGCGCCCAGACCAGCAACCTGTCCTGCATTCGATCCGGCAACCACTTCACCATCCAGGCACGCAGCTTGGCATCGGAGCCCACCAGATAGCGGGTGCGAGGGCGAGAGGCCGTCAACGCATGATGCACCGCCCGGACCACGGCGTCCGGTGCGATCGCCCGTTGAGCCGCTTGAGCGATCGCTTCACGAATTCGAATGACCGCCTCGCCGTACAAGGCCTTCGCCTCTGCGCTGACCGAGGCTTCAAGACCCTCTGCTTCCTTGGCTGACTTCTCCCAAATCGGCGTCGCAATCGCTCCCGGTTCGATAATCGACACCTGAATCCCCCAGGGCTGCAGCTCCATTCTCAACGCATCGGTCAGCGCCTCCAAGGCATACTTCGATGCAGAATAGGGCCCCAGCAACGGAATGGTCCCTCGTCCGGCAATCGATCCCATGTTCACGATTCGACCGCGGCCACGGCGTAACAACGGGAGAAAGGCTTGCGTGACAGCGATTTGCCCGATTACGTTGACCTCAAGCTGCTTCCTGAGATGCGACAACGGAATTACTTCGAGAGGACTGCCGACGACGATCCCGGCATTATTGACGAGCCCTCCAAGGCCCTTCTTGCCCAGAACCAATTGCACCGCCTCAACAGATCGCGCGATCGATGGCTCATCTGTGACGTCGAGCGTGATGGGAATGAGCGACGGCCCGCCCTTCGCGGCAAGCGCCTCCCCCGCCCGAGGGTCGCGCACGCCGGCAAAGACCGTCATCCCGCGACTGGCGCAATCGAGTGCGCAAGCCGCACCGATGCCGGTCGAGGCGCCGGTCACAACAACAGACATCTGGTCTATTTGGTTTGTTTGGTTCATTTGGTTAGTTTGGTTGATCTGGTTTGTTTGGTTTGTCTGGTTCATTTGGTTTTTCTGATAAGTCTGGTTCAACCAAACAAACGAGACAAACTAAATAAACCAAACAAACCAGATCAACCAAATAAACAAGTAGCCGAGAGTACCACGGCAGCATGAACGAGAGCAGCCTTCCCGAATGTTACCAAGAATTAACCCCACCGACCTTGACAGGCTATGGTCCTTTCATTATGGTTTCTGAGCGTAACTGCTGAGGTAGATAGGCTGAAGGTGTTTAGACTGAAGTGTTCGGAGCCCCGCCTTCAGCCTAAAACCCTTCAGCCTGTATCCGGAGCCTTCAGCCTAAATACCTGAGCCGTTACTATTCTATGTCCAAGATTGCCGTTATCGATATCGGAACGAACTCCATCCATATGGTGCTGGCCGAGATCCAGCCTGATGCAGGCTACAAGGTTCTCGATCGCTTCAAAGATATGACGAGGCTCGGGAACGGCGCGTTTACAGCCCACCGCCTCTCCGATGAGGCGATCACACGCGGGCTCGACGTCATTCGTAATCTCGTCACCCTGGCGAAGAACAAGGGCTACGACCGCATCATCGCCGTCGCCACCAGCGCCGTGCGGGAGGCAAAAAACGGAGGAGACTTTATCGATCTCGTCGCCGAACAGACGGGACTGTCCGTTCGCGTCATCAGCGGAACCGAAGAAGCCAGGCTGATTTTCCTCGGCGTCAAAAACAATGTGCCCATGACAGAGCAGCCGACGCTCTCGGTCGATGTCGGCGGTGGATCGGTCGAGCTGATGGTCGGAAATCGCGACCAGCTCCTCCACTCAAAGAGCCTGAAGCTGGGCGCGATCAGGCTGGCGGATGAATTTCTGAAGCGTACGCCCCCGTCCGAGGGGATGCTCCGCTCACTCGAAAACACGGTGACGGCTCAGTTACAGGTCGCCCTCGATTCGTTCAAGACAAAACGATTCGATTCCCTGATCGCCACCTCCGGCATGGCGGGCAACTTGGCGGAAGTCATTCATTTACGCCGAACCAATCGCCCGCTCCCCCAAATCAATCTCGCCACGATCTCATTGAAGGACGTCAAAGAGATTGAGCAGGATCTCCGCCAATCCACGCTGAAAACCCGGTTGGCCATCCCCGGGCTAGATCCTCGGCGCGTGGACACCCTCTTTCCAGCCACCGTAGTCCTTCGGCGCCTGATGGAACTCTCAGGGCGAGACGAACTCATTTTGTGCGACAAGGCCATTCGCGAAGGCATCATCTACGACTTTATCCAGCGCCACCGCGAACGGCTCAAAGCGGAAGCGGAGATCCCCGACTTGCGGCGGCGCACCGTCATCGCGCTGGCCCGCCGTTGCCAAGCCCCGGAAGTCCATAGCCTGCACGTCGCCGGCCTGGCCCTGCGTCTCTTCGATCAGACGGTACGCCTCCATCGCTTAGGCCCCTCAGAGCGAAACTGGCTTGAATATGCCGCAATTCTGCACGACGTCGGCTACCTCATCAACGAGCGCCAGCACCACAAACACGCCTACTATCTGATCACCAATAGCGGCCTCGGAGGATTATCCAGCGAGGAGATTGCGGTGGTCGCCAACGTCGCGCGCTATCACCGGCGCTCAGTCCCTCAACTGAAGCACGAGGGATTCAGTTCTCTCTCCCCCAAATACAAACGCATCGTGCGAATCCTGTCCGCGCTGCTTCGAATCGCCGACGGCCTGGATCGGACGCATTTTTCTGTCGTCCGCACCCTCAATGTGAAACTTGGTTCCGTCGTCACCATCACGGTGCACGTGACGGGCGATGCCGAGTTAGAAACCTGGGCCGCCGCCGGCCGGGCCGATCTCTTTGAACGCGTGTTCCGCCGCCGGGTAAAATTTTCCGTCATCTCTCAGGACGATGCCGCATGAGCAGCCAGCCCCCTCCATCCATGACCCCCCACCCCTACCCTGGGAAACTCATCATCGTCGAGGGAATCGACGGGTCAGGAAAGAGCACGCAACTGCTGTTACTGCACAAGTGGCTGGAGTCCAAAGGGCATAAAGTCTTTTTCACGGAATGGAACTCCTCGGAACTGGTCAAAGAAACGACCAAGCGGGGAAAGAAAAACAAAAGCCTGACCCCGACGACGTTCAGCCTGCTCCATGCGACCGACTTCGCCAGCCGGCTGTATCATGAAATTTTACCCCCGCTCAAAGCCGGCATGATCGTCTTGGCCGACCGCTACATGTACACCGCCTTCGCCCGTGACGTAACCCGAGGCGTATCGCCCGAATGGATTCGCAAACTCTATAGCTTCGCGATCACCCCGGACATGGCCTTCTACTTCAAGGTGCCGATCGAGGTCGCCATCTCGCGGCTCCTCGGAGGCACGCGCGGCCAGTTCAAGTACTACGAAGCCGGCATGGACATGAACCTGAACCAGGATGTCACTGAAAGTTTTCGTCTCTTCCAATCGAGCATCCTGGCCCAGTACAAGAAGATCGTCGATGAGTTTCAGCTCATCACGATGGATGCGACGAAAGACATCGAAACCCAGCAAAACGACATGCGCCTGCTCGTGGGAGAGGCGCTCAAAGATTACAAACCACGGCGAGGCACCCATGGTCGACGCACGGTATTTTGGCGACGGTTTGACGTACCTAAATCCGAGTGACCTCAAGGGGAAACTCATCGCGATCGAAGGCACCGACGGGGTCGGCCGCTCCACGCACATCGAGATGTTGCAGGAGTGGCTGGAGGTGCAGGGCTATGGCGTCATCACGACCGGCTGGACCCGTTCCAATCTCATGTCGAAAACGATCGAAATGGCGAAAGAAGGCAACATTCTCGACCGGTGGTCGTTCAGCCTCCTGTACGCCACCGACTTTGCGGATCGCTTAGAGCACGAGGTCATCCCCGCCCTTCGTTCAGGATTCATCGTCCTGGCCGACCGGTACATCTATACGGCCCTCGCGCGCGACTTTGTCCGCAGCGGGAACCGCCAGTGGGCGAGAGACGTCTTCGGTTTCGCCTTAGTGCCGGACCTCGTCTGCTACATGCGCATCGACATCGAAACACTCGTGCTGCGCGTCATCGAAACCAAAGGGATGAACTTCTGGGAGTCGGGAATGGATCTGCGTCTCGGCAGCGATCTCTACGACAGCTTTAAAAAGTATCAGTCGCTCCTGATCGAGGAGTTCGACAAAATGGCGGAAGAGTTTCACTTCGAAGTGACCGATGCCAGAAAATCGCCGGATGAAATTCAAGACGAGCTGCGCGCCAAGATTCAGCCGCTGCTCGTCTCACACCTGAAAAGCCCGGCGCTGCCCTCCGACCGTCTTAACCAGCCGACATAAGAAGAACGTTATTCGGTTTGTTTGGTTTGCCTCGTTTGTTTGGTTGAATGAAATCGCCAAATAGACCAGCCTGTTTGACGAGCCCTGTCCCATGCAGTAGAATGTGCATCACTATGATGCACGAGTGATGCATGGAGGTGTGGCGCCATGAAAGCGATTACGTTACGGAACCTTCCAGCTGAAGTCGCCCGTACAGTTCAACTGCGGGCCAAGCAAAAGAAGACCAGCGTGAATAAGGCGGTCATCGAACTGTTGGAAGAGTCGGCGGGGGGCAAGGCAAAAAAGAAAGCGCCGGCCCGCTATCATGATCTGGATCATCTCGTCGGAACCTGGACAAAGGAAGAGGCCGCTGCATTCGATAAGATCGTCAAGTCCTTCAGAACCATCGATCCCAACTTGTGGAAATGAACCGGATACTGCTCGATACCTCGGCCTATTCCGCTCTCTTCCGAAAACATCAAACCACAGTCCAGCTGGTCGAATCAGCAGAAAGCCTCTACCTCACCCCAATCGTCTTGGGAGAGCTGAAGGCGGGATTCCTGCTTGGCAGTAAGGGCGAAGAAAATGAGAGATCTCTACGCGAGTTTCTCCAATCTCCCCGAGTGAGCGTTCTCGCAATCGACGACGAAACTGCGGATCGATGGGCCATCATCGCGGCTTTCCTTAAGAAGGCCGGCACCCCTGTGGCAAGCAACGATATCTGGATTGCCGCCAGCGCGATGCAGCACGGGCTCCAGATTCTGACATCCGACCGCGATTTTCAGAAAATTCCCCAGATCATCGTTCGCCACTTCTCTCCTATCTGACGGGCTGCGGTGCATCTTGTTTGTCTGGTTTATTTGGTTTGTCTCGTTTGTTTGGTTGAACGAAACTAACCAGATGAACCAAACAAACAAAACAAACCAAATAGACTAGATAACGGTCTTCGACTGCATCCATTCTGATTCCATCATAATCAAATTAGATTCAATTCCTGCTTGAGTACCGAGACACTTTGTGCGGCACCCGTCGCGACAGATGCCTAAAAGACCAACAAATCAACGAATAAATGTACAAGAGCCCTGCACAGAAGTCGCTGGCACACCGATTGCTGTAGATCTCACGTATGTATGGCAGTTGTGAGTGCTAAACACTGGAAAGTTCTGAGTTCTGGGTTTTGAGTTCTGAGTTAGTTCCGGACAACTCAGAACTTATAACTCAGAACTCGGCAAAGCCGGCGACTCAGAACTCGCTCAGGCAGCGGACATGAGGCGGACGAGCAGTCAACATCAGTCATTGGGCTCACGCGTAAGAACTCAATGGCGAGGATTCACGCCTGAGAATTCAATGGCACTGATTCCGAGGCATACCCAACCAGAACCTCCTCCTGGTTGCCAACCTCTTGGTTGACTGAGCGTCAATGCCACGGGAGCCCCGGTTCTGCGAGACCCAGAGCTGCGGCTCCCTCCCTTAACTGGTTTGTTTTGTTCATTTAGTTAGTTTCGTTCAACCAAAAAACCAAACAAACCAAATGAACTAAATAAACCAACGGACGGAGGTGGTGTATGAGAAAGATTCTTCTACTCGTTGCATTGCTCGGACTTGGTACTGACCTGACAATGGCCGAGGCATCCGTTGATGCGGGTGCCAAGAAACTTGTCACGGGGTACGATTTCCTGAAACAACACAAATACCAGGAGGCGCGCACGGCCTATGAAGCCGGCCTACAACAGAACCCTGCCGATGCCATGGCGCACTTCTATCTCGGCGATACCTGCCGGGGCCTGAAAGACTGGGTCTGTGCGGAAGCGCATTACGAGACCGCACTGGAGCTCAATCTGCAATCCTCGATGGCCGATTTGGCCAAACAACGGGCGCGCAAGGCCAAAGTCTGGCGCCTGCTGGACGAAGGGAAGCAGGCCATCACCGAACTGAACGCCCCACCCACGAAAGTCGCCCAGGCAACGGACAACTTAGACATTGCGAACAAGCTGGGTCTCGACGACGAACAACGGGCCCTCTATCAACAGTTGCAGGGGAAACTCCAGCAGCGGCACACACAAGTTCATGAGACGACGGCGTCGTCTCAGCATCAAACACGGTCGATGGCACTGGTGCCCACGGGGGAGTTCACAATGGGGAGTTCGATGGGAAGTGCGGATGAACAACCGGAACACCGGGTCTATGTCGGTGCCTTTTTCATGGATTTGTACCAAGTGTCGGTGAGGCAATATGTGAGGTTCGTGGAGGCCGCGCACCATGAAGTTCCTCCGGACTGGAATGTCATGAACCGACCCCAGCACTATGATCGGCCAATTGCCAATGTGGATTGGGAGGATGCGGTGACCTTCTGCAAATGGGCGGGCAAGCGCTTGCCCACTGAGGCGGAGTGGGAGAAAGCGGCACGGGGGACAGATGGCCGAACTTATCCCTGGGGGAACGTGCACCCCACTCGTCTTCATGCAACGGCAGGGAAAGAGGTCTGGAGTAACCATTCGGCCTTGACGCCGGGGGGAATGTTGGAAGAAGGCAAGAGTCCCTATGGCATCTATGACATGGCGGGCAATGTCTGGGAATGGGTCAGCGATTGGTATGATCAGGACTACTACAAAACCAGCCCGCCGAAGAACCCGACAGGACCGTCAACGGGCTGGACCAAAGTGGTTCGGGGCGGTTCCTGGGGCAGCAATCCAGATGGTCTGCGTTCCGCAGAACGAGAAACCCATGTGCCGTCGTTCCGGGGCTTCGGCACCGGGTTCCGATGTGCGAAGACGCCGTAGGGTTGGTTTGTTTGGTTCATTTGGTTTGTCTCGTGTGTTTGGTTGAACGAAACTAATCAGACAAACAAAATCAACCAAATGAACCAAACAAACCAAATAGACCAGATGAACCAGGCCACAGTGTGCCAAACAATCAACCGGCATCCCACGACGCTGCACGATCAGCGTCCTCTGGTGAGCCTAATAGGGAGGTAGCGAGATGAAGATCGTTGAAGCCATCATGCAGCCATTCAAGTTGAATGACGTCACCGAGGCATTGATGCGAATCGGTGTAGAGGGGATGACCGTCACGGAAGTCAAAGGATTCGGACACCAGAAGGGGGGGCAGGAACGGTACAACGGCAACGTGTTTACGTCCATCTTTCTGCCCAAGGTGAAGATCGAAGTCGTCGTCGAGGATAGCCTGGCGCACAACGTGGTCGACACCATTACGCGCTGCGCAAAGACCGATGGCGCTGGGGACGGAAGGATCTTTGTGTTGGATCTCGTTGCTGCGATGCGGATCAAGACCGGCCCGATGTGCGAACCAGCGCTCGCCTAATAATGTAATGCGGACAACGGATCGCAGGCGGGATTTCTAGGAGTACGACGAGCCCAGGGGACAGGCGCCAGGAAGAAGGGCGCCAGTCCCCAGTAAGATGTTGACCGAGCGGCGAGCCCGCCGTCAGGCTTTTTGCAACAGCATATTCCAACGCGCGCGGATTCTCCATGCGCTTCGAGGCGTTCAAGATCTCGATCCCAACCATGTTGCCATCCTTGTCATAGTCGAGGATGACCCCGGAGCACCACCAGTTGAATAGTGAGCACATCCACTATTGAAGAGCAAAACGATGAAATCCGCAACGCATGGCAAAAGCACTTCGGGCGCTGAGGTGACGAACATCTCCGGGCATGGATTCTGGCTGCTAGTGGCCGACGAAGAGCTCTTTGTTTCGTTCAAAGAGTTTCCCTGGTTCAAAGATGCATCTGTATCAGAGATCCTGAACGTCGAGTGGCCGCAGCCTCATCACCTGTATTGGCCTGGTCTTGATGTGGATGTAGCCGTTGAATCCATCAGACATCCGGAGAAGTTCCCGCTCATCTCAAAAGAATTGCGCCTAACGAAGCGTACCAGCCGACACGCAGAAGCACGCCGCTAAGCATAGTCCACATGATTCATGACAGTTCGTGTGTGGTCTTTCTGGTTGATCTGGTTTGTTTAGTTGATTTGGTTCATCTGGTTAGTCTGGTTCAACCCAAAAAACAAGACAGACGCGTTCCTTCCTACGCTTCACGCGCAAGAGCGACTGAATCCAATTGGATTCTCCTGTAATCAAAATGGATTCAGCTGAGATCGTGCTGATATCGCCTGTGCCTTCGTGTTTCCTCTCGACCTCATGAAAACTTAGGAGCCTGTCTAACATTGATCGTTCTACTACGGCGAACGATCCGCAGCCATCTGCGTCGTTCTCGGCACGAACAAATCCTCAATGTATTCCAGCGAATACACCTCCGTTTTTTCCGCGCCTTGCGCCGCTCATCTAGCGCCCCTCATTCGCCTCGTCACGAAGACAATGTCGGACAGGCTCCTGCCAATATTGAACGCAATCACGAAAACTCTTTCGAGGCCGGCTACTGAAGCCGCTGGCACATCAATTGCGCTATGCCTCTGTGGGGCATGAGCACAGGGAAGTTCTGGGTTCTGAGTTCTGAGTTGGAAGACGGGGCGAGTGCTCTGGTCTATTTGGTTTGTTTGGTTCATTTTGTTCGTTTCGTTCAACTAAAAAACCAAACAAACAAAACAAGCCACATAAACAAGCCATGCCAGCCCGTATACCCTCAAACGGGTCTATTGCTAAAAATGCCGTACAGGTTTAATAGAAGCCACCAGTTGCTTGTACGTAATCGTTTACGTGCGTGTTTGACTCGATTATCTTACAAGACCTTCATAAGGAGCCGGCCATGAATGGCACCTCAGGCTTCCAAGAAGCGCGGCCCTCTACTCCCCGATCAACAGCAAATCTGTTGCTGCACGAGCAACAGCATCAATCCGGAAACAGTTCCTGCGCCATTTCTTTGAACAAGATGCCCATGAGGTAAACCCATCATGCCAACCACATCGGTCTTTGAAGAAAAACTATATCTTACGCCAGACAGAGAGATGTCGCTTGACCCATCCCGTCTACTCCTCAATTTCAGGAATTCGTTTGATGAGAGCGGCAGTAATTGGCGTGAGAAGGCGCTACAAAATCTTTCACAAAAGCTCACAGGGACAGGGATTATTATTGAAAAAGATCCTCCTTCCCCTACTAATCACGAGCACTCACAGCAGCTGATTAATCATACGGGCCGTCTGTTTTGGGTTCGTTCAATGAGTGCTGCCCCTATCACAAACGAAATGCTCCAGACTCTATCATCCAAAGAGTGGCTGGAGTGGTATGCACCAGTGTATCGCCTCACAGACAAAGAAGGGCGAGAGAGGCTCGTATGTCCCCTCCCCGATCTCGTGGTAGTCCCCACTCGAAGCGCAAGAGAGACACTCCGCATCAATCAATCCGATGTGCGGAATATCCTGTCTGCAAGATTCAACCTCGACAAAGCCTCGGATGAGCTAGATGACCAAGATCCCCCCGATCACGCCAGGCCTCGCCTGAAAAAAGATTACAGGCCTTACAGAGTACGAACACCTCAGGAGCGTAATGCCTACCGAACCCTGCGTGAACTTCGAGAGCAGGAAAATACGTGGGCCAAAGATGCGTCTTTCGCCTTGATTCCAATGGTCAGGCCAATTGTTGAAGGGACGTTTCCCGACGTGCCACCGAACGATCAGGCCTATCTGCGCCAGTGGAATCTGCCAAGGATTGGAGCGGACATCGGATGGCGCGACACGCAAGGCAACCCCGGCATTGTGATCGCCGTCATCGACGAGGGATGCGATTTTAGCCATCCAGAATTCGATCGATTGAATGCCGATGGCACTACGAATTCACATGGAGCCTTAGTTAATGGGGCGACATTTTACTCAGATGGGAGCAGGGTGCATGGGGAGGTAGGGGACTGTTCCCGGGTTCCTTCCCAGTCTCACGGAACAAAATGCGCCGGAATCATAGGAGCATGGATCAATAATCAACAGTCCATTGCTGGGCTTGCGCCTGATTGCAAAATTCTTCCCATACGGTTAGATGGGGGGATGACCTCCATCTCATTAGCCGAAGCAATCATATTTGCAGTTAGGAACCCAGCCCACCGGGCGAACGTAATCAGCATCAGTTTAGCGGATGAGGCATATAGCACGAACGACGTGGCTGAAGCCATTGAGTTCGCCTACGACAATGGCGTGATTGTCTGTTGTGCGACAGGCAACAACAACGCCAGTCACGTCGATTATCCCGCTGCCTATGCGTCGGAGGGCTGGGTGATCGCTTGTGGAGCCTGTGACAATATGGATCAGCGGTGCGCTTCGTTCACCAACTGGAATCCCACGAACGGGTCGAATTACGGAACGGGAATTTCAGTCGTCGCTCCGGGAGACAACATTCCCACCATCGCAAACAACAACGGAAGACCCGGCAGAACGATCCTAAACTTTGCAGGAACTTCAGCTGCCGCTCCTCACGTCGCAGCAGTAGCTGCCCTGTTACTCAGCGTGAATGCCACGCTGAGCCCCGTTCAAGTTCGCGACATCATCGAACAATCGGCGGAACCAATCAATGACAATCAGAACAATACGAACCCGCAGAAATTGTATTACTACGATTTTCAACTCAGCCGCCATCCAAACAAAGGGTGGAATAATGAAGTCGGCTATGGGTTAGTCCGGGCCGATCGTGCATTAGCCAAATTGCAAGGGAGACCAATCATGCCCTGAATTGGAATGAGCCAGGAAAGGGAAACCCAGACCCTGTAAGGCCGCTCAGCATTTGGTGAGGGACAGTTCATCCACGTAAGAAAGGGGGATTTCATGAGAAGCAGGGGGCAATTCGCGATAATGATTGTGGCGTTGGTTCTTGTGTATCCATTCATCTCTCACGCCGCCAGCGATTTCACCGTGGTGATCAACGGAGAAGACCTAGGGGGAAGCTGCACAGGCGGCAACTGCGAACTCACGCTCAGCGGCCAACACGCAGGAGTAGAGTTTATAAACAATGGTGCCTCTGCAAAAGTCAAAGCGACGGAAGGAAACCCCGATACGCTACGGCTTGAGAATGTCACGATTAAAGCCTTACAGGCTACAGAACATGTCATGACATTCTACGCAACCTTTGCACAACCCCCAACGCCGAGCCCTAAGGTGAAATACACCCGCACCGCTGACGGCAACATGAGACGTGGAGCAAGTGCCCCAAGGAACGACAAGTTCACGATTACGGGATGGGTTGACGACCTAGTAGATTCTTCTCCCCAGTTCACTGTTGAGCCCACCCAATACAAGCTGGTCGCTTGTCCTCCAGTACCACCAGCATGTGCTGCGTCTTATGGCAACTTTAGCTTCTCTACCTATCTAGAGAAAACGACCGGATTTACCGGCAATCGAGTAGTCAAGATCGAAATCAAGTTCGACGCCAAAATGGTGAATGACCTGCTGAACATACCACTCGTGGAATTGAAAGGCTCCACCGTTGCGGGCGATGAAGATGGCAGCATGATCGGCGTATACGATTCATATGGTGAGGAGCACGTCATCCAGAGAGAACAAGAAAAAGAAATGGAAAAAGATAGAAGGAAGTCGAAGAAGGAACGTCCTAAGAACCATGAGGACAATTAACGGGCCTGATGAGGCTGGTGAACATTCCCAGGCGGCCTATGCTTGTACCGTGCATGCCCCCCAACGCTGATCGGGTTAGATACAGGCCGCATCTGGCCCGATCGAAGGACTGAGGAAATATTCGATCCGCTCGTCGGGAGGTTTCATCATGAAGGCGAATGAGAGTGCTGAAGGAACATCGCTCAAATCGTTTTACAGTTTCCTCCTCATCCTCTCGGCGCTCGCGTACCTCCTGTTAGTCCTGCCACACAGCAGCCATGCCCAAGTGACCACTTCGATTGCAGCCGACAACTCGCTGCCGACTCCCACGACGGTCATCCAAGCCGGCAATGTCTTCAACATCAACGGTGGGACGATCCATGGCGCCAACCAGTTTCACAGCTTCGACACGTTTTCTGTCGGTGCGGGAGACATTGCCAGTTTCAACGGGCCTGGCAGCATCGCCAATATCCTCAGCCGGGTCACCGGTCTGGATTCGGGTCTCACGCCATCGATGATCTACGGCACTATTCAATCCACAATTCCGGGCGCGAATTTGTTTTTCATGAACCCGGCGGGGATCGTCTTCGGACCGACGGCTTCCCTCAACGTCTCCGGCGCCACACATTTCACAACCGCCGATTACCTCAAACTTGCCGAGATGGCTGACATCCGGCTCAACGCCATCCCAGGCCAGGCTGATGCGCTGATCACAAGCGCGCCGGTGACTGCATTTGGATTCCTGACCGACACGCCCGCTGCGATTGAATTCCGAGGGAGCGCGCTCCCCCTCTTGCCGTTTGACCCCGTCACATTTGAGCCGGTGCCCGTTCCAGTGGGCCGTGACATTTCGGTTGTCGCAGGCGACATTCGGCTTATTACAGATCCAGACAGTGGAGCGCCAACGATCCTGACCGCCCCTGGCGCTAAAATCAATCTGGTGAGTGTCGCGTCAGCGGGGGAAGTGCCATTCCCTAGCTTCGACACCACCGGATATCTACAACTGGCTACCGTCACACTCTCCGGAAGCTTAGTCGATGTCAGTGGAAGCGCCTTCGAGGGAGATGGGGGATCTGGCACAGTCCGCATCCGCGCAGGCCGGTTTGAGATGGACGGTGGCTTCATCCTAGCCGCAACGATGAGCGATACCCCCGGCGCCGAAACCGCGGTCGACATCTATGCTACCGGCGATGTGTCCCTCGACAATATCAGCGGAATTCTCTCCTCGGCCTCCGCGGGGGGCGACGCAGGTGCCATTCAGATACATGGGGAGAACGTGACGCTGGCGGGCTTATCGAATATTACAAGCTCAACTGCCGGTGCCGGAAAATCCGGAAATATTTCGGTCGATGCGAATGATGTCTTGTCGGTTCATGGCACAGACGGCTTGGGCAACAACTCCCGTATCGAAAGTTTTTCCTCCGGGGATAACATTGCGGTTCGCGCTGGCGACACAGGCAATATCGACCTCACGGCTTCGACTCTCACGCTGGATGACCAGGGAATCATCAGAACGAACACGTCATTCCAAGGTCAAGCTGGCGACATGACGCTAACGGTCGGCGCGCTACGAATGGAAAATGGCGCAATTCTGGAAACAGTTGGGATTACAACCGGAGCCACCGGATCTATCACGATTACCGGCACAGGCCAGATTTCCGTTATCGGCACACCAGGCGCGGCGCCGGCGAATCAAACCCAGATCAATCTGCGGCAGGCGGGAACTGGCGAAACCGGCAGCTTGTCGATTCACGGACAAAGCGTCCTCATCACAGACGGAGCGACCGTCTTGACCGACAACATGTCAGATACTCAGAAACTTACGATTAGCGCAGTCGAATCGTTGACTTTTTCGAATGGGGCATCCCTCTCGCATCGAAATTCGTTTCGGAATCTGGGCATCGGCTCGGCGGAACTGTCGGCACCCAACTTTACCCTGAGCAACCAAGTTGAAATAAGCACGAGTACCATCGTCGACGGCAACGCCGGTGACCTTACCCTCGTCGGCACGAACATCACAGTGTCGGGCAACAGCAACGTGTTCAGCCGGACCTCTGTACAATCTGGTCGCGGCGGCAACATTACCTTCACTGCAAGCGACTCCGTTACGATCGCGGATGGATCGGCCATTTCTGCCAGCAGCCTGAATCCCGGCACAGGCGATGCCGGCAATATCTCCATCGACGCGGGCAATAGCCTTACCCTTCGGAACAGTTCGATCACCACGGAGGCCAGCCAGGCCAGCGGTGGAAAGATCAACATCCGAGCGGTGAAACTAGTCCAGTTGGTAGAAAGCCTGATCAGCACCTCTGTGTCTGACGGAACGGGCGGCGGCGGGGACATCTTTATCGATCCGAATATCGTGGTCTTGCAGAACAGCCAGATTCTGGCGCGAGCGATTCAGGGCGCCGGAGGCAATATCACGATCTTTACTCCCCTCTTCTTGCGCGACTCCTCCAGTCTGGTGAGCGCCTCGTCTCAGTTCGGATTGAACGGGACTGTGACGATCCAGAGCCCCACGTCCAATTTGAGCGAGAGTCTGGGCACCTTGACAGAGAAACCCAGCGAAGCACAAACCTTATTGACGCAGCGCTGCGCCGCCTTGGCCAATGGACAGGCGAGTAGCTTCGTCGTGGCAGGGCGCGAACAGTTGCCCGCCGATCCGGGAAGCTGGTTGACGAGCCCACTCTATGCCGCAAGCGTGGGTGAGGGGCAAGGGGTAAGGGGTAAGGGGTTAGAGGGCCTGAGCACAAACGAGGGGCGAGAGGCTGATACACAGATCCTGTCGCTCCGTCGATTGACTCCAGTTGGGTTCTTGCTTGCGAACTTTGCCGACAGTGAGGCAACCGGGTGCCACTCGTAAAAGCCGCCCAGCGATTCGTGAGACGTGAGACGTGAGACGTGAAAGGTTTCGGAGGAAGAGCACGTGGCAGTCCTACGTTTCACGTTGTACCTTTCACGTTTCACGATTCCTGCGAGTGCGATGGTGCATGCTGTTTGGGGGCGCCATGTTGACCATGCTGGCAGGAACCTCCGCCTACGCACAACAGCCTCTCCCCCCCATCTTCGATCCGACCGGGCGATCGGGAGAACCGCCTGCGCCGCTGAAACAAGAATTCAAGCCCCCGACTCCTGTGCCCCTGCCCACCCTCCCGGTTGTTCCGATCCCACCGGAGGGAGAGGGGAAGAAGCAACTGGGCCAGATCCAGGTCTTCGTCCGTGACATTCACGTCACCGGCAGTACGGTGTTTTCCGACACAGAACTGGCCGAGGTCACCGCCCTCTACAAGAACCGGATTCTGACCACCGAAGATCTCGAACGCCTTCGTCTTGCGCTAACCCTCCTGTATGTAAACAAGGGCTATATCACCTCCGGCGCGATCATTCCCGATCAGGATGTGGATTTTGGTGTCATCACAATTCAGATCGTTGAAGGTTCCTTGGCCAAAACCGATGTGGAGGGACAGACTTGGTTCCGCGCCTGGTACTTGCGTGATCGGATCGAACGAGGCGCGCAGATACCGCTGCGATTGGAACCGTTGCAAGAACGGTTGCAGTTGCTCCAGCAGGATCCACGCATCGAACGGATCAACGCCGAACTCCGTCCCGGCGACAAACGCGGCGACAGCATCTTGCAAGTGAACGTGAAAGAGACCAGCCCCTGGAAAGCCTGGCTGGACTTCAATAATTATCAGACACCAGTGGTCGGCGCCGAACGAGGGCTCGCCACGATCGCCCACCAGAACATCACAGGCAACGGCGATGTCTTTAGTTTCACCTATGGCCGCTCGCGAGGCGTGAATCCGATCATCGATACCTCCTATTCGCTCCCCTTGAATCGTTACGACACGACCTTCATCGCCTCCTACCGCCGAAACGACTTTCTGGTGGTGGACCCGGCGTTTCGCGTTCTCGACTTGAATTCAGAATCGGAAATTATCGGGTTGACCATGCGACAGCCGGTTTACCGAACAGTGACCGATGAATTTGCCGTCGCGATCACCGGCGAACATCTGACCAACAAAGTCACCTCTATCTTCGACTCAGCGGGAAAGCCATCGCTTTTTATTCCCGGCTCCTCGAACACCGGGGTCAGCACCGTGAGCGCCATGCGCTTCATTCAGGAGTATGTGCACCGCACCTCGACAACCGTAATTGCGGCGCGTTCCCGCTTCTCCGTCGGGCTGGACGTGCTGAGCGCCACCAACAACTCCGGCCCCTTGCCGGACCCGGATGGACAGTTCTTCTCCTGGTTGGGACAAGTCCAGGCGGTTCGGCGATTTGACGACTGGTGGGGCATGCAACTCCTGGGGCAAATGAGTCTCCAGCTCGCGAACGACCGCTTATTTCCGCTTGAGCAGATTCCTGTCGGGGGACGGTTCAGCGTCCGTGGGTATCGAGAGAATACGCTCATCCGCGAGAATGCCTTCATCGCCTCGATCGAATCGCGATTCCCAGTGATCAGTTACGCCACCGGGGAACCACTTTTACAATTTGCCCAATTTGTAGACCTAGGCCGGGCTTGGAGTGCGAAAGGAACGACGCCTGATCCTCAAACCCTGGCAAGCGTCGGGCTGGGCCTTCGCTGGAATATTTTGCCGCGCGATCGCGCGCGCTTTGAACTCTATTGGGGGCTGCCGTTGAATCATGTTCCCCACCCACCAGGCAATTTGCAAGACCACGGCATTCATCTGCAGTTTGTCGTTCAGGTGCTGTGATGGGAAAGGTAGATAGTGTAGTGCGTCACAAGCGGCCTTACACACCGTTCGTGCTGAGCCTGTCGAAGCATGAACAGAAGTCGTTGAAACCATGAACCCTTCGACAAGCTCAGGGCGAACGGAATATGTCCAGAAGTGTTAGACGCACTACACTAGGCTGAAGGCGTTTAGGGGTTAAGGATGAGAGACCACGCTCAGGTGAATAGGCTGAAGGCTAACGGGTTTATAACTTCGATCTTTGAATTTCGACCTTCAGCCTTCAGCCTTCAGCCTGTACCCCTCGCCTGCCTACTTCTCATCGCTACCCTCCTGATCCCGTCCATAACGATATCAGCTTCCGCTCCAAGCTCCCCTGCTGATGAAGCGATGGCGCAAGGCACACAGGCCTTTCAGCGTGGTTCATACGAAGACGCCTTGGGAAAATTGAAGGAAGCCGCGAGGCAGTACGACGCGCAAGGCCAGGCCCATCAACAGAGCCAGGCCCTCGTTGCCGCGGCGCGAGCGGCTGAAGCGATCGGCCAGATCAGGAACGCGCTCCAACTCCTCGAACTCGCCTCGGCACTCGCGCAGCACGGACCGGATACCCTGTGGCGGGCAACGGTCTTGGCGCAACTGGGCCATACCTATCTGACGGCGCGACAACTGGATGCTGCCTCGACACATTTGACGCAGGCCCGTGAGCTCATCAACCGCGCTTTGTCCCCAGCGCTATCCGCATCGCTCTTGAACGATCTCGGCATTCTCCATGCCCTCCAGAATCGTCCTGAAGAGGCCCTCATTGCCTTTACCGATACCGTCCAGCTCGCGCAGCAGGCAGGGCTCCCCCTTGTCGCATTGCATGCGCGATTGAATGCGGCGCGAACAAACGTGCACCTCAATCAGCCCGAGAACAGCCGCATCTGGATCGACCAGGCTCTTGAGCAGGTGACTCCCTTGCCGCCTTCTCGCGAGAAAGCCATCGCACTCATGAATATCGGTCTGCTGTATCGTCGCCTGCTCCCCTCCCTTCCCGACCTCCATGCCCCGCTTGTCCTCCGGGCGGCAGGGGCACTGCAAGAAGCGGCAAGCCTGGCCGAACAGCTTGGCGATGCTCGCACCCTGTCGTTCGCCCTCGGTCATCTCGGCCAGGTGTATGAGTCGGAGCAACGGTTGGATGAAGCCCTGTCATTCACGAGGCGCGCGATCTTTGCTGCCCAATCGGTCGATGCTGTGGAATCGTTATACCGCTGGCAATGGCAACTCGGACGGCAGCTCGCTGCCACGGGGAAACTCGACGACGCGATCGCGTCCTACCGTCAGGCCAGCGGCACGCTGCAACCGATTCGTCCGGCGATTGCCGTGGCCGCTGCAGACTCTTCCTGGTCGGATGAGGATCCGATACGACCGTTGTTTTTTGAACTGGCAGATCTACTCCTCCAACGGGCCTCACTGACGGAAGAACCACCGGCAGCCTCGCAATACCTCTTGGCCGCCCGCGACGCGATCGAAGCCTATAAGGCCGCCGAGCTGCGCGACTACTTCAAAGACGAATGCGTCGATGCGCTACAGGCCCGGCTCACGAAGTTCGACCGCCTGGCAGCGAACACGGCCGTTATCTATCCGATTCTGTTTTCGACGCGGCTAGAACTACTGGTGAGCCTGCCCTCTGGCCTTATCAGGGTGGCGGTCCCGGTCGGCGCGGAGGCCCTGACGAAGGAAGTCCGGCTGTTTCGCCGCACGGTCGAGAAACGCACCACACGCGAATACCTCACGCATGCGCAACAGCTGTACGACTGGCTCGTCCGTCCGCTGGAACAGGAGTTCGCCACGCAGCAGATTGCGACCTTGGTCTTTGTGCCGGATAGCGCGCTCCGGACCATCCCCATGGCGGCGCTGCACGACGGCTCGACGTTTCTCATCGATAAGTTTGCCGTCGCGCTCACTCCGAGCCTCACGCTGACAGACCCGCGACCGTTGAACCGCGAGAAGGTGCGCTTTCTGGCGACCGGGCTCACGAAAGCCGTGCAGGGATTTCCTCCCCTCCCCTATGTGGCGGAGGAAGTCGAGACCATACGCTCGCTCTATTCGGGGGATCAACTGATGAACCAGGACTTTCGCGCAGCAGGGTTAGAACAGAAATTGCGCGACGGACGGTATGGGATCTTGCATATCGCCACGCATGGCAAGTTTTCCACCAGCGCGAACGACTCGTTTCTCCTCACCTTCGATGAGAAGCTGACCATGAGTACCCTGGATCGATTGATCGGTCTGTTCCGGTTCCGCGAGGATCCGCTCGAACTCCTGACCTTGAGCGCCTGTCAAACAGGAGTGGGAGACGATCGCGCGGCGTTAGGTCTCGCCGGCGTGGCTATCAAGGCAGGCGCGCGAAGCGCATTAGCCACTCTGTGGTTCATCAACGATGAGGCCTCTGCTGAGCTTGTCTCTGAATTCTATCGACAACTGCGAAACCCCAAGCTATCAAAGGCACAAGCTTTGCAGCTAGCACAGCAGAAACTCTTGGCAGATCGAGTCTATGAACATCCGGCCTACTGGTCGGCGTTTCTCTTGCTGAACAACTGGCTCTAGCCGGGATCATTCATGAATACCTACTGCGACAGCCGATCCTCTCGCCCGGCGAGGCTTTTCTCGTTCAGCCTCCTCGACAGCCTGTCAGGATGCCTATGTCGGCTTCACTTGCGAGAAGCCTCGGCGGGCGTCGGTCTCAGCCGTCTCGCAACGGCATTCATGAATAACCCGGCTATGACAGGTTGCTGGCCTTGTGCTAGAGTGCGCGACGATTACTCAGGTAGATAGGCTGAAGGGGTTCAGGGGTTAAGGTAGCGGAGGGGAAGAGGCTGACGTGTTTAGAACTTCGATTCTCAAATTTCGGCCTTCAGCCTTCAGCCTTCAGCCTGAACCCCTGAGAGCGAGCCTTCAGCCTATCTACCTACGTGCCCTGCTCATCGCCTTCAGCCTCGCAGGCTTCAGTTCGTGGGTGGGCGCAGCGCCTCTTGCCGATCAAGGGGTCCAGGCCCCAACGAACCAAGCGGAAGAGTCTTCCTTGCCGATCTATACCCCTCGGAATAAAATCATACCCCGCGCGCGAGTCGGCGGAGGCATGCGCGGTACAGATGGGAAGGATCCTGAGATCGTGGCCCTTGTTCCCGACCATGTCGGCCTGACGGTGAAGCAGGCGCCGTCCTTAAACTGGTTTCTCTCCAAGCCGACGTCCTTACCCATGCGGTTTACACTCATCGACACCCGATCGGTCAAGCCGCTGTATGAACGCCCGATTCCCACACCGGATCATGCAGGCATCCACTCGCTCAATCTCAAAGATTTGGGCGTGGCACTTGAACCGGACGTACAGTATCGCTGGTACATCTCCGCGATTCGCAATCCAGACTCCCCGTCGCAGGATATTGTGGCAGGCGGCATCATCGAGCGCTGTGAGTTCAGTACGTGCCTCGTAGAAATGGAAGTCGATCTGAGCTGCGATCGGCAAAGCGTACTGCGCAATGCTGTGCGCGGGTTTTGGTACGACGCCATATCCTGTCTGTGCGATCTGATCAAGACCAACCCTCAAAATGCCTCTTTCCGACGCATGCGCGCGGCCTTGCTCAAACAAGTCGGCCTCAACGGCGTCGCAGAGTGGGATCTCAAGTCGGCTCCTCCGGAGAAGTAACCGCTCGCTGCGTGAAGCGTATCTCGTGAAGCGTCGTTCGTTCAGGAACAGAACCCTTCATACTCCTATCGCTTCACGCTTCACGAGATACGCTTCACTCCCCTAACGCTTCACGCTTCACGAACGACGCTTCACGCCAAGCCATTGAGGTAATCAAATATGATTCAGTGCTGAATCGTTTCCAATTCACCTGAACCGCTTTCCATCCTCCACTGTCGTAGCTTGCGCTAGGTGAAGCCCTTGAAAAACCACAAAGCACGACAGGGGACATACGCATTTCACAGTAGGCATGAGGCTTGCTGGATATGCGGCAGCAGGAACCTTCAAGAACACTGGAGATTTTCTGAAGGGAGACGCGGCCATGGTACAACTATTCGGTCAGATCATTATGGTGGGGCTGGTTATTGGAGTGGTGGGAACCATCTGGATCGTAATTCTCGACCGCTATTGATGAGAACCACCTTCGCCAGCGGAACAGAAGAGGCCCGTTATTTGGTTTGTTTAGTTTGTCTCGTTTGTTTGGTTGAGCGGAACTAACCAGATGAACCAAATCAACCAGATCGCCCCTCTTATCCGCTTCTAACGCGCACACCTCTTTCAGCATTTCCGGCTAATTCATTCCTCATTTCACATTCCTTCCCCGTCTTCCAACTCAGCACTCTGCACTTCCCCTCCTCCAGTAACCAAAAGAGATTCAGTCCCGAATCGTTTTCAATTCACAAGGGCCGCCTGTCACCCTTCTGCATTAGCCTGTCCCTGCGCAATTCTTGTGAAAATCGAAGACTGGACCGAGAACAAGTGCATTTCAAATTAGGCATGCGGCTTGCTGGATAGTGCCTATGCAATGACTGATCTGTTGATGAAAGGAGACGGTCATGATTGAGGTAATCCTAGAGGTGCTCATTATTGGGCTGCTTACGATGCTGGCGGGAATCGTCTTGATGGTCGTTAACGACATCTTTAATAACGGCCATTCCACCAATGACAATCAATAAGAAGGAAAACGTCGGCCATGACATTGTCGATTATCGAAACACTGTTGTTTATGGGGATGGTCGCGCTCATCTGGGCAATGCTCGATATTCTTGGTAGCGACTATCATGTCGAGAACGACCGGTAAGAAAGCGCCTCGATGGCATGTACATTCACCCAATGGAGTCGCGCCGATGCATTATCCACCCCGTTAGACAGCCATCTCCTTCCTGTTTCGCGTCGTTCTCCAACTGACGCCGACTGTGATAAAGTGCCGCCCGCCCGTCACGTTCCCTCCATCACAACGAGTGCTGAGGAACACACGTGACACGACTCACAGGCCCTCGAAAATCAATTTTTCTCGCCATGCTGACAATGGTGATTATCGCTCAAGCACCCCTCCCAGGTTCGACGGAAGAACTGAACCGCCAGTCCAGTCAGGCTGTCATTCCCGAACTTGAGCTGATCAAGGAAGAGGAAACGGTCAGCATCGCCTCGCGCTACGAACAGCCCATCTCGCAAGCGCCGGCCAATGTCTATGTGATTACGGATGAGGATATTCGACATTCCGGCGCGACGGATATTCCCACAGTCTTACGGCGTGTTCCCGGCATCGATGTCATGCAAGTCAGCGGGGCTGATTTCAATGTGAGTGCCAGAGGAAACAACCAGCCATTTGCCAACAAGATGCTGGTCTTGGTCGACGGACGCTCGATTTATATCGATGTACAGGGCATCGTGTGGTGGAAGGCCATCCCGGTCACACTGCCCGAGATCAAACGCATCGAAGTCTTAAAAGGCCCGGCCTCCTCAATCTACGGTTTCAATGCCTTCGATGGCATCATCAATATCATCACCAAGTCCCCTGAAGAGATGAAGGGAACTACCATGCAGTTCGGCGGCGGGGAACTCGGCGCCATCTCAAGCGCGGCTATTCATGCCGACAAGATCGGAGACTTCGGCTATCGCCTTTCCATCGGACGCGATCAGAACCAGCAGTGGCGGAACCGGGATGCGCTGGCGTTCCGCTCGAACAAGTTCAATGTCCAAACCGAGTATGCATTGCCAAGCGATGCGAAGCTGCTCGTCTCAGGCGGCTTTGTGGATGTCAACCGGTTCGATGGCCCGATCGGCGAGACCGTGACCTCAGCCACTAAACCATCGCTGGGCTACGGCAATCTGGCATACGAGCGCACAAACTTTTTTATCCGAGGTTCGTGGTCGGGCTACTGGGATGCCGCCACAGTCATGCTTAATCCGCTCCTTGCAAACTTCATCCGTGTCACGGATCAGAACGGGAGTTCCGTTCAGCCCTATTTGAGCAACACATACAACCTAGAAGCGCAGCATGCGATCGAGTTCGGAGCCTCAAACCGGTTGACCTACGGGGTGAACTACCGGCACAATTCCCTCTCAAGCAGCGCGACGCATGCCTTCAACCGGGAAAACCGCCTAGGCCTCTATCTCCAAGACGAGTGGCGCGCAACACAGTCGCTGACCCTTGTCGCCGGACTCCGCTACGACCTCGACAGCTTCATCAATCCCACGGTGAGCCCGCGCGTGGCTCTGATCTATCAGGCCTCACCCGAACACACCTTCCGAGCTTCGGCTTCGGTCGCGTATCGGCCGCCGACTTTCATTGAAACCGACGCGGATCAGCGGGCAATTACCACCCTGCCGACCGGTCTTCCGGTGCCGCCCACATTCACGACGACGACGGTCGTGCAGGGCTCACGGAATCTTGAGCCTGAACAAATCATCTCCTACGAAGCCGGCTATCAAGGATGGTTCTTTAACCATCGGCTCAGGCTCCGGGCGGACCTGTTCTTCAATCACATCTCAGATCTGGTTACTAGTCGCAATACATCGGCCACGACCGCCTTGTTCGTCAACGATCGTGGACAGGCCGACATTTACGGAGGTGAAGCCGGCATCGAGTTCCTGGCCACGAGCTGGCTGACCGGTTTCGCGAACTATTCCTATCAAGAAATCGGCCAGTCGTTCCTAGGGACTGCGAGACGAGGAGCCCCGCGCTTCAAGTACAACGTCGGATTACGGGGAGACTGGGACAATGGGTGGAATGGAGAAGCGGCGCTGCACCATGTCGGCGCAACCACCTATCCGGTAGCCGCCACCTTCACCGCCTTGGCCCCATTCGGCGTCACCGCTCCCGACCCTCGCATTGGCAGCTACAACCTCCTCAACCTCCGTGGGGCCTATAAGTTCTGGCAGCAGAAAGCGGAGGCAGGCTATATGCGCGATGCCGAAGTGGCCATCTCAGCCTTCAGTGCGTTGAACGATGAGCACAAGGAGCATCCCCTGGGCGATACGATCGGCAGCCGGGTGATGGGATGGATCACGGTGAGATACTAATAAGAAGTTCTGAGTTTTGAGTTCTGAGTTGTCAGGAAAATCTGACGGGGAGATTCGAATAAATGCGGAATGAGGAATGGAATGGCCAGAAACGCTGAGAGAGAAGTGCTGAGTTCCGAGGGAAAGCTTAGAACTCAAAACTCAGAACTTCCGAGAGACAGGAGCTAGCCATGGAGCAACGGCGTTCTCAGAGCATTGTGCAGGAGAAGAGCTTCCGTTTCGCCGTGCAAATCGTCGGGCACATTCGCCGACAGCAGAAAGATCATATCAACCTTGTTCTGACCAGACAGCTACTCCGATCTGGGACCTCCGTTGGAGCGAACGTCGAGGAAGCCTTGGGAGGGCAGAGTAGTAAAGATTTCATCTCCAAGCTCGCAATTGCTGCGAAAGAGGCTCGAGAAACCGGTTATTGGTTACGGCTCATTCGGGAAACTCAGCCACACAACCATCCGGAACTGGCCAGTCTTCTGGCAGAATGCGGAGAGCTGGTAAAAATGTTGAACAGTATCATTCTAACCACGCGCCGCAAGCTTCAGATTCATGAAAACTCAGAACTCAGAACTCTAAACTCAAAACCTCCCATTCTCTGAGGTTCCTATGGCCACCACAATGACTCCCTATTCCATTCTCATCGTGGAAGATAACCAGGATCTCGTCATGGGGTTGCAGGATTTGCTGCATCATGATGGCTACGCCGTCACTGCTGCCGGCACCGTTGCCGCCGCTCTCAAACTCGTTCGAGCTCACCGTTTCAATGCCATCTTGCTGGACTTGGGTCTGCCCGACGGCGATGGGCTCCAGGTCTTGAAAGAATCACAACGCCTGGACCCCTCTCTCCCCGTCGTAATCGTGACCGCCCATATTTCTTCTGATCGCACCGTAGGATCGCTGACGCAGGGGGCCTATGCCTATCTCACGAAGCCGTACGATCGGGAAGAACTTCGGCACACGCTCCGTCGCGCCATCGGGGTCAAGGAACTCGCCGTGAAGGTCCAACGGACAGAACACCTCCTCAGTCAAAGCGAAGAACGCTTCCGTTCGCTGGTGGATTCGGCCACCGATGCCATCGTGCTGGCCGATCATCGCGGGCGCATCCTCTCGTGGAATCTGTCTGCGTCCACGCTCTTCGGCTATGCCGATGAAGAAGCGATCGGGGAACCGCTCACTCTGCTGATGCCGGCGCGGTACCGCCAGGCTCACGAGCAAGGCCTCGCCCGGATGAAGTCAACGGGCATAAGCCGCGCAATCGGGTCTGTCATTGAGGTGCACGGGCTCAAAAAAGACGGCACGGAATTTCCCATCGAACTCTCCTTGGCCACCTGGAAAAGTACGGAGCACTCCTTCTATAGCGGCATCATTCGCGACATTTCTGATCGTAAGAAAGTCGAGCGCGCGATGCAGGACAGTCAGGAGCGGTTTCGCCAGCTGGCGGAACATATTAGCGAAGTCTTTTGGATGACCGATCTTGCGAAACAGCAGATGCTCTATGTCAGTTCAGGCTATGAAGAAATCTGGGGGCGATCCTGCGAAAGCCTCTACGCCTCGCCCCAATCGTGGCTCGATGCGGTCCACCCAGAGGATCGGGCCCGTGTCCGTGACGCAGCCCTGTGCAAGCAGACGGTCGGAACCTACGACGAGCAGTATCGTATCCTGCGACCCGATGGAGCCATTCGGTGGATCTCCGATCGCGCGTTCCCCATCCGCGATTCCTCCGGAATCGCCTATCGCATTGTCGGCTTGGCCGGAGACATTACAGACCAGATGCGTATCCAGCAACTCTTGCGCGTCAGCGAAGAACGCTTGGAACTCGTGATCCAAGGTTCCCATGACGGCTTCTGGGATGGACAGGTGCTCTCCGGCGAACCGTGGAGTTCTCCGCGCACACCGGTCTGGTGGTCTCCTCGCGTCAAGACCATGTTGGGTTATACCGATGAGGAATTCCCCGATGTCTTAGAGAGCTGGGCTTCCCGGCTTCATCCCGCGGATGCCGGCCGCGTCTTCGCTGCCTTGACGGCCCATATCGAGCGCCATGATCCCTACGACGTGGAATACCGGCTCCTTACCAAGGCAGGAACGTACGGCTGGTTCCAGGCCCGCGGCCAGGCGATCTGGGACGAGACCGGACGGATGACCCGCATGGCCGGCTCCCTCCGGGACGTGACGGATCGCAAACAAGCGGAGGATGCGCTTCGCCGAAGCGAACAACTTCTGTCCGCTGTGGTCAACAACACCACCGCCGTGATCTACGTGAAATACACCGACGGCCGTTACCTGCTCATCAATCGCCGATTCGAACAGCTCTTTCACCTCACCACGGACCAGATTGTCGGCCATACCGATCACGAGATTTTCCCCAAGGACATCGCCGATGCCTTTCGCGCCAACGATGTGACGGTGTTGGAGCAGAACAGTGCGGTGGAATATGAGGAGTACGCGCCCCATTCCGATGGTCTCCATACCTATATTTCGATCAAATTCCCGCTGTATGACAATACCGCTAAGCCCTATGCCATCTGCGGCATCTCCACCGACATTACCGAGCGGAAGCGCATGGAAGACATTCACCGATCTCATGAGGAACAACTCTGTATTGCTCTGAGTTCGGCAGAAGTGGGCGCGTGGAGTTGGAATCTTCAAACCGATCAAATCTATTGGTCCTCGCTGGTCAACAGCTTCCTCGACCTATCGGACGGGACGCACCCTCGCACGAAGTACGACTGGCTGGCGCTCGTATACCCGGAGGATCGGGAATCGATGGCGCGCGCGATGCGACAGGCCATGGATCAAGTCAGTGCCGGCGTGGCATTTGCGCACCGTGTCCTGCAGCCGGACGGCAGCTTCAAAAGATGTATCTGGACGGGTGAGATTATTCGAGATCAGGACGGAAAGGCATTGCATATATTGGGAACGGTCCGCGCCACGTAAGAAGAACGTTGTTGGTTTTTTTGGTTTGTCTCGTTTGTTTGGTTGAACCAGACCAACTCGATGAACTAAATGAACCAAATGAACTAAATGAACCAAATAAACCAAATAAACAGGCTCTTCTACGCAGGGCGTTCCTTAGCCGCCTGGGCGGTGGCGGGACTCGGCCTGTTGCTCGGCCTTTGGACCCTCAATGTGTCCGAATCCTCCGCCATGGACATTGCCATCCTGCAGTCTTCCGACATTGCGGCCTATCGCGAAGCCATTGCAGGCTTGAAGGCCACCGGCCCGATAGGAGCAACCTATACCGAGTACGATGCGCAAGGCGACCTGGAGCTTGGGAAAAAGCTCGCGCGCAAGTTGCGGGCATCGAATGCGTCACTGGTCGTCGCCGTGGGACTCAAGGCCGCATTGGCAGCGAAAGTGGAAATCGAGGATGTCCCGATCGTCTATATGATGGTCCTGGACCCGTTCAAACATCAGCTCACATCCGCCAACATCACCGGCACGCTCCTGGAGATCCCCTTCGACCGACAGTTGAAGATCATGCGGACATTCCTGCCGGCCCTTCACCGGGTCGGCATGCTCTACGATCCAGTGAAAAACGCCTCTCGAATTAAGATCGCGGTGGAGCAGGCCGGTATCGTTGACGTTCAAGCGAAAGGGCTTCCCGTCGAGAGTGAGAAGGATGTTCCCCAGCAATTGCGCACGCTGCTCTCGGATGTTGAGGCCCTTTGGCTCATACCGGATTCCGCTGTATTGACGAATGAGTCTATCCCCTTCATCCTTGAATCAGCGCTCGCAAGTCATATACCAGTAATCGGGTTCTCACCGGAGCTCACACGTCTGGGAGCGCTGCTCAGCATGTCCGTCAACTACGGCGATGTCGGACGGGACACCGGACTGCTCATGAAGCGCATTCTCAACAATGAAGGGCTGCTGCCGCTCAACCCCGTGCCGATCGAGCGACTGAAGATTACCGTCAATCTCAAGACCGCAAGGTTTCTCGGCATCACATTTCCAAAGGAGCTGATGAGCCTCATCGATGAAACCTACTGATCCGGACAGGCAAGTACATCCTTCTGACCAGCCGGCGAATACCCTGGCTCCCCCACCATTGCATGTACGCCATGTCCTCGGTCTGCGCCCGAAGTTTGTGTTATTTTTCAGCCTCATTCTCATCGTCGTCTGTTCGACCTTGAGCGGGTACTACGTCGAGGCGAGGAGAGAGGCGATGACCGGCAACCTTCTGCAGCTCGGAAGGATTCTCCTCACGAGTGTCGTCCATAATGAACACTTCCACTATGCAGGAATCGTAGCGGAAGATCGCCGCACGCTCCAACAGTTCATTGATGGTCTCGTGACTGTCCAGGAGGTGGTGTATGTGGTCATCACCCGCTCAGACGGAATCGTGCTCGCTCAGCACACGAAGGGTTCACGCCAATCCTCTGCCGACCTTGTGCGGTCCCTGGATAAACCGCTGTACCCGCAGCCTCAGATTGTGAAACAGCTCTTCCAATCGACGAATACCACTCCTCTCGTGACAGATTTCCCCCTCTCCACCAAAATAGGAAGCGTATTTGGATTAGATGAAATCGTGTACGATTTTGCACTGCCTGTGCAACGAACGGCAAAAGGAAGCGCCTCGCTGCCCCCATTTTCTCTTCAGCTGGATGAAGGCAGCGCCGACGCTTCCTCAACACAGCCGGCACTTATCTCCGCGGTCGTCCAAATAGGGTTGACCGACGCCCACTTGAAACAGGATCTCGCGGTGATGATCAGAGATATTCTCATCTTCACCTCCTTGATTATCGGAGCAGGCGCACTCGGCACCCACTTGCTCACCCTCCGTATCACGAAGCCGCTGAGGAGCCTTGCCGCTGTGGCTCAGCAAGTGGCTGAGGGCCTTTCACCGATGCCCCTCACACCCTCCACCCGCGACGAAGTCGGCCAACTGACCGGCATGTTTAACCTGATGACCTCCTCGCTACAGGAAAGGAATGTCGCCATTTCAGCAAACATGGCGACCATCAAACACCAGGTCGATCAATTGACCACATTACATCAAGTCAGCGCGGCCATCGCCCAGACGCTGGACCTAAACCAGATTCTTCGCACCGTCCTGCAGCTCCTGATCGCCAACCTGGGTTTTACGCGTATGTTTGTGACGCTACGACATCGCGAACGAGACACGGCATATGTGGCCCACATCATCGGGGTCGCGCCGGACATTGCGGAGGCCGCTCGCCGGCTTGTTGTGCCGGTCCGGAGCGATGGCGGCCTCCAAGCCGACCTGCTGATTCTTGGCAGACCCTTGCTCGTCCCAAGCCTTGAGGCCGTGGCCGATCGCGTGCAATCACCGATGCTGGAGCTGGCCCGCCGAGCCGGAGTGACGTCCTTCGTCGCGGTGCCGCTTCAGAGCCAGAACCAGACGCTGGGATACCTCGCCGGTGACCGGGGCTCACAACCCTGCACGGACGAAGATCTTCATATGCTGTCGACGATCGCCGGCCAGGTCGCAGCGGCCATCGACAATGCAAACGCCTATTCCCACCTCGAAGAACTCACCCAGCATCTCGAACTGCGTATTGCAGAGCGCACGCAGGAAGTGACCGCCGCGAATGAGCGCCTCCAGGAACACGATCGGCAGCGGTCGCTGTTTCTCTCTGTCGCGTCCCATGAATTGCGCACCCCCATGACCGTCATTCGCAGCTTTGCAGACAATATGCGTGACGGTATTGCAGGGCCGGTGAGCGAACAACAAATGACCTACCTCATTCGTATCGGACATAACCTGAGTCGGCTCACCAGAATCATCAATCAGTTGCTCGACTGGTCGCACCTTGAGAGCAAAAATGAAATGCTCTGTCTCGCACCGGTCTGCCTCGAAACCACGGCACTCCTGGTTATCGACAGTTTGCGCGCCGTCGCGGCTGAAAAAGCGATTACACTCGAGGTCAGGCATGCTGATGGGCTTCCAGCGGTCCAGGGGGACAGCGATAAGCTGGAGCAGATTCTCTGGAACCTCATCGGCAATGCGATCAAGTTTACGCCGCCGGACGGCCGCGTCACCGTCGATTTACAGATGACCCCCGACGGCTTTGTCCAAACCTCTGTTGCCGATACCGGCTGCGGCATTGACCCGGGCCATCTGGAATCAGTCTTCAAGGAGTTTTCCAAGGTGCCGTCTGCCAACCACGCCGCTCAGGGGGCTCAGCTTGGCCTGTTCATTACTAAAAGCCTGGTGACGATGCATAAAGGGACCATCTGGGTGGAGAGCATGCCAGGGACCGGCACGAAATTTTACTTTACAATGCCTATTTGCAGCCAGGTAGATAGGCTGAAGGCTGAAGGCTGAAGGTTTAAAAGCGCCTGACGAGCGCTGTGTTAGTGATTTGAGGAGTATATTTTCCTGAGCGCATAATCTAGAATTCGGCTCAGTCTCCAACTTGAGGACCCGACTAATAACCTTCAGCCTTCAGTCTAAACACCTGAGTCCAGCATGCGTGCAAAAATCCTCATCGTCGACGACGACCGCGATATCCTTCTCGGACTCGAGAATCGTATCACCTGGATGGGGCACGAGCCTGTCACAGCCGACAACGGCAAAGACGCGCTGCGCCTGCTCGAACAAGGAGAATTCGATCTCGCGCTCCTGGACTTGGAACTGCCTGGTCTGTCCGGTCTGGAGGTTCTGGAGCGGGTGAAAGGCGCTTCGCAGAGCGAGCGGCAAACCGGAAAGGATACCAGCGCAACTCACACCACCCCGCTCATCATCATTCTCACCGCATTCGGCACCATCGAGCGCGCCGTGCAAGCCATGCAGCTCGGCGCGTTTGATTTCCTGACGAAACCGTTCAGCGCCGATCACCTGACCGTCGTGATCAACAAAGCCATGGCCGCGGTGGCGGTACACCGTCAGGTCGACGTCCTCCGTCAGGAAATCGACAATCGCTACGATCACCTCGTGGGGGCCAACGCCAAGATGGCTACGCAACTCACGATCGCCAAGCAAGCAGCGCAGACCGACGTGACCGTCATCCTGTTCGGTGAAACCGGTACGGGAAAGGAAGTCGTGGCCCGCGCCATTCATCGTTGGAGTCCACGCCGGTTGAAACCTTTCGTCGCAGTCAATTGTGCGGCACTGCCAGAAAACTTGCTCGAGAACGAGCTGTTCGGTCATGAGAAGGGCTCCTTCACCGGGGCGGTCAAACGGGAACCAGGCAAGATCGAAGTCGCAGAAGGGGGAACGGTGTTTCTTGATGAAATCGGGGATATGCCGCTCCCACTACAAACCCGTCTGCTGCGGGTCATCCAGGATCAGACCTTCTATCGTGTGGGTGGAACCCAGCCGGTGAGCACCCATGTACGTTTCATCGCGGCCACGAACAAAGACATACGGCGCGCAATCCAACAGGGCACCTTTCGTGAGGACTTATACTACCGGCTTGCCGTAATCACTGTGACCCTCCCGCCCCTGCGTGAACGGATAGACGATGTCCCTGCACTCGCCCGGCATTTCCTCGATCGGGTAGTCAAAATGGGGATTCATCGCTCCTGCGCCCTGAGCGACCAGGCCGCACGGGCGTTGCAACAGTATCAGTGGCCTGGCAACATACGCGAACTTGAAAATGTGCTGATGCGTGCGGTTATTTTGTGCCCCAAGGACACCCTTGAGGCCTCGGACCTGCATCTGGGAGATTCACCGTTCTCCTCGTCGGCTGAGGCCGAAACCGGATCTCCTCCCCTTCACTACCATGAGTGCGTCGACGTCTACAGCCGGAAGATCATCGAAGAGTCGTTGCAAAGAAATGGATGGAACCAAACAAGAGCAGCCGAAGAGCTCGGCCTTCAACGGACCTACCTCACGAAATTGCTCCGTCAGAAAGACATCTCCGGCAGACAACCCTCTGAAAACAGCGGTGAGCAGGGGGAGGCATGAATTCTGAATTAGAAATTATGAATTAGGAATTATGAATTGTAAGTGAGGTCCGGACAACTCAGGTTTCTCTGTTTAGCTTCGTTCAACCAAACACCTGACAAGGTGCAATACTCGATCTTCAATCGAACATTTCTCATTCCACATTCCTCATTACGGCTATTGCCTCTTCCCCATCTCCCTTAGCTGCCTCGGCGTTAACCACCAACGAAGAACGCCTCGGCCTGATTTTACCGGGAGCGATAGCTCGATCAGACAGGCCCCGGCCTTCTTCATGGGAAACGATGCGGTAGCCCGACCGGACAGCATGACGCTAGCCGCCAGACCCAGATGCGGTTCATGACCGATACAGAGCACGCAGGACGCAGGAGGAAGATCCTGCAGGACAGACAAGAGTTGATTGGGAGGCGCATCCGGCAAGAGTGCATCGACGATTTGCACCGCAGAGCGAACTCTCAGCGACCGATGCACAATCTTCGCCGTTTCGATCGCCCGAATCAACGGACTCGAGAAGACATGTGTCGGCTTCACGTCGAGCCGGTTCAACCCAACCGCCACCTGGGCCACACGCTTCGCCCCTCGCTCAGTTAGAGGGCGATCCGTATCCGACCTTTCCCATTCATCCCGCTCCACCGCAATGCCATGTCGCAATAACATACAGTCCATCGTTCCTCTACCTCTCACTCGATACCGGACAGGCTCCCTGCCCGCATTATAACGAAGTTTTGAGTTCTGAGTTGGCAGTCTGAGGGGGAATGTGGAATGAGCTGACCAGAAGAGATGCCAGTCGGAATTTGAAGTTTGAGGTTCCAGGAATTTCGAATTCCAAATTTTGAATTTTAAATTTGAGGCCTCGTGTGTCTCTCGCTTCACTTTCCTGAGCTGTACCGCATGCGGCTGCCGTGAAGGAGGGATAGTTCAATTTCACTGGCGGTCAGTTCAAGAGGGAAGTAGGCGCCGGATATTTTTGCGGCATTGATGCTCGCGCCTTCAAGCCGCGCCTTGCGAAAATCGACGCTGCGCAAATCCGCCTGGCGAAAGTAACAGTCGCTGAAGTCTAAGCCGTCGGTGTCCAAGCCCCGCAGGTCGAGACCCCGTAGATCGCACCCCCGCAGATCGACCTTCTCCCCTGCGGCTTTTTTCACGTTGAATTCGATGATACAGCCTTCGCGCAGCAACCGATACATGGCATCGTTGGGAATTCGCAGTTTAGAGCGAGCGGGATTTGTGGTATCCATGGAACCTCCATCTGGTTTGTTTGGTTCATTTGGTTTATTTGGTTTGTCTGGTTGATTTAGTTCATCTGGTTAGCCTGGCTCACCCAACCAAATAAACAAAACAAACCAAACAAACGAAATAACGTTCTTCCTACACCAGGGAGACCGTGAACATGACCTCGTTCCCCCTATCGTTATACATGATGTCGGGAAAAAACGAATGCACGAGAAAAATGCCTCGTCCGCTGCCATCACCGATAGGGCAAGCATCAAGAGAGTCATTCACGCGGGACTTCCAATTGAATCCCATCCCTTCGTCGGTAATCTGGTATGTCAAGACCCGTTGCCGCTTATCGTAGACGGCGCGGATCGTAACCCGGCGATTCCGTAGGCGGGCGTCCTGCAGGCGTTGATGGATCAGCTCGGCGTACTGGTCATTCGCCACGGCTTCGAGCTTTTCACGATATCGGAGTTCGAGGCAGCCATGCTCGACCGCATTCATGACGAGTTCTTGCAACGCGGCCCGAAGATGGATTCGTCGCGGCTCCATCAGGCCCATGGCCGTCTCGTGAAGCAGCCAGGTCACCGTGCTTTCGACGTACTCCGGATCTGGCTCCATGACCAACACATACTCCAGGCAATCGACGCCCGGCGCATCGTCCACGGAGGCAGGGATCGAGTGAATCGCCCGCTGCAGAACCTGCGCGAATTCCTCCACATGAATCGGCTGCTGTACATAGTCAAGAGCGCCGGCGCGCAATCCTACCATCGTCGATTCGAAATGGCCTGCGCCCGTAAGGAGCAGGACGGGGCAGGTCGGGCGGCGCTCGAAAATTTTCCTCACAAGCCCGAGCCCTTCCTGTTCGGACAGAAAGAGATCCACAATCACGATATCGGGCTGCGCCATGTCGAATTTCGTCAACCCAAGCGCGGGGGTCGCAGCCGAAATCACCGAATGCCCCTTCGCCTTCGCATGCTCAAGAATCACGGTCTGGGTATCGACATTGTCGGCAACGACGAGCAACCTACGAGCATGGGCGCGCGATCCTGTAGGGGTGATCATGATGAAAACCCTTCTGCGATCAATTTCCGAAGCGCATCATGCACCTCGGCCAAAGATGTCTCGACATCCGCGCAGACCGACGACGCCTCAGCAAGCTCCCCTTGCCGGCCCAATTCTTCCAATCGTTTTGCGCGCTCGAAGAGACGCGGCGCGCACATCTCTATGACGGATCCCTTGAGCTTATGGGCAGCAGCCGCCAACCCGGCCCCATCCTGCTTCCCCAGTGCCACGCGAATCGCCGCAGCCTCCTTCTGACTTTCTTGCAAAAAGAGCCCGGCCAAGGTGAAGAACAAGTCCTGATCTCCGTCCACCCGGTTCAAGGCCTCGGAAAGGTCCAATACCGATGTCTTATCCATTGAGCCTCTCATCCGGATCGCCGGTCATCTCAATCCCCACGACCGCCGCATCGTCCGGAAAGTGTTGCGCCTGTTGCCAGCCTCGTGCTGCTGAAAAAGATGACGCGATGGTCGCCGAAAGAGACATCGGCTTCCCCTCGTCGATCGTTTTTTGGAAGCGTTCACGGCCCCAAAGCTCTCCGCCAGGAGAGGACACTTCGTATATCCCGTCGCTCAATAAAAACAGCCGGTCTCCCGGCTTCAAAACGATACGGTCGCATGCATACAGCGCGGACGGATCGAATCCGAGAGGAAACGATGAGCGCATGAGCCACCGGGCAGGACTTTGAGTCTGGCTGAGCAAGGCGCCCGGATGGCCGGCTGAAGCATAGGTCAGTCTGCCTGTCGGCAAATGAAGCTGTCCGACCCACAGAGTGAAATACTCCCCATCGGCACTCAGGGGAAACCGCCGATTGGCCTCGAACAACACCTGCTCAGGATCGTAGGACCCGATCAGCTGTATAATATTTTCTGCTCGCAGGAACGTCATCAGCGAAGCCGAGCGCAGCGCGGCGGCAACCCCATGTCCCGACGCATCCAGTATGTAGAGGCCAAGGTGTTCTGCATCGATCGCCATCACGCCAAAGAGGTCGCCTCCCAACGTTAAGGACGGCTGATACTCCCACGCCAACGAGATACCCTGAACCGGACTTCCTTGCGGAGGGAGCAATGAGTGGACGAAGGCAGCGGCCGAATGAAGATCCGTCTCCATTTCCTCCTGCTTCGCTTGCAGCAAGAGAAGGGACGACTCGAGTTGAGAGCTGGTGGTTTCCAGTTCTCGGACCAACCGGCTTGTGCGCAGACCGGCCAACACCCGCGCGGTAATTTCTTGTCTGCTGGCCGCTTTGCTGAGAAAGTCGTCGGCGCCTCGCAACAACCCTTCGGCAATCTGGGCCGGCTTATCGTGGGAAGTCATCAGGAGAATCTGGCTGGATTTCAACAGGGGGTCACGGCGCACCGCTTCACAGAAGGTCGGTCCGTCCATCTCCGGCATCATCCAATCGACAATGATCAGATCGGGGCGTTCGCGCCTGGCCACGTCGAGACCCGCTCGTCCGTCCTCCGCTTCAAGAACTCGATACCCCAGCCGCGTCAGCCTCGCAGCCATACTCGCCCTGGTGACCGGTTCATCTTCCACAAGGAGAATCGCAGCAACGAACGTCTTCGGTTGTGCAGACGAATCGAGACCCTGCCCGGTGGGTTGCAGTGCGTTTGAATGCATCACGCTCCGTGACTCACATCAGACCTATGCCGCACGCGCGATAAGCGCGTCTTGCTCGTTTTCATAGATGGGAATCATCTTGGGAATATTCGCCAGGCTCATGATCTCCCGCACGTAGTTCTGCGGTTTCAGCATACTGACCTGCGCCTGCAGACGTTTAAAACTCTGCGACACGAGCACGAGCAGTCCGAGCCCTGCGCTGTCCACGAATCGCACCTGCTCCATATTCACAATGAGGTGCCGACAGCCGGCCTGTTTCGCCTTCTCGACGGCCACCTTAAAGGCAGCTTGATTGGCATAGGTCAAGTCTCCCTCCAGGTCCAAGATGATTCCCTGTGGAAGAACGCGTTCTTTGATTTTCATGACATCATCCTTTCTTGTGCAGATTAACGAATGGTTTGTCTGGTTCATCTAGTCTGCCTGGTCTATCTGGTTGAACGAAACTAGCGCCCTCTCACGTTTCACGTTTCACGCCCTGTTACAACTTGCACACATATGCCACGATCGCAGCGGGAATCTCTGCCAGGGGCAGCACCTTGTCCACCCCGCCGAGCTTGATCGCTTCCTTCGGCATACCGAAGACGACGCAGCTGGCTTCGTCCTGGGCGATCGTAAAGGCACCGGCCTGTTTCATCGCGAGCATCTCCTTGGCGCCATCGCCGCCCATACCGGTGAGGATGACCCCGACTGCGTTGGTGCCGGCATACTGGGCGACCGAAGCAAACATCACATCCACCGATGGGCGATGGCGATTCACCGGAGGATCCTGATTGATGCGCACCGTGTACCGGGCGCCGCTCCGGACGAGCGTCATGTGATAGCTGCCTGGCGCGACCAAGGCATGTCCCGGCAAGACACTGTCTCCGTCTTCGGCTTCCTTGACCGAGATACGGCAGAGCTGATTCATACGATCGGCCCAGGTCTTCGTAAACCGTTCCGGCATGTGCTGGGTGATGAGAATCGGCGGCGTGTTCGGAGGCAAGGCCATCAGCACATCCTTCACCGCTTCCGTGCCTCCCGTGGACGAGCCGATCGCGATAATCGTATCCGTCGTCTTAATCATCGCGGACGTGAGGAATGGCGCTATCCCCTTACCCCCTACCCCGCTATCCCCTCCCTTATTTCTCACCTTCGCTTGCGCCGCCGCCTTCACCTTAAAAATTAGATCCTGGGCTACCTCCTCCATCCCCTCACGGAGATCGATTTTTGGCTTAGTAATGAAGTCCACCGCGCCCAACTCCAGCGCACGCATTGTGGTCTGACAGCCGGCTTCGGTCAATGAACTCACCATCACAACAGGCATCGGGTGCCCCTTCATCAACTTCTCAAGAAACGTCAGCCCGTCCATCTTGGGCATTTCAACGTCGAGTGTCAGGACGTCCGGATTCAAGGCCTTGATTTTCTCCCGGGCGATAAAGGGGTCTGGAGCGGACCCGATGACTTCAATCCCTGGGTCTTTCGACAGAAGTGTCGCAAGCACCTGCCGCATCAAGGCCGAATCGTCGACGGTCAGCACACGGATTTTTGCCATACTCCCTCCGTCATCAAGTCATCAAGTCCGAAGGTCGTAAAGTCCGCCGACTTGAAGACTTTCCGACTTTTGACTTTTCGACAGGCCCCTTAGAACAACGTCACATCTTCTACAGCCTGCTGCTCCCGCTGCTTGATTCGCGCCGCATATTCATTCTCCCGCTCTTGGATAGTCTGATTCTTGACCCGCTCGATTTTCTTCATCAAGACTCGGCCCGAATCGGTGAAGTAATAGACTTTCCGTGGGAACACGTCGCCCAGATCAGTCTTGACGGTCGCGAGCCCTTCACTCTTCAAATACCCAATCACCCACTTGGCATTGTTCGCGCCCACATCGATATTGCCTTCGTAGATCTTGCCGGCGCCGAAGAGTTTGATTTCCAGGCGGCTTTTGAGGCCGCCGCGTTTGAGAATCTCATTGATCAACGATTCCATCGCGAACGACCCATACCGGGTGGATTCACCGCCCCAGGAATCGCCAGACTGGTGCTCTTTCGGCTCCGGAAGCATGAAATGATTCATGCCGCCCACTCCGATGATCGGGTCGCGGATGCAGGCCGAAATACAGGAACCGAGGACTGTGTAGACGACCATCGGCTCCCGGCTGACAAAGAACTCTCCGGGGAGAATCGACGCAATCTCGTGCGGGAAACGATTGTCGCGCATGCGCCGGATGTGGCCGAAGTCGTCATGTGATGCGTCAGGCGTCAGGCGTAAGGCAACAGTGCTCATAATTCGCGATGCTTCCTCTCCACTCTTTTCGCCTTCCCTCTCACGTCTTACTCCCGTTATCCCTCTTCCCCTCTATCCCTCTTAACCTTCTTACCCCTTTATCTCGTTTACCCCTTTACCCCCATACCCCCTGTCCCCCTTACCCCCTTTACCCCTGCTCACTCACGCTTCCTTCTGATAAATCGTCGGGGCAATTGACTTGAAGGGATGAGTGACCCATTGGAGACTCTCGGAATGCCCAATGAACAAGTATCCTCCAGGTTTTAAATAGCGATGGAACTTGTTCACGAGCGTTTCCTGAGTTGGACGGTCGAAATAGATCATGACGTTTCGGCAGAAGATCAGATCGAGCGGGCTCTTGATCGGAAACTCATCGTCCATGAGATTGAGGCGTCGAAAGTGAATCATGTCTGCCAGATGGGGCTTGACCTTGAGCAAGCCGACACTCTCGCCTCGCCCACGAAGGAAATGCCGTTTCACAATTTCGGGCGGCACATCGCGCACGCGCTCTTCGTCGTACGTGCCTGAAGCCGCCTTGGCGAGGACGCGAGTAGAGAGATCAGATGCCAGAATCTTACAATCCCACTGTGCAGGGTATTGGACGGTATCAAAGAGAGTCATGGCAATCGTGTACGGCTCTTCTCCAGTTGAACAAGCGGAGGACCAAATCCGAATACGTTTGGTACGTTCCAACTCAGGAACGACCCGCTCTCGCAGAAAATCAAAGTGTTTAGGTTCTCGGAAAAAGTCGGTCTTGTTCGTAGAGATCAGGTCCAGCATCCGCGTAAATTCCTCGTGCGTCTGATCTTCCGTCACCTTCGCGTAGTATTCCGAGAAGGACACCAAGTCAAGGTCGCGTAAGCGCTTCGACAGACGGGATGCTAAGAGTGATTTTTTCTGCTCGCCAAGGGAAATGCCGCTCTCATCGTAAATCAGCGTGCGAAACCGTTGAAATTCTTCTGTGGTGATCGAGTATTCCATAGTAGGCGAGGCTCCGGTTACACGCGGCGCGCCGAGACCCTGCCGCACACACACTGGGGCTATTGCTTTATCGGTCGGTTGCTGTCGATTCTTAACCATCGCTTGCTTGAAAAGTCTGCTACTGTCTCAATCAGTCGATGTGTCATACCTGGAGGTGCAGCACACTTCATGGCCGACAGAAAACGCAACGATAGTCCAACCCCTGATGTCTTATCGGTATTTTGATGATTTTCTTGACCGTCGATACCGCCTGAAAGACAGGCGGGGTCTGTACAACCTATGGACTGGGAGAGGAAATGGCCGAAAGATTATTTCAATAATGACGTGAAAACATACCCGCTGATCACTGGACTCTCACAGCGTAATGATCTGTGAGCAGACCGGGTGTGAATCACATGCGGTCGTACTCAATGGCCTAGCAAATCAGCATCCAGGGGCCTGCGCGAAAAGCCGAGGTCCCTGGCACACCAGCCTATTGCAGGTGAGAATAGACTTCAGTACAGCGGAGGAACAGCCGCGTCGGTTTTCTCCACGGAGGCCGGTGAAGGCTGTGCTTGAGCCACGAGCGCCCGTTCCAACTCTTGAAGCGCCTTCAGCAAGGCCGCGCCTTGCGACCGGAGCGGGCGCGCGCCTCCCAGGCCCTTCGAATACAACTGGAAGAATTTCTCGGCCCCCAGCATGGAGGCGCTTTCCGAGAAATCCCCCAGCTTCCGGCACAAATTCTCGGACAGGGGCTCGTCGGAATCTCCTTGTTCCAGCACTACGATCGGGACGATTGCGGTCAATTGGGCCGAAAATGTATCGAGCAGCTCGTTATATTCCGCCAGCCTGATTTCCAGCCGATCCATCGTTTTGAGTTTGGCGCACAGCACGACCGGCTGCGCTCGAATGAGGCTCTCAACCCGCTTCGTCAACTGTTGTTTATCGATGGGTTTCACCAGAAATCCGTCACACTTTATCCCCTGAACCCGTTTGACGGTTTCAAGATCGGCATGCGCCGAAGCGACAAGAATGGGAGTGTGGCGAAATGCCGGCATTTCTCGGACCTTTACGATAAACTCAAACCCGTCCATTTCCGGCATCATGTAATCGGTGATGATCAGCTGAAGGTCCGGTATATCGGGCACAGCCGCCAGCGCTTCTTTGCCGTTCCTGGCCTCCACCGTTTGATGACCCTGCGCGTGCAGCATAAGCGCTAGCAGTCTCGCATTAACCGGATTGTCTTCAACAATCAAAATGGCCATCGTGCTCGTTCCATTCCCTTCTGATGTATTACTGTGGTGACAACAGAGCCACACGTTCCGGACCGCCTGGCTACTCGGGTGATCCTCAGGCCGCCCCGCCAGAGAGTCTCTCAAGCGGGCGGTCATCTGTTTTATTGAAAATCGAAGCCGGTGGGCCGACCCAGCGAGCCAAAACCTCGGCCAATATCTTCGATTGCACGGGCTTACTCACAAAATCATCCATGCCAGCGGCGAGGCAGCGGTCTCGATCCTCCGACAGGGCATTCGCCGTCATGGCGATAATGGGAAGCCTGGGGATAAGGGGTAAGGGGTAAGGGGCAGAAGAGCTCGCCTCCCCCCTCACGCCTAACGCGTCACACGTCTTTTGCATCTCGTCATGCGCTTCACGCTTCACGAACAACGCTTCACGTCTTCTAATTTCCTCCGTCGCGGCGAGCCCGTCCATTTCCGGCATCTGGCAATCCATCAAGACCGCGTCATAGGGGATGCGAGAGAGCGCTTCGAGAGCCTCCAGGCCGTTGGTCACGAGATCCGCACGATAGCCCAACTTTTCCAGCATGCGTACGGCAACCTTCTGGTTGATGACATTATCCTCGGCGACTAAAATCTTGCCGGTGGCGCGTGCGTTCATCTCGGCCAAACTATGACGAGTGACCAACTCGGGTCGGGCGGTTCGTCCCTCGAATTGGCCCTCGCGGGCGGTGGCCTGTTCGGATAGTTTGAGCACGGTGGTGAGACATTCATACAATTGCAGTGCATGCACCGGTTTGGAAAGATAGCCGGCATACCCGGCCGACTGCGCCGCCTTGGCATCGCCACGCTGACCCACAGACGTCAACAGTACGAGCCTGGTTGGGGCCAGCACCGAATCGGCCTTGATGGCGCCGGCCAGTTCCAGGCCGTTCATGTCTGGTAACAGCATGTCAATAATCGCCAGGTCGCAGACCTGGCCTCGTGCCGCCGCCTTCCGCATGAGCGCCAGGGCCTGTCGGCCATCCTCCGCGATGAGACACCTGGCTCCCCAACGCTCAGCATTGAGTTCCAGTATCCGCCGGTTGATGGGACTGTCGTCAACGATGCAGAGCTGCAACCCGCACAAATCCTGAGCCTCCATGGCGTTCGCCGAGGCGGTTGCCTCAGGCTGTTTGCCGAGCTGAACGGTGAACCAGAACGTGCTGCCCTCGCCGAGCCGGCTCTCCACACCGATGTGGCCGCCCATGAGCTCCGTGAGCTGCTTGCAGATGGCGAGCCCCAACCCCGTGCCGCCGAATTTTCGCGTCGTCGAACTGTCGGCTTGAGTGAACGACTCAAACAGGTGCCCCTGCGCTTCAGGGGACAGGCCGATGCCGGTATCTTGCACCTCAAATCGCACCGTGGCATCGGTATCGGTTTGGTGCAGCAGCGTGACAGAGAGTACTACATCCCCCTGTGCAGTAAACTTGATGGCGTTCCCCAACAGGTTGATCAGGATTTGACGGAGCCGTCCTGGATCGCCGCGAAGGGCAGCCGGCACATCTGCGTGAAATAGGCAGGCCAGGTTCAGCCCCTTGCTGGATGCACGCTCGGCCAACAGATCCACCGTTTCGTCCACTGCCGTGCGAAGGTCGAAATCGATGATCTCAAAAATCATCCTGCCGGCTTCAATTTTTGAAAAGTCGAGGATGTCGTTGATGACGGTGAGCAGGTGGTCGCTGCTGCTGCGGACGGTCTCGGCGAACTCCCGCTGCTCGGGCGTGAGATCTGTATCGAGCAGGAGGCCGGTCATGCCGATCACCCCATTCATGGGGGTCCGAATCTCGTGACTCATGGTAGCCAGAAAAGCGGACTTGGCTTCCGTAGCGGCTTCCGCCTGATCGAGCGCGATGTCGAGAGACTGATTGAGCTGTTCCAGCTCCTTCGCGTAGGCGGTGAGAGTCTGCTGCGATTCCTTCCGCGCTGTAATGTTAATCATTGTACCCATCATCCTCAAAGGGCGGCACTGCTTATCCCGATGGGTGATTTTTCCGCGCATCGCGAACCATGTCCATTCTCCTGAGCGGTGACGGACGCGGTGCTCACTCTCATACGTGACGATCCTCCCTGCCAGATGATCGACCAATGCCTGCTCGACTAACGGGCGATCATCCGGATGAATGCGGCATTTCCAGTCCGCCATATTGTTCAGGGGAATGTCCTGGTCCTCAAGGCCCAGCAGGCGGAGCCAGCTCGGACTGTAGAAGGCCTGCATCGTTGGAACGTTGAAATCCCAGAGGCCGTCGGTAGCGACGTCGAGCGTGAGCTGAAGGCGTTCCTCGCTCACTCGCAGGGCCTCATCAGTTTGCTTGCGCTCGCTGATGTCGCGCACCACGGCCACGAAGCGGCCCTCCTCTCCCTGTTCCCGCACGAGTTGCAAGGAGACCTCCACGGCCACAGCGCGACCATCCTTGTGCCGATGGACCGTTTCGAATACATGTGCGGCCTTGCTTCCGTCCCGCAACGGCTGCAGCATCTTGCGGAAACTCGGTTCCGTGAAATCCGGCTTAATGTCAAGGGGCGTCATCGTGAACAACTCGGCCTCGCTGTAGCCCACTTGCTCGACCGCCCCGCGGTTACAGTAAATGAAACGCAACGTATCGGGAGCGAACATGAACACGCAGTCATGCGTTTGGTCGAGCGTGGCCTTGAAGCGAGCCAGTGCCTCTTCGCGCTCACGCAATGCATGCTCCGCCTGTTTGCGCTCGGTGATGTCCTGCGTGATTCCCATGATCTTGGTCACAGCCCCATCGTCACCCTTGATCGGCAAGAAACAGGACGCGACGTGACAGCCTGCCTTCCCACCATGGATCGAAAACTCGAACGTCGATGCTTCTCCGACACAGGCTCTGGCCAGCAAAGCCTCGACCCGTTTGCGATCCGCCGACGCGACCAGGTCCGGATAGAGGACGGAGACGATCTCCTGCTCGTCCTTGGCCCCCATCATACTAAGCCCTGCGGAATTCATGGACAGGAGGCGGCCTTTTAGATCGATCTCATGAATGCAGAATGGGGCGTTTTGAACAAGCGTCTTATACCGCTGCTCACTCTCTCGCAGCGTTGCTTCGGCCCGTTTTCGCTCCTGCTCCCCTGCAATTCGCGAAGCAAACATTTGCAAAATAGTGATCGCCAGCTTTGCGTCCGGCATCGGCTTATCATCCATGATTGCCACATGCCCAATCACCCGGCCCGTCCTGTCCGCAACCGACACCCCGCAATAGCTGACAATCCCTAAGTCAGCGATCAAGCGGACTTGGGGATAGATCACCTGAAGCTGATCCGGATGGTGGACGACCTGCCCTGTTAACACTGTCTCGCAGGGGCCGCCAGCCGGCACCGCAAACGGCTGGAGGAAGGCTCCACACCCCCAAGCTGCGATCGACCTGAACTGTGTGCCTTCTACATCCATCTCAGATAGATAGGCGTACTGGACTTTGAGTACCGTGGCCAAACGACGAACAAGGGAGGAAAAAAACCCCTCACCTGTCTCTGCCCCAACCTCTTTGACCATCGCCCGCATTGCCTCCTCGGCCAGCTTGCGTTCGGTGATGTCGCGCACGAACGCACAGTGGTATTCCTTCCCTTCGTAAGACAGATGATTGACACTTACCTCGACGGTGATGAGTCGGCCGTTCTTGGCCCGATGGACAGTCTCCAGCACCATGGTCCCCCGTTGCTGGATTTCTGCCCAAAACCCTGGCCACATATCTACCTGAAAATCGGGATTCAGATCGTGGACGGTCATGGCACACAATTCTTCTTTCGAATAGCCCAGCATCAGGCTGGCTGTGTCATTCACATCTAAGATCTTGGCCTGTGGATCGATCCAGTACACGGCATCAGCGGCTCGGTCTATCGAGAATTTCGCAAGCCGCAGCGCCTCCTCAACCTGCTTGCGCTCTCTGATGTCGGTAAAGGTCACCACCGCGCCTTTCAACAGACCGTTCTCATAAATCGGGTGCGATGCAATCTCGGACGGGAAGAACGTCCCATCTCGCCGCCATAACACTTCGTCATCAATCAGGCCTCCCTGTCCAGCCAGGCATGCGCGGCAGATGGTGCACTTCTCAATTGGGTATGGCGAGCCATCTTTATAGGAGTGATGAATAAGCAGATGCATGTTCTTGCCAAGCAACTCGTCCGGTAGATACCCGAGTAGTGCTGCGCCGGCCCGGTTGATAAAGGTACAGCAGCCTTGAGTATCGATGCCATACAGTCCTCCCATTGTCGAATCCAGTAGGAGACGGATGTCACGACTCAGGCGCTCCCGCTCGGCCTCCTCCATTATTTGCATAGACATATCGCGCACTGCCGCCATCGCAAACGAGCCGTCCGCCGTTTCCGCATAGCTCAAGCTGGTATCGATCGGAAACTCGGTCCCATCCTCTCGGCGCCCGGTAAGATGTCTTACCCCCATCGGTCTGGTCTGGAGCGACTCGTGAAAGCGTGCCCGGTGCGCACGGTGTATGTCCCGCACAGACTCAGGCACCAGGACCTCGATAGATTGACCGATTAACTGCCCTGGTGGATAGCCAAATACCAGGTCCAGCTGCCGGTTCGTCAGCACGATAGTGCCTTGGACATCGGTCATCACGATGGCGTCCGGTGCCAACTCCAGCAACGTGTGAAACTTGCGTTCTGCCGCTTGTGCCCTGACACGCTCTTCATCCGCCGCATCCCACGCATGCGTGAGGCGGATGATACTCCAGGTGAGGACACCAAACAGCGGCAGGAGTATGGCGCTGCTTATCGCTCCGACCTTCCAAAGGAGGTCCCAGATTGGAACCAGGATGTCGCTGCGGTCCACACGCACCAACACGCCCCACCCTAGACTCTTTAAATCTTCTGCCCCCTTGGTCTGCGCATACCCGGTCACGACCTCGACCTGCCGACGACCGTGCCGCTCTTCGACGAATCCGGCCTGGGCCGTATCAAACAACTGTGCCGAGGGAATTCCCTTTTGCTTAAGGTTGATCCGCCCTTCTTCTCTCAGCCATGAATCGACGAAAATGTTGCCCTCATGATCCAAAAACAGATACTCGATCCGCGCCCCCGTTCCCCATTGCGCCTGCAACGCGTTAACCGAGCGTGCGAAGGCATCTTCCAGAACCGGCAACCCCACTCGGCTGATGACCACTCCCATAAACCGGCCGCGCGCGTCATTGAGTGGGCTCACAAACGTGACCACGAAAACCCCTTCGTCGTCCGGTACCGCATCCTGGACTATCGCCTGTTGTTCCATCCTCACAGCCAGGAAGCCCGGATCCCCACTCATATCGCGGCCCTTACTGGCCTCGTCTGTCGCAGCCAAGAGCCGGCCTTTCTCATCGGTGACTCCCGCCCAGCGATAGACGGGATAGGTCTCCTGTAAGGCGAGAAGCCGTTGCCTCTTCGCCTGTTGATCGTCCCCTTGAAACACCAAGGACCGCGAGAGCAGCTGAATATCGCCGTAACGCTCTGCCATTTGCATGTCGAACTTGTCCGCGATATCGACGGCAGCCAACGTGAGGCTCTGGCCTGCGGAGGCCACCATGCTCTTTTCGACATAGTGGAGGGCGAGGCCCCCGGTCAGCATCCCGACCAAGGCGATGCCGGCGATGAGCGCCGACAGCCAACGGATATGGGAACGGATTTTCTGTCTCACAATAGGATTACCCCGTTACGACGTCCGCTCGCGCGAGTGACCGACATAGGAACGGGTGAACCAGCGCACTCGTACAGGGGACATCACGTCGCTGATGTTGATTCAGAAGGAGTACCCACCAGCCAACAGCCTTACTGCCGCCGATTCCCCCTGGGATCGGATACCCAATCGCTGATGCGTTGTCTGCATAGAAGACGTCAGCCCATACGAGTAGGTGTCGTTGCATGACGTGGCTCTTCACGTATCTCTTCGGAGTGGTCGTTCGAAACTTTAATTGGAGCGAAATATGATCAGGGTCGGAACGAACCAGTGGCCCGTCTTGCCGAAAGCGCCGTTGCTGGCGCCTCTTAGAAATCTCAGAAAATCCTAAAGTCTGTCTGGCGAGGATAATAGAGGGGGAATGGAACTGAGACCGGAGTGAGTCGTCCAGAGACTCCAATAGAATTCCCCGAACTCATCTTCCTTCTTCTGGCGATCCTTATGGTATGTATCACCCATTATTTAGGCTTCTGCACGATAGCCGCATACCATCCGAGGCCATCATACTCCTGGTAGCCAAGCGTCTTTGCAAACGCAACCAAGTCATGATCGGCATTGAAATAATGGCCTTTTTGCTGTCCGTTATGTTTAAGCATGAACGGCAAGAGAACTCCATTGTTGTCGGATGCGGCAATAATGCGCATGCTCTGGTCCAGCAAAATCACGCGGGTGCGTTTCCATTCGCTTTCAGATAATGAAGGCTCTGTCTGAACAATGGTTTTGGATTGATCCTCCCAATCGAACATGACCCCAAGAACACCGACGATCTTTCCATCTTTTCTTCCCTCCTTACGAACGGCGGCGGCGTACACAGCCACCAATTTATCGTTATGGAGCGAGTCCTGAAAAATATCATCGACAACATACTGATCACCACTCGTAGTCGCCGTGGCCTTCTTGAACCAAGATAATTTTGAAATATCTGCGCCGATGGCCCTGGGGAATTTAGCCGTCTGTGAGCAGGCAATGATTTTTCCGTCAATCCCAACCAACACAAGATTCAGATACACAGAATAATAACGATTGATCTGTCCAAGCCGTTGGACAGCATGATCGATCGAGGCTCGATCCAGCGACTCCAAACAGCGGAACAACGCATCATCCGTCGCCCACCAACGAACGTCAGCGGTACGTTCATACAAATTGCGCACGATAAACTGCACCAGGGTCTGCGACATTTCCGAGAGACGGGCAGACTCTTTTTCAGCGAATCGCTGCTGCAACTCACTCGTTTCCGATCGTATAGCTCCCAGCTCTTTCGATGCCTCGGCAGCTTGCGCAGCAAGGTGCTTGACCTCGGTGGCGACCACGGAAAATCCCCTACCGGCATCGCCAGCTCTCGCCGCCTCTATCGTTGCGTTTAGCGCAAGAATATTGATTTGACTCGTTATCCTTTCATTCACGAATCGATGGTCATCGATCCGCTTTTCTATATTTCCAATGATGTCAGTGATGGACACTCTGCTCATACATCTACCTTGGGCGAAGAAACAACTCTTGAATTTGTTGATCTGTTGATTGATCGGAAATCCCAGCCATTCAACAGATCGTCAGATATCTTCCGCTCAACACTTCCAGTCCCTAGAATTCCTCGAACTCGCTGTCCTTCTGCCGACGGTCCTTGCCGTTGGAGGCGCCGACCGGTTCTTTCATCTCTGCTGATTTCGCCGCAGCCAGCGGTTTCTTCACCGACCCCACCGAGGTGAGACTGGGCCGGTGGGCTGTCAAGGCCGCGCTGGACCGCGCAAGGCTCTCCCGCCCGCTCCCCGTCATCTTGAAAGATACGACCTGGCGCATCAGCGCCTGGGCCTGTTCCTTCATGGACTGGCTGGCGCTGGTCGCCTCTTCGACGAGCGCCGCGTTCTGCTGTGTCGCCTCGTCCATTTGCATGATCGCCTTGTTCACCTGGTCAATCCCGCTGGCCTGCTCCTGCGAGGCTGCGGTGATCTCGGCAATAATATCTGTGACCCGCTTCACCGAACCCACAATCTCCGCGAGCGTTTTGCCAGACTGATCCACCAGCTCGCTCCCGTCGGTCACCCGCTGAATGGACTCGTTGATCAACCCCTTGATCTCCTTGGCCGCCGTCGCCGACCGTTGCGCCAGGTTCCGCACTTCGGCGGCCACCACGGCAAACCCACGTCCATGTTCCCCGGCTCGCGCCGCTTCCACCGCCGCATTCAAGGCCAAAAGATTCGTCTGGAAAGCGATCTCGTCGATCACCGTGATAATGTCGGCGATCTTCTTGCTGCTCTTGTTGATCTCACCCATCGCCTCGACGGCTTTGGTGGTGACTGCGCCGCCCTTGTTCGCCACGTCGCGGGCCGCAATCGCCAGCTGGTTCGCCTGCTTGGCGTTGTCGGCGTTCTGCTTCACCGTGGAGGTCATCTCCTCCATCGCGCTGGAAGTCTCCTCCAGCGAGGATGCCTGTTCACTCGTCCGTTGCGAGAGGTCCTCGTTGCCCTTGGTGATTTCTTCCGCCCCCGTCGTCACGCTCTCCGCGGCCTCGCGCACGATCGTGAGGGTGGTCGTCAGATTGGTGATCGCGCTATTGAGGCTGACCTTGATTTGCTCAAGATCGCCGTCACAGAAGCTGGTCATCTTGTCCGTCAAATCTCCTTGCGCCAGGTTGCCTAGCACCCGCTTCGCTTCCACCATAAACTGCTCCGCCTTCGCGGCCTGCTCATGCTCCTTGATCACATTCGCCTGCAGCTTATCTCCCATCTCGTTGAACGATTGAGCCAAGACACCAATCTCGTCCTTAGTCGTGACCGAGATACGAGTGTCGAGAGCGCCGCCCGCCAGCTTGGCCGCAGCTTCGTTGACCCTCCCGATTCCTCGGACTCCGATTCGCCCGATGATAATGCCGAGCAGCAAGATAATCACCAAACACACGATGACCGCGATCAGCACGTTCCGGTTGATCGACTGTGCATCAGCGGTCGCGCCGGCATGATTGACCGACACAAGCACGGACCAATTCATGCCGGGATACCCTAACGCGCCTTTCAGATGGGTGTAGCCGGTCATCCGAAGAATGCCGTTGCGATAATGGGGACCGGTCGCGAAGCCGGTCTTTCCCTCCACCGCGCCTTTCGCCGCCGGCAGTCCGTGGTCGACCAGATTGGTGGCCATCAGAGTCGTAAAGTCGTGACGAATCTGCTCTGTACCGGCTTCGGCGGGGTCATAGTCGGCAAAAATCTTTCCGTCCTTATTAAGCAGCACGACGGATGCCCTGGGAAATCCGGCAGCCTTCAATTCCTGTTGAGTCGTTCGCAGGATATCTTCCACGAGAGAGAATTTTGCGCGATTCGTCCAATAGGCCACAACTTTCCCCTCCCGATAGACAGGTGCGGAAAAGCCCAGCGTGAGACCATCGTCGCCAGGATACGCAACCTTCACGTCCGGATCGGTATGGAGGTCTTCGATATAGGTGCCGGTCATGGTTTGGTTGCCAGAAGCGGCGAACGGCATCGTGGTTGTGAACTCTTGGGATTGTAATGCGCGGAACCAGGACGTCTCGCGGTAGTTGTTCCGGTAGAGGGCTTGGGACTGGATCGGTTTGCCATCGGCATCCTTGGAGTTTACGGCGATGACCCGCCCCTCCAGGTCTACAAGGATGGTGAGATAATAGAGGTCATAGGTGTCCACATATTGATTCATGACCTCGATCAAGGGGTTGCGCTGCTCTTCCGTATGATACCAGGAGGATTTCAGGTCGATCACTCGGTTGATACCGAAGGCCTGCACATCGCCATACCGTTCGAAAAGGTTCCGGTCGATCTTGTCGGCAATCCCCTCCGCCACATTTTGAAAGCGAGTTCCGATTGATCCCTCGATCGTACGGCTTGCGTTGTACGCGATGAACCCGACGACCGCCATCGGGACGAAGCCGAAGAGGACAAAGAGCGCGGTCAGTTTAGCGGCGATCCCCCATTGAGCAGACAAGGCCTTGAAGAAAGACATCGCGATCGCCCTTCAGTTATAAAGTGATGGTCGGTATGCCGAGCCAAGACTAGGCCAGTCAGTGAAATCCGTTTTGCACTTCTTTCTTTCTGTAGGTACGAGGCGAATGTTTTCCCTCCCTCGCCTCGCACATGCCTCGCTTTTTTCGGGCGCCGCGCTCCCCATTCCCTAGAACTCCTCGAACTCGTTATCAGTCTGCCTGCGGTCCTTGCCATTGCCGGTGGCGACACCGACCGGTTCCGGCGCAGTCACGTAGGGCGCTGCCGGTTTCTTGAACAGCGGTTTCTTCACCGGCCCCGCGGAGGCGAGACTAGGCCGGTGGGCCGTCAGGGCCGCACTGGATCGCGCATGGCTCTCTTGCCCGCTCCCCGTTACCTTGAAGGACCCGACCTGTCGCATCAGTTCCATAGCCTGTTCCTTCATGGATTGGCTGGCACTGGTCGCCTCTTCGACAAGCGCGGCGTTCTGCTGCGTCGTCTCATCCATCTGCATGATCGCCTTGTTCACCTGGTCGATCCCGCTGGCCTGCTCCTGTGAGGCTGCTGTGATCTCGGCAATGATGTCCGTGACCCGCTTGACCGAGCTCACGATCTCCTCCAGTGTTTTTCCGCATTGATCGACCAGTTCACTCCCGTCCGTCACCCGCTGAATGGACTCGTTGATCAAGCC
>NEWR02000010.1:0-59831 GCA_002869885.2 Nitrospira sp. CG24C
AGCATGGCGATCGTGGAGCTGACGTAGATGACACCGGCATACTTCCCCGTGGTGGCGCCTCCGAGCTGCCGTGCCCACTTATATGCGCCCCCCGCTATCGGAATCTGCGAGGATAACTCAGCGTAGACGGTAGCCACCAACATCTGCATCACCAGACAGAGCGCCAGCGCGCCAAACCAACCACCCCCCGTCACCACCGTCTGGACGCCAATGATGGCATAGAGCCCCGCCACTGGTGAAACAGTCGCGAAGCCGATGGTCAGGCTATTCCAGAGAGTCAGGCTGCGGTTCAACGAGCCGGCAGCAGCCAAGTTGGTTGTAGGGGAAAGACTATCTCGATGTGCTTCGGTTGGCATAACGTCCTGCACTGATAATGCAGTAAGTGATCTTGATTTGGTATGGAAAAATAAATGGGCGGGCTGCCTTTACTACTAGCAAGACGGGCACCTGCTACTTCCCTCGCATTCTTCCTCGCTTGCTGCCTCCTCATCAGGGATGGAGGCTGATTGATCTTCCACTGCGCGCGACTCATCGAAAGGTCAAGGCTAAGATCGAGAATGCGCTGGGGCAGATTCATCGTTGCTCAACCTGAGCCTCAACCTTAACCTTTTCTGTATTAAGACTGCGCGTTGCGCGAGCACAGAGACTATCCCAATGGCCCTGCCTGCTCCTGTTCTTTCACCCTCTTCTCGGGAGGGTAGTCTGGTTGATCCTCGATTGCGCGCGTCGAACGAGCACATTCCTATCGTGCGCGTTCCGCGAGTAGGAGGACGACCAGACTACCCTCCCCATCTTGTTTGACTTCCCCTTCCCCTCCCTCCTAAAATCCTGCATGTCGTCCTCCTTCGTGCATCTCCATCTCCATACCCAATTCAGTCTGCTCGATGGCGCAAACCAAATTGAGCCGCTCGTCCAACAAATTAAATCCTTCGGCCAGCCGGCTGTGGCCATGACCGACCACGGCAACATGTTCGGGGCCATCGAATTCTACCGCAAAGCCAAAGACGCAGGCATCAAGCCCATCATCGGCTGCGAAGCCTATATGGCGCCAGGTAGTCGCTTAGCGGCCAAAGACAGCGGCCTCGCCAACAATGACTACTATCACCTGATTCTCCTGGCTCGAAATCTGACCGGCTATCAGAATCTGATCAAGCTTGTCAGTAAAGCATACCTTGAAGGATTCTACTATAAACCACGGATGGATAAGGAAATACTTAAAGATCACCACGAGGGGTTGATTGCCCTCTCTGGCTGCTTGAGTGGCGAGATCCCGTACCTCATCGGTCAAAAAGATATGGCCGGCGCCATGGCTGTAGCTGGAGAGTTTCAAGAAATCTTCGGGAAGGAACATTTCTACCTGGAGGTGCAGGCGAACGGGTTAGACCACCAGCGAGTGGCGAATAGCGGTCTACTCGAGATCGCCAAGACAATGGACATTCCCTTGGTCGGCACCAACGATTGCCATTATCTTAAAAAGGAAGATTTCCGCCCGCACGAACTGATGCTCTGCCTGCAAACCGGCAAGACGATCAGCGACCCGAATCGCATGAAGTTCGATACGGATCAGCTTTATGTGAAATCAACGGAGGAAGTCACGTCTGCCTTTATCGAATTCCCCAATGCCGTCGCCAATACCTGCCGGATTGCCGACAACTGCGACCTCCAACTGGCCCTGAACAAGACGCATCTTCCGCAGTACACAGTGCCTGAAAGATTCACGCGGGAAACCTATCTGGAGCGCCTGGCGTTGGAGGGATTGGCGGCCCGACTACAAGAACGGCCTAGCCAGATATTGCCCGCTGCCTATGAGCTGCGCCTGCGTGAGGAGCTGACGATCATCTGCTCGATGGGGTTCGCCGGCTATTTCCTCATCGTGTGGGACATCATCAAGTTTGCCCGCTCGCGCCATATTCCGGTCGGGCCCGGCCGAGGCTCCGCCGCCGGGAGTCTCGTCGCCTACGCGCTGCGTATCACGGACCTGGATCCACTTGTCTACACACTCCTATTCGAACGGTTCCTGAATCCCGAGCGCGTGTCTCTCCCCGATATCGACATGGACTTCTGCATGGAACGCCGGGGTGAGGTCATCAACTACGTGGTCGACAAGTACGGCAAGGACCACGTGGCCCAGATCATTACCTTCGGGACACTCGGAGCGAAGGCCGCGATCCGGGACGTGGGCCGCGTGCTGGAGATTCCCTATGCCGAAGTCGATCGCGTGGCCAAGCTTGTCCCGAATCAGCTCAACGTCACGCTCCAACAGGCAATCGACCAGGAACCGAAACTGCGTGATCTTATTGAAACCGATACGCGAGTGAAAGAGCTGATGGGCATCGCCCGCTCCCTCGAAGGGCTGGCCCGCCATGCCTCGACCCACGCAGCCGGCGTGGTGATTTCAGAAGGTCCGCTTACGGACCACGTGCCGCTCTACAAAGGGGCCAACGACGAAATCGTGACCCAATATTCGATGGGAGACGTCGAAAAGATCGGGCTCGTCAAATTCGATTTCCTTGGCCTCAAAACCCTCACGATGATCAAACGCGCCGAGACTCTGATCAATGAGAGGAATCCCGGCAATCCACCCTTAGTCATGGAGCAGATGCCGTTCGACGACCCCAAGACCTTCGCCCTCCTCTCTTCAGGGAAGACGATCGGCCTCTTCCAGCTGGAAAGCTCAGGGATGCGCGACCTCCTGACCGGCCTGAAGCCGGACCGATTCGAGGACATCATCGCCATCATCGCGCTCTACCGCCCTGGCCCGATGGATCTGATCCCCGACTTCATTAAACGCAAACAAGGCAAAATCCCGATCGCCTACGAAGTGCCTGAACTCGAGCCGATCCTGAAGGACACCTACGGGGTCATCGTCTATCAGGAACAGGTGATGGCGATCGCCAACAAAGTGGCAGGCTTCTCGCTTGGCCAAGCGGACATCCTTCGCCGTGCCATGGGCAAAAAGAAACCGGAGGAGATGGAGAAGCTGCGCGCGCAGTTCCTGGCCGGCGCCAAGACGAATAAGATTCCCGACAAGAAAGCTGAAAAACTCTACGAACTGATCCAGAAGTTTGCCGGTTACGGGTTCAACAAGTCCCACGCTGCGGCCTATGCCGTCGTCTGCTATCAGACCGGCTATCTGAAGGCGCACTATCCAACTGAGTTCATGGCCGCCCTCATGACCACCGACATGGGCAACGCCGACAAGATCGTCGGCTACTTCGGGGAATGCCGCGACCTGAACATCAAGGTCCTGCCTCCGGACGTGAACGAAAGCCATAAGAACTTTACCGTGGTGGACCATGCCATCCGGTTCGGCCTGGCTGCTATCAAGAATGTCGGCGAAGGCGCCGTCGAATCCATTATCGAGATCAGGAATGAAACCGGCCCCTTCAAGTCCTTCTTTGAGTTCTGTCGCCGCGTCGATCTCCACAAAGTGAACAAGCGCATGCTTGAAGGGCTGATCAAGACCGGGGCATTCGACTCAACCGGCGCGAAACGCTCTCAACTAGCCGCGGTTCTGGATCAAGCCGTCGAGGACGGGGCGGCTGCCCAGCGTGAACGGGAGCTAGGACAGACCAATATTTTCGGTGACGAGTTGCACGGATCGGACTCGACGGAACATCCGGCCACGCCGTTACCCAATATTCCTGAATGGGACCAAAGCGAGCGGTTAAAGCAGGAACGGGAACTGACCGGCTTCTACATTTCCTCTCACCCGTTGGCGCGCTATGAGGCCACCATACAAGCGCTCGCCACAGCCACAACCATCGGCCTGTCGGAATTATCGGACGGTCGGGATGTGAAACTCTGCGGCATCGTCACGACGGTCAAGAGCATGCTGACCAAGAAGGGCGACCGGATGGCCTATCTCACACTGGAAGACCTCCAGGGCGTGGTCGAGGTCATCGTCTTTCCGGATCTCTACAAACAGGCTGCAGACTTGATTGTACCGGAACGCCTCGTCCGCATCACCGGTACGATAGACCGTGGCGACAAAGGCATGAAGATTCGGGGGAGCAAGATCGAACCGCTCGCCGAGGTGCAAGCGCAAGCAATCAAGCGGGTCTACATTCGATTGACCGATCGGCCCGGCATGGCGGAAGAGTTACCCCGCCTTCGGGAGGTCTTTCTACGCCACCCAGGAAGCACCACCGTCGCGCTGACAGTGCGAATGGATTCGTCCCTGGAAGCCGAGACGGCCCCCCTCCCCCGCCTGACCGTCACCCCCAGCGAACGATTGGTGGCAGATGTTGAAGAATTGTTAGGCAAAGGGGCTGTTTTTCTGCTATCCTGACACCTCATTCAAGACCGTTAGTTGGTTCTTTTTGTTTGTTTAGTTTAATTGGTTGAACGAAATTAACCAGATGAACTAAATCAACCAGATAAACAAAACAAACCAGTTCACTATGCGCGACTACCTCGAATTTGAAAAACCGATCCGCGAGATCGAAGAAAAGATCGAAAAACTGGCAGCCGTGCCTGCCGGGAAATCGGCTCCCCAGGACGAGATCCGCAAGCTGCGGATGAAACTGGCCCAAGTCGAACAGACACTCTACAGCAAGCTGAACCCTTGGCAACGCACGCAACTCGCCCGGCATCCCCAACGGCCCAGTACCCTCGACTACATCAGTTACCTCTTCAGGGACTTTCTTGAGCTCCACGGGGACCGCTCGTTCGGCGACGATCGTGCCATTGTCGGAGGCTTCGCTCGATTCAACGACCGGTCGATCATGATTATCGGCCATCAAAAAGGGAAGACACTCAAAGAACGGATGCAGCGAAACTTTGGCATGCCGAACCCCGAAGGCTATCGCAAAGCCCTGCGTCTCATGAGGATGGCCGAGAAGTTTGGCCGTCCGGTCGTGACCTTTATCGACACGCCAGGCGCCTACCCAGGCATCGGCGCAGAAGAGCGCGGCCAGGCTGAAGCCATTGCCCGTAATTTGTATGTGATGTCCCGTCTCGCCGTGCCGATTATTTCTATCGTCATCGGTGAAGGCGGCAGCGGTGGGGCACTCGCACTAGGTGTCTCGGATCGTGTCCTCATGTTGGAACATGCTGTCTATTCGGTGATTTCACCGGAAGGCTGCGCCGCCATCCTGTGGGACGATCCAGCAAAAGTTCCCGATGCTGCTTCTGCCCTGAAGATGACCGCGAAAGACCTGGTCGACCTCCGTATCGCCGATGAAGTCATTCCTGAACCGCTCGGCGGCGCCCATCGGGATCTCAATGCCATCACCGATCGAGTGGCCAAATCTCTCAGCAACCAACTTTCCCAACTCAACGACCTCCCCCTCGCTCAATTGCTAGCTCAACGCGACCAGAAATACCGATCCATCGGAGCCGTCAACGGCCTGGTCGCCACGCCTCAATAGATGTCTCCCTGCATGTGAAGCGTCGTTCGTGAAGCGCAACACACATAAGACCGCGTGACAGGCGCACTCCGAAGACTGAAGGTCAGTCTGACAATTCCCCATTCATCATTTCGCATTCAACACTCCCCATGCGTTTCGCGGAAATATGGTCGATACTTTCTGCTTTATGTTTGTCTGGAGAGAGGTGCTTTGATAGACTTTCTCACATTATCTAATTCGTGGCTTTCGACTGCACCCATCGATGGCCAGCGCTGTATCAGTCTATGAGGATCACGCCGTGGGCTCCCAACGAAAGCTTGTGAAAAAGCCGGTCGCCTTGAAGACCGGCGCCAAAATTACCAGCCCAGTGCCGACCCGTCGAAGAAAATCGCCATCCCCCCTGCCACCCAAGCAGGGAAAGGTGTCAGGAACCATTTCTGCCGATGCAATGGTTCCTGACACCCTTCTTGCTTCTCGTCTATCAAGGAATGTCAGCAATCAGAAAGAACACCCCCCCCAAGCCACGCGCCGCGACATCGCCTCCATGTCGGCAAAAGGCCCGCATCAGCTCGTGCACAAATTGCAAGCCCTTCAGATAGAGCTGGGAACACGGAATGAAGAGCTTCAGCGAGCCCAACGGGAACTCAAAGCAGTTCGCAATCGCAATGTAGACCTCTACGATTATTCCCCTGCCGGCTATCTCACACTGGATACTGAGGGCAAGATTGTGGAAGCCAATCTGACCGCAGGGACCATCCTCGACATCAATCGAAAGCTGCTGATCGGACAACCACTGGCTCATTTCATTGCACAGGATGATCAAGAAATCTTCCGCCTACATTGGCAGAAAGTCTTGAAAAGTGAGATGCGTCACCGCTGCGAGGTTCAGCTTCGGAAAGTGGCCGAGGCTGTGCGCTTTGTTACTATCGAAAGCAGTACGGCGCAGGATGAGTCCGGACACACCACCCGTTGGCGGACGATGTTGCACGACATTACCGAACACAGGCAGGCGGCAGAGACAATCGCTCAACTGGCTGAACGTCTGGACCTGGCGACCAGGGCAGCGCAAATCGGAGTGTGGGATTGGAATATCCAGAGGAACGAACTGCACTGGGATGACCGAATGTTCACCTTGTACGGCATGAAGAAAAAACACTTTGGCGGCGACTACAGCGCCGGGCTATCTGGCGTGCATCCTGCCGATCGGGCGCGGTGCGATGAGGCGGTTCAACAGGCTTTACGTATGGAAAAGGCGTACGACATTGAATTTCGTGTTCGCTGGCCCAGTGGCACGATTCGCGTCATCAAGGCCAACGGGCAAGTAATCTGGGGAACGGATGGTACGCCGCTGCGAATGACAGGTGTGAATTACGACATCACCGATCGCAAACAGGCGGAGGACGCGCTACAGTCAACGAAGGAACAACTCCAGCAATCCCTGATCGCATCCAATACCGGGCTGTGGGATTGGAATACCGACACGGATGAGGTGTCCTTCTCCAAGGAGTGGAAATCTCAACTTGGCTATGGAGAAGAGGAACTGGCGAACGAGTTTGAGACCTGGACAACGCTCCTGCACGCCGAAGATCGGGATCGCGCCATCGCCTATGTCCGAGCCTATCTTGATAACCCTGTCGGTAACTATCAGCAGGAGTTCCGTCTGAGACACAAGAACGGATCGTACCGGTGGATTGCCGCAGTCGCCTCGTTTATGGTCGAGACGGCCGGCCGGAAAGTCCATCTATTGGGGGCACATACGGATATCACGGAACGCAAACAACTGGAGGCCCAATTTCGGCAGGCTCAAAAGATGGAAGCAGTCGGTCGCTTCTCGGCTGCGGTGGCGCATGACTTCAACAATCTACTCACCGTCATCAACGGGTACAGCAAGATGCTCACCGATCGGCTGCCTTCTGAAGATCCCAGACATAAGATGGCGGCAGAGACCCTGGCTGCGGGTCAACGAGCCGGTGCGCTGACCGGACAATTGCTCGCCTTCAGCCGCCGACAAGTCCTCAAGCTGGAGCCGATCAACCTCAACGATTCGATCCAGTCAATCAGCTCGATGCTTAGCCGGTTACTAGGCGAAGACGTCACACTGATACTGGACCTTGCGCCGAGTCTCTGGTCGGTCGGCGCCGACAAAGGACAATTCGATCAAGTGGTGATGAATTTAGCGGTTAATGCCAGGGACGCGATGCCGAATGGCGGTGAATTGACGATCAGCACACACCATGCCCTGTTCACGCCGGAGACGCCAGACCCCCATGGGATTATGCCCTCAGGGCACTACGTGGAGCTGAGTATCCGCGACACAGGCCAGGGGATGAACCCTGAAACGATGGCGCATATTTTTGAACCATTTTTTACGACCAAAGAGCTGGGTAAAGGAACCGGCCTGGGACTGGCAACGGTATACGGAATCGTCAAGCAAAGCCAGGGCTATATCTTTGTCGACAGCGCGCCAGATCAAGGGACCACCTTCCACCTCTATTACCCACGCGTGTCGGCGGCCCCGATTGTGGCCGAGACCAAGCCAGTCGTTCCTACGAGAGGCTCGGAGACCCTGCTCGTTGTCGAGGACCAGGATTCAGTCCGTTCCCTTATCGTCGGAATCCTGATGCGGGAGGGGTACCGCGTCATTGAAGCGGCAAAAGTGGAAGATGCCTTACGAGTAGCAGCTTCATTGCCTGAGCCGATCCAGGCTTTGGTGACCGACATCGTCATGCCACAGATATCCGGTCACGTCCTTGCGAAACGACTGAGACTAGTCTGGCCAGACCTTCGAGTGCTCTTCATGTCCGGCCATAGCGATCTCGCACAGCCGGACCTTTCTGAAGAGCCGAGAACCGCCTACATTCAAAAACCGTTCTTGCCCAAGGATCTGGCCGCGCGTTTGCGCGAGATTTTAGACAAGGCGATCTGAGTGGGAGGCCGAAGGTCGGAATTCCGTACACTTCAGCCTTACCCCTTTCAGCCTAGTATTCAGCCTTCCACGCGTTTGGTAAGCCACGAAACCGCTCCGGCGCCAGCTAAGTGACCAGTGGCAAAGCAAGCCGTGAGCAAATAGCCTCCGGTCGGCGCCTCCCAATCCAACATTTCTCCCGCGCAGAAGACACCCGGCAGCGTACGGACCATCAAGCGTTCATCGAGCGCTTCAAAAGAAACGCCGCCGGCCGTGCTGATCGCTTCCTCCAAGGGACGCGGTGCGATGAGTCGCAGCGGCAACGATTTGATTGCGGAAGCCAGCCGAGCCGGCTCTGCAAAGTCCTCTTTTGAAACCACTTCACGCAACAGCCCGGCCTTCACGCCTTCGATATGGGCCTGCCGCTGGAGATGCGTCGCCATGGTGCGCTTGCCGCGCGGTCGCGATAAGTCGTGAGTCAGCCGTGGCACGTCGCGATCGGGCGCCAGGTCGAGGCGCAATGTGGCCGTTCCTTTTGCCAGAATCTCATCGCGAAAAGCGGCAGACACCGTGTAGATCACACCGCCTTCAACGCCGGTCTCCGTGATCACGAATTCCCCCGGATGCCAGGACTCAGAGCCGGATTCATTCCGCATCACAATGGCCACTGACTTGACCGGATGCCCGGCAAACTTAGTCCGAAAATGCTCGCTCCAGCCCACATCGAATCCGCAGTTCGCCGGCTGTAACGGCGCAATGTGAATCCCACGTCCTGCCAACAACAACACCCACGAAGCATCAGAGCCGAGCTTCGGCCAACTGCCGCCGCCAAGCGCCAACACCATTGCATCGGCCTGGACAGAGCGGTTTCCATCCGGTGTGATAAAGCGCAGAGCACCCTGCACGTCCCAGCCAATCCACCGATGGCGAACATGGAATCGGACGCCGCTCTTCCGTAACCGGCGGAGCCACGCGCGCAGCAGCGGCGCCGCCTTCAAATCGTTGGAAAACACACGACCGGAAGAGCCGACAAATGTTTCAATGCCGAGTCCCTTCGCCCAGGCTCGGAGCACATCGGGCCCGAACGGTGCAAGCAGCGGCGCGATCTGCGCGCGACGCGCCCCATAGCGTAAGAGAAATTTCTCAGGCGGTTCCGAGTGCGTGAGGTTCAGGCCGCCTTTCCCCGCCAGGAGAAACTTGCGGCCGACCGACGCCGTGGCATCGTAGAGATCGACCTGCGCGCCGGCGGCACTTGCTGCCTCCGCGGCCATGAGCCCTGCCGGTCCTCCACCGATTATGGCAATGTTCATTGGTCTCTCATTCCGTGAAGTGTATCTCGTCCTAAGAAAAGAGCCTATAGCATTAGCTTATGGCCTGGGACCGGAGAGGGAATCGAGAATAGCACATGCCTCTGATCCGATTACATGCTATAGGCCATACGCTATACGCTCTTCTCCGTAAAAATATGCTTCACCTGGAACGCGCTTCAATGCGTTTTCGCCACAGACTGCCATGAATAATACGCTCAAACAGGCTATACTCTCGTCCAACGATGAATGAGCAAGAGTCCGTACAGGTCGAACTTCGGATCAGTTACCGCTATGCCACCGCGCACCCTTGGGTCGTCCAGGCCATCGGGGGATTCTTATCAGCCTATTTCATGGAGCACCCGGGGTTTCGCGTGCAGCGATACATGGAAGAGCTGGAGTCCGGCACGCACCTCTGGGTATGTGAGGTACCTACCGGCATGAAGTTCCTCAGACTCCTGAGGCGGCTGAAGGAAGATATCCCCCCCTGCGACGCTCAACAGACCGCCACCGATCCACCCGCACGGCCACGTTATCTAATCGATTGCGCTGAACTGCCGATGGAGTCGTAGCGTCTGGTCTATCTAGTCTGTCTAGTCTATTCGGTCTATCTGGTTTGCCTGGTTAGTTTCGTTAGACTAAACAGACCAGACAGACTGCGATCAACTCTTGAAGCCGTTAGGGTTACCACTCTGCCACCGCCAGGTATCGGCACACATCGTATTGAGCCCACGCTCCGCGCGCCAACCCAATAACTCAAACGCCCGTTGCGGATCGGCATAGCAGGAGGCAATGTCGCCGGAACGTCTGGGCGCAATCCTATAGGGTATTGATCGCCCGCTGGCCTGCTCAAATGCCCGCACGATATCCAGTACGCTGTACCCTGTACCAGTTCCCAGATTTACGGTCAGACACTCGACCCTCTTCTCTAATCGCTCCAATACGTTTAGTGCCTTGAGATGGCCCAAGGCCAGATCCACGACGTGAATATAATCCCGCACCCCCGTCCCATCTGGAGTGGGGTAATCATTGCCCCACACGTTAAGGTAGTCTCGACGTCCAATTGCCACTTGCGCGATGAAGGGCAACAAATTATTGGGAATGCCCTGTGGATCTTCCCCGATCGAGCCGCCGACATGGGCTCCCACCGGGTTGAAATAACGCAGAATGCCGAGTCTCCATGAGGCATCGCTGCGGCGCAGATCGCGCAAGATCTCTTCAATCATCAACTTCGAACGGCCATACGGGTTGGTGGCGGAAAGCGGATGGTCTTCTGTGAGCGGCAATCGTTGAGGGTCTCCATAGACGGTGGCGGAGGAGCTGAACACTAAAGTTTTTACCCCGCACTCCCCCATCGCTTCCAACAGGCGAAGAGTACCGACCACATTGTTGTCATAATAGGCCAACGGCTGAGTGACCGACTCCCCCACCGCCTTGAGGCCGGCGAAGTGGATCACCGCACTGGCCCCACTCTCACGCAGGGCCGCCACCAAGACACCACGATCGCGGATGTCGCCTTTCACCAACCGCAGTTTTTTTCCGGTGATGCGCTCTACCCGCGCCACTGCCTCGGGGTGACTATTGCAGAAGTTGTCGAACACCGTGACATCATAGCCCGCCTCGAGCAGTTCCACACAGGTATGCGATCCGATATAGCCTGCCCCGCCGGTCACAAAAATCATGAACGCCTACCTCATGGAGAGATGACAGCAGCCTATCCAGGGGAACGAACAACGTCAAGAAATCAACGGGAAATGTTCGTTTGGTTTATCGGGTTGATTTGGTTCATCTGGTTGGGTTCGTTCAACCAAACAAACGAGACAAACCAAATAACTTTTTCATTACGCCGGAGGCGCAGGTTCGCCGGAGAATTTCTTGTGGAGAAGTTTGCGTCCGATGATCGTAATCCCCAATGCGATACCGAGCGAGAGCGGAACGAACAATGCGGCGGCAATATCCGCATTGCGTAGCCACCCCATTTCATGAAGCCCCTTGAAGATATAGGCCATAAGCCCGCTGAGATAGTAGGCGATGACAATGACCGACAAGCCTTCGACCGTGTATTGGAGGATGGCCTGGCTCCTCGTCGTCTTGTCGACGCTGATCAGAAGCGACAAGTTCTGGGATTGGAGCATGAGATCGACGCGGGCGCGAATGATTGAGATCGTCCCTTCAAACCCGCTGCGAAGGGTGTCCATCCGCTTCAGGAGTTGTTGATAGCCCTCCGCGACCCCGGTGATCCCGCTGAGGACATACTCGGACATCGGGCGATAGAGGGGAAGTGACCGTTCGTTGAGTGAGGCCAGCGTCCGATGCACAATCTTGTCGTAAGGAACAGAGGCGGATAGCTCGAAGTGCAGCCTACTGGACAGTTGAGTGGTCTTTAACAAATCTAACGTCAGCCCATTGAGCCAACGCTGGAGCGTCAGGGCGTCGGCATGGCCGATGTGTCCGCTGATGATTTCGCGCTGCTTCAAGTGCACCTGCTCGAACTTGTAGGCCTGATCGATCGCAGCTGAAAACAATGGCTTCTGCATGAGAATCAAATGGTAGTAGGTTTCGATCCGGACAATCGCATCGACAATGTCTTTCAAGTGAGACCTGCTGGACATGCCGGACCCGACGCTGACCCAATAGCGTTCGCGCCCATGTTCATCCGGTGTAAAGCTCGTAACCAGCGACGTCTCCTCATCGAGGATCCGGCTGCCATAGAGGATCGGACCGGGAAACTCCCGGCTAAACGCCTCACTGGCCGGCAAGGGCTCAGCCATCAGTACGATATCAAGGTGGCATACTTCCACTCCGAGCGGTGTGGCTGGAAACCGGTAGTCAGGGAAGGTCATCGGGCCAAAGGTCATCCCCCCGACATAATCGGATGGCATATGCCAGATTTGATAACTGTAGTACTCCGTGTGCGTTTGCCAGATGACGATCAGGCGATCGCCGGTCTCCGCCGTCTTCATGCCGTAGCCAAACGCGTCTTGAATGACCATCGCGTCGGCAGAGATATTCAAAGCCTCCAGGAGAGACCTGAACTCGTCGCGACTCGCCGGCCGCTGCACCGGTGGATCGCTCATGCGAAATGTTTTGTAGTGTACGTGCGCAGGGGCGTGTAACTGCGCGGCCCAGAGCATCTGTGGCCGCTCGTGTAGCTTCCGTATAAGCTCGCCGACATCCGGCTTGGTATTCTCAGGCTCAGCCATGCAATGACCTTGCAGATGAAAAGAGAAACAGGAACCGCTGCCAGGCTACTGACTTGTCGGCAACCCTGTCAACTGATCATCAGTCCAATATGCAATGAAAGGGGCATTGCGCGATGTGATACTCGCGTAGGCGGGGTAACAGAGCCCTTCGCTCGCGTCTCAAAAACCAACCATTCTTGACTCGCTGGAGGAAATCCTCGTTGCATTTTGGTGGTGATCGGTCTATACAAGCAACCCATGAACGTCGAGCAGATGGAAGAGATCAAACGTCATTTTGGTGTTGTGGCCGAATCGCTGAGGAGCGACATCCGCCAGATTGCGGAAGGTCACGCCACTATTCGACATGAATTGCAAGAACACCGTGGGGAGATTCGCGATGAGTTCAAAGAAATGCGGGCACTTCTTCGGCTCTCATTTTCCCAGCTCGACCAGCGCAGCCACACCCTCGAAACGGACCTCTCTGCACTGAAAACACGCATGGACCGACTCGAAACCAGCCGGGCCTAATTCCCACCACACCATTCGGTCAATCCTCCACACGCGCCGCCGCCGCGATCGGTCAGAAAAGTAGCATGTTCCTGTTTTCTTCTTGGTCTGTCTGGTCCATCTGGTTCAACCATACAAACGAGACAGACCAAACAAATCAAATAACGGTCTTCTTACCCCACCAAGCCCAGGACGTCGGACTCGCGGACGAGAACGAGCTCCTTACCATCCAGATCGATTTCGGTCGTTCCGTACTTTTCATAGAGAACCTGATCGCCCGGTTTAAGGACCGTAGAATTGAATACCTTTTCCTCTTTTGCGTCTTTCCTTTTTGGTTTACTACCAGACTTCTTTTCCGGTGTTTCCCAACGTCCCTTCCCCACGGCCAGGACCTTTCCTTCAACAGGTTTCTCCTTGGCCGTATCCGGGATGAACAACCCCCCAGTGGTCTTTCCCTTGGCCTCCGATGGTTCGATCAAAGCCCAATCCTGTAATGGTTTAAGTCCCATAATGATTCCTCCTCCTGTGGTCCAAGTGCAGCAACAAGCTACGTCGTTCTGCAGATGGCGTCAACCTGCCAGACGGTCCACGTTATGATTCGGCCTCAGACTGGAAAGGGAACTCGGAACAGGGGTGGCAAAGCCCTTTGCGCCAGCGCCTCCCGGAACGGCCCTTTCGGACTGTGCTAGGCGGAATCCTTCGGAAATTCTTTCGCAGACTCAGTCAGTTTCCGCTTTCCTTCCTAGCACAGTCTCGAAGGGCACCCCGTTCCTCCGGCGAACTGCGCTCAGGCCTCTGCCACCCCTGCGAAATAAACTGTCATCAACTAAAAAATAGAAATGTGACAGGCCGCGTACAAGCCTGTCACCTTAACGCTTCGCCAAGCTTAGTCCCTACTACACGACGGCGCATCGTCACAGTATTGGATGTTTGCTGGGAAGGAATGCGGCAGTCATCGTCCTGACAGGCTCAACTCGCGGTGATTTCCGAAAACGGTTACGGCACCTTCCGTTCGCCCGGTTGATGGAGGGATTAGCTTCACTGTCTGTGGCACGCGTGAATGAACTGGGAGCCGAACGTCGTTACGCAGACCACGCCATTCTCAAACGTGAGTGTTCGGTCCGGCTTCGGTGCCATCTGGGCTGGAAATTGGCTAGACCAATAATCCTTCAACGCTGGGTATACATCCACAGTATCTCTCTTTACGCTTCGATCATGATGGATAATGATTAGACCCAGTCCGTCCAGGTTACTGAAATACGCGGGCACGTTCTGTGGATACAGAAGAGAGCTTGAGCGCTCTGGCGCGATGAGCAGATCACCAGCGAAGCTGTACATGGTTGAGCTCCACCATTTTGCGGTGACAAATTCCAAATCGGTCTCGTTGACGAAGTATTCAAGCAACTGCGCCTCATCTGGCGAAAGATTATTGATGACGTTCACGAAGCTTGGATGCGCCTCCCACACAGAGTCAGCATTTGAAGCCTTCGCAAGAAGAGTGACGTACATATCTGCAAGCTTCGTGTCTCGCACATATGCTAACTTTTCGGCAATGGGAACACCTATTTCTGGAGCGACCGGTACTACTTTTTCCTGCGGCAGATGTTCCAGCCGCGCTCGATAGTCCTCGAGATTCTTCTCGATGTAGATACGGGACCGTTCGTTTGCCAAGTGGATGGGCCAGAGCACAGTGTTTCCAAGGCCGAACACTGTCCCGAGGGCTTTCCCAACCTGCTGGACTCCGGGTCTCGCAAGATCACCGTAGATTTCGACCAAGAGGCCAGGGATCTTCAATGCCTCCTGGGCAACTTGCAGCCAGCTGTTGGACATGGTTAATCCCTCGTTGTGACAGTTAACTACGGAGTATGCCGAGACGAACTGCAGATTGACGCGTGATTGTCGCGTGCCTTCAACCACTTGTCAACGCATCGCCTCTGGTGGTCCATGTCCAGTGTTCAGGCTGCTTGAATAACGGCCAGGTTTTACCTCGACACCGGGGCCAACCCAGTTACCGCCTGAAATGTACCGGCGTCAGCCAGCTCCGTTGCAAGCTTGTCAATCCAGGCTTGAGTATAGACGTAGTCACCGTGGACACTGTCGTACACACTGTAGCGACCGTCCGTCTTCTCGGGCGCGCCTGCAAACGACGCCGGACGAACCTTGAAGTGGCGCCACGCGCATGTATGAGTGCTCATGCTCACTCTGTAGAGCAGCAGCAGCTTCAGGGCCTTCACCACATCTGTGGCCTTGAAGAGACCCAAGTTCGCAATCGGTACCTGTTTCTCACGGATAAGAATATTCAACTTTTCCAGTCGGCTCAACTCTTCCGGAGACGCCTCGTCTACGCGAATGAACTGAACAACAACGTCCGCAGCAGATGCCCGATTCGCAACCCTTGGAACGAGGAATACGGAGAAGGAGTACTTCATGCTGCTCAAGGTCGTCGGCGGTAGCGCAGTCCTGAACTTCTCGATGTAGTCGGTAACGCCCTTTGAAGCCGAGAGTAGGGCCAACTTAGTGGCCTTCGATTTCTCGTCTGGCATGAGCTGCGAGAACTGCAGTGCTATCGCCAGCTGATCGGCGAGCCCGTACCTGACTCCGAACGACGTAACCAGCAGCTGTTCAAAATTGAGAAGGCTGGCCTGGCACTCGCCGTAAAGGGAGGCATCCAGCTGAGGTAGATTGCAATGCTCGATCTTGTTTCGGAGACCGATCAGAAATTCCAGGTTCTTCTTCTCAGGGGGGTCTGGTCAACGAAGTGCTGCCGGAGACACTCAGTCAAATCCCAGTGCTTAGGGTCACCGTCGATCTTGACGTATCGGACTCCCTTGGCAGAGGTCGAACCCTTCTGTCGGTACCATGGTCGTCGACCTTTGCGATAAAAGATTGCGTGGAGCAACGCTGTCCAGGCAATCACGACAAGAATGAAGAACTGTGCTGTTCGAAACCGCTGGCCGGGTCGGTTGTATGCCTCGACCGACACTTCTCGATGTTATCCTTGACGTTCTGCGGTAAGCCTTTGGGCATTGTGCTAACGAGGCCAGGAATTATTTCGCTTAGGTCAGTCGGTGCATGGGGCGGCCGCTGGTTCAAGGGTCAGCAACAGGCTACGTCGTTCTGCAGATGGCGTCAACTCGCGCGGGATGAAATCCCAAGTGATCCCTTTATTTAGGCGGAGCCGTTGGGGGTGGTTCCACTGCGCGCATCGAGGGACCGCCGCTCGTTTATCTTCTCCCTCAATGGCGGGCTAGAGGGTCTCCCACTGCGCGTGTCCAACGAGGGTCTTCCGAGACCGCGCGTTGCACGAGCACAGGAGACTCGCTAGCCCGCCCTCTCATGCCCTTTCTCCGCCTCCACCCTTCCCCCGATAGGGAGTGGCCAAGGCTGCCCTTTACTGCGCGCATCGAACGAGCACCTTCTGAGCGTGCGCGTTCTGCGAGCACGAAGGGCACCTGGCCGCTCCCTTCTTCTAGTTTTCTCCTCCGCCAGGTGTTAAAACATATCTCCAATACCTCATCTGGGGCCTTGTAGAAAAGAAGGAACGTTTATGTCGTTGCCGATTGAGAAGTCGTCGTCGGATGAGTTGGCACGAGAAGTGGCTCGGCGGCGGACCTTTGCGATTATTTCGCATCCGGACGCGGGGAAAACCACACTGACCGAGAAGCTCCTCCTTTATGCCGGAGCGGTGCACTTGGCCGGGGCGGTTCATGCGCGGTCGCATCAGCGTGCATCGAAGTCAGACTGGATGGAGCTGGAGCAGGCGCGTGGCATTTCCATCACCTCCACCGCGCTCCAATTTGATTATGAAGGTGTACGGGTGAACCTGCTCGATACGCCTGGCCACCAGGACTTCAGCGAAGATACCTATCGCACTCTCATGGCGGTAGACAGCGCAGTCATGGTGCTCGACTGCGCCAAAGGTATAGAGCCACAGACCAAGAAACTGTTCGCCGTCTGTCGTAAACGCAATATCCCTATCATGACCTTCATCAATAAGATGGATCTGCCCGGACGCCATCCGTACGAACTCCTGGAGGAGATTGAACAGACCTTGGGCATGACGGCGGTCCCGTTCAATTGGCCCATCGGGGAAGGGGCAGGGTTTTTGGGTCTGTACGATCTTCAAGAGCCTCAAGTCTTATTCTTCCAACGAACCCTGCACAACCAACGCCGGGCACCGATGAGAGTGGAAACGTTCCCCCACCCAAGTCTGGCGGAGACACTCGGAGAGGCCTATGGCCCACTACAAGAAGAGATAGCCTTGTTGACCGGCGCCGGGACCAAGTTCGACCGCGACCGCTTTCTCGCAGGCCAACTCACGCCGGTTTTCTTTGGGAGCGCCCTCACCAACTTCGGCGTCGAACCATTTCTGAACGGGTTCCTCCGGCTCGCACCGCCGCCGGGACCACGAATGAGTTCGGAAGGACCGGTGCAGCCGACGGAGGAGCAGTTCTCCGGTTTCGTGTTCAAAATTCAGGCGAACATGGACCCACAACACCGTGATCGGATGGCATTTTTACGCATCGTGTCCGGCCGCTTTGAAAAAGATATGATGGTCCATCATGCCCGGCTGGACCGGAAGATTCGTATGACAAGACCGCACCGGCTTTTCGGTCGTGACCGGGAAACGATTGAAGAGGCCTACCCAGGCGATGTCGTCGGGTTCGTGAATCCAGGACTCTTTGCCATCGGCGATACCCTCAGTTCCGGCACACCTCGCTCCTTCGATGCGATTCCATTATTTCCCCCTGAATGCTTCGGCGTGCTTCGAAGCCAGGATCTCACGAAACAAAAACAATTTCAGAAGGGACTCCAACAGCTCGAAGAAGAAGGGGTCATGCAGGTGTTCTATTCACCGGATCATGTACGGAGGGAACCGGTCTTGGCCGCGGTGGGAGAGCTCCAATTCGATGTCGTCGCTTCGCGGCTTGAAACCGAGTATGGGGTCAAGACTCTCGTCGACCGGATGCCCTTTGTCCTGGCCCGCTGGGTGAGCGGCGATCCCGACACGATCGCCAGGATCTATTGGCCGCAGGATACGCGCCGGCTCGTGGATAAGGACGGCAAGATGGTGATGCTCTTCGGCTCCGAACGGCTGCTCGCCTACTGCATGAAAGAATATCCCTCCCTCATGTTTCAGTTGAGAGAGGAAGTTGGAGCAACAGAACGCTAACTGGTTCTTAGCGCGAGACTTGTTAGGTTTCTGAATCCCTTCGGCCTTCAGCCTGTTGTGCCTATCTCGCACTTCACGCGCCATGGGCCACTGCCGTACGAGTATGCACGTAGTTGGAGGCAAACGAGTGCAGCGTCTATCCTCTGAGAAAACCTACGTTTGACTCATTGATTTTCTCCCATCTCCTACAGTCTCTCCGCACGTGACCAAAAACTTCTCGCGCCACGCCTTATTTTCAAGATGTTTGCGCTGACCGCCCCTCCCATGCGGCGGCACAGGCTTTGCTCTAACCTCTGTGACGGGGCGAAGGGTTAGCCCTTTTCACCTCTCCTCGGGTACCGACGTCAGTTCAGCAATCCGACAGAGGTACTTCGCGTGAGAGCTTGGCTTCTCCGGCAGGCCTGCCACTGCCGGTGAGAAATTATGGGAATGTCAGTATGAACTGGATAAGAGCCATCGCCGGCGTGCTTGTGTTGTGGTCTAGTACGGCTTGGGGTGCCACGTTGACATGGAACGCCAACAGCGAACCAGACCTGGCAGGATATCGTGTCTATCAATGCAGTCAGCTACCATGTAGTAGAGCATCGGGCAACGCATCTTCTCTCGCCACGGTGGGAACAGCGACAAGCTTCAATATCGGGACGCCCGCAGTCACTCAGTACTACTTCATTACGGCCTATGACTTTGCCAATAATGAGTCGACCGAGAGCGGCCTCACAACCTTCACACCCGCCGGGTCACCTCCGCCTGTCGTGCCACCGGTCATCGGGGCAAGTCCGACAAGCTTCTCCTTCGCTGCAACCCAGGGCGGCGCCAACCCTGCGACCCAGACCTTGAGTATCAGCAACACAGGGGGCGGTTCATTCAGTTGGAATGCCGGGGAAAATGCCACCTGGTTGGCCCTGAGTCCGGTTTCTGGGACTGGAAACGGCGCCGTGACGTTGACGGTAACTACTGGCAGCTTGACGGCTGGCAGTTATAGTGGCGCTGTGACCGTGAATGCTCCCGGAGCCTCCTCGGTGACGGTGCCAGTGACGCTCACCGTTGCAACAGTTCCCATACCACCGGCTATTGGGGCAAGTCCGACGAATCTCTCCTTCGTTGCAACAGAGGGTGGCGGCAACCCGGCGCCCCAAACCCTGAACATCAGTAATACAGGAGGAGGCTCGCTCACCTGGAGTGCCACTGAGATTGTCGACTGGTTGGCGCTGAGTCCGGCCACTGGCGCAGGCAATGGCGTTGTGACAGTGTCTGTGGCAGCTGGCGCTAGAACCGCTGGAACCTACAATGGCAACATCACGCTCACTGCCATCGGAACTTCCCCAGTTACCGTGCCAGTAACGCTCACCGTCACCACATCCCCCCCGCCTCCTCCACCACCGGCCCCGACAGCACCGCCGACTCCTAGAGGACTGCGCATAACTCCCATACAGTAAGACCTGCCAGGTCTTGAGACAGAAACGCGTTAATCTGGTTCATCTGGTTTGTTTCGTTCATTTGGTTTATCTCGTTCAACCAAACAAGAGAGACCATCCGGCTGTCGCGCTTCATGCGCCGCCGGTGATGCGCACAGCTAGGCTCGGCCGCCGTCAAAACCAGAGTCTCGCCACTTCTCTAACAGAGCGATTCGCCGTACCAACTGTGCAACGGTCGCCTGATCGACCTTACCGCCAGTTCGCTTGATGAGTTCCGCATTGAGCCGGCGATGATCGATACCGGCCTTTCGCGCCACGGCGCCGACAAGGGCTCGATGCTGGTCCCGCAATTCATTCTTCTTGTCATAGAGCGGCACTGATGTCTCGGCAACATCCGTGCTCTCGCCGGATAATTCCAGCTCATCTCCCCCGATCAAGGCATCCACCCTGGCCACCCCGTGCAAGGGAACGTACTCTTTCAATGAAGTCGCGGCCGTACCGAACAGGGTGCGCTGCATGGAAGGCATGATCTCTTCCAATACATGGTCGCGTTCGGCCTTGATGCGTTTGGCATAATGAACGAGGGTCGCGTCCTTGGGCAGGTAGAGCCAGGCCCTCTGCGGCTTCGGTAGCCCTTCCTGCATCCGGACGAATCGCCCGACGACTTGTCTGAAGTACATCTCGGTCAGGACATTCGTGGCGTAGACACCGACACGGAGCCTCGGAATATCGACGCCTTCACTCACCATATTTACGGCAACAAGCCATTGCTGGTTCTTATGCTGTGCGAACGAGGCGATCGTCTTTGATGCCGACGGATCGTCCGATATGGCCACATGTGCGCGGCTTCCGGTGATACGGCCCAGCAGCTCCGCCACCTGCCTCGCATGGTCCTGATTCATCGCGACGATGAGCCCGCCGGCATCCGGCTGTTCCTGCTTGCGGAGTCGGCGCAGCTCGGCGTCGGCATCCGTGATGACAGGTCCCAACCAACTGTCTTGCAAGAGCGCGGTCTTGAGCCTCTCGCGCTGTAGTTCAAAGGTGAGTCCATCCTCGAAAGTCGCCCGATGTTCGCGACCTTCCGAGAGCCACGCCAGTTCTCCCTCGTAGCTCGGAAAGAGAATCGGACGGCAGACGCTCTCACGAATCGCCTCGGCATATCCATAGGTGAAATCCGCCTGGCTCTCGCCCTGCTCATACCGCACGTAAGGAATCGGATTGTTATCGGAGCGAAAGGGAGTGCCGGATAGGGCCAAGCGAAAGACCGCGTCTTCGAACGCTCCCAGCAACGCGTTGCCCCAATCTTTTCCCTCGCCCGCATGGTGCAGCTCATCAAAAATAAGCAGCGTGGGCCGGCTCCGGCAAGCACGCCGAAATACATCCGGCGCAAGACACACTTGTTGATAGGTCACGACCGCGCCTTGGAAGTCACGCGCTTCGATCGCCTGCTCGTTCGTCAGATCGGGATCCAGGTGAATGCCAACCAGGCCTGCAGCGGTCGCCCATTGCGTGCGCAGGTGGTTGGTCGGACAAATAACCAGCACACGGCTGGCGACTCGATCGGCCAGGTATTGATGGGCGATTCGAAGCGCGAAACGAGTTTTTCCCGCTGCGGGTGTTGCCGTCGCAAGAAAATCAGGACGCGTATGGGTCAGGACACCGGACACGGCGCGAGCCTGCCACTCGCGCAGCTTGGCCGTCCAGGGAGACAAGGTCACTGCAGCCCCTTAATTCTCAGGCTTGGGTCGAAGGCTGAAGGCTGAAGGTTGAGGTTTGGCATCACGAACATTTCAGCTTTGAGGCCATCCCGCTTTTTCGCCAGTCACGCCCGCCCGCCTTTTTCTCAAGTCATCACTCAACAGGCACAGGAGGTAGGAGTTTTCGGCTGTGGCCGTCGAGCGAGACCCTTCTGAGGGCGCGCACTCCGGGAGCAAAGAAAACTCCTACCTCCCTAGCACCACGCCTACTGAGACTACGCACGACACTTTCACCTAACCTGCACTCCGAATGCCCTTCTTATTTCCACTCGAAGAGGGCGTAGCCAGGCTGTCCTTGACTGCGCACATCGAACGAGCACATTCTGATCGTGCGCGTTCTGCGAGCAAAAAGGGCACCTGGCTATGCCCTCCCTCCCCTTGGCTGCTCCACAAACAATCTTACTGCTACCTTCTGTCCTTTGATCCTGGTCCGGCTGAGAGTCTCGATGATCTCCCGAGCCAATACTTCCGGCACTTCTACCAGGGAAAATCGATCCATCACTTCGACAGCGCCGATCACGTTGGAATTGAGCCCTGCCTCGTTGGCAATAGCCCCGACAAGGTCACCCGGACGGATTCCTGCCTCTCGGCCTGCCCCGATATACACCTTGGCCATCCCTGCCGTTCGTCCGCCGCGACCAGGCGCGTTGAACGGTCTGCCCTGTCCCTCTCTCGGGATCATGCCACCGGCCCGTCCTCGAGGATCTGCCATAGGGCGCCGCGCCATCGATGGCCGCTCCGGCGGCCTGGACGACATTGCCGGAATATCCTGCTCTTTTCGCTCCCCACCCTGAATACGAAAGACAAGTTTCATGGCTGCCGCCGCCACATCCATGGGATCTTTCTGTTCAGCGAACGACGCGACCACGGCCCGGAACAGATCCAGATCGCCGACCGCGAGCACCTCTTCAATCTCGCGTTTGGTTCGTGCCAGCCGCTTCGTACGAAGATCAGCAACGGTCGGCACTGGCGTCACGACAATTTTGGCTTTCGTCAGCTGCTCAATGTTCCACAGCAACCGCTGCTCGCGCGGGTCGATGACGGTGATCGCAGACCCTTCACGTCCGGCCCTTCCAGTCCGCCCGATCCGATGGACATAGCCTTCCGGCGACGTCGGCAAATCGTAGTTCACGACATGCGACACGGATGGAATATCCAAACCCCGCGCCGCCACATCGGTGGCCACGAGGAGTTCAGTCTGCCCGGCTCGAAACGAATTCATCACGCGATCGCGCTGAGGCTGATTCATCCCGCCATGGATCGCTTCAGCCCGATGCCCACGGCTCGTCAGCATTGCGGTGATCTCATCGACTTCGATACGTGTGCGGCAAAATACGAGGGCCGACTTCGGAGCTTCCACATCCAGAATACGAGCCAATGCCGCCTCTTTATGCTGCCGGGCCACGATGTAGGCTGTTTGATGGACACGCGGCGCGGCGCCGGCCTTGAGCGGCTCCTTGGCAATCCTGATCTCTACCGGCTCCTTCAGATGGCGCTTGGCAATGGCCGCGATCCTGGCGGGCATGGTGGCGGAGAACAACGCCGTCTGCCGCTCTTTGGGCGTCTGCTCAAGAATGGCGTCCAGATCCTCGGCAAATCCCATGTCCAGCATCTCATCGGCCTCGTCCAGCACGACCGTCTGAATCGTCTTGAGCTGCAAGGTTTTACGGCGGATGTGATCCAGCGCCCGCCCAGGGGTCGCCACGATGACATCGACACCACGCCTGAGCGCCTGGAGCTGCAACCCCATCGCCTGGCCTCCATAGACCGGGAGCACGGAGATTTTCAATTCTTTGCCATAGCGCGTGACGGCTTCGCCGACCTGTATGGCCAACTCTCTCGTCGGCACCAGGACAAGTGCGGAGGGGCAACGCCGTGCCGAATGGGCGATGCGCTGCAGCAACGGCAGCGTGAAGGCTGCCGTCTTGCCGGTTCCGGTTGCCGCTTGACCCAAGAGATCGCGCCCCGCCAATAACGGAGGGATCGCCTCCCGCTGAATCGGCGTGGGTTCTTCATAGCCCAGCGTGTCGAGCGTCGTCAGCAGAGCCGCTTCCAAGCCCAGTGCCGCGAACCCTGGAGAAAAACCCTTCGCCTGCGTATCCGTCGGTGGATGAGAGGTGTCATGTTTCATAGATTGCCTCGAAGGATTTTTTCAGCTGTCATGCTGGTCAATTGATAACTGGACTGTGACTAAGTTGTTGTCATACTACTGGAGTTCTACTGAGAAGAGATAGCAGGCCGGCAAAAAAGCCTCGCTCCTCACCTGCACGACCCCGTTCTGCCAAGTCGCGATCTCTCCCCAGGCGAAGGCATTCTATCAATGCTCTTTCCAAGCTTGCTCGTACTCTCGCCCCTAAGGGGTTATCCAACTACTCCACTTTCTGTGCATAGGGCTCTTGGGAGGTTTCTATTGCGGCCGTCGAACGAGCACAGCATTATCGTGCGCGTTCCGGGAGCAGAGAAATCTCCCAAGAGCCCTATGCTTCTTTTCACTCTTCTGGCGGCTGGATCGGCCCCGCCCATTCCCCTTTAGCGAGCGTCACTTCTTGAAACCCGCCATCCGGCCATTGAAACTGACCGACTTCATCGACTTGTACAATAAAGGGGTCGGCTTCATGTGCCAGGCCCCGAAACCAATACCAGCCGGCCGCGGTGGGTTTGCCCTCGGTCCATCGATAGCCAACCATCTATCCGTTTCCTTTTCGTCTCTAGCACAAGTCTGATACAGTCCGAGAGGATATTGTAATATCCATTGTGCCGCAGGAGGCCCTGACATCTCCAGTCGCACCGCAGGCTGTTCAAAAAGACCGTCAGCAAGGCCGCAACTTCTACTGTAGGATGAGGCCGAGGTTAAGGTTGAGGGAAGATCAGATTCTTTTTCTCAGCCTGAACCTTAGCCTTCCCGAAGGCTGGCGGACTTTTTCAACAGCCTGTTAGAACACCGAACCTATCATGTCTACACTCCCAATAGAAGATGTGCTGCCAACCCTTTGCCGGACGCTGACGGATGGACGGAATGCATTACTGACCGCCGCGCCCGGCGCAGGGAAAACGACGCGTGTGCCGCTGGCCTTGCTCGATGCCCCCTGGCTCGACGGAAAGAAGCTGCTCATGCTGGAACCGCGGCGCCTTGCCGCCCGTGCCGCAGCTCATCGCATGTCCGCCACGCTGAGTGAATCGATCGGCGGAACGGTCGGCTATCGCATGAGGCTCGACACGAATGTGGGGCCTAAGACCAGAATTGAAGTGGTCACGGAAGGGATCCTTGCTCGCCTACTCCAGCACGATCCCTCGCTCAGCGCGTATGCGATCGTTCTCTTCGATGAATTTCACGAACGGAGCCTGCAGGCCGATACAGGCCTGGCCCTTTGTCTTGAATCGCAACGGCTCTTCCGTTCGGATCTCAGACTGCTTGTCATGTCAGCCACGTTAGACTGTGGACCGGTTTCAGACCTGTTGGGCCATGCGCCTGTGATTGTCTGCGAAGGCAAAATGTTTCCCGTAGAGACCCGTTATCTCGATCAACCCATCTCAGGCCATCTGGATGTCGCCGTCGTACAATCGATCAGGCGTTCGATTACGCAGGATCAAGGCAGCCTCTTGGTCTTTCTACCCGGCATGGCAGAAATCCGACGCGTCGAACGAAAGCTCCTCGATCTGAACTTGGGTCCACATATTCTTGTCGCGCCGCTCCATGGCGACCTGCCGCAAGAGGCGCAGGACCGCGCGATCGCTCCCGCTCAACCGGGCACGAGAAAGATCGTGCTGGCCACCTCGATTGCCGAAACCAGTTTGACGATCGACGGGGTGCGCGTCGTCATTGATGCAGGGTTGCTGCGGGTGCCTCGCTTCGATCCGCGATCGGGACTCACAAGGTTGGAGACCATTCGCGTCACCCAGGATTCCGCTGAGCAACGTCGTGGCAGGGCTGGCCGGCTCGAACCGGGCATCTGTTCCCGCCTCTGGACCTCTGTGGAGCATCAATCGTTGGCCCCGCGTCGCCCTCCGGAGATGCTCGACGCGGACCTGGCACCGCTGCTACTCGAATTGGCCCTCTGGGGCACAGCCAATCCAGCCGAATTGTCCTGGCTCACTCCCCCACCGCCCGGGGCTGTGGCCCAGGCGAGAGCGTTGCTCATCGACCTTGGTGCGCTCAATGCCGAGGGCCAGATCACCGCTCATGGAAGACAGATGGCAGAGCTGCCGCTCCATCCACGTCTTGCGCACATGCTGCTCAAATCTGTGCCGTTACAGCTCGGCGAGCTTGCATGCGAACTCGCAGCCCTGCTCAGCGAGAGAGATATTCTGCGAGGCCCTTCCGGCTGGCGCAACGCCGATCTACGACTCCGTGTCGATGTCTTGCACGGACAGCACGATCACACAGCAGGCGCCAGCGTCGACCGTGCCGCCTGCCAGCGAGTCAGACGCACCGCCGATCTGTGGCAGCGGCAACTTTCTCGGTCGGCTCGTTCTGATCCGCAGAAGAGTTTTGATGAGGTCGGACTCTTGCTCGCACTTGCCTATCCGGATCGCATCGCCCAACGCCAGCGTGGAAAAGACGCACGCTATCTCATGGCCAATGGCCGTGGCGCCCTCTTTGCGAACCCTGATCCGCTCGGCTCAGAAGACTACCTGGTCATCGCCGACCTGGATGGCGGCCAGCAATGGGCCAGGATCGATCTGGCTACGCCGATACGGCTTCGCGAACTTGAGACCCTCTATGCAGACCAGATTCAAGTAGTGGATGAGGTATCGTGGGATGACACAGCACGCATGGTTCGTGCGACGAGACAGCATCGATTGGGCTCACTCATTCTGTCTGAGCAGGGACTCTCGAAGCCAGATCCTTCGATGATTTCGACGGCATTGTTAGAGGGCATTCGCCGGGCGGGACTCGACAGGTTGGCCTGGAATCCTGAGCTGCGTCAGTGGCGAGCCCGAGTGGGATTCCTCCGTCGGATCGAAGGACAAGAATCACAATGGCCCGATCTGTCGGAGGAGGCGCTGTTACGAACGCTCGACGACTGGCTTGCGCCCTATCTATCCGGGCTGACGACGCTCGACCGCGTCACGAGGCTCGATCTCACCCAGCCCTTGCACGCGCTCCTCTCCTGGGAACAACAACGCCGACTCGAACAGTGGGCTCCCACCCATCTCACGGTCCCAAGCGGGTCGAATGTCCGCGTGGAGTACGAAACACCGGATTTGCCTATCCTGGCTGTGCGATTGCAAGAGATGTTCGGCTGCAAGGATACGCCCCGTCTCGTCGATGGTAAGATTCCGGTTATGCTGCACCTCCTATCACCAGCGCGGCGACCCGTCCAAATCACGAAGGACCTCTCCAGCTTCTGGAAATCGGCCTATATCGAAGTAAAAAAAGAACTCCGTGGCCGCTATCCCAAACATTCCTGGCCTGACGATCCCCTCACCGCCCCACCGACAGCCAAAGCCAAACGGCGGCCGGGTTGATTTGGTTCATTTGGTCTATTTGGTTTATCTGGTTAGGTTCGTTCAACCAAACAAACCAAATAACCGTCCTATGAGTCGAGCTTTTTCAGCATTCGGTCAGGTGGGAAGGTCTCTCGTCCCATCATAGGACACCCTCGATTGATGGGTGAGCTTTATGATATCGCCGTCCTTGACCACCGTATCCTCACCGCTCACTTTTTTATTCACGGCAATCAACAGATCTCGATTCAGCAGGAATTCCAGCAATGGACCCATGCGATCCTGATTCGATATAATGAGTTGCCTAACCGTGGTCGGCTTCGAGACCTCACATTCGAATTCTGTTTCCCCGACCGCATTTTGAAGCGTCAATCCAAAAACCAGTACTGTAACCATAAAAGCCTCGTTATTTGGTTGATTTGGTTTGTCTTGTTTGTCTGGTTGCTTTGGTTCATCTGGTTAGTTTCGTCCAACCAAAAAACCAGACAAACCAAATAAACAAAACAAACCAACCCTACGCCAGGTCTGCTGCCTCGTAGGCCTCTTGAAGCAGTTGGGCCACATGCTTGACCTCTGCTGTGCCCTGCAGTCCTGTACGCAGTTGAATCATGCAAGCAGGGCAACTCGTGGCCACAACTTCGGCGCCGCTCTGTTCGACGGCCCGCCTCTTACGCTCGACAATGCGCTGCGACGTCTCAAAATCCTTCACGAGATAGGTCCCGGCTCCACCAGCGCAACGATCAGCATCTGGCATCTCCACATACTCCACGCCCGGCAAGCCTCGCAGAATCGCACGAGGCTCTTTGGTGACTCCCGCAGCTCGCAGGTGACAGGAGGAATGGTAGGCCACCTTGCACTTCGTGGACTGCTGACTGGCCATGGCCGGTTTCACCCGCGATTGTGACACAAACTCCGAAATATGTGTGACCCGTTTGGCCAAGGCTTGGGCTGCTGCTTGCTCCGGCTCACCGGCGAACAAGGTGGGGTAGTCCTTCAGCATGAGGGTGCAGGAGGCGCAGCCGGTCACCACCTTGTCGTACCCAGCCATCGACAAGAGATTGACCCGTGCCCCTTCTTTAGCCAACGCGCGATGCCCGTAGGTTTCGATCGGAGTCCCTGAACAGCGTTGCGTCGGCAGATCCGGCTCGACCCCATGTTTTCGCAGCACGGCGATCACGGCATCCCCCACCCCATCGTCGAAGTAATTGGCCGCGCAGCCATGGAAATAGGCTACCGGGGAGCGAGCGACTTGCTCAGCCTGGGGAATCAGCTCAGGATAGCGGTCTCGAAGATGTCGCTTCGCGAGTCGCGGCAGTACCAGCTGAGACGACAGCCGTGCCGTCTCAGCAAGACCACGCATGAACGGCTTCGTCAGACGATCGAGTAGACGCCGCATCAGAGGCCGATCCCATATCGATTGATACCTCGCGAGAACCTTTAAGAATTTCTCGAACTTTGCTGTTTCTGCATGGAAGCGAAAGATCACTCCTGCCATCTTGTTCGGATGCTCGGCGCGCCGGTCCAAGATGAGCTGAGACACATCGACTCCGGCTGGACAGGCGGTACGACAGGACTTACAGTTGAGGCAGGCCTCTACGACTCGCTTCGAATTAAGATAGCTATAGTTCTTATCGGTGACGATTTCGAACCAGCCACGAGAACTCATGTCTTCCGATTGAAAGACATCGTAGACCGGGCAGACGGCGTTGCACTTGGCGCAGGTGGCACAAGATTTCGACAATCGCTCATAGTCGATATGGTCCGTGAAGGGCCGGTCGCTGATTTTGATGCCGGGGTTGAGCACTCCCGAAGGATCGAAGCCCTGCTTCACCCGCACAAACAGATCGTACAGCTCCGGGCCGAACATCGTCTTTACGTATTCGGCGCGCACCCGGCCATCCCCGTGCTCTCCACAGATCGAGCCACCGAAGCGGCCTAAGACCGTTTGGTGAATCTCGTGATACCCCTGCACCATCTTCTCGAAATCGTCTGGGTCGTTCACATCGAGCAAGGGAATAACGTGGGCATTCCCATTCCCGATATGACCGAATATCGCAACCGGCACGTGCTGCCCGGCGAAGAACTCTTCCAGATACCGGATGAGTTCGCTGATCCGTTCAGCCGGCACCACCACGTCGTCGACGAAATTGATCGGCTTCTTCTTGGGATCGAATCTGTAGAGCGTGGGATAGAGCGCCTTGCGGGCCTTCCACAATTGCTCTCGTTGCTCATGATCGAAGGCGATCACGGGATCTGACGTGAGGCGATAGCGGCGGCAGATCTCGGTCATGCGCTCAGCCTGGGCGCGGAGATCTATCCCTACCCCGTCAGCATCCAACTCCATCAAGAGCGTGGCTGCCGCATCTGCTGGGATGCCATGCTTCGCCCGCCCGATTAAATTGAGCGTGTTGGCATCCATCACTTCCAACGCGCTCGGACGTAATTCAAGCAGCTTCGGCACCGCGTCGCCCACATCTTCCAAGCGATGAAAATGGATGAGCGCTGTGAGGGTCGCGCGGGGCTTCTCGACCAGCTTAATGGTGGCTTCGCTGAACAGACCGAGCGTGCCCTCACTGCCAACAAACAGTTTGGACAGATCGAAGCAGCCCCGCGCCAGCCCATCGGCAAGACCAAAGAGGTTGTACCCACAACTGTTCTTGCTGACTGTCGGGCGTTTCTGCGCGATCAGCGCGGCATTTTCCTGTAGCAGCGACCGCAAATCTCGAAGCGGCCTGTGCGCTTTTAGAAGATCGATGCATGCCGGATCGTCGAGCCCATAGGCCTTGGCATCCAGCCACTCGCCGGATTGCAGGCAGACACGGAGCGCCGCCACATTATCTTTGACGGAACCGTACCGTAACGTGTGAGGACCGGAGGAGTTGTTTGCCAGCATCCCGCCCAGCTTGCACATCTCGCCGCTGGAGGGGTCCGGCCCGAATAACAGACCGTCGCGCGCCAATCGCTTGTTGAGTTCTGCCAAGACAATGCCTGGCTGCACCCGAGCCCAGCGCTCGCCTTGATTCAGCTCCAGAATCCGATTCATCCGCGAGACATCCAGAATGATTCAGCGCGCGGAAGATAACGCAGCTGCATACGGACCTCCTGGGTGAAGCCCGTTGTAGCAAACTCCGTCTCAGATGTATCTGACCCTGTTCAGTCTGGTCTGTCTGGTTCATTTGGTTTGTTTAGTTTATTTAGTTCATCTGGTAAGTTTCTTCCAACCATAAAACCAGACAAACAAAACAAACCAAAGAACGCTCTTCATCCGCTAGCAGCCTGTTAAGATGCGAATTGCAGATGGGAGCACGCGCCTGTGATTGACACACGTCCCACCCTTTATCTTTCACGTCTTCTCCCCGATCCCGTCATGGCCATCGTGCGGGAGCGGTTCCAGTTGGTGCAGGAACCGCTTGACGTGTTGCCTGCTCCCCCAGCGCTTCGTGAGGGACTCTGCCGAGCCAACGCCGCAATTGTCACTCTGGGCGATCTCATCGACGCCGAAACCATTCATGCAGCCACTCGGCTAAAAATTTTGGCGAACTATGCCGTAGGGTACAACAACATCGATCTTGCTGCCGCTCAAGTGCGTGGTCTGATCGTCACGAATACTCCGGACGTCTTGACGGATGCCACAGCAGACCTGACCTGGGCGTTGATCTTGGCGACGGCGCGCCGCGTCGTTGAAGGTGACGCCCTCGTTCGATCTGGTCAATGGACTGGGTGGAGCCCCACGCAACTCATGGGAGCGGAAGTCTCAGGCAAGATACTGGGGATTATCGGCATGGGACGGATCGGGCAAGCGGTGGCCCAACGCGCGGTAGGGTTTCGCATGCCGGTGCGCTACCACACACGTCAACCTAATGCCGCCACCTCATTACCCCGCGAGTGGGAGCACCGGTCACTGCACGATCTACTCGGGGAAGCCGACGTGGTAACAATCCATCTGCCTCTCACGCCGGCCACCCACCATTTGATCGGCGCGTGTGAATTGGCATGGATGAAACCCACCGCTTTCATCATCAATACGGCTCGAGGCCCGATCGTCGATGAAGGAGCGTTGGTCAACGCCCTCAAAACTGAAATTATCGCGGGTGCAGGACTCGACGTCTATGAGCAGGAGCCGACCATCCACTCGGCGTTGGCTGAACTGAAACAGGTGGTGCTTCTTCCTCATCTAGGATCTGCCACCCTGCATGCAAGGGTTCAGATGGGATTGGTCTGTTTGAAGAATATTCAAGCTGTGCTAGAGGGGCGCCTGGCGCCAAACCAAGTAACCTAGGCTGGTTTATTTGGTTTGTCTGGTTGATTTGGTTCATCTGGTTAGTTTCGTTCAACCAAAGAAACTAAACAAACCAAACAAACGAAATAAACCTAATACCTGCTAGTTTCCGTAGCGTAGCGTGGGGGCGGACCCAGAGGAGGCTCTTTGTATGCGAGTCGATTCGAGCCGTTGCGGTACATCATGGAAGGTCGGAATCGATTCATAAATTTCAGCAGCCTTGCTCCACTGTTCTTGGGCTTCGTAGAGTAGGCCGAGCTCATAGCGAATGGCTTGGGCCTTGGTCCCTTGACACTTCGGATCTTTCAGCAACAGTTCGAGCTGTGCACTCGCCAACTGGCCTTTTCCTTGTTCTTTCAAACAAATCGCAGTCATGAGACAAGAGTCCAGAAAAAAGTCCTGGCCCTTCATCGAAAGACCAAATTCTTCCTTCGCTTCATCCAGCAGCCCCATATTCTTGTAAGCCACTCCCAGCATGTAGTGAGTCTCCGGGTTAACCTCATCCACAAGTGGAGTAGGAACCGACATCTTGACGGCAGGAATCGGCATTGTGGGTTTTGGCGAAAATACCCCGGCCCATTTGGCAATCAACGGACTCGCCGGGGCTAGTTCTTTGACTTTTGCATAGAGACTTGCCGGTTGATTCGGGCGCTCATCGTTTGGATGAACCAGGAGCAATTCGAGGGCGCGGGAATATTGCAAGGCTGCGCCGGCGGTATCGCCCTTGGCCTCGAGCAGAGAGCCGAACAATTCTCGAGCCTCTGCATGATCAGGCTGCGTCATAACCAAGCGACTGAGCCATTCTTCCGCCTCAGCTTGCTGACCAGCCTTCAGATAGATCTGGAACTGCTCGCGCGTCGAGAGGACAGGTGGCGCGGGAGCGACTGGGGCCGCCGCCTTCAATGGTGGCACCCATAGCTGGTCCGGCTCAGGAATAGTCCACGAGAATTCACTACTTCGTGTGATCGGTTTGGGCTCTGCAAACACAGGCGACGGCTCGGCAACTGAGATTTCCTTATCTTCTTCTAGCGGGTTGACCTTGGGGGCTAACATCCAGGGATCGTCCGGTTCCGCTCCAGTCCATAAAACATTCGGCTCACTCTGTGGCGCCGAAGTGGGTGTCCCTGCCGAAGTCTGAGGCTCCGTCGGCGCGGGTGATTCAACGGAGATCTCGCCCCTCATCAGCGCAGAAAGCTTCGCGACAATGGGATTGTCTGGAGCAAGCGACTTGACCTTCTCAAATATTTCTTCATGAAGAGTGGGCATGCCTGGCTCCGGATGTTGGAGCAACAGCTCGATCGCTTTCCCATACTGAAGCACAGCGTTGCCGACGTCGCCCTTCTCTTCGTAGAGCTCTCCATACAGTTCAATGATTGCAACCGACAGCGGTTCGACCGCCAAAATTTCGTTGATCAGCGATTCCGCCTTCACATAATCTTGTGCCCGCAAGGCCGCCCCTGCGAGATAGCGATATTCGCCGAGCGCCACCTGCAGGTCTCCGCGATGCAAATGCAACTTGGCCAGTAATTGACAGACCTCCGGATTGCCCGGTTCTTTGGTCAGCAACTGATTGAGAATCGCCTCGGCTCCGGTAAATTGTTTGTCTTCGATGCGACGAGTGGCTTCCATCAGCAGACTGGGTGGCTCGACGTTCTTGGCCGGGCCTTTTGCAGAACGCGGTTCCGCCTTTGGGGCAGCGCTATGATTTCCACCGGTCTTTTTGATTTGTTCGATGAATTGGGCAGCCTCACTATTGGCAGGGTCAATTCTCAAGACAGCTTGATACGCATCCTTCGCCTCAGCATAGCGCTGTTGTGCCGACCGCTCACGCCCTAGCTGCAAATAGACAGTCGTGGCTTCGCCCTGCATGTTTTCTTGCAGGCACAACTCCGCCACCCGCTGCTGGGCATCCAGATTCAAAGGATCCTGGCTGACAATCTTCTTGTAGATCTCCAGCGCTGCTTTGCTTTTTCCCGCTTTGATGTAGTGTTTGCCCAGGGTGAGATAATCTTGAACTGCGCTACTCAGCAGACCACGTTCAACATTGAGATCTCCCAGATGCCGGAATACCTCATACTGTGAAGGATCGAGCTTTAAAACCTTCTTGTACGTAGCGATTGCCTTGAGGGTAGCCCCTTCGGCACGGAAGGCACTAGCCGCTTGTATAAACGCCGTCACTGCATCGTTGGTGGCGTTGCGTTTGAGGTGTAACTCCCCAATTGAATTGAAGATACTCCCATCGCCCGGCGACTCGGTCGAGAGCTTCTTCCATTCCGCAATGGCGGCGTCGAATTGACCCCGTGACGCAAAGAGCTGCGCGTTTTTCAAAACGCTGCTGCGGTCGATCGGCAAGTCAGACCTCCCTAACGATGAAACGCTAACAGCGTCGATGGGTATTGTCAACGAAATGGGGCATTTAGCGCTCCTCATATGCGCAAGATGGGCAGGGTAAAATGGGCAAGAGAAGTTCTGAGTTGGAAGGCGAGGGTGGAGAGTGCTGAGTGCTAAGACACTGGTGAGAATGTTAAATGATGAATGGTAGATGGGTGGAACTGGATTTGGACCCGATGATTTCTGAGCATTTACCATTCACCATTGACCATGTGTCAGATTTCTGAATCCCTTCAGCCTTCTAACCTTCTGCCTGAGCAGAAACAGAAAGGCCCGCCCGATAAAATAGGCAGGCCTCCCTGTGACACGATGTGGGAGATTGAAAAGGTTAAGATTCGGCGACGGCCGCCTTCAAGACATTCGAAGCCTGAGGCCCCTTTGCCCCTTGCACGACTTCAAACTCGACGTTTTCCCCTTCTTTCAAGCTCTTGAATCCTTCTCCTTGCAACGCAGAATAATGTACGAAGACATCATCTCCGCTCTCAAGACGAATGAACCCAAATCCCTTGCGATCGTTGAACCACTTGACCGTACCTTTCGTCTTCACAGAAACCCCCTTTCCTCAACAGCCACGCCTAGTTACGTGGCTGGTTCCGGAGCCAAGCTGGCGGCGCATGGAATGAATAGAACACAACGGGAAGAAGAGCAGGTTGGAGCGACGGGTTCATTGGAAAGACAAAATCGACCACAAAGCCTATCTCAGTTTACACGCGAGCAGCATGTACCATGGCATTTCAAATATTGTCAAGCCATTCTTTAGCCAGAGGCTAGCCAAGAATGCGATGGAAGTGAGGTAGACAACCCTAGCCCGCTCGCCTATATATACTGCGATACTAAGCGAGGAGCCTGATTCTTCCAATGTTTCTACGAACGCTGCTGGATCGCTACATCTTCACCGAACTCCTGTCTCCCTTTAGTGTCAGCCTCGGAGCCCTGTGTTTTGTGATGCTCACGCGCGAACTCCTGCGCTTAGTAGAACTGCTGGTCTCCAAGGGCGTCGGGATCCTGGCGGTCTTGGAAGTCTTTGCCCATCTAATGCCGTCGTTTCTCGTATTGACCCTCCCGATCGCCGGAATCATTGCCTCGATCACCGCCTTCGGACGGTTGTCTTTCGATAAAGAATTGGTGGCAATGCAGACTGCGGGCCTGAGCCTCATGCGGCTGGCTCGCCCTGTACTGCTCTTTGCCTTGCTCGTCTTCGGATTGACCCTGTGGTTGGCCCAGTGGGGGCAACCCTGGAGCTCCGTCAACCTCAAAAAAGTGGCGCTGAATCTTCTGCGGGATCAGCTGGTACTAGCGCTGGAGCGGGGAACATTCAACGAGCCCATCCCTAAGATGATGATCTACGTGCCGGATGGGAGTCCCGGACAGGCCTCGACCGGTATCTTTGTCTCCGACGAACGAAATGCAGACGATCCCCGCATCATCGTGGCCCAGAAGTTCGAGGTGATGATGGATCCCGCGACCGATCAAGTCGCCTTACGCCTGCAACAAGGGGTCATTCATAGCAAGCCAAATCAGGCCGATCAATACGAGCACGTCTCCTTCGCCAGTTACGATCTCAAACTCTCGCTCAACCAAAGCGGCTACGCAGCCTCCGAGGAACGTCCATCGTACGACGCCATTATCGCGCAGCTCTCGCAATCCCAATGGCGAGATCCATCTGCGCTCCGGCGATTGATGGAGTATTACAAAGATCTGGCCTTTCCCACCGCCTCGCTCGTACTCTGTCTCTTAGGCGTCCCCGTCGGCATCGCCTCGAAACGATCAGGCCGAGTCGGCGGATTTGCGGTCGGCGTGTTCGTCATCATTGTCTACTACATGCTGAACGTCGGGTGTGAATTCCTGGTCACCACGGCAAGCCTGCCTCCCTTTGCCGGAGCTTGGATCCCGAACGGCCTGTTCGCTCTTGCCACAATCGTGTGGTTTTACATCATGAGCCGCCGGTAGTCCCATGACCATTCTCTTTCGCTATCTCTTTCGCGAGTACGCAAAAATCTTCACGATGTGTTTCAGCGGGCTGATGACGGTGTACCTCGTCATCGACTTCTTCGAGAAAGTACGCCGCTTCTTGCGCTACGACGCAAACTGGCTGGATGTCCTGACCTACTTCATCCTCAAAGTTCCCGCGATTTCCTTCCAAATCGCGCCGATGGCCATCCTGATGGCGACATTGCTGACGTTTGGATTGCTCTCCCGCGGCCATGAAATCACGGCCATGCGCAGTTGCGGCATCAGTTTACTCCGAGTCACCTCCCCCTTCATTGTCTTTGCCACAGGGATTTCCCTCGTGCTCTTGCTCTTCAGTTCGACCGTCATCCCCTGGGCCGCAAACAAGTCCGAAGAAATTCGGACCATGCGCATCGAGAAAAAACCGCCTGCCGCAGCCGTGAAACTCAGTCAGCCCTGGACGAGAGTGGGAACCGACAGCCTTATGCATGTCACCAGCGTTTCCATCGGCGGGGAACTTCTGGGCGGCGTGCGGCTCTTTCAATTCGATCGCGATTTTCAACTAACCGGTATGACGGAAGCAGCCGAAGCCCGCTTTAGCGACTCCACCTGGATATTGTACGGGGGGCTGCAACGGCAATTTTCCCCTGATGGAACCGTTTCGACTACAGTCTTCGACCACCAAGCCAGCGGGCTCACCCTTATTCCCGATGATTTCACCACCTGGCTCGCCGGCGACTCCGAGTTGATGACGTTCCACGATATCCGAGCCTATTCCCGACGCAGACTCCAGCAAGGCGGCTCACAAGCCGCACGGCTGAAGACAGACTATTACGGTCGAATCGCCTTCCCCTTCGTCACCGTCGTCATGGTCCTGGTCGGCATTGCGCTAAGTCTGCGCCGGAGCGGGACCAGAGGGGGCGGCATGGCGATGGGCATTGGGCAAGCCCTCGCCGTCGGCTTCTGTTTTTGGACAATGCACTCCATCGCAATCGCGCTAGGCCGTGGAGGGGCCTTAACGCCTCTAATCGCCGCCTGGATGGGGAATATTCTCTTCTTGAGTTTCGGCCTCTATCTGATGTTTAAGGTGCGGTACTAAAAACTGTTATTTGGTTGGTTTTGTTGATTTGGTTAATCTGGTTAGTTTCGTTCAACCAAACAAACTAAATAAACCAAACAAACCAGATCAACTCGCCCCGCGCCTGGTTGACTCATCCAGGCGCTTCCGGTAAGTAGAGCACGGGCATTACCAAAGGATCGTAAGAAGATGCGGGCACGTGTCGTCGTCACAGGACTGGGGGTCGTCTCTCCGATCGGCATCGGAATCAGCGATTTCTGGAAAGCCGCCCTCGCCGGCCAATCCGGCATCACGGCCATTTCATCGTTCGACCCCTTTCCCATGGACGGCTATCGCTCCAAGGTTGCAGGTCAGGTGCGCGATTTCGCAGTCGAACGGTTTATCGATTCAGTCCATGGTGAACGCGTGGACCGCTACGCCCAATTTGGTCTCGTGGCTGCGAAAGAAGCGCTGGCTGACTCGGGTCTTCAGATGGAGAAGGAGAACCCTCACCGCATCGGAGTCATCGTGGGAGCCGGCATGGGCGGGATGGTCATGGGCGAGCGCGAGATCACCCAGCTCTACCAGCAGCAGAAACCCCATCGCGTCCATCCAAATTTTATTCCCGTCATTACGCTCAATTCGGCCTCCGGCATTATCGCGATGGCCCACGGCGCCAAGGGCCCGAACCTGACCATTTCGACCGCCTGCTCCTCCAGCGCCCATGCGCTCGGGCAAGCCCTTCACTGTATCCGCGAAGGCCGTGCCGATGTCGTGATCGTCGTGGGAGCCGATGCCAGCATTACTCCGCTCGTCTTCGCCGGGTTTTGTTCCCTGCGCGCCCTCTCATCAAAATATAACGATAACCCTGAAAAAGCTTCCCGCCCCTTCGATCGGCTACGCGACGGTTTCGTGATGGGGGAAGGCGCCGGAGCGCTCATCTTGGAATCGGCCGCGCATGCCAAGAAACGCAAGGCGAGAGTCTATGCAGAAGTTGCCGGCTACGCCGCTACCAGCGAGGCCTATCACATGGTCATCCCCCGTGAAGACGGCCTGGAAGTGGCCCATACGATGAAGCTGGCCTTGGCGGACGCAGGCCTGACCCCGGCGCAGGTGGATTACATTAATGCGCACGCCACGTCCACAACCATCGGTGACGCTGTCGAAGTCAAGGCCATCAGACAGCTATTCAAGTCTCGCGCGGATAAGATTGCCATCAGCGCCACCAAGTCTCTGATCGGCCACACCCTTGGCGCGGCCGGCGCCATCGGGGGTATCGCTTCGGTGCTGGCCCTCCATACAGGCAAGATTCATCCGACCGCCAACTACGATGATCCGGATCCGGCTTGCGCCTTGGCAGGACTCTCCCGATCGGCGCAAGAACGGCGCGTAAAAGTGGCCCTGCTGAACGCATTCGGATTTGGCAGCAACAACGCCGCTGTGGTATTCAAACAGACGACGACGTAGCGGGTTGATTTGGTTTGTTTGGTTTATTTTGTTTGTTTGGTCGGACTAAGAAATTAACCAGTTGAACCGAATGAACCAAACAAACTAAAGAACGTTCTTTAAGGACCAATCCATGACCACTGACCCGACCATATCGTTAAAAATCCGTACCGCCCTGGCTGAGTATCTGAAACGCGACCCGGATCGGATACTGGTCACACAACATCTGCGAGACGACTTAGGTCTCGACTCGATGGCGGTGATCGAACTGCTGTACCGCATCGAAGAAGCCTTCGATCTTCAGATCCCAGATCAAGACTTGGTGGGGCTGACGACGGTCGGGCATGTCGTGAGTTACGTTGAGAAGCGGTTGGGGAAATCGGCCCCTGCAGCACCGATCAAGAAATCAGGGAAGCCCCTGAAGGCCACGAAACAGTCGAAGCCTTCCAAGCCCAAGAGCAAAAAGAAATCTTAATCTCTATGGCAACGAAGGCAACCACTCCAATTTCATTGAAACAGATCCACGGCCTCGTCGGCGGAGAACTTGTCGGCTCGGCACAAGTTACTGTGACAAGCTTGGCCAGCTTTGAAACGGCAGGCCCGAACGATCTGACCTTCGTCACCGGCGATCGGATCCTCAAGCTGGGCAAACCCACCGCTGCCGGAGCACTCCTCGCCCATCGGCGTCTAACTGAGATCGCCAATCCTCACATCGTTGTGGCCAATCCCGCGCTGGCCTTTGCGCAGGTCGCCAGGACATTCTTTTGCCCTGTCTCCCCTCCTCGTGGAATTGCTGGGGTCGTTGTTCGTGGCACTGACACGCAGATCGGCCTCGATGTCTCGATCTGGCCAGGAGTCACCCTGGGGGACCGGGTCATCATCGGCGCGCGGGTGACACTCTATCCCGGTGTGTTTATTGGCAACGATACAACGATCGGAGACGATACACTGTTGTACCCCAACGTGGTTGTCAGAGAAGGCTGTACGATCGGCGCGCGGGTGATCGTGCATAGCGGCACGGTGATCGGAAGTGATGGATTCGGCTATGTGCAGGATCAGGGGCGCCATTACAAAATTCCCCAGCTCGGTGGAGTTACGATCGAAGATGACGTCGAGCTCGGGGCGAACGTCACAATCGACCGAGCCACACTCGGCCAAACGATCATTAAGCAAGGAACCAAGATCGATAACCTAGTCCAAATCGCCCATAACGTGACGATCGGCGCCCATTCCATCCTCGTGGCACAGGTCGGAATCGCCGGCAGCACGCTCGTGGGACATCACGTCATGATCGGTGGACAGGCAGGGCTGGCAGATCACATCGTCATCGGAGATCAGGTCATGATTGCCGCCCGCGCAGGAGTCAACCGCAGTCTCGAACCCAACCAAATCGTCTCAGGGGCTCCTGTGATGCCGCATGAAGTCTGGGTCAAGGCCCAAGCCGTAATCCCGCGGCTCCCTGAACTCAGGCAGGCAGTACGAACATTGGAAGAGAGGGTGAAGAAGCTAGAAGCAGCTCAGGGGGAACGGGGGAAGAAGAGGAAGAAGTGACGGGTATGGAAAATGGTTAATGGTTAATGATCAGAACAGGATTCGTCTGATGTTTCTGAATATTAACCATCCACCATTGACCATTCGTTATGCATCTGAATTCCTCCATCCTGTTAGTCGACTACGCCACGCCAACAGAACAACTTCGCCCAGTAGAATCCCGCCCAGGGCACCAAGGCAGCAGGAAACATGTTGAGATCGCCGTACATGTAGGCCGCGGCTGATGAACCAAAGACCAATACCGCTCCTGCAACGGAGATTGCCGTGACAAAACCACGCCCAGGATGTTCGATCGTTGGCGCCTCAGGCTCTGCCTTCCCCCTCGTCTTCTTGTTACGTTGCGCCACAGCAGTTCGCATCTTTGCCGCATAGACCTCGGGAAATGTCTTAAAGAGATAGCGGTGGTAGCGAGCATGCGCGAACCCATAGCCTGCGCCGACGACGATTAAGAGCGAGCTACTGAGAAACGTCACCCAACTGTATGTATGGTTCGCCAGTAGTTGATAGGCGAGTGCCCCTATCCCGCCAACCATGCAGACCAGTCCGATTGTCCCGGCAGGGAGGAGGATATGGGACCGGACATAATAGCGAGCTTGTTCGTCGATCTTCTCCGGCTTCAAAACAGTCACAAGTTTCGGCATCGATACAGTCTCCCATGCAACAGGCTGAGATCAAGGCTAAGGAAGCAGGCAGCCTCAACCTTCTTCAAAACGGCGGCATCATACCATCCTTCCACAGCAGGTTACACGGACGAGAGCTGTGGTTCGCACGAAGGGGAAACGCTATGAATAACAAGGAAAAGTGGAGAACCTGTGGATGACCCACGAGAAATGGCAGGCAGGATGGTCTATTTTCACCCCATAGGCACCCATCGCCATACTCAACGGCTCAGAGACAGACGGCTACGATGAAACGCCTTTCGCAGAGAGCCATTTAGCAATTATCCGCAATAAACACCGCAAAGGAAAAGGTGATAGTGACCCAAGGTTTTAGGCCAGCTCATTCTATGTCCACAAAATCTGTGCATGGCATGTGGATAACCATGTTGATGAACGGCCCATAATACGCCGTACCACGGCGCCTTACACATTGCCCAATCCATAGGCAGCATAATCCGTGCAATTTCATCGAGATGTATTTTCTCAGGAGAAGCTTGTATGTGGCATGAATGCAGATTACGCATGACAGGGAATATTCTTGGCATTGAGCGTACAGAAGTGTACGGATCGATAGAACCAAGTTTATGCGAGACTCGCGTGAAAAGAGGGACGAGCGAGACGGTCTGAAGGCTGGGCTAAGACTGAAGCTGGGAAGGCTGAAGGTCAGAGTCCAACACTTCAACCTCGCCCTCAACCATCTCTAGACTGGTAGGATAGCACTGATGGCAGATCGCTCGACGCGCCCGATATTACCCCACTGTTCCGCCATCGGGATCAATGAGTGAATCCTTGTCTCGACCGTTCCAAGCCGCTGCCCCAAGGTGGATGTTTTGCGATAGGCCGCGACCATGAGAAAGGATCGCAGCCCTTGCAAAAACATTGTGATCATCGTCGCCTGCACACGGCCGGCCAGATCGTAGAGGGCCTCGACTTGCTGGAAAATCGGATCAAGCTGAGACGCCGTGACAAAATCTGTCGCGCCCTGCGCGCGTATGTTTGCAAGAGTGGAACTGATGATCGGAACACGCATGCGGACTTCTTCAATGAACTCGTCGTCGAGTCGGTCGAGTTCAACTAAGATACGCCTGACGCCGGCGACATCCAGACTGTCGAGTTCCTCTTCAGCTCGCTGAATCACCGCCTCCAACACATCGCGAGCCGGCTGGAGCGACCGGGCACGCGCTTGCTGCAAGTTTCGAAGGGCATCGAGGAGCGGGACACTGGAGTTCACGGTGAGCTGAACCTGCGCATGGGGAAGCGAAGATTGTTCCATTTCAACGCCAGGAAGTGCTTGCACGAATTCGCTCGCTCTTTCCACTGGAACGGTATCGATCCCGACAGAATTGTCCTCTTGGTCTTCCGCTAACCGGCGCACGGCGAGAGTAATCCGATCCAATCCCGCCTGAAGTGACTGGAGCGCCGCCGACATTGCATGGGGCTCTTGGCGGCCCACATCATGGAGAATCGGAAGCAGATTCGAAGCCATCTGCTCGATAACTTGAAGCTGTACTGTCGACGCCGATTTGCCAAGATTCGTAATCCCATGCAAGAGAATCCCGTAGAGCTTCGGACGCACCGTTTCGTTGGCCCCTTCAGCGAGCTGTTTCACCACCGTCTGAATTTGAGCCAGCCATTGATGCGCTTCGAGAGCGAATAACCCGATCACTTCCTTTTGGAAACTGGCATCCGCAAGATCCTGCGCAGGAGACCGCACAGTCCATCGATCCTCGCCAGACCGAGACGCCGTTCCCTCTTCCGGCCCAGACGTTATGGACTCGACAGCATCTTTGATCGCACTTGCGAGAGAGTCCAAGCCATCCAAAAGCGCCGTAAACTGATCGGATGCCTGAGGAAGGGTATCCGATGCCTTCTCACCGGTCTCATCTTCGGGAAACGCTGCCCGTGCGACATCTGGCGGCTCCAGCGTTTCGATGACCGACACGAGGGGAGTACAGCTCAGATCCATCTGCCGCCCATCCTGACCATAGCCCGTATCACTCTCGACCCAGACGACCGGGCGGAGTGGAAAGCGCGTATTAACGCGTATGACAGATCCGACTTCACCGGTAGTCAATCGTACCGACGTACCCAAGGGATATGCCGATAACTCCTGGATTAAAGTTTTGACAATTTCGCGAGGGAACGCCGTCCGTTCCGCCACCAACAATTCTCGCACCGCTTCGTGAGGGAAAAATCGGCGGCGATATGCACGCGGGCTCACGAGGGCGTCAAAAACATCCACCAGGCCGATGATTTGAGCAAACTCATTGATCTGCCGTTCCTTCAGCTTGTTCGGATACCCCTGACCGTTCCACCGCTCATGTGCCTGGCGCACGACTTGCGCCAGCCAGTCGTATTTCAACCCCGCCTTATGAATTGCCTGATAGCCGAGTTCTGGATGTTGTTCAATCAACGCGCGTTCATCAGAGGTCAGCCGACCAGGTTTAGCGATCAGCGATTGCGGCACAGCAAAGAGCCCGACATCGTGCAGGAGCCCCGCGAGGGCAAGCCGTTCCAGCTCTTTCCCATGATATCCCAGCCCCACGCCGACCTTCGTCGCCAGAATCCCGACATTCACGAGATTCGTAATCAGCGGAGGGCCTGCCGGACCGCTCATAGCCTGAACGAGCAATCGGTCGCTTCTTTTGAGCGCCGCCACAACTTCCGTCGCCAGGGCAGACAGTGGCTCTAAATCGAGTGCGTCTTGCCGCTGCACGGCAAGAGCCACTCCCGTCAATTGCTCCTGCGCTCTGCGATACCAGTCAGCCGTGCTGTGTTCGTTCATGGCGTGGGACCGTCCTCACGGGACATCATATTAGGTGCGATCCGAAGGCTGAAGTGGAAATGGTCAATGGCCAATGGTAAATGGTCGGAATGGATTAGGGTTCAATCCGATAAATTCCGGACACTCCACATTACACATTCAAAATTCAACATTCGGCCTCAGTCCGCCTGGAGCGCCTGATCGATCGCGGCACGTTGAGCCCGCCCATGCTCCACCCACAGGCGAATGGCATCTCCCATCATGTGCAGTCGCGACGTCACTGATTCTACCCGCGTGGCAGCCAGAAGCACTCGACGCTGCGTTACCATGGTCAGCAATACGTGAAGACCTGTGAAAAACATCATGGCCGAACCGGCATTCACCTGCTGCGCCTCTGCGCGTAGCTGCGCGACATCTTGCAGAGAGGCTTCGAGGGCTACCCTATGTGCGGAGAGCTCACTCCCGGCCATCTTGAGAAGGCGCATCTTCTTCATAATTTCTGGCACCTGCGCATCAATCGCTTTGAGAAACGACTCTTCTGCTTCGGACACCCGCGCAAGATATCCTTGAACGGTCGTGGGGTCGATACCCTGGACACCGGCCTGAATCTGCCCTTCCATCTGCTCAATCAGGCTTAGAATCACGTTACGCCCGGACCCCGTATCGGAGGACTGTTTATTTTGTAGTTCCTGAAGCGTTTTTAGAAACTTTTCGGGAGAGAGACCGGCATCAACTATCTCAGCCACCGCACCGCTTCCTTCGTCGTCGAAGGAGACGCCCGTCGCCTGGGTCAATGCTGTATGAATCTGTCCCAGCTGTTTACAGAGCGAAAGAAAGTCCTGAGCGGATCCCGCCTTCAGTGGATCCTGGAGGGCTTCGATAAACGGAAGCGCCGCGAAACTGGCTTGCGTGACATCTGGAAGATCGATCGTGGCGGCAGAGCCTCCGAGACTCGTCACTCCTGCCGACATTGTATGAATCAGCTTGGCATGCCTCTCCGGCGCCGGCCATTGTTGCAGCTCGTCAAGAGCGTCATGAATGCGCTGAAGCCATTCGTGCGCTTCCTGAACGAAGAGACCGATCAGCTCTTTCTGAAAATCGTCTGTGTTGTCGGAAACCATGATGTCAGTTCGTCACAATAGTGGCAATCCACGGAAAAGAATCGTACAGGATCAAGGCCGTCGTTTTCCGCTTCCCAACTGGGAAGCCAATCCCGCGATCTCGCCAAGCTTTCTTGCCATTTCTTCGAATCGTTTGGTGGCTAGCTCGGCATCTTGTTCAGTTTCAGTCATGCGCTTCGCAAGCAGGCTATTTCGTTCCCGTTCCATCTGAAGTAATGCTTCAAACTCATGGGCTTTCTGCGACGCCGGCTCAGTCTCTGAGATGCGCGTGGCAAGCGCGTTGGTTTTTTTTCGTTCTTCTGCGAGCGCTTCTTCTAAGCTGCCTGCTCGCACAGCAAGCTGCTCACTCGCGGCCACACGATGAGTCAAATCCCTCGTACACTCCTGCTCCTGCAGAAGCTGTTGCGACACTTGTTGGTAGCGAGTCGCCGTCTCTTCCAGCTCGGTCATCTGTTCAACCAGTTGCTTAGCAGCCTGGCGCTCAGCCTGCAACGCTGCCTCCAGCTCCCTCACACGCCCGCCCAGACTTTCCGCCACAGATGCTTGCATCTTGGCCTCAACGGTCTGCGCTCTTTCAACTTCCAGCAAAGATTCAAGCTCTTGTACCCGAGCGGTGGCACTGTCAAGCTCTGTAACTTGCTTCTTCAGCTGAGCCGTTTGCTCTCGCTCCCTTGCCAACATCGATTCAAGTTCCTTAACGCTGTCCAGCTGTTCTTCGAGTTGCACCACTCGCTGTGCACTGTATGCCACGCGACCTCGTTCGATCCGAAGTTCTTCTTCCAGTGATTTCACTTGTGTCACTGCTTGCCGGCGGGTTTCTAATTCATCCCCGCTCACACTGAATCCGTGAATTGGCTCAATAGGCTCAACCACCTTCTCGACCGTCTTCGCCACAGGCATAGCTGTTCTTTGCCGCTTGGCCAACAGCTCGATCACGCGATCCTTGAGAGAGGTGCCCTGGAATGGCTTTTTCAACACTCCATCGGCGTGACAAGATTCAGCCTGCTTCGTTACCTCATCATTCACGATGCCCGAGATCAAGAGCACCGGCGTATTCGCTAACGCCCTCTGCGCGCGCACGAACGTGCATACCTCGTAGCCGCTTCTATCAGGCATAATCACATCTGATACGACCACGTCAGGAGTTTCTTTGGCCAAATAGGCCAATGCCTCCTCACCGTTTGCCGCAAGAGTCACTCCAAACCCAGCTTCCGTCAGCAACCGTTCGGCAACTTTCCTGACTGCGATACTGTCGTCGGCAATTAATACTGTTGTCATAGTAGCTGCCTTTCCTTCAGAGCTCGTATCGCGTGAGGGTATCCTGTATCGCGCTTCCTAGTCTCTGTAATGCCACAATAGTCACATCGTTTCCGCCAATCGTGACTGAGCCTAGCGACTCAATATCCCTTTCGAAGCTCGGACGAATCGACGCTGCATCCGCCTTCGCAATAGTCGGCACATCGGCATCGATGCAGATGGCCATCGGACCGTCGACGTGGCGAGCCACCAAACAGAGTAACGGATTTCCCTGCACTAGGCGCCTCAGCCTGGCTGCCAAATCGTAGACCGGCATCACACAATTATCTCGTTTCAGCATGGCCTGCACGAACGGAGTTCGACTCGGTATCGGGATAGTCGCAGCCCAAGGCAACACTTCCCCCACATCCTCAATCCGTGCGGCCAGCTTCAGTCCACCGACGGAAAATACCACGATATTCCACGATCGTTTCGTGGTCTGAACTTGCTGCTCTTCACGAGTGGCCCTCAGCATGATCCACCGATTGCTGCAGGAGTTGCCTCAACCGTCTGTTTGGCCTTCCCTATTAACACAGTAGCTGCGTCGGCCAACTCACCCAGCGCCCACGAAGGATTCAGGATCAGTGCCAACTGATCCTGATAGAACATCATGCCCCCAAACCAGCATCGTTCATCGCGCTGAAACTGTAGCGGCAACGGAAAGCAGTCTTTCCGTTCGACGTCGATCAAACCCACCACTTGCTCAACGCGAATTGCACCGTGGGAGCGGCCGTTCGAGTACAACACTGTCTTTCTATCGGTGCCGGACAGGTCCGCTGACACTGAAAGTCGTTCTGCAAGGTCCACCGGCTGATAGACAATCCCCGCCTCAGTCACAGCTTGTTCATGATCTATCGCTTCTTGCGTGAGAATGCCCCGAACCCCAGTTGCGGGTAGAGCCAAATAGCTGAGCCCTAGACGGACGACCAAGAAACTGGCCGTCCCCACAAGCATACTCGTCGAATTGTGATGGCCTCGCAAACTCATAATCGATACTTCATGTTCCACTGTCCGATGCCAGGGACCACTTCAAGGGCCTAATCCCTTGACTCTATTGATGCGTTATGGGGCCAGCGAGTCCGCCGTCGCATCCGGCGACAACTCGGGGACTCCCGTGGCGTGCATCTGCCGCACCAATAATCGAGCAGGGTCCAGCACGAGAATCACACGTCCTTCCGGGTCGATCGTCGCGCCGCCGAAGCTGGAACGCTCCAAGGACTTAAGAGATCCCAACGGCTTAATGACGATTTCCTGACGTCCGAGCAATTCATCGACCAACAGGCCGATCATCCCATCGGCCGTCCGCACGATGACAACCGGCTTTCCAATTTCTACCGGGATACTGCATCGATTGAGAATCTGCTGGAGCGGCTGCACCTCGATCGCTTCGTCTCCGATATGCAAGATCGATCGTTCGCCCATCCGTTGATGAGCGCCAGTCGTCAACATCGTGACTTCGCGCACTGCCGGCAGGGGGATTGCGTAGCGCTCTCTCCCTGCTCGCACCATCAGAACCGTGGCAATCAATAATGTGAGTGGGAGACTCAGGGTAAACTTCGTCCCCACATCTCGAACAGATTCTACATCGATGTGGCCGTTCATACTTTCAACGGCGCGCTTGACCACATCCATGCCGACTCCTCGCCCCGCCTGATTGTCGATCTTGTCCGCCGTCGAGAATCCCGGCACGAAAATAAACTTGATGACTTCGGACTCTGACATGGAACGGGCCACCTCAGGGCTAATCAGTCCTCGTTCTATCGCCGTGACCCTTATTTTTTCGACATCCAATCCAGCCCCATCGTCTTCGACTTCGATCAACACCGCATTTCCGCGATGTACAGCATGGAGATAAATTGTGCCGGCTGCTGATTTTTCCTTCGAAACACGAATGGACGCAGGCTCGATCCCATGGTAAACCGCGTTGCGCACGAGATGAATCAGCGGATCGACCAGCCGTTCCACAACAGCCGTATCAACTTCCGTCTGATCTCCGGACGTAACTAACCTCACTTCTTTCCCAGTCGCACGAGCCATCTCGCGCGTGGCCCGGTGGAATCGGGTAAAAGGTGTGCCAATCGGCACCATACGGGCCCGAGCGATTTCATCTCGCATGCCGAGGGTCAGCTGCGCCAAGTGACTCATGTCTTCATGTGAACGGCTGATCGAGCTGTTCAACTGTGTCATCGATTCTGAAATATCGGACGTGATCTCCTTGAGGTGGCGCGCCAATATAGTAACATCCTCGTACCTGTCGAATTCAAAGCTGCCAGAGTTTCCGAGGCTGGTAACGCCTTGGGACAGATCGGATGCTGGACAGGAGGCAGCGGTCAGAAGGGTAAAGGCATGTTTTTCCTCAAACATATGGACTGACTCGACCAGCTGACCCTTATAAGCCAGTACTTGTTGTGCGAGTTGCTCCAGTGTGCACAGCTTCTGCTCGAGCCGCCCTCGACCGATAATCAACTCACCGACTAGATTCATCAACCGTTCCAAGCGATCACGGCTGACCCGGATGACATCGCTATCTTCTGAGACTTTACCGCCTGTCGCTTTGGCAGGCTCAATTTTTTCCTGATCGTACGATTTTTGGTCCACCAGGGCTTCGACCGGATGGACAGCTGAACTAGACTTCACCGCCTCAGTCATCGACTGATTCAGTTGCTTGAGCTCATGCATCGCGACGGCAAATTGCCGGCGCAGTAGGTCGAGAGATATGGAGTCACGCCGCATCAACAGACGCACCACATCGACCGATCGCAGCAGCACGTCTGTATGCCCAGGAAGAATCTTGACGCGCCCCTCGCGTACCGCTCCCATGAAATCTTCGACATAGTGCGTCAGGTCGCCGATCGACTGGAATCCCACGGTATAAGCTGAGCCTTTAAGTGTATGCGCCGTCCTGAAGAGTTGGTCGATCACCTCCGGATTGTGTTGTCCCTTTTCGAGGCGAAGTAATTGGGACTCGAGCGCTTCCAAATATTCCTGCGCTTCAGGGGCAAAATAGGACAGCACTTCCGCATCGAGAGCCGGCACAAGATAGTCCGGAGCAAACAATGTCGTCTCAGGCGTCGCCGCAGCAGACAGAATCGGGAACAATCCTGACACTTCATCTTTCCATCGTGCACTGATCGAGAAGTCTTCAGTGCCACCGGTCGCGACGACTTCCAATTGAGACTGGAACGAGTTCACCATCCCGCGTAAGGTCTCCAACGCCTTTGGCCAATGAGAATCCTCTATCGACTGCACCTCTTCCAGGATCGATTCAAGCAACGTTGCCATCAGAGCTAACCCCTCGAAGCCATAAAGCGCTGATGCCCCTCGGATCTTATGCGCCCACACATACTGCTCTTGTAGTTGTATTGGAGTTGGCGTTGTCCCATCGAGCGGATGGAGCGCCTTCGTGAGCATGTCCATCGCTTCCGATGCTTCGGTAACGAAAATGCCAATGAGGCCCTGTCGGTCAAACTCAGAACTCATGTCTGCCCTTCATATATCAACGTATTCGCAGGATGCTTAAAAAGGCCGTCCAGCAAGGCCGCAGCGAGCGAAGAGGCGAGGCGTACGCTTCGGTACGTTGAGCCTCTGAGCGATGCGAGAACGCCGCTGGCGGACTTTTTCAGCATCCTGCTAGACTAACTTAAACTGGGCGACCGACGACGTCAGCGCTTCAGCCAGTTTCGCCATGTCTTCGACGGTCATGCGCGCCGAGTCCGTCGCTTTCTGTGTCTCAAGCGCACCGCCGGCGAAGTCCTTAATCGAGCGGCCAACTTTGTCTGTCGAGACGGTTTGGTTTACCGCGGCGCTGGCGATAGTCTCTGCCAACTTCGAAGAACGCTGGGCGATCCCGGAAATTTCCTTAAACACTTCGTCCGTACGCAGCACGGATGACGATCCGGTTTCCACCGCCTGAGTCTCCTGATCCATGGCGACAACCGCATCGTGCGTTTCCGTCTGAATCACCTTCACGAGGTCCGCAATTTCCCTGGTCGCTTGCGTCGAGCTTTCAGCAAGCTTTCGAACCTGGTCGGCGACAACAGCAAATCTGACACCTGCTTCGCCAGCACCTGCCGCCTCTATGACCGCATTCAACGCGAGCAAATTGGTCTGATTGGCAATGTCTCGAATCGTCGAAACGATCTGTGCAATCTCCACAGAACGGTCGCCAAGCGCCTTTACCTGCTTAGACATCCGTTGCACCGATGACCGAATGCCCTGCATGTCCTGCACGGTTGCCTGCACGGCCACTCGTCCACGCTCGGTTGCCTGCAAGACCTGCTTCGCCGATTCCGAAGACGCGCTGGCGGTTTCTGCCACCTGGCGCATTTGAAGCGACAGCTGTTCGACCGCGTCCAATGTCTTGACCGATTCGTCGGCTTGTTGCTTCGCCGTAGAGGTCATCTGATTGGCATTGTCTCGGAGCACACCGGCCGATTGATTCACACGCACAGCCGCCTCACGAACTTGTTTCATCAACTGCGCAAACCGCTGAATCATAAGGTTGAACCCGTCGGCCATGTTCCCGAATACGTCGGCAGTGACCTCACCTCGCTTCGTCAGGTCTCCCTTACCGACATCCGACACCAAGACAAGGAAGCCCATCAATCGCTTTTGCATTTCGTCTCGCTCGGACTCCGATGTCATCAGAGACGAATTGCGATCCAACATGGCATTGAGTGAAGCGGCTAATTGTCCGAATTCGTCTTTTGAGGTAATTTTAGCGCGGGCCTGGGAATTGCCTGAGGCGGACGACTGCGCGACCTGCGCGATATGCGCCAGGTTCTTTGAAAAGAAATGGGCCAACCCATACCCGATACCGAGTCCGAAGAACACCGCAATGGCTCCACCGACGATTATATTGGTTGTAGCGTTGGACACTATGATCTGGGCTTCTTCGTTGAGATCCTTCACCGCAGCTCGCATATCCAGCACCTGTTCACGCTGGCGTGCGATGACCTGATCGAATGGCCGCTGCAAATTCACTTTCAGGGCCAAGGCTCCAAGTTCTCGCATGTTCTCAGCTTGTGCCGGCGTCAAGCTCTTCCCGAAACTATCGACCAAGGCGCTCAGTCCTCCTTCGGCATCTGTGAAGTATTGTTCGACGGCCGCTTTCAAAGTCGCCAAGTCCTTCGTCTCATTACGGCCCGATTGCGATAGGCGAAGGACGGCCGCTGCATAATCGGCGATCACTCGATTCACCTTCTCACGATAAGGCACCAACCGCTTGGACTCGGATACAATATCCGGCAGATTCGTGATACTCGTCATGTTCGTCAATATCTGATGGTGAGATGTCAATGCCCCACCCATTTCAGCGAAGTCGGCCAGCGGAACCGTATAGTCTGTGTATACCGTATGTGACACGGCGCTTAATTGCTGGAGCGTCAGCACCGCGATGGCTGCCATCGCGACGATGATGGAGCTGACAAAGCCAAAACCCGCAAGCAGCTTTGTCCGTGTTTTGAGGTTGTGTACTGGATTGCTGCGACCTCTCTTCGTCATCTCGCCTCCCTGCTCCTGATCGCGCCTGAAATTGCTTGCCATCTCTGCTTGATGTGCCCGCATCAACTCGTCCTCTCGAAATGTGAAAGCAGCACAGATGTTTCCAACACACCTCGAAGCCGATCCTCTAACTTCACCACAGTCGACACGAATGGAACCGCCACTTCCCACCGGCCAACCGGAGCCGGAAGGAACTGATCTTTTGCAATGGTATGAATTTCCGGCGTCCTATCTACCAAGATGCCAATTTGCCGTTTCCCGTGCTTCACCACCACGGCATACTGCAAGGCCTTCTCGGCGTTGAGGCCGAACATCGGTCTGAGGTCGAGCAACGGAATCACGGTGCCCCGGAGATTCGTGACTCCCACCAAGCCTGAGGGCATCCCGGGAACCGGGGTGATTGAATCCACGATAAAAACTTCTCGCACGCTTTTCAGATCAATCGTAAAAATCTCTCCGTTAAGGGAAATAACTAGGGCGCGTACGTTCGAAGAATCGGCCGGCTGGCTCTGACCGGAGCCTGACGAAGAGGCTCCCGGCGCAATGAACGCATTCTCTGCAGCTTGAATATCCATGCGCGATGGGTATGGGATCATTCTTGCTATTTCAATGGGAGGACCAGGCTGATCGCTCCGGCAAAGTCCCCTTCCTTCCATCCTTCCTTCTTCATCCCCGCGATGTCCCACTCACCCTTGGGCTCACCGTGGCAGCTGAGGCAGGAGGCGACTGCATATTCTGGATCCAGCATGCGCAGCACCGATCGTCCATCGTGCATCGTGTTACGGGCATAGACTCGCTCTTTCGGATGGCGCGGATCGCTGAACATCCGAAGCACTTCCTGCTCGAAATCATCAGGCCTGTTGTTCGGATTTCGATAGTCGATCCTGGTCAACTTCATACGAATCCCGGTTTTTTTATAGAACTGTTCTCCGACGCGACGTGCGAACACCGCATGAAGAAAACCCTTGAAACCGACCCCTTGTCGATTGATGACCGGCTGTGCCTCCTCAACCACTTCTCTCTCCGCTTCCACCAAGGCGAGATAGACACCGGCTTGAGGCGCCGCATTGGGAATACGGAGGTCGATCTTGGTCTTTTCCTTGAACTGATCCATCACTTGGGTAGCCACAAAGTCGCCCGTAAAGCCCTTCTCCGCTTTTGTCGCGTCATTAATGGTGGCTTGATGCTCCGATATCACACCGCGGCCGATCTTGATCAATTCGATCAAGTGCTCCGCCACCTCCACCTCATTTCCAGCTCTTGCCGGAGCACTCCAGACCAACGAAATCGCCGTCACCCCCACCACCGCCATCAGGAAAAACTGCCTGAGAGCCTGTCCGACATTGGCCTTCGCGACGAGGCGAAGGAGGCGCGGCCAGATGCGAGGCCACAGGCCCGGAAAAACCGGAAGCGTATTCGCTGGAATACGTTGAGGATTTTTTCGGGCCGAGAACAACGCAGATGGTCGTGGATCATTCGCCGCAGTAGAATGGCCAATGTCGGACAGGCTCCTAAGCATCGCCATTCATCCTTGGGGCGAATCAGTCAGTGACGGCTCACGGTCTTTGTTCAGTTCAAATATCGCCACGTGAACCTGAGTGTAGCCGGTCGCTCTCAATTGGCAAGCAAATCAACAATTTCGGCATCTCTCCATCTCATTTCGCCAGTGGCTAACTCCCCATTGTGGTGAGTGAGCGAGCGCCCACGACGGGGAAAGGTCCAACCGAGATTCGAACGATGCAGAGGGCCGCAGAAAGTGGGGGAAAACTATGTGAGATGCGAAGAACGATTCGGATCAGCTGCAGCCGACGTGCTGCGGCGATAGGCCGGTTGCGGAACAATCATTTTGCTACGATGAAAATTCAAAGGCCACCCGCCTGAGACAAGGCGAGGGCGGTCTGGGTTCTCGGATCAACCAAATGAACCAAACAACAATCTTCTAACGTCGGCAAACTATTTCAGCAGTCAGGCGCCCTTCATGTCCCGTTGCCATAAAAACTCCGGTTCGTTCTGCTGCTTGGCCATCCAACGGGCCAAGACAAACAATGTATCGCTGAGACGGTTCAGAAACCGTACGAGAGCCTGGTCAAGCGCCTCTTCCCGCCCCAACCGCACACACAGGCGCTCAGCCCGCCGGCAGATCGTTCTGGCCTGGTGTAATAAGCTGGAAATCTTTCCACCCCCAGGGAGAATAAACTCTTTCAGTGGCGGCAAGTCTTTCTGGCAGCTATCAATGAGTTTTTCCAACCTGGTTATATCCCCTGCTGTAACCGTTGGCATATTCTTGAACGTCTGCCCCGGCGCCGTGGCCAGCAGCCCGCCAACATCGAACAGTTTATTCTGCACCCAGCGAAGTTCCTCTTCCAATCGATCGGCAGACGGATGACTCCCGACCGACTCAGCATTAAATGCTCTGACGACCCCGATCGTCGAGTTGAGTTCGTCCACGTCCCCATAGGCCTCCACCCGCAAGCTATCCTTCCATACTTGTTGCCCACCGGCCAAGCGGGTTTTCCCCTTGTCACCGGTTCTGGTATAGACCTTCGTGATACGCATCAACCTTCTCCTTATAAACTTTACAACCCTTCAAACCGATAGCTGAGTCCCCCATACACAGCGATGCCTGGGGCAGGGATGACAAATCGTTCGACATTGCCACCACCTGTCAGGTTATTAGCCGCAATGATACCCGAAGTAGAATAACCTTGATCCAGAATGTTGTTCAGCATGAGAAATCCGTTTAGCCTTCCACCTGGTACTGCGCGTTCATAGGCCACCCTTGCATTCAATACAAAGTACCCAGGCAACCTCGGCTGAATGTTCTGCTCATCATTGATAAAAAACTGCGTACTCAGGTACAGCCCCGTCAGGGATATTGTCCAACCCGAATCAGGATGATAGTTTCCCGTCACTCCCAGCCGATGCTTTGGAACCAAGGGAAAGCTACTGCCCTTCTGTACCTGCTGGACATAGGGTGTTCCACCGAATGAGTCGAAGAAAAAAGGATTCAGTGTGAGAGGGCTCTCAATGGTTGCCTGCGTGTAAGTATAGTTAACGGTCATATCGAAGTATTGGCTATATCGGGCCTTTAATGTTGATTCTACCCCTTGACGACGCGAACGATCGATATTCTGGTTGCTTGCGAATGTGCTGTTTCCACAAGTAAAGCGGTCGCCACACACGTTCAATATTTCATCGGTTACGTCTGATCGGTAGATTGCCACTGACGCCTCACCCCAGGTTCCGAGGCCGGATTTGATTCCCAACTCGTAGTTTCTTGAGTGGACTGGTTTCAGGTTTGAGTTTGAACCAAACTGACCCAATGCAAACAACTCATTGAATGTCGGCACCCGAAATCCTTCGCCGTAATTAAAGTACACACTACTTTGGGGGGTGACAAGGAAGGTCAAACCGACACGCGGAGTCACACGACTGAATCGCTTATCTCCGCTGTTGGCCGGGTTGTTATTGTCCACAAAGTTGATCTGGTCATGGTCATACCGAACACCGGGCGTCATGATGAAGACAGACGCAAGGTTCAGCGTATCCTGAACATACAAACCCAGAGCATCTTCATCTGTCGAACCCAGGCCGGTTGACACAAAGGTTCCAGCCTGTGAACGCCGTCGATTGCCAAAGTCATTTCGAGTGAATTCACCTCCAAAAACCAACGTGTTCCGGTGACCAAAAAATTCGGCATCCTGCTTGATCTGGACAGCCCCCCCTTTTGACTCCGTGAGTGTAAGGTTCGTCGAACTCGGGAGGTCGCCACCTGGAAAGAACGGTTGACTGTTTGTAAACTGGTCCTGATCAAGCCGGCGGTAAAAGCCATTCAGATTGAGCGAAAAACCAAACGGCAGTGCTTGACGCCCCGTCAAACGCACGACGTTCGTTTCACTAGCAAAAAAATCGCCGGGGGTAAAATTGCGCTTTGGGTCGATGGCCGCCTCGCTGATCGGAAGGGAGCCAGCCTGAAGGAGCCGATCCTTCACATAGGTATACGAGAGTGTGAAATCCGTGTCCTCGGTCGGGCGATACCCCAGCTTGCCGAAAAACCGAGAGATGCGGGCAGCAGACTCATCTCGATACCCACTCTCCGTTTCTCTCCCAAAATTTGCTTGATAGTCAAATTTCCCGATTGGTCCACTGGCATTGACTGTATATCGTTCTCGATGAAAACTCCCGAAGAGTGTTTCACCGGAAGCCTGATGTTTCTCAGTTCCACGTTTCGTAATAATGTTGATCACCCCGCCCAAAGCATTTTTTCCATAAATCGCAGACGCTCCAGGAATGATTTCGATGCGGTCAATCGTGTCGTAGGGGATCAAGTCAAAGTTCACCGTATTAAAATCTGGTTCATTCATGCGCATCCCATCAACAAATACCGTCGTAGAGGGAACCGGTTGTCCATTAAACCCACGCAGATCAATCGTTTGTTGAAAGGCATTGCCTACACCGTCGTACATCACAATGCCGGTCGCCCACTGTATGGCTTCTTGTACCGACTTTGCGCCGCTCTTACGAATATCCTCTGCTGTGATGACTGTCACTTTTGATGGAAGCGTTCTGGCATCGACCGGAGCATCAGGCAAGCGTGTACTGGAGACGACGACTTCTCGCGTCTCGATCGCATCCTCTGCATGGGCATGGGTGGCGGAAACAACGAGGCAGGATAACAACACAACAGAAACAGAGAAACCAGTTACAAGTATACGCACAGAGACCTCCCTTAGACTCGAAGGGTCCAGTCGAAATGCCCGTTGGATGGGTCTCCTGACTTGCGGCTCGTCGCTTCCCTGCGCCTTCCCATCTAAGACGTGAATCGTGTATCGTTATGCGTTAAACGTGAAGATTTCTTCCTGCGTTTAACGGTTCACGAATAACGTTTAACGTCCCAGAACAGTGGCATTCGTGCAGAGTCACTCCCCGCTTACAGTGGCGGTACCGTGATGGATTTGCACCATCTTCCCCGTCTCTAACGGTATGTTGACTCGAACGACCTATCTCCCAGGTTAAACAGTACCCCCTTGAAACAACGGGCGGTCTGGGTACGAAACCTCACCCGCAATAACAGGATGCTGAAAAAGTCCGCCAGCGGCGTTCTCGCATCGCTCAGAGGCTCAACGTACTGAAGCGTACGCCTCGCCTCTTCGCTCGCTGCGGTCTTGCTGAACGGCCTTTTTGAGCATCCTGCGCAATGTTCTCTTGTTCTCCTAGATGTACGGACCATTGAATTTCCACCGTGCCACAATAGTTTTTTTCACAGACTCCTAATCAAACTCATGACATCGCAGATACAGCACCAGCCTGATGATGACTCTGACTGGGCAAAGAGACCCGCGGCAACCCAGTATCCGGATGCGCATCGACCAACACGTGACAACCATAGACTTCGCTCAAGACCCGCGGCTGAATCACGTCCTGCGGAGGACCGATGCAGACCAGGCTGCCCTGTTTCATCACGACAATACGATCGCAGTATTGACTGGCCAAATTGATGTCGTGTGAGACGAGCAGCACCGTCATCTGCAATTGCGCATGAACCTGCTGGAGAATCCGGCAGACATCGAGCTGATGATTGAGGTCGAGATGCGCGGTCGGCTCATCGAGCATGAGCACCCGAGGCGCCTGCGCTAAGGCACGAGCGAGCAGCACTCGTTGCCGCTCCCCTGCTGAAAGCGTCGCGATCATCCGGTTGGCCAGGTGCCTCACATCCGTCTGGGCCATCGCCTTTTCTATAGCTGCAAGGTCTTCTTGCCTCTCCCATCCCACGAGATTCAATAGCCCCCCGCGGCGATGGGGAAACCGCCCCATCAACACCATGTCCAAGACGGAAAAGGGGAAGTCGAACGAAAGATCCTGTGGCATATAGGCCACCTGCCTGGAGATCGACTCACGCGTTAAAGATCCAAGCTCATTCCCAAACAGCTGTATACTCCCCTCTTGCGGTCGAACCAATTTCGTCAATAGCTTCAATAACGAACTTTTGCCTGACCCGTTGGGCCCAATCACACCGACAATCTCGCCCTGGCGGATGGTGAACTCCATTCCTTTGATGACCCAGGTTGAGCGGTCGCCGGACGAACGGCCCCGTAGGGAGTCATACCGGAACGACAACTGGCGCACCTCGAAGGCCGGGAGAGGAGAATCAACAGCGCTGGCCGATGCTTGTTGGCTCATGCAAAAAACCGATATTTCCTGGTCATCAGGAGATAGATAAAGAACGGCCCGCCGATCAACGCGGTAATGACACCGACCGGAATTTCCGCCGGCGCCACGACCGTGCGCGCGACGGTATCGGCCACCATCAATAAGATGCCTCCACCTAAGGCGGAAACCGGCAACAGCAGCCGGTGATCCGCCCCGCACAGAATCCGTACGAGATGCGGGATCACCATGCCGACGAATCCGATCATGCCGCTGACCGACACGACGGCCCCCGTCAGCACGGCCGACACAAGAAACACAGTCCGTTGGACTCGAACCGAGTCAACCCCTAAAGAGCGAGCCGCATCCTCACCTATAGCAAGAAGATTCAAGGCCTGGCTTTCCCGAAGGAACAGGACAATGGCAATCAGCAAGCAGACTCCAATCCCGATCAGTATTGGAATACTCGGGGCGTTCAGTGTCCCCATCAGCCACAAGACCACCCGATAGAGCGAGGCCGGGTTCAAGATCGAAGTCACAAACATCATGAGCGCCGAACAGACGGCATTCACAATCACCCCCGCCAGCAACAGCTGGTGCATTGGTAACTGTCCTTGCGAGGCTGCAATTCCATAGACGAGGACGATCGAAAGACCTCCTCCGATGAAGGCAAACAGCGGCAACCCGAATCCGCCCACGATCGCGCCAAGCCCAAGGGCAAGCCCAATCGTTGCACCCAATGCCGCCCCGCTTGAGATGCCGAGCACGTAGGGATCGGCAAGCGGGTTGCGGACGAGGGCTTGCAGCGCGGCCCCTGTGATCGCCAGCGACGCTCCCACGAACAGACCCATCAGGATCCGCGGGAACCGAATGTCCCAGATAATGACATTGGCCACATTCTCCGTCCCGGCCGATGAGAATGTCAGCGCAGACCAGGTCTCCGCCATGGTCAACCTATGCGCCCCGAACTGAAGGCAACCGACCATGGCCCCGCAAGTCAGAAGGATCATCACGCCCATCACCACATACCATCGACGAGCGCGCAGGGCCTGCAGCGATGCCACATCTTCATAAGTCCGCGATGGAACAGGCGTAGCCATGGCCGGTGGATCGGACAGGGTGGTTTGAGATGGAGTGGGATGGACGATCATGGTTTCTTCTCTTGAGACTCCTCCGAAAACGCATTGGGATGAAGAGCCTTCGCAAGGAGCTCCAGTCCCTCCACGATTCGTGGTCCTGGCCGGTCGACCAGCACACTGGGCACATGGACCAGGCGATTGTGCTTGACAGCCGACAGACTCGACCACCGCCGCCACTGCTGCTGCTCCTCCTCGGGAATACCTTCCGCCGTGCCGACTGGAAAGACAATGAGTTCCGGATCGCGGGCGAGCACTTCCTCCAACGCAAACCGTGGGTAGGCCGTCGATGTATCCGCTGCGATATTGGCGCCGCCTGCCGCTTCGATCAGTTGGTGAATAAAACTTCCAGGCCCCACTGTTTGCAGCGGGTCTGTATTCAAAACATAGAGGACGCGCGGACGGGTCAGTGCTTGTGTGCGCTCCTTGACGGCCGCGATACGCTGTCGAATAGTTGCCGCTAACTCGTCCCCTGCCTTGCTCCGATCGAATATTCGCGCAATCGTCTGAATCTGTACGACCACATCCTCAAGCTGAGCGGCTTGCAACACGAAGATGGGTACTTTGACACGATCGAGATGTTGAAGAAGGTCTGCTTGGATCATGTCCTGTGGGGCCAGGACCAAGTCAGGTTTGAGGGCAAGAATTTGCTCGATGCTCGGATTCGAACCTCCCAAGCGGGTCTTGTTCTGTGCTTCAGGAGGGTAGTCGCAAAATGGCGTCACCGCGACGACCTTCTCCTCAAGACCGAGCGCAAAGAGTATCTCCGTCACATTCGGCGCCATCGAGACCACACGGCCAGGCGCCTTCGCAAGGAAGAGTTTTCTCCCCAACGAGTCCACGAAGGTCCGTGGCGTAATGTGCGCCATAAACGGCATGCCGGTGAGAATGCCCTGTTGTCGTCTCGTCATATTTGATGTCCCATCGTCAGCAAGAACAACAGCACTGTCCAGCCATAGAAGGCACAGAAAAAATCCACATGCCCAATCTCGCCATCCAGCACGTTCAAAACGGCTTTCATTTTTCACCCGCCCAACCCCGGCGCGCCAAGACGCGCCGCTCCACGGCAAGGCCGCAGATCCGAGGCCGACCCTCGTTTCACGTTTCACGTTTCACGCCTCACAGTCCTTGAGAGCGAAGCGAGAACGAAGCTGGAAGCCATTTTGAACGTGCTGAAAATAAAAAATCCCCAAGGCCTGGAAGACCCTGAGGATTGCACCCGCAACTCATCCTCGCCAATTCCCCAGCCCACGAGGGAACGTCGGTCAACTCTCCAGGCAGGTCTTCTGGCTCATGGTTCACCCTACTCCCCGTGCCTTCCCATCTGGAGACGTGAATCGTAAATCGTTATTCGTTAATCGAGGAGATCTACTCTTGCGATTAACGGTTTACGAATAACGTTTAACGTCCCTAAGACAGTGGCATTCACGGGTTTCGTCCCCATTTACAGCGGCGGGACCGCGAGGGACTTGCACCCTCTTCCCTTA
>NEWR02000010.1:59931-69219 GCA_002869885.2 Nitrospira sp. CG24C
GTGGCATTCACGGGTTTCGTCCCCATTTACAGCGGCGGGACCGCGAGGGACTTGCACCCTCTTCCCTTACCCAGGAGTCACAATGTGGAGGGCACTCTAGGAGACCGGGAAGAAGGTTGTCAAGTTCATTAATGTCCATCCGCCATACCCCCGCTCATCGTCCGGCAAATACATGTCCTTACCCATCGGCAAACAGAGCGAAAGACCAGGGATTTTCAGGTGAGCTCCCGGCATAGGCTTTGCTCAGCTATAGGCGGATGACTCCTACAAATAGGATACAAGCTTAGATGAATCGCCGACCTAGGAACTCCCGCACCCATCTATGAAACGCCTGATCATCAGCATCATCGCCATTTTTGCCCTCTTCCAGATTTTAGGTCTCGTCTGGTCTTCAAAGGGACAATCGCCCAGCGCCACATTTACTCGGCTCCTCGATCCACCGCAGTACCGTCTCACTAACCCCTATGAGAATGGCTACTACTATCTCCTCGGCTTTACTGCAGACGTTTCTCTCGATCCGGCCAAGGTCGGTCATGAAATGTGGCTGGAAACCACTGTGGGTCAAGGCACTCAGGAGTTTAATTATGAGAAGCCGGGCCGTTCGGAACTACAGATTCACATCCCTATAGAACAGATCCTTCCTTCCTGGAGTTCCAAGAACCCAGTGCGTGAGTTCAGGACTATGCACGCATGGCTTCAGACCGTGACTAGTCACGACCACATCCTATTAGCCCGGTACGAGCGTTGGCTCATGATGCCTTTTGAGGATATGGGATTCGGACACCGGGGGACACCTCGCTTTATGGATATATTCGCTGCACACCGCCTCTATGTTGCCGATGGGTTTTCTCACGATACGAGCCTGGGCATGCAGCGGCTAAAAATGGATATGCAGATGTGGCGGAACGTACTTCGAGATGCGACGACCATCGCGACCAAAGTCATGGCACAAGTCGTCATTACCGACGATCTCCGCCTGCTCTCGACTTTACTATCGCTGCCCATCGTCGACAAAACCGTGCTGGCGATGACGCCCAACATTGCCCCTCCACTCACTGCAGCAGAGTTGTCCTTCCGCTGGTCGCTTCAGCATCAATTCACACTTGGTGTTCATGACGATCGCCCGGCTGAGTCTCTCACTACGTCGGAACAGTGGTTGACGAGTGCTGGACATCTGCCCGCACAGGCCTTTCGCCAGATAGCACATCCTCCCGGACGCTCGTTCCTCGGAAGCATATTACAGACACGCGAGACCTGGGAAATGTATGCGGCCTACTACGACGCGATGATCCGTGCCGGAGAAACAGGACAGAGTACCTTACCAACCGTTCACGAAATTACTGGTACGGCAAGCCACACCACCGTGGGAAACCTCATCAGCCTGAACTCCTTCGAACCGGACTGGGCTCCCTTCTATCATCAACTGCGGGAAACCGACGCGAGGCTGCGACTCGCCTCATTACAGATAATCTTGCGGCGCCCGAGCCCACAGACCACTGTGCCTAATCGACTCGCTCAAGTCGGCTCATCCTATTACGATCCCTTTAGTGGATTACCGATGTTGTGGAGCCCGACGCAACAAAAAATCTATAGCGTGGGAAAAGACCGATACGACGATGGTGGCGAAGGGAGTTTCGATATCAGTGTACCTGCCATTATCTCCCCCGCGCCCGGCCCTAAAGAATCGCAGACAACCACTTCAACCAAACGGACTAACCGGCATTAGCCCCTCCAAAACAGGATGCTCAAAAAGGCCGCCCAGCAAGGCCGCAGCGAGTGAAGATCCGAGGCGTACCCTCAGGGGTACGTTGAGGGTCTGAACGATGCGAGAACGATGCTGGCGGACTTTTTCAGCATCCTGTTAGACTCGATAGCGCAGCTTGAGTACCAAGATCGCCCCCGTCAGAAGCAACGTGATGAAATTGGTCAGAATGATCGGCCAGGAATGGAGAACCACTCCGTACAAAAACCAAAGACAGACACCGCTTGAGAATATGGCCAGCATGCCCATCGATACATCGCCAGCAGATTTCGAGACCCACGTCTTCTGTAGCTGAGGCCAAAAAGCACAGGTCGTAAACGTCCCAGCAGCAAACCCCAATAGATCGATTTCCGTCATTGCAAGTCACCCTTCCGCAGGACTGCCGCTCCCATGCCTAGCCCTCAATCCTGCTTGTGTAGACCAATGCCCCTATGTTACAGTTCAGCGTTGAAAATCTTATATCGATTCGACTAGCTGGAGGATTGTACCCGTGGCATATACATGCGATCTCTGTAATAAACGCCGCCAATCAGGCCATAACGTCAGTCACGCCAATAACAAAACCAAGCGGATCTTCAAGCCCAACCTCCAACCAGTCCGGGCACTGATCGACGGTCAGACGAAACGCCTTCGGGTCTGTACCCGCTGCCTGCGTAGCGGCAAAGTCCAAAAATCCGTATAGCAGGATGCTGAAAAAGCCCGCCAGCATCGTTCTCGCATCGTTCAGACCCTCAACGTACCCCTGAGGGTACGCCTCGGCCCTTCACTCGCTGCGGCCTTGCTGGACAGTCTTTTTGAGCATCCTGTATTATGCTCGCCTACTGCACCGACCAGACCGCCATCCCGATACTGATGAACGAGACACAAAAAAAGACTTGGAAGCCAATGCCTCTCAAGTCCTACACTTCTTGCGTGTGACGCCGAACGCCTCACGCTTCACGTCTTAAATTTTGGAGCGGGCGAGGGGATTTGAACCCCTGACAACTTGCTTGGGAAGCAAGGACTCTACCACTGAGCTACGCCCGCTCACTGAGTCGAATCCTACGCCGGCCTCGACGCCAAGTCAATCGTCATTGGTAAATCTGGCAGAAAACACAGTGGAAACTCTTATGAGCCCACCTCATCGTTGACTGATGACTACTGACCAATGACATCTCTATCCCTTCAGCTCCACCAACGCAAACTTTCGGCGACCGACCTTCAGACGATAGGCTCTTCCTGCCACAATCGATAACAGGGCATTCGCGTCGCTCTGCTTCTGTTCATCGACCTCCAGGCCCCCCTGAATAATCAGCCGCCGAGCCTCGCTCTTACTCGGCACAAGCCCAGTTTTAGCCACCAAGTCGACAAGACTGATCGTCTGCCCTTCACGTAAATCCGCCAGGGTCAAGATCAGTCGCTTATCCGGTTCACTCGGAAACTCGCGTTCAGAGAACTTCTGCTGAAAGGCCGTCCTCGCCTGTTGACCTGCTTCCGCCCCGTGATATCGAGCGACGATCAGGGCTGCGAGCGCTTGCTTCGCCTCCATCGGATGGGCGGCCTTGACTCCAGATAAATCTTCCGTCGTGAGCAGCTCATAGTACCGAAACATCAGCGCATCGCTGATCGACATGAGCTTGCCGAACATGTCGTTCGGTTGGTCTTCCAGCGCAATGTAGTTCCCGACACTCTTGCTCATTTTCTTCACACCGTCAGTACCCTCAAGGAGCGGCATCGTGATTACCACTTGCGGCTCTTGGCCATAGTCCCGTTGCAGCTCACGCCCCATCAACAGATTGAACTTCTGATCGGTGCCACCCAGTTCGACATCGGACTTGAGCGCGACGGAATCGTAGCCCTGCACGAGGGGATACATGAACTCATGGATACTGATCGGTTTCTGTTCATGGTAGCGTTTATGAAAATCGTCCCGTTCGAGCATCCGCGCGACACTGCTATGCGCGCTGAGATGGATCAACCCTTCCGCGGTCATCGTACTCATCCAACGGCTGTTAAATTCAACCAGGGTCTTCGCAGGATCGAGAATTTTGAAAATCTGCCGCTCGTAGGTCTTGGCATTCTCCAAGACTTTTTCTTTGGAAAGCGCGACACGCGTCTCCGACTGGCCGGTCGGGTCGCCGATCATCCCGGTGAAATCGCCGATCAAGAAAATCACATGATGCCCGAGTTCCTGAAAGTGCTTGAGCTTGTGGATCAAGACTGTATGGCCCAGATGCAGATCAGGCGCAGTCGGGTCGAAGCCTGCTTTCACACGCAACGGACGATTCTCTTTCAAGGAACGTGTCAGCTTCGATTCAAGTTCGGCCCGTTGAATGACCTCGACGGCTCCGCGGAGAATCAATTCGAGTTGACGGGAGAGTTCGCTCATGTCGCTTTCTTCCCTCTGCCTATCGATCCGGCATCCGGTGACACCGTGACCAATGGACGAATCCGCTCGAACTTCTTGTTCCCAATCCCTTTGACCGCTCGCAATTCATCGAGAGAGTGAAAGGCTCCCACCGATTGACGATACTCCATGATCCGTTCGGCCAACTTAGGCCCGATCCCTGGCAAGGCATCAAAGTCCTGCTCCGTTGCCTGGTTCACATCAAGGGAACCCTGGTGAAATCGTTTCGGGGCAACCGCAGCGGATGGCTGACCAGACAACAAGGCGGCAGAGGATGGACTCACCACAGTTGCGTTCCCATTGCCGGAAGCAATCTCAGCCTCCGACCCATCAAACGAGTTGGCTGTAAGATCGTGCGCTCGGTCGAATGAAGTCGGCAAGGTCCATCCGATCCAGAAGACGACGCTCATGATCGCCGCGAACATTCCAAGCTTAGTGATCAAAGAGTAGAACATGGTCGTCAGGTTGAATACGAATGTCCAAAGTTGTAAAGTCGAAAGCCATCAAGTCTAATGTCCGAAGACTTGACGACTTTATGACTTTATGACCTCTTTTCTTTTAATTTGATGAATCGCCTTCCCATCAACATCTTCAGCCGCTTCCATCAGACCTTCAGCCAGCGTCGGATGGGCATGGATCATCCCAGCCATTTGCGTCACCGTCGCGCCGGCTTGCATCGCCATCGCTGCTTCATGCACCAGGTCGGCTGCGTGGGCTCCGACGATATGCACACCTAGAATTCTGCCGCTCGGCGACTCGGCAATGACTTTGAACAACCCGGTCGCATCCCCTGTCGCCTGAGCCTTCCCCAATCCTGCATATCGAAAACGTCCCACCTTGATCGCCATGTCTGGGTTCTGCCCGGCAGCCTGAACTCGTTCACGGGCTTGCTGCTCCGTCAGGCCCACGCGACCGATTTCCGGCAGGGTAAAAATTCCGGCAGGGACGACGTCGTAGCGAAACGTCTCCTCATGCCCCATGATATTCGCAACCGCGACTTTGCCCTGCGCCGAAGCCACGTGTGCCAGCATAGCCTTGCCGACCACGTCGCCGATGGCGTAGATCCCCGGCACAGTGGTTTCCATCCGCTCGTTGACGAGAATCTCCCCTCGCCGTCCTGTCTGCACTCCCACCTGCTCCAGTCCAATACCTTTGCTGTTCAACCCTCGACCGACAGAAATAAGCAACTTTTCAGCCGCGACTTGCGTACCCTCTTTGAGATGAGCCGTGATGACCGTCGGTGACCGCTCCAGCTTTTCGACAGTGGTCCCGGTCAGGACCGTCACTCCACGTTTCTTCAGCTCCCGCTGCATCGTCGATGAGATGTCGTCATCCTCCAATGGAAGTACCCGCGTCATCAATTCGACAATCGTGACCTCCGTCCCCAGACCACTATAGAGCGCTGCGAATTCGCACCCTTCGACTCCCCCACCGACGATCAGTAGACTGGCTGGAATGCGATCGAGGTCTAGGAGATGCTGACTGGTGAGCAGTTGTTGCCCATCGATCGGAAACTGCGGCAGGTTCGGCCAAGACGACCCGGTAGCAATCACGATGGCATCAGCTTGAATGTCCCGCGCTGCGCCATCGGCTGCGGTCACCGTAACCGTTTGGCGATCCCTCAGTGATCCGGCCCCCTGCACATGTTCGATATTCCAAGCCTTAAAGAGCGTCGCAATGCCCTTCACGAGAGCCGCCACTACCGAGTTTTTCCGTGCAACCATCCGAGCGAGGTCATACGTGACTGGTCCTTGGACGAGCAATCCCATATCATCGGATTTTTTGACCTTGTCGCCGAGTTCGACGACCGACAGAAGGGTTTTACTGGGAATGCAGCCCCAATTCAAACAAACGCCGCCGAGCGCGTGGGACTCAATGACGGTAACGCGGGCGCCGAGCTGAGCCGCCCGGATCGCAGCGACATAGCCGCCAGGTCCAGCGCCGACTATGACGATGTGCTTCGGGGAAGTCATTGAGTCATCGGCCCATTGCCGATTGAGTCATTGCGTGAATGATTCAATGTTTCTGGTTGGCAAGAAAGGCTTCGTACTGTGCCGGAGTCATCAACTTGTCCACCTCGCTCGCGCTCGACAGATCGATCACTACCATCCAGCCTTTGCCATAGGGATCGGAGTTCACCACTTCCGGGTGGTCTTTCAAGTCGGCATTGATCTTGGCAATGGCACCGCTCACAGGGGTATAGATCGTAGAGGTCGTCTTGGTCGATTCCACTTCACCGATTTGCTGCCCTGCCTTGACGACGGAACCGGGCTTCGGCATATCGATAAAAACGATATCGCCCAACGCATCTTGGGCGAAATGACTGATGCCAAGAGTCGCTTGTGTGCCGCTCACACGCACCCATTCATGCTCTTCGTGGTAACGGAGGTCTAGAGGAATCATGCGCGCTCCCTTTTTAGCAGGATGCTGAAAAATCCCGCCAGCTTTGTTCTCGCATCGCTCAGAGACTCAACGTACCGCAAGGGTACGCCTCGCCTCATCGCTCGCTGCGGCCGCGCTGGACGGCATTTTTGAGCATCCTGCGAGGATCTTCTACTGTTGTGTCCACGTGCAAACCATCAAATCTCTAACGTACCAACATGCTTTTCCACAGCCTGTTATAGAAGGTCTGGCCCCTTTATCCGACAAGATCCATTTCGGGAAAGAAATATCCAATCTCGAACTTGGCCGTCTCCGGCGAATCGGACCCATGCACAGCATTGAATTCGATGTTCGCCCCATGGGCCTTGCGAATCGTGCCCACCTCCGCCTTGGCCGGATCGGTCGCACCCATCAACTCACGATTTTTCTTGATCGCGTTGTCACCCTGCAGGACCAACACGACGACCGGACCGGATACCATGAAGGTGCAGAGGCTATCGAAAAACGGACGGGCCTTATGCACAGCATAAAACCCCTCCGCTGTCGATTTGGAGAACTGCATCATGCGTATGGCGACAGGCTTCAGGCCAGCTTTATCATAACGAGAAATAATGTCGCCGATCGCGTTCTTCTTCACCGCATCCGGCTTGATAATGGCTAATGTTCGTTCACTCATAGGCTCTGAGATTCCTCCAGACTGTTAATGAATAAACCAAGACAGCGCAGGCGCATTATAAGTGGCTGATAATAGGCTTGCAAGGGTCGAAAAAGACCAGTGTCTGCCTGCAAGGCTACGGGCAAGATTGGATCCGACTATGACTGAAACTGAGCGGCGAGGTCAGCCGGCTTGAAGACTCCACGTTCGGTAATGATGCCGGTGATTAAGTCGGCCGGCGTCACGTCGAAGGCGGGATTGTAGACTGCTACCCCGGCTGGGGCCACGGGATGGCTGCCGTGGATGGAGGTGACTTCTAATGGGTTCCGTTGTTCGATGGGAATGTCCGCTCCTGTTTTAGTCTTCAAATCAATCGTGGAATAGGGCGCGGCCACATAGAAGGGAATCCCGTGGGCTTTTGCCAGCACGGCAACCGAATAGGTGCCAATCTTATTGGCTACGTCTCCATTGGCCGCAATCCGATCGGCCCCCACGATACAGAGCTGAATCTTCCCCTGCCGCATGAGTGTGCCGGCCATATTGTCGGTGATGAGGGTCACGGGAATCTTGTCCTGCATCAATTCCCAGGCCGTAAGCCGCGCGCCTTGCAGGACCGGCCTGGTTTCGTCTGCAATGACCTGAATCTTCTTCCCCTGCTCCCATGCCGCACGAATGACCCCCAATGCCGTTCCATAGCCGGCGGTTGCCAACGCACCGGCATTACAATGGGTCAGAACGGTTTGACCGCTCGCAATGAGTCCCGCTCCATGTCGTCCCATTGCCTTACAGAGGGCAATATCTTCATCGAGAATGACTTGTGACTCCTTCAACAATGCTGCTTTGATGGATGCGATGGGCTGCGTGCTTAAGGAGACAAGCAGGCGTTTCATCCGTTCGATGGCCCAAAATAGATTGACCGCCGTCGGTCTGGTGGCCGCCAGATGGTCGCAGATTGCCAGAACCTCTTTGGCGAAAGTCTCATAGTCGAATGCCGTGATGGTCTGGGCGCCGAGCGCGACCCCCATCGCCGCAGTCACCCCGATCGCCGGGGCGCCTCTTACTTTAAGGCTGCGAATGGCATCGGCGACGGTCTGATAGTCCCGGCAGTCCAGGAACTCAACGAACTCCGGCAACCGGCTCTGGTCGAGCAGCCGCACTGCGCCCTCTTTCCATTCAACGGTAGGAACCATGGGGGATCTTGTAGCGGGAACTGCGGCTGAGTGCAAGCCCCTTGAAGAGAAGAACGTTGTTTGGTTCATTTGGTTTGTTTTGTTTATTTGGTTCATCTGTTAGTTTCGTTCAACCAAACAAACAAGACAAACCAAATAACGGTTAAAGAGAGTCCCGCCATCGTTTCCAAGCCCGAACCCAATTCGCCTGTTCGCAGGTCCACAGGCACGAAGAACTAGTCGTCGGCTGTGACAGCAACTCTCTCGTGCGGTGCATATGAAGTGTCGGGTCGGCGACTGTTCCGGTAAACCACACCCCGCCGTCATGGTCCGTTCGCAGCAAGATGCTCCCTGCTGACCGATAGGCATCGAGAACGGCAGCGGCCGGATGCCCGTAGCGATTATGGTGTCCGGCGGAAAATACGGCATACCGGGGATGCAATGATGCCAACCAATCACGATTTAATGAACTCACCGCTCCGTGATGAGGTACCTTGAGAACTTCGATCGGACCATGAGATGGGGCGCGGGCCATCCGTGACAAGCTATCTTGTTCGACATCCGCAGCGAAGAGCATCGTATGAATGCCGCATGTCAAACGGGTCACCACTGACCGATTGTTCAATATATGCCCACTCGCATTGCTATCACGTTGTTCCACATCGAATTGCGTATCCTCCGGCGGGTTGAGAGCCACCATTCGACAAGAGCCGGACGATAGGAACTCCTGTCCTTCTTTGGCCACCTGTTCTTCTAGTCCTTGGGCCGCCAATGAGCTCTGCAATCGGCGGTAAAATAATTCATCGCGGGTCTCTCCGGATCCCCAATAGCTCTTCACCATAAAATGCCGGATCACCCAGGCCAGACCTCCGACATGATCGAGCTGGGGATGTGTGCCGATGACCTGGTCAATGGCATGGATGCCACGGTTCCA
>NEWR02000010.1:69319-83407 GCA_002869885.2 Nitrospira sp. CG24C
GTCCGTTCGCAGCAAGATGCTCCCTGCTGACCGATAGGCATCGAGAACGGCAGCGGCCGGGTGTCTGTAGGGATTATGACGTCCAGCTGAAAACACGGCATACTGAGGATGCAACGACGCCACCCAATCACGATTCAATGAACTCACCGCTCCGTGATGAGGCACCTTCAGAACCTCGACCGAACCATGAGATAGTGCGCGGGCCATCCGTGATAAGCCATCTTGCTCGACATCCGCAGCAAAGAGCATCCTATGAGTGCCACAAGTCAGCCGCGTCACCACGGAACGATTGTTCAACATATGCCCACTCACATTGCGATCCAGAAGCGCCACGTTAAATTGCGCATCCTCCGGTGGGTTGAGAACCACCATCCTGCAGGAACCGGAAGACAGGATCTCCTGCCCTTCCCGAGCCACCTGTTCTTGCAGTCCTTGGGCGGCCAATGAATTCTGCAATCGCCGGTAGAACAATTCTTCACGGGTCTCGCCAGACCCCCAATAGCTCTTCACCCTGAAATGGCGGATCACCCAGGCCAGACCTCCGACATGATCGAGCTGGGGATGTGTGCCGATGACCTGGTCAATGGCATGGATGCCACGGTTCCAGAGAAACGGCGCCACCACCCCACGGCCCATATCGAATCTTTCATACGTCGCCCCTCCGTCGATCAACAGCACCTGACCATCAGGTAGCTCAACGACCGTGCTATCGCCTTGCCCGACATCCAGGAACGTGACCCGGAAGCGATCCCCGTCAAAAAACATCCGCGGGGACCAGGCCCACCACAGCAATATCAATAGTACTCCGGCGCCTACTGCCAACCGGAAGGCTGAGAGCCCCACTCGGTACCACAGCAATACGACACAACCATAAAATAACAACATAGCGAAAATAGAAGGGGCCGCGACATACCATTCCCCTCCCGGTAGCAGCGATACCAGACGGATTCCCGCCACAAAATATTCGAGGAACCACTGATTCAGCGAAGCCAGGGGCAGCATGGTTCCACCAACCAGAATCTGCCAAATACCAGAAGTGAGTCCGATTGGAACCAGCACGATCCCCATCACGGGAACAGCCACCACATTGGTCAAAAGACCGAGCCAGGGCAATTGATTGAAATAGTAGGCAACAAGAGGAAGGGTCACCAGGGTGACCACCCCGCTCATCACCACAGAGTCTCTCCCCCATCGTGCGCAGGTTTTCAGGAATGACGGCTCGTCCGGCAACTCCTCATCTTCCGCCGCAGTCGGCCATGAAAGCCATCCCGCAATGGCGATGACGGACAAAAACGAGAGTTGAAAGGAAATATCGAATAGCGCCTGAGGGTCGTGCAGCAAAATAGCCAGTGCGGCGGCAGAGAGAGCATGGAACAAACGTCGCTCCTGGCCAAGCCAAATTGCACTTAGCCCCACAGTCATCATCAGCAATGAGCGCATCGTTGCCAGTTCCGCCCCTGCCAGACAGGCATAGCCTAAAACAGGAAGAAAGGTAGAGACAGCGGCCAGGCGAGTCGGCGTGATTCTCCGAGACAGCGCAAGAAGCCAATTTGCAGGCAACCACAACGTTACCCCTCTGACGACTGCAAAGATGAGTAGCGCGACGAGACCCAAGTGGCTCCCTGAAATAGAAAGAAGATGGACCGTCCCTGTCGCCATGAACTGATCGCGAAGGTCCGGATCCAAATACCCTCGATCACCGATGATGATGCCCAGATAGAGCCCCAATAGCGGCTGGGAAAGGGTTTGTACTGCGGCAAGACGGATACTGCTCCTCCAGCGATCGAATTGGTTCCAGATTGCCCACCAGGCATGCGCTCGTCCGGACTCCAGAAACTGCACCGCTTCGGCTCCGGTTACGGTGGCGGTCAGATCGATACCTTGCCGCTCTAGATAGAGCACATAGTCGAATCCCCCGGGATTCAATGACCCGCTTGGACGACGCATCTTTGCCAGAAAGCTGACCCGATCGCCTTGAAAGAATACCCGCTCCGCGGTGCGCCAGGTCAGACGAACATGTCTGGACGTTCCCGACTCATCGATCGGGTCATCAGTCCTGACGATCATGACCAATCGATCTGGCGCCAGTTGGACAGGAGCCACAATACGACCGGTTACCTCGATTGCCGCATCTGAGTGGCCTTCGACCACCGAGTCATGGGCAGTCAGGTTAACAGCCACCGCCCAATAGAGGACTCCCAGCAAGAGCGCTCCATAGAGCCACGTCGCTTGCCGAATGGAGCACCAATTGAGCTTTTCAAGGATGAAGCTGCTTAGAGCAGCAAGGAGGAGCAGGAACGAGGCGGACAGAGGAAAGTAGGGAATCTGCGATCCGACGAAAAGCCCGACAATGAAGGCAACGGTGAGGGGCGGCAGCATGAGCCTGCCTCGACTAGGGGGCTAGAATCTTAACCTAAATGAGTCTTGACGACGTCGACAAGATGATTGGCCACTTCACGAATCTCGTCATCGCACTCGCCTTCAACCATCACTCGCAAGAGCGATTCGGTCCCGGAGTATCGCACCAACACGCGTCCACTGCCGTTGAGGCGCTGTTCGCTTTGAGCAATCGCGCGTTGCAGTTCTGGAACCGTATCGAGTTTCGGCTTCTTCAAGACTTTCACGTTGAATAACACTTGTGGCACCGCCGTCATGGCTTGAGCCAGTTCGGACAAGGGCTTTCCTGTCCGCTTCATCAACGACAGTACTTGTAAGGCTGAAATCAAGCCATCGCCGGTTGTATTGTGATCCAGAAAGATGAAATGACCGGACTGCTCGCCGCCAAAGTTATACCCTTCAGCCAACATCCGCTCGAGTAAGTATCTATCGCCGACGGCCGTCCGCTCAAGCGCGATGCCTGATTTCGTCATGGCCTGTTCCAATCCGAAGTTGCTCATGACAGTTCCCACTACCGTCTGCTTCGCCAATTGCCCCTGGTGATGAAGATCAAGCGCCAACATCGCCATAATATGGTCGCCGTCTACGACTCTTCCCTGTTCACAGACGAAAATAGCGCGATCGGCATCCCCATCCAGTGCGATGCCAAGATGAGCCCCCTGCTCATGGACAGCCTTCTGGAGTAGTTCGGGATGCACCGCACCACAGCCGGCATTGATATTCATCCCGTCCGGTTTATCACCGATCACTTCGACCTTCGCCCCGAGCTCGCGTAACACCGTCGGGGCGACCTTATAGGCTGCGCCGTTGGCACAATCGACCACCACGTTCATCCCCTGGAAATCCAGTTCTTTAGGGAGAGATCGCTTGACGAATTCGATGTACCGTCCCTCAGCGTCGTTGATTCGATAGGCTTTCCCGATGGCATCGGCCGTCGGCCTCAAATGGGTGATCTCGTTCGAAACGATGAGCCCCTCGATACGGGCTTCCATCTCATCCGGCAACTTGAAACCGTCGTTGGAGAAAAACTTAATGCCGTTATCCTGATAGGGGTTGTGCGAGGCCGAGATCATCACTCCCGCATCGGCCCGAAGACTCCTCGTCAAAAACGCAATCGCCGGCGTCGGCATCGGACCCACCAGCAGCACATCGACACCCATCGAACAAATCCCTGCAGTCAACGCCGACTCCAACATATAGCCGGAGATGCGGGTGTCCTTGCCGATCACGATTTGATGGCGTCCAGCTCGGCGCATAAATAAATGCGCCGCGGCTCGCCCCAGCTGCATCGCCATTTCACTGGTCATCGGATCGAGGTTGGCAACCCCGCGAATCCCATCTGTACCGAATAATTTACGCATGTTGGGCTTTCATAGAGATGATCGTCTGCCGGCTAATCGCCGCTGCCACCTGAACCACTTCCTTCATGGCCCTCACGTCGTGGACTCGAAGAATTCCGGCTCCACGATCGACTGCCATTGCCACCGCCGCCGCCGTACCCCACTGGCGTTCCTGAACCGGACGATCCAGGAGCTGTCCAAGGAACCCCTTTTGCGAAACACCCACCAGCACTGGACATTCAAACAACGTGAACCGGCGCAATTGGTCTAATAGCGCAAGGTTGTGTTCCAGCAGCTTACCAAATCCGACACCTGGATCAAGAATGATCTGTCTTCGTACAATTCCATGAGCCACCGCAAAACGAATGCGTTCCTCGAAAAATTCAGAGATCTCTCCGATTACATCGTCGTAGTGAGGGGCCTGCTGCATCGAACGAGGCGTCCCCTTCATGTGCATTAGGACAATTCCGGCTCCGGTTTGGGCCAGCACATCGACCATGGCAGGATCGCCTCGTAGCGCCGTGACGTCGTTCACGAGAACCGCCCCCGCATCGAGAGCCGCACGCGCGACAGCAGCCTTGGAAGTATCGATTGAGATCGGCACGGTGACGGCTTTTGCCACCGCGGTCACAACGGGAATTGCACGACGACGTTCTTCTTCCTCGTTCACGGCATCGGCGCCCGGGCGCGTCGACTCGGCGCCGATATCCAGCAGATCCGCCCCTTCTTCTACCAACCGAACGGCATGGGCCACAGCGGCTTCTGTATCGAAATAGCGTCCTCCGTCGAAGAATGAATCAGGCGTCACATTTACGACGCCCATAATCAACGGCAAGTCGTGAAATTCAATCAGCCGATCCTTTGCCTGCCTGGTCAGTGTCATAAAAAGACCGTTATTGGGTTTATTTGGTTTGTTTTGTTTATCTGGTTGATTTGGTTCATCTGGTTTATCCGATTAGTCTGGTGCAACCAAATAACAAGACAAACCAAACAAACCAAATAGACGAGACAAACCAGACAGACCGAAGCCTGCCCCAGCGGGCTAAGCCCGCCACCTATCGTCGTTCAGATGTACTGCCCGGGACTCCAATGCCCTGAAATGGCGTCCCGGGACAGCGATGCAGATTTAGGCAGGAACCGCTTGGGATGTGGACTGCAAGAGAATATTGTCGATATCGGATCCGTCGAGCACTTCTTTCTCCAATAGTGCTTCAGCCAAACGCTTCAGACTAGACATATTTTCCGTAAGCAGGCGCTTCGCCCGTTCATAGTTTTCCGTCACGAGCCGCCTGACTTCCTGGTCGATTTCCATGGCTATTTGATCGCTGAAGTCGCGCTGGCTCCCCATCTCTCGCCCGAGAAACACCTGTTCGTTTTGTTTGCCGAACGTCAGGGGACCCATCTTTTCGCTCATGCCCCATTCACAGACCATCTTTCTCGCGAGATCCGTCGCCCGCTCGATATCGTTTCCCGCTCCGGTCGTCATCTCATTCAGAACCAACTCTTCCGCCACACGTCCCCCCATGAGGATCGCAAGCTGGTTCAGCAAATACCCTTTCGAATAGCCGTGCCGGTCATCGACGGGGAGCTGCATCGTCACGCCCAAGGCCCGGCCACGAGGAATGATCGTGACTTTGTGCACGGGATCCGTCCCGGGAATCAGTTTGGCGATCAAGGCATGCCCGGCTTCATGATAGGCCGTCGTCCGTTTCTCCTCGTCGCTCAAGACCAGACTCTTCCGTTCAGCCCCCATCAACACTTTGTCTTTAGCCATCTCGAAGTCGATGACTTCCACTTCTTTCTTGTTGAGCCGCGCGGCCCAAAGTGCCGCTTCGTTGACCAAGTTCTCAAGATCGGCCCCTGAAAATCCCGGCGTGCCTCGCGCAATTTTTTCCAACTCCACGTTTGTCGCGATCGGAACCTTTTTCGTGTGCACCTTGAGAATTTCGGCGCGCCCGCGTAAGTCCGGCCGATTAACCACGACTTGCCGGTCGAAACGCCCCGGTCTGAGCAAGGCAGGGTCGAGAACGTCCGGTCGGTTGGTCGCAGCGACCAAGATCACGCCTTCAGTCGTATCGAATCCATCCATCTCGACGAGCAATTGATTGAGCGTCTGCTCACGCTCGTCATGGCCTCCGCCCAACCCTGCTCCACGAAGCCGGCCGACCGCATCGATTTCATCGATAAAGATAATGCAGGGGGCATGTTTTTTCCCCTGCTCGAAGAGGTCACGAACACGGGACGCTCCGACGCCGACGAACATTTCCACGAAATCTGATCCGCTGATACTGAAGAAGGGCACATTGGCCTCACCGGCAATGGCCTTGGCCAACAGCGTTTTGCCTGTACCGGGAGGACCGACGATTAAGACGCCTTTGGGTATACGTCCGCCGAGCTTTTGAAACTTGCGAGGATCCTTGAGGAATTCGATGATCTCAAGGACTTCGTCCTTGGCTTCATCGACGCCGGCAACGTCGGAGAACAACACCTTTTTACGTTCCTCCGTCAACAGACGAGCGCGGCTCTTCCCGAACGACATGGCCTTATTGCCGCCCATCTGCATTTGCCGCATCAAGAAAAACCATAATCCCAGGAACAGGACAAACGGTCCCCACGTCACAAGAAACGTAATATACCAAGGGCTTTCGTCCGGCGGCTTGGCTTCAATCTGCACGCCCCGGTCCCGCAAAACCTGCACTAATTCAGGATATTCTACCGAGTAGGTTCGAATCCGGGTTTTATCCTTCATCACGGCGCTGATGTGGCTGGCCTTGATGATAACCCGCTCGATCTCTCCCTTGTCGAGTTTGGTCATGAACTCGCTAAAAATCACTTCTTCTTCAGGCTCATGGTGCGGCACGCTGAACAGGTTGAACAATAAGATCATGAAGAGGCCGACGACGACCCAGAAAAGTATATTCTTCGTCCTGGAATTCATCCGGATCTCCTTATGGATAGTACGCGCACAGGGTCAGAAACTGACAAACGTGGGTGATGTTACCATATGCGCATTCATACTGACAACCGTATGCGATTAACGCCTTACTCTTGATCTTCCTCTACATCCAAGACAGCCAGGTAGGGAAGATTTCTGTACTTCTGCTGGTAATCGAGTCCGTACCCGACCACATACTTATTCGGGATTTTGAACCCCACATAGTCGATGGCAACGTCGATTGTGCGACTATCCGGCTTATTCAGCAAGGTGCAGACTTTAATCGACCGGGGCTTCTTTTTCGTCAAAGTCTTGAGCAAGTGTTGGACCGTCAGCCCGGAATCAACGATGTCTTCCACCAGCAAGACATCTTTACCCTTAATATCCTCGGTCAGCTCCGTGATCAACTTAACCTTGCCGGATGTTTTTGCACGAAACCCTCTACTCGTCACGATAAGAAAGTCCACTCGCATGGGAATTCTGATTGCGCGAGCCAAATCGGCATAGAAAGCATAGGCTCCCTTCAACACCCCGACTAGGACGAAGTCCTTTCCCGTATAATCGGCCGTGATCTGCTTGCCCAACTCACGAATCCTGGCACGCATTTCCTCCTGAGTCACGATCGGCCGACCGAAGATCCGCTCCATGCTCCATTACTCCTTCTCTAACGCCCGGTCACTCACCGAGGCCACCACACAACGTGTCGTCCCATCACGAATGATGAAGCGTTCATCCTGCCGCATTCCCACCACCCAGAGAATTCCCTCCGGCGCTACCAATAGTGGAACCTTACCACGTTCGTGCCGAGACACCTTCCTATCCGTAAAGAAATCTTGCAGCTTTTTGCTCTTCCCCCTCATGCCATGGGGAGAGAATCGATCACCGGGCTGCCAAGCCCGAACCGACAAGGGTTCCGAAAACCGATCGGCATCGAACATTACCCGTCCTTGAGAAAACCCCTTGCCCAACACCTCGGCATCTCGACAATTCATGCGTTGTACCTGAATCTGCTGATTGGTTCTAGCCCAATACACCGTTGAAGGCACTGGGAGCGGCAGGATCTCCCTTCCCCCTTGTCCTGAACCAATCTCATCGCAGTGATCTCCTTCTGCCCTCGGGCTAAATCGCACCGACCCCTGATCCAGAATCACCAGTACCTGCCGTAAAAACAGCCGGGCTCCGCTCCTTCCTTTGAGGAAAATACGCCGCACCGACTCCACCACGCGAAAGCTGCTCGCGCGCGCCTCTCCTTCGTAAGTCCGTAAGATGGCCCGAACGAGACGCCGCTGAAGCGCAACCGGCAACTCGATGAAGGCCCGGTGATCGACGCGTTGCACGCCTCTGGAATCATGACTGACAAGTGTGCGCGCCAGTTCATTTGTCGCCTCCGCCAGATATCGTTCGTCCTCGCGCAGCAAGTCCGCCTGCCGCTGCAACAGACGGACGGCAGCCGGCGCCAACCTCGTGATGACAGGAAGGAGTTCCTTCCTGATCCGATTGCGATGATAGAGGGGCTTCTCATTGCTCGAATCGCAACGATAGGTCAGCCCTTCATCATCCAAGTATGCCACCACCTCCTCGCGAGTAGCGGCGAGAAGAGGACGAATAATCCCGTCTTCACGAGCGTACGGCATTCCCGTCAACCCGGCCATCCCAGTCCCACGCAGCAGCCACATGAGCACCGTTTCCGCCTGGTCATTAGCAGTATGGCCGACCGCAATGCGGTCAGCCCCGACCTCGCGAGCCAGTTGCTTCATGAAGTCATAGCGCGCATCGCGCGCCGCAGCTTGAAGCGATGAGCGCTGTCGTCGCTTGACCAGTTTGGGCCGATGGATGACAAGCGGCAGCTGCCGTTCCTTGCAAAACGTGCTGACAAACATTTCGTCGCCATCGGACTCCGCTCCGCGAAACCCATAGTTGCAATGGACCACCGTCAGCATGAGCCGCCAGGACTGGGCTAGGCGATGGAGAAGAGACAACAACGCGGTCGAGTCTGGCCCGCCCGACACCGCCACGAGCAAATGCTGACCGGGAACGAACAGCTGTTGCTGACGCACCGTTCGAACAAGATGAGCCAACAGGGCCGGTCGTGCAGCAGACCTGGATGACTGCCTTGTGATCGTCGTCTCAGCGGCCATAGTTACTGAACCCGTTCCGGAATACGCTGCAAGCTGATGCGCGCCTGCTCTACATCACGGACAATTTGCTTCGACAGCTCATCGGCAGATGCAAACGTATGATCGCCGCGTACCCGTGCCACAAACTGCACGGTGATGTCCTGACCATAGAGATCGCCGGTCTTATCCAACAGATTGACTTCAATCAGGCGTTCACCTGCGCCAAAGGTTGGCCTGGTCCCAATATAGGCGATCGCATCATAGGTTTGAGCACCGTGGATAGTTCGCGCGGCATAGACTCCATCAGGCGGCACGACGCGATCGGCCGGAACGCGTAGATTGGCTGTAGGCCAGCCCATTGCCTGCCCCTGCTGCACCCCGTGCACCACGGTGCCTCGAATCCCATAGGCACGGCCGAGCAACGTGGCCGCGCGCTCCATATTTCCTGTCTGAATAAGTTGACGAATCCTACTTGAACTCACCACGTCCCCGTCCATCGTCACGGGAGCCATAGGATGCACAAGGAAGCCATACTGCTGACCAAGCCGCACCAGGTCGTCAATACGCCCTGCCCGTCCCTTCCCAAACGCAAAATGATTGCCCACAAACAATTCAGACAGGGTAAGAGAACGATGCAGAATGTCTTCGGCAAATTCATCCGGGCTCATCGCGGCAAAGGTGGGGGTAAAGTCCAAAAAGACCACTTCATCGATTCCCGCCGCTTCGAGGTGTGCAAGTTTTTCCTCAGGACTGGTGAGAAAACGAAGATCGACATGGGGTGCGAGAATTTTTACCGGATGCGGCTCGAAGGTCAGTACGAGTGCAGTTCCCTGTGCTTTCCTGGCCGTCTCGACCACCGTCTGCAACAGCGCTCGATGGCCGAGATGATGGCCATCGAAATTACCGATCGTGGCGACCGGATAGGCACGTGGACACTCGCCGGACAACCCACGGGTCACTTTCAGCATGGTCGTCAGCGGAGAAGACGCGCTGCGTCTTTGGCAAAGTATGTCAGGATGAGATCCGCACCGGCACGTTTAATCGAGAGCAACGATTCCATCATCGCCCGCGATTCGTCGAGCCAGCCGGCGTTGGCGGCCGCTTTGATCATGCTGTATTCTCCACTCACTTGATAGGCTGCCACCGGCAATAACATCTGCGCTCTGGCTGCGGCAATGATATCAAGATACGGCAGCGCCGGTTTCACCATGACAATGTCGGCCCCTTCTTCGACATCGAGCGCGATCTCTCGAAGCGCTTCCCGGCGGTTGGCAGGATCCATCTGATACGACTGCCGATCGCCGAATTGAGGGCTCGAAAACGCCGCATCCCGAAATGGCGCATAAAAGCATGACGCAAACTTGGCGGCATAGGCCATGATCGGCAGCTCTGGAAAACCAGCCTGATCCAGTTCCTCCCGGATCGCCGCCACCCGCCCATCCATCATATCGGACGGCGCCACCATATCGGCCCCGGCTTGCGCATGGGTCTTGGCCATCGCACGGAGACAGTCCAAGGTTTCATCGTTGAGGATGCGACCGTCCTTGACGATTCCGCAATGGCCATGATCGGTGTATTCATCGATGCAGACGTCGGTCACGACCATCAGCCCAGGAACATGGTCCTTCACCGCCTTGACGGCCCGCTGCACAATACCGTTCGGATCGAACCCCGAACTCCCGCGAGCGTCTTTCCGATCGGGAATCCCAAAGAGAATGACGGCGGAAATCCCCAAGGCCGCAATCTCACTGGCCTCTTTTACCAAAAGATCGACCGAAAGCCTGAACTGGCCAGGCATCGAGGCGATCTCTTCACGCCGCTCTCGCCCTTCAACGACGAACAACGGATAGATAAAGTCAGACGGAGCAAGGCTCGTCTCCCGAACCATGCGGCGAAAGGCCTCATGCTGCCGCAGCCGGCGAAGGCGTTGTATTGGGAAAGCCATCGAATCACTTCCTCGGGAGATTCGTTAAAAACACCACGATATCGCGCACAGAAATCAGGCCAGACAATTTGCCATCATGAGTCACACCAAGATGGCGAATATGCGTTTGGGCCATGAGATCGTTGGCATCCAAGAGGGTCTTATTCTCATCGATCGTCAAGATTGGAGCCGACATAACCTGCTCAGCCGTCGTCTTGTGGGTATCGGCTCCTGCCGCGACCACTCGCCGGACCATATCGGTATCGGTGAGGATGCCGATAATCTCCTTTCCATTTGTCACGAACAGGCTGCCGATGCTGCGATCGCGCATGATCCGTGCTGCAGTCTGCGCATCCGTATCACGCTCTATCGTAATAAACTTCTCTCTCGGAACCATAAACGACTTGACTGCAACCATAACCATGCCCTCCTTTGACTAATTTAATCCATCGCCCTGCCGTACCGTCCATCTGCTTCGGCCTATCCGCTCGTAGAAGCAGCGACTCGATCCCCTTGCTTGAAGTGCCTCACAATCGCTTCTGCCAATGCCGGGACAGTATTTTCTTCCGGCATCACGGTGACCGTCAACCCATATTCTTTTGCCGTATTTGCCGTAATAGGCCCGATGCAGGCTACCACCACCCCTGCGAGCAGAGGTCTCACCGCGTCCTGCCCACCGAAGAGCTCCATGAAGTTTCGGACAGTGGAGGAACTCGTGAATGTCATCACCGCCACCTGCCCATCATGAAGCTGTTGCGTCAAAGACACAACGTCCACCGCCGGGGCGATCGTGCGATAGACAGGAATCACATCGACGGTTGCCCCTAACTCACGCAACTGTTCCGGTAAGATTTCGCGAGCGACTTCGGCCCGTGGAATCAATATGCGGCTCCCACGGATTCCCACATGGGCCAATGAGGCGATCACACCCTCTGCCTGGAACTCGGCTGGCACGACATCCGAAGTCAACCCATAGATTCCCAATTCCTGCGCAGTTCTCGGTCCAATCGCGCAGAGGCGAAGGTTTGCCAACGCGCGCGCATCTTTTCCTGCCGCATGGAGCCGATCCATGAAGGGCTTCACCCCATTCACGCTGGTAAAAATAAGCCATTGATAGGTACCGATACGAGCCACCGCGTCATCAATGGCCTGCCAACTCGCCGGAGGTACGATCTGAATCGTCGGAATTTCCACCGGCTCCGCGCCATAGGCTGCCAGCAGCTTGGAAAATTCTCTTGCCTGCTCCTGTGGCCTGGTCAGCACGATCCGTTTCCCGAAGAGCGGCTTGGTTTCGAACCAGTTCAGTTGCCCTCGCAATCGCACGACTTCACCGACAACGATCACTGTCGGCGGCTCAAGATGTGCGGCTTCCGCTCGTGCGACAATATCGCCCAGTGTGCCCACGATAGTCTGTTGAGTGGCTTTGGTCCCCCAACGGATTGCCGCAACCGGCTGGTCGGATGGCCTGCCCTCCGACAGCAACTGTTCGACGATTGAAGGAAGATTCTTCATGCCCATCATGAACACAAGTGTCCCCGATGCACTGGCCAACTTCGGCCATTCCAACTGAGTTCCCGGCTTGGTGGGATCTTCATGACCGGTCACAAACGTGACCGTGGAGGCCAGCGTGCGATGGGTTACAGGAATACCCGCATAGGCAGGAACCGCAACCGCCGCCGTCACACCAGGCACAACCTCGAATTCGACCCCTCCGGCAGCCACCGCTTCTGCCTCTTCTCCACCCCGTCCGAAGACAAAGGGGTCACCCCCTTTGAGCCGAACCACTACCTTCCCCTCTTTGGCCCTATCGATGAGCAGCCGATTGATATCGGCTTGGTCTTGATACTGCCCGCGCCCCCGCCGACCGACATAGATGCGCTGTGCTGTGGCTGGAGCATACTGGAGCAAGACCGGATTGGCGAGATAATCGTAGAGGACAACATCGGCTGCCTCAAGGCACTCCTTCCCTTTTAGCGTCAACAGTCCTGGATCCCCTGGCCCCGCTCCAACCAAGTACACCTTTCCCGCTCTTTTCGATTCTGTCATGTGGGTCTGTAGATCGCTTGGAGTATTCTGTCGCCACCACGGGCGAGCAGCCGTTCCGCAAGTTGAATACCCATCGACTCCGGATCCTCAATGGTTCCTTCAACGCTATCGCGAATGAGCTCTTTACCGTCTATACTGGATACCAAGCCTTCCAATTTCACCCCTGTCCCGGCGACTGTCGCATGCGCCGCGATCGGAACCTGACAACCGCCTTGGAGCCGATGGAGCAATGCACGTTCTGCAAGAACGGCTGTCCTGCTTGGCGCATGGTCCAAGCCGCTCAACAACGACTGAATAAAGAGATCGTCTCGCCGGCCCTCGATGCCCAGCGCCCCCTGGCCAATGGCAGGCAAACTAATCTGCGGGGAAAGATACTCCGTAATTTCATGCGCCCAGGCCAATCGCCGGAGCCCGGCTGCGGCAAGCACGATGGCGTCAAACTGTCCCTCCCGCAATTTCTTGAGACGGGTGTCCAAGTTCCCACGCAACATGGCAATCGTCAGATCAGGCCTGGCATGCAGGAGCTGCGATTGGCGGCGAAGGCTGCTGGTCCCGATCCGGGCGCCACGAGGAAGATCCTTGAACGACCGCCCGTCACGACTAATCAGGGCATCCCGGGGATCCTCGCGTGGCGGCACACAGAGAATGGCCAAGCCCTCGGGCAACTCCGTCGGCACGTCTTTCATGCTGTGCACGGCCAGATCGATCTCGCCGTTCAGCAACGCTTCCTCAATCTCCTTTACGAACAGCCCCTTCCCGCCAATTTGGGCCAGCGGAACGTCTAGAATCTTGTCTCCCGATGTCTGGATTCTCCGCAAGGTCACCACGACATGCGGGGCCAGCGCGTGCAGCTGCGCCTGCACCCACTCACTCTGCTGCACCGCCAACTTACTGCCGCGCGTTCCCAGTACAACGGTCGATCGTTCACGGACGACTGGTAGCATAGCTCCCTTTCACCGGCTCACATCTGGTCTGTCTGGTCTATCTGGTTTGTTTTGTTGATTTGGTTTGTCTGGTTTTTCGGTTGAACGAACTTACCAGATGAACCAAATCAACCAAACAAACGAAACAAACCAAATAACGATCTTCTAACATTCAATGATCCGACGTCTTGGAACCACTTCTCGGAGTCGCCTGCTCAATGCCCTGGGTATCTTCCTGTGACGAATGACAGGTCTCCGAGGCAGATGACGCACGATCATCGCCATTGGAAACCGCAGGGTCGCCAAGGTTGAAAAACCGTCTCGCTGCTTCGATAAAGGCAGTTCCATCCGAGGAATTCACTTCAGCCTTGAGCGTCATCATTGTATTGTGAATAAGCTTATTCAC
>NEWR02000010.1:83507-109257 GCA_002869885.2 Nitrospira sp. CG24C
TGCCTCAACCAATTCACGCTCCGGCGCGGACAGATTCGCCAATCGCCCCAAGGTCTTGTCGAGCTCGGCTTGCTTGATGTCATCGACCCGCGCGCGGAGAGCCACGATGGTGGGAGTGACCTCCAGCGACTGGAGCCATTGCCTCACAATCCCGACTTCCTCCACCACCATCCGCTCGGCTTTCTCAGCTTCGTTTAAGCGTTCCCCGCGATTCCGTTCAACCCGCGTCTTCAAGTCATCGATGTCGAAGAGGAAGGCATTGTCCACATGCCGCACCGCCGGATCGATATTGCGAGGAACGGAGATGTCGATCAAGAACATCGGACGATTCATCCGTTGCTTGACCGAGCGCTGCACGTCATCCTCGCTCACAAGATAGTGCGCAGCGCCGGTCGATACTAAGACGATATCGGCGGAAGCCATGTCCTCCCGAAACTCCTCAAACGCAACCGCGGTGCCGCCGAATCGGTTCGCCAATTCCTGCGCATGTTGCGGGCTCCTGGTCGTCACCCGGACATGCCGGACACCGTTGGCGATAAAATGTTTCGCCGCCAGCTTGGCCATCTCTCCCGCCCCCACCAACAACACCGTCTTCTCGCTTAAGTCCGAGAAGATCTTTTTGGCTAATTCGACTGCGGCATAACTGACGGATACCGCCATCTCGGAGATTTTCGTTTCTGTCCGCACGCGCTTGGCGACGGAGATCGCTTTTTTTACGACCTTGTTCAAGATGATGCCGGTCGCCTTGTGTGTCAGCGCAACCTCGAACGCATCTTTGATCTGACCAAGAATCTGCGATTCGCCGATGATCATGGAGTCGAGGCTGGAAGCCACCCGAAATAAATGGCTGATCGCCCGATCTCCCTCGTGCCAGTACAAATGGGGAGTCAGCTGCTCCGAAGACAGGGAAAGGTGGGCATCGGCCAGGAAGTCCTGGATTCGTCCATAGCCCGATTCGATCTCGTCGACGACGGCATAGACCTCAACACGATTGCAGGTCGAGAGTAATACCCCCTCCCGCACCCCCTGATACGAGCAAAGGCGGGCCAAGGCTTCGCCCATTCGGCTCTCAGGAATCGCCAGCTTCTCGCGGATTTCGACCGGGGCGGTCTTATGGCTCAAACCGACGGCAATAATATGCATATCAAGACACCGGTCCGTGACTCTTGATGAGCACGCCAATGAGGGTCAGAATAACTCCAGCAAATCCGATAATCGTGAGATACGCCGCTCGTTTGGCCCTCCAGCCCACCGTCAAACGTCCTGTCAATACGACAAAATAGAACACCCAGGTCACCAACGCCCCTGTTTGCTCGGGATTCCAGCTCAGATACGACCCAAGAGATAACTCTGCGTACAGCGCACCCGTAATGATGCCGAGCGTGAGCAGCGGAAACCCCGTCACGATCGACCGTTGATTCAGATGGTCGAGAAAATCCAGGGCGGGCAACTTTGAGTAGAGGACATTAAAACGCTTGGACTTGAGAAGTCCATCCTGAATCAGATACATCACACCAGCCACAAAGGCCACGGCAAACCCCACGGTACCGAGCATGCTCAGGGTGACATGGACCCAGAGGGTCCGAAACACCGGTGTGAGCGTCGGAGCGGTTTCCGGCAATGCGGCGGCAGAGACCAGTGAAACCAGCGCCAGCGGTACGATGAACGAGCCAAGTACATGCAAATGATGGCGAAATTCCACGGCAAGAAAGACTAGAATCAGTACCCAGGAGAAAAACGACAAGGCTTCATAAAATCCTGGCGCCAAGATCTCTGTGCCCCCGATCATCCCTGCGCCCAACGCAACCGTGTGTGCGGCAAACCCGGTTGCCGTCATGCCCAGAGAGACGTTTGCCAGAACTTCAGAAGGCCAGAGTAAGTAGGCAAGAAAGCAGACAGTGGCCGCAAAATAGAGGGCCATCGTCACCACGAAAAACATGGCGGACATAGATGTCTATCCTCTCAACTTCTCAGGAGAAACTGACAGTCATAAAACGAGGAATTATATCGATGGCGCGAGATGGGAGTCAACCAAACGAACGGGGCGGAGGAGGTAAGGCGACCACGCCTTGCCCCCCCGGCACCCTCTATGTCATCAGCACGCCGATTGGCCACCCCGATGATATCACGCTTCGGGCCCTTGCTATATTGCGTCGTATTGCGATTGTTGCCTCAGAAGACCCTCGTACGACCCAGATACTCCTGGCCCATCATGGCATTACCGCAACAATCACAAGCTACGGCCCGTCCAACCGCCACGAGAAAACGCCGCTCCTTCTGCATCGGCTCATGCAGGGACAGGATGTCGCCATCGTTTCAGACAATGGTACCCCGGTCATCTATGACCCGGGCAGCCTGCTTGTAACTGCTGCCCATCAGGCAGGAATCCCCGTCAAGTCCATTCCAGGCCCCTCTGCCATAACGGCAGCAACGGCAATTTCAGGCTTTTCCGGCGATGCCATCATTTTTGAAGGACGCCTTCCCTCAACCGGGCCACGTCTCGCCCAATATCTTTCCCGGCTCAAAAAAGAACGCAGAACCCTCGTGTTCTACGTGCGCCCAAAAACCCTCCCAGGGCTCTTGAAAGCCCTGGGACAGATACTCCCCTCCAGACAAATCGCCGTCACTGTGAACCTCACAACGAACGAGGAGACTTTGTCTCGCGGGAAGCCAGGTGAACTGCTCAATCAGATCGAACCGGTATCGAATGAGTCAGCGGTAACGGTCGTCATTGAAGGGTATAGCCCGCATTATTCACGAGGATTCGTGACGAAACCGCAGAGACGCCACGCGAGACGGGCGCGCGGAGCCGCGAAGGAAGGAGGCATACTTGAATAGTATGTTGACTGACTGAGCGGCGAGCCCGCCCGCCGTAAGGCTCGTCGCAGCGGCGTATCGGCGGTTGCAGTAGAAGCTTTCGCGAATAATGCGGGCTGAGGTAAGATCGCACGACTACTCATCTTCACGGCGGCGGATCAGCACTCGATAAGACCCCTCGATGCGATCTTGCGAAAGAATGGTGTGGCCCTCATTACTCACGCTGCGGGGGACATTCCCAATCGGGTCGCCATCGTCCAACAGCACCGAAAGAACCTGCCCCTGTTCCATTGCTTCCAGTTTCAACTTCGTTTTGACGAAGTTATAGGGGCAAATAACACCACGTAAATCCAACTCAGCATCCGGTTGATGAGTCACGCCTGTGTCGCCTCTCCTAAGTTGGTTGATCTGGTTTGTCTCGTTTGTTTGGTTTGTTTTGTTGAACAAGATAAATGAAAAACCAAATCAACCAAATAAACTAAACAAACCTAGCACCGCGGCATGGTGAACAAAAAAAAGGGGCAGCGACGCGCTGCCCCTTCCTACACCACAGTTATGTGGCTCGAATTAGTGCAGGCCCTTGTTCAAATTCGGCTTAGTATAGTCCGTCCCGTAGTCTGTCTTGGTGCTGGTTGCTGCGTTGCCCCATCCCGGCTGTGGTTCACATTGCCAGCAGGGAGCGGAACCGGTAAATTCACCGATCGGGCTGGTAATACCGGACTCAATCTTTCCTGGAAAGACAGTGCCACCAATACCACCGGTGGTGGAGCCACTGTTCGTGTTAATCCCACGCTCCGTCGCTGGATTTGGGCGCTGCCCGAGTCCACCGAAACCGGCCAGTCTCTCATTGCCACGCATCACGGTGATCTCACGAACAATCTTATGGCCAGTGCCGAACGGCTGGCTCGCACTTGTTTCTTCGAATGCCTGTATGGTCACGTCGTCTCCAGACTCAAGCATACGAATCTGGTCGAAGTTGGTTTTGTCATCAAAATACACCGTGCGGTAGTTCATCGCGCCACCACCTGCACGCCCTTCATCGTGGGAGCTTCCACCACCCTCGATATACATTTTTTTGGCTGGCAGATCGAGACCAATCACACGGCCATAAATCGTCTCCGCTTGAGACAACCGCTCGAGGAAATTGCTTCGATCGAAGGTGGTCACCCGCGTGCCCGACCCCGACACATCGCCAACTCCCTCGCCCACACCCATGCCGGATTGGGAATTCAAGCGCTCTTGAGCAATTGACACACCAGCTGAACCGACAAGAAGTATTGCCGCTCCCAGTGCCAACACTTTACGCATGTGCTGCCTCCATGGTGAGATTAAAAAAGAAAGATAATGTGCAACGACGAAACACTAAAATCTGACCAACTATCATGGCATTGAAACTTCTTCATCACTCTTAAGGCATGGACTATAGGTTACCCATTCGAACATGTCAACTGAAGACCTGCGGCTTCAATTCGATATCTATCGACATGCGGGTGAACCGTTGGTGCCCAGAGGGAGGGTCGAACTCCCACTCTCTTGCGAGAACCGGATTTTGAGTCCGGCGCGTCTGCCAGTTCCGCCATCCGGGCTTATCCATCTTTGAACGCGATTCTTCTTAGCACGAAGCCATGAGCTGGTCAATCCGCCCCCCCTCTTTATCTTCGCTCAACCGCGATGTTACAATCCGCTCTCACGGTCACCTCATAATTTTGCGGGAGGATGCTTACATCATGGCAGACGTCCAGTGCGTTACGTGCGGACAAGCCGGAGAAACGATTACGGACCCCCTCTTCATGGGGAAGCTTGAATCCGAGATCAAGGCCAAGGTCTGCAAACCCTGCTGGAAAAAGTGGGAAGGTATGCGGGTCATGGTCATCAATGAGTATCAGGTCAATCTGGGCGAAGAGAGCGGCAGAGATCTCGTAAAAAAACAAATGAAGGCCTTTCTCAAACTAGGGGAGCAAACCGATACGGGAAAGCTCGATCAGAACTATCGTCCACCGGCATAAGAAGATCGTTGTTTGGTTTGTCTGGTCTGTTTAGTTTGTTTGGTTTTTTGGTTAAACGAAATGAACCAGATGAACCAAATCAACCAGATAAACAAAACAAACCAGATCAACCGGATGGACCGGGCTAGGCCGTTGACCGCCAGAACCCTCCGTGAATTTCTCCAGTGATCTCGCAGGCTTCGTTGACAGACCGATTTCAGAAGTGCTAGATTGTGCACTTCTTGATCCATCGGCAGAGTCACCAATATCTCCGTAAGCCGATGAGAAGGAACCGGTTTTTGTGATTACACAGATGCATGTAAAGGGGTTGATGTTCGACCCCTATAATAACGCGTATATCGTAGTGCTGCGTGACGAAGAGCACGCCGACATGCTTCCTATTTGGGTCGGTAAGTCAGAAGCTGGCGCGATCAGCATGTCCCTGGAAAATGTAACGCCCCCCAGGCCAATGACACATGACTTCATGAAGTCGTTCCTCGATGCCTACAATGCGAAAGTCATCAGCGTGGTCATTACAGACTTGTCGGAGCATACCTATTTTGCGAAAGTCCATTTGATGTACGAAGATTCAGAATACACCGTCGACGCCAGACCCAGCGATGCCATTGCATTGGCGCTTCGGAGCAATGCCCCGGTGTTCGCGAACAATTCGGTCATCACCAAACAGAATTCCGAGGAACTCGATCAGTGGCTTGAAAATCTTAAACCGGAAGATTTTGGCAAACTTGACTCCTAATTCAGCGAAACGCATTATGAGCATCGCCGATCTACCCAAAGAACAAGACCTCGTTGAATACAAGGTGGATCGCATCCTCGATGAGGCCAACACCGACACGAAGATCGTCGTCTTGGCCCGGCAGGATGGCGCCCTCGATACCTTTCCGATTTGGGTCGGCGCAGCAGAGGGGAACGCCATTAAACTAGCGCTCGATACCATGATTACGCCACGGCCGATGAGCCATGACTTGGTCAAGAGTTTTGCCGAACATTTGAACATCACGATCCAACGCGTCGTCATTGCGGACGTCAAAAGCAGCACCTACTACGCCATGGTCCATGTCTCTAACAAAGGCCTGGAACGGACAATCGATGCCAGGCCCAGCGATGCCATCTCGTTGGCCCTCCGGGCTCCGTGCCCGATCTACATTACCCAAGATGTGCTGAAGCGGCGGAGCACGACGAATCTCGACGCCTGGCTGGCGAAACTGGACTCAAAGAATATCGGCACACCGGAAGTACAGGAAACTTGATTCACTCGATAGTGAAGGAGCGGGAAGAACGATGTTGACCTACATGCAAAAACCGTTAGATGTGCAAGAAAAGTGGTACCTCGTGAATGCGGAGGGGAAGACACTGGGCAGATTAGCCGCCCGTGTCGCCGGGATGTTGCGTGGCAAACACCGGCCGACCTTTACCCCCCATGTGGATATGGGCGACCATATTGTGATCGTGAACGCAGAGAAGGTCCATCTGACCGGCAATAAAATGACCACGAAACTTTATCGCCACCACAGCGGCTTTCCCGGCGGACTCAAAACCGCAACGGCGCAGCATGTCTTCCGAAAGGATCCGACCGAACTCTTGACCAAGGCAATCGAGGGTATGCTCCCCAAGAATCCATTGGGGAATCATATGGCAAAGAAACTTCGCGTCTACGTCGGGCCCACCCATCCGCATCAGGCGCAACGACCGGAACCGATTACCCTGTAGACTTCACTGTGCGCGAACAAGGAGACGTTGTGACATGGCAGTAGCGACTCAATATGCAACCGGACGACGAAAGTGCGCCATTGCCAGAGCCTGGGTCACCGGGACAGCCGGCGACATCACGATCAATGAACAACCGATCGAGAAGGCCTTCCCACGACTGACGCTGCGGCAGATTATTCAGTTCCCGCTCGAAATCGGCGGTGTCATGGGGCAATACTCGATCAAGGCCACCGTGCAAGGCGGCGGGCAGGTTGGCCAAGCCGGCGCCTTGCGGCATGCCATCGCACGCGCGTTGGTGGTGCTCAATCAACCCCTCCGTACCCCCTTGAAGAAGGAAGGCTTGCTGACACGCGACTCGCGCGTCAAAGAGCGGAAGAAGTACGGACAGAAGGGCGCGAGAAAGAAGTTCCAGTACTCAAAGCGCTAAACATCGGAGCCACAGTCAGAAAAAGGGAAGGCTCCTCGCCTTCCCTTTTTTTGTGCCCGTGGAACACATGGCAGGTGATACAGATGAAAAAAGTACGCGTCGCAATTGCAGGGGCCAGTGGATATGCCGGAGCGGAGCTTGTTCGCCTGGCAGCCCTCCACCCGTACTTCGATCTCCACGCTGTCACATCAGAAAAATCCGCTGGGGCTCCCGTCGGATCAGTCTTTCCGAGCCTGGCAGGCCTCGTGTCTCTCTCATTCCAAGCGCTCTCACCAGAAGCCATAGCGGAGCAAGCAGATGCGATCTTCTTGGCCCTTCCCCACACCAAATCGTTAGAGCCGGTTTCCGCCTGTCTCAAAACCGGTAAACTGGTGGTGGACCTCAGCGCCGACTACCGGCTCACGGACCCAGCTGTCTATGAGCAATGGTATAAAACACCGCATACCTATCCGGGATTGCTGAAGGACGCGGTCTATGGACTTCCCGAATTGCACCGAGCCGCTATCGCCAAAGCAAAATTGGTGGCCTCGCCAGGCTGTTACCCGACGGCAGCGGTTCTGCAATTGGCCCCGCTGTTCGCGCAGGATCTTGTGCAGCCTCACACCGTCGTCATCGATGCAAAATCCGGCGTTTCCGGCGCAGGGCGAAGTCCGGCTCTCCCCTACCATTTTCCTGAAGCCCATGAATCTTTAGAGCCGTACAAAATCGGAGGGCATCGCCACATCCCTGAGATCGAACAGGAACTCGGTGGGTTGCTGCAACGAGCCTCTCACGCATCAGGAAAGACGGCCCCAGAGCCAATCGTGACATTCACTCCGCACCTCGTTCCAATGAATCGTGGCATCCTGAGCACCGCCTACTGCAAGCTAAAGAGTCCGATGTCTCTGCCGGACCTGCGTTCGTTGTATCGAGACTTTTACAAAGGTGAGCGGTTCGTCCGGTTTCAGGAAGAGACCATTCCAAATCCGCGCTACATCAAGGGCTCCAACTATTGCGATATCGGCGTCTACCTCGATCCCCGTTCAGGATCGGTCATTACGGTCGCCGCGCTGGATAATCTGGTGAAGGGCGCAGCAGGCCAAGCCATTCAGGCCATGAACCTCATGCTGGGCTTCCCTGAGGAGACAGGGCTCACGGCGCCGGCTGCCTATCCCTAAGCATGATGCTGAAAAAGTCTGCCAGCTTCGTTCTCGGCTCGTCGAAATCCTCAACGTACCCCAGAGGGTACGCTTCCGGTTTCGATTTGCCTGCGGCTTTGCTGGACAACCTTTTTGAGCATCCTGCATAGATCAATATATTTTATCTCGATCATGGGCAAAAAAATAACAACTGCATAGGCCAAGCCATTCAGGCCATGAACCTCATGCTGGGCTTCCCTGAGGAGACAGGCTTGACGGCTCCCGCTGCCTATCCCTGATTCAGGCGAGACGGGCGGGATTGGCGGGAAAAGCGTGACTGGCAGGGAGAGAAATCATACGTCACGCGAGTCTCGCTTGTCGCGCGCCCCAAACTATCATGACTATGGCCAATAAAATAACAACTACATCTTCGCGCCGTGGAGTCACCGCGCCGCAGGGGTTTCGCGCAGCAGGCATCCATTGCGGCATCAAGAAGCCAGGCTTGCTGGACCTTGCGCTCGTCGTCTCTGAGCAGAGCGGTCCTATCGCCGGCGTCTTCACGAACAATCAGGTGGTCGCGGCGCCGGTCATTGTCGATCGACTGCACCTGCGCAAAGGCATCGGTCGAGCCATTCTTGTTAACAGTGGGAACGCGAACGCCTGCACCGGCGCCAAGGGATTAGCCGCTGCAAAAAAAACTGCGACGTTGCTTGCACGCCACATGGGAATTCCCTCGCAGCAAGTGTTCATCGGTTCTACCGGTGTGATCGGTCGTGTGCTGCCGGTTAATCGAATTGTCAAAGGCTTGCCGAAACTGCTCACTCAACTCAGCGATCGTGGAGGGCCGGATGCCGCTCGGGCGATCATGACGACCGACCTACGCCCGAAAACCATCGCGCTGCAAGACAGCATCGGCGGTCATTTGATTACCATCGGCGGAATGGCCAAGGGCTCAGGCATGATCCATCCCAACATGGCCACGATGCTGGCCTATTTCACTACGGACGCGTCAATCACAAAGAGCGCCCTCCAACGGGCTCTCAGCCTGGCGGCCAACGAGTCATTCAATTGCATCTCGGTCGATGGCGACACGAGCACCAACGATACGGTCCTCTGCCTGGCGAACGGTATGGCTGGGAATCGCACGATCAAAGAAGGCACCCCCGCCTTTCAGCGATTCCTCCTGCTCCTGACAGAAGCATGCCAAGCCCTCGCGCTGGCGATTTGTCGCGACGGGGAAGGTGTTACCAAAGTGGTGAACATTGAAGTGACCGGAGCAGCCACAGTGGCGCAGGCTCGGCAGGTCGCCCAAACCATTGCGACCTCAAACCTGGTGAAGACCGCCCTCTTCGGTGAAGATGCCAATTGGGGTCGTGTGATGGCGGCAATCGGACGAGCCGGGGTTCCGATTACTCCGTCAAAGCTGAGCCTCTCGTTCGGCGGGGTTCCGATGGTAGAAAAAGGAATGGGTCTCGGACTCGCGGCTGAAGCCCGCATCGCAAAGGTCTTCCGCCAGAAGGAATTTACGATTGCCGTGGGGCTGGGACAAGGCCGCCACAAAGCCCACATCTGGACGACCGATCTGTCGTTCGACTATATCCGCATCAACGCAAGCTACCGATCTTAATCGGATGCTGAAAAAGCCCGCCAGCATCGTTCTCGCATCGCTCAGATCCTCAACGTACCCCACTTGGGAAACGAGCTGTCTTGGCAGCTCGGGATGGGCGGGTGAGGAATGCTACGCCTCCGGTCTTCGCTCGCTGTGGCCTTGCTGAACGGCCTTTTTGAGCATCCTTTCCTCCGGTGACATCAGTTTGCTGTCTCTTATCGAAGGACGCTTTACGACGGACGCGGGTTTGCACCTACCACTCTTGATTGACAGCTTGTGTAAATCAGCGATACGGTTACGTGATTAGGAAAAGCATGGGAAGCAATAAAAGGAACGCGCCATGATTAAGAAAACCCGACAGTCGGCGGTAGCTGACAAAGACTCATTCCTGGCGCCATCGAGTTCGTTACTGGATAATCACTTTGATGAGATTTTGGAGACTACCGAAGAAATTGCAGGCCTTGTCGCAATGTTGAAAACGCTGTCCCCTACGGATGCCAAGCGAGACGAGTACGAAGGACGGCTCTACGTGGCTCTCACGCACCTTGATCATCACGTAAAACCTGCTATCAAGGAATGGGATCGAGTGGTGGATCGGATGCCGGAAGATTGAGAGAATTATTTCGGCCAGGCCAGCAGGCAAATATCAGTCGTCTTGTCAGTACTCTGCATCCCTCATTCAAATCTCTCCATCCCTCCAGAGTGCATCAGCGATCTACCTGAACAGGTGGGCAGACATTCATGCCGATCCCTTGCTCCGGGAGTAGAAGACGTGCTGGAGCCTGATGATATTCCGTACTTGCGCAATGCGCGGTCGAAGAAGGATGAGAGGGAGTGGCCAGGTGCCCTTCTTGCTCGCAGAACGCGCACGATAGGAATGTGCTCATTCGATGCGCGCAGTAAAGGGCAGCCTCGGCCACTCCCTCCAAGAGCGGCATAAGGAATCGGAAGGCCCTCGCTCGGATAAGTGGCACGTCTCGGCGTGCCAGTGGTGGGCGGGTGAAAAAGAGGCGCACACGATAGATTAGTCGACGTTGACCCAGGGAAAGTACAATGTCCCTGTTTCTTTGGCCCCAGAAGAAATCGAGAAGAGATGATGAAATAGTTCCGGTCAATGAGAGGAAATTGGCTCGGTCAGCGTGAAACGTCGTGGCGAGTAGAGCCATATGGCTCTACCTGACAGGCGGACGGGACACCTGCCCCCTTCTTCTCCTGCTCTTTTTTCCCTATTCGTCTTCCAGGACAGACATCTGATAGCTAGTTACGATTGAGGCTTTCCCAGGCGTCATCCCGCTTCCAACAAGTCTACGCTTGACCTGTTTTGCATCAAACTCGATCTTGACCCAGAACGACTCTGACGCATCGCCTCCCTCGAATGCCAGTATTCCCTTCCCCCCCTCCAGGCGAAGCTCCGCAAGGTGAACATCAAATAAATCGCAGAATACTGAACGATTCAGCCAGATGAGGTTTCCACCAACCACAATGTCTACACCTTCCACGTGGCTACGCTCCACATAGCCGCCTGGCAAACCGAAATGGTCGCCTCCCTCTACTGAACGCGTCCTAACTGAAACTTTTACGTCGAACTTCGAGGAGCGAGCGGTCAAAGTTGTTTCACCACTGGCCGCTACGACGGCAGTTTGTTTGGAGATTGGCTTAGCCTGTACCTCGCAGGCTAGTAGAATAGAGAGCACCATGACCAACAGATTTATGTGAGTCATGGCGTCACGACCAACGTTGGATCGCCACTTCGTCCAATGAGATTACGAATGTGGGATGGCAAGATGATACAACCTCTCGATGAATTCATAGCCGTCATATTCCCTCCATGAATCAAGAATCCATTGCGCCATGGGCTGGTTCCAGGTTGAGGAAGAAGTCGCATAGAATCAAGTAGTAATTTACCTTCGCCTGTACTGTTCGTCTGTTGCGGCTGAATAATCCACCTTCCTTGTGGGGACGGGGTACGGTGTCAGGAACCGTTTCCTGGCGCATTGCGGTACAGCGAAGTGGACGAATGTTACGCTCGGCTGGACTCTACGCGGTCCGCACGTGATTTCAAAGCGGACACATCTGATTCAATGGTATGGATTCGTTGATCGAGTTGCGAGAATGAGACTCGCATCAGTGCTTTCGTTTCTTTAAACTCATCCCTCAGTTCTTCACGCTGATTCTGTAGCTCATGACGTATCACATCATGCACTTCAGCAATTTGCCTGATGTCGCTGCGGAGCGATTCGGCCACAACACCGAAGTGCCGCTTGATCTCTTTCATCTCTTCGTGATTCATGGGCCAAATGTATAGGCCGCTCTGACTGAAAACACAATGAAGAATTCACTTTAACCGATTGCAAATGGTTCCATATCGCTCAGAACAAAGGGAGTCTTCTCAATTGCGCTATTTGAAGACTTGTCCGACAACCCTCTTCGCATGACAGTCCGGCGCTTTCCTCGCCGTCCTATCATTGCCGCTCATCCAACCATTCAACATTGATCACTCAACATTACACACTCCGCCACCACACCCCTAACCCCTTACGCCTTACCCCTCACGTATCTCGCGCCTCACGCCCAATGGCGCCGGTTTGACTTCCGGCTATGAGAAGGCGCAGCATGCTTGTCTTATCCCTACGGCACAGAGGTGTATTGTGACTCCTTGCTAGTTTCGCCCAATCCAGCCACACAGAATCGTCTAAGAACTGAATCGCGCCCTTTTGGCAGACTTCGCCATGAGGGCGTTGTTGTTTGTGCAACAGTACCGGCCACCGGCATGAAGTCCCGTGTCTTAACCTCATCGAAATGGAGCGCGTGATGAAACGATTAGCAGCACTTTCAGCCGGACTGATCCTGGGATCTCCTGCCCTCGCATTGGCGGCGGAACATAGTGCGGGATATCGGGGAATCGGGCAACTCTACTTCTTCTTCATGGGCGCGATCTTGATCTACGGCGTCTACGATAGCTTCGGCAAGAAGGCGATGTATGTCATGGCGCCGATCATTGTGGTCGGGCTGTATCTGATGTTGCCCGCGGAGTAGATTCCGAAATCAGGATACGATGCAAGAGAACGGATCGGCTTAGTCAAGCCAGTCCTTCTCTTTCAGTTTCCGTGGAAGATATTTTTTCGTGAGGTACTGGAAGTCTTTGTTGGCGAGGGCGTCCAGTTCGTACTTGAGTCCGCTCGCGAGCATTCGCTTGATTTCCGCCTGCCAGGCCGGCTTCTGGAACCACTGATAGTTGAGAAGCTCTTTCGCGCGGGCGATGTCCTTCTCGTTCAGTTTGATCCCGACGTTACGCGGAAGCTCATACCGTTCAGGGTCGGCGCTGGAAAGGCCGATGAACTTGGCCTTGGGAATCGCCATCCGCTGGCTCTCGAAGGCCAGATTGATTGAGCCTTGCTTGACGACGGAATAGATATAGTATCCCCAGGGATCGTTATCGACCAAGACATAGACTGGGAGCTTATATTCTTCGTGCAGCCGCCGCGCTAGACGGCGAACCCCACGGGGCGGCTGTCCATTTCCAGTCAGCAGCACGCAGTTATAGCGACGCCAGAACTTGTCTTCTGAGAGGCGATTCCACTGCGTGCCCTTCTCCACCAACAGCACGAAGTCTGCCGTACAGCGTCGGATCTCCACGTATTCCGGCTCAACAATCGACGGAACCGAGTAGCCACCCTTCCCCAGCTTGGCGCAATCCACGCGGTCGCCATCGTCACCGAGCACGAGCGGGCCGACGACACTCCCCCCGTTCTCTGCTCGCACATGTAACTCTTCGCGGAGCGCCGTGAGCGACACTTCCAGATCTTCAATGATCGGGTCTGATTCGTCCTGGGTATCAAACGTATTCTCGTGCGAGTCCTGAATAGTGTGCTTGGTCCGGTAGTAGATCTCTCTGAGCGAGGTCGTCAATTCCGCACGCTGCAGTTCGGAAAGGGCATCCGCGACCAATATGGTCTGCATGAATTTCTTGGCCATACCGACGTTGAAAAATGAACGGGACTGCTTCTTACTTCCCATCTCGAGCAGCCCCTTGCGCTCGTTGAACGTGACGTTCGAAAGGGCACGAATCGGAATCGCCATCGTCGGATCTTTTGCCTTTTGTGCGGCTGTAATTACCAGATCCGCCAGCCCGATCAGTTTTTTCTCGACCGCTCCATTCCTCGTTATCTTCGTTTTGGCCATGCCACGTCCTATTTTTTCTTCCCTGTCGGATGAGCTTTACGCCCTGTGTGAACTGCGCCTGTATGCCGCTGTGAGGAAGCGCCCTTCTTGGGTAATGATGGGACGGGTACAGCCTTGCCAAGGCCTTTCTTACCAGTCATAGCCTTTGTAGTCTGCTTCCGTCCCGGTTTCGAGGTAGGCCGCTTTTCTTTGACCTGTATTTCATCAGAAACGTCAGCTAACGGCTGACCGGAAGGCGATCCATCAGGCAGCAGAGAAGCCGCTCCATCAACTCCTTCAGCCGTGACGATGATGGAATGAGGCAGGCCTTCCGGTCCGGCGCCGGTCTTGCCGAGTGTTTTATCCGTCTTGCTGCCGCCGGTCCGCGAGGAAGCAATCTTCTGCAGCTGCGCTTTGAGTCTTTCGGTGGGCAGCTTCCCCCCCTTCAACCGGTTACAGGCTTCGACCACTTCCTCGATATAGAGTTCAAAAATATTGCGTCGCCTGAATTCCCCCGCCGCTCGCTCACGCCGGCGCAGAAAGAGCCCAAGCCGCCGCCCGCATTCACGAAGCGCCAGGGTAATGTCCTTATGAATCTCGTCATACTCCGCGATCGCCTCTTTGGACTCGCTGGTAAAGGGCACCCACACGGAAGCGATGTGCACGAAGATGACCATCGGCCCGGCCGGCAAGGCTCCACGAGACTGAGAGATCCCATAGTTACGCCAGGTCGTCGCGAGCACCGCCTTGAACGAGGCGCAAGCAGATTGCTGATACAGCAGCGGCACCCGGTTCGCGTAACGAATTACGCGGGCGAGTTCCGAGTCTCCCTCCTCCTGCTCTCCCTCCGCCAACGGCTGCGCCGGTTTCTCTGGCTTCGCCGTACTGTCCGGCGCTTTTCCGAAGGCCAACCCGGCTTCGATGATGAAAGGATTGCCGCGATATACGGAGGGGGGCCGGCTCACGGCGGTATAGAATTCCCCTTTGATCTGCCTGTAGAGACCTGAGAGGATCGCCTTTTCGCCAATCGGTGAGAGGCAGTTGGTCGGCGGCGCCATGATCTTCGTCGCTTGAATAGTATGGTAGAGCGTTTCGGCGATCGCCCCGCGAATGTCACGGGGTCTCGCCCTAGGCGAGACCTTCGCTGTCTTGCATATCTCATCCGCAAGCGCCGGCGGCACCCGGCAGAAATCGCTCGACAGAAAGCTCGAAAGCGTCTCGCCCTTGGTCTCCTGAAGCATCTTGAGGAGCATCCCGAACTCGATGCCGTAGGGATGGGGCTTGATTTCTTTCGGCGAGGGCGGCAGTTCGTGATAAGCCCGTGGATATTCCTTCGTCTCGCCTTCCGGCGTGCGATAGATGAGTCTCACGTGCGGATTCGCAATAGAGGTCTGATCGAGATATTCGTCCACCGACGCGCGGCCTTTCTGGTAGCGGCCTTCAACTTCGATCGCCACCTGCGTGCCGCAAGACTGATCCCACTTGATTTGTTTGTTCTCATGGATCAGAGGTTCGTTCTTTTTCGTATCGATCTGCACTTCAAAGTAGTGCGCCGGGGTTTTTGGACCGGTACGCGAGATAATCTTGACCGGCTTCCCGGTCGTCAGCTGGCCATACATCCCTGCCGCTGAAATGCCGATCCCCTGCTGGCCGCGGCTCATGCGCAAGCGATGAAACTTGGAGCCGTACAAGAGCTTCGCAAAGATTTTCGGAATCTGCTGGCGGACTATCCCGGGACCATTATCCGTTACTGTGATTCGAAAGCGTGTCGCTTGACTTGCGGGCGGCAAGGCTGAAGATCCGACAGCTACAACTTCCAGTTGTACCGTGACATCGGGAAGAATCCCAGCCTCCTCACAGGCATCCAAGGCGTTGTCGACCGCTTCCTTGACGCAGGTCAACAGAGCTTTACGCGGGTTGTCGAAACCGAGTAAATGCCGGTTTTTGGTAAAGAACTCGGAGATAGAAATGTCGCGCTGCCGCGCGCCCATTTCCACCGCCGTCACTGCTGGGGCCGCACGGGAATCTGCTTTCTTAGAGGCAGCTACTGCTGGCTTGTGCTTGGCCATTCATCCTCTCACGTCATTCATGTGAGACCGTCCACAAACACTGTTATCCAAACTGCTCCAATCGGCATGCGTTCTCCATCATCTCTCGTGAGTGAGATGACGCAACGGACCTCTTCACGGTCGTGAGAGGAACGTGCAGCTCATGGCGGGGTATGCAATGGGGGAAACCGCCAACCGGAATGAGCGGGAGATTAGGGTGGGAGGAGCGCGCACCTACCGAGGACAGCATAGGTACGACGGAGACCTTGGCGAGACTTCAGGCTTCCCAGTCAAGCTGGGCTTGCACACCATCCCGACGCTCGATCCCCTTATGAACCATATTCCCTCGGGGCGTTAAGCTCCTCCCACGGGGATACGATATTCCTCCGATAACTGTCAGTCAAGCATTGGTGCACAAGTGGATGCGGAAAAATCCGGCAACGTAAGAAGATCGTTATTTGGTTTGTTTTGTTTGTCTCGTTTGTTTGGTTGAACAAGACCAACAAAATGAACTAAACAAACCAAATAAACCTGCCCCACCCCGGTTCCGCACGCCCATCCCCCTATGCGTGGCCGCCGTCTTCGGCCTCTTCAAACTCGTCGATAAGTTGCTCAAGCTCATCGAGTTCGTCTGGTCGGATGTTCTGAAAGGAGACTCCGAATTCGTCTCCTCCAACCCACTGCACACGTGCACCTTCAATTGAAACCACTTCCTCCGCGCCGGGAATGACCAACCGCACACGGATCACTTTGCCGGGGTACACTTCCAGATCACAGTCGAACCTGGCGCCACCGACTGAAAGGTCGAGTGTGACGGCTTCGATCTCATGCGAGTTCCCCAACAGGAAACCCTGCAGCTGTGCCGGCACTCGCCGGTGTTGTCGTCGTTCCATACAGGATCCCCGCGTAGCAACAGACCGCTCCGTTACCGGAGCTTGAGAATCTTGCCGTCGAGTTTGGTGTCCGTCACGAACTTCTCAAAATTCTTGCTGTACAGATCGTTGAGTAATTCCTGGGCATCCTCTGGGTCGAACCAGAAAACCTGGTTGGACCCGGCGCTGGTGAGGGTTTCACGGACCTGACTTCCGTCAGCGTGATTCTTTACTTGGACGACCATCCGACTTTTAGCATTCAGGGTGGTCTGTCCGATACCGCTCATAGCATCCACGCCGAGGCCGACAATCTTGCCGGTAACGGTGATGTCTGACCCGGCGGCTTCGTTGCCTTGGGCGACGGTCGCATTCCAGCCTTTGCCTTTGAGAAAGTCAGCGAAAGCCTTTGCCGTCGCTTCGCCGAGGGTGCCGCTGGGATAACTGAAGCGGCTCTCCCCGCCCCATAAGTGATATCTGGTGCCGAGGTGCAATCGGTCGGTGCGTTCGTCTTCAAAAGGCTGAATCGCAATGGTCGCGGAACCAATCGCGGGAACCGTCTTATCCGCCAGTGGCGAGGGAATCTTGAGGTCGATGCGCTCACCAGGCCCCGCGCAGCCTGTCATTAAACTACCCACGAGAAGTCCTATTCCTATAATGAGATTATGCCTCACAGATCCCTCCTTCGTAACGCGGGGGTGATTCATCTGGTTGATCGAGTTTGTCTGGTCTGTTGGTTCCATTCATCGAACCGAATGAAGCTCCCCGCAGCTTCCGGCCTTCGCAGCCGAAGCGGCTGCGTCGGCGGAGTAGGCTGCTGCGGGAAACTTTATTTCGTCACAAAATGTGCCCGCCGATTTTGTTGATAACAGTCTTCATTTCGTTGCTTGCAGGAAGGCCTTGTTTCTCCGTAACTCGTCGTCAGAAGTTGCGAAGCCGGAATGCCCATTTCCACAAGATATTTCTTGGCTGCCTGCGCCCGCTTCTCGCCCAACACGAGGTTGTATGCCAGTGTGCCTCGTTCATCGCAATGGCCTTCGATCAGGACGGACTTGCTTCCATTGGCGCGAAGCCATCCGGAATTCGCATCCAACACCGGCATGGCCTCCACGCGGATGGAAAACCTGTCGTAATCGAACAGCACATCTCCCAACGGATTGCTGTCTGAGTCGGTGATCGGCGTACGCGCAAGATTGGATGGTACGCTGCCGCCAGGCCGGTCGAATGAACGTTCCAGCGGTACCGTTTTGATCGCATCCGGTTGGATCACCTCGGCCTTGTTCTTACCGGCTTGTGAAGCCTCATCCCCGGACGAGGAAGTAACATTCTTACCGGCGCAGCCGGCGACCATGAGCGCGAAGCTCACACTCAGGCACAGGCTAATGATTCTTCGGTCCATGGCATAGCCTCCTAATTTGTCGTAACTCTTGGTCACGCTGTTTCGTCAGGGTTACGATCGTGTCGGCACGGATGCCTGACTCTCATCCCTATTTATAGGAGCTCAACGGATGTCCGTCAACCTAAAATTTCCCCCTCCCTCATAGCAGCGAACGCGCCGGAAGTTCCTTGCTATCAGGAGGTTGCATCCATCTTCCGCTTTCGCTAAGGTGCGGTTTATGACCCATTCCCTCGCGCGTTCACTCGTCCTCGCCGGCGCGAGCGGGCTTTTCATCCCGCTGAGTTTTCCAAAATCCGATCTCGAACTATTAGCCTGGATCGCTCTCGTGCCGCTGCATTGGGCGTTAGACGGCAAGACCAAAGCACAGGCATTTTGGATCGGCTGGCTATCCGGCACGATTGCCTTTACCGGCATGATGGCCTGGGTGGTCACAGCCATGACCACCTACGGCAAGGTTCCACTCCCAGTCAGTTACGGCATCCTGTTGCTGCTCACAGCCTATCTCGGCCTGTACGTCGGTCTCTATTCTGCCGGAGCCGTGTGGTTTCGGAGCCTGATCCCCCGCTACGGTTACTTCGTCTTTCCCTGCCTATGGGTGACTCTCGAATTGATCAGAACCTATGCGTTGAGTGGAATGCCTTGGGGCCTTCTCGGTTATTCTCAATATCGCCAGATCGAGATCATTCAGATTGCAGATCACATGGGGGTATACGGAGTCTCCTTCCTTATTGTGCTGGTCAATGTCGCGCTGGCGGAATTCTTGTCCTGGCTGATGCCGTACTTCCGGAATTTCCGTCCGGCAAGGCTTCCATGGGAACTTGCGGCGATGGCGGCATTGCTCGTCACGCTCTCGTGGCAATACGGTCTTGTCACGTTATCTGAAACGCCTTTCTCCGATATTCCGCGATCGTCCATCACGGTGGGAGTGGTTCAGCCGAATGTCGATCAGGCAGTGAAGTGGGATACGGCCTATCGGGAGGAGACTCTCGCACGTTTTGACCGGTTGACGGAAAAACTCGGCCGTGCCACAGATTTGGTAGTCTGGCCGGAAGCGGCAACACCCTTCGTCTTTGAGCGGGAGCCAGTCTATCAGCTCCAACTCATGGCGCTGGCTAATCGAGCCCAGGCGCCGATCCTATTCGGCAGCCCCGCCGTGCGATTCTATCCGGATCGCCGGCCCTATCTGATGAACAGCGCATACCTCCTCGCCCCCGACGGCCAATTGTTAGGACGTTATGACAAGCATCATCTGGTCCCATTCGGAGAATATATTCCATTCAAGTCTTCACTCCTGTTTTTCCTCGACAAACTTGTGGAAGGCATCGGCGACTTCGAGCCGGGAACCGGTTCGGCGGTCTTGACCTTGACGCCGAAACCCAAGTCTGCAGCTGCAGGCAAGGCTGAGGCGACACCGAAACCGATAAGTTTTGGGGTGGCAATCTGCTACGAAGTGATCTTTCCGAACCTGGTGCGGCAATTTGCACTGAACGGGGCAGAGTTCCTAGTGACTGTGACGAACGATGCCTGGTTCGGCGCCTCGTCGGCTGCTTCACAACATTTTTCGATGGTGGTGTTTCGTTCGGTCGAAAATCATTTGGCCTTCGCCCGCTCAGCCAACACCGGCATCTCCGGGTTCATCGATCCGTTCGGGCGCATCGTCGAGGCCACGCCGATCTTCACGGAACAGGCCGTCAAGGCGACGATGCAAGTCTGGCGTCCCTATACGTTTTACAGCAGGCACGGCGATGTGTTTGCCTATGGCTGTGCTATAATCTGCGCGCTCTTGTTCCTGTTCGGCATATTCCGCAGCAAGGAGTCTGAGCCGGATGCAATCGCCGCCACTCCTGTATAAAGAGAAAGGATCGCTCCATGTTAGATGACGTCAAGAATCGCGTGCGGGCCGTTGAGCAATTGGTCACTGAACTACGGGGGCATCTTTGACTTTGCCCGCATGACGGCCGAGTTGGCGCATCTCGAACAACAGACATCGCAGCCTGATTTTTGGAACCACGCTCAGAAGGCCGCCACTATCAGCAGGAAGAAATCTTCGATTGAGCGTGACCTCCAGCAGTGGCGCGATATCGATGGAAAGAGGAACGATCTGGACGCGTTACTTGAATTGGCAGAAGAAAGCGGTGACGCCGGGCTCATAAAAGAGTTGACCTTCGAGCTGGATCGATTCGAGCCGAAGCTCGCCGCCCTACGGCTTGAACTTCTGCTTTCTGGCGAACTGGACCCCAACAACGCGATTGTGGCGATCCATCCAGGCGCAGGCGGGACGGAATCGCAGGACTGGGCGCAGATGCTGCTCCGTATGTATGTCCGGTGGGCCGAGAGCAAAAAATTCAAGGTCGAAACGCTGGACCTGTTACCGGGAGAGGAAGCCGGCATAAAGAGCGTGACCCTGTCAGTAACGGGACCCTATGCCTACGGCTATCTCAAGGCCGAAGCAGGCGTACATCGATTGGTGCGTATTTCACCCTTCGATGCAAACAAGCGTCGGCATACCTCCTTTGCTTCGGTCTTCGTCTATCCCGAGGTGAATGAAGATATCGACCTCGTCATCGAAGACAAAGATCTGAGGATCGATACCTTTCGGGCCGGCGGCGCCGGGGGCCAGAATGTGAATAAGGTTGAGACGGCCATCCGCATGACACACCTGCCGACTGGAATCGTGGTGCAATGTCAGAACGAACGGTCACAGCTCCAAAATCGCAATGGCGCGATGAAAGTCATGAAAGCGCGCCTCTATGAACTCGAACTGAAAAAGAAAGAAGCAGAGTTCAATGCGATCGTCGGCGAGAAAAAGGATATTGCCTGGGGCAGCCAGATTCGATCGTATGTATTCCAGCCCTATCAAATGGTCAAAGATCTTCGAACCGGCTATGAAGTGGGCCAGGTAGCCGCCGTCATGGACGGCGATCTGGACGGGTTCATCGAAGCCTATCTGAAGATGAAGCAACTTGGGGTCACCGCACTCAGCTATCAACAGTCGGAAACGGACGAGCTCGATAACTGACCGAAGAAGGACTTCCGTAAAGGCACGTGATGGATGAACTGAACGAACAACAGCAGCAACGGATCAAGAAGCTCGACATTCTGCGTGAGGCTGGCGTGGCGCCTTACGGCACGCGCTTCGACGTGAAGGATCGCGCGGGCCGACTGATCGAACTCCATGCTGAGAAAACTAAAGAGGTTCTGGAGCAAGAGAAGATCTCCTGCACCTTGGCAGGGCGCATCGTCGCCTTGCGGCGCTTCGGCAAGGCAGGATTCGCGGTGCTGCAGGACGGATCCGACCGGCTGCAAGTCTACCTCAAGAAAGATCATCTCTCAGAACAGGCCTATCGCGTCGCCGAACAGCTCGATCTGGGGGATTGGATCGGCGTCACCGGCACGCTCTTTCGCACGAAGACCAACGAATTCACCGTCGAAGTGACGCAGCTGACCTTCCTGAGCAAAGCTCTCAGGCCGCTCCCGGAGAAGTGGCACGGGTTGACGGACGTGGAAACCCGCTATCGCCAGCGTTATGTCGACTTGATTGCCAATCCCGAGGTCCATGGCATTTTTGCCACACGCAGCAGAATCATCGCCGGCATTCGCGCCTTCTTGATCGAACGAAACTTCCTTGAGGTGGAAACGCCGATGATGCATCCGATTCCCGGTGGCGCGGCGGCAAAACCCTTTGTCACCCACCATAATGCGCTCGGCGTCGACCTGTACCTCCGCATCGCACCGGAACTCTATTTGAAGCGGTTGATCGTCGGCGGCTTTCCGCGCGTGTTTGAAATCAACCGCAATTTCAGGAACGAAGGCATCTCGACGATTCATAACCCGGAATTCACGATGCTGGAGTTCTACATCGCCTATGCCGACTATCAGGACTTGATCGTGCTCACGGAAGAACTCGTCTCCTCGTTGGCGCAGCAGATCCTCGGCAAGACGGTCATCGATTATCAGGGCAAGGAAATCACACTCACGCCTCCGTGGCGTCGCTGGTCCTATCATCAGGCTATTCTGGAAGTGAACAAGCTGGACCCTTCCGTCCTTCAAGATAAGGATCAAGCGATTGCAGCGGCCAAACAGCTTGGCATCGCCATCGATCCGAAATGGCCGCTCTTCAATATCGTGAACGAGATCTTCGAGGAAACGGTGGAGCCGAATCTGATTCAGCCGACCTTCGTTACCGACTACCCGATTGAAATCTCCCCGCTTGCACGGCGCAAAGACTCAAACCCGGCGCTGACTGACCGCTTCGAGCTCTACATTGCAGGCCGGGAGATCGCAAATGCCTTTTCAGAGTTGAACGATCCATTGGATCAACGGCAACGGTTCGAGGGGCAGGCGGCGCAGCGAGCGGCGGGCGACGAAGAAGCGCATCTGGTCGATGAAGACTTCCTGCGGGCCTTGGAGTACGGCATGCCGCCAACCGCGGGCGAAGGCATCGGGATCGACCGGCTGATCATGCTCTTTACGGACCAGGCTTCGATCCGCGACGTGGTCCTCTTCCCGCAACTGAGGCCCGAGAAATAACGGTGGCCCTCCCCTACGAAATCTTTGTCGGGTTGCGATATCTGCGCGCGAAGCGCCGGAATCGGACGATTTCATTGAACACCGTCGTCTCTATTGCCGGAATCACCCTCGGTGTGGCTGCCCTGATCGGGACTGTCGGCATCATGACCGGCTTCAAAGAAGACATTCAGGCCAAGATTCTTGGAACGACGGCCCATATCATCATCCAGGATCGGATGAAGGACAACATGGGCGAATACGACCCAGTCGCCAAGCAGGTCCTAACCGTTCCTGGTGTCGTAGCGGCAACCCCGTTTGTACTCAAGCAGGTCTTGCTCACGACCCAGAGCGGCGTGCAAGGCATTGTGATCCGTGGCATCGACCCACAGCGTGAAGCAACGGTGACCGAGCTGGCCAAGAATCTCTCGACCGGAGAGTTAGCCGACCTCAGCAGGCCGGTCAAGGTCAAGCAACCGCCTGCCGACGATCCGAACGGCCCGCTAGTCGAGACAGAAAAGCCCGGCATCATCCTGGGCAAGGAATTGGCGCTGCGGCTCGGCGTCTTTGTCGGGGATACGGTCAATGTGGTGTCCCCTCCCGCCGGCCCGATCAGCGCAATCGGCATGGTGCCGAAGATCCGCACCTTCGCGCTGGTTGCGCTGTTTCAATCCGGCATGTACGAGTACGATTCGTCGTTAGCCTACATCGACCTCGCGGAAGCGCAGAAGTTTTTCAACATGGGGCACACAGTGACGGGCATTGAAATAAAAGTCACGGACGTCTTCCATGCAGACGAGACGGCCCGTTCTGTGGAGCAGTCTCTTGGCTTCGCCTATGGCGCGCGCGACTGGATGCAGATGAATCGCAACCTGTTCTCGGCGCTCAAGCTCGAAAAGACGATGATGTTTTTGCTGTTGGTGCTGATCACGATCGTGGCTTCCTTCAACATCGTGAGCACCCTCACAATGATCGTGACGGAAAAACAAAAAGAAATTGCGATCCTCAAGGCCATGGGTGCAACCAGGAAAAGCATTCGACGCATTTTCATGCTGAACGGATTGATCATCGGCCTGTCCGGAACCGCCATCGGTATCCCGCTCGGCTATACGTTTCTTTGGCTGATCCAGACCTTCTGGACCTTTGATCCCTCGGTCTATTACATCTCGAGGATCCCGGTCCATGTACAAGCACTGGATGTCGTACTTGTGGCAGGCTCCGCCATTCTGATCAGCTTTGCCGCTACGGTCTACCCTTCACTCCAGGCAGCCAAGCTCGAACCGGTGGCTGCGCTGCGCTACGAATGACCATGCCTGTCTCTTTACCATTTCTCTCTCATTCTGGATCTCCGGCGTGATCACCGTCACCGATCTGACAAAATCGTTCCCGATGGGTGGGCAAACCCTCACGGTATTGAAGGGGGTCAATCTCCAGATTCAGCGGGGCGAGTTGATTGCGATTGTCGGGGCATCGGGAGCCGGAAAGAGCACGCTGCTCCACATTATCGGCACGCTCGATCGCCCTACTACAGGGACAGTCCACTTTGAAGGCCAGGACATGTTTCATTTGTCAGAAGGTGAACAGGCGGACTTTCGAAACCGACGTATCGGGTTTGTCTTCCAGTTCCATCATCTCTTGCCGGAATTCACGGCGCTCGAGAATGCCTGTATGCCGGCTCTGATCCAGCGGAGAAATCCGGTAGATATTGAACCGGAAGCCATCGCGTTGTTGCAGGAAGTTGGACTGGGAGCTCGGCTGCATCACAAGCCTGGTGAATTATCCGGCGGTGAACAGCAGCGCGTGGCGGTCGCACGAGCGTTGTTGCAGAAGCCCGATCTCGTATTGGCTGATGAGCCGACGGGAAATCTGGACACCCATACAGGCGAGGCGCTCTTTGCGATGATGCGTGAATTGAACAAGGCCCGAGGAACGACCTTCGTCATCGTCACTCACAACGACAAACTGTCTGCCCAAGCCGACCGGATCGTGCATATGCAGGACGGCCAAATCGTATAGCAGGCTGTTGATAAAGTTCGCCAGCATTTGAAGACCGTTATTTGGTTTGTTTGGTCTGTCTCGTTTATTTGGTTAACCAGATGAACCAAATCAACCATATAAAAAAACAAACCAGTTTGGGCATCCCGTCGTTTTCACCGTAGCGTTGCCGTACTGAACCAATCCAGCGTTTACATTTATGGGGCTGCCCCCGTCAAACCCTTGACGAGAGCGGTTTCATCCAATAGACTCAAAAAAAGTCTCTCGGCTCGCAAGGAGTAATCCTTCTATGTCTTATTTTCGAGCAGTTCGTGCGATTGCGATCTTTATAGGCCTGATGATCCCTGCGCAGGCGCTGGCTCTGGAGTTCGTTACGGTCGGTCCTCGTTCGATGGGTATGGGTGGAGCCGGTGTCGCTGTCACGACTGATGCCTTGGCCACCTATTGGAATCCCGCCGGGCTGGCGATGACCCAGACAGTGGATGTCAGGATTCAAGGTGGTGGACAGGTGATCGATCGTCTTGGCATCGCAGATGCCATCCATGATCTTGAAAAGTTTAATACGGCTGATATTTTACAAGCCAATCAAGATAAGGCTCAAGACATCGCCAATCGAATCAATCGACATGGCGCGACTGTGTCGATTAATGGGTCCGCTGGTCTCTATATCAAAGGGCATCTGGGAGAGCATGCTTTTGGAATCAACATTTCTGACGTTGCGACCGGTGGGGGGTCTGTTTCTACTCAAGCAGGATTTCAACTAACGGCACCGGGACCAAATCAACAAGTCAATATCACAGGCGCAATGGCCCTCCAGGCGTTGGAGGTCAGACAGGCAGCCTTCTCCTATGCCTACGCCTTTGCCGATAAAATGTTTTCTATCGGCGTGACGGGAAAGTTTCTTCAGGGCGCAGCCTACGATGGGAGAATGACACTCAACGGGGGGCAAAACGTTTCAATTACGGACAACTTTGGAAAACCCACGATCTCAAATGCCTTTGGGATCGACGTCGGCGCCATCTACCGCCCGTCTTCATGGCTGCGCTTTGGCCTGGTGGCGAAAGACATCAATCAACCGACCTTCG
>NEWR02000010.1:109357-126950 GCA_002869885.2 Nitrospira sp. CG24C
CCCATGATGACCTTTCATGACGTACGACGAGCCGCGTTGGTCTGCCTTATTCCTCTTCTCGTTGCCGGCTGTGGTGGCTTACAGGAGGTATGGGAAGGGCCAGGGGCGAAAATGTTCCGGCCTCAAGCCATTGCGGTGCTTCCCCCTATGTCGAGCCAATACGACAATGCACGAGAAGATATTCAAGAGGTCTTGTCCGGCGCCCTGAACAAGACCGCTCATATCGAGCGTGTCGAGTCTCCTGAACATGTGACGGATATCTTCCAGGCCTCGAAGGAGGCGTTCGATGCGCTGGTATTCTACTTCTCACGTCTGGAGATGACCGGTCAATCCGACAAGGATTCAGCAGTGAAGTTGGGAAAAGCGCTCAACGTGGACTCATTCCTAGTTGTACGGGTCAACTCATGGGAATACATGCGCAAAGAAGGCGACAATGTCGGTCGGGTTGGCCTGAGTCTCCGTCTGGTCGATGCCACCACCGGCACCACCGTCTGGAAAGCGCGACATGAACGGTCGAGCAGCTACATGTTTTACCGGCCGAATTTGAAGGATGTCGCAAAAGAGTTAGCCGCTGAGATGATTAAAGCCATGCCTCCCCAAGCCAAACAGTAGTCCCCGCCTCGGCACTCGTCTATTTAGTTTTTTGGTTTGTTTGGTTTATTTGGTTGAACCGGACTAACCGTGAATAGGTAAGGTGTTAAAAACCTTCGTTCACCACCGTCAATCCAAACAACGGTTCCTGGCACCGTTTCTTCCTTCCATCTGTTTTTCCCAGTGGGATGGATCAGAATCACTAATGTTGATCCTACAAAAATCCATCTCGCTTCGCATCAGTAATAAACCTAAACACATTGGCCGAAAAAGCTTCTTCGAAATGAGTCGTAAAGAGATTTATCCAATAGAAAGGTAACAACCCTATCCAATCGACAACCTTTCGGCTGATCTCATATTGATAGCTCTGCTTTAGTGCATTGTTCACGAACACATCGAAGTGAGTCTCGTAAACAATGCCTTCGGCATAGCAGGGGATCACACCCAACGTCCAACTATTTGCTGTACACCACGGTGACGAATAAGGAGGGGCAACCGTCTGATAGACGTTTACGTGCGTACCAATAGCGGGATGAGTTGAGGTAACTATTACTTTGATGAACCGAGACTGGCGTTCCAATAGGTCTTTAACCTCCTGGATTTCCCGTGGGAGAGTTTGAAGTTCGGTATTTAGATTTCTGGAAGATCCCGGGATATAGGAGAAGGAGAGAACCTCTTTTTTGTCATGAGAGGTTTCGACCAGCGGGTGTCTCGCTGGCTCAATAAGGCTATAGCTCACGATTGTGCAGGCGCAATTGAGAAGGACGAGCGATGTCAATAGGGCGAGAGAAATTCCGAAGCCTGTCTTGTTGAAATTATTAGCCATGAAAAGGAATTAGCCGTGGGGTCGGAGAATAAGGGGTCGTCGGAGAATAAGGGGTCGGGAGTCTTTGTTTGAGACAATGCGAAGCAAATGACACTGCGTATCCGATCCTCGCCTGAAAACCTCCATCGACATGTGGCAGATTTTTTTCAGCATCCTGCTAGCGTGCTTTTAGCTGAGCCGATCGCATGGCAGTTTTCAAGGAACGGACAAATCCTGCGACATGCTTCACCATGTCCGGCTTCTGCTGGTGGGAAGCGATCTGTTTGACGATTGCGCTGCCGACGATGACTCCATCGGCAATGGCCGCGACCTTGGCCGCGTCTTCGGGTGTCGCAACCCCGAAGCCGACTGCTACAGGAACCTTGGTGACCTTCCGGATTTTCTCGACATTCTTTGCCACATCGTCCAAGTTGGCCAGTTTTGCACCGGTGATACCAGTCAGCGAGACGTAATAGACGAAACCCTGAGACTGCTGCGCCACGAATGTCCGCCGTTCTGGCGTACTCGTAGGGGCAAGAAGAAAAATTAGCGGAAGCCCAGCCGCTGCGGCAGGCCCTCTGAGCGGACCTGCTTCATCCGGCGGCATATCAGGCAAGATAAGTCCGTCAACACCGGCCTGAGCCGCCTCATGACAGAACCGTTCTGGACCGAATGCGTGAATATTATTGTAGTAGGCCATTAAGACCAGTGGAATCTGAGTTTTCTTCCTGAGTCCTGTGATCATGGACAGGATCGCTCGAAGCGATGTCCCGCTTCGCAAGGCTCGTTCTGCCGCCTGTTGGATCACGGGGCCATCGGCGATGGGATCGGAGAACGGGACACCCAGTTCAATGATATCGGCCCCGGCCTGTTCTAACTCCACGACAAGTTGTTCGGTGATTGGCAATGACGGATCGCCTGCCATCACATAGGCAATGAGGGCCTTCTCACCGTTCTGCCGAAGCTGTGCAAAGGTGTGGTCAAGCTTCGATGTCACAGCGTGATCCCTCGCATTTTGGCGATCTGCTGGACGTCTTTATCACCACGGCCTGACAGATTCACCACGAGAAGCTGACTCTTCTTCATCGTGGGCGCGACCTTCATCGCGTGAGCAATGGCATGGGCGCTTTCGAGAGCCGGCATGATCCCCTCTTCCCTGGCCAGCACATCGAACGCTGCCAAGGCTTCGTCGTCGGTCACCGAGGTGTATGAGGCTCTGCCTTGATCCCGCAAATAACTGTGCTCCGGGCCGATCGCGGCATAATCCAACCCGGCTGAAACCGAATGGGTCAAATTCACTTGTCCGTCGTCACCCTGGAGTAGATAGGTCATGGTGCCTTGCAAGACACCGGGCTTTCCTCCGGCAAAACGCGCAGCATGTTTTCCACTTGCGACCCCCAGGCCGCCGGCTTCAACGCCGATCATCTTCACCTTCTTGTCTTTGATAAACGCGTGAAAAAGTCCTATGGCATTGCTGCCACCGCCGACACAGGCAATAAGGCAATCCGGCAACCGGCCTTCTGCCGCCAGGATCTGTCGCCGCGCTTCACGCCCAATGATGGATTGGAAATCCCTGATCATCATGGGATAGGGATGGGCGCCGAGCACCGAACCGAGGATGTAGTGGGTCGTGCGGATGTTCGTCGTCCAATCCCGCATGGCTTCGCTGATGGCATCCTTGAGCGTGCGGCTTCCCGCATTGACCCCTGTGACAGTCGAGCCGAGCAATCGCATCCGAAAGACGTTCAGCGCCTGGCGCTGCATGTCTTCCGTTCCCATATAAATTTCACATTGAAGCCCGAACAGCGCCGCGACGGTCGCTGTCGCCACCCCATGTTGTCCGGCTCCGGTTTCGGCGATAATACGAGGCTTCTTCATCCGCCGAGCTAGAAGCCCCTGCCCGATCGCATTATTGATCTTGTGAGCTCCGGTATGACAGAGGTCTTCGCGCTTCAAATAGATCTTCGCTCCACCCAACCGCTTCGTGAGTCGTTGTGCAAAGTAGAGTGAGGTGGGACGTCCGGCATATTGCTTCAAATAGTAGGCGAGCTCGGACTGGAAGCGCCGGTCTTTTTTCACCAGGGCATATTCCTGCTCCAATTCCAGCAAGGCAGGCATGAGTGTTTCAGGGACATAGCGTCCGCCATAGGCGCCGAACCGGCCTTGTTTATTCGGCACAGATGTCATCATCACCCTCACATTCGTATGGCCTGGCGAGACGGGGACGGTTCGAGGTTCGAAGTTCGAGGTTTTCGGAACTTCAAACTTAGATTCGCGCATTTCTCGCACATCTCGCGCTTCACGCGCAGCAGTATAAACGGGCTCACGTCGGAGAGACAACCTTGACCTTGGCTGCTCGAATGAATGCTCGCACTTTCTCATGGTCCTTCTTACCAGGCGCCTGTTCAACGCCGCTACTCACATCCACGCCGTAGGGTTGTACCGCCTGGATCGCCTTCTCCACATTATCCGGGGTGAGCCCTCCTGCCAGGAGCACGTTTGCAGCCTTGGCTACCTCTGCAGCGAGTTGCCAATCGATCACCTGTCCAGTGCCTCCATAGGCCTGATCGGAAAAGGCATCCAGGATAAACCCTCGAACACCGGCCCGCCCACGAAACTCCGCTAAGGCGAGAAATGTGCTTCGATCCTTCACTCGAAGCGCCTTCAGAACTGTACGGCCTAACTCTTTGCAATAGATTGCCGACTCGTTTCCGTGCAATTGCGCAATGGCAAGTCCGCAGTCGTCCATCAGGTTTCTGACCACTTGTTGCTCTTCATCGACAAACACCCCTACCGGTATCACCAAGGGAGGCAGGCTCATAATGATCTGCCGCGCCAGCGTGGGCTCGATATACCTGGGACTTTTCCGATAAAACACAAATCCTAAGGCATCCGCCCCGGCGGCGACTGCCACGTTGGCATCTTCGGCGTTGGTAATGCCGCAAATTTTGACTTTTGGTATAGCAGCCATCTTACACGTTTGTTTCAGCCGGAACTCCTCGTAACTCACGAATCTTCTCCCCGATGTCATCGGACCGGATGAGCGATTCTCCGACCAGCATGGCATGGATACCTGCTTCAACCAACCGCACGACGTCGGCGCGCTGGTGAATCCCGCTCTCGCTGACGATCAGCTTGCCGGGCGGAATTCGTTTTGCCAAACGGAGCGTGACATCCAGATCAGTTGTGAAGGTCTTGAGGTCTCGGTTGTTGATGCCGATCAGCCTGGCCTCCGGGAGCCGTTCCAATACCCTATCGAGTTCTCGCTCGTGGTGAGTTTCGATGAGCACATCCAAACCCAACCCTGAAGCGAGGGCATAAAAATCGATCAATTGCTGTCGTTCAAGCGCGGCGACGATCAGGAGAACCGCATCGGCCCCGTAGGCTCGCGCTTCGTAAAACTGGATCTCGTCGACCATGAACTCTTTGTTCAAGGCAGGCAGGGGCACCGACTGTTTGATCTCGCGGAGGTAGTCGAGGCTCCCCTGGAAAAAGTCCTTGTCGGTTAAAACGGACAGAGCAGAGGCGCCATGAGCATGATAGGACTTGGCGATTTGGAGATAGTCGAACCGATCGGAAAATTCTGGACGGAGCAGGCCAAGACTGGGTGAGGCCTTTTTTACTTCGGCAATCAGCGAAGGGCTGCTTCCCGTCCTTGTGGCTTCAAGGGTCACGGCAAAGCCGAGCGGAGCAGGCGCATCCTGAATCTTCTTCTTGAGTTCGGAGAGGTAGCCCCGGCTTTGCTTGTGCCTGAGTTCCGCTTTCTTATGCTCAAGAATGCGAGAGAGAATCACAGTGAGTCAGCCTTTATTCGTATAGGCGATGAGACGAGCCAGCTTCTCGGCCGCGGCGCCGGAATCGATCACCTGGCCGGCCAAGATGAACCCCTCTTGAAGACTTGTCGCCTTGCGCCCTGCGACAAGAGCCGGCGCGGCATTCAAACAGACGATATCCCGTTTGGGCCCTTTACGCCCTTGGAGAATGTCACGAGTGATCGCGGCATTTTCTTGCGGCGTCCCTCCCGTGAGATATTTGGCCGGCGCCAACGCCAGTCCGAACTCCGCCGGATCCAGGAGATAGTTCGAGAGCACGCCCCCCTTGGCTTCAGAAATCTGCGTCTTCGCGGTCAGGGTGATCTCATCGAGCCCGTCCATCCCATGGACGACAAAGCAATGTTGCGATCCCAGATGCATGAGCACATTCCCTAGCAGGGAGGTCAATCGCCCTTCATAGACGCCGAGCACTTGAATGGTGGCTCCTGCAGGATTAGTCAAAGGACCCAAGAGATTCAGCATGGTCCTGATGCCCATCTCCTGTCTTGGCCCGACACAATGCTTCATGGCTCCATGATAGAGCGGAGCAAAGAGAAAGCCGATCCCAACCTCATTGATACAGTCGGCCACGCGCTCGGTCGGCAGATCGATCTTGACCCCAAGAGCCGAGAGGACGTCAGCACTCCCGGACTTGGACGACACGGAACGGTTGCCGTGTTTTGCCACGGTCAAACCTGCGCCTGCGAGGACAAACGCCGCTGTGGTAGAAATATTGAACGTGTGGGCCCCATCCCCGCCCGTGCCACAGGTATCGACGACCAGAGGATCTCCAATTGCAATGCGTACGGCTTTGGCTCGCATCGCCCGTACGGAACCGGAAATTTCCTCGACGGTTTCCCCCTTCAAACGGAGCCCCATCAAGTAGGCGGCAATTTGGGCTTGAGTGGCCGCGCCCTCCATGATCTCAAGCATCACCGCCTCGGCTACTTGTTCGGTGAGGGAGGCCCGGTCGGCAAGTGTAGCAATCGCGTCTTTAATCATGGATCGGAGACCAGTCTGACCGGACTAGAGTTTAAGAAAGTTACGGAGGAGGTCTTTCCCCGACGTCGTGAGGATCGATTCCGGATGAAACTGCACCCCTTCGATACCCAGCGATCGATGGCGTAGTCCCATGATTTCCCCCTCATTCGTTTCGGCGGAAACTTCAAAGCAGGAAGGCAGCGTCTCTCGCTTCACGATCAGAGAATGGTAACGAGTCGCGTCAAAAGGATTCGGCAGTTGATTGAAGATCGATTTCCCGTCGTGCTTGATCTTCGACGTTTTCCCATGCATTAACCGTTCGGCTCGAACGACTTCGCCACCAAACGCCACGGCCAGGGATTGATGGCCTAGACAGACGCCCAAAAGCGGAAGCCGCCCGCCGAAATGCCGGATGGTTTCGACCGATACGCCCGCTTCCACCGGTGTGCAGGGCCCCGGAGAAATGACAATGCGGCTGGGATGCAGCGACTCGATCTGGTCGATCGTAATCTTATTGTTGCGGAATACCCGCACGTCTTCACCCAGTTCCCCGAAGTATTGCACGAGGTTATAGGTGAAGGAATCGTAGTTGTCGATCATCAGTAACATGGCAATAGTCCTAAAGTCTGAAGGTCAAAAGTCGTCAGGTCACAAGGTATACAAGCAGTCTCCGGAGACTTGATGAACGTGAAGACTTTTCGACTTTCGACTCTTTCTACTCCAGTCCCTGCTCAGCCAATTCAACGGCTTTAAACATGGCCTGAGCCTTATTGCAGGTCTCTTCATATTCGTGTTCAGGATTTGAATCGGCGACGATACCGGCACCGGCTTGAATGAAGGCCTGGTGGTTTTTCACGACGACCGTACGGATATTGATGCACATGTCCATGTTGCCGGAAAAGCTGAAGTAGCCCACTGCGCCGGCATAGGGACCGCGCCTCGTGGGTTCCAACTCGTCGATGATCTGCATCGCTCGAATCTTCGGTGCACCGGAAACCGTGCCGGCAGGAAAGCAGGCACGCAACACATCGTAGGAGGTCTTCGAGTCATCCAGCTGTCCTGTCACATTCGACACGATATGCATCACATGCGAATACCGCTCGACGTGCATGAGGGAATCCACTGTGACCGAGCCTGGCTTCGCCACCCGACCGACGTCATTCCGCCCAAGATCGACGAGCATCACATGCTCGGCCCGTTCCTTTTCATCTGCCAAGAGCCGCCGCTCCATATCTTGATCTTCTTCAGCCGTCACGCCTCGGCGGCGCGTACCGGCAATGGGACGGAGGGAAATGACTCTCTTTTCGCAACGGACGAGCGTCTCCGGAGAGGAACCGACCAGTTCGACTCCCGCGATGCGGAGATAATACATATAGGGAGAAGGGTTCACCACGCGCAAGGCGCGATAGAGCTGCAAAGGCGACGCATGGACATTGGCTTCCCATCGTTGGGATACCACCGCCTGCACAATATCGCCCGCCCGAATATATTCCTTCGTCCGCACGACCATCTTCTCAAAGTCTGCCTTGCTCATATTCGCCGTAAAGGTCACCGGGCGGCGGCGGCGATGCGGACGGGTTCGGCGGAGTGGGCGTTTGAGCCTCGTGATGATGCGTTCGATCCGTTCTGTTGCCGATCGATACGCGGCCTTGATGCCTCGTTCCCCCTTGGCCGTGACATGGGCGGTGGCCACGACTTTGATCTTTTGAGCGACATTGTCGAAGATTAGCATCGTATCGGTAAGCAGAAAGGCGAAGTCAGGCAGATTGAGCAGATCCTTCTTCCGGGCAGCCAAGTCCTCGAACGTGCGCACCACGTCGTAGCTCAGATAGCCGACAGCGCCGCCGACGAACGGGGGAAGATCCGGCACAGTGACCGGACGATAGCCTTCCATCATCTCCCTTAAACGTTCGAGAGGAGCCCCACGGCTGGAAATGCGTTTTTTGCGGGCGCCTTGGATGACAAGAAGATCGCCACGATCCTCATGGACGACAACGGGGGAACCACTACCGAGGAAGGAATAGCGTGCCCATTTCTCACCACCCTCAATGGACTCTAAGAGGTAAGCTGAGGGACCATGATCGATTTTGGCAAAGGCAGACACAGGGGTCTCGTAGTCCGCCAGAATCTCTCTATAGAGCGGAACAAGATTGCCCTCTCCGGCATACTGCCGAAACTGGTCAAGACTGAGTGAGTATTGTGGCGGGGCCACGTGGTCGTCCTATTATTCTTGGCCCACGATGAGCTTCTGTCCTACCTCGATAATGTCATCCGGCAGTCTGTTCCACTTTCTAATGTTGTCGACCGTGATGCCATACTTCCGACTGATTCGATAGAGCGTTTCACCGGGCTTCACGACATGAGCGTTGGATGCTCGCATGCCCCTCAGCGACGACTCTGCCGACCCTGGCACAGCAGGAACCGCCGGAGCGACTCCGAGAGCCGACGCGTTCAGATCCACGGCATCGGCCGCCGAATCGGTCGGCAGTCCCTTGCGCATCGGTTTAAGCACACGCTTCATATCGGCTTTGGCTCTGCGTTCCAGCAGGGCAGACTCCTTCATGGCCTCGGCTTCTTCCTGCGCGCGGGTCATTTGTTCGCGAACGGTTTGCATCTGCGCCGTGAGTTCACGATTCTTGGCTTCATACTCCATCAATTCATTTTTACTCCGCTTCACTTCACTGTCGAGCTCACCGGTTCGCTTCTCTTCCTGGGCAAGAAGGCGCTGGAAATTCAGGCTGCGCGCCTTTTCCGCATCGTACTTCTCTGCCATCACGCACCCGCCCAACAACAACCCGCCACACACAATGGTGACGATTCGAAAACTTGATCCTGACATCAATTTCTTCACGCAATTCTCCCCTTTCATGGATACCCCTCCAACGGTTGCGCGGGAGCTTTCCTCTTGTAGCAAGGTGTAGACACTGGCTGCCGCTCAATGAGAAATTGACTCAATTATGTCAATTACAATAGTGTCTATCGCGGTGAAAGTCAAAGCGAATATGGCGCCGTTGTCGTTTGACCCACTCCATCGCCCTATGGTACGGTCGGAACCGTCACGTCCTCTGTTCGTCACCATCCAGTCGATATGGCCCACGCCGATATTCTTGCCAGACTGAATGCCCTCAAGGGCGAAATCAGGCGCCATGACTACCTATACTACGTCAAGGATCGCCCGGAGATTTCCGATTCCCAGTACGATCGCCTTTTTCGAGAATTGATCGACCTGGAACAGGCCCACCCTGAGTTGGTGACGACAGACTCCCCTTCACAACGGGTCGGCGCGCCGCCGCTCGAGGAACTGGTCAAGGTTCCCCACGAACAGTCCATGCTCAGCCTGGACTCGATTGTCGACCAGAACGAAGTCCAAACATTCGACCAACGGATGAGACGCGAACTGGAAATTCCGTCCGTTGAGTACTGTGCGGAACCAAAGTTCGACGGATTATCGGTCGAACTACGGTACGACCATGGAATCTTTACCCGAGGAGCGACCAGAGGCGACGGAACGACCGGAGAGGATGTGACCGTTAATCTTCGCACGATTCGTTCCCTCCCGCTGCAATTGCAAGCGCAATCAGGCCTCCCCGATCATCTTGTCGTACGGGGTGAAGTGTATATGCGCCTCGACGATTTCCAAACGTTGAATCGCCGGATCACGGAACAGGGCGGCGACGCCTTTGCCAATCCACGCAATGCAGCCTCCGGTTCGCTCCGGCAACTGGATTCCACAATTTCCGCAACCCGCCCGCTAGTCGTGACCTGTTATGAAATCATGGCCCTATCCACGGCTGCTCCACCGACACATTGGGATGAACTGGAGACGTTATCTCAATGGGGTCTTCCTGTGCCGATCCATCGACGCCTCTGTACTTCAATCGATGAGGTAATGGCCTTTCACCACGAAACGGAATCGATGCGGGATCAACTGCCCTATGAAATCGATGGCGTGGTAGTGAAGGTGAATCGCCGGGACTGGCAGAGCCGCCTCGGCATGAAGTCTCGCAGTCCACGATGGGCCATCGCCTACAAATTTACGCCACGCAAGGAAATCACCATCGTCCAGGATATCGTCGTCTCCGTTGGGAGAACCGGAACCCTCACGCCCGTCGCACTATTGAAACCGGTGGAGGTCGGTGGTGTCACCATCAGCCGAGCCACGTTGCACAATGCCGATGAAGTGGCGCGGAAAGACATTCGGATCGGCGATACCGTCAAAGTGGAACGGGCCGGCGATGTGATTCCCGCGATTGCCGAGCGGGTTCCGGTCTCTGGTGAGCAACGATCCGCACCCTTTGGCATGCCGGAACAGTGCCCCGTTTGCGGGTCGGCCGTCGGCCGCGAGGGCGCCTATTTCTACTGTACCGGTCAGTTGATCTGTGGCGCTCAATTGAAGGGAACGATCGAACACTTTTCGTCCAAACATGCGCTCAACATCGAAGGTTTGGGAAAGAAGACCGTGGCGCAGCTGGTTGAGCAAGGACTGGTACGATCGCTTGCCGACCTCTATCGTCTGACCAAAGACGACCTCGTCAAACTTGATGGGTTTGCCGATCGCTCCGCCACCCTCCTCTTGGAATCGATTGCGGGCAGTAAAACCGTTTCTCTTGATCGGTTTCTGATGGGGTTAGGGATCCGGCAAGTCGGACAGCATATCGCCAAAGTCCTGGCCCGTGAGTTTGGGTCTCTGGATGAGATCATGTCGGCGGATCGGGAGCGCCTTCAGCAAATTCGGGAGATCGGCCCTGAGATTTCCGAAGGCTTGGCGGCCTATTGGTCTGAGCCGCGCAACCGGGAGATCATCGTACAACTCCAAGAATTAGGCGTACAAGTTGCCCCGGGAATGGCAACGGGCAATCGAATGGAATCTCCGCTCGCGGGGAAGACGTTTGTATTCACAGGGGGACTGGATCGCTTCACGCGAGACAGCGCGCAGCAGGCGGTGGAAACAGTGGGAGGGCGTGTGTCCTCAAGCGTGAGTAAGAAAACATCCTATGTGGTGGTGGGACGAGACCCTGGATCCAAACTGGACCAAGCCCGTACGCTGGGGGTGACAATTTTGACCGAACAGGAGTTTGCTTCCCTGATCGGGAAGGACGAGAAAGAACATAGCCCGCATAATTCATGAGCGCTTCTACTGCAATCGCCGATCCGCTGCTACGACACGCCTTCGGCCAGCGGGCTCGCGACGCGGCTCAGCGATTTCGCGACGAACCGTCATGAATAATGCGGGCTAGCTGACGAGGTCGAGGTTCGGGGTCTCGATTTGAGCCGGCGATTTTTCTTCGCGAAAGATTTGAACGCTGCGGATGGATCGTGGCTCGGCCTCATGGATGAGGATCCGGCAGTTGGCGATCCGCACCTCTTCTCCAACCTTTGGAATCCGGCCAAGCTCCTGCTGAATAAGGCCACCGATCGTCACGGCTTCATCGCCGAGATCGACTTTCAGGAAGTCGTTGACCTTGCGCACTTCGGTTCTACTATGAACAAGGATATGATTTTTCCCTAACCGTTTAATCAGTTCTTCCGTGATATCGGTTTCGTCCATGATCTCCCCGACGACTTCTTCGAGAAGATCTTCAAGCGTGACAATCCCCATGACACCGCCGAACTCATTGACCACGACAGCCATATGCCGTTTTTCCTGCTGAAACTGCTTCATGAGATCGTCCGCCGTCTTGCCTGAGGGAACGAACAGCGGGGGATAGGCAATGTCTTTGAGTTTCGACTCATTCTGACCCTTGGCAAGTTCGGTCAATGCCCTCGTCTTGTAGAGAATGCCCGTGATGTTATCGTGCGTCCCGTCATACACTGGGATCCGTGAGTATTTCGAGTTATAGAGAAGCTCCTGAGCCTCTTTCAGGCATAGGTTACCATCCAATGAAAAGACATAGAGACGGGGGGTCATCGCGTCTTCAGCTGTAATGTCTTTGAGCTGGAAGACGTTCTTGATCATTTTTACCTTTTCGAACTCTATAGTCCCGGTCTTGCCTCCCTCGTCCAGCATGATCTTCAGCTCTTCTTCAGTCACGAGGGGAAGCGTCAGACCTTTCCCTCCTGTCAACTTATAGATCATCGGCACGATCACAAATAAGAGGGGCTTGAGCAGTAACTGAACCCCGTAGACCGGGTAGGCCATGTTCAGCGTGACCGGAACCGAAAACTTGGCGGCTAATGTTTTAGGGATCACATCGACGGCCACCAATAGGACAAAGGTCAGCAGGCCGACCATGACCGCAATCGCCTCGTCGAAAAACGTTTGGCCACCATAGATACTCAGGGTCAGAAAGGTGGCATACATCGGCGTCGCCACACCGATCAGACGGTCGCCAACCAAAATGGTCGAAAGGAGCTTTTGGGGGTCACTGCGGAGATGGAGGGCTAACTTCGCTCGCGTATTCCCAGTTTGGGCCAGCGCCTTCAGCTTCGTTGAGTTGACTGCAAAGAAACCGATTTCGGCCGTGGATATCACAGCTGAAAGAACAATTAAGCCCAAGAGGATTAGAATATCCATGAATTGCACTGTATTAGAGGCGACCAGCTATGCCGGTCGGTCTGGAATACCCGAGAGCCCAGGGGCTACCCCCTATTGCCTCAAACCGGCAATGCACGATTTGGTGGAACGAAATACCGTGATAGGAACCTATCGGACCTGTATCCATGGAGCTGTAGATGTACCATATGGATGGAGTGGCGAGCAAGCTTATGCTGAAAACATGTCAGGATATCAAATAGTTGCGCTGCATGTCCGCGGAAAAACTGAAGTATTGGGAAGACTCGCTCGATTAAGCGGGCACTATTTATTATGAGTCGTCTCGAAATACAAAAGCTTGAAGTCCAAGCAAGGATTCGAGATGGGAAGCAGCGGCTTCTGCCTGGGCTTCCCTGGAAAACTGACCGATCTGAACTCGATATCGCTTGCCTTCCGGCAGATCGACAACCTGGACTCGACCGACTGGATAGAAAGGCTTTGCGCGCTCCAAGAGGTTGAACGCATTCTGCTGGTCGGAAAAGGATCCGACTTGCACTCGTAAAGCCCCCACATCGGCAAGCTTCCCTTGATACCCAACCACTCGCAATTCAATCTCGTCGGTTCCAGACCCGGTCATCTCCAGCGCCTGGGCCCCGGCAAGTGAGAGATCAAGCACCCGGCCTCTGGCGAAGGGACCGCGATCGTTAATCCGGACGGTCACCTGTCGGCCAGTGCTCATCGATCGAACCACCGCAATGGAACCGAGCGGCAGGGTCCGATGAGCAGCCGTGAGCTGATGCATGTCATACCGTTCGCCATTCGCCGTCTTGTTCCCATGAAACCCAGGACCATACCATGAGGCGACGCCACGCTCGACGAATCCAACAGGATAGCCTGGGAAATATGTAGGTTTAGGAACGCCGCTGCAAGTCGCCAGAACGCTGGCCAGGAAGATCACAAGAAGAAGGACCGGCCAGCGGGACCAGCAGGCGTGAGGTCCTCTAGACATGACTAGAACTCGTCGAGGGATTGATCCTGCAGAACTTTAAGCGCTTTTGCTGTGTTTGAAACTGTCAGGACCACGATTGCACGTTTCCCCTCGCGGGATGGGGTGCAATAGCCGCATTTAATATTGATGCGCGCCTTGGTCAATAGATCCGCCACTTTTTTCAACGCCCCCGGTGTATTTTCAAGGCTCAGCAATAAAGCAGTTTCCTCAGTAAACTTGATTTTTGCCGCTTTCAGCAACGCGCGAGCCCCTTCCAGATCCGAGACCAACAGCCTCAGCTTTCCCGTTCCGGTGACTTCCGGAGCAGAAAAGGCCTTGATGTTGACCTTCGCCTCACCGAAGACCCTGGCTACTTGAGCCATGACACCGGGCTTACTCAAACCCCGAATGACCAATTGTGTCGTTGTGGGCATGGAACTTACTCCCTAGCGCCGAATCTTCGCTCAACCTGGACCTCAGCCTACCTCGCTTGCTTAGCCTGCTACAGCACCTGGCACAAACCGTTTACAAACGTGTACTCGTAGATACCGCTAACGGGGACAGAGCCCTTCTCTGCCAAGTTTTGCGCCGACTGTTTGAGGCCACGTGGCACGAGCAAATAGAATGGGATACCGCGCACAACTGCTTCCTTCCACTCTGAAACGCTTGAGACATCCCTGATCGAATCATCAGTTTCCACCTCAGCCATCCATTCCACCGTGTTGCCGGAAGAGCTCACCCTCCACCCGACGATATCGCACTGTTGCTGAGGGTCAGCCCAGGGATTTTGCTCAAGACCGGTACGGATCGTGACCTTACAATGAAAGGCCTTTGCCCATCGTTGCGCGACCAGACTGACAACCTGATCGTGGACCGTGACAATCCCTTGCTCGCGAAGCACCGTACTCATTGAGTCCTCCCTCCTACGAACAACCGCTGGTGGCACCACAGTTGGTACACTTGAGACAGGTCCCATTTCGTACCATGGTGAACTGCTTACACTCGGAGCAGGGATCTCCCTCATAGCCCTTTTGGCGCGCCATTTGGATGGCGGTCATAGTCAACGTTTCACGCTTCAGTTCGACGGTATGGGCGACGTTACCGTTTCCATTTCCTTGGCCATTGCCCTTGTGACGGGGTATGGCCCCGCGTCGAGATGGAAACATTTCTGTGCTGATCGATGCCGAAGCCAGCGTTTCAGGAGTGGCTTCCTCATCGACACATTCAGGGTCCTGCTCGTCCATCTTGACGGAGTCCATTCGAAGATCCTCTTCCTGGACCTGTGCCAAGTCATAGCGGTCAAGGTAGGTTACGGCAAGTTCTCGGAAGATGTAATCGATGATCGACGTCGACATTTTGATACGGTCGTTCAATTTGACCGGCCCATTCGGCTCGAAGCGGGTAAACACGAACGCTTCGACGAACTCCTCCAGGGGGACGCCATGTTGGAGGCCCAGTGAAATCGCAATGGCGAAACAGTTCATGAGGCTGCGGAATGCGGCCCCTTCTTTGTGCATATCGAGGAAAATTTCGCCGCAAGTACCATCCTCATACTCACCCGTGCGTAGATAGAGCTTGTGCCCTCCGACAACGGCTTTCTGCGTGTACCCATTGCGTCTGGCCGGGAGTGGCCGGCGCTTTGCCAGGTACCGTACCAACACCCGTTCTGTAATCTTTTCCGCAATCGACAATATTTCCGACGAGGCCTCGATGGTCTTGCCGCTGTCGGTTGAAGCCGATAACGGCTGACTCAACTTCGAGCCGTCGCGATACAGAGCCACCGCCTTGACCATGCTCTTCCATGCGAATAAATAGGATGATTTCACTTCTTCCAGCGTGGCATCGGCCGGCATATTGATCGTTTTGCTGATGGCGCCGCTGATGAACGGCTGTGCCGCCGCCATCATGCGGATGTGCGCATCGACGGCGATATATCGCTGACCGATCCGGCCACAGCGGTTGGCACAATCGAAGATTGGAAGATGCTCGGCTTTGAGATATGGGGCTCCTTCCACCGTCATGGTGCCGCAGCAATAATCGTTGGCAGCGGCAATTTCTTCCTGTGTAAACCCCAGCGTTTTCAGCATGTTGAAGTTTGACTCGCTCAATTGTGCGTCGGTCAACCCCAGCTTTTCCCGGCAGAAATCTTCACCCAATGCATACTTGTTAAACACAAATTGGATCTCGAAGGCCTGGGCCAAACCGGCTTCCATTCTGGCGAGCGCGGCATCGTCGAATCCCTTCTGTCTCAGGCTCTCATGGTTAATGAATGGTGCGGTCTGCAAGGTTTGCCGGCCGACACAATAGTTCACGATGTCCTGAATCTGAGGTTCGGCATACCCCAATGTTCTGAGGGAAGCGGGTATGCTTTGATTGATGATCTTGAAATAGCCTCCACCGGCCAATTTCTTGAATTTGACAAGCGCAAAATCCGGCTCAATGCCTGTCGTATCACAATCCATCACGAGTCCGATCGTGCCGGTAGGAGCAATCACCGTGACCTGCGCATTGCGGTACCCATAGGCCGTTCCCAATTCGAGAGCACGGTCCCAGGCACGACGTGCCGCCATGAGCAACTCAGGAGGGCAATGCTGCGGCTGGATCCCGATCGGTGCAATCGTCAAGCCTTCATACTCTTCCGGAGCGGCATTATACGAGGCACGCCGGTGATTGCGGATGACGCGCAACATGGCCTCACGGTTTTTGGCATAACCAGGGAACGGCCACAGCTCAGCGGCCATTTCAGCCGATGCGCCATAGGCCTCGCCGGTCATGATGGCGGTCAATGCACCGCAGATGGCCAATGCTTTGGGAGAATCGTAGGGAATGCCTTGCCGCATCAGCACAGTGCCTAAGTTGGCATAGCCGAGCCCCAGCGTTCGGAACTGATAACTCTTCTCTGCAATGGAGCGGCTGGGAAACGATGCCATGAGGACGCTGATCTCCAGTACGATCGTCCAAAGACGCACCGCGTGGCGAAAGTTCTCCAGCTCGAATTGGCCTTCTGTCGAAAAGAATTGAGCGAGGTTGAGCGAAGCCAAATTGCACGCCGTATCGTCGAGAAACATATATTCGGAGCAAGGATTGGAGGCATTGATTCGGCCATCCTCCGGGCACGTATGCCATTCGTTGATGGTGGTGTCGTATTGGGTGCCTGGATCCGCGCAAATCCAAGCAGCCCAAGCAATCTGATCCCAGAGTTCTCGAGCCTTGATGGTCTTAGAGACTTTGCCGTCGATCCGACGCTTGAGCTGCCAATCGCCGTCCGCCTCCAACGTTGCAAAGAAGTCGTTGGGAATGCGCACGCTGTTGTTCGAGTTTTGGCCGGACACCGTTTGGTAGGCCTTGCCGTCCCAATTCGTGTCGTACTCATGAAACACAAAATGGGTAAACCCTTGCTGCGCATAGGAAAACATCCGCTGGACGTAGGCTTCTGGAACCGCATCCCGCCGGGCCGCAGCCAGGGCTTCTTTGAGGATCGGATTCTGCTTGGCATCGACCTCTATTCCCACCTGACCGGCATCATCGACGACGTGACAGGCCTTGAGAACGGCATTGAGGCGCTGTGCGCAGATTTTTGACCCGGTCACCATCGCGGCGACCTTTTGCTCTTCCACCACCTTCCAGTTGATAAACTCCTCGATGTCGGGGTGATCCAAATCGAGGCAGACCATTTTGGCAGCCCGTCTGGTCGTCCCGCCAGACTTAATGGCGCCTGCCGCTCGATCGCCGATGCGAAGAAAGGACATCAATCCGGACGAGCGTCCGCCGCCGGACAACGGTTCGGCATCGCCGCGAAGCTTTGAAAAGTTGGTGCCGGTCCCTGATCCGTATTTGAACAGGCGCGCCTCCCGCACCCAGAGATCCATGATGCCGCCGTCGCCGACCAAATCGTCGTCAACGGATTGGATAAAGCAGGCGTGCGGTTGCGGATGCTCGAACGC
>NEWR02000010.1:127050-151390 GCA_002869885.2 Nitrospira sp. CG24C
CCTCCCAACTGCGGCTTGCCGTCCGGCCCGATGATCGGATTCCCCTGCTCATCTCGCTGCGGCACCCCGGCTTTTCGGAAATATTTCTGGGCGAGAATATCGATCGCGAGCTGAGACCAGGATTCGGGAATATCGATATTTTCCAATTTAAACACGGTCGATCCGTCGGGATTACGAATTTCCGACGAACGTTTCACGAAAGGCAGGCCTTCATAGGGACTTTGCCCACGACGTGTAAATCGGCGTTCTATTCTCACAATTTCCCCTCCCCCGGTCTTCGTAATTGGTGTGGGACCGCTTGCGACCCCAAACAGGAATAATCAGGCTTCAGTTTCAGTAGGACTAGGTGCAACGAACGGCTAAATTCTGACGTCTCGACGATTGATCAACCCAGGGAGCATCTACATATAGCGATCTGGGTTAATTGTCAATACCAACTGTAGTGGTTAGGCTGGGGAAACGGATGAAATCCTGTGGGTAACCAAAAATGATTGGGAAACGCTAACTTCTAAGAATTTAGACCGACTTATCCACAGTACGTTGACCGAAAAGAGGCTAATCTCGACGTCTAAATGGATACTCAAGGATAAAAAAAACTAAAATACTTGGCGCCCAAGGGTCAAAGTGGCCTCATCCACTCCCTCAATGGGAATGAACCGATTACCGATGCCAATGACCACAACCCGAGTACCAAGCACCGTAGTTTCAAACCAGCTGAGGACTCCCCAGTTTTTACGCAAGGTATGAGGCCGCACTACGCTATTGAGCAGCTCCTGACTATGTCTGCGAAAGATATTTCGGACCACCGTGCCTTCCCGTTCAGGTGTGGACTGATCCATTCGATCCATAGCCTTGGTAAGCTCGGCTTGCACGAAGCTCAAGTATTGATCCATGGTGGGATTCGTCAGTGCCAGCACGACCGTCATGGCCAATACCACCACGACTAGGCTCAAGCGCAGAAGACTCATATAGGCCCGCGCCCCCCTTTGACAAACAACAGACGGATGGCTAGCCTAGTCCGCATTATTCATGAAGGTTCGTTGCGAAAGCGTGCAGACGCGAAGCGAGACGGGCATTCGGAGCCGTGAAGCCCTGAGGCATACTCGTGCAGTATGTCGAAGGGCTGAACGGCGAGACTGCCCGTCACAGCCGCGTATCCACGCTTGCAGCAGAAGCGTCATGAATAATGCGGGCTAGGCCCATTAGGTTTGTGACGGCAATCAAGCTGCCCACCTTGTTTCTATCAGGAGGATCCTCATGTTTGTCTGGAGTAAACGCCTTGTCGCAGCCCTGTTGGGACTATTTGCGCTCACATTGGGAATCCTTTTGCTCAATACAGCGCCGGACAACACGAGCGGCCTCAAGGCTTATATGACCGGATGGATGGCCATCAACTATCTCGGCTTGATCATGTGGGTCTTTGTCTGGATGATCGATCAAACCCGCATGCGGGGAAAAAATGTTTGGGTTTGGCTTCTCCCTTTCGTCCTGGCGCCCCTTCCAACATTGATGCTGTTCGTCTTGTTCCTCCAGAGACGCCTACGGCCGTTATAGTTCAGCTGGGCCGGCTTTGGCTTGCGCATCGCGGTCGGCTTCTCGATCTAACTGCGTTCGGAGAGCCCACACCAGCCAGATACCTGGTAATGCGATCAGAAACGACCAGAAGAAAAATTGCGCCCAGCCGACCATTTCGACTAACTCAGCCGACGGACGACCGGAAAACACTCGCCCGAGCGCTTCCAGCGATGAGAGCAACGCGAACTGTGTTGCAGTGTAGCGATGGTCGCACAGCGACATAATCAGTGCGACAAACGCTACGGTGCCCATGCCGCCGGTGACATTTTCGATAAGAATCGACGCCGTGAGCGCCGCATAACTCTTGCCCATCCAGGCAAGCCACATGAATCCCAAGTTTGAAACCGCTTGCAGCAGACCAAAGAGCAATAACGACCGAACCATCCCGAGCTTGGCCATTGCGACACCCCCGGCCAATGCGCCAATAAGCGTCGCTCCAATCCCAAGACCCTTTACATACCCGACCTCGCTGACGGAGAAGCCCATGCCTCCAATAAGAAATGCCGTTTGAAGCGAGGCCGCGACGGCGTCTCCGATTTTATAGAAGACGATGAGGGCGAGAAGCCCGATCACCCCTGGGCGCGTAAAGAATTCTTTCAGCGGCCCTCCAACCGCTTCGGCGAGACTCGCCGGTGGAGCACCAGGCTCTGACGGCTCCGGACTGACGAGGATCGTGACGACTCCCGCCAACATCAACCCAGCAAGCAGCAAGTAGGTATTCTGCCATCCAATACGATCGGCCAATAGGAGGGCGCCGGCACTCGCAAGCAACAGCGCACATCGATAGCCATTCACCCACACAGCTACACCGAAGCCCCGTTCCGGACGTAAGAGCACATCGGTCCGATAGGCGTCAAAAACGATGTCGAGTGAGGCAGCAAGGAAAGCCACCATGAAAGCCAGTATCCCCAATATTTCCGGACGCTGGCCCGGCCCAGTCACCGCCATAGCCGCCAAGCCGAGCGCGACACTAATCTGCATCACCAACATCCATCCGCGTCGGCGTCCCAGCCAGGGAGGGACCAGACGATCCATCAAGGGAGCCCACAAGAATTTCAGGGTGTACGGGAGGCCGACGAGCGTAAAAATGCCGATGGTCTTCAGGTCGAGTCCGACGACCGTCAACCAGGCCTGGAGCGTCCCAGCCGTGAGGGCCAACGGCAACCCCGAGGCAAAACCCAAGGGCAACATGATGGCGATCCGCCGGTTCGCAAGGATCTGAACGAACGATGGTGTTTTCATCGAGCCCTACGAGCAGTCTGCGGAAAAACTCGGTTTATACATAAAACTCCGCTGAGATCTCGCTGAATGCCTCTGATGCCGCAATAGCTCAGGATGCTCAGACTGGTTTGTTTTGTTCATCTGGTTTATCTGGTCTGTCTGGTTTAACCAAACAAACGAGAGAAACCAAATAAACCAAATAACGATCTTCTTCTGCTGGCGGACTTTTTCAGCATCCTGCTAGTGGACATGAGGCAGTAGCATATCATCGGAATAGGGGGCGGCTCAGGACATTCTGGAAATCTAATCTATCGAGAGGATGGAGGGGAAGGCCGAAAAGGCGCTGGAGAGACTCCCTGCGCATCGAAGCTCAGCAGGGTTGTCCATTGAAGGCACAGGGCTTATACCGCGTAATATCGAACTCGACATTTTCTTGGTAGACCCGTTCGTTGCCGTTTACGCCATCCTGTTCCGGATCGTTATACATGGTGTGGTTCCACCAGTAGAACAAGGGGTGGGCTTCCGTCCGGTAGACAGGATTACCGTAATTACTCCTGGAATACTCCTGAACGAGACGACCGGTAACATAATCGATTTGGCCGTTCCCGTGCAGAGAGTAGAGCGTAAGAAAGAGCCGAGCCTCGTGGTCGTAGTGCTCCTCGACTCTTGTCGAAAGGTCAGGTTCCAGGGGCAGGAGCTCCTTCGCCCATCCACCGGACACTGAGAGCAGGAGAAGAAAAGAGACCATGACGATGGAAGCCGTTGACTGCGAAGGTGTCACAAGAAACTCACGATGATGTGTGGGCAGTCATGCGAACTCTACCATGGCCTTGCAAGGCCTTCAAGCGAGGGCGGAACGCAACGTAAAGAACTCGTGGGAGATCCTTGCTCCCTTCGCAAGGTTCTCCCTATAATGGCCCGACTATCATGAAACGCGCCTCGCTCCATACACTCGGCTGCAGACTGAACCAAGCAGAGACAGCGGTACTCGAAGCTCGCTTGCGGCGCGATGGCTACCATGTCGTCGAGTTCGGTGAGCCGACAGACTTGCTTGTCGTCAACACCTGCTCCGTGACAGACGAGGCAGAACGTACGTGTCGTTATGTGATCCGAAAAACGTTGAGACATTCCCCCGGTGCTTTTGTGGCAGTCACAGGCTGTTATGCACAGACCGGCGTCCAAGAGCTGCGCACCATTCCTGGAATCGATCTCATTGTCGGGAATCAATTCAAATGGGATTTGCCCTCATTTCTTCCGGCTCCCCAGGCTATGAAAAAGCAGCCGGACCCGGAAGTGCTCCATACCCGCACCATCGACCGGGAAGATTTCACCCTGCCGGATTATGGCGAACCGGACTCCACCAGGGCGCTGCTCAAGATCCAGGACGGCTGCAATGTGATGTGCAGCTTCTGCCTCATCCCCTTCGCACGCGGGCATGAGCGGAGCCGCCTCCAAGATGATGTAATCCGAGAGGCCGAAGCCCTTGTGGCAAAAGGCTACAGAGAAATTGTGCTGACCGGCGTCAACGTTGGGCAGTATCGGCAGGACGAGCTTGATTTGGTCGGGTTGATTGCACAATTGGAGAGAATCGAAGGACTCGAACGCATCAGGATTTCGTCTATCGAGCCGACGACGATCACGAACGCCCTCCTAGATTGGATGTCTTCCTCGTCGAAGCTCTGTCCCTATCTCCATGTTCCCTTACAGAGCGGAGACGACAGCATCTTGTCGTCCATGAATCGTCCATACAATGCAGAAAAGTTTACCCATCTGATCCAGCGAGCCGTGGCGGCGATTCCTCACCTTGGGCTGGGAACCGATCTGATGGTCGGATTTCCAGGAGAAACTGGGGAAGCATTCGCGCATACTTTGAGCCTCGCGCGCGAGCTTCCCTTCTCCTATTTCCATGTCTTTACCTATTCGCCACGGCCCGGTACCGCTGCCACGAAGCTGCCTGACCAGGTACTGATCGCTGTCGCTCGGGAACGGGCAAAGAAACTTGCCGAGCTGTCCCGCCTTAAACGCCTGGCCTTTGCAGAACGGTATATCGGATCCACCGTGCCAGTCCTCTTCGAGTCGGGAGAAATAGATGGATACAGGTTGGGGGTGACAGCAAACTTCCTGAAGGTGGGTGTTCCTTCAAACATAGACCTCACCAATCACCTGCAAGATGTGCATATTACTGGAGCTTCGGATCGTTGGGCGGTGGGTCAGCTCACGGCGGAACATCAGACAGTGCGAAGGGTGCCGGTTCTATGAAAGCCAAATCCGCAGCAACTCACGTGCATCTGGAGACCTTCGGCTGTCAGATGAACGAGTATGACTCGGAACTCGTCCGCTCACTGATGAAACAGGACGGATTTGTGTTTACCGACGAGCCAGAACGTGCAGACGTGATTCTGATGAACACCTGCGCCATTCGCGAGAATGCCCACAATAAGGTCTATAAACATTTATCCGAGCTCAAGAAACTCAAGCGGCAACGTCCGCTGGTCGTAGGCGTCTTGGGTTGTATGGCGCAAAACCTGAAAGAGGAACTGACCGACTTTCAACCGCTGGTCGATGTGCTCGCCGGCCCTGATGCCTATCGCCAGTTACCGATGTTGATCCGCAACGCGATGCGCTCGCAAGAAGAAGGGTTGGATCAGAAGGGACTTGCAGTCGACCTTTCGGAATATGAAACCTATCACGATGTCGTACCGGACCGAACCGACGGGGTAAATGCCTGGATCGCCGTCATGCGAGGCTGCGACAACTTCTGCAGCTTCTGTGTGGTCCCCTACACTCGAGGCCGGGAGCGTTCCCGCGATCCGGAAGGGATCGTTCAGGAAGCCCACCGGATCGCGGAACAAGGATTCAAACAGATCACGCTCCTGGGGCAAAACGTCAATTCCTATCGCTTCGGCAACTGGGACTTTGCACGATTGATCACGGCGGTGGCGGACGTACCAGGCATCCAACGCGTGAGGTTCACCTCCCCTCACCCCAAAGACTTTCCGCTTTCATTGTTGGAGGCCGTCGTATCCCATCCCCGCATCTGTAAGCAAATTCATTTACCACTGCAATCCGGCAGTGACCGCATCCTCGACTTGATGAACCGCACCTATACCAATAAAGAATATCGCGCCTTGGTCGGACATATCCGTACCCTGCGATCGGACATCGTCCTCAGCACCGATATTATTTGTGGTTTCTGCGGGGAAAACGATGAGGACTTTGCCGAGACGTACCGGCTGATTGAAGAAGTACGGTTTCACTCAGCGTTTATCTTCAAATACTCTGAACGAAAAAATACGATCGCCGCACGCAAGTTTCCGGACGATGTTTCCGAGCCGGTAAAGACCGAACGGATCACGCGACTCTTCGACCTGCAACGGAACATTTCCCACGAACGCAACCGGGAATATCTGATGACAACAGTTCCAGTCCTAGTCGAAGGAGACGCTAAGCGATCCGCTGCGCAGGGCAGGGGGAAAACCGACGGCAATATCACCATCATCTGGGACAAGAGCGCCGTATCTTCTCAACCGGGAGACATAGTCTCCCTTGCCGTCTACGATGCTTCGTCCACAACTTTATATGCAGAACGTCCGCCTGTGAATTGAATCGTTGTTGCCTCGCCTGACCTCCCTAGCCCACATTATTCATGACGGTTCGTCGCGAAATCGCTGAGCCGCGTCGCGAGAGCGGCGCGCGGAGCCCCGAGCACCCGAGGCGTACTCGTGCAGTACGTTGAGGGTTCGAGGGGCGAGCCCGCCGACCGAAGGCTCGTCGTAGCAGCGGATCAGCGATTGCAGCAGAAGTGTTCATGAATAATGCGGGCTAGAATCATTTCTGTAGGATCGACTCCAAAAGCGAACACTTCTGAACAACATCTGTTTGGGAATCCCACCGCCCCATGAGATATTAAGAAGTAACGTGGAATCACCATCCGCATGATGTTCCCAAGGAAAGCCAAACTTTTCCGTTCCAGACCCCCTGCACAACTCATCATATGAGTTACTGCTTAGTCCTGTATTATCATATAGTTAAACTCATTATTTCTTATTTTTACTATCGTCCTCACGAGTCAGCCCATTCCGTACTCATTCCCGATCTTCCCCTGATATTGCCTGATCTTAGCTGGTGAGATCAGGCAATCTACTTCATCCTGCTAAAGGCATAGTCTTTGCTTAGCAAATGAGGCGCTAACACATTACTCTCACTCCTTGGAGACGAAGCATGACCGAGAATCAAGATCACAGCGCAAAAGAAAAAAAACCCCTATCCCTGAGCCTGGAAACCATCATTGCGCTGGGACTCTTCGGATGGATTGCACTGAGCATGGCAATGATGGGCCTGGGAATCTGGTAATTGCCCAGGACATCGATAATTGCACTCGCCACGGATAATCACACGCACCAATTCCGAAAGAAGGAGAGTCGCGATGAAAAGCTATCTCCCACGAACGACTGTGCAGCATCCGATCCTGCAGAGCCTCGTCGGAATCGCCGCCTCTGTGCTCCTCATCAGCGGTTGCGCCAGTGGGGCGAAGCTCGCCCAGAATCCAAATAACAGCGTCTACTTGGAAGAAGTGTCCGATTGGTCGTTTGAAGCCAGCCATCCAGCTGTAATCGACCAACAGACCATCACAAAGATCGTGAAAGGGTTATATGCCAATGACAGCATAACCGGATCTTCAAGAATGTCCGCTGGTGGCAGCAAGCCGATGAGAATTTTCAGCGATGAGGATGTAGAATTTCTCTCCCCCCTGCTCACACAAGGCTTAGCAAAGGCGAAACCCGAACAGCTTGTTGGGTTCCACATATCCTCATCGGCAGGGTCAGGCTCTGAACCCACCACGGGCAGTCTTTACGTGCTGAAGGAATCGATCTACTTGACCCTTAGGAAAGGTACTGAGCCGATTGGTTTTATGCCCGAGTCGGCTGCACGTACCGAACCGGCTCCGGCCTATGCTTCCAACGGTGAGCCAGGCGCCATGACGATGATCATCGATTACCATGCAATGGCCAAGGCCCCAATGCCAGCTCTCCTCCCAATGGCAAAAGCTACGTCGGTCCTTCCAACTGCCCAGCCAAGAGCGCAGGCGGTTTCCGACAGTACGGTCCAGGAGGCGGGGGACGCTGAATTGACGGCTCAGAGACTCAGTGAAATAAAAACGGTAAGAGATGCGCTCACCAAGAAGGAAACAGAAATCAGTATGCTGCGCAAGGAAGCGGAATGGATGAAACGCCAACTCCGGGACCGTGACGAGGAAATGCAAGCACTCCGGTTGACCAAGGTGTCCGGGAAACCGGCAGCGAAGAAGAAACCGGCCCAGGCGGCACGAACTCGCTAAGCTATCTCAATCGACGTTCAGCAACTCCGGCTGGAGTAAGACCACCTCACTGGACAGGGGCGGGCGGAAATTCATTCGGCAATAACAGGCATACGTCACATAGGTATCCTGTAGACAGTACCGAGCCAACTCCAGCCCCTGTCCTTTCTCCCACATTTCAGCCACCTGAGCCCCACTGCCCGACTTAGTTTCAACGTTCAGCGCGCGCGCCAGGACATCGAGTTTCACCCACCCGCGCGTATCCCAATTGCTCCAAATCGCCATCGTGTCGTAAACCGGTTCCGTGCGGAACTTAGCGAGGTTGACGTCCAGGCTCGGCTTGACTTGGTGGATGATCGATCTCTTCTTAAGGAACGGAAGATCGAAGCCCAGACCGTTATGAGTGATGAAGAGAGTCGGGCGGTTCTGCGCCAAACGACTCCAGAATTGCCGCAGCAACTCCCGCTCATCCCCGCCATACCAGGCCACTGACCCACGCGGCTCGAGCTGATCAGAAAATTCCAACAGACCGATACAGACGATCTGACTGAACGTACCGTCGAAGGCCGACTTCGCATATTGTTCATCCTCGGCGCGTCGCTGAACCTCGACAGCACCAGCCGTAAACAAATCGTACCCCTCGCCTGGCGGCTCAGATTCGCCGCTTGGCGGGAGCTTCCCCGCCAGCCGCGCCCATTCTTCCCGAGGTGCTTGAATTGTCTCTATATCCAGAACAACCTTCATAAAACCGGTCCTGTGCTCTGTCGCCCTAAGGCCTCGATGATCGGGCGATCAGCCGGGGGAAATTCAAAGTCTCTCAACTCATGTGGCCAGACCCATCGAATCTCTGCGCATTCGATGGCTGTAGCCTGTCCAGCTTCGATCCTACAATGGAAGAAATGCAGCTCCACAGTTTTCTCCGCATATTCATGCCGAATGATCTGAAAGGGTATCGGCGCATCGATGCGAATACCCAATTCCTCGAACAGCTCTCGTCGCAGACATTCTTCCAATGTTTCACCAGGCTCGCACTTCCCGCCGGGAAACTCCCAGAAACCAGCCAAGTGCACACCAGGATTCCGTCGGGCAATCAAGTAGCGGCCCTCACGATGGATAAGGCCGGCAGCGACTTCAACGACCTTCATGCTGCACCTTCGTTCTTTGCGGTTTAGACTCGAAGGGGTAGGTCTTGCAAAACGATTTCATCGGACATTGCCGACAGGAGGGATTTCTTGCCGTGCAGCAGGTCGCCCCAAAGTCCATGATTGCTTGGTTAAAGTCATAGCCCTTCCCGCTGGGAATTAAGACTTCCGATAATTGCCAGAGCCTCGCCTTCTGCGTCTTGGGGTCGCCCTTTGCCACGAACACCCGATGAAGAACCCGAATGACATTCGTGTCCAGAATCGGCGCATCTTCGTTGAATGCGAACGACCGGATGGCGCCGGCCGTGTAACGTCCAATTCCCTTGAACGACAGTAATTCATCCTCATCGCTCGGTAGTTGGCCCCCATACCGCTCCATTGTCTCGCACGCAATACTATGTAACCGTTCCGGTCGAATATTGTAGCCAAGCGGATACCAGGTCTTCTTCACATCCGAGACCGGAGCATCGGCCAACTCCTCAAAACTTGGGTAGCGCTCTAGAAACTCGTGGTACTTCGGAATCACCCGATCGACCTGGGTCTGTTGTAACATCACTTCAGAGACGAGAATGTGATAGGGGTCGGAGGTCTTTCGCCAAGGCAGATCGCGGCCATGTTTCTCGTACCACTTCAGCAAGCGAGCCTGAAAACGGCGCTTCTGCGAAGCATCGAGACCGGAGGGCTTCTTCGATGTCTTCTTCTTGCGCTGAGATGATGTTCGTGGGCCAGAGGTGGTGGGCATCAGAAAGTCAATCCAATGGCGGCATTCTAGGGGTGCGTCCAACGAAAATCAAACCTTACCTCTGGCCTCTCAAACTCTTCAGTGCCAGAAATCTCCAAAGATCTCTATTCCTTTGACAACCACTCGTTCACCGACTAGCATTTCCAAAGCGAAGACAATCTCAGCAAAAATCTCATAGGCGATGCCTATTTGAAAGCGATGCCCTTGTATGGCACCTAATATGACGGAACAGAGGCAACACATTCGTTATCAGGTCGAATTCCCTGCTAGAATCACAGGTGCTCATGCCGGGATAGGGATCGTATACAACCTTGGGATGGGTGGCTGTAAGGTCGTCAGCGATCTTGGATTAACGAAAAGCGCCCTCCTAACAATGCACCTTCAGATTCCGGAACAGACTATGGCCATCATCATTCAAGCCGCCAGAGTCCAATGGACCATGGAATTCGAGTTTGGAGTAGAGTTTCTTGAGCTGCAAGACCTGGAACGAACCAGACTGGAGCAGTTTCTGGCAACCCAAGTAAACATCGCCGCATAGGGATCGCTTAAATACAGCTATGGTCACTAGAAAATATCCCAGATTCCCCGTATCGCTCTCCAGCACCTTGATGCATAAAAATCAATTCCGTCATGCTGGGTCCGTCCGAAACCTTTCTGCTAAGGGGTGCCTTGTAGAAAGTATCATCAGCCCCTTTACCGGCATGCAGCTCACCATACACTTGCATATCCCAGGTGAGCCGCAGCCCATCTCGATCGACAATGCCACAGTCCGCTGGTCCGGATCCGCCGGCATCGGCCTAGAGTTTCTAACGATAGCATCCCCGCATCAAGACCGACTGGACCGTATGATCCAGCAGCTCCAACCCAAGACCGGCCTTCAATAAGCACCCGTTCCGTGGTTGCATTTTAGGCACGCTCCTCCGTATCCTCGGTCTGTATGGACCTCTCCAAACTTTCCGAGGATCAATTCAAGGAACTTCTGCGTGGCATCGTCGACGATCGCCTACGAGAGTTACTGGGCGACCCCGATCTCGGACTCCAGCTTGGCAATGGTTTGCACGCCCGTCTGAAAGAGTCCCTGTCCAATAAGGAAAGACTATCCGGAGAGGACATCGCCAACAAGCTCGGGCTCCGCTGGTAAGGACACCATGGCATGGTATCGGCTCGCCTATTGCCCAGCCATTCTCACAGACCTTGCGAGCCTTGAGCTGTCCATGGCACAGCGACTCTTAGACAAGACCAAATGGATCGCCTCCAATATCGATAATTTGCGCCACGAACCCATTGAGTCAGATCTACCAGGCCTTTACAAATATGCGGTTGAGGGCTGGCGGATTTTCTACTCCATTGACCGGGACGATCACTTGATCGACATTCACGGCATCCTTCGTCAAACGGAGTTCTGTTTATGATTGCCCTCACACTTACCGCCATCGCACAGCTGAAAGCGATTCAAGTCCATCACCCTCAGGATCCGGTCATCAGGATTTCCGTGCGCGACCTGGACGATTCACGCTTAAGCTTCAGCATCACCTTAGAAGCGAACCCGCAGCCTGACGACGACGTACGGCAGATCGATGACCTTACCATTGCCGTTGATCGGCGGAGTGCCCCGCGGATGGAAGGCGTGACGATGGACTACACTGAGGCAACCGGATTTCGCTTTCTACACGATGACAAGGGGCGCAGCTTGCCTCTGCTCACGATTCCCACGCTTAATTGAACGGTATCAGGATGCTGAAAAAGCCCGCCAGCAGAAGAAGATCGTTATTTGGTTTATTTGGTTTGTCTCGTTTGTTTGGTTAAACCAGACAGACCAGATAAACCAGATGAACAAAACAAACCAGTTTGAGCATCCTGAGGAATTAGGTGAGCCGATCCGGTAGCGTTGCAACATGTACCTGGAACTCGCCCCGCGTCACATCGTCGACATAGCGGCGCAGGGCGTCTTTGACCACAGGGAAAGCGATCTTGTCCCATGGAATTGCAGCGGGTGAAAATAACTGCACCTCCAGACTTTCTTCGCCCACCCCGAAATCCGGCGAACACATCGGCCCTCGGAATACCAGATACGCCTGGCCGATGTGCGGGAGACTTAGAACTGCAAAGAGGCAGATACGCTCTACCTGAGCCTGCGCTTCCTCCAGCGTCTCGCGAACGGCCGCCTGCTCGGTACTCTCGCCGATTTCCATGAAACCGGCAGGAAAGGTCCAGAGACCTGATTTAGGCTCGATTGCACGCCGGCAGAGGAGGATTTGCCCTCCCCACTCCGGAATGCAACCTGCGACGATTTTCGGATTATGGTAATGAATGGCCTGACAAGTATCACATACGAATCGAGGCAAGTTGTCGCCGGCGGGAACCTTTTTGCTAACTGAGGCGCCGCAAGCGCTGCAATAGTTCATAACGAAGACGTATCTCGTGGAAAGGCGGAGCTAATAACGAATAGCATATGGCTCGGACAACGATAACCCTGTATCTGCTCTGCAGGCAGGCTATTGGCCATAAGCCATACGCTCTTCTATTCGCTGCTTCACGAACGATGATGCGATGAGCATGGATAACACAAAACTACGGTTCTTTGCACCCTGCCCACGCGGGTTGGAGGCGGTTCTTGAACAGGAGCTCCACGAGCTTGGCATTCCTACGACCACAAAGACGGATGGCGGGATCGGCTTCCAGGCTCCCTGGTCTACGATGTATTGGGTCAATCTCAAAAGTCATATTGCCAGCCGGGTGCTCTGGGAAGTCGGACAGGCCTCCTACCTCTCGGAAGACGATGTGTACCGCGCGGCCTGCAGTCTGCCCTGGCCAGATTGGTTCACACCGTCACAGAGCATCAAGGTAAAAGTGAGCGCGCGCCGTTGTCCACTCACCAGCCTGGACTTTATCACGCTACGAATTAAAGACGCTGTCTGCGATAAATTTATGTCGGTGCGCCATAAGCGGCCAAGCGTGGATACTCATCGGCCGAACATCCGGCTCGATGCCTTTCTCGATGAATCGACGGTAACCTTCTATATCGATACCTCCGGCGAACCGCTCTTCAAGCGCGGGCATCGTGTCCTGTCTGTCGAGGCGCCGTTGCGCGAAAACCTGGCGGCTGGCTTGCTGCGACTCGCAGGATGGACCTCCGGAGACGTGCTGCTCGACCCCATGTGTGGGAGCGGAACGATCCCGCTTGAAGCGGCCATGATGGCGCGCCGGATCGCACCCGGGATGTCCCGCTCCTTCGCATTTGAGCGTTTGCTGGTCCATGATGCCCAACGCTGGGGCCATCTGCGCGAAGCCTCTCGACTGAAACAACTGGCGGAAGTGCCGGCCGCCATCTATGCCTCCGACCAGGACCCTGCCGCGGTGAAGATTGCGCAGCGGACATTTCAGGGGGCAGGAGTCGCCATCGACGTTCGCCTCCGGCAAAGCAATGTGCTCGACATCGAAGCTCCGGCTGAACAGGGTGTGCTATTGATCAATCCCCCCTACGGAGTCCGGCTCAGCCGGCCAGAAGAACTCGATGCCTTCTATCCACAACTGGGCGATTGGTTGAAACAGCGGTTCAGCGGATGGCGGGCCTATATCTTTACGGGCGATTTGCGAGTCCCGAAACTGATCGGCCTCGCGCCTTCGAAACGCATTCCCCTCTTCAATGGTCCATTAGAATGTCGCTTGTACGAATTTGTAATTGTCTCGGGATCGATGCGCAAGACGATTCCTACATCCAAATAAAAGAGGGCAACGCCTCACCGATGCTGGAAACATACACCATGACTCGTCCTCTGATGCTTCTTTCCACTCTGCTCATCTTCTTCTTGCTTCCCGGCTGCAGCGCCGTGCAGGGTCTCATCGCATCGATTGCGCCACAGTCTTCGATAAACAGTCACAAACAGCAATCGGTACTCGATCAGCTGACTCCTACTGTCAGAAAGGATTTTGAGCAACTGACTGGATTACGTCACAGCGACCTGCTTGCTGCGCATGAAACAGTCGAGAAAGTTCCGGCGCAATTCAAACGGCGCCTGATAGTCGAGGCGCTCAAACAGCCCTGGGGCGGTCTGACGGATTTGGAGCGCCAGGGGCTCTTACTGGCTGAAATGGCAGCGGGAGGATCCATCAATCTTCCGGCCCTCCTCGATGTGCTGGAAGCGGGCATGGATCGCACCTCCACTTTCTACAAGCCGATTCCTCTGCCGACAAGCTCTTCACATGAAGAGCTCCTGGCCTTCCTGGTCGGAAGCTTGGAGCAGGCATCGCTCCATCGAGACAAGGCGCTCAAGAATTTGACCGAGGCAGAACGGCGTTTCCTGTTTCTGCATGCAGGATCGATAGCCGAACACTTCCTTCCACAAGTTTCAAACCTGTCAGACCGGACGGGCGCGCGAATCAAAGCCGATCTCCGGTTTGCTGAACTGCTCGAAGGACAGGTCGATTATGCCAGCCTCATTGCAGCGGCCCAGGTTCTCGCTCGCCTCGCCAATGAGCGCTGGCTTCAGCAGGTTGCCGCGGCATGGATAAAACCCCTGCCGGCTTCCGCCGTTCCTCCCGGCGTGACCGGTGACGTCCTGTTGGTCCAAGAGACATCCTATGGACTGATTATTATTGGCGGCCCTGGACCGAATACCTATGAACTAGACAAATACATCGGACTGATAATCGATGTGGGGGGCAACGATCTCTACCGAGGCATGATTGCCTCGTCTGTAAACGAAGAGCAGGGCAATGCCGTCGTCATCGATCTCAACGGAGACGATACCTATGCCGGGGCTCCTCTCGGGCTGGCCACCGGACGGCTGGGGGTGGGGCTGCTAATCGATCACGACGGCGACGATGTCTACCAGCTCGGTATGGGGTCGGGAGGCGCTGGATTCGGCGGACTCGGAATCTTATTCGACACAAACGGCAACGATGTCTACATGGGCAACCGCTTGACCCAAGGCGCAGCGATAGGAGGGCTCGGCCTTTTGCTCGATGCGGCAGGGAACGACCGCTATACCAGTCATGGCTTCGCCATCGGATTCGGCGGCCCCCTGGGCGTCGGAGCCGTCATCGATATTTCCGGCAACGACCATTATCAATGCGGCGACACCTATCCCAGCGCCTATAATGCGCAAGACGCCCCCAATGGGAAACCGGGCGATCCCCTCTATCAGTTCGACTGCTTCGGGCTGGGCGCCGGATCGGGGCAACGGATTCTGACAAAGAAAATCGAGTGGCAGACCCATAGCTTGGCCGGCGGCTGGGGAATTCTGTTGGATATCGAAGGGCGCGACCATTACGAAAGCGCGAACTTCTCACAGGGGCAAGGATACTTTTTCGGCGCCGGGATGAAATTAGACTTGGATGGCGACGATGAGCACCATGCCGCTCGCTATGGACATGGCGCCTCCGCCCATTACGGGGTCGGCCTCTTCATCGACCGGCAGGGAGACGATCGTTACGGTTCCTCCGGCCCATTTTACAATGGAGGAGTAGCCTGGGACAGCAGCGTGAGCCTGATGATCGATGCAGGAAACGGCCGGGACACCTATGATTTCGACCACTCAACCGGTCTCGGACGAGCCGACTATGCAAGTTGGGGGCTCTTCATCGACGATGGAGGGACGGACCAGTACCAAGCCCCATCGGGCTTCGGAGACTCCGCAGAAAAGAGTGTCGCCGGGTTCTTCGATCTCGACGGCAAAGATACCTATAGGCTGCCACCTGACGCGTTAATACCGGACGCTGTTCGCCCCGGCAATGGGAAACTCTTCTTCCATCCCCAGGGTGGAATCTTTGTCGATCGCTAACATTAAGCGGCCATGGACCTTGAACCAATCCATATGTAAGGATACTTCCGGTTCCTCGACTCACCTAGGGGAAGACCTGACAAGAAAGGAACAACACCATGCCACCAAAGATTGAGATCGGTCAGATTGTCAAAGTTGTGAAAACCGATGAGGAATGGAAGAAACTCCTCGCACCGATGGCCTATGGAGTCCTACGGCATGAGAACACCGAACGCCCCTTTACCGACAACATGCACGACAACAAGAGAACCGGCATCTATTACTGCGCTGGCTGTGACCTCCCGGCCTATTCCTCTGAACACAAATTCGACAGTGGAACTGGCTGGCCCAGCTTTTGGCAACCGATCGACCCCAAAGTGGTCGAATCCACTACCGATTACAAATTGATCTTTCCCAGGACCGAAGTCCACTGTGCCCGTTGCGAGGGTCATCAAGGACATATCTTTAAGGATGGCCCCAAACCGACCGGCCTACGCTACTGCATCAACGGCGTGGCGCTGAAGTTTGTGGCAGCTTAGCTTGCACGCAAACAGTCGAGCTACAAAGCGAAACGCTTTCGTTTCTCATGGGTTGAGCAGCAAGGAGAGGTGAGTGAGCGAGTTCGGCCGCCGCATTCGTCCATACGTGGAACATGAAATTTTAGCGGCATATCAAGCCGACGCACAAGGGAAACCGGACGTCGCCTTCTTGCACCTGGAACGTGCCCATATACTAGGTCAGACATCAACAGTTGAGCACGTTCGCGTGCATTGGCACATGTTCCTCTGGGGAATCCGTCAGCGCAACGTCCGAGAATGTTTGGGTCAGTTACTGCGCATCGTCGGCGCTGCCATCAGTACTTCTACCGGTCTGGTCCCGCGGGGAAATACAGGCGGCACAAACGTCAACCCCTTCAAGAGCATGCCGATTCCTCCGGAGCTTGCAGCGCTGATAGAAGAAGCGCGCACTTCGAAGCGATGACACCCAGCCAGTCCTTCAAATGGCAGATCCATAAACCGGGTGTATAACACGGGAAAGCTGAAAAAAGAACTTGCAAAGAAAGACCATGATAGCTACGATTCGCGCCATGGTAAATTGCCATTCAGCTCAGAGCCTCAATTCCTTCGATCCCTCGCGAATAATAACCAGAAACGACTGAAAGCCAATTAAGGGCAAAGGCCACACCTCATGACAACCCAAACGAAAGGAGCCCCAATGAAGCCAGCCATACTGAAAACCCAACTCCGACAGGCAGTCGGAGGTTCTTCTCTGTTACGCAGGAGCTTTCTCGGTGCCTTGGCCATCGGCTCAGTGGCGCTGCTCTCGTCCTGGATCGCAGCGCCGGGCGCGAATGCTGTGGTATCGAACGAGTACAAACCCAAGCTTCCTTTTGGCCTGGAAGAAAGTGCCATGGTCATTCCTCCCGATAATCCCATGACACTTCAGAAAGTCGAGTTAGGCCGGGTCTTGTTCTTTGACAGGCGGTTATCGGCTGACAACACGATCGCCTGTGCGAGTTGCCACCTGGCGCAAAAAGGCTTTACCGACGGCCAACCAGTCTCTACTGGCATCAAGGGCCAAAAGGGCGGTCGTAGCGCGCCAGCATCTTTTAACCGAGTGTTCAGCAGCGCTCAATTTTGGGACGGAAGGGCCGCAACATTGGAAGAGCAATCGATCGGTCCCTTTACAAATCCGATCGAACACGGCTTTGTCAACTACGACGTCATGATTGCGAAAATGAAAAAGATCCCCGGTTATAACGCACTCTTTCTGCAAGCCTTCGGCGAAGACATCACGATTGGCAACGTGGCCAAGGCTATCGCCAGCTTCCAGCGCACCGTCCTTTCCGGCAACAGTCCCGCAGACAAATTTGATCAGGGCGGGGAAGCTGGCGCCATTTCACAAGCGGCACAACGTGGCCTCCTCCTGTTCCGGGATAAAGCACGCTGCACAAAGTGCCATTCCGGATTCAACTTCACAGACGAAAAGTTTCACAACCTCGGAATCGGCTGGGACGACAACAAAGTGGATCTCGGTCGTTACATGGTGACCAAGAATGCTGAAGAACTCGGCGCCTTTAAAACCCCGACCTTGCGGGAGATCTCCCGAACCGCGCCCTACATGCATGACGGTCGCTTCAAAAACCTTGAAGAAGTTGTGAACTTTTACAATCAGGGCGGCGTGAAGAATCCTCACCAAGATCCCTTGATCCTTCCGCTCGAACTGACGAACGATGAGAAGCGAGACCTTGTGGAGTTTCTTCGTACGCTGAATGGCGAAGGATGGCAGAATGCCATAGCGCCAAAGTCCTTTCCTCAATAGAACTGAAACGGAGCCGGTGTCGCCATTGGCGATTCACCGGCTCCGTTGAATTGCCCCCGACCTCATAAGCAGTCACGAGATAAAGCCAGGGCCGGTTCCGACCATCATGGTCTGGACCGGCCCTGGCTGCATTCGACCTTATCTACCAAAACAAATGAATCAGACGGGCTCGCCCGCATTATTCATGAGCGCTTCTGCTGCAATCGCGGATATTCAGGCGAGAGGCACGGGGCCAGAGGCTAGGGGCGACTGGAAGGAATGTCTTTCCTCTCGCCTCGTGCCACTTGCCCCTCGCCGGGCTTCTATGTGATTTCGCGACGAACCGTCATGAATAGTGCGGGCTATTAGGCGGGGCGAAAGAGAACGACAAAGACCGGTTCAGGAAACGTTCCTGAATGCCTTCAGAAAACTGAAAGGGGGCCAGCCTGAGCTGACCCCCTGACAAACTACAAGAAAAAATCCCGGCCTATCTATGGCGATTCTCTGAAAATCGAATCGTCACCTACGCTGGGTTGGGATTACTGATTAACTTTCAGTAGCCATCCGCCGGTGACTTCACATTGATTGACGCCTCGAGCTTCAATGTTAACCTTTGCGTACCCTCCCGATGGGATCTCAGGAAGCTTGCCGGTTACCTTATATCCGTCTTTATGAGCGGTCACAGTCACTGGTACAGATTGACCTCGTACCGTAACCTTAATGCCGTTCGGATAGATTGCGCCGGTGGCAAAAAATGAAAATCCCGAATGTTGAGCTACTTCTGAATGATTGGCTGGTGTGAAATCGTCAAAATGTAACTTCTGGCATATTCCTGTACCGGATCCGCCTTCGCCATACGCAAACACGTTGGCCGGGATAGCCAATACAAGTGCGACCCAGAACATATTTTTTAATTTCATCGCTAAGCCTCTTATTATTGTTGTTATTGAGTCAGTTGACCGGTTTACTGCTGACTGATGATTGGTCCGCATTGTCAGCTATTTTTTGATAAAAAACAACCCCCATACAGAGAAATGATCTTGGCTGACTGTCACCCCTGCTGATCTCGTTTCTTTTGACCCAGTTTTTTCAGCGGAGTTATCTGCAACAGGCCCTCCCCATCGCTTAGCCTGCACCCCCTCCGCCTAAACACCGATGGGCAGCTTGACAAGGGCCTGGGAAAGAGCTAATCACAGGCGCTTGTTGGGGCTTTTCAGGGAGACTCACGCCTCCCCCTCAAAAGCAAACCTCAATTTTTCAAACGCCTGAAGAGGACGGTCATGCGAAAAACATTCGAGCAACTCTTCGAACAATTGAGCGATCATGCCCGAGATGTGTCTTTTCAGGTGCAGTTTTGGGATGGAATAAAAAAGTCGTACGGCACGGGCGAGCCACAGTTCATTCTCACCTTTGTCACGAAACGCTCGGCAGAGCACATACTTGAAAGCGGGTCGTTGGGATTCGGCGAAGAGTATATGGCAGGCGATATTCAGGTCGAGGGCGATTTCAGACAACTCCTCCGCTTCGGAGCCGACTCCACATTCCTGAATTTGCCTATCGGGTTGAAAGCGAAACTCGCCTTTAAGCACCTGCGCCAAACATCGCTCAATACGCTCTCGCGTTCGACGAAACACGTGGCCCACCATTACGATCGCGGAAACGACTTCTATAAGCTGTGGCTCGACGAAAGCATGGCCTACTCCTGTGCCTATTTCCGTTACGAGAACGACACGCTCGAGCAAGCACAGCAGCAGAAGTACGAACACATTTGCCGGAAACTTCAGTTGAAGGCCGGAGAAACATTGATCGACATCGGCTGCGGATGGGGCGGAATGCTGATCTACGCGGCCAAACATTATGGCGTGCGTGGCGTCGGTTGCACCCTGTCCAAACAGCAACTCGAGTATGCGGTCGATCTCGTGAAACGTCAGGGCCTGTCGAAAGAGATTTCGATCGTGCTGGAGGATTATCGGAAGCTTGATGGGAAGTTCGACAAGTTCGTTTCAGTCGGCATGTTTGAACATGTGGGGAAGCAATTCATTCCGACATTTATGGAGAAGTTGCAGTCGATCTTGAATCCAGGCGGCATCGGGCTGCTCCACACCATCGGACAAGAGCGTCCGGTGCCTGGCGACCCCTGGACGTTGAAATACATCTTCCCCGGTGGATACATTCCCACGCTCGACGAAATCGTACGAACCATGTGCGAAGCCAAACTCGTTCCGACGGACGTCGAAAACCTGCGCCTGCACTACGCCAGAACGGTTGAGGAGTGGAGCGCGCGATTCGAGGTCCATACCAAAAAGGTCGAGGCAATGTACGATGCCTCCTTCGTGCGCATGTGGCGGATGTTTCTCAACGGTTGTATTGCCAACTTTCGCTATGGGGACATGAGGCTCTATCAAGTCCTCTTCACGAACGGATTGAACAACACCATGCCCCTCACACGCGAGCACCTGTACCGCTGATGGAACCGGCCACAACAGTCGCCTCACGCTTGCAAGCCGTCAAAGACCGCATTGTCAAAGCGGCGCAATCAGCCGGACGATCACCGGACGAGATCACGCTGCTGGTCGCCAGTAAAACCCAACCACCCGAGCGAGTGCGGGAAGCCTGGCAGGCCGGACAAACGATTTTTGGCGAGAACTATCTTCAGGAAGCGCTCGCAAAAATGCCGGCTCTGACCGATCTGCCGATCGAGTGGCATTTCATCGGCCCGATCCAAAGCAATAAGACCAAGCGCATCACGGAGAATTTCGTCTGGGTTCATGGTGTGGACAGAATAAAAATAGCCGACCGTTTGGCCAAAGACCGGCCCGCATCGCTGCCGCCCTTGCAAATCTGCCTGCAAGTCAACGTAAGCGGGGAAGCGAGTAAAAGCGGTGTCGCGCCTGAAGAGCTGGCCCAGCTGGCAGCCCATGTCGTGCGCCTGCCCCGCCTGAAATTACGCGGACTGATGGCAGTTCCGGAACTTACGACCGCCACGGCTCTGCAACGCAGCCAGTTCCACATGCTCTGGGAGCTATACGATCGGCTCAAGAAAGATGGCTACGAACTCGACACCCTTTCCATGGGAATGTCGGAAGATATGGATATCGCCATCGCCGAAGGCGCGACCATGGTGCGTATCGGTACGGCGATCTTAGGGCCACGGCGCTACCTCATACCAGAGGAGCTTGCCATCCAAGCTGCCCAAAAGTCTATAACGTTATAATCTATTACATTCAATTACTTGACATATATACTTCAAGCGAACTATCAACATAGTAGATCCCTCCAAAGCCACCCTCACTGCTTAAGCCAACCTCCAAGACTTTGAAGTAGACCAACTCTAGTGAGACGATCATAACCCTCGCTGAACTTCCAGGGTCTTTGGCAATCCATTGACGATAGCGGTACGCGTCCTACGCCCTTAGACCTAGCATCTAAGTAACCTGGATTACCCCCCACAGATTTCTGCGCCTACCGTTTCATGTAATGAGGAGTACGGATGCCCCATGCCGATCGAAGCTCACACTCGGACTCGCCCTTTCGAGTCATGGCGCCAGCGGAAACGGATTCTTGGAAAGCATTTGACTTAGGCTGCGATACCGATAGGCTGTCCCATGAGGCCAATACCCCAAGACAAGTAGCATCTTACTGAGACAATGCACACAGGGTGCGGGCGTATCAACGTGCCAGAGAATCAAGACTGAATGGATTGCCTTATTCAACCAGGGAGAATGTAATGCGAAAAACATATCTTTTTGCGCTACCACTGATCTGTCTTCTTCTCAGTAGTTGTGGACACATCACAGGTGGAGTCGCGCCCTCGACGGAACCGTTGGCTCCTGGCTCGTATCGGGAACTTGGGCAGGTCAAGGGACAAGATTGCGTCTATTATCTTCTGGGCTTCATTCCTCTGAGTGACGGAAATGAGACGAAGGACGCTGTCGCTGACGCCATGGCGAAAGCCCCTGGCGCATCTGCGCTCGTGAAGGTGTCATCCGACACCTATACCCAGAACTATATCGTCCTGTCACGAGCATGCACGCAAGTCTACGGAGTCGCCGTCGCTCCCAAGTAATCCACATACCCATCAAGACTCCTCGCCCTACCCAGCGGTACGGTGGGGAGTCATCCTGGAGTTTCACTCCAACCATACAATTTGCTCTCTGTCTTACTGGCTTTGATAGAAACCCAACCTTCCGTGTGTTCCTGAGGCAGGATGACGCAGCCTCAGGGATCCAGTCACCCACTCACTATTCAAGGATAGGCGGCAGTTGCCGGATCAGATGGATCAGCGGCATCAATCCAAGATCAAGCCACGACCCCGTAATTCATCTAGATCTTCAGCGGGCCATTCCTGCTAGGATATGGGACCAGTCGTACGATTCGCCACGATCCCGATAACGGGGAGCCTACCTTGAACACAACGACCCTCATTCTGAAAGCCTCTCCCCTGCCTACTGGGCTCGCAGCCGGAATCGCCGGATCGTTGATCGGCGAGATGCTCTTGGGAGCGACGAACAGTACCGCGCAGACCACCGAAGCCGATGCGCCTGCTCCCGAAACCAACAAACCAACCGAGGATGTCAGCTCCGCCGGAATTCTACTGCTCCTCCTGCTCTTGGCAGCCGCGACGGTGTTTTATTTCCTGAAAATACAACGGCCCTCCCTCCCTGACTTTTCCGGGGTCACTGGCCGCGACCCGTCCAAAGACAGTCTGCCTGCAAGGCGGTCCGCCACAGCCAGACAGAAACTATCGGTCGATAGCATCACCGCCGCCGACAAAGCCGCCTTTCAACAACTCCTGATCGATGTTCAAAAGGCCTGGAGCAAACAGGATCTGACCGAGTTGAGGCAGTTCGTCACGCCAGAGATGCTGAATTACTTCAGCGCCGCCCTCGCCGACAATACCAGCCAGGACATCCGAAACCATGTCGAGGATGTGGTGCTCCTCCGTGCTGAGATCCTGGAGGCCTGGACTGAACAGGCAAGGCAGTACGTGACGGCAGGGCTTCGCTGGAGCGCCCGTGACTACAACCTCTCTCTGACGAAGAAGCACGGAGAACCGGGTTATCTCGTCGAAGGCAGCGAAGAAATACCGACCGAATCCGGCGAAGCCTGGACCTTCATGCGACTCCAAGATGGGGAGTGGCGGCTCGCGGCGATTCAGTAATTAGGAGAGGAAGGACACCCACGTTGGTCCTGTGCTCGCGCAACGCGCGGCCTCAGAAGGCCCTCGTTGGACGCGCGCACGCTGCGATAAACCAAGTTGTCCCAGGGAAAATACAATGTCCCTGTTTCTTTGACCTAAGACCATCAATAGTTTGGCAGGCAACACCTTCTGTAGCACTCCCCATGACGATCTAGACTTTTCGACACTGAAGGCAGAATATCTAGGCTCTCACAAATAGTCCGCCATCCAGCGGACTACAAAAGTCTCTTTCATAAGCCCCCTGTTCCCATGCAACGCACGATCTGGGAAATCAGCCTTTGTCTTGCTCTTGGCCTGACGGTGGGTTGCGTACAGAGTAGCCAATACACAAGCAAAGACTTAACAGTCCTTCCCTGTGAACAGAAGGTAAACGAGTTCTTCTTTCCGCTGGAGTTTGATGAAGCTGGACACCAAGTCTACGCCGATCAAGCCCCTGCTATCGAAAAAGCTCTTCACCACGCACAGCGGGTGTATGTATTCGTCCATGGATGGAATAAAACTCCTCACCTGGCCGAACGAGACTATCAAGACCTCATCTGCCGTTTCTACATGCACAGCAAACGAGACGAGGTAAATGCCAAAAGATCGATCATCATCGGGGTGTTCTGGCCGTCGGCAGACTTTCCTCCGTTACTTAACTTTTGGAGAATGAAAAAAAGGGCTGATGATCTTGCGTTAACGGGATTCCAGAGCCTCATCAAGCTTCTCGCCGATCCCGCGATTGAGTCCGGAGGTCACTATGACCTTGTTTTGATTGGCCATAGTTTCGGCGGACGGATAATTCTAAAAGGAATTTCTCATTATATCGCCCAACTTACCCAGGAAAAGCATCGTTTTATTAGCAGCCTGAACCAGCTACAACTCGTACTACTCACCACTGCTACGAATGAAAATATTCTCCTTCCATACCAACAGGTACAGGAAGAGTACTCAGAACTAAAAAGAGGATGGGATTCTGAGGTTTTTCGTCAAGAGATGGTCAAACAATATGGGCGTGAGTTCTCTCAAGAAGAAATACTTCTTGATGTCCTGAAATTGCGGCTGCGATGGCATCCTACACTTGTAGAGTTAGCTGGACTA
>NEWR02000010.1:151490-210712 GCA_002869885.2 Nitrospira sp. CG24C
GGGGCTGATTGATCTTCCACTGCGCGCGTCCAACGAGGGCCTTCTGAGGCCGCGCGTTGCGCGAGCACAGAAGATCATCAGGCTCCATCCCCTCCTCTGCTCCGGGAGCAAGGGATCAGCGCGGGTATCGTTCCACTCCCCCTTCCATCCCCCCTCTAACGATAGGTTGACAGCCGGAAATCCAATCCTTGAGAATGGCTCCCATGGCTGGGAAGATCGTCATCGAACGACTGGAGTTTCAGGGGTGCTGTGGTGTGACTCCGGAGGAACGCCGGCGGCCTCAGCCGTTGGCGGTGGACCTGGAACTCGATTGCCAGACTGAGCCGGCGGCGACTTCGGACAAAATCCAACATGCTGTCGACTACGCTCAAGTCGCAGATCGGGTTATCGCAATCGGCATGACACAGGATTGCGCATTGCTGGAAACATTCTCAGAGCAGCTCCTCACCATGCTCTTTGCGGAGTTCCCCATCGAACGGGCCAAGATCTGGTTACGGAAGCTTGCGCCTCCGCTGGAGCATGTGATTGGTTCGGTCGGCGTGCAACTCGACCGATCGCGCCTGGCTCACCAGATTCAGGATGTGGGACCGACTCCGGCTCGGTTTCTGACTCAGCAACTCCATCGCTTACCGAAAGGCAAGGCGCTCGATGTCGCGGCCGGCTCCGGACGCAACGCGCTCTATCTCGCCTCACACGGCTATCACGTCGATGCGATGGACCGAGATGAACAGGCCATGGCACAGCTCGCTGCCACGGCGCAACAACGGAACTTACCCAATCTCCATGTCCGGACGGTAGACCTTGAACGGGCAACGGATGAACGGCCGGAATTTCCAAAGCAGGAGTATGACGTGATCGCCGTATTCTTCTATCTCCATCGCCCACTGTTTCCCGCGCTCCTCGAATCGCTGAAACCCAACGGGGTCTTGATCTACGAAACCTTCACCATCGACAACTACATGCGCCATCGCCATCCACGCCGATGGGAATTTTGCCTTGCGCACAATGAGCTGCTCCGGCTCACGTCCAATCTGCGCGTACTGTCGTACGACGAAGATGAACACGACGACAGCCATGGACCCGGCTCGGTCTTTACCGCGAGACTCGTCGCCCAACAGGCGGGCTCCATCAGCCAGCCGCACGAGTCGGCATGAGTCGCATCGATCTCCATCTCCATACCACCCACTCCGATGGAAGCCTCTCGCCGGCTGAAGTGTTACGGCTGGCCCACAAAGCCGGAGTCACCGCGCTGGCCATTACGGACCACGACATTGTGTCAGGGATTCCCGATGCCATCGCCGCAGGAGCTGAACTGGGAATCGAAATCATTCCCGGCGTCGAAATCAGCTCCCGCGTCGGCAACAGCGAACTCCATATCCTGGGCTATTGCCTGCACTGGCAAAGTCCGGAACTGAATCAGCGCTTGGCCGCCTTGCGCGAGAGTCGGCATAGCCGCAATCCGCAGATCATCGAACGGCTACGCTCATTGGGGCTGGACGTGACCTATGAAGAGGTGCGGGCTCTAGCCGGCACGGATTCAGTCGGACGGCCTCATATTGCGCGGCTCTTGATGGACAAGAAGTATGTCACGTCCGCTAAAGATGCCTTTGACCGATATCTGGCAGAAGGACGCCCGGCCTATGTGGCGCGTGAGCTGCCTCAACCGGCGGATGCCATCGCCTGGATCAGAGCCGCCGGCGGCGTGGCCGTGCTGGCCCATCCAACCTGGGCCAAGGTATCCGGAGAAGGGCTGAACGCGCTCCTGACGACATTGAAAGCCGACGGCCTCGGCGGCATCGAAGTCCACTACAGTACGCACACGAAGCGCCAGACGACGGAATACCTCGACCTAGCCAAACGGCTGAACCTGCTGGTGACCGGTGGAAGCGATTTCCACGGTATTACCAAGCCGGACATCGAAGTCGGTACGGGCCGCGGCGGCTTGAAAGTTTCCGAGAAACTGCTCGACCCCTTGAAGAAGGCCGCTCTCTTAGTTGATCGTTCGTGAAGTATAGGCGCGACAGGCGTGACACGAAGTTCGAAGTTCTTGGTTCGAAGTTCCGAAAACCTCGAACTTCGGACTTCGAACCATCATCCGTCCCACCGTCGCTCATTTCTCCCAATTCGTTGACTCTTCCCTCCCATTCGTTACACTTTGAGACAATCACGGATAGCCTCAACGATTGTCATGTCGAAATCCTGGACTTGGATTGCTCCCTACATCTTTGCCATCTTGGCCGTCCTCCTGGCCGCTCCATTACTGAGCAGCCTGGCGTTAATCCAATCTGTTTCAGTCCCGTATCTGCAACTTAGTGGACCCCACGCCATTCGATTGGTTGCAAACCTCCTCGCGCTCGCCATCCTCTGGATTCTCGCCTTCACTGCCTTTCAGCAAATCCCGGATAACGGGCGAGGATCAAGCTTTCTCCGTAACCTTGTCCTTCCGCTGACGACTCTCGTCGTCATCCTCTTCATCAACAAAGCGTTCAGGGCCGTGGGCCTGCCGCTGATCGAACAGATCGGTTCTTCTCGATTCGCCTGGGTCTATGCAATCGGCCTCGTCGGTTCCGGCCTCTGGCTCACGGCAGCCTGGATCCTACACCGAGATTCGCTACGCGAAGCCTTCGCTCCCCCTAGACAAAAAACACAACACCAAGACGCCCAAGCCCTCGCCGAGGATGAGGACTCAAGGCAAGAAAAAGAGTCAGAGGCTCCACCAGAACCGGCAAGCATCGCCACGACGTCAGCGATCAACGGCTGCACACCCGGTATGCTTGGACGCTACAAAGTCTTGAAAGAACTCGGACGTGGCGCAATGGGACTGGTCTACCTGGGGAAAGACCCCACGATCCAACGGTTCGTAGCTATCAAGACCATGCGACTCGATCAAATCAACCGCGACGACAAACTGCAAGACGTCAAGGCACGGTTTTTCCGCGAAGCAGAATCCACCGGGCGGCTCTCCCACCCCAACATCGTAACCATCTATGATGCAGGAGAAGAAGACGATTTGGGGTATATCGCGATGGAACTTATCGAGGGAACACCCCTGAACCAGTGGGCGCGGAAACCCAACTTGAGGCCGGTCAACGAAGTCCTGCTCACTGTGGCCACCGTTGCGGATGCCCTGGGCTACGCCCATCAACAAGGCATCGTCCATCGTGACATCAAGCCGGCGAATATCATGTTCACGAAGGATCACATCGTGAAAGTCATGGACTTCGGTATTGCGAAAATGGCATCGAGCAGTAAGACAGAAACGAATATTGTACTGGGCACACCGACGTACATGTCTCCGGAACAAATCTCAGGCAAAAAAGTGGACGGCCGGTCGGATATCTTTTCACTCGGCGTCGTACTGTTCGAACTCCTCACGGGGCAGTTACCGTTTACGGCCGACAACGTATCGGCCGTACTGTTCAGCATCGCCCATCATCCGCATCCCGCGATTCAAACCTTGAGGCCGGATCTTCCTCCAATGGTGCAAGAGATCGTAGACCGCGCGTTACAGAAAGAGTTGCCTCACCGCTATCGGCGCGCGGAAGAATTCGCAAGCGAACTCCGTGACTGTATTCAGAGTCTCGCAGCCTGAGGGAGGTGTAGGCTGGCCCTTGAACGGTTACATAGCGCCAAGTCCGATACCGGCCTCAAACGACCCCATAATGAGGATCGTTTTGTGGCCGACCCTCTACTCGGACTCTATGTCGTCTGTGACGGCATGGGCGGCGGCAACGCCGGCGAAATTGCCAGCGCCCTCGCAGTCGAGGCGATTCAGACGCACCTGGCCGAGGCAGCCAAATGCACGGACCTGCCGCTGATCGGCCCCTACGATGCCTCGGTATCAGCATCGACCAATCGTCTTGCCAGCGCGATTCATGCGGCGAACGAGGTCGTTTACCGTGAATCATGGAGCAGGCCTGATTATGCCGGGATGGGTACCACCGTAGTCGCCGCACTGCTCTGCGAGGAAATCCTCGCCATCGCCCATGTCGGAGACAGCCGGCTCTACCTCGTTCGAAACGGGACAATCCAAGCCCTCACCAGAGACCATTCCTGGGTTGCCGAGCAGATTCAGAAGGGATTCATCACGGAAGAAGAGGCCAAGCACTCCCCTCGCAGGAACATCGTCACAAAAGCTCTCGGCGTCGAAAGCTACGTCGATGTCGAGCTGGCGGAAGTTCCGGTCAAGAGCGGCGACATGCTGTTGTTGTGCTCAGACGGACTTACCCGTGGCGTCCACCCGAATGACATCCTGCGCATCCTCAGTGAATCGGAGGACCTCCCCACCATGTCCGATCGCCTCATCCTGATGGCGAATGAAGCCGGCGGCGATGACAACACGACCGTAGTCGTCGTGGCCCTGCGGGATGAATTCCAAGCCGGACTGTGGGAGAGACTGAAAAAACGATTCGTCGCGTAACGATTCACAGGGATCTTGCACAGGAGGGAACATCTTGCCAGGAACACTGCCACAAACAGCAAGACAACTCGTCAACGGCAGGGACGGTGCGGGATAAGCGAGACGGACAATCGTTCGAGGTCCGAAGTTCGAGGGTTTCGGAACATCGAACCCAGAACTCAGAACTTCTTTCTCGCGAACCCCCACCAGACTATTTGAAAAGAAATGTGCCCTTCGGAAAGGTCTGATAGCAGCGGTCGGAGACCTCCTGGCCATGCGATTGTAAGCACGCTAAGATCTGCCCACTCCCAGACGTCACTGCTCTGCAGAATCGCTTGATATCCCCCTCGCAGGCCGCCATCACTCGACTTTGATCTTCCTTCCACTTAACAAACCGCTCATGCAACTGGTTTTGGCACAACAGTGGAAGCTGTTTGGCGCGCTGCTGCAAACAACGAGTGCGAGGAGAACCATCCGGAGAGGCGGGACACAATTGTTCGATGTCCGATTCGCACTTCAACCTGGTCGCCTGCGGCGTAAGAGAATCCATCCTTGTCACAACCGGAGCTTCAACGTTGGAGTCACGAGATCGATCATCGTCTGGTCTCGACACAGCTGCCTCTGAAGGCAGCGGAGGAGAGGTCGGAATGGTGAAATCCAACGTAGGTGGCGGAGACAGGGAAGACGAGGGCTGCGCTGCCTGACGAGTCTCTCCGGGCAACGCAGCCGAAGACAACTCTTCTTGTGACGGGAAATTGGTGACCACCGTCACCCACACGAGCCCAAGTCCCAGGATGGTGATAGCCCCGGCGATGATCCCGCTCGAAGACTGCTGTTGAGCCATGACTGCTCCCTATCTGACAAGCCTCAGCATAGGATAAGCAGTCAGAAAAATCGATGAATTGTCAGGTTTCTGATAGTAGCGCGCGAGGAGCGAGACGCGCGGGACTCGCGAGAAAGACACGATTCGAAGTTCCGGGTTCGAAGTTCCCAAAACCTCGAACCTCGGACCTCGAACCGTCATGAATAATGCGGGCTAGTTTTCCGGAGTCTCGACGATGTGGTTTTCAAACCTAGTGCAGCCTTCGGCGAGCAGCCGATTGGTGAGCATTTCTCCAGGCCATTCAATGGGTAAATCGGCCGTGAAGATCCACACATCGGGAGAGGTCCACACGGGACCGTGGTCTTCAGGAAGTTCAGGGTCGAACAGATCGGTCCAAACCGGCATGTACACGCCGTTCCCGCACTGAGTATGGAGGTGCACGATCGTGCGGGCCCTGACAAGGGGGTCCAGATCGCGCCAGACTGCCGCGGTCTCATCCGCCAACCGATGGAGCCGCACAGCATTTTGCGCATCGAAAATAGCGTAGGCGGCATAGACCGGGGCTTCGATCATATCGGGAGCCAACGCCAATTCAGGACATTGCGCCGCGAGGCCTTCAAGGAGAGCCCGGCGATGCCGGTCTTCCAGCGAATCGGGCAGTCCAGAGTCCGGTACACCGATCAGCTCAAAAAAGAGAAAGGCGGTATTCTCGACAGGAGGATAGAGCCGAGCGGCAATCGACATGGCCCTCTGGGAATCCGCCACCGTGCTCAAATGATCGTTCAACCCCTGGAGACTGAGCGGCTCCAGCGTCGAGTCGGTCAATAGGCGCGACTCCACTCGCACTACCGTCCCGGCAGAGAGCCGGAGATGCCGATGCAACAACTCCGCCGTCGCAACCGGGTCGATCTTCAACTTGAGGGGATGGGCCAGATTGGCTTGGAGAGGAAGTTCCAATGCCGCCATAACGGCATAGGACAATTTTTCATCGGCCGGCCCATCGATGAGCACGGAACAGGATGCCTCCGCGAGCAGATCGAAGAGCCATTCAGCCATGTCCTCATCCAGCGCTGCCAATACCGTTAAGAGGTCGTACTCCCGCCCCTGCTCCAAGAAAGCTTGCAGCGTATCGATTGCCGCATCGGTATCGCCATGGTCATGGCGCCGGGCATTGATCAAATGAACGAGATCTCGTGTGAGGGGATCAGGGCGAGACCAACTTAACATAACGACAGACTCCTACCGCACAGCCGTGCAGCACTGCGCTCCATGTTGCCAAACTTTTCCTGTGGTAGCAAGCGCTCCAACAGTTTCTTCCCACAGAGTCCCGGCCACCGGTCGGACGATATACGGCTCACGACCCAATCACCTTTACCAATACGCGTTTTCGTCTCTGCCCATCGAACTCCCCATAGAAAATTTGCTCCCACGGGCCGAAGTCCAATCGGCCTTCGGTAATCGCGACGACGACTTCTCGCCCCATCAGCTGGCGCTTGATGTGGGCGTCGCCGTTATCCTCTCCTGTCTCATTGTGTTGATAGGCCGCGTCCTGAGGAACGAGCCGGTCTAAGAATCGGTCATAGTCCTTGAGCAAGCCTGGTTCGTCATCGTTAATATAGACGCTGGCCGTGATGTGCATGGCATTGACCAGCACAAGCCCATCTTGGACGCCGCTCTTCTCGACCACCACCTCAACCTGCCGCGTAATGTTGAGGTAGGCGCGCCGCGTCTTTGTTTCGAACCAGAGTTCTTCGCGATAAGATTTCATGGCCGTCGGTCAGTGGGCGCTCATTCTGCCGAACTGGAGCGTCAAGATGCAAGCTGCGCCACTACAGGTATAATGAAGTTATGTCCGTCAGAACGACGACCAAGCCCTTACGTCCGCCGAAATCTTCACGGCTTCGACTTTCAGCCCATGCCAAAATCGTCCTGCGCGGACGCTATCTAGCCAAGAACGCTGCGGGAACGATCGTCGAGACGCCGGCCCAACTATTCTGGCGCGTCGCGACAGACATCGCACAAGCTGAACGACTCTACCCGATCGCCGGTCGGCTGCCCCACGCGGCTCAACGTTGGTACGATTGCCTGACGCGACTCGACTTTCTCCCCAATTCTCCCGCACTCATGAACGCCGGGCGACGCCTCCAGCAACTCTCCGCCTGTTTCGTCCTCCCGGTCGAAGACTCCCTCGGTTCCATTTATGACAACCTGAAACATCAGGCGCTCATCCACCAGTCTGGCGGCGGCACAGGATTCTCGTTCAGTCATATACGCCCGCAGAACGACCTGGTGGCATCGTCAAGCGGCGTCGCCTCAGGCCCTATTTCCTTCATGCGCCTCTTCAACCTCTCGACGGACGTCATTAAGCAAGGTGGAACCAGGCGCGGCGCGAATATGGGCATCCTCCGAATCGACCACCCGGACATCCTCGACTTCATCGCACTCAAGCAAACATCGACCGAAATGACAAATTTCAATCTGTCGGTCGGCATCACCGATTCCTTCATGCGGGCCCTCACACGCCGTCGCACCTATGCCCTGATTAATCCCCGTACCAACAAGCCGACTAGGCGGGTCTCGGCACAACTCGTATTCGATCGGCTCGTCGAAGCGGCATGGGCCAGCGGCGAGCCAGGCCTGGTCTTTCTCGACACAATCAATCGGGCCAATCCCACTCCGCTCCTTGGACCCATCGAATCGACCAACCCTTGTGCTGAACAGCCCCTCCTGGCCTATGAGTCCTGTACCCTCGGTTCCATCAACGTCGCTAACTTCGTCTCACGAGCGGATGCAGGTCCCGCCATCGACTTCGCCCGATTGGCTGAAACCATTTCCCTTGCCGTACGCTTCCTCGACAATGCGATCGATCGCTGCCGCTTCCCGCTTCCTCGAATCGACCACATGACGAAACAAACCAGGAAGATCGGTCTGGGCATCATGGGCTTCGCCGACCTGCTGATTTCCCTCAATATTCCCTACAACTCCGAAGCCGCGCTCCAGACAGCAAAGACCCTCATGGAGTTCTTTCAATCTCACGCCCACTTCGCATCGACAGAGCTGGCATCAGAACGCGGAGTCTTTCCTGCCTATCGAGGCAGCCGGCTCCAAACACTTCACCAGCGGCATCGAAACGCAACTGTGACCACCATCGCTCCGACCGGCAGCATCAGCCTCATTGCCGGCTGCTCGCCCGGCATTGAACCGTTATACGGCGTGCAGGAAGTCCGCCGTATTATGGACGGTGTCGTGCTGACCTCCCTTCATCCAGCCTTCGTCCGCCGCGCAGGCAAGCTCGGTCTCGATCTCGCCTTACTCCAGCCTGACCTGGCAGCGCATCCCTCCATTCAACATTTGACCCATATTCCCGAAGAGCTGCGCCGGCTGTTTGTCACGGCGCACGATGTCTCGCCCGAACATCATGTGCGTATGCAAGCGGTGTTTCAGCGATATAGCGACAGCGGTGTTTCGAAAACCATCAATTTGCCGGCCTCGGCGACCAAGGCCGAAGTGGCCGCAGCCTTTCTGCTTGCGTACCAACTCGGATGCAAAGGCCTCACCGTCTTTCGAACAGGCAGTCGGGAGGGGCAAGTCTTTTCCTGCAGCCCCACTCACCCCTGTTGAACCTAGCCCGCATTATTCATGAGCGCTTCTGCTGCAATCGCCGATGTTCAGGCGAGAGGCACGGGGCTAGAGGCCAGGAGCGAAGACTTCCGATCGGAAACACGGCTGTTTCCTCTAGCCCCTAGCCTCGCGCCCATGTCCTGGCCTACTGGCACGATTTCGCGACGAACCGTCATGAACAATGTGGGCTCTCTACTCTTACGCGCAATTCCTCGACAAAATTGACAGCACGGAGCGATGGTGATAGGTATTTTCACAGACTAGTCTACGTGGGGTCGAATCGCTCAGTAGGGAGGTGCTTGATGGCTGCGCTCGTTGGGAACCTGACTTCGGTCCTGAATCCCTTTGATTGGACTCTTCTTTTCGCTCGCCAACCAGAACCAGACTTGGAATTCACGGACGAGGAACTTGATCAAACAATGGCCACAAAGGCACGGGGTCCGGTGAATCCCCGCAAGAAACCCAGTAAGGGAAGCCCGGTGCTCTGGCTACTGATCCTGGTTCTTGTCGGCGGTATTGGCTATGTCTCTATGGAACCGGACATGGTGACAGAATGGTTGAGTCCCTATCTGGGTGAGAACACCCCCTCACCAATGGCCATGAAACCGAAACCGTTGGCCTCGACGCCCGCACCGCAAGCCGTTCCCAGTCCGAGTACCGTTGCTCCAGCCCCATTGGCTCCTACAACTTCTCCAGCAGCTCCCGCCACTGCCGTCACTACTGCGGCTCCGGCAAATGCTCCACTGCCTCAAACGGCAGCGAAACCCGCGGCACCAGTCGACCCGCCTCTCGACCCAATGTTCAGTGAAGGACAAAGAGTGACTGTTACGGGAGACCAAGTGGCTCCCGGCGGAAGCATTCCGCTGTTCGCAGATTCATTGAGCATCAAGCCAGGGCCGATCGTTCGTCCCGGGATCTCGCTCACGGTCGTGGACGGCGATCTCCAGCCAAGCGGCTGGATGTATTTGGTACGTACTGACGAAGGTGCAAATGGCTGGGTCTCGGAAAAACGTCTGCGCCTGAAGTTCTGACCCTTCCGTTTTTCTCACGCGAATAGCCCCTACTGGATAGACACTTTCTCGCCTTTTCAAGCGATCTCCCTGTGCTATAATCCGCCCGTTTTCTGTTCCCTACCACACCCACAGGTTGAGTCGATTCCATGGCTGCACTCACAGCGATTATTTTTGACTTCGATGGTGTGATCGCGGACACCGAGCCCCTCCATTTCTCCGGCTTTCGCCAGACGCTTGAAGAAATCGGCATCAGCCTGACTGAATCAGACTATTACGCCAACTACTTGGGGTACGACGATCGGGGCTGCTTCATCGCAGCGCTCAACGCGCACCAACGCCCCATTGACCCTGCCGCCCTCTCACAACTGATGCAACGAAAAGCCCATGCCTATCTGGCATCGGTGAAGGATCACCTGGTCATTTTCCCCGGGGTGCGCGAGTTCGTGCGTGAAGCCGCCGCCACCTACCCTTTAGCCATCGCGTCCGGCGCCCTCCGCCATGAGATCGACGTGATTCTTGAACAGGCCGGGCTTCATAAAGAATTTTTTCACATCACCAGCGCAGAAGACGTGACCAGAGGAAAGCCCGATCCGGACCCCTTTCTCCACGCTCTCAACGGATTGAATCGACAACGCCGAGAGCAGGCGATCACCGCCGGATCCTGTTTGGTGATTGAGGACTCCATCCCTGGTATCCGTGCCGCAAAAACTGCGGGAATGAAAGTTCTCGCCGTAGCGAACACACACACGACCCATGACCTGCATGAAGCCCATGCAGTCATCCACAGTCTTTCAGAGGTTCGCCTCAGCGAACTCCGCACTCGCTTATGGCCCGGCGCCTAAGAGCTGAATGATATGAGAATTTGCTCGCTGCTTCCCAGTGCAACCGAGGTGATTGCCGCACTCGGTCTGCGCGATGAACTGGTCGGAGTCAGTCACGAGTGCGACTATCCGCCATCTGTCAGAAGCGTGCCCATCATGGTTGAACCGATGATTCCCTCTGATGGACTGGCCAGCGATGACATCGACAGACAAGTGCGTCAGCTTGTCGCCTCGGGACAACGCCTCTACCGGCTAAAAGACCACCTCATGCGAGAAGCACGACCCGATCTGGTGCTATCTCAAGACCTCTGCCACGTCTGCGCCGTTACGCCAGATCAACTGCATGACGCCCTTCGCTCCATGCCTCACCAACCGACCATCCTCACATTGAACCCCAGTACGGTCAATGACGTGATCGATGATGTCGTACGGATCGGCGATGCCGCTAGTCGGTCGTCGGAGGGCCATCGTCTCGCCGCGCACTTGCGTGACCGACTCGAGGCGGTGCACCGTCGCGTCCAGAACATTGCTCATTGCCCTCGCGTAGTCTGTATCGAATGGCTCTCTCCATTGTTTGTCGCAGGCCATTGGGTGCCGGAGATGGTCCAGCTAGCCGGCGGCCAGGATGTCCTCGCCCAGCCTGGGAGCCCCTCGCGAGTTGTGACCTGGGACGAGGTCTTGGCCGCGGCTCCGGACGTCCTCATCGTGATGCCCTGCGGATTTTCCGTTGAACGGACGCACAGAGAGCTGCTCCAACTGATGCAACAACCGGGTCAATGGCAGCTTTCGCCTACGTTAGCCGAACAGGCTCGGCGAGTTTACAGGCTGAGAGCACGCGCGGCGTAGTTGGGTGATTCAGGAGGTCTTGCGGCGGCACGCATCCTCCCGAGCGACCGTCCCCTGCTGGCAAGAGCAGAAGCAACAGCGGGCGTCGATCCGGACTGATTCTAGAATTTTGCTTTGATCGCGGGTGAAGAGCTTGAATCGAAAGCAGAGAAATTTAACTGGCGAGCTTGTGAAAGGAAAGGCCTGTCATGTCGAGGTCTTTGCCGACGCGGAACAGCCGTTCGACTGCATCGCTGATCTTGAGGGCTGTCTTGCCTGGCACGCTCCTCGTCCCGCAACGTCCGCAGAGTATCGCGTTGACGTTTTCCACATCGGCATAAAACCCACCGCGTTCGAAGTGTAACGTGGTCCTGCCCCGGCGCATGGCTGTGCCGCACTCAGGACAGGCCTTGCTGCCTATCGCTTTCGTTTTTTTCGAATTTGGCTTTTTATCCATTGGTCCCGTTGGGGAACGTACGTGGTGACAATGTTCATCTATCTCCCAGCGCTAAACTCTACCAGAACGTGAATAGGAATCGCATCAGCATTATGAAGAAAGAACAATACAGCCCTTCACGGCTTATTTCCAGGTCCGATGCCGAGGCTCAGAGCGGACATCACCGGAGGAGCGGGGACCCGTCGAGGCTCCGCTGAGAAGGAAAGCGGAAACTGACCGAGTCCGCGAGGAAATTTCCGAAGGCTTCCGCTCAGCGGAGCCCGAACGGGTCGCTCCGGGAGGTGTGGGAGCGGTTGAGCCTCGGCATCGGACCACGTCCGAGGTATTGAGGCATGAGGTTATGCTTTTGATTTGACTGTCGAGGAGGCGTCTGAATCAGCGGCTTCGCCACCTTCTTCGGCAGGCCTCTCTTCTTCCGGCACGTCGAACCACTGCACCAACATCTCGTCCCACCAGGTTTCATCGATCTCTTTCCCAGGATCGCTGCCCAAAAACGCTACATCATCCTTCGTGACATCTGGACCGACAAGCTGCGGTTGGAACTTGGCTCGATCGATGACTTCCTTCGTCGCATACCCTCCGATAATCCAGGAATCAGGATCGGCCCGGCGCGACTTGTAGGCCTTGAGCTCGATCTTGAGATACATGAAAATCTGCTGTTGCGCAGGATCCCCCACACCGGATTGAGGAAGCCCCAAGGTCTTCTCTATCTTTTTGCGCCAATGTCGGTCGTCATAACGCGACGTAATCAGCTGGAGCATGGTCTTTCCGAGTTCGGCATCGAGTGGCATGAACACTCCTTCGTGTCGTCACGTCTTCAAGTCAGAACGTCATCAAGTCATTAATTATGTCGGAAACCCACGACTTGACGACTTGATGACATTTAGACTTGAAGACTTAACCCCTCACGATTTCAAATGTTGACCGAAGAACGATAGCGTCCGCGTCCAAGCGTCTTTGGCTGCCTCCGGACGATACACGGTCTTATCTGTATCCCTGAAGAAAGCATGAGGCGCGCCGGGATAGGTCTTGATCTCACCAGCTTTACTATACTTTTTGAAGCCTGCCGCGAGCCGTTGAACATCCGTCTTGGTAATCCAGCCGTCATCCTCCCCATAAAAGTACAGGACAGGAGCCGACAGCTGTTGCAGCGGTGCATCGGGATTCGGCACCTGACCATAGAACGGTACAGCCGCCTTCACATCTTTGTTCACGCAAGGCAGCATGAGTGCGTAGGAACCTCCCATGCAGAATCCGGTCACCCCGATTCTCGCGGCGTCGACTTCAGGAACGGACTTCAGATAGGCGACGGTGGCGTTCAGATCCTTAAGTCCATCTTCTTGTTTGAGCGTATTCATCAATTTGCCCGCCTCGGCAGGATCGGTGGTAAGGGCGTTCCCCAATCGGGAGTACAGATCCGGAGCGATTGCCACATACCCCTCTGCAGCATAGCGACATGCCACGTCCTTGATGTGGTCGGTCAGTCCCCACCATTCCTGAATCACGATGATCGCAGGGCGTCGCTCCTTGGTCTGCGGGGCTGCCACATAGGCCCGCATCGTTACCTTGTCGCTGGGATACTGGACCAGTGTTTCTCTGATTGACTCAGCCATAAGGCACCTCCGCGCTGGTGCAAGTTTTGAGTTGTAAGTTCTGAGTGCTGAGTTAACAACTCCGAGTTAAGAATCTATCTCGTTCCTCAATCTTCAACTCAAAACTCAGCACTTAGAACTCAGAACTGGCAACTCGCCGCGAAACGCGGCTAGTTGCCCGCCACCATCATCTCTGTAATCTTCACGGTCGGGCTCGCAATGCGGCCACGGAGCACGAGGTCGCTGCCAATCATTTCTATTCCTGCAAACATGTCCTTCAGATTGCCCGCAATCGTGATCTCTTCAACTGGATAGGCCAACTCGCCTCCTTCGATCCAAAACCCAGAGGCTCCTCGCGAATAATCACCGGTCACCATGTTGATGCCGAAGCCGATGAGGTCCGTGACATACAGACCCTGTTTCACCGTCTTGATGATGTCTTGCGCTGTCTTCGTCCCTGGCGCGAGATAGAAATTCGTGGGACCGACCGACGGATTTTCACCGACGCTGCGCGAGGCATTGCCGGTCGAGGCCAACCCGAGCTTCCTCCCTGAGTAAGTATCGAGCAGGTAGCTTTTCAACCGCCCTCGCTCCACCACTGTCGTCTTCCTGGTCGGCAGACCTTCCCCGTCGAATGGTCGAGAGCCCAAGCCTCCGACCACGCGCCCATCGTCGTAAACCGTGACATAGTCCGGAGCCAGCGGTTTATCTAATTGGCCAGCCAGGAACGACGCCCCTTTATAGAGTGCGTACCCTGACACCGCGCTGCAGAGATTTCCCATGAGACTTCCGGCCGTTTCCGGATCGAAAACGACAGGAACTCGCTGCGTCGACACTTTCCTCGCTCCGAGCTTTCGCACGGTCCGCCGCGCCGCTTCCAGCCCCACCATCTCCGGAGAGTCCAGCTTGGCGAATTTTCGCCGCACATCGTACCAGGAATCGCGCTGCATGGCCCCTGTCACCGGGTCGGTCGCAATGGGCGACACCGACATGGAGAAGCTGGAACTCTGGTACTCTCCCAGGAATCCGTGACTGTTGCCCAACACCACGCGTCCTGAGGAGGAGTCGAAGTCGCCCCCTTCAGAATTCGTCACGCGCTCATCCGTTGACATGGCGGCAGCCTCTACCCGTTTGGCCAATTCAATCTGCTGTTCCGTATTCAGTCTCGTGGAATCGTAGAGATCCAAGTCCGGCCTCTCTCCCGCCATCTGATCCGCCGCGGGCAAGCCGGATACCGGATCTTCCACGACGGCCCTCGCCAGAGTACAGGTCTCGGCGACAAGTTGATCCAATGACTCTGCTGAAAAATCGGATGTGGAGGTACTGGCGGAACGTTTTCCGACAAACACGCGCAAGCCGAGACGTTTCTCCCGCGCTTTTGTGAGGCGATCGACCGCGCCCAACCTGACTTGCACCGAAAAGGTTTCGCCGTCGGCAATAATGATATCCGCTTCCGTCGCCCCGCCCCGCTTCGCCTTGCCCAAGAGGTCCAACGCAAGTTGGCTATATCCGTCGCGCTGTTGTATCTGCTGATTCATCGCTGCGTCCCACCCACGGTGATTTCATCGATGCGAATGGTCGGCAGACCGACACCCACGGGAACGGACTGTCCTTCTTTGCCGCAAGTACCGATGCCCTCATCGAGCTTGAGATCGTGCCCGACCATCGAGACTTTGGTGAGGATCTCCGGTCCGCTGCCGATCAATGTCGCGCCCTTGACCGGCCTCGTTATCTTCCCCCCCTCGATCAAGTAGGCCTCGCTGGCGGAAAATACAAATTTACCGTTGGTGATATCCACCTGGCCCCCGCCGAACGAGACAGCATAGAGCCCGCGATCGACGGAGCGAATGATCTCCTCAGGGTCCGACGTGCCAGCCAACATAAACGTATTCGTCATGCGGGGCAGCACCACGCTTTGATAACTTTCTCGCCTGCCATTACCAGTCAGGGGTATCCCCATCAGACGCGCGTTCAATTTGTCGGTGATATAGCCGCGCAGGATTCCGCGCTCGATGAGCATGGTGCGACCAGTCGTGGTCCCTTCATCGTCCATGTTGAGCGAGCCTCGCCGGCCAGGCAAGGTACCATCATCGACGATGGTACAGACGTCGGACGCCACCCGTTTCCCAAGAAGGTTTGAAAACGCTGATGTTTTCTTGCGGTTGAAGTCCGCTTCGAGACCATGGCCAATGGCTTCATGCAACAAAATCCCCGGCCAGCCTCCACCCAACACGACCGGCATGACACCCGCCGGCGCTTCGACGGCAGACAAGTTGAGGATGGCTTCACGCGCCGCTTCACGCGCAAACCGCAGGTACCGGTCGCCCTCATAATAAAACTCGAACCCGACACGGCCCCCCCCGCCGAACGAGCCGGCTTGGCGTTGGCCGTTCTCTTCAGCAATACAAGTCACTTGCAGTCGCGAAAGCGGTTGCACATCCCCTATCAATGTGCCGTCTGAGGTGGCGACCATTACCACCTTATATTCCGTGTTAAATGAGGCCATGACATTCTTGATGCGTGGGTCGGAGCGGCGTGCTTCGGCATCGATCGCGTTCAATAAGGCCACGCGCTCCGCCGTGGCAACTTCGGCTCGAGCCCGATCGACCGGGTAGAGATCTCTGCTGGGGCGCTGATGAACGGGAACCGGAACCGCATGGGTCCCGCCCGGCGAATTGGCAATATAGCGTGCCGTATCGGCTGCGAGTTCGAGATCTTTCTTCGTCAGCTCATCGGAATAGGCAAAGCCGGTTTTCTCCCCTGCCGTCGCTCGCACCCCCACGCCCTGCGACACACTCTTGGTCGCACGCTTGACGAGGGATTCCTCCATCGAGACGGATTCGGACACACAGGACTCAAAATAGAGATCGGCATAGTCGACATCCCGAACTTTGACCCGCCCGAGCGCCCCAAGCACCTCGCCTTCGGTCAGACCAAATGACTTCAACTGAACAAGATCACCCATGGTTTGCAAATCCTCATGACGGTTGGCATACGAATAGACGGGGAAGTATAGCCGATCGCTTTCCGCAGGCGCAATGACAATTCACCCAACTCGTCGCTTTTACAGGACTTTTACGAAAATTTGTTTGACAATCTCCCCCCTCGCCAGTAGACTTTGCTCGCCCACCGTACAATCTTGCGCAAAGGGATATTCACCGACAGCACAGATATGGACACCAAAGACTCATCGACCCTGGACCAGCTATCCGAAGAAGAGCTCACCATAAAACTCGATCTGAGCCTCTTACCCAAGCATGTCGCTATCATCATGGATGGCAATGGCCGCTGGGCAGAACTGCGAAGCCTCCCTCGCATTGCCGGTCATCGCGAGGGGATCAAATCCGTCCGGGAAATAATTACAGTCTGCTTGGAACTGGGTATCCACGCCCTGACAATTTACGCGTTTTCACAGGAAAATTGGAACCGTCCTGTTCAGGAAATCTCTTCGCTCATGGGTTTGCTCGAATATTACCTTTCGACGGAACGAACGAAGCTCATCGAGCAGGGTGTTCGGGTACGGACAATCGGCAGACTCGACTCCCTCCCGACCTCCGCGCGCCGATGGGTCCAGGCCACTGAACAGGAGACCGCCCATCTCGACAGACTACATCTCACACTCGCCCTCAGCTATGGTGGCCGCGCTGAGATCGTGGACGCGGTGCGGGAACTCCTTCATGAGGTGCAAGACGGAAAACTGCAACCGGACGACGTGGATGAGTCGCGAATCCAGCGATATCTCTATACCCATGAACTGCCCGATCCCGACTTATTGATTCGTACCAGCGGCGAATCGCGAATCAGCAACTTTCTTCTCTGGCAGCTCGCCTACACCGAGCTCTATTTCACTCCGACGCTGTGGCCAGACTTCCGTCGCCGAGAACTCTTGCTGGCCTTGCTGGAATACCAGCGGCGTGAGCGGCGGTTCGGTCGCGTCCTCAGTGCCATTTCGTCATAAGTGATCGACCTCAGCCTTCCCATGCAGGAATACAAAACCGTTGACCAACAGCAGGCTGAACCGACGCCGGTTACGGCGTCCCGATTCGACCCCCGTCGGATCTATACCATTTTGGTCCTCGCTCCACTCTTATATGCCGTCATTCGATACCTCCCTCCCCTTGCATTTTCCGGCGTCGTGGCGCTGGCGGGGGCGCTCGCCCTCGTTGAGTTCTACCGATTGTGTTTCAACGACCGCAGCCACACCTGGCTGATAGGGATCGGCCTGACAGGACTCACCGGCCTGATTTTTGGAACACACTGGCCGGGCATCATCGTTCCCACCCTCCTGGCCACACTAGCCTGTGTGACTTCAGTCCCGCTCCTCGGTCGCTCCCCCCTTGAACAGAGCCTGCGGGACGGAGCCATGACCCTATTCGGCGTGCTCTATCTAGGCCTCACGCTCGGCATGCTCTCGATGACAAGACTCCTGCCGCAGGGTGAATGGCTGATTTTCTTTCTCCTACTGGTAACCTGGGCATCCGATACCGGCGCCTACTATGTCGGCACATTGTACGGACGACATCGTTTGGCTCCCACGATCAGTCCGAAAAAAACTGTCGAGGGCTTGGTGGGAGGGTTAATTGCTGCCATAATCGCCGGGTACATAGCGCGTTGGTGGTTTCTTCCTGAGTTGTCCGGGCTCGATTGTCTGGTTTTAGCTACCCTGCTGACCATCGCGGGTCTCTGGGGTGACCTGGCCGAATCGGCGATGAAACGCACTGTCGGCATGAAGGATTCCGGCGGGATACTGCCGGGCCACGGGGGTATGCTCGACCGTCTGGATAGTCTCTTGTTCGCCACCCCTGTCTTCTACTACTATATAACGCTGGCAAGCCGGTTATGAGTCATGGAGTGAAAAAGCCCCTTATGAAAACCATCGTCATTCTTGGATCGACCGGATCGATCGGCACCAACACCTTAGATCTCGTGGACCGGTTCCCGGAAGAGTTTCGTGTGGCAGGACTGACTGCCGGCAGCAACGATGAAAAACTCGAGGACCAGATCCGCCGGTTTAAACCCCGCATCGTGGCCCTATCGGATGCCTCCGCTGCCGCCAGGCTCCGGCAACGCTGTGAGGGGCTGCCTGTCGAAATTTTGGCCGGCCAAGAGGGCTTGATTCAGGTTGCCTCTGCGCCAGAAGCCGAGCTCGTCATCTCCGCCATCGTCGGTGGAGCCGGTCTCGTGCCTACCCTTGCGGCGATCCGAAGCGGAAAGCAAATTGCCTTGGCCAATAAGGAACCGATGGTCATGGCGGGAAAACTGATGCAGGACGAGGCGCGGCGGCATGGCGTTCGGATCTTCCCGGTCGACAGCGAGCACAGTGCGATCTTCCAATCGCTAGAAGGTCATCGCAAAGAGGATGTCCGCCGTCTGATCTTGACGGCGTCCGGAGGGGCCCTCTGGACCTTGAGCCGGGAAGAGCTGCAGGACGTCACACCAGAACGGGCGCTCCAACATCCCAACTGGAAAATGGGCGCCAAAATCACGATCGATTCCGCCACGCTCATGAACAAAGGACTCGAGGTTGTCGAAGCCCGCTGGCTCTTCGACATCCCGGAGTCTCAGATCGAGGTCATGATCCACCGGGAAAGCATCATTCATTCTCTGGTAGAATATCAGGATCGATCGATGATCGCACAATTGGGATTGCCGGATATGAGAACACCTATTTCTTATGCGATGAAATATCCAGGGCGCATGCCGCTGGATCTGCCTTCGCTGGATCTGACGGAAATTGCGAAGCTGACGTTTTGCAAACCCGATCACGACCGGTTCCCCTGCTTGGGTCTTGGCTATGAATCCCTGCGGATCGGCGGTACGATGCCGGCCACAATGAATGCCGCAAATGAAATCGCCGTCGAGGCATTCTTAAACGGGGGTATCCGGTTCACCGACATTGTGGAGATCATTCGCAGCACGATGGACGTCCACACCACCAAAGACGTCGAGACGTTGGAAGATGCGCTGGAGGCGGATCGCTGGGCTCGAGAGAAGGCTGAGTCGTTGGTAGTCGCATTAGCACGCTAGGTTTACACGAAGGAGCACACATCTTGTCCATGGCACTTACCTGGTCCCCCGATACCGTCTGGTTGCTCTTGCAGAAGGCATGGTGGTTCCTGGTCGTTCTGGGCGTGTTAGTCGCGTTCCATGAACTCGGGCATTTCTTGGCTGCTCGCTGGGTCGGCGTCAAGGTCCTCAAGTTCTCCCTTGGATTCGGACCAAAGATCTTCGGCCGGAAAATGGGCGAAACAGAATATCTCCTCTCAGCTATTCCACTCGGTGGCTATGTAAAACTGTTCGGCGAAGATGAGACCGAAGCGACGACACAGGAAGATCGCGCGCGGTCGTTTGCACACAAAGGATTGTGGGGCAAAGTCCTGATAGTTGCCGCGGGACCTGGATTTAACTTTATTCTAGCGTATTTCATTTTTGCCGGATGGCTCGCGACCGGAGCTCCACTTCCTGTCCCGACGTTCCAGGATCTCACCCCCGATATTGAAGCGATGGCTCCCGGCTCTCCTGCCGACACCGCAGGCATCCATATTGGAGATCGTGTCAGCCGAGTCAACGGACAAGACATTTCAACCAGAACAGAACTCTTCGATGCTGTGGCAAAGAGTAAAGGGCAGGCACTGACGCTCGAGATTAAACGAGGCGAACAGGTCAAAACGCTGACGGTCACGCCCACCACCGCACCAGGAGCACAGGTCTCTGCGCAAGAGCCAGGATACTATCTGGGTGTCGAAGAAGCGCCACCCCTCGTCACATCAGTCACACCAAACTCTCCGGCGGAAAAAGCCGGTCTCCAAGCCGGAGACCATATGGTCAAGATCGAAGATCAGACGATCCATACCTGGTCCCAGATGACCGGGATTGTAAAAGAAAGTCCCAACCGCCAACTACAAGTAGAGGTCTTGCGGGAAGGGCGCAGAATTTCTCTGACCGTGACGCCTTCGGCTGAGAAAGCGACGGTCAACGGCCAGTCGGTCGAAGTCGGCAAGATCGGCATTGCAGGACCCGGCGGCCGCTCGATTATCCGCTCCAACAGCCCTCTGCTGGCGCTCTATGACGGATTGAGAGCCACATGGGGCTTGACCGAGCTGACCGTAGTAGGCCTCTACAAGATGATCGTGGGGGACATCTCCAGCAAAAATATCGGCGGCCCGCTGACGATCGCCAATATCTCCGGTGAAGCCGCTTCGCAGGGGGCCTCAAATGTCATCTATCTCATCGCCATTCTGAGCATCAATCTGGGCGTCCTCAACTTGCTCCCCATACCCATTCTCGATGGCGGCCATCTGCTGTTTTTTCTAATCGAGGGCATCCTCCGTAAACCACTCGGCGAACGCCAGAGAGAACTCGCGCAACAGGCCGGTCTCGTGCTATTAGTGGGTGTCATGGTCTTTGCGTTCTGGAATGATATTGAACGAATTTTCTTTCGATAAAAAATAAGCCAGAAAGTCTGAAGGTCGAACGTCGTCATGTCACTAAAATCTTTCCTCATCCTCCGGCACTCAGACTTGATGACGTGAAGACTTGACGACTTTTTGATCCCCCTCACACAACCATGCGGACATCTCAAGTCTTAATTCCCACATTGCGAGAAGATCCGGGAGAAGCGGAAACCGTCAGTCATAAGCTCATGCTCCGAGCCGGTCTGATTCGCAAGGTCGCGGCCGGCATCTACACCTACCTTCCACTCGGCCTTCGGGTCATCCGAAAAGTCGAGCAGATCATTCGAGAGGAGATGAACCGGGCCGGCGCTCAAGAACTCCTCATGCCCATCGCCTCTCCCGCAGAATTATGGCGAGAAACCGGCCGATGGAATTTTTACGGCAAAGAACTGGTGCGCTTCAAGGATCGTCACGAGCGCGAGTTCTGCTTGGGGCCGACCCATGAGGAAGTGATTACCGACCTGTTCAGACGCGAAGTCCGCTCGTACCGGCAAATGCCGCTGAACTTCTATCAGATCCAAACAAAGTTTCGAGATGAAATCCGCCCCCGCTTCGGTCTCATGCGAGGGCGTGAATTCATCATGAAGGACGCCTATAGCTTTGACCAGGATGAAGCGAGCGCCAGGATCAGCTACCAAAAGATGTACGACGCCTACCATCGTATCTTCACACGCTGCGGCCTCACCTTCCGCGCCGTGGAGGCCGACACCGGCCTGATCGGTGGCAGTTCATCTCATGAGTTCATGGTGCTTGCCGAAACAGGCGAGAATACCATCGTTTACAGCGATGTCGGGACCTACGCCGCCAATGTCGAACAGGCCGAAGTGCTTCCTCCGACTGACATGGATACTGAGGCCCTTCGTCCCTTACAGGCCGTACAGACACCTCGTTGCCGGACAGTCGAAGAGGTTACGAGATTTCTGAACGCCTCTCCCGCGCGTCTTGTAAAAACCCTCCTCTACTCGGCAGGAAAAGACACGATCGCCGTATTGGTGCGGGGAGACCATGAGGCGAATGAGGTCAAGATTCAGCGCCTCCTACAAGTAACGGATCTTGAACTTGCCACTCCCACCGTCGTCGAGCAAGTCACCGGCGCACCAGTAGGGTTTGCCGGTCCCATTGGCCTCAAACACGTTCGGATTATTGCCGACCACGCCGTAAAAGCCTTGCGCAACGTGATCGTTGGCGGCAATCAGAGCGATATGCACTATGTCGATGCGAATTGGGATCGTGATTTTCAGGTTGAGCAGTTTGCCGATCTCCGCAGCGCTTGTGCCGGAGATCCGTCTCCGAGAAAAGACGGAACATTGAAAACAACGAAAGGCATAGAAGTCGGACATGTCTTCATGCTGGGCACCAAATACAGTGACGCCATGAAAGCCTCATTCCTCGATCTTCATGGCAAAGAGTGCCTCGCCGTCATGGGATGCTACGGCATCGGCGTCGGACGCACAGCGGCAGCGGCGATCGAACAAAACCACGATGCGAAAGGCATTATCTGGCCCTTCCCCATCGCACCGTTCCATGTGCATCTCCTCCCGCTCACTCAATCAGCACAGACCGCCCAGGTCACCGCACAGCTCTATGAGGAACTGCAGGCGGCAGGGCTCGAAGTACTCTGGGATGATCGGGACGAACGAGCCGGTGTGAAGTTCAACGATGCGGACCTGATGGGAGCCCCATTCCAAGTCGTTGTCGGAGACAAGGGCCTTGCCGAAGGAGTTGTGGAGGTCAAAACTCGAAAGGACGGGGTGAAACTCAAGCTGCCTCCGGCGCAAGTCACCGCTCATCTGATTCGCATACAAACAAGTTGAACGCTCCCGTGCCCGCCAACGGCTTCATCCATATCGCCACTCCCATAACTATCCGAGTCTGAAACTGCCTTTTCCTTGCCTTCCATCCGTGATCAGCTAGACTGAGCATCAACCTCTTCCTCACGGTACTCGTGGTCATGCGGGCCGTATGTACTCTTCGTTGAGCATACGAATCCAGCACTAATCTTCGTAGATGACGGTCAGGAGCCCGGGTAATGCAAGCCAATCCCATCCCGCAAAACCTTCAAGAACTTCAGCAAAAAGTGGCCTTCGCCGAGAACGTCAAGCGCATCACGGAACAAATACATGCGGCCAGCGATCTCGATCATATCCTCCTCGACCTGCGCAAGGAAGTCCTTGGCATCTTCGATGCTGAAGATCTCACCATCTTCGCCTTCGATTCTGAGAAAAAAGAGATTTTCTCCAAGGTCCCCAACATCGACAGCGTCGAGGAGTTCCGTATTCCCATCACCGAGCAAAGCCTCGCTGGATTCTGCGCAAAATATCTCCGCCCGGTAAGCATTGCCGACGCCTATAATATCGCTGAGCTGCAAGGCGTCCATCCCTCACTCGTCCACGACACGTCTTACGACAAGCGGACTGGATTCAAAACGAAACAGGTTCTGACCTACCCGATCGTAGCTGACAACAAGTATTTGATGGGCGTCCTTCAACTCCTTAACAAAAAAAGCGGCGTTCGGTTCACGAGAAAAGACGAAGAATCCGTCGCGGAAATTGCCAAAGCGCTCGGCATCGCCTTCTTCAATCTCCGCAAGGTCTCGAAGAAAGCCCCAACCAAGTTCGACCTCTTGGTCACGAACAACCGCATTACCCAGAACGAATTGGACAATGCGATTGCCGAGTCCCGGAAAGGCCTGTCGGATTTCGAGAGTATCCTGATCGAGAAGTACAAGGTGCCGAAACTCGATATCGGTAAGTCGCTGGCCCAATTTCACAAGTGCCCCTATATCGAGTACAGCGATCGAACACTTGTCGATATCGAACTCCTGAAAAACCTCAACGTCGACTACCTCAAGAAAAACCACTGGATGCCCCTCAAGCGCGACCGAACCGCTATCGAAATTTTGACAGACGATCCGAGCGATCTCGATCGTGTAGCAGATATTAAACGGACGTTCCCCGGCCTCAACATTCGTTTTGCGATTAGCCTCCGTCGCGATATCGCCCAGTTCCTCGGCTCGGCAACAGGCCAGGGGGACAGCAGCAGCAGCAGCAACAACAGAAAGTTAGATGAGAATGTTTCCGACATTCTCGGCGAACTCGTCAATGAAGCCCAAGAGGCGATGGCAGAGGATTCAGGAGGCGGGCTCGACGAAAACGACAATGCCATCGTGCGGCTAGCCAATCAGATCATCGCCGATGCCTATCGGCAAGGCGCTTCCGATATTCACGTCGAACCCTATGGTGAAAAGCGTGAAACTCTTGTCCGCTTCCGGGTCGACGGCGACTGCTTCGAATACATGAAGATTCCGCAAAGCTATCGGCGCGCCATTGTGTCGCGCCTGAAGATTATGGCTAGTCTCGACATTGCAGAACGGCGCAAGCCCCAGGACGGCAAGATCAAATTTAAACTGTCGGACAACAAGGAAATCGAGTTGCGCGTCGCGACGATTCCAACCTCAGGATATAACGAAGACGTGGTCATGCGTCTGCTCGCAGCCAGCGAGCCTTTGCCCCTCGATAAAATGGGGTTCTCGGACCGGAATCTCGCGGGAATCAAGGAGATCGCTGCGAAGCCCTACGGCATCATTCTCTGCGTTGGACCAACCGGCTCAGGAAAAACCACGACCCTGCACTCCGTCCTCGGCTTCATCAACACGCCAGATATCAAAATCTGGACGGCAGAAGATCCCGTCGAAATCACCCAGTATGGGCTTCGGCAGGTTCAAGTTCAGCCAAAGATCGACTTCACCTTTGCCGCTGCCATGCGCGCGTTTCTTCGGGCCGACCCGGACGTCATTATGGTCGGAGAAATGCGAGATAAAGAGACGGCAGAAATCGGCATTGAAGCCTCATTGACCGGGCACCTCGTCATGAGCACACTCCACACAAACAGCGCGGTGGAAACCATCACTCGACTTCTCGATATGGGCTGCGACTCATTTAGTTTTGCCGATGCGATGTTGGGAGTTCTTGCACAGAGACTCACTCGCCGGATTTGCAAGGACTGCAAGGAGCAGTACGTCGGAACAGCGATAGAATACGAAGAAATCCGCCAAGGCTATGGGCCTGAACATTGGGACAAGCTCGGTATCCCACAGGACAATACCTTCCGCCTGGCCCGCGGGAAGGGATGTGAAACCTGCAATCGCACTGGCTTTAAGGGACGCGTGGCCCTGCACGAGTTACTGCTGGGATCGGAGAAGATCAAGCACATGATTCAGACGAAGGCAAGGACTGAAGAGATGCTTCAAGCTGCTATCGCGGCCGGCATGACGACCCTCATGCAGGATGGAGTTCAGAAGACCCTCCTGGGCCACACCACGTTCAAGGAAGTCAAGGCAGTGGCCATCAAGTAATCTGACTCAACATCTGCCCCATACTCCTTCGCCTCGCCACAAAGACAACGTCGGACAGGCTCCTAGCGCTGGCTAAAATAAAACGCACCTCGGTGAAAATGATAACGAATGAACGGGAGGCTACGTGGCAATCGTTGAAACGATAGCCACGTACTTTTTCAGACGATTCTGCGCAGCAGGGGACACTTCCGTGAAAGCCAAACCGAAGAATTGACCCTTCGCCCACCGCACTTTAGCGACAGCAATATCGGCAGGCTTGATCTGCTTGGGAAGACGTAGGCACACCGTGACTTCATCACCTGGCCTGATCTCAGCCTCCGTGCTGACTCGGGCACCGCGTATTGAAAGATCGTAGACCACACCCAAGTCGATACCGGGTCTCCTTAACCAACGACGAGACTGGCAATGAGACAGGGCGCAGACAAAGGGGGTAGAGATGCGGACGCGAGGGTGCTGACGAAACTTATTTAAGAGAGAGGATCGATGTGAGGCCTGTACCATAGAGCATCCCTACGATGTTTCTACCGTACATCAGGACAGGCTATTTACAAACACAATTCCTCAATCATGCCAATTCAGTCGCAGTAATACAGTGAATACTTCAGCCTGCATGTCTGCGAGTTCTAAATCTCCCGCTTACGGTATCCCGTCCTTACTCATCTTCGCTGTCTGATTGCCCGCCTCTTCCATAGTTTGTGTAACTAGCCACATGCCCTGTTTGACTCTCGCTCTGGCCCATGTTATTGTATCCACCGTACGAGTCAGCAATACTCCTCGCGCACCAGACTTCATAGCATTATCCCAGCGCGATTGGTCCTTTGGGGGCTGTGCTGGCTCATACGCTCCATCATGTTCTGTACATGGATGCCTGGCAGAAAGATGGATGCAGCGGTTTTAGCATTTCTCCCTGATCCCCTCAATACATTGAACTTTCTCCCACGTTGGGGATGTCGGTTCCATACATAAAGGAGCACTTATGAAGCTATCCACAGGGTGGCGAGCCGACAAGACGAGAAAGAACCGAGCACGGGCGACTAGGAAGCCAAAAATCAGATGGGAGGTGCTCGGTCTTCCAGGCCCTCTGGATACTAGCTTGACAACCTCAATGGAAGACATCCGCCAGCAAGTATCGAACATGGCAAGCCGTGGGTTTGGCCAAGGGACTCGCTCCCGTACGGCTGAACGAGAAGCAAAGACCACCAGTCACGCTCCTGAGTCAAACAAAAAAAGACGTCGCGGAGCAACAGAAACGCCGTAATCATAGAGAAACCACTGGCATAACATTGCAGGCGATTGGTGACTCGATATGAGTTGCCAGGCAAAGGAGGGCACCATCGGACGAGCAGGAAAAACGACCATCGCAAAGCGAGATCGCGAGAAAGCAAAGCAAATTCAGCGGCGCGAGAAAGACGCTCGTCGAGAACAGCGTAAGACGGACAAGCCTGATCGCCCGATAAATACAGAGGGAGAGGATCCGGATTTGGCTGGGCTCCAGTGGGGCCCGCAAGAACCTTTGTATTAGGGATACCGTGCTTGCAGCTGTTTGGTAACCACGCAGCGATACTCGCTCTTCTGCTTCACCATCAGCACCACGCCACCCTCATCGGTTAGAGCCGGCAAAATGTGGGCTAGCCGCTAACCTCTGCCCTAAGAACGCTAAACCCCCTCCGGTATGATGGAAGACTCGGATGGACGCCCCCATCGCTGACGATCACCCCTGGAGCGTTCTGGCATCCTCAAGTGTGGGCGAGCATTGGGTGACGGGCTCCCCTCTGCCAACGGCACAGAATGCCCCAGCAACGTTTCGATCGCGCGTAGCTGCTCACGTTCCTCGAAGGCCACAAAACTGGTAGCTTTCCCTGTCATCTTCATCCGGGCTGTCCGTCCAATGCGATGGATATAGTCCTCTGGACAATTCGGCAAATCGTAATTCACGACATGGCCGATATTGGCTACGTCAATCCCGCGGGCTGCGACATCCGTCGCGACGAGAATTCTGACCTGCCCTCGCTTAAACCCATCGAGAGCACGGAGGCGCTGGGGCAAACTTCGGTCTCCATGGATGACCGCAACGCGGTGACCGGCCTGTTCAAGTGTCTGGCCGAGTCGATCGACCCGGCTCTTTGTCCGAACAAATACGAGGACAGTCCCCCGTTCCGCTGCCAGCAACGCCACCAACAGCTTCGTCTTCTCCTGAGAGGTCGTATGATGCACCGCCTGAGTCACGCCTTCAGCCGTCGTGGAGTGAGGCGTCACCATCACGTGAACGGCGCCGTTCAGACTCGCTTGGACCAAGCGTGTGACATCCGTCGGGAGCGTGGCGGAAAAGAGCAACGTCTGTCGCTCCAAAGGCAATGCGTCGAGAATCTGATTGATCTGTGGAGCGAATCCCATGTCGAGCATACGGTCGGCTTCATCGAGTACCAGGATCTTGATCGGGGCCAAATTGATCGTCCCATTCCACATATGGTCCAGCAAACGCCCCGGAGTGGCAACGATGATATCAGGCCGTTGGCGCAATCCTCTGATCTGCGCCTGCATATCGCTTCCTCCGACGACGACCGTGGCAGAGATGTGATGGCTGCGACCGAGCTTTTCAATTGAAGTACAAATCTGCAAAGCCAATTCCCTCGTTGGGGCGAGAATCAATGCCTGTGGCTGACCTTTTGGCAAAATTGCAAGCCGTTCGATCATAGGGACAACAAATGCAGCCGTCTTTCCCGTACCGGTTTGAGCGCAACCGATGACGTCTCGGCCCTCCAGGGCTGGCGGAATAGCCTGAGCTTGAATGGGGGTTGGAACCAGCAAGCCCGCTGCTGTTAAATCCCGTAAGAGCGGTTCAGACAGACCAAGGGTATGAAAACTCGTGTGAACAGAGGTATGCAATGCACTATCCTTTCAGTATGATCGCATTAAGACGGGATCAGAGAACCGAGGGGAGAGAAACCAGAAAGGCATCAGCTCCGACAGGACCTGGTCGCGATGCGATCGCGAAGTCCGTATGGTGTGTACAGCCGTGCCGCCGGACTACTGCGACAACGATGTGAAGGTCATCCTATAGCAAACCCCCTCTGACGTCAACTTTCTTGCAAGCAAAGACCAGTTCGATAATACCGAGGGGAAACATTGGTCTACGCTTTCAGGGTATTGACATCTATCAATTCATAACAGACTGACACCTTCGCTATCTAACGCAACTGTGCTATAGTAGCCACAGATCAATTTCGGGCACTACTCTATCCCTCGCGCCTTCACTCCCTCCTTCTAGATTCTGCGCGATTGATTCTCTAGTTTCCGCTCTGCTCCACACGCAGGTCTCATCAGGGAGACCGCTGAACAGCACCGGTTCGCACCGCGCTCGACCATGCCGATAGCACAATCGGCAGACGACGAAGCGGGTACAGACGTTGATCGATTCGAAATGCAGCGCAATAGTGATGGCCTGTGGCCGCCACTACAAATCCATTAGGAATATGAGGCCCTATGAGCCAGACAGCAAAACAACCCATGACTCCACAATCACCAACGTTTGCCATCACCCCCAAGGGTGCACCGATCAAGATCAGCAGTCGTCGTGGCGTCTGGACCGTCATCCTCTTTTGCGCCATTACCATGGGCACCGTGATCGGAGTCCCTCTCTATGGATATCTCTATCACTACAGCTGGCTCGACTGGTCGATGTTTGGACTGCTCTATGTCATCAGCGGACTGGGCATCACCGTCGGCTACCATCGATTGATGTCCCATCGAAGCTTTGACTGCCCGAATTGGGTCAAAGGCACACTCTTGATCGGAGGCGCCTGGGCGCTTCAGAACTCCGCCATCAAATGGGCAGCCGATCATCTGCGTCATCACGCGCACTGTGACGAGGAAAAAGATCCGTACAATGCGCAACAAGGGTTCTGGCATAGCCACTGTGGATGGCTCTTTGTCCCCGATCGACATGCCGATCCTAAATATGCGACGCGCGTCGCGAACGATCCCGTTGCGATCTGGCAACACAAGTACTATCCTCTCCTGCTCCTCGCGGGCCTGGCCGGCACGTTTCTCATCGGCTTTCTCTATAACGGCGTGATGGGTGGAGTCGGCTGTTTTCTCCTTGCCGGTGTGGGACGCACATTCGTCGTGCTTAATTCGACGTTTTTCATCAACTCCATTTGCCATCTGTGGGGGCAGCAGCCACATGGCACATCAGACTCCAGCCGGGACAGCTGGCTGATATCCCTAGTGACATTTGGCGAGGGGTACCATAACTACCATCACATGTATCCCACCGATTACCGAAACGGCCCTCACTGGTACCACTTTGACCCGTCAAAATGGCTCATACATGGGCTCTACTCACTCGGACTTGCGACATCATTGCGGACTGGTTCGTACGTCGAAGACTCACTCTCTCGGGCAAACTAATACGCCACGAAAGGAATCTCGATGGGAAAGCGGGTCCTGTATGTCGGAGGACTTTCGGACAAGGTTTCGGACTGTGAGCTGCGTGGGATCTTCACCTCCTACGGTCTTGTTGCCAGAGCCTATGTGGTTCGATTCAAACATACGGGAAAGTCCGCCGGATACGGATTTGTCGAAATGGGGTCCGGAGAACAGGCCTTGAATGCCGTGGTCGCCCTTGAAGGAACCAAATGGGAGGGACACCTCCTCAGGCTCTATGTCACTCCCTATGCAAACCAGACCGTATAGAGTCACACCCGTTACAAAAAAGGAGCCGCATGGGCCGTACCAACTTGGACCCGATCATGACATTTCCAGATGGATCGCACCTCTTGATCAGCACCGCCTGTTCAAAAGAAGGAAGCTTTTCCTGTGCCCTCTACACAGCAACCATCGAAGCAGACGATCGAGGGGCCTTCCGCGTCATCTCCAATCACCTCGCAGCAGCCACCTGTTTAGTTGCGCAAGAAGACGCTTATGGTTATGCGCAACGTCTCTATCCGCGTTCGGCAGAAACGATGAAAAAGCCACCTTACCTCATCTGGCCAGGTCCAGGTCCTACCGGCAATGCGGATGTGTAGGATGGTTGTCCATCCTTCCTTGTATGGCAATAGAAAAATCTGAACATCGAGCGCTATAGCTTTTCACCTGCGCCTCTGTTAGGATATCCCCGTTGCATGCGGTGGGCCTCGCATGAAACAGCAAATAGAACGGCCCATCACCGATATTGTTGGTACCGAGAAGCTGATCGGAAGCTCGACCCAAGCCGCCCCATCATTCGCGTCTTCGGCCCGTTCCTTCCCCTCTTGTGTTCGTTCTCGAGTTTCAAACAATATCAATTTCAGAAGGAGGAACCCCCATGGGTTCAAAACTTTATGTCGGCGGGTTGCCCTATGCGGCAACTGAATCACAGCTCACCACCCTCTTCGCCGCGCACGGCACCGTCGAGTCTGCGCGTGTGATCACGGATAAGTTCACCGGGCAATCGCGTGGCTTCGGCTTCGTCGAAATGGCCACACAGGAAGAAGCCAAGGCCGCGATTACCGCGTTGAATGGCTCACAGATGGACGGACGTCCCCTGATCCTCACGTTTCATTTGTCGTCGCGAACGACGCTCCATCCATAATTGACTCTACTGCGGTCGAGACTTTAGGCTGATTGCATACACATGCCGCTCAGCTGCAGGCGTTGTCTCGCCTAAACGCTGTTGAAGCGACACCTATACCAAGCTAACAGTGTTCGCCTTGATGTAGGCTACTTTGGCGTTCATGCTCAGCAAGCATGCTGCATATATATGCATGAGTTATAGGAGAAGCCGTCGAACCATGACACACTAATCCTAATTCATCGAGAGACCGCACATGCGTTTCTACCAACATCCACGCCTCCTGAAGCTGCTGCTCGCTCTCTGGCTTTCCACAGCGATCTGCACACCCAGCCTTGCAGGAGACATGGCCCTCCTGAGCATCGGCCCTCGTATTGGCTTCGGTGAAAAGGTTCCCCTTATGGGAAAAGAGCAAAAATACTATTTTCACCTATACGACATCGCTGCGCTCATCAAGCTCCCCTGGTCCTGGCCGCTCGGTGAGAGCCCATGGAGTCTGGAGACGAGACTGATCGCAAGCGCGGGGCTACTGACAGGGGCAAATGAGAGCGGTCTGATGATGACGGCCGTGCCTGTTCTCGCGCTGAGCGGCTGGAACGGACTTGTCACCTTAGACACAGGAGTGGGAGCAGGATTCTTCAGCAACCATAAATTCGGGATACAAGACTTCGGGGGTCCGGTTCAATTCGTAGGAACCTCAGGGATTCGCGTGAATCCGTTCCCGCATGCCTATACCGGCTTTCGGGTCCACCACTTCTCCGATTCTGGCCTGTACGGACCGTCCAGCCTCGGCGTGGATATGTACATCGTAGAGCTTGGCTACCAGTTCTAACTAGGATCTCACCGGATTGGTCCTTTCTGATGTGAACAACCAGTCACGACCCTAGTCCGATCTGTTTGGTTAATCTGGTCTGTTTTGTGTATCTGGCTATTTTGCTTCAACCAACTAACCAGACAGACCAGATCAACCAAATGAACAAGATTGGCTGGAGGACTTTTTCAGCATCCTGCTATCGCTTCCACCCTGACATTACACACCGCTGTGCGATCAGCGGCGTGAAACTCTCGACATCTTCCGAGATCCAGGTCATCACTTCATCCGCCAACCCCTGATCCTCGAAACACTCGTAGGCATCATCGAGAAAACCGCCCCGGAGCAGCGGATGGTGGAGAAACGCCTGACCAGCACCAGTCGCCACTTCTAATGGATACTCAGCGACAACAATACGCGAGAAATGAAGCTTGTCCAGCCATCTACGTACCTCTTCTCCTGACGGCCGTTCAGTGAGATACGCTTCCAGCCGACGGCGTTCCGCCAGGAGACCACGAACCGCCATTTCCTGGTCAATCCTGCGCCAGAGTGAATCGAACGTACCAAGCGAGGGAAAGGTCAGAACCAGTTGTCCGCCTGGTTTAAGATGTTCCACCAACCCCTGGACAGCCTCGAACCGATTGGGGCGGAAAAACATGACGGAGAGATTGCCGGTGATGCGGTCGAAACAGGGCAGATGCTGAGGCAATGCGCGCATATCCAGACATTCGAACCGCAGCCACGGAAGTTGCGCTCCTTGAATCGCTCGCGCGCTCTCGACCTGACGCCCACTGAGGTCGATGGCCAAAACCCGCCCCGTGGGCCCCACCTGCTCTGCCAGGTAGAAAGCCGGGATCCCGTGACCGGAAGCAATATCGAGGATAGAGGCTCCAGGGGAAAGATTCAGATGTTGTAGCAACGATTCGGCGAAGGGGGTGGACCAGTAGTCGTGGGCCGGAAGAGGCCACCGAAGCCTCACATCCTTCGTGCGTTCGGACATGGGACCGTTCTCCTATTGCGTTGCCGGCCCAAGATACTCCGACACCCTTCTAACAATCATCCGCTCTTTCCCATAGCGTCGAATGGCAACTACGGCGGGCAAGAAGACGAACCGGGCAAGAATTCTTTGCAGGACTCATGGAAGGGTGAAAATGGAGGAAACCCACCGCCAAGCTCGAAGAGCGGGAAAACACTGACCGATCACCTCCTGTTGTTTACTGCGAAGATCTCGGTTGGCGTTTCTGATGAAGGCCCTTGTCGCTCTTGCTTATTGGCCTACTGGACTCACCCTCAGAGAGAATGTCTTCAATCTGAGATTCACTGCACGTAAGATCACCATCGGCTGGCTTAGCTGCGGCATGAAGCTTCTCATCTTTTACATCACCAGGCATGATAGCTGCGCTCTATCTTGGTACGAGTATTCCGCCGACAACGGCAGCTACTACTTTGGCACATTATCGAGAGCGATTGATGGAGTATGATCCACCCGTCGCCAGCACGCTGATGGCGCGTTGTAATTCATCCACATGCTGCTGCATCTCCGCCAGCGTCCGATCAATCTTCTTGCTTGAGCAATGCCTCAACGAATGGATGCTCGCTCCGGTCCAGAGTCGAACCGTTTTTCTTGACGGTGCATTCAGCGTCAGCACATAGACTTGCATGGTGTTCTTCATACCAACCCCCATCTCATACTGGGCGATGCTATCTGGCTTGCAGCCGCTACACCCCGGCGGTCACGGCTGTCTGGCTCTGAGGCGACTGAGCCGCTGCGGCTGGCACCGTCAGCATGGACGCCTTCAGCTCAACAATAGCCTTCTCAACATCCGCTTCCGTCGATCCAAATCGGTCGCTCATTACCTTGATGGCCTGAGTGATCGCTTTCTTCATCTTCGTAATTTGTTCTTCCTGTGTCATCGCGTTATTCCTTCATAGGTTGAGGGTCTGTACCGAGAAGTCTGCTACTTATCTGCGACTCGTGTATCCTCAAGAAACCGAGCGCTTCCGCCCTGGTGGTCGCACCCAATGATTGCAGTACTTGAGAAGCACCTGGCAGAGGAGCGGCAGAGACCGGAGAATCAAACGCGCAGGGAGGAGGTGAGAAGCGCGAGGGATTGGACAGTCAGCGAGGCTCGATTCTGCACAGCCCTATGCTAGACGCCATGGAGAGCCCGGTCAAGGGATATTAAGCGATACCTGGATACTTCAATGATTCTGCGGGCTCTCATTCAAAAAAGATGCTTAAGTCCACTGCACACCGTTTTCCGACTTTGGCGTATACAGTTTCTCTAAGTTAACTTCGGCAACCTGCACATGCACCTCAACTGTGTGCTCCTGACGGTCGTCCACAAGCGGAATAACCTCATCGTGTCGCTCGACACCATCGACAGTCACGCTCATCTCGCCATTCTCCGCGCGCGTTTGCAGGACGCTAATATGGTAGACGGTTTCCCTGTATCGGTAGTGCAACGTGAACCCTTTCCAATCCGCGGGGAGGCACGGAGCAACGCGTAGCTTGTCTACTTCAAGCCGCAGCCCAAGGAGTGATTCCACGATAAGCCGATACATCCAGCCTGCCGAGCCCGTGTACCACGTCCATCCACCGCGACCGGTGTGCGGCGAAACCGCGTAGACATCGGCCGCGACCACGTACGGTTCTACCTTGTAGGTCGCGGCTCCCTCCGGAGATCTCGCATGGTTGACCGGGTTGATCATGCCCAAGAGCTCCCACGCGCGCCGTCTGTCTCCCAATGCGGCGAACGCCATCGCCGCCCAGATCGCCGCATGCGTATACTGCCCTCCATTTTCTCGCACCCCTGGGACGTACCCTTTGATATAGCCAGGATTCAAATTTGATTTATCGAACGGCGGATGCAGCAGTTGGATCAGTGCATGGTCCCGGCGAACGAGGCGCCGATCCAGCGCGCTCATCGCCATGCGTGAGCGCGAGGCATCCCCCGCCCCGGAGAGAACCGACCAGCTTTGTGCAATCGAATCGATCTGGCATTCCGGATTACCTGCCGACCCAAGTGGCGAGCCATCATCAAAATAGGCGCGGCGATACCACTCTCCATCCCACCCATGCTGCTCGATATTCTGGCGCATTTTTGCCGCTTCGCTCTGGCAACGTTCAGCGAAGGACAGATCACCACGAAGACGCGCAACCTTCGTGAATTGCATGAGCACGTCGTACAGGAAAAATCCCAACCAGACGCTCTCGCCTCTGCCCTGTTTCCCAACCATGTCCATGCCGTCATTCCAGTCACCGGAGCCGATGAGTGGAAGGCCGTGCTCCCCACGTGTGAGGCCGTTCAGAATGGCTCGCACGCAGTGCTCGTATAAACTGGCCCGTTTTTCTGACCGACCTGGTAGATCGTAATACGAGTCCTCCTCCTGATTAACCGGGCGGCCTTCGACGAAGTGAATGGGTTCATCCAAGACCCCGCTGTCCCCTGTACTCAGCACGTAGCGACACGCCGCCAAAGGCAGCCAGAGGTAATCATCCGAACAGCGCGTACGCACACCTCGGCCTGAAGGGGGATGCCACCAGTGCTGGACATCGCCTTCCTGAAACTGCCTGGCAGCAGACATCAGTAGATGCTTGCGCACAAACTGAGGCTCGGTGTGGATGAGTGCCATCGAGTCTTGAAGTTGATCGCGGAAACCGAAGGCGCCCCCCGATTGGTAGTATCCGCTCCGTGCCCACAGACGGCACGCAAGCGTTTGGTACAAGAGCCAGCCGTTCGTCAGTACGTTGAGAGATTGGTCCGGCGTCTCCACATGCACAGCGCCAAGTGTATGCTTCCAGTACTGCCAGACCATTTCGAGCGCGCTACGGGCCGCAGCAGATCCCCGAAAACGGCGTACCAGGTTCCGGGCATCTTCGGCATCCCGCCCAACCCCGAGCCTGAAGACAATCTCGCGCTCTTGCCCAGCGGCCAGCTCGAATGGAACGTGGATGGCGCCGCAGGGATCGAGGCCGGCCCCCACTTTGCCCGACAGCCGCACCCGGGTCATTGCAGCCGGACTGCTAAGCGTGCCATTGCGCCCAATAAACTCAGTCCGGTCGCCACTGATGGTCCGAGTCTTCTCGTCCACGTCAAAGAAAGCCGTCCGTCCGGCGAACTCCGTGTGGTAGGGATTTCGCGCAAAGAGAGCGCCGCTCTTGGCGTCCAGTTCGGTCACGACATGCATCACCGATTTTGGCCGTAGATCTCCCAGCACCCATTCCATGTAACCCGTCGCAGACAGTTTGCGCGATCGCTCCGACTCGTTCCGCACCTTGAGCACCATGAACTTCACCGGTGCATCCAGCGCCACATACACCCACAGCTCTGAGCGGATGCCTCGCTCAGTATGCTCGAAGACGCTGTAGCCGAAGCCGTGCCGGCTGACGTACGGTGTCGCCCCGCGGCTGGGCAGCGGCGTGGGAGACCAGAAGTGGCCCCGCTCTTCGTCACGGAGATACAGGCCTTCTCCGCTCGCATCGCTCACCGGGTCGTTGTGCCACGGAGTGAGGCGGAATTCGTGGGCGTTCTCGCTCCAGGTATAAGCCTGACCGTTCTCCGAGATAACCGTCCCAAAGTTTGGATTCGCCAGTACATTAACCCACGGCGCCGGTGTTACATGCCCGTGCGAGGTCGTAATGACATACTCGCGGCCATCAGGCGTGAATCCTCCCAGCCCGTTAAAAAATGTGAGATCGGTGCGCGGCAACGCAGTGGATGGCAAGGGCTCAGCGCGGCGGGTTCGGGCTGGAATCAGGCGCGGCACGGTAACGTCCATATGGCCGCGACGGGTAATCTGGTCGGCCAACGATCCTCGCCTATCGGTAAGAATGGCGCGAGCGACCGATTGGAGCAGAATGCGGTCCTCGTTTGAAATCTGGTCAATAGGACGGACGAAGATACCGCCCGGTCGATCCATCACGTGTGCTTCGAGGCCCGCGGCAATCAGCCCCATAATTTGTTCGTGGAGCAGTTGGCGATAACCGGCGTGATCTTCGTTCCAAATCACCAGGTCCACAGCCAACCCCTTGGAACGCCAATACGCATGGGCCTGCACAAGCTGGCGCACCAGATCGATATTGGCCGGATCTCCGATCTGCAGCAGCACGATCGGCAAATCGCCGGAAATAGCGTAGCCCCAGAGCCCGGATTGCCCGCGGCGGTTTTTGATCAGATCGCCCGGGTCAGCCCGCAGAGAGGAATTCGAGTAGAGGACAGAGTTGGCCAGTCGACCATAGAGTTGCGCGTCGGCCTCGGTGGCATTCAGCTGCCGCATGACCACTTGGCTATGGGTCCACGCCAGATCGAAGACACGATCGGCGAGACGCCGATCGTGGTATTTCTCGACCAGCCCCAGGCAGATGTCGCGGGTGTCGCCGATGCCGGACACCATATCTATCGTGGCTGATTCTTCCGGATCGAGCGTGATCCGGCACCGGATGGCGACAATCGGATCGAGCACAGAGCCTTCGCTGCCCGAAAGCGCCGAGAAATTGCTCATGGCATGTGGATCAGCGGAAGTGCGACCGCGGCCAATGAACTGTAGGCGGTCCGTCTCGTAGGACATCGTTCCGATGTGTGCTCCATGCACAGTCATGAGATGACACATCCACGGCGAGTGCTCGTCGAGGGAGCGAGGCCGGCGCGTGCAGAGGATCGCGTGTCGGTCGCGGATGATCTCGGTCTGCACAAAAAGATTGCTGAACGCCGGATGCAGCGCGTCCGCGGCAGACGATGCGAGTACGACTTCCGCGTAACTCGTGATCTCGATCGTCCGGCTGGTCCGTGAACCATTGGTGATACGGATTCGACGCAGTTCGATGTCATCTTCCGGCGACACCACGATTTCAGTATGCGTCTCGATTCCCTGGTCACGGCGACGAAACTCAGCCCGCCCCTCAGAAAAAATGACTTCGTAACTCTCCGGAAGCTTTAGCGTCGGCTGGTGGGCAATGGACCAGAACTCCCCGCTCCCCACGTCGCGGATGTAACAGAAGGTGCCCCAGTTATCTCGGGTACTGTCTTCGCGCCAGCGTGTGACGGCGAGGTCCTTCCAACGGCTGTACCCACCGCCCGCATTTGTGATCATCACGTGGTATCGGCCGTTCGACAATAACTGCACCTCCGGCATCGGGGTGTGCGGGCTGCTGAACCGGCGCATCGGCATCTCGGCATCACCAAAGGTCGAACGTAAGTCAGAGAGTTCCACGGTGTGGGAATAGGATGCCGTCGCCTTTGGAATCCGCTCCTGAAGCAACAGCATGGTCGCCTGGAACAACGGATCCGATTCGAATCGCTTCTGCATCGGACGGTCCAGGAGCAGGAAGGCTAGGGAGAGCAAACTCATGCCCTCATGATGGGCCATATAGGATCGAATCACCGCTCTCGATTGTCCGCGTGGGAGACGGGCAGGCGTATAGTCAATCGCTTCGTACAAACCGAATGGTCCCTCAACCCCTTCAGCCGCGAGTCGCTGCAGATTCAGGCACGCCTCCTCGGGCGCCACCATCAGCGCAAGCGCCGAGGCGTAAGGCGCAATGACCACATCATCGGCAAGCCCACGTTTGAGTCCTAGACCGGGCACACCAAATGCGCGGTATTGGTAATTAAGATGAACGTCGATCGTGTTGTAGCCGGATTCAGAAATGCCCCACGCGACGCCGCGCTGTTTTCCATATTGGATCTGTCGCTCCACCGCCGCCTTGCAGGTCTGGTCGAGCAGCGTGTGTTCGTATGTCGGCATCACCAGCAGCGGCATGAGGTACTCGAACATTGACCCGCTCCATGAAATGAGCACCGGCCCTCCACCGGCGGTCGTAAGGAGACGCCCGAGAGCAAACCAATGCTCCTGCTGCAGTTGTCCCTGTGCAATCGCCACGAAACTGCACAATCTCGCTTCCGAAGCCAGCAGATCGTAGTAACTCGAGTCCCTCCGGCGCTCGCCGACGTTGTAGCCGATCGCCAGCAGATGACAGCCCTTGTCGAACAGGAAATCATAATCCATCTCGGCGAAGCGACTTGCTTGACGTGCAAGTCCCTCGACGGCCGCGATTCTTTCTCTGGCGCGCCGACTTGCCTTCGCAACGAGCCGTTGAAGGCCATCAACCCCAGCGTGCTCCTCATGCATCGCCTCCGGCCCCAACTGATGCTCGATTACCGGCAGACACGCCGCGTCAAGTCTCGCCAATTCACGCAGCGTGGGGATCTCGTCGATGTTGCCACATTCGCTGAGCCTATTCTGTGAGGCCGACAACAATGTCCATGGCGCGAGCAGGATGAGGTCGGCGAGGGCGTCTTGGCATTGCCGGGTGAGCGCGCGCGCCCACCAGGTCGCTTGACTCTCCGGGGCAGCCTTCACGCTAGCGAGCACCTCCTCGGCGGTCGTGGCCAGCCGGTCAAGGCAGAGCCGCGCGGCCGTGAGCGTGGTTGGCCTGGATTCGCAGGCAGACTCCAGATGCTTCTGAAATAGAGCGAGTTGGGCCGGAATGGTTTCCCCTACAGCATCCTCGATGACCCTAAGCGTGTCGCTGAGTCCGTCAAAGAAACGCGACCCCAGGATTTTCTGATCCAGGAGTGCGAGCAGACCCGGCCGCAGTGTCAGCAGATGGCCCGCAAGGTTCCCGCTGTCCACCGTCGACACATAGGTCGGCAGCAACGGTTTCAGAGATTGCGTGTCGTACCAGTTGTAGAAGTGGCTTCGGTGGCGCTCCAACCCTTCCATCGTGTGGAACGCTTTCGTCGTGCGTTCGATGAGTTGTCCGGCCGAAATGTAGCCGAAGTCGTACCCGGATAAGTTTGCGAGCAGCGCGAGTCCCATATTGGTCGGCGACGTGCGATGCGCGACCACGGCAACGGGATGCTCCTGATAGTTATCAGGTGGCAGCCAATGATCGTCCGGACCGACGAACTGCTCGAAGAACGCCCAGGTCTTTCGGGCAAGTTTCCGGAGAAAGATAGTCTGGTCGCCCGTTAGATACACTTCGCGCCGAGTAATCGGTTGGCTGATCCACCACGCGATCGCGGGGGAGGCGAACCAGAGACCCAGAATGGGTATCGCCACATCTAACGTACCGGGCTCCGACAGCGCCAGATAGATCACCGCGGCAGTGGCAAGAACGGGCCCGATCCACATCATCCGACAGTAGGCGACAAGGCCTGTGCAGCGATCGCGATTCTGATTGCTTGACGGACTCCATTCGAGCAGTCGTGTATGCGTGACCACCATTCGCCAGATCGTGCGCACAATCGCGTCCATACTGAAGAACGCCTCGTAGGGAAGGCACACGACCGTGAATATCGTCTGAACGATTTGCTCCCCGGCCGAGCGTAGCGCGGCGGCGAAATGCTGCTCCGGCAACACATCCTCCGGCTTCTGAAACAGATCCAGAATAGCGGCAAGCAACGGAGGAATCAGGATGATTCCGATCACCGCCAAGGTCCACAACCAGAGCGGTGACAAGACCGTCCAGCCGAGCAGCAATAGAACGGTCAATGCTGAAGGCACGAGACTGCGCCGAAGGTTGTCGAAGAGCTTCCATCGGGAGAGTCCGGAGAGCGGATTTTTCTGACGCCGCGCTCCGGGGCCTGGAACGCGCGGCAGGAGCCATCCGGTAAGCTGCCAATCCCCACGGATCCAGCGGTGCCGCCGGCTCACATCCACGCTGTAGCAAGCGGGATACTCCTCGTATAAGTGCACATCGCTCAACAGTCCCGCCCGCACGTAGCACCCTTCCAAGAGATCGTGACTGAGAATCCGGTTCTCAGGACAACGACCTGCGAGTGCGCGTTCGAATGCGTCCACCTCATAGATCCCCTTGCCGATGAACGAGCCTTCACCGAACAGGTCCTGGTATACATCGGAAACGGCGCGCGTATAGGGATCGATGCCCGGCTCACTCCCGTTGAGTCGCGCATAGCGCGACTGGTTCGTGCCTGGAAGGCTCACGCCGACGCGTGGCTGCAGGATACCGTATCCTTCGCAGACCCGCTGCTTGCGTTCGTCGTACCGCGCACGATTCAGCGGATGCGCCATGGCTCCCACAAACTGCCGCGCCGCATCACGCGGCAGTTGTGTATCCGTGTCGAGGGTGATCACGTATCGCACGTTCGACAGCACCTCGGTCTCGCCGACGACGAGGGAGAAGCAATCCCGTGATCCGCCTCGCAGAAGCGCATTTAAATCCGCAAGCTTGCCTCGTTTCCGTTCATGCCCCATCCAGATCCGCTCCCCGGGATTCCACCGACGCGGGCGATGAAACAAAAAGAACGCATCGCCGGTCGCCTCTCTGTACTTTCCATTCAGCTCTTCGATCCTCTTCTGGGCCAGCCTTAAAAGAAGCTCGTCTTCCGGAAGCGTTTCCTCGTGCGCGTCTCGAAAATCGGTTAACAGGCCGAAATAGAGGTACTCGTCTCGATTGGCCAGGAACCGGACTTCGAGCGCCTCGATGAGAGCCTCGATGTTTTCAACGCTGCTCAGCATCGTCGGGACCACGACCAACGCGCGTGATTCCGAGGGGATGCCCTTGGAGAAGTCCATTCGCGGCAGCGTATGCGGCGTCACCAACACTGTCGCAAGCCAATTCACCAGCGCGACCGCCAGTTGACTTGTACAGATTAGGGACAGGAGACCGACCAGTCCGAGTAACCAACCCTCCTCATCCTCGGCATACGCCGCTGCCAGTAATCCGCAGGTGAAGATCCCCGTCATCAAGACGATCGTGCCGACATAGAGGAACAACGGAAATCGACCGCTCGTTCGCTGAAATGCGTCAGATGCGGAGAGGCGCACCTCCGCCGTTCGTTCGAGCTGAGGAACTCCCTTGCCGATCAGGTAGAAACCAACATGGGCTTCTGGATCGTCGCTGCCGTTCCTTCCCGCAGCCTGCTGCGACAGGTGAATTGCGCGGCTCGCCACTTCGCGTTCCGAGAGCCTGCTGCTCCTCGCCATCCTCTCCACCTCGTGACGGTAGCGATCGCGAGTGGCAAAATCCATCTTGCCATGGGCTGCAGCGGGATCCTCACGCAGTGTCTGCTCGACCACGCTCATCGTCTCAACGAACTCGCGCCAGTCCATTGCCCCCAGAAACCTGAGACTGCCGATGCTGTTGCTGATGGAGACCTGGTCGACGGCCTGCTGCTGGTTTTCCGACTGCACTGACTGCTCAATCGTCAGGCCGGTCTCGGAGAGCCGCTGCTCGATCCAGGTAAGCGGCAATGCCAATGCAGGGCTCTGCCCCTGCAACCGGCGCGCGAACTCCGCCACAAACGCACTCGCCATGGGCGGGCTCGATCGTGCCATGTCCGCGATCACCAGAATCACACTCTTCGGATCCTTCTCTGCAGTCTCCATCATCTGATCCGCCCAGTAGTCGGCGCGATTGCGGTCGATCCTCTGGGCGGCAATCCGCGTTGCCGCGCGGCGGAGGTTCTCGATCAACGCCAAGCGGAGCATGATTGGGATGGCCCATAATTCGCCGAGCGTGAGGCCGGTGATCGTCTGGTAGGCGGCAACGAAACTGCTGAGGCTTCCCGGATCGACTCGGCCATCGCCATGTGAGATCGTTTCGAGCGCGATGGCATACACACGCGGGAGCTCGGCCGTTGAGCTATCCAGTATGCGAGGCAGCTCCCGGCTGTATCCCTTGGGCAAATGTCTCTTGGCCGTGCGAATCTGTTCTTCGATGAGATAGAAGTTATCGAGCAGCCATTCCCCAGCCGGCGTAATCCGACGGTTCGCCTTCACCGCCTCTGCCAACAGATCGCGGACCCCGATCAGGACGTCTTCATTCTCCGCCAGCCTGCTCAGGAGCTGGTCCGGAGCCTGTCTCGGACTCAACTGGTGCAGGCCGGCCAGGATCTTGCCGTGTTGCTCCATTTGATCGGCGCTGAACAGCTCTGAACGCAACGGTGGCTCGCCACTGGCGTACTTTTCTGCCAAGTCGTTTTCAGGGAAGCTTGCCCTGAAATGGAGCAAGCTTCCGAGATTGATTTTGCTGCTTACCTTCACGTGTGAGATCTCTTTCTCTTAGAGGTGCGGCCTCGCGAGCCAATCTACGACCGGGGTAGCAGGCGGGTTGCCCCTCTTCGCCGCTTCTTAACTTAGGACAACGGTAGATACGAGACGAATGTCTCAAGGCCAGCGTGTACGTTCGAAGTCCAATGCAACAGAGAAGATCGAGCGCTTTCGAATAAGCTGAAATGAGCAACGGCTGTGCTGCTCACTTGGACAGGTGGTCCTGGCGAAACTTGCTCTGCGGAAAATTCAAGCCAAACCGTCGGAAGCCAAGAATCTCTTGCTCGCCCAAGCCCGGTATGAGAGGAGGTCTCATACCATATGCCTGACTGACCGGAGGGTGAGATACAAAGCGTAACTAATACAGCACAGTCGCGCAAAGTCTTCGTTCAAGTCTTCTGACTAGACGCATGGCAGTCTGGTCAAACTGCTCATTTGAAGAAAGCAGAGGCAGACAACTTCGGCTCGCTCGGCTCAAAATCAACGAAGCCTCGATGAACTACAGCATGCCGTGCGACCTATTCAGCGGGGCTTTTTCGCCACAGCCTTCGGCGTCGGCTTCTCATGCCACGCGTCCGCCCACTTCATCAGCTCAACCTTTTCTCCGGCATACCGTTCCTGAATTTTCCCGATGAACTTCGCGTAGTTTCCTTCGATCTGTTTGAAGTCATCATCGGTAAACTTGCCCCACTTCTGTTTCAATTCGCCTTTGAAATGGGTCCATTTCCCCCTGAATTGTTCAGCGTTCATAGCATTCTCCTCCTGTGTAACGTATCGATGTCTCAGCTTCACGTTGGCGCCAGGTCATCACGCCGGGAACCTGTCGGACAGCCCGGTAGCCCAGTTATGTAACCCGAGTGGAGCGCCCCGTGACCACATGGATCGCGACCAACGCGATCCCGATCAAGAACAGAACCCAAGAGATCTGCACCGCAACCGCAGACACCCCGGCGAGATTCAAGACGCCGGCAATCACACCGACCACCAGAAACACCAGTGCGTAGTAGAGCATGGCTCACTCCTTTCTATGGAATGCGAGCGTGAGTTGAATAGTCCTTTGGGGCATGGCCGACGTCCTGGCCGCCTCCATCAGCAGACAATGACACAAGGCATACAGCCGTTCAGAGAAACTCTGACATCGAAACGGAGGAGACTGGAGAATCGGTCACGCCCGGAAGGATCAGGAAGCGCAAGAGATGGGACAGTCAGCGAGCTTCACACCTCGCACCATCACACTGGACGCAATGAGTACGGGAGTCAAGCGGTATGCATGTTAGGAAGCGTCTATCTCTAATGCACGGCCTCTATTGACCGCGCAAGACCGGCGGGATGGGTGATCTGGTTTCTTTAGTTTCTTTGGTTTGTCTTGTTCGTTTCGTTCGTCCGGTCTGTGAACCAGATAAACGAGATGAACCAAACAACGGTCGTTTTATCTCAGGGCTCTTCCTCTTCAATGTCCTCGATCGACTGTTTGAGCGCCGCGACAAAGGCTTCCGGCTGAGCCAGCGCATTCTCCGTCAGTTGGAATTCAGAGACCAGCACACCGGCCTTGTCCACAATGATCAACCGATAGCCCTGCTTCACAAACTTTCCCCCTCTTCCCCCTTCAAAGTAAAATAGGGAGTAGTGTAGCGATCGTTCACTGCACGCATCGAGCGATATACATGCTCCCTCCAAGCTGGCTCGTTATCTCTCTAAGGATGGGGGCTGATTGATCTTCCACTGCGCGCAGCTTTTTCACCCGCCCACCCACTGGCACGCCGAGACGTGCCATTAGCCCGGGCGAGGGCCCACCAATTTGCCAAACCTCTATTCAGGGGAGTGGCCGAGGCTGCCCTTGACTGCGCGCATCGAACGAGCACCGTTTTATCGTGCGCGTTCTGCGAGCAAAAAGGGCACCTGGCTACTCCCCCTCCGACCCTTCTGAGGCCGCGCGTTGCGCGAGCACAGAAGATCATCAGCCTCCATCCCCTCCTCTGTTCCGGGAGCACAGGACCAACGTGGGTGTCCTTTCTCTATTCTTCCAATTCCTGTTTCTTTTTCCCCATTTTATTCTCCGTCCCCTTCCAGAGCCGGACAATATTATCCTTGTGCTTGATCCAGATCAGTGTGCTGACGAGCAGAGAAAAGACAAAAAACTCCTGCCGCTGTTCATTCACAATCGCCACAACCGGTAAGCACCCGAAGGCTGCCAGCGCACCACCGGATGAATAGCGCCAAATCGCGACGGCCCCCAGCCAGATCAACAACATGAGAAGACCGATAGAGGGGGATAGACCCAATACCACGCCCATGGCTGTTGCCACACCCTTCCCTCCCTTGAAACCCAAAAACGGCGAAAAGAGATGTCCGAGGATCGGCGCAAAGGCCACGATCATGATGAAAGATTCGACGGTAAGCCACTGCATCGCGACCCAGCCCAGCAGCCACCCTTTGCCCATGTCTCCAAGAAGCGTAAGGACGCCCGCCTTCTTGCCGGATACACGCAACACGTTGGTAAACCCGACATTCTTGCTGCCGACCGTTCGTGGATCGGGTAATCCCATGGCCTTCGACACCACGATACCGAAGGGAATGGCCCCCAGCAGATAGCCGAGCACCGTCATCAACGCGCACAGAAGTTCTTCGTTCATGGATCAGGGGATTGTGAGGGAAGGTACGCACACCGAGCAAACTCGGTCTATCTGGTTTGTCTGGTTCATCCCGTTTATCTGGTTCATTTGGTTGGTTCCGATCCGGCCAACAAGACAAACCAAATAAACCAGAAAAACGAGATAGACGAGAGAAACGAGCTATAGTCCCTTGGCCACGACCTGCTTCCAGAAGCTCCACACATATTGACCGCCTGAGACATAGCCGAGCACCAGCGACAGATAAAGCGTGACAATACCGGCGAGATGCAGATTGCCCAGATCGGACAAGAACGTGTCCTCGAGAATCAAGAGCACGATCGCCACTACTTGTAGGCCCATCTTGTACTTCCCAGTCATCTCAGCTGACATCACCATGCCTTCGCCTGCGGCAATGGCCCGAATCCCCGTGACCGCGACTTCGCGCGCGATGATCAATATTGCAACCAGCGCGCTCACACGATCGACGTTGACCAGAAGAATCAAGGCTGAGAGGACCAACAACTTATCGGCGATGGGATCGAGGAGTTTCCCCAATGTGGTGACTTGGCTGTTACGGCGAGCCAGATAGCCATCCAACAAATCGGTGACCGCTGCAACGACGAAGACGATCGCTGCACTGAGGGACCGGTCCGGAGTCGGCGTGGCAAACAGTACCACGAAGACAGGAATCAAGAGGATGCGCGTCAGCGTAATGAAATTCGGCAGATTAAGCGATTCCTGCCCGACCAATTTCCATACCGCCAGTACACGATTCATCAATGACCCATTCCGTTAGCCAGTTTCTGAAAGACTACTATGGCACAAAGAAGCACAATCTCACAGGATGATCAAAATGTTCAGCCTTCTCACCCTCCCAACCCTGGCGGCTACTTCACCCACCCGCCCTGAGTCTGCCAAGACAGCCTCTTCGCCCAAGGCCGCGCCTTGACCCACGCAAGGCTGAAGCTCCTCGGCTGACCCTCGTTTCACGCCTCACCTTTCACGTCTTTAGATGATTCCGTGTTTGAGCAAATGATGCAAATGCACGACCCCGACAATTCGCTTCGCGTTGTCCGCAACGACGAGCGTGGTGATGGAATACCGCTCCATCATTTCGACCGCCTTGGCTGCCAGCTCATCCGGTCCGATCAGCTTAGGATGTCGTACGGCCAAGGACCCGGCTGTGACCTTGGAAAAATCCCCACCCTGCTGGAGAAACCGCCGCAGATCGCCGTCGGTAATCACCCCCGCAAGTGTGCCGGCTCGATCGACCACTGTGGTCATACCGAGTTTTTTCGCCGACATTTCGAGAATAGCCACCGAGCCTAAGACCGTCTCTTGCACTTGTGGCAACTCCTGCCCCCTGTGCATGACGTCCCGCACTTTCACCAGCAGCCGGCGTCCGAGCGTCCCGCCCGGATGGAATTGCGCAAAATCCTGTTCCTTGAACCCGCGCTTCTCGAGCAAAGCGACGGCCAAGGCGTCGCCCATGGCGAGTGTCGCAGTCGTGCTCGCCGTCGGCGCAAGCCCCATAGGACAGGCCTCTTCTGCAACAGAAACATCCAACGCGACGGCACTATTCTTGGCTAGCGTCGAACTCATTCGTCCAACGATTGACAGAATAGGAATGCCCATGCGCTCCATGAAGGGCAACAGCTGCAAAATTTCCTGCGTCTCTCCACTATTCGAAATTGCAATGAGCACATCCTTGCGCGCCAGCATGCCGAGATCGCCGTGGAGCCCTTCGGCTGGATGGAGAAAAAACGATGGCGTCCCGGTACTGGCCATCGTGGCGGCAATTTTCTGCCCGATCAAACCGGATTTGCCCATGCCCGAGATGACGACTTTGCCCTTGCAATCATAGAGTAGATCGACGGCATCCGAGAAACCGCCATCGAGCCGTTGGATGAGAGCCTGGACCGCACGGGCTTCGATGTCCAGCACACGACGGCCTACATCAAGGCTGGTCCGGCCCTTCGGCACCGCCGATCGAGCGCCGTTCGGCTTGGTTACTTTCGAGGTTGTGACGCGTCGCATATCCGCATGACCCGTTCAAGTAAAGCTTTGAGCTGATGGAGCGGCACCATATTGGGTCCGTCCGACAGGGCCTCATCGGGATTGGGATGGACTTCCATGAAGAAACCATCGACTCCGGCTCCGGCTGCCGCGCAGGCCAATGGCTCGACGAATTCACGCTGGCCGCTGGACTTGGTTCCCCCGCCTCCAGGCAATTGCACACTATGAGTCGCATCGAAGACCACCGGATAGCCAAAACTCCGAAGGACCGGAAAGGATCGCATATCGACGACAAGGTTATTGTAGCCGAATGACGATCCTCGCTCGGTCAAGACGATCCGCTGGTTTCCGGACTCCTCCACTTTCTTCACCGCATTGCCCATTTCTTGCGGCGAGAGGAACTGGCCCTTCTTGACGTTCACCACTTTGCCGGTCTTCGCCGCTGCGATGATCAAGTCGGTCTGCCGGCAGAGAAAGGCGGGGATCTGGAGCACGTCCACAATTTTCCCAGCCTCGGTCGCCTGTTCTTCCGTATGGACGTCCGTCAAAACGGGAAGACCCAGCTGATCCTTGACCTTCTTCAGCACCGCCAAGCCCTTTTCAAGGCCCGGTCCGCGATACGAGTTGATGGATGTCCGGTTCGCTTTGTCGAAAGACGACTTGAAGATATAGGGCATGCCCAGAGACTTGGCGATCTCAGCGATGCGCGCCGCCGTCTCCAGCACGAGCTGTTCACTTTCAATGACACAAGGCCCGGCAATCAAAAACGGCCGATGCCCCACGCCGACTTTAAAGGACCCGATTTGAACTTCGTGACTCATCTTCGCCTCTATGCGATCTGGAGGATGCTCAAACTGATCTTTCAACAAGGCCGCAGACGAGACAAGACCGGAGGCGTAGCCTTTCGGCTACGTTGAGGATCTTGTCGAGTTGAGAACGCCGTTGAAAGGCAGTTTCAGCATCCTCATTCTAGTGGCCGCACTTTCTTCTAAGTGCAGCGCCAACGAAACCACTGAAGAGCGGATGCGGACGGTGTGGCCGCGAATTGTACTCCGGATGGAACTGTGTCGCCAAAAACCAGGGATGATTCTTCAATTCAATGATCTCAACCAGCCGCCCGTCAGGCGAAAGTCCGCTCAGCACGAAACCCTTGGCAAGTAATCGCTCGCGATACGCGTTGTTAAATTCGTACCGATGCCGATGACGCTCACGCACCTCGCTCACCCCATACATCTTTTGGGCCAAGGTGCCCTCCCCCAGCACACAAACATACGACCCCAGCCGCATCGTCCCGCCCTTGTCGCTGACGGATTGCTGATCCGACATCAAATGAATGACGGGATGGGGAGAGGCTTCGTCGAACTCCGCGCTGTTGGCGCCGGTCAATCCTGCCACGTTTCGTGCAAACTCGATCGTGGCGCACTGCATGCCCAGACACAAACCGAGGAATGGAATCTGGTGTTCCCTGGCATAGCGAATCGCGGCAACCTTTCCTTCGATCCCGCGCGCGCCAAACCCACCCGGCACCAGGATGCCATCGACCTCGCGGAGAATACGCTCAGTCCCCTGCCGTTCAATTTCCTCGGATTCGATCCACTGAATATTCACCCGTGTTTCATGATCGATGCCGCCATGGACCAGCGACTCTGAAAGACTCTTGTAACATTCCTTCAACCCCGCATACTTGCCGACCAGAGCGACCGAGACTTCATGCTTGGGATACTTGATCTTCTGGACCATCGCATCCCATTCGCGCAGATTCGGCGGACCGGTCTTGAGTTGGAGCTGACGCACGATCAGCTCGTCCAGCCCTTCCTTCCGAAACACGATCGGCACTTCATAAATCGTTTCGACGTCCTTGGCCGTAATCACCGCGTCCTTCTCGACGTTGCAGAACATCGCGATCTTACCCTTGAGCTCCGGCGGCAGATATCGATCGGTCCGGCAGAGGAGGATATGAGGCTGAATGCCGATCTCCCGAAGCTTGTTGACAGAATGCTGCGTCGGTTTGGTCTTGAGTTCACCGGCTGTGCCGATGTAAGGCACCAGCGTCAGGTGGACATAGAGCACGTTCTCGCGCCCTACGTCATATGGCATCTGGCGAATCGCTTCAAGGAAGGGCAAGCTCTCGATGTCGCCGACCGTACCGCCGATCTCCACGATCGTTACGTCCATCCCCTGGGAGATGCGCATGATGCACTGCTTAATCTCATCGGTGACGTGGGGTACCACCTGCACTGTCCCGCCAAGGTAATCGCCACGCCGCTCTTTCGTGATGACCGAATGGTAGATCCGGCCGGTCGTGTAATTGTTTTCTTTGGTGAGGGTCAGAGACGTGTACCGTTCATAGTGGCCGAGATCCAGGTCTGTCTCCGCACCGTCGTCCGTCACATAGACTTCCCCATGTTGATAGGGATTCATCGTGCCGGGATCGACATTGATGTAGGGATCGAGCTTGAGGAACGTAATCTTCAACCCCCGGCTCTCGAGCAGGTTGCCGATCGAAGCAGAGGCGAGCCCTTTCCCCAGGGAGGAGACGACTCCGCCTGTGACAAAAATAAATTTGCTCATAATGACCCCCGTCTTGTCGGATCGTATAACTCTGACACGCATGCCACCCTTAGCTGGAGGAGACGGCCTTCGGCATGCCCAACTCCCGCTTGTTGACCTCACACTGTTGGAGCTTGTCTGTCACAGGCGCGACATCTTCCGGCGTATCCACCCGTAAAGAATCATGTTTGGTTTCCCAGACTCTGATCGGAATGCCATGTTCCAACGCGCGCAACTGTTCGAGCTTTTCCGCATCCTCCAACCGTCCGGTGGGAAGGGAGGCCAACTTCAACAGAGTGTCGCGCTGATACATGTACAGGCCGAGGTGAATGTAATGCAACCCTTCGACGGCCCGACGGCTTGCATCATCACGCACCAACGGAATGGGCGCCCGCGAGAAATAGAGGGCATTGCCCTGCTGGTCTGTAACCACCTTCACGACCGAGGGATTGTGGACGTCCTCCGTCGAATCGATCGCGCGCTTCAGTGTGCCCATTCCTGTACCGCTCTCGATGAACGGCTCAATGAGATCTGTCAGTAAATCAGGCTGCAGCGGGATCTCATCTCCTTGTAGATTCACAAAATAGTCACCGGCGAACATGCGCGCCACTCCGGCGACTCGATCGGTGCCTGTTCGATAGTCTCCTGTGACCATCACGGCGCGTCCACCAAACCCTTCCACAGCCTGTTTGATCCGCTCATCGTCGGTGGCGACAAGAACCTCTGCCACTACGCGGCAAGCTGCTGTTTGTTCATACACATGCTGGATCATGGGCTTTCGACCGAGCATAACCAGGGGTTTGCCTGGAAAACGCGACGACCCGTACCGGGCCGGAATCACCACTATGACAGATGGTGTGGCCTTAGTCATGGCCGAGCGCCTCCGAGAGCTGCTGGGCCGAGAGGGTCGCGGTACCGACCATGCCGACCACGATACCAGCGGCGTGGTTAGCCAGTGTCGCCGCATCTCTCGTCGAAGCGCCGGTCGACAGCGCAAGGGCCAAGGTCCCGATCACCGTATCGCCCGCACCAGTGACATCGTAGACCTGGCGGGCTTGTGCGGGAATGTGCCAGGAGACATCCTCTCCCTCATACAAACTCATCCCTTTTTCACCGCGGGTAATGAGCACCGCCTGGCATCCTAACCGCTGCCGTATGATCGCGCCGGCTTCGTTGCTGGCTTGATCGTCATCACCATGCACCCCGGCCGCTTGTGTTGCTTCAAGATGGTTCGGCGTGATGACCGTCGCTCCCTTGTAATAGCTGAAGTGTTCGACTTTCGGATCGACAACCAGAGGTATGCCGCGAAGTGAGGCGAGCCGCGTGAGCTCCGACATCAGCGTGGCGCTCACCACGCCCTTGGCATAGTCCGACACCACGAGACAGGATAGTTCCCGTAACCGTGATTCCACATAGCGAAGAATCCGCCGTTGCATCGCCGGTTTGAGTTCCACCCGGCGCTCCACATCGTACCGTACGATTTGCTGATTATGCGCAATGACGCGAGACTTTCTGGTGGTTGGACGGTCCTGGTCGATGACAACCCCGCCGCGCCCTGAGCGGGTTCCCCCCAGCTCTTTCAGAAGCATCCGGCCGCTTTCGTCTGAACCGATCACGCCGCAAAGGTCCGCTTCCCCTCCCAGGGCCAGGATGTTATTGAAAACGTTCGCGGCGCCGCCAAGCCTCAAGGACTCAGAATCGACATGGACCACCGGCACCGGGGCTTCCGGCGAGATGCGGCTCACACGGCCCCAGATATAGTGGTCGAGGATGAGATCCCCGATGACCAGCACGGAAGCTTGCGGGAACCGCGAAATGTATTGCCGAAGCGCTTGAGGGGACGTTGCACCACCGCCCTGAGCTGCGCCTGCCGCAGCCTGCCGCGTGGCTTTCCCTATTGGATGGCTTTGCCGATTCGATCCCATCTGACCCACTCCATTATTTGACCTTGCCCGCTCCACGACCAGTAAATACGGAACGCCTTCCCGCGGATTTTCTCCTCGCGCACAAAGCCCCAAAACCGGCTATCCAGACTTTGGTCTCGATTATCGCCCATCACGAAATAGGAGCCCTCGGGCACGGTCACCGGCCCGAAATTATCGCGCGAATTGATCGAGCCGTCGATGACCCCCGGATCGATCCGTTGGGTGAAGGATTTATCGTTGAGCTCGACCCCGTTCACCAGCACCACTTTATTGCGAAGTTGGACCGTATCGCCCGGAGTCCCCACAATCCGTTTGATGAAATCCTTTTCTTCGTCTTCGGGAAACCGGAACACGATGATGTCTCCCTGCTCCGGCTTGCCGAACTCGATGAGCGCCTCCGAAGCATAGCAATTAATGGGAGGAAATCCTGCTGAAAATTTGCACTCACTGGGCCATTGAATACCGTAAGAGAGTTTGCTGACCAGGATATGATCCCCGATCAACAGGGTGGGAATCATCGAGCCGGAAGGAATCTTGAAGGCCTGGACGACAAACACCCTGATCGCAAAGGCCAGGAGCATCGCCACAATAATGGCTTCCGCATACTCGCGAAAGAGCGACTTTCTGCCAGGCTGTTCCACCGCCAAGGGCTCGCTAAACACCGGCGCTTCAGCAGCATCTGTCCGCCCCTGTGGGGCCACGGGGCCGCGGTCCTCCGATGGGGGAAGCTTTACGTCTCCGTTCATTCCTCACCGACTTTCAAGATGGCGAGGAAAGCCTCTTGCGGCACTTCCACGTTCCCCACTGACTTCATGCGCTTCTTCCCTTCCTTCTGCTTCTCGAGGAGCTTGCGTTTTCGCGTAATATCGCCGCCGTAACATTTCGCCAGCACGTTCTTCTTCATCGCGCCGATCGTCTCACGCGCGATGATCTTGCTCCCGATCGCCGCCTGAATGGCAATCTCATACATCTGCCGTGGAATCAGCTCCTTCATTTTCTCGGCAAGCAGACGCCCACGCTGGATGGAACGATCTTTATGGGTGATAAACGACAGGGCATCGACCGCTTCGCCGTTCAGTAAAATATCGAGCCGCACGAGATCGGACTCTCGGTAGCCGAGCAGCTCATAGTCGAGCGAAGCATAGCCCTGCGTGCGCGACTTGAGTTTATCGTAAAAATCGAGAATGACCTCGTTGAGCGGCAATTCATAACTGATCATCACCCTGGTCGGATCGAGAAATTGCATGCCCTGCTGGATACCGCGGCGTTCTTGACAGAGCTGGAGGATGGCCCCCATGTACCGTTCTGGTGTAATGATCGACGCCAGAATAAACGGTTCCTCAAACGAGTCGATACTGCTGGGAGACGGAAGCTGCGTCGGATTATTGACCTCCAGTACCTCGCCCTTGGTCGTCAGCACGCGATAGACGACGGTCGGCGCGGTGGTGAGAAGCGTCAGGTTATATTCACGTTCGAGCCGCTCCTGAATGATTTCCATGTGCAGCAGGCCCAGGAAGCCGCATCGGAAACCGAACCCGAGCGCCAGCGACGTCTCAGGCTCGTAGACGAACGAAGAATCGTTCAATCGCAGTTTGACCAGCGCATCGCGCAAATCTTCATACCGGCCCGTGTCGGTAGGATACAGCCCGCAGAATACCAGCGGCTTCACTTCTTTATAGCCGGGGAAGGGCGCGCTTGTCGGGTTCACTGCATCTGTGAGCGTATCGCCGATCTTGACGTCCGCGACTTCTCTCATATTCGCGCAGAGGTACCCGACCTCGCCGGTCAACAGCTCGGTCTTCTTCGTCCTCTTCGGGGTGAATTGGCCGACTTCCATCACTTCGAATATCCGATCGTTCGACATGACTTTGATCTTCATCCCAGGCCGTAGGGACCCGTCCACCACTCTCGTCAACACGATCACTCCTTGATAATTATCGAACCAGGAATCGAAGATGAGCGACTTGAGCGGGGCCTGGGGATCGCCCGACGGTGGAGGAATCCTGGCAATGACCGCCTCCAACACCTCCGACACGCCACGTCCCTCTTTCGCGCTGATCGGCAGCGCATCGGTCGCATCCAGCATCAGCACATCGGAAATCGATTGCTTGGTACCTTCCAGATCGGAGCTCGCAAGATCGATCTTATTGATAACCGGAATGATCGTCAGATTATTGGCCATCGCCAAGTTCACATTGGCAATCGTCTGAGCCTGGACCCCCTGCGTCGCATCGACGAGTAAAAGCGCACCTTCGCAAGCCGCCAAACTGCGCGACACTTCATAGGTAAAATCGACGTGACCGGGCGTATCGATCAAATGCAAGGCGTACGTCTTCCCGTCCTTGGCCTGATACCGGACTGCGACCGAATGGGCCTTGATCGTGATCCCACGTTCACGCTCCAAGTCCATTGCGTCGAGAATCTGTTCTTTCGATTCTCGGGCCGTGACAGCGCCAGTAGCTTCCAGAAACCGGTCAGCGAGGGTAGATTTGCCGTGATCGATATGGGCAATAATCGAGAAATTGCGTATCAGGCTTTGCAAATCCTAACTCATTTCCCAATAAAATCGGTTTATTATAGTTACTGCCCCCCAGGTTGTCAAAGCAAACGCCCTCCTCGTATACTCCGCATCGCACCGCGTTCCCATGAAAAGAATCAAGGGTCATTTGTCATGGGTCAATCGGTTCACATTGTCCTTCCACTCTGACCGTTGACCATTGACCATTAACCCTCTATCCAGATGCTATGGCTCGACAACCTTCTACAAAACAACTGAGCGACTGGGATCGAACGTACCTCTGGCATCCCTTTACCCAAATGCAGGAATGGGAACAGGAGGAGCCGCTCATTATCGAGCGAGGGAAAGGATCCTATTTGATCGATACGGAAGGAAAGAAATATCTCGACGGAACCTCCTCCATCTGGGTCAATCTACATGGCCATCGCCATCCGACGCTCGACCGTGCGATCAAGAAACAGCTGGATAAGATCGCGCATTCCTCGCTATTCGGAATTTCCAATCCACCGGCGATTGAACTCGCGCGAGCGTTGATTCGAATCGTACCTAAAGGCCTGACGCGGGTATTTTATTCCGACGATGGATCGACGGCAGTCGAGATCGCGCTCAAAATGGCAGTCCAGTACTGGCAGCTACGACGACCGGAGGCCGGTCCCAAGAACACCTTTCTCCATCTGAAGCTGGCATACCACGGCGATACCATCGGCGCCGTCAGTGTCGGCAACATCGACCTCTTCCATGGGCGATTCAAGTCGCTGCTCTTCCCCACCGCCGAAGCCGACCCGCCCTATTGCTATCGCTGCCCGCTCAGTCTGACTTTCCCTTCGTGCCAAATGGCCTGTCTCGATCCGATTGAACAGATCCTCAAAGAACGTCACCGCGAACTGGCCGGCTTCATCATCGAGCCGCTCGTGCAGGCGGCAGCAGGCATGCTGACCTCCCCGCCTGGCTATCTGAAGCGGGTTCGGGAACTCTGCACTAAATACGATGTCTTGTTGATCGCCGATGAAGTGGCCACCGGATTCGGTCGCACCGGCAAGATGTTCGCCTGCCAGCATGAGGGGGTCACACCGGACTTGATGGCGATCAGCAAAGGCCTGACCGGCGGCTACATGCCGCTGGCCGCAACGCTCACCACTGACGAAATCTATCGGGCCTTTCTCGGCAGATACGCAGACTTCAAAACCTTCTTCCACGGCCATAGTTACACCGGCAATCCGCTCGGATGCGCCGTGGCGCTGGCCAACCTTGAAGTATTCAAAAAAGAGAAGACGCTAGCGCGGCTGCAACCCAAGATTAAGACGATGGCACGACTGCTTCAGCCACTAAAGCAATTGCCCCATGTCGGCGAGATCAGGCAACAGGGATTTATCGTGGCTATCGAGTTGGTGGAAGACGAGCAGACGAAGAAACCCTATCCGCTCGAAGAGCGGGTTGGACACCGAGTAGCGATGGACGCGCGCAGCCGAGGGCTCTTGCTGCGCCCCATCGGCAACGTAATCGTCCTCATGCCGCCCCTCAGCACATCAATTCAGGAACTCAGACGGATGGTCGAGATTCTGAAGGAGGCCATCGAGGCCGTTACCCTTAGCAGGCAGGCTAATACCGGCTCATAAAGCAAGAGGAGGGAGCAGCCAGGTGCCCTCTTTGCTCGCAGAACGCGCACGATGAAGGGGATGGAAGGACACCCACGTTAGTCCTGTGCTCCCGGAACGCGCGCCCTCAGAAGGGCCTCGTTCGACGGCCGCACGTAGACCAAGATGGGTGCCCTCCAAAAGAGGAGCAGCGAGCTAGCTTGGAGGGATCATTGATACGCACAATTGGGATGGACCAGACCGACCCGAGAAAATAGAATGTCCTTATTTCTTCCCCCTGATTATGATGCGCGCACAGTAGGATGTCCATGACTGTGACGAATCCAGATCTTTCTCGCACGGAGTCTGCCCAACTGCGCCCGCTCCTGGTGAGTGTCTATGCCCATGTGATACTCGGATACAGTCTATACTTTGTCGCGCTATGGCAGACCGCACCGCCCCTGTGGGCGCTGGACTATATTGAGCAGCTCAAGCCCACCCTCGGCGCGCTCGAAACCGCCGCGCGACTCAGCGAGCGTCCGTTTTCCGCACAGGTGATGATCCTGTACACGGTCCTTAGTTCTCTCCTGCTGGGGATGTACTGGGTCTACTACATGTTCTTCGTGAACCACCTATTCCAGGAGGCGTACCGCGGCATGTGTGAAAAATGGCAACAAACTGGAATCCCAGTCAAGGAACGCCTGAAGGTACGCCTGAAGGTCGGAGCCAGCGGAGTAATCTTACTGTATACGTTTGGTTACGAACTCCCGATCTCCTACTTCGTGGAGGGAGGGGATCGGTATAGGGACTACCTCAACAATTGGGTGAGTTCAGCAATGTTCTCCTCGTCAATACTGTCGACCACCGTCTTGTTGCTCGTGTCGATGACGATGAGCATGGCGATCGTGTATGTTCCCCTGAGCATTTATTTGTCAATCGTTCCTGTTCATCCCCCGCATCAATAAGGAGATAACGATGTCTGAGCTCGTGGAAATCGCGATTGGGTTACAACATGAAGTTTTTAAAGTTCCGTTTGCAAACGCACAAGACGTAAAGCGAGACCAGGTCTTGCAATCAACTATTTGGGGTCGGGCATGACTATTGACTTATTTTTGAGAGCAGAGAAACCCCATCCTATCTCCTGGCCCTGGATCATTCCAAAGGGATCATCCTCAGAAAATCGGCAAGACGCACAATAGAGACTCCCTCGAACTCTCTGAGCCCCAGAAGATGATGGTCGCCAGTCACAATCAGATCGGCCTGAGCCGTCACCGCGCACTCGAGAATGCGGTTATCTGGCAGATCCTCAACCACCGTCACTTTTCGCGAAGGGCGCACAATCGTCGCCGCGCGGCCAATCATTTTGAGCGCAGCGGTGATATCTTTTTCGGACTGATCGAATTTGGTTCGGAGGATGCGAGCGGTTTCGGTGAGGATGGGAACTGAGCTATAGAGATCAACTTTGTGTCGATGGGCGAGCAGGAGTGCGTCTTCACCCTTGCTGCCCGGAACGATGAATGCCGAGATAAACACATTCGTATCGAAAACCACCTTCATCAGCGGTCCTCAAACACGATCCGTTCGACCTCCTCCTCGGTGAATACTCCGATCTTGCGGGCACGACGAGCCATCTTCCGCTGGAGCACCACAAACTCTGCCTCTTCACGCTCCGCCTTATACGTGGTCACCATGCGGCGGAACAAGTCGCTCTTGGTCGTTCCTTCGCGTTCCGCGAGCCGTTCGTACTCCCTAGCAAGAGCCGGACTTACCGAGAATCCCACCACCGCTGTTTTACGAGCCATGAGTCCAACTCTCTTTAAGTTTAACTGGGCTAAACTCTACCATGGACGCCACGAGGCCGCAAGCCAGACCATGACGCCGTCACCCAACTCACCGCACGATGCGAAACAACACTTCGCTCCTAACCTTAGCCCGCAAGGGTCAAGGATCGAAGATTTGGGGTCAGCATGACTGTTGACTTCGTTGGGTGGTAAGAGATGATATATCGACCCTCACAAGCATAATCAGGAGGAAAGCCTACCCACAGGAGCTGGAGAAGAAGTGGTTGCTGATGAAGAACGAATCACCCGTGACGGAACGTTTGCGGATAAGCCCACATTGACCTGGGTTGGGGAGGTAACGGAGTGACCTGGACGACTAAGAAGCCGACAAAAACCGGGTGGTATTGGTATCGCCGTCAATCCGACGGAAATACCGCGAAGGTTCTACACTTCATCGATGACGACGGAGACGGGCCCTACATCGCCACGTCAGACGATCTGACACTGAAGGACTTAGACGGCGAATGGGCCGGTCCGGTTGAGCCGCCACTGTCGAGTCAGAGTCGTTGAACAAGATGGTCTCGTGGAGATGCGCTGGTTTTGAATGTTTAATAAACCTTAAAAAAGATGACCATCCGCGCAGTTCCGTTCAAGCGCCGCTTCCAACGGAACGCGCACCACCTCCCTCTCAACGTTGTCTTGTGAATCAAAGGCCCGCACCGAATTTTCGGTGCGGGCCTTTCTTTTTCAGCTTCCCTGCGCGGGTAGCCTGGTTGATCCCCGTAGTGCGCGCAGCTTTCCCACCCGCCAACCCAATGGCACGCCGAGACGTGCCATTAGCCCAGCCGAGGGGAGTCTTCGACCGCGCGTTGCGCGAGCACAGGGGATGACCAGGCTACCCACGCTTCCTCTCCGTAAAATAGAAAAAGCCCGCTGACCTTTCGATCAGCGGGCCTTTTGAAACCCGGCAGAGGTCCAAACCAAGCTTGCTCGTGCCGGCGACTCTTTATCGCTTTATCGTATCAATGTCGCCGGATAAAACCCTTCGACTTTCTTACGGACGCTGCTGGGATATAAAAGAAAAAGCCAGCCAGGTTTTGCAACCTGACCGGCCTTTTATAACCCGGCAGCGTCCTACTTTCCCACTGCCTCACAGCAGCAGTATCATCGGCCTTGGAGGGCTTAACTTCCGTGTTCGGTATGGGAACGGGTGTGGCCCCTCCGGTAATGCCACCGGGAACATCCTTACGAGTTACGAGTTATGAGTTCTGAGTTCTGAGTTCTGAGTTTTTTCGAATACCCCAACTCAGAACTGAGAACTTATAACTCAGAACTCGCGCGGCAAATCGTATTTGCCGCGCGTGAGACCATGTCTATCAGGAGCAAAGATGATGATGTTAAACCGCACGACCGATTAGTACTGGTCAGCTACAGCCATCACTGGCCTTCCACACCCAGCCTATCAAACTCGTAGTCTACAAGTGGTCTTTAGGGGGCATACACCCCGGG
>NEWR02000010.1:210812-276055 GCA_002869885.2 Nitrospira sp. CG24C
TTCAGTTGAATCCCGAACTGCCCGCTCTGGAAGTTCGCATTCACCGTCAGCACGCCATTGACGATCAAGTGACCGCTTGAAATGACGTAGGTCTGGGAGCCATCGAGGCTGTGATAGGTGGCACCGTTATCGGTACTGATCCCGCCTTGGAGCAGTCCACCGTTGAAAACGATCCGACCCGTGGCGTCGGAATCCTCGATCTGATCGATCCCGTCTCCGTTGTTGTAATAGTACGTGTCGTTCCCCGCGCCCCCTTCGAGGCGGTCATTGCCGGTGCCGCCTTGGAGCGTGTCATTACCTTGATTCCCTTCGAGGTGATCCGTGCCACCTTGCCCCATCAAGACATCATGGCCGTTTCCACCGTAAAGCTGATCGTCGGCACTGTTGCCGGTGAGCGTCTCTGAGTTGGCCGAACCAAACAGATATTCCTGTGGGGTCGTCACGAGTTGCGCGAACAATCCAGCGGAAATCTCATACCCGCTCTGGTAATCCTTGAAGTGCACACCGTTAAAGACATTGGTCAGGCTGGTTAAGAGTCCACCGTCCGTCCTGTTGATCTCCATCTTCTTGGCCAGGAACGCCGCCCGGTCGGTGACATACTCCGTCGTCAGTTCACCGGTTCCTGTACTCGCGTTAAACAGCTCGAGCGCGCCCCCTTGGTTGTGAGGACTATAGAGGGCGGCACTGCCTGCAATAACAAAGGAATTCAGCTCCCGCAGGGCATAGCGGGTTGCCAGCCCCAGCGTGGAATCGAACTGCGCCATGGCTTGCAGATCACCGGCGGACTCATGCACCAAACTGACGACCACCTTGGTGCCATCCATATTGGAATTGGTCGCCAAAGTTTGAATCGCGTTATACAGCGTGTCACGATCGCCGGTCTGCAGCGTGAGGGGCTGAGGAGTGGGCGCGAGCAATTTTTGAAGCGCCACGACGGCCTGTTCCAGGCTGGTGGCAGGCTCTTTCGACATCGCATTCAGAATGTCGGTGACCTGCTGGACCTGTACTTGCGCATCAAGTTTGCCGAACAGATCATACACTGCTAACGCGTCGGTGAGCGTCATGATTTGGTGATTGTTGCGCGGCGATCCGGCTTCGATGAAGACCGGCAGCACTTGGCCAATGTGGGCACCCAACCCCGCGATCGGCGACAGGCCATTGGAGGCGACAAAGTTCGTGACTTTTGCAGCAGAGACTGGATCGATCAGCGGATTAGGGACCCCCAAGGCTTCGAGAATGCTTCCGACAGCACCGCCGAACCCAGGGGCGTTGTAGGTGTAGACCTGGTCGATCCTCGCCTTGAACTCACTGTCTGCCATTAAGCCCTGAGCCAGGAAGCCACCGAGAGAGTGTCCGGTGACCGTGAAGTTTTGTTCAAAAAGTGGGGCTCCTGGTAGATCGCTGATCTCTCGGATGTAGTCTCGAAGCGCAATGTATTGTGGATTCAGTGTTGTAGAGCCTGCTAATGCTACGTTCACCAGATCAACCAGGAGATCCGCAGGACCGTTCGTCCCTCGGATTGCTAGAATTTTCGGTCCAGTAGGCTGTTGATTCCCATCAAGTGCTTGCAGCAGCGTGGCCGAAAAGCCAGAACCGTCGTCAGGGTGATGGTCTAGAACCGTATAACTGCTAGAGAACTGGTTGGCCAGGGTGCTAGGAAACCCTGTGTCAATAAGCTGGTTTTGTGGAATTGGCCCTATGAAATCATCGGGCAATTGTGCATAAGCTGCCATCGAGAGTTGGGAGTACTGGAAGTAGGTGTTGAATTCGCTCGACATGATGACCTCCTTAAAGAATCACAGAGACGAATCGACCAAAATAGGGCATTGATCTCTCATGGGTGTCTCGGGAGTCGATCGTTCTATATCTACGATACCCTCTCGCTCCATGAGGCCTAGCCCAACCCCTAACAAGGCTTGGGCTTTGGCAAACATATTCTTCTGTCGGCGAGTCCAGTCGATCGCGCTTGCGTCACCACCAGCCTTCGCTTCGGCCTTCGTCAACTTCAAGACTGAGCCTTTGATCTCTATTGCAAGCCAATCTTCTTTCATCGCAAGGATGACTTGTTTCGCACTCGCAAAGTCTCTTTTCGCCGTCAGAAGATTTGCGACTCTGCCATAAGCATCTTTTTGCCCAGACACAGAACTGATCGTGTCCGCGGTACGAAGTGCACTTGGAACATCACCAGCTGCAGCCAGGACCAGCGCAAGGGACGAGCGCCTGGTGTCCCTCTTGCTGCTGTCTTTTGGCGGTGAGTGCTTCAACAATGTCGCCGCTGACTCGGCAAGTTGTCGAAACACTTCCGGCGACCCAAACGGGTCGTGAGTTCTGACGAGGGTTCGGACGACGGCGGCCAAGACTCCGGCTCGCTCCCAATCGTCGGTAACTTGCGCTGCCAGCTCGATAGCCTGTTTCGGATCTCCGGCCAACACCGCCAAGCCAGCAGCTGACGCGATCGCTGTATTTTTTGCCTCTTGGTCCGTTAACGACTCTACCCTGCGAAGCAAGAGTTGGACTGTGTAACGAGCACCTTCAAGGTCTCGCGCTTTAATTTGCCAATTCGCAATCTCCATTAAAATCTGGCCTCTTTCGGCAACTGGTATCGCTTCAATATTCTCCAGCGCATCTCGAAAGGTTTTTTCAATGGCATTGTTCTGACCGCTGACCGACTGTGCCCAGGCAAGGCAACCCAAGTGAATAGCTCTAGCCAGTGGTCGCTTGTCGCTTTGCCCTAACTGAATAGCTTGCTGGAATACTTGCTCGCTCGCCGCCTTAGCTCCGACTTCGGCTTGTGCTTTTGCTACCCAGATCAAGCCTCCGCCCTTCACCCCTTCTCCGCGTACGCCAAGCGTGGCCACAATCGCTTTGCGAAAACTCTCCTCACTCCCTGCTCGATCGCCCATGGTGGCTTGTGTTCGTGCGACATGTAACAGAGCCAGATAGCGATCCGGCGTATGCTTGGGTTCCGGCACCGCTTTGATAGCGTTCTGTAATGTGGCCGGCGCCTCGGGATCACCGGCTTCATGCTGTCGCTTGGCAATCAGGGCGTATACCGCCGCCTGATTGCGTTGCCGCCAAAGCTCAACACCATTTTTTGCAAAATTGCTTTGGGCCATGGTGACCGCTGCGGGGATATCTCCGGCCTTGATCACGGTATCTACGAGAATGAGCAGTTCATTATCGGCCACCCTGTTGCGTGTAGCGGTTTGGATGGCTCCTTTAATATCGCCATACTGCGCTTGGGCTAACGCGAGTAGATCGAGGCGTTTTGTTCCCGCTGCAGCCGCAAGGTCCCCAGCGCGCAGTTGGGCCTGTTCGATTTCTTCCAACAGCACGGTTTTCCTCTGCTCCAATGCGCGCAGCATCGTGGGACTCGTTGTCAGCTTGCTGGGCAGCGTATAGCTCTCCGCTGACTGCTTGGCTTCCCGCAGAATCTTCCGTACCTCTACCAGCGCAGCCCCTTGCTCTGGCGTGAGTTTCGTTGATGTGTTGGGGGATAGCCCGACTGCGTCTGTGGCCGTTGAAGACGCGCTCGACGTGGCCGACTCCATTCCTGTTCCATGAGCAGGCAGCCCAAGGCCGACGATGACGGCAAGTACCAGTACGAACGGCACGACCTGTTTCTTCATGCGGCTATCCTCTCGATGAAGGCTTGCTCACCTGGGGACAGACTCTTCTTTTTCCATTGCACATGTGCCATTCGGATATCTCTCAGACTTAAGGTTTCGGCTTCGGCTGCCGTGCATCGCGCAGCCCGACTAAGACTTGCTGAATCTGCTGATGCAATCGCGCCAGTATGTCCACGCTCATGGCCACGCGAGTGACGAGCGTGCCGTCCAATCCTTTTGGCGCGGCCTGTCCGTCTTTGGCCGTCTTGGCAATGGCAGCCAGCAGCGCCGGCTCGATGAACCCGAAATCGAGGTAGGCGATCCCCTGCGCGACGCCGACGTTCGTATAGTTCGTGGCTTTGGGATGGGCCGACGATTCGCCGGGTTTCAACCGCACGTTCAACGAAATGGTCTTGTCTGTGGCGTCACTCATGTGAGACGGCTCCTTCTACGACAGATCCATGAAATAGGGCTCTCAGGTGCGAGGAGGTGCGAGGAGGTGCGAGGAGGTGCGAGGAGAATATATTTGCATACTCATCTTGATTCCTACGAAAGGTCGGCGGACTATAGAGAGCCATGTGGTCCCCTGTCAAGATACGTAGTATGCCTAGATGTTCCCTTCACACCGGCAGAAAACAGCTCCAGGAAACGTTTTCCACCCGTGCCAGAACAACAATCTTGGAAGTCCAAGCGGGTAACGCTGCAATCAAGGTTCTTCACCTCTCGCCTTTCGCGCACCTCCCGCATGTCTCGTGAATTTCGCGTGTGGGCTTACGACACTTCGATCCGTTCGCCCCTCCCCACCTGCAAGAGATCGGTAGCGGAGGCTTCTTTCAGAAAGACTTCGAGCTTGCCGTTGCTATTGATGAGCGCGGACGGATTCTCCGCCATTCCCTCGCTGTAACTATTCACCACCCCTTCAATGATCCGCTCACCGATCCGAATGGACAATTGCCGGCCCATCGCGACCGAACGCGCCTCTTCGAGATGCTGCTGGGTCAGGTTTGAAATCAGATTTCCGAACCGATCCACGTGGACAATCTCACCGACCAAGACGGTCTGCTCCCAACGTGGCTGAGCGATCAGAAAGGTCCGGTAATCTCCGATGACCGGCCCATACGACTCAAACGGTTCGTCTTTGGCGAGTCTGGCCGCGACCGGAGCAAGGAGATCCCGACCGTCGAAGGTATGGCCCGGCGATTCACGCCGAAACTTTCGCCGATCGATCTCGCGCACTTCGACCGACTGCTCGTCATCGAATATGTAGGTGAGTACGCCATTGTCCGGCGCGAGGAAAACGTACCCTGCGCTCTTGACGATAATTGCCCGCCGCTCGCTGCCGACGCCAGGATCGACCACCACAACATGGATAGTGCCCTCGGGAAACTCGCGATAGCAGGATTTGAGAAAGTAACCGGCTTCGTCGATTCTGTGCGGAGCGATCTGATGGGAGAGATCGACAATACGGGCTTGAGGATGAATCGAGAGGATCGCCCCCTTCATCGCGGCGACGAACCAATCGCGGTCGCCGAAATCGGTCAGGAGCGTGATGAGCCTCAGAGAGGGCGGCACGCTAGCCAGTATGTATTGGGCAAGAGGAAAATATTTTGCAGGATGCTCAAAATGGCCGTCCAGCAAGGCCGCAGCGATCTATCACCTACTAAGGGGTGGCTGGGATGATCCCCACTGCGCGCGTCCAACGAGGGCCTTCTCAGGCCGCGCGTTGCGCGAGCACAGGGATCGTCCCAGCTACCCCGCTCCATTTTCAGCATCCTGCTAGAGCTCCTCGAAGCGGATCTCCACCACTTCATATTCGACCATCTTCACAGGCGTCTTAACCTCGACGAAATCGCCGACTCGTTTTCCAATCAGCGCCTTGCCGACCGGAGATTGAATCGAGATGCGGTTCACTTTCATATCGGCTTCATCCTGCCCCACCAGCGTGTATTGCCGCTTCGACTGCGACTCCTGTTCGATCACAAGCACCGTGGCGCCGAACACGATGGTCTCAGAAACTCGCCCGGCGGTTTCGATGATCCGGGCCTCGGCCAGTTTCGACTGCAGTTCCACGATACGGGATTCGATGAATCCCTGGCGTTCTTTGGCGGCATCGTACTCTGCGTTCTCGCTCAAATCACCATGGGCGCGCGCTTCCGCAATAGCTTCGATATTTTTGGCGCGCTCGACTTTGCGAAGACGATCAAGCTCTGCCTGGAGCGCCTCATGTCCTTTTCTCGTAATCGGTGTCGGCATGGTCAACGATGTCCTCTATGAATGGTGGTGATATTCCTGCAACGACCGAATGGTGAGTTCTTTCTTGAGAATCGCTTCAATACCCATGACCGCCGCTCGCGCCCCTCGTATGGTGGTATAGTACGCCAGCCCTTTGTTCAGAGCCTCCCGGCGGATCGACAATGAATCGGCATGCGACGACGCGTTACTCACCGTGTTCACGACCAACGCCACCTGCCCGTTCTTGATATGGTCCACGACATGGGGCCGGCCTTCCATGACCTTGTTCACGGTTTCCGCATGGACCTCATGGCTCCGCAAATACGCAGCCGTTCCACTCGTCGCTTGAATGTTAAACCCCAGCCGCTGGAGCTGTCGCGCGACTTCCAACGATGCCGGGCGGTCGCTCTCCTTGACACTGATGAATGCTGTGCCGCCCCTCGGCAGCGGCGCGCCGGCTCCTGCTTGGGATTTCGCGAAGGCCCATCCGAAATCCTGATCGATCCCCATCACTTCTCCGGTGGACTTCATCTCCGGGCCCAGGAGCACATCCACCCCTGGGAACTTATTAAAGGGGAAAACGGATTCTTTCACCGATAAGTGAACGGGAGTAGGGGCCTCGATCAACCCCAGATCGGGAAGGCTCTTGCCCACCATGGTCTTCATCGCCAGCTTCGCCAACGGCACCCCGATGGCTTTACTCACAAACGGCACCGTGCGCGAGCCGCGAGGATTGACCTCCAGTACATAGATGGTGTGATCTTTGATGGCAAATTGCGCATTCATCAGGCCGATCACGCCCAGCTCCAGAGCCAGGGCCTTCATTTGCCGGCGAATCTCTTCGACCACGCTCTGATCGAGCGAATAGGGCGGCAACGAGCAGGCCGAGTCCCCCGAATGCACCCCGGCTTCTTCAATATGTTCCATAATCCCGGCGACCACGACGTTCGTTCCATCCGATATGGCGTCGGCATCGACTTCAATCGCATCCGATAAATACTTGTCGATCAGTACCGGATGTTTCGGCGAGGCTTTGACCGCCGACTTCATATACTCCAGCAAGCTGGGTTCATCGTAGACGATCTGCATGGATCGCCCGCCCAACACATACGAAGGCCGCGCCATGACCGGATAGCTGATCTGCGCGGCAATCTTGAGGGCCTCGTCTACGGATCGAGCCATGCCGCTCTCCGCCTGGCGGAGTCCGAGCTTATTCAAGAGATCGCGGAACCGTTCCCGGTCTTCCGCGCGATCGATCGCGTCTGGACTCGTGCCCAGTATTCGCACCCCGGCTTTAGACAGGGGCAGCGCGAGCTTGAGGGGCGTCTGTCCGCCGAACTGTAACACGACTCCCAACGGCTGCTCGCGCTCTACGATGTTGAGAACGTCTTCTTCGGTCAAGGGCTCGAAATAGAGCCGATCCGACGTGTCGTAGTCTGTACTCACGGTTTCGGGATTACAATTCACCATGATCGACTCGATACCTTCTTCCCGAAGCGCCATCGCTGCATGGACACAACAGTAATCGAATTCAATCCCCTGTCCGATACGGTTCGGCCCTCCACCGAGGATCATCACTTTCTTCCGGTCTGTCGGGCGAGCCTCACATTCGCTTCCGTACGTCGAATAGAGATAGGGCGTATGGGCTTCGAACTCTGCGGCGCAGGTGTCGACCCGTTTATAGGTCACCCCTCTCCTACCCTGGCCGGCCTTGGCACGTTGTTTCCTAACCGTAGCCGCGGTCGCGCCGACGAGATGAGCGATACGATCGTCTGAAAAACCCAATTCTTTGGCCTCCCACAGCAGCGACTCGTCAAGCACTGTGGGTTTCTTTCCGGCCCGAGTGGCCAGCAAGGTTTCAAATTGCATCAGCTCACGGATCTGTTCCAGGAACCAGGGATCGATCTTCGTGAGCGCAAACAGATCGTCATTGGAGAGGCCGAGACGTATGCCGTCCGCGACGTGCCACAGCCGCTCGGCAATCGGGGTTCGCAAATGTTGGCGCACTCGCTCAAGCGCCGGTTGCCGATCGAACCCCTCGGGTATGCCGTGATCCAATCCCTCCCGCGACGAGAGCCCGTTCATGTTCAACTCCAGCGAACGAATCGCCTTCTGTAAGGACTCTTTAAAGGTGCGCCCGATTGCCATCACTTCGCCCACCGATTTCATCTGCGTCGTGAGGGTGGGATCGGCCCCTCGGAATTTTTGGAAGGCAAAGCGGGGGATCTTCACCACCACATAGTCGATCGTGGGTTCGAATGAGGCTTTGGTTACGCCGGTGATGTCGTTGGTGATTTCATCCAACGTATAACCCACGGCAAGCTTCGCGGCAATCTTGGCGATGGGAAACCCCGTGGCCTTCGAAGCGAGCGCAGAGCTCCTCGACACGCGCGGATTCATTTCGATCACCACCATGTCGCCGTTTTTGGGATCCAGGCCGAACTGCACGTTCGACCCGCCGGTATCGACGCCGATCTCGCGCATGATCCGTACAGCCGCATCCCTCATACGCTGATACTCTTTGTCCGACAATGTCATGGCCGGCGCGACCGTAATGCTGTCGCCCGTGTGCACCCCCATCGGATCCAGGTTTTCGATCGGACAGACAATGACGACATTGTCTTTGAGGTCCCGCATCACCTCCAACTCGTATTCTTTCCACCCAATCAGGGATTCTTCGATCAGCACTTGGCTGACCGGACTCATGGCCAAGGCCCAATCGATCAGCTTCTCGAACTCTTCCCGGTTGTATGCGATATTCCCGCCGGTTCCACCCATGGTGAACGACGGCCGAATGATCGACGGAAATCCGGTCTGATCGAGAATCTTGATAGCTTCATCACGGGTATGCGCCGTACCGCTGGCCGGCACTCGCAGCCCGATCCGCTGCATCGCATGTTTGAAAGCTTCGCGGTCCTCGGCCTTGTGGATCGCCTCGGCAGACGCGCCGATCAATTTGACGCCATACTTTTCGAGCGTTCCCCGCTTGACCAATGCCATCGTTGTATTCAACGCGGTCTGCCCGCCCATGGTCGGGAGCAGGGCGTCGGGGCGTTCGCGCTCGATCACTTTCTCCACGACCTCGACCGTAATCGGCTCCACATAAGTCCGGTCCGCCAACTCAGGATCGGTCATGATCGTCGCGGGGTTGCTATTGATGAGAATCACCCGGTAACCCTCTTCTTTGAGGGCCTTGCAGGCCTGCGTGCCGGAATAGTCGAACTCACAGGCCTGACCGATTACAATCGGTCCGGATCCTATCAATAATATGGACTTGATGTCGGTTCGCTTTGGCACAGAGACCTCATGAGCAGGCTGTTGATAAAGTCCGCCAGCGGCGTTCTCACATCGTGAAGAGGCTCAACGTACCGAAGCGTACGCCTCGCCTCTTCGCTCGCTGCGGCCTTGCTGGACGGCCTTTCTGAACAGCCTGCAAGCCATTCAACTTCCGTCAGTGATCTCAGGCGTGGTGTCGTTTCCGGTCTCGTCATTTAGTTTGTCAATAAACTGCTAGGGGTTCCCGTTATGGCGGTTGAAAAAGATCTGAAGACCATTCTTGGCAAATTGAAGTACTCAGACGACGCCAAAGTGCTCGCACAGATTTCAGAAAATACTAAACAGGTCCATGCTCGCATGGCCGGCATCAAGCACAAGCTGGTGGTCATGAGCGGAAAAGGCGGCGTGGGCAAGAGCATGACCACGGTCAATTTGGCCTTGGCTTTTGCTCGGCAAGGGGCGAAGGTCGGACTGTTGGACGTGGATCTGAATGGCCCCTGTGTGCCTCGCATGTTGGGGATGCACGGCCAGTCGTTGACTATGAGGCCTGAGGGGGCGATTCCCCCGGTCGGGCCACTCGGGGTGAAAGTCGCGTCGATGGATTTCTTCTTGGATGATGCATCGCCGGTTCGTTGGAAAGGGCCGATGGATGTCAGCCCGGTCTGGTTAGGGTTGCTCAACGTACCGAAGCGTACGCCTCGCCTCTTCGCTCGCTGCGGCCTTGCTGGACGGCCTTTCTGAACAGCCTGCAGGCTACTCAGCTTCCGTCAGTAATCTCAAACTTGGTGTCGTTTCCGGTGTCGTCATCGAGTTTGTCAACAATTTGTTAGCAGCGTCAACTGGCTTCCGGCATCGGCCCGATCGTCGGCTTGTATGGCGCCAGCGGTGGTGGCGCTACGCCTCCCCCAGGACCATGATAATGCTGGAGCGCTTCGGGTAACCAGGCTTCGATCTGATTGATACGCGTTAAATCGGACGGATGGGTGGAAAGAAATTCCGGTACCGCCTGCTGCGACCGGAAACAGAGTTTCCCGATCATCTGCTTCGGACAGCCGCTCATCCGTTCCCAAAACGGCACAGCCTCACGCGGATCGTACCCGGCCTGCGCCATCAATCGAAGTCCGATGTAGTCGGCCTCCGATTCTTGTTTCCGATTGAAGGGCAACGACACATTGACTCCATAGGCCCCCAGCAAGCCCTGGATCGCACCGGGGTTGGCGCGTCCGGATGCCGCCGCACCCAATGCGCCCAATTGCGCAATCTGGTCCAAGATACTCCGGCTCATCCGCTCCACCCCATGACGTTGCAACGCATGCGCGACCTCATGACCCATCACCGTCGCCAATCCGGCATCGTCTTTCGTATGTTTGAGAATCCCGGTGAAGATGGCGACCTTCCCGCCCGGAAGAGCAAAGGCATTGACCATCTTGTCGTCTTGAATGACCGCGAACTCCCACTGATACTCCGGTTTGTTGGCAGCTTCAGCGATTTTTCGTCCCACGCGATGCACCAGCTCATTCACTTCCACGTTGTCGCTGAGCGGCGCGGCGCGCAACACCTCACGGAACGCGCTCAATCCGAACTGCAGTTCCTTCTCTTCGGAGAAAAAGATCACCTGATCGCGAGCCGTGCCTGGCGCCCGATAACAACCGGTCAGGCTGCCAAACAGACTCATAGTAGCCCCAACCCCAATGGCCGTACAGAGACTCATCGCCCCCTGAGCCCCCAGAGCCAACATCGCCCGGCGCCCGATCGGCTGGTTGAAAAATCGACTCATTGTGCCATGTGAAGATTGGGTCATTGGGACATTCATTCAGCAAGGCAATGATTCAGTGATTCAATCATCAATTCTTGGATTAGGGCATCCAGAGGTACATGAACTGCGGCGTTCCACCCCGCACCATCGTCAGCAAATCAAGATTGGCCAACCCGGTGATACCAGAGCTCGTTCCGAACAGGCGCGAATAGATATTGTTCTGATACTCCCCTCGCCGCCCATAGGTCACGACCCGCGCTTCCGTGAGGCCAGCTTTCTTCTTGGCCATTTCGATCGCATCATCGAGATACCCGATTTCGTCGATCAAACCTGTTGCCTTGGCTTGGTCTCCGGAATAGATCCGTCCATCGGCCAGTTTTTTGATTTGTTCAGCCGACAGATTGGGACGCCCCTCCTGCACCACTGCCAGGAACCGCTGATAGAACGAGTCGATCACGCTTTGAAAGATCCCCCGCTCCTCAGCCGTCATGACCCGAAAGGGTGAGCCCATGTCCTTGCGGGGACCGGACGTGATGGCGTTGGCCTCGACACCCACCTTTTCGAGCAATCCCCTGGCGTTGACGGTCAACATGATGACGCCGATACTGCCCGTCACAGTCGAGGGATGGACCATCACGCTGTCCGATGCCATGGCCACATAGTAGCCCCCCGACGCAGCCACATCCATCATCGAAGCAATCACAGGAACCTTTTTTTTGAGTTTGAACTCACGCAACTCGTGGTACAGGATGTCCGAGGCGGTCACCGTTCCGCCAGGACTGTTGATGCGCACGACCACGGCTTTGATCTTCCCGTCCTTCGCAGCCTTCGTCAGCTCTTCCTTGAACATCGCCACCATGTTGGTCTGCGGGATAAGACCCTCTTTATCTTGTGAGCTGATTACCCCAGACACATCGAGCAGCAGGATTTTTCCATCGCCTGTGCCACTGAGCTGCGCTTCCTTCACCGGCCCAGCTGGCTCGATAAGATTGAGCGTAATGCAACCGGATTGCAGACCGATGACGGCAATGAGACAGAGCTGAGCAATTATGGCACGACATCTAACAGGCAGGAGGCTCAAAAAGGCCAGACTTCTCACCCGCCCAACCCCGGCGCGCCAAGACGCGCCTCTTCCCAAGCAAGGCCGCAGCGAGTGAAGGGCCGAGGCGTACCCTCTGGGGTACGTTGAGGATCTGAACGATGCGAGAACGACGCTGGCGGACTTTTTGAGGCTCCTGCTATTCATTGTTTCTCCATTCGCTGTATAAACTCGTTAAATAAGTATCCGGAGTCATGGGGTCCGGGAGACGCTTCCGGGTGATACTGCACCGAAAACACCGGATGATCGGCACAGGCCAACCCTTCGACCGAGTGATCGTTCAGGCTCATATGTGTCACCAGCACTTGACCAAACGATGTATCCACCACCGGTGGTCGATCGGGAATCGCACTGAATGTGCGAGTCACCTCTACGGCGAAATTGTGGTTTTGCGATGTGATCTCCACTTTTCTCGTGCGAAGGTCCATGACCGGATGATTCGCCCCATGATGGCCGAACTTCAACTTATAAGTCTTGAGCCCCAGCGCGAGACCGAGAATCTGATGTCCTAAACAAATGCCGAAGATCGGACGACTCCCGATCAATTGACGCACCGCCTCAATCGCGTAGGGCACTCCTTCCGGATCCCCCGGACCGTTCGAAAGAAAAATTCCATCGGGCTTGAGGGCGTCAATCTGCACCGCGGTAGCCGAAGCCGGCACGACGGTCACATCGCATCCCACATCGACCAGTCTGCGGAGGATATTCAGTTTCACCCCAAAATCATAGGCAACGACATGCCATCGCCTGGTGGCGCCGGCCCGTGGTTTCTCGTCGAGCGAGGGGGCCCACTCGCCCGATCCTTCCGTCCATTGATAGGCCTTCCCACAAGTAACGGCTGCCGCCAGATCACGGCCAACGATGCTCGGAGCAGCCTGTGCCTTTTCGACCATCCGACGATGATCTCCATCGACATGGGTGATGAGGCCCTGCTGTGAACCATGTTCGCGCAAGTGGCGAGTCAAGGCCCGAGTATCCAGCCCTTCAATGCCAACGATCTTCGCCTCATGTAAATAGTCTTGTGCCTGCTGCCGGCTGCGCCAGTTACTGGCGAGCCGGCTCGCCTCTTTCACAATGAATCCCTCAGCCCAAATCCGCCGCGACTCGGCGTCCTCCGATGTCATCCCATAGTTTCCAATATGAGGAGAGGTCATGGTGATGATTTGTCCCTTATACGAAGGATCGGTCAAGACTTCCTGGTAACCGGTCATGGCCGTGTTAAACACGACCTCTCCCACCGTCTCTCCTTCGTATCCGAAGGCACGGCCCTCGAAGATCGCGCCGTCTGCCAATGCCAACCATGCTTGCTTCACGAAAGCGCTCCGTCCCGGTAGAGAGACCTATTCGCCTTGATTCCGATCAAGAGAATACCCAGTACAAGATCGACCATATAGATCCAGCGAATCGGTTTCAGCATACGAAACAACGCTTCGAAGGCCGCCTTCTTCGCCGCCTCCTCGTGCGCCGCGAAAGCCTGCGCTTGAAGCGATGCAGCAGAGGGATGCAGCCACAGAATAATGATTCCCGTGATCACCACCATGCAGGCCAGCACCATCATCTCACCCCGGCCGACGCCGACTGCCGGATTTCCACTCCACCAGCGATACCACAATGCGGCCCACAGAATAGCCAGCGCTCCGATCATGAAGCGATGATAGCCCTCAAACGCCTTTGTCAGAAACAATCCGCCTGAGTCCTGCCCGCCGAACGTATTAAAGACTGCGGGAATGACCGCTCCGATGAGCACTATTCCACCGCCGACCCAGACTCCCAACGCCAGCCATTCAAGCGTGAGGCAACCGACCATCCCCCAACGGGACATACGAAGCATCAGACTACTTCTCTGCCTGGCCGGTCTCGAATACGACCCGGCCACCCACGATCGTCGTCGTGACCCGGCCCTTCACCTTCCATCCGGCAAAGGGGGTATTCCGGCTCTTTGAGTAAAACTTGGCCGGATCGACCTCCCACTGTTCCTGCTGGTCGACGACCGCCACATCGGCATCGGCCCCGACCGCCAACGTGCCTTTATCCAAGCTAAACGCCTTTGCCGGAGCCGTGCTCAACTTGTCGACTGCCGACTCCAACGATAGAACCCCCTCATCGACCAGCGCGAGGGTTAATGGCAGGGCCGTCTCCAGTCCGACGATCCCGAACGGCGCTTCTGTAAATCCCAGTTGTTTTTCTTGAGTGGCATGCGGAGCATGGTCTGTGGCGATGACATCGATCGTGCCATCGCGAAGACCTTCCTTAATCGCTTGCACATCCTTCCACGTCCGGAGCGGGGGATTCATTTTGGCATAGGTGTTATAGCCTCGGACGGTTTCTTCCGTGATCGTAAAGTGATGGGGGCAGGCTTCGGCTGTCACTTTGAGCCCACGCGATTTGGCCTCCCGCACCATCCGAACCGATCCCTCGGTGCTGATATGAGCCAGATGCAGCCGAGCCCCGGTCAGTTCCGCCAAGGCGACGTTACGCGCCACCATCACATCCTCCGCCGCCGATGGCATCCCGGGGAGCCCTAACTCGGTCGAGATGGCCCCTTCGTTCATACAGCCCCCCTCGGCGAGATGCAGATCTTCACAATGATCAACGACCGGCACATCGAAGGCCAAGGCATACTCCATCGCTCGCCGCATGACCAGACTGTTCATCACCGGCTTGCCATCATCCGAGATCGCGACGCAGCCGGCACGCCGCAAGTCTCCGATCTCCGCCAGTTCCTTCCCTTCCGACCCTTTCGTAATCGCGCCGATAGGAAAGATATTCGCCAGCCCGGCCTCCCGCGCACGATCGAGCATGAGTTTCGTAATCGCTTGATTGTCATTGACAGGATTCGTATTGGGCATACAGCAGACCGAGGTGAAACCGCCGGCCACCGCCGCCGCCGCGCCACTCTGGATCGACTCTTTGTATTCGAAGCCCGGCTCCCGGAAATGGACGTGGAGATCGACGAAGCCGGGGAGGACCAATCGGCCAGTGGCGTCGATCTTCATGGCCCCAGCAGGAGCTTTGAGGTGAGGCCCTACCGCAACGACTCGGCCCTCATCGATCAGCACATCGGCCAAGCCGTTGAATCGACCCGGGTCGATCACATGCCCGTTCGCAATAAGAATTTTCCGATTTGACGATGGCTTCATAGGTTCGAGATTTCCTTTAACTCAGGGGCTCAGGGATTCAGGGGTTAAGGCTGAAGGTTATACGTGATCTCGGAGAGCACGAATCAAACCATTCAGCACCTTCTCGGTTTCTACGACCTTGGGTTCAAGCGACGAGAAATCCTCGTTGCCCAAAAAACCCAAGCGCTTCGACAAACGTAATTGATAGTGTAGTTCCCTCAATGACCCAAAGGCGATAGTAAGAAATCTGAGATACTCTGCCTCACTATCGCGGGCACAACCCTCCACAATATTCGAAGGAACTGACACTGCTGCCCGCCGTATTTGAGACGTCAGGCCAAACAACTCTTCCTTTGGAAACCCTGTGGTTGTCTGATACACCAACATGACGACTTCATCAGCCAACTCAAAGGCCCGAAGTTGTGCGTGATCCCGCAAACTGAACCCCTTACCCCCTGAACCCCTTCAGCCTGCATCCTCAATTGCTGCCCGATAAGAGATAGAGAATACCCATGCGAACGGCCACGCCGTTCGCGACCTGCTCCAGAATCACCGACGACAAACTATCGGCCACCTCCGGAGCGATCTCGACCCCACGATTGATCGGACCAGGATGCATGACAATCGCACCAGGATTCGCCAACTCAACCCGCTCGGTCGTCAACCCATAGAGCCGCGCATATTCGCGGATGGTCGGGAACAGCGCAATCCCCTGCCGTTCGAGTTGCAAACGCAACATCATGATGACCTGCACGCCGCGCAATGCCTCGTCGAGATTGTAGTAGACACGCGCACCCAGCTTCTCGACTCCGCAAGGCATCATCGTCGGCGGCCCTACCAGCCGAACCTCTGCGCCCAGCTTCACGAGAGCATGGATGTTCGACCGCGCCACACGGCTATGCGCCACATCTCCGACAATCGCCACCGGCAGCCCCTCGAACGACAATCCACGCTCGCGAATCGTATAGAGATCCAAGAGGCCTTGCGTCGGATGCTCATGCCACCCGTCTCCGGCGTTGATCACGGAAGACTTCACCCCGCGAGCCAGGGCTTCGGCTGCGCCGGCCGAGGGGTGACGCAACACGATAATATCCGCCTGCATCGCTTCAATGTTACGCGCGGTGTCGAGTAATGTTTCCCCTTTGACGACGCTGCTCGACGACGGCGAGAAGTTGATCACATCCGCGCTCAGCCGTTTTGCCGCCAATTCGAATGAGGTGCGTGTTCTCGTGCTGGGCTCGAAGAAGAGATTGACGACTGTCTTACCTCGAAGAGCCGGCACTTTCTTGATCTCGCGGCCCGTGACTTCCTTGAAGGAGTCCGCCGTTTCAAGGATGAGCGCGATCTCATCCACCGACAGGGGCGCCAGACTCAGCAAATCTTTGCGTTTGAGACTCATGGCATCCTCCGCTTCACGTCTTGAAGATCACCACTCGATCGTCTTCGCCTTCTTCTTCCAACAGCACCTGGATACTTTCTTCCCGCGACGTCGGAATATTTTTCCCGATATAGGTCGCCTTGATCGGCAACTGCCGATGGCCTCGGTCGACTAAGACGGCAAGTTGAATTTCTGCCGGTCGTCCCAGGTCGATCAACCCATCCATCGCCGCGCGAATGGTTCGACCCGTAAACAACACATCATCGACCAACACCACAATCTTGTCGGAAATATCGAATGGGACCGACGTCTTACGGAGAGTCGGTTGTTCCTTCCGCAAGGAGAGGTCGTCTCGATAGAGAGTAATATCCAAGTCGCCGATCGGCACCGCTTCCGCTTCAATCTCTTGGATGCGCTTCACCAGCCGATGGGCCAGATGCACTCCCCCGGTTCGAATCCCAACCAGCGCCAAATCTTTTACGCCCTTGTTGCGTTCGAGAATTTCATGGGCAATGCGAGTGACCGCACGCGTAATATCGCCTGCATCCATCACCAGCCGCTCAACTTGTCGATCGCTACTCGGCATCATCCCCTCATGCTCCCCTCATCCAACCGCTTCACCGTTCACGTTTCACTTTTCATGGGATACGTTCACCCTAAGCAGGATGCTCAAAAAGGCCGTCCAGCAAGGCCGCAGCGAGTAAAGACCGGAGGCGTACCCTCTGGGGTACGTTGAGGATCTGAACGATGCGAGAACGACGCTGGCGGACTATTTCAGCATCCTGATCGCATAAAAAAACCCTCCCATCGAAGTCCGACGAGAAGGTTGCACTGTGCAGACAGACACAGACCTGATGAACGTTCACGAGCACTCCTTGCTCACCTCGCAGGATGAGCATTAAAGGTTGCCGCATCTTACTGAGACCGGAAGAATCCTGTCAAGGTGCAGGACGTACCGGCTCAGGTAATTCAGGCCGAAGATTATATCGGGTCCCAGCCGAAGCGTCTGTGCCGGAATTTGCCATAAAACTTTTCGATCGGCCTAGGGTGATCTATAGTTGTCTTTCCCAGGGAGAACATACGATGAATCAGTCGGTCCGTTACGTCGCAATGGTCGTTGCAATTCTGATCTCCACCGGGGAGGCACTTGCCCTGGACACCGCCCTTTCACCGCTCTACATCGCGGGCAAGATCGGAGTTTCTGCGATGTCAGCAAACGACATTGCCAAGACAGCAGGGACAGCCTTTCCCCTTACAAAGCCAGATGCTCACGACACAGTCGTGCCGGTCGGAGTGGCGATCGGTTACAACTGGCGCAAGCATGGAATCTCTCTCCGTACTGAATTTGAGTACCTCACTCGGGCAAACTTTGGCTACGCCTCGACTCCAGTGTTAGCGAGTCCTGCAACCTCAATAAGCTTGACCAGCAAAACAAGAATCCAGACCCTGTTTGCCAACGTCTTTTATGACTTTCACAACGCGACCCTGTTTACCCCTTTTGTCGGAGGGGGAATCGGGGTGGCCTTCAACAAATCCACGATGACTCTGAATGCTATCAACTCGTCTGTCTTCGATACGTTCGAGACAATTGATACGAGATTTGCGTGGAACATCGGCGCCGGCGTCGCCGTTCCTATCACCGAGATTCTGCTTTTGGAATTGAGTTACCGCTACACAGACCTTGGAGGCGCCGTATGGGGCACTAATGCGGTCGGCTTCGAGCTGACCACTAACAGCTTCCATGCGAACGAGTTTCTCTTCGCTGCACGATTACAGTTCTAACAGGATGCTGAAAAAGCCCGCCAGCATCGTTCTCGCATCGCTCAGAGGCTCAACGCTGAGGAACACCCCACGGATATTCGGAATACTGAAGGGGCTTTTCCGTTCGCCAAGATCTATTGGAAGGGCGAACGGCTACACGAAGTGCGGTCCGTACCTCCTCGCCTCTTCGCTCGCTGCGGCCTTGCTGGACGGCCTTTTTGAGCATCCTGAGCTATTGTTGCATCGGAGGCACTCAGTGAGATTTTAGCGGTGGTTCATCTATAAACCGAGATTTTCCGTAGCCTGATTGGAATCTGCCTGGGGACTGACACCCTTCCCCGCGTCCGCGTGTGGTGTCTGTCCCAGTCCGAACCGCGTTCCCTGGCAGCTATTTCTTATTTTCCTCACCATCGTAAACCAGACTCTCTGACGAAATACCGGACGGAGGGGGACCGGATACGCCCTGGGAACCGGGGGCGCCGGGGGCAGCAACGCCCTGTGTCCCAAACGCATGGACGAACTTCCAGTCCGCATACCGCTTCTTATTCGTGAAGGATATGTCTGCAGGCCGAAAGTTGCCGGTCTTGATCGGCGCCTCGTCCGAGAGGCTATACACCCCGACAATGCCGCCGTTCGGGAGCCTCACCAGTCCCCATCGTTTCTTTCCGGTGATCGGGTCGGCATAAATTTTCCGCAAGTGGCGAACGGTGCCAGGGTACCGGGGATCCTTCAGCAGATCCTCAAGACGGCGCGGGTATTCCTTTTGAGGCCCCTTGGGATTCAGGTAGTACTGACTGATCGCGGTTCGGAACTGGCCGCCGACAGACAGCAACTCCCGCTCCTTCTGACGCGTTTGCGCAAAGCTCCACACCACTCCTGCCAGGGCCAGCTGAATCCCGATGAGGCCGACTGCAAGCAGAACCCCGATATAGGTAAACCCCTCCTGCGATCGTATCGACCGGCATCCCCGACAGACGCTCAGCCGGCGCGGAGCCGCTCCCCTCTGTCCATTACCACTCACTGTAGGATCCCCCACCCGTGGCTGTCCCTTCCGCACCGCTTTTCACGTCGTAGACGCCTCCCTTCTCAGGATCGTCAGGCGGAATTACACGCCAGGTCGTCGACGTCTCCGTAAGCGGATCGATCGGGACGGCGCGGAGATACTTCTTGGTGGCCAAATCTTGAAGCTGGTCCGGATACCTTCCAACGTCGCTGAAATGCTTATCCAGGGCGTCCCGCATGATCCAAAGGTTTTCCCTCATGACCACTTCTTTGGACTTTTGCAGGCTGGAGAAATACCGGGGCACTGCCAGGGTCAGCAGCGTCGAGACGATGGCCAGGACCACCAGCAGCTCGATGAGAGTAAAGCCCCGCGCGTCCTGTCGATTGCATAATCGCATCGCACCGCCCTTTACCACTTCGAATAGGGAATGCCGTTCAACCCGACACCCTTATTCAGGGAATACACATCGAAGACATCGTTGCCGGGACTCGGTTCCTCCGGCGGGCTATCGTAGCTCCTGAGCCCCCAGGTCTCCGCCGCAGACACCGATGGATCTGTAACCAGTGGATCGCGCGGGAGCCGGCGCAAGTAGATAATGCGCTTCTTCTTCTGACTCGTCTGATCGACGACCCCTTCCGTAAGATCCTTCAATGACTTGGGATAGCCGGAATCCGTCGTGCCCTTGACAATCCGCCCGGCATCGAAATCTCTCCGGTGGGCGTCGATCGCCTCACGGATCTGCAGAAGCGATTGCCGGAGTTCCTGCTCTTTGCTGCGCTGCGAGACCAGGCTGGCAAGGGGCATGGCGGCCGAGGCGAGCACTCCGACGATCGCCACAGTCATGACCATCTCCACCAGCGTAAAGCCCCGCTCAGCTCGGATCCGCTCGTTCATGGAACCGGCCCCGCGCTTTCTGTTCCTTCAGCCGGGATCGGCGCACTTTGAGCTGGAACCTCGGAGGCATCTTCGGCGGCGCCTTTTTTCGTTCCTTCCGGGTCCGGAGCGGGGGTCGGCTCAGTTCGCGCCGGGCTTTCAGGAGGATTTCCAGCAACGGGCGGCACAGTGACTGCCTTATGGCCGTTGGCTTTCTTCCCGCCAACCAGGGCTGTGGCAGAAGCCGGCTCATTTTGAGCTGGACCCTCGGAAGGGTTTCCGACTACGGCAGCCCCCATTGTCACAGTCGCAGGCAGCCCGGCGGGCCCCTTCGATTCCACAATGGGCCTGCGCTCGTTCTCACCTATCTTGACCGTCAAGGGAATGCCTCGCGAGCTTTCTGTGCCGTACAAAATTTCTGACGACGCAATGTTGGGGCGCCTGCCGTGCCGGATGACATGGGGTGTGATCGACAGGGCAATTTCCTGTTTGCTCTTATCGCTCTTCTCGGAGCTGAAGAGCCGGCCGAGGATCGGGAAACTACTGAGTCCCGGCACCTTGCTGGCCGTTTCACGATCAGCGTCGCTGATCAGCCCTGCCAGGACCTGCGTTTCGCCATCCCGCAATCGCAGCACGGTCGAGGCAGACCGCGTGCCGACCTGATAGGACAAGCTGGCCCCGTTCGTGCCGGGGGAGGTGACCTCTTTCACAATGTTACTGACTTCCAGGTTCAGCTTCATGGAGACTTCGTCGTCCCAATAGATTGTCGGCTCCACTTCGAATTTCAACCCGACATCGAGGTACGTCACACTGCCGGTCACCACACTGCCGGATCCGCCGATGATCGGCGTCACCGCGTTTGTGAAGACAGGCACACGGTCTCCAACGTGAATCTTGGCCTTTTCATAATTCCGCGCTCTGATCCGCGGGCTGGAGAGGATATTGACATTGGAGTCTTCCCTTTTCAGATTGATCGTCGCCCCGAGACTCGACATACCTGTGTGTGCGCGGTCGAATATGAGATTTTGGAGCGTCTGGACCGCCGTAGTTCCTGTGGCCGCGACTGGGCCGAGGACGCTGAGGCTGACCTGGTTTGGGAACTTGATCCCGATCTCTGTCAGCTTCGAGCGCGTGATCTCCACGATTTCCACTTCCATCATGACTTCCGAATCCTCCAGGTCGAGCGAGATGAGAAGCTTCTCGGCCATGCGGACCACCTCCGGCGTATCCCTCATCACGAGCAGCCTCGCATGCTCGTCGATGAACAGGGACTTGGTGTCCAGCATCACCTTCAACAGGCTCATTGCCTGCTTGGGGTCTGCGTTCGTGAGATGGAAGGACTTGACCATCTGCTCTTCGTAGCGCCGCCGTTTGTCCGGCGTGTCGGGGTAAATCAAGAGGATGTTGTCGGCGAGGAGTTTTCTCTCCAGCCCATGCTGGGTGAGCACCATGTCGAGCGCCGACTCGATCAGCATATCCTTCACAAAAATGTTCGTTTTGGCATCGCTCTTCACGTCTTTATCGAGCACGAAATTGATGCCGCTGGTGCGCGAGAGCGCCTCGAAGACCATGCCCAGTGGAGATTCGCGGAACTGCAGCACAGCGATTCGATCCTCTTTCAAGCGCAGCTTCGGCTTGACCGGCTCCGGTGGCGGGCTTTGCGAGAGAATACGGTCCAGCATCTGTTTCGCTTCGCTGTTGTTCGGGTCCGTGCTCAAGATATGCCCCAGCTGCGCCTGAGCTTCCTTGAGCTCATTGTGGCCGATCAGATCCTTGGCCATCCGGATCTCGAGCTGGTTCATTTCCGCATGCTTTGTCGACTCGAGGCCGGCCAACGCTTGGGCATTGGCTTTGTCCAGTTCCAGCGCGTGCTCATAGAGCCGGCGCGCCCCCGTGAAGTCCGAAGCGGCGCGGGCCGCATCCGCTTCCTGAAGCTCGCGTTGGACGACATATTTTCGCGTCATGCGCAACTGGGTCCGCAAGAACGTACTGTCCGGATCTTTTTTCACCGCATCTTCCATCTTGGCCAACCCGACATCCAATCGCCCGGCATTGATGTCCGACATCCCCTCGTTGAATAGCTGGTTGGCGCTGCAGCCGGCGAGCCAACCGGCGAGCAAGACACAGCCGAGTATGCCTGTCCAGAACCTGGCGCGAATGTAGCGTGTCATGTTGCAGACCCCATGCTAATGGTTTGCTTGCGATCCAACGGCAGGTAGGTCATGTTCAACTGCCCCCCCTCCTCGCCATCGATGGAATACACAGAGTCGAGGATTTGTCCGACCTCAACGGTGTACAGTTTGTTATCCTTGATCAAAAAATAGATCGTCTGCCCGGACAATTGCCGCTGAACTCCGGCAAATTTGAAGGGGAAGGGCGGAGTTGGAATCACGACAGGCGGCGGTGGCTCTACCACAACCGGTTCGGTCGGCGCCTCCTCAATAATCACCTGACTTGGCGGCGGAGAGGAGGGCGGAGGCGCGGAATGCGACCTGCTCTTTTTAGACTTCCCATAAGAGCGAGGCCCGTCCTGTTTCGAGGAGGAGGACGGGGAAGAGGATAATGGAGACGGGCTCTCCTTTCTCATGCCATCCGGAAACATATCGTTCACACCCTTCCCGGTCACCCGCTGATTCAACTTGCTGAGATCGAGACCGAGATTCCCCTGAGGACTCGCCGTCGGGCTGCCTGCGGACACGACGGCAGCCTCCAGGAGGATCACCAGGAGGGACGCAAGCATCACATATGTCGACGCGGAGGCGGCCATCAGCTGTCTCTCCGTAAAAATAGCGTGAAGCTGACCGTCGTCTTTGCCTGAGCGCCATCCATCATATTCTTCTCGACATCCACCTTTGCGAGAGCGGCGCTTGGAATCTCGGCCAACACCGCCCTCAGGAACTGGCGTACGTTGAGATAGGGACCGACCAACGGCAACGAGGCTTCATAACGGATCAGACGGCCTGAATGGTCGTCGATGACATGATAATGGCCGGCCTGTAAAACCAGATGCTGCTTTTCAGCCAATTGATTGATCTTCCGCAACGTCTCCGGCACTTCCTTGGCCGGGGGGAAAATGGCATAGAAGTCAGACAGTTGTTCTTTGGGGGTGCGGGGAGCCATGGCGGGAGATGCTCCCAATCTCTGGACACGCACCAGAGAAGCTTCGAGTTCTTCCAATATCTGTGCCTGTTCCGCCTCGAGGGTGAGTACCGCAGACAGGTAAAACATCACCGCAAACGCACAGAGGCCAAGACCAACGGCGCCCGAAACACCAAGTCGCTGCACCCACAGTGTGAGAGTCCATCCCATGTGCCCCACTGACGGCAGATTTCGCTTGGTCTTGGAGAGACTCCCCTCGAGGCTTGAAGCCACAAGCCGCTGCCCCAGGAGTCTACGGGCCCACCCCGGCTGCGCGACTGACGGCTGGTTTCGCGTGGCCTCCTTGAGAGCGGTCATTCGGCCTGCCAGGATCTCGACCCAATGAATCGGCAGCCGGCGCAATAGGCTTGCTTTCCTGGCCTGCGGCGCAGGGTTGGTGACCGCCGATGTCGGTCCTGTCGATCTGAGGAAGCCGCTGAAGTTCATGTTCGCACTCTCCACTCCGCCACGATAGAAAACCGCACCGGCTTCGCGCGATCCTTGTCTTCCCTCTGATGACGGCTGAGGTATGCATGATCGATGATGTCGAATCCCGCCAGTTGCGTCACGAAATCCAACAGGACATCGAAGTCGGCCGCTCGCCCATCGATCACCACTCGCTGTTCGCCCACGTCCGGATGGATGGCCATGAGGGCGATTCGATCGCTGTGCCGGCCCCACACCTCTTCCACTGCGATGAAGAGCGGATCCCACGGAATGGTGAGCTGGCCCAACACAGTCTGGGATTCTTTGATGTCCGCGCGAAAGGTCTTGAGTTCCTCCGTCAACTTTTCCTTTCCCATGCGCTCCCGACCCGTCTGCTGCCTGAATGCCTCGATCTTCTCCATCACGAGAGCAGTCTCTTCCCCGAGATACCAGTAGTACGATCCGGTCACCACGACCAGAAACAGACCGATGCCCAGCCAGGCAGCCCCCTGGCTGGTCCACCACACCGCCCTGTTGGTATAGTCGAGCCTTAAAGGATGCATGAGAAATGGCTTGCCTCCTCAACCGCCTGAGGGCGCATGAGAGCCGTCCCCTTCCGGTTGTCCTTGCGATCCTGTTCACCGAGAAATCTCACAGGGAGCCCCATGGACGTCGAATCGGTCCCCGCACGGGAAGGCGCCAATAGATACAGAGCGCCGGGCGGGACGGACTCCTCACCGATCAGTCGCTCCCGTGAAAGCCATAGGGATAGCTCCGAAGCCCAGTCGCCCTGTGTTCGCCAGCGCCGCAGCGCAACCCAACGGTTGCGGCCCAGGAGGGCTCCGCACAGCATGCCGCTCTCCACAGTCACGAACCACTGACTCTCTTCACGGAAATCCTGCTGCCAACGGTTAAACGATGCCATGAGCAGAGGTTCCACACTCACGAGCTTCGTGTGGCTCGCCGCCGCCGCCAGGGTCAACCGGCTCATGAGAGACTCGTCCAGCGCGCTGGCGACATGAGATTCGCCCGGCCTGTCGAGGCTCATCCGGATCGCCCAGTTCTTGGCGACCGGGCCATGGGTCACCGCAAAATGGCGCCGGGCGAGCACCAGATGTTCCTTCTCGTTGCTCAAGTCGTCGCTCCAGGGCACCAAGACATAGCGCACAAAATGGTTGGAGAGGATGATCCGGAGCGATGCCCCCCGCCACTGGGGGTTGGCCGCTAAGTAGGCTTCCAGCGCTGCGGCAGCCGGCTCCCAGCCGGCGGAACCCTCGGACGAGCCGGATACCGGCACCGTCGTCGTTGCCATCAGTCCCGGGCGAAAACCGCGGGGCCGATGCGCCACCAGCAACCGGTCGGGGCATAGGAGGATGCTGAGCTGGTCAGCCCACAAAGGTAACACGGTTGATCTCCTCCAACGTGGTAATGCCTTGACGAACGAGATCCATTGCGGAGTCCCGAAGAAAACGAGTGCCGGTTGCCCGTGCCGTATCTTTAATCCGGCGGATCGGTTCTTTCGCGACGATCTGCTCGCGGATCTCGTCGGTGAGCAGCAGCACCTCCGCAATGGCCCTGCGTCCTTTGTATCCGGTGCCATAGCAGTCCTTGCAGCCGCGGCCGGTTCGAAAATTGAAGTTCGCGGCCTCCGCGTCGGCCAGCCGTGACGCGGCCAGAAGTTTGCTGTCCGGATGGTAGGGCTCGATACAATGGGGGCAGAGGACGCGCAAGAGGCGTTGCGCGATGACCCCGTTCAATGCCGAGACGAAATTATAGGGCTCCACGCCCATATGGATGAATCGCCCGATGATGTCCAGCACGTTGTTGGCGTGGACCGTTGCCAATACCAGGTGTCCTGTCAGTGCCGACTGAACGGCGATCTGGGCCGTTTCCGAATCACGAATTTCTCCGACCATAATCTTGTCCGGGTCGTGTCTCAGGATCGAACGCAGCCCGCGGGAAAACGTCAGGCCTTTCTTTTCGTTGACGGGAATCTGCAGAATCCCCGGCAGCTGATATTCCACCGGATCTTCGATCGTGATGATTTTGTCCTTGCCCTGGTTCAGCTCGTTGAGCACGGCATAGAGAGAGGTCGTTTTCCCGCTCCCCGTCGGGCCTGTGACCAACATCAAGCCGTAGGGCTCGGAGGCGAGTCCGCGGATCTGCATCACCGTCTGCTCGTCGAAGCCGATCATATCCAGCCGGAGCCCCTGACTCTGCTGCGATAACGACTGCTTGTCCAGAATACGAATCACCGAGTCTTCTCCATGGATGCTGGGCATCACCGACACCCGGAAATCCACCGCGCGGCCAAGGACAGCCAGCTTGAAGCGGCCGTCTTGGGGAATCCGCCGCTCCGAGATGTCCAGTTCCGACATGACCTTGATGCGGGAGATCGCCTGCTCGGCCATTTCCTTGCCTTCCACCACTTTCACTTTCAGCAGCACCCCATCGATCCGATACTTGACCGTGAGATCCGACGTTCCCGCTTCAAGATGGATGTCGCTGGCGCCGAGCTTGAAGGCATCGTAAATCGTCGAATGCACCAGCTTGACTACGGGGCTGGTTCCTTCGCTGATCGATTTGATCGACAGATCCTCGATGGCCTCGGACGCCCGGCGTCCCTCCGGGCCGAGCGCGAGCACATCGTCCATCGCGCGGGCCTCGGCCTCATACTTCGCGAACATCGAGAGCAGCGCGGTGCGATGGACCAGAACCCACAGGGCAGGCTCCCGGAGTTGCTCATTCACCCAGGCTTGCTTGGCCGGATCGAACGGATCGCAAAAGGCCACACAGAGAAGCCTGTCCCCGTCTCGGAACGGCAGGCATTCGTGCGCCACCGCTTCGGGGTAGGAGATACTGTCGAAATTTGCCTCGCAGGCATTCAAGGCATCGTGGCTCAGGCAGCGGTACTGGAGGGTCGCGGCCAGTTTCGCCGCGAACTCGTCGTGGCCCAGCTTCACCTGATCGTCCAGCGTCTCAATCAGTGGCCGTTTCTCACGAGAGGCGCCCGTTTTCGCGAGCGACAACTCGCTCGATGAGAATCCGGCGTATCCGGCGATCGTGGACTCGATCTGGTTCATTGGATACTCCCCGCGAGCTCGAACATGGGGAAATACATGAGGAGCACGATCGTTCCGATCACGAGGCCGATGGCGGCCATCAGAGCAGGCTCGATCAATTTCGTCAGCCAATCCAGCACGCGCGCGATGTCTTCGTCATAGAAAACCGCGATCCGTTCCATCATCTCGCCCATCTGTCCGGTCCGCTCCCCGACTCGCAACATGCGGTGGGCGACCGGAGTGGTCAATCCGTGCGATTCCATCGCCTGGGAAACCGGCTTTCCTTCGCGGAGATCCCGCACAGCCGCGTGAAGCGGCCCGCGCAATGACAGGGGAAGAATGCCTGAGACCATCTCGATGGCGGCCACGATCGGGATACCGCCCTTCACCAGCATGCCCAACGTGCGATAGAAGCGCGCCAGATCGAATACCTGGAGCTGGCTCCCGATAGCCGGAATCGATCGAAGTTGTGACAAGACCCGCGCTTTCACGGCGGGAAGCGTGAGACCGTAGGCAGAGGCGATCCCCACAAACGCCAGGCAGCCCATGACCAGGAGGCCGTGCTCCTCCATCACCTTTCCCCACTCCAGCAACAGCTGAGACAACACCGGAAGATCCTTGCCCGCGTCTTCATAGATGCGGCTGAACTTGGGCACGACATACATCATCAAGAACAGCATCACGAGTCCGCCGACGACGAGCAGCACGATCGGATAGATCGAGGCGCTTACGAGCTTCTTACGAACCTGATCCAGTTGCACCTGGTAGGCGATATACCGGGACAGGGCTTCGCGGAGATCACCGGTTCTCTCGCTTGCACGAACCGTCGCGACATAGAGCGCAGGAAAACTGGAAGGCAACTGTTCGACCGACGAGGAGAACGTGAGCCCTTCCCGCAGTTTGGTCAGAATCTGTTCCAGCACTTGCTTCAAATCCGGATGGCGCTCTTTTTCCCGGAGTGTCTCGAGCGCTTCAACCAACGACAGACCAGCCCCCAGTAGGGCGATCAGTTCTTGGCTGAACAGAGTCAGAGGAAAAGTCGTCCTCCGCTTGAGATACGAAGCCAATCCAGCCCGTTTCGAACGAAGCGTCAACACCTCGTAGCCCAGCCGCTCGACCTGACGGCGAGCATCGTCGGCATCGACGGAGTCGACGCTCAGCTCCACCACACTCTCCAGCGACTGCATGGCCTTGACGTGGTACTGCATAGCCCCCTACCAGTTCGTGATGTCTTCGTTTTCGACCGTTCCACCCGGTTGCGCATCTTTGCCGAACGACCAGAGATCGAACTCGTTGTGCTCCCCGGGGAATTTATACGAGTAGGGACGGCCCCATGGATCCGTGGGAAGGGCTTTCTTCAAGTAGGGTCCCTGCCATTTCGCTTCCTCCGCCGGTTTGACCATGAGGGCGGCCAGTCCCTGTTCCGTGGAGGGATAGTGGCCTACGTCCAAGCGGTATTGATCCAGCGATTGCTCCACCGCAGTCAATTGGGCGCGGGCCGTCTTCGCCTCTGATTTCCCGATCTGTGAAAAGTATCGAGGCCCGACGAATCCGGCGAGCAGGCCGATGATCACCATCACGACAAGTAATTCCAGAAGCGTGAATCCCCCATCCGTCCGGCGGGGTAGGAAATGGGTTTGATTCGCTAAAGTGGTTCCCATAAACAGCTCCTTTGTTTAGTGCGGTCGGTTCGTTTTGCCGCGGTCTGAGCGAGGCTCAAGCGCGTTATCGATACCCTCTGAATTACCGCTGGATATAGACGATAGTATTAACGAAAGGCATATCCGACAATACCCTCCCCGGTGGGGCCAGGCCCCTCCAATAGAGGGGTCTGAAGAGGGGCTAAAGAGGGGGGTCGTTCGTGAAGCGCGAAGCGTTTCAGAGGGGAGCACTCGGCAGTCCTACGTTTTACCTTTCACGTCTAACGTTTCACGGTTCCTAGCGATTCGGAGCACCGTCTGGGCGATTTGCCGATGGTCCATGAGGGCCGGCAACGACACCCACCGGTTTGTCCTGTCGTCGCCGACAATGACAATCCCCGCATGTTGTGTCTTGTCTGCGTCACGGGCTGGGTCAGGATCGTAAAGGCCCATCGCCCGGCGTAACTGTTCAATCTCCGATTCGTTTCCGGTTAAGAAATGCCAACCGCTGAATTGCCCGAAGCGCCCGGCATACTCCTTCAATATTTTCGGCCGGTCTACTGCAGGGTCGAGCGAGATCGAGAGGAAAATGAAGTCGCGCCCGGCCCGGTTCCCCAGAAGCTTGTGGACCCTCGCGAGATTCGCCGTGGTTGGGCTGCAGCTCTGCTGACAGCTCGTATAGATAAAATTCACGAGGACGGTCTTGTCCTTGACAAGGTCATCGTAGAAGCGCACTGACTTTCCGTCTTGTGTCTGTAGAAGGATATTGGGAAAGGCGTCCGACGGTTTCCCCATGGAACCGTGCGGGTTCACATCGTCCGGTTCTGAGGCAGAAGCCGGTGGGCCGCTCAGGCTCTCCACATTGCTCGTGCCGGGAGACACCCCCACAGAGCAGGAACAGAGAAAGATGATTCCCGCACAGGCCACGAAGTCCCAGAAACCCCGTGACCGGCACGGAGCCTTTGCAATCACAATTGATTGCCTCTTTTATCCATGTCGAAATTACAGTTTGGGAATCCCACTCCTCGATCTTCGACGCGATCGAGGTCGCCTACCACATCGAAGTAGATGCGATGCTCTTCTTCCAACTCCTCACAGGTCGGCACGACTCCGGAGACATCTGGATCGACTCTGGTTTCCCCGTCGAGCGGGCTGGGGACTCCGCTCGGTCTTGGGTCATAGGCCCCCATCATCCGCATGTCTTCGTGCTCGATGTTGTGACAGTGAAAGACGAATGGACCGGTGAAGGTGCGGAACTTCATCAACACTTCGGCGACTTCTCCTCCATGGAGAAGGACCAAGTCGCTGTTGAACGATCGCTCAAACGGAGGCGTCTTGCCGTTGAGGGTCTGGATCTGAAATCCCTCCAGGTGGGTATGAAACGGGTGCCACCAGCCGCCCGAATTGTTTTCGAAGCTCCATTGTTCGGTGGTGCCTAGTTCCGGTACCGCATCGGCGCGTCTCGGATTGAAAAAGCGGTTGTTGATCGTCCAGGCCCCGAGCGCGCGATCAGATCTAAAACTTCGCGTAGCGACGACTTCGTTTTGCGAAATTGGTTCCCACTGATCTCGGATGATCGTGCCATCGGTGATTGTGACGTCATTGGCCACCGGAGCCCCGGTGACCACGAACTTCATCAGCGCGGTCGGTTTGTTGGGATCCACTCCATCCCCCTTACGTCCGCTGGTTTGAAGCATGATGTTGTCGAGGAACATTTCGTTCGGTGCGTTCCTGAAGTCGATGATCACGTCATGCCGTTGGCCGGGAGCGATCTCAAAGGTCTTCACGGCACCGGCCCTTGGGAAAAGCCACGTGTCGGCCCCGAACACCAGGAAGGGTTGGCCGCTGCTCAGCCGCAACTGATAGATCCGCGCACTCGAGGCGTTCAAGATGCGAAAGCGGTACTTGCGCCTCTGCACTTCCAGGAAGGGCTGCACCGTCCCGTTGACCGTGAACACATCGCCCAGGCGGCCGTCGTGGTCGAAGAAATCGAAGGCCAGCGTTCCGTCGGCGTTGAATTTTTGATCAGTCAGGGCCAGACCGATATCGAACCCCTCTGCTGGGTCTGGCAGAATCCTGTCCGCGATCAACTGTTCCTCACGTTCGTCGAACATGAGATAGAACCCGGCAAGTCCACGGCTCACATTAAACCCTGTGATGTCCATCGCATGGTCGTGATACCAGAGGGTGGAGGGAATCCAGGTTTGGTCGAATGCGCCCTCACAGGTCTTTGCCCACCGGTCTGCTTGAGTCATGCGGGGGATGATGTTGGGATAATAATAATCCTTGGCTTCACCGGCCAAGGTATAGAAGTCCGGCGCGCCATCCGCATGGGACGGCACATGGGAGCCATGGAGATGGACGGAGCTCTCGATATCGTGGCCGGTCGAGTTGATGGGCCCCCTGTTTTTTGTGAGATGATTCTCGTACCGGACCACAACCGGTTCCCGGAAGCGAGTAACGAAAGTCGGCCCAGGGGTTCTTCCCGCTTGATTGCTTGCATAGGCGTCGCGAAAGGCGAAAATCGGGGTGGAGATTCCGGGAAAGAATGGATGGACGGTTTCCTCGATGATGATGCGATATTCTTTTTCGTGGGCATGGCTGGAGAAGCGGTTCCAGTCCGGACAGGGGAAGCCGGGAACGCGGCCATCGAACTCAGGAGCGATGCCGTGAGCGACATCCTCGAACTGCCCGCGAGGGGCGCGTGGTTTCCCGTTCAGTTGTCCGTCTCGTTCGTACTGGCCCGGCGCAGGCGAAAGGGCGCCACGGGGCTTGGCTTGGGCAATCGCAGGAATAAAGAGCGGCTGTGAAAAGGATCTGTAGCCGAAGAGCGTGCCGCTCCTGCTGGAGGGCGAGCCGCTTTGACTGGAAGATAAGCCGCTCTTGCCGGAGGACGGGCCGCTCTTTGCCGACGCCTCGCTCGGTCCATCTAAAAATGGGATCGGAACCCGCCATTGGCCGAGAGCGAAGGCGCCAAGACCCGCGAGGCCGTACTTGACGAGATTTCGTCTGTTGATGGGGTGGGACATGGTTTTCCCTTAAATTCAATTGTGAACGTGATGCCCTTCGGTCACGTTGTAATCACCTCACAGGACAGGTGGGGGCCTCTTCGTGAGTTCGACTCCGAGATCGCTGACCCCGAAATTAGGAGCAAACAGGCTGTTTCCATTCACTTCCAGTCGTTCGATCGTCGACACGTTCATCGGTCTATCGAGATTGTCGCGGAAAGAGTTCAGTACTCTAAACGGCAGTTCTCCGGCCTTCACAGTCTTTGTGTAGTAAAAATCCGTGACCCCGTGTTCACCAGTGTAGCCGGCGACGACAAAGGTGGTGTCAGTGGTCTCATTGCCGATCAGGGTCACGCCTAAAAATGTGAACTCCGGGCTATTGAATCTCTGGTTTCCATGACTGTCTATGATCACCGTCAGGTCCCCACGCACGATGATGGCCGAGCCACTGATTGTCGAGAAGGTATCCGGACCTTCATAGGTCCAGAGGCCCGGCTGAGTCACGTTGAAGCCACCCCTTGTCAGATCGTCAAATCCAAAAACCACGCCACTTGCCGGCGTGACAGGGTTCACGCTGATGATGAAGTCCTGGCTGACTGATAGGCCGCCAGCCGTGGCCACCACCGTTACGGGATTGTTGCCTATCTGGGTCGCATCTGGTGTCCAGTCGATCACGCCAGAGTTTAGGCCGATCGTCATGCCGAATGGGACCGGCGCCACCGGGCTCGGCACCAGGCTATAGGTGAGCGTATCGCCGTTCGCATCCGTGGCATGTACGGTAGTCGTATAGAGCGTTTGCACAAGCGCCGGCGGTAGCGCTGTTGGGGTGAAGACTGGCGCGGCTGGCGCAACGACCGCCGCCACCTTCACAATGAAGGGATGGCTAGTCGCGAGGCTGCCATCCGACACCTGCACGGTCACTGAATAGTCGTTTGCCGCGGCCGGTGGTGTCCATGAGATCAGGCCCGTGGCCGGATCGATCGTCATGTCCAACAGGACCGGTGGTACCAGGCTATAGGTCAGCGTATCGCCGTTCTCATCCGTGGCGTTCACGTCGTAGCTGTATGCCACGCCCTGAGTCCCTGTGAGGATCGGTGTTGAGGTGATGACCGGGGCTGCGTTGGCCACGACATGCGTCGCTGTCAGAATTCCGTTCGCTAACTGACCAGTAACAGACAGCGTTGCATTGACGGCGATCGTACCGAGGGTCACGCCGACGAACTGCGTGCTGGCCGTCGTTCGCACCCTTGTCGTTCCAATCAAGAAATCGTCAGTTCCATCAACTTGCGTCTGGGTCACGAACCCTTGCAGGTCGAATTGATCGATATTATTGATGGCGAGCCCCCGATTCTCCGGCTCGACCCTGCCGGCAGTGAGAGTGGTCGTCACGGGGGCGAAGCTGTTGGGGCCTGTTATTTCCACGATGAGTCCGTCCCAAATGGTGACAGCAAGCGGCATGGCGCTGATGTCAGCCCCTGCGTAATTTACGTTGAGAGCGCCGATCTGGAAGGTCTTCGCAACAGCGTCGTGCCCAGTCACAAACCCACGTACCTCCGGGGTTACAGCCCCAGGATCCTTCTTTTCAATGAAGGTTGCCTGGATCACGCCGTTTGGCCTGATATGCCCGTTCACCTCGACAGAGTCTTGCCCCTGCAAGAGGCTCAAGATGTTTTGCCCTGGAATATTCTTGTCGATCAGCGTGGTGCTATCGACCAAAACCGTCTGCCCCATGACTACCAGGCTCAGCCCATCTGTTGCGATCGACTCTACCAAGCCCTCCACTGCATCCTTCTGCAGCAATGTGCTAGCCACCCATTGATTGCCGTTGAACGAGCCAGTGACCGTGACCGTCATCCCAAGCTTGAGGAGCTGGCGGAGCTCGAAGTCGTTCGGGCCGCCAGGCACGCCATCGACGATGAACGAAGCCTTACTCGTGTCATACTCCTTGCCGTTCACAATGACGCTGCCGAAGCCTGTGACTGTACCGGAAGCCGCCGCAGATCCACTGCTCGTCCCGCCAGTGCTGGTCGTGGTCCCGCCACCACCGCTGCCACAGCCGCTCAACAGTCCGACCAGCCCCGCCGCACCGAGAAGATTGAACAGTATCGATGTCCGTTTCATTGTATGGTTCTCTGGTTGATAAATTTGGCTATGAGTAAGGATGAAGGCTGAAGGGGTTCAGGGGTTAAGGCTGAAGGGGGGAAGGTCGGAGGTCCGGACGCTTCGGCCTTGATCCCTTCAGCCTGAATCCCTTCAGCCTTCCTTACACGCTTCACGTTTAACGCTTCACGTTTAACGTTTCACGTTTAACGTTTCACGAGTCTCCAGCCTTGCCGTCCGGTTATCCAGATAGGCTAGGAGATCTCCCACATCCGTTTCCGATAATCCGAGATTGGGCATCAAGACGCCGGGAAACTTCGCGGAGAGGGCGACGGCGATCGGATCCTTTTTCGCCCGCATGACGTTCGGCGCTTGCAGGAACTGAGAGAGCCAGGCTCGATCTCTCCTCGACGTCACGCCCTGGAGATCCGGCCCGACATGATCGCCCTGTCCGATCGTGTGACAGGAGGAACAGGCCTTGATGAAGAGGGCTTGCCCGGCCTGGCTCACGTAGGGGATGGCGGTCATCTCTGCGTAGGCGGTTCCCGGTTGGCTCCCCTTCTTGGCCCGGAAGGCCGGATCCATATTCAACATCACCAGGGCCAGCTTCCCCGTGTCCTCGAACAGGGAGGTGCGCTCCCACTCGCCGGTCGCGCCATTGCCGGCCATCGCGCCGTTGTTGTGGTCCGATAAGCTCTTGCTGCGCTCTCCGAGTTTGTAGCGCACGACGGCAATGTCTTCCGCCGTGCCTGTCAGAAACAGCCAGCCTGGCCCTGCGTGAAAGGCCTTGGCATGCTGCTTCAGCACCGCCGGCGTGTCATGCTCCGGGTCGAGCGTGATCGAGTAGAGAAAGATGTCGCGCCCGACATGGTCGCCCAACTCCTTCTGGACCTGCGCCATGCGGGCTGTCGCCAGGGGACAGACTTGTTTGCAACCGGCGTACATGAAGTTGATTAGAACGATCTTGTTCTTGATCAAATCGTCGTAGAGACGGACGGTCTGCCCATCCTGGGTCACGAGAGGCACATTCGGGATATAGTTCTCGCCCCAGGTCGCAGCTGGCGCCGAAGTGGCAGTGAGCGATCCGGAGAGGGCACAGAGAAGCAGCGCACAGATCGTGAAGCGTGGAGCGTGAAGCGTATCTTGAAGAAAAGCGCCTAGTGTAGTGTGTCTAACACTTCTTGACATATTCCGTTCGCCCTGAGCTTGTCGAAGGGTTCATGGTTTCAACGACTTCCGTTCATGCGATCCGACCGTGCTCACCGCAGGCTTCGACAGGCCTGTCCAGAGCGGAGTCGAAGGGCTCATGCTTCGACAGGCTCAGCACGAACGGTGTGCGCTCTTCAGACGGGGACTGGCTCCGCCGTTTCGGCGGTGCCAGTCCCCTCAGTCCCTTCAGCCTTAACCCCTTCCCAACATTTACACCGCCACCCGCACGTAGAAGGCCTGTTCTGTCGTGAGACCGGCGGTATCGCTCGCCCGCACCCGGATCCTGATACTCCCCGCCTGCGTCGGTGTCCAGGTGACGACGCCTGTCGTCGCGTGGACCGAGAAATTATTGGGGTTGCCGCCCCCCGCACGGTAGGTGACCGCATCGCCGTTGGCATCCGTGGCATGTACCGTATAGTTGTACGGCACTCCCACCTTGCCGGTCAGAGAAGGCCGCGAGTCGATGACCGGCGCAGCATTGGTCGCCACAGTCACGGTGAAGGACTGCTGGGCAAACAAACCACCCACATCCGTTACACGCACTGTTATGGGAAAGGCCCCATTTACCGTCGGCGTCCAACTGATCAGGCCTGTGGCCTGGTTGATCGTCATGCCGGCTGGAATCGGCGCCACCAACCGATAGGTCAGGGTGTCGCCGTTGGCGTCCGTCGCGTCCACATCGTAGCGGTAGGCGGTGCCGACCTTCCCCGTTAGGATCGGCGTCGAGGTAATCGCCGGCGCCACGGACGTCTGCCCCACTGTGATGGTGAAGGACTGGGTCGCGAAGAGGGATTTCGGGTCCGCCACCCGCACAGTCACCTGGTTGGCGCCCATCTGTCCCGACGTCGGCGTCCAGGTGATCTGCCCTGTCACCGCGTTGATACCCATGTCCACCGGCGCTGTATCCAGGCTGTAGGTCAGGGTATCGCCGTTCGCATCCGTGGCATTCACATCGTAGCTGTACGCTGCTCCAACTGTCGCTGCCAGAATCGGCGCCGAGCTGATGACCGGCGCGGCCGAGACCGTCACCTGGTTCCCCAAGGGGTTCCCCTCCGCCAACACATCCGGCGTCATATAGGTACAGCCGTCCGGGGAGGGAATCGGCGTCGGAATGATGTCCACATGTACGTTCGAGGAGTTGGGATTGTCCTTATCCGTCAGGACCTGGTAGCGCATCAACAGGGCAAAGTCTTCGTGGACCGTGTTGTGGCAATGGTTCACGTAGGCGCCGCCATATTCTCCAAATCGCACCTGGAACTTGACCTGGCCGCTGGGCCGCAGCCGCCAGACGTCCTTGCGTACCAAGTTCTCCGTGGCAGGGAAGCTGTCGCCGCCGCGATTCATCGTCACACCCTCTTCAAAATGGAGGTGGATGGGATGATCCCAGCCGCCGCCGCCGTTCTGATAGGTCCAATGCTCGACCTCCCCCGGTTTCGGGATCAAGAGCGAGATGCGGTTGGCGTTCATGGAATGAGGCGTTTCCCCGTTGACCTTGACGGTCCAGGGGAAAGACATTCCTTCGGGGCAATCGGGGTTGCACTCCCCTGTGATGGGATCCCGTGAATCTCCGTTCCCGCTTTTCCCAAACTCGACGTGCCGCTCGCGCACCGGAGCCACGATGGGAATCTGCTCGGTCAAGGTCGAGGGCACCCGGCTCGGATCCGGGTCGCTCGCGCGGTGGATATGACCCGGCACATCCACGCTCTCGACCTCGCTCACGACCTGGAATTGCATCACCGGACCAACTGCCGGGTCCACCAGTGGATCCGTCGACTGCCACTGAGCCAGCGCCTGCGCCAGCGAGAGGGCTCCGTCAGGTTTGTTCCCGCCGGTCTGCTTCAATAGATTCACCAGGGTGATCTTGTCGCCGATCTGGTAGCGGGAGAAATCCACCACGATGTCGTACCGTTCCGCCGTGCCCTGTTCATCCAGCTGCGTCAGGGTGATCGGACGGACCGTAAAGTTGCCGTCGTTGGCGATGAATTGGAACGGGACGCGGTTGCCGTTCTGGTCTGCCAGGCACAACTGAATGAACCGCGACATGGAGCCGTTGATGAGGCGGAAGCGATATTTCCTCGGCAAGACCTCCATGTAGGGCTGCCAGGCCTGGTTGACGGTCAGCAGATCACCGACAAACCCCTCGGTGGTGAAGATGTCGAAACGGCACTGGCCGTCCAGATCTGTTCCTAAGTCGGAGATAAAGAGGTTCACGTCGAAATCGAGATTCCCGTAATCCAGCAGGCTGCCGCTGGGAAGCCGGTGGTTCACGCCGTCGTCGAGCGTTTCGTTGCCGCGATCCGGCCCGCTGTAGTAGTTCATCATCGCCGCCATGCCCTTGTAGACATTCTCGGCGGTGAAGAAGAACCGGTGGTCATGGAACCAGAGGGTGCCCTGCAGTTCGCGCCAGTCTCCCGGCACCTGGATCAAACCGCCATGGCCGTCGGGGCCTGACGCCCGTCGCTCCGTTGCGTCCCGATTGATCATGTCGTGCCGCGCGAGAGTTGTCCCCCAATGGTAGTCGTAGAAAGTCCCCGGGAAGTGGAACGCGTTGGAGGCGCCGTCGCTCTCCGCTCCGTTGTGGGCATTGTGAAAATGTGTCGACGGCTCATTGCGGCCGAATCCGCCGTTGTTGGTGCGGTCCACCGGCAGATTGTTGTAGGCCCGCATGATGATCCCTTCGCCATAGCGCCCCTTCAAGAGGGGGATCGGGAAGTGGCCCTTTGCTCCAAACCCTTCGAAACTGTACATGGGCCACATCCTGTTCGCTCCCTGGTCCGGCCAGGCCGGGTGGAACTTGGTCCCAGAGGCACATTCGCCAAACGCCAGGGCGTAGCCGACTTGCGGGAAGAACTCCTTCCAGCGCTGATGCCCGAACCACTCACCGGGCGGGCGGCCCTCCATGGGGCCCCGCTTGGTGACGGGGTTGATAAAGGGGTTCGACGACGTGTTGCCTGCTTGGTGCGCGCTGAAGTCCGTGTGCCAGGAAAGCCGCTTCGCGGTCGGATCTCCTCCGCTGGGCCAAGCCGCCTCCCACTCGCCGCTTGGCCGTACGAGCTTCGTCAGGGGCGTCGGCGGAACATAGGAGAGCCGATTCAAGGGCTGCGCAAAGGGCAACGCGCTCCCGACCGGCGATCGCGGAACGCCGATCGGAACCTGGGCGAAGGCGCTTTTGGCAAAGGGACTCAGGCCGTTCTTGCAGAGCAGCAGTCCTGCCGAGGTCAACAGCCCCCACTTGATCAGATCCCGCCGATTGATCTGGCCATGGGAAAGCGCTTTGACAATCTCCCAGCGATTGTTCCTCGCATTCTCCGCTTCGCGCACACGTCTCTTCGATGCATCAGGTGGTAAATACATAGCCATGAAATCTCCCCTTCCCTTTTTTAAAAGGGATGTCTGCTCAGCCGGCCAAAGAGCGAACATCGCCATGAGATGAATGATGAAACCAGTTAGCCTCCGTCTCCTTGGATCTATCTCGCCAGATGGTTTGTTTGGTTCATTTGGTTTGTATCGTTCGTAAAACTAAAGAAACCAACCCAAACCAAACCAACGAAATAAACCAGATCAATCAACCAGACCAGATCGCCTTAGACGTACAGACAAGTAACAGGTCACTACGGTTTCAGTAAAAGTTCGTTGCCATTACGTCGCCCGAAGATTAGTATTTACGTGCGAGGCAAACCTATTCCACAGAGGTAGCACCGACCCCTACGAAAGAGTGATTGACAGCTAGAAGAGGGGACTGGCTCAGGCTGAGAAGGGGGGAAGGCTGAAGGGGTTAAGGCTGAAGTGCGAAGCGGGAAAGGTGGGATCCGATAGTTCGAAGTTCTCGGTTCGACGTTCCGAACATGTCAGTCCTTAGCCCTCAGGCCACCTCATCCTCCCGCTTTTCTCGCACGTCACACAAGTTCCGCGCGAATAACATTTCACGAACAACGAGGATGGGCTAGGACGGCTCTCAGATTGTCGTCGAGCTTCACTGGGTGAAGGGAGACAGGCTTTGACCAATGGAAGTTATGCGTTTCATCATCACGGGAGTCGGTCAACGTCAAGAAGCTTGATGACTCTATCTGTTTCGTCAATTGAAAAAACTATGGTCAAGGGTGGGAAGCACGCAATGGTTAACGCTCGCAGCCTGGTTCCAAAGACCTCCTCACACTCATATGGATTACGGGCGATGTCCTCGTCAAATGTTCGTTGAATGTCATCTCTGAGTCTAGGGTCGCGAACTAAACGAGCGAACTTTGCCGTATAGTGCGCCTCTTCAATAATGCTGAACCTTGGATTATCCTGCCAATCCATGCCGTGCCGCCACTTTTCTCCCAAATTCTACTTGCTCTTCAGTAAGCGGCGATTTGGAAAGCCAGGCCGTTCTATAGTGGATTGTTTCTCCTAGTTTTGTTAGTCGCCATCCGAATTCCTTATGTGATCTCTCGCTTAACTCTGAACCGGTAAGCTCCCAGAATTCTTCAATGATGCGGTCAACAAGTTCCCTCTCTTGTTTGGAAAATACAGGATACGGTTTTCTTTTTGGCACGATTAAATGGATTGGATCTCCCACCACGGATGGCTTGTATACCATATCTATAGCACCGTCACGCCTTAATCTTGCTTGGGCTGGTAAGCCCTTTCGGGGCGCCGGCCCTTCTTGAAGATGTTGATATTCAGCCCCGGTGATGGCTCGACCTAGAAGCCGATACGCCGAAAAGTCAGCATAATAGAGAAGCTTGTTCAGCTTGACTGCCCCACATCGCGGATCAGTCTTACTCTTCTGCGCGATGTAGAGAATCAACTCTCGAAGCTTCTCTTCGCTATAGACGTTTTTCGAAAGTGTAGGCACGGGATCCCCCTTTTGGTAAACCGTAACCTCCATCGAAGCCCAAGTCAAGAATGAACAGCGGGATCGATGTGGGGGAAAATGATGGGTTTGTAAAGCGTCTCATCCTCCGGTGAAGGCCCAAGGCTGAGGCGGGTAAGGCGGGATAGGAAGTTCGAAGCTCTGGGTTCGAGGCTCCGAATACGTCGAACCTCGAACTCTCCCCCGTCCCGCATTTCGTGCGAGTCCCGCTTGCCCGCGCGAACATCGAGGAACGGCAGGGAACTGGCTCCGGGGGAGAAGGTGGGGGAAGGCTGAAGGGATGCAGGCTGAAGGTTGACCCTCGATGAAGTCATGGAGATCCATCGCGACCAGATCGAGGCCGGGGACTGGCTCCGGCTAAGAAGGGGGACAGTCCCGGTGCGGGACAGTCCCCGCCGGTGCCTGTCCCCGGTTCCCTCGGACGAGAATCAGCGGCCTGGCAGAGGGATGGGTTAGGATGTTGATCTGATTCGCTTGAGTGAGGCTTGGTAGACGGCAAGATCCTCGCGTTTCCCGATCGCCACTACTTCCACAATCACTTCCTGGTCAATAATGCGGTAGACGATTCTGACCCCCTTCTTCGCCGTGTAGAGCTTGTAATAGCCCGTGAGGTCGAGACCCGCCCGATTTCCCAAGTGCTCGCCGAGAAGGGGAGACGTTTCGAGCTTCTTAAGTTGCTTGGCGACCGGTTTTTTCAGGGAGCCATCGAGGTGTCGAAAGTCGTCAGCAGCTTCCGCCGTGAGGGTGACCCTATATGGCAAGGCGTTGTTCCTTCAAGAAGGCGTCGAGGCTGATGGCGTTGCGATGTTTCTTGCCCTTCCGTTCCTGCACGAGACGATAGATCTCAAGATGTTCCAGAATGGCGAGGGCCTCCGCCATTGCTTCGTAGTCCTCAATGGGGAGGAGAATCGCCTCCAGGTGGTTGTTCTTGACGACTGCCACACGGCGGCGGCGTTTACCGCTTAGATCAGCCAGTACCTGTCCGAAGGAACGCGCCACTCGTGAAGCGCTGAGTATTTCATCTTTCTCATATGCCACGGCCATCGTGCACCTCATTGTGATAAATCATGCGCACAATATAGCGCATGATTTGCATAGCTTCAAGAGATTAGAGTAGAGGGGCAGCCTAGTCGTCCTCCTGCTCGCGGAACGCGCACCATAGGAATGTGCTCGTTCGACGCGCGCAATCGAGGATCGACCAGGCTGCCCTGAGAGAGATATGGAATGGGGGAAGGCGCGCAGTGAAGGGGAGGTTGCCGGCCCACTCTAGAGAAGGTGAATAATCAAGAGGTACTCGCTCGACGGCCGCAGTGGAACCAATACTGGCGCCAGTCCCAAAAAAACAGCGGGGCCACATTTCCGTGGCCCCGCCAACCTTACCGACTTTTTACTCCTCTCCTCAAACTGGGACAGGCGCCAAGAAGAATGGCGCCTGTCCCCAACGCCTACGGGATTACATTCACGAGGAAACCCTTTATCACGGTCGCACCGGCTGCATCAGTCACCCGCAACGCGAAGGTCTTATTAAGACCTACCTGCCCCGCAATCGGTGTCCAAATGACCCGTCCGTTTGCCGTATTAGGCATGGTCATCAGTCCCGATGACCCTATCGCCCCCGCTGGCACTTGAACCAGGGCAAATCTCAGCACGTCTCCGGTGTTCGGATCGGTAGCGGCCGGTGTGAAGGCATATTGCACTCCCACCTTCGCGGTCGTAGGAGCCGTGACGGTGCTGACGAAGGACGGCGCTCCATTCACAGCGATGACAAAGGCCTGCTCATCAGAGAGACCGCCGATGTCCGTGACTTTGACGTTCACACCCTGCGCCGGCGCCTGCGCCTGCGACGGGGTCCACGAGATCAGCCCGGCTGGCGTGATGCCCATTCCCTGCGGCGCCGAACCACCGAATGTATAGGTCAAGTTCGCAGCCCCTCCGTCGTCCGTTGCACCGATCTGGTACTGATAGAGGATCCCCGCCCTCGCGACCAGATTCGTCACAGGATTCATAACCGGCGGCAGGTTCGCCGCTGGTATCTCGACTACGGCAGTGATGGGGAGCGCGGCAGGATTCGCCGGCGGCCAAGAGAGAACCGTTGTAGGACCGTTGGCCCTTCCGGTCGCATCTACGAACGAAAGGATGCGGTCCGCTACCCTTGGGAGAGGTGTTGAAGTAAAGGCTAGGTCTGTATAGGCCCCTAGCGGAAGGCTCGCCTGGAGCCTCGGGTCAATGATTTCAAACGGGAAGGGTGTGAGGGGTTGAGCCGTCGGGTCGCAGACTCCATCCCCATTGGGAAGGCGGGGGAAACAGCCGCCAGGGCTCAGCCGCCGGTCCAGGTTCCAGGGAAGAGCAGAGAAAGCCATGGGGGTCGCAGTCGCATTCAGATCGATCTCGTCGAACTCCGGAAAAGAGACTCCTCCGAGACCTACGCCGAAAGGAAAGAGATATTGGCCATGCGTCGCTTCATTGCCGTTGATATCCACTGTCTTGAGGAGTCTCGGGCCAGGCAACGCGCCATCCACGCCATTCACAAAGAGATCGTTCATCTCATGGCCTGTGCGTGCCTGGATTTCATGTGGAATCGGAGCCAGGATGCCGAACATACCGATTGTGTTGGTATCAGCCGCACTGTTGTTGCAAGGGATGACTCCGTTCTTGTGCATCCGCGGATCCGCGATGAGGTGGGCGCAGGGGTTCACCTTGGGCTTGGCGCCGACCAGGAAATCGATGTCGTGGCGGATTTTAAAAATATTGGCGATACCGGTGATGCCTTGCGCGCCGCAAGTCCCTGGCCCGCCGGCGATGTCGCAGCCCAAGACCGTGGCCAAGGGGAGTTCATGGGCCTTGTTGGTCGTCGGGTCGTAATGCAGGGACCAGATCAAGATATCTTCCGGCGCCTTCGTGGCGAAGCCGATGATCAAGGTCCGGGCCCGCTGATTCTGGAAGCCTGCTGCGTCAACCTCGACTTCCGCCAGGAACAGGTAGTCCGGCTGGTCCGGCAAGTTCTGGGTGGTGAGCGCCTCACGGTCCGTGGACGAATGAGCAGACAGGAACCGCACTCCGTTGATCCTCTCGAAGTTGCCATCCACCGACATGCTGTCGCCCAGCATGATGGGCGCGAAGCGACGGGAGTCCTGGACAGGGTTGCCGCCGTTGACCGTGCGATTGGTCGTCGGACAAAGCACGTCGCCGCTGCCGTCTGGCAATGCCTTAGCGGCAGTGGTGCCGAGAACGAGCACGTCGATAAAGGTGCGCTGAGTCGTGCTCGGAATACAGACAGGATATCCGGTCATGAATACGTTCGTGTAGTTGTCCCCATCGAGCGTAAACCTGGGATCGGGGCTGCAGTTGCTCTGACCAGCCAGACAGCCGGGGCCTGTATTGGGCTGAACCGTATGGCGGCTGTCAGGATCGTTGATACGGACCATCACGCCGGTCGTCGGGTCGTTGAGAATCCCGTTCAACCTGAAATAGCCATTGACGTAATCGATGTAGGTCACGGTGCCTGAGACCGCGTCAATCCCCTTCTGGATGAAGACGTCGCCCGCGATCACGTTGCCGGCGCTTGTGCGATTGGCATGGATGAGGGCATAGCCAGGCTGGCCGCTGGTGTTGCAGAGTGGGCTGTCCGCCCTCGCAAGGCCGCTCTGTCCTTGCGTGAGACAGGGCGCCGGCGCTTGCGCAAAGAACTCTTGTAGAGTCAACCGATTGGCCGGCAGGTCCATCAGGAGATTTCTCGGAATGATCACCTTCTGCCCGCCTACCTCGATGGTGCCGCCCGACCAGTGGCTGCCTATATCATCGACCGTGATGCGGTCGATCGGGCCGTCGATGACCGTTGCGGTCGCTGTCTGGGCCTGGGCCTCACCAGGCCCTCCCAAAAGGCCGCCTAGCCCGAACAGGGCCAGCGCCAGGCCGGCTACCTTCGGAGAGTGACAGGAATTGCGTGGTTGTTTCATGATGCCGCTCCTTTGTGTGATGAATATGAAGACCGATGAGTGACTCCGATAATGACCGTCTCTCCGATCGATGCATGCATGCGTTCAGTTTCCATCTCTATGTTCCCACTCTTCACGCAACCTCAACCTACTTCGACAACGCGCTTACCCTATGGCAGCCCTGCGACCGATTCCCATTCCACAACTGTAGGGCCACTCCCTACTTAGGTGTTATTGCTTTCACGTCTTGCTCCCTCTCCGGATCTGCCGGCTTCGCAGGGGACGTGCCCATCGCTACTGCTTCACCATCGGATCCACATCCACGCGACAGACGAGGATGCCGGGCTTGCACGATGGAGGCTTCTCACAGTCGTTGTTGATGCTTCGCGTGCATTTCCGGTCATTGGTTCCACGCTTGACGAACGTCGCTGCGTAGTCGCCCGTGCCGACGCGATCCGCCATGACGAAGGATTGCGACAGGGCCTGCTGACCTGCCTGGACCTCGCCGATCGATCCCGGACCAAGGACCGCACAGAGTCCGAAGAGCGCCAGCGCCATGCCGGCTAATTTCGGAGAAAGACAGGAATTGTGCTGCTTCATGATGTCGCTCCTTTGATGAGATGAATGTGACGGTGATGAATGGACAGGTTGTGATGTGATGCGGGTCTTGGACGTTTCAAGTTTCCGGTTTCTAGCTTCATGTGGCAGATCGTTTAGGTAACGTGAATCTCGAAACTTACAACCCCAGATTGAGCATCCTGCCACGAGTACCTCTACCAGCCAAGAATTCAGTGAAATACCTACGAGCTCAACCATAACCTCGACCTCAACCTACCCAGCCTTGCCCGCCTCGCATTTCTCGCCAGTCCCGCCTTATTTCGCGCGATTATCCGGCGCGCCCACCCTATGACAGCCCTGTAGCCGGTTCCTATTCCCCAGATGTATTGCTTTACCCTACTAACGGGTTGTTGACAGGGGGACTGGCTCCGCCGCCTCCGGCGGTGCCTGTCCCCCTTCTCAGCCGGAGCCAGTCCACGTTCAACCTTAACCTTAGCCTTTTACCCCTACGGCGCAACCTTCACGTAGAAGGACTGCTCGGCAGACAGGTTGCCCGTATCGGTCGCCCGCAACCGAAGGCGGATGCTCCCGGCTGCCGTCGGTGTCCAGGTGACGACTCCGGTTGCGCCGTTGATCGACAGACTGCTCGGATTCCCCGTCAGCCCGCGGTAGGTGATCGGGCCTCCGTTGGGATCCGTAGCAATCATTGTATAGTTATAGGGCACTCCGACCTTCCCCGCCGTAGGCGGCTTCGACGTGATGACCGGCGGGAGATTGGCCACGACAGTCATGGTGAAGGTCTGCGTGGCATACAAGCCACCGGCATCCGTCACCCGCGCCTTTACGGTACTGACGCCCATCTGGATCGACGACGGCACCCAACTGATCATTCCCGTGGCTGAGTTGATCGTCATCCCTGGCTTGATCGGAGCCACCAAGCTATAGACAAGGCTGTCGTTGGGAAGATCCGGATCTGTGGCATCCAATTGATAGTTATAGGGCGTCCCCACCACCCCGCCGACAGGCCCGGCGCCGTAAAAGGATGGCGCGCTATTCGCAGGGAGGAAGGGCTGGAGGCAGGAGATACCCTTGGCCGGCCTTCCCCCTGCTCCGACGGAAGGCACCAGGATCGTCAGATCGTCCAATTTGCCGTCATTGTTCTGGTCGACGGCTGAGTGTCCGTTGAAATTGGTCAAGGAGGGATGGTCGAAGGGCGCCTTCTCGCAACGCACTCTCTCATCGGTCAAGCCCTTCATGAAGGCCACCAGGTCTGTTTGCTCCTGGGCGCTGAGTCCCAAGGGATGAATATCGATATCCAAATTGGTCGGATTGTTTCCCCACTCAGGGCTGTGGTCGAACCCTGAGGTGCCGCTGCTGTTGTTGAGCGGTCCACGGTGGTTACCGCCTCGATTGTAGAACTCCACGACCTGCTCCAACGTGGCATAGGAGCCGTTGTGAAAGTAGGGGCCGGTCAATTCCACGTTTCGCAGGCTGGGCGTTTTGAACGACCCGTCCACTGCGTCACGGTAGAACGGGCTCGTGATCGGCACGCAGGGTTGGTCCCCGAATAGGCAGGGATTGACGACGAAGCTATCCGGCACGACCTGCCCGCCGATCGACTGTTTGAGCTGCCGGGAAAAAGATAGAGGGTGGCCGAAGGGATCGCTCGCGCCGATACCCAGATCCCGGTTCGTCGGCGACACGCCGATGTTGTAGAACCCGTTGTCATAGATGGCTGGTTTGAAGTCGCCCATGGACATCCTCTGGACGACACTCTCCTGGTTGATCGTCTGGGTGAATTGCAGTACGAAGCCGGCGCCGGTGAAGTCCGGACCCTCGTGGCAGGTGATGCATTTACCCTTGCCGGAAAAGATCGCCATCCCATTGACCTGTGAGGGGATCAGCGCCGCGTAGTTAGGTTCGACGACGGTGCTTGTAATCCCGAACAGAGGAGGCAAGGGGCTCGAAGTATCCGGGGTGTCAGCCACGATTCCTGCAAACTTGTCAAACTGGGTCTCGTCTGAGACAAGCGTCGACTCGTACATCATGATCGCCAGGCCCCAGAACAGGGTAAAATTCTCCTCCATCAACGTGTACCCCTCCGGGGAGGCATAGCCCGGCGCGTACCAATACTTGTCGTGGAACGCCTCCTGAATCAGCGATGCATAGGTCACGCCGGTCTTGAGCCCGGAGTTCGTATCGGCATAAGGACCCAACACGCTGTCATCGAGCTCGACTTTTTGCCCGAACAGAGGCCGCGGGATCAGAGTGAGGAGCTTGCGGGCCACCTGTTTAAACGTCCGATTGGCGCAGGACATTTCGAAATCGCTGAGCGTCGGCCCGACTGCCTGTGACGCCAGCGCCGCATTCTCCAGATCCATCACCTCGGGAACGATAGAGCCATCCGCCTGCCGGACAAGAACCCGCGCATTGGGATCGCGGCGGCCGAAGGGGTTGACCCCGTTGAAATGGTTGTTCGCCCTGCCGTCCCAGAAAGACCGGAACTGGAAGATGGCGTTGATCATCGTCGGTGTGTTGCGAGGCTCGACTTTGCGTGCCACCTTGCCGTCGACTTGGAAGATGCCGGACGTATCCAACGCACAGACCTCATCGCCTTGGCCGGCGAACTCACCGAACATACCCGAGAACGTTCCCAGCGAGGAGGCGACATCCGTCGAATCGAACAGGACCGTGGAATTCCGATCCAGCGGATTGCTCAGGACATGGAAGGGAAAGTCGCCCGCTTTCAGCTGATAGTTGGGTCCGCCACCGCCGGTCCTCGTCGGTTTGAAAACCGTATCCTCCGGCACGGCCCTGCCCCCCGGATTCAGTTGGTGCTTCGTCCGATTGTCTGCACCCGCGTGGAAATGGCAGCTCGCGCAGGCCTGTCCATCGCTGCCTGCCTGTTTGTCCCAGAAGAAGGCTTTACCCAGCACGATCGCCTTCTGGCGATCTTTGACGACCGTATCGAGCTGTTTCGGCAGAGGGACCGGGACCCCTTTCAAGCTGCCGACAACCGGCGCGAATTGAAAGGCCAGGCTCGGCAGGGTCGGACAGACCTGCTGCGCCACGGCAACCCCGGCCATTGCAACCACACCGGCCACAGCCCAGATGAGATGCATTCTTGAACGTCGGAATCTTGTGAAGATATTCATGGCGCTCCTCGTACGATTCGTATCTCCCGGTGTGGAGGTGAGATGGATCTGGTTCATGCCGGCACCTGCCTGGAGCCTTCTACCCACCCGACGTACTTGACGATCTCCCTCGGTTCCGACAGGGCCGGACAGGCAGCCCAGCGATCGAACCGTTCGTTGCCATACAGGACGACTCCGATATGCTGGGACTTGTCTGCATCGATGACCGGATCCAGATCGCGCAGGCCCAATCGGCGCCGCAACGTCGTGATGTCTGCCACCGACCCGGTCAAGAAGGTCCAGCCAGGCTGCACGCTATAGTTCCTGACATAGTCGCGCAGGACTTGAGGGCTATCATGTTCGGGATCCAGGGAGATCGAGTACATGAACACATCGCGGCCGATTCGGTCCCCGAACAGCCGTTGCACACGAACGAGATTGGCGGTGAAGGTCGGACAACTGTTCGTGCAGGTGGCGTACATGAAGTTGATCAACACGACCTTGCCCTTCACGAGGTCCTGATAAAACCGCACATCCCTTCCCTCATGCGTCGTGAGGGTGACGTCCGGAAAGCGAGCGGCGCTCGGCCCATCCGCCGTCATGGGCTTCGGCGCCGGCGCCGGTTTCGGCATCGGTACCGTCATCGGCTTCTCCTCGGCCAGGCCCGCCCTTGTTGCCATGACTGTCTGGATGAGAGAGATCCCCATGCTGGTGAGAAATGCGCGTCGTTTCATGACAACTCCTCCGGTCAAAGTTTCTGGTTTCGCGTTTCTGGTTTCTGGTTTCTGGTTTCGCGTTCTGGAGTTTTCCGGCAACATGAAACTTGAAACCTGAAACTCGCAACTTGCAAATTGCAACCTCGCTCAGGGCACCACGTCGAACCGCAACATCATGGCGTGGTCCTCGTGAAGCAGGTTATGGCAATGCATGACATACTTGCCCAAGAAGGTCCTGAAACGGATGTAGATCTTCACTTCCTCCCCCGGCTCGAGGAGGATCACATCGTGGCGGCCCTGATCTTCAGGAGCAGGGAGTCCACCGTTGCGAAGCAGGATGCGGCATTCTTCCAAGTGGACATGAATCGGATGCACCCAGCCCCCGCCTCCGTTCTTGAAGGTCCAGATTTCCGGCTGGCCCTGCTTGATCGTGAAGGTAGGAATGTCGCCGTCGTAGAAATTTCCGTTGATTAACCAGGCGCCGCTCTTCCGTTCGAAGATAAAGGTCCGCTGATGCTGCTGCGCCGTGGCTAGATCCATCACCGGCATCTGGCGCAAGCTGAGCGGGACCTGGCTGAAGTCCTCCTCGGCGCCGACCGCGTCCCGGTCCACGATGAATTTGAGAACCGGCGACCCGGGATGGAGCAGCTTGCCGGTCGGCATCCGCCCGTCCTTCTGCTCCAGGATATTTTCGAGAAGGATCTCTGTGCCGATCGGATATTGGGAGAAGTCGATGATCACATCCCGCCGTTGCGCCACACCCAGTGCCACCTCCAATACGTTTACCGGCGCAGGCAAGAGATTGCCGTCGGTGGCGATGAGGGTCATCATCGCCCCGTTACTGAGGCCCAAGCCCCAGATCCGCGCGGGACCACCGCCGAGCATCCGGAAGCGATATTTTCTCCTAGCTACGTTCAAGTAGGGTTGAATTTTTCCATTGACCAGCCACTTATCGCCGAGGAAGCCGTCGAAGTTGAAGGGATCGAACCAGGCCATGCCGTCACTCTCGAAGGCCTTGTCCGTGAACATCAACGGGATGTCGAAGGCGCCGCTCGGCAACCGCAGGGCTTGCGGATTCGGATCTTGCTCATTGCCGGAGTCTATGTCGTCGAAACAGAGATGGAAGCCGGCGAGGCCGCGATAGACGTTCTGCGCGGTAAAGTCCGCGCGATGGTCGTGGTACCAGAGTGTGCCAAGGGCTTCATGCTGGTCGTTCCCTGCGTAGACCTGGGGATAGTGGTGGTCCCGGTGTTGGCCTGAGATGAGGAAGCTGGTCGGATGTCCGTCGCTATACCATTCCTGATGTCCATTGTGGTTGTGGGTCGAGGTCTCAGGCACGCCGATGCCGACATGGTTGATCGGAAGTTGATTGCGGAACCGCACGATCTTCGGATGGCCGTACCGCGAGACCATTGTCGGACCAGGGACGATGCCTTCAAACCCCCACACCTCTTGTGTGGGAAGTTCCGGATGAAAACTGTGCATGCCGGGCTTGATATCCATCTGATAGAGATCGTTCACCGGACCAGGGTCGCTAAGGCTGCCGAACCCCTTGTCCAGCTGGTGCTCCGACGGATTGACCGGAGGATCCAGGCTCGCCACTTGTTGCAGGACCGGCGGGATCGGGAGCGGCACAACCCAGGGCGTCGTGGCCGGACTCCTTCCCCCCGGCATTCCCTGTAATACTTCCGCCAAGGGCATGGGATCAGTTCCCGGCGGAGGCGGAGGAGGAAGAGGCAGACAGACCTCCTGCGCTTGGGCGTACTTGAGCAGGCCCAAGCCCGCCAATGTGGCGCCTCCGGTCACAAGACTCCATTTCATGAAATCACGACGTGAACTCATAGCGACGCCTCCTGACTAAGCTTCGTCCGGTTGCTCATTCTCCGTAACTTGCCTCTGCCCGCTCGACTGCTGCTTGTGCTCTGGCTGAATGGCGGTTCCTGTTCTTCATCATTTTTTACTGACCTATGGTGTCTGGTGTCTCATGAATCACCGTGATCGGCTATTCCCCAGAAGCTGGGAGGGGCCTACAAAAGGGGGGGGGGATAGCCATGCGAGAAACGCGATCCGAAGTTCTGAGTTCTGCGTTCTGAGTTACTGATCAGGTCGTCATAGTATGCGTGTATACCTTGGTCGCAAGTGGCATTTCTGCTGGAAAGCAGGCGAATATTGAAAATGTGCTACGCACTATTTAGTGAACTGATAAGCATCTGACCTTCAGCCTTCAATCTCAGAACCGGCTTCATTCCACTCGTCGCGCGTTTCGCCCAAGTCTCGCGAGTCGCGCGCTGCATCAACTGCTTGCCTTGCTTGGTCAGATATTTGGCACAGGACGATCCCGGGCAATCGCGGAAAGCCATACAGGTGATCAGCAAGCAATGCACACGTGACGACCCCGGATTCATCAACCGAATCGCCCTCTGCGAACTCGTATGGGTGTTGGAAAGCGCCTACGGCTATTCCAAAGACACGATTGTGGCTGTACTTGAAAAGCTGCTGCGAACCAGTCAACTGAAGATCGAGGATGTGCAGGCAGCATGGACCGCTTTTCGCATGTATCAGAAAGGGAAAGCCGACTTTGCTGATTGCTTGATGGGAACCACCAATCGGCTCGGGAGATGCGAGACGACCGTCACCTTCGATCAAGCAGCAATCAAGCTGGAAGGATTCCGGGTGATCTAGAAGGCCGCGGTTGCTCTGGTTTGTTTAGTTGGTTTGGTTCGTTTTGTTTGTTTGGTTTGTTTGGTTTGAAGAACGAAAGAAACCAAAGAAACCAAACAGACCAAATGAACAAGCTAGAGATGCGCCGGCTTTCGATCAGCCCATCGTGCCGGACACATTACGATACTCAAGACGGCCACTATGGCCCAGCCGACCACCTGAAACCAACCCAGCCAGGACGTCATGGAGACCTCCATCCACTGAGCATCGCAGCAAGCTGGTTTATTTGGTTTATCTCGTTTATTTGGTTGAGTCAGACCAGAGAAACCAAACAAACAAAACAAACCACATGAACCAGATCCAGGCCAGTCGCGCGTTTCTCGCAAGCCCCGCGCAAATTCTGAGATCCGCTCCACGGATCGGAGGTCACGCCTTAGTGGCGTGACCTCCCACCATCCTATTACCCCTAGATGATGTAGCTCTTGACGACCTTGCTGGTTACCTTGTGGTTGGCATCGCCGAGGAACGTCACCGTATCGCTGTAGACCCCGGCGTCCGTGTGGGTCGTGCTCGTGAGCTGCGCGATCACCCCGTTCACCCCGTTCACCCCCACGCCCGTCACCGTGGCCGTGGCGGCATGCGCCTGCCCATCGTAGATCCCGAAGTAGCCGCTCCCGTTCAGCCCATCCCCCGTGATCGTCACTGACGCCTGCAGGATGTAGCTCTTCACGGTCTTGCTCGCCGCCTTGTGGTTGGCATCGCCCACGAACGTTACCGTATCGCTGTAGACCCCGGCGTTCGTGTGCGTCGTGCTGCTCACGAGCTGCGCGGAGAGCCCGCCCACCCCCGTCACCGTGGCCGTGGCGGCATGCGCCTGCCCATCGTAGATCCCGAAGTAGCCGCTCCCGTTCAGCCCGTCCCCGGCAATCGTCACCGCGGCCTTCAGGATGTAGCTCTTCACCGTCTTGCTCGCCGCCTTGTGGTTGGCGTCGCCCGCGAACGTCACCGTATCGCTGTAGACCCCGGCGTCCGTGTGGGTCGTGCTCGTGAGCGTCCCGAGGACCCCGATCACCCCGTTCACCCCCACGCCCGTCACCGTCGCCGTGGCAGCATGGGCCGCCCCGTCGTAGATCCCGAAGTAGCCGCTCCCGTTCAGCCCATCCCCGGTGAGCGTCGCTGTCGCCTTCAGGACGTAGCTCTTCACCACTTTGCTCGCCGCCTTGTGGTTGGCGTCGCCCGCGAACGTCACCGTATCGCTGTAGACCCCGGCGTTCGTGTGCGTCGTGCTGCTCACGAGCTGCGCGGAGAGCCCGCCCACCCCCGTCACCGTCGCCGTGGCCGCATGCTCCAGTCCATCGTAGGTGCCGAAGTACCCGCTCCCGTTCAGCCCGGCCCCGGTGAGCGTCGCGTCCGCCTTATCGATGGTGCTGATGACGGTCGCGAATGTATCGTTATAGTTTCCCGTCACGTCGGTGAAGATCCAGCCGTCGGTATAGGTCCCGGCGTTGGTGTGTGCCGTGCCGCTCAGATCCAGCCCGAGCAGGCTCTCGATCAAGACGCCCGTCGCCGTCCCTGTCGCCTGGCTCACCAGCCCGTCGTAGACGCCCGTGTAGCCCGTCACCACGATCACCGCGTCCGCCTTGGCGATGTCCGCCGCGGCAGTAGTGTCCATCGTCAGGCTGTAGTTGCCCGCATCCGCCCCGTTGAGGAACGCGCCGGCGAGGGTCACGATCCTGCCGATGCCCGCGTTTGCCGTGTCGAAGGTCGCCGTCGCCGCAAGCGGATCATAGTCCAAGAACACGTCATCAGCCACGAAGATGCCTTCAACGAAAGTCCCGAGGATGCCTCCATCGAGTGTCGTGATCACCGAAAAGATGTCCGCGATGTCGGTGCCGTCGTACACCTTACCGTCCACTGTGAAGCTGCCTGTGAGACTGGCGAACGTGATGTTCGCCGTCGTCGTGATGGTGGACGACAGCAGGCTGTAGTTGCCCGCATCCAACCCACCGAGCCCCGCGTTCAGGAGCGTCACGGTCTTGCCGTCGCCGACGGCCTTCGTATCGAAGTCCGCCTGGTCGAAGGTCAGGATCACATCATCATTCAAAATCTCCCCCGCAAGCGATGTCCCTAACACGCCGGCCAGAGTGCCTCCGTCATAGCCCCTACTGACCGCTGTGAAGCTGCCGGTGATGCCCAGGCGTGTGATGTCCGCCGTCGTCGTCGCGACCGATGTCAGGCTGTAGTTGGTCGCGTCCGCGCCGTCGAGGATCGCGCCCGTGAGCGTCACGATCTTGCCGGTCCCGACATTCTTGCCGTCGCCGGCGACCACATCGCTGAAGGCAGCAGTGCCGCCGCTCAGGCTCACCACGTCATCCACAATGGCTCCCGTGAGCGTCCTGGTCGTTACGCCGGCTACATCATTGCCGTCATAGGTCTTGTTCGCCGCCGTGAAGTCGCCCGTGATCCCCAGGCGTGTGATGTCCGCCGTCGTCGCACTGACCGATGTCAAGGTGTAGTTGCCCGAGCCCGTGCCAGTGAGCCCCGCGTCCGTGAGCGTCACGGTCTTGCCGGTCCCGACATTCTTGCCGTCGCCGACGATCAACACATCGGAGAAGGTGGCCGTGCCGCCGAGCAGGTCCACGAAGCCCAGGTCACCAGAGAGGACTCCGTTGAGCGATGTGCTCAACACAGCCGCCGAGGTGTTGCCGTTATAGATCTTATCAAACGCCGTAAAGCTGCCGGTGATTCCCAGCTGCGTGATGCTCGCCGTGGTCGTATTGACCGAGAGTAGGCTGTAGTTGCCCGCAGCCAACCCACCGAGCCCCGCGTCGGTGAGGGTTACGGTCTTGTTGATGCCAACATCCTTCGTGGTGAAGGTGGCCGTGCTGCCGGTCAGGCTCACGTCGTCACCCGAGATCGTACCGTTGAGTGTCATGGTCTGCACAGTCGCGTCAGTGGTGCCGTTATAGACCTTGGTGTTTGCCGTGAAGTTGCCGGTGATCCCAAGGCGATCAATGGTGTTGGTGACGGCCCCCCCTACAAGAACATCGTTATAGTTCCCCGTCACGTCGGTGAACGTGTAGGTGTCGTTGTAGATTCCGGCATCGATGTGCGTCGGCGTAGTCAAACCAGCCAAAACCTCGCCCAAGACGCCGGTTGCAATGGCCCCATGAGCCTGCCCGTTGTAGATGCCGTTGAAGCCGTTCACAATCGCGTCGGCCTTGGTGATTGTGATCGTGGCGGTACCGGTGCTATCAAGATAGTTCCCCGTGCTGTCGGTGTAAGTCCAGGTCGTTAACTGACCTAGTGGCTCGTTGGCGCTGGTAAAGCTGTTGCTCACCAGGCCGGCGCTCAGATCTTCGCCGGGGACGCCCGTTGCAATAGCCCCATGAGCCAGGCTGTCATAGACGACCGTGTAATCGTTGACCGCCACGCTAGCCTTGGCCACATCCACAGTTGTGTCGGCTGAGGTGCTGGTAATGAAGGTCGCGGTCGCGGTGAAGACTGCATGGATCGCAGTATGATTCACAGCATTGAGAGTCGCGACATCAAGGGTAAAGATCGAATCCAATCCGACAGCGCTGCCGCCAGAAATAGCACCTAGTGATGTCGCCCCATCAAAGAACTCAACCGTGCCGCTCGGGGCGCCAAAACCAGAAACCAAGGCTAAGACGGTCGCGGTGAGAGTCACAGATTGTCCGTATGTGGACGTAGGAATACTGGCGGAGATCGTGGTTGAGGTACCGACAGTAGGAGCCTCGTTAATCACGATCGCCACCGTGCCGCCGATGAGGTCGTCGTTGTAGTTGCCCGTCACATCGATGAAGGTCCAGACTGCCGTCCCGCCGGGGACATCCGTGAATTGTGCGCCCAGGTTGAGTCCGTTTAAGGGCTCGCCGAGCACGCCAATTGCCGTGCCGGTGGCTCCGTGAGGGGTGCCATCGAAGATGCCGGTAAAGCCGTTCACTGTGACAATCGCATTAGCCTTATCGATATCCGCCAAGGCCGTAGCGACAGACGTCAGATTGTAGTTGCCGGCTGCCGCGCCGTCCAGCGTTGCGCCGGTGAGTGTCACAATCCTGTCGATGCCGGCATTCGCATTGTCGAAGGTGGCAGTGCCACCGACCATGAATACCTCGTCGAAGCCCACGACTCCATCGATAATCGTCCCAGACGCGATGGCATCAGTGGTACCATCGTAGGTCTTAATACTGCTTATCCCATCGAAGCTGCCTGTGACGTCCTTCTGGTTCACTGTATGATCTACAGGGACGACTGAGGTGCTATTGTTGTAAGTGTCTTCACCGGCGGCGGCGCCGGTGAAGGCTGCATGGACCACATAGGAGCCGGCAGCGAGCTGCGAGAAATCGGCTGCTGATCGGGTGATCGTAAAGATCGAGTCCAATCCACCGCCGGGGACGGCGCTCGAGGTGGCCCCTAGTGAATTATTCAGTGCGTCGAAGAACTCGACCGTGCCGACCGGTCCGATCGATCCAACCGCAGCCGTGACCGTCGCGGTGAACGTCACGTCATCTCCATAGATGGACGTAGCAGCGCTGATGGAGACCAGGGTGTTCGTATTGATTGCCGCGTCCGTGAAGGCCTGGGTGGCCATAGCCCCGGACTCTTGCCCGGCGGCCGTGACTAAGAGGGACGAGTTCCTGTACTGCGCTTCCACATACCATGTCGTGCTGATGCTGCTGTTGACAATGAGGTCGTTGTCCGGCGCGATCCAGTCGGCGACGCCGTCGCCGCTCACATCGGAACCCAGGTGCGCGGTAAACCCGCCGATTCCGTCTGTGACATACCAGGCTTCGTTGCCTGCCGGCCCCACGCCGGACGTCTGGCTTGCGGCATCTGCCATGCCGTCGGTGCGGGTGACCTGAAAACTCACCATTTCACCGGCTGAGAATTGCAACCCGTCGCCTGCCTGATTCGACGTAGTGATCACCGCCGTCTCGCCCGGCGCATAATCCACATGGTCGGTGGTCACCACCGCCGCCGTCATAGGCGTGGCTGACAGCAGCAGACGCGGCTCCAGCGGCTCCACTGCAAAAGCATTGGCACGCGGCTCACGGCGGTTACGTTTCTTGAGATTAAGCAATTTCTTGAGCTTCATGTTGGAATCTCCTCTTAGTGTGTTTGTATTAGTGATGATGAGCCGCTGACTGTGTTTCCAATGGGGGGGATCGCATACCTGCTGTTGACTTCGACCTCACATGACATGTTGTCGTCCTCTGCCTGCCGGAACCACTGACGATTGCATGGAGTATTTGTATGCTCGTTACTCACAAGAGACCATCCATCTTAGGTGCGGACATACCCCTCTTTAGTTGGCCCCCATTGGAGGGAGGCGATGGCTGATTGATTTGGTTCATTTGGTTTGTTTTGTTTATTTGGTTATGCTCATTCACCCCAACAGACCTCGGACACAAGAGAAACAAGCCGGCTCTCGCGCTCCACTGATCGTTGGTCACATTGCAAGACGTGACCGACGATCGTCCTCTGCCCCTAGATCACGCGAATTCTGTCGCTGACCAACTTGACGGCATCCTTGTAGTTCGTCCCACCGGTGAACGTCACGGTCTCGTTCAGATACACCCCGACGTTCGTATGCGTCGTAAGACTGAGGTTCAATCCGGCGCTCAAGTCCTCGCCGTTGACCCCCGTCGCCGTGCCCGTGGCCGTATGCGCCGCTCCATCGAAGACCACGTTGTAGCCGGTCACGGTGATCACGGCCGTCGCCTTCAGGATGTAGCTCGTCACCGTCTTGCTCGCCGCCTTGTGGTTCGCGTCGCCTGCGAACGTCACCGTATGGCTCACCACTCCGGCGTCCGTGGCGGTCGTGTCGCTCGTGACCTGCCCGATCACCCCAATCACCCCGTTCACCCCCACGCCCGTCACCGTCGCCGTGGCCGCATGGGCCAGTCCATCGTAGGTGCCGAAGTAGCCGCTCCCGTTCAGCCCAGCCCCGGTGAGCGTCACCGCGGCCTTCAGGATGTAGCTCGTCACCGTCTTGCTCGCCGCCTTGTGGTTCGCGTCGCCTGCGAACGTCACCGTATGGCTCACCACTCCGGCGTCCACTCTCATAAAGGTGTTCTTAGAATTTGGACCAAGGGCCACCACTTCAATACACTTACACCATTGCTCAACATTCTCTATTCAGTTGTCAAAGAACAAAAAACTCGTCACGCGAGCCGTGCACTATACTCCGTGCACGAAAAGCGTGTCAAGGGACCCTTTTACCAAATCTATGGCCGGGTATTCCCTAAAACCGCATGCCCTCACCGCACACTCGCACGCGGCCAACAGGCAGGAAGCACGAACACCATCGAACAGGCGGCAAGATAACAAAGCTTCAGATGGGAGTCAAGCATCATTTACGTGTATAATAAAAAACAATGTCACTGTACGAATCACCCCTATCCATGCGGCGGCGGACCATTCTGAAGGCCCTCGGCCTTGGCACGCTCGCCGGAGTCACCGGTGGCTGCGATGCAGTGGGGTCGACATTCGGGCGCATGTTTGCCATTCCTGCGCGCGACACAACCTATTTCACACCGAACGCAAAATTCTATGTCGTGAACTACGCCGACGGGGCCGTGTCGATGTCGCGCGATCTCAATATCGAGCAGTGGAAACTCCATGTCAAAGGCGCCGTGAGCGCGCCGATGTCGCTCGGCTGGCGCGATATTCTCAATCGCGACTCCTACGATCAAGTCTCGACGCTCATGTGCATCGACACGTTGCCGGGCGGAGACAGTATGGGCAACGCCACCTGGCGCGGCATTTCGCTCAAGAAGCTGCTCAAAGACGCAGGCGCCGATGAAGAGACTGCGCGCGATGTAGTCTTCCGCGGTATCGACGGCTACGACGACAGCATTCCCTTCAAACGGGCCATGCAGGACGACGTGATGCTCGCCTTCCTAATGAACGGCGAGAAGTTGCCGAAGGAGCATGGTTTTCCAATTCGACTCCTTGTGCCAGGACTTTACGGGATCAAGAATGTGAAATGGATCGTCGAGATCGAAGTCTATCCCGGAGACTATCAAGGCTACTGGCAGCGCAAAGGCTGGACTGACGACGGCACCATCAAAATCTTTTCACGCATCGACAGCCCCGGCCATTATCAAACGCTCCGCGGGCAAGAGCAACAGTTCCGCGGCATCGCCTTCGGCGGGCCGAACAGCATCAGCAAAGTGGAACTAAGTCTTGACGCGGGCCGCACATGGAACGAGTGTGAAATTGAAACGCCCATGTCGCCCTACTCCTGGGTCATCTGGAACTACACCTGGAAACTATCTCAGCGCGGCAAGTTCCAAACCGTAGTGCGCGCAACAGATACAAAAGGACAGCTTCAGATCGCAGAGATCGTGAGACCACAACCGGCTGGAGCGAGCGGGCTGCACACGATTATTTCGGATGTCGACTCAGTCTAGCGGCTAGTGCAGAGACAGCCTGCTTCAATTCCGTCTCTACCTACTCCGCTTCATGCCGCCGTTGAACGCAGCGCCGTATCGCTCGGCGAAGTTGCCAACTGCCTTCCGAGGCTCAAGCCCGCTGACAGCTCCCTCCTACCACAACCGCTGAACTGCCGTTCCAGACTTCGGCAAGCAGGATTCCAGCTCGGGCTTTGAGGCTCTGGTGACGACAAACGCTGCAGGCACATGTTCCCAATGCCGCAGGTCAGGCTGTAGCGCACCTTCCATCACCGCCGGCGCGGTGCGCATCATGACCGCTCCTCCAACAATGGACAACTGACAGAGCGCTCCATTACCTTTGCCCGCCGCATCGAGCATGCAACCTCCGACCATCACGCCGGCTCCTGCAGCCAACGGAACCAGACTGTAGGTCAGACCGATCGGCAATCGGATCCATGCCTGCACGTTCAAGAGCGGGTGATACCCGTGGCTATGGCGAATCGCCACCTTCTCGAACCAACTTTTGGTAGACAACCTCACCCCGGTATCGGACCGGCAGGCGGAAAGAAATTCCTCGTTTGCCTTCACGGAAAAATATCCGCTCGCGGATCCAAAGAACTGCAGATCCCACGTCAGTCCAGGAAATCGGCCGATGCCATAGACGCGCCACGGCTCGCTGCCCCCCTGTCCCGCATCGATCCAAGCCACCTGTCGTGCTGCAAATATACGAACTGCATCCTGCTTACCCTTCCACATCACGTCCAGATCTCTCAGTCGAAGCCAATCGACGCGCGCCTCGTTTACTTCCCCCACTCGCTCCCATAACACAGCGGACAGCAACAAATTGACCGGGTCTTCGCCGTAATTGTAGAGCGGCGTAAATAGCTCATGATCCAGCTGCCTGAGTTCGACCTTTGCCTCCTCCATTTTCTGCACATTCGCATAGCTCGCCGCCAGTAAGAGGCTAAGGTAGCCGCGCTCATAACTTTCCAAGACGTAATCGATGAAAGAACCCTCCGGAATGAAGACATTGGTGGTTTCCTTGAGAAGGGAGAACGTCTTGTGCCGGAATTCTGACCTGGCCTTCTCGCCATGCACAATCACGGTCTCATAGCACCGCCGCTCAAAAGCATCGGCCAATCGGTTAAGCGTATCGATCCTCTCTGAAAGGTCGATCTGCCGTTCAATCTCAGAACAGGATGCCCCATACAGGGTCCGCCCACCTCCGGTCTGACAGCCAACGAGGCCAATCAACAGGCCTATGACTAACGCGATCGTACAGCGAGAGTGATTTCGGACCATTAGACCTTACACCTTCAACACATTCTGGACTTTTTGACGAATAGCGGAATAGATCTGCTCAATCTCGCCGCTTGTCAACTCCCGCCATTCGCCTGCCTGGAGCCCCCCCAGTACAATCGGCCCGACCGCCACCCTTACAAGCCGCAAGGTCGGATGCCCCACAGAGGCAGTCATGCGCCGGACCTGTCGGTTCATCCCCTCGCGCAACGTCATTTCCACCCAAGCAGTCGGCACATTTTTACGAAAACGGATGGGCACGGAGCGGTCAGACAACTGCGGATGGTTCGCCAGCAGACGTACTTCAGCAGGTCTGGTCTTCTTACCACTCAACACGACGCCCGCTCTCAACTGCTCCAACGCCTCCTCGTTCGGGATGCGTTCGATCTGCACGAGATAGATTTTCGCCAGCTTATGCTGCGGGTCCGTGATGTGGGAGGCCAACCGTCCGTCCGACGTCAGAAGCAGGAGCCCTTCACTATCCAAATCGAGACGACCGGCTGCATAGACGCCAGGCAGATCGATATAGTTCGCCAAGGTCTTCCGCCCACCAGGGTCGGTAAAACAGGGCAAGATCCCGTAGGGTTTATTGAACGCGATCGTGCGAAGAGTCGGCATCACCAGAAAGCCATATCGTCCGACTTGGTTAGTCCGCAGTCGGCAATCGAGTCAGCATCTGTTCACTATATCCAACCCCCTTCGACAGAACAACGTGAGACAGCGCTGTCTGACGCTGGGCCTACCCTCCCCATCAATCCTGCCGACTGTATAGATGAAGGCACTCCCCTTCAAGATCCCCCCTCCTATTGCTATACGTAGCTTTATCCGACCACTTTGCCAGAATCTGTATGGTAGTCCATACAGTGCTTGTGGCGTTATACTCCATTTCTCTTGTTGGCCGCACAAGTTAGGCTATAATTCCCCCTCAAATCCCAACGAAATGAGCAATTATCTTCAAACATGGTTCCGGCATACTGGGCATTGGGATTGCTCCACTACACAATGTTCCGTTCATCTTCATTACAGGAGGAAGCTATGAGGAAAATTTCATTCGATCGAACCACTCCCCTACGAGGCCCAGCATTGACGATACTCTGTGCCCTGGCGGTGGTGGGATGCGTGAGTACGGAAACCCACACGAAAGCGCTTGCCGAACTTGATGCCGCGAAGAAAGCTACCGCACAGCTGCAACAGAAACTGGACCAGGAAGCCACGCAGCGCAAAGTGGCCGAACAGCAGGCGGTCTCGTTGGCCAAAGAGCGTGAAGCGCTCGCGGCGCGGTCGAGCGAGTTGCAATCTCGCCTGGACGGCCTCGAGAAGGAGAAAGGACAACTGAATAGCGAACTCGGCACTGTGCGCGGTCAAATCACTGATCTTGAACAAAAGCTCACGAGCGGAAATGCTTCTTCGCAGGAAGAAATCACCAAGCTCCAGAAACAGGCTGCTGAGCTGGCGGACAACGCCTCTCGTATCGCGAAAGAGCGTGAGCAACTACAGCAGGAACAATCACAACTTGCCGCAACGTTGGAGCAGGAGCGGCTGGCAAAACTGGCAAAAGAAGAAGAGATCACCCGCCTGACTCGCACACAGGAAGAGCTGTCCAAGTCGCTGCAAGACGAAATATCCAAGGGCAATATCACCATACAGCAGGTACGGGACCGCCTGACGATCAACATGGTGGACCGCGTCTTGTTTGATTCCGGACAGGCCCAAGTAAAACCGGCCGGCGTGAAAGTCTTGAAACCGGTCAGTGACGTCCTCAACAAGATCTCAGACAAACAAATCAGGATCGAAGGCCACACCGACAACTTGAACATCAGCCCAAAGTTACAAGATCGATTCAAGACAAACTGGGAACTCTCGACGGCGCGAGCCACGACCGTGGTGCGCTACCTGATCGATCAGGGCGGCGTGGACCGCCAGCATCTCTCCGCAGTCGGCTATGCCGATACCCACCCCCTCGCCTCGAACGAGACGGAACAGGGCAGGGCTTCAAATCGGCGGATCGAGATCGTGCTGTACCCGAAAGACCTCAAACGCATTGCCGGCCAACTGGAGAACACCACCTCAGTGGCAAAGTAGTCATCCATCCTCCGGAGGTGCTCACCATAGGTGGGCACCTCCACATCGGTCAGTCTCCAGGATCTCACCGCACATGCGTCACTTCGTCCGAGCTCGCACGATCACTGCGCTGACGTGATCGAGCCTGACCATAGCATCGAAGAACTCCGCCCCGGTCAGTTGCGTGAGCTGTACAGTTTGCCCCGTCACACTTGCTACGGTTCCTTCCAAATCCTGCCCCGACGTCAGCTTAAGCTTCACACGTTTTCCAATCAGTTGATCCAACGCCTGCTTCAGGCTCTCCGAAACCGCCTGTTCCGCATGCTTCTCCTCAGCCCAAAGATCCGAACCCACTGCCCCGGCACTCAACACGAGGCTCCCAATCAACAGGCTGGTATAGAGACCAGAGATGTTTTTGACCATACGTTCCTCCTTGTTCATCAAAGCCGGCGCAGCTATATCAGGTCTGCATTCCCTGATCAATAAGATTGACGGGAGCCTTCCCCCGCTTCCCTGCTTCGGTTATGATGTACTACGTAATTGGCGTCGGTATCACAGCTCAGAAAAGAAGAGCTGGTGAAGGTCGATGCTCAGGTCGATCGCCTGGTCCGAGAGGTGAACCGCTCCATTGCTGAAGCCGACAAGTTTATTCAGGCCCTGGAGAAAGAGCCGGCCTGATCCGCCCATTCATTCGAGACAGTACGTTCTGTCAGGAGGTTCTCATGCGCTGGGAAGGGCAACGAGAAAGCGACAATGTTGAAGACCGTCGAGGCATGGGACCGGCCAGAGTCGGAGGCGTGGGAGGACTGGGACTCGGCGGCATCGTGCTTGTGCTGGCCGTCAGTTATTTCACCGGCATCAATCCCGTGACCCTCCTCAACATGCTTAATGGCGTGCAAGAGATAACCGACTCATCGGCACCCTCCGATCCCGCGCCGACCGCACCAACTGGAACCCCCGACGACAAACTTGGAAAATTCGCCGGGGTTGTCCTCGCCGACACGGAAACCACCTGGAGGCAACTTCTCGGACCGCAGTACGAAGATCCTCGACTCGTACTCTTTACAGGCGCAGTTCAGTCTGCTTGCGGAACCACGTCGTCTGCCGTCGGCCCCTTCTACTGCCCTAGAGATCACAAAGTGTATTTGGACCTCTCCTTCTTCAACGAGATGTCGCACCGCCTAGGCGCACCCGGCGACTTCGCTCAGGCCTATGTCATCGCCCATGAGGTGGGCCATCACGTACAGAACCTCATGGGCATTGCAGAGAAGGTGACCCGCCTCCAGCGCCAGGCCTCTGAACGAGAGGGGAATGCCTTGTCAGTGAGAATGGAATTGCAGGCCGATTGTTTCGCCGGTGTCTGGGGCCACCATGCCAAGCGTGAGCGGAACCTGATCGAGCCAGGCGATTTCGAAGAAGGCTTGAAAGCCGCTTCCGCCATCGGCGACGACCGGCTTCAAAAAATGTCTCGCGGCTCTGTTCAGCCGGAAAGCTGGACGCACGGCTCCTCCGAGCAACGCATGACGTGGCTCCGCAAAGGATTGGAGACGGGCGATCCGAAGGCCTGTGATACCTTCACAAACAATCGGCTCTAGCAGGATGCTGAAAAATGGGACGGGGTGGCTGGGACGATCCCCGTGCTCGCGCAACGCGCGGTCGCAGACTCCCCTCGTTGGACGCGCGCAATTGGGATCATCCCAGCCACCCCTTATTAAGTGATAGTTCGCTGCGGCCTTGCTGAACGACCATTTTGAGCATCCTGCTGATTATTCAAACACTATCACCTTACGTGTGACCACAACAGCGAGTCGTGCAAGAACAGAGTTCTTCAGCAAACTGCTAGACCACTTCATTATATGGATATAGACCACTATCAGGAGCCGCCACACGAATCGGCCTCCCAGGGAATATGGGCAGCGCTTCTAGCCGAAGCGCCCTGGAATGCCAAATCCGTCATCGCCGCCGGCATCGCAACGGTCGGAGGTCTCACCTCATGGGCAGCTAACTTCTCATCGCCTGCTGTGGCAGGCATCGGTGGCAGCTACCTGGCCGGATTTTTCATGGGCTGGGTATCCCGACGGTTTCTGAGAATGGCTGCCCTGATCACAGGCGGACTGCTGGCAGGCATCGCCGTATTGGAAGAGACCGGCTGGATCGATCTCGATTGGGCGTCAGTAGAAACGCAGATCAGCCACGCCATCGCGGCAACACAACAGGGTGCTCAAGGGCTGAAACACATCCTCTCCGGATATCTCCCGTCAACTGGGGCAGCAGCGGTCGGGATGTTTTTCGGATTTCGGAAAAAGTAATAACCGAGGATAAGCAGGAGATACATTATGCTGAAATACACTTGCTGCTCATCAAGGATAATTGCCTATAATGGAAGGAGCTGCACCGCAGGACACGGTACAGCCCCTTCTAGAATGCCAGACTCTCACTCTCTAAAAGAAGTGGTTCCGGTTGGCTCCATCAAACCGACCTGAAGTCATACAACAATTCTTGAAATCTCCTCCCTGAGTGGCATGGACAGAGATCGTTCCGACCTAACTTCTCGACGAGTTCCTTCCCATCGTTGATCACGCGATAGCCTCGCTTGACCTGTGTCTCTGAAGGGAATCCCTTCCGGCGCTTACTCGATATTTCAAAAGCAGCTCCCCTCCATAGGCCTTTTCTGGCTTGCCATACATCTACCCCTCCTTCCTCTTCAACCATTGAGTCAACCATTACACTTCTCGATAACTTGAGTAATCACGACATCGCCTTGTAGTTCAGCACAGGCCTGACGATTCTGAGAATCTTCGTTAACTCACTTTGCGCCCGCATAACACAGGCAATGTCCTTGTACGCTGAGGGCGCTTCGTCACAAAGACGAGAAAGCCGCCGCTGATCAAACCAGACGCCCTTCATCTCTCGCTTAAGTTGATCGATGCGAATAATTCGATGCGCGTCACGCCGGCTCAGTAATCGACCAGCCCCATGGGAACTCGACTGCAAGCTCCCCTCATGCCCGCGTCCTTCGACATGATAACTAGCCGTTCCCATTGAGCCAGGAATAATACCTTTGACTCCAGCGCCAGCCCAAATCGCCCCCTTTCGATGAACCCACCACTGAGAGCCACAATGGATTTCCCGCCTCACATGGTTATGGTGGCAGCTGAATACACTCGACCAGTCCGCAGTGACACTGAACAAGTCCTCCATCAGGCACACGGCTGATCGAATCATCGCTTGTCGATTCTCTTCGGCATACTGCAATGCCCAAATCACATCCCGAAGGTAAGCCTCACCACTCTGCTTATCGCTTTCCAAATACCAAAAGCCTGTCGAGGAACGGGTTGCAGCCCGAAGGTGATGATCGCGTATGGCTTGCCCTATCATCCGCGACCCACTATGCACCATCAACCATAGTGCCCCTTCTTCGTCGACCTGGAATTCAAGAAAGTGATTGCCTCGCCCCAAAGTCCCCAGCTGCACTCGCGCATCACGTTGTTTGAGTTTCTCCAGACATTGATCGCTTAATGGCACGTCCCTTAGATGTTCCGGGAGCCGATAAACAGCGGTCGCCGCTCCATGTCGGATTGATGGAATGGTACGAATCAAACCATGGAGTACTTTGGCTGCAGTCCACTCATCAGAAAGTAGTGCAGCCTCAGTATCAAACCGCACAGCTGCCATTCCACACCCGATATCACCTCCCACAGCATCGGGATAGATCATGTGAGTCGTCGCCATGACCGTCCCGATGCACACATCGTCGGCTAGATGGACATCTGGCATCACTGCAATCCGGCATACATCCTCGGTACGCCCTAAACGTTCCAGCGCCTGTTCCACGGACTTAGGCAATGGTTCTGCGAGCCACTGCCGCATTATCACATCCTGTTTTGTCTTCATTGCAGCACCTCATGAGGTGCT
>NEWR02000010.1:276155-289325 GCA_002869885.2 Nitrospira sp. CG24C
GCGGCCCAAGCTGGCTGAGGTAGCCACGGATCAAGACGCCATATTTTTCGTTGAGCCATTTCCTAGCAATCGCGGCCGCCGCTACCCGCACCGCTGTTTCACGCGCAGAAGCGCGCCCGCCACCGCGATAGTCGCGAATCCCGTACTTCTGCCAATAGGTGTAGTCTGCGTGACCGGGCCGGAAGGTATCGATCAGATTGCCGTAGTCCCTGCTGCGGGCGTCTTCGTTTCGAATAAGGAGCGCGATGGGCGTACCGGTGGTCTTGCCTTCAAACACACCGGAAAGAATTTCGACGGTATCGGATTCCTGCCGCTGCGTGACGTGGCGGGAGGTGCCAGGCTTGCGCCGGTCGAGGTCCTGTTGGATGTCATCGACAGAAAGGGCCAGACCGGGCGGACAACCATCCACCACACAGCCAATCGCAGGCCCGTGGCTCTCACCGAATGACGTAACAGTGAAGATCTGACCGAACGAATTGCCTGCCATGGGGTGGATAACTCCTCCCTACTCGACAAGATCCAGCTTGATGCGCAACTCCTTTAACTGATCGGCACTGACGGAAGACGGCGCATCGGTCAACGGACATTGTGCCCGTTGCGTTTTGGGGAACGCAATCACGTCGCGAATCGAATCAGCCGCTCCCAATAACATAATGAGCCGATCGAGCCCGAAGGCGATACCGCCATGGGGTGGAGCGCCATAGTCGAGCGCATCGAGCAAGAATCCGAACTTGGCCTGCGCTTGCTCCTTGTCGATGCCGAGCAGGTCGAGAATGCGAAACTGGATATCGCTCCGGTGGTTCCGAATGCTTCCGCCGCCGATTTCACTGCCGTTCAGCACCATATCATAAGCCTTCGCCCGTACTTTCAGTGGCTCAGAACCCAGGAACGAAACATCCTCATCCATCGGCGCGGCAAAGGGATTGTGCATAAAGATGTACCGCTTCTCTTCGGGCGAATAATCCAGCAAGGGAAACTCGACGACCCACAGAGGCTTCCAGGCAGCCGTATCGATCAACTTCAGCTCTTCACCCAGCAACAGCCGGATGCGGCCCAACACATCGTGGACAATCGCAGCCTTGTCGGCGCCGAACAGAATGAGATCTCCCGGCTTGGCATCGGGAAGGGCAGCCGCAAAAGCCTTGGCATCCAGGAACTTGGCGATCACAGACTCGAGCTGCCCCTCCGCCGTGATCTTGAGCCAGGCGAGCCCTTTCGCGCCAAATGTCTTGGCCATCTCACCAAGCCCGTCAATCCTGCTTCTCGGCGTGACTGCTCCACCCTTCACGATCAGCGCCTTTACGATCCCGCCCTTGGTCGCAGCTTCCTTGAACACCTTGAACTCACTGGCCGCCGCAAAGGCTGTGACATCGTGCAGCGGCATGTCGAAACGCAGATCCGGCTTATCCGACCCGTAACGGCCCACAGCCTCGGCATAGGTCATACGTGGAAAGGGAGTCGGCAATTGAACGCCGCCCGCCTCACGAAATACCGTGACGATCATCTGCTCCATCAAGCTCATAACGTCCAACCGATCGGCGAACGACATTTCGATATCGATCTGTGTAAATTCAGGCTGCCGATCGTTGCGCAGATCCTCGTCGCGGAAACAGCGCGCGATCTGATAGTAGCGATCGACGCCGCTCACCATGAGCACCTGCTTGAAGAGCTGCGGCGACTGAGGCAACGCGTAGAATTGTCCAGGATTCACACGGCTCGGAACCAAATAATCGCGCGCACCTTCCGGCGTGCTCTTGGTCAAAATCGGCGTTTCCACTTCGAGGAAGCGTTCCGCGTTCAGAAATCCACGGACGGCCTGCATGATGTCGTGCCGGATTGTTAACAGCCGCTGCATCTTCGGACGGCGAAGATCCAGGTAGCGATACTTCAGCCGGATCGACTCCGTCACTTCAGCATCGTCTTCGATCACGAAAGGCGGCGTCTTCGACTCGTTCAGGACTTCGACAGCATCCACGAAAACTTCGATCTCGCCCGTCGGGAGATTAGGATTCTTCGACTCGTCTGGACGGGCCATCACTTGGCCTGTCACCGACACCACACACTCGCTCCGCAAGGCATGGGAGACTTGATGTACCGCAGCATTCCGTTCGGCGTTAAACACCACTTGCGTGATCCCTGTGCGATCCCGCAGATCGATGAACATGACCATGCCGTGATCGCGCCGCTTCTGAACCCAGCCATTTAAGACGACGGTCTGCCCAACGGCTGCTTTTGTGAGTTCCCCGCATCGATGAGTTCTGGCCTTCATACCACCTTCACTTTCTTGGAACGAGCCCATCCAGCCCGACTGACCCGCTTCTTCGGCCTGGAAATCTGCCGCTCCTTATCCTCTGCTGCGACAAGCTTCAGCTCTGCAAGCTCGCGCAACGCGTTCGCTTCACGGTCGGTCAGATACCTGAACTCACCGGGATCCAGATCGCCTAACGAGAGCGGACCCATCTTAATTCTGGTCAGCTTCAAAACCGGGTGACCCACCGCCTCCATCATGCGTTTTACTTGATGCTGGCGTCCTTCACGGATTGTAATTTCGAGCCAAGAGTTCAGCTTGGCCTTCTTCACCTTCTTTACGATAGCCGGACTAGTCATGCCGTCTTCCAGTTGCACGCCCTGTTCTAACTGCCGGATATGGTCGTCCGTCACCACCTGCTTCACCTTGATGAGATAGGTCTTCGGCACATGGTAGCGGGGATGGAGCAGGGTCTGAGCCAAGTCGCCGTGATTGGTCAGGAGCATCAACCCTTCGCTGTCGAAGTCTAATCGACCGACGGGAAACACCCGTACCGATATCCCACGGAGAAAATCCTTCACCGTTGGCCTGCCTCCAGGATCGTTCAATGTCGACATCACGTTCTTCGGCTTATTCAGCAACAGATACACGTACGGCTGGGCGGAACTGATATGCTTGCCGTCCACCTTGATATGGACGCGATCCGGATCGACCTTGGTGCCAAGCTCCGTCACCACCTTGCCGTTGACGGTCACCCGCCCAGCCGCAATCCACTCCTCAGCCTTCCGGCGAGAAGCCAGCCCCGTCCCAGCAATAACTTTTTGCAATCTAATTTCCATGCTTTTCCGTTCACTTCTCCATGGGGGAGCGGCTTGGCCGGGTCCTATTGCGCGCATCGAACGAGCACCGTTTCTATAATGCTCCCTCCAAGCTCGCTCGTTATTTCTTCAGGGATGGGGGCTGATTGATCTTCCACTGCGCGCGTCCAACGAGGGCCTTCTGTTCCACTGCGCGCGTCCAACGAGGGCCTTCTGAGGCCGCGCGTTGCGCGAGCACAGAAGATCATCAGCCTCCATCCCCTCCCTGCTCTGCGAGCACGGGAGCCGCCAAGCCGCTCCCCCTCTACTCCCATTCGATCGTGGCCGGTGGTTTCGAACTGATGTCGTAGACTACCCGATTGACGCCCTTCACTTCATTGATGATCCGGTTCGACAGCTTGCCCAACACATCATTTGGAATCTTGGCCCAATCGGCCGTCATGCCGTCCAAACTCGTGACGGCACGCAGTGCAATAACATGTTCATAGGTCCGTTGATCGCCCATGACGCCCACGGTCCTGATCGGCAACAGCACGGCAAGCGACTGCCAAATCTCCCGATACAGACCTGCGGCGCGAATCTCCTGATCGAGAATGGACTCAGCCGCTCGCAGTATGACCAGTCGCTCCTTGGTCACCGCTCCCAGAACCCGAATGGCAAGGCCAGGCCCTGGGAAAGGTTGCCGCCACACAATCTCGTCCGGCAAACCCAGTTCCTTCCCCAGCACTCGCACTTCATCTTTGAACAGTTCACGCAAGGGTTCGATCAACTTGAGCTTCATCCGAGCCGGCAACCCGCCTACATTGTGATGCGTCTTGATCGTGGCCGACGGGCCCTTGAAGCTCACGCTCTCAATCACATCCGGGTAGAGCGTGCCCTGGACCAAAAATTTTGCGCCGCCGGATTTCTTCTTCGCTTCGGCCTCGAATTGTTCGATGAATTGCTTCCCTATAATTTTCCTCTTACGCTCCGGATCGATCACCCCTTTAAGCTTGGCAAGGAACGAATCGGACGCGTCGAGGAGACGCAAGTTCAGATGCAGCTGTTGCGCAAAAGTCTGTTTGACCTGTTCTTTCTCTCCCGCCCGAAGCAGCCCGTTGTCGACAAAGATGCAGGTCAACTGGTCACCAATGGCGCGATGGGTGAGGGCTGCAGCCACCGATGAGTCCACTCCTCCGCTCAAGGCGCAGATCACTCGCTCCTTGCCGACTTGCTCGCGAATCTGCTGTACCGCTGTCTCCACATAGGACTGCATCGTCCAGGTCGGCTTACAGCCACAAATATCATAGACGAAATTCCTGAGGATCTGGGTCCCCTCCGGCGTATGGACGACTTCCGGATGAAACTGAAGACAATAGATTCGACGCTTGTGATCATCCCGCTTCATCGCCGCGATCGGCGAATTCGCCGTATGCGCGATCGATCGGAAGCCAGGCGGCATCCGTTCGATACGGTCTCCGTGTGACATCCAAACGACGGTCGATCCGCCTTCGCCGATACCCTTGAAGAGATTGCTCTTGTCGTCGATCGTCAGATCCGCCCGGCCATACTCCCGATGCTTGGATTTCGTCACTTCACCGCCCGACAGATGGGTCACCAGCTGCATGCCGTAGCAAATGCCGAGAATGGGAATGCCTAGATCGAAGAGTTCCTTGGGAACGGACGGCGCCTTCTTCTCATACACACTGGAGGGACCGCCAGACAGTACAATGCCTTGCGGACGATAAGCGAGAATAGTCGCCAGGGGAACGGTGCAGGGCAGAATCTGCGAGTAGACGTGGGCTTCGCGAATACGGCGTGCAATCAGCTGGGTATATTGCGACCCGAAATCAAGGACCAGGATTCTATTGTGCCAGAGTTCCATGGAGACGTGAAACGTTAGAAGTTAAACGAGGAAAAGAAAGAAGAGCGTCCGAAGCTACGTTTCACCTTTTACCTTTCACATTTCACGTCGGCTACTCCCAATCCATCCGGTAATTCGGCGCTTCCTTCGTGATAATCACATCGTGCACGTGGCTTTCGCGAAGACCCGCGACCGTCTGCCTGATAAACGTGGCCTTCTGCTGTAAGTCAGAGATCGTCTTGCATCCGCAATAGCCCATGCCGGACTTCACGCCGCCAATCAATTGGTAGATGACGGCCGAGAGCTTCCCCTTATAGGGCACACGACCTTCGATGCCCTCCGGGACCAGCTTCTGCGCCGGTCGCCCGGCCTGGCCATAGCGATCTCCGCCGCCTCGCTCCATCGCGCCGATCGAACCCATGCCGCGGTACACCTTATAGGTTCTGGCTTGGTACAGTTCCGTGTCACCCGGCGATTCTTCCGTGCCTGCCAAGAGTCCACCCAGCATGACCGAAGAAGCACCCGCTGCCAAGGCCTTCGTGATATCGCCAGAATACTTGATCCCACCGTCTGCAATGATCGGGATACCGCTACCGGCAAGGACTTTTGCGCAATCGGCAATTGCCGTCAGCTGCGGCATCCCGGCCCCCGACACAATACGGGTCGTACAAATTGAGCCGGGCCCCACACCCACCTTCACGGCATCGACACCGGCCTTGAGAAGATCCTTTGCCGCCTCGGCTGTGCCGATATTCCCGGCGATCAGCTCGATGTCTGGATAACGTTTTTTGATCATCTTGACCGTATCGAGCACCGCTTGAGAATGCCCGTGAGCTGTATCGACCACGATAAGGTCCACCCCAGCCTTCTTGAGCTGCGCCACACGATCTTCCGTCTCGGGCCCCACCCCAACCGCCGCACCGACACAGAGCCGGCCATGACCGTCCTTGCAGGCATTGGGATACATGATGCGTTTCTCGATATCCTTGATGGTAATGAGGCCCTTCAGTTCGAAATCTTTATTGACGACCGGCAGCTTTTCGATCCGGTGCTCGTGCAACACCTCGCGGGCCTTTTCCAAGCTGGTCCCTTCGGGCGCCGTGATCAGCTTGTCGCGCTTCATGATTTGCGAGACCTTCAAATCCATCCTGGTTTCAAACCGCAGATCGCGATTCGTGAGAATACCGACCAGTTTCTTGTCTTTTGTCACAGGAATCCCGGAGATCCGGTATTTCGCCATCAAGGCATGGGCATCTCGAATCGTTTGATCGGGCGATATCGTGATCGGGTCGAGAATCATGCCGCTCTCGGATTTTTTGACCCGGTCCACTTCTGTCGCTTGATCCACCGGCGACAACACACGGTGAATAATCCCGATGCCACCTTCCCGTGCGATGGCGATGGCCAACCGAGACTCGGTGACGGTATCCATGGCAGAGCTGATGATGGGAATGTTGATCTTGATGTGGCGAGTCAGTCTCGTACGCATGTCGACTTCACTCGGCAAAATCTGAGATTTTGCCGGAACCAACACGACATCGTCGTAGGTCAGTCCTAAGCGTGGTTCCTTATCTAGCATTTTCTCTCCGTCATCGCTCCGTCAAAGGTCTACAAGTCATCAAGTCGAAAGTCTGAAAGCCATTGAATCGAGGTCGGTATAGTCTAATAGTTCTTCGACCTTAAAGACTTGACGACTTTACGACTTTGGACTTTCAGGTTCCGACGTCATCTCTGCTGTTGTTTCCGCAACTTCCTGGAGTAATTCACTCCCCTCGTCAGCCGGCATGAACTGCTCAACCCTGGTATTTCCGCTATCGACAACAAAGACGCTTCCCTTGGCATCAACGGCTATGCCATAGGGGAAGTTGAACTGCCCTTTGCCGTTCCCAAACCCACCCCATTGGGTGATGAAATTACCTTCTTTGTCGAACTTCTCGACGCGATGATTGCCGGTGTCTGAGACGTAGACATCGCCGGCTCCATCGACCGTCACGCCCCAGGGAGACCGCAACTGACCTGCCTCCTGTGCAAGCGGGCTGCTGGCGTGGCCCGGCTCGGAACTGCCCCCCCACTTGGCCAACAGCTGTGGAAGCACGTTGGTACTGGTATCGAACTTCTGAATCCGGTGATTACCCATGTCGACGACATACACAAATCCATCCGTCTGGTCCACCGCCACGCCGCGCGGAAAGTAGAACTGGCCGTCTCCGTTTCCGAAGCTACCCCAGGACATGATGAACTCCCCGTTCATATCGAATTTCTGCACACGGAAATTGGCGCTGTCGACCACATAGACATACCCACGCACCCGATCGACCGCGATGCCCCAAGGTGAGTTGAACTGCCCTTCGCCGTTTCCACGCGACCCGAACTTCATGAGATAACCGCCGAGCTTCCCATCGAATTTCTGGACACGATGATTGTTCGTGTCGACGACCCAGACATCGCCCTTACCGTCGCAGGCAATGCCGGTGGGGTTATGGAAGTTCCCATTGGACATACCGAAGTTGCCCCAGAGGATGATGAAGTTACCGGTATTGTCGAACTTCTGAACCCGGTTGTTCCCGTTGTCGACCACGAACAGCGATCCCTGCTGATCGACACAGAGCCCGTAGATCGGAGCCATGAACTCGCCGCCATGCAGCAACGATGCGCCACGACCTGTCCGGCCCCATTCGGACACGCAGAGATACCCCGACGTGTTGACCAAAATTGTGGCGCTCGCAGGGGTGGAGACGTTGCCTCCCACATCCTTAAACCAGACGTAGATCGACTTCTGCCCGTCTCCTGGCGACAAAATATACGGGATCGTCGCGCCGAACTTGGTAGCTGGTATCACATCGACCCATCCAGGCGTCCCCGCCGTGGGAGTCATCGGCGCCTCGGAAACAAAGTAGGCCGCCACTCCGGTATCGACATCGTTCGCTGAAACAGTGGCAATGATTTCCGGCGTATTCGTCATGAAGGCGCCATGATTGATCACGGCGTACGGATTTTGTGGCGCGGTGATATCGATGAGCACCGGCGTCACCATCACTTCATTCGACAACTCGCTTTCGGCGCCGGACTCGAACACCGCTGACAGGGCATAGTAATAGGGGGTATCGTTCGAGAGACCGGCATGAGCATAGGGATTCGTCACCCCTTCAATTTTCGTCGCCGTCTGGGTCGTGAGCTTCGGGACGGTATTGAAATAGAGGTTATAGGACAGGGCCCCAGGAACCTCCATCCAGCTCAGAAAGGCTTCCGTGTCGCCGGCTTTGACCGCCACGCTGCGGGGCGCCGGAGTCTCACTCGGCGCCTGATTGGGTGACGCCTCATCCTTCCCGCGATTGAGTTCTTCCTCCGTCGGCACATACTTGAGAATGCGGCCGTTGCCGCTGTCCACCACATAGACCGCGCCTTCTTTGTCGACGGCAATCCCATAGGGAAAATTGAGCTGCCCTTCCGACTTGCCACGGTTTCCCCAGGCACAGAGGAATGTCCCGTTGCCGTCGAACTTTTGAATACGGTGGTTGCCGGTATCGACCACATAGACATTGCCGAGCGCATCGCAGGCAATCCCCCAGGGGGACTTGAATTGGCCTGGCCCTGCTCCGTCGCGACCCCACTTGGTAAGAAAGCTCCCGCGGGCATCGAACTTCTGAATGCGATTGTTGCTTTCATCGGCGACGAAGATATTGCCGACAAAATCGACCGCCACACCGCGGGGGAAAAAGAAGGCGCCGTCGAAGCTCCCGTCACGGCCCCACTTGAGGAGCGACTGCCCGTCCGAGGTGAACTTCTGGATACGCGCATTGCTCGTGTCGGACACGTACAGATTTCCCTCTGCGTCCGTCGCCAATCCCCAGGGCACATCGAACTTGCCTAGATCCGCCCCGCGCCACGCAAACCCAAACTTGCCCCAGGCCTGCATGACATTACCGTTGAGATCGAATTTCTGGATGCGGTTATTGCCGCTGTCGGCAATGTACAGCACGTCGTTCGGCCCGATGGCCAATCCGCGCGGATAGTAGAAGCTCCCTTCCTGCGCAGAGGGATCGTCGCCCCATCGTGCGAGAAACTTTCCGGACTTGTCGAGTTTCTGAATCGAATGGTTATCGGTATCGGCAATGTAGATATTGCCGTCCTTGTCGAGCGTGATCCCCGTGGGCGAGCTGAACTCCCCGTCGTCCACACCTTCTCCGCCGATGATCATGGCCAACAGATAGGGCGAAGGAATCGCCATGACCTCTTGGGACTCGAGACTCTCCCCCTTCTGCGTCACCACGGTGATGACGTAATGGTAGCAAGTCCCGTTGGCTAGATCGTCATGGACAAAGGGACTCTGCACGCCTTCCACACAGGTGGCTTTATCTTTTTTCACTCCAATGACGGCTTTAAAATCGTCGGCGGAGGCAATCGGACGCGTGAGGTCGGAGAACTTGATCATCACGCCCTTGGTGGTCTGGAAATAGAGATTGTAGTACATGGCATCCGGAACCGGATCCCACGTGACCGTGACGCGTCCATTACTCGACTTCGCTCGTACGTTTTGAGGCGCTAGCGGGAGTTCTTCCTCTTCTGCCACCGAATCGCCGGCCCCCCATTCTCCCACGGTCCCATCGACGGTCAGATACGTTCGATCACACTGAAACATCTCGTCCAGCAGCCAAGCTTTAATCATGTGGTGGTGCTTCCTGTTACTACAGCCGCCCAGTTAGCAGGATGCTGAAAAAGCCCGCCAGCATCGTTCTCGCTTCGCTCAGAGGCTCAACGTACCGAAGCGTACGCCTCGTCTCTTCGCTCGTTGCGGCCTCGCTGGACGGCCCTTTTGAGCATCCTGCGCGATGCTCTTCTGTTGTCCTAGACATACGTCCCATTGAATTTCCACTGTGCCACAATAGTTTTTCCGCGGCCAGTTAGAAGAAACAAGGGATCTTTCAAGGACTTGGAATTGGAGGAGAAGTCTAACAAAGCGGCGGAAAGAGAGTCAACGGGGCCCCTCGCCGCTCTCCTTGCTCGCAGAGCCCCCACGATAAAACGGTGGTCGCTCGATGCGCGCAGTGAAGAGCAGCGAGGGGCCCCGTTTCCAGGAAAGGATAGGAAGAAGAGAGCGCACTGAGCCCGCCCTTGTGCTCGCGCAACGCGCCGCCTCAGAAGGATCGGAGGGGGAGTAGCCAGGTGCCATTTTTGCTCGCAGAACGCGCACGATAAGAATGTGCTCGTTCGATGCGCGCAGTCAAGGGCGGCCTCGGCCACTCCCCTGAATAGAGGTTTGGCAAATTGGTGGGCCCTCGCTCGGGTTGCGGGTGAAACATATCTGCCAGTGGGTGGGCGGGTGAGAAAGCCGTGCGCAGTGGAAGATCAATCAGCCCCCATCCCTAGAGAGAGAACGAGCAAGCTTTGAGAAATCATCTGTAGCCTCGTTCGACAGCCGCACGTAGACCAACATGGGTGACCTCCCAAAAGAGGGGAAGCGAGCGAGCTTGGAAGGATCATTTCGATAGATGAGAATTGCTCGATGCGCGCAGTAAAGAACAATCTGCCTACTCCCTCTGGGGAAGTTGAGAAATCAGAAGGCCCCCGTTGGACGCGCCCAATTCAAGGGGCAGTTGGCTCGTCTTGTGATGTATGTGGGGGAAATGGCGGGGGTCGATAGCCTGGACCAGGGGTCATGTACGGGAGAAAAGACGGAATCAAGGTGGGGGTGATGCACCCGCTGGGTTTCAGAGCTACTGTATGGTCCCAGTGACAGCCATGGGGCCGGTAAATAACGGTCCCGTTATGGCTGTACCAGCGAAGGTCAGAGGACTTGCTGAACTGCTGTCTTGAGTAATAGTGAACCATGATAGAGCGCCAGGTCCACCTGCCGCATCGGGATGAGCGACATAGAGAAATCTTCCACTGGAATCCACAACCGAAGAACCAGCCGGTGAGCTCAGCGGAAGTGACTGAGGGTTTCTGGTGAAGTCGCAGTCGTTGTTAAATTCAAAGAGATCGATGCCAAGAACCCTAGCCTGAGGCGCGGTCAGCCCCAGTGTGACAAAGAGGAACCGCCCGAGGGGATCGATTGCGGCTGAGACAGGATCTTGAATGGCAAGTTGGAAAAACCGTTCGGTTGGGGTTCCAAAAAATGGATCAAGTGTGTAGTGCGTGATCGTGCCTGGATCGATGGTGTACAGGCATCTACCATCACTCTTGATCTGCACGAACCCGGCACCGCGTGCCGGCCCTGCGCTGCCGAAGATGGCAAGGTTTCCACCAATAGGGTCAATTCCTAACGTTGACACATTTCCTGTAGGCGCTGGACCAGGTGTGGTCACAAAGAGGAACCGCCCGGTTGGATCAGCCTGAAGAGAAACCCCATCCGCCGCAACCCCTTGAGGAAGACCAAATGGACTCCCAATCAACTCAGTTAACGCACCCGTAGCCTGATTGATTGAATAGGCCGTAAGAGTGCCGGAGTTCCTGTTGAATGCATAAGCAAACCGACCGCTGGCCTCCACCGTTATCGGCTCTTTGGCAATCGGACCAGGAAAAACCCCTCGAACATAAGGAGAGCCGGGAGTAGCAGCGAGCGTTCCGCTACTATCGACATCAAAGCCATAGACCCTACTGTCGACAGACGAAGTCATATAGAGGAACCTGCCCGTTGGGTGAGCTGTCATGCCACTGATAGGAGTGGAGGATCCCGTGACAAACGGTGAGCCTGCAAGAGCCGTCAGTGAACCAGTCGCGGGATTAACGGCGTATCCCCCCACAGTAACTGGAGCCCCAACCAAGTTGTTGACGGCATACAGAAACTTCGGCTGGTGGGTAACTGCAGCGGAGCCTCCTGCGATAACCATCGATGTCGGGAAAATTCTTGTACTGACTGCAGGCAGGCCAACGTTTGGAAAAGTACGCGCGGTAGGAGAGACGGTGCTGGTCCCAAAATTCACGACATAGGTGTAGGTATTGCTCGGATCGACAAGTATCTGTGTCGATAAAATGTCCAACCCTGTGACGAACCCGGAAAACCCATGGCCGTTCGGACAGGACAACGCACCAGTGGTTTGGTTGATACTACAATTCCACCGAACAGCGCCAAATAGATCTACGACGTAAAGTGTCTGCCCCGATAAATCCACGACGAGGCCGGTCGGTGCACTCACACCCGGAATGGTGAGAACTCCATTCGCCCTGAGCACTCCGGTTGTAGGATCAATGACAAACTGCGACACCGTTCCGGAGTTCAAGTTGGACACATACACCGCACGCCCCTGAGGATCCATTGCAATCGAAACAGGGGCTTCGCAAGCGGCATAGGGCGAGCCGGCAAGAGGGGTCAGTGCCCCTGTTGACGCACTGATGCGGAAAGCTGAGACGTCGTTTGAATCAGCATTCGCAGCATAGAGAAACTGGCCGGTTGGATCTACGGTAAGTGCTAAGGGGAGTAACCCTGCAGCAAATGGTCCTATACCTGGGGTCTGGGATAGGGCTCCCGAACTGGGGGCGATTTGAAAGACTGAGATATTATTTCCGCCTGTATTACCAACAAACAAGAACCTGCCTGTTGGATCGACCGTAGCCGGGCTCGGCTCAATACCAGCAGGAAATGGGGAGCCAACGATCTCTGTTAGCGAGCCATTGGCCGTGCCAATGAGGAACACGGAAACTGTGTCGTCACCTGTATTGGGAACAAAGAGGAATCGATTCCTGGGGTCGACGACTAATTCACCAGGGGATCTACCAGCCAATACATACCCGTTGGCCCTTAGATTGCCGCTCCCCGCGTCCACCGTGTACATCGACAGGGTATTGTCTTCGTTACTCACGTAAGCAAATCGAGGGGTGCTCAAAGAAGCTCCCCCAGGGTTCGTTCCAGCCCCAAGCGCAGTCGGCACAGGGCCATTACAGACGAAGACGGCAGCAGGAGTGGGAGCTGTTGTTGTCGTGCCGCCATCGCCGCCGGACGAACAGGCAGCTAGAGTGAGCGGCATAAGAAACAGGACTGCCCGAATACACGAGAAAAGACGCTTCATCGAACCTCCCTCGGTAGAAGAGGATCGTCGCGGATTTTGACTGTCGAGATGAAATAGGCCCCGACGTTAGCAAGCCAAATGAGATAGCATCAAGCCCTACGAAAGGGGGGGAAAGGGAAAGTGGGCGATGGGTTGGCTTCTACCACAGGTGTCTTGGGCGGTTCTACCGAAGATCAAGAAGCCAGGGATCTGTTGCGGAGATCAGGCCTGCTCGACCGGTTCTTCGAGCAGCGCCCCGTTGGTCTCTGCATCGAA
>NEWR02000010.1:289425-303328 GCA_002869885.2 Nitrospira sp. CG24C
ACACCGTTCCGGAGTTCAAGTTGGACACATACACCGCACGCCCCTGAGGATCCATTGCAATCGAAACAGGGGTTTCGCAAGCGGCATAGGGTGAGCCGGCAAGAGGGGTCAATGCCCCTGTCGCCGCACTGATGCGGAAAGCTGAGACGTCGTTTGAATCAGCATTCGCCACATAGAGAAACTGCCCGGTCGGATCAACGGTAAGCGCCACGGGAAATTGGCCTGCAGCAAATGGGCCTACACCTGGAGCCTGGAATAGCGCCCCCGAACCGGGAGCGATCTGAAAAACTGAGATATTGTTTCCTCCCGTATTACCAACAAACAAGAACCTGCCCCTTGGATCAACCGAAGCCGGGCTCGGCTCAATACCAGCAGGAAATGGGGAACCGGCAATCTCTGTTAACGAGCCGTCAGTCACGCCAATGAGGAATACGGAGATCGTGTCGTCACCTGTGTTGGGAACAAAGAGGAATCGATTCCCTGGATCGACGACCAACTCACCAGGGGATCTACCAGCCAATACATACCCGTTGGCCCTTAGATTGCCACTCCCCGCGTTCACCGTGTACATCGACAAGGTATTGTCTTCGTTACTCACGTATGCAAATCGAGGGGTGCTCAAAGAAGCTCCCCCTGGGTTCGTTCCAGCCCCAAGCGCAGCCGGCACAGGGCCATTACAGACGAAGACGGCAGCAGGAGTGGGAGCTGTTGTTGTTGTGCCACCATCGCCGCCGGAAGAACAGGCAGCTAGAGTGAGCGGCATAAGAAACAGGACTGCCCGAATACACGAGAAAAGACGCTTCATCGGACTTCCCTCGGTGGAAAATGATCGTCGCAGATTTTGACTGTCGAGATGAAATAGGCCCAGACGTTAGCAAACCAAATGAGCTAGCATCAAGCCCTACGAAGGGGGGGGAAGGGGAAAGTGGGCGATAGGTTGGCCTCTACCACAAGTGTCTTGGGCGGTTCTACCGAAGATCAAGAAACAGGGGATCTGTTGCGGAGATCAGGCCTGCTCGACCGGTTCTTCGAGCAGCGCCCCGTTGGTCTCTGCATCGAAAGCCTCCACGGCCTCACCTTCTGAAAGATCGCTCGTGATGCGGATGTCTTCTGAATAGAGAGTCTCTACGGTCTCGACTACCTCCAACGATTCATTTTCGATCGGCAGGAGGGCTTGCTCGGACTCGCCGAGCTCTTTGAATTCACGCAACGGCGGGAGCTGGCTCAAGTCCTGTAACCCGAAATGTTCGAGAAAAAACTTGGTCGTCCCATACATGATCGGCCGGCCCGGCACGTCTTTTCGCCCGACGATCCTCACCAGCTTACGCTCGCACAACGTGCGCAGAACGCCCGACGTTTCGACGCCACGGATCTCTTCGATCTCAGCCCGCACAAGCGGCTGTTTGTAGGCGATAATGGCGAGGGATTCGAGCGCGGAGCGAGAGAGTTTTTGCGCCGCCTTGGCTTTATCCATCCGTTTCAGCCAGGGCCCATACTCTTGTTTCGTGACCAGCCGATATCCGCCTGCAACCTGCACAAGCTGAATGCCGCGCCCGTCCTGATCTAAGTCGTGCGCAAGGATTCCCAGCGCCTGAACCACTTCGGCTTTTGAGACCGTTCCCACGATGGACAGCAGTCGAGTGACCGGCACCGGTTCGGGTGATACGAACAAGACTGCTTCAAGAATGGCTTTGAGTTCCCGCGCGTCGATGGCCTCTGCCTGGCTGCCTACCGCCTCGACAACGGCTTCCTCTGCCGTATCGTTCAGCGCCCCATCACACTCAATCACCGACGCTCTTTCGACCGAAGTCATGCTATCAGCTTCTTGTTCTATAGTTGAGTTCATGCTCCCCTCCATTCCGCATCATCCAACTCTGCCGGGTCTGGTACGAGTGAAAAACGGCGCGATACGAGGATTGGCCCAAAGTGCTCTGCCTGGAAGACCCGAGCCGTTCGCAGCCTCATCAGTTCCAGCAAGGCCAAAAATGTGACAATGACGACAAGACGATGGCAGGACGGCTCGAACAGTTCGACGAAACTCACCGACTCCTGCCCTTCCAACTTTTCTAAGATCGCGTTCATCCGCTCTCGAACCGTCACGTTGTCCGGCAAAATCTCCATGAGCCTCTTGCCAGGATTGCGATCGAGTATCCCCTGCAAGACATCCACTAATTCGAACAGGCTGACATTGTCCAGCAGGGTCTCATCCGACTCCAATTCGACCGCCTGGCTCTGCTCACGACTGTAAATCTCCCGCCACAACTGCTCATGTTCGTCCAACTGACGGGCGGCGTCTTTGAACTGCTTGTACTCGAGCAACCGCCGAACCAATTCTTCACGGGGGTCCGGCCCATCCTCGTCATCGGCAACCGTCTCATCGGCAGGAAGCAGCATCTTGGACTTGATCTGGAGCAAGGTCGCCGCCATCACGAGAAATTCGCCCGCGACTGTCAGGTTGAGGCCTTCCATTGCCTCAATATAGGTGAGGTATTGCTGAGCAATCAGGTGGATGGGAATGTCATAGATATTGATCTCGCTCTTCTTGATGAGATGGAGCAAAAGATCAAGCGGCCCTTCAAAGTTCTCGATGCGAACCTGATAGGGCAGTTCGGTTTGTTCTGTCACATCGAACTGGTCTTCCACAAACCGACTTATACCAGACTTGGGGGAGATGGGGCAAGCCTCTATCTATTAGTAGTGGTGCAGGGGAGAGGAGGCCTAGCAGACAGCAGAAAAACTAGGTCTAGACAAAACACCCTTGGAACCTTACATAACGGTGCGGATATCAAAATGCCCAGGATGCTCAAAAAGGCCGCTCAGCAAGACCGCAGCGAGTGAAGGACCGGAGGCGTACCCTCTGGGGTACGTTGAGGATCTGAACGATGCGAGAACGCCGCTGGCGGGCTTTTTCAGCATCCTGTCACGCCTTACTGCGACGAACCCGGTAAATAATCAGCAGTGCGCCGAACGTCAGAAGAATGAAGATGACCGCATACTGTACCGTCTCATTGTCACGCTCTGGGGGTGCCTGTACGGTCGCCGTTCTGGTAGCGTTGGTGAACTGTGAACCCTGTTCGAACGAGGCTTTGGAAAAGTCGTCTTTGCCCTTGAACGATGCATTGGAAAAATCCGCCGTCGATCGAAACCTAGCCTGGCGAAAGTCTGCGTCCCCATCGAACTGGGTAAAGGTAAAAAACGCCTGACCGTCGAACGAAGCTTCAGAGAAATCCGCCAACTCTTGAAAACGGCTCCCGGAAAAACCGGTGCCCAATTTAAAATAGGCGCGCGACAGATTGACATCCTTCTCAAAGACCACCTCCAAAAACTCCCCCAACCCATTGAACCGCGCCTGCTGGAATGTGACCGGCCCCTGGAAGAGAGACCGGTGGAATCTCGTGTGCGGACCGAACGATGCCTTATCAGCAACCATGCCGCGCAAAAATCGACCCTGCACAAAATAGCTTTCTTGCGAGAACCTTGCCTCTGATAACGTCACCGGCTGCATGAACACAGACCGTGAGAGATCCACCAACTGTTCGAACCTGGTCCCGCTGAACGTCGCGGGCCCCTTCACCACCAGCAGCCCCTGTGCCGATCGGTGTGTGATCGTTCCGCGCATCACCGAATCGACAATCGTCAGGGAGCCGGGAATCACACGTATCTCACGGCCCTGCAGCTCTTGTATTCCCTCAAGCTCTGGCGGCAATGGACCCACGGGCACCATATCCAGAGACAGGTCGCCGCGGACAACCACGCCTAAGAGATCGATCCCCTTCCCCTCCTTGAACGCCTGCAGCAGCTGCGCGGCATCCACCGCTCGCGCCTCTCGCTCTTGCTCCGAGCAGCCGGCGCCCAAATGCAGCGTCAAGGCCGCTCCCTGCCCAGCTAGATGTGTCTCCACCAGACAGTTTGAAGCCACAGCGCCGAGCGGTAGCCAGAACAATGCCAGCACACCTACCAACATTCCTCTGATAACTCGCTTTATCATGCACGCCCTTATACGGAATGCCATGGTCCAACGCAAGGCAAGAACAGTCGATTCACTGTACTACTCACCGGAATTTGCTAACCTTTGCGAGAAGATTGTTCGTTCATCTGGTCTATTAGGTCTGTCTGGTCAATCTAGTGTATTTAGTTCGCCCGATACAGACATCTTCGACCAGACAGACCAAACAGACCAGATAGACCACCCTCCCAGGGAGCCCGATGATGCCACGCCACCTCGCCGCCACCTGCGTGTTAATTGTTACCCTGCTTTGCGGAATCCCAGCCTCGGCAGATACGGTCATCGAACTCCCGGTCCTGGCGGCTATTCGTCAAAATAACCTCGGCGTGTTTGAAATCCTGATGATGTGGTGGGACAAGAAACCAGAACCCAATCCCGTTCAACTACAATGGCGCCTCGCCGGCGTGCGGCTAGGAGACGATCATCTTGGCGCCATGTCTCAGGCCTTTGCCTATGCGGTTGAACGCACACCCTCCATCCAGCATAGCGGAACCGTCTCTGTGCAAGGGGTAGCTTATCGACCTGTAAGCAGCGATGGACCAAGCGCCGGTGCCGCCATGGCCGTGGGATTCATCGCCCTGTTCAAGGGCGAGCATATTCAGCGCGGCATCGCCCTGACCGGAACCGTTGAACCGGGAGGACAGATCGGCCCAGTGGGCAGTATCCCCGATAAGATTCGCGCCGCCGCACGAGAAGGTTATCGCACGATACTGGTTCCACGCGGGCAGATACATGACTCGCGGTGGAACCTGACCGAATTGGGATTTCAGCTCAATGTGACCGTGAAGGAAGTCGATACGATCGATGAGGCGTACTTGCTCATGACAGGCCAACGAATTTAGCAGGATGCTGAAAATGTCCGTCAGCTGCGTTCTCGCATCGTTCAGAACCTCAACGTACCCAAAGGGTACGCCTCGGTCCTTCACTCGCTGCGGCCTTGCTGAACGGCCATTTTGAGCATCCTGCCGGCAACCAGGCGCTCTGGAGGGTTGAGGCTTAGGTCGAGGCTAAGAAAAAAGTCCGACCTCACTCAACCTTGACCTCAACCTGCATTAGAAGCCGTGACTCCCTGCAAGATTGCGTCATACTCTGCTTGCGTCAGCCGGTGCATGCCTAGTTTCAATCGCCGAGTCAGTTCGGCCTGATCGGCAATCTGCAATACGTTGAGCAACAGCGCCTGACTCGTAGCGGACGAACAACTGAATCGGCGCACCCCGCCAATTCGCACAAAACCAAATCGGGCCTCTGTTCTCAACTCGTCACTGAGGAACGCATCCAGCGAGGAGAAGTCCAATACAGGTGGCACAATCTGAAACTCGGCGCAGAGCCCGGCTTTCAGCACATACAGAAGCCCTCGGGACTCAGCATCGAGATATGTTTGCAAATTCGTCCGGATCAGCCCCGTGCAGAGCCCCCAGAGTCCGTGCCCGAGTTGCAACTCCGCGCTTTCCTCCGAGGTGCGCTCACGCAAGGCTCCTGCCACGAACAAAAAATGACTCATTGGGGATTGGTCGTAGATATTTCAGAGGGAGGGTAAAACACATCGAAAACGAACGTCATAATCCTGGGACAGACTCACAGCATCATAGATCCGGACGACTTAACCGAGCCGTCCGGATTAGACATCCCCAGCGAGTACTAGTGCGTGTGGTAATCGTCTGTATCGTCGAGCAGGCCTTCTCGTTTTTCAGGAAAGTCGGTGTCTTCATCTTCCCCATCCAGGGTTAGCTCTTCTTCCACATCCTCATCTGCCTCAACGGCGATATCCACATCATCCTCGACCAACTCTTCCTCAAGATCAGCCTCTTTCAGGATCGGCTGCGATGATAAGGATTTCTGGGGCTTCTCATCCATGAACGGCTTCGCGATTTTTTTGTCTGGGGCTGGAGCCGTCATCGCCACCTGTTTCTTCTGAGCCACCTTGGGTGCTGCGGCAGGACGCTGTTTGGCAGTCTTTTGAGTAGTTTTCTTAGCCGCTTTCTTAACGGATTTCTTTGCAGCCGGCTTCTTGGCGACCTTCTTGGCAGCTTTTTTTGTCGCTGGTCTCTTGGCAGCCTTCTTCGCTGCGGGTTTTGCTTTGGCTTTGGCTTTCGCCTTAGCCTTCACAGGGGTCTTCTTCGCCGGCTTCTTCTTGTTCTTTGCCATCGATTTTCTCCTCTCTCATCCGTTGGATGTTGATGCCGCCTCCAATTAGCATAACCTTTAGGATCTTGCAACTCACACTTAAAACAGGGTGGTTCATTTGGTTTGTTTGGTTTATTTTGTTTTCCGGCTAGTTTTGTTCAACCAAACAAACTAAACAAACCAAATAACAGTCTGCTTACGCTGGGCAGCCTTTTTGAGCATCCTGCATTGCAGATCTAGCACGTTGACTCCCAGCGGATGGGAGAATCCTACAAACAGACCACGGCGTCAAGGGGAAGAATCAAGAATCTTCCTAAATTGACAGTACATTCCTCATTAAGCGACATGGTAAAATTGAAGGATCCTATGAGAATGACCATGAGACTACGGATTATCATCGCCGTCTTATCGCTGGGACTCTTCACAGCCTGGCCAACCGCCGCCACGCTGCCGTCCACCGCCATCATCATCGATAGCGGGTCACCCTACTTTGTCCCAAAGTCAGCCATCGTACCCAGCGGAGCCCCCATCAGATGGGACAACCCCACAGCCACCGAACATACAATCACCCACGTGGGCTGCTTAGAAGACGGGAACGCCTGCGCATTCGATTCCGGAATCGTCCGGCCAAACGACAGCTTTACACTTCCAGGATTGGCTCCCGGCCGCTACCCTTACCTCTGCCGCCTCCATCCCATCATGCACGGAATCATTACCGTCACAGACACATTCGCCCCCTCCCAGCTATAAAACTCGCCGTTCGTCTGTCTGGTCTCTTCGGTCTATTTCGTCTATCTCGTCAGACACCAGACAGACCAGAAAGACCGAGCGACAACGAGACAGACCAAAGCTTCTTGCGGGTCTTGCGAGAATCCCAGTCCGCCGTGTAGGCTGCGACGCTTACATATGCCATTCCGATCATGAAACCAGCTGTCGCCGCTCACGAACCGCTCAACCTCACCGGAGAGACGCTCAATCTCCTGGCCTGGCACATCCCCGATCTTGTCGCCTATCAGCACAACGAAGACGAATGGTGGTTTGCCCCCCTCGATGACAACCTGCCGATTATTCGACTGAATCGAACAGGCCTGGAAATATTACAGGCCATGAACGGCCACACTACCGTTGGAGCGCTGGTAGAGAAATACGGGCAACAGGTCTGCGGGCCGGACGGACAGCCGGGACAGTGGCACTTGGAGCATTGGGCTCTGCCCACGTTCTCCCTCTGTTACTACGGCACAGAGCCCCCGGGTGGCCACCGTCATAAGGCCAAATGGGATCTACTCCTCCAGCAGATTCGCGAAGGCTGGTCAGGGCGGGAAGGGTTCGAGGGAGAAGAGCACCTAGAAGACTTTCATCACCACGAGCTGACTGGGAGCGGCGAAGACGACGGACACTTCGACCTGATTGAAACTACCGTCTCGCACCTCTTCCGGGAGCCAACCGACACACTCAACGGCCTGACCTATGGCCGGCTGCTTATGAAACAATTGCGAAAGCTGGGCTGGTTCACCCCCAAACCTCGTGTCATCGTCGAAGTAGGCGGCGGACTTGGATACCTCGCCCGTGAATTGGGCAAGGAACTCCTGCCGTTTGAAAAGCAGACCATCCGATACATCTCCCTCGACATCACCGAGCCCTTCCTCAGACTACAAGTGACCCGCGCCAAGGCCGGGGGCTGGAGCGGTATCGGCACCCGCGCCAACGGCGAATGGCTCCCCTTCAAAGACCACTCCGTCGACCTTGTCATCGACAACGAGAACATGGCCGACATGACGCCGGTGAAGTTGACCAGGCAGGAACTCCTCGATGGAACAGGCGATACGCAGCAGCATCAGGAAGCGTTGGATTGGATCAGACGCGTGCGCCTTCCGGTGGGCCGGGACCTGCCTGAGGATGTGATCTTCAACCTCGGTCCCTTTCGATTCGTAGCAGAACTCTGGCGGGTATTGAAGCCCGGTGGGAGAGCCTTTCTCACTGAGTTCGGGATCGAAGAAGGCTGGCCGGCGCCGGTTAAGCTGCCAGGCCACACAGAATACGAAGTCCAATACAGCCACTTGCGCCAAGCCACCCGCTGGCTGGGCTTTCAAGAGCGCTATCTCACGCTCCCCCAATTCCTTGCCATCAAACCAGACAGCAAAGTGCTCTGCACCGGCGCGGCCTATACCATTCAGCGGTTCTGCCAGGCCATGAATAAGCCGTTCATCGTGCGAGCCTACCAGGAGAGAGAGTTGCAGCATGTCCTGGGCGACATGCTCTCGAAACTCCACGGCTGCCACTACCACGACGTGGCAGATCCTGCTTGGTTCGGCCTCCTCGACTTCAAAGTCTTGTTACTCGAAAAACCAGGTGGGAACCCAAAAACCAGCTTCTCGGAGAACAAAGGCTATCGGTGGTACTCCCAAAAGTGAGGGGTAAAGGGATACAGGGGGTAAGGTAAGGCCCGGGGTAGAGGGGTACTGGGAGAAGAGGGATAAATGGGGTAAGGGGGTAGGCTGAGTCCCAAGAGTCCAGGAACTACGGATTCTTTGCGCAACGGAACCCAGTGCCGAAGCCACGGAACGACGGCAAATGGGTCTCTCGGTCCGAGGCACGCAGGTTATTCGCACCGCTCCCCCAAGAGCCGCCACGAACCACTTTGGAATCGCCCGTTCGCGGTCCTGGCGGGTTCTGCAACGGACCGCTCTTGTAATAGTCCTGGTCATACCAATCACTGACCCATTCCCAGACATTACCGGCCATGTCATAGATGCCATAGGGACTCTTGCCTGCTTCAAATGTCCCCACCGGCGTTAATGTCCCGTGGCTGCTAAATACCTCTTTCCCCGAGTTCGCGTGAAACCTCGTCGGAGGCTCATTCCCCCAGGGATAGACCCGGCCATCTGTCCCCCGCGCCGCCTTTTCCCACTCCGCCTCGGCCGGCAGGCGCTTGCCGGCCCATTTGCAATACGCAGCCGCATCCGCCCAATCCACATTGGCGACAGGGCGATTCCGGCTCGTCGGTTTGTTCATGAGAGTCCATTCCGGCGGGCTTTCATGGTGTGTGGTTTCCAAGAACCTCGCATATTCCGACACCGCTACTTGGTGCTTATCCATGAAAAAGGCACCTACATAGACTTGGCGTACCGGTTGTTCGTCTGGATCTCCCCCCAAACTCCCCATCGTGAACTCCCCCGCCGGCACCAGTACCATCGACCGGTCTAGAAGATGAGGCGCCACCGTCATCTCGTTTCTCTGTTTGTGCCTCTGATCAATTTTCTCTCGCAACTGCCGATAGCGGGCCTGTTGTTCGTCATCGAGACCCAGCTTGTTCACAATGTCCAAGGTGTCCTCGGCCTGAGCGAGCATATCGTGTGAGACATTCGGCGCGTTGATGGCCTGTTTCTCTTCGTCCAACAAGCGCCAGATTTTGGCCTTGCGCCCCCGTTGTTTGGCCAAATCGGCCACCGAGGATTTCGCATCAAGGTCCAGCGAGGTCTCGTAATGCTCTTCCGCACAGGCCCAGGCTTTCAGCCCCCGGCAGGCATCGCCGAGATAGAAATGCGCCATGGCATTGGCAGGGCTTTGTTGTAGGCCGGCTTCATAGGCCGTGCGCGCCTCCTGATACTTTTGTTGTTTCAGGAAACCGTACCCGGTGGAAAATTTCTTGGCAGCCTCATCGATGGGTGTCGCGGCCATCGTGTGGTGAACATCAAGCCAGAGCAATGCGGCGAGTGTAAGGATCGTTCGCATGAACCCTCCCCTCATTTGGCAGAAAAACCGATTAATACCTGGCCTCATGATAATGTAATAGATAGGAACTATATCCTTCTGGCAGCAGAAACACAAACGATAGCGGGAAGGAAGGGATGGAGCCTGATGACCTTCTGTGCTCGCGCAACGCGCTCGGACTCGTCTGTCTGGTTAGCCGGTCTTTCTGGTCTGTCTGATTCCTCTGGATGAATTTCCAGTCCGATCAACCAAACAAACCAAATAGACCAGATAGACCAGATAAACCAACATTCGTTGGACACGCGCAGTGGAAGATCATTCAGCACCCATCCCAGAAGACCGAAGGAACGAGCTTGTATGCGTGAAGACAAGGTCGGTTCTTGACCTTGCACTCAGAGAAAGGCCGCCGACACCGCTCAGGCTGCCACCTCAAGGAGAACCTCAGGATGGCGCTCGGCGATCTTTAACAGCTGTTTCGCGGCGCCGGATGGCTTGCGGCGACCTTGTTCCCATTGTTCCAAGGTTCGTTTCGAAACACCCAACGCTACGGCAAACTTTGCCTGCGATAGTCCGCTTTTTATCCTTACGCGAACGACATACGACTTGACGTCAATTTTCGTCCGCTTTCCTCCACCGGCCTTGATCTCCTGTACGCCATCCAGTATTTCTTGCCACACATTGCGTCCAGCCTCGAAATCGGCGAGTGTCTTACCTGTTAGTTTCTTACTCATCTCGAAATGCCTCCAACAGCTGCTTCAGAATGTGCGCGGGCGCGTTCTCTCGCTTTGCCTTTGCATAGAGCGTTAACATCCAAAACTCGTTGGGTCGGTACCGGACGAAATAGATGATCCGAAGCCCGCCTCGCTTCCCCATTCCGGGCCTGGACCAGCGTATCTTCCGAACCCCACCCGAACCAGGAACAACCTCCCCGGCCTCTGGGTTCTGCATTAAGAACTGCTGCAGATCGGAGTACTCATCGTCGTCCAGGTACAGGGGAAGGACTCGCTTGAAGATGGACGACACGATGAACGTGAACACGACGGGACTATACGCCCCTGGCGTACAAAAGGCAAGGTCGGAATCTCCAAGTCAACTCGATAGTCAGGAAGAGGGCCGAACGATTGAATTGACCGCCAGGACCTGCCCTCCCCCCTGGCTCTTGAAGGAGCAGGCAGACCGTTCTTCTTGCTCGCAGAATAGAGGAAGGGATGGGAAGGACACCCCCGTTGGTCCTGTGCTCCCGGAACGCGCACCCTGAGAAGGGCCTCGTTCGACGGCCGCACGTAGACCAACGTGGGTGCCCTTCCAAGAGAGGGAAGGTTACAAATGTCCGATGGGGTAGCAGCTTGAAGGACTACTGCGGGATGAGTCCGAGATGTTGCTCGATGCTGCGGACCCGATTCTCCAAACGCTCGACGCGTTCTTGAATTTGCCCGTAGGAGAGCTGGATGAGCGCGCGGGTTTCCCTGAACTGCTCATCCAGATAGGCTCGATCGTCGGTATGACGCCGGTCGAGATGCATCTGGAACCCTTCGGCAACCAACTGGAGTTCGTGTCGAAGTCCTTCGGTCAGAACACCGGTGTGACGTTTGGAATCGGCAATTTCAACTCGAATAGTTTCAGTTGCAGTGCCGACGATCTGCTGAATTTGCGCGAGCGATTCCTGATCCATACTGTATTCCCCTACGAGGCCACAAATTTTATGGCGTTAGCAGAAGGAAGTCAAACTGAACTTCCCGCTCCAGGATGGTCGCCCCTGCCAGGTTCGGCCTCCTCGACTTCAAAGTATTGTTACTCGAAAAAAAGAGAACAGGGGGCAGGGCCAGTCACTGTGCTCCCGGAACAGAGAAAGGGATGGAGCCTGATGATCTTCTGTGCTCGCGCAACGCGCGGCCTCGGAAGACCCTCGCTTGGGCTAATGGCACGTCTCGGCGTGCCAGTGGGTGGGCGGGTGAGAAAGTTGCGCGCAGTGGAAGACCAATCAGGCCCCATCCCTGAAGATAGAACGAGCAAGCTTGGAAGGAGCATTTGCAACCTCGCTCGACGGCCGCACGTAGACCAATGTGGGCACACCCTTAGGTGGAAGGGTGAAAGAATGGCTGAGTGTGGTGTGTTGGGAAATCATTGAGGGCGACCAGACCAACTGCATCACCGCCACTTCGAGGAAGGTCCAACTGGGGTAGCCAGGTGCACAGTCAAGCAATGACCCCGCGCCCTCTCCAGCTTCACTGCTTGCGTGATGGGATGATGAATGGAGCGGTTATAGGCGCAGAATGTGCGCGCCGTGGATGAGCGTCACGATGGTGACGGTATCCTCGTCCACTCGATAGACAACCCGGTAGTTCCCCACAATGAGTTCCCGATACGTACCGCTTTTATCTTCCGGAACCTTCCGGCCAGATTCGGGGACGCGGTGTAATTGCTCGACCCGCTGTTGAATGTGCAATCCAAAGGTCTGAGCATAGCCGGGGAATCCACTTTAATGAAGGACACCAGCGACTTGAGATCGTCGCGCGCAACAGACGACCAGACTATGCGAGCCATCCCGCCAACTCACGCATGACATCCTCGTGTGGAATCACATGTCCGTTATCGACGGCATTTTGACCCGCCCTGATTTTCTGAAGCACATACAGGTGATACTGGATTTCTTCCAGAGTGGTCTCCTCCGGCAACTGCTCAAGCAGTTTGAGAACGGTCGCTTTTTCCCCCATGCGTCACCTCCTGCAAGTCCATCATGCTTGGATGATGCTGCTCATTATACGTGGATGACGCCCCGGTTGCACGTCGAACAGTGTTGCAGGAACGGTGATTCAGGAATGGGAGGGTGAGATTGCTGTACACCTGAAGCATGAAGCGTACGGATAAAAGAGATGGGGTCATTGGGAAAATCAGGCGGGGCTCTGAAAGCACGGAGAATGCAGGTCAACCAGACTGCCCTTTGTGCTCGTGCAACGTGCGGTCTCAGAAGGGCGAGACGGGGCAGCCTGGCCGTCCTCCTGCTCGCGGAACGCGCACACTCAGAAGGTGCTCGTTCGACGCGCGCATTCGAGGATCGACCAGGCCACCCCTTAAAGAGAAAAGGAAGCGAGCTTGGGAAAGTCACTCCTGAAATTATGCTGAGCTGGACGCGCGCAGTGAAGGGTAATCTGGTCACCCTGCTTAGAGAGTAACGGGGAGAGCACGGAAAGGAATTGTTCGATCGAAAGACGAGATATACAATTCCAAGGCCTGACACTGAATCCCGTAGGAACAACAAAGATTACCGGCACATTCACAATAGTTAGTAATGTGACAGACTGCCACGGCATTAACGGCTGCTTTCGTCACACTTTCGAAGGAGGCTCGCCTGGAACTCATTAAATGTTTCCAGGAACCAAGCAAACGCATCTTTGTGAATATCCAGCTCGCTTTCCGATACTACCAACTCGGCGGCGGCTTTAGGATGCGTGATCCGATGCCGCAGCTCCAGTGAGAGTGCTACCATCTCCCAGCCTTGAGTGCTGAAATTAGGAGCCCAGTCGAGATCGAATTTAGATGCCGCGATTTTCAGCGTTTGCTTTAGATTGGATAGGGCATCGATATGCGCATGCTTCAGTGATGCGGCACCTTTCTCATCTACGATGACACGGCTCTCCGACAAGAATACATGCTCCTCCGCAGAAAGACTTTTGTCGCCCAGTTCACAGGCACGGAGAACGAACTGCTTCGTACAGTACACTTCCCCTTCGATCATTGACCAGTAGGCACGCACAAACATGCGTCGCAACGGCTGGCTGGACCAATCATGTCGGTATGCGGCCATAAGACTCTCAATGTCCTGACGCAAGACACCTGAGACTTCCAGCATCTCGTCGAGCGTCTCCCCCAGGTTGCGCACGAAAGATGGCAATGGCTCTGTCATGAGGTTCCTACCGATTCCGTTTGGGTCCTCCCACTCATCATAATGACCGTGTTGCCAGATTGATCAGAACCCCTTCCCGCAAGCCCAAATCACTCACAAGAACGCTCGACATCCCCAGCGTCTCCATGACCGTCCGGATGATGATGGCGCCGGCGGCT
>NEWR02000010.1:303428-351039 GCA_002869885.2 Nitrospira sp. CG24C
ATGGGACATTCACGCAACAGGCAGGGAGCGCAATCGACCGGCTGCCGCACAATGGCATGGGCACTGCCAAAAGGCGATGTGGTGCGCCAATCGGTCGGCCCGAAGATCGCGACGAGCGGCACCTGGAACGCAGAGGCGATGTGCATGGGGCCGGTATCGTTTGTCAGGAGCATGGCGCAGCGTTTTAACGCCGCCATCAATTCACGGATCGTCGTCGCCCCGGACAAAACCAGGGATGGAGACGACAAACGCGCGGCGATTTCACGGCCCAACCGCTCCTCCCCCTTTGCCCCGAAAATCACCACGCCGACTTGTTGATTCCGAGACTCGCGAAGCGTGCGGCACAGTCGTTCAGTCGCTTCGGCATACCGTTCAGGCAGCCAACGCTTCGCCCCGCCGTAGGTCGAACCAGGGTTGATCCCGACGACGACATCATTGGCAGTCAATCCACCCTGAGCCAATCGCCCCGCCATCGCCTGTTCCTCCTCAGGAGAGACGACGAGTTCCGGGGCAGGGGGATCGCCCGTGAGGCCCAGCGGCTTCAACAGATCCCAATAATAACGGACTTGATGGTTCAGCGCACGGCGATCCGGCACAGCGACTGGATTGGACAGCAACAGACTTCGTCCATCCGTGGCATACCCATAGCGCCGGGGCACACCGGCCAAAAACGTCAGGAAGGCCGCCTCGAACGCATTCTGAAACAACAGTGCCAGATCGAAGCTCTGCCGCCGCAACTGCTCTGCCAACGCCCACTTACCGAAGAGTCCTGCATGACACCCCTTGCTGTCGTAGGTCAACACGCGCGTCAACGCCGGATGCCCCGTGAACAAATCGGCCACAGCCGGCTTGACCAACAATGCGATCTGCGCATCGGGAAATAGCCTCCGCAATCCACGGAGGGCAGGCTCGCACATCACCGCATCGCCAAGCCAGTTGGGTCCACGCACAAGAATTCTTTTGATGGCTTCTTTATCCACAAACCTCCGCACCCAAGAAGGTTCATCCGGTTTATCTCGTTTGTTTAGTTTGTTTGGTGTCTTCGAACGAAACAAACCAAATGAACTAAATGAACTAAATAAACCAGACCAACCAGATCAACTAGTCATCTGCCCTTCAGCCTTCAGCCTTCCGACTCCGCCTTCAGCCTATTTCCCATCCCCAGCACCAACCGCTTCAATCGATCTTCCCCCACGGTCACGGACGTGCTCAGTCGGACTGCCCACCAGCTATCGGTGGGTTCAAGTAACGATACCAACTTGCAGGCGTCTTTCTCGGTCGTCACGACCAGCTCGGCCCGGAGTTCAGCCGCTCTGGCGCTCAGGCTCTCGACATCCTGTCTCGTATAGGCATGGTGATCGACATAGGCCACTTCATCCAGAACCCTAATCCCGATTCGCTCAACGAGTGAGCGAAACGATCCGGCATGTCCCACACCGCTACAGAGCAACGCGGTCTTTCCTTTGGACCAAGAAAGCGGTTGGGATGCTCCTGTCACCACCGACACCAGACTCTCCGGGCGAAAGACTGCCTGGATCGGATCCGGTATAAAGCCAAGCCTTGCCTTCAGCTTGCGACAGACCTCTGTGACCTGAGCCGGCGCGTCCGCTCTTGTGATGACGATCGCCGTCGCGCGCGCCGCCGCCCGCAGCGGCTCTCGGAGCCGTCCCGCTGGAACAAGGGCCGCGAGTCCCTCTATATCCGTGGCATCGACCAGCAAGAGGTTCACATCTCGATAGAGTCCCTGGTGCTGAAATCCATCGTCGAGCACCAGACAATCGACCGGAAATCGTTCCAAGACCCAATCCCCAAGCTCATAGCGATCGGCGCCCACCGCAACGATCGCCTTGGGACAACGCTGCGCCATCAAGAATGGCTCATCGCCTGCCTCGTTCGGGCCAACCAGCAGGCGCTCGCCATTCGACACGAGCAGATATCGATCTGTACTTGTCCGTCGATAACCCCGGCTGAGGATCGCCACCCGTTTCCCCTGTGCCAGAAGCCACTCGACAAGCAGAATGACCACCGGAGTTTTTCCCGTCCCGCCCAGCGTAAGATTCCCAACACTCAGCACCGGGACCGGCAGTTTTCGCTGATCAAACCAGCCCCAGTCGTAGAGAATCGCGCGCAACCGCGCAACCACTCCATAGGGGATTGCGGCCCACATCAGCCACCATCTGACCTTTGTACCAGGCTTCAACACGGTTCGTAACTGCCCAGGTAGATAGGCTGAAGGCTGATCTTGTTCATCTGGTCTGTCTGGTCATCTGGTTGGTCTGGTTTATCCGGTTAGTCTGGGGCAACAAGTACACGAGACAGACCTGCCTCCCCCCTAACAGCCTTCAGCCTATCGACCTGAGCAGGTACCGCTTTTCTCGGCCATGAGGGGAAGCGACCGGTTCGCGAGAGGAAACCCACTGGCGCCTTGCTGCGCGGTCAGCAGCCTGTCGATAGCCTCCACGGTCTGCTGCAAGGCTCCCTGATTCTGTTCGACCACCTGGCGAGCCGACCGGCCCATTCGCTCCCGTTCTTCGTCATCAGCAAAGAGGGCCTTGACTTGTTTCGTGAGATCTTCCGTCTGGAGCACCCGACGGCCCCCTCCCGCCTGAATCAGGAGGTCTGCAACCTCCGCACAGTGGTCGGTGTAGGGACCGAACAATACCGGCTTCGCCCACTGAGCCGGCTCCAGCAAATTATGTCCGCCGACCGGAACGAGTGTGCCCCCGACGAACGCCACCACCGCTTCCCGGTAGATCGCGGCCAATTCGCCCCGCGAATCGAGCAGCACCACGCGGGGACCAGTAGCCCCAATTTCACCGGCCTGCCCGATGGCACTGCGCCGCTGCACGGTAATCCCACGCGCCCGAATCATTGACTCCACCGATTCCGCTCGTTCGATGTGCCGAGGAGCCAGCAGCAAGACTGCCGAGGAACACTGTGTCGCGAGCGACTGATAACATTCCACGAGGGCTTCTTCTTCACCGGGATGAGTACTGCCTGCCACAAATAGCTGTTCCGTTTCCTGAAGCCCAAGACGATCCCTGATCCTCCCGGTCTGCGTGACGGCCGGTATCGGCTGGTCGAACTTGATGTTTCCTGTTCGCCTGACTCGCGAAGCTTCTGCTCCCAGCGCAACGATACGGTCGACATCCCGATCCGACTGCATCAGGCAGAGGCTGAGCGTCTGCAACATCGTCCGGTAGAACGATCGCACCGGCGCCCACTGCTGACGCTCAAAAGACCTGGTTGAAAGCCGGCCATTCACGAGAACGGTCGGCACTCCGCGCCGACGCAGATGCCACAAGAGATTCGGCCAAAGTTCGGTCTCGACAAATAGATAGAGGCAGGGTTGCAGTCGATCGATAAACCGGGAGACGACCCAGGGGAAATCGAGCGGCGCATAACAGTGGTCTGCCACACCAGCCAACCGCTGCTCTACAGCTTCCCGTCCAGTCTCGGTCACCGTCGAGACTACCAAACGATATTCAGGATGACGGCGATGCAGCTCGTTGACAAGCGGTGTCACCCCCACGACTTCGCCGAGAGAGACGGCGTGAATCCAGATCACTGGTTGATTTGGTTTGTTTGGTTGGTCTGGTTTATTTGGTTTCTTTTGTTCGAAAGCACCAAACAAACGAAACAAACCAAACGAACCTTCTTCTAAACCCAGCCGCTGCGGCAAGCCGGGACGGCACCGTGGCTTGGCCAACAGCACCGCCACGATGACCGGCGAGACGACCAGCAACAGTATATTGTAAATGAGACGCCACATATGATGAGCTGTCAGCCACAGTAATGGACTGTGGCGCGTGAAACGCGAGACATGCGAGAAAGGCATGACTCATAGTTCGAAGTTCCGGGTTCGAAGTTCAGAAAACCTCGAACTTCGGACCTCGAACTATCCCCCGTCTCGCTTGGCTACGGCCCCCTCCGCCTGTTCCGTCAGTCGATTCAGGACCGTCTCAAGCTCCAGGCATGCCGCCGCCAACGCCTGTTCATCGGAATCCCGCGAAACCCAGATGGGAGCGCCCCACAGATAGAGACCTCGGGACCATGGGTACGGGACCATGAACCGATCCCAGCTCGCAAAGAGTTTTTTTTTGAGCAGCTAAAGGCCAGCGGTACAATCGGAAGCCCGGTCGCCTTCGCCAGCTGCACCACTCCGAGTTTCGCAACCTGGCGAGGCCCCTTGGGTCCATCGGGGGTCACCACAAGATCGGCGCCGGATCGCCCAAGACGGATCAGCTCCCGTAAGGCAAGCGCCCCACCCCTGGTACTCGATCCACGAACCGCCCGATGCCCGAATCGAGAGATGATACGCGCGATGATCTCGCCATCCTGATGCCGGCTGATCAACACGTTGGCTCCTGGCCCACGATAGCCAGTCGGAATCATCAGTTGCTGCGCATGCCAAAACGCGAGGATGATATGCCGTCCCTGACGATACAACGCATCCACCTGCTCGTGCCCCTGTGAATCCATCCGCATCGATCGCCCCAGCCCTCGAATCACCGCAGCCCCGATCGGAGGAAGCACGGAGAGTTTCAGCCAATTCCCGATTTGCTTCTTCACGCGTTCTCCAGTTCATCACTCATCACCGATCACACATCACAGTCATCTTATGCATCCGGCACATCCTGGAACTGCATGGCGTGAAGCCGCTGATATTGTCCGCCGCGGCGAAGCAGCTCGTCGTGCGTCCCCACTTCGACGATCGACCCTCGGGCCAACACCATGATTCGATCGGCCTGTTGAATCGTAGACAACCGATGGGCAATCACAACGGTCGTTCGGTTTTTCATCAAGTTGGCGAGGGCCAGCTGAACAACCCGCTCGGACTCTGTGTCCAACGCCGATGTCGCTTCATCGAGGATGAGCAGGGGAGGATCGCGTAAAATCGCGCGGGCGATGGCCAAGCGCTGCCGTTCCCCGCCGGAGAGCTTCACCCCTTTCTCACCCACGATTGTCTGATACCCCTGCGGAAAACGCTCGACAAAATCATGGGCATAGGCCAATCGCGCCGCCTGGATAATATCGTCGTCGGTCGCATCCTCCCGTCCAAAGGCAATGTTGTTGCGAATACTGTCGTCGAACAAGACGACATCTTGCGACACCATGCCGATCTGCGATCGGAGCGAGCGGAGGGTGTAGGACTGAATATCGACTCCATCGATGAGAATGCGGCCGGTTGTCGGTTCGTAAAAACGCGGGATCAGATTGACGAGCGTCGTCTTTCCACTGCCGCTGCTGCCCACCAGAGCCACCATTTCCCCGGCGCGAATCGTCAGACTGATGTCGTTGAGAGCCGGCAGGGTCTGGCTTTCATAATAAAACGTCACGTCGTCGAACGTCACGGATTGCGCAACCCGCGGCAACTCCAATTGGCCCTTCTCCGCATCCTGCTCGGTCTTGAGGTCCAAGACATCGAAGACCCGTTCCGCCGCAGCTAACGCCTGTTGAACCTGATTGTTGGAGTTGGCTAGTTTGCGAATCGGGGTATAGGCCATGAACATTGCGGCTAGAAACGAGAAAAACGCCCCCGGCGTCATTGAGCCGTTGATCACGAGAAACCCACCATACCAAATAATGGCCGCAACCCCCACGACACCGATCACTTCCATATGCGACGACCCGAGGGAGAAGACTTGAGTCGCCTTCATCGTCGTACGGAGAAAAGAGCGATTGCTCTGTTGAAATCGCGCGGCCTCCGACTCTTCGCGTCCATAGGCCTTGACCGTGCGAATGCACGATAACGTTTCCTGGAGTGTGGAGGCCATATCCCCCATCCGCTCCTGACCGCTTACCGCCAACGCCCGCAACCGCTTCCCCATCCGCAGCGTCGTGAGCACAGCCAAGGGAATGACGATCACCGAGAGGGTAGCCAGCCGCCATTCCTGATAGAAGATCACGCCCATCATCGCCAGAAACGTGAGTCCCTGCAACACTACATCTTTCAGGACTCCCGACACCGCGTTGGCCATCAACGTGACGTCGTTCACCACACGGGACACCAACCGTCCCGACGTATTCACATCGTGATAGGGAACGGGCAAACGAATGAGTTTCCCGAATAGCTCCTGTCGAACGTCGGTGATCACCCGATTTCCGACATAACTCATGAGATAGTTTTGCCCGTAGCTAAAGACGCTCTTGAGCACTGACACGGCAAAAAGCGCGAGCGGGAGCACCAGCAAGAGGCTTTCATTCTTATTGATGAAGATCTCGTCGAGGACCGGCTTGACGAGCCAGGCGTAGGCGGCGGAGGAGGCCGCTACCAGCCCCGAGCACACGAAGGCTGAACCCAACCGCACTCGATAAGGTTTCACGTAGCGAAGCAACCGTATGATGCGATCTAGAGTCGACATTCAGACAATGCCACCAGCGCCGCTCTGTGAGAGGCGCCCGGTTCTCCCAATGATTGCCGAACCTGCCTCAGCCCTTCTTTCATCTCATTATACGCCGACGGATCGCGCAAGAGGCGCAGGACTTCCTGGCACAAGCGCTCGGCCGTCGCCTCATCCTGAATCAATTCCGGCACGATCGATCGGCCGGCCACCAAATTCACGAGCCCGATCCATTTGACATTGATCAGCCACCGCGCCAGCCGATACGTCACCGGCGTCGTCTTGTACAGCAACACCATGGGAGTCCCCACCACCGCCGCCTGCAATGTCGCGGTTCCCGATGCAATGAACAACACATCGGACAGGGCCATCACCTCACTGGCTTGGTCATGCGCCACGCGGACCGGCACAGGACTGTGCTGCAACAGGGCCTGGATCAGATTATCGTCAATTGAGGAGGCCTGCGCCAGGATAAACTGCGTTCCCGGTTCAGCCGCAACCAGTTGAGCCGCCGCGCTGAGGAGCACCGGCAAGAGCATTTCGACTTCGCTCTTTCGACTTCCCGGCAACAATCCGACGACACGGGCGGACTCGCTCAAGCCGAATTCCGCGCGAAGTTTCCCACGATCGTAATGCGGCGCCACCGAATCGAGCAACGGGTGGCCGACGAACGTGCACCGCACTCCCGCCCGTCGATAGAGCTCCGGCTCGAATGGGAGAATGACGACGACATGATCGACTCGCCGCTGAATCCACTTCATCCGCCCAGGCCGCCATGCCCACACTTGTGGAGCAATGTAATAGAGCACGCGGCGACCGGCAGCTTTAGCCACCCGGGCGAAATGAAAGTTCAACCCGGGATTATCGATCAGCACGACAAGATCCCAGGCCTCTGCCTTCAGTACCCGCCTGATGGCGCGCACGCGCTGGATCATGACTCGGATCGCGGACAGCCCGATCACCCCCATGATGTCCAGCTGCGGGACATCCGGCACTAGGCTGACGCCTGCGGCGCGCATCGAAGCCCCGCCAATGCCGACCAGCTGAGCCTTCGGGTCGAGCGCCATGATCGCCTTAGCTAAATGCGCCCCGTGCAGATCACCCGAGGCTTCTCCTGTCACTATTAAAATTCGCATAGCCTCTGGGGAGGGGGTAGAGGGATAACGGGGTAAGGGGGTATTGGGGACGGGACAGGGGGACAGCGGGGTAACGAGGCAGAAGAGTAAAAGTCTACCTGTTTATTATCCCTACCCCGTTTACCCCCTTACCCCCTTTATCCCTTTTTTATCTCCTTACCCCGCTACCCCACTATCCCGTTACCCCGATTATCCCTTTATCCCATTGCCCCTTCCCATGCCCCGCTACCCCCTTCTTCAATGCGGGATGCAAAGGCCGCTATGGCTTGCAATACTTGATGTGCCACAGCCACTGCAGCCGCCCCATCCTCACCCGATACCACCGGCCTCGTACCAGTGTCGACGGCATGAAGAAACGATTCGAGCTGGAGCTTCAAGGGTTCTTCATCTCCGCCCTGCAAATGCGTCACGTCGACAGTCGGCCGCTCCCCTGCCTCGGCGCTGCGCCGGCAAATCATGCCTTGCCTGGTCTGAAAATCGATCGACAGATAATTGTCTCGTTGGAAGATGCGCAGCCGGCGCATCTTATTCGTCGACACGCGGCTGGAGCTCAGGTTGGCGACAGCGCCGCTCCGGAACTGAATACGGGCATGCGCAATATCGATCGAGGAGGATAACACCGCCACCCCCGCAGCACGCACCTCTTCAACGGGGCCGGGATTCAACGACAGCACGAGATCCAGATCGTGAATCATCAGGTCCAGCACCACATCCACGTCCGTCCCCCGCTCACTGAAACTGCTGAGGCGGTGACATTCGATGAATACAGGCTTTGTGATATGGGGACGCATTACGGCCATGACCGGATTGAACCGTTCGCTGTGGCCGACCTGTAAACGACAGCCCCGCTGCTTGGCCAGCTCTACCAACTCCTGCGCTTCACCAGGCATCACGGCGATCGGCTTTTCGACCAACAGATGCTTGCCCGCCTGCAGACAAGATTTTGCGACGGCATAGTGGCCTGAGGTGGGCACTGCTACACTGACAACATCGACCTGCGACAACAACTCATCAACCGTACGAAAGACGCGTGCCCCATGCCGATCTGCGACCACCTGCGCACGCTCGACCGACTGATCGAGCACGCCGACGAGTTGCGCTCCAGGCAAGGAGGCATAGAGGCGCGCATGGTGCTGCCCAAGGTGTCCGACGCCAATGACTCCTGCCCGAAACGGCTTCATATAAGATCTTGATCGTGATGAGTGAGGGGTGATGGGTGATGAGACGACGGGAAGAGAACAGGCACACCGGCTCGTTTCTTTGTCTGGGACTCATCACATATCACAGATCACCCATCACTCCGGCTTGATCCCGACAATGGCAATACGGGCAGACTTGGCCTTCTCCAGCACGATCTCGCGATCCAACAGGATGGTTCGTCCTGCCTCGATCGCCAAGACGGAGGCCTTGACCGACGCCATCACCTCGATGGTCCGAGGCCCCACGGCCGGAAGATCGAACCGCATGTCCTGCTGCGGCTTCGATCGTTTGACCACCACCGCGCCCTCCTTGGCCAAATCACCGCCGCGCTTGATGGCTCCGTCGGTGCCCTCGACCGCCTCGACGGCCACGACCACACGATCTTTGATCACCACACATTGCCCGATATCGAGACGTCCGATCTCACGCACCACATCCCATCCGTAGCGGATGTCCTCCCACTCTTTCTCCGACGGAGCCCGCGTGGTCAACGTCCCTTCTTCTGCAAGGATCCCCTCAAGCCCAAAGGTCGATTCACAGATGGCAATCCCTTCTCCCTCAAGCTCCTTTGCGAATTCGCGCAGAATATCGTCGTCCTTCCAGAGCGCCAACCGCGTCGCCATCGCCAAGGTGCGAAAATCCGGACGGATCGTCGTAAAGACATGCGTCTTCTTGATCCCGCCCAACATCACGGCCTGGTGGACCCCGTCTTCCTTGAATGCCTTGATCAGCTTGTTCATCTGGCCGATCTTGATCCAATGGATACGATCGACATGACCGGCTAATTCCGGTTCCGTCTCACCTTCATGCGCCACAGCCGACACATGATAGCCGAGCTTTCTGGCATTGTCCGCAAAGATGATCGGGAACCGGCCATTACCGGCAATGAGCCCAATCCGCTCGCCATCGGTGACCTGGGGTCGAAATGCCACGCGCTTACTCCTCATCCTCTTGATCTTTACCGACAGACCGGCAGATCCCACGCTTCGTCCCTTCGAGAAACCCCAGGATCGTCATGACATCTGGTTGGTCTCCGAACTCGGCCTTGGCAAGCCTGGTCGCTTCAGCGACTCGGTGGCCCGAGCGGAAGAGCATGTCGTAGGCCCGTTTCAGTACCGAGATCCGATCGGGAGAAAACCCATGACGGCGCAACCCTACCGAGTTAAGGCCATACATCCGCGCGCGATAGCCACCCGCAGCCCGCATGTACGGCGGGAGATCCTGCGTGATGGCGCAACAACCGCCAACCATGGAGTACGACCCAATCCGCACAAACTGATGGATACCTGTCAGACCCCCGATAATGGCATGATCACCGATTGTAATATGCCCGGCTAAACTCGCCGCGTTGGCCATGATGAGATGGCTGCCCAGACGGCAGTCATGCGCCACATGAACATAGGCCATCAGAAAATTATGTGACCCGAGCACTGTCGCCCCTCCGCCTGATACCGTTGCGCGATTGACCGTGACATACTCCCGAAAAATGTTGTCATGGCCGATGACGACCTTCGTCGGCTCCCCTTTATATCCGAGGTGCTGAGGCGGTCCGCCGATCGAGGCAAAGGGATGCAACTCGTTCCGCTCGCCAATCTCCGTCCATCCGTCGACCGTCACATGCGACAACAGTCTGGTCCCCTTCCCGATCGTGACATGCTCACCGATCAGGCAAAACGGTCCGACCTCCACATCATCGGCGAGACTCGCCTTGGGATGAACAATCGCTGTTGAATGAATCTGCACTCTGAACCTCCGGTTCACGTTAATCGTCAATCGTTATTTGTGAATCGCCAAGCGTCCTATCCCCATCCTCCACGATTCACGTATAACGGTTCACGTCGCGGCTTTCTCCTCGGTCACCATTGCGGTCACTTCGGCTTCACAGACGAGTTCGTCCTCGACAAACGCTTTACCTTGCATCTTCCAAAATGGCGCCCGTTTCTTGACCACATCGATCTCAAATCGCAATCGATCACCGGGCACGACCGGTTTTCGAAACTTCGCCCCATCGATACCGGTCAGATACACCAACGGACGTGCCACGTTCCCTAGCGATTTAAACGCCAGAATCGCACCGACTTGAGACATGGCTTCAAGAATCAACACGCCAGGCATGACCGGGCGCCCAGGGAAATGCCCTTGAAAGAAGGGTTCATTGATCGTCACATTCTTGAACCCAACGATCCGCCGGTCTGGCTCCAACTCCTGCACCCGATCGACCAGGAGAAACGGATATCGATGAGGCAAAAGGGATTGAATCTCAGCTTGTTCCATGATGGACATCGTCTAGACCTCCTACTTCGAAGCTTCAGCCACTGGAAAGCAGTATATTCTCAAAGGAGGATACTCAAAATGGCTGTTCAGCAAGGCCGCAGCGAGCGAAGAGGCGAGGCGTACGCTTCGGTACGTTGAGCCTCTAAGCGATGCGAGAACGAAGCTGACGGACATTTTCAGCATCCTCACTTATTCTGTCGATCGAACTCCTTGACCACCTGATCGGTCACATCCAGCGCGGGCTGATGATAAAGCACGATCTTAATCGCCGCCTCGCTCCCCTTATCGATCACCGCGCTGAACCCGCTCTTCTCTCCCACAGCTTGCGCGGCCGCTTGCACTTTCTTCGAGTATTCCGCCACCATTTCACGTTGCTTCTGCTGAATCTCCCGATTGAAGTCAGCCATGCGACGTTGATACGCGTCCAACTTAGCCTGGAACTGACCTTGCTTCTCTTGCTTCGCGCTGTCGGATAATTTCCCGTCTTGAATCGCCAGTTGCAATTCCTTCAGTTCTTGATCGTCGGCATTGATGATCTTTTGCCTGGTCATGGAGTACGCCTTAAGCTCTTCCAAGGCCCGCTTGCCGGCCTTCGACTGCTCAATCACCAATTGTTGATTCATCACCGCGACCTTGAAGGTTTCATCCGACAGCGCCGGCGACAGCATCACCAGCCACAGCCCGATAGCACTGAGAGCGCACGCGACTTTCGTTCGTTGCATCGAATCCTCCCACTGGTTTTGCTGGTCTTTTTGGTTTGTTTTGTTTGTTTCGTTGATCAGCCCAACCAAAGAAACCAAACAAACTAAACGAACCAAATCAACCGTCTCGCCTACGGATACTCCCGATTAAACTCTTCGATGACCTGACCCGTAATATCCAGTCCCTCATCGCTATATAACGTGGGGCCGCCTTTCCCCTTATCCATAATGATCTGCAATCCGAGACGCTTCGATATTTTCCCCACGACGAGTCCCACTTTCTCACGGAACCCTTCAAGCACGTCTTTTTGCTTTTCCTGAACCTCCCGGTTCAATTCGCCAGCTTTCTGCTGATACTCCGCCACCCGACGCCGAAACTGATCTTCGCGCTCCTTTTTCGCAGTCGGGCTCAACACGCTGGCCTGCCTCCCGAAATCTTCCTCCATGCGACGAAGTTCTTTCTCATCCATCTCGATCAGTACCTGGCGATTCTTCGAGAATGCGCCCAAGGACTCCTTGGCCTTCTTACCGGCGTTCGTCTCGCTGAGGACACGGGACGGATCGACAACCCCTATTTTCCCCTCGACTTTGGCCCCGCCAGCAGCGCAGCCGGAGACAGTGAGGAGCGCCATCAGCAAACCTCCTGTGCAAAACACCTTCCGCAAGACACCGCCATTCTGGATCACACCGCTACCTCCCATTTCTTAGCCTAAAAAACTACTCCGTTTAGAACAGAGAGCCGATAGTAAACTCGAAGACCCCTCTGCGTTCTCCTGGGTTGGGGTCCAGATTAATTCCATACGCAGCACGGAGAGGACCAAAGGGTGAAATCCATCGCCCTTCAAATCCGACCGTTTGCCGCAACTTGGTCGAAAGCGGTTCATCGTTGTCGAAACCTTTCCCATAGTCGAAAAAGATCACACCGTTCAATTTGGCTTCAGCGGAAATGGTAAAGATAAAATCGTTATTAAAAATCAACTGCTTGGATGCGCCGAGCAGGGAGTTGCTGGCGGTCACCGGTCCCGCACGTCCGAAGACGAACCCGCGCATCGTATTGATGCCGCCGACAAAAAATCGTTCAGTCAATGGGATGTGGTTCCCCTCGATGCCGACAGTTTCGCCATAACGAGCGCGGATCGCAACACGCGTATCGAAAGGCAACGGCGTATATTTAATCACATCCAGATAATACTTATAGAAGTTATTGCTCCCGCCCAGGTAGGGCGTCCCGTAGTCGAAACCCACAGTGGCTCGCCAACCGGTGCGAGGATCCATAAAATAGTCTCTCGTATCGCGAGAGAACGACGTCCGGAACCCGGTCGTCGATTGATTCCCCAATTGACTACACACAAGAGGAAATTTAATCGGAACAGTATCGCAAACACCTGCCGCCGGGTTTTTGAAATTCAACTCTTCCGCGAACAGACTGATGCTCCCGGAGGTATACTCAGAAAGATAGCGGCCTAACGTCACGCTGGCGCCAGTTTTCGTCTCGAAATAGGTGATGTAATTCGTCGCCGTGCGGTAGACATCCAGCTGCATCGAGGTCAAGGAATCGTTCACATAGGGGTTGCGAAACGTAATCATCCCGATGGTCCGCTGCTGGCCTAACTGACCGCGAACTCGTCCCATCCAGCCGTTCCCACCGAGATTGCCTTCCGTAATATCGGCAATCGCGACCATCCTGTCCAACGTGCTGAACCCGCCGCCGATGCTGAACTGGCCGGTCGGTTTTTCCTTCACGCGGACGTTCAGATCGACCTTATCCGTCGCCACCTGCGCCGGCAGGATTTCCACCGTCTCGAAAAAATTCAAATTATTGAGACGCTGAAAGCTCCGTTTCAACGCGGGGGTATCGATGACATCCTGCTCGTCGACACGGATTTCACGCCGAATCACATTGTCCTTGGTCTTCTCGTTCCCATGGATGTTGATCTGGCGGACCCGCATCATCTCCCCTTCCTTAATGGTGAGAAGGACGGTGGCGGTCCGCTCCTCCGTGTTCGGAGTCACATTAGGCGAGACATCGGCGAACGAATAGCCCCTGCTCCCATAGAGATCGTTCAATCGCGTCACTTCGTCACGAAGTTTCTGGCGCTGAAAAATTTCCCCCTCCTTCATCTTGAGCCCCTGGCGAAGCTCCGGGTCTTCGAACACCGTATTCCCGCGGAATCCGATTTCACCGATGGTGAACGGCTCCCCTTCCATGACCGTGTATGTCACGACGAACCATTTCTTCTCGTCGTCGAGTTCCGCAGTCGGCAACCCGACCCGGACGTTTAAATAGCCTTTGTTGAGCAAGATCTCTTTGATCCGCTCGACGTCGTTGTTCATTTCTTCCCGCTTCAAGACGCCGGCATCCGAGACCATCGACGGCAACTTCAGTTGGGAGATCAACCCATACCAGGGAATCCATTCCCTGGTCGCCATCACCTTGAACATTTCGTCTTTTGTCGCCGCGTGCAGACCCTCAAAGTTGACCGTTTTGACGCGCGCCTTCTCCCCTTCTTTAATAAGGAACGTCAGACGCTTCCTATCCCCGTCCAAAGTCTGCACGATGGGAATCACCCGGCAATTGAAATAGCCGTCCCCCTGATAGGCCAAACGAATCTTCTCCGTACTCTCTTTGGCCTGTAACTGATCGAGAAACGCCTGGCTCTTGATCGTAACCTTCTCCTTGAGCTTGTCGTCGCTGAGCGCTTTATTCCCATCGAATACGATCTCGGTGATAAACGGTTTCTCACGAACCAAAAAAGCCAAAGCCACCCCGCCCGTTCCCGACTGCGTCTCCACCTGCACATCTTCAAAATACCCGGTTTCGTAGATAATCTTGATCTGCCCACGGACATTTTCAGGGGTGTAGGGGTCGCCGGGTTTCAAAGTCAATCGTCCGGCAATCGCCGGCGACTCGATCCGCTTGTTTCCTCGAATCTCAATCGCCGTCACTTTGACTTCGGCTTGCTCTGCCGCGGCCGCCAGCACTAGCGGCATATCACAGGTCAAGGTGGCGAGCACCATGACAAAAAGCCAACGAAGCCCGGCTGAGCAACAAACTCTCCTCACCGGATCTGTGTTCCATGAAAAAAATAGGAAGATAATACCGGCGACATGGATAATCCTAACTTTGACTTCGACCGTAGACCCTGCGCCTCTGCCTCAAACTCACACACAACGGATCCGGGGCGCGTGCCATGATCGCGGCTGCGGAAGTTCCCGACGTGAGAGGTTCACACAGTCGGGGCACACGTATCCCTCGGGGAACATGCATGCAAAACTCTCGGATTATATTGGGCACGTATTTGAATGTAAAGCTGAGGGCGCACATTATTCGCGCAAGGCGCGAAGAGCGGGATTCGCGAGACAAGGACGGTTCGAGGTCCGAAGTTCGAGGTTTCTAAAACTTCGAACCCAGAACTTCGAACATCGAACTGTAGTCCGTTTCGTCCCCCCACCCGTCCGCTAAACATCTGCTCGTGCATTCCTTGACATCGACTACCCCATCACATAGTATCCAAATCATGTCACGCTTCGAGGTGCGCAAAGCCGTGATCCCCGCTGCAGGCCTGGGTACTCGCTTCCTCCCGGCGACGAAAGCCTCTCCCAAAGAAATGCTGCCGCTCGTCGACAAGCCGCTGATTCAATATGCCGTGGAAGAAGCGGTCGCTTCGGGAATCGAAGACATTATCATCGTCACCGGGCGAGGGAAGCGCGCGATCGAGGACCATTTCGACCGCTCCGTCGAGCTGGAAGAAAACCTCAAGGGCAGCGGCAAGGCGCAGCTCCTGAACCAGATGCGGCACATCTCAACTCTGGCGAATTTCTGCTATGTCCGTCAGTCGGAAGCCCTCGGACTCGGCCATGCGGTCCTCTGCGCCCAGCGGCTGATCGGTGACGAACCTTTTGCGGTCATTCTTGGCGACGAAATCATCGATGCCCCGGTCCCTGGCCTCGCACAACTTATTCACGCCTATAAAAAACAACACGGCGCTGTCCTCGGCGTGCAGGAAGTGCCCCCCCATGAAGTCAACCGCTATGGGATCGTGGCGCCCCGAACCATTGCAAAGGGATTGCACCGAGTCGAGGGCCTTATCGAGAAACCGGCGCCGGCCGAAGCCCCGTCCAACCTGGCAGTCATCGGCCGCTACGTCCTGCCGCCGGAAATTTTCTCCATCCTGCGAAAGACCAAGCCCGGCAAAAACGGCGAGATCCAATTGACCGACGCCCTATTGGAATTAGCGAAGAAATCCCCGATGTTTGCGCTGGAGATCCAGGGGCAACGGTACGATGCCGGGGACAAGCTAGGCTTTCTCATTGCGACCGTTGAATTCGCACTTAAAAACCCCTCCTTGGGACCTGACTTTGCCGAGTATCTTCAGAATCGAATGCGGCCTTCCGGCGAGCGCCGCGCGGCACGTTCACGAAAAGCCTGACAGGCCCTGTTTGTTTGGTTGATGCGGTTTGTTTCGTTCATTTGGTTGGTCCAGTCAATTAAAGAGCCAAGGGTCATCTGATTGTTTTATTCATCCCATTCCTCAACCAAATAAACCAAAGAAACAAGGACACCATTCCCATGAACGACCCGATCGAACAAGACTTGCAGCCGCCCCAAAACATCGACATCCCCGATCAGCTTCCATTGTTGCCGGTTCGGGACATCGTCGTCTTCCCCTATATGGTCCTCCCCTTATTTGTCGGGCGAGAGATGTCGATCAAAGCGATTGAAGCCGCCTTAGCCGGCAATCGCATGATCTTCCTGTCGACGCAAAAGGCCTTGGACGTCGAGAATCCCTCACCGGAAGATATCCATACCGTCGGCACCGTCGGCATCATCATGCGGATGCTGAAGCTGCCCGATGAACGCATCAAAATCCTGGTGCAAGGACTCTCAAAAGCCAAAATCACCGGTTATATTCAGACTGAGCCCTATTATTCCGTGCGCATCGACAAATTGACCGAACACAAGCCGGCAAGCGCCGCTCTTGAAACCGAAGCTGCCATGCGGACGGTCAAAGAACAGATCGAACGAATCGTGAGTCTCGGAAAAATCTTGATCCCGGACGTGATGATCGTCATCGAGAATCTCGAAGACCCCGGACGTCTTGCCGACATGGTGGCGTCTAATCTTGGCCTCAAGGTCGAAGTGACCCAGGCAGTTCTAGAGGTCATCGATCCGATCAAGCGCCTCCTGCACGTCAGCGAGATTCTCGGCAAGGAAATCGAAGTCCTCTCCATGCAACAGAAGATTCAAGCGCAAGCCAAGGGGGAGATGGACAAGACCCAACGTGAATATTTCCTGCGCGAGCAACTCAAAGCGATCCAAAAAGAGCTGGGCGAGCTCGACGAACGCGCGGAAGAAATCACTGAGTTTCGCAAACGGATCGTCGAGCTGAAGATGCCGGAAAAGGTGTTGAAGGAAACCGAAAAGCAGCTCAAACGCCTTGAGAAAATGCACCCGGATACCGCCGAGTCCGCAACCGTCAGAACCTATCTCGAATGGATCGTGGAATTACCCTGGTCCAAGAAGTCCACGGATAACCTCGACCTCAAGGCCGCTGCCAAAGTCCTCAACGAGGACCACTACGACCTGGAAAAGGTGAAGGAACGAATCCTCGAGTATCTCGCCGTGTGCAAACTCAAAGAAAAAATGAAGGGTCCGATTCTCTGCTTCGTCGGACCGCCAGGGGTCGGGAAGACTTCGCTGGGGAAGTCGATTGCCCGCGCCCTCGGCCGCGAATTTGTCCGCATCAGTCTTGGCGGCGTCCGTGACGAAGCCGAAATCCGCGGTCATCGGCGCACCTACGTCGGCGCGCTCCCAGGCCGCATCATTCAAGGCATGAAACAAGCCGGCACCAACAACCCAGTCTTCATGCTGGATGAAGTCGACAAGGTCGGGATGGATTTTCGCGGCGACCCCTCCGCGGCCCTGCTCGAAGTGCTCGACCCGGAACAGAACAACTCGTTCACGGACCACTACCTGGGCGTGCCCTTCGACCTGACCGGCGTGATGTTCATCGCAACGGCGAATCTGATCGACCCCATTTTGCCCGCCTTGCGCGACCGAATGGAAGTGATCGGGATCCCCGGCTATACCGAAGAAGAAAAGTTGGGCATCGCCCAGAAATATCTGATCCCCCGGCAACTCACCGAACATGGCATTACCGAAAAACATGTCCGCATCGCCGAACCGGCGGTGCGTCAAATCATCGCCAACTATACGCGTGAAGCCGGTGTCAGGAACCTCGAACGCGAGATTGCCAACGTCATGCGCAAGGTGGCAAAGAAAGTGGCGGGAGGCAAAGGCGTGGGCTTCCCCGTCGATCCCGCCAACCTGCACAAATATCTCGGCGTCCAGAAGTTCGTGCCCGAAGAAGAATTGAAGATCGACGAGATCGGCGTGGCGACGGGATTAGCCTGGACAGAGTCCGGCGGCGATGTGCTCTACATCGAAGCCACCGCAATGAAGGGCAAGGGGCAATTGACCCTCACCGGCCAACTGGGCGACGTCATGAAAGAATCTGCGCAAGCAGCCTTGAGTTACGTCCGTTCGCGCGAGCACACCCTCGGCATCAATCCCGATGTGTTCACCACTCAGGATCTCCATATCCATGTGCCGGCTGGAGCGATTCCGAAGGACGGGCCGTCGGCGGGCATTACTATGGCCATCGCCATTGCCTCGACTCTGTCGCAAATCCCGGTGCGCCGAGACCTGGCGATGACAGGTGAGATCACCCTCCGAGGCCGAATTCTCCCCATCGGTGGATTGAAGGAAAAGATTTTGGCGGCTAAACGGGCTAAACTCACGACCGTGATTCTTCCGAAACGGAACAAAAAAGATCTCGACGAAATTCCCAAGCATATTTTGAAGGGCATCCATCTCGTCTTTGCCGACACGATGGATGACGTGATGAAGGTAGCCCTCCGGCGCGATTCAAAACCTACACGTCCAGCAGGCAAACCCCCTCAGCCGCAACCGCATGCGAAAAAACAGGCTATGCGCACGAAGACAGGGCGAGCCGCTCGCTCGCTACCGATACATGCTGCCAGCGCGGAAACGCTTCCCATACAACTCCGCTAGCATGGCCCCCACGGTCCGCACGAAGGCCCGTCCCACGATTCACGAGTTCGAGCTCATCCACGCGCTCCACCGACGGCACAGCCGCCGTACACCATCGGTGATTCGAGGGATCGGCGACGACGCCGCCGTCATCGCGTCACAAGCCGGCCAATGGACGGTGCTGACGACCGACCTGTTGACAGAAGGGATCCACTTCGACCTGCGAACCGCCACGATGGCCGATATCGGATTCCGCGCCGCAGCAGCGAACCTCAGCGACATCGCGGCAATGGGAGCCACCCCTCAATATCTGCTCGTGTCCCTGGCAATCCCTCGTAGAGATGTCGCCGCCCAGGTTCACCAACTATACCGAGGGATGATGGCCGCCTGCCGGCCACACCATGTGAGCCTTATCGGCGGAGATACATCGGCCTCAGACGGCGGATGGTTTCTCAGCCTGACATTGACCGGAACGGTTCCTCCCAGAAAAGCTCTTTTTCGGAGCGGCGCGCGAGTGGGCGATGGCCTCTATGTGACCGGCACAATCGGCGATTCACTGGCCGGACTGAGAATTTTGAACGAACCACCGCGCCGTGCAAGCCGCCGACCACGCGCTGCATCCTTCTCAACGAAGCACCGGAAATTTCTGATCGGACGGCACCTGCGTCCAACCGCGCGCATTGAAGAAGGCCAGTGGCTCAGCGCCCATCGTTTCGCGACCTCCGCGATCGATATTTCTGACGGCCTTTCAGGCGATCTCCGCCACATCTGTGAAGAAAGCCATGTCGGGGTGGAGTTGGACCTTGGCGCACTCCCGTTATCTCCGGCCTGCCGCGCCTATGCAGCCGCTCGGAAGCTCGACCCGGTGGAACTCGCGCTGACCGGAGGCGAGGATTATGAATTGCTCTTTACCGCTTCGCCACGGCAGCGCCTGCGACTCGAACAATCAGCCGGCGAGCGAGGATTCTCCCTGACCTGCATTGGGAAAATTCACCCCCATCGCTTCGGGATACAGACCCTGTCTCCTCAAGGCAGGCATCACCGGTTGGCGAACCGCAGCTACGAACACTTTAGGTAACCGACTTCATCCACGACTGCTATGGCCAAGATCCCTTCATTTCGATCGCTGCTGAAACAGGTTCTTCATTTGCAGGAATCGCCGCAGCGAACGGCGCTGGCCTTCGCTATCGGAGTTTTCATTTGTTTTTCTCCGGCCTACGGACTACACACCGTCCTGGTGTTCTTCTTCGCCTGGGCATTGGGCCTCAATTTTCTCGCGCTCATGGCAGGCGCCTTTCTCAACAACCCTTGGACCGTAGTCCCCATCCTCGGCGCCACCTACTGGGTCGGCGCACTCTTGCTCGGACGATCGGACAGCCCCTCCTTCGACTGGCAGGATGTGAGTTTCGGCGCGATCTACGCACAGGTCATGCCCTATGCCATGCCCTTCGTTCTTGGCGGTTTGGTCTTGAGCCTCCTCGGAGCGGCACTGGCCTATCCACTCGCCTACTACTTCGTGGCCAGATATCGGCAAGCCCACCCACTGGAGCAGGGAGGACCATTGCCGCCCCCGCAAGATGTAGGCTAAGATGCTCGCTCGCCATGTCTCACTTCAGCCATCAATCCAATGCTCCCTATGATGGGTCGGCGCTGATCGCCGATCCGATCCACCAATATGTCTCCTTCACCGTGCCCTTCTCCGTTGCAGACCCACAAGAACGGACGGAAAAGGATCTGATCGACTCCCCCTGGGTCCAGCGCCTCAGGTACATCTATCAACTCCAAAGCGCCCGATGGGTCTACCCTTCAGCGGAACACACCCGCTTCGTCCACTCGATCGGCACCATGCATGTGGCAGGCCGATTTGCGCGGCATCTCTATCCGTTTCTCAAAAAGTCGGTCAAAGAGATTCCGTCTGCGAACTATGTCGAAGAATTTCTTCGCGTGACGGCGCTCGCGCACGACATCGGCCACGGCCCCTTTTGTCATTTCTTCGACGACAACTACTTGCATGCCTTCGGCGCCAGTCACGAAAAACTTGGACAGATCATCATCCGCGACCATCTCGGCCCGATCATCCGCAAGATCCGGCGCAGCCCGTCCGGCCCCTTCGCCAAAGGCGAGGAACTCAACCCCGATCAGATCGCGCATGTGATTCTCAAGGAAAAGGGCAAAGACAACTCGCGTATTCCTCGATGGCTCAACATGCTCCAGCCGGTCATCTCCGGCAGCTATACCGCGGACAACCTCGACTATGTCCTGCGCGATTCCTACATGTGCGGCGTGGCAGTCGGCCCGGTCGATCTCTCCAGACTTATTCACTACACGATCATCACGGACAAGGGATTCACGATTCATAAGACGGGCCTTCCCGCCCTGCAGATGTTCCTCAATACCCGCATGTATCTCTACTCCAACGTCTACTATCACCGGACCACGCGCGCGATCGACATCCACCTCCGCGACATCTTCGGCGACAGCATGAAGCTCCTGTTTCCCCACGATCCCCGCAAGAAGATGGACGACTACTTGACGCTGACCGACTGGTCCCTGCTTGAACAGGTACGGGGCTGGAAAACTTCACGCCATGCCGCCGAGCGGCGCCTGGGTGCAGAATGGCAGCGGATTCTCGGACGCGACGTGAAGTGGAAGATGGCTTACAGCGCCGTGCTCAAAGAAAAGGGCCAGGAACGAGGCATGGACTTTCCCAGCCACGAACATTTCGAAGAACAGATCAAAAAAGCATTGCCGGCGCGGCTCCAGAAAGTCGAGTTCCGTGTCGACATGGCGCCGCTCGACCCACGTCCGGATCCGAAAGACCGGCGCGGCAACCCCCTCTATGTCTACGACCCAAGCACGAAAGCCATCTCGACCGAGCCGTTAGAAGAATTCCTCGACCTACTGCCGACCCGCTTAGTCCAATTCCGCGTCTATACTCTCGACCATGCACACGACGAAGCCCTCTCACGCGCCACCGCGACAGTACTCAACAAGACTCCCGCCAGTATTGAATCACACGAGTAGACTGGTTTATCTGGTTTGTTTTGTTGATTTGGTTTATTTGGTTTCTTTTGTTCGAAAGCACCAAACAAACGAAACAAACCAAATAGACCAAACAAACAAGATTGCTGACAGCCAGCCGCTCTACTGCAATACTACTGATACCACGTCAATAGCGCAGCACCATCTGCACGGAGGACAACCATGCGGACACTTGTCACACAGGTTTTCCTAGGGCTCTGCCTAGTATTCAACAGCACTGCCCAGGCACAAATGCCAATCGACGGGCAGAGCCAGGCCGAGATCCTGAAACTTCTGGGCGAACTGCCACCTGAGACGATGAAGAAGGTTGAAGCCCTGGGGAAGATCCTGCAGCAGGATTTGAAGGAGGGCAAGTTGACCGACACTCAGCTGCGCGAAGAATTAAAGTCGGGGACTCTCGATCAGAAGCTGCGCGGACTCAACCCCGAAGCCGGTCCACTTCTCGACGACATCGGCAAAGCGATGAATAACCATCCAGATGCAGACAACCTGCCCAATCTGCTAAATGGATTGGCGGGAGGAGGCCGGTAGGAGAGTGACGGGCTGTGCCTGAGGCTTCGCTTCCGTGCCTCTCGGAGCGGCCCTACCGGGCCCGGCCGAGCGGAACCCTTCTGGAATTCCTTCAGCTGCGATCTGATGATCGCAGGGCTTCAGTCAGTTCCAGCTTTCCTTCCCAGCCAAGCCTCGGTGGGCACCCCGCTCCTTCGGCAACGTGCACTCAGCCGCCGACAATGCCCTGGTGGATAGGGAGAGCTCAGTAAATGCATTAACGCAAGACCTGGCGTTTAATTCTGCGCACGAGTCGCCAAGCGAGACGAGATCTCGTGGCAGCGTGGTGGGATCAGCAAATCAATTCCTATCCCGCTGCTTCCTTCATCTGCTCGAAGTGTCAGTCAAGCAACGTCCCCGTCTCGCGACGTCCTGCAATCACTGCCTCACGGACGAATGAGTCCGATCACGATGGCATTGGCGAGAAACCGTCCGTATTTCACATCTCGACAACTCTCCCAATCCGTTTCGACCCAATAATTCTTCTTAGACACCCGCTTCAGAAAACGTTGTGTGGAGAACGGGGTCTTACCGTTTTCCAGCAAGGCATCAAAGTAACTGTTGTAGCCGATCGGTAAGCTGACCATGATGGTTCCCGATGGAGCGAGGCATGTCTCCCTTAGATGGTCGATGGCCTGCAGGAGTTTGGCGGGTTCCTGCGGCTGTTCATCCCATCCGACATGTTCAAGCGTCGAGATGCTGACAATGAGATCGTATTTCCGGGGCGGCACAAACTCGACGATGTCTTGATTGATGACCCCCGGGGCGACCTCATATTTGTCGACGACATCGTGATGAATCGGAAAGTAATGAGCCAGCACGTTCCCAACTTCAAGAATCCGCTTGCCTTGATGACGCAGGAGAAGTTCGCGGAAAATCGGGATCTCGATGCCACGTTCGTTTTTCCAGGTTTTGTTATAGAAGTGATAGAGATAGCGGTACTGCCGCCCATCAAAGACAAACGTCTTGCTTCTTACGCATCGGGTCAGCGTCATCTTGACGAATCGCCAGTAGCGTCTGGCGGCGCTTTCGTGGCTGGCAGTGGCTCCGGTGTAATCGTATGTGTATAACACGGGGGATGCCCTTTCCGATCAACGCAGGGACAAAATACAGGGGACAGCAACTGTCTTGACTGTCAAGCACGCAGAGGCGCCCCTGCGTACTCAGAGGCACGCATGCCACAACTGATGGACTAAAAATTCTGGCTTCCCAATTCTGTGTCCCAGCCTTGCGATGCGGGCTTGATGGCCCACGCAACCGTTCGGGCTTGTTCAGAATGTAGACGTGACGACCCGCGCTGTCCCACGGTCTTTGAAGACCTCGGCTACTTCGGTCTGTCACGTCTGGGTTGCCTGAAGACATATCGTGAACGAACACCGAAGTAAGATACAAGGCTACTTGTTCGTATGAGCAGAGTCAAATTCCATCCGGCTGGTGTGCCACAGCTCAGAGCGAACGTTGCCGGAAGGAGCGGGGACCCAGCGAGACGCGGCGGGGAAGGAAAGCTGGAACTGACTGAGGTACCACGGTCGAAGACCGTGGTAGAAGGAATTCCAGAAGGATTCCGCCCCGCCGCGTCCGCAAGGGTCGCGCCGGTAGGCACGTGAGCGGTTGCGCCCTGGCACACCTGCTCTCCTGGACTATTCTTGGACTGGTACAGCTTTCTGAGCTGACGTGAGTTCAGGAGTCGGAGTGGCAACCGTAGCTAATGGCGCTGCACCATTTTTGACAAAACAAAGGTGCCGGAAGTCTTTTTTAAGAGTGACAGGCCCTTCATGCGTGACGTATATGTTGTCCACACAACCAAACATCAGCATGGCCTGCGCCTGATCACACCCACGGGGCCTGATCCCAAGACCCTGGGAAACCGACGGAGAGAGGGGACGAATGATTGAAATCTATACTGATGGCGCCTGCAGCGGCAATCCAGGACCTGGCGGATGGGGCGCTTTGCTGCGCGTGAGCCAGATCGAAACGGAGCTGTGCGGCGGGGAGCCGGCGACGACGAACAATCGCATGGAGTTGCTCGCCGTCATTGAGGCCCTGCAGTCGTTCACAGTGCCGGTGGAAGCGCTGGTCTACACCGATTCGCAGTATGTGCAAAAGGGCATCAGCGTATGGATACATAGCTGGAAGCAACGCGGCTGGAAAACAGCAAGCAAAGCGCCCGTGAAGAATGAAGATTTGTGGCGGCGCCTGGACGCGTTGGCTGCCGGTCATACCATCGAATGGCGCTGGGTCAAGGGACACGCGGGTCACCCGCACAACGAACGCGTAGACGCGCTGGCTCGCGCAGGCCTGGAACAGGTGCGCCGCGCAGCGAAGGCCATCAGCGTTGATAACAACGGAGTCGAAAGTCTTTTCTGATTGCTCGGCATGATGCAATCCAGGCTGGCCCCGCTTCGCGGCGCACGTGGCGCTTTCTTCTGTTGGTTGACGGTCTCCTGTCCGAGGAGGTATTCTGATGACCAGAATTGTGGTCATAATTAATTTTGAGGTGGGATATGGCAAAAACATTGTCTCTATCAGAGGTGAAGACGCGGTTGCCCGAACTGGTGGCGGGCGTGCAGGAGCGCGAAGAGGAGGTTGTGGTCACGAAAAACGGTCGTCCAGCTGCGATCTTGATCAACGTCGATGAATATGCTCGCTTGAAAGAGACCCTGAACGTGTTGAGCGATCCGCTCTTGATGAAACAGATCGGCAAGAGTCAGGCATTCTATAAGGCTGGGAAGAAGGGCCTCTCCTTTGAGGATGTGTTCGGCGAGCCATTCACCCCCGCCAAAAAGCGTCGCACTGCGTGAATCCCTTCCGTCCCGATATCCCCCCGCATGTGGCTGAGGTAATCCGGTCTCTCCATCCTGACCTGAAACGGTCCATCAAGGCGGCTATTCGTGGCATTGCAACCGATCCGGAGTGTGGAGAGCCGCTCATGCGCGAACTCGACGGCTTGTGGAAGTATCGCGTCCGCCGCTTTCGAATTGTCTACGCGATCGACCGCAAGGCGCGGGTCATTCGCCTCATTGCCGTCGGCCATCGACAATCTATCTATGAGAACCTCACCGCCAAGCTTCGCACAAAGAGCTAACCCGCCTACCTGATAATCGACTCGCAGCGCGCGGCAGCCTAATCTAAGCATCCAAGTGAGTTTCTGGCTCAAGCTCCAAGATAATATTGATTCGTCCCGTCGCGTCCGCAAGGGTCGCTCCAGTAGGTACGTGAGCGGTTGAGCCTTGGCACACCTGTCTCTCAGGCTATTCTTTGACGAGTACGGCTTATGGGGCTGGTGTGGTTTCAGGAGTTGGCGTGGCAACCGTGGCCGTTGGTGTCGTACCGTTCTTGAACGGCAGGTCAAGCAGCGCATAGGGGTTCACGCGGGCGCCGTTGAGTTTGACGCCCCAATGGAGATGCGGGCCGGTGGCGCGGCCAGTCGCGCCGACTTTGCCGATGATTTGCCCCGCTGTGACCAAGTCCCCGTTTCTGACCAGAATCTCCGACAGGTGGAAATACATCGTATAGAACCCCAGGCCGTGATCGACGAAGACGCCTTTGCCGGAGAAAATATGATCGACCGTGATGCGGACAATCCCGTCATTCGTCGCCGCGACATCGGCCCCCATCGGCGCGCCGATATCTTCTCCGTTATGAGGATTGCGCGCCTGGCCGTTCATGATCCGCACGCTGCCGAAAATGCCGGTGCGCTTGCCGCTCACCGGCTCCACGAAGTTGCTGCGCCATAACTTCAGACGCGAGTTCTCTGCGAGCGCCTCCCGTACTAATTGTTGCTCAGCTTTCCAACGTGCTGTGCTCTTCTCGTCCAGATCGACCTTGTCTTTCGGCAGCTTCAGATGCTCGACGGTAAATTTCTCTTTAGCCACCTGAACATTGAAGCTCAACTGCTTCGCCTGTTCGCCCTGCTTCACTTCGACGGAGAGTTCATAGGTTCCAGGTTCGTCCTGCATGTCGATCCCAAGCAAACCGATATAGCCGGCCGGCTCTCCTGGCCTGAACTCCCGAAAAAATGGAATCGTCCGGCTTAGAAACGTCCCCTTCACCTCCGTCGCCTGCTCTTCGCCTTTCACCTTGACCACCAGCACCTGCCCCTGCTTGCCGCTGTATTCCCCATCGTGACCCATCGGCGCTGGAGGTGTGCTGGAAAACAACTCGACGGGAAAGATGCTGGACAGCAACAAGACCGCCGTGATCAGCGTTCGATCCAGCCGAGAAATCCGCACACGCGTCGATTTGAGCGACGTCATCATCATCGGTAGAACCGTAGCCCCGCGACCTGTGAGAGTAGCTCATCCACGCGCCGATTCACAGCGCTAAAGGGGTCCATACAGAGAATCGTTTCTTCCCAGTAGCCATTCAGTTTCAGATAGGTCCAGTCGACCGTATAGGACCGATTCTTCGCGCGGGCAAACCGGATGAAATCGCCTCGCACTTTCGCCCTCGTGGTCTGCGGCGGAGTCGACATGGCCCGTTGCACCGCTTCCTCCTCCACCACCCGTTCGATCATCCCCCGGGACTCCATCAGATAGTACAACCCGCGAGTCCGTTTCACATCATGAAATTGGAGGTCGAGCAGGAACACCCGTGGATCGTCCCAGCCGCATCCCTTCTTGTCGATATAGGACTGGATCAGATGGCGTTTGGTCACCCAATCGATTTCACGCACGAGCTGCATCGGATCCTCTTCGAGCTTATCCAGCACCATGGCCCATCGTTGCCACACATCGTCGAGAACCGGATCGTGTTCTTGTTGGGCCAAGTATTCCTGCGCTCGATCCAGATAGACCCGCTGCACTTCGATCGCCGTCAGCTGACGACCATCATCCAGCTTAATCTTCCGCTTCAAGGTGGGATCGCGCGATACCTCACGAATGGCCTTGACCGGGTCTTCGAACTCCATCCCTTGGACTGCATACCCTTCCTCGATCATGGACAGGACCAACGTCGCCGTGCCGACCTTCAAATAGGTCACGAACTCCGACATGTTGGAATCCCCGACGATGATATGGAGCCGCCGGTAACGTTCCGCATCGGAATGCGGTTCGTCTCTGGTATTGATGATGCTGCGCGAGGAGGTGGTCGAGGAGGAGGTCTTCTCGTGAATGTGTTGGGCCCGTTGCGAGATGAAATACTGAGGTTTGCCGGATACTTTCAGCACCTTCCCCGCTCCGCTATAGACCTGCCGCGTGACGAAGAAGGGAATGAGTTGCTCCGTGACCTTCCAAAAATCGACGTCGCGGCGCATGAGGAAGTTTTCATGGCACCCGTAGGTATTGCCGAGCGAATCCGTATTGTTCTTGAAAATGTAGATTTCCCCGGACAGCCCCTCTTCCCGCAAGCGCTCTTCAGCCGCAGGCAAACAGGCTTCGAGCAGCCGCTCACCGGCTTTATCGTGGATGACGAGATCGAGAATGTTGTCGCACTCGGGGGTGGAATACTCAGGATGGCAGCCTGTGTCTTGGTAAAACCTGGCGCCGTTTACCAGAAACGCGTTGGAGGGCCAGCTGTTCGGAATGAGACCTTCAAAAATATACCCCAGCACCTTCTCCATCGGCAGATAGACCCGTCCGTTCGGAGAAAAAATGAGACCGTACTCATTCTCCAAACCGAAGATCCGTCTTTTCAGGGGGCTGGGTTGCAACATGCGTGTGGCACAGAATACCAGCCGGCCTTGCCTTCTTCAACAGAAGGACAAGATCCGCTTGACTGGTTTGTTTGGTTGATTTGGTTATCTGGTTGGTTTGGTCGACTTAGTTTGGTCTGGTTCAACAAAACAGACCAAACAAACCAAATGAACCAATTAGGTTGCGAGGAGCTGTTTGGTATCGGCGGGCGTAAGACGGCGGAACCTTCTGCCGTCGCGGGTGCGATCCAGGACTGCCACCTCCAGGCTCTCCAGCGAGAGTTTCTGGCTCCCGATCTGTTCGAGGGCGGTGATACAGAGACTGAGTGCAGCCTGGAGTTCCGGAGGCTGCGTCAACCCTTTCTCCTTGAGCAGAGCCTGCACGGCCTCGGACTTGCCTCCGATCACCGCAAAGGTCCGTTCGTCGATGATGCTGCCGTCGAAGGAGATGCGATACATCTCGTTGGGCTGGCCGTTGTGTCCGACCTGCACCACCAGGATTTCCACCTCCAGCGGCTTCAGCTCCTGGCTGAAAATAGTGCCGAGGCTTTGAGAGTAGCCGTTCGCAAGAGAGCGGGCCGTCACATCTTCCCGGCTATACATGAAGCCTTTGAGATCCGCGTGCCTGATGCCGGCCTTCCTAAGATTTTCAAACTCGCTGTATTTGCCTGCCCCCGCGAAAGCGATACTGTCGTAGATCTCGGAAATTTTATAGAGCGAGGCGCTGGGGTTTTCCGCGACGAGCAGTATCCCGTTCACATATTCGATGGCGATGATGGAGCGGCCTTTGGCGATGCCTTTCTTGGCATACTCCGCCTTGTCCTGCATCATCTGCTCGGGCGAGACGTAATAGGGCATCGGCATGCTTAGTTCTCCTTCGAGCGGCGAGTGGCAATCAACCCGTCATAGATACCGCGGATCTGTTGGTCTGAGACATCGGTAATGCCGGTCGCATTGACGATCTTCGCGGTGGGATAAATCCCCCGCACGAGATCCGGCCCCCCGGTCCCGACGTCATCATCGGCTGCATTGTACAGAGCCAGCAGGGCTAACTTCAGCGCATCCGGTTCAGCCAGGCCTTTGAGGAAATGCTCCCGCATCGTATTGCGCGCGTCTTTGCCGCCCGACCCGATAGCATGGTAATCCGACTCTTCGTACCGGCCCCCGGCGAGATCGTATTTGAAGATGCGGCCTTCTGCACGCTTCAGGTCGTACCCGACGTAGAGCGGCATGACGACCAGCCCTTGAAAGACCATCGGCAGATTGGCCTTGACCATCTGTCCGAGCTTGTTGGCCTTCCCCTCACAAGACAGTTGCACACCCTCTAACTTTTCGTAATGTTCCAGTTCGACCTGAAACAGCTTGGCCATTTCAATGCAGGGACCGGCGGCGCCGGCGATCGCCATCGCGGAATACTCGTCGATCTTGAAGACTTTCTCGATCCGGCGCTCGGCGATTTGAAACCCTTCCGTCGCTCGACGATCTCCGGCAATCACCACGCCCTGTTGATACTTGATTGCCAGCACCGTCGTGGCCTGGGGAACCGTCATCGCTCCGGCCCCTCGCATCGGCTCGGCCGTGGCCTGAGCCTGCAAAAATCCACTGCGGCCGGTCGGAGTCAGCGCGGGATGGTGCTGGGTCAAAAAGTCGAAGAAACTCGGGTCGTCATGGTTAGGAAGAAATGGTAATTTCATAATATCAATCGCGAGGAGGATGGTTTATCAGGCCTTGAGCTTCTCCAGCAATGCGTCGACGGTCTCAACCTGATCGAGGAGGTCGCTCGTCAGAGCGGCTGTGCCTCGGAGCGGATCCATCAAAGGCACTCGTTTCACCTGATTGTTGCCGACGTCGAAGAGGACCGAGGTCCAGCTGACCCCATAGAGCGACTTCGCAAACTTGCTGACACATCGTCCGCGAAAATAGGCGCGCGTCCCAGATGGTGGGGTGAACTCCGCCCGCTCGATCTCCACTTCCTGCACGATTCGTTCGATCAGGTGGCTGCGTTCGAGGGTAAAGTAGAGGCCCTTATCCGGGCGGACGTCGTGATACTGCAGGTCCATGAGCCGTACACGAGAGTCGTCCCACCCACAGCCCTTTCGCTCCATATAGGATTCCATCATCTGACGCTTCGCCACCCAATCCAATTCACGCGCCAAAAGCCGAGGGTCTTGCTCTAACTTATCCAGTACGTCTTCCCAGCGGACGAGAATATCTTTCGTCACTTGTGAAATTTCGTGGCAGGCATAGTATCCCATGGCAGCCTTCAAATAGGCTCGCTGAATCGCCACCGCCGTCGTCGAACGCCCGCCCGCCAATTTGAGCGTCTCCTTCATGCCCAGATCGCGAGACACCTGCTTGATGCCTCGGACCGGATCGTCCAATTCGAACTGCGGCAGATCTGCTCCTGCGTCGAGCAGATCCAGAACAATGGCCAATGTGCCGACCTTGAGGTAGGTCGACAGTTCCGCCATATTGGCATCTCCGACAATCACGTGCAGCCGGCGATACTTGCCGTACTCTGCATGCGGCTCATCGCGTGAATTGACGATGGGGCGCCGGACCATCGTATTGAGATCGACAAGGCACTCGAAGAAATCCGCGCGCTGCGAGATCTGATACTCCGTTGGACTGGTCTGATTCTCTGCGCCGACCTTACCTGCCCCTGCAAAAATCGGCCTCGTCACAAAAAACGGCGCCAAGACCTTCACAATACGCTCGAAAGGAATCGCGCGAGACATGAGATAGCTCTCGTGATAGCCGTAGCTGTTCCCCTTGCCATCGGAATTGTTTTTGTACAGCAGGCAATGATCCCGCCCGGTGGCGCGCGCCATCTGCTCAAGACACTGGGCAAGGATTCGCTCGCCGGCCCGTTCGAAGGCTACTATTTCACGCGGGTTGGTGCACTCGGGCGTAGAATATTCCGGATGGGCGCCGTCGACGTAGAGACGCCCTCCATTGGCGAGCACCTTATTCAGCTGACGATTATACTCGGGATTGGGCCGCTCCCGCTCTCCCTCGACCTCGAACCCCCGCGCATCGAGCAGCGGGTTCTCGTTTTCATAGTCCCAAATGGCCAAGGGAGCCGGCAAGCCCGGGTAGTGTCCAATGACGGCAATAGAGTTGGAGACGGGGTCTGAGGCGGCAGGATCGCGCGACGCGATGCCGAATTCTGTTTCTGTTCCCAGGACGCGGGGGATCGGCGGCGAGGTAGGTTCCTGCATAGCTATGACATCTTAGAGATAGTGCCCGGTCGTAACCGTTTCGATCTGACGTGAGTCGCCTGGGCCCCCGCTGATGGTCCGAAGATGTACGATCTTCTCGCCTTTCTTCCCGGAGATCTTCGCCCAGTCGTCAGGATTGGTCGTATTGGGCAGGTCTTCGTGCTCCTTAAACTCCTCCCGAATGGCGCGGATCAAATCCTCGGACCGAAGGCCACGGCCTTCCTTCGCGATTGCCCGCTTGACGGCAAACTTTTTCGCGCGCGAGACGATGCCTTCGATCAGAGCGCCACTCGCAAAGTCCTTGAAGTAGAGCACTTCTTTTTCACCGTTCGCATAGGTGACCTCGATGAACTTATTCTCCTCCGAGGAGGCATACATCGCCTCAACCGTGAGATCGGTCATCTGCGCGACTAAGGCCTTTGTGTCTCCGCCATGGCGTTGCAAATCTTCCTCGGCAAACGGCAGGTCGATGCTCAGATACTTCGAGAAAATATCCTTGGCCGCCACCATATCGGGACGACCCACCTTGACCTTCACATCCAACCGCCCGGCGCGGAGCACTGCCGGGTCGATGAGATCCTGACGATTGCTGGCTCCGATCACAATCACATTACGGAGCCGTTCCATGCCGTCGATTTCGGAAAGAAACTGCGGGACGATCGTCGATTCGATATCGGAAGAGATCCCGGTGCCGCGCGTCCTGAACAGCGCATCCATCTCATCGAAGAACACGATGACAGGATTCCCGTCCGCCGCCCGCTCCTTCGCTTTCTTGAAGACTTCGCGGACCTGGCGTTCGGACTCACCGACATACTTATTGAGCAACTCCGGACCCTTCACATGCAAGAAGTAACTCCGCACTTCTTTTCCTGTGAGGTGCCCGAGCTTCTTCGCGATCGAGTTCGCGACAGCCTTGGCAATCAGGGTTTTCCCGCAGCCCGGCGGTCCATAGAGCAAGACCCCCTTGGGCGCGCTCAACTTGTATTCTAAAAATAGAGTTGGATGAAGAAACGGCAACTCCACCGCATCGCGGACCTGCTCCAACTCATGCTGCAGCCCGCCGATGTGCTCATAATCGACATCGGGCACTTCTTCCAAGACCAATTCTTCCGCCTCGGACCTCGGCAATTTTTCGACGACATAGCCGGAGCGAGGGTCGTAGAGCAGATGGTCCCCGACGCTCAACCGTTCTGCCAATAGCGGGTCGCCGAGCTCTGCAACCTTTTCTTCGTCGAAATGCAGCGTCACCAGGGCGCGATTGCCGTCCAGCACGTCTTTAAGACGCACGACTTCGCCCTGAATATCGAACCCCTTGACCTCAATGACGTTCAAGGCCTCGTTCAGGACCACTTCCTGCCCCTTACGCATCGCCTTTCCATTGATCGACGGATGCACACTGACTTTCATCTTCCGTCCTGACACATAGACATTGCCGGTTCCGTCATCATTGAGGCTGGAAAAAATGGCGTAGGCTGAGGGAGGCGCGGTCAGTTTCTCAACTTCGGCGCGCAACGCTTCAATCTGCGCCTTCGCTTCCTGGAGCGTGGAGACGAGCTTTTCGTTCTGTTTGGTAGCTTGGTCGAGCTGGTAGCGGGATTGGTACAGCCGGCGGACTTCTTCTTCCATCGACTGAATTTGCACACGAAGCTTTTCAACTTCGCGAACATGTTCATCGTTGCGTTGGGCCATGTCCGCTTCTCCTTCAGTCAACCGCTTCGTGATGTGCGTGACGGAATCTCGGAGAGACCGGAATCGACTCGGACTTTCTTTCTTGCCGTCCATGGCGCTACCCGAAGAATGCGAAACACCTTGCTGAATCGAGAAGTCCTTGTCTGCGCGGATTCTATCATCCGTTCCCAGGGTGGTCAACCGGACGACGAGATGTTACAGCGTGACGATCGTGCGTTTCGCACATTATGGTACAGCCGTCACGGCATCGAGTAACTCGCGCGTCGCCGATTCTACATCATCCGCACCGAGAATCGCCGTGATCACCGCCGCGCCGAACGCTCCGGCACGCCGCATCTCACGCGCGCGCGATGCTGTCACGCCGCCAATTCCGATAATCGGGATGCGGACCAGACTGCATGCCTTCTCAAGAATATGAATGCCGAGCGGTGGACCGAACATTTGTTTGGACGGCGTCTCGTAGATCGGGCCAAGGACGATGTAGTCTGCGCCCTGCGACTCCGCCTGCATCGCCTCTGCTACTCCATGCACAGAAACGCCCAGCAGACGCCCTGCTCCCAACAGCTGTCGTGCAACGGGAACCGGCAGACTATTGCTGCGTAAATGGACGCCGACTCCTTCCAACGCCAATGCGACATCGATTCGGTCGTTGATGAGGAGTTGGGATCCGGGAGAGGCCGTGACCGCTTGCACCTCCCGCGCAAGCGCAACCAGTTCTCCTGCTGAAAGATCGCGTTCACGAAGTTGAATCGCAGGCGCCGCAACTGCGAGCACCCGCTGCAGAAGGGAAACCAACGGACGCCCGTTTGTCTGATGGCGATCCGTGACGACAAGAAGACGGCTGGAGAGTGTCAGCATCGGGGAAGTGCTGAGCCCAAAGTGCTGAGTGCTGAGGCCTGAGCAGAATGCTCAAAACGTTCAGACTTCTCACCCGCCCAACCCTGGCGCGCCGAGACGCGCCTTTTCCCAAGCAAGGCCGCAGGCGAATCGAAACCGGAGGCGTACCCTCGGGGGTACGTTGAGGATTTCGATGAGCTGAGAACGAAGCTAGCGGACGTTTTCAGCATCCCGTTAGAGCATCCCTTCGATGGGGCTACTCGCCGTCGCATACAGTTTTCGCGGGATTCGTCCGGCCTTGTAGGCCAACCGGCCTGCAAGCACCGCATATTTCATTGCCTCCGCCATGGCAATGGGATCTTTGGCTCCGGCAATGGCCGTGTTCATGAGTACCGCATCCGCCCCCAACTCCATCGCCAGGGCGGCATCGGATGCGGTCCCGACGCCGGCATCGACGACGATCGGCACCTTGACCATTTCCATGATGATTTTTAAATTATACGGATTACGGATGCCGAGTCCCGACCCGATCGGCGCAGCCAAGGGCATGACGCATGGGCACCCGATGTCCACGAGCTTCTGCGCCACAATGGGATCGTCGTTCGTATAGGGCAAGACGATAAAACCTTCTTTGACCAGAATCTTCGCCGCTTCGAGTAATCCAACCGTATCGGGAAAGAGGGTTCTCTCGTCGCCAAGCACTTCCAGCTTGATCAAATCAGACACGCCGGCAGCTCTGGCCAGGCGGGCATAACGCAGAGCATCTTCCACGTTGTAACAGCCGGCGGTGTTGGGAAGAATGGTGTACTTCTTCGGATCTATATAATCGAGGAGATTCTCCTTGGAGCGATCGGTAATATTGACCCGCCGCACCGCCACCGTCACCACATCGGCGCCTGACGCTTCAATAGCCTTCTTGGTTTCGGCAAAGTCCTTGTACTTCCCGGTCCCTACGAAGAGCCGGGATTTGAACTCATATCCCCCGATAATCAGCCGATCGCCCGTCATGATACCCTCACAGAATAATCAGTCGATGAACCACCGCCGATAAAGCTCAAGATCTCCACTCGATCCCCCTGCTTTAGTCCACGCTGGTCGAACTCCTTACGGTCGAGGATTTCCAAGTTCAGCTCCACCGCTACACGCTCCGTCTTAATGGCAAGTTCACGCAGTAAATCTCCAACGGTGGCATCAGCCCGACAACCACGCGGTTCGCCGTTTACCTGGATCTGAATCGCCTCCGTCATCATCACTCATCCTAGGGGAGCAGAAATCTGGTTGTCAACAAGCCCTGTGCATCCCCTTGCCCCCACATCCCCGATCACGTCAGAATACCGCCAGCACGACCTATGACTTCCCCCCATCAACATAACCAGCAAGTCGCTACCATCTTTCGGTCGATGGCGGAACGATTGGCCGCCCAGCGGGCGAACCCCTATCGGGTCAGAGCCTATCGGAAGGCAGCGGATACCATCGAGGCTTTGGAGGAAGACATTGCAGACGTTGTCGCACGGAAAGCGCTGGAAGATATTGAGGGGGTCGGCAGAGACCTGGCTGACAAAATTGAGGAATTTCTCAAAACTGGAACGATTCAAGCCTATGAAGTGTTACGAACGCCGCTCCCGGATGCGGTGAAGGCCTGGACTCAGCTCCCGGGACTGTCCGAATCGCTCGTTGCGTACCTCTATACCCGCCTGCACATCACCACCTTGAACGATCTGGAACGGCTGGTACGATCGCACATGCTACGCACCGTACCAGGGTTTTCCGGATCGGAAGAACGGCTGCTGGAGGCGATTCTCGCCTCACAACAGCAATCCTATGTTAGGAAGGCCGAGGAAGCTCCTTAAAGATCTTCCAGGTCTTCAGCATCTCGACCGCTTTTTGAAGCTGCACATCCTGCTCAAGCGAAGGATCGCCGGAGACCTCAGGGAGAGGGGCGGGAGGCGGCGTGCCGTTCTTCGGAGCGCCCTCTTCCGGTGCTTTGCCACTCTGAGCCGGTTGATCTTTTCCCGGTACGACCGCAGGCTTGGGCTGCTTCGGATCCCCTTCCTTTTCACCGGCTTTCGTCTCGCCTGCCTTGGCGACAATAGTCGGTGGTTGGGCCTTCACGACAATATCAGGCGTAATACCGGTCGTCTGGATCGAACGCCCCTTCGGGGTGTAGTACTTTGCCGTCGTAAGACGAAGCCCGGACCCATCCCCCAGCGGGAGAATCGTTTGCACTGATCCCTTGCCGAACGAGGTCGTGCCGACAATCACCGCCCGCCCGTAGTCTTGTAATGCACCGGCCACGATCTCAGACGCACTGGCCGATCCTTCATTGATCAGAATAATCATGGGCGAATCGTCCATCTGATCTTTCCCCTTGGCGATCCACTCGTCCTTCTTACTTTCACGCCCTTTGGTATAGACCACTAGCTTGCCGCCTGGGAGAAACTGCTCGGAAACCTCAACGGACGCGGTCAGCAGTCCGCCGGGATTGTTACGGAGGTCGAGGATCGTCGATTGGAGCTTTTGGTCTTTGAACTGCTTGAGCACTTTGCCCAGATCTCGCCCCGTCGATTCCTGAAATTGCGTCAGCCGAACGTACCCGATATTGTCCAATACCTTCGACTTCACGCTTTCAATCTTGATGGTATCGCGGATCAGCGTAAATTGGAGCGGATCGGGAGTTCCCTCCCGCTGAATCGTCAAGTTGATCTTCGAGCCCTTGGGGCCACGCATCTTCTGAACCGCATCCATCAACGTGAGGTCTTTGGTCGGCTCGTCGTTCACCTTGATAATGAAATCGCCGGGCTTGATGCCCGCTCGATAGGCCGGCGTACCCTCGATGGGCGCGATCACCGCCAAGCGGTTCTCCTTTACCCCAATCTGGATGCCGACACCCCCAAACTCACCCTTCGTTTCAACCTGCATTTCCTTGAACATCTCCGGCGTCATGTAGGCCGAATGCGGATCGAGGGTTGAGAGCATCCCCCGAATGGCCCCCTGAACGAGATCCTTCACTTTCGTTTCATCGACGTAACTCTTCTGAACCTGGGTCAATACCTCGGAGAACGTCTTCAGTTCTTCATAGGTTTCCGTGGCATGTCCGGTCCGTTCCCACCCCTTACCGAGGAGTACGCCCACGACCAACGCCACCACGACCATCGGGCCTAACATCCAGAATCGTCGTTGAGGATTCTGATCCATAATATACTGTCCTTTCCCGTTCCCTATCCAGGATGCTGAAAAAGTCCGCCAGCGGCGTTCTCGCTTCGCTCAGAGGCTCAACGTACCGAAGCGTACGCCTCGCCTCTTCGCTCGCTGCGGCCTTGCTGGACAGCCTTTTTGAGCATCCTGAGTTTTTGTGGCATCAGCGCCACTTTGTGATATCTCAATGATGTTGTATGTATAAACCAGTTTTCCTGCAACGTGCTATCGCCTCGCCAACCATTGGAGAGGATCAACCGGTTCTGCCCCATGGCGCAACTCAAAGTATAAAGTATTTTCACCCGTCATGCCTGTGTCGCCTGTTTCACCGATCGCTTGCCCGGCATCCACCTGCGTCCCCACTGTTGCCAGTATCCTCGACGCATGAGCATACAACGAAAAGAACCCATTCGCGTGATCAAGGATTATAACGAGTCCATATCCTTTCAACCAGTCTGCATAAACAACGGACCCCGGCATCACCGCATGGATGGCGCTCCCCTCAGCCGTCTTTATTTCGATCCCTCTACGCTGCACGAAGGTGTTGAAGGTCGGATGTTTCTGACGACCAAAGAGGGAGACAACGTTCCCTTCAGCCGGCCACGGCAGTCCGCCCTTCCCCGCGTGAGGAACGATCCCCCCGGTCGGGGGCCGAACCGCGACCGCGCGGCGGCGCTGTTCCATTTCTCGCAACAGACTGTCGATGCGCGATGCAGACCGTTCTAATTCTTGGAGGGCATGTTCGTAGGACTCTTTTGCCTGAGTGATCTTGGCAAGATAGACCTTCTTTTCTCTCTTGACCGCTTTCATCTCGGCCAACTGCTTCTCGGTGCTTTGCTTGTAGGACACCATCCCGATGCGCGCCTCTTCCCGCTGCCGCTCCGCCTGCTCCATATGGGTCATATCGGCTCGGAATGTGCCCATCAGGGCATAATCCCGTTCAGATACGGATGAGAGATACTGGAGACGGCGTTGGAAATCGCTATAGGAGTCCGAGGCAAGCAAGGTTTTCCAATATCCAAAACGGCCCTCCATGTACTGCACCCGCAGCCGAGCCAGAATGGCGTCCTGACGTTCTCGCACACTAGCACGCAAACCAGCGAGTTGTGTATTGATTTCCTCTATCTCTTGGTCTTTCTTCCGCAACTTTCGGCTGATCTCCTGATGCGTTTGCCGGTAGTGCACCACGCGCTCATCGAGCGTCTGAATCCCCTGCAAGAGAGACTCTCGCTTTTTCCCCGCTTCATCGGCCTGCTTACGTGTCTCCTCAATCTGCCCTTTGAGTTGGTCGAGGGCCTTGCGCTCTTTCTCAATCTTATCGGTGATTGGATCGGCGCCCGCAACTGTCGGCCAGGGGAAACCCAGCAGCCCCAAGATCATGACTCCGATCCTGAGCCCCCTCCAACACCTCACGCCTTGACCTCGCCGAAACGCCGTATCGATACGAAACTGCCGGCAAACCCAAGCCCCATCCCCACCGCAACCAGGGCAAGACAGACTGATGGGGGGAAAAATGCCATGAAGTTCTCAATCCCTGAAAATCGTCCCGTCGTTCGCATTTGCTGCCGAAACAATTCGTACATGACCTTGAGCATGACGAGCGAAAGCGTGCTACCCAAGGCGCCAAGCACGGCACCCTCTAATAGATAGGGGATACGGATAAAGCTGGTCGTCGCCCCGATGAGACGCAAAATGGCAATCTCGTCCCGCCGGGCGAACAATGTGAGACGAATCGTATTGGCGATAATGGTGACCGCCGCCGCGGAGAGAATGACACCGATGCCGATGGCGACCAATTCAATCGATCGAATCACCGTCGCGAGGGCGTCGATCCAATCCTGATTATAGTCGACCTTGGAAACGCCGGAGACCTGCCTGACCCGTTCCGCCCATCGCTTGACTGCGTCCGGCGAACGGAAGAACGGACTGAGCGCGACTACAAAGGAGGCGGGCAAGGGATTCTGGCCCAACCCCTCAAGCAGATGCGACTCTGAAGGGAATTGCGCCTTGAACTCTCCCAACGCCTGCTCTTTCGAGATGAACAGCAATGAGGCAACGGCGCGATCGCCCCGCAACTGCCGCTCTACCTCAGCGACCGAATCGGAGGCGAGCCGCTCATCGAGATACACCATGATCTTGATATCGTCTTGAAGCCAACCCGCCGCCGCCCGCAGATTGACGTAAAGCAGCAAGAAGACGCCGACACAGGCCAAGGTAAAGGTGGTGGTCAAGATGGCGACCATCGTCGTCGTCCGGTTGGTCCACATATTGACCCAAGATTCTCTGAGGAGATACGAAAACGTCCTCACCCCAACACCCGCTCTTCCGGCAACAACCGCCCCTGCGACAAGGTGAGCACCCTTCGATTCACGAGAGCCATGACCTGAGGATCATGCGTCGCCACCACGACGGTGGTGCCACGCGCATTAATGAGTTTAAAGAGCTCAATGATCTCGGACGTCAGGGCGGGGTCTAAATTTCCGGTCGGTTCATCCGCCAACAGGACAACCGGGCCATTGACAATCGCGCGCGCGATGCACACCCGCTGCTGCTCCCCTGTCGAGAGGCCCGCAGGTAGCTGATCCCGCTTGTGCTCGACACCGACCGCTCGTAATGCCTCAGTAACTTTCCGGCGAATGTCGGCAGAAGACGCTCCTTGCACCAGCAAGGGCAGCGCCACATTGTCGAAAACAGACTTCTTCGGCAACAGCCGAAAGTCTTGAAACACCGTTCCCACCTTGCGGCGCAGATATGGAACCTCGGACCTCTTGAGCATCGTCACGTTTTTCTGATGGACAAAGATCTCTCCCTCATCGGGCCGTTCGGCCCCGATGAGCATGCGCAATAGCGTCGACTTGCCCGCTCCACTGGGCCCCATGAGAAGGACAAACTCTCCCTTGCCGATCTCAAGGGTGACGTCCGAGAGCGCCGGGCGCTGATCGTACTGTTTCGAAACGTGGCTTAATCGAATCATTTTAGGAGCCTGTCAGAGTAATGCCATTCTACTGCGGCGAACGATCTACTGACATCTGCGTCGTTCTCGGCACGAAAAAATCCTCAACGTATTCCAGCGAATACGCCTCCGGTTTTTTCGAGCCTGCGGCCTCGCATCTGCCCGCATCTCCTTCGCCTCGCCACGAAGGATTACTCGGACAGGCTCCCGCCCTACCAACGGAGATCGTCTCCGGACACTTCGAAGGCGTTCTGAATATGCTCGATCTGCGAACCGGCGACATCCGTGCCTTGCAGCAAGACGACATCGAATCTGCAGAGCCGGTCCTTGATGTGGTGACGAGCCAAATACTGCGCCGCGAGGCGGATCACCTTCTCCTGCTTCCGTTGATGGACCGCATGGATGGCTCCACCGAATGCGTCGGTTCGACGCGCCTTGACCTCGACAAAGACCAGTACCTGACCGTCTTCAGCCACTACGTCCAGCTCCCCCACCGACGAACGCAGATTGCGGGCCACGATCCGATACCCCTTATCCCGCAGATACGCCTCTGCAGCCGACTCCCCCTCTTGACCTAGCCGTCTTCGGGGATCGAGGGTGCTCACCGGCTCATCCGTGGAGATTCGCCAAAGGCGGCATGCGAGAGGGACCGCCTGCGTCGCTACTGCCGCGCAAGATCTGTGCAACTGGAGCAAACGTGCGCCGATGAATCGCGCAGGGGCCATGTTGCGCGAGCCGCTGCAAATGCTCTTCCGTCCCATACCCTTTATGGGAAAGAAAATTATAGTCTGGATAGGCATGATGGTACCGCACCATCATGCGATCGCGCGTGACTTTGGCCACAATCGACGCGGCAGCAATCGAGATCGACAGCATATCACCCTTAATGATAGAGCGTGAAGGAATGGCGAGTTGCGACAACGTGACCGCATCGATTAACAGGTAGTCCGCCGGGAGAGTCAATGATGCCAGCGCACGGCGCATGGCCAGGCGAGTCGCTTCTAAAATATTGACGCGGTCGATCTCCTGCTCTGTGGCAACCCCGACAGCAACCGCGCGAGCCCGCCGGACAATCACCTCATAGAGCCGCGCACGTTCAGACTCAGAGATTTGTTTGGAATCGTCGATACCGGCCAAGCGGCAACGAGTGGGCAAGATCACCGCCGCCGCGACGACAGGGCCAGCCAGAGGACCCCGTCCGGCTTCATCCAGACCGGCGATACGGCGATAGCCGCGCCGCCGGCCTTCCAATTCGAACTCGTCGGTAGGTCCCACGGTGTGGCCCCACGATACTCCAGTTGAAAGGGTACCAAGCAGTCGTGGTTGAGGGAACTAGGCCTTCGAAGCTGCGGTGGCTCCAGCCGGTTCTTCGGCCTTACGGGCGACCCCGGGCTGCCCCTTCACGCTCGCGACAAACTCTCGATCTTCGACCTTGGCAAACTTGCCCTTCTTCCCTCGGAGATAATACAGCTTGGCCCGGCGCACCTTACCTTGCCGCATGACCTCGACGCGCGTGACGATCGGCGAGTGGAGCGGGAAAATTCGTTCCACACCGACGCCGTAGGAGACTTTGCGCACCGTAAAGGTCTCTGTGTTCAGCAACCCTTTACGCGCGATTACCGCGCCTTCAAACACCTGAATGCGCTCTTTTTCCCCTTCCACCACTTTCACATGCACGCGGACGGTGTCCCCAATTTCAAAACTGGGCGCCGACTTCTTCGTAAAAGATTGCTGAATGCGTTCTAAGCGATTCATGAGACTACCCCTTCCTCCCCACATCGAACAGGCGTGCCATCCACGCCTTCACGAGTAAGTTCGTCTAGCAATTGTTGATCTTCGAGACTCAAGACCCGATCTTGCAAAAGATCCGGCCGTCTCTGATAGGTACTTCGCAGGGCTTCCTTCCGACGCCACAGACGAATGGCCTCGTGATGTCCTGAAAGCAACACTTCCGGTACTGGTACTCCTCGAACTTCCGCCGGTCTCGTATAGTGCGGATATTCAAGCAGCCCCTCCGCGAACGACTCTTCCACGATCGACTCAGGATCGCCCAACACGCCGGGAACCAAACGGGCTGCGGCATCGATGAGCAGCAGCGCCGGCAACTCGCCTCCGGTCAATACATAATCCCCGACGGAAATTTCTTCCGGATGCAAGGCCAATCGCACCCGTTCATCGACTCCCTCATAATGGCCGCAAAGGATGACGAGTCGACGTGGGTCGGCTGCCAGATTTTTCGCATAGGCCTGCGTGAACGGGCGACCGTGCGGGGTGTCGGGAAACAGGGTCAGAATGTCACAGCGCATGGCGATCCTCAACCAGGTCATCGATCCCGCAAACCATCATCCGACGGCGCTGGAGATCCACCGAGGTCACAAAGTTCTTCGCGGCCGGAATGAGAACTTCCTCCGCCCCCTTGCGAACGACGAAGACGCGATTGTCCGGTATCTCCAAAATCGTCTCCAGCACTCCGACCTCGTCGCCCCGCTCGTTCTCGACCGTCATCCCGATGAGGTCGCACTCAAAATACACGTCCGCATCCAACACCGCCGCTGAAGAACGCGGCGCTTGGATCAATCCCCCGCGCAACGCCCCGGCTTCCTCCGGCGTCGTCACGCCAACAAGACCCATGATATAGGTCGAACCGGCGCGCCGAACATGCGTCACCGTCTTTTCGACCATCTGCCCCGCTGGATCCAAGACATGCACCTGCTTCAGATGTTCCAACCGGCCAGGCACATCGCTCAACGATCGCACTTTGAATTCGCCCCGCACACCAAAATGGCGCTCGATCTTGCCGATCGTGACAAGATCTTCCTGAGCCGTGGCCACAGACTAGGCGACCTTCTTCTTCGCTGCCTTCTCTGCCTCAAACGCCTTCCAGACGCCACAACGGCGGAGCAGGGTCTTGACCGTGACGGTCGGCTGAGCGCCCTGGCGTAACCAGCTCAACACTCGCTCCTGCTTCAACTCCGGCAGACCCGCCTCTTTCAAGGGATCGAAGATCCCAAGAATTTCCAGGAACCGCCCGTCGCGCGGCTTCCGGGAATCCGCTGCCACGACGCGATAGAGCGGTCGCTTGTGTCGTCCTGTCCTCGTCAATCTCAAATGAACAGCCACTAGAATCCTCCTCCTGTACGAAACATCCGTATGATGGTATCGACCCTTACCTGGAGCGCATCATCTGCGCAAGCTGCCTGCGCCCTCCAGACCCTGCCATAACCTTGGCGATTTTTCTCGCCGAGAGAAACTGTTTAATCAATCGATTCACCTCTTCCACCTTCGTACCGCTTCCACGGGCAATCCGCTTTTTTCTGCTTCCATTGATGACCGTATGATCCCGCCGCTCGCGTACCGTCATCGAGTCGATCATCGCCGTGACTCGTTTCATCTCTCGCTCCGGTACCTGCCCATCCATCGCGCCCTTAAGCTTCTGCCCGCCCGGCAGCATCCCTAAAATCTGGTCCATCGAACCCAGACGGCTGACTTGCTTCAGCTGGGCACTGAAATCCTCCAGCGTAAGTGTGTTGCTGGTCAGCCGTTTCTGCGTCTCCTCTGCCTGCTCACGCGAAAAGGTCTCTTGCGCCTTTTCAATCAGCGAGAGGACGTCGCCCATTCCAAGGATGCGCGAGGCCATCCGATCGGGATGAAACAACTCCAACGCATCGAGCTTCTCGCCCACACCCAAAAACTTGATCGGCTTGCCGGTCACCGCCCGGATAGACAGCACCGCCCCGCCACGGGCATCGCCTTCAACCTTGGTCAGAATGACGCCGGTCAGTCCGATACGTTGATCGAATTGACTTGCCATCGTGACCGCATCTTGGCCCGTCATCGCATCGGCCACCAAGAGTACTTCCTGCGGTTTCACGGCGGCTCTCACAGCCACCAATTCCCCCATCAACTCATCGTCAATGTGGAGACGCCCGCCAGTGTCCAGTACGACGAGATCGCACCCCTGGTCCCGCCCCCGTTCCACACCAGCCTGGCAGATGCGGACGACATCGGATTGGACAGCCTGTGCCTGATCTGCACGATATACATCGATGCCAAGATCTCGTCCTAGACTCGCTAATTGGTCACCGGCTGCCGGACGACGAGGATCTGCCGCAACCAGGAGAACCCGTTTCCCTTGAGCCTTAAAGTACCGTCCAAGCTTGCCGCACGTCGTCGTCTTTCCAGCGCCTTGGAGCCCCACCATCATGACGACAGTCGGGGGATTCGAGGCCAGAGCCAGGCCGGCTCGCTCGCTGCCCATCATCTCCCGCAGCTCTTCCCACACGACCTTGACGACCTGGTGCCCAGGCGTCAAACTCTTGAGGACTTCCTGCCCAACGGCCTTCACGCGAACCCGCTCGATGAAGTCCTTGACGATCTTGAAATTGACGTCGGCTTCGAGCAGCGCGAGACGAACTTCTTTCAACGCTTCCGCAATGTTCTGTTCAGTGAGCACTCCAGAACCGCGAAGCTTCTTGAAAATATTTTCGAATTTTTCGCTGAGAGCGTCCAGCATAGCGCCACAAAGAAAAAGGCAATCGAAGCCTTAATCCCACATCTCCGATCGCCTAGAAAACTCTAGCAAAAGAGCATCGGGGAGTCTAAAGGACGAGGCAGGTTGAAGTCAAGAGAACGTACTCCAAGATAATGGATCACGGTTCGCCACAAAACTGCGGCGCTTACTAAGTACTGCGGGCCAAACAAAGCGTACATTTTATTGACATGTCGCAGACCTTTCGCTAAGGTCCGACGATACCTCCGTAAGACTACGCAGAGAGCTATAAGGCGGATGCCGTGAAAAAATCACCTCTGATTCTAATCGTTTTCATACTCATCGGGGGGCTATTGGGTGGAGTATTGGGAGAAATTCTCAGGGTCATGGCCCCGCACGGCACAATTCAATCGATCTTCGCCACCAGCTATGCCCTCGGTATCACCGAGCCACTGACCATCGATCTGGTCCTCATTAAGTTCACTATTGGCTTCCTCACCAAGATCAACCTCCTCAGTCTCATCGGGATGTTTCTGGGCATCTATCTATACAAAAACGTATAGCAAGATGCTGAAAAAGCCCGCCAGCTTCGTTCTCGCATCGTTCAGATCCTCAACGTACCCCTGAGGGTACGCCTCGGATCTTCACTCGCTGCGGCCTTGCTGAACGGACTTTTTGAGCATCTTGCAACCTGCTAGATTTCCGGGTTCAATTCTAACTCTTTCAGCTTCAATGCTCGAATCCGGTTTCGGAGGGCTGCGGCCCGTTCAAATTCCAACTCCTTGGCGGCGGCTTTCATTTCCATTTCCAGCCGTTTGATGATCTGTTCGGTCGCTTCCTCTGCTCCATAGATCGCCGGCGACTCTGCAGCCAAATCCAGTTGCATATCGTTCACTTCCGCCGTGGCATATTCGAGCGACAGGACGTCCTTCTTAATGCTCGTGGGTACGATACCGTGCCTGATATTATAGTCGGCCTGAATCGTACGCCGACGCTCGGTCTCGGCGAGCGCCATGCGCATAGAGTCGGTAATGGCATCACCGTACAAAATCACGTGGCCCCGCACATTCCTCGCTGCCCGCCCAGCCGTCTGGATCAACGACCGATAGGACCGAAGATAGCCTTCCTTATCCGCATCGAGAATCGCCACCAAGGTGACCTCGGGGAGATCCAACCCTTCACGCAGAAGATTGATCCCCACCAGCACATCGAACACCCCGCGCCGTAGATCCTGGATGATTTCAGCCCGCTCCAATGTCTTGATGTCAGAGTGCAGATACCGCACTTTGATGCCAAGATCGTGGTAATACTCGCTCAAATCCTCTGCCATACGCTTGGTCAAGGTGGTGATCAGCACACGTCCGCCCTGCGCCGTTTCAGTCCGCACTTCGCCGAGAAGGTGATCCACCTGCCCTTTGGCCGGTCGCACCTCGATAACCGGATCCATCAGACCGGTCGGGCGAAGGATCTGTTCGACAATTTCTCCAGCCGCATGCCCCAACTCATAGGAGCCTGGCGTTGCCGAGACATACACCGCCTGCTTGAGACAACGCTCGAACTCGGCGAATTTGAGCGGCCGGTTATCGATCGCCGAGGGCAACCGGAATCCGTACTCAACCAATGTGCGCTTCCGAGAATAGTCGCCCTCGTACATCCCGCCTACTTGGGGAATCGTCGCATGGGATTCGTCGACGATCAGCAGAAAGTCTTTGGGGAAATAGTCGATGAGTGTCGGAGGCTGCTCACCGGGCGCACGGCCACTGAGATGCCGCGAGTAATTCTCGATGCCATGGCAGTATCCCATCGCCCGAATCATTTCAAGATCGAACTTGGTGCGCTGCGCGATCCGCTGGGCCTCCACGAGCTGATTCTGTTTCTTGAAAAAGGCGACACGCTCGTCCAATTCTTCCTCAATGCCTGTAATCGCCTTCTCATACCGATCCGGGGCAATGAGATAATGCGTATTCGGGTAGACCGCGACTTTTGGAAGCTTCCTGAGCGACTTCCCCGTGAGCGGATCGATTTCGTGAATCGCGTCGACGACATCGCCGAACAACTCGATCCGCACGGATACCGCGTCATTCGAAGCAGGAAAGATCTCGATGACGTCGCCGCGGGCGCGAAAGGTGCCTCGATGAAAATCCATGTCATTGCGGGCATATTGGATTTCGACCAGCTTAGCCAGGATCTTCTCCCGCCTGATCTCCATCCCCTCTTCGAGGAATATCACCATCTCGTGATACACATCAGGCGACCCCAGGCCGTAAATACAGGAGACCGACGAGACGATCAGCACGTCGTTCCGTTGAAGCAACGCGGATGTCGCCGCATGCCGCATCTGATCGATCGCATCGTTGACCGACGCGTCCTTGGCAATGTACGTGTTGCTTTGGGGAATATAGGCTTCCGGCTGGTAGTAGTCGTAGTAGCTGACGAAATACTCTACCGCATTGTGGGGGAAAAACTGTTTGAACTCTTGATAGAGCTGACCGGCCAGCGTTTTGTTATGGACCAGCACCAACGTGGGCTTCTGCACCTGCGCGACCACATTGGCCATGGTAAAGGTCTTGCCGGATCCAGTCACACCGAGCAGCGCTTGATGCTTCCGTCCGGTCGCAATCCCAGCCACCAACTTATCGATGGCCTGGACTTGATCTCCGCAGGGCTTGAATGGGGCTTCGAGTTGAAACGGCGGCATGGGAAGTTATCTTACCATCGGAAGCAGCACGGCGTGCAATACGTGCAGGCTGAAGCTGAGAAGGCTGAAGGCTGAAGTGTTCAGAGCTTCGAACTCCGACCTTCGGCCTTCAGCCTATCTCACCTAATCCTGCGTTTCTCGTATCAATTTCGCAGATTAATATCGTGAGTGCCTAGACCCACCAACCGAGGCTCCAGGCCTATGGACTGGCCCCCGGTTCTCACCTTCACGGAAACGATGTCCTGATGGTTCACCGCTTCGGCGGGGCCGTTGACGGTGCGACTGTTCTTCGCTGACTGGCATAGGGGCCGGTGCAGGAAGGGCAGCAAATACTGGCAGCGCGAGTTTTTTCGTCTCGATCCGTAATTGTCTCACCATTCGCAGATACTCTCGCTCTTCTGACTGAGACAGAATCAAGTATGTTGCCCCTTCCTTCTCTGCCCGGCCCGTTCGTCCCGTCCGATGGACGTAGGAGTTTGGATTGGTCGGCAACTCATAGTGGATCACTTGGGTCACATCCTGAATATCGAGTCCTCTGGCTGCCACATCAGTCGCCACGAGCGAACGGAGTCGACCGGCCCGAAAGGCGCCGAGTGT
>NEWR02000010.1:351139-353928 GCA_002869885.2 Nitrospira sp. CG24C
CAGGAGCCTCACCGGACTTCTGCTGGTCGAAGGTCCAGCGATTAAATAAACCCCCTTGAGCCTGACCTTTCAGGTTGGCTTCTTTTTCAGTCCGGCTCTCTGCCTGAATTGCCTGGGACCGCTCGATACAGAAGCTCCAGCCACCTGCAAGCGCGGCCAATATAAGCACAATAAAGACCCTGACGATATTCCTAAGCTTCACGCTTATACCCGTTCCCTTGCAACGATCATTTCAATCTCTTCTTACTTCGGTGGCCGCGTCTTGAGATCGAGAATGTCTTGCTGGAACCGGTCACGGGCAGCCATGATCGCTTTTCGGCGTTTCCATCGCCCCCAAGCCCACCATCGAAGGCGATCCGGAAATGTGATACCCGGTGTTGGAGAGCTTCCACCGGGGGCATGCTGGAAGTCATAGCCCTGCTGCCTCGCACGACTCTCGAAGAATCGGCGGTAGAGATGATCGTACAACCCTTTGTTCGAATCGCCTACGCCCAAATCACCCTCCTTACAACAACAGGTCCAATCGATGGCTCTCCGTGACCGGAGGCGAACAGGCCTGACGTTGGCAAACATATGCCGTCGGCTGTCCGTCCACACTCGTCTTCCCTACGGCGAGCGCCAATTCGGATTCCCCGGCACGACGAGTGGCTTCGACGACCAACACCGCACGGTTCGGCAGGTAGCGTTGATGGACTGTTGAGAGGAACGATTCGGTCGTGACATCGCCACGAGTCCCGACCACCACAATCTCTTGCGGCGTCCTCAGATACCAATCCAGCGCACAGAGCATAGCCGACGAGCCATAGGCGTTGTGTTCCATCACGCTCCGGAACACCCGGAAGAGGTGCTCGGCCCGGTCATAATACCGCTGCTCTTTTGTGAAAGAGAACAGTCTCAACAAGACCATGGCAACAGTGGCATTACCGGAGGGAATCGCACTATCGGTACCGGACTTCATCCGATGGAGGAGGGCTTCATGGTCGTTGCTGGTATAAAAACACCCGCCCGCCGTCTCATCCCAATATCGCTCCAGCAGATGTTCCGTCACTTCGCGGGCTTGCTCCAAATACCACCGATGCGACGTGGCCTCAAACGCGTCCAGCAACGCGGAGGCAAGACAGGCTGCATCGTCCAGATAGCCGTTCAAACGCCCCTTCCCGCCCCTAACCGTACGATAGACTCGCCCGTTCTCAACCGCATAGTCCAGCAGGAATGTGAGTGCTTGTTCCGCTGCCGCCAAATACGCGGGGACTCCGAACGCGTGATAGGCGTCGAGATAGGCGGATACCATCATCCCATTCCAGCTCGTGAGAATATTGTCATCCCTCTGCGGCTTCACCCGTTGCTCCCGTGCTGCAAGCAACTTCAGCCTGGCAGGCCGCAACAACGACTCTATCTTCTCTTGCGCTTCGGGCTCGAGCTGCACCCCGCCGAGCCGATTCAATACGTTCTTGCCTTCAAAATTTCCGCTCTCCGTTACCCCGTAGTACCGGCAGAACTCCTCAGCCGTTTCGGCCCCCAACACCGTGGTGATCTCACCCGGTTCCCAGACGAAGTAGCTGCCTTCATGCCCCTCACTGTCGGCATCCTGCGCCGCAAAAAACGCGCCGTCCGGATGCGTGAGTTCACGACGAACATATTCCAAGGTCTCCTCTACAACCTCACGCAATCGATTCTCTTTCGTGAGACGCCATCCATCGAGATAGATCCGCACCAGCTGCGCGTTGTCATAGAGCATCTTCTCGAAATGGGGAATCAACCACTGGCCGTCCACCGAGTAGCGATGAAACCCGCCGCCGAGATGATCGTAGATCCCTCCAGCTGCCATGGTTCTCAGCTGTAACAATACGAGTTCTTGATGAGAGACCTCTTTCGTCCGAGCCGCTTGGCGCAGCAATAAGCTAAGCGGGGGGACCGTCGGAAATTTCGGTCCCTCACCGAATCCGCCGTGGACCGGATCGAAAAATTGTCCTAAGTTTTTGGCCGCCTCGTCGAGTAAGCGATCCGTCAAGGGATCGTCCGACGGCTGCGGCGTTCCAACCCGCAGCAATCCGGCTTTCACCTTCTCCACATTCTTGCGAACATCGTCACGATGATTCCGATAGGCCTCGACGACACCGCGCAAGACCTCGGGAAATCCCGGCAGGTTGTGGCGGGGCGTCGGCGGGAAATACGTTCCACCGTAAAACGGTTCTTGTTCAGGCGTCAGAAACATCGTCAACGGCCACCCGCCGCCCCGTCCCAGAAACACCTGCGCGGATTTTTGATAGATATCGTCCAGGTCCGGACGTTCCTCCCGATCGACCTTCACGTTGATGAAATCCTGGTTCATCAGCCCGGCAATCTCGACATTTTCAAAACATTCATGCGCCATGACATGGCACCAGTGGCAAGCCGAATAGCCAATCGACAACAGAATCGGCTTGTCCTCCGCTTTCGCCTTCGCCAAGGCTTCCTCGCCCCAGGGATACCACTCCACCGGATTCTCCGCATGCTGCCGAAGATAGGGACTAGCTTCTGCGATGAGCCGGTTTGAAAAACGATTTGTTTCTGTCGTTGAATCTGTCATCGCTGCTTCATCCTCATAACCTGGCATACTACCTTGGCCTACAACCGCTCTGCAACGGACCAGTTAGCCCACACTATTCATGACGGTTCGTCGCGAAATCGCGCAGCCGCGTTGCGAGACAGGCACGCGGAGCCGCGAAGGACCGACGCGTACTTGGAGCAGTACGTCGAGGGACTGAGCGGCGAGCCTGCCTGCCGACAGGCTTGTCGCAGCAGCGGAT
>NEWR02000010.1:354028-395305 GCA_002869885.2 Nitrospira sp. CG24C
GACACCGCCGACACGATCAATCCGGAAATTTTGCAGACCATAGCACGGTATGTCCTCGCGCTCACCTGGCAACTGGCGAATGCTCCGTGAGACGTGAATCGTTACACGTAAAACGTTTCGGAGGAAAAGCACTCGGCAATCCCACGTTCACTTTTCACCTTTTACCTTTCACTGTTCTTGCGGAGCGAAGCCGGCGGGCTTCTTCAGCATCCTGTTAGGGAATCTCGTCGAGAAGAGTAGATTGGATCGGTCGCAACGGCGCGGTTTGGCGGGGAGGGCCTGGAAGGACGAGCGGTGAGCCAATCTGGTTGGCGCCTTGAATCAGTCCGATCGAAAGTTGCGGCCCGAGCGTGGACACAGCCCCGCTCCAAGCCTGACCGGTCGTGGGATTCCGAAAGCTATATGATTGAAAATTATTCCCTGGGTTGTATAGAAACCCCTGCGTACCCTGGTTGTCGAGATAGAGACTCCCGATACCCGGTCCTCTGACCAGCGGCGCGACCCCTCCGTCGAATGAACGAACGCTGGAAATCGATTGTCCCCAGGCCTGGGAGTTCAACAACAGAAGAAGCAGGAACAGGGCAGGCCCAGCTATCACCGAAGAAAACTTCACTGCGCGACGATGAATTCTCATGACCGGATGTTCCTGAAATCCCCTTGCAGTTTGTCCATGACAGGTTCGCATGGAAGCATTATAGTATCGACCGATATTCCTTGTCGATCAAAGGGGGACCTATGGAGCAAGGTATCACAACGAATAGGTGGTGGCGCGCATTTGGCTATGCCGTCGGCATGGGCCTGATCTTGTCGCCTGGGCTCAGTTGGGGGCTGGAGGTCGGCGCAACTCCGCCGGCGGAACGACGGGAGACCATCTCCCTCGCAGACGCGGCACTGCAAGCACTGAAGCATAACTTGGACATCAGCATCAGCCGCCAGACGAAGGAAAGCCGGCAGGCTGACATCACTGTCGAGCAAGCAAAGTTCGACCCGACTCTGAGTGTGAACGGTCAGTTCAATCGAGCCGTGAGCCCGCTCAACCGACCGGTATTCGGCGCAACCGGCGGCAGCCTGACCGGGATTACCCCCTTCGATCAACGCACCCAGTCCGTCACGTTGGATGCAACGGCAAATCTCCCCACCGGCGGCAACGTCGATCTGAACTACAGCCCCGCTCGAACAAGTGTGAATCAGAACCTGGCAGGCGGGTTCCTGTTTAACCCCTCCTATACAGGTGGTCTCGCCCTCACGCTCACACAGCCATTACTCCGCAACGCCGGCTTCGACGTGACCAAGACCTTCATCCGCGTGGCTCAGAATAATGCCTTCGTGGAAGAACATGTGTTTCGCGATCGTGTCCTCACTGTCCTAGCCTCGGTGGAGCAGACCTATTGGGAAGTCGTCTTCGCCAATGAGAATCTGAAAGTGGCAGAGGCCGCCCTGAAAGCCGCGCAGGAACTCTTGGCCACCAACCGTGCGAAGGCAAAAGCCGGCATCATGTCGATCGTCGATGTCTTGCAAGCCGAAGCAGCCGTCGCCTCGCGAGTCGAGCAGATACTGGTCGCGGATAAAGCGATTCGAGACCAGGAAGATCAGCTACGCCGTTTGCTCAATCCAGCGGAAGAGGATCTGCGTCAAGACTTGCGCCTGACTCCGCTCGACCAACCGGTGGTCACCCTCGAACCCATCAGCCTGCAAGAAGCCATTGATAAGGCCATTGAGCAGCGGCCTGAAATCGCCCAAGCGATGAAAAATATGGAGACAAGCGATCTCAACACCAAGTTTGCCAAAAATCAGATTCTCCCGACCCTCTCCTTCCAAGGGACCATGGGAATGGCAGGGCTGGGGAAAGACTACGGGGATTCAGTAAACCGAAACTTCAACGGCGATTACTATAACTACGGCGCGGGCCTCGTCTTGAGCTACCCGCTCGGCAACCGTTCAGCCTGGAGCACCTACAACAAACGGCAGCTGGAGGCCAAGAACGCCGAAGCGTCGCTCATGAACGTGCGCCAGCAGATCATCGTGGGGGTGCGCGAAGCGGTCCGGCGCGTTCAAACAGATTTCAAGCGGATCGAAACGACTCGCTCGGCCAGAATCATGGCAGAGAAGCAATTGCAGGCGGAGCAAGAGCGACTGAAAGTGGGGCTCAGCACGACTCGCTTTGTCCTCGACTTCCAACGCGATCTCGCAACGGCCCAAGGGAACGAGTTGCGCGCCACGGTCGACTACAACAAATCCCTCTCCAATCTCTCACGGCACAAAGCCACCACGCTTGACCGTTATAATCTCCAACTCAACTGACCCTAATGATGGCGCCTGAGCCTGGTCCTCGCACGGAACCGGCTCAGGCCAATGAATGGGGAGCAGCTCTCGCGCTGCTCCCCACCGCCGCAACGCTCGGCTTCTACGCCCTTCCCACCTCGCTCCAAGAACAGACGCTGATCCTGTTCGCGCCACAGATCATCGCCTATCTTGCCTTAGGTGTATGGGTCACACGCAACCGCGATATCGTATCTCGGTTTGGGCTGGAGAAATGCAACGTACGGGATGGCCTACGCTGGGGACTCCTGACAGGCCTGCTTCTCGGATGCCTGAATACGTTCGTGATTCTCTCGGTCTATCCGCATCTGGGCTATGACATCAGCTTCCTCAAGACCACACCGCATGGCCGACTCCCCCTCTTGGTCATGGTCCCCTGGTTCATTTTCGGCATCGCCTTCCTTATCGAACTGAATTTTCGCGGATTTCTCCTCGGACGGCTGGCCGCACTTGAATCGGGGCTATGGAGATCCGGCTTGGCCCAACAGCTTTCGCCTCTGGCCCTCATCACCGGCGCGCTGATATTTGCATTCGACCCCTTCATGGTAAATACTTTTCAACAGCTCCACTGGATCGCCGTATGGGACGGACTGATTTGGGGAGCCATTTGGCTGCGCACAAAGAATCTCTACATCACCATCGTCGCTCATGCGATCGAAGTCATCGTGATGTACAGCGCGGTGAGATTCGCGTTGTCATAGCTAAAATCTGTTTCTCTCAACAAGGAGCAACGAGATGAGTGAATTCGGCAAGTACGTACTCTATTTTCTTCTCGGTGGAACGATTGTCAGTGTCTCCACCTACCTGGGGTCGCAAGGCCGCTCGTTCCTCGCCGCCTTTGCCAGTACCTTTCCTGCCATTACTGGCGCCACGTTCATCCTCATCTATCTGAACGGGGGCAACGAGGCAATTGTCAGCTATGCAAAGAACTTGCTGTGGTTCGTCCCACCCTGGGTGGTCTACGTCGTGTTCATGATAGTGGGCATCCCACGGTTCGGCTTCTGGCCCGCCATGATCGGCTCGCTCATGCTCTATCTGGGCTGCGTGGGGCTGGTAAAGATGGTGTCGAAATAGCCGGACGCCGGAGTAGATATTCATCAATGGTCCGCGCTACGATCATGCATTTATCTCGCTAGGAGCGCGCGCCGTGGAACCAACCCCTCTGCCTTCGAGCCAGTCCACAGACCTCATCGTCGAGGGGGCACGGCAGAATAATCTGAAAAACATCTCTCTCCGCATCCCGCACAATCAGGTCACGGCCATCACGGGTGTATCAGGATCGGGGAAATCCTCTCTCGCGTTCGACACCCTGTTCGCCGAAGGCCAATGGCGTTATGTGGAATCGCTCTCCACCTATGCCCGTATGTTCCTCGACAAGGTCAATCGGCCCGATGTCGACCGGCTGATCAATGTCCGCCCCGCCATTGCGATCGAGCAGAAAAACCCTATCCGCACCGCCCGCTCGACGGTCGGCACCACGACCGAGATTGCCGACCTCTTGCGGCTCCTGTTCGCCAAAGTAGGCCACCCGGTCTGCCCTGATTGCGCCATCGACGCGCGCAGCTTTCACCCAAGCAGCGTCACCGATGACCTCCTGAACCATTGTCCCGATGCGCGAGCGATGATCCTCTTTCCAATTAAAGCCCCGGCGCCGAAACAGGACCAGGCCTTTTTTCAATCGTTGCTGCTGCGCGGGTTCAGCAGAGTGCAATGCGGCGAGGAAATACTCGACCTCCACGAGATCCACAGCCTTCCCAAAACCAGGCCGGACTATCTGTATGTCATCCTCGATCGGTTGGTGATCCGGGAAGACAACCGATCCCGCCTCGTCGAAGCGGTCGAAACCGCGTTTCATGAGGGCGAGGGCCTCTGCCGCGTCGAGGTCATCGATTATGGTCTCCGCACCTACAGCACGGACTTTCGCTGCCAACAATGTGGCAGAACATTCGAACCGGTTCGGCCTGTCCTCTTTTCCTTCAACCATCCACTCGGCGCCTGTCCAGAGTGCAAAGGGTTCGGCAATATTCTCCGGTACGATCCCGATCTCGTCATTCCCGACCACAGCAAGTCGCTAGCCCAAGGCGCCATCGAACCCTGGAGCAAACCCAGCGGCGATTGGTGGCAGAAGCAAATGTTGCTCTCCATGAAGCGGCGTGGGGCAGACCTCACCGCCCCCTACAAGGATCTGCCACAGGATATCCAGCAGATGCTCTGGCAGGGAGAAGGCAAAATGGAGGGCGTACAACAATTTTTCGAATATTTGGAAGGGAAGCGCTACAAACTCCATGTGCGCGTGATGCTCAGCCGCTACCGAACTCCGGTCCCCTGCCCAAGCTGTAAGGGGACTCGACTCCGACCGGACGCGCGCTACGTGAAGATCGCGGGCATGGATATTCATGAGCTGTCTGAACTGACGATCGAAGCCACTGCCGCCTGGGTCACAGTCCTTACCCTCCCTCCCTATGAAGAACAGATCGCCCGCGACCTGCTCCGGCAACTGACTGCCAAACTCGGTTTTCTCCTCCGCGTGGGCCTCAGCTATCTGACTCTCTCCCGCCAGACCCGCACGCTCTCGGGAGGAGAGGCCCAACGAGCAGCTTTGGCCAATCAACTCGGCGCCCGCCTGGTCGGCACGCTCTATGTCCTCGACGAACCGACCATCGGCCTCCACCCACGCGACACGGCCACACTCGCGGGCATCCTGCGAGAACTGGCGGTCCAGGGCAACACGGTCGTCGTCGTCGAGCATGATCGCCAGATGATGATGGCAGCCGACTATCTTGTCGAATTGGGCCCCTTGTCAGGAGAAAAGGGCGGCGAAGTGATCTGCGCGGCGCCAATAGATGAATTTATCGCAGACCGGCGGTCGATCACGGCGCGCTACCTGCGTGGCGACGATGAGATTGCGATCCCACGGTCTCGGCGAAGAGGGAACGGAAAGGTTCTTGTGATCGCAGACGCCTGTGAACACAACCTCAAAAATCTGTTTGTCCGTATTCCACTCGGCATGTTGGTCTGCGTCACCGGCGTGTCGGGGTCCGGCAAGAGCACCTTGGTCGAAGACACGCTCTATCGCGCCGTGGCTCGCGCCTTTCGTGTCGAGTCGCTGCCGATGGGGAAGTTTCGCGCAATTAAGGGCATCGAACATCTGACCGGCATCAAGCTCATCGATCAAGAACCGATCGGTCGAACACCGCGCTCAAATCCAATCACCTACCTAAAAGCGTTCGATGAAGTTCGCTCCCTTTTTGCCTCTGAGCGTGACGCGCTCCGGCGCGGGCTCACGCCAGGGCATTTCTCCTTCAATACCACCGGGGGCCGGTGCGACCGATGCGAAGGGAGCGGTGTTGAAAAACTGGAGATGTATTTCTTTGAAGATATCTACGCCACCTGCGAAGCCTGCGACGGAAAACGATTCAAGCCGGATGTCCTCTCCATTCGCTATCGCGGGAAAACGATCCACGATGTGCTGCAAATGACGGCTGAAGAAGCCTTGGGATTTTTCAGCGGCTCACCCAAGCTCGCCGAAAAACTCCACCTCCTCTCCTCCATCGGGCTCGGCTATCTCCGCCTCGGCCAAGCCGCGACGACCCTCTCAGGCGGCGAGGCCCAGCGACTGAAAATCGCGGCAGAGTTGATCGCAGGCAGGGGACTGTCCAAGGGGACAGACGGGGGGCGAACAGACAGGGACAGGCGCCGCCCTTCGACAAGCTCAGGACGGAGCCAGTCCCCTGATGTGCTCTACATCATGGACGAGCCGACCACCGGCTTGCACGTCGAAGACATCAAGAAACTCCTGGCCATGTTGCAGAAGCTGGTGAACAGCGGCAATACCGTAGTGGTGGTGGAACACAACCTCGACGTGATCAAGTGTGCGGATTGGATTATCGACCTAGGCCCGGAAGGCGGCGCGGCAGGCGGGCAGATCGTGGCAGAAGGAAGGCCGGAACAGGTCGCGAGAGTCACTGCCTCTCATACTGGACAATTTCTCGCCCCACTGCTAGCTGAAGAACAGAGGGCACACCAGCACTTATAGCCCCGGCCGCTTCTCGGCCGTCAGAGATATCTCTATCGGCTGTCCGGCTCGACTCACATCTAACTGAATGGTCTGCCCTGCCTCAACCCGACAAAGCCGTTTCGCTTCCCGCTCTGTAGACACACTTGATAATGCCGCACCGTTGCAGGCGACGACTCTATCGCCTACCTTGAGGCCCGCCTTCTCGGCAGGCAAGCCGCTGCGGAGCTCACGGACAAGGTAGTGTCGAGCACCGGCTGACTCTTGCAATTCCCAATTGACTCCGATCCGTCCTGATCCAAGTAACCCGGTTTGTGACCCGAATCGGGCAAGAATGCGATTCGCAATGACGCGGGCTAAACCTTCAGGATTATCGGCAGTAGCAGTAGAACCGTGCCCCTCCCCGTGAAACAAAACTAGGCCACTCTCCACATCGATCATCCGTAACGCCAGCGCTACCAGGCTGATCTGGTCTCCTTCGGTTCGCTCCCACTGGTGCACTTCGCCGATCACAATGGCCTGCGCACCGACGAGCTTGCCTACCTTCAGCACATCGGCATCGTCGACATGTTTCAGTTGGACAACCTGCTCCTTGAATACTTCGTCAAGCTCGGCTCGCTCGACCATATTGACGTCCAAGTCCAACAACAAGGTCGTCACCATCCCGGCGACACGCGACCCAGATCCCTCTGCCCCAGGCGCATCCTCAAACTCCATGACCGCCATCGTCCGGTAGCGATCGATCGTATCTCGATTGATCGGGCCGACGCCCGTCGCGACCGGTTCAGGATGCCCGCTCATCCCTCCGGACCCTATGGCTGCAGTACCGGACGAAGCGCAGGCACGACGCCGCTGCAGAATGGCAGCAGGTGTGCCCCAGGCACAGAGTTCGTCGTTCACCAGCACGATGTGATGGGGATATTCGCGCTGATGGTCCGCGACGATGTTGGTGAAGGGATAGAGAATGCAGCCGCCGACCCAGACCGATAGAGGGCAGAGAGCCAACTCATAGAGCCACTGTTTGCGAGCGGTGAGGGAATATTCCCAAACCAGCAGGCGGCCATCGTCACGCAGCACACGATCCGGACGGCCGACTTGGTCGATCACCTCTGCCTTCGTCATCGGCACAGCCAGCCGGTCCAGCTTGGACTCCGACTTCACCACGGTATACAGCACACCGCACCCTGAGCAGGCACCAGCAAGGAGCGACAGCACCATCCAACAGCCAAGCCGTTTGAGCATATCGGGCAACTCCGGGAAAGCTAACCCACACGAGGAGGCAGCGTACCACCCGCACAAGAAGGCTGCAATGGAACGGGGAAAGGGGGGAGGCGATCGGAGAACTTTCTCGCAGCATCCCTCACGCAGGATGCTCAAACAGGCTGTCAGCAAGGCCGCAGCCGATGGAAGCACCGGAGGCGTACCCTCAGGGGTACGTTGAGGATGCTTTCAAGGCGAGAACGAAGCTGTCGGCCTGTTTCAGCATTCTGCTAATTCAGGGAGGGATCGAACGGCATATCCGCATAATGGCGATAGTTCTCGCCTAGGGTACTCACGATATCAGGCCAGATACGGGAGGGATCCTTCTCGAACACCACGCTGGGATCTGCGGGAAGGGTAATCCAGGAACCAGTCTGCATTTCAGACTCCAGTTGCCCTGGGCCCCATCCGGAATATCCGATATAAGCGCGAAAGGCCTCTCGCCCCTCGTGGGTAGTCAATATACGATCGACAAGGTCAGTGTCTCCGCCGAGACAGATCCCATCGAAGACATGATGGGAATTCTCAGGCAATTGATCCAATCGATACAACATCATGACCTGATTCGTTTGCACCGGTCCTCCGGAGAAGAGGACGTGTCGTTGGCCTTCGAGGATCGGTACTTGCGGTAACGCCTCAGAAACCGACATCGCTGTCGGACGATTGACGACGACACCCAACGCGCCTTCGGCCCCGTGCTCACAGAGCAACACGACGGTCTGCCGAAAATTCGGATCGCGTAAGGACGGCGCTGCGATAAGGAAGATGCCCTTCCCGAGTGGAGCCTTCATGATGCTAATCCTACCGCGCCGGCCCCTGTGGCGCAAGCGAGACGGGCAGAACTTGTTGATCTAGTTTGTTTGGTTTGTTTTGTTCATTTGGTTCGTCGGATTCAACCAAACAAACCAACCTGGTTATCGGTAGAGGGATTCGCGCCGATCGCGGAGTAGATCATTGTACTGTGTGATGGCTTTGTTTCGTGCTTCGGCAGGATCAATCTCAATGATACAGAGCTCATCCTTGTCTCGTGGCGCGCGATGTAAAATGGTCCCGCGTGGAGCGACAACTTCGCTGTTCCCAATAAACGTCAGTTGATCTTTGCCGCCTCGCGCTTCGGTCCCTATGCGATTGCTTGTAATTGCGAACACTCGATTCTCCAAGCACCGAACCGGCATGGAGTCAGGGCAATTGGGCAAAATGAGGTTCGAGGGATGACAGATAATCTCTGCTCCCTTGAGCGCCAAGGTGCGAGCCGCCTCCGGATAGTACCAATCGAAGCAGATCATTGCGCCGATCTTGGCCGGTCCGATATCCCAGACCTGAAACCCTGTGTCGCCTGGCGTAAAGAATAGCGTTTCCTCAAAAAACAGATGGGTCTTGCGGTAACACCCGATGAACCCGGATGGACCGACGACCACCGCGGAGTTATAGCAGGCTGACCCGGCGCGCTCAGGAAGGCCTGCGACAATCGTCATTCGGCGCCGCTTCGCAAGGTCGATCAGCCGTTGCGTGGTCGGTCCGTTTGGCACCGACTCCGACAGAGCGACGACCTCTTCCTGCGATACAAACTGATACCCGGACGCGCACAGCTCGGGCAAAACGATCAGATCCGCGTCAGCCCGATCGAGTGTTTCTACAATCGTATCGAGATTGTGCGAGACCTCGCCGAACATTGGGGTGAACTGATAAAACCCGACCAACATGATTGTTTTGTCCCTATAACAAAACGGGCAGGGTCGCCCCTGCCCGCTCAAGAAAAATCTCTGACTGAATGCCTACTTCACTTCAGACAAATGGGTAACCGCGCCTTCAGCATGTTGGGTGGCCACATCGGCGTGACCAGCCTTGCCGTGGGCGACGGCTTCCTTGAGGTGCGTGACTCCTTCATCGAGATGTGGATTCTTCATGCCAGCCGCCATGGCATGCTTGAGGGCTTCTTCACCATGTTGCACTACGGCATCGGCATGGCCGGCCTTGCCATGGGAAACAGCTTCCTTGGCATGGGCCAGCGCTTCATCCACATGCTTGTTCCCTGCAAGAGCGAGCCCGCTCAACAGCGGGAAACCAACAAGCGCCGCAACTGCTGCAACGACCAGTGCTCCGCGATGAATTCTCACTTTCATGGGTTCCTCCTCAGGGGTTAAGGTTTATCAGACTGGTGAACGGTATCCGAATGGTTCTAGGTTTCCATCACCTTACACAGCCAATTTGAGGCTGTCAAGAAGGCCTGACCTGGGCATCGACGTTCAGGATGCGCTGCAATCCCTTGTCGTCTTTTTCCACCGGACAGGCAAAATCCCGGCTCCACTCCCACCAGGATCCCGGATAGGTGCGGATCTTTCGATACCCGGCGAGCTTGAGGACAAAGTAGAGCCAGGCTGCACGGACACCGCCGGTGCAATAGCAGATCACGTCTTGATCCTGCGTCAGACCTTTCTCGGCGAGACTCTCTGTGATCGTCTTCAGATCTTTCACTGTGGCATTGGCCTGAAGAAATCCATTCCATGCAAGATGGATCGAAGAAGGAATATGGCCTGGTCGAGGTATCCCCGCTATCTCTTTCCCAAGATACTCTTCGAGGCTGCGCGCATCGACGATCACAGTGCCAGGATGCGGCTGCTTCACAAGCTGCCTCAGTTCGTCTTTGCCGACGATCACGGAATCAACCGGCTTGACAGTGAAGGTTCCAGGCTTGGGCGTCACGGCCCCATGCTCGAACGGCCGTTTTTCTTGCACCCACTTGACCCATCCACCGTCGAGAATTCGCAGACGCTGGTGGCCGAGATATTCCAACATCCAGAACATACGGCCTTCATCTCCCCAATTGTCGAACGGATTGGAATAGATGACCACATCGCTGTCCTGACTGATACCTAAGGCGCGGATCTTCTGTTCCATGCGTCCGCGATCGGGGTCGAGTAATCCCTTCGGCACGGCCAGGGGATCGCTGTACTCATGCCAGGTCGAATGGACAGCCCCTGGAATATGGCCACCGAATTCGTAGGCTGCCCGCCCACGTACATCGAGAACCACCAGGCCCGGTTGGCCCAAGCTCTGCTGGAGAGTTTCAGTATCAATCAACAACGCGTGTGTCATGTCGGTCCTTCGTAACTACTCAGGTAGATAGGCTGAAGGGGTTCAGGCTGAAGTGTTCGGAACTTCGACCTTCGGCCTGAACCCCTTCAGCCTTGCCTGTAGCCTTCAGCTCCGGCCTTGCAACTTAGCTCATTTGACTGAGGGCTGACGGCTGACGGCTGATCGCTCTTACTCAACGCCAATGCAAGCGCACCGGACAGCGGAAACTCCCGCTCGTACACGACAAACTGATAGGGATCGTTCCCCGTCAGTCCATATTTGGTCTGCAGCATTTCATGCTGCTTATCGGTCAGGATGTGGTACTGCACACGAGTCTTCACTTTCAAACCCTCCGCCTGAGCCGGCAATTGATACGCAAACTGATATTCCCGGCTGGCCAGGGGTAACAGGCGGTTATCATACAACTCGACGATTGCCGGTTGCCACATGATCCAGCGTCCCATCGTCGATGTTTGCTGATCGAGCACCCTGCCCTGCCGATCTTCCACGGAAAATTCGACTGTGAAATACCGATCGGGATCGCCGGTGGGAATCTTATGGCCGGCTCCTGCGTTGATCAGCGTGAGCGTAAATCCAACTCGGTCACCCGGCTTGGGCGATGCCGTGTCGGCCCTTACTTGTATTCCCACTGCCCGTTTCACCATATCGGGGTCGTGCCCGCCACGCCAGAGGTGCTTGCGCCCCCTCCTGATCGGACTATTGGTCGCGACCGGCCGATCGATTTCTGGCATATGACAACTCTGGCAAATGAAGCCCCGTTCCTGCATGAAAAACTTGCCTTCGTATTCTGCGTAAGTCCCGCAAGGGCCCACGTTATAAAACTGGGCCGGCCCGGACACGACATTGTGACAACGATAACAGACCTGCGCCGTCCTAAAGTTTGGATCGAACTTGGTCGGATGCGGCGCCGCCGAGTCGTCGAACGGTCCATAGATGACTCCATCCCTCACATGGCAGACCGCGCAGGTCACAGACTCCTTTTGATACTCGGGATCGTACTGGGGATTGGGCTCTTGAACCGCCTTCTCCACCCGCCCTCGCGGAATCTCCTTAATCAAGGTCGGCTGCTGGTTTTCCAGCGGGGTGTGACAGTTCAAGCAGACCCATACATTCTTGTCCTTTTTCCAATAGGCCTGAAAGAATGGATCCTCATAGGCATGGGCATGGATACTCGTCTTCCACTCATCGTAGATCTCACGATGACATTCCCCACAGGACTCGGCCTTCAGGCTCGTGAGACCTTCCGGAACCTTCTGGAAGGGAATCGCACGGGCGTAATCAGACCGCAACCCAAAAATCACGACCGGCTTGATCTCGGTGTAATACAGATACACAAGCACACCGGCCAGGATACAACCGAGCAGGACTTTGACAGAGGTCTTCATGCAGCGAGGAGAGCCTGAATGTGACGATCAACTGAAGCGGCCAGTGCCGTGAGGTTGTAGCCGCCTTCGAGCGACGAAAGGATGCGCCCTCCGGCATGACGCTTGGCAATACCGGCCACGATGCCAGTGAGGTCCGCATAGCCTTCTTCCGTCAATCCCATGCTCGCGAGAGGATCGTCTTTATGCGCATCGAACCCGGCTGAAATGATTACGAATTCCGGCTTGAATGCATCGGCAGTCGGCACCAGCGATTTCTGAAAGACGGTGCGATACTCCTCATCACCTTCACCCGCTTCCATCGGCACATTGATCGTGAACCCTTCGCCTGCTCCCCGCCCCCGTTCAGATTCTCGGCCCGTTCCCGGATAGTGAGGAAATTGATGCGTGCTGAAGAAGAGCACGGAGGGATCGTCCTCGAAACTATGCTGCGTGCCGTTTCCATGGTGCACGTCCCAATCGACGATCAACACACGCGTAAGGCCATATTTCTTCTGCACATAGCGGGCAGCGATCGCCACATTATTGAAGAGACAGAACCCCATCGCGCGCCCCGCTTCAGCATGATGCCCCGGCGGCCTCACCGCACAGAATGCATGCTCCACTTGCTTGTTCATGATTGCATCGACAGCGGCCAATGCCCCACCGGCGGCCAGATAGGCAGCGGTCAATGAACCGGGAGACATCAAGGTATCGGAATCGAGCGACAGCCGCCCGCTTGTCGGCGCGTTGGCCTTCAGCATCGAAAGATATGCGGGCCGGTGGATCTGCGTAATCCATTCGTCCTCTGCCTCTCGCGGTGCAATCATCGTCAGCCGAGCCGCCGTACCGCTCTGCTCCAACTGCTGCATGATCGCGCGCAGCCGATTGGGTGACTCAGGGTGCCCTGCCCCCATGTCATGGCCGAGATAGCGTGGATCGTAAACGAGGCCGGTTTTGCCCATGTTGAAATCCAGTGATGAGTGATGCGTGAAGGGTGATCAGTCGTGATGAAGGAGCCCTCCGCCTCTCACTCATCACCCTTCACGCGTCACTCATCACATTTGCGAATCGTAACATGCAGGAATCAGCATAGACAACGAGTGCTCGCCGCTGCTATCGTCACGCATACCTGGAGGAATACATGGCAAATCGCCGCATCGAACCGCTCAAGAAAGTCCTGGCGATTGACCCGAACGACGAGGTCGCCTGGTTTGGTCTCGGGAAGGCCTACATGGAAGATGAGAACTTCGAAGAAGCAGCCAAGGCCCTTCAGCAATGTGTCACGGTAAAACCCACCTACTCAGCCGCCTACTATGCCTGGGCCCAATCACTGCAAAAGCTGAGTCGAATCGACGAGTGCCGAACCGTCTGCGCCACTGGCATCGACGTCTCCACAAAAAACGGCGACGCGATGGTGACAAAGAATTTTGAGCTACTCAAAAGCTCACTGCCTACTTCAGGTTCATTTGGTTGACTGGTTTATCTAGTTCATTTGGTTACTTTCGTTCAACCAAATAGACAAGACAAACCAAACAAACCAGAGTTAACCAACGGACTTACACCGGCTCCGCCCCTTTGTCATCGTCGTCATCATCGGATGAGAGGCCTAAAGCTTCCGGCTGGCGTTTGGCTATTTCCTCGTACACTCCATCGAGCCAGCGACTTGCGCAGCCAAGAATCTCCCTGACTAACGGCTCCGTTTGGCCCGTGCGCTTGATCGTCCACTGGCAGACATATTCCAACAGCACGTCCCGCTCGAACCGCTCCGACGATTGAGTGGCCAACACAGTCATTTCACTCAGCCCCGTCTTGAGAATTTCAGCCACCGTATCGCGCCCATAGGAGGTGCTGGCTGTGACATATTGGACTGCCCGGTTCAGTTCTTGGTCGGTCATGGGATCTCCCTATTACGCTTCGCCATCATACCGAGAATTCCACTGCAGATGGAAGATTCTCCCGGAGCTCGTGAAAAACTCTGCGGCCTCGTCAGCGGGAATGATATGATTGTGGCCGACAAGCCCAGCTTGCATAATGCATGAGGACGAAATGAGGGGGATGTGCCCTATGCCTGTGAAAACCAGCCGAAACACTTCAACGAAACACAAGACCTCATCCCTAAAGCGTCAGAAACTCACCTATTCCGAGCGCTGGGATCTTTCACATTTGGCAGAGAAACCGGTCGAGCGTTTTGAGAGCCTGTTGGCAGAAATCGAGTCCAAGGTGGCGCAATTTGAATCAGCTCGTACCCAGCTCAGCCCGACCATGGAAGCATCGGTCCTCCGCTCGCTGCTGACTTTGAGTGAAGAGATCGCGGCTGCCGCATCAAAAATCGGCGCCTATGCCTACCTCTGGTTCTCCGAAAATACGAAAGATCTGGCCGCTCGTTCGTTTAAAACCAAGGTTGAAGAACGGCTCACGGCGCTCCAAAACCGATTGGTGTTTTTCGACCTTTGGTGGCAGAGCGTCGATCAGGACAATGCCCGCAGGCTCATGGCCGGAACTGGCACGCTCCGATATCACCTCGAAACCATCCGCCGGTTTCAACCCCATACACTGTCTGAACCGGAAGAGAAGATCGTCAACATCAAGAACATCACGGGCCGCAGCGCAGTCCAGTCACTGTATGACATCGTGACGAACGCCTTCACGTTTACACTCACCGTCAACGGCAAACGAAAATCGATGACGCGCGAGGAACTGACGTCCTATCTCCGCCATGCGCAAGGTCGACTACGTGAGGCCGCCTATCGAGAGCTGTACCGTGTCTACGCTGATCAGCACGATTTGCTCGGCGAACTTTACAAGACATTGGTCAACGACTGGAAGGCGGAGAATCTCCAACTGCGCCGATTCGCTTCCCCGATTGCTACGCGCAACCTCGGCAATGACATTCCTGATGCAGCCGTGGCCTCCCTCTTAAAAGTCTGCCAGAAAAATGCGGGCATCTTTCAGCACTACTTCCGCATCAAGGCTCGCCTGTGCAAGATCAAGCCGATGAGCCGCTACCACATCTATGCGCCGCATCGCACAAAACAGAAATCCTATCGCTATCAGGATGCCGTCCGCATGGTGTTGGAGGCCTATCGAGGGTTCTCTCCTCAGTTAGCCGACTTGGCGGAACGGGTCGTTCATGAACGCCATATCGACGCGAGGACTCGGCCCGGGAAAATCGGGGGCGCCTATTGTTACAGCGTCGTCCCAAACATGACCCCCTATGTGCTCCTGAACTTCACCGGCGAGGCCCGCGATATCGCGACAATGGCTCATGAGCTCGGTCATGCCGTCCACGGCATCCTGGCGGCTAAACATTCCATATTTACCTTCCATTCCACCCTCCCGCTGGCGGAAACAGCGTCGGTGTTCGGGGAACGAATTCTGTCCGATGCCCTCATGAACCAGGAACGGGACAAGAAGGTGCGGCAGGGGCTCTTGCTCAACCAGCTGGATGACATCTACGCCACGGTGCTTCGGCAAGCCTACTTCGTCCAATTTGAGAATAAGGCCCATGAGATGATCGCTCAGGGTGCAACGGTAGAGGATCTAGCCAACACCTATCTGGCTGAGGTGCGGCAGCAGTTTGGAAAAGGGATCAAGGTCCCGGAAGAGTTTCAATGGGAATGGCTGACCATACCCCACATCTTTGCCAGCCCCTTCTATTGCTACGCCTACAGCTTCGGCAATTTATTGGTCCTGGCCCTCTACCGGATGTATCAGAAAGAAGGGGCCTCGTTCGTGCCCAAATATCTGGATCTGCTCAGTACTGGAGGATCGGAGGCGCCGCAGACGATTCTCGCCAAGGTCGGCGTCGATATGGCCTCTGAAGAGTTTTGGCAATCGGGGTTCGATACGATCCGCGAGATGGTCGATCAATTAGAACAAACACTCTAAAACCTAGGTTCTCAATACCTTAGTCATTCCACTCTCCCACACAACACCTACACGCCCCTCCCCTCTTGACAGAAAGAGGGAAGGGGCGTACCATCACCTCGGTTGATAACAGTTATCATAATCGTTAACGGCCAACAGAACCTTCCGTGACGATAATGGAGTGCGGCCTATGTACCTCTGCCTCTGTAAGGGAATTACCGATTCGGATATCCGCGAGGCAGGACAAGCCGGCATTGTCATGCCCTGCCAACTCAAAGCGAAGTTTGGATTGAAAGACCCTGGGTGCTGTGGTCGCTGCTCAAAGAATATTGATGAATTTGCGCAGATCGCAATGAGTGTCCACCAAACACCTTCCTCGAACGGCGTACGAAGCTAGGGCAAAGCGCCTCTCTTCATCATCACAGCCACTTCTGCCACGCGCCTGCCTAACGCCTTGGCGTCGGCCAGCTCCTTGTTGTCGATGCCAGGACTGTCGCCTTCCGTGGTGGCAGATGCACCGAAGGCCCCGCCCCCGCTGACGACAATCATCTGATTCCCCAGCATCGCGGCAAGGATCGTCAACAGCGTCACTTCCTTCCCACTCGATACCTGACCACCGGTGGCGAAGGCCGCGCCGATCTTATTCTTCATCTTGAAGTCGGGAAATACGCCGAACTTAAACTGCCAGTTGTCGAAGAAGGTTTTTACCTCGCCCGACATATTCGACCAATAGACGGGTGAGCCGACCACGACTGCATCGGCGGAGAACAAATCGTCCGCTGTCACCTTGCCGACTCGTTTCAAGATCGCCTCGGCACCGGAGATGCTTTTCACGCCGTCGGCCACCGCTTCGGCCATACGCTCCGTATTGCCTGAGAGTGAATGATAGGTCACGAGCACCTTCACCAACGGGGACGGCTTATCGGCTGATACCTCGCCGAAGCCCAGCACAAGAAAAAGGGCACACAAAAACAGGGGCACTAGGATACGGTTTCGTGAAATAGAGGTGAGGGAGAAAACCATCGACTCACAGAGAGAAGGAGACAGCGCACGAGATTGGCACCGCTTCAACGACGGACGACTTCTTCTTCCATCCGTTCCTCAACGGAGACTTCTGTCAACGTTCCGCGATAGTCACACTTATGACAGCGAACCCGCCATTCTTCGATCCACTTTTCTTGCACATACGACTGCCGGCACTTCGGGCACACAAACACGCCTTTCACATAATGCACTTTCCGTGTCTCTTTCATATACCCACCCCTTGCTTGTTCGGGCCGAGGATCGCATAGGCGACCGCGCGATTGCAAGATACACGTGGCAGGAGCGGGGCAGTTTCACCCTATTGGTGCTGATCGATCCATTTTTTGGCCTTTCCAAGCGCGATCTCATTCGCCTTTTTTTCTGTGTCCCTGACCTCATGCGATTCACCCTCCAGGGTTTTCATCGGCGCTCGCCCCCCCTCGGAGAGCCATGCCAGCGCCTTGGGCGACCATTGGTCACCTCCGAGATGTTGAGAACAGGCCTTAATCTTATGATTTTTGTAAGTCACCCACTCAGCCATTTTCAGCCCTCCTCTTTATCTCATAGTTTTGTAATCTCAAGGATAACAGATACGAACGATGCATTGCCTAACTCCTCAAACCGGCCTGCGACCCAGGCGACTTCAAACTTGACTCACTCCTGGCAGGCCGATAGGATGCCGCCGTGCAACGACGCCGACCACTTGTCCTTTTCCTCGTTCTCCTCTTCTCGTTCCCCTGCTATACCCTGGCGGGAAACGATCCATCCCAGCCAGGGCTGATTGCGATTACCCTCCCGGGAGGCGCCATCATTCAAGCAGAATTGGCCAACACTCCCCAGAAGCGAGCAGAGGGCTTGATGTACCGCGAACATTTAGCCGATGACCGCGGCATGCTCTTTACGTTCTCGCAAGCAGAGACCTGGGTGTTCTGGATGAAGAACACAAAAATTCCGCTCGATCTCATCTGGATCAATGAAAAGAAACAGGTCATCCATCTGGAGCAGCGCGTTCCGATCTGCACGAGAACTGACGACAGCTGCCCCCAATACCGGCCCAACGAAGGCGCACTCTATGTCTTGGAACTCGCAGCTGGCAGAGCGGAGAGTTTGAAACTACAGCGGGGATCGAAACTTCAATTCCAAGTCCCATAGCAGGCTCCCCTCACGCAGGACGCTCAAAAAGTTCGTCCAGCAAGGCCGCAGGCGAGTTGAAACCGGAGGCGTACCCTCTGGGGTACGTTGAGGATTTCGACGAGTCGAGAACGAAGCTGGCGGAATTTTTCAGCGTCCTGCTAGCTAGGACCGTTCTTGCCAGGCCCTCATCCGCCTTGCCGTAATGACCCCCTCCACACGTTCAACAGCTTTGAGCACTTGATCGAGATGGCGGGTATCTGAAATTTCTACGACAAAATCCAGCACAGCTTTTTGATCCTCCCGCGTCGTGATCTCCGCATCCCCTCACGCAGGACGCTCAAAAAGTTCGTCCAGCAAGGCCGCAGGCGAGTTGAAACCGGAGGCGTACCCTCTGGGTACGTTGAGGATTTCGACGAGTCGAGAACGAAGCTGGCGGACTTTTTCAGCGTCCTGCTAAGAGCGTTCTTGCCAGGCCCTCATCCGCCGTGCCGTAATCACTCCATCCACACGCTCAACCGCTTTGATTACCTGATCGATGTGGTGGGTATCTGACACTTCTACGACAAAATCCAGCACAGCCTTCTGATCCTCCCTCGTCGCGATCTCGGCACGGCTGATGTTGGCATGGCATTCCGCAATCGCAGAAGACACCTTCGCCAAGACCCCGGTCTTATCGACGGCGACAATGGACATCTTGACCGAGTGCGTACTGGGTGTGGCAGCATCCCATTCCACCTCTACCAGCCGTTCCCTGTCATAGTCCAGCGCCTCGAGATTCGGACAATCGACAGCATGGATCGTCAGGCCGCGGCCACGAGTAATATATCCGAGGATGCGGTCGCCTGGCACAGGGTGGCAACAGCGCGACAGCTGCATCAGTAAATCCCGAGACCCCTTGACCTGTACGCCTGTGCCGTCGCTCTTCCCACCGACCGCCTTACGTGCAGCAGGAGGTTCCGGGGCCGGGGCCGGCGTCCCAGGTGACGGAGCGGTGAGTTTGCCGATCACCTGCGACGTCGCCACACGGCCGAACCCGACTGCCGCAGCCAATTCGTCAATACTGTCGAATCCCGATTGACGAGCAGCTTCTAACAGCTCCGCCGATTTGAACATCCTGGCCGGCGCCATCCCCTGACGGCGGAACTCCGACTCCAGTAAACGGCGGCCGATCTCGATACTGCGCTTCTGCTCTTCGAGTTTGATCCAGTGTTTGATCTTCGTCTTTGCGCGCGAGGTACGGACGAACTTCAACCAGTCCTTGTGAGGCGATTGTGTGGGAGATGTCAGAATTTCCACCGTATCCCCACTGGCCAGTTGATGCTTGAGCGGCACGATCTTCCCGTCCACCTTGGCCCCGACACAATGGTCTCCGACCTGGGTATGAATCGCGAATGCAAAATCGACGGGAGTCGATCCTCTCGGTAACTCTTTCACAATCCCTTTGGGCGTGAACACATAGACCACATCGTGAAAGAGGTCGAGTTTCACCGAGTCCATGAACTGCCGGTTATCCGTCAAGTCTTCATGCCATTCGACGAATTGGTGGAGCCAGCCGAAGGCCTTGCTGTCACGATCTGCCACCTGTCCCTGTTCTTTATACTTCCAATGGGCAGCGATGCCGTGTTCGGCGATACGATGCATCTCTTCTGTGCGAATTTGGAATTCGACGTGCTCCCCCTTCGGGCCCACCACCGTCGTATGTAAAGACTGATAGAGATTGGACTTTGGAATTGCGATGTAGTCTTTGAAACGCCCCGGTACGGGCCGCCAGACCGAGTGAATCACCCCGAGCACGGCATAACAGTTCATCTTGCTATCGGTCACGATCCGCAGCGCAGTCAGGTCGTAGACCTCTTCAAACGTAATCGACTGCTTATTCATCTTTTGGTAAATGCCGTAGAGATGTTTAGGCCGACCGTAGACATGTCCGATCAACCCGTTTTCTTGCATGGTCTTATGCACGAGCTGGCTGACTTCATCGATATACTGCTGCCGATCCTCGTCCCGTTTTGCCACACGGACACGTAACGTCTCGTAGACCTCAGGTTTGAGGTGCTTGAGGCAGAGATCCTCAAGCTCATTCTTGATCCACCCGATTCCCAGGCGGTTCGCCAGCGGCGCATAGATCTCCAACGTCTCCTGGGCGATCTCCTGCCGCTTAGGTGCGCTGAGATGCTCTAAGGTCCGCATGTTGTGCAGCCGGTCGGCGAGCTTGATGAGGACGACCCGGATATCGTCCGCCATCGACAGCACCATCTTGCGGAAATTCTCGGCCTGTTTTTCTTCGTAGCTTCGAAACGTGATCTTGCCGATCTTGGTCACCCCATCAACCAGATGCACGACGTCTTTTCCGAACTCTCTTTCGAGTTCAGCAGGCGTGGCAACCGTATCTTCCAGGGTATCGTGCAGCAGCGCTGCGACGATCGCGGTGACATCTGTTTTGAGCGAGGTCAGGACTCCGGCGACGGCGATGGGATGCTGAAGGTAGGGTTCTCCGGACCGACGAAGTTGTCCTTCATGCGCTTTCGCAGAAAACTCGTAGGCCTTGCGAACTAAGCCGAGGTCGGCATCGGCATGATAACTTCTGATTCGATCCAGCAGTTGGTCGAGGTCTGTGACAGTTTGGTACACCATGATTCACTCACTTACCTACTCACTCACGCTCGGTCGAACATCGCGAATGCGAAGCTGAATCCGGTCACGGCCGTTCCAGTGGTTCAATTCGGGAGTGAAGGCCAGATCGACCGGGGCGCGCAACGGAATGCCCCGCTCCAGCAACGACTTCATGCCGAACCCGATACTATCGAACGGCAGTGATGTCCCTTGCCGCACGGTCATTTTCAGATGTTTTTCGCCAACCGTACGTGAATCCATGACTTCAAGACGGGTCACCGCAAACGTGGGCTCCGGATTACCCGCGCCGAACGGATGCAGTGAACCGATTTCCCTGAGCAACTGCAGATTCACTTCGTCCAGACGCACTTCAGCGTCAACGTTCAGCGTTGGAACCTTGGCGCCATCGTGGGTCCATCCGGCCACCACATCGGAAAATTTGGCGCGAAACTCGTCGATCCTGGACTCGCGAACCGTCACACCAGCGGCGCTCGGATGCCCGCCAAAGGCCTCCAACAGCTCTCGACAAGACGCCAATCCTTGATAGAGATCAAACCCACCGATCGTCCGCGCTGAGCCTTTGGCGATACCCTGTTCATTGATGGACATGACAATCGCCGGGCGCTGAAACCGGTCGACCAAACGCGCCGCGACGATACCGACCACTCCGAGGTGCCAATGCCGGGAAGCCAGCACAAGTGCTGGCGGCGCTTCGCCATCCTTCAACGAGGCCAGCGCCTCCGCCATGATATCCACTTCGATGCGCTGCCGTTCACGATTGAGTTGCTCAAGCCGGTCTGCCAATCGTTGCGCCTCGGCCGGGTCGTCGGTCGTCAACAACCGCACACCCAGCATGGCATCGTCCAATCGCCCTGCGGCATTGATACGCGGCGCCAGTTTATAGGCGATCGTTTCCGCCGTGCAATCCTGTGTCACGCCCGCCACCTGCTTCAGCGCACGAACACCGCAGCGCGCACCACGCGACAACTGGACCAATCCTTCACGCACAAACCTTCGATTCTCATCGTGTAAAGGAACGACGTCGGCAACCGTCGCCAACGCCACGAGATCGAGCAATGACTCCAGCGGTACCCCGGCAACCCCGTAGCGCAGCTGATAGGCCTGTGCCACCTTGTAGGCCAGTGCCGCGGAACAGAGACCGAGAAAAGGGTAACGAGAGCCGGTTCGATGGGGATTGAGTACCGCCACAGCCGGCGGCACGTCTTCATCGGTCTGGTGATGATCCGTCACCACCACATCCATACCGAGTCTAGCCGCCAATGCGATTTCTTTGTGCGAGGTCGTGCCGCAATCGGACGTCACCAACAATGCGATACCCTCATCATGCAGGCGCTGCACGGCGCCGAGGTTGAGTCCGTAGCCTTCGCGGAGTCGATGCGGAACATAGGCGCGAACCTGTGCGTCCAACCCGCCAAAGAACGACAGATAGACGCTTGTCGCCGTAATCCCATCGACATCGTAATCGCCGTAAAAACAGATCGGCTCCTGAGTCGTGACGGCGCGATGCAACCGTTCGACCGCCTGGTCCATGTCGGGAATCAAAAATGGATCGTGAGGCGTCTGCATCGACATCCATGACGTGGCCTCATCCGGTGTAGTCACGCCTCGGGCCAAAAACAACGATGCAGTGGCTGGAGAAATTGAGAGGGCCTGAGCTAACGAAGCCCGCTGAGATAGATTGATATCACGGAAGACCCAGAGCCTTGACTTCATGTGGGCCTCTTGATGATTTGAAGCTAACTATCTGAGAATTAAAGGGATACTAGTCCTTAAGCCCCGCGTTGTCAAACTGACGGGACGGGTTGATCTGGTTCATTTGGTTTGTTCTGGTAACTACTCAGGTAGATAGGCTGAAGGTGTTCAGGCTGAAGGTCGGAGTTCCGAACACTTCCAGGCTGAGCACCTGAGTACTTACCAGCATTCTGCTAGACACTGGAGCGAGGTAAGGAGGGAAAAGAAGGGAGTAGATCCACCTGACTACTGAGGCTACTCCCCCCCTTTTTGCACGTAGTTCTTGACGAATTCTTCGGCGTTCGTTTCGAGCACGTCGTCGATTTCATCGACCAGCTTATCGATGTCTTCTTTCAACTTTTTCCCGGCTTCGACGACCTTCGGATTGGCCTTGACCTCTTCCTTCCCCTGAGGCTCCCGCCTGGGTTCCTGCTTGCGCTCCTGTTTCTCCATCCGAGCACCTCCCGTGATTCTGGGAAACTCTCGTGGGTCAGCTACCAGCGTGATCCCGTACGGTCACCTTACTCCACGATTCTTTTAGCCGTCAAGACAAGGCAACATTCGTGAAGCATATCTCGCAAGGATACGAGCGTATGGCAAATGGCTTATAGCAAAGACGCCCCCTCATCATTCCGGACCATACGCTATTGGCTATACGCCATATGCTCTGTTCCGCGTCTCGCTAATTGACAAGCAGCGAAACGATCAAGAGCGCTACAATGTTGATAACCTTGATCATCGGATTGATTGCCGGACCAGCTGTATCCTTATAGGGATCGCCGACCGTGTCTCCCGTCACTGCTGCCTTGTGGGTATCCGTCCCCTTCTTGCCCTGTTCTTCAATATACTTCTTGGCATTATCCCAGGCACCGCCGCCGCTCGTCATTGAGATGGCGACGAACAGACCGGTGACGATACTGCCGACGAGCATGCCGCCCAATGCCTGCGGCCCCAGAATCACACCGACCACAATCGGCGAGATGACCGGGATCAATCCCGGCACCATCATCTTCTTGATCGCCGCCTGCGTCACGATATCCACACAGGTTCCGTATTCCGGCTTGCCCGTTCCTTCCATGATTCCTTTGATCGTCCGGAACTGCCTGCGCACTTCTTCCACCACGAGACCGGCTGCCTCCCCCACCGCTTTCATACAGAGGGCCCCGAAGATAAAGGGCAGCATTCCTCCCAAGAAGAGTCCGACCAGGACGGAAGGATTGGACAGGTCGAATGTGCTCGCCCCGCTCCCTTTTGCCACCTCCCGCGCATATTCGGCAAAGAGCACTACCGCCGCAAGACCAGCCGATCCAATCGCGTAGCCCTTGGTCACCGCCTTCGTCGTGTTACCGACCGCATCCAATGGATCGGTGATGTCCCGCACCTCTTTCCCAAGATGAGCCATTTCCGCAATGCCGCCTGCGTTGTCTGTGATCGGTCCAAACGCATCGATTGCCACCACAATACCGGCCATCGACAACATCGACACCGCCGCCACAGCTACGCCGTATAAGCCGCCCGATGCCGCGCCGCCGCAGATCCAATAGCTCCCAAGAATCGCGGCTCCGATCACTACAACCGGCCAAGCGGTCGCTTCCATTCCAACCGCCAGGCCGGCGATGATGTTGGTCGCATGGCCCGTTTCACTGGCCTTAGCGATCGCCTTCACCGGCTTATAACTCTTGGACGTGTAGTAATCGGTAATAAAAACGAGTGCGAGGGTCACGGCCAAGCCGATCAAGGCCGCAAGGTAGTAGCTCACGCCACTTACGCCGCCGACACCATCCATGATCGTAGTCGTCACGGGGAAAAATGCCGCCGCAGCGATGCCACCCGCCACAAACAGGCCCTTGTAGAGCGCCGTCATAATCTCGCCACCCTGGCCCACCTTTACGAAGAAAATACCGATGATTGTCGCGAAGATCGTGACGCCCCCGAGGGCGAGCGGATACAGAATCGGGGCGCTGACTCCCTTGAACAGCGTGAAGGCCAAAACCATCGCCGCCACCGTCGTCACCGCATAGGTCTCAAAGAGGTCCGCAGCCATACCGGCACAATCGCCAACATTGTCGCCCACGTTGTCCGCGATCACGGCTGGGTTACGAGGGTCGTCTTCAGGAATCCCCGCTTCGACTTTCCCAACGAGGTCTGCGCCGACGTCCGCCGCTTTGGTGTAGATACCGCCGCCCACACGGGCAAATACCGAAATCAAACTGCCGCCGAACCCAAGACTTAGCAAGGCATGAATCGCCTTCTCCTGGCCCGCAAACTGCGCGGCCAACGTGTAGAAGATGGTGATGGCCAGCAAGCCCAAGCCGATTAACAAAAGTCCCGTCACCGCGCCGCCACGGAATGCCACGGTCAGCGCAGCATTCATCCCATTATGGGCAGCCTGGGCCGTCCGCACGTTGGCCCTCACCGCGATGACCATACCCACATACCCGGCCAGAGACGACGCGCCAGCGCCGATCAAAAACCCTATTGCGGTCAATAAACCGAATTTATCGGAGAAGGCCCCCGCCCCCCACAACAAGGCGAATAACACGGCGGCAACGACACCGACGGTCTTGTACTGGCGGTTCAGGTAAGCGCTCGCGCCTTCCTGGATCGCCTTGGCAATATCCTGCATCTTCGGGTTCCCGGCATCGAGCTTAAACACCCACATGGCCAGGTACAGGCCATAGGCAATGCCCGTCACCGCCGCTGCCAACGCAAACATAATGATGACTGAGTCGCTCACAGGTCACTCCTTCTATAGGTAAAGGCCTTTTATGTCACACGGTTCCCCTTGGCTTCAACCCATCAAAAGTACGTGGGGGGGGGAACCGTAGGGTGGTACAAATCCTGTCGAAGCTAACTGCCTGAAAAGTTGGGCCATTCTATACGGGTGGGGAAGTGGGATCAAGCTGATTCGCGTCTTTTCAACCCTAACCCTTAGACCTAAGCCTTGGCCTTCCGATGAGACAGGCGCCACGGAAGATCAATCAGGTTCCCATCCCTGGAAGGGGCGAGCGAATTTGGAGCGATCATTTCTGTTTTGTATAATAGACTCCTGGAACTTTTTCCTTCTTGAAGACTTCTGGAAAATACGACGCTTTCCGTGACGGCTCTCCGACAAGAGTCAGGCGCGGGCTCTGAACGGCAGCCAGCTGTTGCTCGGCTTCCTGCAGCCACTGCACCAATTGTTTCCCAGCCTCTCGCTCGATGGCCAGGTGGGCTTGGAGCTCGTCGATGGGTTTCATCTGAGACCGGAGGATGCCAAGTTCTTCCGCCTGTTTCTGACAACGGGCATGTTCCTCTTTCAGCAAAGATTCCAGAATTTCCACCCTCTTTTCGAGTGTTGCCGTAGGGTCCTTCAGCGGAGGCGCCTTGGGCATCGGCGGTTTGCTGTCTTCACGAAGCAGCCCGAGCCCTATCATGATCGTCTTCAACGAGAACGGCGCGGGCCTGGCAGAAGACCGCCCACCAGCAGCATGTCGTTTCGCTTCCTGGGGACTCTTCGCGCAGTTCCCATTCGATTCATGACCAAACAACACATCCAACGAGTAATTCAGAAACTCCGGAAGCTGGCTGGTGGCATCGAGCGGCAACCCTCCAGGTCCGCGCCTGATCGCTATGTCACCAGGCCGGAGCACCCCGCTCTGCATCATCATCTTGAAGGCCATCAAGCTCATTGTCTCCACTCGCTCCTACCTGTTGTGGGAGAGATCTCAACCAAGCGCTCAGGTCTCCGAGTCTCTCTGTGCTCCGCTCACCCGATGGGCACACCCAAACTATCGTGGTTCGGAGGCCCGGACAATAACGTAAAGGTAGGGAAGTTAGTACTTCAGAGGGAGTCTTCATGCCTCTCCTTTAGTTTGGCTGGGGTAAAACCGATAACGATAGCCGAAAGCCTCTTCAAAACCTGACGTTACAAGTGACGTAGGGGAAGTGTACAGTTATGGCCTCGGCACAAGAACTTGTCCAATCCTGCTCAAACCTCTTCACCCTCCCAGAAATCTACCTCCGCGTGCGTGATGTCGTCGACAATCCCAAATCGACCATGGATGATCTGGCCAATGCTCTGAAATTCGATCCGGCCATCTCCGCGCGTCTCCTGAAAATCGTGAACAGCCCGCTCTATGGATTCCCCCAGCAGATTGATCGCATCAGTCGAGCAGTCAGCCTGCTTGGCATGCAATCCGTCAGCGACTTGGTCGCCTCCACCACCATCGGACAGACATTTACCGGAATGACAGTGAGCCTCATGGACCTCCCGGCCTTCTGGCGGAAGAGCGTGCTCTGCGCCCTGCTGGCCGGGAAAATTGCCAAAGCCGGAGGCATCAAGGAGAGCGAGCGGTTCTTTATCGAAGGTCTGCTGCGGGATATCGGCCACTTGGTGCTCTATCAAACCATTCCGCAACGGGCGCAGTCCTCCCTGATCGAAGCCGGATATCTCGGATCACCACTCGCCGAAGTGGAGCAATCGAATATCGGATGCGACTTCACCGAGGTCGGCGCGGAGCTGGTTCGTTTCTGGAACATGCCGAACCAGATCGAGCAGGCCATTCGCCACCAACTGAATCCGAACGAAGCCGGCGAATTCAAGCTCCACGCATCGATCGTCCATCTTGCCGGCGCCGTTGCCGACCACGCCGAATTGGAACAGGCCCAGGCCAGCCAACTGCCGGCATGTGATCCGATAGCTCTCTCCTGCGCCAAATTCAATGCCGATGAGTGCCCCGCTCTGCTCAAAGAAGCCCAAGAGCAGCTTCAAGACACCCTCACCTTTATCTATCCCTTAGCGATGGCGGCGTAACTACAGCTTACTAGAATACTACGATGGATCAATCCGTACAGCTTCCCAGTGATAAGCTGGTTTGCGGTTCAAAAAAGGACTTGCTATAGTGCGCGGAGGAGGAAATGGTTGTGGGCGTGGCACCGGATTATATTTTGGTGGAGGGACAGCAGTTCAGCAAGGCGAAGCTGTCGCTGGACAACCACGTCTACAAGAACTGTGCGATCGATGACTGCGACATCTATTTCAGCGGTGGACAATACGAGTTGCTCGACACCCACATTACCAATTCCCGCCTTATCCTCAACCACCCGGCCAAAGGCATGTACAATGCCGTTCAGATCTTCAAGATGAAATCTCCCGGCTCTAGCATCATCGCCGAATAACGGGCACGTAGCCATTTCCCACGAGAGTCGAGGCTCTTTCACCCCCTTACGCCTCACCCCTTACTTGCTGATCGCGACATTTTCCGCATACTTGACGATCTCGACCGGCTGGAAGACCGGATCTTGGGAGCCCTTGGAAGACTCGGCTTCAACACGCTGTAGGAATGGGGTAGTGCCTGTAATGGGCGCGTAGTTGAGGGTCACCTCAACATCGAAAGTCTTGGTGTCTTTCGGCGTGGGGAAGGTAAAGGTCTCGATGCGCATTTCTTCCGGTTTCAAAACCGTATCTTCAAGGACCTTGACTGCTTCAAAGTCGAAGCTCGTCTTCTGGCCCTTGGCATCCTGATAGACTCGGCCATAGACCCGCTTGTCGGTGAAGACGGTCTTCAAATTCTTCCCTTTGATGTCCAGATCCAACACCACGCTTGCCCAGGCCGGATGGGTGGCCGGCAGATTGTGCGGAACAAGACTTTGCACCTTCACCATAACCGTGGTATTTTCGCCCTCGATCTTCGTTTTGACGTCCAGCTTGGCTGCTTCCTGGCGGAGCTTGCCAATACGACCTGGGAAGGTATGGTTCGCCACCTTGCGTTTCCTCTCCCCATTCGCCGATTCCCCCACCTGCTCCGGCATGTGGCAGGTCTGACACTCTTTGCCTGACTTCACCGCCTTGCTCTGATCCCAGTTGCCCAGCAGGTCGTTGGCCTTGCCTAAGCCAACAGCTGAAGTGACCGACTGATGACAATTGAGGCAGAGATCGGACTTTTGAAACAGACCCAGCTCTATCGACTGGTGTGCCCGGTTCTGAACAGAGTCCTTATAGGGGCCATAGACGGTCTTGCTCTCGAGTTCGTATTTGGGCTCCGGCGGTTGTTTGGTTCGATCAACCTGCTTGATCAAATGACATTGCGCACAGGCTACCCCATCCAGCGACGGGTCACCGGCCTTGGCCTGATTGATAAAGAGTTGGACTTGGTTGGAGAATTCGCGCACGTGCGGCGCATGACAGCGAAAACACATGGCTTTGTCTTTCCCTGCCGGAGAAGCTAAGAACGCATCGAGCGAGGCACGAAAGGCCGGGGAATGGATCGAGCGCGAGAGCGGAGAGGTCTCCCACTCCTCAAACACACGCTCATGGCAGCGTTTGCACTTGCTGGAAGTTGGAAAAGCCTGCTCGATAGTGCTCTGCGACAGCGCTACTTCTTCCGCAAAGGTGCCTCGGTCGAACCAGGGAGCAAGACACACCACCACCACGGCGATCACCGCACTGATTCCGATCTTCATAGGGATCGAGTTTCGCACCATCAGGCAAACCTTCTTCGTGAGAGGTGAAACGTAAAACGTGAAAGGGTTCGGAAGAGAAACACTCGGCAATCCTACGTTTAACGTTTCACGTTTTACCTTTCACGGTTCTTGAGAACGCCGCTGGCGGGCTTTTTCAGCATCCTGTTAAAGTGATTTGACTCGGTACGTCAATAACCGCGGCTGCGTATACTCATCGAAAATCATTTTCGCATTCTCCCGCTCTTTGTCGGTCGCCAAGGTAGCGAGATACTTATCCTTCAGCGCCGGTTCTGGCATCGGAATCAACGCATAGTTCAACACCGCTTCAATTGACGCAGCAGTCGATCCTGGCGGGATCGCAAGGGAGAACGGAACTTTCCGCGTATGGCCTCCCTTGATGAAGGGATCGGGAATCGGGCCCCGGAGAATTTTGTCGTAGGGCAATCCGAACTGCTTGGTTTCTTCCTTTAGTATCCTGCCCTGCGCATCCTTGGCGGTCAGGATCAGGTAGAACTGTTTGAGCACCGGGTCACCGCCTGGAAAGCTGTGAGGGAGGCTGCCGATCCTCACCAACGCCGTCCCCTCCACCGCAGAAGCAGACTTGGCAGTCTCAAGATCCACGCGGGGCATCCATTCGGCCTGTACGTTGCGATTCTTGATCAGGGCGCCGGGAACCACCACACCGCGAAACCAGTGCCGGCCAATTGCGCGGGTCATGGCGCCGCGCTTCGAAATAGAACTACCGGTCGAGGGTTCCATGTGGCAGTCTTGGCAAATCGTCCCCTGCAAGATCTCACCGGCCAGATCTTTCTGCATCACATCTTTCACTTTATCGAAATGGCAGGAGGCGCAATAGTTCGAGCCACGGAACAGTTCAGATTGCGTGGCAGGATGAACGAGGTTTTCCTCCGGATTCGCATAGGGCCCATAGATCATCTTGCCCGGCTCGATCTTGAAGGAAGGCGGAGAGTCGGCGGTCTGCTTAGTCTCCTTGATCAAATGGCAAGAGGCGCAGCCAATGCCTTCCACTTGCGGCTTGCCGGACAATACCTGGGCTACAATCTTGTCAACATATTGCGGGAACACGGTGGTCGACGGTGCATGACAGGAGAGACAGCGGCGGCGCTCATCGGCCGTCGGATTGGTCTGCAGCCAGACGCCCAAGACCGTGCGGAAAACCGGTGACTCCAACGACGTACCATGCATGAGCGCCGCATCGACTCGGCCAAACGTTTTGAGATCCGGCGTCTGTTCTCGCACGCCTTTCCACTCTTCATAGTGCCGATCGTGGCATTGCTTACAGTCTTCCGATCGAACGAAGATCTTTTCAATCTCTGCCACCCAGTCGGCCTGAACCTCTGCCTTCTGCGCAATGGCAGAACCATGATACAGGCTGATGTTCCCTGCAAAAAGCAGGAAGAAGAGACCTGCGGCAATGTGCTGCGCGTACCTGCTGCGTCGTAACATCTTCAATCCCGTTTACAGCCGACGAAATGGAAATTTACCCCCCACCCGACCGGATCTCCTGGATCGGCAGGCTCATAGGTGCCGACGGTAAAGTTACAGGCTTTCATCCCCCGCTTGATCGCTCTCCCGAAATCGATCATGTTTCTGATCTCGGTTTTGTCGATTTCCTTGATGATGGATCGGACCTTGATGCCGGCATTGTCGGCGCGCGAGCTCCCGATCACTTCGAACACCGCGACGCCCTGCGCCCGTTCAAGATTCAATTCTTTTTTGATAGCTTCGTCTACATCTCCAACAATCACGCCGAATTCTTCACCCAATCGCGCTGCTTCATCCACGGTCATCGGCTCCTGATCCACTGCACTCACCGGCGCCATCTGTAACCAGGCCAGGACTCCCAGGCACAAACTGACACACAAGACAAAGGCCTTTCCACTCCGAAGGGCCTTTGTATGAACACTGACTGAGCTGATCCGAGCCTCCTCCAACGTTCACGCCTCTCATCCGTCAGCAGAGCAATCTCGCAAGATGCTCAAAATGGTCGTCCAGCGAGGCCGCAGGGAGCGAGCTAAGTGAGGCGTACCCTCTGGGTACGTCGCAGCAAAGGTCGCGACTGAGAACGAAGCTGGCGGCCATTTTCAGCATCTTGCTAGAGTTTTGTGACTGGGTCGATAAGAAGCTGAAACCAGGGCGCGACGGCTTTCTGTCCGTTCCGCTCTTTGTTCTCACCGTTCCATACGGCAAACGACACGGTTTGCATCCGTCCGGGAATCAACTTGGCTTCGTTCTCTAGCTCTTCACTCACCAAGGGTCTGTGCATCACGACATGCCACACTCCGTCCTTCCATGCAGCTTGCCCTTGAACCCGACCCTGCTTCTCTTTGGTTGTCAGAGTGCTAAAGCCCCCGCCGATGAGATCCTCGACAGAAGAGACCCGGCGCGGAATAACTTCAAATGTCCGCACACCGTCGCGAGGTTTCTCAGAAGTCTTAGCGGCCCGGCGATCGATATCGCTCTGCCAATCGGCCTTCCAATGCCAGATATTGATGTAGTGATCGAGCTGGCCCATACAAAAGAACGAGGGAGCATCGCCGAGCGGCAATCCGATCGCGACGCCGTCGCGAAAAGTCCCCGGCGTCAAACGGTCGTTCTTCGTATTGTCCTGCCATTCAAGCAGAAAGGCGATCTCGGTACCGTTGTGGAGCGACCGCACAGTCAAGGCTCGCGCGCTCGGCTCCGGCCAAACCGGCCTGGTAATGATCTGCCCGCTCAACGGAAGCGTCATCGGCGAGACCTTGGCCCAGGCGGCATCCTCTGGCCCCGTCGGCAGTTCTCCTTCGATAAGGCGTGCGCGAATAATCATCCCCTCGGAACTGACGAGAGGCACGCCGAATCCGACCAAGACGCCGGCGACAACAAGAATAGAGAGAAATAGAAGAAGCAACGGGCGGGAAGAAATCTTCGTCGTCTTACGCACTATGCAAGACCCTCGGGTGACCGCACGAGCAGATCGTGATGGGCTCAGACTACCATACAGGCCGAGCGAGGCCAACCCGACTACAGGCGAATTGCTACCAGAGTTTCACGCGGCGAATCTTGTTTTCGCCCCGTTCGCAGATATAGAGATAGCCCTGGGAGTCCAGTGAGAGTCCGACTGGAGAATTGACGACGGCCTCTACTCCGAGGAGTCCGTCTCCATGTTTGACTGTCCCAGCCGATTCTTTCGCCACGAAGCGCGCGGCGCCGCAGCCGCCCATATTCTTGTCTTCGTAACCGCTGTCTCCATTACCAGCCACCGTCGTGATCAGGCCGGTCGTCACGTCCACCTTGCGCACGCGGTGATTCATCGTGTCGGAGATGTAGAGATTGTCCTCCCGATCGACCACCACCGCTTCCGGCGCATGGAGCATGGCTCTGATCGCCGGCTTGTCGTCGCCGTCGTAACCGTATCGGCACACGCCGGCCACGGTCGAGATAATCCCGCTGTGGTGATCGATGCTACGCACGCGGTTACTGCCTTTGTCGACGAAAATGATATCACCTTTCCCGTTTACCGTGAGCCCAACGACATCGTAGAGACGGGCATCGAGCGCGGGCTTTCCATCGTCGAGGTACATGGACATATCCAGCCCATCGGAACAAACCGGCATGAGCCATCCATGATCGTCGCTGAAATCGATGCCAATGGCATCGCCGGAAAGTACCACCAGGTTTCTCGCCACGAGCGGCTGCTCGCGGGCCTCATCCTCGGCAGTCCAAGTTCCGGCGACGGTTGTCACCATGCCGGTCTTGGGATCGTAGCGGCGAATTCGGTGCGCCTGAGTGTCAGCGATGTACATCACGTCGTCGGGAGCAAAGGCGATGGCAGCAGGCCAAGTGAGATTGGTCTCGAGGGCCGGACCATCTCCGTTGAACCCATGCTGCCCGGTGCCGATGATCGTGGTAATGATGCCGGTCTCACGGTCCACTTTCCGGATACGATTGCTGCCGGAATCGCAGATATAGAGGTCGTTGCAGGAATCGAACGCGACGTCGAGCGGCAAATAGAGCCCTGCTTCCCCACAGAGGCCTTCGTCGCCGCTATAGCAGGTTTCGCCGATGCCGGCGAAGTTATGGAGCGTGCCTTCCCGAAGATTGACTCGCCGGATACGATCGGAGCCGGACTCGGCAAAATAAAACCAGGTCTCGTCCTTGTCGAGTGCGGCATGATGCGGCAATGGAATCCCGGACTTGACCGCCCGTTTTCCGTCGCCGGTGCTCCGGGCCTTGCCGTTGCCTGCGAAGGTTTCGATATAGCCGGTCGCGAGCTGAAGCTCAACGTCCATATGCCTGTCGCCCTATCCCGGCTGGTTAGCCGCGTGAAACTGAATGAACCGACGCGGTTGTCTGTTCCACGGGAACCGATGCCTGCACCGTGGGTTGCGCCATCGCCTGCTGCGGAGCGGCTGCGGTCTGCTGCTGGGCTGCTGGCTCAATCGCATCCGCTTCCTGTGTGGACTTCTTGAAGCCTTTGATTGCCTTGCCGATTCCTTCTCCCAGCTGCGGCAATTTCCCTGCGCCGAAGACGATCAACACGATGAAGAGGATCAGAATCATCTCTGTAAAGCCAAGACTCCCAAACATGGTGTATCCCTCCGTATGAATGGGGCAATGAAACTCCCCGCAACAGCCTACTGCGTGGAAGCAGCCGCTTCGACTATGAAGGCTGGAAGCTGCGGGGTATTAGGCGAAAGAGAATCAGGATGCGCTGCTCTCTTTCGCCCGCTTGGAAAATCGTTCCTTCAACCGCTTGCGCGCCTGCTCAGCCTGTTCGAACATCTTCGCCTTGTCGTAGACGCTGATCAAGTTGTAGTAGGCCAGCGGCTCCTCGGGGTTATGCTCAACAGCCTCTTCCATGACCTTGATGGCGAGATCTGTCTTCTTGTGATTCATCGCCAGCTCCATCAGCTTGAAACTGCCCTCCAGATGCTTCGGGTCCAATTCGAGCGTGCGCATATAACACTGGATGGCCATGTCGATGGTATTGTAGTCCGAGACCTGGGGGTTATCGAGTTCGACATAAACCCCGGCAAGATTGTACCAGGTTATGGGGTCGTCCGGTGTTATTTCCACGAGACGTTCATAATACGACTTAGCTTCCATAAACTTCTTTTTGTCGGCATTGACTCGACCGAGGTTAAAGAGCGCCAGAACGTCGTGAGGGAACACCTCAAGCGCATGCTTGAACTCGGTTTCCGCTTCGTCCGTCATGGTCTTTGTCGCGTAAATCGTGCCCAGATTCGAGTAGTACATGGCGAGCGACCGATTCATTTCTGTGCGGAGCCCCTCCGCCATCTCAATCGACTTCTTCACCTCGACAAGCGCATCGTCCATTCGTCCTTTGCTGAAGTACAGCTCGCCTAACCGGCAACGGGCCTGAAAATCGTCTGGCTCGATCGCTAGAAGCTTTTCAATCTCGGCGATTTCTTCGTCGGGGTTCAGCGGCTGATCGCCGGGGTCCACGATCGTCTGGCTTTGTTCAGTAGCAGAAACGGTTGGTTCGTTCATATGATTTCCTGTTGTAAAAAGTCTGGTATCTGCTCAGGTAGATAGGCTGAAGGGGTTCAGGCTGAAGTGTTCGGACCTTCGACCTTCGGCCTGAACCCCTGAGTAGTTACTCACATTTCACCTTTCACGGCTCTTGCTAGATGTGTCCGCCCGCCAATGAATCCGGCGTACTGACCACGGGAGCATTCGTTGCCGACGCTGGTTCCGTTGTATCGCGCCGCTGTCGGTCCATGGTCAAAAGCATGGCGCCGAGCACCACCATAAGTGTCAGATTCGAGTACAGGAGCGCATACCCCGCAATAAACATCAACCCAAGACCATACCCGGCAAGACGCCCCATGTTGAGTAGCTTAATAACCGTATACGACCAGCACAGCAAACCTGTCAGATAGAACGCAAACGGGAGGAAAAACGTGTAGCCCATGCCGAACTGAAAAATCCACCCGATGCCGTCTGCCGCCTTACGAATGTTACCGGCCATCCCAGGGTTATACTGATGGAGCAGGTAATCTAAGAACAGCATCGTCGTAAACACGGACACGGAGGTTGCCCAAAACCAGATGGCACGGCGGCGTTGCCGCTGATTGCGTGTTCGAAACGAGACGCCCTGCCCATAGGCCCACATCACCAGGATGCTGGACAAAACTAAGAGTCCTTCCCCCCCACGATGGGCCTCGTAGACCAGGGGCGGAGCCGCCACGGTTCCAATAAAACTATAGATGGTGGACATGATCTGATAATACAGCCAGCCCCCAACCCCCAGGAGATAGGTGATACCCATCGCGCGATGCGACCATTCAGTGTGGGTGGAGAGGTATTCCACCATCAGACAGATCAACGCGACCAACGCCACCAAGTTATAAATTGCGGACCCCAGGAAGGCGGGCGGAACCAACAAGAATCCCACCGTGAGGAGCAACAGGAGCGCAACACAGGGGATGACGATCCTGTTCGACCCTGTAAACCCACGACCGGCCATCCGATTGACGCCAGCCACACTCAGGGCAAGAAACAGCAGAATCGCCACAACATTGAGCAGCCACTGCCCGATCTGCGTCAGGGCCGTGAAGGTCGGGATAATCCACTCATGCTCCTGGGCCAGTTTGCTGAGATGCATCCCCAGCCGAGACACGAGCCGATACAGGATCAATTCCGAGAAGGAGACGAGCAGGACGAGTTTGATCGTGTATTGAAACAGCAGGGATTGATCGCTGAGCTTCCCTGTAATCCGGTCGATGGTGGGATTTGTCGTGGCAATCACGCTATACACCCTTGATGGACAGGCTCATCACGACCCAGTCGTCTGGGGCACACGCACTTCCTGGGCCTTGGCCCGTGCGATATACAGCAATCCATCGGCCATCGAGTAGTTAAACGGTAACTCGCACACAACTTCGCTGACCTTTTCGTAGACGTGCTGATACAGACGTTCCGCTTCGTCCGGCGTCATGCCTTCCGTCACTTCATAGAAAAATCCCAGGCTCAAATCCTCTGCCGATGGACGCATGATTCGCCTGATTCCATAGCTGCCTGGATCGCTCATGATCGGCGCTTCTTTTTCCAAATCGAAGAGGCAAGGCTGACAAGAGAATCCGTACAATCCGTGGAGCCGCTCGTTCTCCACGATAAAATTCATCGTCTCCCGGGCTTCTTCTTCCTTCTCGGTCGGGAACCCGACAATGATGTAGCAATGCACCGCAATCCCCAGGTCGATGCAATCGTCGGCAATGCGGCGCACCCATTCCTGCTTGATCCCTTTCTTCATGAAGTCCATCACGCGCTGGTTGAAGGACTCCAATCCGAACACGATCTTCAGGCACCCGGCATCCCGCATCGACGCCAGGAGTTCACGGCTCAGATGTTTCTCGAAGCGCATCTCGCAAGTCCATTTGATGTCCAGCTTCTTGTCGATGATCTGCTGGCACAATCGTTTCGCCGGTGAGAGGGCCACACACTCGTCGGTAAAGAAGAAGCGCTGCGCTCCATACCGCTGCTTGAGCCACGCCAATTCCTCGACAGTCCGGCCCGGCTCTTTCTGCCTGAAGTTCTGGTGATCCAGCGTGAGGGCGCAGAACGCGCAATCCTTGTAGTAGCAGCCTCGTGAAAACTGCACGGGCAATACCGGCTCCGGCGACAAATAGAGCCCGAGCGGGAAGCCGTCGTAGTTGGGAGCCGGCAACTGGTTGATATTTTCAGAGTAAAACGGCTGGTTGACCGTAATCTTCCCGTTCTGGCGATAGATCAGGTTTGGAACTTTACTGAAATCTTTTTTTCCGTCCAATTGATGGACGAGTTCGAGCAACGCGGTCTCGCCCTCGAACACGATGATATCGTCGGCAAGATCGAAGAGACTCGGGCAGCGACGCAGGTTGTCGACCAATCGGGTGAAGATGCTGCCGCCGATCGTCAAATGGATGTCAGGAGCGGCTTCCTTGATCAAACGACAGAGTGTCAGGCCGGGAATAATCTGTGAGGTCGCCGTAATGGACACGCCGATCAAGTCCGGTTGGTCCCCGACAATCGACTGAACGAACTGCTCACGAAAGAGCCGAATGTAGGGGTTCTGGAGTTCATCCCTGATGATCTTCATCAGGTCTTTGGATGAATAGATGGAGTAATTACCGAATTGATTGTCGACAACTGTCAGTCTGGTCGGGAAATAGAGAGTGGAGAGCAGCTCCAGCCATTTGTCGATGAGAAAGAGACTTTCTTTATAGGATTCGAGATCGTAAAAGCCCTCCCCGCGGAGGGTCTCCTTGGCCGGCTCAATCCGGTCAATGAGATAGGGAAAGCGGTCCAGCGACTCTACTACCCTCGCCAAATGCTCGTCACTTCCCGATCCGGTTTCTCCGGTTCGGTGCCGCTCAAGCGATTGCTGTTTATCGACCAACTCCTGATAGAGCGATACTCCATAGGAGTGCGTCACCACTCTGTCGAGGAGTTCGATCCCAAGATCGCGCTGAGAGACGTTCGTGACGCCACCCTGGACCAAAAACCCGGTCAACGAAGGGAGGCTCAGATAGGGCTGTGACGGATGCCACGTTGGAGGAAAGAGCAGCGAAACCTTCATGCTAATTCACCACCAACTTGGAGAAAAATAAGATGATTTTTCAATAAATTTAGACTCTTTTTATACACTCTGGTATCGGTTAAATGCAACACTCGAAGACCTCTCGTAGTCAGCGGGCCGTGGGTTTACCCCTATAGAGATCATCAAGATGTTCAAGAAGCTAGAATAAATATCAGTCGCAACTTTAGCCCTCAAACATAGGAGGGCTTATATTGCGAAAGAAAGTAACGTGGCAGGTGGTCTACGTTTCAGGTTTTTCCATCTTCAAGCATGAAGCCTGCGAAGCAACATCCAGCGGTGTCGTAAACACAACGGGCAGGGAGGTCTCGTTGGACCTCCCTGCCCGTGCTGAAACGCGCGTCCCGCGATCTTACAGCCAGTTGACCCGTTCCGCGGGTCGGATGTAGATCGGCTCTTCGACTTGAATGCGGGCCACTTCCTTCCCCGACTTGTTGAAGCCCAGCACGGTATCGTTGTACATCTCGAACCGCTTCCCGTGGATCTGGGTCTCGAACACTTTCGGCCCGGGAATGACATCGTACCGGAAGACGATCTGCTGGCTCGCGCGCCAGAGCTGCAAGACCGCCAACAATTCACGGCTCGGGACGAGATACTTTTCAATGGCGTTATCGACGCCCGGCCCGAACATCTGGCGCGCATAGCCGCGCGGGCTATGCCGTGGGGGGATGTAGTAGCCATTGGGCTCCGTGCCCCACTGCGGGTACAGGGGCAAGGCCACCTGCTCGACGCGAATCGTGTAGTAGAGCGGATGCCAGCGGTCTTCCGCCCACAAGCCGTCGTCGCCGATGCGCATCAAGCTCTGCATCCGGATCTTGCCGACGCAGGCGGCCATGCAGCGTGTTTCCATCGGCTCGCCACCCGTCAGCGGATCCTTGCCTTCGATCCGGGGATAACAGGCAATGCACTTTTCCGACACGCGGGTGGTGCCCCGATACATCGGCTTCTTGTACGGACATTGTTCCACGCACTTCTTGTAGCCCCGGCACCGGTTCTGGTCGATCAACACGATCCCGTCTTCCGGCCGCTTGTAGATCGCCTTGCGCGGGCAGGCGGCCAAGCACCCGGGATAGGTGCAGTGGTTGCAAATCCGCTGGAGATAGAAGAAGAACGTCTCGTGCTCCGGCAGACTGCTGCCGGTCATCTTCCAGGGTTCATCCCGGGAGAAGCCGGTCTTATCGATCCCTTCCACGAGGGCCCGCATCGAGGTCGCCGTATCTTCGTAGATATTCACGAACCGCCACTCTTGGTCCGTCGGAATGTACCCGATCGCCGCCTGGCCCACCTTGGCCCCGGCGTCGAATATGGTCATCCCTTCGAACACGCCGTAGGGGGCATGGTGTTTTCTGCCCACCCGGACGTTCCACACCTGGCCGCCGGGATTCACCTGCTCAATGAGCTGGGTGATCTTCACGTCGTAGAACTGGGGGTACCCGCCGTAGGGCTTGGTTTCCACGTTGTTCCACCACATGTATTCCTGCCCCTTCGAGAAGAGCCAGGTCGATTTATCCGCCATCGAACAGGTCTGGCAGGCCAAACACCGGTTGATATTGAACACAAAGGCAAACTGCCACTTCGGATGCCGTTCCTCGTAGGGATACAGCATCTTCCGTCCCAGGTGCCAGTTATAGACTTCAGGCATGTTTCTCTCCTTTCAGTCGAGGGCGAGACGAGCGGGACGGGCGAGCCGCGCGAGACTCGCCATCCGTCTCCTCTGTCTGATCCCGCTCCTCATCACCGGTTATGTTCTTTCCAGTCTCGCGAGTCCCGCGTCTCGCGCATGTCTCGCTAGACTTTGATCTTGATGTGTTCGCCTTTGAGCCACTTGATCATGAACTCATTCTCTTGGCCCGGCGTGAAGCCCGTCCGCACCGGTTCCCAGGGGCCACGGGCCCCGATCCCGCCGTCTTCGGCCTTGGTGATCCGGATGAGACATTCCTTTGGCACCGTATTAATGGCATGGTGATCGACCTGGTAGCCCCATTTGAATTTCCAGGCGATCGCATGTTTGCCGGGCAAGGAGTCGGTCTGGTGCATCGGCATCAACCAGTTCCGGGTAAAGGACTGCTGCGCCCCGTACCGGAAGTTCGACTGATAGCCCGTATCCACCGCGATGGCGCGCCCGTCCGGGCGCGTCTCATGGCCCTTGACCGACTTCGGTGTGGACACGTACGGGGCATGCTTCGACATCGTGACATGGTACGGATAGGCCGGATTGTATTTGGCCCGGATCATGAGCCGCGCGCACTTGTAGTAGGGATCCGACGGTTTCCAGCCCCGATAGGGCCGGTCCACCGGGTTGCCGTCCACATAGACGTAGTCGCCGTCGTTGATCCCGCGGTCTTTCGCCGCCTGCGGGTTGATGTGCAGCTGGTGCTCGCCCACCCCCGGGGTCCGTTTATCCATGCGGTACGGATCGCCGAAGTTCGACTCGTAAATCTGCACCCAGTCGTTTACAGACCATTGGCTATGCACCCGATGGCGGGTCTTGGGCGTGACGCAGTAGAACTGGTAGCCCTTCTCCCACAAAGGGTTCGCATGCCGCTTGATTTCCTGCCACGGCAACTTGATGTTCCGCACCGTTTTGTCGTCATGGTGCTGCGCCGTAATCGGAATCCCGTAGTCGTCGGGGCGGACATAGGGGTTGGTGGTCATGATGGCATTCGGCAGATAGGGGGTCGCTTCCGTGCCCTCTCGGTGCGAGATGAAGTTCTCGCCGTATTCGATCGCCTCCGGCTCGGTCCGGTAGGTTTCATACCGACCGGTCCTGGTCCACATGGGCTTCGACTCGTTGGTCTCTTCCCAGAACGCCATCCGCGGGTAGGTGCGCGTCATGACCATCCAGCCCTTTTCCGACTTCAGCATGACGTCAGCGCTGTAGCCGTAGAAGGTACTGGAGGCATCGAGTAACCGCTGGGCATAGACATCGACCCGGTTTTCGAAGACGAACTTGAAGTAGTCTTTCATCCGCGTGTCGCCGGTCATGTCCGACAACTTCGCTGCGACGCCGGCAAAGGTATCGAGGTCATTGCGGGTATCGTACAGGGGCCGGATCCCGCCCTTCCAGATCTGCACCCAGGGATTGGAGACCGTGATCGTCATTTCAGGATAGGTGAACTCCATCCAGGTGTTACAAGCGAAAGCCAGATCACTATGGTTGATGTCTGAAGTCATTTCGACATCCTGCGTAATAACGGTCTCGATGTTCGGGTCCACATTGTGAACCAGGTCATAGTGATGCTTGGCATTGTTGACATGGTTGGTGTTAGACACCCACCGTAACTTGCTCGGGGTCGGCATGTGCGTCTTGCCCGTAAACACCTTGCGTCCGTACTTCGGGGTATTGACGATCAGGGGAGTGTCACCATGGCCCCAATAGCCAACTTCTTCGCCGTAGTAATACTGTTGGATCTTGATTTCTTTGCCATGTGCGTTCGGATCGAGGGTGATGTTGAAGGGATCCTCCCCCGTATGCACACCAAGACCGCCGCCCGACCAGGGCGTGGCCGTAAATGTCCCGGCCTTGTAGTTGCCGGCCCAGGTACATTGCCCGGCGCCGAACTTCCCGACGTTGCCGGTGGAGATGAGCACCATCGCGGCGCCACGGGAGTTGGAAGTCTGTTGAAAATAATGGTTCGTGCCTTCGCCATTGTGGATCGCGGCGGGCTTGATCGAGCCGGAGTCCCGCGCCCACCGAACCAGCAGATCCTTCGGCGTCCGGCAGATCTGATGGACGGTGTCCAGATCGTAATCCTGGAAGTGGACCATGTACATCTGCCAGACCGGCA
>NEWR02000010.1:395405-425163 GCA_002869885.2 Nitrospira sp. CG24C
CCGCCCTGGGCTTGCTCCGGGCCGACCTTCCGGATCCAGCTGTCTAACAGCGCATTGACCCCACCGTTCAACCTGGCGTTGCCAAACTTGCCGATCATCCCGAGGACCGGCATACCGGCGCGATGCTTGAATGTGCGGGTGCCTGCACCCTTCATCATCTCGATCATTTCCGGCGCATACCCCTGTTCGCGCAGCCGACGTGCGCCGGCTTCCCCACTATAGCGTGTAGCACAAACAATCATGGCCTTCGCAGCATAGGTGAAAGCTGTGTCCCAAGACACGCGCAACATATCATCGAGGTAGCGGCTATCGAACTTATACTTGCGCTTCACTTCCGACGTGAGTTCCGGCGAGCCGGCGTCCATCCACTCCTTCCACCCCTTGCGCATCACAGGCCCCTTCAGTCGATACGGGCCGTAGACTCGGCGATGGAAGGTAAAGCCCTTCAAGCACATCCGGGGATTATGGGCAAAGGTGCCGCGGTTGCCATAGAGATCTTCATAGGTCTGGTGATCGTAGTTCTGCTCGACCCGCATGACGACGCCGTTTCGCACAAAAGCCCGCACGCGGCAGGCATGCGTGTCATTCGGAGAACAGACCCAGGTAAAGGACGAATCGTAGCGGTACTGGTCATGATAGACCCGTTCCCAGGACCGATCAGGGTAGTCCCCCAAGGGGTTCCCGACCTCGATCACCGGCTGGAGTGCGGTCAACGCCAGAACTCTGTCCGCGACGGCCACTGCGGCGACCGTCCCCACTGAAACTTTTAAGAACTGCCTCCGTGACAAAAACATGGGTCACACCTCCTACAGTTGAGGACTACAAATGCAAAATAAAAAAGACCGAGCCTACCGTCAGCTAAATATAGACAATACGTTAGCCCTTATTGCGCTCCACACAGTAAAGGGCTCGTCAGTGTATAAGCAATATACGCACCGCTATTTCATGGAACTAAATTCAATTAAATTAAACTTATAAGCTGTTGAATAGTTATATCAAAATACGTTTAATAGAATTGCGCTGAAACGATCGAAGCATGACCTGTTGAGTAGTTAACGTATCATTGGTTAACGTCTGACATATTTGAAAAATAAATCATCTTAAAATCAATAACTTAATCGATAATCTCGCACGTTACCTTTCGGTATCGTCACTGAGAGGGCGTAACGAATGTAATGAGATAGAGATGATGACTTCGGCTACGAAGGCAAGCTGGAACTCCAACGAGCCGAGAGCAGACGATCGAGCGACTCGGCAAACTCATCATCCCGACGCTCGAAAGTCTAGGAAGTGACAGCAAGGTCCGTGCGGGAGGCATCACCGTCGGTACTCTCGCCGGGGCCTTCGTAGTTGAAGCCAAGTCGAAAGACGAGGTAACTGAACATCTTCGTGCCCTTCCCGCCCAGGGCATCATGCAGTGGAAGGTGACACAGCTCGAAACATTCGCTCACCGGGCCGACATCGAGAAGAAGACAGTGCAGGGACTCCGAACTCAGAAATAGGCATACGCGTAAAACAGCAGTACCCGTGATGCTCAATGTTGAATGTTCAATTGAACATCACAAATTAAACATTCAACATTCTCAAACGAGAAAACCCCAGCCCGGCCTGATGCCGAACTGGGGTTTTCACGTTCTTCTATTGCTCTTACCAGTTACAACTTCAGAGTAAACCAGGTGGAGAGTGACTTCATGCCGTTCCGTTCAATGTTGTTCCCATCCCACACCGCAAAGGCGATGGGCACGGACATACCTGCCTTGAACTGGGTATCGTTGGCATCACCGGTTTCCAATGCACGCTTCACCACCACGCGCCAAGTTGGACCAGTATATCCACCACCCTTGACGGAACCGGAGGGCTCCCATACACCGTTTCCGATGACATCCTGATGCGCTTGCGTCGTAAGGGTGCTGAAGCCATTGGCGTTCAGATCCTCAACCGAGCTCACACGCAACGTCGGATCGGACATGATGTTGCCAGACCAGATGCCGGGGTTGAAGGGCCCAAGGCTTCGGCCGATCCGATCCGGATAGGTCACGCCGCCGGCAGGCTCTTCGAAATAGAAATCCCAGAAAATGCCTGGATATTGATCGTCCACATCCCAGATGCCTGCGCTATCCTTGCCGATATCCTTCTGCCATTCCGCGTTCCACCGCCAGATGTTGGTGGTGCCGCCTGACTGACCCATGCACTGGAAGGGTGGCGCTCCAGCCGTGTTCACTGGGAACATGACCGCGGCCTGATCCCTGAAATCTTGGGGACCGATGGTCGTATCGTTCTTGGTCTGATCGATCCACTCGATACGCATACCGATCTCTTTACCATTGGTCATGGCTTTCACGAACACTGACTTCACCGAAATATTCGGGTGCATCGGCGTCGTGATCAGCTGCCCGCTCAATGGAATGATCACCCCTGGCACACTTTCCCAAACAGGATTCTGACCATCCATCGGGATCGCTCCCTTGATCATCTTGGCCGGAATCGTCACCGGCTGACTGACAGCCAATGGTACCTGCCCAATCGTCAGCATCACGCCAACGACCAACGCAGCGAGAAGAATGCCAAACACCACGCCTTTACTGTGTGTCCGCACCACTCTCATAGAGATACTCCTCCTCTCGATTAAAGAATTAAGATCAACGTCACGCTAACGATCAATGCGGAGTGTTTATCGTGAAGAGTGCCAAAATTACGCCCACGATCAACGAAGCGACAAGAATGCCGATCTTCAGCAGCTTGCTTTGCGGCTTCTCCACGCTCATCTGTGGCTTCTCTGTTTTCATAGGACATTCCTCCTCTCGATTAAAAAAGTCAAGAGCAGTGGTTTAAATATCTGCCGACCACCACGTTAGGCGGTTCCAACCGGCCCCTCTTCCTTATCTTTTCCTTGATCCTTTTTGTCCAGAAACGAATCTGCACCGACTTCGTTCAGCAACAGGCTCAGCTCATTTCCCTGATCCTGCGCACCGCACTCATAGGTCTGGCCTTCCGGTGAATTGAACGTCGCCGGACGATAATCGGTTTCCGAGTAGGGCGCTGGAGCAACGCCCAGGAATGCGGCTTCGAAATCCATCCACTCCGCCATCAAGTCGGCCACGTGTTTATACAAACCGGAATCGGCTTTCTTGACCAACATTCGGCAAAATAGCGGAACCCACCGGCCGACATGATTCTTGACGAATTTTTTCTGCGCGTCCAGAACGATCTGAGTCTTGTCCGCTCCATCATGACAGCGGGAATAGGACTCTTTGTATGCCAGGAAATGCATGAACTCGAATTCGACGCTCAAATGATCCAACCGCTCATGGATATCCTTGGACAGCTCCACCCCGAACGCGCGGTAGAATCCGGCGATATCGCCCATCACTTGGGATTGAGCGAACACATGGTCGTTTCCAAACAGCGTTTCATAGGGAGGACAATCGAGCGTGATGACATTACTAAACACCCGGCGATGCTCGGTCTGCAGATCACTGAGCTGCCAGTTGACGCATTCCGATGCGACAACTTTTTCGATCTGATCGAGCTGCTTGCGGAGCAACGTCAGTTTCTGCTTGGCCCGTTCACCGCCGATGCCGTTGAGCGACACATCCAAGGCATCGATCGCCGCCCGTCCATCCTCGACGTATTCTCCGCATTGCACGTAATCGAGAAACTCTTCGTCTTCAGGATAGAGCAGGCTCCACGACACAAGAAGATAGAGTTTACTGCGGCTGAGGGCGCATTCGACTGCGGGCGAATCTTTAATCGCTGGCAAAGTGGGAATCACCGCGGCCACGGCCGGAGAATTTGCTTGCACCGGCTGTTTACTCGTCATGAGAATCAGCTCCTCGGTTTACCCTGTTACCCACATGAATTTCCCGGACATGTGAGGCCAGTCCATTGGCGGGAACCGTCGTATGGTAGGTATCGGACCACGGGTTGTCAAGCGAGATTTTCCTATCCGGAATGGGTTGGCCAAGCCTATGATTTTCCATATCTTTCCCCCGTACAATCCGGACCATTCTCTCCAGATTTTACTTTTCCACGCAGGCTGCTTTCTGTATCACAAAAACGTCTGCGCCAACAATCTAAACGGTGTGACTCGAATAGCCACGCGATCGTTTACGGTCCGGCACACTTGCTCACACAACCCGCATCCGACGCAACGCTCAGCCGCCACCACAAGCCGCTGTGTGCCAAAATCCATCGATAAGGCATCCGTAGGACATTTCGATGCGCAGGCATGGCATCCCTGCCCTGCTGTGCAGATTCGGTGCGAGACAGATGCGAGGCCCATTCGTATCTGCCCGCGTCCTTCGACAGGGAGCAACGCCTCTGTGACACAGGCCGCAATGCAGGGTACGTCCTCGCAGAGATAGCACGGCATCTGATCCGCGAAAATCACCGGTGTCCCGTTCTGCGGATGAAACGTAATCGATCCGTACGGGCAGACCTTGGCGCAATCGCCGCACTGTGTGCATCGCTCCAAAAAAAGCGCTTCGTCAACGGCGCCCGGAGGACGCAACCAATCAGTCCTCACCGAAGTTGGAGCCGACTGTTCCGGCACGACCGCTTGGTGTTTGGAAAATTCCTGGGCCGCTTTGGCAACGGACACGACAGAGTCCTTGAAGAACTCGCGGCGTCCGTATGTCGGATCGCTAGTCACAATCATGCCCCATTACGTTACGCCGTCGGCGCGCAGCTTGTAGACCTCGACGCAGCGGTCGCAGGCACCGAATTCGATATCCCAGCCAGGGTGATTCTCACGGATAAAATCGAGCACATAGCCCTCAAGCTTGTTGCCCATATCTTCGACCCACGAATAGGTCGGGAAACGGCACAGAGGGCAGGGAAACCCCGGCATCAACATGATCTTATTTTCCGTCTCCGGAATCTCGCCTCCCTCGACATCCACGGCACGGTCCATCACGCGCAAGGTGTCCGACGCCATTTCGATCAGTTCCGAGTGGGTGAAGAAACTCGTCTGCCACAACCCCTCGAACACCGACTTCAATTGTGGCGCGGGAATCTTGCGATACCAGGAACGAAACTCTTTGAACCGGTCTTCTTTTCTCAGCATCGGCTCTTTGCCTGCGACTGTCAGCCGGCTATCCACGGTGAGACTCCACAAAATTCGATAGCGTTGGAGAATGAGCGTTTCCTCACCTGGATTTTGCCCGACCTTGGTATCAGGATCGTATCCAAAGACCGGATCCAGCATGTCCGCGATATGCAACAACTCATGGCGGCAATAGCGCGTGAGCGCCGGATCGTAAAAGCGACGCGGGATAAGTTTGATCCCGATGCCTCTCAATCCTTTTTCTTCGAACTCGCGCGCCAGCTCATGTTCGACGGAGCCCCACTTCCTGAGAATATCGACGCCTTCCTGATCTTCCTTCAGCACCCCCTTGACGAGCACGATTCCTACCCGCTGCTTCAGTAAGGGATATTCGTTGAAGGCATCGCGGATGATATCGGAAAACCCCCAGGTTCCGAACATATACTGGTAGAGCTTCTTGAACTCACTCTCCCGATCGTCGAGCGTAAACTTCTCATAGATCGGGTCGGCGAGTTCATGGAACTCTTTATAATAGGTGGGGTCGCCTTCCCGTTCCGTCTTTTCGACGAATGAGTCAACGACCTCTTGCAGCAAGGCAGGCTGAAAACGAAGTTCCATACGAGTCCTCGATCGTCCAATCCAATCCGTCCGCGCAACATGCCAAGGTGAGGGACGCAAACCGACTCCCTTAGCCAGCTTGACTTGATGGCGGAGCTTCTCTTACGATCACCTCAAGCCGTCACGAATTATACTGGCGCGAATCGACAGTTTGCAATCAAGCCGATCCCATAAGCGCATTACCGAAGTCCCGTCGTAAGGATGATTGAACATGGCCGATCTAACAGCCTCCGAACTTGCCCTCATTCTGTCTCCGCTCTCGCCGTCCCCATTGCAAACGGGCACCGCACCGGTCGATTTCCTCAAATACTGGGCGGCAGGGGCACGGGAACTGACCACGTTTCGCGGCCATTCTCATGGAGTCTGGTCGGTCGCCTTCGCACCGAACGGGTTGACCCTCGCGAGCGGAGGAGCCGACCGCCTCGTCCGCCTGTGGGACATTGAAACCGGGCGCCTCCTGCGTTCACTCAGAGGACATACGGCGGACGTCCGATCTGTGCTCTTTACACCGGACGGCCAGACCTTGGCCACGGCCAGCGAGGACCGCACCATCCGGCTGTGGAACCCAACCACCGGCGAATCGAAGAAGCTCCTCTTCACGCGCTATGACCACAATGTCGTGAGCCTCTCTCTCTCGCCCGACGGCCTCATGTTGGCGCGCGGCAGTCACAACAAAGACATCAAGATCTGGGAAGTCGCAACCGGCACCGAGCTCATGACCCTCCTCGGCAAGGACCAGTACGACCACCACTGGTCGGTCTGTGTCGCCTTTTCGCCGGACGGTATGCACCTCGCAAGCGGAATGGATATCGGCAAGATCAAGCTCTGGGAAGTGTTACCCAGCGGAGAGGAAAAAATCGTCCATAACGGACACTGGAAGGAGCCCGAGGAAGATACCAGTGAAACCAGGGGATACTTCGTCGACGATGACGGTGGATTTCAGAAGGTGATGGACTATTGGATCGGCGCGATGGCCTTTACCCCCGATGCCAAACTCTTGATCACCGGAAGCCGCGACCAGACGATCAAGTTGTTCGACATGCCGCACATGGCAGAACAACGAACGCTGAAAGGCCACACCGGCTGGGTACGCTCGTTCGCCGTCACAGCGGATAGCAAGGTGCTCATCAGCGCCGGCGACGATTCCACGATTCGGTTTTGGGATCTCTCGAACGGCCGCTGCTTCAGAACGATCAAGGCCCACAGCGCAGCCGTTCGCGGCATTGCCCTGTCACCGGATGGAATGAAACTGGCCAGTGCCTCGTGGGATCGCACGGTGAAGCTCTGGGAAGGCGGCGCAGAACCTCAAGAGTAACTCGACGACCCTCGCCACTTGCACCCTAAAAAAGCTCCTACGGAGGTGGGGCGGCATAGCCCTTCCGCTCCAACGCCTCCCGGAACGGCCCTATCGGACTTTGCCAGGCGGAATCCTTCGGAAATTCCTTCCTCGCCCGCATTATTCATGAGCGCTTCTGCTGCAATCGCCGATCCGCTGCTACGACGAGCCTTCGGCCTGCGTGCTCGCCCCTCAGACCCTCCACGTACTGCACGAGTACGCATCGGGTCCTCACGGCTCCGCGCGCCAGTCTCGCAACGCGGCTCAGCGATTTCGCGACGAACCGTCATGAACAATGTGGGCTAGACTCAGTCAGTTTCCGCTTTCCTTCCTGGCAAAGTCTCGATGGGCACCCCGTTCCTCTGGCGAATTACGCTTCAGGGCCATGCCACCCCTGCCAGTAAGTCTTCAGCTAAAAAAATAGAAAGGCGACAGGCCGCTTACAAGCCTGTCGCCTTAACACTTCGCCACGTTCGGTGAGTTTCGCCAGTAGTGATTGACCTAGAAACCTCTCAGCCTCTTTCACACCATCTGCAGGAATGCTTTACGGTTTCTCAGTTTCGCCTAGACAATGGAGAACGTCCCTGTTTTTCCCTCAGTGTCTCGAAAATCCAGGAGGCCATTGATGGTCAGCCTCTCTTATCCCAACAGGCATCGTTGTTTGCCAAGTCGATGACAAACGCGCGCACAGAAGGATAGTGATACGTGTGGCGCAATCGCTCGATATCTTCGAGGTGAAACCAGATAGCGCCTTGAAGATAGTTGACATAGGATGCTAACAGGTGTACATACACTCATATGGAATCCCGACACGCTCAGGTGCTTAGTCAGTGCCCGCAGTGCGTATGTTTTAATCTGCGCAAGTCAGCTCGGGTGGTCACTCGCTTTTACGATGCGGTACTCCAGCCCATTGGAATACAAGGGACGCAGTTTTCTTTCCGGCACGGGCACCTTCGAAGAACGCATGGCGCAACTGTTTCCCTCCACCGGCCGGGCGCTGTTTTTTAACTTCGCGGCCATGAGCCTCGGGTTCGGCACCCTCATGACCAGCGTAGTGCCGCCGCTGGTCCGCTTCGGCGGCCTGGTCACCGTGGCCATGGCAGTGAGTTTCCTGGCCAGCATTATGGTCATGCCGGCGATGGCTAAGCTGTTCCGCCCCCGCTTTCTCGGGTTCCCGTCGCTCCCCGAGGAAATTACCCAGGAAACGCCACTGGAGCCGGCGTATTCCATCTCCACTGTTGAGGAAAGGAGGTAATACCTATGCAACCGAAAATACAAAACATGCTTCTCGCGCTATTCCTAGTGTCTCCTTTATTTGCGTTTAACGCAGGAGCTGAAGCACTGCCCGCGGGCGATGAGATTGCCCGCCGCATCAACGCCCGCAATGAAGGTGAAGTGGTTTCGCGCTTCGTCACAATGGCGATGACGGATCGCGGTGGTACCGAACGAGTGCGGGAAACCAAAAGCTTCCGTAAGTATTTCGGCAAGGAAAAGCGCACCGTGATCTTTTACCTGAGTCCCGCCAATATCAAGGACACGGCGTTTTTAACCTACGACTATCCCGAAGCGGATCGTGATGATGATCAATGGCTGTATATACCCGCCGCCCGCAAGGTTCGCCGTATCTCAGCTTCCGACCGGGGTGATTACTTCCTTGGCACCGATTTGACCTATGAGGACATTCGCAAAGAAACCAAAGTCGGGATTGAGGATTACTCTTGGAAAACGTTCGGGGAAGAGACGATTGACGGCCACCGCTGTTTTTTGGTGGAGGAAATTCCTGTGAACGAAACTACAGCCAAGGAGTTGGGCTACGGTAAAGTTCATTCCTGGGTCGACGCCGAAATCTGGATGGTGCGTCAGGCGAAATTCTGGGATGTGGCAGGTAATCCCTTAAAGACCACCCAGTTTAAGGATATTAAACCTATCCAGGACATCTGGACTACCCATCGGATCATCAGCGAAAACCACAAGACCGGGCACAAAACCGAGTTTATTTTCAAGGACGTGGATTACGGTCGGAACGTCAAGGATGAACTGTTCACGGAAGATGGCTTGCGACGCGGATTTTAGTGGCCCATGTCACGTTCATATACGCTGTGCGGAGTGATCGCGCTGGCGGGCTGGTTGTTCGCCGCCGGCATCCATGCCGCGGGAATGCCCGAAGACGTCCACCCGGCTGGGGAGGATCGTTTTCGTTTCAGCGCCGTGGTCGAAACGGAAGGGGCCTATGGGATAGCGCGTGACCGGGCCAACAAGCTGGAATTCCTCATTGACCCACAGTTGGAGTATCGATTCAGTGAAGACACTCGATTCACCGCTATTGCTCGGCTGTATGCCGAGGGGTTCGACCATCTGGAACCTGGTCAACCTGGGCAAAGGGAGATCGCTTCGAATTCGCGCCGTTTATTGCTGGGCGACCGAACCGATATGGAATTGCGGGAGTTGTACCTTAGCACTCAATTGGGAAAAGCCCATCTCACTCTCGGCAAGCAACAAGTTGTGTGGGGTAAGGCCGATGGCCTAAAGCTGCTTGATGTCGTCAATCCACAAAACTTTAGGGAATTCATTTTGGATAATTTCGACGATTCCCGCATTCCCCTCTGGACAGTCAATGCGGAGCTGTCTCTTGGTAAGAGTAATTTGCAGTTTCTGTGGATCCCGGATCGTACCTATCATCTGCTTCCGGAATCAGGCGCAACTTTTGCCTTTACCTCGCCGTTGGTAGTCCCCCAAGCGCCACCTGGGATCGCTGTGAATCTCCGTCCCGTTGAACGTCCGAAGAATATCTTGACTGATTCCGATGTCGGCATGCGGCTGTCCACCTTTTGGCATGGATGGGATCTTACATTTAACTACTTCTATCATTACGCTGACTTTCCAGTTTTTTTTCAGTCTCTGCCTCTTACTCCAAGCGGTGCCGTCGTCACAGTCAGTCCGCGTTATGAACGCAATCATCTCCTCGGAGGCTCCTTCAGCAACGCCTTTGGTGATCTGACCGTACGTGGTGAAGTGGTCTACAACACCGACCGATTTCTGCTGACACGGAACCGGTCTGATAGCGATGGTGTCACCAAGAGCGGCGAAATGTCATATGTCCTGGGGCTGGATTGGTTCGGCATCCAGGATTCACTGGTGAGTTTTCAGCTATTTCAAAGCGGGCTGCTCAATCCCGCCCCTGGCATTGTCCGTGATACCTTGGATACTACGTCCACTTTACTGCTAAGGCGACATTTCATGAATGAAACCGTAGAGACCGAAGTGCTATGGCTACGCAATCTGAATGACGGTGACGGACTGGTCCGGCCCAAAGTGAGTTACGAACTGCGGGATAACATGAAGGTATGGTTGGGGTTTGATCTATTTCACGGAAACCGTAGCGGTTTGTTTGGTCAATTTGATCAGAATGACAGGCTAGTGATGGGAATGGAATTAGGACTTTAAGTGTAAATACTAGAACTTCATCTGACAGTCCGGTAAAGCCTTCCTCTTCTCGAAAGAAGAGAGGACGATGGCTACCGTGCAGAAGATCATGCAGGCGAAGGTCGTTGTTTTGTCGTTTGAATGATCCATCCAATCTTGCTCGTTATCTCTTTAGGGATGAGGGCTGATTGATCTTCCACTGCGCGCGACTTTCTCACCCCCCCCCACCCACTGGCACGCCAAGACGTGCCATTAGCCCGAGCGAGGGCTTCCGCGACCGCGCGTTGCGCGAGCACAGAAGATCATCAGGCTCCATCCCCTCCTCTGATCCACACATCTACTGAAGGGAGCGGCCAAGGCTGCCCTTTACTGCGCGCATCGAACGAGCACATTCCTATCGTGCGCGTTCTGCGAGCAAGAAGGGCACCTGGCCGCTCCCTACTCATCTTCGGCGCCCGACTCATCACGCGCCGACGGAATCCCGTAGCGCTTGCACTTCTCCCAGAGGGCTTTGCGCGAAAGTCCGAGGATCTTCGCGCCGGTCGTGCGGCTGCCGTCTACTCGCTCCAGCACCGACACGATATATTCTTTCTCGAACTGTTCCCGTGCCGTCGCCAGCGAGGTCAGTGGACGTTCCTCTCGCTTCTGCCCCGTGAGCCCTTCGCTACAAAATCCGCAAGATTCTTGTGGCTTCCCGCCCGTATAGGGGCAGGACTGGAATCCGCACAGATCTTGAGGTTGGACCGCTTCACGGTCCCTCCCCAGTGCCACCGCACGCTCGACCATGTTCTCTAGCTCCCGCACGTTCCCCGGAAAGGAATAGCGCAGAAAGAGTTCGCGCGACAGGGAAGAAAACCCTTTCAAGGTTTTATTCATCTTATCGGAGCAGGTCTTCAGTACGTGCTCGGCAATAACCATGATATCGTCCTGCCGTTGACGCAGCGGAGGAATCACGATCTGCACAACATTAAGTCGATAAAACAGATCCTCTCGAAACCGCCCCTGAGAGACTTCCTTCCGCAAGTCTTTCTGGGTGGCGCACACCAGGCGCACGTCGACATCGATCTTGTCGTTCCCTCCGACGCGCTCAAACTGCCGTTCCTGGAGCACCCGCAACAATTTTACCTGGACAACTGGCGAGATCTCTCCAATCTCATCGAGAAACAACGTGCCTCGATGGGCCAACTCAAACCGCCCACGCCGTTGTCGTACCGCTCCGGTGAAAGCCCCCTTCTCATGGCCGAAGAGTTCCGCCTCCAATAGGGTTTCCGGAAGCGCCGCACAACTCACTTTGATCAAGGGGTACTGGCTTCTGGCGCTGTTTTGATGAATGGCATTCGCAACCAGCTCCTTGCCGGTTCCGCTCTCTCCAAGAATCAGCGTCGTCGATTCCGTTCCTGCCACCAGCTTGATCTTCTCAAGCACGGCCCGCATTTGATTATTCGCTCCGAGAATCCCCCCAAAACTGAACTTATCTTCCAGCGCCGCTTTAAGGTCCTGATTTTCCCGCCGTAAGAGCACGACGCGGCCCACCCGCTCGACAATCAACAGCAATTCATCCATTTGGAACGGTTTCGTGACATAGTCGAATGCGCCGAGCTTCATTGCGCCGACTGCCGTTTCCACCGATCCGTGGGCGGTAATCATCACGACCTCTGGGGGGGACGACTGCTCTTTGGCCGTTGTGAGCACCATAAGCCCGTCCGCACCAGGCAGGCGCAGATCGGTGATCACCAGATCGAATGGCCGTTGGCGAATGGCGGCAATCCCTTCCGTCCCGGATGCGGACGCTTCAACATCATGGCCGATCGCCGCAAACGCATCGACCATCGACAGCCGCATCAGCGGCTCGTCATCGACCAGTAGGATCTTCAGCCCCTTCATGACACCCTCTCCACCGACGAACGATCCCGGGAAACAGGAAGACAGAGCGTAAAGGTCGTCCCCTTCCCGACTTCGCTGTCCACCAGGATCTTTCCTCCGTGACGCTCGACGATGCCCAGACTGACCGACAGGCCGAGACCGGTTCCTTCGCCTTCGCGCTTGGTCGTAAAGAAGGGATCGAAAATCCTCGGCAGAACTGCCGGGGGAATACCCGATCCCGTGTCGCGGACTTCGATCAGACAGACTCCTTCGACCACGGACGTCTTGATCGACAAGACTCCTCCCTCTGGCATCGCTTGGACCGCATTCAATACCAGATTCATCAGCACCTGCTCGATCATATGCCGATCGACCATGACAGTCGGCAATCCCTGACCGAATCCCGTTTCCAACACAATTCGGTTCGGTGCAAAGAGATGCGTCGTCAAGACCAACACCCGATCGACGACGTGATTGATCTCCGTGAGCGCAAACTCCGGCTCATGCTGCTGGGAGAAATCGAGGAGTTGCCGAACGATCTTCTGCACACGCTGCACACCGTCTTCCATCGAAACCCGATATTCTTCTTGCCGGCTCGGCGACAGCGTCCCCTTCCGTAAATTGTAGAGGCAGTTGAGGATGCCCCCCAGGGGATTGTTGATTTCGTGGGCGACTCCGGCTGCCAGCCTTCCGACCGAAGCCAGTTTTTCAGAGTTCCTGATCCGCTGCTCCAGCTTCTTGGTCTCGGTCATATCGCGCGCGATGCCCAGCACACCCAAAATCGTTCCCTCGACTCCCTGCAGCGGGGAGACACTGACCATCACAGCCCTTGGCTCCCCCGTACGAGTTACCACCTCGACCTCATAGACCTGCTTTGCACCGATATCCAGGGTGCTCTTCAGTCGTTTCCCTCGATGACGTTTTGAAAGAAGGGCGAGATAGGGCCGTCCAAGGAGATCATCTTTCCGGTAACCCCATGCTTCGATCTTGCTGTTGACGTAAGTGAACCGTTGTTCTGTATCGAGGGTATAAATGACATCGTTGGCATTCTCGAGCAAATTTTCAAGGTACTGCTTGGTCTCTTCAATTTCGCGCGTGCGCTCTCGTACTTTATATTCCAGCTCTTCCCGATACGTCTCCAGCTGTCGTTCCAGCCGCTTCCGGTCGGTAATATCCCGCAACTGCACCATCACCATCAGTTGATCGGCTGCTCCGACCAGGATTAAGTCCATTTCTGCCGGAATTTCCAGTCCGCCTGCATGGCGTACCATGATTTCCTGGGTGGATACTTTCCGCTGGTCCGCCACGATGTCGTTCAGCCATGCGCGCAACGAATCGTGATAACCGGGCAGAACGACTTCGAGCAGACTGCGGCCGACCACGTCCGCCTCGGCATACCCCAGCGCCTGCTCCTCACGTTTATTGACGGCGACGATCATGCCGTCGGAATTCACCATAAAGACCGAGTCCGCCACCAAGTCGAACAAGGATTTGTACCGCGCCTGCGAAGCCACGAGCTGTTGCGTCCGCTCCGACACGGCCTGTTCGAGCTTCGCCGTGTATTCCTGCAGTTGCTGCTCAAGCCGGCGCCGCTCGGTCACATCGCGCACAAAAGCGCGCGAGTGAACCAGCCCGCCTCGCTCTTGATCGATCAGCGCCGTCGCGTGAATCTCCACATCGATCGGGTGACCGTCTTTGGCCAGAAACACCGTCTCCATCGTACTGCGCCCCTGCGCCATCAAACGTTCCAAATATTGCAAGACGAGCGGCTCCTGGCCGCGCGGCACGAGATCCCACAGCTTCATCGACAACATCTCATCGAGGCTGTACTTCAACTTCTCGATCCCCGTCTTATTCACATGGACGAACCGGCCGTTCCGGTTCAATTGATAGATCATCTCCGGGGAATGCTCGATCAAATCGCGGAATTTTTCTTCCAATCGGCGCACATCGACCACACGCTGTTCGATCTGCCCAAACGACCGTTGGAGATTCTCCGCCATCTGGTTGAATGCATCGGCGAGCCCTTCAATCTCATCGCCGGTCTTCAGCTCCAGGCGGCGGTCCAATCGCCCACCTCCGATTTCACGCACCCCATCGTGTAACAATTGAATGGGGCGAGCGATCCGTCGCGCGACGAACAACCCTGTCCCCCACAACACAGCCAGCACGAGCAATCCATAGAGCAACACTTTCGCCACAAGTTCGGCGAGCGGCGCATAGGTCTCCTGGGGATCCTGCCGCACCACAGTGATCCACTGATGTCCCCCCAGACTCCCTGTAGATAAACTTTCGCCGAATCGGACCGGCGCGAATCCAATCAACGCGTTTTGACTCCCATGCGAATCGTCTGCGGCGACTGTCCAACCGGCCTTCAGCCCATCGAGGGCACGGATCAACTCGGGCTTCATCGAATGCTCTTCCGGAGCCAGGACCGGACAAATCACCGGCACGCCATCGGAGCTGAATAACATCGCGTGGCCGGTGGCTCCAACGGTAATCTCCGCAATCGCATGAAAAATCGTGTCCCGGCGCAACAGAATGGTGACTGCCCCGATCACCGTTCCCTTGGTATCGTCCAGGATGGGTTCCGCCACCACGGCCACATGGGTTCCAAACGCTGGATCGAAGGCGATCTCGCTCACATAGCCCTTGAGACTTCCCCCCTTCACCACCGCTTGCCACCACGGTGTCGCCCCGTAAAAGTACTCCACTTGTGGGATAGAACTGAGCACCAGCGCCCCTTGCTGGTCGGTCACCAGAATCCCGACATAATCCGATTTACGGATGTCGTGCCACCGGATGAGATAGTCGGTGGCGATGCGATTGATGAAGAGGGGAAATTCGCTTTGGCGATCCCGCCGGCGCCATCGCTGCTGCCAATCCTTGATCATGCCCTGGATGCGTTGCGCATCCTTTCCCTCGTACGTGCGGTTGGCTTCGGTGACGGCGGTGCGCAGAAAGGGGGCCGTGCCAAGCTGCTGAGCCTCGTTCATCCCGCGGCTGACCTGCATTTCGATGCGGCGAGCGGCTTCGACGGCGGCTTCCTTAAAATTGGCGCCGGTGATTTCGCGAAGCGCGCGCCGCTCCTCGACATAGGTGAGCGCAAGCAGAAGGGTCAGGGGCAGAAGTCCGACCAGCACGATCGCCGTGATGATCTTCCGCTGGAGACTATGAGCCCGACTCCAGAGTGTCATGGGTGGGCCTCAAGCAGGACGCGACAACCGCTGAAGCGTAGCGCGCAGGAATAAGAGCGTATGGCTAATGGCTTATAGCTGGTGACAAAGACCCCCGCTCTCCATTCCAAACCATATGCTATAGGCCATATGCTCTTTTCTTCGGACGCCTAGCTCCCCTTCAACATCCGCCCGGATGCTCCAGGCCAGAGCAACAGCAACGGACTTGCGACAAAGATGGACGAATAGGTTCCGAAAATCACGCCCCCCAACAGGGCGAGAGAGAAGTCGTGCAACACCTCTCCGCCCGCCAGCGTCAGAGGAATCAGCACCAACACAACGGTCAAACTGGTGACGATCGTGCGGCTCAAAACTTGGTTGACCGCATTGTTGATAATCGTCTCTTCAGTCTCGCGCCGGCGCATTCGCAGATTTTCTCTGATGCGGTCGAACACGACGACCGTATCCGTCATCGAATAGCCGGCTAACGTCAGCAAGGCCGTCACGACGAGCAGGGTAATTTCCTTGTCCAGGAGATAAAAGGCGCCCAACACCGCCAACACGTCATGAAAGGTCGCCAAGGCCGCGGCAATACCGAAACGAAGCTCGAACCTCGCCGCGACGTAGAGAATGATCCCGGCAAAGGAAATGACGATCGCAATGAGGGCATCCTCTTGAAGTTTACTCCCGATGGTCGGTCCGATTTCCGTGCTGGAATCGACCACGAAATGGTTCGAGGAAAATTCCTTTGTAAAGACCGCCACGACCCGATCAGCGATTTTTTCCTCGATCGTTGTCGACGCCTTCAGGCGGATCAGAAGCTTGTTATCCTGACCAAACTCTTGCAGCTCGGCATTGCCAAGGCCGTTCGCCTCCAAGACTTTTCTCGCCTCGTCGATCCGGATCGGTTGGTCGAACTTCAACTGCACCGCAGTCCCGCCGGAGAAATCGATACCGAGGTTCGCCGCCCCCCTGCCAATCTGAATGAGCGCAATAATTCCCAGCAGCACCATGATACCGGAAAAGAGAAAAGCCCAACGGCGCTTCCCCATGAAATCAATACTAGTTTTCCCAAGAATCTCTAACATGCCGGCTCCTTCGAACTAGATGCTTAACTGTCCCACTTTGTGTCGTTGATTCAAAAGGTCAAAAATGACCTTGGTGCCGATCAATGCCGTAAACAGATTGATCCCGATTCCGAGACACAAGGTTACGGCAAACCCTTTGATCGGCCCCGTGCCGAAGAGGAATAGCGCCACCCCCGTGATCAGGGTGGTCACGTGAGAGTCGACAATCGTCAGCAGCGCCTTGTCATATCCCCCGTCCACCGCCAGACGAACCGCTTTCCCCAGCCGCAACTCTTCACGAATACGCTCAAAAATTAAGACGTTAGAGTCGACGCCCATCCCGATTGTGAGCACGATTCCGGCGATCCCCGGCAAGGTCAGCGTGGCGTTCAGCGCAGAAAGGGCTCCGATCAGACACAAGAGGTTGAGCATCAGCGCAAAGTCCGCAATCACGCCGGACAGCCTGTAATACACGATCATGAAGATCACGACCATGGCGCCGGCAAACAGCGTGGCCTGAATGCCTTTTTCGATCGAATCCTTTCCCAGCGACGGACCAACCGTGAGGTCTTGAATGATCTTGAGCGGGGCAGGCAGGGCGCCGGCCCGGAGCACGATGGCCAAATCGTTCGCCTCTTGCATGGAAAAGTTTCCGGTGATTTGCGCGTGGCCCCCGGTAATCCGGTCCTGAATCACCGGCGCCGAGTAGATCGTATTATCGAGCACGACAGCCATTCGCTTTTTGATGTTGTCGCCCGTAATCCGTTCGAATTCCCGACCGCCCTTCCCATCGAATGTGATCGAGACGTAGGGATCGTTGAATTGACCGATCGAGACCTTTGCATCGTTCAACACATCGCCGGTCAACATGACCCGCTTTTTGACAAGATAAGGAATGCGGTATTCGCGGCCTGTGTCTTTATCGACACCCCGTTCGAAGAGGATCTGATCGCCTTCCGGCAATTTCCCCTCCACCTGTTTCAGCACATCCGCTTCTTTATCTTTCGGAATACGGGCAGGCAGATCGAACTTCGCCTGGTTGTCCTCATCGAGCATCTTAAATTCGAGCAACGCCGTCTCTTTAATCAGATCCCTGGCGCGCTTGGGCTCTTTGACACCGGGCAGCTGCACGACGATCTGCTTCAACCCCTGCCGCAGTACGATCGGTTCTGCCACGCCAAACTGGTCAATGCGGTTCCGGATCGTTTCCAATGCCTGGTTGATGGCTGAGTCTTTGATCCGCTTGCCCTCGGCCTCTCGCAGCTCCCACACCAGCTTATTGGCCGACCCGGCAGACTCCGTCTCGCTGAAGATCGGATAGTCATCGATCATCTTCTGGATCTGCGCCTTGAGTTCCCCGTTCTGGAACTGAATCGTGATCTGGGTCGGTCCCGTCCGCGCCACGGACTCCACGGGAATTTTCTTATCCAACAACACATCTTGAAGGGACACGACCGATCGATCGACGGCAATCTCGACCGCACGATCTTCGTCCACTTCCATGACGAGATGAATCCCGCCTTGGAGATCCAAGCCCAGGGTAATACCTTTGTTCGGCATCACCTGTTTCACCCACGCAGGCAACCCTTGATAGAGGGGCTGATAGGAGGGGATGAAAAAGATCACCGACAACACCACCACCAACGCCAACAATAGTAACCGCCCACCCACTTTTTTCATGTCGTCTGGTACCCCTTTATCCCGTGCGGACTACGAATCCTTATCCTTGTCTTTATCCTCGTCGTCGCCGCCGCGTAGCCGAGCAATCTGGTCCCGTTGTATCCGAATCTTTGTCGTATCGGCAATCTGCAATGTCACGGTTTCCTTCCCAAGATTTGATATGGTACCCCAGATACCGGACGCCGTGACCACCTTATCGCCCTTCTTCAGGGCCTCCAGCAACGACTTCTGCTGTTTCGAGCGTTTTTGCTGCGGCAAAATAACCAAGAAATAGAAAATGACGAAGATGAGCGCGAACGGAACGAGTGATAGGATTGTGCTGGTGGTGGACCCTCCCCCTGTTCCCCCTCCACCGAACAACTGGGCCATTACAACCGATTGCATAACCATACGAACTCCTTCTCAACAGTGTTAGCAGGCTGCGGAACCTTTCCCGCACCGCAAGCCTTCAATGGCCTGGAGATCTTAGGAAAAGCAAAATCCTCCATCAGGATGCTCAAAAAGGCCGTCCAGCAAGGCCGCAGCGAGCAAAGAGGCGAGGCGTACGCTTCGGTACGTTGAGCCTCTGAGCGATGCGAGAACGCCGCTGGCGGACTTTTTCAGCATCCTGCTAGTCCCCTCCGGCATGCCGATGCAAATCGACCTCCGCAGCTGAAACGTCCGCTGCAGCCAGGTCGCGGGACCGGTAAAACTCGTCCCGGAACGACCGTAGCGTCCCCTGTGCGATCGCAGTCCGCACTTGACCCATCAGGTCGGCGAAATACCAGAGATTGTGAATCGTGTTCAGTCTCGACGCCAGCATCTCTTTCATCTGAAAGAGATGATGCAGATAGGCGCGTGAATAGCGCGCGCAGACCGGGCAGCCGCAAGCCGGATCGATCGGCTGCTCATCCCGGACATACCGCGCTTGCTTGATCACCACTCGCCCGAAACTCGTAAAGAGCGACCCGGTCCGCCCATGGCGAGAAGGCACCACGCAATCGAACAGGTCGATCCCGCGCATGGCGCCCTCGATTAAATCCTCCGGCATCCCTACACCCATCAAGTACCGCGGCTTCGAATCCGGCAGTTCCGGCACGGTCACATCCAGCATGCCATACATCTCTGCCTTCGACTCTCCCACCGAAAGCCCGCCGACCGCGTAGCCCTCGAAGCCAAGCCCGACGAGGTCGCGCGCCGAGGTCACACGAAGATCTGCATCCAACCCGCCCTGCACGATTCCAAAGAGGGCTTGATCCGTACGACGCCGACTGACCTGACAACGTTGCGCCCAGAGGGTAGTTCGTCGCACCGCATCGCGCACGACCTCTCTCTCAGCCGGCAAGGCCACACAGTGATCGAACGCCATCATGATATCGGCCCCCAACGCTTCTTCGATCTCGATGGCAGTCTCCGGCGTGATGAAATGTGTGGATCCATCGAGATGCGATTGGAAGCTCACGCCTTCGTCCGTCACCTTACACAGTTTCGCAAGGCTAAAAATCTGAAACCCTCCGCTGTCCGTCAAGATGGCTCCCGGCCAACCAGTGAACCGGTGCAAGCCACCCATTTCAGCCACGATCTTATGTCCAGGCCGCAGGTAGAGATGGTAGGCATTGTTCAGCATGAGACGAAAACCGAGCTGCTCTAAGTCGGCTGGATCGATTCCCTTTACCGGCCCCAAGGTGCCGACCGGCATGAAAGCCGGCGTGTCGATCTCGCCATGGGCGGTGCTGAGTCTCCCCAGCCGCGCACTCGTCTCACGATCCACTTGCTGAACTGAAAAATCCACAATCCCTCTTATTGCTACATCTGCTCCGGTGCGGAAATCCCGAGCACCCCGAGTCCATTCTTCAAGACCTGCTGGATCCCGCTCATCAACGCCAGTCTCGCCGCAGTCCGTTCCGGAGTCGGTACCTCCTTCTGAAGCCCTTCACCTGGAGCCAATCCGTCAGGCGTACCAACCAGCAGATCACGGTCCGCAGCGGGAGGCAGAATACGATGCTTATTATAAAATGTGTGGAGTAGCCCGGCTAACTGTTGAAGATAGTAGGTCATCCTGTGAGGCTCATAAGCCGCTGCACTGCCTTGTAGGACCGAGGGATAGGCAGAAAGCTTGCGAATCAGCCCCAACTCATCCGGGTCCGTCAATTGCGTCAAATCCGCCTCACGCGGCAGCGGGCAGGCGATGCCTCGCGCAGCCGCGACGCGCCAGAGACTGGCGATCCTGGCATGGGCATACTGCACATAGTACACGGGATTGTCGGACGACCGTTGCTTGGCCAGTTCCAAATCAAAGTCCAGATGCGAGTTAGAGTCGCGCATCAAGAAAAAGAACTTGGCTGCATCGGCCCCGACTTCATCGATGACTTCCCGCATCGTAATGAACTCGCCGGCCCGCTTCGACATCTCCACCTTTTTCCCGCCGCGCAACAAATTCACCATCTGGACCAGTACGACCTGAAGACGATCTTTCGGGTGCCCATAGGCCTGCACGACCGCTTGCATCCTGGGAATGTAGCCATGGTGATCCGCACCCCAGACGTCGATAAGGAGATCGTATCCGCGCTGTAACTTATCCTGGTGGTACGCGATATCGGATGCCAAGTACGTATACTCGCCGTCCTGTTTCCGCACGACACGATCCTTCTCGTCGCCGAATGCCGAGGAGCGAAACCACCAGGCGCCTTCCTGCTCAAATAGGAACTGTTGCGATTTCAATTCATCCAAGACCCGCTGAACAGCTCCTGAGTTCACGAGAGAGGCCTCGCTGAACCAGGACTCAAACTCGATCCCGAAGGACTTCAGATCTTCGCGAATCAATCTCAGCAATTCCTGGTTGGCGAACGTTCGACAGCGCTCCTCGACCTCTGTGGCTGCTCGTCCGGATAGTTCAGGCCCAAGCTGCTGCTTTACCAGCTCGGCCACGGCAGTGATGTAGGCCCCGTGATAGCCCTCCGCCGGAAATTCGACCGGCCTATCCGACAGTTCCTCATAGCGCGCGTAGACGGAGGCTCCCAACAATTTCATCTGCCTTCCGGCATCGTTAATATAGTATTCGCTCACGACGTCATACCCGACCGCCTTGAGCATGTTCGCGACCGCCTGCCCCACCGCCGCGCCACGCCCATGTCCCACATGCAACGGGCCCGTCGGATTGGCACTCACATACTCCACCAACACTCGACGCTGCTTCCCCAGCTCAGCCCGCCCGTAGGCCGGTCCCTCTATCTCGATTTCCCTGAGCACCTCTTGCCAGATGGCAGGCTTGACCGTGAGGTTGAGGAATCCTGGCCTGACGATCTCGACTCGGTCAAAGAGCTGCTCTCGCTGAGAAAGATTGTCGATGATAATTTGTGCGATATCGTGGGGCGCTCGTTGCTCGGACACCGCGAGAGACATAGCAACCGTCGAAGCTAAGTCTCCCCATTCAGGCCGTTTGGGAGTATCCAGACTCACCTGAGGCCAAACTTCTGTCTTCAGTTGGCCCTTCTTTTTGGCCCCATTGAGCGCTCCGATCAACGCGCTGGTGACCTTTTCCTGAACGACCCCGCTGGACAAGAAAATAGCTCCTAAGTCCTTACCAATGAAAGGGAAAATGAACTGGTCACTCTAGCATTACAGGATAGTCAGTGACAAGGCAGCCGGATAGGATTTTCTGCCTAGCCGCTGTCTCCTCGATGCGGACTATGCACTGTGCCACAAGATCGCCCTGCTGTATCTTGAGACAAGACTTCTCCTGACATCGGCTGACGTCGCTCCATGAACTGCAGAGACAGGGTGCGCCCTGCACCACAGAAACATGGGCGCCTTGAGGAGCCCAGCGATCGGGATCAGTCGGCCCAAACAATGCCACCGTATGCACGCCCATCAGCCCAGCCAGATGAGTGATGCCGGAATCCTGACCGACGTAGAGGCATGCCTGGGCTAATACCCCGGCGACGCTCAGAAGATCGAGCCCCTTCAAGATGATCGGGGGATCCCCACATAGTTGGAGAAGTCGATCGACCGGTTCTCGGTCAGCCGGCCCTTCTAGAATCACCGGAATCGCCCCAGACATCTGAACCGCAGTAACGACAGATGCGAGTATTTCAGACGCCACACACTTATGGATACTCCCGCTCCCAGGATGGAAGACGACTAGAGGCTGTTCGGTTGAGCAACCTGCCACTTCAAGACAGACTCGCCCGAGACGGAAAAGCGGTTCCGTTACCGTCAACAGAATATCTCCTGCATCGTCAGACGGCGCCTCATTGATCGCTTCAAGAAACCGGTCACGTTGATGTTTCGCCCGAATCGTAGCCGAAAATGGAGACCTCGCGATCACTTCACGGGCACCGACCGCTCTGAGTGTCTCGTTCAACTTGCCATCGAGATCCTCTGTCCAGGCAACGGCAAGGTCGCAATCCTCCAGCCAGGCCCGTATCTGACCCGTAACCAAGTCTGCACCGGCGAACAGATCTGCGCAATTTCGTCCCTGCACAGATGTCCAGGCGTCAACGATCCGGCATGCAAGGAGCAACTTTGTGACCTGCTCCTCTGCACAAAGCACCAGCCAATGGCTGGGGAAGCGGGTCCGCAAGCGAACCATGGCCGGAACTGCCAAGAGCACATCGCCAAGGCCGCCTGGATGGATCATCAAGATGGTCTTGCTCATGGTAGGCATGACCATTACTCTGATGGAGGTATCCGGGGCAGCAGAGACCGCGCCGCTTCAAGATCCGCCATTGTATTTACGTTGTAAAAAGAATGCCCGGAGTGGTCGATGGTGAGCAAGTCCGCCTCGGTGACATAGCGTACTCGGAGTGACGATTGCGACACAATCTCTTGGATCTTGAGCTGCCTTGCCCGAATCATCTGTTCCAAGGCAGGCAAACATCGTTTACTGTACAACGCATGCATCGGATGTAACCGGTCGTCGAGTTTCGCTATCACAATATCGGCGGTTGCTCTTCGATTTGTGAACTGGGCAATGACCGTCTGATTGAGAAATGGCATGTCGCAAGCGGCTACGAATATATAGGGCGTCGTTGCCTGGGTGAGCCCAGTGTACAGCCCTCCGAGGCTGCCGCAATCAGGTACCAAATCCCGCACCACTCGGGCATCGATGCGAAGCAGAGTGCTGTCCTGCGCAATGACAACCAGTACCTCGCGGAAGATTGACTGAAGCACTGCGAGCCCACGTTCGAGGAGGGTCTGTTCCCCCACGGCAAGATGCCGTTTGTCTTCGCCCATCCTGCGGCTTTTCCCACCGGCAAGAAGAACGCCGCTCACTTCGATCTCCATCATTCCTCAATACAGGCGGCTAAAAAGAAAGAGGGGGTGGGTCACCCCACCCCCTCTTGATACTTCAAACTCTTTCCGTTCAAACAAGCGTTAGAGGGTCGTCTTTTCCTTCCGCTTGTTCGATCGTCTGGTCAAGACCCAACCTTCCAGCAGGACCACGCCAAACGCAATCACAATCGGATAGATATAGGCTTCGCGGGGTGTCGGAGGCTCCAGGAAGGTATAGTAGAAAGCCGAGACGGCCATCTTCCGCCCTGCGTCGCCATTATGTCCGTCCCAGGCAAAGAACACCGTGGGAATGTATTGCCCCATTTCAAAGAAGGTATCTTCATCGTAATCCTGATCCTTCTTGTTGCCCAATGGCCGCTGAATGATCACCGTCCATCGGCCATTTTTCCACTCAGAGAAAAGTAATTTGCTGCTCTCTTCGTAGTTGTCCCGCTGTTCAAAATCCTTATCCCATCCAGTACCCTTGAAGGCGCGGAGCGACCCATCGGCTTCCCATTTCATGATGTCGACCGGGAACTGCTCGTTGCTGCCGAACAGATACCGCGGCTTAATCGGTGCGGGAAGATCCTTCCACTTCACGGCAGTTTCCATGGCGACCGCATCGTTGTAGACCGTGTAGTTATTCTGACGAAAGGCAATGGAACCCTCTTCCCCGGTCTTCGGATCCTGCTCCTTAACATCGATATTAACTTGGGTCGGACCCCAGGGCAGTTTCCCTTCGGCTACGCTCTTCGTCCGGTCATCCCACTGGAACATAAACGCAATGTGCTTGTCGTTGTAGAGCGATTTCATCCAGATATCGTCGATCCGATTCACGAAGTTTCTGGGCTTGTGGGTGATCTGACCGCCCATCGCGATAATCCGTCTGGCCCGCTTCTGCCACAGTTCGTGTTCTGGATCTGCAGGAATCTCTCCTCCTTCGAGCACAACCCCTGAGGACAACACAAAGTTCACCTTTGGCTTGTCTGTCAATTGATCGATCGAGAGGGGCGTCCCATCTGCTTCACGCTCACAGAGTGAGTTCACAAAGTTCGCAATGTGCCAGCGCTCTTCGACAGTGGTATTGTCGGCGAACGAGGGCATCGGAGTGCCGTTCACTCCGGTCGAAAACGTCCGGAAAATGTTCTTGACGTTATAGGGATCTTGCCGGCTGCCTCTGAAATTCCAACACTTGTGCCAGTTGGCAGGCTGTATTGAGAAGCCCCAATCGTCTTTGAGATTGAACGCATTGCCGTCACCACGGCCATCAGCGCCGTGACACTCAACACACTTCTTCTCGACTATTAGCTCTGCTCCCTTTTTCAAGCTCTCTTCTGTCGCAGGGATCGGCTTTAGGTCGCCCAACTGCAATATGGTCTGGCTCTCTGACTGCTTGTCCGTAAACTTTCGATCTTTCACCAGTTGGGTGGTGACGAATGACAGCACTTGCAGCCGTTGCTCTTCCGTCAGAATACCTTCCCATGAAGGCATGGCGGAACCAGGCAGACCATGCGTCACTGTATCAAAGAGATCGTTTTGACCTGAGACTGGCTTCTTGGCATCGAACAGCGGCAACTCACCGCTGGCCGTGTGCCGGATTTTGAATGTTCCCTGGTTGAAATTGCGGGGGCGCGGCCATAGACGATCGGCGCCTGGCCCATCACCAGCGCCATCCACCCCGTGACACCAGACACATTTGGTGAAGTAGACCCGCTTTCCTGCTTCGATCATGTCCGCGGAAGGCTCAGGCGATAAATCGCCCTTCTTAAATCCCGCAGGAAGTGCAGCATCTGCGGCAAAGGTCAATCCTGCTGTGATCCCGGAGGCCAGGATAATTCCAAAGGCAGTCGTGAGGACTACTCCAGCCTTCAGACCTAACGAATTCTTCATCGCTTCCCTCATGTCGTCAATCCAGGTTGACTATAAATTGAGTGAACTCTAATCCCAGGTTCTTGGGTAATACCCCGTATGCCAATATTCAAACAGAACCACTTTCCAGATTTCGTCCACAGTCAGGTGCTGCTCCCAGGGTGGCATCACGGATGCCCAGGGGAATCCTTCGTTCGGTAAGCCAATTCCACCCTTGGATACGCGCCAAAAGATGAACGTTTCTTGTAATTGTGCAATCGTACCCGGATCGGTGAAGTTCGCCGGGATCGGATTGAACGCGAAGGCATGGAGACCGCGCCCGTTCAGATTGTCGCCATGGCAGAAATGGCAATTTTGATAGAAAATCTCTCCACCTTCACGCACATATTTGAGGTACCCTTGAGCGTCCTTATCCCAGGGATTGGCGCTGGGCTTCATTAAACGGCCCATCCCCTGCTCCACAATGTTGGCGTTGCTATATTCCTGATCGTATTTCCCTTCGGGATTGACCCGATAGGGATTCTGTGAGGTCTGCAGCGTATAGGTTTTCCCATGCACTTTGGTGCTGGCCGGCGGAGCAGGGTGTACCGTCCGCAACTCAATCGGCTCCTCAGATTTCGGGACCATCGAAGTGTATGAGAACCCGCCGATCAAGATCGGAAGAATAACCAGATACGCGTAGCGCAACAGCCTTTTCCCCCCGGTCTTGGCATCCAAGACGTTCATGATCGGCTGCTTGAACTTATTCCAATCTTCTTCGTTCGCAGACACCCACATAAAGATGGCCACGAGAGAGACAGTCCCATACATGGCGCGGACGCTGAACGGAATCGGCGGATAGACGCGAAACTTCAAATAGAGAAGAATGAATGCCCAGAAAAGAATCCCCTGCCAGAATCGTGGGAACGCCATTCCCATGGCCGCCATCATATAGCTAAGACCTGTAAAACCCGCCACGAACAGCGTGAGTTCTGCGATCACTTGGACCGGCATGTACCCTTCGATGAGGCGCACAGCATTTGACGGAACGATACCTACGACCATTCCGGCAAGCAGGAGTATTCCAGCTGCTCCCATAAGTGCCGCTACTGACATTAATGCTTTCATCGGTGAGCTCCGTTTACTCGATAAAAGAAATAGATAACCAAGATCACGAAATCTTCGGTGGCGGCGAACCTGTCTTCACCTGAGACAGATAGTCGACGATCTTTTTGATCGCTCCCGCGCTCAACTTCTGGCCAAATATTTTTGGCATCGTATTGTCCGGGAACGGCTTCACCACATAGGCGCTGGGTGTAACGATCGATTCCATGATGTAATCCGGAACGGTCTTTGCCGACCCCTTGTAGTCTTTATCCTTCATGCGAAGCAGAGCGTTCGTGCCCTCCTCAAGCGCAGGACCGATCGTTCCCTTCGCCCCTGGAATGCCGGGGATCGTATGGCAAGCCACGCACTGGGCTTTTTGAAAAATCACATCTACCGTCTCGGTTCCGTCTGCCATCAGATCACTCCCGCCTGCGGGTTTATCTTCCTGCTTTTTAGGCCGATCCGCTTCGGGAATAAACTTCTCATACGATTTAACGATTTCATCGAATGATGGAGCATCAACCCCCTCGCGAAGATACAGCCAAGTGTCTACAGCTGCTAGCTCCTCCAGGCTCAACGAGATTGGTGGCTTGTGAATGGCCGGCATGGGGCTTTCTTTATCGTTCGTGCCCTTCACACCGTAACCGGCAACGACAAAACAGCTCGGACAGGCATGCGACTCAGCAATATACTCCTGTCCGTTCTCCGCCGTTCCAGCTCCAGGAAATGCCTCTTTCTGCGCAAAGTCTCTGCCTGCTGCCTTACCCTTGCTATATTTTGGATCCTCCAATCGCTCCTTGCCTGCTCGCGCTGGAAGACCTACCAAATTGGGCGCGCGTTCACCTAACATTCCTGCATGGAAGGCGTGACAGAGAGGACATTGGCCCTTGCCAACCGCTCCTTGCTCTTTGTTTTTTCCAATTCCGCCGAAAATGATCTTCTCACCCTCGTCGGCAAGTTGCTGGGAAGACATAGACTGAAAATCCAATACTACAACCGGAGGAGGGAACCCACCTTCGACCTGCGGCAACCAGTTCCCATACCCTGAAAGACCGGCAGCAACGAAAAACATGAATCCACCGATCTTGAACAATGCCGCATGATTGGGGAAATAGATCCCCATCATGAAGCAGGTCGCAGTGATGAGCACTAAGGAAACAGGAAGCATCCGGTTCGCTTCGTAGAAGCTCCCTTTATAATGCGCAATCGCCAGCATCAGCAAAAGTGCGGAAATTGTGCCGATAAAGACCTTGAACAATGCGCGCTTTTTTGCAGCGCCATCTTTGACGGATACTAATGAATAAACAAAGAGACAGGCGAGAAGCGCGAATAGCGGCCACCCTATCGATAGAGCTTCCTTTACTAAGTCGCCCACGGATGTAACCTCCTGAAGTTCTGGTAGGAAGGAGACATGTTCTTCATGCCCCCACTTCTCCAACCAAAATCCTAAAGATAATTAGTGGCCCCCGGCCGGCTGCGGTGCGGCACCCGGAACCCCTGCTTTCGCTTCAACAGGCGCTTTCTTCAGCCCGAGGCTTCCCAGCCAGAAGACGAATAGAATACTCACCCAGAAGAACAGCACATTGAATGAAATCATGTTCGCCGCAAAACCCACTGTATGCGTGTAGGCCCAGGGCGAGTTATCGCGCATGATCTCATTGACATGCCAGAATAATCGAACCGAAGAACGGATGTATCCCATCAGACCCATCATCCAGGTAAAGGCAGTGGCAAGCATGATCAACGCATATTGCGATCGAACCGATATCTTGCCCCACTCAATGGCCCCCATCTGTTTGGCGCCCTTCATCATGGCGGTGTTCAGCGCAAACATGAAGAAGAGACAGGATAGCGTGGTGGCAACTTGAGGTACTGACAAACCTACCCGTACGTTTGCCGGAATGTAGTATCCATAGATCGCCAGCCATATGATGTTCACATAGGCGCACCCGAAGAAGATGCCCATGAAGATGTTGCCGAATTTCGACCAGGATACAGTCGAGACTTTATTGCCTCGCATATACCAGACGAAACTAAGAATAGTGGTGGTAATAATGACGTTAATTCCACCATTCTTGGCCGACATGACTCCATAGTTTCCCAACACCGGATGCTGCTGGCCTCCCATCGCCTTAAGTTCAGCCGGAGTCATGACGATCGTGTGGGGGGTAATGAATACCAGATAACCGCAGCAGAGAACGAATACGAGGTACTTGATGTACCGTTGATACTTCTCCGCACCGCGCATCCGGCCAAGCGCCTGCCAGAGATAATAGTTCGTGCTCAAGAAGAGAATGCCGATCATGGTGGCTTGAATAATGAAGAGCCAGGCCAGGAGGCCGCCCATGAGCGTAATGCCCATCTGTTGGCGATAGGCATACACCTCGCGCATCAGCCAGTAGCCGGCAAATGGCAAGGGAATCAAGAAGGCCACGCCGAGCGCCATGGCGATGTAACCCATCCAATCGTAGTGCGCACGATCCTCATCTGTCTTGGAGGCCAAGAACTTATAGGCCGCATAGGCCGCCACGACACCGCCGCCGAATGCCATATTCCCTAAAATGCGATGCACGTTGAGCGGGTTCCAGAGGGCGGTATGAATGACGTGCCAGATGTTTCCCAGGAACCGGCCCTGCTCATCCACGCCGGCCGGCGACATCATGAAGCCGATCCAGGAATTCGCCAGGAACATCAGCAACGTACCGATCACGTTCAGGATCACGGACATGCTCAAGTGAATCCACTTGAGGAACCCTTCCTTCATCTTGTCCCAACCGTAATAATAGATGTAGAGGGTTCCGCTCTCCGCCACAAACATCAAGGCGTAGATATGCATCACCGGGCGGAAGATACCTGATAAATAACCGAAAAATGCCGGATAGAGCGTCAGGAATGTAAAGATCAGAATACCGCCTAGGATAGCAGTCAATGAATAGGCCGTCAGACTGATCTTGATAAAATCATAGGCGAGCTGGTCATACCGCTTGGCCATCGCCTTGTCCTTCGTCACTACCCCCATAAACTCGATGACCATACAGAAGATCGGAACTGCGAGCACGAAGCTTCCGTAGTAGAGATGCTGCTGGTTTGCAAACCAGAGCAACACGCGGCTCTCGAAGTTGTACCGCGGATAGTCCCGAGGGCCATCGACAGTCTTTGGAGCGGGGGCGCCGATAGCAATACCCTCTGTCTTATAATAGACATCTCGCCCCTTTTCGACTTTCGCCTCACCATCCTTCTTCACCGCATCGGGCGCATCCGCGCCCATGGCCAGTGACGGAAGCGATACGGCGATGGGGAGCAGGAGAAGGCCAACCATCGCGCAAAGCGCCATGATTGAAAA
>NEWR02000010.1:425263-429169 GCA_002869885.2 Nitrospira sp. CG24C
CTTCTTCCCGGCTACACGTCCCATGAAATACCTCCTTGATGCATTCTGAAGAAAATCACGCTCTATTTACTGCACACATAAGCCAGAATCAGAGCAGCCGCACTACCGGGCGCTAGTTCCGGAATAGATACCAGAAATCAAGTCCCTGCGAGTCCATCAAAAAGTGGTCTACTGCTAAAAAGTAACTAATGCACACCACCAGCGACACCACCACGTAGACGATTGTCATGCCCATCGCACTTCCTCCCTCAGACTTCGTGGACGTTCTAAAAATCCCAGCGCCGCAGTGGCCCCGTTTAGCAGGGGCACTGAATTCCAGCGAACCAATAAAAAAACCACAGACCTGCCGCACAGGTGATGTAGAAAATCATCTTGCCAATTCTGACTTTTAACTCGCTATCCGGTGTTGCCGTAGCCATTACGTCTCCCTCTCTCCTGATACAAACGAAAAGCCCCGAATCAGCTCAGCGACTTTCTTGACACACAGATACCCGTATGTTATTCAAAATTCCTTCTCGCACACGAAAAATCAGAGGAAATTCGATGAAACGAAAATCAAAAGTGTTCGATATTATAGTTTTGGTCGGTATGGTTGTCAATATACTTTTGGCTGTCTTTCTTATTCTCTACTACTTTGATTTCTTGTGAGTTTCCACGGTATTTCCATTCAGGTTCTTTCTGGTTTTTCACCGGAAACTGCACAGCGAAAGCCGATCGTCTCATCGCGAAAGTCCGCGACCATCTTGCTCCGGCTGGTGATGCGAATATCGGCTCCCGTGGTCGCATAACCACCTCCGCGAAGCACCCGATATACTCCGTGATCCGGGCCAGGCGGGTTCTGTTCCGGAGCTTCCGTGAAATAGCGTTCCCCATACCAGTCGGCCACCCACTCCATCACATTGCCCGCCCCGTCCATGACACCATACGGGCTCTTATCGGTCTGAACCGTACCGACAACTGCGGAGACCTCATGACCATCCTGCACCCTGGCCCAATTCGCTCCGTTGGGCTGCTCCACATTACCCCAGGGCCATAGGCGTCCATCCGATCCTCTCATGGCCTTTTCCCACTCCGCTTCAGTCGGAAGCCGCTTCCCTTTCCAATGGCAATAGGTCTCGGCATCCTCCCATGAGACGTAGACCACTGGCTGATTAATGCTGAGCATCTTGCTCATGTTCTTGGCGTAGCGAGCAGGAGGACCGGATTTGCGATGTCCGGTCACATCGACAAATTGCTGATACTGATGATTCGTCACTTCGTAGCGATCAATCGCAAACGCCTCCAGCAGCACCGTACGCTGCGGCCGTTCATCGAACCCGCCTTCATTCGTCCCACGGATGAAGGGCCCAGCCGGGATCGAAATCATTTCTTCCTGGACCGGCTCTTCACGAGAAACCTGAGAGGGATCGATCGTCGCCGTTGGGACGGCATTTGTGGAGTCAGTAGAAGAGCCTTCAAACGGGGTCAGCGGGGAACCACGCAGGATTCCCATGATAGGAATCGCTGCAAAAGCGAGGATGGCAAGAAGAAACAGAACCTTGAATTTGGTTTCGAGCATGTCGGTTATGGCGCAGCGGGACTGTCGCTCGCCTCCACACCATCGCTCGCACAGCGAAACCCGATCGTAATATCCGTTCGCCAGGCTTTCGCGGCAAATCGTTTGGATAGCCGGGCGTTATGCTCGGTTTCTCGCCACGACCCTCCGCGCACGACTTTCAAATCCGCACGTTCCGGCCCCTTTGGGTCGCGATAGGGCGCTTTTTGGTAGTAATGCTCGTCGTACGAGTCTGCCACCCATTCCGCGACGTTCCCAGTCATGTCATAGATTCCGTAAGGGCTCCGGCCTGGTTCGAAGGACCCGGGAGGCGCAAGGTACCGATATCCATCTTCACTTCCATCTAAATTGGCGTTGGCGCGACCAGTTTTCATGGTATCGCCCCACGCATATTTCCGTTTTCCCTCACCACGGCCGGCCTTTTCCCATTCTGCTTCCGTGGGAAGGCGCTTTCCCGCCCATTTACAATAGGCCGCCGCCTCGTCCCATGACATGCTCATCGCTGCAAACTCGGATTGCAGCAACTTGGACTGATCGTCCTCAAACACCTCTATCTTCGGCAGCGGACGCTTGGTCATCTTGGCGAACCGGGCATATTCCTCTTGCGACACTTCTTTCCTGTCGAGATAGAACGCGCTTAAAAACACTTGCCGCTCCGGCACCTCGTCCGGGTCGCCGTCCTTGCTCCCCATGATGAACGGGCCTTCGGGAACCTGCACCATATCTCGCCCTTCATCGCCTATCTTCGTTTTATACATGGAATAATCCAGCGATGGCATGCTGCTCGGCGCAGGTCGAGCCTCGGTCGTAATCGACGAGACCAGCGCCTTCATCTGCTTCGACTTGTAAGACTCATAGAGCAGCAAGCTAATCATCAAGAGGAACGACCCAAAGACAAACGCGATCGCACCGATGAGTACTCCCCTCTTTTCCATCACGACGTTATGTTCCTCCGATTACAGCCTTCTTCTTTGCCGCCCGCATATCCAACAACATCGAAATCTGCACGCCGAGAAATCCACCCATGGCGGCGCCGGCCCCCGCGCCCACAGATATTCTCTCTGTGCCGGCAACGAGCCAGGCAAGCGCCCCGCCCAAGAGCGTCCCCACCAAAATACTCGCCAGAAAACGCCGCCCACCCATAAACCCAATGACTCCGCCGAGCACCAACCCCGCCCCACTCGCCAGCGGCATGATACCGCCACCCATAATAATCCCGATGAGCGTCCCTACGGTCCCCATCACGGCCACGCCGAACAGGATATCCAGCACTTTTTTCAAGGGCGAAGCCTGATTCGCGTCCGACTCAGCCATGATTGCAACGGTCCTTTTCTCGGCAGGATGCTCGAACCAGTGGTGTGTCTGGTTCATCTGGTTTGTTTGGTTGATTTGGTTAATTTCGTTCAACCAAAAACCAAACAAACAAGACAAACCAAAGCAACCAGCCGGTTCTCACGTCTCACTGCACTGTCTGCTAACGTCCTGCGCTTGCGACTATCGAGCCGAAATCGATTTCTACTCCGGACGCGGCGATGATCGATATACCCCAGGCTTTGGCAGCCGGTTCATGTTTATGAATCCGTTTGAAATCTTCGTAGACGTTCACACGTTCTTCAAACCACTGACCGACCGCTTTCGTGCCGCTTTGCATCACGATTTCAGAACCGCTGAACATACCGCCTTCGGTCAATGTGCCCTCGGGCTTGCTCACACTCCAGACATACTTCGTAAACACAGGAATAAACATTAGATCTGTATCCAGTGAGGCATAGATCGCCGCGATCGGCTCAGTGTCCGACGTCACCTTTTGCAGGCGCCAGCGCCAGGTGAGAACCGGAAAGGCCTTCGGGTCCCAATCGATCTTCTTTTTCTTGATCCGTTGCCCCGCATCCCTCACCGCAAGAAAGTTCACACCATTCTCTGTCTGAATCTTGTAGGCATCCCGCCCCTTGGATTGGCTTCGTTGATTCTCATGCTCCCAATTCAATGGAAATCCTTCCGCATCTTTCCCCTGAAAATCCTCCAGAACCAAGGTTTGGCTTTGGGCCGTCACTGCGCCACCCATCGCAAAAACTCCACAGACCACCAGTCCGACCGCGAAATATCTCCAGATCATTACCCCTCGCTTCATACTCCTACCTCTTTCAATTTTAACAAGCTGCGGAAAAACTATTGTGGCGCGGTGAAGATTCAATAGCCCACACATCTATGGCAACAGAAGAGCCTCGCGCAGGATGCTCAAAAAGGCTGTCCAGCAAGGCCGCAGCGAGCGAAGGGGCGAGGAGGTACCAACCGCACTTTGTGTGGCCGTTCGCCCGTAGCATGGATCTTGGCGAACGGAAAATACCCTC
>NEWR02000010.1:429269-450817 GCA_002869885.2 Nitrospira sp. CG24C
GCCGCAGCGAGCGAAGGGGCGAGGAGGTACCAACCGCACTTTGTGTGGCCGTTCGCCCGTAGCATGGATCTTGGCGAACGGAAAATACCCTCCAGTACTTCCGAGCCTCTGAGCGATGCGAGAACGCCGCTGGCGGACTTTTTCAGCATCCTGTTAGGCCTCTTGCGACGACGACGGCGCCAGCACCCTCGGATCTTCTTTGGCCAACTCTTCTCCCATCGCAGACGACTGGTTACGCTGGCACATCCAGAATAGGGCGAGCACCGCGCCCCAGAACACCATCATATTGAGCGTCACCATCTTCGCCGCAAACGCAAAGTCCGGTGTAAAGGCCCAGGGAGAAACATCTGCCATCAACTCACTCACATGCCACGCCAACCGTCCAGAGGAACGGATATAGCCCATAAGACCCATGACCCACGTAAATGCCGCAGCCAATCCAAATAAACCCGCCATACCCCTGAGGGAAATCTTTCCCCACTGGACCGGCCCGTGGAGGATTGCCCCCTTGAGCATCATGCGATTGATGACCACGCCGGCCACAAGGACCGTCAACGTGGTTGCAGCCTGCGGCGCCGACAGCCCGACGCGGAGCTTCGCCGGTAGATAATACCCATAGACTGAGAGCCAGATAATGTTGAGCGCCCCCAAGAAGAACAGAGCGCCGATAAGGATATTCCCTTTCGTAGCCCAGGGCACAACCATCGTTCGATTGGCGCGACGGTAATACAGAAAACTCATGGTGGTCACGAGAATCATGATGTTGACCGCGCCGTTCTTTGCCGACATCACTCCATAGTTGCCGACCACGGGATGCGACGCTCCGCCCATCGCCTTCACTTCACTGGCCGACATAAAGACGGTGTGCGGCGTCAGCCACACAAACAGGGCCACCATAAATACCGAGAGCAGCACTTGGTAATAGGGCTGATACCGTTCCCCTCCCTTAAGGCGCGCCATACTCTGCCAGAGGTAAAAGTTGACTCCCAGGAAGAGGACGCCGATCAAGATAGCCTGCACCACGAAAAGCCAGGTAAGCAATCCGCCCATCATCGTCACACCCATACTCTGGCTGAAAGAGTAGACCGATCGCATCAACCAGTAACCGGCAAAAGGCATCGGTAACAATGCGATGACCGTGACAAATAAAAAGATATGCCCGACCCAATCGAAGTAGGCGCTCTCTTTTTCTGACTTACTGGTAAAGAATCGATAGCAAGCGTAGGCCATTACCACCGCGCCACCGGACATAATGTTTGCCAGGAAGCGATGGACATTCAATGGATTCCACAGAGCCGAATGGAGCAGATGCCATCCGTTCCCCAAAAACTGCCCTTTTGCATCGACGCCGGCAGGCGCCATCATGAAAGCCGACCAGGCGTTTGCTAAGAGCAGCAATGATGTCCCGAACAGATTGCTCAGCAGGCCGATCGATGCGTGAGCCCACTTCGAAGCCGGCTCAGTCAGCCGGTTCCAGCTGTAGTAATAGGTGATGAGGAGCAGCGACTCTCCGAGAAACACAAAGGCATAGACCGGCATAAAGGTTTTGAACGTCCCGCCCATATACCTCATGAAGCTGGGATAGAAATAGAGAAAGATCCCCAGCATGATACTCCCAACCACAGCCGTGACCGATAGGGCAAGGAGGGCGACTTTTGCCAAATCACGCGCGAGGCCGTCATAGCGAAGTGCGAGTTCAGGCTTTCTGCTGCTGAGCCCAAGAAACTCCAACAGCACACAAAAAATCGGCAATGCGAGAACAAACCCTCCGAAGTAGGTGTGTAGCTGCGTAACAAACCACACGACCAACCGGCTGTCGAACGACCCGACACGCGAGTAGACCGTCTCCTCAGGAGAAGGAGCCGGCGGCCCATCGGGAATCCCTGGCGTCTTGAAGTACAGATCAGTGGCGTCCTCGGCAAAGGATTGGCTCTGAAACCCCCAGCCAATCCCCAAAGCCGCGAGAACGACCAGCAGCAGAGCAGAATACCCGACCACTCTGAACGCTTTTCGATTCATAGCCATATGCTTAATGGGCTATCCTCGTAATTCGTGAAAGGTGAAACGTAAAACGTGAAAGGTTTCGGAGAAAGAGCACTTGGCAGTCCTACCTTTCACGTTTCACCTTTTACCTTTCACGGTTCTTGAGAACGGAGTGAGCATCCTGTTAGACCTTTGAGCCGGAACCAGCCGTCACCGAAACACCGCCACTCGTTGACTTACCAAGGATTCCCATGACAAAGGGACATCGGAGCAAAGCACTCGACATCGTGTGCCCCTGTTGCTCTTCTACCTGCCGGCGAAATCCGAGATAGTAACAATACAACGCCATCATGCCTGTCACGAATCCGCCCACGGTCATGGCATAGGCAGTGGGAATCCCAGGCTGTTTCAAGAGGAAAATTACACATCCTGCCGCCACAAGATAGTACGTCGCGGCAAAAGACAGTCCGGGCCACCACCAATACTTAACCAATTCGCCTGCCTTCGTCTGCAGCAACGCTTGAGTCCATGATGCCTGTGGACGAAGCCCGCCAAAATAGGCACAGAGCGCGATCCCACCACCCAACACTGCCACAGCAGATAGTTGGACTAGGGCTGCAATCTGACTCGCCTCGACCAAGTGCCCCAGCGACGCACCCAGGGCGCCGACGACGAGACCGACTGCGACCCAGGGGCCGAACTCCATCGCATGAGTTCCCACCATCGTACGGAGAGCCGCCCCGTCTGGAAATGTCGGAAATGGACGGCCCATGAGGGCCATTTTCTTTACATGACCGATCTCAAAGGCATCACGCGCGACAGAGGTACAAGCAATGATGATGGCCATCATGGCCGGCCCATCCGGATGTTTAAGATAGTCATATCCAACCAGCCAAAGCAGCGCCAAGACCAGCAGCGACAATTGCACCCCATAGACAAACCCAATCCAGCCGCCGAGCCAAAGCAGTACACGGTTCCCATCCTCTCTCAGGATCTTCCCCCAGGCAGTAGCCCGGCCGACGCGATAGGCTAACAACGCCGTCACCAACGAGACAAGGCCGCTGACTACCAACAACACGATCGGTTCCGAAAGCGGCAACAGCAGCTTAGCCAACCGATAGACAGCGAATGCCACCAACCCAGGCACAAACATGACGATCCGCTTTTTTTTGCGCACAGCCTGTTCTGTGACAGCCAGACTGAGGCTTGGTAACACTCGTAACGCCATCCGATGCAGCATAGTTCTTCCGTGAGGCGTGAAACGTGAGGCGTAAGGTGACTGAGCCTCCGTTGTTCTCGCCTTACCCCTTACGCCTCACCCCTTACGTCTTCTGAGAGCCCATCCCGAAATAGCGCGCCTTCACTTCTTCCATCAGCGCGACGGTGATGCGTGTTCCGCCGCGATCCGCAACCGTCCGTTCTAATTCGATGCGTGCCATGGCGCGTACCGGCGCCGGCACCCGCTCCAAGCGGCGTTCAGCTTCAGGCTCCCACTCGATGCGCTCACCGGTCCTCGGGCGGAGCAGGATGTCGTAGGTGACGACCCGTTCACCTCTCACCCGCATATCCTGTTCGACTTCGCCGCGCACGAGCGGAGCCAAGTACGGAGGCATACGGTCGAGCCGATGAATCGCATCGTCAGTCCACATCATCCGATCGACCAGCCTACCTGATTGCCCGGCTGGAACATCAGCCCCTATTTTCAGTCCACAACCACGGCATTCCGACCGAATGAACCATTGGGGTGTCCCATCCCCGTACGACCGTTCTTCAATCCCCTCTGTATGCATCCAGCGACCGCAGCCACAGGTCAGCATTTTTCAACCCACTGTTGAATTTTGAATGTTCAATGTTGAATTATCGAACCCAAAATTTTAGTTCTGCATCTGAACTGCGGCCATTCAACATTCCACACTACACATTCAACATTGCCCACTCATCCGATCTTGCCTGGGTACAAGAGATAGAGCATCGTGTAGGTGGCGCTCCCGGTCACAAAAAGGACGCAATAGACGACCATCGTGAACCGCCCGAGCGCCCGATGGCGCCGCGCGCCGTTCGGCCAGATCCGTTGGAGCGTCATTTCAACTGAGAACACAATGGCGATCACCGCCAATAAACTGAGATACACTTCGAATTTCCGCATCGAGAAGTCGGCGGTGGCGATGCGAGAGACAAACAGCACCATGATCAGCGCCGTAATAGTCCCAAAAATCAGTCCAATCTTTTTCCACGTCGTGAGCAACAGCGTCTCTCTAAGCGATCGGACACCATCGATTATTTGTTGTGCGCGAAAGCCCAGCACAATCATGTAGATCGCCATGACCAATCCGAGAATGACCAGAATGATGTGCACTGTCAGCACTGGAATGAAGACATAATCGTAGAGGGCTTGCGACCCGCCAAAACCCTCTTTCCCTTCAAAGGCCAACACGCCTAATTGGCGAAATAAATAGTAACTGATGAAAAATGCCACCATGGCGATCATCCCGCCGAACATCATCCAATGATGCGCATCCGCTCGACGTTTCTTCGCCTGGATCCAACCGATCACGAAAAGCCCGGTAAAGAACGTCGCCATGAGCTGGCTCATGTCCGCCCCAACCGTGGCATGGGTTCCAAAAAACCCAGGTTCTTTCAACCATTCAAGCATGACGCCCCTGTCGGTCGTGGTTTATTTGGTTCATTTGGTTTGTTTGGTTGATTTGGTTAGTTCCGTTCAACCAAACAAACGAGACAAACTAAACAAACCAAAGCAACCATCCGGTTTTCACGCTTCACGAGACTTGGTCCCCTGCACGACCGCTGACGGCTCCAGTTCTGTGACGGTTGGAAAGCCGGCCTCTTCCATCCACTGAATCGCATCTGCCGTCTTGTAGCAACCGCCTCGTTCTGTGTTCACAAGAATGTGGACCGCAAATGCGGTGGTCCAGGCTGGACCGGTCCCTGCCTCATTTAAGAATCGATCTTTGATGACCAATCGGCCGCCTGGCGCCAAATGGGTCAAGACCCTCTTCACCAATGCTGCGTTCGTCGAAAAGTCTTGATAATGCAGGATGTCGGACATCAGCATGACATCGTAAGGCCCACCGAGTTCATCCTTGTTAAAATCGCCTGGACGCAACGCAATTCTCGATTCCAAACCAGCTTCTTTCACCGTTCGTTCCGTGAGCCGGAGCGTTGCAGGCAAATCGAACACCGTAGCAGTCAGGTCCGGATAGGTTTGGCAGAAGGCGATCGCGTTCGTCCCGGCCCCTCCACCCAAATCAAGAAACCGTACAGGCCCGTTCAATTGCAGTCGCTTGGCAAAATCCGGCCCGCTCTGCTGTCCAATCCGATGGAGTACAGCCAGCACGTTACTGCCTAACTCGGGGTCCGTCTCGAAGACATGACGGTCCACTGCCCTCCGTCCGGTACGAATCGTCTGTTCTAATTTGCCCCAGTTGTCCCATTCTGCGTCATGAAGTAACAGGAGATGCCCGATATATTGGCCAGAGTTGCGGACCAGATGAGTGGCCGCAGCCGTCGAATTGCCGTAAGAGTCCCCCTCCTTCTCCAAGAGCCGCATCGCAACCAGCGCGTTCAACAACAGTTCCAGCGTCGGCGCATGGGCGCCGATTCGATCCGCCGTTTCGGAAAGTGTTTTCCGCCTTCCATCCAACGCAGAAAACACGTCCAACCGGACAGCCGTGAGCAGAATTTTGGTCTCCCAGTAGTACCCAAGCTGAAAGATTTCCGCGAGCGAAAGTTCTCGTGACACACCACGCCCCTCAAGCAAATCGCCTTGAAACTCGGCATCTTACCTAGATTGGAAACTGAAAGGCAAGGCAGCGGAAGTACGGTGATCGGCTGGAAAAACACAAAGGGCAGCGGACTTCTCCGCTGCCCTTTGATTGCGGGTTACCCCGCGCAGACACACTCAGGCTTACTTGATTTCAGCCTTGAGGTTGGCGGTTCCGCCATCGGTCACATCGACCTCGAACTCCACTTTTTTACCCTTGGCGGCGAAAGGATGCCAGGCCACCACCTTGTGCTTGCCAGCCGGCACATCCTTAATCTCGAAGCTGCCATCGTCCTTCACGACTGCAAAGTGCGGGCTCGACACTGGGAGGAAGAAGCCCTGCATGAACTCATGCTGGTCACACTGTAAACGATAGAACCCATCCTTCTCGGCTCCGCCACGGAATACCACCGGCTTGTCGAGCTTATCACCCTTCTTGGCCAAACCGATGTTAAATCCGGTGGCCGAACTGGTGCCCTTTACGACAAAGCTGTGCGGATTGTGGAGCACGCCTTGGAGCGACTTTGGATCATCCGGATCGGCATCAAGGTTCTCAACTTTGAAAGACTTGTTATTCACCACAATCCCGGCGAACGGCAGAAACTCACAGAATGCCGCCGTCACTTCCGTACCAGCATACCCATCCATGAAGGCCTTATCTTCGACATCGATGACGGCGACCACCGCATGCTTCAGGCCGCCATCCTTACCGACTTCGATGGTCTTCAAGAACCGCTTATCCCCATCCATCAACGACTTGTTGGGATTCTGCGGGCAGAACTTGGGATTGGGGAACTTCGAGAACAAAAATTCCTTTTGCTCGGACTTTCCGGCAAAGGTCACTTTCCCGGAAATCGTTCCACCTGCGAACGAGGTGAGAGGCGCCGCGAGAAACGCGACGGCTGCCACGCCAAATACGACTGATAATGCACTCTTCATGGGACTGCCTCCTTGTGATTAACGAATGACCCGATTCCTAGCTCGCTGTTCCCTTCCTTTATCCACCGGCCCGACGAGAGAAAGGCGGGAATGGCTTCCTCTCTGGTGTGCTTGATCGACGATCACCTAGCCCCTCTGGTCTGGGACCGAGTATGTATATAAAATCCTACCGTATCCTGTCAATCGAAACAAGAGGGCGAAAAAGGCCGGTCAGCACGAAGTGCGCGCGACATGAAGTTCGAAGCTCTAAGTACGAAGTTCTGAACACTTCAACCTTCAGCCCGTCTCACTAGCCTAGTGTAGTGCGTCTAACGCTTCTTGACATACCCCGTTCGCCCTGAGCTTGTCGAAGGGCTAATGGTTCAGATCACTTCCGTTCCTGCTTCGACAGGCTCAGCACGAACGGTGTGTAACGCCATTTCTGACGCAACTAGACTAGCCTTTGTTCGTCCGGGTCAACCCAAGCAACTTTATCGACTGCTGCGCAGCGGCGCGAGCCTTGGTGGCGGGATTGAGAAGCTGTCCTGGATCGGCATGGATGCCGATATCCGACACACGGCTGCAGTGCCGGATCACTTCTTTGAGGGATGCCGTCGCATCGGCCTGATGAGGATCTGATGGCGGGATCAACACGATGATTGCCTCGGCAATACGCGTCGCCTCTCCGCAATGATGGAGGATGGCCTTGCCGTCTCCCATGCCGCCATGCGCCACCATCTCTTCGACATTCTTCAGTAGATCCTTGCCCTGCTCTTGCAGACTGGCACTCGATGACTCTGCTGCGCATGCCATGTTCTCATCCAAGACAAAGGGAACCCACAGGGCAGCGAAGCCCACCAGCATAAGGACCGTTATGCTCCTGCCTCTCATCATCTGAACTAATCTCACATCTCCTCCTTCACCCTTATGACTCACAAAGATTTCAGTGCAATCGCCTAAGAATACAGAGCCAATCCCTGGCCTCCATGCACCCACTTTGCTTGGGCATCCGGGGCTGGTGTCACGAACTCTCGTGAATTCTACGGATTATATCGACCCTTTGGTGGCAGAGGGACAGAGGTCAGCCCCTTGTAGAGACGGTGAAACTCTTCGGTCGTGAGGTTTTCGTTCTGTAATTGGACAAGAGTGGCCTGATCGATGGGATACTCAACCGTGTCGTCATAGTTCGATGAGGCGATCGTCACAAATCGTGGAGGGAAAAGTCGCTCCGGCAGTAGAATCCCCACACCATGATTATATTTCAGCGCCAATCGAATCGCTTCCCGTGCCTTGTCAGCCGGAACGTCACGGCCCAAACCGATGTTTTTCGGTGGTTGGCCCTGTCTGGCAAACTGAAAGTGGACGTTGGGCATCCCTGCTTGGACAAACTCTTCCTTCAATGAGACTACTTGATTCTTGTACTGGCTCGCCAGTACGACTTCGACACGGCTGACCGGGGGTATCGATTCGACTTCAGCCGCGACCGCGTGAGCCCCCATCGCACAAGCACAGACAGCAATCGCCACGGCATGAATATATCGGGAACAGACCATGGTGTGTTCGACTCAGAACTTGAATCCCAACGATGTGCTGCCGTTCGCCGCCACAGTCACGTCTTGCACTTTCTCTCCCAGGGTTGGATGCCAGGCCTTGATCCGATACGTGCCTGCAGGAAGATCCTTGATCTCAAAGGTTCCCTCAGGACCAGTGATCGCGTAATAGGGATTCTCGACGGCAAGCCCATGCCCCTGCATGAAAGGATGCATACCGCATTGCATGATGACATCACGGCGCTTCCCTGTGAATCGAATGGTATCGCTTGTCCCCAACTTGGTCAGCGCCGGGCGATGGAACATGATGAAGACGTGATCGCGATCCCTCTCATATATCTGCAAATCGTGTGAGACCTCATCCTGATTCGTCACCGTCAGAGGATGATTCTCTCGCATGACCGACACAAACGGAATGAACTGACAGATGTTCGCCTCCAATTTCGTTTCGGTCAATCCGAACGGTTTACCTTTCTCAATGCCTTCGATCGTCACGATCACATCTTTCAAGCCATGCTGTGCTCCAACGGCTACTTCTCGAAGCAGCCGGTACCCGGACCCATCGGATAATGCCCCGCAATAGACCCGGTCGGGATATCGGCGAAGCTCGAACGGCATGGGCAGTGGAGCCTCACCGGAAAACTGCACGGTCCCGGTTACTGTGCCTCCGTTCGACACCGTCGCTTCCTCGTAGGCCCAGGCCGTGATCGGGCAGATCACGAAAATACTGAGAACGATCGCGCGGCAGATAAAAGCCACAATGCGCCCGCCATGTACAGTCATGCTCACCACCTTTAGAAGTAATTAGAAACAAAATAGATGGGGGGAGTATACATACTCCCCCCATCGTCAGAACGACCTTAACCTGCCTCGCGCCAGTTCCGGCAGGATCTTCGTTTTTTCAACGAGCTGACGTTTTCGAAACGGTCCCTCTGTCATTCTCACTCTCCGCCCTCTTGGTCGGCGGAACCTGTGGCATCAACGGTAGAATCCGCTGATCGTCAGTCGGCAGTACCTTGAAAAGTCCCCATTGTCCTGCGTTGGCATATGCCGGACGTTGGTTTTTCCACATATAGTCGCCGACGATCTTATTCGGACCTCCAGCGCCGCCCGTGAGATAGGCATTAATCACTTCTGAACCACCGAACTCCATGGTGCTGACCTGGTCGGCGCCCTGCGAGTAAGGCTCATGCGGCCACTCGTGGCCATCGACTGTGAACAGCTGAACCTGTTCGCTGAACGCGCCGAGCACGTGAATGGCCACCGGATCTCCGACATGCGCCTGCAACAACGGCGTCGCAGGTCCACCAGCCCCGGCTTTGACACAGCTGAAGATCTCCGGCACATCACAACCCTTTTCCATCCGCCAGGCGGTCGGTTCCGACTGATAATTCACAGCCGTGATGCCGGCCGTCTGTTGGATATAGGGCATGAAGCTGACGCCGATGATGTTATCTTCGTCCTGGAACATCAATGAGAAGGAACGATAGTTCTTTCTGTTTTCGTTCCCTGGAATCGTCCGATCCACCAGCACATCGGCGCGCCAGCTGCTCTTCATCGTCACGTCGACGCCCGTCATTGGATCGCGGTAGTGCGATCCCTTCGGACCGACGATGATCGAGCCGAACAGACCGTTGCGTGGATTCTCGACCACGTTCCCCCAATCTTGAATGAGGGCGGCCAGTTCTCCGTACTCCGGATGAGCAAAGTAGGTGTAGGTTTTGCTCTGCCCGGGACCGATCGTTTGATCGCCCGGGTTGTTGCCGACATTGGCGCCGAACGAATCTTTCGGATCGAACGCCATCATATCGACGTGGAATCCGGCCCGTTCCTTCGCCATCTCATTTTTCAGGTTGATCTTCAAACAATCGCCGACGTTCACGTGCAGGGTCAGGGGACTCGGCCTGAGTTCGCCGGCCTTGACCTTGCCACGATCGCCGTCAAGCACATACATCTTGCCCTGCTCGTTCCCAAACACCATCTTCCGTTCCAAATCGACTTCCATCACACCCGGCGTCCCTTCGTGGTACCGAATGTTCTGGTCGATTGCCGACACGTTGAAGGTCTTCACGGGAGCGTCTGCCGGACAGATCGACGGAGCGGACTTTTGAATCTGCTCACGGCTCGGCAAGGGCTTCAGATCCCCTTGCAGTTCATCGAAGACTCGGAAAAGTCCCCAACTGCCTTCCGCGAAGTGGGAAGCGCGGCCGCTATAGTAGAGATAGTCGCCGGCCTGTTTCTGCGGTCCCCCCGCTGCTGGAATTGCCGGATCGTAGCGTTCTCCGATCGCCAGGTGAATCGTGCTCCGCGGCATGGCGGTCGTCGAATACCGTTCCATCGGGAACCAATGGCCCGTCACGTGCCAGGTATGCACTTCGTTTGCAGACCCTACCAGCGCGCGCACCAGAATCGGGTCGCCGAGATAGGCCCGCAACAACGGAGTGCCAGGATCGCCGTGAATACCGGAGACGAAGAGTTTCGACGGGTCCGGATTCTGGGCTAACCGCACACTCAACGGCTCCACACGCATGCTGTAGCCGCTTCCAGTGGTCGCTTCGCCGCCGTTCAGAAACCACATCGCCGACTTATTGATCCGCTCGGGGAACTGATGGGACGGCGGCCCATCGACGGTGGTCGCGCCCACTCTCGCTTGCGGATTGTCGGTCGTGATCAATTCCGCCGTCCGGGCATTGCTATCCATGATATGCATCATGACTTCGCGGAAACTGCCACGGATATGGGCCGAGACCGGCTCCAAGGTATGGATGTCCGCAATGGGGCCGCTCCGGATTTCTTTTCCGGTGACCGGATCGTGATAGGTCGAGCGCGGCGGCTCGGTAATGAACGCGGAGAACAGCCCATGTCCCCAGGTATCGGTTCCGAAGACATGGTCGTGCCAGTACACCGTGCCGAAATCGGCATCGACATACCAGCGCTCACGAATGAATTCGACGCTGGCAATATCGTTCTTGCTGTGCGCGTACTTCAATGGCGCATCGAACGTGATGGTCTTTCCATCAATGGTCTTAATCCGCGCTATTTCGAAGTACTTTGGATCGTCCATCCCTACGCCAAGTTCAATGTTCACATGGAACTTAGACGAATCGGCCACCGTGATGCTGCGAGAACCGGCCTTTGTATTCACCGTCAGCACCGTGTTTCCCGGCAGGGGCATCCCCTTAGTCGGCTGGGGATCCTTCAGCATGGTGAAGGCGCGCAACGACATGTCGTACGAAAATCCGATCGTCGGACCATCGGATGCGCTGGTATCGAATTGGAAGAAATGCGGATGAAGATTGATCTTGTTCGACCATCCCGTCCGCGCATCGTCCGGTATTTCATTCTTGAAAATAATGTCGACACAATCGTACACGTTTCCGCGGATGACCAACGGAAGCTGTTTTTTTGGATTCTTGCGAACTTCAGCCTCTTCCTCGTGCAACACATAAATCATTCCAATGGGGTCGACAAGCGCGGCGGATTTTGACGTCGCCGGCTTGAGCGTAATCGGCAGTATAATGGAATGAATCGTGTAGAACTTGCGCGGGGAATTCTCCGGACACAAGCTCCAAGGCCCCTGTTCACCAGGCTTGGCCTGCTCCGTGCTTCTCGTTCCATCTTCACGTACACGGAAAGGTTCTAGCCAGGGCGCTCCGCCGTGGTTCGGCGCAAACGGAGGCCGCTTTCCAAGATGTGGCCGGAGCCAGGGGAACGCCAGTTTCCCGGTTTGCGGATCGAACGTAATGGCCGGACGCTTCAGAGGGGTCGGAGATTCGTAGTCCGCCCACTTGTGCGGCGTCTCGGGCTCGTTGAGCGCCAGCGTACCCTCCCACTTCCAATTCACCACCGTCGCGTCATTCGCCTGGGCCTGCTTCACTTGATCTTCCGTCTTGCCAGGCAGCCCTTGCGGCGGCAGCATGTATTCGACCCAATCCTTGATTGAGACCTTCACCGGATTGGACTTCCAATCCGTCTTATCCTTGGTGACCTCGTACTTCTTCCCGCCGTACCAATCCACGGTGGTACCGACCAGCTTGTCTGAGCTAACCGCGAGCTTGATCTTCCCCTTGCGATCAGGAAGTTCAACGAGCGGCTTCATCACGTCAGTTTGGAACCCGGTCGACTGCAGCGTGTTGTACACGCGCCAGAACCCCCACATTCCCGTCACATAGTGCTGCGGGATATGGCAGTGAAACACGAACTCGCCGGCCAAGGCCTGCAATCCACCGGATCCACCCTCAGTCACCTCATCGTAAATCTCCGATGGACCGATGGTCTGCACATCCAGCCGATCGGAGGGATCGCTGATGGGAGGAAACTTTACAGGACCGTTCTTCGACAGGGTCGGATCGATCCTGCTGGTGCCAGGCTGTCTGGCCCAGCGGATCGAACCGCCATGCAGATGGTGCGAGTGCACGATTTCAGACCCACCGACCATACGGAACGTAGCCGGATCCCCCAAATATGAGCGGGGAACCGTGGTTGCAGGATCGCCGAACGTATAAGATCCATAGCCCTGCGACTCATCGGCAAACCCGACGAGGTGCTCCTGCTGCTCTAGTCTCGTGCCGTGGGGTTCACTGCGATAGTTGAGCAGGCGGGCCGCCGGACGGTAGGTGTCCGTGTGCGGATCGCGCTGCGGCAACATGTCGCCTTTGCGATTCAACAATCGGAACGTCTCATCGCCTGCCTCATGATAGAAAATGACAAATTCGCGGAAGTCCGAGGCGTTCGCCAGATCGATCATGGCTTCCCAGCCGCTCTTCATTTCCTCGCCCGTAAAGGGGCTCAGATGTCGAGCCCCGCGCTGCTCGACTACAAGCGAACCCAACAGACCCAAGGAATACTGCTCTCTGGTCGCATGGCTGTGGAACGCGCGTCCGCCCACCTGAAGATCATTGGGGATGTACCACTCAAATTCACCGGTCTTTCCCGTTGGAACCAATGCATCAGGATTGTTGGCGGTCGCCGGCTTGCCTGTGTTGGCGACGAGCAGCTGCGATCCGTTGATGATCATGTTGGTGGGTTCGTCAGCGATCTGATTTCGCAATGTGACTCGGAGACAATCCCCTTGGTTCGCCCGAATGACCAACGGTTGAATCAGATCGCCCTGCAAACCGTTCGACACGGCGCCGAGGGCAAACGTCGGATCGTCACTTTCCCGCGCAGCCTTATTTTTTTCCTCTTCCGCACGCACACCTGCCACATTCTCGGTCAGCGCATACATGTACCCCGGATAGAAATCCCCAAATCGATTCACGGTGATTTCAACGTTGATCGTGGAAATATCGAAGGCACGGACGGGAGCTTGCGCCGGACAGCGAGCACCTTGCGTGACCTTCACCTTATCCTGATCTTCCGCAACGAGCAGGATGCCCTGCTGCATCGCATGGGCTCCGGCGCCCTGGAACGGCCCTTTGCTCTGTACCTGCCGCTCGATTTGCTCGATGGCCTTTGACATCTTGTCCATCAGTATCGGACCAGCCTGAGTACTCACCGGTGTCGCCACATCGACAGCGGAATCCACTGCGACATGCGCGTCGTGCGACATGACCGCAAACGCAGGCGTCACTTCGGCGAACCAGAGACAGGCCGCAACCCCCATCACCCCGGCCCCCACCCACTTCGTTGATGCACCCATAACGTTTAGCCTCCTCCTTTAAACGGTCACTAATCGGTCACGATACTGTTTCGGCAATATTTCTCTATCTGGTGTCATTGGGAATCTGATCACAGCCGGGGTATAGACCATAGACAAGGGGTTTGAGTCAAGAGGGGGCCGTACCTAGATAAAACATGGGCCTGTGGGATGAACGGTTGGATCATGGCAACGTGATCGTGACTGAGACACCGAGCATTATGATCACCGTCGCTTCACGCGCAACGGCAAAAGCATCTTCTTCAATGCGCACCCCTCCGCTTCTGTGCAATAATGGCGGCTATGTTTCTGAAACGTTGGCTGGTGGGCGACCCGCTCAAAAGCACTCAGGCAGCACAGGAACGGCTGTCGAAAACCCTCGCTCTCGCAATCTTTTCCTCGAATGCGATTTCTTCCGTGGCCTATGCCACGGAAGAAATCCTGCTGGTGCTGGTCCTTGCAGGAACTGCCGCCGTTGCCTGGTCCATTCCTATCAGCCTTGCGATTCTGTTTCTCGTCGTCGTCCTGACCATTTCCTACCGCCAAATCATCTACGAATACCCGGAGGGCGGCGGCGCCTACATTGTCGCCCGCAACAATTTGGGGGAACTGCCTTCGCTGACCGCCGCCGCAGCGCTGATGATCGATTATGTCCTTACGGTCGCCGTCAGCGTGGCGGCAGGCATCGCGGCCCTGACCTCGGCTGTACCGAGTTTGTTCCCGCATCGCGAAGCTCTCGGGTTGGTCGCCATTATTTTCATTATCGTCATGAATCTTCGCGGCGTGCGAGAGTCTGGGACATTCTTCGCCGTCCCCACCTACTTTGCCATCGGCGCCCTCGGCGTGATGGTGGGGATCGGAAGCATCCAGGCCTTCTTCGGACAAAGCGCCTCGTTGTCGCCGGACCACCAGACGGCCGCCGAAGAACTGACGCTGTTCCTGATCCTTCGCTCATTTGCCGCAGGCTGTTCGGCTGTGACCGGGATGGAAGTGATCTCGAACGGCGTGAAAGCCTTTCGCCGTCCGGAATCAAAAAATGCCTCGACCACCATGATTCACATGTCGCTGGTTCTGGCAGTGCTGTTTATGGGTATCAGCTTCCTGGCTGACCATTATGGAGTTCTTCCCAAAACGGATGAGACGATCATTTCTCAATTAGCGCGTCTCACCTTTGGCACCGGCACTCTCTATTACGCGCTCCAGATTGGGACGATGCTGCTGTTAGTCCTTGCCGCCAATAGCGCCTTTGCCGGCTTCCCTCATCTAGCTTCAATCCTGGCGCGAGACGGCTATATGCCCCGTCAAATGGCGACATTCGGCGACCGCTTGGTGTTCTCAAACGGGATCGTCATTTTAGGGATCTTAGCCTGCTTCCTCCTGGTCCTCTTTCATGGCGACACGCATGCCTTGATCCCGCTCTATGCCGTCGGCGTATTCATCTCCTTCACCCTGTCCCAATCCGGCATGGTGCGCCGATGGGTGACCAAGAAGGGGCCTCATTGGCGAAAGAACCTGATCGTGAACGGCCTAGGCGCCATCACAACCGGCATTGCCACCATCATCCTTGCCAGCACCAAGTTTACGCACGGCGCCTGGATCGTCTTTCTGCTCATTTTCATATTGGTCTTGATGTTCCGTTCCATCCGCTCACACTACAAAGCCGTCACGGAACAGATCGCGCTCACGCGCGATCATCGCCCCCCGCTTCCACGGCGCAATATCGTCGTCATTCCCATCAACGGCGTCAATCAGGCGGTCATTCGAGCCGTCGACTACGCACGCAGCCGTCCCGGCGAAATTCAGGCGGTGATGGTGGATGTGGATCCAGAATCCACGGCGCGCATACAAATCCAGTGGGCTCAATGGGGCTGTGGTGTCCGGTTGTCGGTATTACCCTGCCCATACCGTTCTGTCCTGAGTTCCTTCCTCGACTACGTCGAGGAGCTCTTGAAAAAGGAGCCGGATACCTGGGTGACCGTCGTGATCCCTGAGATTCTGCCTGCCCATTGGTGGCAGGGCATCCTGCACAACCAACGCGCGCTGCTCCTCAAGACAGCGCTGTTGTTCAAAGATCGAGTCATCCTGACCGATGTCCCCTTCCACCTCAAGAGGTAACCGTGAAGCGTGAAACGTTAAACGTGAAACGTCAAATGAGGTGTCGAAGCCTCGGTCTGTTCCTGTTGGCAACGTGCCTCATTCTCGCAGCCCAACCGGTTCTAGCGTTGAAGATCGTCGAGCCGGCGGAAGGGGCGAAGCTGACGGCGGGAAAAACCGTCACAACCAACGTGGACCTCGGAAAAGATTCCGGTATCATCCAAGTCCGCTACTATTGGTATGGCGAACAGGATGACACCCTGGTAGAGCAGGAGGACGCCACAGCCATGGGGTCGATCGTTGCGCCGGTGGCGCTGATCGGATTGTCCGACCATCACCCGGCTTTCGGCGGCCCCTTGTTGGTTCCAAAAGACGGCATCGGGCCCATGCGCTTGCTGGCGGTCGCAGAAATCTCACGCGGACGATTAGGCACCAGATCCGTCTTCGACGAAATTGTCGTACAAGTCGAACCTGCCGCTACCCTCACCACCATCGACTTTGAAACCGACAAGCCCTTGCAACTCGGACGCGCTGGACAATCCTCAGCATTCGGTCACGTAGACTCCCTGGGCAAGATTTTCGAACTGCCGGTCGTGGGTGAATTCACCGATGGCATGACCCGCCGGATCAGCTCACCGGCCAGCGGCACCAGTTACAAGTCCTCCAATGACAAGGTCATCAAGGTCTTGAAGGATGGCCTATTGCAGATTGCAGGAAACGGCAAAGCCTCGCTTACAGTCACGAATCGCGGCAAGCAGGCTCAGCTCGACGTAGATGTGAACGTCAATGACGAACCAAATGAACCGCCGATCGCCGATGCAGGATCGAACAAGACCGTGAAGGCTGGGTCGAAAGTGAAGTTGAGCGGATTGAAAAGCCGCGATGCGGAAGGCGAAGCACTCTATTATTCGTGGAGTCAGGTACGAGGCAGCAAGATCCCGCTGCTGGACGTGGATAATGCCGAACCCTCGTTCCTCGCGCCGACTGTGTCAGAGAAACGGACTTACCGGTTTAAGCTACGGGTGACGGATAAGAAGGGGGCGGATAGTGTGCCAGCCTATGTCGATGTGGTTGTTGAGCCTTGAAGGCTGCTGAAAACGACCCCCAACTGCGTTGTCAGTCGCGTGCCCTCCTCACATACCCTCACCGCGTATGCTCCGGTGGTCCCGCTCCCTGCCGCCTTGTTGGAGATCGTTTTGAGCAGCCTTCGGGATCACAAAGCGGACTCGCCGCAATAGCCTAAGCTCTGCAGTCAATAAGAAAATCCCACTGATCGCATAACTTGACCCGAATTTTTGCTAAGCGTAGCATTCAAGAACTATGACAGTGCAACGACCCTTCCTGTCGATCCTGGTCTCTCTACTCCTACTCGTTGTTCCTCTCGTCGCTCACGCTGAAACCAAAATCCTGACCGCCGAAGCCGCCTACACGATGGGCGATGGGGAAACGCCGTCCTTCGCTGAGGCTATGGCTCTGCAGAAAGCCAAACAGATGGCGCTGGAGCAAGCTGGCACCTATGTCGAGAGCTATACGAAAATTCAGAATCTCGACTTGACTGTCGAGGAAATTCAGACCGTCGCAGGTGGAGTGCTACAGGTAGACGTGCTTGAGAAGAAGAGGTCACTAGTCGGTGACGGGCTACAGCTCTACGTCAAGATTAGGGCCGCTGTGACCACTGATAAAATGCAGGAGTTAGCTCAACGCATCAGGGGGAAGAACGTCGCAGAGGAGTATAAGAAACTCAAGAACGATTACGTCCGGCTTACACGAGACTTTGAGAGCTGGAAACAACGGCTATCAAAGACTCCACCTGGACCAGAGCGCGAAGTAGCACTTGATCGGATCCGGGAGCACGAAAGGGCCTTCGGAGCCATACGGAAAAACGAGGATGCGCTGTTCCAGCGCCTAGTTTCAGGGGAAGCACTTGTAAGAAGTGCGCAAGATGAGAGGGCCGTAGTTGACGCTCTTCTTACCAATGTCGTCGAGCAGGGGCATCAGCTGCAGGTGGGTGCGCCAACGAGCCACAAGACGAGTGGCAATCACGACAACGTGAAACTTCGCATCCCAGTAACTGTTCGGGTGAACGAGAGCATCAGATTGGCTATGGAGGAGGCCGCGTTGTCTCTTGGCGGACTTGCGAGAACCACGAAGTTTATTCGTCAATTTAAAGATGCGGAGCGCGAGAGCCAGGGCACCATAATACGGATGGGAAAAGATGCCGAAGTGGCGCGATACTTCAGGGAACGAGTTTCCCGTCTTGGACTGGTTATCACTCTCACAGTTGAGGATGGACAGGTCTTGCTGTGCAACGATTGGCGGGAAAGCGAGAATCCACGACATATGTTCTATTTGGAAACAACCCCTATCGTGCCCGTGTTCGGCACCTATGCACGGCATTTCATAGACTCAGGCTTTTGGGGGCCTGTACCAGGGCCTCAAAGAGATCTAGCCAAAGATATAAAAGACGGTCTCATCTTTGGTAGTTCTGATAACGCATCAGTGCGATGGGTAGGGAGCGAAGAGGTCTTATTTGCAGGTACGCTAGAACCTAGTGGTGGCGGCTATTCTTTGTATCGATGGGAGCCAATGCCTCACCCACAGGTGGTGGTTTTTGAGGACGTAAGGAATTTTATCGTAACGACCATGATTTCGATGTCACAGGCAAGGCAGATCAAGTCAATTCGTGGGGAGTATGCTGAGAAACAAGCAGAAGCGTTTTCACCACCAGCCAACACCCCAGCAGCTGAAGAGCCAAGCAGGAAGACGGAGCGCTCTTGGTGGGAGCGAATTTTCTGGATAGATGAGGAGAAAGCAGACCTGCCTGCCCCAGCGGAGGCTATCAAACAGCAATTCCCCCGAATCCCTAAGCATCTCAATTGCGCCATGGAGCAGTAGCCTATAGCCTGCACGAAGAGTTCAGGTTTTCTTGTGCGTGATGATCTTGGGCTAATAACTGGCGATCCTTTGTATGAGACCAGCTCAGCCTGAATGGCACAATGAGGATCAGATAGAAACAGCCTTGCGTAAATGGCTGAAAGAACATAATTGGGACGTTTTGCATCGTAGCAGCCAGACCGGCGAGGATATTCATGCAGTCTCCCCGAATGGGACACACTGGATACTGGAAGTTAAAGGCTATCCCGCAACATTTTACAAGAAGGATGGTTCGCCCAAACGGTCTACAACCATTAAGACACAGCGCCGCACATGGTTTATTGAAGCCTTGGGTCAGATAGTGTCAAGAATCAAGAATGCGAACTGGCAGTATGGGGTTGTCTTCCCAGACCACCCTATGGATTCATATTTCGAACGACACTCCCTATCGCTGCCGACATTTTTGAGAACCGCTCTTAATCTTTGGATATTCCTGGTAAATGAATCGGGCGTGACGAGAACACTTTCACCTCAAGATAGCGAATTTAAGGAGTGGGATGATGTCCTCTCGGAAACAAGCTTTTCTTAAAACCGTAGAGGAGCTTCAAGAGGAATTTCTTGTCCATTTTCCCAATGGACCCACAGCATCAACTCAATCAATCATTGACCGAGTAAGGCGTTCACTTTCGTGGCTCCACCGAGCGGCTAGCCAATCTGACGAAGATCGGCCACCTCGTTTTGTTGATCTGTGGATTGCGCTGAATGCACTTTACAGTCAGCCACGTTATGCGAAAGAGCCCCGAGAGAAAGAAGACTTTTCGGAATTTATACAGAGGCTAGCAGGGCTCCCATCTGGGGGAAAGCAGCTCACCCAATTGATCGGCAAGAAACATATCCAGGTGAGAGCGCAAGAATTGATCCAGAATAAGTACCTTTGGAACGAATGGTGGAGCAAAGAGCTTGACAGGTACCGAGAGAAGTCAGGCGAGCGGTCAGTTCGATTGGAAAAAGCAATGAGAAATGATGATGCGCCCATCTTTCTCTATTGCCTTTTTGAAAGGTTACAGGTTCTTCGCAACCAAATCGTTCACGGAAGCTCCTCTGCATCAACACGAAAAAGCAGGGATGCGCTATACCCAGCCATCCTGCTTCTTGAAGAAATCCTCCCAGAATTCATTCGACTAATGATACACGCAGGGCACGAAACAAGTTGGCCACCGATACCCTATCCAGGTAAAGGAACGCCTCAACATTCTGAGCAGCAATAAAATGCTGCCATATCGATTTGACGGGCTTGCTGGAGTTCGTCGACATGGCGGCGGGTTGGTTTCAAGGGTTTGCCCTCTCGAGTCCTTTCCCCTATATTGACTCCATTACGAGACGGAACATCCTTACGCGAAGGAGCCGATCATGGCAACGCTCACGATATCCCTCTCAGATGAAGAAATGCGGCGACTGGAAGTACTGGGCAAGCGCGAGGGTCTGACCGTCGAGCAGATGGTGCGCCTCGGCATCCACGACTTCATTGGCCAGCCAGACGATGCGTTCCATGCTGCTGCCAAACGCGTGATGGAGAAGAACGCCGAGCTCTATCGACGTCTTTCGTAGCCCACCAACTCATTATTCTGCTAGCCGCTTCAGCATCGGCCCATACTGCTTACGTAGCTCTTTGATTACAGCTTTCATTCGTGGCGAGCCGACCCCAATCTTCGCTTTCTTCTTTCTCGCTCTCTTGGCTTTCATAGTTCAATTGTAGCGAAGACCTGACGGAAGAATAAATGCCGGGTACGCCTTACTCATCCGCACCAGCCTATAGGTTATACAAGGCTTACCGAAGCGTCCCGACGTAACGACGTAGAGCAGGGGTCAACGCGATTTTTTCCGAACTGTCTTGGTGCGGAACCAGTCGGCAATCGAATCGACGCTTGGCTTCATGGTAGTCACGTAAATCACAAATTCTTCTAGCTCAGGATTCCTTACGCTCAAGCGATAGCCGTTCATCTGAAGAAATAGAACGGCGGTGGAAATGCTAATCCGCTTGTTGCCATCAATGAAAGGGTGATTCCTCGTCAGGCCGTCCATCAATACTGCAGCCTTGGCGAAGATGTCGGGATAGAACTCTGTGTCGCCAAAGGCAGCTTGCGGGCGCGCGAGGGCAGACTCCAAACCGCCAAGATCTCGCACACCATGCTCTCCGCCAGTCTCTTCGATCAGTCGATCGTGAAGAAACAGGACTTGCTCGACACTGAGGTAGATCACCGCTTTGCGAGGACTTCTAAGGCAGGCCGGTACCGCTGGATGAAGGCATCGACTTGAGCAGCAAAGTTCTGCTTTACCTTACGCCGCATGACAGCCGTGTCAGAAGAAGAGCTTTTCTTCTGTTTACGAACTGCCGATTTATTGGCCTTGAGAACGTTGCTCTTCATGGATGCCATGTTACCTCAGTCCTCATGTGAACACAACGCACGGTACAGACTTAGCAATCACATCTTTCCCAGCCTCAGGAGGCAGGAAACGGTGTCTGGAAACCGTTTCTCTCATGCTACGCCATCGCCTGTCTCCTCAAATGTCATGCCAAATGACGATTCATCCGTCATTAAAACCAGACGCGACAAAAGCTGAACACGGAACCGTCTATCCGGACATCAACTGAGAAGACTGAAGCGGATGTGGTCTAGCAGGCTGCGGGAAAACTCGGTTTACACGCAAT
>NEWR02000011.1:0-18361 GCA_002869885.2 Nitrospira sp. CG24C
TTGATCAGAACCCCTTCCCGCAAGCCCAAATCACTCACAAGAACGCTCGACATCCCCAGCGTCTCCATGACCGTCCGGATGATGATGGCGCCGGCGGCTATGACTTCTTCGCGCCCCTTCTCCAAGCCGGGAAGGCCGACACGGTCGGTTTTCTTGCGGCTCAGTAGCGTTTGTTCGAGTTCTTGGATCACGTCGAGCCGCAATCTGTAGTTGTGGATTCTCGCAGGCTCGTAGGAAAGAAGTTTCTGCGCCATGGCGGCTAGGCTGGTGACGGTTCCTGCTGTGCCGACGAAGGTTGCTGCTTGATAGTTGCCCATGCCGGCGACTGCTGTTTTGGTTTCTTTTGCAACCCAGTCGCGCGCCTGATGGATCTCCTCGTCGGTCAGAGGATCATGATGAAGAAGTCGTTCACAGAGCCGGACGACGCCAATATCAATCGATCGTACGACTGGATTCTGGCCTGGTCGATCCAGGATAAACTCGGTGCTACCGCCGCCGATGTCGAGGGCCAGCACGTCGGTCACACCAAGGGGCAAGCCGGAGCGGATGCCCAGCATGGTCCGCCTGGCTTCTTCTTCCCCTGAGATCAGCTCAACCTCGAAGTCCGCTTCGCGCTTTACGCGATCGAGAAACTCATTACGGTTCCCTGCATCACGTACGGCGCTCGTCGCGACGGCCACCGCCGCATCGACATGCGCGGCATCGATCAGCTCTCGCCATTCCCTGAGGCACTGCACCACACGATCCATCGCCGCCACGCTCAGCCGCTTGGTCCGATCGACCGCTTCGCCGAGCCGAAGGATTCGCCGTTCGGATCGTACTTCTATCAATTTCCCACCGGGAGAGAGGTCAGCAATCAGCAACCGGCAGGTGAGCGTGCCGATATCCACGCCGGCGAGCCGCATCGTGGGTGGCGAGTCCTTCATGCGTCGCTCCGAATCTCCGCGATCTCCGATTCAAGCTTGTCGCGAACACTTTTGATCTCCTGGATTTCTTTGACCAGTCGACCGACTTCAGTGTCGAACAGAACCCTCTCAACGGCTTCACCTCCCTCGCGAAGATGAACCCCCCGCTCGCCGACATCCCGGTACAACTCATCCAATTGCTGATCAAGCTTGCGGATTTCGAGCCGGATTCTTAGTAATTCCGTTTCTTCCAGCGCACGGATCGCCGCCTGCGCCGTACCATGGCGCAATGTCGCCAACCCCGCCATCAGATCATGTTTCAACCGTTGCAGGAATCCCATGTTCTCCTGGCAGGATGCTGAAAAAGTTCCCCAGCAGCGTTCTCGCATCGCTCAGAAGCTCAACGTACCGAAGCGTACGCCTCGCCTCTTCGCTCGCTGCGGCCTTGCTGGATGGCCTTTTTGAACATCCTGCGATTATTTTGGCATCAGCGCCATATGCAATATTTCATGTCGTTTTATGTATAAACCGAGTTTTTCCGCAGCCTGTTAGCGCTCTCTTCTCACTCCATCAGCGGGGGATGCGTGGACAATACGGCTCCATTGCTGAAAGAGCGGGGCCCCACCGAGAGTCGGCCGGAATGGAAAGCGGAAACTGACCGAGTCTGCGAGGGAATTTCCGAAGGCTTCCATCCGGTCGACTCCGGAAGGGTCGCTCTGAGAAGCAGGGAGACGTATTGTCCACGCATCCCCCGCCTCAACTCACCGACCCCAACTCCAATTTCTTTTCCCACTTTCGCAACATCACGTCCCGCAATCCTTGATGCGCCGCTGCCTTCAAACCGGGATCCTGTTTCAATAGTGCAACGGCCTCCTGCCGCGCCTGCTGGAGCATATCGGCATCCCGCACCAAGTTCGCGACACGAAACTCCGGCATGCCCCACTGCCGGAGCCCAAAAAACTCGCCAGGCCCTCTGATACGCAAATCTTCTTCAGCGATCACAAATCCATCGTTCGATCTCACTAAGGCCTCAAGCCGCTCTCGAGCCGCCGATGGGGTAGTAGGGGTAGCGGGGTAAGGGGATAGGGGGGTATTACCCCGTTGCCCCGCTACCCCCATACCCCCCGACATCCCCTTACCCCCCGATGCCCATGAGGCCATCAGCAGACAATAGGACTGGTGGCCGCTTCTCCCAACGCGCCCGCGCAATTGGTGCAACTGCGCCAGGCCGAACCGCTCGGCATGCTCGATCATCATAACCGTGGCATTGGGCACATCGACTCCAACCTCCACCACCGTTGTCGCGACCAAGACCTGAATCTCCCCCTTCTTATACGCTGCCATGACCTGTTCTTTCTCTTCCGACTTCATCCGTCCGTGCAACAGCCCGACGCGAAACTCGGCCAATTCCTCAGCTTGCAACTGTTCAGCACCCTGCATAGCCGCCTGCAAATCAGTCTTTTCCGATTCCTCGACGAGCGGATACACGACATAGGCCTGCCTGCCGCTTCGCAGTTCATCGCGCAAAATCTGATAGGCCCGTCCGCGCTGGCCGTCGGTCAGGAGAAATGTCCGCACCGGTTTTCGCCCTGGTGGCATCTGATCGATCACCGAGACATCCAGATCCCCGTAAACGGTCATCGCCAACGTGCGTGGAATAGGCGTCGCGGTCAGCACCAGCACATCCGGCTTATACCCCTTCTCGATGAGCGTCTTCCGTTGAAGGACGCCGAATCGATGCTGTTCATCGACCACGACAAGTCCAAGTTTCGCGAAGGTGACGCCTTGCTGGATAACTGCGTGGGTTCCGATCACGACCTGTGCAGCCCCGGAGGCCACCTGCTCGTGAATTGTTTTACGCGCTGCCGCACGTCCCCCACCTCTCACAAGCGCCACGGAAAGTCCGAGCGGCTCCAAGAGCCCCTTCATCGTCCGATAGTGTTGCTCGGCGAGAATTTCTGTCGGCGCCATCAATGCCGCCTGATAGCCCGATCCACAGGCCAGCACCATCGCCTGCACCGCCACAATCGTTTTGCCGGACCCGACATCGCCCTGCACCAGGCGGTTCATCGGCTTGCGCGACGTCATGTCCGATAGAATCTCGCGATTCACCCGTTCTTGCGCTTCGGTCAACTGAAAGGGCAACGATCGATCCAGCTTGCCGAGGAGCGGCGTCTTCGGATTGAACGACACCTCCTTGACCTCTTCCTTCATAACTCGTCGCCGCGAGGCCAATGCGAGTTGGAGCACGAACAACTCTTCAAACGCCAAGCGCCGATGCGCCGGCGTGAGGCCTCGATCGAGCTGCCCTCCATCCGTCCCAGCCTGAGGAAAATGCACGTCCTGAATGGCTTGTTGAATAGGCAGCAATCGACAGCGGGCACGCAGCGGAACCGGCAATACCTCCTGTGCCTCAGCAACATGCGCATCCAGTAAGCCTTTCATCAGCGCGCGCATCTGCCGCGACGTCCACCCCTTGGTTTCGTGGTACACAGGAACAATACGCCCCACGTGCAGCAGCGCTTCGGCTTCCGCGCCTACCACTTCATATTGCGCGACCTCCATCTTCATCGCCACCCACCCCTGCGCGCCTGCGACCACTCGTCCGGTCAACATGAGGCTCGTCCCGACGGTGAAGAGTTGTTCGAGAAACGGCTGGTTAAAGAACACAGCCTGAAGACGCCCCGTTGAGTCCTCCACCACAATGTCGAGGATGGTGAGGCGGCGACTGCGGGCGCGCTTTGCCTCACTGCGAACAATCGTGCCGCAGATCGAGGCCTGGACACCAGGTACCAGTTGTCCAATCGGGGTCATGACCGAGCGGTCTTCATAGCGCCAAGGCACAGTCCACAGGGCATCCTCCACCGTCTCGATCCCGAACCGTTGGAGCAAGGCTGTACGCTTCGGGCCGACTCCCTTCGCGAAACGGATAGGCTGTTCCCACCATGCGCGCAATGGGGTTTCATTGATGACAGGCTCACGCACGACAATAGGCTCCGGCTCCTGCCAGGCCTGGACCGGATCGTGAACGGCCTTGCGCAAGACTCCAAGAATGACCATGGCTTCCTGTAGCCGACGCTGTTGATCCTTGGCCGGAAGACGCTGCTGGTCTACAAGAAACAACTCACGTAACTGGAGTAATGCCGCTTCAACCGCCCGTGGATAGACGCGATCGGACAGGGCCTGCATCACCTGTGAGGAGACAAAGCGATTCAGGTTCTTAACGGTTGGCAGATGTGCGAAGGCATCGCGTGTCGCGAATTCGATCGGACGCGCAACACGATCCAGCCATTGCTGAAACTGTTCAGAGCGGTTGGGCTCGGAAGAGCGCCGTATCACAGGGCGGATGGTATCATAGCCCCCGCCCCTCCTCAACGAGTAGGACTGGTTGATCTGGTTTATTTGGTCTGCCTGGTCTATCTGGTCTATTTGGTTAGTCCGATTCAACCAAACAAACGAGACAGACCGAACAGACCGAATAGACCAGACAGACCAGTCTCGCCCGTCTCACATTTCGATTTACCGACATTCCTTTGTCACTCCTGACCAGGGTGATACAGTGAATTTCATCCGGATAGGGCCCCTATGTACCGTTACAATATTTTTCACATTTTGCTCCCCATCGCCTGCCTCATCGGGCTGTTCGTCGTCTATCAAGCCTGGCTCAAACCGACTTACTTCCCCACGCCGCCACCAGGTCAGCTCGATGCCGTCATGGAAGGGGCACAGGACGCGCCACCAGAACCGCGTCGTGATGGCCCACAGGAACTCGAGCTTAAGCAGACTCGTCTGATCGATCCCAGCGTGGTCCCCAAAACAACACATCACGAACTATTGGAGACGATCCGTGACGAGATCGAAAAAGGGAATATCCAGACCGCGGAAACGAAATTGGCCGATCTGCCGGCATCCATCGCAGATGACAACATCACGCGCCCCTATCTATCCATCCTCTGGAACAATCTAGGCATTCAACAGGAAAAGCATGACGGAACGGTTGTCTCGATCAAGGCTTTCAAAAAAGCCGCGTCGCTCGATGCGAAAAATCCCGTCATTCTACTCAATCTCGCCCATGCCTACTGGGAGCTGCGCGACCCGGCTATGACCCAGGAGTTTCTGGAACAGCTGGTCACCCTGGCTCCGAACGAACCCTTCCCCCATCTGGCGCTGGCCGATCTCTTTCAGGGACGGGATCAGCTCGGCGAAGCGGCTCAGCATCTCGATCACGCCACCGCCCGTACGGGCAAAGATCCAGCGATGCAATCCTATCTGCGAACCGTCACCGCCAAAGTCCGCGGAACCGAGAAGAGCGAAGCCCGGCTGACCAGCCGAGACAGCGCACACTTTACCGTGAAATTCGACGGAGAAGCCGATCAGACGACATGGACCGCTGTATTGGAGATTCTCGAAGATGCCTATCGGGAAATCGGCCAAAAATTCGGACACTTTCCATCGAAGACCATCGTCGTTGTCCTGCATGCCAAATCCACTTTCCAAAGCGCAACCGGCAGCCCGATGTGGGCCGACGGCCTCTTCGATCCTGTGCTCGGGCGTATCCAGGTTCCTGTGCAGGCCGCCTTGACAGACCGTGTCTGGCTCACACGCGTCCTGCGGCACGAGTTCGTCCATGCCCTCCTGCACGACCAACTCGGCCAAGCTGGCAGCGTCGTTCCAACCTGGCTCAATGAAGGCTTAGCCATGGAATTGTCCGGAGATCGCTGGTCGGATCTCGATCAGATTAAGAAGCAGGAGTTCACGCTGATCCCTCTGCCTGCCTTAGAGGGGGCATGGGGAGGATTGTCCGGCGATGCCGCAACTGTGGCCTACCTGGAGGCCAACTCGGCCGTGCACTATTTGGTTGACCGCTTCGGCATGCATCGGGTGCAAGATCTTCTTGCACACCTCAAAGCAAAGCAGGGGCTCTCCGCCGCCATGCAGTCGCAGCTCTCATTGTCGTACGAGCAGTTTCAGTCCAGGTGGGTGGATCAGTTGCAGCAGCACGGAAAGAAAGGTTAGTTAGATCGCTTCTTTTTTCATCTCCTCAGGCCCCTCGCCACGCCAAACCGGCAGGTTCTCAGCTGCATCATCGTACCCGGCTGCCATGTCTGTCCCCTCCACGCTCGGCTCCATCGTGTCTTCCCATAGCATCTGCCGGCCCCGATCATCCATCATTCGGATGCGAAACTCGACCTGCTGCGATGGGCCCATCAATCCCTCTGTCTGGCCAACGACAGCTCTGCTAATTCGTTCTGCACGAGCAAGAGGGCCGGCTCCGGCTGCGAAATGATCGGTCCACACAAGCTGTCCGGTTGCCGAATCAACAGCACGAAGAAAAAACTGGGGTTGCCCACCGATGGCGCCACGGCTGCGGACCTGGGTGACGGTTGCCTGTGGCGGAGCAAGATGGGCCACCGCTCGGTGGCTGGAACCGGATTCTTGATTGCCGACGCCGAGGTTCAGAATGCCTTCCCAGAGAAACTGGCCTGTGGCCGAGTCATAGACGCGAAGCCTGAACGCTGAAAGTCCATCAGCACCAGGACCGACCCCGCCCGCAAAAATCCGTTCACGCGGTTGCTCTCCCGCAGAGACTGCGTCTTCCCTTACATTCAAATCATACGTTTCATCGGAAAGGATCAACCCGGTCTCGGCATCGTAGGTTTTTACAGTAATCGTTGCCGTCTCAGCATTCTCATACCCGACACCAGCTGCCACGACCATCCTGGGTTTCGCTGGCGCGAGGGACGACAGATCGGCAGTCCACGCTGTCGACGGAAAGCCGGAACCGACCATGGCACAAGCGATCAATGCGCCGTAGCAAGCTTTCCTTGTCCGCCCATCGATCGGACTGAACCATGCCCTCGCTTCACCTATCGTCCCGGATAGCCGCTGGATAATCGTCATGTGCGAGTTCTCCTTCGCTTGTGCTGGAGTCTCGCATTGACGCCTTACAGCGTAAATTCCCCACTGTGGGGAGATAGCCCATCGAAAGAGGGGGGAGAAGGGCAAAGCTGAAGTTCGAGGTTCGAAGTTCAAAGTTCGAGGTTTCTGGAACTTCGAACCAAGAACTTCGAACTTTGGATCCTGCCCATATCGAGGCTACTTGGGCGGTGTTCTTTGACCTGGTTTACTGGCGCTCTCGGAGACTCCCGCAAGCGGAACCTGACCAAAGATGGAATAGCGATACCGGGCCACAAACCAATACAGCAGATAGCCGAATGGCTTAACTAGTGGAAAACATAAAAGAACTGAGAGGGCCCTCCCTCCCTTGATGCCAGGCAAGAGGGCTAGAAAGGCATCCAACCCACGGGCAATCTCTCCGTTGGGGCGAACCAGGAAGGCGACCTTAGGACGACCTGGAAGATAACTCTCCCCCAAGGCCTGCTTGGCCTCTTCGCTCTGATACGGAACCATCCGTACCGGGGTGGCCTCCGCATGAGTTTCCAGTTGCTCAAGACCCTTCTTGGCGGTAACGCAGAGGCGACATTGGCCGTCGTAGATCAGAAGACAGGTCTGAGACGCGCGAGGCGGGTTGATCTGGTTTGTTTTGTTTGTTTGGCTGATTTCGTTCATCTGGTTAGCTTCGTTCAACCCAAAAACCAAACAAACGAGACCAACCAAATAACGGTCTTGTTCGGCTGGCGGGCTTTTTCAGCATCCTAATTAGTCCTGTTGCTGTGCACGGCAAAACAGAGATATCATCCCATCCATGCGACATACCTGGACGCTTATCGGTCTACTTGCGGGACTCTGCCTTATCGGAGCCAATACCACCCAGCTGATACCGGCTGCGACGGAGACCGTCCGGGTCGGATGGATGCTGTATCTCCTCGCATTTCCTATCGCCCTCGCGGGCCTCGTGTGGATGGGATGGAGCTGGACCGCAATGGCCTGCGTCATCTATGGAACGATAGGATTGGCCTTAGACCTTGCCACAATCACAAGTATTCTGGGCGGGCAGGGCGAACCTGGCGCCCTGTTTCTCTTCAGCGCGATGAGCGGGATCGTGAATTTTTCATTGATGCTGTTCGGTGGACGCGCGTTTTTTCATGCGCTCCAGGGGACCGCGCTTCCAGTATCCCGTCCTCCCAGTCCTCCGTCCCCTTCTTCATCCGCAAGACCTTGATCCGTTCGAATCCGGCCTCCGTCAACCAGGCCCTCGTCTCAGCTGCCGAATAGGTATTGCCCCTCTCGGTAAACAACAACATCGAAACGGCAAAGAGACTCGCCTCTTCCGGGAACAGACCTTTTCGGTCGTGGAGAAAGGCATCCTGAATCAGCAGGCGCCCTCCGGGATTCAATGCAGCCAGCGCGCGCCGAAACAGCGCCTGATTATCTTGCGGCGAATAGATGTGGAGCACGTTCGAATACCAGATAACATCATAGGAACCGGGAATAGCTTCCGTCAGCAGGTCCAGCGGCAGATAGGAGAGTCTCGCACCGGCCTTGTGAGTCGACGCAATCTCCTTCGCCACGTCGAGGGCTGCGGGACGGTCGCACACCGTGGCACGAAGCATGGGATTTTTTGCGAGGAAGGCCATCGCATAGGTGCCGGGACCGCCGCCGAGATCGAGCAGGGTCCGCGCGCCATGTAGGTCGATTTGGGCCGCAATCTTCGGAGCCGTCTCCAAGGTCCGGTGATGCATCGCCCAAGTAAACCGGCGACGATAATCCGGCTCATCCGGTTTGTCGTGATCGAGCGGCAATCCCGTCTTCACCGACTCCGGCAAGCGTCCCCAATCAGTCCAATGGCTCGTGATCAGCCGGAGGTAGTCCCCCCGGTAGGCAGGATGCTGTGCGTTCAAGGCTGTGGCACCCAACCGGCTGTTCCGATAGGTCTCGCCCTGTTTCTTCAACAGACCGGCCATTGCGAGATTCCTGCAGAAAATAGCCAGCCCCCGCTCACTCACCTTCATCTCACGAGCCAGATCAGGAATGGTCCAGGGATCCGTCCCGATGGCTGTGAAGATGTCCAGTTCAATGGCGGCGATCAGAACCCGCGGCAACCGGTAGGCTGTAATCGCACTGCGAAATTCGTCGAACGTAGCGAGCTGCTTTTTCACCGGGAGACGCCGATCGTCTTCACGCACCAGCGCATCAAGTCCTGAACGGCAGTAGGATTTGTCAGGTCTACGTTCCGTTCGAAGCGAGCGGCCACATAGTCATCGTTCATCTCGGTCTGTTCAGAAAAGCCTGATTTCAGCAGAATCGTACGGTACTTCGATACCGCCGGTTGGATGTAGTATTTGGCCTGTTTCGCAATTTCATCGGTGCCAAGATCCTCCGGCGTTCCATCGGATAGCAATGCCATCACATCGTCCAGTGCCATGCCATACTGACAGAGCAGCAATCCGTCCGGCGTCAGCTCCAGCAGCCAGCCGTCTGAGCCAAGATCCATCGCCAGTGCACCGCCTGCTTCTAATTCCTGCAATTGAGGGAATGATGGGGCCAGCGCGGCTCTGAGAGCGGTCCACCCCGGCGAAGTATCGTCACTCATACGTGCGCCCTTCTCGGAGGCGGCGTCCCGTCCTGCCCTACGAGCCTGGCACGCAGGGCCGCCAATCGTTGGATATTCTCTTCCAGTTTCGGTAGCTGATATTTGCGATCCATATCGACCACCAGTTCAAGAAGATCCGCTGCCTCATGCAGCTTGCCGGTCTCCTCATAACATTGAACCAGTACGTAACGAGCACCGCCTGTCCTCAGCTCATCGCGCGCCCGTTCGGCAATGGATTGGCTGGTTTGGCAACAGGCAATGGCATCACCATAACGCTGCTGGAGTAAAAACGTCCGACCGATCATGCGCCAGGCATCGGCGACGCCACCCTCATTCCCCAATCGCCGCATCAAGGCCAACGACTGTTCATAGTATCCAATCGCCTGCTCGAACTCTCTCGTCTCCCGCGCGACCAACCCAAGATCTGAAAACAGCACCGCCTTGCCTGCCTCGTCGTGGGTCTTGCACATGAGGTCCAACGCTTCGAGATAATAGGCCTTGGCGCGATCCCATTCGCCCGCATCGGCTCTGAGATTTCCTAGATTACCTAACGTCGTCCCGATTCCCTTTTCATCCCCAAGAATCTTTTGGAGTTCCAACACCTCTTGATAGTAAGTCTGAGCCGACTCCCGGCGCCCGCTGACCGCACTAATGTTTCCGAGATTTCCCAGCGTGGACGCCAGCGCCCGTTGATCGCCGGTCAACCGGTCGCATTCCAACGCCTTGGAATAACAAACATAGGCATCGGTATAGAGCCCGCGCGAGAAATGCACATTGCCCTGGCGATTGAGTTCTTCGGAAAGTCCGTTTCGTAGCGTCATGACGATGGCCGGAGCAATCGTTCGACGGCCTGCTTGGCGCCTGTGAGGATCGAGGCGCCGTCGCCGACCAACAGACTATCGAAATTGTACTTGAGGAGACGGCACAGTCCCTCTCGGGCCTTTCCCACATCGGCATATTTTTCAGCAGGCAGCATACTGACGGAGCCGGCAGGCTTCCCGATCAAGGCATCGCCGACAATCAGCACACCCTTCCCCTGCTGAATGAACAAGGCCGACTCACCGGGAGACTTCTGGTCTTTCAACTGAATCGCCCAGATCCCACCAGTGAGCAATTCTCCATCTTTGAACGTTTTGGTCGGCTTGAGATCCATCTGCGCTGCATCCGCTTCCGGCACGTGCAACTGGCACCGAAACTCGCCTAGATACCTCGCCGCTTCCCGCGCATGGTCACGATTCGTCACGATGATGTAATCGACAGGACCATTGCGAAGAATCACGGAACTCGCATCGCCTGTCATCGGCGGAGGATCGATAAGAATCTTGTGTTCCCCGACTGTCAGGAAGAGCCCGTTGAAATCGAGCTGCTTCTCCTCAGAGAACCAGGACCATTGCCAGATGCCGGGAAGCAGATTTTTCATGGGAGCCGATAGCCACTGGCTAATAGCATGGGGCGCTGTGCCAGGAGTTGATGGTTCGTTGCATCACCTCGCCTCACGTCTTCACAGCGCGGCAATGGCATCTTTGACAGTTTTTGTCACCTTAGCCAGGATACTAGCTTCGTTGGGCATATCGATAATATCGTCTTCCGAAACCGTCATGAATTTCCGATTCGGCCCCTTCGTGAGGGAAATCAGAAACATGCTATTAGACGGCGTCACAGGAATCACCACCTGCACAGCGGCATCAGCCCCCTTCACCACCTCCAAAAACTTCTGCTTACCCTCTTCCATTTCATCCATCGTCTTCCTCCCTCTCCGCGGAAGTCGGCATTTCTTCTGCGCCGCGGGTGAGGGATCCTAGCCTGCGCGCGTCGGACGAGCACTGCTTTATCGTGCGCGTTCCGCGAGCAGCGGGATTCCTCACCCGTGGCGCAGTCTTACATTTTCTTGCTTCCAGCCGCCAACAACTTTTCAACTTCCGCCACAATTGCTTCTGCACCGGCCAAGTCCATATTGCCGACACGCTGCCACCGGATTACGCCCTGGCGATCGATCACATAGACATTGGGAATAAACTTCCCTCCGCCGTACAGTTTATCCGTCACCTTGTTCGGATCGAGCAAATATGGATACGTAACTTTCACCGGAAAGGCGGATAAGAACTCGCCGACATTCTTCTTGGAGTCGCCGGAAGAATTGACGCCGAACACGGCCACGTCTTTTCCCTTCGTCATCTCAGAAACTTTTTGAAGCGCCGATCCCTGCACCATACAGGGCTCGCAGATATGAAATAGCCCGAGCACCACGACCTTCCCTTTAAAGGTATCCAGCCCCACAGTCTCACCGGTGAGGGCCGTCAACGCAAACGACGGCGCCTTCTCACCCACCTTGAACAACCCCTCGGCAGAGACCGGATGGGTCGCAAGAATGAAAGCCAGCAATGCAAAGGGTGCAATCCAAATCTTTTTCATGACGCCCTTCTCTCCTCAATTTTCAATGCGAAATGTTGAAGGTTGAATTTCCAACCAGCCAGAAGATTCAACATCATTCATTCATAATTCAACAATCGCAGCTCCCCGCTGCGTTGCTATCCTACCATGCAGATTTTTTCATGAGCAATGGCGGCAGCGATCCACTGAGTAAGTACACTAGCAAAGTCAGTCATACGTAGATGGAGTAAAGGCGGCAGGCTGCTCAAAAAGTTCGTCCAGCGAGGCCGCAGGGAGTTCGGCGACTGAGGCGTACCCTCGGGGTACGTCGCAAGGAGACGAACGACTGAGAACGAAGCTGGCGGACTTTTTCAGCAGCCTGCTAGAGGGAGGGTTCGAAGAGGCCCAACTGCCATTCTTCGGCGCGGGTCAGGGGGATGGGGTAGCGCTCGGTGAAGCAGGCGTTGCAGTATTGGCCCGGCGTGCCGGGGGAGGCGTTCAGCATGCCATCGAGGCTCAAATAGGCGAGGCTATCGGCCGTGATGTACTTCCGAATTTCTTCGGTGGAATGGCTGGAAGCAATGAGTTCCTTCTTCGTTGGCGTATCGATACCGTAAAAACAGGGCGAGACGATCGGCGGTGAACTGATCCGCATATGCACTTCTTTGGCCCCGGCATTGCGAAGCATCTTTACGATTTTACGGCTCGTCGTGCCCCGCACCAGCGAGTCATCAACCACGACAACTCGTTTTCCTTCCAGCACCTCCGGCACGGCATTGAGCTTCACCTTCACGCCGAAGTGGCGAATCGACTGCTCCGGTTCAATGAAGGTGCGCCCGACATAGTGATTTCGAATCAGCCCCAACTCAAACGGAATCCCCGCCCCCTCGGCATAGCCGAGCGAAGCAGGCACCCCGGAGTCCGGTACGGGAATGACGATGTCCGCCGGCACCGGCGATTCCTTTGCCAGTTGCCTGCCCAAGGCTTTTCTCGTGCCATAGACTGCCTTCGCGCCGAAGATTTTACTGTCAGGCCTGGCAAAATATACATACTCAAAGATGCACATGGCGGGACTGACCGGAGCAAAGGGCTTATAACTTGTCAGGCCCTTGTCGTTCAGTAGGACCAATTCGCCTGGCTCGACTTCGCGGACAACCTCGGCGCCGAGCAGATCGAATGCGCAGGTTTCCGACGCTACGAGATAGGTATCGCCCAGCCGGCCGAGGCAGAGCGGCCTGAACCCATGGGGATCCCGTACGGCAATGACCCCGTCATCCGTCTGCAACACGATCGAAAACGCCCCGCGGACCTGGCTCAAGGCATCGATGATGCGGGCCAACAGCGTATCGGCGCGCGAATGAGCAATCAGATGGATGATGACTTCGCTGTCGGAGGTGGATTGAAAGATCGCGCCATACGCTTCGAGCTCATGCCGCAACACTTGGGCGTTGATGAGATTGCCGTTATGGGCGAGCGCGAGATTTCCAAAGGCAAAATTGACTGAGAAGGGCTGCACGTTCTTGAAATCGTTCCCCCCGGCCGTGGAGTAACGATTGTGACCGATCGCCATCGTACCGATTAACTGATCGAGCGCCTGTGGACTATAGATATCCGCGACAAGCCCCTTCCCCTTATGCACAAAAAACTGCGTGCCATCGCCCGAGACAATACCGGAGGCTTCCTGCCCGCGATGCTGCAAGGCATACAACCCAAGATAGGTGAGGTTTGCCGCTTCCTTGTGGCCGTAAATACCGAAAACGGCACATTCGTCGTGGAACTTGTCTGGGCTCTCACGTGAAAAGTGAGAAGTGAAAGGTGAAACGATGGGAAGTTCTCTCTTAGTTCGCCTATTCATGTCTTCACATTTCACTTTTTACGTCTCACGTTTTACGTCTGATTCAGAGTTCGTTCAATCGAAAAGGCCCATCGGTCATAGAGTTGATCGACCGGAAGGTCAATGCGGCAACCCTTGCTCCACTGCCCCTGCTCCACATCGATAACGAATCGATCGCCTCCCACCGTCCCAATCTTCATTGCTGGAATACCGGAATCCCAGGCGCGATTCAAGAGCTGACCCGCCATCTCAGGCTTCACCGAAAGGACCACCCGCGATTGACTCTCACCGAATAGAAGGGCATCAAGCCGCGAGGCATCGAGGGGTAACTGTACCACAGCCCCTCGCCTGATGTCCGGGGCAGAGATACAGCATTCAGCCAATGCGACAGACAACCCGCCATCTGAGCAATCATGAGCCGATTGCACAGCTCCTTCGCGGATAATCTTCAATAAGAAGTCATGGAGGGCCTTCTCCGTTTCAAGACTCAGAAGCGGCGGCGATCCCTGCTCCCGGTGATGGAGCACTTTCAAATATTCACTGCCTCCCAGGTCTTCCTTCGTCTTGCCCAGGAGGACAATTGCATCGCCGTCCTGCTTGAACCACTGCGTCATCGTCTTATCGGCTGACTCGATCAGACCCACCATTCCTAACATCGGGGTGGGATAAATCGAGAGACCATTGGTTTCGTTGTAGAAGCTCACATTGCCGCTGACGATGGGGATGGCGAAATGCTCGCAGGCATCCTTCAATCCCTCGATCGCCAACACAAACTGCCACATGATCTCGGGCCGCTCAGGGTTACCAAAGTTCAAACAGTCCGTCAGCCCGATCGGCTCGGCGCCGGAACAGACCAGGTTCCTCGCCGCCTCGGCCACGGCAAGGCGAGCCCCTTCATAGGGATGTAGCAAGCAATAGCGGCTATTACAGTCCACCGTCATCGCGAGGGCTTTATTCGTCCCCTTAATCCGAACCACTGCAGCATCAGAACCAGGCCGGACCATCGTGTTGGTCCTCACCATATGGTCATACTGTTCATAGATCCAGCGTTTGCTCGCAATCGTCGGCGACTCCAACAATGACAACAGTGCCGCATTCGCATCCTTCACATCGGGCAGCGCATCGTAGTTCAAGTTGGTCAGCATGTCCTGATAGCCTGGCGGCGAATAGGGACGCTCATAGCGTGGCCCGTCATCGGCCAGCGACTTCGCTGGAATCTCTGCCACCACCTTGCCCTGATCCCTCACGCGCAACATCCCATCGCCCGTCACCCGCCCCACCACCGCCACATCGAGATCCCACTTCTTACAGATCCTGATGCACTCGTCTTCCTTCCCCGCCTGCGCCACCATCAACATGCGTTCTTGCGATTCCGACAGCATTATTTCATACGCCGTCATGCCCGGCTCACGACGCGGCACATCGGTCAGGTCCAGATCGATTCCATTACCGGCACGCGACGCCATTTCGCAGGACGAGCTGGTCAACCCAGCCGCCCCCATGTCCTGAATACCAACCAGCAGATCGCCCGACATCAGTTCAAGACAGGCTTCCAGCAACAGCTTCTCAGTAAAGGGATCGCCCACCTGCACCGTAGGCCGCTTTTGATCCGACTGGTCGTCGAAGGAATCGGACGCCATCGTTGCCCCGTGAATCCCGTCGCGGCCTGTTTTCGAGCCGAAATAGATCACCGGATTGCCGACTCCCGCCGCCGTTCCAAGAAAGATCTTGTCCTTGTGTGCAATGCCGAGGCAAAACACGTTCACGAGCGGATTCTGCGAATAAATATCGTTGAAAACAATTTCGCCTCCGACCGTCGGCACACCCATACAGTTGCCGTACCCCGCAATGCCCGACACGACACCCTTGACCAGATGCCGGTTCTTCGCATGATCGAGCCCCAAAATCCCGACAATCTTCTGATACTCGTCGTCCGTCAGATTATGCTGCGCAATGAGGTCTTTGGTAATGACTTGGCTGGAAGAATTCATTCTATATTCCGTACTTCCCAGGGGACGATTTGTCCGGTTTCGAGCAAGTCGAACAACTTCTCATGGCGCTGGCGAGTCATGAACTCCTGAAGAGCCTTGAACCAAATATCCACTCTACGATGGATTGGCAAATTTTGCCGTACACGTGAAATGATGACCTGGCCTCGGCAATCGGTAGACACATCCTCGAACTCAGTATCCTGTGTGAGAAGAATAAGCTCCTCTCTCGCCAGCCGTTTGCGGAGTTCTGAGTCTTTGATGCCGCGCAATCCCAGCACAATGATATGCTCAGCATCATATCCCGCAGCCCGGAGCCGATGATAGAGCGGCAGCGGGAAATTCTCATCCAACAGGATTTTCAAGATGCCTGCTTCACCGCAGGCGGGATATGTTCAGCGACATGCGCTGCATAGCGAAGCGCGGCAAGGATTTGCTCACGCGTAACAGCATAGGCGTCCTGCACCGCCTCGATATTCTCCCCGGCCGCCAGCGCCCCCACCACAGTCGCCACATCGATACGTGTCCCCGTGAGACAGGGCTTCCCAAACCTGATACCAGGGTCCATCGAGATACCAGGAAAGATTTCCATAGCTAGAACCTCCCTAGGCCTCTATTGATTGTTTCATATGCTGCGCAATGAGATCTTTAGTAATCACTTGGGCTCGCATGAATCGTTCACTCCAACGATTAGACAGGTGCGGCACTAGCACGCAAGAGACCGGACAGTTCCAATACTCGCTTCGACCAGACACTCGATTCTTCAGCAAAACGTCGCCGCCGTTCAAGATCTACCCAAACACGGCTCCAGCTAAACTGCCATCGCGCAAGCTGGATTTGCAAAACGACAAGTTCTGCTGCCGTCTGTATCTCAGCTTCAGCCGCTGTCCACTCGATAAAGTATTTGCTCTCTTCGATCAGACTTTCAACTGCATCTCGGCTGGCATCATGTGCAGCAAACGATTTAATCCGGCTCAAATTGGCCGCCAATCCACCTAGGCGGACGGGAAGTGTGTCGCGCAGATACCGCTCTTGAATGGCCGAGCTATCTTTCATAGAGGCTTCGCCGTTCGAAGAATGGTTCGCCGTAGATATGGACTCAATCCGTTCTCGGTCACAACATCCACGTCACAGCCCAGCAAGTCCTGGACATCTAACTTGAACTCCACCAGGTCCAAGAGATCCCGATCGGATTGCAGCGTGATCAGCAAATCCACATCGCTAGTCCGTCTCGCACGACCGGCAGCATGAGAGCCAAACACCCGCACCCGCGACACCCCATGCGACCGGGCAATCCGACCGATATCACTGGCCTTGCTCTTCAAAGCACGTGTGGTCATGAATCCATCCCGTTTTATCTATCCACTGACCAGTGGGTGGGGGCATGGCCAGAGCGACATTGCCGAGAGCGGTCGGGACCCATCGAGAGTCAGCTGGGAAGGAAAGCTGGAACTGACTGACGCTTCACGGCCTGCCAAGGCCGTGGCGGAAGGAATTCCAGAAGGCTTCCACCTGGCTGACTCCGAAAGGGTGACCGCGAAGGCACAGGAACGGATGGCCATGCCCTCACCCAGCCCCCACCATCTTCAGCTGCTTCTTGTTCCCCTTCAGCGCCTCCAGCATCGACAGGAAAATCAGCTTCCCATCGTCATTGCCCAATACCGCTTCCGCGCAGCGCTCCGGATGCGGCATCATGCCCAGCACATTCCCCTCGGCATTGATGATCCCGGCAATGTTGTCGAGCGAGCCGTTTGGATTCGCCTCCGGCGTTACCTTACCCTCCGGGGTGCAATAGCGAAGCACAATCTGTGCATTCGCCTGCATCGCCGCGAGCGTGACCGGATCGGTGTAGTAGTTTCCGTCCGCATGGGCGATCGGGATCTTGAGTACCTGACCGGACTCATAGGCGCTGGTAAACGATGTGGCAGCATTTTCAACCTTCACCGACACATCCTTGCAGATAAAATGGAGCGACCTGTTCCGGAGCATGGCCCCAGGCAACAATCCTGCTTCAAGCAATATCTGAAACCCGTTGCAGATGCCGAGCACCATCCCACCCTTCTTCGCAAACTCCTTCACCGCTCCCATCACCGGAGAGAATCGCGCGATCGCCCCGGTCCGCAAATAGTCGCCGTAGGAAAACCCGCCGGGAAGGACAATCGCATCCAGCCCTGCGAGCAACGTTTCCTTGTGCCAGATCATCTCCACATACTGGCCCAGCACATCCTTGAAGATATGCTGACAGTCGTGATCGCAATTACTGCCAGGAAAAACCACCACCCCTATTTTCATTTCACCTACCCTCACTCCGTTGCAACGAGATGGCAGGATTTGGTTTTACTGCGCGCGTCCAACGAGGGCCTTCGGAGGCCGCGCGTTGCGCGAGCACGGAACCAAGTCCTGCCGTCTTGCCATCTCACTGCAACTCATACCGATATTCTTCAACAATCGTATTCGCCAGCAGCTTTTCGCACATGGATTTGACCTGAGCCTCAGCCTTCACCTTGTCCTTCTCATCCACATCCACTTCCATGTACTTCCCGACCCGTACATTGCCCGCATTCTTGAACCCCAGCGAATCGAGCGCATGCTCAATCGCCTTCCCCTGCGGATCGAGAATCCCTTGCTTCAGTGTCACATGAATCTTGGCCTTCACTTCTTCCCCCCTTACCAGGATGCTGAAAAAACCCGCCAGCTTCGTTCTCGCATCGTTCAGATCCTCAACGTACCCCAGAGGGTACGCCTCCGGTCTTCACTCGCTGCGGCCTTG
>NEWR02000011.1:18461-33081 GCA_002869885.2 Nitrospira sp. CG24C
GGACTCGAGATTTCGCGAGAAGAGAATGACCCCGCCCGGCTTGTACTTTTTAATGAACGACGCCAGATCGGGTGTGACCGATGTGCCGACAAATCCAACCATGAAGAGCTGCCCGATTTTTTCGCGTGAAGTCATGAAATCCTTTTAGCGGGATGCTGAAAAAGCCCGCCAGCTTCGTTCTCGCATCGCTCAGATCCTCAACGTACCCCAGAGGGTACGCCTCCGGTCTTCACTCGCTGCGGCCTTGCTGACGGCCTTTTTGAGCATCCTGTGGAAATGCTCCCCCTACTTCGCTTGTCTCTCACCCCTTACCCTTTACCCCTCACTCTTGACTCCCCTGATCAGATGCTTTGGGCTGCCTATCGATAAATCTCCTAAGCCATAAAATCCCCACTGCCGTCCCGATCCCAGCCAAGGCAAGCGCCACCATCGGCCAGCGCCAGCGAGACCCTTCCAAGCGATAGGCCAGCACAGCCACCAACGCAGTAGACACCAAGATGGCCGCCACCAGCCCAAAATTCATGAACCACTGCCGAAACGCCCCCACGATACTCTCCTCTTCACTTCTTTCCTCTAAAGGAAGGACTCGAGAATTCCTAATGAGCCGGCAGGGTTGGCTTCGACTGCGCGACCTTCTCACCCGCCCACCCTGGACGCGCCGAGACGCGTCCTTGCCCAAGCGAGGGCCTTCCTCTTCTACCACTCGCTCTACACTCGCACGCTAGGGAGTGGCCAGATCATCCTTTACTGCGCGCATCGAACGAGCACCGTTTCATCGTGCGCGTTCTGCGAGCAAAAGGATGGTCTGGCCGCTCCCTACTCACCCTTCGGAGGCCGCGCGTTGCGCGAGCAAAGAGGACGGCCCCACCATCCCCTCATCCGCACACTCTTTTCAAAACTTCTTGATACGCCTCTTCAATCTTCCCCAAATCCTTCCTGAACCGATCCTTATCCATCGACTCCTTCGTCGTCTGATCCCAGAAGCGGCAGGTGTCCGGCGAAATCTCATCGGCCAGGATCAGCTGACCGTTATGCAGCCCAAACTCCAACTTAAAATCGACGAGGATCATCTGTCGGTCACGGAAAAACGGCTGCAAGAGACCATTCACTTTCAACGCCAGCTTCTTGATCTCCGTCATTTGTTCCGGTGTCGCCAGCTTCATCAATCGAATATGCTCATCGGCAATTAAGGGATCGCCCAGTGCATCGTTCTTGTAATACCACTCTACGATGGCCGGCTCGATAGGATCACCCTCTTTCAACCCCAGCCGTTTCGCCAAACTTCCTGCCACAACGTTGCGGACCACGACTTCGACCGGCACGATGGTCACCTTCTTCGTGAGCAGTTCCCGATCGCTGAGGCGTTCGACAAAATGCGTCGGCACACCAGCCTGCTCCAGCAACCGAAAGAGCCGCTCGGACACTTTATTATTGATGACGCCTTTCTCAACGATAGTCCCGCGCTTCTGCGCGTTGAACGCCGTCGCATCGTCCTTGAAGTACTGGACGACCTGATCCGGCTTGTCAGTCGCAAACACTTTCTTGGCTTTACCTTCATAGAGTAATTCGCCGGTCGCCATCGTTATTCCTTCACCTACATTCGAGACGGAAAACGGTTCGAGGTCCGAAGTTCGAGGTTTCCGAAACTTCGAACCCAGAACTTCGAACTTCGAATCACACGTCTCGCACTATTGCGCTAAGATCTCGATGATTTCGTCCAGCGACTTCACGGTGCCGATCAACGTCGGATGCCCGAACCGCCGGTTATACGGAAACTCTTTCACCTGCCTTTCTCAACGATAGTCCCGCGCTTCTGCGCGTTGAACGCCGTCGCATCGTCCTTGAAGTACTGGACGACCTGATCCGGCTTGTCGGTCGCAAAGACCTTCTTGGCCTTACCTTCGTAGAGTAGCGCGCCTGTTGCCATAGTTGTTCCTTAACCAATCTTGGCTCAAAGTTCCGAATACCTCGGACCTCGGACCTCGAACGCTCCCCTCGCCGCTCGCTACTGCGCCAAGATCTCGATGATTTCGTCCAGCGACTTCACGGTGCCGATCAACGTCGGATGCCCGAACCGCCGGTTATACGGAAACTCTTTCACCTTCTCCAAAGCCAAAATCAGGCTGTGGAAATCCTCCAGCTTGGAGGTTTCAAAATAGGTGATGAAATCCAGATCGTCGAGCCCGCTGGAATGATAGAGCTTCCGTTTGACCGTCTTAATATAGGGCGCCGAGGCCTCCGTATGTTCCAGCATCATCGCCGCGCGCTTGTCCTGATCCAGCCCCCACCAGTCTGCACTCTTACGGATTGGGATCACAATCGCATAGGGTTTAGGACCCGGCTCGCTGGAATTCTTAAGTTCGGCCTTCACTTGATCCGGCATGCCCGGTACATAGTTTGCCTTCTTGGTCAGCCCATGCATGATGGCGGTCGTCGTGAGATGCTTACCAAAGAGACTGCTTTGAAGATCCAAAAGAAACTGTTGGGTCTCGCGCAACTCGATCGCGTGAATGCGAAAGAGCACATCCGCATGATCGGATAGTCCACGGAGAAGATAGACATCGATCGCCATTTTCTCTCGATGCTGTTCGACCACTCCTTTCAGAACAGTCAATTGCGCGATCCTGACCGGTAGATCCTGTTTACCCCAATCCGCATCGAGGCTAAAGGCGGCAAACGTGCCATAAACGCCAGGCTCGCTGAGAAGCCTATCGCGATCGGCCGCCTCAACGGCCGGCGCCATTGCAAGACCGATCAGCACCAGCGCCACAACACGCGTGAAAATAGAAATGGATAGGCTCATCGTTTCTTCCTCCTCCCCGGCTTGCGCGTCCCCGGTCCAAAGACTCGCCGAAAAATCTTATCGAGATGGCGCAGATAATACTTCGGATCGAAACAGGATTGAATCTCCCTTGCCGTGAGATGCTTCACCACGAAGGGATCCTGGCCGACTAATGCTTGTAGTCCTCCGGCCCCTTTCCAGGAAGCCATGGCATTGCGCTGGACGGCTTCATACGCTTCCTTGCGCTGTGCCCCCTTCTCGATAAGCACCAACAGCAGCCGTTGCGAATAGACCAGCCCCCCGGTGAGATCGAGGTTACGTTTCATATTGGCCGGGTAGACCACCAGATGCTCGATGACGTCGGTGATCCGCGCCAGCATGTAGTCGATCAGGATCGTGCTGTCCGGCATGATGACGCGCTCGACGGACGAATGGCTGATGTCGCGCTCATGCCACAGCGCGACATTCTCCATCGCCGCGAGGCTATTGCTCCGCACCACACGCGCCAGCCCGCAAAGATTCTCCGAGGCGATCGGGTTCCGCTTGTGCGGCATCGCCGAAGACCCTTTCTGCCCTTCCGAAAAATACTCCTCCGCTTCCAGCACCTCAGTCCGTTGCAGATGGCGAATCTCGGTCGCAAACTTTTCGATGCTGGCAGCCAACAGCGCCAATGCCGAAACGTAGGCTGCATGGCGATCGCGCTGCACGATTTGATTGGAGACAGGGTCCGGGGTGAGCCCCAGCTTGGCACAGACGTACTCTTCCACTTCAGGCCCTTGGTGCGCAAAGGTGCCCATGGCCCCAGACAGCTTGCCGACCGCAATCTCCTGCCGAACGTGTGTCAGCCGCTCCCGGTGCCGGCAGGCTTCTTCGTACCAAATGGCCAGCTTGAAACCGAACGAGATTGGCTCGCCATGAATGCCGTGCGACCGACCGACCATTACCGTGTTCTTGTACTTGAGCGCCTGCCACTTCAAGACCGCAATCAGCTCGTCAAGATCGTCGCGAATGAGGTCAAGCGCCTCGGTCATCTGCACGGCTAAAGACGTGTCCACAATATCCGACGAGGTCAGCCCCATATGGAGGAACCGGTGCTCCGGCCCAACCGAATCCACCAGCGATTCGAGGAAGGCGATCACATCGTGCTTCGTCACCTTCTCGATCCTGGCGATGCGCTTCACATCGATCCTGGCTTTCTTCCCAATACGAGCCGAAGTGCCGCGTGGAACCTGCCCGGCCCGTTCGAACGCCGCACAGGCAGCCAACTCGACTGCGAGCCAGATCTCGTACTTGCGTTTCAATTCCCAGATGGCCTTCATCTGGGGACGGGTATATCTATCGATCATGGTGCTCCGAAGTGCTGAGTGCTGAGTACTGAGTATAGATTGGCCGATTCATACCCTTTACCCCTTTACCCCTTTACCCCCAACAACCTTCACGCCCGCCGCTTCGGCCCGTTTGGCTGCCAGCGTCAATTCCTTGCCCAAGACCTGATCCAGAATGCCGTTGACGAACTTCGAGGCTTCATCGTCGCCGAAGCTCTTTGCCAATTCGATCGCCTCGTTTACCGTCACCTTGGCCGGCACGTCATCCATCCACAACAGTTCATAGACACCGGCCCGCAGGATATTGCGGTCCACAATCGGCATGCGGCTGACTTTCCAATTGGTGGCGTATTTTCCGATGAGGGCATCCAACTCTTTCTTCTTTTCCAACACCCCGGCCACGAGCCGTTCGGCAAAGGCCTTCACTTCGTCTGTCGCCTCGTTCTCTATCCAGAACCGATCCAGCCATAGCCCCGGTCTGCCGTGAATATCGTACTGAAACAGGATCTGGAGCGCGCGCTCCCTCGCGTGATGGCGTGATCCCATAGCTATCGCTTTCGCGGCGCCCGTGTCTTAGCTGACGTTTCACGCTTCACGATCGGCGGAGCCTCCTCACCTATTCGTAATTGACGCATCACCGTCGCCATTTCAATCGCGGACTTGGCCGCCTCCCCGCCGCGGTTGAACTTGGCTGGATCAGAACGCTCGATCGCCTGCGCGATTGTATGCGTCGTCAGCACGCCGAAGATGATCGGCACATCGGCATCCAGCGCTGCCTGCCCGATACCACGGCTTACCTCCGCGCTGATGTAATCAAAATGCGGGGTGTCGCCGCGAATGACCGCCCCGAGGCAAATCACCGCGTCGAACCGCTTCGTCCGCGCCATCGTCCGCGCCACCAAGGGAATTTCGAACGCCCCTGGCACCCACACCGCTTCGATATCGTCCGGCTTCACTCCCTGTTTGGTCAGACCGTCGACGCAGGAACTCAACAGCTTGCTCGTGACAAACTTGTTGAACCGGGCGACAACAATCCCAAACCGCAACCCCGTCGTATCGTGTGAGCCTTTATGCAGTTTCATGTCTGTCACTACACAGTCGTAAAGTCTGAAGGTCATCAAGTCCCAGAACGGCTTCCTCGCTCCGACTTTCGACTTGAAGACGTTATGACCTTCAGACCTTCTTTAAGATATGCCCCATCTTATTTTTTTTGGTGCGCAAGTACTTCACGTTCGCCGGACGAGGCTGAATCTCGATCGACACACGTTCAACAACTTGCAACCCATAGCCTTCGATGCCGACGATCTTGCGGGGATTGTTCGTGATGAGCCTGATCTGGTGCAGGCCGAGATTGACGAGAATCTGCGCCCCCACACCGTAATCGCGCAGGTCTGCCTTGAATCCCAGTTTCAAATTCGCTTCGACCGTATCGCTCCCCTCATCTTGCAACCCATAGGCTCGGATCTTATTGAGCAGGCCGATGCCGCGCCCTTCTTGATTCAAATAGAGCAGCACCCCGCGCCCTTCCTTCTGAATCACTTCCATCGCCTTATGGAGCTGGTCGCGACAGTCGCACCGCAACGATCCCAGGGCGTCGGCAGTCAAACAGCCCGAATGCACCCGCACCAGCGTAGGATCGCCCCCTTCGACACGCCCTTTCACCAGAGCGATGTGCGTGATACCGTCCAATTCGTTTTCGAAGGCCACCGCCTCGAAATCGCCGAACATCGTGGGCAGCCGCGCACTGGCCATCCGCCGCACAAAGGGCTCGCGCTGCATACGGTATTCGATGAGCGCCTTGATCGTGACCATCGTCAGCTTGTGCGCTTTGGCAAACTTCGTCAGCTCCGGCACGCGCGCCATGGTGCCGTCCTCGTTCATGATTTCGCAGATCACCCCGGCGGGCGTGAGCCCGGCCAGCCGCGCCAGATCGACGGAGCCTTCAGTCTGCCCCGCACGTTTCAAGACGCCGCCTTGCTGCGCCTTCAAAGGGAAAATATGTCCGGGCCGCGCCAGGTCGCCTGGCTTCGCCTTCGGATCGATCGCCACATGAATCGTCGTGGCTCGATCCGCCGCAGAGATGCCCGTCGTAATATCTTTCCGCGCATCGATAGACACGGTGAAGGCGGTGCCGAATGTGGCGGTGTTCTCCACCGCCTGTTGCGGAAGATGGAGTTCTTCGACTCGTTGAGGCGTCAGAGCGAGACAGATCAACCCGCGGGCATGCCGGGCCATGAAGTTGACGGCATGGGGCGTCACATGTTGGGCGGCCATGACGAGATCGCCTTCATTCTCGCGATCTTCGTCATCGACAAGGATGATGAACTTCCCGCCCTTGATATCCCGAATGGCGTCTTCGATGCTGTGAAATGGACTGGCCATAATTTCAATACTACTGGTGAATGTTCAATGGTTAACGTTCGACGAAGGACCAATTTATCATTTACCATCGACCATATAACATTGTTTTTTTGGGCCAGCCTATTCCCGGAGAACCGTTCAGTCGGAAGGCCCTGCCACTGAGACTGGCCGAGTCCGCAACGCGACGATCACCGTTCCCCAGGCACAGACCCCAAATCCTGCGAAGAGCCAGAGACCCAGGTCATAGCTCTCGGTGAACCCCTTCATGGTTACAGCACCGATGGGCAGGAGAAATCCCCCGAAACCGCCGGCCGCACCCACGACACCCGATGCAAGGCCGATATCTTTTGGGAACCGTTCGGCAACCAGTTGGAACACCACACCGTTCCCGAACCCCATCGCACCGGTCGCGATTACCATCATGGCCACGGCCATAGAAAGCGAAGGACTCGTCACTGCCACAACCGAACCGACGATGACCGGCAACACATAATAGAGGCTGCGGAGGCCGCCCTGCCGATCCGCAACGTAGCCCCCCACAGGACGAATCAGGCTGCCGAAGAGTCCGCATAACGCGGCAACGGTCCCGGCCATGACCGCATCCAACTGATAGAGGTCGTGCAATAGCAGCGGCAGCAGACTGCAGAATCCGACAAACCCGCCGAATGTGACGGCATACAAGAAACAGAGCCAATAGGCAGACCGGCGACGGATAAATTCCGCCACATTGTGCCACCACTCGGCGCGATGGGGCGCCAACCTCGGCTGTTCTTGCGGGACGAGAAGGGCGAATAGAACCAGCGTGACGCCGACGATGCCGGCCATCACGGCACAGACCTGATGCCAATCCATCACGACAGCCCAACGCGGCGCAAGAAATAGGACCAGCACGGTACCCACGTTCGCCGATGCAGCCAGGCCCAACACGAACCCCTGCGCAGCCGGCGGATAGGCTCGCCCGGCAATCGGCAGCGACACGGCGAAACTCGCGCCGGCGACGCCAAGGAGCAGCGCAAAGACCAACGCTTCGTGATATCCGGACACGCCGAGCCATCCCCACAGCAAGGCCGCCAATTCTGCAAGAAGAATCACCAGTGCGGTAGGCCGTGCGCCTACCCAGTCGGCGCTCCATCCCGCCAGCATTCTGAGCCCTGCTCCACCGAGCAGAGGCAATGCCACCAGCCACGCCACTTCCTGATCGCTCAGCTGTAAGTCCTCGGCGAGCGCGATGCTCATGGCGCCGATCAGCAGCCAGACCATGAAGCTGACAGTCAAATGCAACCAGGCTCCAGCCAAGGACGGCCAATGCCCACTCCGTAATATTGTCAGAATCGTCATGCCGGTCTTCCTAGCAGGATGCTGAAAAGAGGGAGTGGGGTAGCTGGGACGATCTCCTTGCTCGCGCAACGCGCGGCCTCAGAAGGCCCTCGTTGGACGCGCGCAGTCGGGATCATCCCACCCACCCCTTAAAAATGACAGCTCGCTGCGGCCTTGCCTGCGGAACGGCGCGTCTTGGCGCGCCGGAGCTGGGCGGGTGAGGACCGCGGCCTTTTTGAGCATCCTGCGACTATTTTGACATCGGCGCCCATGGAAGATTCCATCGGTGCTTTGGGCATAAACCGAGCTTTCCCGCAGCCTCATAGTCTATGCACGAGAGACGACATCATAGGGGACGTGGTTTCGTCCGCGCAAGGGAACGGGAAGCAGGCTGAGGCTGGAAGGTAGGCTGAGGTCAAGGTTGAGCAAAGACAAACTCCTTCAATCTCAACCTTAGCCTCAGCCTTAACCTCCGAACTTTTTCAGCATCCAGGCCAGAGTCTCTTATGATATTCTCGACCCTTATGAGTCCGCGCAAGAAGGATCTCGACGAAGAACCGATCGAACCGGAGGTCTTGGCCCCATCCGAGCAGGAGATCTCCGAGATCAGTCCGCCTCCCAAAGCGTCTCACTCTCCAGCCCCGGAAGATCATCACCCCGCTGGTACCACGGCTGTGGTGCCGGTCACTGCGCTCCAGCAATATTTGGCCGAAGTCCGTCTCCATCCCTATCTCTCCAAAGAAGAAGAACTGCGCCTGTTCCATGAATATAAAGTCCAGGGCAACCGCGATGCCGCCGTGAAGCTCATCATGGCCAACCTGCGCGTATCCATCTCGATTGCCGCCGAATATCTCCATACCGGCGCCGACCACATGGATCTCATTCAAGAAGGCAACGTCGGATTGATGCATGCCATTAAAAAGTTCGACCCGTCGAAGAACGTGCGTTTTTACGCCTATGCCGCCTGGTGGTCGCGGGCCTATATCCTTCGTTATTTACTGAACAACTACCGCCTCGTCAAAATTGGAACCACCCAAGATCAGCGGAAGCTGTTCTACAATCTCAAAAAAGAGAAGGCCAAACTTGAACGGGAAGGGTTCGCTCCGGATACGAAGCTGCTCGCCGACCGCTTGAACGTGCGGGAACGGGATGTCATCGAGATGGGGCAGCGGTTGGGCAACTGGGAACTCTCACTGGACCAGCCGATCGGCGAAGACCAGGAAGGCAGCCTGTTGGACGTGCTCCCCTCCCAGCAGATTCCAGCCGACGAGCAACTGGGACAAACCCAATTGCAAACACTCTTCCGCGCCAAGCTCGCCGAATTCGCCAAAACACTCGACGAACGGGACGAAGACATCCTCCGGAACCGGATTCTTTCAGAAACGCCTTTGACCCTAGACGACCTTGGCGCGAAATACTCCATTACCAAAGAACGAACCAGGCAACTCGAAGCTCGCATCATCAAACGTTTGCGTGACTACATCAAGAAAGACATCAAAGATTTCGACCACTTGCGGATATGACGTTGCTAATCCATGCTAAAAGAAGTCCTGGCATATCAATTTCTCAATAGGTTATGATCCTCCGGTCCCTGTTCTGATTGTGCGTGGAAGAATTTCGTTGTTGCCCCCCTTGACTTGGTCAAACACGAGGCTATCTCCACTTCCGTGTCCAGGGATCAGGACTTCTGCTCGTTCGGGAGTACCACTGTTAGGCCATCGAGTTCGAACCTGTTCTACATCGTCACTATTCACTGGGTTAACTTCACGAGGAGGGTATCGTTATGAGCTCTGCAGCCAAAGAGAAGACAGAGAAGAAGGACTTAGCCAAGGGGTTTCAGCCTCTGGGTGACCGGGTGTTCGTCACCTACACCGAGGAACTGGATCGTACCTCCGGCGGGATTTATGTGCCGGACAGCGCAAAAGAGAAGCCGCAACGGGGCATCGTTCAAGCCATCGGCAAGAAGGTTGAGCATGTGAAAGTCGGCGACCAGGTTCTGTTCGACAAGTATTCAGGCAGCAAGCTCCGGATCGAAGACGAGGAATGTTTGATCCTGAAGGAAGAAGACATCCTCGGCGTCTTCACCAGCTAATCATCACACCTACACACTACGACGACGATAATAATTAATAAGGGGGAACGACTATGGCAAAGCAACTTATGTACGGTGACGCAGCGCGCGCGTCCATCCTCAGAGGGGTGAACCAGCTCGCCGACGCCGTGAAGGCAACACTCGGTCCGAAGGGCCGCAACGCAATTCTCGACAAGAAGTTCGGCGCCCCGACGATCACCAAGGACGGCGTGACCGTCGCCAAGGAAGTCGAACTCAAGAACCCGTACGAGAACATGGGCGCCCAGCTCGTGCGCGAAGTCGCCAGCAAGACCAGCGACACGGCAGGCGACGGAACCACGACCGCAACGGTGCTCGCACAAGCCATCTATCGTGAAGGCGTGAAGAACATCACCGCCGGCGCGAACCCGATGGAAATCCAGCGCGGGATCAACAAGGCCGTCGAAGTCGTCATCAACGAACTCAAGAAGCTCAGTAAGCCCTGCCAGAACAAGACCGAGATCTCCCAAGTCGGAACCATTTCAGCCAACAACGATAAGACCATCGGCGACCTCATCGCGGAAGCGATGGAGAAGGTCGGCAAGGACGGCGTGATCACGGTCGAAGAAGCCAAGTCCATGACCACCTCGCTGGACGTGGTCGAGGGTATGCAATTCGATCGCGGCTACATCTCCCCCTACTTCGTCACCAACGCCGAGCGGATGGAAGCGGTCATGGAAGACCCGCTCATTCTCATTTCAGAGAAGAAGATCAGCAGCATGAAGGACTTGCTGCCGGTTCTCGAGCAGGTTGCCAAGATGGGCAAGCCCCTCGTGATCCTCGCGGAAGACGTGGAAGGCGAAGCCTTGGCCACTCTGGTGGTGAACAAGCTCCGTGGCACGCTCAACGTGACGGCCATCAAGGCCCCCGGATTCGGCGATCGCCGCAAGGCCATGCTGGAAGATATCTCGATCCTCACCGGCGGCCAGGTGATCTCGGAAGACATCGGCATCAAGCTGGAAAACGTGAAACTCACAGACCTCGGCCGCGCCAAGCGCATCACGGTCGACAAGGACAACACCACGATCGTGGAAGGCTTTGGCGATCCGAAGAAGATCGAAGGCCGCGTGAAGCAGATCAAGGCACAGATCGATGAGACGACCTCAGACTACGATCGGGAGAAGCTCCAAGAGCGCCTCGCGAAGCTCGTCGGCGGTGTGGCCGTCATCAACGTCGGCGCCGCAACCGAAACCGAAATGAAGGAAAAGAAGGCGCGCGTCGAAGACGCATTGCACGCCACCAAGGCAGCCGTCGAAGAAGGGATCGTCCCGGGCGGTGGAACGGCCTATCTCCGATGCATCAGCGCATTGGATTCGCTCAAGCTGAATGCCGAGCAGCAGGTGGGTGTCAACATCATCCGCCGTGCGCTCGAAGAGCCGATTCGTCAAATTGCGTTCAATGCTGGGATGGAAGGCTCGGTCATCGTTGAGAAAGTGCGCAATGACAAGAACCTCAGCGGCGGCTACAACGCCGCAACCGAGGAATACGTGGACATGATCAAGGCCGGCATCATCGATCCGACCAAGGTATCTCGTTGCGCGTTGCAAAACGCCGCGAGCGTGGCGGGATTGATGCTCACGACCGAGGTGATGATCACCGAGCTGCCGGAAGAGAAGAAAGAACAAGCCGGTGGTGGCGGTGGTGGACACAACCACGGCATGGAAGGCATGTATTAAGAGAAGACACAGAGCTAATAGCGCATAGCTGATAGCTCGGAGTGCTTAGCGAAGGGCCCGGTGGTGATCCCACCGGGCTCTTCGTGTTTCTACTTCGTGTCGATTGGCCGATCGAACGTGAGCCTGGAGCCCCGCTCGCCAAAGTCTTTCTCAATCGATACGACGAGCGAGAACTTCTAGATTGCCCGCACACATTCCGATCCAGCGCAGTGCGGTTCTCAGAATGGACTGTGTTCGCGACGAGAGACAGCGGACGGAGCGATTAGTACCGCCTATGTGGTGGGTTCAGAATTCTTTCTCGTTCGAATTTCTGGCAGGAATCCTGGACGTTCATATTGTTGGGCCATCGGTTTGCGCACATGACTTTCGCTGCGCGATCGGCGTCAGACCTACCATCCCCACCCGATAAGGACAGATGTTTTCTTTTATCTGTTTCGTATTGAATGCACGAATTCTGGAGCTGCATGTCACGAGGGTACGCTCGTTCACAAAATCGAATCGAATCAGTTTCCTTCTCCCGACTTTTGGATTCAAGCTGCATCTTTTCCAAACGCTTAGACAAGTCCATCCCTTCATCCTCGGCCTGCTTTTTCTTAGCCGGATCGACGCTGCCCTCCAAGCCTGCGAATTCAGACTTTCGATGTGTGCTCGTCCCCTCTCCTAATTGACTTGTACCCGATCCAACCTGTTTCCAGCGAATAAGATATCCGTTGGCGTCAAAAATAAGAGTGAGTCCAAACCGGGGATATTCCCAGTGTACTTCAGTCCCATTTCTCATCATCGAGAGGGTCTTTGATTGCCCGAACAACTCAAATGCGTCATCTTTGTACATTCCAATTTTCGGTGTCAGGTCTCGAACTTTCCCGGATACGCCCGATCCGCCGGTTCGCAAATCTGGAGCAGTGGCCTGATGAGACGCCATACGGTTCAGCTTATCCAATCTCGACGCAGGCGCGCGGAGGAGCCGCCATACGGAAACCTGCCCTGAACGACAACTGTCAGAGTCATCCTCTTCATAGACCATCTGCGTCTCAATGGGGATACCAGGCAATTCCTTTGTTCGCGTGTAATTCAGAATCTCTTGAAGCGCCGAATTATACGCGCGCTGCCGCCCGTCTTCGGCAGAAGCCACACAGGTCGCTCGCCCCGTAAAAAATAGATCCTCTCCAAATCGAAACATCGCCTGTTCCGTCCAAAATGGTCGATTAGATGCAGCCTGCGAGGAGACGCCAACGGAGGTCGCTCCGACCACACCAAGCAATATCAGCATCCATTTCGCAAACAGGGTCATTTTGTAAAAGCCTTTACTCATCGTTCCCTGCGCAACCTTCGCTTCAATAAGCTTAGTGCACCCATGCCCACAGTCAAGTGACCCTGTCGCTTCAGCCTGGGACTAAATTGTTCAGGCAACTAACATAAATGTAGCCGGGTCAGGAGCTGCCTCTGTTTGACAGCTCATGACCACTCTAGCCCGCATTTTTCATGGGGATTCATGGAGGAATCGCGGAGCCAAGGACAGGCTCCGCCATCTGACTTCGGCAAGCTCAGTCGAGCAGCGGCGTTCCGGCATCTATCGCTGACGGTTGCGAGAGTGAACCTGACGGCGACAGGACAGCCTGGTTGTAGACCACCTGGTACCCTAGACCAATCCTGCGTAGCGACACCACACCTGAGCGGCTGAGCCGGTCAACGGCTGAGAAGACTCGCACCCAACTCATTCCTGGTATTGAAGACATCTCTTCAATCGTCAGCGGTCCGCCTTTTTTTAATGCTGCGATGATTTTTTCGTCGGTGAGGATTGACGGGCCAGGCGACTCGATAGTGGCATTCATGGCAGCCTCCATTCGGTGCGGTGAACAGCAGCCCTGCGTATGTTGACGGCAGGGTTGTTCTTACAATGATCTTATTCCCGCACGTATAGGAGTCAAGAACTACGTGATTTCACGCAGCAGCACACGAACAATGATGGCGGTTCTCTCGGTAATGGGAAAATGGGAACGGGTGAGTTTGTGTGACGGCTGAAGTATTCCGGCCTTCAGCCTTCAGCCTTCAGCCTTCTGATCGGCCTGTTACGCTTGTTGATGGCTCTCAACATCGCCTTGAACAACTTGGAAGTCTTTGGCGTTTCGAAGAACGAACGGAAGATGTCGTGCACGACAGTCCTATGAGCTGCATGGTCGGCTTGAAACTGATTGAGGGCGACTGATCGACTCGCCCCTATGTAGCCCATGCGGATGGCGCAACGTTCAAGTTTATCCTGCCGATCCGGCAGCGCGTGTGTTTGCATATCGTGCACCATCTGCAGCTTATGCTCGACGTCTCGGAGAAACTGATAGGCGCGGGTCAGGCCGCTCTGTTGTTTCGCTGAAAGGATGCCGGCGTTGTGAAGTCGCGCTAACGATCCGATGGTCCCTCGATCCAAAATCCCCGGCAATCGACTACCGGCAAGCGCTTGGATCGTTTGGACGAAAAACTCGATCTCGCGGATGCCTCCGCCACCCAGCTTCACGTTACGCTGCTCCTGCCCTCGTTCAGCCATCTTCGCGTCGATTCGGTCCTTGACCGATCGGACCTCCTCGACGATCGCGAGCCCCTGTTCGACAGCCGAGCGTTCCGATGGGGCCCCCAGCACAAAGGGCCGCACTAGCTTGACGAACGATCTCCCGACCTTCTGCGACCCGGCGATGGGCCAGGCCTTCAGCAAGGCCAACCGTTCCCACACTTGCCCCCTCGTCCGATAGTACTTATCGTACTCATCGAGCGAGCGAGTGAGTTGCCCCACCGAACCTTCTGCCCGCAAACGGAGATCTACGCGATAGAGATACCCCTCATGGGTCTGCTCGGTCAGCGCCTTCGTCAGCTCCCGCGCGAGAATTTCAAAGTATTCTTCATTGGACAGCCCTCGCTGCGCAGAGCCCTTTGCCTTCACGCCTCTGGGCGCAGCCGGCTTGGTTTCTCCCTCATGGGACGCACAGATATAGAGCACGTCTACATCGGAGCTGTAATTGAGCTCATGTCCTCCCAGCTTCCCCATCCCGATAACCGTGAA
>NEWR02000011.1:33181-42904 GCA_002869885.2 Nitrospira sp. CG24C
GCGCTGGCCGCCAGCCCATTCGCACCCAACGCACTGCCCGCGTTGAACCCAAACCAGCCGAACCAGAGGAGGCCAGCCCCCAACAACATGATGGGGAGGTTATGAGGAGGCATAGGAGTCGTCGGATAGCCCATACGCTTTCCGAGCATAATGCAGGCGACCAGGGCGGACGTTGCAGAACTGACGTGCACGACTGCGCCCCCGGCAAAATCCAATGCGCCCATTTGCCCCAACCATCCACCGCCCCAAATCCAATGGCAGACCGGATAGTACACCACGATCGACCAGATGCCGAGAAACCACAGCATAGAAGAGAACCGGATGCGTTCCGCAATGGCCCCCGTCATCAGCGCCGGGGTAATGGCGGCGAACATCATCTGGTACATCATGAATACTTCGTGTGGAATCGTCGGGCCATAGACCGGATGGGGATCGGCTCCCACCCCACGCAACCATGCCCAATCGAAGTTCCCGATGAACCCGCCGACATCGGGACCGAAAGAAAGGCTATATCCGAACAACACCCAGGCGATGCTGGCCAGACAGAGGCAGATAAAGCTATGCAGCACCGTACTCAGGATATTCTTTTGCCTGGTGAGTCCTCCATAGAAGAGCGCCAATCCCGGCAACGTCATCGCCATCACCAGCGCCGAAGAGGCAAGGATCCACGCTGTGTCCCCCGTATCGACCTTCAGCGGGGCTGGAGCGGCCGGCGCTTCTGGAGCCGCAGCCTCCGCCGCTGGAGCCTGCGCAATAACGTCGTGCACGAACGGAGCCGCCCCTCCTACCAACATAACAGTCAGACAAATCAGGAGGACCGGCAGAATCTTCTTTATACTGATACTGCTATACGATGACATATTTGTATCCTTTCATCCTTTAGTTCAGGACGAGGTTGCCAATACGTTCGTTGAACTATTCTGAGCGGCCCCCCTGGTTGTCTCACGCTCCTGCTTTCGTCAAATTTGGCTGTGCGCTCTGCCTGCGCCAGAATTGAAATTGCTCAGCCCTTCGTCAGTTTATGGAACCGGGACAGGCACCGTCTGGGACGACGGAGCCAGTCCCCAATCAGTGGTCTTCTCGTGATTGCTCCCTTCGTGGCATGAGCCACGAAGGGAGCGATCTGTCACCGTCAAACGAAACTAGTCTCAGTCCACTTAGAACAGGTAGACGACTGAGAATCCGAGGGTCGGATGCGGCCGCAACCGCATGGGATCGACTTCCCTCTTACGTTTGTAGCCGATCCAGGCCTCGATCAGGTCTTTACTGAAGACCCCGCCCTTGAGCAGAAACTGATGATCCTGTTCGAGGTTGCGCAAGGCTTCGTCGAGACTGCCAGGCATCGTACGGATGGCCGCTGCTTCCTCCGGCTCAAGATCGTACAGATCCTTTTCAGCCGGCTCGCCCGGATTAATCTTATTCTCGATCCCGTCCAACCCCGCCATGAGCATGGCGGAAAAAGCGAGGTACGGATTCGCCGTCGGGTCAGGGAAACGCACCTCGATCCGCTTGGCTTTCGGGCTCGGTGAGTACATGGGAATTCTGATACCAGCCGAACGATTCCGGCTGGAATAGGCCAGCAGGACCGGCGCCTCGTATCCGGGAGTCAGCCGTTTATAGGAGTTGGTCGTCGGGTTCGTAAAGGCCGCCAAGGCCGGCGCATGCTTCAGGATGCCACCGATATAGTGGAGACAGAGTTGGGAAATGCCGGCATATTCTTTCCCTGCAAACAGCGGCTTCCCATCTTTCCAGATGCTCTGGTGCGTATGCATGCCGGTACCGTTGTCCCCAAAGATCGGCTTGGGCATGAACGTGGCCGTTTTGCCATGCCGGCGGGCCACATTCTTGACGATGTACTTGTACATCATCATTTTGTCCGCCGTCTTGACCAGCGAGTCGAAGCGGATATCGATTTCCGCCTGGCCTGCCGTCGCCGTCTCATGGTGGTGTTTCTCAATGGTAATCCCGACCTTTTGCATCTCCAGAACCATCTCGCTGCGGATATCCTGTTGCGTATCGTGCGGCGGGACCGGAAAGTAGCCTTCCTTGTGGCGGATCTTCCCCCCCAAGTTGTGGCCTTCCTGCCCGATATTCCAGGCGCCCTCTTCGGAATCGATGAAGTAGAAGCCGCTATGGCCGGTCTGATCGTACCTGACATGATCGAAAATGAAGAACTCCGCCTCCGGCCCCCAGTAGGAAGTATCGCCGATCTTCGTGCTCTGGAGATATTTTTCCGCCTTCTGCGCCACAAACCGCGAATCGCGATCATAGGGCTCGCGCGTAATCGGATCGACAATGTTGCCGACGAGGCTCAGTGTCGGAACCGCACAAAACGGATCGATACAGACCTCGGACGGATCGGGGATCATCAGCAGATCGCTGTCGTTGATCGCTTTCCAGCCCCGGATCGACGAACCGTCCAACCCGGACCCGTCCTTGAACAGCCCCTCCGTCAGCTCTTCTACGGGAATCGAGAAGTGCTGCCACGTGCCGATCAGATCCACAAACTTCAAGTCCACCATCTGGACTTTATGCTTCTTCGCAAACTCCAATACCTCACGGGGATTCATTCCGACCCTCCTCTTAACTCACATCCGGCTTATAATGCAGATCCTGAAGAAACGCTTTCCGGGGCATCGACCTGTGGGTTCATGTATCGATCGATATCCTGCTTCATCGTCGAACTGATTGCCTCCAGCCGGGCCTGGTCCGCGATCTTCACTCCATGCTGATCCGTCACGTAGAACACGTCGACAACCTCATGTCTCCCGCCGGTGCGCAGGGACGGTTGTATGTCGTCATCCAGTCTGGTCGAGATCCTAGCCGATTGGATCGACAGACCGAGCCGGAAGATGGAATCGGTAATGACGTACAACAGTCCCTGCGTATCGTCGGCAAACACATCGATGACCGTGAACCGGTTGCTCGTTCTGTTATCGATCACGACCTCGCTCGAATGACGTTCGGCAGACACCGGGCTCGTGGAGGATAGTCTGATCTTCCTGCTTCTCAACTGCTCGACCGACTCCTCTCCCTTCAACACCCGAACGATCGTCTCAGCCGTGTCGTCCAGGCGCTCAACCGGAGGAGCGCCGGAAAAATCAGGATCGGAGGCCTGGAAGGTGTTGACCACAACCCCGTCGTTTCGAGTGATGATCTGGGCATCGAAAATCTCAAGCCCCTGGGCCGCCATCACGCCGGCCGTCTTTGAGAAGATACCCGGGGTGAGGGTGTCATGGGTGATCACCGTGAATTCGCATGTGCCGAGTTCCTCGTTGAAGATGCCCTCAACCAGCACATCCCCTGTCTGCAACCTTGCGATCGTTTCCAGGTGGGCTGCGATGCGCTTCGGCTGCGTCCCGTGCAGGTAGCGCAAGGGAAACCGGTCCAGTTGCGATTCGATCCAGTCGAGCCCCCCGACAACTAACGTCTTAAACTCTTGCGCTACCTCACGGGTTAGACGCTTGAGACTATTTGGACCGGCCATCTTATCGTCCTGCTCACCGGTTATCGTTCGAAGCGTGCGCTGATAGAGCTCAATGAGCAAAGACTCTTTCCACTTCGTCAACACGCCTGGCCCCACTGCCGCGATATCGGCCGCAGTCAGGATCAACAACATGCGAAGCACCTCGGGCGTGACCACCTCCTGGGCAAAGGGCACGAGCACGTTCTCATCATAGGGGTCACGGCGGAAAGCCGTATGCGACATCAGCAGATGCCGGTGTACGAGAAACATCAGCGTCCTGGTCTCCTGTAGGTCGAAGCCAAGCCTCGCCGATGTCTCCTCCGCAATCGCCTTGCCCACTTCGCAGTGGTCCTCTTTCCGTCCCTTCCCTAAATCATGCAACAGAATCGCCAGGTGTAAGAGATCCTTCCGCTTGATCTCCTGATAGACCTCCCCCATGGTGCCTGGTTCCATGGCAAGCGCTTCTGCCTTGGCGACAGCCAGCAGGGTATGTTCGTCTACCGTGTACTTGTGGTACTGGTTGAACTGCATCAGGCCACGGAGCGTGGCGAAAACCGGGATGAGCTTTTCCAGCAAATGGGCGCGGTGCATTGCTACAAGCGTGCTGGCCACCGCTCCCGGTCCTGCAGCAAGGATCTTCAGAAAGACCCGGCTGGCCTCCGGGGTCCTGAAGGCCTCGCTCGACACACTGTCCATGTGGCTGTGGATCTCGTCAACCAGATCGGCCTCGATCTTCAGCCGTCTGGATCCTGCCATCTCGAACAGCCGGAGAAGTAACTCCGGACTATCCAGCACTCGTGCCCGCAGCTCAGAGGGAACCGTCAGGCGCCGGCCGGTTACTGAGAAATAGCCATCCACAAGATTGGACGGCAAAGCGCGAGAGGATCGGCGCTTTGCAGTCACGGCTTCGCAACGGTCTAAAAACCGGAGCAGGGTTTCATGAAGTCCTACCGTGTGCCGGTAGTATTGCTGCATGAACTGCTCCACCCCCAGGAGGTTGGGACGATCCTCGAATCCGAACAGGGAGGCCAGCCTGACCTGCTCATCGAACGATAAAATTTCCTGCGCTCTCCCGGCACCGACATGCAGAAACGCTCTGACACGCCACAGAAAATCACGGGCCTCCTTCACTGAAAGAAAATCCTGTCTGGAGAGGAGGCTGCGATCCGCCAAATCTTGTAGCGTAGAGGCCTGGAACCGGGCCATACCGGCCCACCGGAGCAGATGGAAATCTCGTAGTCCTCCCTTGCTCTTCTTAACGTTGGGCTCCAGGAGATAGATCGTCTGCCCAAACTTTACATATTCACGTTGCCGCTCTTCCTTCTTCTGCTCGATAAAGCGCCCGGCTCCACGGCCAATAACGTCCTTGGCATAGAGGCGATGGAACTTCTGGAACAGATTCGGGCTTCCGGCCAGAAACCTGGCTGTCATCATCGCGGTACGGATCGATAGATCCTGCCCTGCCAGCTCGACACAATCTTGAATCGTCCTCATACTGTGGCCGACCTGGAATCCGAGATTCCACAGATGGTGCAGCACCTCACGGAACAGTGCCGGCGCCGCCTCTCCCGCTTCCTCGCTGTAGAGGAACATGATATCGATGTCGGAATAGGGGGCTAGTTCACGCTGGCCATAGCCCCCCAGCGCGACGAGGCAGCAATGCTGAGCCCCCGCGACCTGCGCCCCCTCCCCGGCCTGCTTCATAGCACTCCGATACCGGTCTCTCACCAGCCCGTCCACGAACTCAGTCAGGGCCGCCATTACCTCAGCAGCTGTCGCTCCGTCCAAGAGCCGCTGCTTGATGGCCTGCCTGTGCCAAGCCAGGGCGGAGACCTGCGCGGTCTCCGCCCTCGGCAAGAGCTCAGCCGACATCCCATTGCTCGGCGTCAATGTCACAGGGCGCTTTCCCCCATCTCGCCGGTCCTGATCCGCACCACGTTGGCGATATCCGACACGAAGATCTTCCCATCCCCGACTGTGCCGGTCTTCGCAGCACGCGTTATCGTTTCGATGACACGCGCCGCCTCCTTATCTGCCACATACACTTCGATCTTGATCTTGGGCAGGAAGTCGGTCGTATATTCGGCGCCTCGGTAGGTTTCCTTACTCCCCTTCTGGCGTCCAAATCCCTTGACTTCCGTGACCGTCATGCCTTGCACGCCTATTTCCACCAACGCATCTTTGACTTCATCCAATTTGTACGGCTTAATCACGGCTTCAATCATCTTCATGTCGACACCTCCCTCATCGGTTACCCGCGACGCCGCCCGTACAGCGCCGCGGGAACTGCCAGCACGATTGTTTCGTCGATTGTACCATAGGCCCGGTATTACACGTGATAGGCCTTCTCACCGTGCTGACTGGTATCCAAGCCTTCTTGCTCTTCATCTTTCGTCACGCGCAGACCCATGACCACATCGATTATTTTGAGAATAATCCAGGTGCAGATCATAGAAAAGCCTGCCACTGCGCCGATCATGATGAGCTGAACCATGAGCTGTTTTGGATTGCCATAGAACAGTCCATCCTGCCCAGCAGAATTGACCAGCTTTGACGCAAATAAGCCTGCTCCGACGAGGCCGATCGCTCCGCCCACACCGTGAACCCCTACAACATCGAGCGAATCGTCGAAACCCAGAGCCGGCTTCAGGATGCTGACGCAGATATAGCAGATGACTCCGGCAGCGAGGCCAATTATGATCGCCCCACCCAATCCGACAAACCCAGCGGCAGGGGTAATGGTGGCCAGCCCGGCGATCGCCCCGGTCGCACAACCGAGCGCGGTGGGCTTCCCACGATGCGCCCACTCGATCAGCATCCACACCACCGTCGCGACACTGGCTGCGATGTGGGTGGCCACGAAGGCGCTGGCCGCCAGCCCATTCGCACCCAACGCACTACCCGCGTTGAACCCGAACCAGCCGAACCAGAGCAGACCCGCGCCCAACAACATGATGGGGAGATTATGCGGAGGCATCGCCGTATTTGGATAGCCCATGCGCTTTCCGAGCATAATGCAGGCAACCAGGGCGGACGTTGCGGAACTGACGTGCACGACTGCGCCCCCGGCAAAATCCAAGGCGCCCATCTGCGCCAACCATCCGCCGCCCCAAATCCAATGGCAAGGAGGTAGAAGCGCTCAGGAAGGAACTGCAGTCCGTTCAAAAACAACTCGGCAACCAGCCCACCACACCAGACAGCCCGAAGAAGAAAAGCGCACCAGCGAAAAAATGAGGGATTCAGGCTGAAGGGGTTCAGGCTGAAGGTCAGAGGTCAGAATTTGATATTCCGAACATTTCGGCCTTCAGCCTGAACCCCTTCAGCCTTACCCCCTGCATCCCTATGAATTCCGATACCCATTCGTGATCGGCATCCGCCTGTCCTTCCCCAAGGCCCTGTGCGTAATCTTGATGCCGATCGGCGCTTGCCGACGCTTGTACTCGCTGCCGTCCACCATCTTCATCACCCGCGCCACCGTGGCGCGGTCGAACCCGGCCTCGACGATCTCTTCCAGAGACCGGTCTTCTTCCACATAGGCCTGGAGAATGGGGTCCAGTATCTCGTAGGGCGGCAAAGAGTCTTCGTCTTTTTGGTTGGGCCTCAGTTCGGCAGTAGGGGGCCGATCTAACGTCCGTTTGGGAATCACCGGAGTTGCGCCACGGAGGTTGCGGAGCCGTGACAAGTCATAGACCATCGTCTTGGGCACATCCTTGATCACGGCAAAACCGCCGGCCATATCGCCGTACAGCGTGGCATACCCGACGCTCATCTCGCTCTTATTCCCCGTAGTGAGCACCAAATGGCCGAACTTATTGGAGAAGGCCATGAGGAGATTCCCCCGGATGCGGGCTTGGAGATTTTCTTCTGTCGTATCCGGTTCATGCCCCTCGAACGTCTCCGCGAGCGTCTGCCGATAGTGGTCGAACAGGGTTGTGATGGGAATGGTCCGGACGGAAATCGCCAGTCTGGTCCCCAATTCGGCGACATCCTCGTAACTGTCTTGCGACGTATAGGGCGAGGGCATGAATAGGCCCTCTACATTCTTGGCGCCGAGCGCATCGACGGCGATCACGGCGGTCAGAGCCGAGTCCACACCGCCGCTTAGGCCGATCATGACACGGGTAAATCCATTTTTCCTCACGTAGTCACGCACCCCCAGCGTCAGGGCCAGATAGACCTCCTCAAGTTGCTCTAGGCCAGATGCCACAGCCGGGACCATTCGCGCCGAAGCTTTTTGAACGGATGGAAGCGGCGCAGCATAGACTTCCACCACAGAGGCCAGGCGCTTCGGCAAGAGCTTTTTCCGGCCGGTTCGTCTTGCCCGCGCAACAGGCTCCATGTTGAGGTCAGCGACGATGAAGTCCTCTTCAAAGGCTTTTCCCCGCGCGATCACCTCACCCTGGTGATCGAGAATGACGCTATTCCCGTCGAAGACCAGTTCATCCTGGCCCCCGACTGCGTTGGTGTAGGTAAGCAGCACTCCGTTCTCCCTTGCGCGGGTGGCCAACATCTGCTCACGCACCCGGCTCTTACCCAGATGAAACGGCGAGGCATTGATATTCACAATGACTTCAGCGCCTGCTGCTGCCAGGAACCCGGTCGGACCGTCCGGCAACCAGACATCCTCGCAAATGTTGACGCCGACCACTGTGCCGCGCAGGCGAATGAGCGGCAGCCGCTTGCCTGGATGGAAATAGCGGCTCTCGTCGAATACGCCGTAGTTCGGCAAATACCACTTGCAATAGGTTGTGACGAGGGTTCGATCTGCGATGACGGCCGCCGCATTGTAGAGTTCGTGTGCGCCAGCCTGCACGACCGATGAGCGAGCCGGTTTTGGATCTATTCCGTCGCTTTGGCTGACATAGCCCACCACTGCGGCAAGGCCCCGGCAGTGGCGAGCGATTTCCTGAAGCGCGCGGCGGTTGTCCGCGACAAAACATGGCTTTAGTAGGAGATCTTCAGGCGGATAGCCGGTGATCGCCAGCTCCGGGAATGAGACCAAGTCGGCCTTCGCCTTCTTCGCCTCCCGCAACCAGCCAGTGATCCGGCGGACGTTCCCGGCAATGTCACCGACCGTCGGATTCATCTGGACCATGGCGATTCGAAAAGTTCTCATAGAACTTTATAGCATATTAGGCTGAAGGGGTTCAGGCTGAAGGTGGAAGCTTTCGGAACGTCGGACTCCAACCTGAATCCCTTCAGCCTTACCCCCTTCAGCCTTCTCAATACCTCCGTAAGCTCGGAACAGGAAGATTCCAAAGGATTTCACGGACTGCCGCCCAGAGTTCCTCCAACGTCTCGGTAAGGTCTGGCGCCGACCGAGCGACGAGTTTGACCACCAGCCCAGGAGCTGACGGAGTCGAGACAGCCCCTAGTACCAAGCCTGGACGCTGCTCCAGAATAGCAGCGAGTACCAGGTCCAGACGTTTCCAGACATCGGCGCCGACCGCATCGCCGATGACAAAGAGCGAAGCCACATAGTCCCAGCTCCCGACGAGGCCGACCGATTCAGGCAATCGGTCAGGAACCACGCAATATCGTTCGACGCAGGGGACTGGCGCCCTTCTTATTGGCGCCTGTCCCCGTCTGTGTCCCGCACCGGGACTGTCCCCCTTCTCAGCCGGAGCCAGTCCCCTTATGCAGATTTCGTTTTCGATGGATGTGAAAACCCAGCGCTCCTGCCTGGCAACCCGGCCTGAAGCCATGGCATCCCACAGGACCACCGTTGCGCCTGGCGCAAGATCCACATGGATCGATTGGCGAAAGCGAGACCCGGCAAAAGGGATTGTGACCTCGGGCAACCATTCCAGCCTGGCGTCAGGACCGACTGAAAGTCGAACTTCTTGTAGCGCCGGCTCAGACAGGCTTCGATAGACACGATTGGCGGAGGGACTCGTCATGAGCACATGTGTCCCGGCATGGAGCTGTGCCTCCACCGACACATGATCGCCGCCGACCAAACCGCCGGATGGATTCACCAGCCAGGTATAAGCGCAGCCGCTGTCGTCGAGATACGAAGGAGGAAAGTGATGCCAGGGACTGGTGCAAGACGAACGCGTGAGGACGGTACGTGGCCCATCTCGATCAAACTCATAGGACAGCACGCCACGACGACCAACGGAGTCGAGTGCGAACTGGTTGATTTGGTTCATTTGGTTTGTTTTGTTAGGCTGGTTTTATGATTAAGGGTCTTCTCCAAAGTGAGTGGGTACAATTCGTCATTCCCGCGAAAGCGGGAATCCAGTATCCCCCCTTGA
>NEWR02000011.1:43004-46253 GCA_002869885.2 Nitrospira sp. CG24C
AATTTGGTGAGTTGGGTTTAACCAAATAAACAAGACAAACCAAACAAACCAATTTAACGAGGCACAAGCCGCTCAACCCAAGCCACAACCTGATCGAGTCCCTGCCCTGTCTTGAGATTCGTAAAGAGATAGGGCAGATCGCCCCTCATGCGCTTGCTGTCCCGATCCATCACGGACAAATCGGCCCCGACGTGCGGCGCGAGATCGATCTTGTTGATCACCAGCAGATCGGACCTGGTGATTCCAGGCCCGCCTTTGCGCGGGATCTTATCACCCGCCGCCACATCGATGACGTAGATGACTTTATCCGCAAGTTCCGGGCTGAACGTCGCAGCCAGATTGTCGCCGCCGCTCTCGACGAACATCAGCTCGACATCTGGATGGCGCTTGAGCAGATCGTCCAAGGCCTCTTGGTTATGGGAGGCATCTTCACGAATCGCCGTATGGGGACAGCCTCCGGTTTCGACACCTAGAATGCGGTCTTGCGGCAGCGCTCCCCGGCGTGTGAGAAACTCGGCATCTTCCTTGGTAAAGATATCGTTGGTGACCACCGCCAAACTCACCCGATCGCGCAGACGGAGGCAGAGGGCTTCGACCAGCGCGGTCTTTCCAGACCCCACCGGCCCGCCGACACCGATCACAGGGATATGACCAGCCCGCGCCGCCGTGACACGGCCATTGCCTGAGAAATGTTCATCGGCTTGATGCATAACACCACAAGTAGCTGACAGCTGTCAGCTGATAGCTATCAGCTCTTAAGACCGAAAAAGTCTCGATTCCAGCCGGCTGTGCCGCATGGCATAAATGTCCTGAACCGGTGACCAGGATTGAAGCACTTGTCGATGCGCCGCGCTGTGACTAACTCGCTCGATCACCTCGATCCAGCTTTCCAATAGCCTCTGTCCCTCGCGCTGACCGAGCGGCATCAACTTCATTGCCGCCGCGACAAAACCTGTCGCAGTCTGGTAGAGGAACGCAGCAATGGTGTCCTCCTTCGACCAACCGGCCGCCGCCAGCGTAAGGCCGAAAATCACAGCCAGGTGTCCCGGCGTCCGCTCAACCTCAACCGCCACAAGGCAATCGTCAATCAGTGGCTGCCTTCCAAATTGATCCGCTGCCAGCCGAATCACCTGGCGTCCCATTTGCCGGCTGGCGCTCCGTGACTCAAGGCCCAGCTTCATCGCCTCCAGTTCTCCATCCGCCTTGAAGGCGATTTCCAATGAGCCGGAAACATAGGCCTCATGCGCCAATCCTACTGCCACTGCTTCGCGTTCGCCTATTCCAGTCGTAAGCGACTCAACCACATAACGCGACAGCCCTTCCGCATTCCGAACCGCACCACCCTGCACCGCTGCCTCCAGCCCTGACGAGAAGGCATAGCCTCCCGATGGAAAGAAACTATCGACGAATCGCAGACCGTTCAGAAGCGATAGAGTATTCATTGCATGACTCGGTGGGCCACTCTCAGAAATCATTCCTAACTGCGAGCAGTCTGTGGAAAAACTCTCTGTTCACCCTTCGACAAGCTCAGGGCGAACGGGCTTCAGGACTACCGTTCGTGGTGAGCTTGTCGAACCACAAATCGAGTTTTTCCGTAGCCTGCTAGGCTGTTCAAAACATTGTCCAGCGAGGCCGCAAGGAGTGCGGACCCCGAGGCGTACTGGGCAAGTACGTTGAGGGGTTCGGACGACTGAGAACGAAGCTGGGGGCCATTTTCACCAGCCTGCTAAAAAAGAAAGTAGCGTTGGGCCATTGGTAGCACAGCCATAGGCTCACACGTCAAAATCTTCCCGTCAGCTTTGACCACATAGGTTTCCGGATCCACCTCAATGTGCGGCAGGGCATCGTTCAGCTTCATGTCGCGCTTGCCGATGCTGCGGCATTGCTTCACTGCCGCCACACGTTTCTGCAGACCAAGCGACTTGTGCACCTCGTGCTCTATAGCGGCCTTGGAAAGAAACGTGAGGCTCGTGGAGAACAGGGCACGGCCAAAGCTTCCGAACATCGGCCTGGTGAAGACAGGCTGTGGCGTGGGGATCGACGCATTGGGATCTCCCATGGCGGCGGACATGGGGAACCCGCCCTTCAAAACTATCTCAGGCTTTACGCCAAAGAAGGCCGGCTTCCACAGAACCAAATCAGCCAACTTGCCGACTTCGACCGAGCCGACTTCATGCGCGATGCCGTGTGCAATCGCGGGATTGATCGTGTACTTCGAGATATAGCGTTGCGCGCGAAAGTTATCGTTGGAATCGGACTGCTTGCCTGGCGCAGTTTGAGAGAGATGTCCCCGCTGCACTTTCATCTTGTGCGCCGTCTGCCAGGTGCGAATGATAACCTCACCCACACGCCCCATCGCCTGCGAGTCGGACGACATAATGCTGATCGCCCCCATGTCGTGCAAAATATCCTCAGCGGCAATGGTCTCGCGGCGAATGCGCGATTCGGCAAAGGCAATGTCTTCCGGCACGCGAGGGTTTAAATGGTGACAGACCATGAGCATATCGAGATGCTCGTCCATCGTGTTCACCGTGAACGGCATCGTGGGGTTCGTGGACGAGGGCAAGACATTGGCCTCCCCACAGACCTTGATGATGTCGGGAGCATGCCCGCCACCGGCGCCTTCCGTATGAAACGAGTGAATCGTGCGCCCCTTGAAGGCTTTGATCGTGTCTTCGACAAACCCAGCTTCGTTCAACGTATCGGTGTGGATGGCGACTTGGACATCGAATTCTTCCGCGACATCGAGGCAGGTCGAAATCGCCGCAGGCGTGGTGCCCCAGTCTTCGTGCAACTTCAGCCCGATCGCCCCCGCTTCGACTTGCTCACGGAGTCCGTCCGGGAGCGATGAATTGCCCTTCCCTAGAAAACCGAGATTGATCGGAAATCCCTCCGCTGCTTCCAGCATCCGATGGATATTCCATGCGCCAGGCGTGCAGGTCGTAGCATTAGTCCCGGTTGCCGGGCCAGTCCCCCCGCCAATCAACGTCGTGAGCCCGTTCGCCAAGGCCTCGTTGATGATCTGCGGACAGATGAAATGGATGTGCGTATCGATGCCACCCGCCGTCACGATCTTGCCTTCCGCCGAGAGCACTTCGGTGCAGGCCCCGACCTCCATCCCCTTAGTCACGCCTTCCATCATGTCGGGATTGCCGGCCTTGCCGATGCCGACAATGCGGCCATCCCGTATGCCGATATCCGCCTTCACAATCCCCCACCAGTCGATGATGATCGCATTGGTGATCACAA
>NEWR02000011.1:46353-84086 GCA_002869885.2 Nitrospira sp. CG24C
ACAAACCCAGCTTCGTTCAACGTATCGGTGTGGATGGCGACTTGGACATCGAATTCTTCTGCGACATCGAGGCAGGTCGAAATCGCCGCCGGCGTGGTGCCCCAGTCTTCGTGCAACTTGAGCCCGATCGCCCCTGCTTCTACCTGCTCGCGGAGTCCATCCGGCAGCGATGAATTACCCTTCCCGAGAAAGCCGAGATTGACCGGAAATCCCTCCGCTGCCTCCAGCATCCGATGGATATTCCAAGCGCCAGGCGTGCAGGTCGTAGCATTGGTCCCGGTAGCAGGGCCAGTCCCACCGCCGATCAAGGTCGTCAGTCCGTTCGCCAAGGCCTCATTGATGATCTGCGGACAGATGAAATGGATGTGCGTATCGATGCCACCAGCCGTAATGATCTTGCCTTCCGCCGACAGAACCTCGGTGCAGGCCCCGACCTCCATCCCCTTCGTCACACCGTCCATCATGTCGGGATTGCCAGCCTTGCCGATGCCGACGATACGTCCATCCCTGATGCCGATGTCCGCCTTCACGATCCCCCACCAGTCGATGATGATCGCATTCGTGATCACGAGGTCGAGCGCGCCTTTCGCGCGGGTGGCAGCCGGAGACTGGCCCATGCCATCGCGAATGACCTTACCGCCACCAAATTTGGCCTCTTCACCAGGCACCGTCAGATCGCGCGTGATCTCGATCAGCAACTCCGTATCGGCCAGGCGAATGCGATCGCCCGCCGTCGGGCCGTAGAGGTCGTTGTATTGTCTCCTAGGAATTTTCATAATTTACCCCTGAAGGAGGACAGAACCGCGTTGAGGAATCCTCATCCATCGAAATGACTCGTCCAAGCTCGCTTGTTATCTCTTCAGGGATGGGGCCTGAATGATCTTCCACTGCGCGCGTCGAACGAGGCCCTTCTGAGGGCGCGCGTTCCGCGAGCACAGAAGATCATCAGGCTCCATCCCCTCCTCTGTTCCGCGAGCACAAGATCAACGCGGCTTCTGTCCGATAAACCCTTGCTCGCGGGCTGCGGCCATAGCCTTCGCTTTCACATTTGAATCATCAAGACGGCCATTTACCAATCCATTGATCCCATAAGCCACCCGATTGCCGCCTATTGAGACCAGCGTCACCCGCTTGTCTTCACCAGGCTCAAACCGCACCGCGGTTCCGGCTGGAACTTGCAATCGAAACCCATAGGTCTTTTCACGATCGAACCGCAGCGCGCGGTTCGCCTCGAAGAAATGACAATGTGACCCGACCTGAATCGGCCGATCACCAGTATTGGCGACAATCAGCTCAACCGTCTGACGGCCTTTGAACGCAACAATATCGCCCTCACCGAGGATGACCTCACCAGGAATGACAGCAGCAGGCTGAATCGAAGCCCTCTTGGCATCGCCACTCCCCACCCTTCGCTTCGTCACTTTCTGCTTGGTTTTGGCTTTCTTCTTCATCGATTCACCTATCAGGCTACGGAAAAACTATCTGGACATGCCTGAATGCCGCTGAGCTGCATGTCCTGGAGAACAGGTGCACATCATGCAGGATGCTCAAAAAGTCCAGACTTCTCACCCACCCAACCCCGGCGCGCCAAGACGCGCCGTTCCGCGGGCAAGGCCGCAGCGAGTGAAGACCGGAAGCGCACCCTCTGGGGCGCACGGTGCGACGAATAAGGAGCACCACGTCTGTGCGCGCCGCCGAGTGAGTGAGGCGGCCGGGTCCCCGTTGAGGATCTGAACGATGCGAGAACGCCGCTGGCGGGCTTTTTCAGCATCCTGCTACCGAATCGGTTCATGGACCGTGACAAGCTTGGTTCCGTCCGGGAACGTGCCTTCGACCTGTAATTCGTGAATCATCTCTGCGACGCCAGACATCACGTCTTTCTTCTTCAGCAGCGTGGCGCCATGGCTCATGAGATCCGACACCGAGCGTCCATCGCGGATACCTTCCAGAATGGCCGCGGTGATAAACGCGACCGCTTCAGGATGATTCAACTTCAACCCGCGCGCCTTCCGTTCCTTAGCCAAATTCGCCGCGACATAAATCAGAAGCTTCTCTTGTTCTCTCGGTGTCAGATGCATCGTGCAACCCCGTCAATGGTCAATAGTCATTCGTCAATCGATAAGAGAGCCCCCCGCTCTCCCATCGGGCAGCGGCCAGAATAGTACTGGGGTGGTCAGGGTGCTTCAACTGCGCCCGCCATTTTCACCCGCCCATCCCTGAGCGCGCCGAGACGCACTCTTGTCCCAGGCAAGCACGTTTTTACGATGAGCACCGGCCTATAGGTGTGGTGATTGGCGGCATCCATCATGATCTCGCCGCCCGGCGCCAGGAACTTGCTGCCATAGACCGCTTTTCTGACCTTGTCGACGTCAGTCCCCCCGGCCTTCTCGACGGCTTGCTTCCAGATATAGACGCCGAAATAGGCGGCTTCGATCGGATCGTCCGTGACCCGCTTGTCGCCGTCCGGCAGGTTGTTCTTCTTGCAGTAGGCCTTGAAATCCGCTACGAACTTCTTGTTCTGCGGCGTATCGACGCTTTGATAATAATTCCACGCAGCCAAATGACCGACCAGCGCGGATGTATCCATTCCACGCAACTCGTCTTCCGCCACGCTGAAGGCCATGATCGGGGCATCTTCGGCCCGCAAACCCTGGTTCGCAAACTCCTTGTAGAACGGCACGTTGCTGTCGCCGTTGATCGTGCTGATCACGGCAGCCCCTCCGCCGGCAGCGAACTTCTTCAGCTTACCGCAGATGGTTTGATAGTCCTGATGGTGGAACGGAGTATATTCTTCCTCGATGTTGGCCAGCGGCACTTTCTTGGCCAGCAACATGGCGCGCAGAATCTTGTTGGTGGTGCGGGGATACACATAGTCCGTACCGAGCAGGTAGAACTTCTTGAATCCGCCGCCCTCTTTGCTCATCAGATAATCCACCGCCGGCACGGCCTGCTGATTCGGAGCTGCGCCGGTGTAGAAGACGTTGCGCGAACATTCTTCTCCCTCGTACTGGACTGGATAGAACAGCAAACCGTTGTTCTTTTCGAAGACCGGTAACACCGATTTGCGGCTGACCGAGGTCCAACAGCCGAAGGTGACCGAGACCTTATCCTGCAGCAGCAGTTGCTTGGCTTTTTCGGCAAAGAGATCCCAGTTCGAGGCTGGATCGACGACGACCGGCTTGATCATCCGGCCCATCACCCCGCCTTTGGCGTTGATCTCTTCGACCGCCATCATCACTGTGTCCCGCAGCGACACTTCGCTGATCGCCATGGTGCCGCTGAGCGAATGCAGGATACCGATCTTGATCGGTTCCTTGTCCGCCGCGTAGGACAGGGCCCAGTTGCCCAAGTTGCCGAGCAGAGCGGCAACCCCTATGCCGGCCGCGACCTTCCCTCCTTTAACTAGAAGCTCACGCCGTGAAGTACCATCTTCACCCGAAGCATCCTTACCCGGTTCAGCCGGGTTTGCCTCTGTAGGCTTGTTCGATTCCATGGTCGGACTCCTTTCACTCACAGATAGATGTTGTTGTCGGATCGACAACATGCACAGAACGCTAGAGAATCTCTCTGAACCCCATCACTGTCTTAATACTGCAACTGCAAGGCCACATGGAAAGAATCTTGATGCGCACCAGCGAGACCAGCAACACCCCCAGCAAAGCCAGTAGTCCCAGGATAGTTTGAGGCAGAGGTGCTAAGATTGCCATGTCGCCACCACGTCGAAATGCGTGCATTGTGACCGGCAATGACGTAGTTCACGCCTGCTTCAAATTCATCGAGCGCGTTTTGATACACACTGTTCACGAAGGTATATCTCCCATAGGGCTGGAATCTCCCGATCCCGACCTCTTGCGGAAACAAATACATTGCGTACCCGGTGAAGGATGTCCCGCCAAATATAGGAAAGTTGGTGGCGAATGGAGCCGTCGCACTTGCATCCGTAAAGGACGCGAGGCTCCCTGCCCAGTACCGTTTGTATTCTGCGTTGAACGTGAACACACCCTTGTCCGAGAAGACTTTCTCAAACAGGATATCGCTTGTAAAAGCCCCGAACGGAGCTGGATTTGCTAATGAGCCTGCTGCGGCATTCTGGTATTCTCCCCCTACCGCGAGCGCGAGAATATCACCGGCTGTCCCGTAGTAGGTACCGCTGGTGTAGTAGCCAGGATTCTTCTCCTCGTTCAGCAGGTTCCACGTCAGACGTCCAGCGTACTTCAGGCTGTTTCGTAGATTAGGTCCGCCCAGCGTGCCTGCGGTTGTGCCTGGGCCTGACTGTGTTCCGGTAAACAGCCCCGCAACATATTGCAGATGTGTGCCGCCCGGATGGATTTTCCCGAAGAAGGTCACGCCATTGTCGCGGCCATACATACCAGCCCCACCTGCGCCAAAATTCGTGCTGAAGTCAGCCGGGTTAAGCGGCGTCCGAAAACCATCGTAGACCGCGTGGTAAAAAGGGCCGTTCAGTTCGCCTCTCTCTGTCGGCACCAACATACGCCCGAACCAGACATTCACTAGTTCGTTGATCTCAAACTTCCCGATCACATCGAGCATGCCCATACCGGAATTACTCCCAAATGTATTACTAGTCCGGGGACCAGCAGCTTGCCCGGAATTGCCACAGTTAAAACATTCTGTGTTGAACTCGAACCCGACGTACTTGTGGACCTTCCCGTTGATATAGATACGAGCGTTATCGACGCCGAATTTGTTGTTCCATTGTGCACCGCTCGCCGAGCCATCTTCACTCATACTGAAACTGGTACGTGTTCCCATTCCGATGGAGATCCACTTGTCATCGTCAACCTTGATCGTGCCGCCTGCGTATACGTTGGGGACGGTGGATACCATCCCGACGACGAACGCCATGGCAGCCCCGGCAACCACAAACATTTTCCAGCGACTCTGTTTGACCTTCATAAGTAACAGCCTCCCATACCCTGTTGATGATTCTGTTGCTCTTGCGCATCGAGCTTTCTCATTTCGACGACATCGTCGCGGCGCACTCCATTGTGCGCATCCTCAGAACCTCGCAACCGATTCACCTTTCGGATCAATGGGTGGGATCTATACGCTGAGAGGGACAACAAACATACTAGGCATCCCCCTAGGTCTGTGAGGCAATCTCCCTAGGCAAGCGCGACACGAAGTTCGAGGTTCCGGGTTCGAAGTTCCGAATACCTCGAACTTCGAACCTCGAACCGCCCCCCGTCTTGCGCTTAATCTGAGGTGAGGAGGCCGTGGACGAGGGCGTACTTTGTCAGTTCCGCCGTTGTGTGAAGATCGAGGAGCGTCATGATCTGCGATTTGTGAAACTCGACGGTCTTGGGTGAGAGACCGAGGGCCGAAGCAATCTCCTTGACCGTCTTCCCTTCTGCCACGAGTTGTAACACTTCTCGTTGGCGAGGAGTCAAGGACTTGTCCGTCAGAACCGGCGGCATCCTCCCTGAAATGGCCGACTCCACCAGACCTTTCGCAACCAGGGGAGTGACATAGCACTGCCCATCCATGACCGATTGGATGGCTTGGAGTAGTTCTGAACCGGCGGATCGCTTGAGCAGATAGCCGGAGGCGCCGGCCTTGAAGGCTTCGCTCACGTAGGCCTGGTCAGCGTGCATCGTCACGAAGATCAGCTTGGTGCGAGGCAGAAGCTTCTTCAGTTTCCTCGCGGCATCGACCCCATTGAGCTGCGGCATCGAGATATCGAGCGTGACGATGTCGGGTTGCAGTTCCTGAGCCATTCGAAGCAGCGTACGGCCATCCTCCGCCACCCCGACGATCTCACACCGATCCTCCAGCAGTTTCCGGAATCCGTCCAACACCAGAGTATGGTCATCGGCCAAGAGCACCCGGGGCCTGCTCATGCCTCTCCCTCCGGAACGAGCACCGCCACCTGCACCCTCGTTCCTTTCCCCACAGCAGAGCTCACCAGTAATTCCCCGTGCACCAAGGCGACTCGCTCTTTCATCCCGATCAACCCCAACCCATGCGATCCCTGCCCAGATTGCTCAAAGTCGAATCCCACTCCATTATCCGTAATCGTGACGATCAGTTCAGATTGAGACCGAGTCAGCTCCACATCGACTTGAGACGCCGAGGCATGGCGAGCCACGTTGCTGAGGCTTTCCTGGGCTACACGATAGAGACAACTTGCGATCTCCTGAGGAACGGCTGCGGGGATATCCTTGTGTCCGAAGCTGCCCCGGATACGGCTTCGAGCCGTGAAGTCGTCCACCAACCGCTGCAAGGCGATCGGAAGACCGAGGTCATCGAGAATGGAAGGATGAAGTTGATAGGCCAGGTGACGCACCACATCGGACAACTCCACAACCCGGTCTTGTATCTCTTGGACGGCCCTGCCCACGTCCTCCGATGAGGAGCTGAGCTGCTGTCCTACCGCTTCGATATCCATGGCAAGCAGCGCGAGCCGTTGATTGATGTCATCGTGCAAATCACGCGAGATACGACGCCGCTCTTCTTCCTGGACGCGCAACAACTGGAGCGTCAATTTCTGCAACGCTTGCCGGCTGGATTCGAGCGACCGCTCGGTCTGCATCCGTTCAGCCACTTCCACGACCAACGATTCGTTGACGGTGGCCAACTCTTGTGTTCGAGCCTGTACACGCCTATCCAAGGCCTCGTTGAGTCGTTGCAGTTCCTCTTGGTGCATGCGGCCCTGTTCCTCCGTCTGCTTTCGGGCCGAGATATCCCGCACGAACGCGCTGAACGTATAGACCCCCCCCTGTCCCAAGGACGGCGAGATCGCCAGTTCTATCGGAATCTCGTGCCCGTCCCGGTGGCAGCCGGCGATTTCGACCCTGGTGTTCAGCACCGGGCCTTCACCGGTCGCAAGGAAGCGGCGCAACCCCTTTTCATGGGCTTCTTGGTGTTGCGCAGGGATGATGGTGGTAGAAAGAAGTCGCCCGATGGCCTCTTGCCGGGGCCAGCCGAATATCTGTTCGGCTTGGACATTCCAGTCGGTAATGACTCCGGCCGCATCCATCCCGATGAAACCATCGAGCGCCATTTCGACGATGCGCCGCGTGTGAGCCTCGCTCTTACGCAGTGACGCTTCGGCCTCCCTGGCAAGCGCATGTTCCTGCTGTGCGTGCCGATATTCCCTCTTCACGCGGGTCACAGTCCACACCAAGAGTCCAAACGTTGGAACCACCACGGCGCCGCCGGCCAGACCAAGGTTCCAGAGAACTTCTCGAATCGGCGCCAGCACGTCACTCCGATCCATACGCATGAGCACTGTCCAACGCATTCCCTCAAACTTGCCAGAATCTAGAGTCTTGGCATAGCCGGTGATGACCGGCACATGACGGCGCAGGTGCTCCTCCTCGACGTAACTGGATAGGGACGTTTCGCTTAACAGCGCCGACGGCAGGCCAAGTTGTTTGAGATTGACGTTGCCCTTATGATCGAGATCGGAATCGATGAAGGCAATCCCCTTCTCAGTCAGAAACTGGTACTCCAGCGCTCCCCAAAATCCTTCCCGCTGCCGGAAAGCCAGAAGGGTTCTCGTCATGACGTCTTCAAGCCCGGGAATCCCCACCCGGGTCGTCACAGCTCCAAGAAATTCCCCGTACGGCCCGATGATGGGAGCCGTCACGGCTATGGAGTCAGGACCGCCCATTACTGCGAATGGCTCCACGTCTCCCATATGGACCCCTTGCCCGTGACGCACGGCCTGAAACCAGGGTTCGGCGCTGTAATCCCGCCCTAGCGTACTCGAGTCAGTGGCCACTACTATCTTTCCCCGCGCATCCGTTGCGCCGATCCATATGTAATCCGCGTATGCGATCTTGACCCCGGCGATATAGGCTGACTGAAATTCCCGATTCTGTGGCTGCACGCTGAACGTCCTTGCCATCATCAGCACATCGCCATGCCGTTCAATGAGAAATCGGTCCAGTTTGTCCGAGACTTCGGCGGCTGTATGGGCCAGGGTTTCGCCTGCGGTTGCAATCATGCGGTTTTCGACGTAACGGAACGCGATTGCGCCGATGCTCAGCGTGGCGATCGTCAGCACACCGAGAAGGACCGGCAACCAGGAGTAGGGGCGTGGAGCTGTCGCTTCAGACATGATCGGTCAGCCCGTATAATGAAGGAAGGGGATTCATATTCGGAGTCTATGGCCCTCCTTGTCAAGTCATCGGATTTTCGTTCGCACCCTGTAGGTAGTCGCAGGTGTCGGTCCCCATACAGTTATGCTAGACTGCCGACGCCAATTCACTGTGGGAAATACCATGTCTCATCATCCACGACTTACTCTTGCCCTGCTGACCGGAGCCATTCTCGCCTTGTCTGCCTGCGCCTCAGCTCCTGATCTCGACGTCACGATCCATGAATCCAACCGCGGAGCCGTATACATGGAACGGATTCCCGATCGGTCTTTTCAAGCTTCCCACCCCATCACGTTATCGGCAGATACGATGGCGAGGGTTCTTCGTGGCGTAGTCGTCAAGGATAGCCGGGGGGTCTTGGGAAACCTGGCCGGCGGCAAGCAGGAGGCAACCCGAGCATTTGGGGACGAGGAGGTTGAATATCTGACGCCGCTTCTCGTCGAGGGACTCGCTAGAGCCGCATCGGATCAACAGGTCGGGTTTCGCATCGTCCAATCCGGTGCGCAGCCCCAATCGCAATCCTCCGGAACAGTCATCTGCCTGTCTGACGTTCGTTTCCCAGGAGTTTGTGAATCGGAACAGAAGCCGGGGACGATATCCGAGCAGTCGACAGAGGGTACGCTCTACGCTTACGGACAATCACTGTATCTGACCTTGATCGCCTATCGCCATTGGACGGAACAGGTTGAAACGAGTACCGTAGCCAATCGTCGCATAGTCAGTCCGGTAGGATTTCTAAACCGCACGGTGCACTTTGTCCCAGAATCCGCCAAGCGTCCCGATAGCTATCGAACCGCTCGCTCAACCGATACGACATTGGTGATCGATTACGGTCTGCTTGCCACACTGCCTGTCGCGCCTGAGATGCGATCGACTCCCTCACATTCATCGACGCCTGTGAAGGGGGAACCCGCCCAGCGAGATGCCGATATGGACGAGCTTAGGAAGGAGTTGCAGGAGATTAAGAAGAAACTGGCGAAGCAAGAAGAAGAGCGAATACGTTCTAGCCCCTCAACATCAAAAAAACTAGCGCCGCGATAGACTCCCCTAGCAGACCAGACCTATCCACGCTGTTTTTCAGCCCGCTGGTCGAGTTCTCCGGCTAACAGCACGGCCTCGGCGATCTCGCGCATTGACTTTCTGAAATCCATACTTTGCCGCTGAATGAGTTTGAAGGCCTCTTCTTCCGTCAGCTTCTTCGAGCGCATCAGGTAGCCCTTGGCCCGCTCCATGATCTTCCGAACCGCCAATGCTTCCTGCATCTCATGGGACTTCTCGATCAGGGTCGTATGTTCGATGGCGATGGCGGCCTGATTGGCGATGGCTTGGAGCAACTTGACTTCTTCTCCGGTAAACACGTGCGGAACGGACGTATAGCTATTGATCACGCCCAGCGCCTTCTCTCGCACCATCATCGGCACCGAAACTAATGAACACAACCCTTCCTTCTTCGCCATATCCGGATACATATAGTCTCGATCGGTCAAGACGTCGAGCACGATGATCGGCCGGCGGTCTTTCACGGCGCGGCCGCTGATACCTTGCCCGATCTTGAGGTTTGGCTTCCGGCGATACTGTTCGCTGAGGCTTTGCGTCGCCGCGATCCGCAGTTCCCCGCTGGCTTCGTCCAGAAGCATAATCGAACAGATCTTGGAGTTCATCATTTGCGCGGTCATCGATACCAGGAGTTGCAGCACGTCTTTGATCAACCGATTGGATGCCACCGTTTCTGAGACCTGCGACAATGTTTCCACTTGCAAGGCTTTGCGTTGCATTTGATCGTACAGCCGCGCGTTCTCGATCGCTCCACCGACTTGATTGGCGATCGTCGAGAGCAACATAATCTCATCGGGCTGATAGCGTTTGGGGCGTTTATGCTGGACATTGATCACGCCGACCACTTCTTTTTTGGCCATAATCGGTACGGAGACGAAGGCTTGATAACGGTCTTCCGGAAGGTTGTGAAAAAACTTGAACCGGGGATCGTCGTTCGCATTACTCTGGATCACGACGCGCGTCCGCTCCTGAGCGACCCACCCGGTGATGCCTTCCCCCAAACCGATCGTGATGCGGCCGATCAATTTCGGATGAGGATTTTTCGAGGCTCGCAAAATGAGTTCGTCTTGGCTATCCGACAGGAGATAGAGGAGGCAGGCATCCGCCTTGGTGACTTCGACGACGACTTCGACGATATGTTTAAGAATCGCTTCGAGGTCCAGTTGGTTGCTGATCGACGCAGAGATCCGGTGGAGGACATCGGCTTCGCGCGTTTTTTCACGCAAAGCCTGTTGAAGGTGCGCCACGGATGGCATACGTTTTATCGTCATTGAGCGTTACCTTCGTGCACGAGCCTTGGGACGGACAGAATGCTTGCCTGGCTGACGGCTGCTCGACGGGCGTCCTCTGCGGCCATGCTTGTCCTGAAACCACGCTGCGCAGACCTGCCGCGCGATCGGACGAATGAGCACTTTCCCAATCTGCACCGGCCATACCCCAATGACCCGCCCCCCGATCACCTTCTTGTCATGTTGCATGGCGCCCCACAGGGACCTAAAGGATGCCTCTGAGACCTGTTCAGACAATCCCGCTCGCTGCACCAGACTGCTGATCCGTTCGACGATGTCTCGCCCACAGAGGCCCATGTGACTAGCCAAATCCGCTTCTTGCACCAACCCAATCCCCACCGCTTCACCATGGATCAACCCACGATAGCCTGAGAGTGACTCCAGCGCATGTCCGATCGTGTGGCCATAATTGAGAATTCGCCGGCGATCCGATTCCCGTTCGTCCTCGACAACCACTTGCGCTTTAATCTCGCAAGATCGCTTAATCGCGTGGATGACCGGCTCCTCCTTGAGTTTCAAGAGCGCCGGCATTTCCTGCTCCAGAAAAGCGAAGAATTTCTCGTCGGCAATAATGCCATACTTGATCACTTCCGCTAACCCGGCGATCCATTCTCGGCGCGGCAACGTGCGCAGTGTGAGGGTGTCGATCAACACCGCGCGAGGCTGGTAAAACGCCCCGATGAGATTCTTTCCCAGCCGGTGGTCCACGCCTGTCTTGCCCCCGACACTGGAGTCTACTTGAGCCACAAGCGTCGTCGGCACTTGTACGAACGGGATTCCTCGTTGATAGATTGCAGCAGCAAAGCCGGTGATATCACCGATGACTCCACCACCGAGAGCCAGTAACAGGGACTGCCGTTCGAACTTCTGCCTGGCTAGCACATCGAGGATCTTGGCGATCGTGCCGAGCGTCTTCGTTCGCTCTCCCGGCGGCAAGATAATCGGAGTCGGATCGTATCCTGCCCTGCACAGCGAGCGGAGAGTCTCTTGAAGATAATGGCCTGCCACATGCTTATCCGTCACAACCCCGATTTTCGGAGAGGTCGTAAAGGCAGCGAGCCTGTCCCCCACTGTCCCAAGTAATCCTGGATGAAGGACGATGTTGTAGCTCCGCTCCCCCAACGTTACCGGTATAGTCTGTTCTGCCACGCAGGCCATGCGCAACGACGGTCTCTCCTGAACGAAAATACCAGTCACCTATCCGATTCTTCTTGGATAGGAAAGACTGAATTCACAACCCACTTCACCGGCGATGATTTTGAATTGCGACGGCTGACATCGGAGGGGATGGTACCACAACGGTTCGGAAACTAGAAGGTTTTCGGGTCTTGGTTATGTCGAATGCATTTGCCGGCCGTCTTGGACGCACAGACGACCGCGCCCGTCGCATTTTTTGCGACGGGCCGTGTCAGCATTGCTTGTGTCGGAAATACGCAGGGGACTAGAGAGTACGCATTGGAAGCTCGAGATGACGGGCTTGAACGTTCGCTACATGCTCTTCACGATACTGGGCGTTAAGAAGATCAGCAGCTCTTGTTTCGCTACAGCCTCGGTCTTCTGCTTGAAGAGCCATCCCAAAACAGGCACACGAGAGAGATAGGGAATACCAGACACGCTGTTGCTCTGCGTATCGATAAAGACCCCGCCGATCACCATCGTCTCGCCATCCCGGATAAGAACCTGGGTATTGGCTTCACGGCGGTCGATACTGGGACCGGCCGGATTGCTTCGCGCACCGACGGCATTTCGGGTTGCGCGAACCTTCATCATAATCTGCTTACCGACTTCCTTAGGGTCTCGCGAGGTAATCTGAGGAGTGACATTCAATTCCAGGTTCGCATCCACAAAAGTTGTCTGAGTCCCCTGGAGGGAGGTCGTCTGGAACGGGATCGATTCCCCCTGCGAGATCTTCGCCTCCCGCTTATCCAGCGTGGTCACCTTTGGCGCGGCAATGACTTTGCTCAGACCGAGCAGCTCACCTGCCGACAGACGCATATCCAACAACGCGCCATCTGCTTTTCCAATCGTGAACCCGACACCGGGAGTCGACACCAAACCACCGACTGTGGCAGGAAGATTGACCAGAAAATTTGAGGTTTGAGCCCCAAATGCTCCGGTATTACCCGTCCTGAAGTTCGCCACCCCGCCACCCACGATGTCGTTCAGATTCTGGATACCCCACTGAACACCCAGAGAGCGGGAATAGGTCGTGTCCGCCTGCACGATTCTCGCTTCGATCTGGACTTGAGGCACTTCGAGATCGAGCCCATCGACCAGCTGTTTCATCACCCCAACTTTGCTTTCCGTATCCCGGACGATTAACGCATTGGACCCTATACTCATTTGCATCAACCCTCTCGGGCTCAAATACTGCCGAAGAGACGTCATGAGTTCTTGTGCTTGCAGGTTTCTAATATAGAACACCCGATCGACCAGTTCTTCTGCTTTTACCTTGGCATCCTTTACCATCGCTTCTTCATTCTGCTGTTTCGCAATGTTCGCCAGCGAATCGATCCAGAGAATATTCCCTTGCCTGATCTTGCCTAACCCATTCATCTTCAAAATCATATCGAGCGCCTGATCCCAGGGCACACTCACGAGCTTCATCGTGACTTTGCTCTTGACCCCTTCACCGACGACCATGTTGAACCCGCTCACTTCGGCAATGAGCCGCAGCACGTTACTGATATCCGCCTGCTGAAAATCCAGTGAAATGCGCCGGCCGATATAATGCGTTTCTCCAACGACCAAATCATCTTTTGGCGTGGTTTTCTCACTCCTATCTGTACTATCAGTCCCGGAAGCCATCTGGACGGTCTGCACATGAAATTTAGGTGAAGACCGCCGAACCGTGGCCATTGCCCGCTGGGCGGTCCGAGGAGTAGCATCGGCCCACACCTGCGGCATCGTGGAATTCTCTGGCTGGGTAGTTTCGATCGCCCCTCTAGGGTTAGAGTCTGTGCTTGCAGCCGCATCAGTACCGGCGCCTTCCCGAAGTGTCACAATAAGATTCGTTCCTTGCGGTTCAACCGAATAGGCAGCCGTAGCGGAAAGATCAAATACTACCCGTACTCTGTCGGCATGATAACCCAGACGCACTTGCTTCAAGATCTGGTGATTCACAGGTATGACTGGCTTGTAGACGGAGGAAGCCACGTGTGGAATGTCGATCATGAGTCGACGCGCATCAAGACGTGTTACCTCGTGGGCCAGCTCACCATCCCCCGAGATGACAACACGGATGTCGTTGACGCCGCGCTGAATATCGACCGCGGTCAGGGTCTTCGCCGGGCCTCCCTCAATGCTCGACTGCATGCCTGAATCGACATTCGGTATGTCGGTTGAAGCTCCCATCGATGGCATGGCCATCGGAGCGCTGAGCACTCCCACTGCCGAGAGCACGCGAACAAATACTGTCGTTGTCATGGCCAGCTTAGGTTTCATTCTGCGCCCTCTTTCGGGTGAAGGAGCTTGACATACTCCCGCTCCTGTTTGCTCCCATACACATCTGTAAACCGTTCTTGCACCACAATACCTTTATCCGTCACAGCAGTGACCATGCCATTATTGGGACCAATACGCGTGCCTCGACGCACGGTATATCCATTCCCATCGGGCGTCTGAACCATAGCCGCATTGCCATAGGCCCCCCATACGACAGCGATCAGGTTTATCTCCGTGAGCCCAACGCGCTGGAGCGGAGGCAAGGTGGGGTCAATCGGTCCAAGTCCCGCCTGTTGCAACACCGGCACAAACGGATCGCGCCGCCCAGAGGGGTCATAGGTATGTGCCCTCACCGGTTCCACCATTGGATTGAGTGCAGCTGCCTGAGCATTCTCATTGCCAGGAGCCACGGCTACGGTTGAAGACGGTGCGTGCCGCGGCACATCGTTAAGAGGAGGCACTTTTAAGGAATCCTCCCGCGTTGGGTTAATTTGTCTGGCATGAGAACTCATGCCAGGCGCAGCAAACCCCAGGCCAGCTACGGCCAGCAGTCCGGCACATCCAATCAGAACCATGCTTATCGTCTTCATAGTCAATCGCCAGTTTTCACAGTTGGCACTCATCGCTCATGACCTCGCACATATCCAAGACTCTGTCCCTATTTCTTTTGAGGCGCTGCAGGAACCATCGCGGCCAGCTTGGTTTCCTCTGGCGCCGCATAGGCGATAAGGTCAAACACGGTCTGTGTGACAACCCGTCCCTTCTCAAGCTTTGGCGCTCCCATCTTGAGGCCGGACACGGTTACAATTCGAGGCAACGCGTTGATCCGATCGAAAAACAAGGCTGCGGTATGGTAGCCGCCTGAAACCTCTACATTGACCGGCATGCGGACAAAGAGTTTCGATGAATCCTCGCTTTTGGGACTCGGTTTCCACAGCTTAATGTCGAGTCCAAGGCGAATCCCCAAGTCCGACACCTGCTTGAGCAACATCACCGCCTCCTCTTCAGGCGGCAATCGTTCTTTCTTTTTCGCGAGTTCAATCTCCAGTTGCTTGCTGGCGGCAATAAGTTCATCAAGATGCTTGACCTTAATGGTCAATGTTTGAATCTCGTTATCGAGTGTGCCAATTGCCCCCTGAAGGCCTGCAATCTCTACAGATTTTGGCTCGGCTATATAGTAGTAGAAGCCCACGATAATCCCTGCAAGAACCATTACAAGAAGCCCCGCCTTCTGAGCCCATGGGATTGACCGCAATAGGTCAAGATTTATAGAAGGCAGTTTCATGATTCTTACCCTTTGAGACGGAAACCAAGTTTGAACTGGTAGATATTGAGCTGGCTTTCCACCGCTGCGCGACTTTCTTGAAGATTGATATTCGAAAAATAGTCGGTCCGGCGCAGATTATTCACGAATTCCACCACATCATCGTTGGTCGCTGCACGACCTTCAAGATCGACCTCTTTCCCGGTAACCGCCATTCTCACTAACCACACCTTCAGCGGATCCAGACTTTGACTGACATGGTCGAGGGCCTTGACAGGGCCGACACGTGATTTTTCCAATTCGTCGATGATGCGATTTTTGTCTTCCAGCACTTTCTTCCGGTTTTCAAAATCAGAAACCTGCTTCACTTGTTCTTTCAACTGTGCAACCTGCTTCTCCTTGTCGAGTTTTTCGGTCTGCCGCACGGCTATCTCTTCATCGAGTGAGGCCGAGTACCACCAGCATCCTGCTAGGGTGACGAGCAATAGCCCCACACCCAACAGCGCCTGTGCTCTGACATCATACTGAGGCTTCGCCTTATGCCCCTTGGGTCCTGGCAATAAATTAATGCGAATCATCGGTCCCCTACCGATCTAAGGGCCAATCCAACCCCCACGGCAGCCAGCGGAGCCAATTCGGCCAATGTGTTCTGATCAAAATCGCTCCCTGAAGTATCGATTTCGCTGAACGGATTAGCGACCTCGACTACAGCCTGCATTCGATCTCTCAATTGGATGACCAAGCCCTTTACCTGAGCGCCCCCTCCACACAAGAGAACCTGTTGAACGTCCGCGTCTGCCATGGTTGATTTGAAATAATCGACAGTCCGCGCAATTTCAGACGCAACCTCGGCATTAACACTGTCGACGACTGTGGTCACCGCGTCCTGATTATTCCCCGCCGAACGCTCGCCTTTTTTCGTTTCCTCTGCCTCTTCGTAGGACATGCCCACTTCTCGTTGAATGGCTTCCGTATAGCGATTTCCTCCGATTGGAATATCTCGCGTGAACAGCGAGATGCCGCCTCGAACAATATTGATATTCATGACACTGGCGCCAATATTGACGAGCGCGGTCGTCTCATCCTGTGAAACAGGGTAGTTGATTGCGTGCATGTTTTCGATTGCAAAGGCATCCACATCCATGACGATCGGAACCAGCCCTGCCCCCTTGACGAGTTCTGTCAGCTCATTAATCTTGTCTTTCTTGGCTGCTACAAGGATGATCGACATCTCTCCCTGTGTATCACCCGCGGCCTCGGTAGAGGGCAACACACTGAAGTCGATGTTCACCTCATTAATATCGAATGGGATATACTGCTCCGCAGCAAGCCTCACCTGCCCCTCCAACTCCTCATCAGGCATCGGCGGCAGGCTGATCTTTTTAATGATGACCGCATGGCCGGAAATCGACACGGCGACCTGCTTGACCTTGATGTTCGTTTCCTCGAATAATTCCTTAATCGCCGATACCACCCGCCCTTCATCCATCACTGTACCGTCAACAATGACTTCCGGCTCAAGAGGTTTAAACCCAAACTTCTGGAGAATGTATCGTCCTCGATTCTCCTTCAACTGAACGAGCTTGATCCCGCTCGACCCGATATCCAGCCCGACGAGCTGTCGCTTCGGGGTAAACATCGAAAATAGATCAGCTTCGGCGATGCCTTTAAATAAACTCAGCATACGTGCCCCTGACTGTACATGACTATCCGTACAGAGCAAGTCTTTATGTGATTTTTTCGCAGACGGTTACTCATAGTCATCTCCCCAACCCAGCAAACTTCCACGCCCCAAAGAAAGAATGTGTCCCTAAACCATTCTGGCTATTCATCTGTGGCCTGCCCTCCACTCAACATTCCCCTCCTTAAGCGGCGATTTGGGCCTGAATCACAGCCGGCACACTTCGAACGATGCCTCTACACTGCTGAGCGGCTTTGCCCGTCAGCTAAGTATAGTGTAGATGCTCTACCTGTCAAGGAAATCGCTTTCCCTGCACATGCTTAGAAACAAAGGGGCTGGTGGCGGGAGGATTGACCTAACGGGCCCGTGGATTATTACCTATTGATATCGCGATGCGTGACGGTCGCTTGATATCCCAGCGCAGAAAAACTTGCTTGAAGTCGTCCAGCAATCGCCACAGATCGATGACGTCCGCCGGTGCAGCCAACCCCAACATTCACATAGCTGCGGCGTTCTCGTTCGAAAAGAGGAATAAGGAATTTAAAGAAACCTTCCAGCTGCCCAATAAATGCAACGGCATCTGGATCAGTCAACACATAGGTCCGCACCCGCGAGTCTTCCCCGGTCAATGGTTTGAGGTCAGGAACGAAAAACGGGTTCCGCAAGAACCGGACATCGAACAGGAGGTCGATATCGTACGGCACGCCGAACTTGTAACCAAACGTTACCAGTGAGATGGTTAACCGCTGAGGCGTGCCTTCCTGCCTGAACTGTCTGATCAACAGTTCACGTAACTCATGCACCGTCAAGTCCGAGGTATCCACAATCCGGTCAGCGTTGCGGCGAAGATCAGCAAGACGCTCCTTTTCAAAACGTACTCCTTCCAATACAGGCAGTTGCGGCAGCAGTGGATGGGGCCTTCGAGACTCCGAGAATCGACGAACCAAGACTTCCTCACGAGCTTCAAAGAATATGAGCTCGACCGCATGACCAAGCGCCTTCACCCGCTCAAGAATCCCCACCAGATCGGAAAAGAACACGCGCTCTCTAACATCGATGCCGAGCGCAACATTTTTAATCTCGCCCCCCTGCTGATGACAGAGCTCGACAAAAGTCGGCAGGAGAGCCGGCGGCAAATTATCGATGCAGAAATACCCTGCGTCTTCGAAACATTTGAGGGCATGTGACTTCCCTGATCCAGAAAGACCGCTGATCACCACCAACTTGAGTCCTGCCATACCTGCTACCCCTTACGGGTCAATCAAGACCACTCGATCACGATCTATACGCTGTAGAATCTGCAGCTTTCCCGAAGACAGTGCGGTAAACACCACCAACGAACCAGGCAGAGAATCGAGCCGGCGCTTCGCATCTTCCAGAGTCAGAACAGCCCGAACCGGACGAATGACTTCAAGCTCTTCCTCTTCCTGACGAAGAGCCTGGCGCGGAACCTTACGCACCGACCTCTTCGTCGGTTCTTTATGATCAGTCTGGCGTTCCTTATGTTTCCGTATCTGGACGCCCAAGCGGTCCACGAGCTGGTCGATCGTCGCGTACATTTCCTGGGTCGAAGCTTTTGCCTGAATCCGCCGCCCTTGCATTGTACAAACGACCTCCGCACAATGCTGAAGCTTGCTCACACCCAGGATCACTTCCAGATGGCTCAGCTTCACTTCATACCGCGCGAGCCTCTCAAGCCGATTTTCGACATGCTGTCTGAGCGCCGGCGTGATAACGAGGCGTCGTCCTGTAATCTTCATAGGCTTTCGTCCTTTCAGGCTGAGTAACCTCGGCCCCTCTTCACTCAGCTATGCTGGTTGGTTTTGAACATCCATAGCACCGGGGGAAACGCCAGATAAGAACAAACTACAAACGCAGCTGGACAGGGAAGGGCTAAAAGAATCGCTTACGCTGAGTGGCGGATGGAATATGTTCTTCCGCCCGATACTTGGCCACTGTCCGCCGCGCGATCACAACCTGCTGTGTAAGCAGGCGCGCTGCGATCTCTTCATCTTTGAGGGGACGGCGGGCATCTTCCTCCGCCACCATCTTCCGAATCATCTCCCTCACCGTCACGGACGACATCATGTCGGAGGGCTGATCCGCTCGCTGCAGGCCGGCGTTAAAGAAAAACTTTAGATCCAACAACCCTTGCGGGCAATACATGTACTTATTGGCTGTCACACGACTGATTGTCGACTCGTGCATCCCAATATCTTCAGCCACCTGTTTGAGCACCAACGGCTTCAGATGCTCCACGCCCTTTTCAAAGAACTGCTCCTGAAACTTCACGATACTCGACACCACTTTTACGATTGTCTTATTCCGTTGCTCGATGCTGCGAATAACCCATTGCGCCGCCCGAAGCTTTTCATCCAGATAGGCCTTTGTCTCTTCCGACCCGTTTTCACCTGCCCCCATCAACTGCTTATAGTACGGGCTGATCCGCATACGGGGGAGCCCGTCGTCGTTCAGTAATACCACCCATTCACCTTCATTCTTGGCGACAAACACGTCAGGGACAATGACATAGTTGTGGGTATTCGTAAATGGTCGCCCAGGCTTCGGCTCAAGCACTTCGATAACCTTGGTCGCCTGAAAAACCTCTTCTACTGTGACATTGAGAGCTTTTGCAATTCTCGCATACTGTTTCTTCTCCAAGTCTTTGAGATGGTGCTGAACAATGGCTTCAACAATCGACCCCTTCAAGGCGCCTGGTCTGGCCCCTAATGACCCCATCGGGCTCTTCCCCAAATGTCCGATCTGTAAGAGCAGGCATTCCGCTAGATCGCGTGCCGCCACTCCCGTCGGATCAAAACTCTGAATATCCTTCAGAACTGACTCCCCTTCAATCTCGGTGAAATCAGTCCCGCTGACCATTTCTGCGAGAGACATGCGCAGATACCCGTCATCGTCAAGGTTACCGATGATCAACCGCCCGATCCCCTTTTCACGATCGGACAAACCTGAAAACGATAGTTGCCAGAGAAGATGATCTTCTAAGGAGGTTGCCTTCGCCATGGTTTGTTCATAGGAAGGAAACTCATCCTGAGAGGACGACTGAGACTCGGACCCGCCAATCCGCCGGTCGCTTCCAAAATACTCTTCCCAACCAGCTGCTGAGACCTCATCCGGTGTATCCCGTTCTTCGGGAGTCGACTCCTCCGCATTCGACGGCTCACTATCCGCTGAGGCCGCCGCATCTTCCGCCTTCTCCTCTGCGCTTGTGGCTTCGCTGTCCTCCGCTTCAGTAGGAAGGTCTTCCAAAAGCGGATTTTCCATCAAATGCTGCGTGAGACTCTGCTGGAGCTCAAGCCGCGACAATTGCAGCAGCTTAATTGCCTGCTGCAATTGGGGAGTCATGATCAGCTTTTGACTCAGTCGAAGGTCGAGTCTGAGCTTCATACGCGACGATCCTTACGCATCATAGCTTGAACCGTTCCCCCAGATAGACTGCTCGGGCCGTTTCGCTCTTGACGATGGACTCAGGAGTCCCGGCCTCCAGAATCAACCCTTCGTTGATGATGTAGGCCCGGTCTGTAATTGACAGCGTCTCCTGGACATTGTGGTCGGTGATCAGAATGCCGATTCCCTTTTCTTTCAATCGGATAATAATCTGTTGTATGTCAGCGACGGCAATCGGGTCGATCCCTGCAAAGGGTTCATCCAGCAACATGAATGATGGGCTCGTCGCGAGCGCCCTCGTAATTTCCAGCCGCCGGCGTTCCCCACCAGACAACGCATAGGCCATGCTCGCTCGAATATGGCTCAGGTCCAGTTCCTTGAGAAGAGCATCGACCCGGTCACGACGTTCTGACCGAGAGTAGTCCAGCATCTCAAGAATTGCCAGAATATTGTCTTCAACCGACAAGCGTCGAAACACAGATGACTCTTGCGGCAGATACCCGATTCCTTTCCGCGCCCGTCTGTACATCGGAAGATCCGTGATCACCTCTTCACCGAGCGAGATCGCCCCTTCATCAGGCTGGCAGAGACCGACGATCATGTCGAAGATGGTGGTCTTTCCTGCCCCATTGGGTCCCAGCACACCCACGACCTCTCCGGCCTGGACTTCGATCGACACGCCTTTCACCACTTTGCGCGCGCGAAAACTTTTCACCAATCCCGTCGCGCATAAACCAATCCCTTCTGCCCTGCTCACTTTTTCACCAGACGACAGCGCATTCCCTTGAGCCGGTACAATCACTTGATCGCCCCCCCATCCGGCTCAATCCGCACATGCGAGCCTCCCTCCACCACACTCCGGTCCTCTGCCAAAAACATCGTGATTTGCTTGCCGCTGACCCTTGTTCCCTTATCCCAGGCCACCGGGTCGCCCGTCAGGACGATCTTATCCCCATCATGGTAATATATGGCTTTTTCACAGGTCGCATTTCCTGAGTCCTTCTCGATTTTCACTCGCCCGGTCGCTTCAATCCTGTTGACTGAACGATTGGACACAGCCGGCACGGCATCGGGCCCTTTCGAAGGTACGGCACCCTTGACGGCCTCAGGCCCTTTCTGGTTATCAGTCGCGGACGGGTCTTCCACGCGAAACATCACCACCATGCGATCGGAATAGACAACCAAGGACCCACGAGTCAGCACAACTGCCCCCTCAAATATCGCTTGGCTATCCTGATTTTTTACGGTCATCCTCTTGGCTGTAATGGTCGTGCTCACCGCTCGATCAACACCACCCCTGGGAAGGGCTGCGTCAGCCGATTCGCTCAATGAAGCTATCCCAAGCGGGAATAAATTAAGAAGCAGGAACCAAATCCACATGTACATCCTCAAGTACTTCAAATTCCTCTCGGTCCAAATGTCCCAACAACCCACGCCCTGTCACCTCTAACCCATGCCCAACGATACGAACAGGATCCTCTGTGCGAATTTCTCTTGTCTGATCAGTCCAAGCCAGATGGTTGGTATAAATCACGTATCCACTCTCAGTGTGAATCACGAGCGGCTCCAATCGGTTCACGAGCACAAAATTCTTCGTCTCCGTATCCAATGTCCCTTCATCTCCGGTTAACGTCAAATCTTTTCCCTGTCGGCCAAACAGTGTGATCGCGACGACTTGGAGCATCGCCCGCTTGTCTCGTTCAAAGAGTCGCGCCTCTTGTGCCTGTACTTGCCATTGAACCGTATCGCCCTTGGTTTGGGTGAATGTAAACTGGGAGATCGTGGCATCAGCTGCATCCATGGAGCCTGGCGCCGCCGCCGTCGGGGTGGGAACCATAGTCGAGTTGGTCACGAGCAGATAGGCGAGGAAACAGCCCAACACCACACTGAGCGCTAACAAACCTCTCCGTACCCAGTGTTGCCACACGTTGTCCCTGCTTCCTGTTTAGTAGCATGAAGAAGACTGGCACGATAGTAGCATGAGCTCAATATCAAGTAAACTTATGCCGCGACCACAGCATGGTCTACTGGACAGAGATGAGGTGAGGGAGATGGGGGAATCGTCGGAATAATGATGCGGCGCCGCGCCGCCGACTAAATCTCACAGACAGGAGATCTAGCCAGCGGCTGGAGTCGCAGGAGTTGAGGCGGCAGGCGCTTGTTTCTTCGCCGATGCAGCATCCGGCCTGGTGACGAGTTCAATCGCAACAAGCTTCGCCGCATCGCCGATCCGCCGCCTCGTCTTCACCATCCTGGTATAACCACCGGGACGGTCTTTAAATCGAACTGCGACGTCGCTGAATAATTTTGAGACGACATCTTTACTGCGGATGAATGCAAGGGCCTGCCGCCGAGCCGGCAATGTTCCTTCCTTGCCGAGCGTAATCATCCGATCCGTAAATCCTCGAATTTCCTTCGCCTTGGCTTCCGTCGTCTCGATTCGTTCATGTTCGAGCAGCGACGTCACAAGACTTCGGAACAGAGCCCACCGATGTTTCGTCTTTCGTCCGAGCTGTCTACCATTTTTTCTGTGACGCACTGGTTTCCTCTTGTTTCGTTACTCGCTCTTTTGGCTACCGCTATTCTGTTGCACCGTATCCAGCTTCACACCGAGCCCCAACCCCATTTCCGTCAAGATCTCTTTAATTTCGTTGAGCGATTTCTTGCCGAAATTCTTTGTCCGCAGCATCTCCCCTTCGGTCTTCTGGACTAAGTCGGCAATGGTCTTGATATTCGCATTCTTCAAACAGTTTGCGGCACGAACCGACAGTTCCAGCTCGTTGACGCTACGGAACAGATGCTTATTAACCTCACGTTGCGCCTCATCGCTCCCAAGATCAGCGCGCCCTTCGAGTCGCTCATCGGGATTGATAAAGATATCGATGTGATCGCGCAGGATGCCAGCCGCCGTGGACAAGGCATCACGAGGCGAGATGGTCCCATCTGTCAAGATTTCCAAGGTCAATTTATCGTAATCGGTCATGCGACCGACACGGGCATTCTCTACATGAAAGTTCACTCGTTTGATGGGCGAAAATACGGAATCGATCGCGATTACACCGATCGGCAGCCCCTCTTCCTTGTTTCGCTCGGCTGGCACATAGCCCCGCCCATGATTGACCGTCATTTCCATATCGAATGTGGCATCCTTGTCCAATGTCGCAATATGGAGATTCGGGGTCAATATAGTCACGTCCGCATCATGAATAATATCAGACCCCTTTGCTTCACCGGGTCCCTTCTTCTTAAGACGTAGCGTCTTTGGCTTATCGGTATGTACCGCAAGCCGCAGTCCTTTGACATTCAAAATAATGGATGTCACATCCTCCGTGATACCGGGAATCGTGGAGAACTCGTGCAGAACTCCTTCGATCTTCACCGTAGTCACTGCCGCACCTGTGAGCGACGACAATAGTACGCGCCGTAACGCGTTGCCGACCGTGGTCCCAAATCCACGTTCATAGGCCTCTGTTGTAAATCTGCCGTAGGTTTGGGATTGCGTATCGTTGTCGACTTCCACCCGCAGCGGGATCTGAAAGTCTTTCATTGCTTTAATCATGACTCCCCCTTGATCTCATCGAGTAGACAGCCACTGAAAGGCATCTGTTCGCCACAAAGACCGACTCCTTTGCCCAATTCCGCATCTACCTGGAATACAACTCCACCACCATTTGCTCATTGACCGGCAGCGAAATCTGGTCTTTCGACGGCAACGTTCGTACCACGCCTTTAAACGCCGTCTTGTCCAACTCCAACCACTCCGGAATGCCTCGTCCATCGACAGACTCTAAAGCGGCCTGGATCGAGATCAATGTGCGGCTTCGCTCCCGGACGCTGATGATATCGCCCGCCTTGACCTGCGCGCCGGGCACATTGATTTTTCGACCATTCATGGTCAGATGCCCGTGGCTAACCAGCTGCCTGGCTTCTTTTCGAGAAGCGCCAAACCCTAATCGATAGGCCACGTTATCCAGCCGGCATTCCAACAACCGCAACAGCGCCTCACCGGTAATACCAGACTGCCGCTCCGCACGCTCAAACACACCACGGAACTGGCATTCCATCAAACCGTAAATTCTGCGCAGCTTCTGCTTTTCTCTGAGCTGCGTGCTGTACTCTGAATTCCTCGGACGCTTTTGCCCATGCTGTCCAGGAGGATAGCTTCGCCGCTCGATAGCGCACTTCTCCGTCATACAGCGCAAGCCTTTCAGAAACAACTTCTCACCCTCTCGCCGACACAACCGACAGACGGGACCGCGATACTTTGCCACTGCTCTACCTCCGGTTACCGGACATCACCACGTAGGTGCGCCCAACAAATCTCGTGTATCCGACTCTCTCGACATGCGCCGCTAAACGCGACGCCGCTTAGGTGGACGGCATCCATTGTGCGGAATCGGGGTCACATCACGAATCATATGGATCCGCAATCCAGCGGCCTGAAGAGATCGGATCGCCGATTCACGACCGGACCCAGGCCCATTCACATAGACATCCACTTGGCGCATTCCGCTCTCCATCGCCTTGCGCGCAGCAGCCTCGCCGGCCCGCTGAGCCGCAAAGGGCGTGCTCTTGCGAGACCCCTTAAAGCCTTGGTTCCCTGAGCTTGCCCACACAATCGTATTGCCGCTCAGGTCGGTGATGGTGACGATCGTGTTATTGAAGGAAGCCTGGACATGGGCCACCCCGCTCTGCACGATTCGGCGCTCTTTCTTCTTCCCTTTTTTGATGCTCATACAGACTCCCTACTCAAGTAACGGTCACGCACTACGCCGAACGCGCAGGCGGTTTTGGTTTGCTTCCCACACCGGAGCGACGGCCTTTTCTCGTCCGCGCATTTGTCTTGGTCCGCTGGCCGCGAACCGGCAACCCTTTCCGATGGCGCAGCCCACGGTACGTACCGCTATCGATCAATCGCTTGACGTTCATCGAGAAGGTCTTTCTCAGATCGCCTTCGACCTGATAGCTCTCCTGAATAATTTCACGAATCTTGACGATATGTTCTTCGCTCAAGTCCTTCACACGAATCGCTCCGTCGATCCCGGCCTTGCTCAATATAGAAAGTGCGGCTGCCCGACCGATCCCATAGACATAGGTCAGGCCGATGTCCGCCCGCTTCTCTCTCGGTAAATCCACTCCAGAAATACGAGCCATAATTCCTCCTACCCTCTTCCTGTAACACTCTCACCGGCCGGGGCTGGGTGGGCCTCAACTGCGCGCATCGAACGAGCGCCGTTTCATCGCGCGCGTTCTGCGAGCACGGAGGCCGCCCACCCCCGGCCGCACTCTACCCTTGGCGCTGCTTGTGGCGCGGATTCTCGCAGAGAATTCGTACCACGCCCTTGCGCCGAACTACCTTACATTTAGCACAGATTGGCTTCACGGATGATCTGACTTTCATGGCTATTTCACGCTCCTACTTAAACCGATAGGTAATCCGCCCGCGTGTCAGATCATACGGCGACAGTTCCACAGTCACCTTATCGCCGGGAAGAATACGAATAAAGTGCATCCGCATCTTTCCGGAAATGTGTGCAAGAATCTTATGGCCATTGTCCAGCGATACCCGAAACATCGCGTTCGGTAACGTCTCGTTCACGGTGCCTTGAATTTCGATGATATCTTCTTTCGGCACTATACCCCTTCTCTCCAAACCGCATGCCCGCGTCTTCAGCTTCTCAGAGCCGACTCAGAATCCGTGGCGGCCCACTCGGCTCAATCACAATCGTATGCTCAAAATGCGCCGAGAGGCTCCCGTCTACCGTTACCGCCGTCCATCGATCCTCAAGAACCTTGACTGCGGCGCCACCCATGTTGACCATCGGTTCGATCGCGAGAACCATTCCGGCCTGCAATCGTGGTCCCTGCCCAGGCTTCCCATAATTCGGCACCTGCGGCTCTTCATGTAACTGCCGGCCAATCCCATGGCCTACGAACTCCGTCACGACCGAATAGCCGGCAGCCTCCACATGCTGTTGAACCGCATGTGAAATGTCAGAGAGCCGATGGCCCACCACCGCTTGCTTGATTCCGAGATACATGGCCTCTTCGGTGACTTGAACCAAGCGGGCATTTCGCTCGGCCGTCTGCCCCACCGAAACCGTAATCGCTGAATCTCCGTAAAACCCGCCGACGATCGCTCCCAGATCGAGTCCGATGATATCGCCCTCCTTGAGAACTCGCTTGGAGGGAATCCCGTGAACAACCTGGTCATTCACCGAGGCACAGAGCGTCTTCGGATAACTCCGATACCCCTTAAACGCCGGCTTTGCCCCGCGGGACCGAATCTCATCCTCAGCTAAGCGGTCCAGCTCATCGGTCGAAATACCAGGCCTAACGGCTTTCTGCAAAATCTGTAACGTCTCTGCCACCACTCTTGACGCCTGAGCCATCACCGCAATCTCATCCGGCGTCTTGAGAATGATCATACCGCCCGGTACGGTTCCAGCTCCTGCGAGAGATGCTGAAAAACGACATCCACTGCGCTTGAACCATCCAGCTGAAATAACAATCTTCGCTCTTGGTAATACGCCACAAGCGGAGCCGTCTGCTCGTCATATACTTTCAATCGCATCTCGATCGCATCGCGTCGGTCATCGCTGCGCTGCATGAGCGGCTCTCCGCATCGATCGCAAACCTCACCCACCTTGGGAGGCGCAAAGTCTAGATGGAACGTCGCTTGGCATTTCGGGCAGCTCCGGCGCCCGCTCAAACGCCTCACGATATCCTCACGCGAAACCTGAAAGTTCACCACCCGATCCAGCGCGATCCCTCTGGATGTCAACACCGCTCCCAATGCTTCCGCCTGTGGAACAGTCCTGGGAAACCCATCCAGAACAAATCCGTTCTCGCATCTGGGGTCAGCTAACTTCTCCCTGACCAGCCCAATCACCACAGCATCCGGGACCAGACTCCCCTGATCCATGTAGCGCTTCGCTTCGAGACCCAGCGCAGTCTGATTGCGAACCGCCTCGCGAAGAAGATCCCCTGTCGATATCTTCGCTATCCGATACTGCGCCGCAATACGGTCAGCCTGAGTCCCCTTACCAACCCCTGGTGCGCCGAGAAACACCACCCGCATGAATTTTCCTCACCCGCTCCTGCCACGGAGGGGAGCCATGCCCTTACCAAGAAACCCATCGTAATTCCGCATCAACATGTGGGACTCAATCTGCTGGGCCGTATCGAGACCGACGCCGATCACGATCAGCAACGAGGTGCCTCCGAAATAGAACGGCACACCCAGCTTATAGATCAACAACTCCGGGATCACACAGACGATCGCGAGATAAATCGATCCGGCAAACGTAATTCGCGTGAGTACCTTATAGATGTAGTCGGAAGTCCGTATACCAGGGCGAATCCCGGGAATGAATCCACCGTACTTCTTCATGTTGTCCGCCATATCCACCGGGTTCAACACCACGGCGGTATAGAAGAAACAGAAAAACAGAATGAGGCCGATATACATTAGCGTATACAACAGCGATCCAGGGGCGAGTTGCGCGCCAATATCCTTGACCCAGGGTGTCTCAAAAAACCCGGTAATCGTCGCGGGAAATGCAATAATCGACGATGCGAAAATAGGCGGAATCACCCCCGCGGTATTGATCTTCAACGGAATATGCGTGCTCTGCCCGCCAAACACTCTGCGTCCAATCACTCGTTTTGCATACTGAACCGGCACCTTTCGTCGCCCGCTTTCCAGAAAGACGATGGCGGTGACCACCACGACCATCAGCGCCGCAAGGGCGACCAACAAGATGATGCTGAGCTGCCCGACCTTGTACAATTCAAAGGTCTGGGCCACAGCGGACGGCAGGCGTGCGACGATCCCCGCGAAAATGATCAAGGAAATGCCGTTCCCGATGCCTCGCTCGGTAATCTGTTCACCAAGCCACATCAGGAAACCCGTACCCGCTGTCAAGGTGATGACCGTCATCAGACGGAATCCCCACCCACCGCTCATCACGAATGCGCCGTTATTCATTTGTTCGAGACCTACTGCGATCCCGAAACCCTGAATCAGCGCAATACCGATCGTCCCGAACCGAGTGTATTGAATAATCTTTTTTCGCCCGCGCTCCCCCTCTTTGGCCAACTTTGTTAGATGCGGGACAACGACGGTCAACAGCTGAAGAATGATTGAGGCGCTGATATAGGGCATAATGCCCAGCGCTAAGATCGTCAACCTCGAGAGCGACCCACCTGAGAAAATATCCAAAAATCCGAGTAGCGCGCCGCCTTCCTTTTGCAGGAACTCCGAGAGGGCCTCGCCATTGATCCCAGGCGTAGGAATATGCGCCCCGATCCGATACACCACCAACATCCCTACGGTAAAGAGGATACGGGTACGCAGCTCGGGGATTTTTAAAATATTCTGAAAACTGGTCAGGAGTCGTTCAAACACCGGGGATGACCTCGACTCTCCCTCCAGCTGCTAGAATCTTTGCCTCTGCTGACTTACTGAACTTGTGCGCCTGCACAACAATCGCTTTCGTAAGGTCTCCGTTTCCAAGGATCTTGATTGGTAACGACTTGCGCTTGACCAAGCCGACATCGACCAAGGTCTGTGGCGTGATGGTACCGGCCACGATCATGTCACCCAAACTTTTCAGGTTGACGATCGAGTACTCTTTACGAAATATGTTTGTAAAGCCGTGCTTCGGGACTCGACGGATCAGAGACATCTGGCCGCCTTCAAACCCACCGGCCTGCCGACTCCGACCGCCGGACCTGGCTAACAGACCCTTATGGCCCTTTCCCGACGTTTTCCCATGACCGGAACCGGGGCCGCGACCGATACGTTTGCGCCGTTTTCTGGATCCTTTTGCAGGACCGATCTCATGTAAATTCATTGTGGCTGCACTTCCAATAGATAGCCGACTTTTCCGATCATCCCTCTGACTTGGGAAGTATTGGGACGAGTCACCGTCTGTCTGATTTTTCTCAGACCCAAGCCGCTCAACACACGCCGATGCTTTTGCGGTGTACCAATGGGACTTCGTCGCAAGGTGATCACGAACCCCTTTGAGACAGCCTTAGCGGTCTTCTCGGTAGGCATTAGACACTCACCCTATCCTGTGCGTCGCCCACCACGTTACGGCGTAGCTTCAGTACGTCCCCAACGTTTCTGAGTTGACAGAGCCCATTGAGGGTGGCGCGAACCGTATTAAATGGATTTCCACGACCCAGCGTCTTCGCAATAACGTTATGGACGCCGGCGACCTCGACCACAGCCCGGACGGCGCCCCCGGCAATGATTCCTGCACCTTTTTTCGCGGGCTTCAGAAGGACATGCTCGGCCCCGAATAGCCCATGCACTTCATGTGCAATCGTCCCGGAGGTGAGGGCGACATGCACCAAGTTTTTCTTAGCCTGTTCAACCGCCTTTGAGATGGCGACGGGCACTTCAGCAGCCTTCCCTTTCCCGATGCCAACCCACCCCTGGCCATCTCCCACGACAACCAATGCGCAGAAGTTGAACCGCTTTCCGCCCTTTACGACTTTCGCCACACGGTTGATAAAGACAACCTTATCCTTCAGGCTTAATTCATCTGGATTAACTCGCACGCTTGTTACCCTCTCCGGTCGTTAAGTTAAGGTTCTTGACCTTGACCTTAGCCTCAACCTAAAATTTCAGACCGCCTTCACGAGATGCTTCAGCCAATGCTTTGACCCGTCCGTGGTACATCCTACCGCCGCGATCAAACACCACGGCCTGCACCTTAGCGGCCTTAGCCCGTTCGGCTAACAACTTTCCAACAGCCTTGGCTCCATCAATGCTGCCAGTAGACTTCACCGATGTGCGCAGAGACTTATCCAGGGAAGACGCGGCAGCCAACGTGGCCCCCTTGAGATCGTCGACGATCTGGGCATAGATATGAGAGCGGCTGCGAAACACATTGAGACGTGGACGCTCAGCCGTTCCAAAGACCCTCTTCCGCACCCGCTGTTTTCGCCTGGTTAACTGGCTCGCTTTATCTGCAGCATTCATGAATCACCTTACTTCCCTGTCTTCCCGGCCTTCTTACGCAACACTTCCCCTGCATAGCGAACGCCCTTTTGCTTATAGACATCGGGGGGCTTGAGGGCTCGCAAATCGGCTGCAACCTGCCCCACCAACCGCTTGTCTGGCCCCTTTACGTTGATCAGCGTTTGCTTGTCTACCTTCACGTCGATTCCAACCGGAATCGGATAGATAACCGGATTGATATAGCCTAGACTGAAGCTCATCGAACGGCCCTGCACAGCGACCTTATACCCAACTCCGGTGATTTCGAGATTACGCTCATAGCCCTTCGTCACACCCTGAACAAGGTTGCTCAGCTCTGCGCGAGTCAACCCGTGCAATGCGCGGACTTGGCGGTCTTCATTCGACCGGCTCACCAAGAGCTGTCCATTCGCAATCGAGACCCCAAGGCCTGAAGACAACGACCAATCGAGCTTCCCTAGCGGACCCTTCACGGACACAATAGGCCCGGCGACTTTCACATCCACTCCTGCAGGAATCTGGATTGGCTTCTTTCCTATGCGTGACATCGATGCCTCGTTCCTCTAACTTGCCGCTGCAATGACAATCCGGTCGCAGTACCCATTACCACACCGAGCACAGAACTTCTCCGCCCAGCCCGGCACGGCGAGAATCCTGATCCGTCATCAACCCCTTCGATGTAGACAAGATCGCCACGCCGATGCCGTTTTTGACTCGTGGGATATCCTTGATCCCTACATAGACACGGCGGCCCGGCTTGCTCACCCGCTGCATACCGGTAACCATGGGTTGCCCTTCCGCAACATACCGCAACTGCACTTTCAACACCGGATGCCCATCCGCGATATCTGCCTGGACGCTCTGAATATATCCCTCGTTCTGGAGAATTCGAAGAACCTCGCGCTTGAGACGGGAGGCTGGGATGCTCACGACATCGTGGCGTCGCCGAGACCCGTTTTGCAACCGTACTAATAAATCGCTAATGGGATCTGTAACCATACAAGCCTTTCACTCACATTCTTCGTGTGACCAGAGGCGATCACCAGCCGTGCGACATAGAAACCGGATACGTTACCAACTCGACTTCCGAACCCCAGGGATCTCACCCTTCAGGCTCAGCAATCGAAAGCAAATTCTGCACATGCGAAACCGGCGCAAGAACCCTCGCACACGCCCGCAAATCTCGCATCGGTGATAGTCCCTAACAGGAAACTTCGCTTTAACGGCCGCTTTATTTCTGAGAGCTAATCTCGACACCTGCAACTCCTTCGCTAGACATTACGCCCGGAATGGCATTCCCAAATGCTTCAACAGCGCGCGGCCCTCATCGTTGGTCTTGGCGGTCGTGACAATCGTGATATCCATGCCATGGATGGATGCCACCTCGTCGTACTTGATCTCGGGAAATATGAGCTGCTCTTTGAGTCCCAGCGTATAATTGCCCCGGCCATCGAACGATTTTGGCGAGACACCTCGGAAGTCACGAATCCGTGGCAACGACAACGTCACAAGGCGATCGAAGAACTCCCACATTCTGCGGCTGCGCAACGTGACCTTTGTGCCGATCGGCATGCCTTGGCGCAACTTGAAAGTGGCAATGGCCTTCTTCGCCTTTGTAATCAGAGGCTTCTGCCCAGTAATCGCGCCTAATTCACCAGCGGCGCTCTCCAGCAGCTTCACGTTCTGAATGGCTTCCCCCATTCCCACGTTCAACACAATCCGTTCAAGCTTCGGAACCTGCATGATGTTCTTATAGCCGAACTCTTTCATGAGCGCCGGCACAACCTTCTGCAAGTAGGTCTCGCGCATCCGGGGCTTGAACTTGGACTCTTCGCTGCCCTGGTCCATCGCCTGCGGCGCCGATGCCCCCTCTTTCTTCTTGGGTGGCTTCCGCTCCGACGTCTTACTGCCTTTTCCTGATTCAACCTTCGCCATCCGGCGTCCTCACTCCTACTCGACTGAGTCGTTCGATTTTTTGCTGAACCGGACCCGCCGGCCATCATCAAGCGTTCGCACACCAAGCCGGGTCGGCTTCTGCGTCACAGGACACAGATACATCACGTTTGAGACTGCAAGAGGCGCTTCCCGTTCGAGAATGCCGCCTTGTTTGACTTTTTGATTGGGCTTGGTATGGCGCTTGATCATGTTCAACTTTTCGACCACAACCTTTCCCACCCCAAGATCAACCGAAAGCACTTTCCCGGACTTGCCGCGATCACGCCCGGAGATCACGACCACCACATCGCCCTTACGAATCCGACTCTTGTTCAATGCCTGCTTATTCATCCCGCCGTCCCCACCTTCGCTAAAGCACTTCCGGAGCTAGAGAAATAATCTTCATGAACTTTTTCCAGCGCAGCTCGCGCGCGATCGGCCCAAAGATACGAGTCCCAACGGGATCACCGTCCTTATTGATCAATACACAGGCATTCCGATCGAACTTGATGTAGGAACCATCTTCGCGACGCACTTCCTTAGTCGTCCTCACGACCACGGCACGGCTCACATCGCCCTTCTTAACCGTTGCCGCAGGAATAGCCTCCTTGACCGCCACGACGACAATGTCTCCCAGAGAAGCATACCGGCGTCTGGTTCCACCAAGGACATGAAAACACATGGCCTGTTTGGCACCGGAGTTATCGGCTACGTCCATGTATGTATAGCTTTGAATCATAGTCCCGGTATTTCCTCTACTCTCCGCACAATCTTGATCTACTCACCACGCCGCCCTTTTTCCACGACCTCGATAACCCGCATATGTTTATCTTTACTGATGGGCCGCGTCTCGACCATGCGCACACGGTCGCCGATCTTGCAGGCATTCTCTTCATCGTGGGCCTTGAATTTCGTCACCCGTCGAAGCACCTTCCGATAGAGCGGGTGAATAACCGACCGCTCGATCTCGACGACGACGGTCTTATTCATCTTATTGCTGACCACACGTCCGACCCATTCACGCCGCTTGTTCGCTGACTCTCCCATCCTCAAGCCCCTTTCGCCGCGGTAGAGATTGGATCGGCCTGCGCGAGCTCGCGCTGAATCGTTTTTACCCTGGCAATGGATCGCTTCGTCTTTCGCAGCTGCATCGGATTCTCTAACCGTCCAGTTCCCAACTGAAAACGAAGATTGAAGAGCTCTTGCGTGAGCTGCTGAGTTTTCTCCGCCAGTTCAGGCCCCGTAAGTTGCCGTAATTCCTTCAGATCCATGACCGCGTTCCCCTTACCCTTCGTACAGTTCGTTCAGCACTAAAACTCGCCGCGGATGACACACTTCGTAGCAATGGGCAGCTTATGCGAGGCCAAGCGGAACGCCTCCTTGGCGACATCAGGCGTCACACCATCCATCTCATAGAGGATACGGCCCGGCTTGACGACGGCGACCCAGTATTCCGGGTTGCCCTTACCCTTGCCCATTCGAGTCTCAGCCGGCTTCTTGGTAATCGGCTTATCTGGGAAAATTCTCGTCCACACCTGGCCACCGCGCTTCACACAGCGAGTGATCGCAATGCGCGCCGCCTCAATCTGCCGGCTGGTGATCCACCCCGGCTCAAGCGCCTTGAGCCCAAACTCTCCGAGGGTAATCTGGCTGCCACGGTAGGCCTTGCCAGTCATACGCCCCTTCATCATTTTACGAAACTTAACTTTCTTTGGTGCTAACACGATATCCCCTTCACTTACCCAAGCCTACGGTCAAATACCGACTCTTTGTTGAGCGGCTGCAAAGGAAGAACTTCGCCCTTATAGATCCAGGTCTTGATCCCGATCTGCCCCATCGTCGTGTGAGCTTCCGCAAACCCGTAGTCGATATCAGCCCGAAGCGTATGGAGAGGCACACGACCTTCGCGGTACCACTCCGATCGCGCGATCTCCGCCCCGCCAAGACGGCCCCCAACCATAATCTTGATGCCCTGGGCTCCAAGACGGAGTGCGGACTGCACACTTCGCTTCATGGCCCGGCGGAACGCCACTCGCTTTTCCAACTGGGTCGCAACGTTTTCACAGACCAACTGGGCATCCAATTCAGGTTTCTTGATTTCCTTCACCGTAATGTAGACCTGGCCACCGTAGCTCTTCGCCAACTCCGCCTTGAGCTTATCGACCTCAGCCCCCTTACGGCCGATGATGATACCGGGGCGCGCCGTATGAATAATCACCCGCGTCTGATCTCCAGATCGCTCGATTTCAACCTTGGCCACACCGGCATGAAAGAGGCGTTGCTTGACCATCTTGCGGATCTTGATATCCTGATGGAGCAACTTCGCGTAATCTTTGCTGGCATACCACCGAGATGACCAATTGACGTTGTATCCTAGCCGGTACCCGATCGGATGTGTCTTATGCCCCATAACTAGCCGTGCCTCACTCAGACAGAAAATGAACCAGTTCCGTTAGCCCCATCTATCACTTCTTTTCTTTCATGCTCGCAGCTGACACAACGACAGTAATGTGACTCATCCGTTTCTGAATGGCATTCGCACGCCCCTGAGACCGAGACCGAAAGCGTTTCAAAGTCGGCCCACAATCGACAAATGCCTTTGACACCACCATCGAGTCGCTGTCGCCCATCTCTTTTTGTTCCGCATTGGCTACGGCAGACCTCAAGAGCTTTTCCACCACCTTCGACGCCTGGCGTGGCAAGTTTCGAAGCAACGCCAAGGCCATTGGAACTTGCTGCCCCCTGATCAAATCGATCACCGGGCGGGCTTTCCTTGGAGAGATACGTACAAACCGCAAAACTGCTTGTGCTTCAGCCATAACCGTCCTATCCAATCGAGTGTGCCGAGACCTGAGCCTGCCGCCTACTTGAGGGCGACTGACTTCTCTGTCCTGGCGTGCCCATGTCCTTTAAAGAACCTGGTCGGAGCAAATTCTCCCAACTTGTGGCCGACCATGTTTTCCGTCACGAAGACCGGAATAAATTTCTTCCCGTTATGCACCGCGAACGTATGTCCGATCATATCGGGGATGACCGTAGACCGTCGCGACCAGGTCTTGATGATCTTGCGATCCTTATTCTGATTCATCCGCTCCACCTTCTGGAGCAGATGGTCGTCAACAAATGCGCCCTTACTGACTGACCTCGGCATCGCGTACTCCTACTTGCGGCGGGAAATAATGAACTTGTCCGTCGCCTTATTGTTCCGGGTCTTATAACCCTTGGTCGGAAGACCCCATGGGGAGACCGGATGGGGGTTGCCCTGTCCGGACTTTCCTTCGCCGCCACCATGCGGATGGTCGACCGGATTCATCACGACACCGCGCACATTCGGTCGCCGGCCCAGCCATCGATTGCGGCCCGCCTTCCCGACGTTAATATTCTCGTGATCCGTATTCCCAACTTGCCCAACGGTTGCCAGGCAGGTTGAAAGAACTTTGCGCATTTCACCGGATCTTAGCCGCACCTGCACATATTCACCATCCCGCCCCATCACCTGCGCCGCGCCCCCCGCACTACGAATCAGCTGGCCGCCTTTTCCTGGCTTCAGCTCAATATTATGTATGGTGGTGCCCAGTGGCATACTGGACAGGGGCAACGCATTCCCGGTACGAACTTCCGATCCAACACCGGACTGAACTACATCACCGACTTTTAAGCCAACCGGCGCCAGGATATACCGTTTCTCGCCGTCCTTATAGTGCACCAAAGCAATTCTGGCCGACCGATTAGGATCGTATTCAAGAGCGGCAATGGTTCCCGGGATCCCGGTCTTGTCGCGCCGGAAATCGATCTTCCGATAGAGGCGCTTATGCCCACCCCCACGAAACCGTACAGTCGTCCGGCCATCGTTGTTCCTCGCGCCGGTACTGCGGCGGAATGACGTGAGCGATTTCTCAGGCCTTTTCTTCGACAGTTCTTCGGTTGTCACCGCGGTCATTCCGCGACGTCCAGGCGTTCTTGGCTTGTATACCCTGATTCCCATAACTACAGTCGTCCTTCCAGCGCCCCGGGATCAACCCGGAGCAAAACTCAACTATGCGCTTTCGTAGAGCTCCAGCTTCTCGCCCTGCTTGAGCTTCACGAACGCTTTTTTCCAGTCCGATCGCTTACCGGAGAAACGCCCCAACCGCTTGACCTTCCCCAGAACATTTATCACGTTCACCCGCTCGACTTTGACTTTCAACAACGTTTCGACCGCTTGCTTAATCTGGAGACGATTTGCATCCGGGTGAACCAGAAAAGCCACCGTGTTGTTGCTTTCCCGCATCGCGGTGATCTTTTCTGTCAGCAACGGCTGCAACAGAATACTATGGAGACCCGCCTTCATGACCAGACCTCCTTCACCCGCAGCAACTCACGTTCGGGGATCAGAATCAATTCAGCTCGAACAATATCGTAGACGTTCAACCCTTCAGGCCCCACCACACACACATTAGGGAGGTTACCTGCAGCTTGAGCCAATCCCGCATGCCCCGCGCCTGCCACAATCAAGGCATAGGCCCCGGCGCCAAAGCTTGTCAGCACTTGAGCCAACAACTTTGTTTTCGGCTGATCCAACGATAGATTCGACACAATCACCACTTGCCCGTCGGCTAACTTTGCCGACAGCGCGCTTTGAAGCGCTGCACGGTACTTCTTCTTCGGCATGCTGTAGGAATAATCACGCGGCTTCGGCCCAAAGACCGATCCGCCATGACGCCATACAGGAGACCGGATCGACCCTGCTCGCGCTCGCCCGGTATGTTTTTGCTTCCATGGCTTCTTCCCGGACCCAGCAACTTCTCCTCGCCGTAATGTCGATGCCGTCCCCTGACGCTCACAGGCACGCTGCATCACCACCGCTTCATGGACTAACGCAGTATGGGGCTTACAGCCGAACACTTCTTCAGGAAGATCGACGGACCCGACTTTCTGTCTCTTCAAATCAACGACGTCAACCGTGGGCATGACCTACCCCTTCTTCGACTTTCTTACCATGATCAGTCCATTTGCCGCACCAGGGATTGCCCCGCGAACGAACAGCAAGTTCTCATCAGGCCTTGATTCAACAACTTTCAATCGCTGGGCCGTAATCCGCTTCGCTCCCATGTGCCCGGGCAACGTCTTGCCTTTCCAGACACGAGAAGGATACGAGCTTGCGCCCATCGAACCGGGATGACGATGGAACATGGACCCATGAGACTCAGGGCCGCCGGCATAATGATGGCGCTTCACTACCCCCTGAAACCCCTTTCCCTTCGAAATACCGATGATATCCACCCAGTCGCCCTTTTTGAAAATATCGACTTTAACAGATTGCCCTACCGCCACTTCTCCGACTTTTTGAAATTCTCTGAGTACGCGGGTGGCTGGAGCCTCCGTCTTCTTCAAATGACCCAGCTCGGCTTTGGACAACTTGCGCTCTTTCACTTCACCAAAAGATAACTGAACGGCTTCATACCCATCACGCTCTTTTGTCTTGATCGTGACCACGCGGCAGGACCTGCCTCAATGACAGTCACAGGCGTAAACCGCGTCTCGTCAAATATCTGGGTCA
>NEWR02000011.1:84186-100351 GCA_002869885.2 Nitrospira sp. CG24C
GCGTTGAACTGCTTGCAGAACTCCATGATGTTGACGCCGTGCTGTCCCAGCGACGGCCCGACCGGGGGCGCAGGATTGGCTTTCCCAGCCGGAATTTGCAACTTGATCTGTGCCGATACTTCCTTCGCCATGTCCTACACTCCTACGCGCGTTCGACCATTTCGGAAGTTAAATCCGTTCCACTTGCAAAAATCCAAGCTCCACAGGAGTGGAACGGCCAAAAATACTGACCAGAACTTTAAGCCGGCTGTGGTCCTGAGCCACCTCGTCCACCACACCATTAAAGCCGAGAAACGGACCATCGATAATCCGCACATTATCCGTCTTGATGAACTTGACCTGTTCGCGCGGCCCGGATGCCCCCGCATCGACTTGCTTCAGCAGCGACTCGACTTCCTCCATCGATAAGGGTGTGGGCTGCGCGCCACCACCGACAAATCCCGTGACCTTCGGCGTCTCCTTGATCATCTGCAAGGTCACATCGATAAGCGGGGACTCCAACTCCACAATCACATATCCGGGGAAAAACTTCCGTCGAGACGTTCGGCGCTTGCCGTCCTTGATCTCAATCACATCTTCCGTCGGCACGAGTACCTGTCCCAACTTCTCGACCAATCCCATTTGATTGGCCCGTTCGAGCAAGCTGGTCTTCACCCGCCCCTCAAAGCCTGCGTAGGTATGAATGACGTACCAATTTTTTGCCATGCCCTACCCTCGGATCATCGGTTGATATGCGCCGTGCAGCGGCTCTCACTTCCAGATATCTGACTCACAAAATCTTGCCCACTACCCATACGAGAACCGAATCGACAGCCGACAGATACAGGGACATGATGATGCAAAAAACAATAACCACCGTCGTGGACCCGATCGTTTCGGCCCGGGTCGGAAACGAGACTTTCTTCAACTCCCCGCTTACATCGCTGAAGAACTCTCGAATGGAATTGGTAAACCTTGTAAACATACCCACCCCCTCAACTCACCCAACTTCTCCGCCCTGCTACCGGTCTACTCGCGATCCAGCCACCAATATCGAGCCTGACCCATCCGCTACACAGCGCTTGGCAGGGGCACTAGGATTTGAACCTAGACTCTCGGTTTTGGAGACCGATGTGCTAGCCATTGACACCATGCCCCTACGACGGCTGGCAGCCCAGCCATTGTGCCGGCAGCCCAGCCTACTTCACTTCCTTATGGGCATTGTGTTTCCGGCAGAACTTGCAGAACTTATTCCGCTCCAGCCGATCCGGGTCGTTCTTCTTATTCTTCATGGTGGAATAGTTCCGCTGCTTGCAGATCGTGCATGCCAAATCGATGATCTCTCGCATCTTCTTATTCGTCAGGCGTAAGGCGTGAAGCGTGAAGCGATGGCCGACACCCTGCCATCATCCCCTTACCCCTTACCCCTTACCCCTCACGCTCCCTTATGAATTACGCCAGAATTTCCGTGACGACGCCGGAGCCGACGGTCTTGCCGCCCTCGCGCACCGCGAACCGCAACCCCTGATCCATCGCGATCGGACTAATCAGCTCCCCCGTCACACTCACATTGTCCCCCGGCATCACCATCTCCACCCCCGGATTCAACGTCATAATCCCCGTCACGTCCGTCGTCCGGAAATAGAACTGCGGCCGGTAGCCATTGAAGAACGGTGTATGCCGCCCGCCTTCTTCCTTCGCCAACACATAAATCTCCGCCTTGAACTTCGTATGCGGCGTGATGCTCTTCGGCTTCGACAGCACCATCCCCCGCTCCACATCTTCCTTCTTCGTGCCCCGCAGCAAGACGCCGACGTTATCGCCCGCCTGGCCCTCATCGAGCACCTTCCGAAACATCTCGACGCCGGTCACAATGGTGACCTGGTTGGGCCGGAGCCCCACGATCTCGATTTCATCGCCCACCTTCACGATCCCCCGTTCGACCCGGCCCGTCACGACGGTCCCGCGTCCGCTGATCGTGAACACGTCTTCAATCGGCATCAGGAACGGCTTATCGATCGGGCGTTGCGGCGTCGGAATGTAGGTATCCACCGCTTCCAAGAGCTTCAGAATGGAGGGCACGCCGAGCGGGCCCTGATCCCCTTCCATCGCCTTCAAGGCCGAGCCGTGAATGATGGGGGTCTTCTCCCCCGGGAAGCCGTACTTCGTGAGCAGCTCGCGCACTTCGAGCTCGACCAGCTCCAAGAGCTCCTTGTCGTCGATCTTATCCGCCTTGTTCAGGAACACGACGATGTAGGGCACGCCGACCTGCCGAGCCAAGAGGATATGCTCGCGCGTCTGGGGCATGGGGCCGTCCGCGGCACTCACCACCAGGATGGCGCCGTCCATCTGCGCGGCCCCGGTGATCATGTTCTTCACGTAATCGGCGTGGCCCGGGCAATCCACGTGGGCATAGTGCCGGTTGGCGGTTTCGTATTCCACATGGCTGATGGCAATCGTCATAATTTTGGTGGCATCGCGCCGGCCCTGGCTTTCGCTCGCCTTCGCCACTTCGTCATAGGAGATGAACTTCGCCATGCCCTGATCGGCGCTGACCTTGGTCAAGGCCGCAGTCAACGTCGTCTTGCCATGGTCCACGTGCCCGATCGTCCCGACATTCACGTGCGGCTTCCGCCGCTCATATTTCGCCTTCGCCATGCCTTACTCCCTTCCGTCTTCACTCAAGAATCGATTCGACTACTCACCCCGATACTTGGCAATGATAGTCTCTGAAATCTGCCGAGGTACCGGCTCGTATCGGTCGAACTCCATACTGTAGGTGGCCCGGCCCTGCGTTCGAGACCGAAGATCGGTCGCATACCCGAACATTTCACTGAGTGGTACCGATGCATCGATGGTCTGCGCAGCAGCCCGCGCCTTCATTCCCTGAATCTTCCCTCGACGACCATTTAAATTGCCGATCACATCGCCCATAAAATCCTGAGGAACCACAACTTCCACCTTCATGATCGGCTCAAGCAAGACCGGATCGGCTCTCTTACAGGCGTCGAGGAATGCCATCGAACCGGCGATTTTAAACGCCATTTCATTGGAATCGACGTCATGAAACGACCCGTCAATGACTGTGACCCGCACATCGCGAAGCGGATAGCCGGCGATCACACCGGAATCAAGCCGTTCCTTCACACCCTTTTCGATTGCCGGGATGAATTCTTTTGGGATAGAACCGCCGACAGTCTTATTGATGAACTCCAAGCCTTTGCCTGATTCAGTCGGTTCGACCGTCAACACGACATGCCCGTACTGGCCACGCCCACCGGTCTGCTTAATATATTTCGACTCAGCTTCAGCTTTCTTACGGATCGTTTCCCGAAAGGCCACCTCCGGCTTGCCGACATTGGCCTCCACCTTGAATTCACGCAACATGCGATCGACGATGATTTCCAGATGCAACTCTCCCATCCCGGCAATGATCGTCTGCGCGGTCTCTTCATCCGTCTTCACCCGGAACGATGGATCTTCTTGCGCCAGCTTCTGGAGCGCGAAACCCATCTTCTCTTGGTCTTGCTTGGTTTTCGGCTCGATCGCCATGGCGATAACCGGCTCAGGAAACTTCATGACCTCGAGCAGGACTGGCTGTTTTTCGTCCGCCAGCGTATCTCCAGTCGTCGCTCCCTTTAGTCCGACGGCCGCAACGATATCGCCCGCATAGGCCACATCAATGTCTTCCCGCTTATTCGCATGCATCTTCAGCAGACGCCCGACACGATCCCTCGTCCCCTTCGTCACATTCGAAACGGACGTTCCGGTTTTCAACGTGCCAGAGTACACCCGTAGAAAGGTGAGCTGACCGGCAAACGGATCCGTCATGATCTTAAAAGCTAAGGCCGCGAATGGTTCGCTATCCGATGGGCGCCGCTTCACTTCCTGCTCAGTGTTTGGATCGATCCCGGTGACCGATTCGACATCGAGCGGGGATGGAAGGAAATCCACAACCCCATCCAACAGCTGCTGCACACCCTTATTTTTGAAAGCCGACCCGCACAAAATAGGAGTCATCTTCATCGAAATCACACCGGCCCGAATGGCTCGACGAATCTCTTCTTCCGTTAAGGGCTGGCCATTGAGGTACTTTTCCATTGCCTGCTCGTCGAACTCAGCGACCGCATCCAGCATTTTATTACGGTATTCCTTGGCTTGGTCGAGCAACTCGGCAGGAATCTCCTTGACGACGTACTTGGCGCCAAGCGTCTCGTCGTCGTACACATAGGCCTTCATCGTCACAAGATCGATCGACCCCTTATATTCAGACTCTCGTCCGATGGGGATCTGAATCGGAACAGGATTTGCCCCCAACCGATCGATCATCGTCTGGACGCTGACATAAAAATCCGCCCCGATTCGGTCCATCTTGTTCATGAACGCGATCCTCGGCACACTATACTTATCTGCCTGCCGCCACACTGTCTCAGATTGCGGCTCAACCCCCTGCACTGAGTCAAACACGGCTACGGCTCCATCAAGTACCCGAAGCGAGCGCTCGACCTCAATCGTGAAATCGACATGCCCCGGAGTATCGATGATATTGATGCGATGGTCTCGCCAGAAACAGGTCGTCGCAGCAGCCGTAATCGTGATCCCACGCTCCCGCTCCTGCTCCATCCAATCCATCGTCGCCGCGCCTTCGTGAACCTCGCCCATCTTGTGCGAGATCCCGGTGTAGAAGAGGATGCGCTCAGTGGTTGTCGTCTTACCCGCATCGATGTGAGCCATGATGCCGATATTCCGAGTCTGTTCTAACGGTGATTGACGCGCCACGCACTTCCCCTAAAAAATATATATGCCGCAACCCGAGCCGGCGAAACGCTGCGATTCACAAACACCCGCGTGAGCGGATCGCAGCACGGCTCAGCTGCAGCACAGAACGACGCTACCAGCGATAGTGCGCGAACGCCTTATTGGCCTCCGCCATCCGATGCACGTCTTCCCGCTTCTTAACCGCCGCCCCCGTATTGTTCGATGCGTCCAGCAATTCAGCCGCGAGCTTCTCTCGCATGCTCTTGCCACCGCGGGTCCGCGAATACTCCGCTAACCATCGAAGCGCCAGCGACATCCGGCGAGCCGGACGAATTTCTACCGGCACTTGATAGGATGCACCGCCCACTCGCCGAGACTTCACCTCAACGACCGGCTTCACGTTATCGAGCGCCGCCCGAAACACTTTGAGTGGATCGTTGCCGGTCTTCTCCTGAATGACATCGAAAGCCCCGTAGCAAATGCGCTCCGCGGTACTCTTCTTCCCACCCGACATCAGGATATTCAAAAATTTCCCGACGAGCTTGTCCCGATACCGCACATCAGGAAGAGGATCGCGGTGGTCTAAAAATCTAGTCCTTGGCATAAGTCATTCACTCTCTCGTTACCGGCTGTGATACTCGTCTTACTTGGGACGCTTCGCTCCATACTTCGAGCGACTCTGCTTTCTATCCGCCACACCGACGGCGTCAAGGGCGCCTCTGACGATGTGGTAACGCACTCCCGGCAAGTCCTTCACACGGCCACCGCGCACAAGCACGATGGAATGTTCTTGAAGGTTGTGTCCGACGCCAGGGATGTATGTCGTGACCTCCATCCCGTTCGTCAACCGGACACGCGCAACTTTACGCAGCGCCGAATTCGGTTTCTTCGGCGTTGAGGTATAGACACGAAGACAGACGCCACGCTTCTGCGGGCAGGACTTGAGTGCGGGACTCTTGGTCTTCGCATGCGCCAGCTGGCGGCCTTTTCTGACTAACTGATTGATCGTCGGCATTAGTACATCACTCTCATCTTCAGCACAGTTTGACCATTTCCCATCTCAACCCTTCAAGGGCTGAGCCGGTGGATTGTAGTGACCATTGCGTGCCGTGTCAAGCCTCTTCAAGACCGTACACCATCATGAGCGAGCAGGCTCTACCGATGATCCCGTCGCTACGCCTTCTTGCACAAGCGCCGCAGCATCTCCCTGACCAACAATCACTGGCTCGGGCTTGGGACTAATAACAAAGGTGTCCCGATATTCTTCGAAACCGGTTCCGGCCGGAATCAAACGGCCGACAATGACGTTTTCCTTCAGGCCCAACAAGTTATCGACACGCCCATTGATGGCGGCTTCCGTCAAAACGCGCGTGGTCTCCTGGAATGAGGCTGCCGAGATGAAGCTATCAGTCGTCAATGCCGCCTTGGTAATGCCCAGCAATACCGGCTTCCCAAGACCCGGCTGTCCACCCTTCGCCAACACACGCTCATTCTCTTCGTCGAATAACATCTTGCTGACCTGACTGCCTGGCAAGAACTCCGTATCGCCGGGGTCTTCGATTCTGACCTTGCGCAGCATCTGCCGCACAATGATCTCGATATGCTTATCGTTGATCGTCACACCTTGCAGCCGATACACATCCTGCACTTCGTCGACAAGATACTTCTGCAACTCGTTCGGCCCCAGCACATCGAGAATGTCGTGCGGATTAGCCGATCCATCCATCAACGGCTCACCGGCCCTCACCCAATCACCTTCATGCACGTTGACGTGTTTACCCTTAGGTATGAAGTATTCCTTCACATCACCCATCTTATTATTGACCAACACTTTGCGCATACCCTTCACGAAACCATCGTACGACACTTCGCCATCGATCTCGCTGATAACCGCCGTCTCCTTCGGCTTTCTGGCTTCAAACAACTCTGCCACGCGAGGCAGACCGCCGGTGATATCTTTTGTCTTGGTCGTCTCCCGCGGAATCTTGGCTAACACATCGCCAGGAGTGACCAGCGCCCCTTTTTCGACAAAGAGATGCGCCCCGACCGGGAGCAGATAGCGAGCCACGTTTGCTGCCGCTGCAACCTTGGCGGTCTTCCCACCTTCATCCTTGATCGACACACGTGGACGTAACGTCGCGCCACTATGCTCAACGATCACCTTACGGGAAAGGCCGGTGACTTCATCGAACTCTTCCTTCATAGAGACGCCTTCGATGATGTCTCCATAGGCCACCTTGCCGCCGACTTCCGTGAGGATGGTCAGTGAGTACGGATCCCACTCAACCAATTTCTGGCCCACCGCAACACGGCCGCCATTTTCGATCTTGATCTTGGCGCCGTAGACGACCCCGTACTTCTCGCGCTCACGCCCCGTCTCATCGACAATGGCAATCTTGGCGTTCCGATTCATGACGACCCATTCACCCTCTTTATTCCTGACTGCAATTCCCGGGTTAGGGAAGTCCGCATTCTTCTTGGCATCGAAGCTCATGAACTTGATGGTCCCGGCATGTTTGGATTCGGTCACCGTCTGCTCGACCACCTTGCTCGCCGTTCCACCGATGTGGAAGGTCCGCATGGTCAGCTGTGTTCCCGGCTCACCGATCGACTGCGCCGCGATCACACCGACTGGTTCGCCCTTTTCGACTAACCGTCCGCGGGCCAAATCGCGCCCGTAACAGGATCGGCAGACTCCACGGCGCGACTGACAGGTCAGCACAGAGCGAATCTTGACATGGTCGACTGCCGCTTCCACGATTGCCTTGGTCCGCTCCTCGTCGATCTCCTCATTGAACGACACAATGATCTCACCCGTGACCGGATCGCGAATGTCTTCCGCCGCCAACCGGCCCAACACCCGCTCTTCGATCGGCTGAATGATCTCTCCGCCCTCGACCAATGCGCTTACAATAATGCCGTCGGTCGTGCCGCAATCGATTTCGTTGATAATCACATCCTGCGCAATATCCACCAGACGACGCGTGAGATAGCCGGAGTTTGCCGTCTTCAACGCCGTGTCGGCCAACCCCTTGCGGGCGCCGTGCGTCGAAATGAAGTACTGCAACACCGTCAACCCTTCGCGGAAGTTGGCGGTAATCGGCGTCTCGATAATTTCACCGGACGGCTTCGCCATCAAACCGCGCATACCGCCCAATTGGCGGATCTGCTGTGAGCTTCCGCGAGCGCCGGAATCCGCCATCATAAAGATCGGATTGAAGGACTCAGCCTTGTTCGGATCGCCGCCCGCGCCCAACTCCTTCATCATTTCAGTGGCAATCTGTTCAGTCACATGAGCCCAGATATCGATCACCTTGTTATAGCGCTCGCCGTTGGTGATCAATCCCTCGGCATATTGCCGCTCGATCTCCGCCACCTCATGCTGAGCCTTCCCCAACAATTCTTGCTTCTTGGTCGGAATATGCATGTTGTCGATGCAGATCGAGATGCCGGCACGCGTGGCATACTCGAACCCCGTGTCCTTGACCTTGTCGAGGAACGTCACGGTCTCACGGTGCCCGCACTGGCGATAGACGGTATCGATGAGCTTGGTCATCTCCTTCTTCGTCATGAGCTTATTCGCGTTGGCGAATGGCAAGCCCGGAGGAAGCACGTCGGACAGGATGACGCGGCCGACGGTGGTCTGAACGAGACTCCCCTCGATCCGTACCTTGATCCGCGCATGCACGTCTAACGCTTGAGAATCGTATGCAATGCGCACTTCGTCCGGTGAGCCGAACACTTTCCCTTCTCCCTTACATCCGGCACGCTCCTTGGTCAGCCAATAGCAGCCGAGCACCATGTCCTGCGACGGCACCGCAATCGGCTTGCCGTTGGCAGGCGAGAGAATGTTATTGATCGACATCAGCAACACGCGCGCCTCGACCTGTGCCTCGACCGACAGCGGAACGTGGACCGCCATCTGGTCGCCGTCGAAGTCGGCGTTGAACGCGGCGCAGACCAGTGGATGCAGCCGGATGGCCTTGCCTTCGACCAGCACCGGATCGAATGCTTGGATACCAAGACGGTGCAACGTCGGCGCACGGTTCAATAGCACGGGATGTTCGCGAATCACCTCGTCAAGCACGTCCCACACTTCCGGACGTTCTTTTTCGACCAATCGTTTGGCGCTCTTGATAGTAGTCGCCGCGCCGCGCTCTTCCAGCTTGTGGAAGATAAAGGGCTTAAAGAGTTCAAGCGCCATCTTCTTGGGTAACCCGCATTGGTGCAGCCGAAGTTCCGGCCCCACGACGATGACGGTTCGGCCCGAGTAATCGACCCGTTTACCGAGCAGGTTTTGGCGGAAGCGCCCCTGTTTCCCCTTCAGCATATCGCTCAGCGATTTGAGCGGCCGCTTGTTGGGTCCGCGAATCGCGCGGCCCCGACGCCCGTTATCGAAGAGCGCATCGACCGCTTCCTGCAACATCCGCATTTCATTTCGGATAATCACACCCGGCGCCTTCAGTTCAATCAGCCGCTTCAGCCGATTGTTCCGATTGATGACGCGGCGGTACAGATCGTTCAAGTCAGATGTCGCAAACCGCCCGCCGTCCAGCGGCACAAGCGGACGCAATTCCGGTGGCAGCACCGGGATCACATCCATGATCATCCACTCGGGCATATTCCCAGACTTGCGGAAGGCTTCGATGACTTTCAGTTGTTTCGCGTATTTCTTCTTCAGCGCTGCGGATGCCGACGTCTTTGCCTTCGCCTTGATCTCATCCCACTTGGCATTGATGTCGATCTTGCGGAGCAACTCCCGAATGGCATCGGCGCCGATACCGACTTTGTAGGAGCCGGGATTGTATGCGGATTGGAGCTCACGAAGCTTTTCCTCCGAGACCAGCTCTTTCTCCGTCAAATCTGTCGATCCCGGATCGACGCAGACATAGCTCTCGAAATAGAGAATGCGCTCCAGCCCCTTGAGGCTCATGTCGAGCAAGGTTCCGATCCGGCTCGGCACGCCCTTGAGGAACCAAATATGCGCAACCGGCGCCGCAAGCTCGATATGGCCCATGCGCTCTCGGCGGACTTTGGACTGAATGACCTCGACCCCGCACTTGTCGCAGACGATGCCGCGGTGTTTCATGCGCTTGTACTTGCCGCAGTTGCACTCCCAATCCTTGATCGGGCCGAAAATTTTCGCGCAAAACAGTCCGTCTTTTTCCGGTTTAAACGACCGGTAATTGATGGTTTCCGGTTTCTTCACTTCGCCATAGGACCACGACCGAATTTTTTCGGGCGAGGCGATCCGGATCCGCATCGAATCGAACGACACCGCATCGCGCGGTTTCTCAAACAATGTATAGACGCCTTCCACGGTAGTGACCTCCTCTGATGCCGACCGTCATGGCCGGCACACAAATGGGTTAGTCTTGCGACTTAACCAGTTCGACGTCGAGTCCCAAACTCTGAAGCTCTTTGACCAAAACATTAAACGATTCGGGCAATCCAGGCTCCAGGAACGGCTCACCCTTGACGATCGCTTCATACATACGTGAGCGGCCCGGCACATCGTCCGATTTCACCGTTAAAAACTCTTGCAGCGTAGAAGCAGCGCCATAGGCCTGCAATGCCCACACTTCCATTTCTCCCAACCGCTGGCCGCCGAATTGCGCCTTGCCGCCGAGCGGCTGCTGCGTCACGAGCGAATAGGGACCGATCGACCGCGCATGAATCTTATCATCGACCAAATGGTGGAGCTTTAAGACATACATGTAGCCGACCGTGACGGGGCTGCCGAACATTTCTCCGGTTCGGCCATCCATCAACATCGTTTGCCCGCTGGTCGGCAAGCCCGCCTTCTTCAGCAGTTCCTTGATCTCTGTTTCCGACGCTCCATCGAACACCGGACTCGCCACCTTGATTCCCAACGCCTTAGCCGCCCATCCCAGGTGAGTTTCCAGGATTTGACCGACATTCATACGTGACGGCACACCGAGTGGGTTCAGCACAATTTCCACCGGCGTCCCATCCGGCAAGCAAGGCATATCTTCCTCGGGCAAGACCCGGGAAACTACGCCCTTGTTTCCATGCCGCCCGGCCATCTTGTCGCCGACCTGAATCTTGCGCTTCATCGACACATAAACCTTAACCAGCTTGATCACGCCGGGCGGAAGCTCATCGCCCCGCTTCAGGCGCCCAACCTTTTCGTCGTACAGGGTCTGTAAAATCTCGATCTGCTCCTTTGCCCGCCGCTCGACGTCTTCCAGTTCTTTCTGCTCGTCGGGATCGCTCAGAATGATGTAGCGAACGGTTTCATCGGGTAATCGCCTGAGAATCTCTGCGGTCAGCTTGCCCTTCTTCTTCAGAATGACATCGCCGCTCTCAGGATCCATCAAGTCGCGGCCGACCACCTTCCCCAGCAACAGCTTTCTGATCTTCTTCGTTTTTTCTTCGTCGATGATACGCAACTCCTCGTGGTGATCACGCTGAAGCTTCATCGCATCGTCGCTTTCGATGCTCTTGGAGCGCTCGTCCTTATCGAGCCCCTTGCGCGAAAATATTTTCACATCGACGACGATACCTTCGATACCCGGCGGCACCGTGAGCGATGTATCCTTCACATCGCCCGCTTTCTCACCGAAGATAGCCCGCAACAGTTTTTCTTCCGGCGTCAGCTGTGTTTCGCCTTTCGGCGTGACCTTCCCGACCAGAACATTTCCAGGCTTTACTTCAGCCCCGATACGGATAATCCCGCTCTCGTCGAGATCGCGAAGCGCTTCTTCTCCAACGTTTGGAATGTCGCGAGTAATGTCCTCTTTCCCCAACTTGGTGTCGCGGGCCTCTACCTCGAATTCCTCAATGTGAATCGAAGTGAATGCATCCTCACGCACCAGCTTTTCGCTCAACAGAATGGCATCTTCGAAGTTGTATCCGCCCCAGGGCATGAAGGCGACCAAAATGTTCTTGCCCAATGCCAGTTCGCCGTGATCGATGGCGGGACCATCGGCCAAGACCTGTCCCACTTTCACCGGTTGCCCAAGCCGCACCACCGGTGTCTGCGTGATGGTCGTGCTCTGATTCGACCGTTGGAACTTAATCAGATCGTAGACGTCCAAGCCTGCATCGTTCCGCTTCCGGCCTTCTCTCGAATCGGCGCGCACGACGATCCTCGTGGCATCCACACTTTCCACCACACCTGCACGCTTGGCCTGCACGACATAGCCCGAGTCACGCGCGACGACGGTTTCCATCCCCGTACCGACCAACGGAGCCTCCGACGTAAGCAGCGGCACCGCCTGACGCTGCATGTTCGATCCCATCAAAGCACGGTTCGCGTCATCGTGCTCCAAGAACGGCACCAGGGCCGTGGCCACGCTCACCACCTGCTTCGGCGACACGTCCATGTATTCAATCTTGTCCGAGGTGGCGGTCACGAAATCCCCGGCCGATCGCGCCGAGATGTTTTCGGACGACAAGCGACCGGACGCATCCACTTTCGAGTTCGCCTGCGCGATGATGTACTTGTCCCCTTCGATCGCGGAAAGAAACTCGATCTCGTCTGTGACTCGCCCCTTCACCACCTTGCGATAAGGAGCTTCGATAAACCCGAACTTATTGATACGCGCATAGGTCGCCAACGACGTGATCAAGCCGATGTTCGGGCCTTCCGGCGTTTCGATCGGACAAATACGGCTGTAGTGCGACGGATGGACGTCTCGAACTTCGAACCCCGCCCGCTCCCTGGTCAACCCGCCGGGGCCGAGCGCGGAAAGACGCCGCTTGTGCGTAATTTCTGCCAGCGGATTCGTTTGGTCCATGAACTGCGACAATTGGCTGCTGCTGAAGAACTCTTTCACTGCGGCGACGACGGGTTTCGCATTGATCAAATCGTGCGGCAACACCGTCTCCATATCCAGCAGGTTCATCCGCTCCTTGATGCTGCGCTCCATGCGGACCAGTCCAAGCCGGAATTGGTTCTCCAACAACTCACCGACCGAGCGGACACGACGATTGCCCAGGTGGTCGATGTCGTCGATTTCGCCCTTGCCCAGCTTCAAGTTCACGAGATAGCGGATGACCTCGACCATGTCCTGCGCCGTCAACGTCCGCTGTTCCAACGGCAGATCCAACCCCAACTTCTTGTTCAACTTCAGGCGTCCGACCGGCGAAAGGTCGTACCGCTTGGAATTCGTAAATAAATTGTCGAAGAGCGCCCGTGCCGTATCGACTGAGGGCGTTTCTCCCGGCCGTAAGCGGCGATAGATCTCGACCATCGCTTCCTCTTTTGAGGTGGTCTTGTCCATCTCAAGCGTATCCAGGATCACCGGCGTCGACGTGACCGTATCGAAATAGATCGCCTTGAACTCTTCGATGTCGCTATCGAGCAGCGCCTCGATGATCTCAGCGGTGAGCCGCTGATTTCTTTCGGCAATCTTGTTTTTCTTTGAATCCACCAGCTCAGTCAGGGACGCGCGACCGATCAATTCGCTCGGCGAAAGCGGGATTTCCTTCACACCGGCCGCTTTCAGCTTCGCAATGATCCCCTTCGTAAGCTTGGCGCCTTCCCGTACCAACGACTCCTTACCACCCTTGTCCAACACTTCCGCCGAGCAGCGCAGACCATGATGAATCTCAGGGTCGAGCTTTCGGAGCATCTTGCCCTTGACGACCCGAATCTCCTCGACCGGGTAATACATCTTGAGCAAGTCGTCGCTCGAGAACCCGAAGGCCTTCAAGAGAATGGTCGTCGGCATTTTCCGGCGACGGTCGATGCGCACATAGAGAATATCGCGGGCGTCGAACTCGAAATCCAGCCACGATCCGCGATAGGGAATGATCCTGGCGGAATACAGCACCTTGCCGCTGGAGTGCGTCCGGCCCTTATCGTGCGTGAAGGAGGCGCCGGGAGAACGATGTAACTGGCTCACCACCACACGCTCTGTGCCGTTGACAATGAAGGTTCCCCGCTCCGTCATAAGCGGCAGTTCGCCGACATAGACTTCCTGCTCCCGGACATCGAGAACCTTCTTCTTGGAACCCTTATCTTCCTTGTCGAACACGACCAAGCGCACCCGAAGTTTCAGCGGAACGGCAAAGGTCATCCCCTGTTCAAGGCATTCTCGCTCATCGTACTTGGGAGTGCCGAGCGTATAACTCGTAAACTCCAAGACGGCTGTATTGTTGTAATCCGGAATAGGAAACACACTCGCGAGAGCCGCCTGGAGCCCATGATCTTTGCGACGTTCAGGCTCGACCTCCCGCTGAAGGAACTCTTCATAGGAGCGCTTTTGAATCTCGATAAGATCAGGAATCTCGATGCTGCTAAGAATGCGCCCGTAATCTTTCCGTTCGATAAACTCTTGCAGAGTCGTTTCGGACATTCGCTCTCCTCCACGCTAGTCGGTCAGTGAATAGGGGCCGATGGCCAACAATCACTAGTCAATGGTACGGACCACAGGAACCGGCTCCCGGCGATTGACCAATGACCGTTGACGAATGACGTTCCTACTTGATCTCGACCTTGGCGCCGCTTTCTTCGAGCTTCTTCTTCATGGTGTCGCATTCTTCCTTCGTGACACCGGTCTTCACGGGTTTTGGGGCGCCTTCGACCAGATCCTTCGCTTCCTTCAAGCCGAGGCTGGTGAGTTCGCGAACGACCTTGATGACTTGGATTTTCTTGTCCGCCGGAGCAGACACGAGCACGACGTCGAACGCTGTCTTCTCTTCGGCTGCAGCGGCTGCGCCCCCACCACCAGCAGGAGCGGCGGCAGCGACCGGAGCGGCGGCAGTGACTCCGAATCGGGTCTCCAGCCCCTTCACGAGTTCCGCCAAATCGAGCACACTCATCGTCTCGATGGCCTTGATCAATTCTTCCTGTGACAATTTTGCCGTTGTCGTTGACATATCCCCTTCTCCTTTTCGTTTATCCCCAATGGCTGCAATGACTCTCACAAATTTCGACAAGACCGCACTGAGCGTATACACGAGTCCACGCGCCGGCCCCTGCATGGCCGACAATAACATGGCAATGAGAACTTCCTTCTTCGGCAACTTGGCAACAGCCGCCAATTCAGCCGGCTGCACCACCTTGCCCTCCAACACACCGATGGTGATCTTAATCTTCTGTTCGCGCTTCTCTGCCAGAATAAAATCCCGAAGGATCTTAGCCGGAAGCACCGGATCGTCATACCCGATGACCAGCCCCGTTGGTCCCTTCAGATACGTCTTCACCCCGGAAAGGATCGTACCTTCCGAGGCACGGACGGCCAACGTATTCTTGACGACCATATATTCGGCTTTGGCCCCTCGCAATTGCTTACGCAGCTCCGTGATCTGGTTGACGGAGAGCCCCGCACTTTCGGTGACAATGGCAAGCCGTGCACGTCCGAATGTCTCCGTCAATTCCACGACCGCTGTCGCTTTCTCGTCCTTATTCATAATCGAACCCTTCCCCTTCCGCGCGGCAACAACCCGACTAACTCCATTCTTTGGCTAACGCAATGGCGTCAAGCTTCACGCCGGGCCCCATCGTACTCGAAAGAGTCGCGCTCATCAGATAGCGTCCTTTGCACGAGGCAGGCTTTGCCTTGATCACCGCCTCAATAACAGCCGAAGCGTTGGCATAGAGCTGCTCAGGTTGAAACGACACTTTGCCGACAGGCACTTGAACGATTCCGGCTTTTTCAACTTTGTACTCCACGCGGCCCTTCCGAATCTCCGACACAGCCTTACCGACATCGAAGGTGACGGTCCCGGTCTTCGGATTCGGCATGAGGCCGCGAGGCCCCAGCGCCTTTCCGAGCTTCCCGACGGCCGCCATGAGATCCGGCGTCGAGATGGCGCAATCGAAGTCCAGCCATCCACCCTTGATCTTCTCCATCAGGTCATCGGACCCGACATAATCGGCGCCGGCTTGCCGCGCCTCCTGCTCCTTCTCCCCCTTGGCAAAAACCAACACGCGAATCTTCTTCCCTGTGCCGTGCGGCAGCGAAGTCGTACCGCGCACCATTTGATCCGCCCGCTTCGGATCGACGCCTAACCGAAGCGCCAAATCGACGGACTCATCGAACTTCGTGTAGGCCGACCGCTTCACCGCCTCGACCGCCTCGCGCAACGCGTAGACGCGTGGCTCAAGCTTTTCTACCGCCGCTCTCATCTTCTTTCCCATTTCCGTTCCCCTTCTACACCAACGCAAGTTCTGGATTAGGCAGCACCCCCACAGCCTACCGCCTCACCCTTGAACCACCACTCCCATACTGCGGGCCGTCCCTTCAATGATCTTGATCGCCCCCTCGAGATCGACGGCATTGAGATCCGTCATTTTCTTTTGTGCGATCTCACGCAACTGCACCTTCGTGATCTTCCCGACCTTGTCTTTCTGTGGAACGCCCGATCCCTTAATGATCCCCGCCGCCTTCTTCAAGAGATCGGACGCCGGAGGAGTCTTCATCACGAAGGTAAACGACCGGTCCTTATAGACCGT
>NEWR02000012.1 GCA_002869885.2 Nitrospira sp. CG24C
CAAGGCCGCAGCGACTGTCTTGAATGTCAAGGCGTCGGAGCAGAACTCTCGCGCCACGGAGTCCGATGTTTCAACATGGCATTGAGCATCGTCAACAATTTGCGCATACAGGCGGTCAGCGCGACCTTTGGCGCCTTGCCAGCCTGACGCAACCGCTGATAGAACGCTTTCAGGACGCGATTATGACGCGCGGCCACCAACGCGCCCATATAGAGGGCCGCCCGCACAGTGGCGCGGCCACCCCAGACGGTCCGTTTCCCGCGGAAGGTGCCGCTGTCATGATTCAGCGGCGCAACCCCCACCAATGCAGCGATTTGTCTGCGGGTCAAGGTCCCCAGCTCCGGCAACTCCGCCAGCAGCGTCCGCGTGACGACGGGGCCAATGCCGGGGACACTCTGCAACAACTCGTCGTGTTCCCGCCACATCGGGCTGGCCTGGACCGCGGTGGTCAGCTCCTGATCGAGCTGCCTCACGTGCTGCTGAAGCCAGTCGATGTGCTGTTGAATCTGGCTCCGCATCGTGCGCGGGGCACTGCTGCGTCGATTTTTCTCCGCGGTGAGCATCTCGACCAGCTGGCGTCGCCGCGTGATCAGGGCCGCCAACTGCTGCGCGCTCGCATCCGGCAGGGGGCGGCACGTGGGTCGCACCGCTTCGGCAAACTGAGCCAAGATTTGGGCATCAAGGGCATCGGTCTTGGCCAGGCGCCCGATGGCCCGAGCGAAGTTCCGCACGTGTCGGGGATTCACCACCGCCACCGGCAAGCCGGCCGTGGCCAGCGCCCCACTCAGCAGGACTTCCAAGCCTCCGGTGGCTTCCAGGACAATTCCTGCGGGTAACAGTGGCCTCACTCGCTGCACGATTGTGGCAATCCCTGCTTCATCATGCGGTACCGTGAATGGCATCCCCGTCGGATGCAGAGCCACGTCCAAGCGGGCCTTCGAAACGTCAATGCCAATAAAGACCGGTGCGTCCATCATCCCCCTCCTCCTTGTCCATGGCCCGTCCTTGCGCGATGCGGGCTCATCCGGCCCAGGCGACTGTGCGGGCTCTCACATGATGGGATGTGCCGACCCGCGCTGCGGCACGGTCTCAAGAGACCTCAGGGAGTTCGGTCTGGCACACCCCGTTGTCAGCACGCTATCAAGCTTCATTGTCGAAACCAAGATACAAGGGAGCATGGCGACTGAGGCGTACGTTTTTCACCCGCCCACCCCGAGCTGCCGAGACAGCTCTTTCACCGGTGCGGTACGTCGCAGGGAGACATGCGACTGAGAACGAAGCCGCGGAACGGCGCGTCTTGGCGCGCCGGGGTTGGGCGGGTGAGAAATGCCGCCGTTTTCAGCATCCGCCTAGTCTTGGAAAATTTTTGGTTCACTATACGTGGCCTCCGGACTAATCTTCGACTGCGCGTACCGCTTATAAAACATCAACACATCCCGTACCGACACCACCCCGACAATTTCGCCTGCTTGAGTCACAGCAAGATGCCGCACGCCTAAGTCAGCCATCATGTCCTGCGCGTCATCGACCGTCTGACTGCCTTCAATCGTACAAATGGGCGTCGTCATGATCTTCTCAACGGTCATCTTGCCAAGAGGCTTATTGGCTGAGACGGCACGTCGGACGATATCCGTATCGGTGACGATCCCGACCAGCTTCTTCCCCTTCTTCACAAACAGCGATCCGACCCGCGCAGTCTTCATTTTCTTGGCTGCACTCACAATCGATACGGCAGGCCCCACGGTCTTGGGCTGTTTGCTCATAATCTTCGCCACGATGGACATACTTCCCTCCCTTATATTGCTGGTGTACGTAGTAGAAACAGTTCGGCCTGCTTTCCTCACACAGTCAAAACTATCTTCCCGAAAAACTTTCTGCTCAGCATCTGTTCCTGAGCCGCGCGCGCCTCGTGTAATGGATAGGTCCGGTCGATCACCGCGATCAGCCGGCCTTGCCCCATCAGCTCCGCCGCCTTCACCAATTCCGCGCGCGTGCCCATATAAGATCCCTTGATTGTGAGCTGGCGAGAATAAACATAGCGAAGATCCAACATGACCTCTGTTCCTGTGGTTGCGCCACAGGTAATCAGACGCCCTCCTTTTCCCAATGAATGGAGACAGGTATCCCACACCTCTGGGCCAATATGCTCGATGACGACATCGACGCCGCGCCCTTGAGTCAGCAGCTTCACACGCTCAGCCACCTTCTCCTTCACATGGTTGATGACCGCATCGGCCCCCAGGGTCACGGCTTTGGGAATCTTATCGTCAGACCCGACAGTTGTCAGCACGCGAGCCCCAGCGAGCTTCGCCATCTGAATCGCCATCATCCCGACTCCGCTCCCCGCGCCCATGATCAGCACCGTCTCGCCATGTTGAAGTCCGGCCAGGGCAAACAGCATATGCGATGCGGTCACCGACACGAGCGGAAAGGCCGCCGCCTGGTCAAACGAGAGATTTTCCGGAATCGGCAGCACATTGCGAAACGGGACTTTTACATATTCCGCATAGCCACCGTGCATCATCGCGCCGAGCAGCCCATACGAGCGGCACAGATTGTCTCGCCCTGCCAGACACTGTTCACATTTCCAGCAGCTGATCCCCGGCGACACGAAAACACGCTCCCCCACCATGACGCCTTCGACCCCATTACCGACTTGCTCGACAATCCCAGCCACATCCGACCCTCCGGATTGCGCACCATCGGCGTATGGCGATAGGCCACGAAGTAGAACAGCTCCATCGAGTGAATAACAGGTTGATTTTCGAGAACGAACTGGCGGGTTTCCAACGCTTCATCGAGCGTCTCGCCGGGGAACCCATAGAACGCCATCACATGGTTCCAAATCCCCGACTTCGCCGCCATATGGAGGTTGCGTTGGATCACGCTCTTCTTGGCGTGTTTATCCATGAGGCTCAGCACACGCTCATTCGCCGACTCCATCCCATAATAGAGGGTGCAACAGCCGGCCTTCGCCGCGAGATCCCAGGTCTCCTGGTCTTGGAGCGTTTCTTCAAACCGGATCAACGTCGTCCACTTGATTCCGACCTGCTGATCGACCAGAAGCTGCGACACCTTCTTGAACAGCGCCGGCGGATAGGATTCGTCGGAAAAGAGAAAATGGCGGCACTGATACTTGTCGCGCAGCGCCTTGATCTGTTCGACGACTTGTTGCACCGGCACGCCCCGATACTGGTCGAAGTAGCCCTGGCCATGGTCGCAGAACGTGCAGCGGCCCCAATAGCAGCCGCGCGTCGCCAGGTAGGGAATGATCAACTCCGGCACGAAATAGCGGTCCAGCGGCATGCCATCGAAGTCCGGCAAGGGCAGCGCGGTCGTCTTTTCGGTGTAGACTTCGGAATTCCGGTGAATGCCTGAGGCATCGCGATAGATCAAGTTGGGCACGGATGCGATGGCCCGTTCGCCATTCAATGCCTCGATGAGCCAGAGCAGCGCATGCTCGCCCTCGTACAGGATCGCCGAGTCGAACACGTCCGTGAAGAACCGCTCCTGCTTGGCGAGGTCTTCCTGCAACCGCGTGATGACGTTACCACCCACCACCACATGAATGTGCGGGAAGGTCTCTTTGATCATTTTGCAAAAGGTCAGGCCTGCAAGCAGCTGCATCTGCGTGCCGATCGAAAGCCCGACGACATCCGGCTTCTCCTTCGCCACCGCCGGCATCACCAACTGATTGCAGAGGTCCCGATAGACGTTCACCTGCTCATCGTCCAAACAGGCCAGCACTTCTTTGGAGACGCCGGGGCGATAGCCCAGATTGCTTTCCATCGGATAGAAGACAAGCGACGCGGGATAATAAGCTGCGGAAATGTAGGCCATCGTTTCGCGGAAGCAGTTCAACGCGCCTTCCAGTATCTCGGCCTGGTAAAAGCGCTCGCCACGCACGATCAACTTGGCATCTTCAGCCCGGTCTGCCAGATCAAAGACATCCACTTCATAGGCCTGCTCCACCACGGATTTCTGATCTGCTTCCTGCTCCGTCAGAATCCCTGCCTTCTCCTTGTCTTGGAGCGGCTTAAGCTGCATCCCCAACCGGGCTTTCACCCAGATCAGGAACTCCATGCTGAAGAAGTGATCCCACATCCCGATATTGATGTCACGCTGGATAACTGTATGGCCCGCCTCGCGCAACACGGCCGTCAACGAGGGCAAAGCCAGATAGGGAGCGGTCGGCACCCACTCAGGCGGAAAGAGCAACATGACCTTGCTGGTCTTTCTGCTCCCCTGAACGGGAGCCAGCGCATTGATCTGAATTAGTTCACTCATGCCTAATCAATTCCTCTTGGCACACATTGGCACGCAGGATGTTCAAAAAGTCCTTCCAGCAAGGCCGCAGCGAGTGAAGGCCCGAGGCGTACCCTTGCGGTACGTTGAGGGTCTGAACGATACGAGAACGCCGCTGGAGGGCTTTTTCAACATCCTGCTCACATTTTTCCCGCCAATGATGGCGCCGCGCCAACTATCTTCGCCGCCTGATATTGCAAATCCGGCAGCTTCTGCAGCCCGAACCGCGCGATATAGAGAAAGATGTATTCACGGATGAACAGGCGCAGGTCCCAGCCAGGGTTGTGATTCCGTTCGAAGTCCTGGAACACCCGCTCCGCTTCTTCGATGCTCATCCCGTTCTTGACCGTATAGTAGTAGTCGAGCGCCAAATCCCACTCGGGATTCTTATAGGCCGTCACGCCCCATTTCTCAGGGTTCTTCGCCACCGGGTTATGCCGGCCGAGGTCGAACGTACCAAAGCCGAGGGAATGGACATGCTCTTTGTTCGCTTCCAGAAATTCGACCGACGACCAGGCATCTTCTCTCGTTTCGCCAGGGAAGCCGAAGAAGCCCATGCAGTGGTTCCAGATGCCCGCATCGGCCGAGAGCTGCAAATGTTTCGTGATCACGTCGGTCGTCGTGGCCTTGTCCATCAGCTTCAGCACCCGCTCATTCCCCGACTCGTAGCCGAAGTGGAGATAGCGGCAGCCCGAGTCCTTTGCATCCTGCCAGACTTGATCGTCCAGCAGACTCTTCTCGAACCGCATGTGGGTCGTCCAGACGATGCCCATCTGGCTG
>NEWR02000013.1:0-8352 GCA_002869885.2 Nitrospira sp. CG24C
TTCTCCGTCTACACGGTGTCTACACCGGCGACTTGAAGAAAGACTGCGGCTTGTAAGTGGTTGATTTTGGTGGGCCGTGTAGGGGTTGAACCTACGGCCCGCTGATTAAGAGTCAGCTGCTCTACCAACTGAGCTAACGGCCCACCGGGTATGTGTGTGGCGGATATTTTGTGCGGCTCTGTTCCTTGCTTGTTTGCTGGTGCGCCTGACAGGATTTGAACCTGTGGCCCTCAGCTCCGGAGGCTGATGCTCTATCCAGCTGAGCTACAGGCGCTCCCGCAACCAAGGGGGGTGACAGTAGCATAGGATTTTGGCCTCTGTCTAGGCCGGATGCTGAAAAGGTCCGCCAGCATCGTTCTCGCTTCGCTTAGAGGCTCAACGTACGGAAAGGAGTACGCCTCGCCTCTTCGCTCGCTGCGGCCTTGCTGAACGAACCTTTTGAGCATCCGGCCGGGACCGGTTCATTTGGTTTGTTTGGTCTATTTCGTTTGTTTGGTTGAACGAAACAAACCAGATGAACCAAATAAACCAAACAAACCAAATCAACCAGTCAGGCCGGGCTGGTCTACGTCTCGCGCGGTAAGAACCCGTAGGGCAGGAATACTTCTTCTCCTGTCGATCCGGTGTTTCGGCGAAGTGCGTCCAGAGCAGCGGCTTCCTCCTGCGCCAAGCGTTCCTCCTCCTCTCGGAATGAGGTGGGGAGCCGGAGGATCGGGATAAAGGTTTGGACTTCACAGGCGCCATGGGCCAAGCCCTGAGCTTCTGTCGGGATGCCCATCGATCGGCAGACCAGGGGACGGTGGTGGTAGACGCCACAGCGTCCATCTGTCTCCAGCGCCGGACAGGGATGGTGATGAAACTCTGTGACCAGCCGGTCGATGTCCTGATCGGACCAATTGTCGAGCAGATCGGTGTTGGCCAGTTGCGGGAAGGATGCTTCTATTGCCGCTGTCTGTTCGATGGCGCGCTGTTCGATGCGCTGGCGGTGATCCGGCGACAGGCTGGCGAGCCCCTGTTGGAGGGTCTGGACATCGAGGAGGGTGATGGGAAAGGGGCCGATGCAACAGCTGGTGCAGCCGAGTTTGCAGGGAACTTCACCCAGCAGGGCGGCGGTGGCCCGCTGGAACCAGTGGTCGGTTTTTTGATAGAGCGGAGGAGGGTCGGGTGGAGTTCCTGCCACGGCGGCTCATTCTATCTTGACGGAAAGATCGACGATGAGATCGCCCTTGGGTGAGTAGAAGCCCTGGTCGTCGATCTGGACGATCCCTTTGCACTGTTCCTGGTAGAACTCCAAGATCCATCCGTTGAAGTCATAGCCTTCATCGGTCATATCATTCTGGGCGAACCGGGTCGTGAGCACAAACCGCGAACGTTCCACAAACGCACGCACGAGTCCTGCTTCGACATCGTCGTGAGCAGAGAGGAGGTCTAGGAACAACTTCTTCTCTTTGTCGAACTCATCCTGATAGGTGCCTCGATCCCTGGCGCACACGACCTGAATCGGTTTTCGGTTGCGATCGTACCCCAGCGACACCTGGACCCAGGCCCATTCATCCAACATGCTGTCGTCCATGTTCGGCGGGGTGATCGGCGTCTGACCACGTGACTTGAGAAATTCAATGAGCAGGCGGATCGGGGGAGAGTTATCTTTCTGACAAAACACGCGAGAATACTGATGTAATTCTGCCTGTTCCGCGTCAGCCGGTTGGGCAGTCGATGGCAGAATCGGGAGTTCTTTTGCCATGCTAGCGACTCAGGGTTCGGCAATAAATGGTTCGGAAATATGCTGGACGACCGTACTCTACGCCGGTAGGTCTTGAAACTGCAAGAAGGCAGTGAAGGCTTTTCCCTACGCCTGGCTTGTGTTTTTCTGGTTGACAGCCTCCGAGCGGTTGGATAGACTCCCGCAGGTTTTCGCCGCTTCCAGCAACACGGCTATTCGTTCATGAATATTTATAGAGTCTGAGCGGAGTCACGAGGGGCGAGTTCGTTACATTTCATTTCACCATCATTGTTCTTTAAGGAGGTTACTCGCATGGCAAAATCAATGACCAAGTCGCAGATCGCCGATTACCTGGCCCAGAAGACCGGGTTGACCAAGAAGGCATCCGTCCAGCTCATGGACGACTTTGCCGCCTTGGCTTATAAGGAAGCGAAGAACGTGTTCGTGATTCCTGGGCTCGGGAAGCTCGTATTGGCGAACCGCAAGGCCCGCATGGGACGGAACCCACAGACTGGTGAGGCGATCAAGATCCCAGCCAAGCGTGTGCTCAAGTTCCGCGTGGCCAAAGCCGCCAAGGACGCGATCCTCGGAAAGAAGTAAGCGGAGATTGCAGGAAAGCCACAGGGCCGGCGTCCCCGATCGGGGCGCCGGCCCTGTAATTTTGTGGCAGGCGGTGGGAAAGCTCAGTTTCAATATCACTCATCGTTGTAATTTCATCTAAAGGTACTGTAGCTAAAATAGCCTCAGGATGCTCAAAAAGGCCGGACTTCTCACCCGCCCGCCCCTGCGCGCCAAGACGCGCCGTTCCCAGGCAAGGCCCGCAGCGAGCTATCACTTTATAAGGGGTGGGTGGGATGATCCCAACTGCGCGCGTCCAACGAGGGCCTTCTGAGGCCGCGCGTTGCGCGAGCAAGGGGATCGTCCCAGCTACCCTCCCAACTGCGCGCGTCCAACGAGGGCCTTCTGAGGCCGCGCGTTGCGCGAGCACGGGGATCGTCCCAGCTACCCCATCCTCTCTTTTTCAGCATCCTGCTGGCATTGTTACATCGAGGGGCCTAACCCCGTCCCACCCATCCCATCGTGCCCCACCAGCCTGATCGCATCGCCGTCCTGAACCAGCGAGTCCTCGCTGGCAATTTTCTTATTGATGGTCACCAGCACTTTCTTCTCGCGAATGAGTTGGAGGAGATGGCGCAATTGAATGCCCTGTCGCTGGATCACTTGGCGGACGGACATGGGGGAGGGAATCTCACAGCCGAGGTCCCGTTCTCCATCGGCGGTTTGAAGCTGACCCATCAGCGAAATGGTAATCATGGTCGGATACTCCTGATCTTTAGTTGTGAGATCCGCATAGGCGGCTGAGGCATTATGCCCGTTGACTCCGTGCCGGTCGCCATCGATAATGCTCGGCCATGCCGTCGTTGGATGTCCAGAATTCCGGAATGCCGGATTTGCAATTCGTCCTGTTCGTGTCGGCCCTCTGCACGGCCGATCTCGCGACATGCAATGTGTCGCCGGAACTCCGAGCCACTATTTTCGACCGTTGTTGGGCGCTCACCCATACCGAGGCGCCGCCGACTGATCCCAAGGAACGCGTGCTCGATCTTCGCGAGGGCACAGAGTTAACGCTGGAAGCCTGTTTATCGACGATCCGCTCGTTACTGGCGGATGTCGACATTCGCATCCTCACCTGGGACCATCCGGTGAGCGAGCCGACCCACCAGAGCACACCGGAAGCGAAGCCGTTGATCGACAGGCTTGGGCGATTGTACCCCGAACCTCCTGAGATCGTCGATCCCGAAAGCCCTGCAGCGGGTTAGGCGAGCGAGGGTTTGAGGTTCGTGGTTCGAAGTTCGATGTTTTCGGAACTTCGAACCCTGAACTTCGAACTTCTGATCGAGCCCGTCCCGCGCATGAGAAACAGACAAGAAGACCAAGAGGAGGATTGTGCGGGTTACAAAAACCGATATCCCAGGCGTTGTGCTGATTGAACCGAATGTCTTCCGCGATCCCCGCGGGCTCTTTCTTGAGACGTACCATGCAAGCCGGTACACGGATGCCGGTATTCCAGGCCCCTTTGTGCAGGATAACTGTTCAGAGTCTTTGCGGGGGACATTGCGCGGGCTCCACTATCAAGAGCCGCATGCCCAGGGGAAGCTGGTGATGGTGACCGACGGGGCCGTCTACGATGTCGTCGTGGATATCCGAAAGGGGTCACCGAGCTTTGGCCGGTGGTATGGAGCCGAACTCTCGGCGGAGAATCGGCGCCAAGTCTATGTGCCGCCAGGTTGTGCGCATGGATTCTGCGTGACCAGCGATCGCGCGTCGTTTTTGTATAAGTGTACGGACTATTATGCGCCGGGCGACGAACGGGGCATCGTGTGGAACGATCCGGCGCTTGCCATTCCCTGGCCGATTGCGACACCCATCTTGTCCGCGAAGGACCGGGCATACAAGTCCTTGGCAGAGATGGAGCCGGAGTTGCCGCGGTATCGACCGGCGGGATGATGAGGACCCATTGATCCTGCGAGGATGACTATGTTATTCACCGAGGGCATAGTGATAAGATCCCGGTGGCAGTGACGGCACGATTTCTAAGCATAAGGAGGAGACGATGGGGAAGAGCTTAAAAGGGACCAAGAGCCACGACAATCTCAAGGGGGCATTTGCCGGCGAGTCACAGGCCAATCGGCGCTATCTCTATTTCGCCCGGAGGGCGGACATCGAGGGCTTTCCCGATATCGGAGGCTTGTTCCGCGATACCTCCGAGGCAGAAACAGGCCATGCGTTCGGGCACCTGGATTTCTTGAAGGAAGTCGGGGATCCGGCGACCGGAGTGGCGATCGGCAATACCGAAGCCAATCTGAAGTCGGCGGTCGAAGGCGAAACCTACGAGTACACGCAGATGTACCCTGGCATGGCCAAAACGGCTCGGGACGAGGGATTTGCTGAGCTCGCCGAATGGTTCGAGACGCTCGCCAAGGCGGAGCGGTCCCATGCGAATCGCTTCACAAAGGGGCTCGAAAGCTTAAAGCAGGGCTGAGAAGAGCTGATAGCAGTCAGCGTTCAGCGGTCAGTGATCAGTTCATAGTTTATTTGGTCTGCCTCGTTTGTTTGGTCTATTTGGTTTGTTCGATTCAAACCAAAGAAACACAATAAACCAGATGAACCAGAGAAACGTGACCAGGGTTGCTGACCGCTGATTGCTTTCTGATCGGAGAAACATGAACGGCCTGAGCCTGATCAACCCCATCGATCCCGCGCAGCTCCAGAAGAACACCCAGCGCATCTATGAAGTCTGCGATGGCTGCCGGCGCTGCTTCAATTTGTGTCCGTCGTTCAACACGCTGCTCGACGGCATCGACCGGTATGAGGGTGATGTCGCCAAGCTTACGCTCACCGACCACCATCGGATCGTCGATGAGTGCTATTACTGTAAACTCTGCTACAACCACTGTCCCTATACGCCGCCGCATCAGTATGCCCTCGATTTTCCCCGCTTGATGATCGCGTGGAAAAAGCACCTGGCCGTGACACGCGGTGTGAGCTGGCGCGATCGGTTGTTGATTAAGACGGATATGATCGGCGCCCTCGGAGGCCTCCTGGCTCCTCTTGCCAACTGGACCCTGGGTCTCCGGTTTTTTCGCGGGCTGATCGAATCCTGGATCGGTGTGCATCGGGATCGGCAGGTCTTGCGATTTTCTTCCGAGACGTTTATCCATTGGTGGCAGCGCCGAGGGAAGTCGCAGATTCCGTCATCCGCGCCGCGAAAGGTCGCATTGTTTGGCAGCTGCCTGGTCAATTACCAAGCGACGGATATCGGCAAAGCGACGATCCAAGTCCTCGAAAAGAACGGCGTGCATGTCGTGTTTCCCGAACAACGTTGCTGCGGCATGCCCTCGTTCGATATCGGCGATGCGGCGGCGATTCAGCAGGCCGCCTTGGCCAATGTCGCCTCGTTTTTGCCCTGGGTGGAGAAGGGCTACGACATTGTCGCGCCGGTGCCGAGTTGCAGCCTGATGTGGAAACGGGAATATCCCGAGATCGTCGGGGGCGATGAGGTGCGGCGCGTGGCGGAACGAACGTTCGATATCAGCGAATATCTCATGAAGTTGAAACGTGAAGGCGTCTTGGCGATGGACTTTCGGCAGAAGCCGGGCCGAGTGGCCTATCAGGTGCCCTGCCATCTGCGGGATCAAAACATCGGATTCAAATCCAAGGAACTCATGGAGTGCGCCGGCGCGCAGGTTGAGGTGATCGAAAAATGTTCCGGCCACGATGGTTCATGGTCTGCCAAGACGGAGTTCTTTCCCCTCTCGATGTTGATCGCGCAGAAGGCCGTTCGAGCGATTGAACAGGCCCCGGCTGATGTTGTAGCCTCCGACTGCCCGCTGGCGGGGTTGCAGCTGGATCAAGCCGGCGCCATGGCCCATGCCGGCGGCAGGCCGACGCAGCATCCGATTCAAATCGTGCGCGATGCCTATGGGCTCGGCCGTAACGGGAAGGGGTGAAGGGAAGGGGTAAAGGGATAAGGGGGTAACGGGATAAGGGATAAAGGGTGAGGAGTGAGGGGTAACGGGATAAAGGGGTAACGGGGTAAGCGGGAGCATGATGGGGGAGCGGCACATTTGTGACGCGAGAGAAAGACGATGAAGCAACTTATACAGACTGATCTGTTGTCTATCGCTGACTATGAGCGCCAGCGGGAGCCATTCCGCTCGCAGATCATTGCGCTCAAGCAACGGCGCCGGATTTCTGTCGGGCCGCTCGTTACGCTCATCTTCGAAAATCGTGAAACGTTGCGGTTTCAGACCCAGGAAATGATTCGGGTCGAGCACATTCTCGATCCCCGCAAAATCCAGGATGAATTGGATGTCTACAATGCCCTCATGCCGGAATCCGGTGAGTTGAGCGCCACGTTGCTGATCGAAATTACAGAGCAGGAACGGATGAAAGAATGGCTCGATGTGTTCATGGGGCTCGATCACGGCGAAACCGTCGCGATCCGCGCTGGAAGTGAACAGGTATTTGGGCAGTTCGAAGGCGGCCACAGTCATGAAACCAAAATCAGCGCGGTGCATTTCGTCCGATTCAGGCCGACTGCGTCGATGACCGCTGCGTTCGCTGACTTACGCCAGCCGGTTATGCTGACGGTGCATCATCACGAGTACCATGCCGAGGCGCCGGTGCCTGGGAGTATGAGGGAAGAGTGGCTCTCTGACTTAAGTTGTTAGTTCTGAGTGTTGAGTTCTGAGTTGTCCGGATGGAGGAAGTTCGAACTCAGAACCCAGAACCCAGAACCCAGAACCCAGAACCCAGAACTGGAAACTATGTCTACCGTTCTTCTCACAAAGCGCATCGAGTTTGCGGCGGCGCATCGCTATTTCAAGCCTGAATGGGATGAGGCTAAAAATCGCGCAGTGTTTGGCCTCTGCTATAACCCGCCGGCGCACGGACATAACTACATGGTCGAGGTGACGGTCTTAGGCGAGGTGGACCCGAAGACCGGCATGGTCGTGAATCTTTTCGATCTGAAGCGCATCTTGCTCAACGTGCTCGAAGAATTTGACCATAAGAATTTGAACTTGGATATGCCCTACTTCAAGGACCGGATTCCCACATCGGAAAACCTGGCATGTGTTCTCTGGGGCAAGCTGGACGCGCAGAAAGACATCGGTACGCTCCACGCGATCCGGTTATATGAGGATGAAGATCTGTACGCTGAGGTGACGCGAGCAGCAGGGCTCGACGTTGCCAGTGTCACGCGGCGCTATTCATTCATGGGTCTACAAGAAAGCAATCAAGGCCGCGAATGGGACTGTTTCGTCACGGTCCATGGCGCCATCGATCCGGTGACGGGGATGGTGACGGATATCGGCGCGCTGGATCGCTTGGCGCAAGAGAAAATCGTGAAGGCGTTGGACCGTCAGGATCTGCGCCATGTCCTCGGCGCTGAATCTGTCACGGGCGGGCAACTTGCCGAATGGGTTTGGAAGTCGCTCCTGTCCGGTATCTCGTCGGGCCAACTGGCCAACATTCGTTTAATCCAGTCTCGCGATCTCTCATTCGAGTATGCCGGTTGATCGGTCGGAGATCCTCCTATCGGAGCGACGATGAGGAAAAGCCAACTTGCATGTGCCGTGCTCATGGCTTGTCTCTCGTGGACATCGGTGGCCTGGTCTGCCGAGGAAGGGGAGGCAGTCGAGAAGGCTATCAAGGAAGCAGCTATGGCAGCTGCGACTTTCTCCGAAACCAGAGATAAGCAAGCAGTGTTGAAACTGTACGCCAAGGACTATGCCGGTATTCAGGATGGCGAAACGGAGACGCGTGATTCTATCGAAAAGTGGCTGTCGGACTATGAGTCAGAACTCGCCAAGGGAAGCACGTTGCGCTTTATCAGTGTCGTGTCGAACTTGAAGCCAGGTGTTTCTGGGACTACGGCCTGGGCCACCTACGACTATGTGTTTCAAGCGGTCAGAAACGGCGAACTCGAGGGAAGCGATGCCGGTAAATGTACTACCCTCCTGCGCAAAGAAGGTTCAGCGTGGTTGATTCAGCATGAACATTGCTCCAAGCCGCGATCAATGAAATAGGCATCCTGCCTCTGAGCCGTCCCTCCATTATTTTCT
>NEWR02000013.1:8452-12227 GCA_002869885.2 Nitrospira sp. CG24C
GTTAATCACACTGGAAATTCATCCGGAAGAACCAGATAGACCAGAAAGACCGGCCAACCAGACAGACAAGCCCGAGCGCGTTCCGCGAGCACAGAGGACACCCAGGCTGCCCGCTCTTTCTTTTATTTGAGCAAGTGATCCGAAATCAGCGCGGCGAGTTCGGCTGGCTCCACCACCCCTTCGCGGGTGAGGAGCAGCTTGCCATTGGAAAAGAAATGCGTCGTGGGATAGGTCTCGAAGGTGTGGCTCTTCTTAATCTCGCGGCAGCGGCCAGGGACATGCATCTTGGCCTTGCCGACTTTCACGTCGGGAAACTTGGCGGCGGTCTCTACCAGGATCGGGTCGTAGACCATGCAGGGCTCACAGGTCGCTAAGCCGTAGGCCACGATCGACGCAGGCGCGTCGGTGAAGTCCTTGTAGTTCTCGTCTCTGACGTCTTCGACAATCCCAGGCATAAAGTCATCAAGTCGTAAAGTCAAAAGTCCGAAAGTCAGAAAGCCCCCGACTTGAAGACTTTCCGACCTTCAGACTTTCCGACCGAGGGTTAACCCAGCTTCGCGAGTGCCGCGAGGATGTCCTTGTCCTCCCGCGCCACCTTGATTTCCTGAACCTTCGCGTAGGCGACCTTGCCGTTCTTGTCGACGATGACGGTTGCACGCTTCGAGCAGTTCAACGGTTCGAAGTAGAGGCCGTAGCCCTTTGCCGTGGTCCGGTGCACGTCCGACAGCAGCCGATGCTTGAGGTCCATGGAATCGGCCCAAGCCTTGTGCGAGAAGAAGCTGTCGCAGCTGATGCCGAACAGTTCTGCGTTCGCTGATTGGAACTTGGGGAAGTCGTCGGTCAGGCACTTGTTCTCGCCCTGACAGACGGGGCTCCAGTCCAACGGATAGAAGCAGAGCACGACATTCTTCTTGCCCTTATAGTCGCTCAGTTTCACATCTTTTTGGTCCTGGTCCTTCAAATTAAAGTCCGGTGCGGTATCGCCCACCTTGATTTCTGCTGCTACGTCGCTCATCGCTGTACCTCCTTCACTGGGTTTAGTCCGGCCACTGACACTGTCACCTACAATTTTGTACCGTGCGGGTTGGAATGTTGTCAACGGGCCTGAAGGCCTAGCAGAATGCAGAAAAAGTCTGCCAGCGGAAGAAAACTGTTATTTGGTTTGTTTCGTTTGTTTAGTTTTTTTGGTTGAACGAACTAATTAGATGAACCAAATCAACCAGATGAACCAAACAAACCAAATCAACTAGATGGCAGCGTTCGAATTTCTCGAAATCCGAGCATGCGCCCGGCCGGTGAGGCAGTGCGGTGATTGGCAATCGCAACATTCTGGCCCGGGCCTAGGCTGATGTGGCTTCCGACTTTTGGCGACTGTCCTGTTCTCGTCAATTCGTCTGCTGTGTCTCTGAGCGTATCACGCACAGGCTGGTCCGGGAGACCAAGGGGAAGAAACATTTCAAGCTCATCCACCCCGAACTTACTGAGGCCGAGGGTGTAACACCAGGTCCGGTGGTTTGGCTCATCGTCGCCCCGTACGATTGGGATGTGATCGCCGACGATAAAGTTGGTGAGGGGACGATCCTGCCAATCCGACGGGTTGACGTACTGGTTGGTGGTGATGTCATAAGCCGTGCCTTGCGTGAGGAGTGTGAGGCCCCGTGCGAGTCGAGCGGCAAACAGGATGCTATCCGGCATATCGCGCGGGGGCATCAGGGATGGCGCGACGGCGCCGACATGCTCGTGCTCCCATGCGAGTTGTTGCTTCAGGCCAGCGATATGAGAATCTGGGAGTGGTATGACGATGTGAGCTGTCCACGGCCCATGGGTCGCATGCCAGGATTCCGTTTCCTGCTCGCTGACACGCAGCACCAGCGGCCCACCGTATTCGAGGTCATACCAGGTCTTGAGTTCATCGGGCGACGGCACGGCCCCCCGATAACCGACGAAGTAGAGCGGGGGGCGGCGAGCGGAAGGTTTGGGGATTTTCTTCCTGATTCTCATCGCTGAAGGAGACTATTTGCTGGATTTCTTGGCCCTGCGGCGTTCATCTGAGTTGAGTATCCGTTTGCGAATCCGCAGACTCTTCGGTGTGACTTCAATCAGTTCATCCGGGCCGATATATTCGAGCGCGAGCTCCAAACCCATTTCCCGTGGCGGCGTGAGGACCAAGGCCTCATCGGTACCAGATGCCCGCATGTTGGACAGCTGCTTTTCTTTACAGACGTTCACGTCCATGTCTTCGTCCCGGCTGTTTTCGCCGACAACCATCCCGCGGTAGACATCCACGACAGGGCCGATGAACATAGTCCCTCGATCCTGAGTCATGAAGATGGCATAGCCGGTGCTGGCCCCGTCTTCGCATGCGACGAGCGACCCGTGTGTCGCCACCGTGAGGTCGCGCTGCTCCACCGGTTCGTACGCGACGAAGACATGGTGCATGATGATGGTGCCGCGAGTCTTAGCCACCAAGAGATTCTTGAGCCCCATGATGCCCCTGGTGGGGATATGGTACTCCAGGTGCATTTCACTCGGGCCTGCGTCGGAATGGATGAGCCGCATATGGCGCAATTCGCCGCGGCGCTTGCCGAGCTCTTCAATCACGGCGCCTTGATAGGTTTCCGGCACCTGGATCGTCAGCTCTTCATAGGGTTCGAGGACCTTCTCCCCATCACGGTGGATAATCACTTCCGGTTGCGAGACTTGCAGCTCGTACCCTTCCCGGCGCATTTGTTCGATCAAGACGCCGAGGTGCAACTCGCCGCGCCCGGCGACGAGGAACTTATCCGCGCTATCCGTCTCTTGCGCGCGTAACGACACGTTGGTCTCGAGTTCTTTGAAGAGTCGATCGCGCAAATGCCGGGAGGTCAAGTACTTGCCTTCCCGTCCGGCGAAGGGGCTATTGTTCACGGAGAAGGTCATTTGGACGGTTGGCTCGTCGACCGTGACCCGGGTCAGTGCGACCGGATGCTCTGCGTCGGCGATCGTATCGCCGATGCTCACTTCGTCCAGGCCTGCCACCGCAACGATTTCTCCTGCCTCCGCGCGTTCGATATCCGTCCGTTCAAGCCCTGAATAGACTGCGAGGTCTGACACTTTTCCAGGGAACTTGGCGCCGTCCTTCCCGAGTACGACCACATTCTGTCGGCGGGCGATCGAACCGGATTGGATTTTCCCCACTCCCATCTTGCCTTTGTAGAGGTCTTGGATCAGGGAGAGGACCAGGATCTGGAGGGGCGCTTCGGCATCGATGGCGGGCGCCGGAATCTTTTCCAGGACGGTGTCGAGGAGCGGCTGAATGTCCGTACCGGGCTTATTGATGTCGAGTGTTGCGGTGCCCTTGATCGCTGCCGTGTAGACGATCGGGAAATCGAGCTGCTCGTCTGTGGCGCCGAGATGGACAAACAAGTCGAAGGTCCGATTCACTACGTCATCGATGACCGCGTCAGGACGGTCGATCTTGTTGATGACGACGATGGCCTTGTGGCCGAGCGCTAACGCCTTCCGCAGCACGAAGGTCGTTTGCGGCATGGGGCCTTCTTTCGCGTCGATCAAGATGAGGACGCCATCCACCATGCGCAGGGTCCGTTCGACTTCGCCGCCGAAGTCGGCGTGGCCCGGTGTATCGACGATATTGATCTTCACGCCTTTGTAGGTCACGCTGGCGTTCTTGGCTCGAATGGTGATCCCGCGCTCACGTTCCTGGTCCATCGAGTCCATGATCCGTTCGCCCATATCGTCGATCTTGCGATGGACATGGGTCTGTCGGAGCACGGCG
>NEWR02000013.1:12327-58119 GCA_002869885.2 Nitrospira sp. CG24C
CCATCGAGTCCATGATCCGTTCGCCCATATCGTCGATCTTGCGATGGACATGGGTCTGTCGGAGCACGGCGTCGACTAATGTCGTTTTGCCATGGTCGACGTGGGCGATAATGGCGATATTGCGAATGTCGCTACGACGCCCCTTAGGAGCGATATCGGCTGCGACGGGAGACTCTGTTGTGGCTGTCTGATCCATAGATATTGCTGCATGCTCCAAAAAAAAGACGCCCAGGCATCCAGGCGTCGGGAAGCGAGTATACCCGAAGCATGATGTCCGGTACAAGCGATACCGGCATGAACCTTGAGTTTTGAGGGCCTCCACGGTATGGTGACCGTGGTATTCTTCTCAAGACATCAAGCCTCATTCGAAGGTAAACCCGCGTAACTATGATGGATCGATCGACATACCTACAGGATCCGTTTCGTCAACAGCCATCGCGTCGCCCATGGCGCTGGTGGCAGATTTCGCTCATAAGTCTGGGGGCGATAATCTTGTTGGCGGGATTGGCAGCAGGCGGGGCGCTGTGGCATTTCTCAAAAGACCTTCCCGCATTGGATCAGCTGGGGACCTATCAGCCAAGCCTGGTGACGCAGGTTTATTCGAGCGACCAGCAGCTCATCGGTCAATTTTTCATCGAGCGGCGTATCCTCACCCCGGTGGCGGACATTCCGGAACAGCTGCGGCGTGCAGTCATCGCGGTCGAGGATGTCCGGTTCTTCGAACATCCAGGCCTCGACTACATCGGCATGCTCCGGGCGGCTTGGACGAATGTGCGCCGGGGCGGCAAGGTCGAAGGGGCCAGCACGATTACCCAACAGTTGGCGCGCTCCCTGTTCCTTTCATCCGAACGCACCTTCGACCGCAAAGTCCGCGAGTTGATTCTTGCGTACAAGATGGAATTGGTCCTGACGAAAGAGCAAATTCTCGAACTGTATTTGAACCAGATTTACTTCGGACAAGGCGCCTACGGCGTCGCCTCGGCAGCTCAGACATATTTCGGGAAAGACCTCTCCGCCCTGACGATTGGAGAATCGGCATTTCTAGCCGGTCTCCCGAAGTCGCCAAACCATTATTCGCCATTCAAGGCCTACGATCGCGCAAAAAAACGGCAGGAACATGTGCTGGCTCGCATGGAAGAGGCGAAGTTCCTCACCCCGGCAGAACGCGAACAGGCTGCGGCGGAGATACTCGGTTTCCGCCGTCCAGGCGGTGAACAGGCTGCACCCTACTTTGTGGAATATATCCGGCAGTTGCTGGTTGCGAAGTATGGCGAAGCGATGGTGTACAAGGGAGGGCTTAAAGTATTCACGACATTGAACATGGAGATGCAGAAAGCCGCTGAAGCGGCCTTTGCAGCAGGCCTGCGAGAATTGGATAAACGCCAAGGGTGGCGTGGCCCGCTCCGAACGGTCGATGCGACTGCGCCGACTCCGCCCGTTGTTGCAGCGGTGACCGATCAGGCCTTGAAGGCAGGGGACTATCGCGAGGGGTTCGTCAGCAAAGTGGCAAAAGACCATTTTTTTGTGCAGATCGGCACGACGGTAGCCAAGCTCGCCTTTGACGATATGGCATGGGCGAAGCGCCGTTTGACCGGGTTCGATACGGCAAAAGATTTCGTCGTCAATCAGAACCTGAAGCAAGTGCTGAAGCCCGGCGATGTCATCGAGGTCATGGTGAAGAAGTTGGATCGTGACATCGTCCATGTACAAATGGAGCAGACTCCGCTCGTCGAGGGAGGGTTGATTACGCTGGAGCCGGATAACGGCGCTATTCGGGCCATGGTCGGAGGCTACGATTTCGCTCGCAGCGAGTACAATCGGGCCGTGCAGGCGCACCGTCAGCCCGGGTCCGCCTTCAAGCCGATCATCTACGCGACGGCTGTGAGTCAGGGGATGAGCCCCGCGTCGGTGATTCTCGATGCGCCGGTGGTCTATGAACAGGAGCAGGATGAGAAAACCTGGAAGCCGGAGAACTATGGAAGAAAAATCCATGGCATGGTGAGTTTGCGGGATGCCTTGGCCCACTCGCATAACCTGGCGACCGTTCGGTTGCTGGATAAAGTTGGCGTGAAGGATGTCATTGAGTTTGCGAAAACGGTCGGGGTGACCAGTCCGCTGGCGGCAGATTTGTCCTTGGGGCTTGGCTCATCTTCTGTCGGGCTGATGGAACTGACTTCCGCCTATGGGGTGTTGCTCAACCAGGGGAGTCGCGCGGAACCCTATGCGATCCTATCCGTAAAGGACAACGCGGGAACGGTGCTTGAACAGGCGGCACCGCAAGCCATTCCCGTGATTTCCAAAGAAACGGCGTACTTGATTACGAACATGATGGAAGACGTGATCCAAAAGGGGACCGGTCAGGCGGCCAAAGTACTTGGGCGGCCGATTGCGGGGAAAACCGGCACTACGGATGAGTTTATCAATGCGTGGTTTATCGGCGGCGCGCCGAACTTGGTCACTGGTATCTACGTCGGGTTTGACGATCGACGGTCACTCGGCGAGACGGAATCGGGGGCGCATGCCGCACTGCCTATTTGGATCAATTTCATGCGAGTTGCGCTCAAGCCGCTCCCGGTCATGGCCTTTACCATTCCGGAAGGCGTCACGTTCGTCAAGGTCGATCCGGCAACCGGATTGCTTGAGGGCGAGGAGGGACAGGAGAGCACCGTCGAACTCTTTACCAAGGGCAGCGAGCCGACTCAGGCAACACATCGCCGGCTGGACCCGATCGATTTCTATAAGCTCGATCAAATTCCCGAGGGGACGATGTAGGCGCCTGTCTCCGACAGGCCCGGTCTGTTTGGTTGATCTGGTTTGTTTTGTTCATTTAGTTGGTCTTGTTAAACCAAACAAACGAGACAAACCAAATAAACCAAATAACAGTCTTCTTCCGCGGCCTGTATGTATTAGCGATAGCATTGACGGATTGGACGAGCGAGGGATAGACTTACGCCATGCGCGTACCTGCTCATAGGGCCACTTCAGTTCTAGCCGGCACACTCATCGTGCTATTTTTTGCGTTGAGCTTCAATGCCTATGCCTGTCTCCTGCCGGTGAACGGCGTCACAGCTAGCACAATGGGGGAAGGCTGCTCGACTCCGGATGAACAACCTATCTATCAGTTCTGCGATACGTTTAAGACGCTCGGTGTGCAGTCTGCCGATAGGCTCCATCTCAACAGTGACTGTCAGGTTCTTTGTCCGGAAGACACTGCCTCGCTCGCGCTTCTAGCCGTCCGTACCTCTCCCGGCAACCGTCTGTCCGATCACCCTACAATCGGTCCTCCGCAGGATCTTCTGCTCAAAATCTCCGTGCTTCGCATCTGATCTTCCTCTTCCGCGATCCGTCGTAGTTTCACTGTCAAAACGTCTGTCGTTCGAAGCCTGGTCTTGGCGGACCAGTTCATTGTCTATGCGTTTCCCGCTTGTAAGGCCGGAGCACAGACAGAGCGTCGAACCTGTAGGAACTCTGGGAGGGCCTTCGCATGAGATGGCATGGACGACTCCATGGTCTAACCGTCGCGATCGTGTTCGTCATATTTCTGAGTGGCACGCAATCGAAGGCACAGGATGCCGATTCTGCGCCCAGGGATAGGCTAGTGCTGCCGGAATTGATCCAAGAAGTCTTGGCTCGAAATCCCGAACTGACAGCGACTCGTAAGCAATGGGAAGCCGCCACAAATCGGATTGCGCAGGTGCGGTCATTGGATGACCCAATCCTGTCCCTCCAATTGTGGAACGTCCCCCAGCCCTTCAATGTCGCGCGGACGGAGAACCATATCTTCGGTCTCTCGCAGAATCTCCCCTTCCCCGGCAAACTCGGGCTCAAAGGCGAAGTCGCCAGCCGTTCTGCCGACATGACCGAGCAAGCGATCCATGCGAAGGAACGGGAACTGGTCGCCCGCCTGAAGCAGGCCTACTACGATCTGTTTCTCATGCAGAAGACGATCCAGATTCATCATGAACAAGTGGAGCTGCTCAGGCAGTTTTTTGAGATCGCGAATGCGAAGTTCCGTGCAGGGAAAGGAGGCCAGGCCGATGTTCTCAAGGCTCAAGTGGAGCTGTCCCTGCTTCAGCAGCAGCTTCCCGTCCTGGAACAGCGTCGAAAGACTGCCGCAGCGATGTTGAACACGCTGCTCGATCGGGATCCTTCATCACCCGTGGGCCTTGCGCAAGAACCCTCTCAATTGCCGATCGAGAAGCCCCTCGACGATCTGCATAGCCTCGCGCTCAACGACAGGCCGGAGCTCAAAGCCGCCGAGCTGGATGTGCAGCGGAGTGAGCAATCCCGCGCGTTGGCCCAGCGTCAATACTACCCGGACTTCAATGTAGCGGTTCAGCGCTTCCAGAACTATCAAGCCAATGATGGATTCGGCGCCTATGTGGCGATGAGCATCCCCTTCGCATTTTGGACCAAGCCGAAATACGACGCAGGGGTGCAGGAAGCCGCGGCTGCAGTTTCGGTCGCGCAGGCGCAGCAACATACCTTGGAAAATCTGACCCGGTTTCAGGTCAACGACCTTCTGGCTAGGCTCCAGGCGGCTGATCAGGTAGCCACTCTGTACCGGACCACGATCCTGCCACAGGCCGAGCAGAGCCTGGAATCGGCGAGGGTCGGATATCGTGTGGGGAAGGGGAGTTTCCTGGATCTCATTGATGCCCAACGGGCCTGGCGAGGATTTCAGCATGAGTATTTCAAGGCAATCGTGGACCGCCAGCATCGCCTGGCTGAACTTGAACAGGTGGTCGGTATTACGCTCGATCGGCAGGGCTAGCGTGGATAGGAAGGAGACACAGCGATGATCCAGCAATCATACAAGAAAAGTTTCGTGATCGGCATCGTGGCAATCGGTGCGACCGCCGGAGCCGCCGCCGGCTTTTTCCTCTCTCACGGAATGAGCGGCGCTATGGCAGACATGGCTATGGAGCAGATGGACATGAAGGAGATGGCTCCGGCAGGCAAGAAGTCAATGGAAGGCATGCCAGGCATGTCTTCATCGCCATCCGGAGCTGTGGTAATTCCGGCTGTGGCGAGACAGTTGATCGGAGTACGGAGTGCCTCAGCTGCCTATACGACGTTGACGCAAGAAATTCGCACGGTCGGGACGGTCGGCTACGACGAACGTGGCTTGACTCAGGTCACTCTGAAAATCTCCGGGTGGGTCCGCGAGGTCTTCGTCAATTCGATTGGCAGACCGGTACGCAAAGGCGAACCGCTCTTCACGTTCTACTCGCCGGATCTACTGGCTTCGCAGGATGAATATTTATTGGCCTTAAGGACACAGGCCCGACTGGCTACGAGCCCCCTCGACGAAGCCAAAGCCAACGCGGCCTCCCTTGTAACCAGTGCGCGGGAGCGGTTGCGACTGTGGGATCTGACTGATGCGCAAATCACAGCGCTGGAGCGTCGAGGCAAGGCAGAGCCGGTGCTCACGGTCTATGCCCCCTCCTCCGGGATCGTCCTCAAGCGAGAGGCCGTGCCTGGGAAATATGTGGAACCAGGTACGACATTGTATGAAGTAGCAGATCTTTCCAGGGTCTGGATCTCTGCCGATGTCTATGAGTCCGAGGTCGCAGCGGTGAAGCTGGACCAACCGATTTCAGTTTCCTTTTCCGCCTATCCAGGAGAAATCTTTCGCGGAAGCAAGGTCTTCATCTACCCCTCGTTGAACACAGAAGCCCGCACGGTGCGCGTGCGGTTTGAATTGCCGAATCCTGGGTTGAAACTCAAGCCCGGCATGTATGGGAACGTAATCTTACAGACGGATGCGGTCAACGCCTTGGTCGTGCCCAAGGAGGCAGTTCTGGAGACTGGTCTTCGTCAACTCGTATTCATGGATCGGGGAGAAGGCCGGTATGAGCAGAGATTGGTCAAGCTGGGTCGTCGGAGCCAGGATCACGTGGAAGTGATGGAAGGGCTCCAAGATGGAGATCGGATCGTCACCTCAGCCAATTTCCTGTTGGATGCAGAGAGCAAATTGACATCGGCTTCGAACATGCAGGCCATGATGGGCCGGATCGGTATGGGCGATTGGCAGATGCGCGGCGCATACGAGGGCAAGATGGAAGGGATGGACATGGGAAATGGGGGCGTCTCGGCGCCCCCGGGGCGGGCGGGTGAGATGGGCGACATGAAAGGCATGGAGGGGATGCAAGGTATGAAAGGGATGGAAAACATGCCGGGTATGGAGATGGGGAGCAAGAAAGAAATGACTGGGGCTCAGACCCGTCAGATGAACGGAGGCACGCTCTCGCTCACAACAGTGCCGGAAAATCCCAAGGCCGGTAACGTGCTGCTCAAGCTCACGCTGAACGATCAGGCTGGCAAGCCAGTGACCAATGCCCAAGTCCTATTCGTCTATACGATGCCGATGCCGGGCATGACCGATTCCAAGGTGACGGCTCGTCATACGAAGGATGGACTCTATGAAGGTACGGTGATGTTCGGCATGGGCGGGACATGGGTCGTGACAGCCAACGTGACGATACCAGGGAAACCGGCCATTGCCGAAAAGTTTCAGTTCTCGGTTGCCGGGGGAGGCATGTAATCCCTCATGATCGCACGTCTCATTGAAGGGAGCGCTCGCAATCCGATCCTGGTCATCCTCCTTGTCTTGCTGTTGGGTGCCTGGGGCCTGTGGGCGGGATTTCGAGTTCCGCTGGATGCGGTGCCGGACCTGTCCGATGTCCAGGTCACGATCTACACCGAGTGGCAAGGGCGCAGCCCCACGTTGATGGAAGACCAAGTCACCTATCCAATCGTCACGTCTCTGCTGGCTGGGCCGAAAGTCAAACGGGTGCGGGGAGTTTCAGAATATGGAGTCTCCTATGTCTATGTAATCTTTGAGGACCGGACCGACTTGTACTGGGCACGTAGTCGTGTGCTGGAGTACATGCAGAAGTTGAGCGGAAGGTTGCCGGCCGGAGTCGCGCCGACTCTCGGTCCTGATGCGACCGGCGTCGGGTGGGTGTATCAGTATGCATTGGTCGATGAGTCAGGCGCGCACGACCTGGCGCAGCTCCGCAGCCTTCAAGATTGGTATCTGCGCTACCAGCTCGAAAGCGTGCCTGGCGTGGCAGAAGTGTCGGCAGTCGGTGGGTTTATGAAGCAGTATCAAATCGAAGTGGACCCGAACACCTTGGCGGCCTACCGGTTGCCGATCAAGACGATTATCGAAGCAGTCAGAAATAGCAATGCGGAGGTGAGTGGCCGTGTCTTAGAAATGGCCGGCACCGAATACATCATTCGAGGGAGAGGCTACCTGCGCTCGATTGAGGATATCGAACTGATTCCCGTCGGGACGGATGGGCGCGGCACGCCTATCTTGATCCGGGACATTGCCCATGTCCAAATCGGGCCGGACCAGCGTCGAGGCATTGCCGAGCTGGACGGCAAGGGCCAAGTGGTCGGAGGCATCGTGATCATGCGGGCCGGCGAAAATGCCCTCGCCGTGATCGAGCGAATCAAAGCAAAACTGGCAGAGATCACGCCGGCCCTGCCAAAAGGCGTCCAGATCGTTCCCACCTATGACCGGTCTGACCTCATTCATCGGGCGATCGCCGTACTGCGCGAAAAGCTCGTGGAGGAAAGTATCATCGTCAGTCTGGTCGCGGTCGTGTTTCTGTTTCACCTCCGCAGTGCCCTGGTGGCAATTCTCATCCTCCCCGTGGCGGTGCTGCTCGCCTTCATCCCCATGGTTTATCTGAATATCACGTCCAGCATCATGTCGCTGGGTGGGATCGCCATTGCCATCGGCGCGATGGTGGACGCGGCCATCGTCATGGTGGAGAACGCCCACAAGCGGTTGGAGCAGGCGCCGAAGGGAGACCGGATCGAAACGATTATCGCGGCTGCAAAGGAAGTCGGTCGCCCCTTGTTCTTCTCGCTGCTGGTGATTGCCGTGTCGTTCTTGCCAATCTTTGCACTGGAAGCCCAAGAAGGACGATTGTTCACACCTCTGGCCTACACCAAGACCTTTGCAATGCTCTTTGCTACAGCCCTTTCGGTGACCTTGGCTCCAGTGCTGATGGTCCTCCTGATCCGGGGGCGCATCCGGGCGGAAGCCAAGAACCCGTTGAATTGGCTGTTGATCGCGCTGTATCGGCCCATCATCGCCGGCGCGTTGCGCGTTCGGTGGTTGACGCTCGGACTAGCGGTGGTGGTCGTGGGATTCACGGCGCCGATCTATTCGAGGCTCGGCGCGGAATTCATGCCGCCGCTCAACGAGGGGACGATCCTCTACATGCCGACCACTGTGCCAGGTCTCTCGATTCCTGAGTCGGCCAAAGTACTACAGATCCAGGATCAGTTGCTCACGACCTTTCCGGAAGTGGAACGGGTGTTCGGAAAAATGGGAAAGGCCCCGACTGCCACCGATCCGGCTTTTGTCGGCATGGCCGAGATCACGATCACGCTCAAACCGGAAGAACAATGGCGGCCCGGCATGACCTGGGATCGTTTGCTGGATGAAATGGATGCCAAGTTACGCATTCCCGGCTTTCCCAACATCTGGTGGATGCCGATTCAAACCCGCACCGAAATGATCACGACCGGTGTGCGGAGCCCAGTCGGCATCAAAGTCCTGGGGCCTGATCTGAAGACCATCGAGAAAATCGGCTTGGAGATCGAGCAGGTTCTGGCCACTGTGCCAGGCACCAAAAGCGCCTTTGCGGAGCGGCTCAACGAAGGCTATTACCTGGATCTGACCGTAAATCGACGCGAAGCTGCCCGTTACGGTCTGACGGTGGGAGACGTGCAAGCGGTCATCACCTCGGCCATTGGCGGCGAGACCGTCACGACTACGGTCGAGGGGCGGGAACGGTATTCAGTCAATGTGCGCTACAAACGCGAACTGCGCGATGACCCGGACCGGCTCAAGAGGGTGCTGATTCCCACGCCGAGCGGCGCGCAGATTCCGCTCGGACAAATTGCCGATCTCGTCATCACCCAGGCAAATTCCGATCTCCATAGGCTTCGTCGATGCGGCTCACGCTGGGCCAGAATTTATGGTCACGCACCCAGGGAGCAGGAAAGGCTGCTCGTTCACGGCTGTAGGGCCGATTCCATTCGTCGGCTGTTACGACCTGTGCCGTGTGGGGCGCATTCTTCAGCAGATTGTTTGTGCGCGGCTGGCGACCCTCGACGATGTCTTGTATTTCTGCATGAATCGAGATCAGTGCCTCGCAGAACCGGTCTAATTCAGCCCTCGTTTCGCTTTCCGTCGGTTCGATCATGAGGGTCCCGGCAACCGGGAACGAGACGGTCGGAGCATGGAATCCGTAATCCATCAATCGCTTCGCCACATCCATCGCTTCAACTCCGGTCGACTCCTTGAAGGGACGGAGATCGAGTATAAATTCGTGCGCAACGAACCCGGACGTTCCCGTATAGAGAACGGGATAGTACTTCTCCAGCCGCTTGGCCATGTAGTTAGCGCTCAAAATCGCCACCTGTGTTGCCTTGGTTAAACCATCGCGTCCCATGAGAGCGATGTAGACCCAGGAAATCGTGACGATGCTGGGGCTGCCGTACGGCGCAGCCGATACGGCCCCGATGGACTGTTCCCCGCCCAGTTGCATCACGGGATGGCCTGGAAGAAACGGCGCCAGATGCCGCGCGGCAACGATCGGTCCCATCCCTGGCCCGCCCCCGCCATGGGGGATGCAGAATGTCTTGTGTAGATTCAGATGGCAGATATCCGCGCCAATATCGCCGGGCCGACAGAGCCCCACTTGGGCATTCAAGTTGGCGCCGTCCATATAGACTTGCCCGCCGTGCGTATGGACGATCTGACAGATGCGCCGCACGTCCGCTTCGAAGACGCCGTGGGTCGAGGGGTAGGTCAACATGAGAGCCGAGAGCCGATCGCGATGCTGAGAGGCCTTGGCTTCAAGATCGGCTAATTCCACATTGCCCAGTCGATCGCAAGCGACCGTCACAACCGTCATGCCCACCATCGATGCACTGGCTGGATTTGTGCCGTGCGCGGATACGGGAATCAAACAGACATCCCGATGTTCTTGACCCTGGCTCCGGTGGTAGGCCCGGATCACCATCAGTCCCGTATACTCGCCCTGAGAGCCGGCATTCGGTTGCAAGGACACGGCGGAGAATCCGGTAATCTCGGCCAGCCAGGCCTCCAGTTGATGGAACAACTCTTGATACCCTTTAGTCTGCTCGATCGGCGCAAAGGGGTGTAGCCGTGAGAACTCCGGCCAGGTGACCGGCAGCATTTCGGTCGTCGCGTTCAGCTTCATGGTGCAGGATCCCAACGGGATCATTGAATGGACGAGCGACAGATCTTTCGCCCCGAGACGGTGGATATACCGCAGCATTTCATGCTCGGTGTGATAGCGATTGAATACCGCGTGGGTCAGGTACTTGCTGGAGCGGGTGAGGTTCGCCGGGAACCCTAGGGTGATGTTGTGGCTCAAGTCCCGCACGTGAAAAGGCAGCCGATCATGGCCGATAAAGATTTCCATCAGGCGGCGGATTTCGTCTTCCGTGCTCACCTCATCCAGCGCAATCCCGATGGAGTGGTCCTCATGCAGGCGCAGATTGATGCCGGCTTCGTTGGCCCGGATCAAGATGGACTCGGACTGCATCTTTGTCAGACGAACTCGAATCGTATCGAAGTACGATTCCGCTACAATATCGAATCCGAGCTGCCGCAATCCCACCACCAGCATCGTAGTCAAGCCATGCACGCGCTCGGCAATCCGCCGCAAGCCCTCCGGCCCATGGTAGACCGCATACATGCTTGCCATGATGGCCAAGAGCACCTGCGCCGTACAAATGTTGCTCGTCGCTTTTTCACGTCTGATGTGTTGTTCGCGGGTTTGCAGGGACAGTCGGTAGGCAGACTTTCCTGTGACATCTTTGGACGCTCCAACGATGCGTCCAGGCATCTGCCGCTTGAATGATTCAGCGGTTGAAAGAAACGCCGCATGGGGACCGCCAAATCCGAGCGGGACACCGAATCGCTGGCTGGAACCGACGGCGATATCGGCTCCGAATTCTCCCGGTGGGCGCAACAGGGTCAAGGCCAGCAGATCGGTGGCGACCACCACAAGAACTCCGGCCGCATGGGCCTGCGTCACCAGTGAACTGTAATCCCCCACATAGCCGTCGGTGGCCGGATACTGGATCAGAATGCCGGCCAGCTGAGGCTGGGAAAAGTCGATGGCTTGCGTCTGTCCTACGCGCAGCGTCATGCCGAGCGGTTCTGCACGCGTCTGCATCACGGCAATGGTTTGGGGATGACAGTCCTGCGAGGCGAAGAACTCCGTCCGTTCGTGGCCGGACGAACGGGAAATGGCGAGACACATGGCCATCGCCTCCGCTGCCGCTGTGGCCTCATCCAGAAGCGAGGCGTTGGCTAAGGGCAAACCGGTGAGGTCGGTCACCAGCGTTTGGAAATTCAGGAGGGCTTCCAATCGGCCCTGAGAAATTTCGGCCTGGTAGGGAGTGTATTGGGTATACCAGGACGGGTTCTCAAAAATATTACGCTGTATCACGCCGGGAGTCACGCAGTCGTGATAGCCCATGCCGATCAATGAACGGTAGATCTTGTTTTCTGCGGCCATGGAGCGGATCTCTTCCAGCACAGCTTGTTCGCCGCGGTGCAGGGGCAGATCCAGCTCCTTCAGCAAGCGAATATCGGTGGGCACGGTTGCCTTGCTCAGCTCTTCCAGCGATTGCAAACCGAGCGTGGCCAGCATCTCGTGAGCGTCTGCGTCGCTGGGACCGATATGGCGATGGGTAAATATGTCGGTCGGGCTCAGAAAGTCCGGTGTGGCCATGGCGTTCGTCTTGTCCTTTAGATTGTTCCTGTCGGGTTGAGAGGCTTGATATGCCGGCTGACTCATTTGAGGCCAGGAGAATACCATGCTCATTCTCTGTTTCCAATAGTTGCACGATAGTTTCTGAACTTGCCTTTGAACGGTGAGTCACGTATGAGTGCGATAAGCAGGAGGCTGAAAAAGCCCGCCAGCTTCGTTCTCGCATCGTTCAGACCCTCAACGTACCCCAGAGGGTACGCCTCCGGGCCTTCACTCGCTGCGGCCTTGCTGGACGAACTTTTTGAGCCTCCTGCTGTGATGTTCTCTTCTTGTTCCAGAGATGCAGTCATGAAACTCCACGACATTCTGATCATCGGGGCCGGTCTGGCAGGGATGAGGGCGGCGATTGCGGCACCGCCGGATCTCGATGTCGCTGTGATATCCAAGGTCCATCCGGTTCGCAGCCATTCTGTAGCTGCCCAAGGGGGCATCAATGCGGCGCTGGGACAGAACGATTCCTGGGAAGCCCATGCGTACGACACCACCAAAGGCGGACTCTATCTTGGAGATCAGGATGCCATCGAGGCGATGTGCCGCGAAGCCCCTGACGACATTCTCGAATTAGAACGGTTTGGCGTCATCTTCAGCCGCGACGAACAGGGGCATATCGCCCAACGTCCGTTCGGTGGAGCTGGGTTCCCCCGTACCTGTTACGCGGCCGACCGTACCGGCCATGCCATCCTCCATGCCATGTATGAACAGCTGCTCAAGCGGCGCATCGCCGTGTATGAAGAGTGGTATGTCACCACGTTGATCGTGGAAGACGGAGTCTGCCGTGGTGTTGTCGCGTGGGATCTGATCCATGGAGGACTGCATGCGATCGGGGCGAAAGCTGTCATTCTCGCCACGGGAGGCAGTGGGCGCGTCTTCCTGACGAGCACCAATGCCGTGATCAATACCGGTGACGGCATGGCGCTCGCGTATCGTGCCGGGGCTCCATTGGCGGACATGGAATTTGTCCAGTTTCATCCCACGACACTCAAGGGCACTGGCATCCTCATCACCGAAGGGGCTCGCGGAGAAGGAGCCTATCTCCTGAATACGTTGGGCGAACGGTTTATGAAGACCTATGCCCCGCAGCAGATGGAGTTGGCCACTCGTTCCACTGTCTCCTTGGCCATCGGACAAGAAATCATCGAAGGCCGCGGGGTCGAGGGGTGCGTGTTGCTGGACTTGAGGCACCTTGGACGCCAGCGCATTCTCGAACGGCTCCCTCAGATCAGAGAACTCGCTATTGAGTTTGCCGGCCTCGATCCCATCGAAACCCCCATTCCTGTTCGCCCCGGCGCGCACTATCAGATGGGTGGGGTCCGGACCAATCAATGGACGGAAACAGGTATCGCCGGTCTCTACGCGGCCGGCGAATGCGCCTGCGTCAGCGTGCATGGTGCCAATCGGCTCGGAGGCAATTCACTTCTCGAAACGATTGTGTTCGGTCGGCGCGCCGGAATTCGAGCTGGAGAATATGTTCGGACTGTCTCGCTACGGGCGCTCACAGCAGACCAACTCGTAATCGAACAGACGCGCGTCCAGCGTCTACTGGCACAGAAGGGGTCGGTCCGAGCCTGGCAGATTCGAGAAGAGCTCGGCCAGTTGATGAGCCTCAATCTTGGCCTTGTTCGGACGCACGAATCCATGTCCACTGCGCTCTCGGCCCTCACAGCACTGACCCATCGCGCCGCCTCCGTCATGGTGCAGGACAAGGGGCGGGTGTTCAATACGGATCTCGTGCAAACCTTCGAACTCCAGTCCCTTCTCGATATCGCAGAGACCATCGTTGCAAGTGCGCTCGCCAGGCAGGAAAGCCGTGGAGCCCATTACCGGTCGGACTTTCCCAAACGGGACGATGCCCAGTGGCTCAAACACACGATAGCCCGGCGAACCCCTCAGGGACCGGCCCTGACCTACGAACCGGTCGCGGTCACGCGCTTCACGCCGGCATAAAAACTGGTCTATCTGGTTTGTCTTGTACTTTGGTTGAAAGAAATGGGTCTTCTCCAAAGTGAGTGGGTACAATTCGTCATTCCCGCGAAAGCGGGAATCCAGTATCCCCCCTTGAACCCTTCGGGAATACACGGCTCAAAGAATTCCCTCCCACAAATCTCTCCAGTCCGGATTCTGCTTCTCGATCAGTTCCAGCTTCCAGCCCCTGTTCCATTTCTTCATCTGTTTTTCTCTGCGAATGGCTGACTCCATATCCTCATGCAATTCGTAATACACCAGGCGATGCACCCTGTATCTCTTCGTGAAACCCTCCACCGAATCGTTGTTGTGTTCCCAGGTACGCTTGATGAGGTCGCTCGTCACTCCGATGTAACGGGTGCCATTTCGCTTGCTGGCAAGGATATAGACCGCTGGCTGTTTAGACATCCTCCATCACTGGATTCCCGCTTTCGCGGGAATGACAAATGAGCGCCACCCAGAAACCCTTGCCCGGCGCGGACTCTAAACGCTTTTTAGCCATTTCTTGCCCACTCGATTGGGAGAAGACCCAAAGAAACTAACCAGATGAACCAAATCAACCAGACAAACCAAACAGACCAATTGTAGGCGCAGGTTTGGTATAATCCTCCATCGCCAACTTTTCAATCCGAGTGATAGGCTGCGATGATTACCCTGCAGGCTGATCAAAAAGCCCTCCAGCGAGGCCGCAGGGAGCGAAGACCCCGGAGCGTACGCGGCTGGGTACGTGAGGAGTCTGAGCGACTGAGAACGAAGCTGGGGGGCTTTTTCAGCAGACTGCCATGCGTATTCTAGTCATTGAAGACGAAACCAAGGTCGGCTGTTTCATCAGGCGCGCGCTTGAAGAGGAGAGCTACGCCGTCGATCTCTGTGAAGACGGTGCGAAGGGCCTTGAGATGGCGCTCCACACCAACTACGATTTACTGATCGTCGACTTGATGCTGCCGTCATTGTCCGGGTTGGACATTCTCAAGGGTGTCCGCCAGGCCAAGATACAAACCCCTATTCTTATTCTGACCGCCCAATCGCAGGTCGATCAGCGGGTCAAGGGCCTTGACGCAGGAGCGGACGATTACCTCACCAAGCCCTTCGCCATCGACGAGCTGCTTGCCCGCATTCGCGCCCTGCTTCGCCGCGGTTCCACCGAAAGCCCCGGCGTGCTCCAGATCGACGATCTGGCCTTGAACCCGGCCACGCGCGAAGTGACCAGAGGCAGTCAGCGGATAGACCTCACTTTGAAGGAATATGCCCTGCTCGAATATCTGATGCGCCATACGGGCCGTGTGTTGACCCGTCCTATGATTTCAGAACATGTGTGGAACCAGGATTTTGACACGTTCACCAATGTCATCGATGTCTACGTGAATTATCTCCGCAACAAAATCGACCGGGGCCACTCGAAGAAACTGATTCACACGATTCGCGGAAGCGGATATATGCTGAAGGTCGACTGATGCCGCTTCGTGTCAGGCTCACTCTCTGGTACGGCACCGCTCTCGCACTCATCCTCATTATCTTTTCAACTATCCTGTATCTGGTGACGGCTCGAAGCCTTCGCGACGCGGTCGATGAATCGCTGGAAGAAACCGCGGCGGCGGCCGTTCGGTCGCTGGAAGAACGCGGGTTCCTCCCTCTGATCGACGAAGACGAGCTCATGTCGCAGTTCCCCGAGCTGGCGCGCATCGATAAGTTCTTCCAGATCTTCAGCCCCTCCGGCACCATCACCATTCGTTCGCCGAACGTGAAACAACAGGAGATGCCCCTGAGCCGCCAGGCCCTGGAAGTCGCCTACTCAGGCCGCTCACTCCTCGAATTTGCCAAATATCCCAAGGAGCCGGCGTTACGCCTCATTTCGGTTCCCATTATCTATCGGGGCAACCTGCTCTATATCATCCAGGTCGGCACCTCGATGGACTCCGTCGAAGAGACCCTGAACCGTCTCCTGTTAGTACTGTTGGTCAGTATGCCCATCGCGCTGGCCGTGTCGCTTGCCGGAGGCTGGTTCATGGCCGGCCGAGCCCTTCGCCCGGTCGATACGATCACGCTGGCTGCCCAACGTATAGCCGGAGGCGATCTCACCCAGCGACTGACGGTTCCGGCCTCGGCCGACGAAATCGGCCGTCTGACCAATACGTTTAATGCCATGATCGACCGGCTCGAAACCTCCTTTCGGCAGATCCGTCAGTTCAGCAGCGATGCCTCGCACGAACTGCGCACACCGTTGACGGTCATGAAAGGGGAAACCGAACTCGCGCTCCGGCGCCCTCGCGAAACCGACGACTACAAAGTCGTCCTTGAGAGCAATCTGGAAGAAATCGACCGGATGACGCGCATAGTGGATGAGTTGCTCTTTCTCTCCCGAGCCGACATGGGCGAGGTGAAAATGGAGCGTCTGCCGGTCCCGCTGGACACGCTCATCGAGGATCTCCACCGGCAAGCCTCACTGTTGGGGCAGGAACGGAACATCCAGGTTGTGCTACGAGCCACCACGCCGGCAGTGGTCTTGGGAGATGAACTGCGTTTGCGTGAACTGTTCTTGAACCTTCTCGATAACGCGGTTAAATATTCCCGTCCTAGCGGGGCAGTCGATATCGCCCTGATGATCGACCAGACTCACGCAAGGGTGTCCGTAACTGATCACGGTATTGGGATCGCGCAAGAGGATCAGACTCGGATCTTCGACCGGTTCTACCGCACCGATGAGGCGCGGGCTCATACCAAGAAAGGCACGGGCCTTGGGTTGGCCATATGCGCCTGGATTGCCGAATCCCATCGCGGGCGTATCGAGGTCCAGAGCAAGGTTGGGGAAGGCTCAACCTTTACGGTGATGCTGCCGCTGGCTCCCGCTCCCGCAGCGGCTAAACGACCGCCCATTTCCTCTTCGCCGTCTTCTCATCGGGAGCGTTAATGGGTTGACCCTTCCTTAATGCTGCTCGACGCGAGGGAATCTCTTGCTGCCTGGGTAGTGCTTTTTCCCCCATACGATGATCGCTTCCAATACCGGCTTTAGGCCCTCGCCCTTTTCTGTGAGAAGGTATTCATAGCGAACGGGGTTCCGTTGGTATGCATGCCTGGTCACAAGGCCGCCCGTCTCCAGTTTCTTGAGTCTATCCGCAAGGATGTTTGAAGCGATTTTTTCCGGAGAGGACGTGAACTCCTGATATCGTCTCTTGCCCAAGACCAGATCGCGGATCACCAACAGCGTCCATTTATCTCCGAGAGTATCCAATACATTCGTGATCGGACAAGATGATCGCTTAAATTTCATAGTGCTACCCATTGTTCACGGTCGTCCAACATTACCCATCATCTTACCCATTTAGAACTACCGAGTTACAGTAAATAATGCAGTTCAGATACTTGCATTTTGCAAGACGATAGACTACCATAACTTGCGAAACGCAAGTGACTGAGTTGCGCATTCAAGCCAGGAAGGATTTGTAATCTGTTGAAGCTCTATCAATGTGAATGCGCCTGTGGCACTCCCTGCTTAAGTCATTTTGTTGCAAGGTTGTTCAAGCCGCCTTGCGCTTTGCCTGGCAAGCGACATGACTCAAGATAATTCGGCGTTCTGATAAGAAAGGAGGACTGACTGATGGATCATTAGCCCCAAAAGAGTCGACATGGTCTATTCGGAAATAGACAAGACTATGGGTCTTAATGTTCAAGACAAGTTCAACATTGCAAATGCCCAACCCATAAGGAGGAACATGAAATGCCGTTATGGAAAGTTTATCATCCTGTCGGAGCGTTCACTGCCGAAGACAAAAAGAATCTGACCAAGCAGGTTACGGAGGTGTATGCGAGCATCCCGATCCCTAAGTTCTATGTGGTGTTCATTTTTGAGGAAGTAGCCAAGGACTCCTGCTTTGTCGGTGGCGAACCTCATAATAAATTTGTCCGGTTCAAAATCGACCAAATTGCCAGGACGCTACCTGGTCCCGTCATCAGAGAATGGTGGGTCAGGACACTCGATGCGGTCATCGCCCCCTACGTCAAGGACAGGGGGTATGATTGGGAGATTTCCATTGATGAGACACCTTTCGATCTGTGGTCTCTTAAAGGAGAACTTGCGCCGCCTTTTGAATCTGTGGCTGAGAAGCGGTGGGTCAAGGAAAATAAGGCGAGTCCCTACACTGTAGCGGAAAAGATTCCTGTCAATCTCATCCTCACTCCAGGACTAGCGGACCGTTAGGTTTCGGCATCACTGGTCATGAGCGTTTGGGAGTGGGACGTTCCGATGTAGTCATCGCCAGAATTCGAAGTCCTACCCAAGAGAGATGACGGCCAATGTGGCAACGTCATCTCTCTTGGGCCAAATTCCTACCTCTTCAGCCAAGTGTCCTCGCTGCGCGGCTGTATTAGCGTGAATGTTCCGCGAAAGCAGCGCTCATCTTCTAGCGTCGAGGTCGAGCGTGGAAGCGCATTTGGGGTTAGACGTAGGCGGTGGAATAACTCTGTCGGCACGCCGGAACTTCGCTGGCCTGCACATCTAGGACAACAGGCGTAGATCCCACCGGATGCTCAAAAAGTTCGTCCAGCAAGGCCGCAGCGAGTGAAGATCCGAGGCGTACCCTTGTGGTACGTTGAGGGTCTGAACGATGCGAGAACGATGCTGGCGGACTTTTGGGGCTTCCGGCTAATCGAATACCACGGTTTTTCTGCCATACACCAACACCCGTCGCTCGACATGGCGGCGCACGGCGCGGGCCAGCACAATCTCCTCCAGATCCCGGCCTTTTCTTACCAGATCATCGACCGTATCCCGGTGGCCTACTCGCATGACGTCTTGCTCGATGATCGGACCTTCATCCAGATCTTCCGTGGCATAGTGCGCCGTCGCCCCGATGATCTTCACGCCCCGGTCATAGGCCTGCCGATAGGGATTGGCGCCGATGAAAGCCGGGAGGAAGGAGTGATGGATATTGATGACCGGACAGCCGACCTGGGACAGAAAGGCGCCGCTGAGAATTTGCATGTACCGGGTCATGACCACCAGTTCGATTCGGTGCTCCTTCAGCAGGGCGAGAATTTGCTGCTCCTGCTGTGACTTGGTCTCCTTGGTCACGGGATAGACGGTGAAGGGGATCTTGAACAGCTCGGCCCAGCCTGCGCAGGCATCGTGATTGGAAATGATCACCGGAATATCGATGTGCAGCTCGTCGCGCTTGTGCCGTTGGAGCAGATCTGCCAGACAGTGGTCCTGCTTCGAGACCAGCATCGCGACTCGCATTCGGCGACTGGATGGGCGGACTTCATAGCGCATGTCGAAGGTCTTCGCGACCGGGGCGAAGGCAGCGGCGATTTCATCGGGCGGAATCTGCAGGCCCTCGGCGGCAAACTCCATGCGCATGAGAAACTCGTTCGTCTCTTCATCTGTATGGTGATCCGAATCGAGAATGTTTCCGCCAAAGTCGTGAATGAATCCGGAGACCCGGGCCACGATACCCCGGCGATCCTTGCAGTGAATCAGCAGAACGACCGATTCTTTTCGATGCGCCATCGTGGGTGCCTACCTTTCCGACGAGAGTGGATGGTTCAAGTGTAGCAGGCGAGCAACAATATCGGAAGGAAATGGCCTGGCGGGTCGCGGAACTATTTTTGCACTATTTAAGAGGCGGTATATCAAACAGGATGCTCAAAAAGGCTACGGTTTTCACCCGCCCAGCCCCGGCGCGCCAAGACGCGCCGTTCCGCAGGCAAGGCCGCAGCGAGCTATCACTTTACAAGGGGTGGGTGGGATGATCCCAACTGCGCGCGTCCAACGAGGGCCTTCTGAGGCCGCGCGTTGCGCGAGCAAGGGGATCGTCCCAGCTACCCCATCCCCACTTTTTCAGCATCCTGTTAAGAGACGATGTGGCCTACAAGATCATACAGCGCTGCATCGGTGATCTCGACCTTGACGAGCTCCCCCGCTGTGGCTGATCCATCATTGATATACACGACGCCGTCGATCTCCGGAGCCAGCCCTTCATGGCGTCCCTCAAGCAGTAGTTCCGTCTCTTCCGAGACCCCTTCGACCAAGACTTCCATCACGGAGCCGATACGGGCCTGGCCTCGTGCCGCAGCTATCTCTTCCTGCACAGCCAGGAGCTCATTCCGTCGTTCGCCCATGACCGATCGCTCGACTTTGTCGTCAAGCCCGACAGCCGGCGTGTCTTCCTCATCCGAGTACAAAAACACCGCCACCCGATCGAACTCGGTCTCTTCCACGTAGCCTCTCAGCTCGTCGAACGCCTGCTCCGTCTCGCCTGGAAATCCCACGATGAAGGCTGTCCGAAATGTGACGCCTGGAATACGTGTTCTGATCCGATCGACGAGGGAACTGATGGCGGCCCGATCGCCCAGCCGGTGCATCCGCTTGAGCATTCGATCGTTGATATGTTGCAGCGGCATGTCGATATACTTGGTGATCTTTTCTTCGCCTGCGTAGAGATCCAGCAATTCGTCCGATACCTGTTGCGGGTAGAGATAGAAAGGCCTGATCCAGCGCAAGTCTTTCACCTTCACCAGCTCGCGAAGCAGTGTGACGAGGCCGTGCCGCACACCGAGATCCACGCCATAATTCACTGTATCCTGGGAAATGAGGTTGATCTCTTTTACCCCTTCAGCGGCGAGGCGCACGGCTTCGGCTACGATCGATTCAACCGGGCGGCTTCGCTGTTTGCCCCGCATCAGGGGGATCGCACAGAAAGCGCAATTGCGGTTACAACCTTCGGCAATCTTGACGTAGGCGCTATGGGCCTTTCCGAGGCGGATGCGCGGCGCGTCTGCGTCGTATAGATAGGGAGGCTCGCTGATCCAGAGCCGTTGCTGCCGCTTCTTCGGCGCCAGCAGATCTCGGCAAATTTCCGCGATCTTTCCGAACTCGCCGGTCCCTACCACGCCGTCGAGTTCCGGCAATTGCTTGAGGAGATCCCCTTGATACCGCTGCGCCAGACAGCCGGCGGCAATCAACACTCGGCAGGATCCTGTTTCCTTTAGTTTGCCATGGGCAATAATCGTATCGATCGATTCCTGTTTGGCCTCTTCGATGAAACCGCACGTATTGATGATGACCACTTCGGCTTTCTTCGGGTCATCGGTCAGGGCAAACCCGTCCGTCACCAAGGTGCCCAGCATGACTTCGGAATCGACCTGATTTTTCGAACAACCCAGGTTGACGAAACCGATAGTGGTCTTCTTGCTGTTTGGGCGAGCGGGGGTGATTAGTCGTGAAGACATGCGAGGCAGTCTACGGGACGGCCCAAAAGCCTGTCAATCAAGAGCCCCTTGGAGGTCGTGGGCCAATTCCCTGTATCCCTCTTTAGGGGAATAGCCAAGATTGCTCTCTATCGTGCATGTTCAAAAAAGCATCGAATTCTATTATTTCCCATCAGGGGATGGGTCAGCTCGTGGCGCGTTTTGCCGAAGGGGCGGGGCCCCACCGCATCTTCTCATCTTGTCTATTCCCTAAAGAGGGTAAGGAGGTTTGCTCCCTAACTGCGCGCGTCCAACGAGCACACCTTCATCGTGCGCGTTGCGCGAGCAAGGGGGAGCAACCTCCTTGCCCTCCCCTTCCTTCTTATGGCATCATGCCCCCCTTTGGAGACAGGGATGGCACATTTGCTTGAATATGTCGGCTCCGTACATATTTATCTTGGACCATACCGAGGGAATCCAATTTCTTTGTATTTGAAGCGGATAGAGACTGGATGCCAGATCGGCCCGAAGGCCTATCCGTGGAATGACGTTGTCGGCAGTGGTGAGACGCCGAATAAGGCGGCTGCGGATTTTGAAGAGAAATGGAAAGCCAATGGTCTCTCGGCAGATATGTACTCCGGTCCCTCATGGGAAGGAGGCATCAAGCCGGAGAAACCTGCTCCTCCCAAGCCACCGGCTGCTCCCAAACCAGCCGTATCTGCTGCATCAGCACCAGCGGGCCAGCCGGCCGAGCCCGCAGTCGCTCCAGCTGCTCCTGCCGATAGCGCACCAGCTCCTGCCCCAGCCTTAGTAGCTCAGCCTACAGACAAATCGAACTAATTCACTCTATCTGGTTCATTTGGTCTGTTTGGTTGATTTGGTTCAGCTGGTTAGTTTCGTTCAACAAAATAAACAAGACAAACCAAACAAACCAGACAACGGTTTTTGATGATGGTGGGCTATAGCGAGCGTTTGGGATGGTGTCCGTCAGGAGGGAGGCCGGCCAGTTTGCTGTGCTTCAGGCCATAGCCCATGTAGACCGCAATGCCGATGGTAGTCCAGACGGCGAACCTGATCCAGGTTACCCACGGGAGAAAACTCATGAGGCCGAGGCATGCCAACATGCCTAGGATGGGGACGAGCGGCATGAAGGGAAGCCGGAATGGGCGGGGCTGGTTGGGTTTTGTGTAGCGTAGGACCACGACACCGATACAGACGAGGACAAAAGCAAAGAGAGTGCCGATGTTTGTCATATCAGCCGCATCGCCGATGGGAATCAGGGCAGCGAGCGTGGCTACCCCGATGCCGGTGAGAATGGTGGCATAGTGTGGCGTACCATAGCGCGGATGCACGGTTGACAGCCAAGGGCTCAAGAGGTGATCGCGCGACATGGCAAAGAATACCCGGATCTGACCCAGCATCATCACGACGAGCACGCTGGTAATGCCGGCCACAGCCCCGATCGCCACAATCGCCGCTCCCCACTTGAAGCCCACCTTACTTAGTGCATCGGCCACCGGTGCATGGATATCGATCTGTGTCACGGGGACCAAGCCGGTCAGGACAGCGGCCACGGCAATGTAGAGGACAGTGCAGATGCTGAGTGAAGCAATGATCCCGACCGGCAGATCCCGCTGAGGGTTCTTGGCTTCCTCGGCGGTCGTCGAGATCGCGTCGAACCCAATATAGGCAAAGAACACGATCGCCGCTGCGGCGCCGACGCCGGCGAATCCCTGAGGCATGAAGGGCGTCCAGTTGTCGGTATTCACGGCCGGCGTTCCCACGGCGATGAAAAAGAGGATGACTGCGAGCTTCAAGCACACAACGATGCCGGTTGCGCGGGCGCTTTCTTTGATCCCAATCACAAGAATAACGGTGACGAGCAGCACGATAATAGCGGCGGGAAAGTTCGCCACGCCTCCGTCCGGCCCTCCGGGTGGATGTGTGGCCCAGTGTGGTAATTCAATCCCCGCTAGCCTGAGCAGATTGTTGAAATAGCCGGACCACCCAATGGCGACGGCGACACAGGCCACGCCGTATTCGAGAATGAGGTTCCAGCCGGTAATCCAGGCCAGGAATTCTCCCAACGTGGCGTATGAGTAGGTATAGGCGGAGCCGGCAGCGGGAATCATGGTGGAAAACTCTGCATAGCAGAGCGCTGCAAAGGCACAGGTCAGGCCGGAGAGCACGAAGGATAGAATAATGCCAGGTCCTGCCCCTGGCCGGTTGGCATCGCCGACGATGGCGGTGCCGATCAGAACGAAGATGCCGGTGCCGATGATCGCGCCAATGCCGAGCGCGGTCAGATCCCAGGCCGTGAGGGTCTTTTTTAAACGATGATCGGGGTGATCTGCGTCCGCGAGGATTTGTTCAATGGATTTAGTTCGGAAAAGTCGGCTGATCAACAGATCTCCTTTGGCCGCTGGGATGGCGAAAGCCCTGTGGGGTTAAGTATAGCAGGCATGCTCCAAGGGATGACCCAGCGAGACAGGTAGTACACGTTGATCCGGTTCATCCGGTTTGTTTGGTTCATCTGGTTCGTTTCGTTCAACCAAACAAACCAGATAGACCAAATAAACAAGAGAGACCATCCGAGTCACGCGCCACGGTCTGTCGCGCGGGCGGCGCGCAGAAAGGCCTCGAACAATCGCCGGTGGAGGGGATGCCGGTCGAAGAGAAATTCCGGGTGCCACTGAATACCGAGGAAAAATCGGTTTGCTGGAGATTCGATTGCCTCCACGATACCATCGGGCGCCAGGGCACTGGCGACCAGTGACGGGGCGACCGCCTTGACCGACTGATGGTGGGAGCTGTTTACCCGCATCGATACCGACCGCACAATGCGACGGAGCAGGCTGCCCGATGTGACGGCCACGGTGTGGCTGAGATTGGTCGCTCGATTGTGTTGCCGATGTTGGATCACGGTCGAGACTTGGGATGCAATATCCTGAAACAGACTGCCGCCGCAGGCGACATTCATGGCTTGCATACCTCCGCAGATGCCGAGCAGCGGGAGATCTGCCTGTCTTGCCAGGCGGACGATGTCCAGCTCAAAACTCATGCGGCGTTCGCTCACGGTGCTGAAGGGATAGCGCTGGCGTTCACCATAGAGCGACGGTGGAAGGTCCGGCCCGCTTCCGGTGAGGAGGAGTCCGTCGAACTGTTGCAGGAGGCGTCGTCTGGTGGCCCGGTCTGCATGGAGCGGAAGGACCAGCGGGATGCCGCCGAGTTCTTCGATAGCACGAATATAGCGTGCGCGCAAAAAGTAGGTGGGCTCGCGTCCACCCCATTCCTTCCGATCACCGGCGTTGAAGTCTGGTGTGACGCCGATGATGGGCTTCATCGGCTAGCGGATGGGCTCTGGAGCATGGGCTGGCGCATCGTTCGAGTCAGCGACTCCCAGGAAGCGGATGGGCCGATTGCCTTGTAGATGATCGGGGGTAATGATGTAGGTACCGTAGAGGCTCGTGGTCCAAATACTCTTGGCAGCGTTTTCATTCCCGCCTGAAAATACATAAGCGAGTCCCCCGACAATGCCGCCGCTGATGGCAAACGCGGCTTTCAGTGGAAAATATAACAGGGTGGAAGCACCGGCAGCGACCTGCATGCCCGCGCTCGATGTGTCTCCTCCCTCGGTGCTTACGGTTGACGCGGAGCCCGTGCTTTCTTGACTCCATGCCGTCGGCGCCATAGTGAAGGTGCAGAGGGTCAGGAGCAGGAAGGTCAGGACCAATTTGAAGCTGGTAGCCTCACGATGGCGGTTGGGTAAAGATGCGCAGATGTTCACAGGTAATCCTCCTTTTTCGTCAGAGCGAACGGAGCGGCAGTGGTTCACTCCAGGGCGCTCCTCCATAATTCAGTAGTAGTGCGGTTATAACAAATCCAACTGTGAATGCAAACCCCCTGCCATATCAGGCTGGAATGTCTTATGGGGCAGTGGTGTCTCTTGGTGCGAGATCCAGTTCAGCTGCAATGTACGATGTAATGAAGTTCGTCCTCTTGATGACGGTCTCCCTGACTTCAGCAATCCATGTATCGGCTGGGAGGCATTGGTTCTCTTGAGTGATACCGGACTGCAACGCCAAGTCCAGCTTGCACCAACAGACTGCTTGGATAAATAGCTCATGGGCTCGTTCCTGTTGAAATACCCGATCTGCATCTGCGAGATCGGCTAGGGCCAGGGCTAACCAGCTGGGGAATTCAACGTCGGTGCTGAGCCGATCAATCTGGCACTGAGTGATATCGATGGCGACCTGGACGCCACCCTTCCAACTCCGCTTCTTGACGTTAAATACGCAGGAGGAGGTGAAGGGATTTCCCTTCACTGGCTGCGGCCCGACAAACAGGGTCACGCGGAACTGGGAAGGCTCTGGGGCATGCTCAAGCGCCATGGTGCGCATTGTAGCATGACCCCCGAATCTTAGCCGCCATCTCATTGACGGCTTGGTAGTGCGACGATAAGATGCCCTCTACCATGACCACGGCCATATATCAGCGTGTCAGCGAAATTCAACAGGCATTACGCGATGCCGAGATCGGCGGCTGGCTTTTCTACGATTTCCGGGGGAGCGACCCCCTCGCCTATCGCATACTCCAGCTCGATCCGAGGCTTCATGTGACGAGGCGGTGGTACTACTGGATTCCGGCGCAGGGGGCTCCGGTTAAGCTGTTGCATCGCATCGAGCCGCACGTACTGGATACGTTGCCGGGTCAGGCTGATTACTATGTATCGTGGGAGCAGCAACGGCAGATCCTTGGACGGCTGCTCGCCGGCGGGCTCCGTGTCGCCATGCAGTATTCCCCGTTGAATGCGGTTCCCTATGTATCGCGCGTGGATGCCGGCACGATCGAATTGATCAGAAGTTACGGCGTCGAGGTGGTCAGTTCAGCGGATTTGATTCAGACGTTTGAAGCGCGTTGGACGGATCGTCAACTCGAATCGCATCAGTTTGCCGCCGCAGCGCTTCGGCGCATTGTCGACGAGACATTCAGTCATGTTCATGAGGCGGTCACGCAAGGGCGGAGCCTTACGGAGTATGGAGTGCAGCAATTTATTCTGACTCGTATAGGCGAGGCCGGGATGGTCACGTCGAGTGCGCCGATCGCCGCTGTCGATGCCCACAGTGCCGACCCCCATTATGGTCCGGCAGAGATTGGGTCTGCCGAGGTCACCCGCGATGCATTACTCTTAATCGATCTCTGGGCCAAACGAGCGGAGGCCGGTTCGGTCTACGCCGATATTACCTGGACTGGTTATGTCGGACGGACTGTGCCGGTGAAACATCGCGAGATCTTCGATTTAGTCCGGCAGGGGCGGGATGCGGCCTTGACCTTCGTTCGGACTGAGATAGCTGCCGGTCATCGTCCATTCGGGTGGGAAGTCGACGACGCCTGCCGGCAGATTATCCAGCGTTCTGGTTATGGCGACCAGTTCGTCCATCGCACAGGCCATTCGATCGGCGAAGAGGTTCATGGCAACGGAGCCAATATCGATGGGTTGGAGACGCAGGATACCCGCCGTCTGATGCCGAAAACCTGCTTTTCCATCGAGCCGGGAATCTACCTGCCTGGTGAGTTTGGGATCAGGAGTGAATTGGACGTCTACATCGCCGAGCGCGAATCGTTGGTGTTCGGCTTGCCCTTGCAAAATGAGATCGTCCCGATTTTTTAGCCCCCCCCTTCCTTGACAGTGCCTCCTACTGGCCTATAGAGTTTCAATTATTAAGAAGCTAGATCGATATCGATTGGCTGGGACTAGGGTAAAAGGAATCACGCTATGTTCGGCACAATGGGGATCTCGGAACTCATCATTATCCTCGTCATTGTCCTCATCATTTTCGGGGCGGGGAAACTTCCACAAATCGGTGAAGGCGTCGGTAAAGCGCTCAGAGGGTTCAAGAAAGAAGTCAACGATATCCCCTCGCCGGATGCAACACCGCCCGAAGCGAATCAACCGGCCCCTGTGCAGGCTCAATCGACGATCCAAGCAGCACCGGCGCCGGTAGTTACGCCTGCTCAGACCTCTGCCGCTCTGAAGCCTGCAGCCCCCTATATACCTGGACCGGAGGCGACTCCCGGAACTACCGCCGCTTTGATGTATAAAATGGCGGCTCCACCGCAACCGGCTTCGCCAATGACTTCCACAACTGCTCAACCGGCGGGGCAGGGCCAGCAGCCTCCCACGATGGAAGACCGCGCCGCCGCTCCTGCGCCGATGATGAAGGCACAGTACCCGCCTCTTCCCGCAGGCGCCCAGGCAAAACCAGTCGCGAAGCGTCCATCGGCCATCGTCAACAAGGACGCCGTGGCCCGTGTGCAATCACAGCAGGCAGCGATAAAGGCGAAGGCTGCACAGCCGGTGGGCATTTCCCCAGGGGATATGCAGAGTTTGGGAGAAGGACTGGGGGACGCGTTGCGGACGTTCAAGCATGCGGTTGCCGATGTCCGCAATTCGGTTGAACCTGAGATACGGACAATCCAAGCCGAGATGGATTCTGCCCAGAAGGAATTCCAGCAATCCATCGAAGCGGTTAAAGAGCTACCCGCCTTACACGAAGAACCTCCTAAACAAGCGTGAACTGGGGTATTGCGTCCTCCTCTCGCATCATTGGGTCTGTAGTCCTCCTGTCAGTTTTCTGGCTTGCCGGTTGTGTCCAGGATTCTCCGCCTTCATCGAGGGAGCGCACGTTCTCTCTCATGCTGGAATTGCTCCGTGATGAGGCACCGGAGGTGCGGCGAGTTGCTGTAGAATCTCTGGGCAAGATCGGCGACCCGCGAGCCGTGGACTCCATTCTCTCCCTCAAGCACGAACCGGCAGCAATAGTCCGCGAAGCGTCGGTACTGGCCATGGGGCGATTGAAACCCACAGCTACCGAGGGAGTCGTTGCCCTGTTGACGCAGGCACTGGAGGATCCTGTCGAATCGGTTCGGCAGGCAGCGGTTGTGGCAATCGGCGAGATTGAGCCAGGTACTCGATTGCTCCAGCCTGTCGTAGGGTTACTGAGATCTTCGGATGCAACGATTAGGAAAGCGGCGGTGCAGGCATTGCTGCAAGTCGATGCAAGCCAATCGATTCCCGCGCTTGTCGCAGCAGCGGGTGGTTCCGATGCGGAGGTTCGTCAGGGCATTGTGGCGGCAGTGGGTGAATGGGGAGGGTCGGCGGTTTCTCCTTGGCTCAGAGAACGTCTAGCTGAAGATCCCGCGCCTGGGGTGCGTGCAGAAGCGGCCTATCGTTTGGGAATACTTAGCGGCCCTGATGCCAGGGCCGCGCTTGAATCGACGATTGTGAAGGATCCGGACAGCGGGGTGCGCCGCTGGGCGAAACGGGGGATTTAAGTCGTCACGCGTGAACGATTTAACGCATCGACAAGTTCGACCAGCTCGATGCGGGCCTTTTCGTCGATTTCAGTAAATTTGACGCCCATTCCGGGGAAGAGCAGATGCCGGTCAGGCATGCTGCGGGTCCAGGCGACCTTCGCTTTAGCCTTGTGTTTTTTCCAAGGACGATCGGGCAGTGCAAATTCGATGGATAGCTCGGTTCCAGGAGGCAGCGGGGTACTGCTTTCGATGAATAACCCGCCTGCACCGATGCCGCCGGTTAAGCTGTCGAACTGCTTGCCTTCCGGGGTCGTGCAGTGAACCTTCATGGCGAGCGGGGCTCTCGGATGGGACCGCGCATGGGCGAATCTCGCGTCATCGTCGGTGGCAAGAATTTGCTCAATGACTGTTCCCCACGACAGGGCGCCGAGCAGTTCTCCCGTGGAACTATGAAGCGTGACGACTTCCTGGTCAGCATTCATCTCAAGAAATTTGCCCTCATGTCTTTCTGTCGTGATCACAGGAAATTTCATGCTTAGGTCCATGTCGTGTTGAACGCGAGACGATTCATCAGTAGGCGGATATTCTCTAGGCTGGCGGGCCAACAGTCTGGATAGATTTCACTAGTTCCAACACACGGTTACGGATTTCTTGGTCAATCTCCGTAAAACGTACCCCCATGCCGGGGCTAAATGTATATTGGTCTGCTTTAGGGCAGACCCACGCGACGAGCCCCTTCGCCGGCAACCATTTTGACGGCTCCTCCGGTAGAGAAAATTCAAGAGCGAGCGTGGTGCCGATCGGTAGGGGGCTCAGGCTTTCGATAAAGAGCCCGCCTCCGCCGATACCTCCTGCGCGACTTTCAAGCTGCTGACCTTCCGGGGTTGTGTATTTGACACGGAAGGTGAGTGTTACGCGCGGCTCATTTCTGGTTTCCCGGCTCGCCTGGGGCTTACGGTAGGCCAGAATCTGGTCGATGACGAAGTCCCAGGACAGGTTGCCCATAGGTTCGCCGTTGATCCCCAAGAGGGTGATCAATTCACGGTTTGCATCAAGGTCAAGAGCCTTCCCCTTGTGTCGAAGGCTTGAAGACACGGGATATCTCACAGGTCCTCCACGTTCAATCTGTAGCGCAAGTATAGCGCAGCATTTTATCTTGTCGAGAGAAAGCGTAGAGCTATCAGGAGCGTCAAGACTCGGGAGGAAGAGAGAGCAAGGAGTATTCCAGAATGGAAGAGGTGAGGGAATAACCAGGCCAGGGTGTTCCTGGCCTGGAGGATTCTGAGTAGAGGTTTCGTGGGGAGAGTGAAAAAGACTACAGTTATAATGACTTAGGCGGTCTTCACATCCTTGTCTTGTTCAAAGATTCGGATGGGAGCGTGCTTGCCGAGGATGGCATCTTCGGTGATGAGGACTTCCTTAATCTGCTTCTGAGAGGGGGCATCATACATCACGTCCAGCATCACGTCTTCGAGGATGGCGCGCAAGCCTCGCGCCCCGGTTTTCTGGAGAAACGCTTTCCGTGCGATCGCCCCGAGCGCGCCTTCCGTGAACTTGAGCTTCACCTTTTCAAAGGAGAGTAGTTTCTCATACTGCTTCGTGAGCGCGTTTTTCGGTTCGGTCAGGATTCGAATGAGGGCTCGTTCATCCAGCTCATCCAAAGTGGCGACGACTGGCAGCCGGCCGACGAACTCAGGAATCAAGCCGTACTTGAGGAAGTCTTCCGGCTGAACTTTCGAGAACAGTTCGCCAAGACGTATCTCGCTCCGTCCGCGAACTTCGGCTCCGAATCCCATCGCCTTCCGATTCAATCGCTGCTCGATAATGTGTTCGAGCCCGACGAACGCTCCGCCACAGATGAAGAGGATGTTGCTCGTATTGACCTGAATAAATTCTTGGTGCGGATGCTTGCGCCCGCCTTGAGGCGGCACGTTGGCAACGGTTCCCTCGATGAGCTTGAGCAGCGCCTGTTGGACTCCTTCACCCGAGACGTCGCGGGTAATAGAGGGGCTGTCGCTCTTGCGGCTGATCTTGTCGATTTCATCGATGTAGACAATGCCCCGCTCGGCCCGCTCCACATCGTAGTCCGCTGCTTGCAGAAGCTTCAGGATGATGTTTTCCACGTCTTCACCGACGTACCCTGCCTCGGTGAGCGTGGTCGCATCGGCCAGCGTAAAGGGGACGTCCAAGTACTTCGCGAGGGTTTGGGCCAACAGTGTTTTGCCTGTGCCGGTGGGCCCCAGCATGAGGATGTTGCCCTTCTGGAGTTGCACGTCGTCAACGTCTTTATCCTTGGACGAGATTCGCTTGTAGTGGTTATGAACGGCTACCGCGAGGATTCGTTTGGCCCGCTCCTGTCCCACAACGTATTGGTCCAAGTGGTGTTTGATTTCCACCGGCTTTTTGAGTTTCGATGAAATCTCCTCTTTGGCTTCTTCCCAATCCTCGGCAATGATGTCGTTACAGAGGTTGACGCACTCGTCGCAGATGTAGACGGTGGGCCCGGCAATCAATTTGCGGACCTCGTCGCGGCTCTTTCCACAGAACGAACAGCGGAGATGTCGATCCATCTTATCCGGCTTCCCCATGCGCCCTCCTCGTGTTACTTGTCCTTGGTCGCGTCTTTCCCTGCATCGCCACCGACGGCCTTGAGGAGTTTCGGTGGCCGCGTAATGACTTCATCGATGAGACCGTACCGCTTCGCTTCTTCTGCCGACATGAAGTAGTCCCGTTCGGTGTCCAGGGCTATCTTCTCAAGCGGCTGGCCGGTATGTTTGGCCATGATCTCATTGAGCCGTTCGCGGATTTTCAAGATCTCTCTGGCATGAATGTCGATTTCAGTGGCTTGCCCCTGAAATCCGCCCATGGGTTGGTGAATCATGACCCTCGCATTCGGCAGGGCGAATCGCTTCCCTTTGGTTCCGGCGGTGAGTAAGAAGGCCCCCATGCTGGCGGCCTGGCCCAGGCAGATGGTGTTGATCGGGGGCTTCACATACTGCATGGTGTCGTAAATGCCCAATCCCGCCGTGACGCTTCCCCCGGGGGAGTTGACGTAGAGATTGATGTCTTTTTCAGGATCCTCCGCTTCTAGGAACAAGAGCTGGGCAATGATCAGGTTGGCAAAGATGTCGTCGATCGGAGCACCGAGGAAGATGATCCGATCTTTCAGGAGCCGGGAATAGATGTCGTAGGCGCGTTCGCCTCGGTTCGTTGTCTCAATGACTATGGGAACTAGCATGCCCGTCGTTCCTTTCCGCTTGCAGGATGCTGAAAAAGTCTGCCAGCTTCGTTCTCGCTTCGCTCAGAGGCTCAACGTACCGAAGCGTACGCCTCGCCTCTTCGCTCGCTGCGGCCTTGCTGGACAGCCTTTTTGAGCATCCTGCGTGTTATGCCCCTATGCCACAAACATACAGACCAATGAAATTCAGGCCAGCCTGCACCCTTCTCACTATCCTTGAATCACCGCATTGCGGTAGACGAAATCAAGGGCTTTATCCACCAAAGTCCTGGTACGTAATTCTTCGATAGACTCTTGTCCGCCGGCTTTGATCATCTTGACGAGCTCAGCGGCCGGCATCTTGAGGTCCGAGGCCAGCCGCATGATTTCAGCATTGAAATCGTCTTGCGTGACTGTCAGCCCTTCTTTTTCGGCGATCTCTTCCAGCACGAGGCTGAGCTTCACACGGCGTGCCGCTTCGTCCCGATATTCCTGGCGAAGGCTTGTGAGATCCTCCGTGGCGGGCGATTCCTGGGCGCCACCCTTCTGTTGTTGCTGCTGCACATGCTGACGGATGATGGCCTCCAGCTCACGTTCTACCAGGGTCTCCGGGAGATCGAAGTGATGGGTCTCTACAAGCCGTTTCATGATCGTATCTTTATGTGTGTCTTCGATTTCTCGCTTCAACGCCTGCTCCATCCCGTCACGCAGCTTGTCTTTGATTTCCTGGAGCGAGTTGTAGGGGCCGCAATCTTTGGCAAATTCATCGTCCAGGGCCGGCAGCTTCTTTTCCTTGACGGACTTGATCGTCAGGGTGAATACAACCGTCTTGCCGGCAACGCGAGGATCGGGATGGCTGTCTGGGTACGGCTGGGAAATTTCGAGCGCCTCTCCCTCTTTCTTCCCCCCGACATGCGAATCAATTTCCAAGCCCAAGACGGATGCGTGTGACCCGACCTTGTGGAGTTGACCTTCCTTCTTCGTGCCTTCCAACGGCGTGCCATCGAGTGTGCCTTGCAGGTCCAGGACGATATAGTCTCCGTCCACGATGGCATGGCCGGCCGGGGTAGCCTCCAGGCGGGCATGTTGTTCGCGCAAGACTTCAAGGCCACGGTCGAGCTGTTCGTCGGTGATGGTACGATTGTCGGGTTTGAGTGACATCGGGCTCGGCGCCTTATAGTCCCGCAACTGAATTTTCGGCTTGATCTCGACGGTCGCGGTAAATGTAAAGGGCTCGTTTTTCTTAATCTTGACTCTGTCCAGCGGGGGGATTTCAACGTGGACCGGCACAATGCCCGCCTGGCGGACGGCCTTTTCGTAGAAGTCCGGCACGAGGCTTCGGATCACGTCCTCTTCCACGGTTTTGGCATAGCGCTTTTCCAGCAAGGCCAAGGGTACCTTGCCAGGGCGAAATCCTGGGATATTGACCTGGCGGTTCAGCTCGACGTAGGCGCGAGCAAGCCGTTGAGTGACCTCATCGGCCGGCACCTCAATCTTGAGGGCGCGTTTCATCGGTCCTAGTTCAGTCACTTCCATGTTCATAGCTGGCGCGTACCCTTTTTTTCTTGAAGAACCTTACGCAGGCTGCCTGGTCGTGGTCTGGTGCGAGAGGGGGGACTTGAACCCCCACGGTTACCCACGAGATCCTAAGTCTCGCGCGTCTGCCAGTTCCGCCACTCTCGCATGGTGCGGTCTTCAGGAGCCGACTCCTGAAGGGTGAGCAAGCAAACGAAAGCTCATATTTGTGTATGTATTTTGTACCGTTGGATGTATCCCACTGTCAACCCTACTTCTTCGGGGTAGAACTGTGTTCACTTGCGTGCACATAGGGCGGTTAGCATTCGTTTCTGAGCATGACTATTCATGAATGATGTCTAGCAGGATGCCGAAAAGGGTCTTATCATACCTGCGGTAGCCGCAGCCTTCAATGATGGTTATAATCAGGCAGCCTGCGTAATTCTTCGTCAGCATACTGGTTAGGAGGTCCACGATGCGCGTTGCGCGACTGCTCGCAACTCTGGCGTTCACTGGTATAGCCCTTTCCGCTTCTCTCTCATGGGCCTACCGGGACCATTTCACGCCGGAGCAGAAAATGCTGCTTGGTAAGATTCAAACCGTGCGCATCGAGGCGATTGCACTCGTAGACAAGGGAGTTGTTGATGCGGCGCCGATTGTCGAGCTTGTCGCCCGCCGGATCGGTGAATTGGGATATACGGTGGTGCGAGAAGCAAGTAAACCCCATGACGCTGTGGTCAAAATCAAATGTGAACAGCGGAAAACATGGGAGGGTACGACGGCTGCCGGTGGCGATGCGGATTTGCCCGATGCCCCGTCCCGGCTGTGGAAAGGCCCCGCCTGTCAGATGACCTATCTCCTCGGTGGCATGAAGGTGAAATGGCAGAAAGAGGTCCGAACCGAGTTTGAGAATGCGGAGCAAGCTGCGCTTACAGCCCAGGCAGGAGACCCGGGAGCCTATGCCATGGGCAAGTTGAAGGATATGCTCGAGGCCTATGATTTTCCCCTGTTGCTGGCTGCTGAATGGGGTCAACCAGAGCGCCTGCTGAAGTCCCTCGATCGATCCGATACGCCGCAGGACAGAAAGATCAAAATTCTTTCTCTCTTGGGCGAGATGCAAGCCGACGAGGCCTTGCCGAAATTGAGAGAAGCGCTCAAGAATCGCGACCTGGCAAAGCAAGCGATTGGGGCGATGGGCAATCTCGGCAAAGAGGGTATTCCGCTGTTTGTCGAGATTATGAATACGTCACCGGATCTCGAGGTGCAAGCCGCAGCAGCCAAGGGATTGGGCCAACTCGGTGGACTGCATGGGGATGCCTCCGTCGTACTACCGTTGCTCGCCAAGCTGGAGGATCCCAAGGCAGATTGGTCGGTGCTCACAGAAGTGGCGTGGGCACTGGGTAAGATTCCGGATAAACGATCGATCGAGCCGCTCTACAATCTCGACAGGAAACTGCAGGCTATGCGCGATCCGGAGAACCTGCCGTTGAGGAAACTCAAAGAAGCGGTGTTCTGGTCGATCAAACAGTGCGATTCATGGGAACATATCAGCTGATTGACAATCCCTGTTCTTCACCCATTTACATGCAGTCGCTCAGTCGGTAATCCTAGGGTATTCATCGTCAGCATACCGGTTAGGAGGTGCACGATGCGCATTGCCCTACTACTAACGCTGGTTATTAGCGTTGTGGCATTTCCCGCTCCTTCTTTATGGGCCTACCGGGACCATTTCACGCCGGAGCAGAAAGCGTTCCTGGATAAGATTCAGACCCTGCGCATCGAGGCGATTGTACTCACAGACAAGGGCGCCGGTGACGCGGCACTGATTGCCGAAGTCGTAGCCAGGCGGATCGGCGAATTGGGATACAGGGTTGTGGGCGAAGCCGGTATGCCGCATGATGTGGTGATCAAAGTCAAATGCGAACAGCGGAAAACATGGGAAGGCACGACGGCTGCCGGTGGCGATGCGGATTTGCCCGATGCCCCATCTCGGCTGTGGGAAGGTCCTGCCTGTCAGATGACCTATCTCCTCGGTAACATGAAGGTCAAATGGCAGAAAGAGGTCCGAACCGAGTTTGAAGATGCGGAGCAAGCCGCACAATCGGCCAAGGCGGGAGACCCGGGTGCCTATGCCATAGGTAAATTGAGGGATGTGCTTGAGACATATGAATTTCCTTTGCTGCTGGCCGCTGAATGGGGTCAGCCGGAGCGTCTGCTGAAGTTACTCGATCGATCCGATACGCCGCAGCCGAGAAGGCTCAAAATCATTACTCTCTTGGGTGAGATGCAAGCCGACGAAGCCTTGCCGAAGCTGAAAGAGGTGCTCAAGGATCGCGACTTGGCGAAGCAAGCAATCGGGGCGATGGGCAGTCTCGGCAAAGAGGGCATTCCGCTGCTCGTCGACATCATGAACACGTCTCCGCAGATTGAATTGCAGGCGGCAGCAGCCAAGGGGTTGGGCCAGCTCGGTGGACTGCATGGGGATGCCTCGGTCGTGCCGCCGCTGCTGGCTAAACTACAAGATGCAAAGACCGACTGGTCCGTGCTCACGGAAGTGGCGTGGGCGCTGGGCAAGATCCCGGATAAACGATCGATCCAGCCACTTCAATATCTCGACAAGAAACTGCAAGCGATGCGCGATCCGGAGAACGTGTCGCTGAAGAAACTCATAGAAGCAGTGTTCTGGGCGCTCAAGCAGTGCGATACGTGGGATCAGTACAGCTAAGAACGGGATGGGGGCTGATGATCTTCCGTGCTCGCGCAACGCGCTCGGGCTTGTCTGTCTGGTTGGCCGGTCTTTCTGGTCTATCTGGTTCTTCCGGATGAATTTCCAGTGTGATTAACTAGACAAACCAGATAGACGAGATAGACCAGATGAACCAGCATTCGCTGGACGCGTGCAGTGGAAGATCAATCAACCCCCATCCCTGAGAGATAACGAGCAAGCCCGGTGCGCTATCCATTGAGCTAGGGGCGCATGGGACTGCTTCTCCGGGACCAGGCGCTAGTCTATATCTGGAATTAGCGGAATGGGTGCATGTGGCTGTGTCTTAGCCGCGGGATTATACAGTTGTTGGGGAGAGGACAGACATAGCAGGACCTCGGACACATGCGTGTTTAAGGGCCGTATGTTCCGGTACCTTTTTGGAGCAAAGGAGGGATGCCGGGAATGGGAAGGGGTTTGCTTTGCCAGGCTGAAGGAGACGCGGCTGGCACGGGATCCAGAGCCGTTTTTTCAGGGATTGTCAGGAGGAAAACTGTTCCTTGGCCGACAGTGCTCAGGGCTTCGACTGTGCCAGCATGTTCTTGAGTGATTTGATGGACGATTGAGAGACCGAGCCCGGTTCCCACACGTTCTGTGCTTTCATGTTTCGTCGTAAAGAAGGGATCGAAGATGTGAGGCAGATTTTCAGGAGCAATTCCACTGCCGGTATCCGAGACCTCGATCTGTATCCATCGAGTGCTGTCAAGGTGGGTTACCTGACGCGTCGTGACGGTCAAACGTCCTCCTTTCTTTCCCATCGCGTCGATGGCGTTTAGAAAGAGATTCATGAACACCTGTTTCATCTGCTGACGATCAACCGCTATCGGAGCTAGATGTTCGTCCAGATGTTTCTCGATAGAAACTTCCAGGGTATTCGCTTTGACTTCAATGAAGTGCAGGCAGGCGTTTACGATATCGTTCAGCGATTCCAAGGAGAGTTTAGGTTTCATGTAGCGTGCGTAGTCCAGAATCTCTTCAATGAGTCGCTCGATGCGCGCAAGATCGTCGGCGACCACCGCGCCGAAGGAGTCCATAAACTCCGGATCATTCCGCCTCGACGGCGCCAATTGGATGAACGTTTTGATCGACGTAAGGGGGTTCCGTACTTCATGGGCAAATCCCCCCGCAATGGTCTCCAATGAGCGGAGGCGATCCGCACGCCGAATGAGCAGTTGCGAGCGCTTCCAGTCCTCATAGAGCATGGCATTGTCGAGCGCAATCGCAGCATTGTTTGCCAGAGAGCCGAGAAGGTTGAGTTCGTCATTCGAATAGAATTTCAGAGAGGGCTTGTGCCCGAGGTTGACAAAGCCGATGAGCCGAGTCTTATTCACAAGGGGGAGACAGACTTCAGCGTCCATCTTCGTCAACGTCTCAAGCAGGGTAGTCGTCAGCGGCCCACCTTGCCATAGGAGATCCTGCTGAAGCTCCTCCCTGACAATCGGCTGGTTGCGCTCCAAGAGAAAACTGCTAAAGGATTCGTGGCTCGTGAGCTGAACGGCATTGGTCTGAACTTCGTCTATCCCGTGTGAAGCCTTCAGTTCGTAGCGTCCTATTTCCTTCTCAAAGAGGAAGAGCGATATCTTCTCGATTCCCATGACGGTTTGAAGCGTCCGGACAGTCGCAGTCTGCAAATCGGCAAGATCCAGATTCATGACCATGGCGTGGCTGAAACGCGTCAATGTGTTGTATGCGTCATACTGACTGGGGAAAAGAGCTTTGTTGAGTACGGATTGAAGATGCGGCTGAAGGGTAACGTATAGTGCAGTGAACGCCACGGTCGTGATAACAAGGACACTGCTCAAGGCCGCTGAAGAGAGGTCACCCAATGTCTGCGTGATCAGTACGAGCGAGAGGGAGAAGGGAATGAGCGGGAGATAGGGGGCACTCATGGAGACGAATAGTGCGCCATCAAGGAGCTGATACCGCAGAACAGCAGTTGCGACAACTACGGTAAGCAGAAAAATTGAGACATATCCGAAGGGGTAAATTTCATAGCCGAGTGCCGGGAGGAAATCGACCGAGCCCAGATAGGCGATCACGAACGCGATCAGGACAAACTTGATCTGCTGACGCTTAATGGGTGTTGTGACAGTGCGGTAGGCGCGGATGTAGTCATTGAATGCGATGGCCATGTAGGTGAAGAACAAGAGAAAAAATAACACACTGGCTGGCCCCCACTGCGGGAAATATCCCCACCAGTAGTGACGTACTCCCGTGATGAAATCTTGACGAAGGAGGACGGCTATAGCCAGAACCGTAGCGAGTCCGTACCCAAGCCAAATTGAACGAGAGCGCTGAAGGTGGAGGAACTCCGAGGAGAATGCATAAAACGCGACAGAGATATACATGACGCCGACATTGTCGAGCTTAAACCAGGTCAATGCCCAGTCTGGCATGGTTGCGAGGAGGCCGATGCCGGTCGCGTTGAGCCACAAAGCAATGCTGGTACAGAGAATCAGGAAGTGGCGATGCGCCGCGGATTGTCTATTCGATCGATGGACCAGAACACCCATTCCAAACGTAACCATTCCCATGAGCAACATGGGAACGGCATGGATATTAAACTCATAGAGCGGAGAGGCCATGGCGTATTATACCGTACGTCCCTGAGCGATTCGGAGAAGGTGCTCGTCGGTGACATAGCCGGCAGAGTTTCGAAAACGCGCAAGGCGGAAACCCAGTGTGCGACCGGCGGCGATGATGTGGGCAGCGTGGGATGGATCGGCTTTACCAAGGGAGTAATGCCCTTCCCATCCTATGGCGGTTAATATCATGGTCTCAGAGAGACAACCGAGGGCTTCCCCTGGAGCGAGGTCCAGGTCGAAATGCACATCGATATCGGGCGTTTGAACCACGGCGGATTCGATGACGACGACATCAGGCCGCTGGCGCGGAATATCTTCCGACACGTTCTTCGGTTGGGCAGCATCAATCACGATCGCGCCAGGCTTCAGGTGGCCGGCGGTTAAAAGGATGTGCGGGTTGTTGGTTGCGGCGATGACAATGTCCGCATTTCTTACTTGATCAAGGCTCGAGGCACCTGTCACAACTGCCGGCTGATCTGCCAATTGTGTGATCAGATCCTGAAGCGCGTCCTTTTTGATATCGATGATCAGGAGGTTCGCGACAAGCCGGGAAAGCATTTTTGCGCAGGCTGAACCCACTGAGCCGGCTCCCCCGACGATCGCAGCAGTGGCGTGAGGCAGGCTCAGATTTGTCAGCGCGGCGGCTTGAAGGACATTCTGGACGGCGATAGCGGCGGAATGAGGATTCCCCGTCGTCAATCCGAGACGAACCTTCCCTTCAAGATCCCGCCCGTCTCGCGTGACGATCGACGTGAAGGCGCCTAACCCTGCGATTTTCGCTCCCATTTTTTCAGCCAGCTGAATGGTCTGCAATACACGCTTTCGGGCGAGCCGGGGGTTGCGGATCATTTGCTCTGTCGTCAGCGGAGAAATCAGCATCGCTCCGGTCGTGGGAGTTCCGTTCGCCACGGTCAGGCCTGTAATGTAAGAGGCGACAAACGGCCATTGGTATCGAAACCATCGTTCCACCACGTGTGAAGGCAAGAGGCCGGCGAACGGGAATTTCCGGGGGACATCGCTCAACGTACGAGGATGGCCAATGAATGCGAACGTAATGGGTGTGACGAAGAGGCGGGCAAGAGGGCCGGGCAAGAAGCGGATGGCCAAATCGCGAAGGACTTGCGTGAGGAGCCCGAAGCCTTGCGGCACCATTCTCCAGGAAAATCGCACCGGGGTCATCTTGGAAGGCAGAGGCGGATGCGCGGGGGTTGCCTTCTGCATCTTCTGAGGGATAGGTGCCCAACCAACGTGCTCAGCGACCATGTCAGGCTCTTTGTCGATGCCGACAGGCAATCGGTACGGAAGGTGATACGGATTATCTGTAATGAATAAAGAAAGAATAGCCCGGGGATTGGTGGTGATCAGTTCCGCACGGGCTGATGCGCGCATGGAACTTTCTGGCGCTCCGAGGCTCTGCAGATATACTTCCAGCTCATGAAAGGTAGACTCTAAAATACGCCGCTCTGTATCGCCGAGAGATAGCAGCTGGACCTCGATCCGGAACTGTGCTGTTAGATCTCCGCCTTCCTCGGTCACATCAGTCACCTGGCCCGCCAACGGCATGTAGGCGACATTATGGCTGAAGTAGAAGAGTACTGAGACTGACGTGCCTACCGGAGGTGCGGAATCGGTCAAAAAGGAAATGGCATCGAGGCCGAGATCTTGAGTAACTCCTCGCGTCAATGTGCCCTGAAAGTCTGCAATAACCGGTATGCTCACGCCCAGTCGGTTTATCGTCGCGCTCTCCATCCTTCGTCTCCTTCAATTAATCGACCGAAGAGCCTTCAGCTCTCGCGATACCGTTGAGCGTAGTTATGCCAAGCCCGCTGAAACCCACGGATGGCGGTGCGTCAAGGCTATACTATTGTCCGCAACCAATGGTTTGTCAACCAAAGCTTCGCTGATCGTTAAGGTGGGAGCAGGGTCGCCCGCCTCGCTTGTCTCGATTGAAGCGATGAGGTAGAACTCCCACGCTGAGCTCTATCCGGCAGGTCGGTCTCATCCAGGTCGGTCTCATCGATATGAATAACGGCAGTGTGAATTTAAGTATGAAATTCAGAACATTATTGCTATCTATATGGAAATTGCAGAAGAGGTTCCGCAGAAGTTGACATGGTCGTACAAATGCCATATGGCACCTGACTAACTCTGTGTGAGGAGATTCCTGAAGGAGATACAGCCTATGCAGAAGAACTTTCAATGGAAAGCGACATGGAGCGCTCAACATGCAGGCGGAGGGCGATACATTCAATTGCTGGACTGGTTGAGGCTCATTGGAATGGCAGGGGTCATGCTCCTCATCTCGACGGCTCCCACCGTTGTCTTTGCAGGTGCGTTCCAAGTTTTTGATCATAGCGCTTCCGGGACGGCCCAGGGTGGCGCCTTTGCAGCACAGGCCGACGATCCCTCGGCTCTGTTCTTTAACCCGGCTGGAATCACCCAACTGAGCGGCATTCAGACCAGTGTCGGAACCCTGCTGATTGGAGGCGGCACACACTTCACCAGTCCCTCCGGAGCGAGCACGCGCGGCGATTTTGGCGGCAGCGTAGCCGCCCCGCCTCCGAGCAATTTTTATCTCACCGCGAACCTCAAAAGTCTCGGGGTGGCCGCGTTGGAGAATCTTTCTGTGGGAATCGGCGTCGTCTCGCCGTTCGGAGTCCTGTACCGGTATCCCAGCGACAGCCCGTTCGCTACAGCTGTGACATCACAGTCATTGCCGCTGATGGATATCAAGCCAACCCTGGCTTATAAGCTGAATGACCAATTGTCTGTCGGGCTCGGCGCAGATATCTATACCTTCGCAAGCTTTTGGGGCACAGGACAAGCTGTGACAAAATTCAATTCATCGGGTGGACCGGGCTTGCCACCGTCCGGAACCCCGATGGAAGTGAATGGGGGTGATACGGCTGCCGGATTCAACGTGAGTTTGCTCTATACACCGCTGAGGAACGCAACCGGCCGGCCATTAGTCAACGTGGGTTTGGTATACCGCAGCCAGGCGACACTCCATTTGGACGGGCAGTTTCTGGCCAATGGTATGCGCTTGTCGGAGGCCTCGACGACGCTGGTGCTTCCACAGGTCTATACAGCCGGCATTGCAGTTTGGCCGATCCGCGATGCGGCACATGAATGGAAGCTGGAACTCGATGTCGACCATACGGGGTGGAGCTCAGTGCGCAATCTCGACGTGCACCTCTCGACCGGCACCACAATTCCATCTCCACAGAACTGGCGGAATGCCTATACGTTCAAGATCGGAACTGAATATAAATGGCTCGATCCGGCTGTGCTGCCGGATTGGGACATTGCGTTGCGTGGAGGTTATTGGCATTCCCAAACGCCTATTCCCGATCGGTCCTTTACGCCCACTGTTCCGGACTCAGACCAGCAAGCGGTCTCAGGAGGGTTGGGTTTGCTATGCAAGGGAACAGGACGGTTTCTCGGACTGATCCCCTGCGGCGCGGCAGAAGGTTCATCGTTTTGGCCTAAAGGGATAGGAATAGACTTGGCCTATCAGCTGATTCTCTATGAGCCGCGGACTGTCAGCGGTAGTGTAAGCCCGGTCACTTTTCCCGGCATCGCAGATGGCGCATACCAAACCACCTGGCATGTCGGTTCACTGAACCTTCGGGTCAATTTCTGATTCCTGGTACCGGTGAGATTTTGACAGGCTTGCGTGGTCCGAAGCCTTTCCAGCTTCGCTGCATACCCTTGCCCTTCACGCCCGCTTGAGGTCGCTCAGGCGGGCGTCTCATCCTTCTCAGGTGCTACTTGCCTGTGGCTGCGTCCTTGAGCTTCATCCCCTCGCTCTTCATTTCTCCCGCGTTTTTCATGGCATCCGGCGCTTTCATATCCTGGGCGCTTTGTTTTGTCTCACCGCCCTCTTTCTTGACGTTCTCAGCTTGACCCTTCACAGTTTCAACCTTCTTCTTCATGGCGTCCATGTCGACGGCCCATGCTGAAGCAGTGAGCCCGATCACGAACACCGACAAGACAGAGCCGATTATGCTTGTTTTCATCTTCATCGATGTCTCCCTTTAGTTGAGAACATAGATCGTTGAGCTTGAAGGAGGCAGCGAACAGGTCGCTGCCTCCCCCTGAGCATCAAACCGTTACTTGACGATGACCTCGACGCGGCGGTTCTTGGCGCGTCCCGCCGGTGTGTTGTTGCTGGCGATCGGGTTACTGTCCCCGTGGCCTGCGGCTGTTAAATTGCTGGTTACGCCGCCTCCCTTCAGCGCCTCAGCGGCGCTATTGGCGCGAGCGTCCGAGAGTTCCTTATTGGAAGGGAACTTCTTCAGCAACGCACCCTTGATCGCCACGTTGTCGGTATATCCCGCGACATGCACCTGCTTTTCCGGGAAGTCTTTGAGGACGTTGCCCACCCGCTGCAAGGCATCGGTTCCGCCGGCCTTCAGCTGGTCTTGTCCCGAATCATACAACAGGCTGGAGGCCAGATTGATCGTGAGCGCATCGCCGGACTGCTGGACGGACACAGTCCCTTTGGAAATTTCCGGTTGCAGGGCCTTTATCAGATCTTTTTCAGCTTTTGCGAGGCTGCCCTTGCTCTGATCCAGTTGGCTTCGCAGATCGGCCACGCGGGCCTCGCAATCCGCCAACTGCTTTTCGAGATCCGCGATCCTCTGTCTGGCAGCGGCCAGCTCGGCGGCGAGTTTGTTTTTGTCGCCGGCCATGCCGCCCATCGCGGCGAGCTGCGCTTCGAGGTCCGCGTTGCGCTGCTTCGCGGCAGCGAGCTGTCGCTCCAGATCGCTCACGCGGCTGCTGAGCGCGGCGTTCTGTTTCTGTGCCGCCGCCAGTTCGTCGGCCAACCGTTGACGATCTTTTTCAAGAGCCGCGATCCGGGCGGCTGCATCCCTCGCTGCATTGTCAGTCATGTCCGCCGGTGCAGTGCTGGGATTGCAACGAACGTCAGACCAAGCCAGCCATTGGTGACTGGGATTACAAATAGGACTCTTGTCCCAGTTCGCACAGCCTGCTAAAGCGACCAAGCTTGTTGCGAGGATCGCGGCTTTAAATGCCTGCATAATGATCTCCCCCCTTCGGATCGCGCGGGTTATCTATCCTGTGAGTCTTCCCACTCCCGCATCGTGGAAAATCTCATTGCTCCTAGCAGGGTGCTGAAAAAGTCCGCCAGCTTCGTTCTCGCATCGTTCAGATCCTCAACGTACCCCAGAGGGTACGCCTCCGGTCTTCACTCGCTGCGGCCTTGCTGGACGGCCTTTTTGAGCACCTGCTGACCATTTAGCCGCTATAACCATTTCTAGCATTTATCTCCGCACCGTATCGCACAAGGCTGTATTTTTCCGCACACTGCTACTGGCGGCTTTTCAGAGCGTCCCGGATTTCCATCAATAATTTCTCTTCGTTGGTCGGCCCTGGCGGTGGCGGCGGAGGTGCCGCAGGCGCTTCTCTCTTGAACCGGTTCATCTGTTTGACAAACATGAAGATCACGAATGCAACGATGATGAAATCGAAGATGGTCTGTAGAAATACCCCGTAGTTGAGCGTCGGGGCTCCCGCGGCTTTCGCGGCTACGAGCGATGGCTGAGAAATGCCCGAGAGGGTGAGAAACAGGCCTGTGAAGTCGACGCCTCCCAAGAGCAGGCCGATCGGCGGCATCAGCACGTCGCTGACCAGCGAGGAGACGATTTTCCCGAAGGCTCCGCCGATAATGACACCGATCGCCATGTCGAGCACGTTGCCCTTCATGGCGAACTCTTTAAACTCTTTCAGCATAGGTCCTCCTTATGAGGATGAGGGTGTATTGCAATTGTTACCTGTTACCGTCGGAATTACCGTTTCCTGGTCGTATCGAAGTTGTATCCAAGGGTTGCGAGGTACAAGTTGTCCGTATCCCCGGTGCCGATCGCCGGATTGTTGTTATAGCGCGTGGTCACTTGGAAGCCGCTCGAAAATCCGTTCCAAATCTTGAATCGCACGCCGTTATCCATCGTGATGAAGAAGTCCGATGAATTCTGAAGGGAGGGGAAAATTTCGTTGTAGTGGTACAGCGTCACGCGGTCGTCCCAGAGTGGCCAATTCCATTTCATGGACACGCGTGCGCGAAGACTCGACTTGTCGTTTGCCGTACGGAAATCTTCATTGAAGAAGGCGACGCCGGCTTCCGAGTAGAACGTCATATCTTTGAGGATGCCGGAGAAGTCTCCCCTCTCGATGAATTGATAGCCAGGTCCGGTGGCGAGGGCGGTTCGCATCTTCAGGTCTTGGAACCGATCGTTTTCGAAGTAGGCGGAGGCGAACCAGTAGAACCGTTTGGTTAGAAAGAAGTCGAGCTTGATCGTCCCCCGCGCGTTTCGAGCCACAAGAGTATTGTCGTTCTCCCCGTAGACGTAACGGCCGTTAATCGAGAGCCGGAGCTGTTCACTCCGCGCCACGAAATCTCCCAGCAAGCTGGCATTGCGCAAGTGGCTGTTTCCGGTCGTTTGGGAGTAGGCACCCACTACACTGCCTGAGTAGATGACCGGGGGTTGCACGACGGGATTCATGGAGGTCACGGAGTCCATCGGAACCTCCATCATGCCTTTCAAGGGTTCCGCATGCACATTCAACGTTCCATTTGGTCCTGCTGAGGCGGTCCCCATAATCACGGACCCTTCCTTCAGATGGAAGGGGACAGGGTGATTGACAACCAGCTTGGACACGTCGCTCCAGTTTACTTTCATTAAATTGTCGGGGCTGGTCGGCGTCTTGATTTGCAACACGCCGCCGGCCATTTCGATGACTTCTCCGTAAATGATGCTGCCATTGTTCAACGTCACGACATCGGGGGCAACCGCTGCGGCTGGCGCAGCTGGAGAGACATCTTGAGCATGGGCTTCTGTGGACAATCCCTGCCCAATCAAACACCCAGCCATGGCCAGCGTGAACCAACAGAGAACCTTCTTCATCGAACCCTCCATACATACAGATGAGTGAATGTCACTGATTCCATCTCCACATGTTGACGCGCTGGAAGCCGTAGGGCTATTCAGGCTTAGAAAATTTCCAAGTTTATAGCTAAATTTAGTAAGGGATAGCAATCATAATCACTACGAAACATGCGCCGTGAGCATCGTATGTGGAACGATGGTTGCCGGAAATAAGCAAGGCTGATGCCGTTGACAGTGATAGGCCCATTTCACTGCACATCTTTGCAGCAGCATGGCTGATAGACAGGCCAAGTGAATGTATTGTCCTTCATTTCTGTAGCAGATTTGATGTATGGCAAGCTATTCCGCCACAATGGTGCTCACCTTGCCGGTCACCAGACCGCGTGTTAAGATGCCGCCTCGCAAAATCGGTGCGGAGAGGTGCGAGAGTGGTCGAATCGACATGCTTGGAAAGCATGCGTCCCAGCAATGGGACCGTGGGTTCGAATCCCACCCTCTC
>NEWR02000013.1:58219-99789 GCA_002869885.2 Nitrospira sp. CG24C
ACGGACACCCGCCTTATCCGGGCTTCGAGGTTCAACCCGATGTGACTCAAGCGCAGCCGAATCCACCGTGATCATATGCGGTGATTCAGACCGCGAAGTACTGGACACGACCAGGGTGGCCTCAGCCAGCCCATACGCCGGCATGAATGCATTCTCGTTGAATCCGTGTGGAGCAAACACCCGGGTGAACGTATTGATCGTCCGGTGGTGAATGGGCTCGGCTCCACAACTGGCCACCGCCCAGCGCGCAAGATCGCTGGTCCAGCCAGGTTGCTTCTGATGGGCCTTTACACACGCATCGTAGGCAAAGCTCGGAGCGCCGCTATGCGTGATATTCCACCGGTCGATGGCTTCAAGCCAGCGGAGCGGCCGCCGAAGGAATGTAAGAGGTGATAAGAGGAACGCCGGGATGCCCACATATAATGGGGCAAGAATTCCGTGCACCAATCCATAGTCGTGAAAATACGGGAGCCAGCACAACGAGCGGCTCTCAGCATTGACTCCCGCTGTCTGCCGGATGGCTTCACATTGAGCCAGGACATTGCGGTGACTGATCATTACGCCGCGTGGTGTCGCCGTTGAACCTGACGTATATTGCAAATAGGCCAGGTCCGAGATCGGTGAACGGACTTCCAGGCTGGGCCACCCCTCACCAGTCGGTTGATCAGTGGCCAGCCATTGGACCTGGCGATCCGTTGCCACAAGGGATTGCTCCGCACACAGAACCTGGATGCCGGCCGTCGTTAGGACAAGTGTGGCTTGAGCATCATCCAGGATGGCCTGCAGGCGAGAGAGGCTGTGCTTGCGTCTGATGGGATCCGGCGCGGGGGCCGGAACGGGAACGAGGCCGGCTTCGATACAAGCCCAGAAGGCCACGACCACTTCGAGTCCAGGGGGATAAATCAGAAGAGCGCGAGTGCCCGGCTCAACACGCGCCCCGAGAGCTTTTGCAAGAACGTTCACTTCGCCCGCGAGTTCAACCCACGTAAGCTGACGGTCTATCGCAGCGGTATCTTTGAGATAGGCATAGGCCAATCCACCGCCGGCTTGCTCACAGCGGCAGGCAAATAATTCGGCAAGGGTGCGGACTGAAATAGGTACTGATTCGCTCATGCAGCAAATGAAACACTAGGAAACAATGAATCCGAACAACTCAATAATAGACTGATCCTATGCCGGATCAGAAGGATTTTCTACCGCTACGGAAGGATAGTACGGACCACCGCATTCTAGAAGAGATTTCCTGTTCTGCGCACACGACAGGCCGGCGAGACTTCACACAACGTCACGATTCAGTGGAATAATTCATCCTACCCGGAGATTCAAAAGGCACCGTGATTCTTTCTCTGATGAATAGGCGGTTGTATCGTCCCCGATGAGAGAAAACTCATTGAAATATCATGCCTCTCACTGTAAGCTCTCCCCATAGCTTGATCGGTCAGGGGCGCGCGTCTTTCGCTGCCTCCCAATTCAGCAAGTTGCCAGGAGAGGTGCCAGAGTGGCCGAATGGACTCGCCTCGAAAGCGGGCGTCCTCGCAAGGGGACCGTGGGTTCAAATCCCACCCTCTCCGCCACATAAAGACGTGAAACGTGAGGCGTGAAACGTAAGGGGCAAGAGTGTGGGAGAGCATGGAAGCTCCGAGGGTGGGATTCGAACAAGGGGGATCGCGGGGGATATGTCCCCCGCGTGGGGAGCCTACGAGGGGGCTGGCCCCCTCTGTAGGAGCGAGCGCAGTTTCAGCGCACGCGACTTCGAATACCCACCCTCTCCGCCATATCAAGACGTGAAACGTGAGGCGTGAAGCGTAAGGGGCAAGAGCGTGGGAGAGAATGAAGACCTTGTTATTAGTGCTGAGTGTTGAGTTTGCAAGACAAGAACGGGGCAAAAAGGTGACTTCACCGCCTGTGAATCTTTCTTTTAACTCACAACTCAGCACTTTGAACTTCGAACTTGAAGAAGGGGCTGGGCCCTGTGCAGCAGAACCCTGTGAACCCCGCCAGGTCCGGAAGGAAGCAACGGTAAGCGGTTAGTTCTGTGTGCCGCAGGATCACCTGGCCCCGCTCTCTTTGAAGAAGTTCTGAGTCTTGAGTTCTGAGTTGGGAGTTGGGAACAAAGAGCTTTCCCATCCCCAGAACTGACAACTCAGAACTCAAGACTCAGAACTCATAATTGGAGCGTAGCGACAGTGGATTACCAAGTCTCCGCCAGAAAGTACCGGCCAGGCACGTTTGATGACGTGATTGGACAGCCACACGTGGTTCAGACGCTGGTCAATTCCATCACTACGAAACGAATTGCCCAAGCCTATCTCTTTTCCGGAACCCGCGGTGTGGGAAAAACTACGGTGGCAAGGATTCTTGCCAAGGCGCTCAATTGTGAGCGCGGGTCAACCGGCACACCCTGTGGTACCTGCTCCAACTGTCTTGAAATCGCGCAGGGAACCTCCGTCGATGTCATGGAGATCGACGGAGCGTCCAATACGAGCGTGGACGATGTGCGTGAGATCCGCGAGAACGTCAAGTTCGCCGCGTTTCGCGGGAAGTACCGGGTCTATATCATCGATGAAGTCCACATGTTGTCGAACTCGGCCTTCAATGCGCTGTTGAAGACGCTGGAGGAGCCACCGCCGCATGTGGTGTTTATCTTCGCCACGACCGAGATTCACAAGATTCCCGCGACGATCCTTTCCCGCTGCCAGCATTACAACTTCCGCCGAATTGCGCGAACTGAGATTGTCGAGCGGCTGCGCCATGTGGCCGAACAGGACCAGATCGTGATCGAGGAACGGAGCCTGATGGCGCTCGCCAGGGCCAGCGAAGGAAGTATGCGCGATGGGTTGAGCCTGCTCGACCAGGCAGTAGCATTCGGCGGCAAGACGATTGTGCATACGGATCTGGAGGCCCTACTGGGAGCGGTTCCGCAAGAACTCGTTCGTGCCGTGATTCAGGCGATCACGGCGCAGGAGAGTGCAGCGGCGTTACGCGTGCTGGCACAACTGTTGGACCAAGGGCACGATCTGCGGGCCTACTGTGCGGAGGTCGTCGAGTATCTGCGTAACATGCTGGTGGTGTCGGTGGTGCCCTCACCCCAAGAATGGCAGGGGTTGATCGAGGCATCAGCGGAAGATCTCACGCAGATGGCCGCTGACGCGCGTTCGTTTTCACCCGAATTACTTCAGGAATTGTTGGCAATCTTCACGCAAGCGGAGGACTCGCTCAGGCTCAGTGCCCATCCTCGGTTCGTGCTTGAAACAGCGGCAGTGCGTGCGACGCGGCTGTTGCGTCGAGTGGATGACAAGCCAGGGCAAACAGTGCAACAAACTCAGCCGACACGCCCATCTCAGCCGACCCCAGGGCGCACGGGCCAGCCTGTCTCACCGGCTCGTTCCACAGATCCAGCGGCCTCCTCGCCCCGGCAATCGACAGCCCCTGCACCAGCTACTTCGATACCATCGAGGCCTCTTGTTACCGGAAACACGGAACCGCCACGAGGCCCTTCAACGAGTCCTACGAATGACAGATCCCCTGGCACGGACGGCGAGGTGAAGGCTCCAATGCCCCCGGCATCGCGTCCGCCTGATGGTGGGCGGGTCGCAGTGTTGCTCAATTGGGAACAGGTCCAAGAGGAAGTGGCCAACGCCTCTGCCAGGATTGCCGCTTTCTTGGAAAGAGGGCGGTTTGTGAGTGTGGATGGCCATGTTGTGACAATTGGGTTTGCCAAGCAGGAGATGGCGGCCCGAGGGATGATCGAGAACCCAGATAATATGGCGGTGCTTACTTCAATATGTGAACGATTGAGTGGTCAGACTGTTCGGTTGCGGATTGTCGAACTGACAGAGTCGGATCCTTCCGGGCCGACGATGGCGCAGCTCAGGGCGGCGAAGGAAAAAGAGCAACGGCTGGTTCTCTTCGAGCAGGCGCGGGCACATCCGGTCGTGAAGCAGGCGCTGGAGATATTCGGCGCAGAGCTCGCAGAGGTTAGGTCGGTGTCGAGCCAAAAGGAGGTTGAAGAATGAAGAACCCGATGGGCAACATGGGAAATCTTCTGAAGCAAGCGCAGGCGATGCAGGCCCAAATGGCGAAGGTGCAGGAACAGGCCTCGTCGAAGACGGTGACCGGAACGGCCGGCGGTGGCAGTGTGACGGTCACTGTGAACGGGGCCATGCAGCTAGTCGGCATCGTCATCGATCCCGAAGTGGTGAAAAGCGGCGATGTGGAGATGGTGCAAGATTTGGTTATGGCCGCATCGAACGATGCCCTCAAGAAGGCTCGCGAGATGATGGCGGATGCGATGAAATTGGTTACGGGCGGGATGAACGTTCCTGGATTGACCTAGCGAATTATCACGGCATGGCAGTCGATCAGCAAGGATTACTTTCACGGTTGGTGCGCGAGTTAGTCCGTCTTCCTGGTATCGGCCAAAAGACGGCGCAGCGATTGGCCTTTCACGTCTTGAAGGCTGAGCGCGAAGACGCGCTTCGCTTGGCTGAGGCGATTCGTGCTGTCAAAGACGGGCTCTCGTTTTGCCGGCAATGCCGGAACATCGCCGAGGGCGAACTCTGCGAATTTTGTCTGGATCCTAAACGGGACCAGACCAGAATTCTGGTGGTGGAAGAACCCAGTACGACCTATGCCATCGAGCGAGCGGGAGCCTACCGAGGCTTGTATCATGTGCTGCTCGGCGCCTTATCACCGCTGGACGGTGTCGGTCCGTCAGATATCAGAGCCGAGGAGTTGATCGATCGGGTGAAGCTTGGGGGAATTGACGAAGTGATCCTCGCGACGAGTCCGACGATCGAGGGCGAGGCGACCGCCATCTATTTAACGAACCAACTGAAACCTCTTGGAGTACGGGTCTCGCGTATCGCCTATGGTATTCCGGTCGGGATGGATATCGAATATGCCGACGACGTGACGTTGCTGAAGTCGATCGAAGGCCGTCGAGATCTCTAACAAGACTGTTATTTGGTTTGTTTAGTTTGTCTAGCTTGGTCTATCTAGTCTGTCTGGTCTATTCGGTCTATCTCGTGTGTTTGGTTGAACCAGATGAACCGACAGACCGGATAGACTAAATTGACGGGGCTCGTGCTGCCCATTGACCCCCCTCTAGGCCCCTGCTATAGTTTTGCGGTTTTGGACGGTTTTACTCCCCTCAGGCAGGCTACAGTATGAAATCTGGTCCTTCCGCCAAGCGCAGTTCTCCCACTCGACCGGCAGCCAAGGCTGTCACGGCCAAGCCCAAAGCTAAGAAATCATCTCAGGGGAAAAAGTACGCGGCTATTCGCCGCGATCTTGAGCGGCAGCGCAAGGTATTGTTGGAGGAGGTGGTCGAAGGCCTCGCCAATCCAAATGGTCAGGAGACCTTCCCGGATGTCAGCGATCAGGCGTCTGCGGAAGCCGAGCAGAATTTTTCGATGCGTATCCGTGAGCGCGAGCAACGATTAGTCAAGAAGATCGACGAGGCGCTTGAGCGGATGAACCAAGATGTCTATGGCATCTGTGAGCGCTGCGAAGAAGAGATTCCCTATCCTCGGTTGAAAGCCCGCCCAGTCACGACCCTCTGCATCAACTGCAAGACGCTCGAAGAACAGGAAGAAAAGGCCCGGCGCTGAAGAGCCAAGCCTAGTCTGTCTGGTTCATCTGGTCTATCTGGTTCAACCAAATAAACAAGACAAACCAAACAATCCACATAACAGTCTCCTTCTGCTGGCAGACCTTCTCAGCATCCTGCTAGTGCTTCAATGTCTTGACGCGTTGTTGGACAACAGCAACGCGACCGGCTTCATCGGGGATACCTTGGACCAGCGCGAGATAGGTCTCGTACTCCGAGATGGCCCGTTTAGGACTCGTGGGTTCGTAGGCCTCGGCCAAGTTGTAACGGGCGATGGCATAGTTAGGTCGGAGCGTGACGGCCTTTTCGAATGAGGCAAGCGCGCTCGCCTTGTCTCCCAGCTCGCGGTACACCGTGCCCAGGTTGTTCAGAACTTCCGGAGTGTTCGGTCTGATGGTCAAGGACTGAAGCATCTCCGCCTTGGCCTTCTCGTGCTCTCCCTTCCCTTCCCAGGCCAGGCCTAGCTTGTGATGAGCTTCTGCCAGCCACACTTTATTCGTAAATCCGCTTGCGATCGCTTTTTGGTAGGCGGTGGCTGCGGTATCGTAGTTCTGCGCCCCGCAGTAAGAGAGCTGCGCGGTTTGGCCGCGCGCAAATTGCTGGAGCGAGATGAAGGGTTCCTTGTCCTCCGAGCCTTGAGTCTCGATCTCTTGCCCGGGCTTCTTGCCCCTTGGATGGCGCAGCCGTTCCAGGAACTCGCGGCGATAGGGTGAAAAGAGCCGTACATAGGGGTCGATCGTCACGGAAGCCTGGAGCAGCGTCGGCTGCTCGCGCGTACCAAGCACCAAGTATTGTGTCGTCGTTTTCTCATCGCCGGTTTCGTACAGGGCGCTGGAATCCATGCTCGTCTTTGAGGATAGATTTGCCACGGTGAGATAGAATTCCAATACCGGCTTCAGCTGCATTAAAGTGTGGCGGAGGACCGGGTATGGTTTCAAGTCAAGCCCGGATGGAAAGGTAAAGACGGTTCCGATCAGCATACCGTCCTCATCGAAAAAATAGGACTCGTCGCCATGTGATGGACTTCGTCCGGCAGGGAGAAGCAACTCTTGTCCGGCGCCCCAGTCTTGGGGCTTGAGGGTAGAGGCAGGATGTGTTTTGAGGAAGACGGATTTCGAGGTGCAGAGGGTCGTGGGCTTCAGGAGGACCAAGTCGCTTTCAGAGGGCGGGAGAACCGGTTTTCGAGGCGAAGTGTCGCAACCGTTCAGCAAAAGGCCCAGTCCCAGGCTGCAGACCACCCACAGTCGGAAGAGCACCGCATAAGGCTGCTGTTTGTTACGTGAATTCAAACTCACAAAGGGAGCATACACGAAAGGTGAAAGGGTTTGCCAAGGGGGTGACACAGCAACGCCCGCTTTCGTGAAGAAAGCGGGCGTTCAATCTAGGGCGGTGCAATTGCGGAAGTTAGCGCCGCTGGCCATCCACCATTGAGTCCTCAGATGTATATCCGAAAAGGTAGGGCATCTTGCTGGTGATCGCGTAGATCGGCCGGTTCACACCGTAATCCACCGCAACTCCGAGAGGGTGTAAGAGAAAACCGGCCCAGCGCCAGGGGTTATCGCCAGGGGAAGCTCCGGCCGCCACATTGGTATAGACCAAGGACGTGGGGTCCATCACACTATAAATGCTAACCGGGGGGGTATAGCCTCCATCTGCATCGGCCAACGCCTGTTGCTCGCGGTTTCCGGCACAACCGACTGCGGTGGCCAGGAGGAGAATTCCCAAGGCAAGAGTTGTAGTCCGCATAGATGACCTCATTTGTCTTATAGAGTTCAGAGTCGATGGTCTCTCGGTAGACTGAAGTGTAGCCGAGGTCCGGTATTCTGTCCAGAATAGGAGCAGAACCGACAGTATCATGAATACTGTGGGGTTAGGCTATGGGTATGGACCAGGAAAGGGAAAGGGGAGGATATGGTAGGCGATACTGGTATCGAACCAGTGGCCTCTTCCGTGTGAAGGAAGCGCTCTACCCCTGAGCTAATCGCCTACGAGCGGCAAAGTCTAGCATGGGGTTGTAAATTGGATCAACCGTGCCGCCAGCGTTATGGAGTGCGAAGTCGCCTTGACATCCCCAAAATGCGCTTCCTACAATGCCCCCGCGCTCGGTCTTTCTTTGAGGAGTTCCACTCGAATGCGTGAGGACATTGTCATTATTGGGGGCGGTCTGGCTGGGTCTGAAGCGGCATGGCAGGCAGCCAATCGTGGAGCGAAAGTGACGCTCTATGAAATGCGCCCCAAAGAGATGACGCCGGCTCACAAGACTGGTGGTCTGGCCGAGCTGGTTTGCTCGAATTCACTTGGCTCAGCGGATATCCTGAATGCTCCCGGAATTTTGAAAGAGGAAATGCGCCGCCTCAACTCGCTCATTATTCGGGTGGCGGATGAGGTGCGAGTGCCAGCCGGATCGGCCCTGGCCGTCGATCGCGATCTGTTTTCACTCAAGATTACCCAGGCACTGGAAGGGCATCCGAACATTCGCATTCTGCATGAGGAGATCACCGAGATTCCCACGGACTGTCTCTGCATCCTGGCGACCGGCCCTTTGACATCCGCCAAACTGTCTCAGGCGATTGCGCAACTGACCCACAGCAAACATTTGTATTTTTACGATGCCATCTCCCCGATCGTGGATGCCGACTCCATCGACATGGATATCGCATTTCTCGCGTCCCGTTACGGCAAAGGCGGGGACGATTATCTCAACTGCCCCATGGACGAGCTTGCCTACAATGCCTTCCATGATGCATTGCTTGCGGCGGAGAAAGTCCAACCGAAAGAGTTCGAAAAGGCTGCCTACTTCGAAGGCTGTATCCCTATTGAGGTGATGGCCGAACGGGGCCGTCAGACCATGCAGTTCGGTCCATTGAAGCCGGTGGGCCTTGAGAATCCCAAGACCGGTGCCCGAGCCTATGCGGTGGTGCAGCTCAGGACGGAAAACGCCCATCGCTCTTGTTACAACCTCGTGGGGTTCCAGACCAAACTGACCTACGGAGAGCAGAAGCGGGTGTTTCGTATGATTCCCGGTCTTGAGCAGGCGGAGTTTCTGCGCTACGGCAGCCTGCATCGCAATACCTTTATTAATTCTCCTCAACTGCTGCACAATACCCTTCAGTTTAAGGCGCGCGGCACCCTCTTCTTTGCAGGACAGTTGGTCGGTGTTGAGGGCTATACGGACTCCGCCGCGATGGGAGGGCTCGCAGGAATCAACGCGGCCCGTGGTCTGGCAGGTTTGCCGTTGGTCACGCCGCCACCTACCACAGCGCATGGCTGTCTCGTGTCGTATATTACGGCGACGGACCCTCGCCACTTTCAGCCGATGAATACAAATTTCGGGCTCTTTCCTCCGCTGGACACACCGACGAGAGACAAGGAACGCAAACGACGGCTCACGGGACAACGGGCGCTTGAGGACTTGACGGCATGGATCACGCAATTCGAGCTTTCATGACGTTCCTCGAGCTGGAGCGTCATGCGTCGCATGAGACAATGCGCAACTATGCCTCGGACCTCCGGCAGTTTCAGACCTTCATGAAGGCAGAGCATCTTGCCGTACCCCTACTCGACCCTGCCACAGTGCAAACGGAGTCGATTCGGGCCTATCTTCACTGGCTGGATCGCAAGCGCGAAAAAAGCACCTCGATGGCCCGGAAACTCGCCTCACTCCGCAGCTTCTATCGCTATCTGCAACGAGAGGGCAGGGTCGGTCTCAATCCTGCCGAGGCCATCAGGACGCCGAAACAGCCGAAACATCTTCCTCGCGTGTTGAGCAAGGACGATGCGGCGGCATTGATGGAGTTTCCTGCCGGCGAAACAGGATCGTCGCTCCGAGACCGCGCCTTGCTAGAGACGCTCTATTCGACCGGGGCTCGCGTGAGTGAACTTGTGGGGATCAATCTCGACGATCTCCGCGCGTCTGAAGGGCTGGTCCATCTGCGAGGAAAGGGCCGGAAGGAGCGCATCGTGCCGATCGGAGCTGTGGCGCTCAAGGCAATCCACAACTATCGTGCTTCGCTGAAGCCATCAACCATCAACCATCGGCCATCAGTTCCCATTTTTTTGAATCTTAGAGGGGGACGATTAACAACCCGGAGTGTCGCCCGCATTGTGGCCCGCTATTCGAATCAGCTGACCGGTGGTTCCGTGAGCCCCCATACGTTGCGCCACTCCTTTGCTACCCATCTCCTCGATGAAGGGGCCGATCTGCGCTCGATCCAAGAGATGCTGGGGCATGTCTCATTGAGTACGACGCAAAAGTATACCCACCTGGCTACGGACCAGCTTCTGGCCGTCTATGATAAAACTCATCCGAGGGCCGGTCGTCCAGCCGGCGCGCGTATGGTGAAGGACGATAAGCCATAGGAGTCTTGATATGAATAGACTGATTAAGAAAGCCAACGTCCTGATCGAAGCCTTGCCTTACATTCGCACCTTCAAGGGGAAGACGGTGGTCATCAAGTATGGCGGTCATGCGATGACCGATGCGCCGCTGAAAGAGAAGTTTGCCCAGGATGTCGTGCTCCTGAAATATGTAGGCCTCAACCCGGTCATCGTGCACGGCGGAGGCCCCCAGATCGATAAGATGCTCCAGCGTTTGGGTATCGAAGCCAAGTTTCGCCATGGAGTCCGGGTCACCGATGAAGCCACGATGGAAATCGTGGAGATGGTGTTGGCCGGCAAGATCAACATGGAAATCGTCGATCTCTTGAATCGCCATGGCGGCCTTGCGGTCGGCTTGAGTGGAAAGGATGGCGGGCTCATGCTCTCTCGACCGCTCACGGCCAAAGCCTGGGCGGCCAGTTTGGAAAAAGATCTCGACGACGGCGAGGAGGACGAGGACTTCGGCTTGGTCGGAGAGGTTCAGTCTATCGATCCTACGTTGGTGAAGAAACTACAACAGGATCATTACATCCCCGTCATCGCCCCGATTGGCACCAACCGGGAAGGAAACACGTACAACATCAATGCCGATCTGGTGGCCGGGGCGATGGCCGCTGCGCTGGGCGCGGAAAAGCTGGTGATGATGACCGATGTGAAGGGCATTCGTGATGCGAATGGGCGCCATCTCTCGACGGTCTCACGCAAAGACGTACAGCGGATGGTGAAAAAGGGCACGATCGGCGAAGGGATGTTGCCTAAGGTCCATGCCTGCTTGGATGCGCTCGGAGGAGGCGTCGGCAAAGCCCATATCATCGACGGACGAATTCCTCATGCCATACTTCTCGAAGTGTTCACGCATAAAGGTATCGGGACCGAGATCACAGCATAACCAAAACATCGGCGATTGCAGCAGAAACGTCCATGAGTAGTCCTGGCTAGATGTGCTAACCCAGCGCCGTCGAATCACCCGCCATCTCGATCACCTCGTCGGAGAACGCCATCCTGAGACGAGTCCCCGCGCGCTTCGGAAGACGGCGCACTATCTGGCCACGCAGTTTGCCAAGTTAGGATGGGTCACCAGTGGCCAGCCCGTGAATGCTTGGGGCAAGGTCTATCGCAATGTGGTGGCGACCAAGTATCCGGACAGGCCGGGCCGGGGAGGGGAGTTGCCCCCACTCCTGATCGGGGCCCACTACGATACCGTGTCCGGGTCGCCGGGTGCGGACGATAACGCGAGCGGGCTTGTGGTTCTTCTTGAGGTAGCGTTGCGCCTCCGCGTGCAATCTCTCGCGCGACCCGTCTGGCTCGTGGCCTTCTGTCTTGAAGAGCAGGATCGACTGGGGAGTCAGGCGTTTGCGTCCCGCTTGAAAGCTGAACGATGCGAGTTGGCTGGTGTGATTATCTTGGAATGTGTCGGGTTCGCCAGGAGCGAGGCAGGCACTCAGCAGGCCCCGCCGGGAGTGCCTATCGCGGTGTCGACCCAAGGAGATTTTCTCGCCATTGTGGGCAACGAGGCGTCCAGGTCTATGGTGGGTCAGCTTGAACAGGAGGCCCGGCAGCATGCGGCCAAGCTCAAAACCCTGTCATTGGTGGTGCCGGGCCGAGGGGAGGCCATGCCCCATACTCGCCGTAGCGACCATGCCTCGTTCTGGGATGCAGGCTATCCAGCCGTGGTGTTGACCGATACGGCGAACTTCCGGAATCCGCATTATCATCGTGAGACCGATACCCTGGACACGCTGAATCTCGAATTTCTCTCGAACGTGGCAACGACGGTGACCGCAACCGCGACGCAGATCGCCGGAGTAGGACCATGAAGGCGAGTCGCACGAAACTCCCTCCCGCAACCAGCCGTCTCATTACCGACGTCTATGGCCGTCTCGACTATGGCGCGCTGGGGCCGGTCTATTGTTATGAGGGCGGCGATGAGTTTTGGCGAGCGAAGCGGGGGACCTGTGAACGGCTCGGGAGTCTGGTTGCCGTGGCATTGAGGAAGAAACTCAGGCGAGGGGGTCGCAGTCTCTATGTCGGCGCCGGGGTGGCGGAGCTTCCTCCTTTGATCATGGAAAAGATGGAGCTGGATCGGACGGTGGAGCCCTATAATCTCCGGAGAGTCGAAGTCGCGGCCCTCAACCGTGCCTGCCATTCGATTCCCTTCACGTTCCATGCGGCTGATGCGGCCAAAGCGAAGGGCCGATTCGATCATCTCTGGATAGTCAGCGTGCTGAATGACCCTGAGCGATTCCCGCATCTGTCGCCTCTGTCCTATGGGCGAGGCAATCCTCTTACCCTCGACACCCTGAAATTTGAAAAGGAGCGCTGCATCGTGCGAGCGTTAGTCGCAGGTTGCATGGGAAAGCTTGCAAGGCCTGGTCTTGTCACGACCACTACAGAAGAAGTCGTATGGATTGCAGAGTGGTGTCACCGGCATCGAGTGCCCTACTTGGTCGGGAAACGCGATTATCCGACGGCGCTGGTGGGAGATCCGATTTGTTTCATCAGGGTTGGTAAGGGGTGAAGGGTTAGGGGTGAGGTGTTGGTGGGGGTCAGACCTGAAAACCCGTTTTCGTCTTGGCCGGGTCGCCCATGTACTGGCCCGCGTACTTCACGTAGTTCTCCGCCGACTCCTTAATCCATGCGAGTTCTTCCGCCGTGACCGGTCGCTTCACCTTCGCGGGCGAACCAAGGATTAGGCTGTTGGGTGGGACGATGGTTTCTTCCGTGATCAGGGCCCCGGCTGCCACGATGGAGTCTTCTCCAATCACGGCGCCATCCATGATGATCGCGCCCATCCCGATCAGCACACGATCTTTAATCGTGCAGCCATGGAGTATCACTCCGTGGCCAATGGTCACCTCGTTGCCGATGATCAGCGGATGGGTATCGTGGGTGACATGGAGCATACAGAGATCCTGCACGTTCGTCCGGTCACCGATTCTAATATAGTGCACGTCTCCGCGAACGACGGTATGGAACCAGATGCTGCACTGCTCGCCCAGCACGACATCGCCGATGACGACGCCGGTCTCTTCGATAAAACAGGATGTGGGAACGGTGGGTTTGATGCCTTGAAATGTGCGGATCATGCAGCGCACTGTAGGGTAATCAACCGACAACCTGCAAGGGGGAAGTGGATCATCACGCGAGACTGAGAAGGGTTCGAGGTCCGAAGTTCGAGGTTATCAGAACCCCGAACTTAGCACTTCTGATCGCGCACTTGAAAGGACCGCGCATGGACCTGCTCGATCGTGCGTAGCAACGATTGATGGCTTTGGCAACCTGCGATGAGTCTCGCATCGGAGACGGTGACAGGCTTGTAGGGCTTGATGAACCGGTCTTTCAGGCGGGCGATCCGAGCCGCGGAGAGGTTCAATCGTTCTGTGGAAATTGCGCCTGACGTCACCGCCTGCTCAATGGCTCCGAAGGCGGCGACTTCCCGATCCCGATCTTTACAAATCAATAAGACGTCGCATCCTGCCAGTACTGCGCGTACCGCAGCGTCCTCCACGCCATAATGGTCGATGATCGCGTGCATCTCTAAGTCGTCCGTCAACACCACCCCATCGTATTTCAACTCCTGGCGCAAGAAACTGTTGATGATCGCCGGCGAAAGCGTGGCAGGCAATTCGGGATCGAGAGCCCGGTAGAGCACATGTGCGGTCATCATCGACGCGATACCCTGCGCAATCGCATGACGGAACGGGGGGAACTCGACAGTCTCCAACCGTTCCCGCGATGCTTCGACCACCGGAAGTTCTTTGTGGGAGTCGGTACTCGTATCCCCGTGGCCGGGAAAATGTTTTCCGCAGGCCACGACCTTGTTGCCTTGCAGCCCCGCCGCCGTCGCCATCCCCAATTCACAGACCACATCCGGCGTCGTGCCGAATGCCCGATCGCCGATGACCGGATTGTCCGGATTACTATTGACGTCGAGCACCGGCGCCATATTCATGTTCACGCCCACCGCCCTCAGCTCTTTGGCAATGGTCGCCGCAGCCGAGTAGGCTAATTCGGTTGAGCGGCAGCGGCCCAACAGGTCGCAGGGAGGGAAAATCGTAAAGCCTTTCGGCAGACGGGAAACCCGACCGCCTTCCTGATCGATCGAAATCAACAGCGGCGAATGGGGACTGCAGGCTTGCAGGTCATTGGTCAGGTCGACCATCTGGCCGACGGATTCCAGATTCCGCGAGAAGAGAATCACACCACCCGGCTTGTACTCTTTGATGAACGAAGCCAGCTCGGGCGTCACCGACGTGCCCAGAAATCCGACCATGAAGAGTTGTCCGATCTTATCGCGTGAATTCAAGAGATCTTTCTAGCAGGCTGTTGATAAAGTCCGCCAGCCTCGTTCTCGGCTCATCGAAATCCTCAACGTACCCCAGAAGGGTACGCCTCCGGTTTCGACTCGCCTGCGGCCTTGCTGGACGGCCTTTCTGAACAGCCTGCGGGCCATTTTTATAAGCTTCGGTCAATGAGGTATTGCACCAACAACCTGGTTCCAATTGCGGTAGGACCCTTGGGAATATAAGCCCGTTCCCGCTCGCTCCAATCCGTGCTGGCAATATCGAGATGCACCCAGGGGCAGTCCCCCACGAACTTGCTCAAAAAGAGCGCCGCGGTGATCATGCCGCCGCCGCGGCCACCGATGTTGCGCATGTCGGCAACGTCGCTCTTGAGCTGTTCGAAATATTCTTCCCACAGAGGCATCTCCCACACCCGCTCGCCGGCCTTCTGCCCCGACTTCCGCACCTGTTCTTTGAGCGCCTGGTCGGTGCCGAACATCCCGATTGCAAATTGGCCGAGCGCCACGACGCAGGCCCCTGTGAGCGTCGCAATGTCGATCAAGGCTGCCGGTTTATAGCGCATGGCGTAGGCGAGGCCATCGGCCAGGATGAGCCGGCCCTCCGCATCCGTGTTCTGCACTTCGACGGTCTTTCCCGATAGCGTCGTCACGATATCGCCCGGCTTCATCGCCCGGCCACCAGGCATGTTTTCCGCCACGGGCAGGATACTGATGAGACGCAGAGGGAGCTTGAGTCTGGCCGCTGCCCGGATCGAAGCCAGCACCTCGGCTCCCCCCGTCATATCGGCTTTCATATGTTCCATATTTTCGGCAGGCTTCAGCGAGATTCCACCCGTATCGAAGGTGATCGTTTTTCCGACCAGCACGACCGGACGCTCGTCTTTTTTCTTGGTTCCGTTGTACTCAAGGATGATGAACTTGGGCGGCTCCTGACTTCCGCGCGATACGCCGAGCAGGGCACCCATTCCCAACTGCTCCATCTCTTTCTGTTCGAGAATCTTGATCGCGATCCCTTCAGTCTTGGCGACGGTCTTCGCTTCGTCGGCGACCCTGGCGGGAGTCAGAACGTTAGAGGGATGATTACAGAGATCTCGGACAAAGACGGTGGCCTCTGCCGTGGCAACGCCGCGCCGGACCCCTTCAGTAACCTGGCGCAACTGATCCTTTTGCTGGGCGAGAATCCTCATCTCCGCGACGTCTTGTCCTGAAGCAGCCTCGCTCCGATAGACAGTGAACTGATAACTGCCCAGGATCGCCCCTTCAACCATCGCTTGCGCTACCTCGATCCATGACATCCTGTTAGGCTTCACCGTTGGAAGCACGACTGCAAAGGACCCGACCTTCGCCTGGCGGACGCGCTTCGCGGCTGAGCCCATCGCTTGCCTGATCGTCTCCAGCGTGACCTCGTTTCTCTTGCCCAGCCCGACCAGCACCAACCGTTTCGCCGGCACTTTGTCCTGCGTGTGATACAGCAAGACGTCGTTGGCCTTGCCTTCAAATTCTTTGGTTTGCATCAGCTTGTTCAACGAACCTCCGAGGGCACGATCGAGCGGGACCGCACCCTGTTTGGCCAATGCCTCTCCTTCACAGTGCATGAGTACCAACACCTCTGCCGCCGCGGTCTCTGCTTGCCCAACCTGTGCCGTGACTTGCATGATCTTCATTTCACAAACTCCTTGGTTCTCGGCGCTCGTTACCCGCGCGGGAATTGTGAGACAAGCGGGGCGGATGACGGTTCGAGGTTCGAAGTTCGAGGTTTTTGGAACTTCGAACCCAGAACTTCGAACTTCGTGTCGCGCGCGTCTTGCTTGTCTCGCTCACAATTCACACCCCACGCATATCCGGCGCCCAGATGTATTTATGCATCTGCAATTGAAAACGGACCGGCAGACGATCGGCCAGGATCCATTCGGCCAGCTCACGTATATCAAGCGAGCCGAAAACCGGACTGAAGAGCACCGTACAGCGGTTTGCTAGGTCGTACCGGGCCAGAGTTTCACTGGCCCAGTCGTAGTCGGCTCGGTCAGCCAACACAAATTTCGCCTCGTCTTTGGCTGCCAGCCTGGAAAGATTCGGCCAGTGCATCCGATCGGTCATATCGCTTCCCGGACACTTTACATCCAGGATGACATGGACGCGCGGATCGACCGGTGCAATATCGAAGGCGCCGCTGGTCTCAAGGAGGACCGTATAGCCGGCGTCGCAGAGTCGGGCCATGAGTGGCAGGCTCTCGGGCTGGGCAAGGGGTTCACCTCCGGTGACCTCGACAAGGCGGCACCTATAACGATGCACCTTCGCCAGAGCATCATCGATCGAACCGTCTTGCCCTCCATGAAAGGCATAGTCGGTATCGCACCAGGTGCAGCGGAGCGGGCAGCCGGTCAGCCGGATAAAGACGCAGGGCTGTCCGGCATAGCTCGACTCGCCTTGAATGCTATGGAAGATTTCGGTGATGCGCATAAGAATGCTCAAGTCATCAAGTCGTAAAGTCTAAAAGTCATCAGGTCTTCTGCACGTCATCAAGTCTGCAAGTCAAAAAGTCGTCAAGTCTGAAGGTCGAATGTCCGAGACTTGATGACTTGAAGACTTTCTGACTTGATGACGTTCCGACCTGACGACTTTAGACAATCTTGTTTCATTTCCATATCTCGACCGGCCAGCCGAATCGTTGTGCCGTGCGAGCCATGCCCCGGATCGGGTTGACGACCAGGGGGTGCCCGACCATTTCAAGGAGGTCGTGATCGCCCGGGCTATCGCCATAGGCATAGGAGCCGGTTAAGTCCAGACCCATTTCCCGAGCGTGGGCGAGGATCAGCTCACGTTTGCCAGGACCATAGGGCAGGGGGGGGATCAAGGCGCCGGTATAGACGGAATCCCGCTGCTCCGGCTTCGCCGCGAAGATCGTGGCCACGCCCAAAAATTCCGCAAGGGGTGCTATTAAAAAATCCGGCGCGCCGGTCACAAGAATCAGGTTGTGGCCGGCCTGTCGATGCTCGTCCAGCTTTGCGCGGCCCTGCAAGGACAATCTCCCGATCATCTGGGCGTGACAAAACTCCCGCGCAGAGGACTCAATGTCCGCGGAGCGCTTGCCGGCCAGATACACTTTTCGTTCCCGGAGCCTTGATTGACAAGGATTTTGGCCCACTTCTATAATGCGCTTCCCTCGGGCTGTCACGCGTCATTCGTGAAACGTGAAGCGTGAAACGTCAGAATCCAGAAATGAGCGACGCTTCACGAGATACGCTTCACGCGTGACGCCTCACGGATTCGGTCGCCGAAGTGGTGAAATGGCAGACACGCACGTTTGAGGGGCGTGTGGCGAAAGCCGTGCGGGTTCAAGTCCCGCCTTCGGCACCAAATTAGACATTCTCGTTTCTGCCCCCTGTTCAGGACCACCAGCGAGGGTCTGCGCTTATGCGGTTTTTGCAGCCCGATCTGCACCGAAACGCTCCTATCGCAACTGTTGTTCATTTCTTTTTCACTCACCATCAGAATTTTTCCGCACAACGCAGTGGTATTAGCGCGATTGTTCCCCCTGCATATCGACTCTTCGATGCTCACGATGATCCGCGCCCGACCGCAATACATCGCCATCTTGCATGGCAAGGAGCTGCACCATGAGTAGTCCCGGCCATCTGTCCGAATTGGACTTGCTGCGTGGCCAGGTCGCCGACCTGTCGCGCCAGCTGGCGGAGCGGGACCGTTCGATGCAGGATCTCCGTGAACAGTCCCAACGCTTGCGAACCATCGTCGAAGGCACAGCGTCTGAGACAGGGGATGAGTTCTTCGCTTCACTCGTCACACGCTTGACCTCGACGCTGCATATGCAATATGCGGTGATCAGTGAAGTGCTTGAAGTCCCCTTCAGGAAGATCCGCACTCTCGCGGTCTCGGACGGAGACACCCTCATCGACAACTTCGAATATGATCTTGAACATACGCCTTGTGCCACCGCACTGACACAGACCTTTGCCTGCTTCAACCGGGATCTCCAGGCCACGTTTCCTCAGTTCCAGCGTCTAGTAGACCTTGGAGCCGAAAGCTATTGCGCTGTGCCGGTCTGGACGAAAGGCGGAGCAGTCAGTGGATTGCTTGTCGTGATGGATACGAAGCCTCTGGAAAACAGCGACGATCTGCAATCTCTGTTAGGAGTCTTTGCCCCGCGCATTGCGGCGGAGTTCGAACGGAGGCGAGCTGAGCAGGAACGTACCCAAGCTCTGGCCGATTTACACAATGTCATTGAAGCGATCCCCGACATCGTGTTCGCTCTGAACACCCAAGGCAACATGGTGAAATGGAATCGGCGTGTCGTGGATGTCACGGGATACAGCCCTGAGGAATTGCTGCACATGCCTGCCTTGGCCTTCGTGCCCACGGAAGAACAGACTCATACCGCCACTGCCATTCAGCGGGCCTTCACGGAAGGATACGCCGAGCTTGAAGGCCATCTGTTGACCAAGGATCACCGCCTCATTCCCTATCACTGGACCGGCGCCCTGCTTAAGAATTCTCACGGCGAGCCCGTCGGCATCACCGGAATCGGACGAGACGTGTCTGACAAAAAGCGGGCGGAAGAGGTGTTACGGAAGAGCGAACAGCGTTTCGCGCTGGCTGTAGAGGGATCCACCGATATCCTCTGGGATGCCCAGCGGCTGCCAGGCGAGCCCTGGTATGCACCACAGACAGCGATCTGGTGGTCGCCACGAGTCCGTGAATTGCTGGGACTACAAGAATCCGAATCGTTCGAGACGTTCGAGCAATGGGCCGCCCGGCTCCATCCCGATGACAAGGATCGCGTGTTCGGCCAATTGGCTGCACACATGGAGCATCGAGTTCCGTACGATGTCGAGTACCGGCTGCGCACCAATGCAGACGGCTATTGCTGGATTCACGGGCGCGGGCAGGCACTGTGGGGTGAGCAGGGAGAACCTCGTCGCATGTCCGGCTCATGCCAAGACATCACCGATCGCAAGCGGGCGGAAGAGGCCCTGCGCGAGAAACAGCGTCAGCTCACAGAAGCTCAACGTTTGGCAAGGATAGGGAGTTGGCATTGGACCGTCGAGACTGACACCGTTACCTGGTCGGATGAGCTCTACGCAATTTTTGGCAGAGATCCCAAGCAGCCCGCGGTCAGCTATAAAGATCACCCCAAGATCTACACGGCGGACAGTTATGCTCGACTCGATAAAGCCGTTACCCATGCGTTGGCGACAGGGGCACGCTACGAACTTGAGCTTGAATTCATTCACACTGATGAGACCCATCGCTGGGGTGTTGCCCGGGGAGAGCCGGTGGAGGGAGGAGGTGGCCGTATTCTTGGCCTGCATGGAACCTTCCAGGACATTACCGAACGCAAGCAGGTCGAGCAAGCCTTGCACGCCAGCGAGGAGCGATTCACCCTCGCCGTCCACGGTTCGAACACCGGGATTTGGGACTGGGATCTCCGGACCGGCAAGACCTACTTCTCACCGCTCTGGAAAAGTATGTTGGGATATGAAGCGCACGAACTCCGAGGAGAACTCTTTGAGTGGGAGGAGCGCCTCCATCCCGATGACCGAAAGCGGTCATCGGCAACAGTACGGGCATACCTGGAAGGGACAACTCCACAATATGAACTTGAACACCGTCTGCGTCACAAGGATGGCAGTTACCGGTGGATCCTTACTCGGGGGGTCTCCATTTCCGATGCCGAAGGAAAGCCCTATCGCATGGCCGGCTCCCACATCGACATCACGGAACAGAAGCAGACCCAGGAGGCCCTGATCCAGAGTGAGCGCCAGCTGCGAACCGTCCTCGATGCCCTTCCCGTGGGTGTCTGGTTTACCGATCGAGCTGGCAAGCCGCTCCTCGCAAACCCGGTTGCGAAACAGATTTGGTCGAACATCAAACAGATTGGGCTGCAGACTGAGAACCCCCAGGCTGGTTGGTGGGAGACCATCGGACCAGCCAACGAACCCCATCGCTGGGCCTTGAGCCATGTGCTCACGACAGGTGTTCCTTCGCAGTACGAAACCTTCGACTTTGAATGTCTCGATGGGACGAAGAAGACCATTCGTAATTCGACCGTTCCGGTCAAGAATGAGGCAGGCGTGATCCTCGGCGCTATTGTGCTGAACGAAGACATTACCACGTTGCGGCAGGCCCAGGCAGCGCTTCAGTTGACTCAGTTCTCCGTCGACCATGCGGTTGAAGGATTCCTCTGGATCGGGTCTGACGCCAGGATTTTTCATGTCAACGATTCGATATGCAGGATGTTGGAATATACCTGGGAAGAACTCACGACCATGACCCTGCACGACATCGACCCGAATCTTACTTCGGAGGTCTGGCCTGCACATTGGGAAGAGTTGAAGGAGAAAGGATCCTTGACGTTCGAATCGAAATATTGGTCGAGGACCGGCCGCGTGCTGGACATGGAGGTCACAGTCAATTATCTGCAGTACGAGGGAAAAGAATACAATTGCGCCATCATGCGGGATATCGGAGAGCGCAAGCGGGCGGAGGTGTCATTGCGCCAGAGCGAAGAACGCTATCGGTCCTTGGTGGACAACGCTCCGATCGGCATCTTCCTGAACGAGGCGGGACGGTTCGTCTATGCCAATCGGGAGATGTTAAGAATTCTCAAAGCGCCAAACGCCGAGCAGCTGATCGGCACGCCGGTCCTGGACCGGATCGCCCCTGAATTTCACACCGTGGCGAAAGACCGCATCCGCGAGTTGACTATGGGGCAACCAGTTCTGTCATTGGATGAGAAGTTTGTAAGGCTCGACGGGTCACAGGTCGACGTGGCCGTTTCGGCAATCCCCACCTCCGTGGGCGGCAACCCCGTGATGCAAGTGCTGGCGCTTGATATCACCGAACGCAAGCAGCTCGCCGAGCGGGAAGTCTTCCACATCAGGCAACTGAAGAAACTTTATGAGCTCAGCATGACGTTGTCGGGCGATCCTGGCGTCGTCCTTGAGCATGCCGTGCGCATCATTGGTGAGCTATTCAAGGTGCAGGTGGTCTGTTTATCAGAGATCGTCGGCCAGGAGTTATATTTCAAATCCGTGTACATCAACGGCCAGACTGTTACGGATGCAGGCCATTGTTCCCTGGCGATCACCCCCTGCGCCATGGTCGAACAGACCAAGGATTTACGGATATTCGACCGCGTCATGGAGCGCTTCCCACAGGCGTCGTTTCTCCGGGACCATCAGGCTGTCTCTTACTGCGGATTTCCTGCTCTGGACAACGAAGGGCGTGTCGTTGGGGTGACCTGCCTGCTGGATAACAAGCCGCATGAGTTCAGCAAGGAAGAGCAAGATCTCTTGCGTATTTTCGGGCAGCGCATTGCTACAGAAATCGCACGGAGCCGCCACACCGCCGAGCAGAAACGGGCGGAGAAAGAGCTGCGGAAATCCCATGCGTTTATCCGCCAGATTATCGACACGCATCCGAACTTCATCTTTGCAAAAGATCGTGAGGGTCGATTCACCTTGGTCAACAAGGCGGTCGCCGATGTCTACGGGACGACGGTGGAAAACCTGATTGGCAAGACCGATGCCGACTTCAATCCCAACCAGGAGGAGGTGGCGTCCTTCAGTCAGCAGGATCTGGCGGTGATGGATACCCTTCACGAACTCTTCCTTCCTGAAGAAGTCATCACGGGCTTTGATGGGAGAACCCGCTGGCTTCAAACGGTCAAAAGGCCGATTCTGGACGACGAGGGTTGCGCGACAATGGTGCTGGGCTCGTCCACCGATATCACCGAGCGCAAGCGCATGGAAGAGACGCTGCGTCAGCGGGAGCGTGCCTTGCGGGCGGCTATAGAGGAACGCGAGCGGATCAGCCAAGACCTGCATGATGGCATCTTACAGTCGCTCTTTGCCGTGGGCCTCGCCCTCGAATCGGCCCAATTGACGATGCCCCCAAGGAACCTCAAGGTGTCCAGAACATCACTCAATCAGGCCATTGATCAGTTGAACGATGTCATGCGCGAGATCCGGAACTTCATCGCGGGGCTGGGCTCGGACCTGCTCCAGGGGAAGAGTCTTCCGGCAGCACTGAAGCAGATGCTGGCATCACTGACGGAGCACCAGGCGATGCGCGTGCGCCTCGCGGTCGAGGACCGTGCCGTGAAGGCCCTATCGACTGAACAGTCCCTGCACCTGGTCCGTGTCGTCCAGGAAGCGGTGAGTAATTGTATCCGGCACGGCCATGCGCAAGAGGCTAGGGTATCGCTCAAGATGCTGAAGCGGGGTGTCCGGTTGAGCGTTCGCGATAACGGCCGTGGATTCAACCAGGCCACTGCCAAGATGACTGGGCATGGGTTGACAAATATGGCCGCCCGTGCCCAGAAGATCGGAGGACGATTCACCATCTTGTCGAAGGTGAATGAGGGAACCAGCATCGTACTCGATTTACCGAAAGAGGCTGCCGATGTCTCCCGCTAAGAGGCCGATTCGCCTGCTCTTGGTCGACGATCACCAGGTGGTCCTTGTCGGTCTGCGAACGGTCTTACACAATAGAAGACAGGGCATTACCGTCGTCGGCGAGGCAGGATCCAGAGCCGATGCGGTGCGGGCAGCCAAGCGACTTAAACCGGACATCATTCTGATGGATGTCCGACTCCCGGATGGTTCCGGGGTTGAAGCCTGTCGTGATATTCTCGCCAAACATCCCTTGATGCGAGTGATCTTTCTCACATCGTTTGCCGATGATGAGTTCGCCCTGGCAGCCGTGCTGGCCGGCGCGAAGGGCTATGTCCTCAAGAATATCGACTCCGACTTGCTCGTTCAATCGATTCGTGCCGTTTTCAACGGTCAATCGCTGCTCAGTCCGGCCCTCACCCAACGGGCGCAGATTCGGGCGAAAGCCAGACCGGCTCAAGCAGGCCCGGTGCGAAAACAATCCCTTGCCCCTCAGGAAGAGCGAGTCCTGGCGCTGGTGGCGGAAGGTTTGACCAACAAGGAAATTGGAGCTGCGCTGCAACTCAGCGATAAGACAGTCAAAAACTATCTCTCTAACATGTTTCAGAAACTGCACATCACGCGACGCGCGCAGGCCGCCACTTTCTTCGTGAAGCGTCAGCCTTGAAGATTGTGGAATGTTTCAGGTTTTGAGTTTCTCGTTTCAGGTTTTGAGTTTCTAGGTTAAAGTTTTCGAAAGTTGATTCCGGACAACCTGAAACCTGAAACTCGACGATCCGGAGTTATTTACCGACGCTGAGGTATAGGATGCCAATGATTCTTGTCGTCGATGATGACGACCAAATTCGTAAACTGATTCGCGCGACATTGGAGGAGGCAGGCTATCGCGTCACGGAAGCGCGTAATGGGAGGGAGGCTATCCCGCAATATCGGTTGGACCAGGCTGATCTGGTCATTATGGATATTCTCATGCCGGGTCAGGATGGCTTGGTAACCATTGCCACGTTGCGACAGGAATTCCCCGACTTGAAAGTCATCGCGATTACCGGCGGCACTGACAGGATCGGGATTCTCAATTTTCTCGATGTTGCTAAAATGTTTGGCGCAGGCCGCACGCTTCAGAAGCCCTTTGAGATGAAGACTCTCCTGGACATGGTCCAAGCCGAACTGCAAGCTTAGCCCGCCAGCTTTCTGAAAGGTTAAGGCTGAGATTAAAAAGTCTGATCTTCGCTCAGCCTCGACCTCGACCTGTCTCGCCTGCTGCGTGCGCTTGACCATCAGATAGAGAATCGCTAAGGTGAGGGCTTCGTTGAGAGTTATGAGAGAAGGGCCCGCGCGAATATGCCTCGCCTCAGCAAAGGTGCACAATCACGGAAGCGAGGATCGGATCGTCCGCAGCCCTTGGTCGGGGTGTTGGGCGGAAGTAAATCCGATTTTCCGATCTTAGAAAAAGCCGTGGCGATTCTATCGGATCTCGGAATTCCGCACGAATTGATGGTTGTTTCTGCGCACCGGACCCCGGATCGTTTGTTCGCCTATGCAGAACAAGCGCCCGACCGGGGGATCGAAGTCATTATTGCCGGCGCCGGCGGAGCGGCCCATCTTCCTGGGATGCTGGCTGCGAAGACGCATTTGCCGGTCATCGGGATACCGATCCCGACGGAGAATCTTCGCGGACTCGATTCGCTCCTCTCAATCGTACAAATGCCGAGAGGGATTCCTGTTGCCACGGTGGCGATCGGAGGGGCGGAGAATGCCGCTTTGCTTGCGGCGCAAATCCTGGCGGGCCGGTATCCCGCTATTGCCGCTCGTGTGAAACTATTCCGCCAGGCTCAGACTGACAAGGTGCTCCAGTCTCCTGAAGCGAAGGGCTTGGTGGCCAAAATAAAAAGTCCCGGTCGTCCGAGTCGCCGGTCGTGAAGGTCGCCGGCATTGAGCCAGGCTCTGTTCTGGGCGTCCTGGGCGGTGGACAGTTGGGCGCCATGTTCACCCTGGCGGCATGCCGTCTTGGATATCGCGTTGCCGTTTGGGATCCGGACCCTGAGGCGCCGGCTCATCTGGTTGCCACGCACAGCTTTCCCGTTCCGTTTAACGACCCACACATTCTTGAGCGTTTTTCCCGCCTGGTCAGTGTCGTGACCTATGAATGGGAAAATATCCCGGCGGAGCTCTGTCGAGCGTTGGAGCAGCAGATGCCGGTTCGTCCGTCGAGCGCTGTTCTGAGCGTGATTCAGGATCGTCTCGAACAAAAGGGGTTCTTGGCCTCCAACGGATTTCCCGTTCCTCGCTTCGCCGGCCTGACTGCTCCCGATCAATTGGCGACGACGGTTCGAGAGGTCGGCTATCCAGCGCTCTGTAAGACGGCCACGGCCGGTTATGACGGCAAGGGACAGTGGAGAATCCCTCGTGAGTCCGATGTCCCGAAGGTGGAACGAGCATTGGCAGAATCTGCTCGCCCTGGTATGCGATGGATCGTGGAGTCCTTGGTGCCTTTTGAACGGGAACTCTCGATCCTGGTCGTCCGTGGAGCTGACGGACAGAGTTGCAGCTACCCCCTGGTTGAAAACGAACATGAAGAGGGGATTCTCCGAACCACCAAGGTGCCGGCCCCAGGATCGTCAGCTATGGCTGAACGAGCGGCCGCTCTTGCCTGTCAGGTTGTCGATCGGCTGGAAGGGGTCGGGGTATTTTGTCTCGAATTGTTTCAGCTGCCCGGCGGGGAATTGCTTATCAACGAGGTTGCCCCGCGGCCCCATAACTCAGGCCATTACACGCTTGATGTCTGCAGTGTGTCCCAGTTTGAGCAACAGGTTCGCGCGATCTGCGGGATGCCGCTTGGTGAGGTGCGTCTGCTGAGCCCCGCCGTCATGGTGAACCTCATTGGCGACGATGCTGCAATGTTTATGAAGAAGGACACAGACTGTCGAACCCTGCTGGATATTCCCGGTGCGGTACTCCATCTCTACGGCAAACGTGAGACGCGTCCCCGCCGCAAGATGGGACATGTCACCTTTCTCGGAGAGACGCTCGATCAAGCCCTCGATCGTGCCAAGCAGTTTCGGCGAACGATGCACGACCAGCTGCTTCGTTCTCGGCCCTGAAAAATCCTCAACGTATACCAGAGAATACGCCGCTGGTTTTTCCGGACCTTGCGCCGCTCATCTGGCCGCACCTCCTTCGCCTCACCACGAGCGGCAATGTTGGACAGGCTCCAAGCATGCCGCCCCGGAAAACCCAATCTGAGAGCCATTTTTTGGCCATCCTGCGTCGTTCGATTTTGTGACTTACCGTAGGGGTGTGAACCCCACGGTCCTGCTCTTCAGGGCATAGCCTACTGGAAAAACATGGTTTCTCCTGTTTGGGTATCGGTATAGGACTTGCTCCATCCTAGTCTTCGGTCGCCCAAGCCTAAGCAGGAGAATAACCAGATGAGCAGTCTCGCCTTACCGTCTGAAAATCAGGTCGAGTCGTCCTCGGCGGATTCAACTCACGAGAGTATGATTTCGCGTCCACGGTATGTTGGGCTTCAGTCGCTGGTCGGCGTGATGTTGGCCTACCAGTTGTTATTTGGAGAGGCGCTGATCGTCAGCCGTCCGACGAGCGTGCTGATCGTCGCTGGGTTGGTGGCGATGGTCCTCTGCCTCTGGTATGCGCCGGCCTCGATCTTACAGGCTGCCTGGTTCAGCGGGGCCGTGGTCGGGATCGATACGGTTCTTGTAACCGGAACCATCTATTTGTCAGGTAATGCCCGGTCGGAACTCTATCTGTCGTATTTCATCCTCATGCTCATTGCCGCCTCGGTGCGCCGGCTCTCCCATGTGATTGGGTTGTCTCTGTTGCTCTGTGTCGGGTATGGCACCATCCTCTATCAGGGGGTCGTACAAACTGGCTCTTTGTCGCCCGGGCATCTGCTGGGCGTACCGGTGTTGCTGGTGATGGCGATGTTCTATGGTCTCGCGCTGCAAACGATCGGGACTGAACGGCAACAAAAGACACAATTGCTGGGGAGCATCGAGGCTCTGAAAGAAACTGAACGGGCGTTGCAATCGTCGCGCGATCAGTTGGAGGCCCGTCTCAAGGGTCTTAAGGGCGATCTCTCGAGAGCGAATGAGCATGTCCGGCAGGAGAAAAAAGAGCGAGAAGGCGTTGAGCAGCAATTGCATGATGCGCTGAAGATGGAAGCGATCGGTCGGATTGCCGGGGGAATTGCCAACGAACTCAGCCAGCTCGTTTCGGTGATCGGGAAGCAGACCGGTGTGGTTCTATCCGGGCTCAAGCCGGACGACCCGCTCTATGGGCCGGTCGATGACATATTTCGAAGCGGAGGGAAGGCTGCAGCCGTGACCGCTCAGTTGGCCGGGTTGGGCCTCCACAACGGTCATATCCGGCAGGTGCTTTCGGTCAAAACCGTGCTGGAGGATCTTCGTGGAGTGATGAGAGGGTTGCTGCCCGCCTCCATCGATCTCAGTATGGCCATTGAAGATGCGCCGATGGATGTCGAGGTCGATCGTGAAGGGCTGGAACAAGTGCTGCTTCATCTTGCGGTGAATGCGCGGGACGCCATGCCGAAGGGTGGCCGGCTCCGGATTGAAGCGAAGCAGTCGTCTTCCGGGCATCAATCCAAAGTATTGATTCAGGTGAGCGATACCGGAAGCGGGATGAGCCTAGAGACCCAGTCGCACATGTTCGAACCCTTCTTTTCCACAAAGGAAATGAACGTGGGATTCGGACTCACCGCAGTCTATGGCATTGTGAAACAGAGTGCAGGCCAGCTCGATGTTGTCAGCCGGCCCGGCGAAGGTACGGTGGTACGGGTGGTGCTTCCCCTTGTACGACAGGGCCGGCCGCCGGCTCCGTCGAGCCTGGCACAGGTTGCAGCCAAAGGCCAGGAAACGGTTTTATTGGTGGACCCGAATGAAATCGATCGTAAGCTCGCGCTTTCCACGTTGTTGCGGCATCGCTATCAGGTCTTGGAGGCGAGCTCGTCTGTTGAAGCGGTGCTGCTTGTGCAGCGATATTCCGGAGCCGTCCATGTGGCTGTGAGCGATCTCATGATGCCGGAAATCGGTGGGCGTGAGTTAGCCAGACGGTTGTTGAAGCAACACCCGAAGATGCAGCCGCTCTTTGTCTCCGGGTATGACGACGAGGCGATGGTGTCTCATCGCCTCAACCCGCGGTATCTCTTGAGGCGTCCCTACCGGCAAGCAGGGCTGGTGGAAAAAGTACGCGAGCTGCTGGATGCGTGAGCAACGGATGGTTCATCTGGTTTGTTTTGTTTATTTAGTTGGTTTTATTTAACCAAACAAACCAAACAAACCAAATAAACCGGGCTAGTTGCCTCTGCGGCTTGGTGCAAAGAAGGGCACGTCTGAGCGTTTGAACAGACCAATCAGCGCCATCCCTGCGAGAAACCCGCCGATATGGGCGAAGAATGCGACGCCTCCGCCCTGGCTTCCGATACTCATCCCTCCGCTCAACAGCTGCATCACGAACCACATGCCAAGGACGACACCTGCCGCTACCCTCGTTGCGCCAAGACCCGGCATCATCACCAGCACGCGGGCTCGTGGAAACAACAGCACATAAGCGCCTAAGACACCGGAAATGGCGCCGCTTGCCCCGACCATGGGAACAGACGAGGATGGATCGGTCAGGGCATGGCTTAAGGCGGCTAGAATTCCGCATGTGAGGTAGAACGCGACGTACTTCGCATGTCCCATGGCGTCTTCGATGTTATTTCCAAAGACCCAGAGGTACAGCATGTTTCCGATGAGATGCATCCAGCCGCCGTGGAGAAACATGCTCGTGATCAACGTGGCGTAGGCGGGAATGGCGATGCCCATCTCGGGGGGGTCGGCCTCTCCGAATACGAGGGCCGGGATTGCCCCGTACTGATAGACGAACGTGTCTCCTGAGCCGGCTGGAAGGCTTGCCTGATAGAGAAATACCAGAACGCAGGCTGCGATCGAAGCGATCGTCACGACAGGCGGTCGCTCGGTTGGGTTATCGTCGTGCAGAGGGATCATGGCGAGTATGAAGACCGTTATTTGGTTTGTTTCGTTTGTCTAGTTTATTTGGTTGAGCGGAACTAACCAGATAAACCAAATCAACCAGATAAACCAAACAAACCAGATTAACCAGGAGGCCTGCGGCGGTCGATGACCGATCGAGGAAGTGCCTGGTTATCCGGCAGGGAGCCGTCAGGGCCAAGAGAGACTGAGAACCCTGCGGCATGTGTATGGCCTCCACCGCCGAAAGACGCGGCGATGGCCCCCACGTCGGCCCCATCCTCACGCGAGCGCATGCTGTAATAGCGGCGCCCATCGCGATCGTGCCACATGAGGCAAAATGGGTGCTCTGCAGAGAGGCGTTCGCCGATCTGGCTCGTCAAGACCGCGCTTTGGACCGATGGAACGACGGCCCCGTGAAAGTCGACCAGCATCGCTTGCGCCGCAAGTTTGCTTACGAGCTCGTTTTCATAACGCAGGATGGCCCGGCCTTCCTGTTCCAACTCCTTCTGCTTGAAGTGACTCCACAGGTGATATTCGAAGGGATAGGAGGCAACGGCTGCATTAATTTCTCGACTGGATGGGAGCATCCAAGTCCAGAGGTCTTTGTCTTGAATATAGTCGAGGAGCCATGGAATCGGGCGATCGTGGGCCCATTCCCAGGCCAGGACTGCGCCGGACTTCTTCATGTCGAAGTAGGCATAGGGAAGGCCGGCAAGGGCCTTCTCTGCGGTGATGTGATGATCGAGTACGAGGAGCGCCTGCGTCTGAGCAGCCATGGTTTCCAGCGTCTCGCGGGCATAGCTGAAGTCCACGATGACGACTCGCTGGTCTTGTAGCCCTGTGGGAGGTGGATTTCCGTGTTTGACGGGAATGAACCGGGCCGCTGGAAATTGATTCCAGATCGCCCAAGCGGCGCCGAATCCATCGGCACATTCGGCGTGATAGAGCACGACGGTAGGGGGCTCAGAGAATGGGTGCTGTATGCGGGAACCGGTCATTGTGGCGGAGCATACCACGATGCTCCGCCGAGACTAAAGCCTCTTTGTGAGAAGAGGTCAGAGGGCGTTGAGATGGTCGATGAGCTGACGCAACCGGCTCGCGCTCCGGCGGTTGGAGGTAAAGGCCAGTCGAGGCAATTCTCGTAGTTCCGGTTCGTCGAGTTCTTCGGGAAGCGGCCCGCGCAATTCGAAGGTACCCTCGGATAACAGATCGCCAAACGTGTCATGAAGGCAGGCCACCTGTTCCGGGGAGATGCCCGTTTTCAGCCGTATGGCCAGGAGTCGTCCCACATAGCGAATGGAATGGAATCGGCGGTAAAAGCGGCTGATCTCATCGATTGCGTCGTCAACGGACGTGGTAATTTTGAATAGGCTGAGATCTTCAGGGTTAATCAGTCGGCGGTTCAAGAGTTGGCGTGTGACGAAGTTGTACCAGTCGTCCCAATAGTCGCAGCCGGGAGCCTGGAGGCACACGATCGGCTGGGGATCGCTCTTGCCGGTTTGGGCGAGGGTTAAAATCTCAAACCCCTCGTCATGCGTTCCGAAACCGCCCGGAAATAATGCAATGGCATTGGCTTCTTTCTGAAAGACCAACTTTCTGGTGAAGAAATACTTGAACGTGACGAGCTTGGGGTCATCGGCGATCGTGGCATTCGGGCCTTGTTCGAAGGGCAGCATGATATTGACCCCGAAGCTGTTCTCGCGCCCGGCGCCCTCCTGGCACGCGCGCATGATCCCGTCGGCCCCTCCGGTAATGACCATGAACCCCTCCTCGACGATCCGTCGGGAAAACTGGTAGGCCATCTGGTAGTTTGGATCATCCGAAGCGGTGCGGGCCGACCCGAAGATGCTGATCTTGCGGCGATCGCGATAGTCATGAAAGACGCGGAAGGCATGACGCAGTTCTTTTACTGCGCGGTTGACGATCTTGAGGTCCAGGATATCAAGATGAGAATTGTGAAGCCGAAGCGTCCCAGCCAGGAGCTCCTTCATGATCGCGGCCTGCAGGTCGTCTTCCGGGCTGTCGAGCAGGAGGCGAATTTGGCTGAGCAACTCCTCATTCGAAGGGAGGGGACGGGAACGGGTCTGGGACGTTTTCATTGGGTTATCCATCTGAAGTTATGGTTCATTCTTGAGAGACAAAAAAACTCTATCAGCTGATCGCCTGTTGGTCAAAAGAATGCGCATATGTGCGAGGTTAGACTCGACTGGGGGCTGGAGGCATCGTTTGAAGCGTCCAAGCCCTAATCCGCGTGAGGTCAGACGACGAGAGGTCCGTGAACTGAATTTCGTTATGCCAGGCGCCTGTTCCAGTTGAGGTTTCAGCTGGTTCCGCTCCGAGAACTTTGCTGGCCATCACCCTCCCCCGAATCGTCAGAGGAGTGTTTTGACCGGAAATGGAAAATGCCAGTACGACATTTGCCTTTGGTGTGAGTTTCGCCGCCGATTCGATCGACGCTCCGATATGGTTCAGTTGGGTGATCATGGCGTTGTAGTTGAGTCGCTGCGCCGAGGTTCGCCCAACCACGCTCACGACGACGGGGATCTTCGTGCTACGTCTGGGCGGGTTGAGCATCAGGTCTTGTGCGCTGAGCACCCCGACTGGTTGGTTTTGTTTCGTGACAATCAGGAGAAAGGCGCCTGTCGCCATCATGAGTGTCGAGGCTTCTGCCAAGACCTCATCGTACTCGATGAACTGCACCGGACGTGTCATAATCGTCCGAACTTCGATGTCGTGGGGTTCGAGTCCCTGAGCGACGACTTTCTTTACAATGTCGGTCGGCGTCATGAGGCCGAACTGCGTATCGGTATCCTTGACGAGCAGGCAAGGCGTCTGTTCCCGTTCGAACAGCAGCGCCGCCTCGCTGACGGATATATCTCCCGGAATTTGCACGACCCCTGGCGTCATCATATGGGCAACCATGGTGGGTATGAACCGTGTTGTTTTGAAGGGCCTGTCATTGTCGATCGGCATGGGTTCGAAACTTCCCCCGATTTGCGCCTGCACGATTCGTGAGGGTTCCGCCCCTGGCGACGTAAGCCAAGTATAGCAGATGGGGCTCCCCGGTCCTTGACCGGGGCTTCCCTTGTCAAACAAGGGGTTCGGCGAATAGACTAGGCTAATTCTTAGAGCAGCACAAGGGGTGATCGGTGCCTGATCTCGATTTTGTTCAGCAGGATTTTCAGCGTCGCCTTATGGAAATTCCTCCACAGGGGACGGGGCTGTCAGTCGACGTCTATTCTCCCGATCTGTTTGAGCTGGTGAACAAACTCAGGGAGCGAGGCCTCAAGCCGGACTATCTGGAAGTCTTTAAGGCGACGACGACCGCACTGACAACGGTTCGACAGACTATGCCGGATATACCGCTGGCGTACCACGGGGAAGGCCTGTGGATCACCCAGCCGGATGTGCAAACGTCTCCGTTCTTTCAGCAGGACGTCGGCGAGATGGTCACGCAACTCAACAGCCTACAGAGCCTCTGGCTGAATCATGAATGCGCGATGAAGCAGATGGCGGGCTATTCGTTCGGCACCTATGTTCCTCCTCTCTATACGCCGCTGAGCGCAGAAGTGGTGGCCGACAATATCGCAACGGTGCAGCAGGCGATGGATCGGCAGGGTCGTCGAGCGAATGGAACTGCGCCGCTCTTTCTCTTGGAGATGCCGCCGCTCACATATTTTTCCGCAGGCACGATACCGATTCCTCACTTTTTTCGGCTCATCACCGAGTTGGTACCCTGCGGTCTTGTGTTGGATATCGGGCACCTCTGGACGGTCTATCGCTATACCGCTGCCTGTCGACGGACATCGCTTGAACGATTCGTCGGAGAATTCCTGGACGAATTTCCTCTGGAGCGGGTCGTAGAAATCCATATAGCGGGGTTGTCCTGCCATGAGTCGGTTGGTGGGCCACAGGGGGGAGGGGGTCTTCCTGAGTGGATCGACGCCCATGCAGCCCCGATTCCATCGATCCTCTACACCATGCTTGAACAGGTTCTGGCGCATCCGAATCTCTGTAGCCTCCGGGCTGTGGCGCTTGAAGTGGACACCAAACCGATCGAGATGATTGTGGAGGAGTATGCAGAGGCCGTTCGGCGTTTCGCCATCCTCGTTCAACAGACAATGGCCAAAGGCGCGGCGATAGAACAGCCGGTGAAATTGACGTCTCGTCCAATCTCAGCCCAGGAACCGGTGTGCCAGTCCGATCGACAGCGGTTGCGCGACGACTATGCGCGTTACGCGCAAATCATTTCCGGGCAAGGTCCTATCGTTGGCCCGGAGTGGCAGGAAACGGCTGCGGAAGCGACGGGTCTAGCACAGTACTGCACGTCCTATGTGCCGCACGAGATCCTCCATTGGGGAGGAGACCTTGGAGAGATGTTCCCACAGACTTGTCGGGCCCTAGCGGAGCAGGGCATCTGCCTGACAGCGTTTGTACCCTTCTGGTTTCGGTCGCCGCGTCCGCTCACGCAGTCGTATGATTTTTTCCTCCTCAAGATCGAGCGGTTTCTCGAATTCGTGACGGAATGCGCGCCGGATGCGCTGGTTTGCGTACAAGAGGAATGCGACGGCTTACGCCTGGCCTATGCGCAGGCGAATGAAGTAGGGAACCCGATGATGGAGATGGAGCGAACCAAATGAGTTTCTGGGAGTCACTCGCCAAACCGGTCATCGGGATGGCGCCGATGGATGGGGTCACAGATGCGACGTTTCGCCATACCGTGGCCCTGCACGGGAAGCCGGACGTTTCCTTCACGGAGTTCACGCATGTGCATGACGTCTGCCGGGGACCGGAGTTCCTGTTGGACTCTCTTATCTATCATGAGGCGGAGCGTCCGATCGTCGCGCAGCTCTATGGGAAAGAGCCGGACCTCTTCTATCAGGCCGCCCATGCAGTCTGTGAGTTGGGGTTCGACGGACTGGATATCAACATGGGCTGTCCCTCGCGGAGCGTGGCCTCATCCGGATCGGGAGCGGGGCTGATCCGGACGCCGGATGTGGCTCAAGCCATTATGCAGGCTACGCGGCAGGGGATTACCGATTGGGCGGCAGGTCAGACCCTTGAGGGAGCGGGCCTCAAGCCTGGCAGAGTGGCGGCGATCCACCGAATGAACGAGCAGCGGCAGGACGCCCGCCCGCTCGTCCGACGCAAGCTCCCTCTGTCCGTCAAGACACGCCTCGGCTACGACGTAGTGGTGATCGACCAATGGATTGAACAGCTTCTCAGGGAGCAGCCGGCAGTGATTTCCCTCCATGGCCGCACCTTGCAACAAATGTATCGGGGGGAAGCGGATTGGAATGCCATTGCCAGGGCAACGGAGATCGCGCGGGGAAGTGGAACTTTGCTGTTCGGCAACGGAGATGTGCATAGTTACCACGACATCGTCCGTCGCGTCCGGGATACCGAAGTCGATGGTGTGCTGGTCGGGCGAGCTGCGCTTGGAGCTCCTTGGTTCTTTCGGCAGAAAGAGGAGGCGCGACTCATTCTGCAGCAGCATCGACATGAGGAGGGGCCGGAACCGTGGGCGCCATCGCTCGATGTGCGCTTTGAGATGCTGCTCGATCATGCCCGACGGTTTGAAGCGGCCTGTGGGCAGGGCCAATTTCGGCGAATGCGCAAACATCTGGGTTGGTACTGCAAAGGCTTCCCTCATGCTGCCTCGCTTCGAGCCAATATGTTCCGAGTCTCTTCGGTTGCTGACTTGGAGCAGGTGCTCGCCGATTTTCACGCGCACTGCGCGAGCCTTACCGAGATCCCTGACCACCTATTGCCGGACCCCCTTGTCGCTACTTCTCCTGAACCCTCTCCGGCATTGTAGATGGCACTCATTCTGGCTTCCACCTCTCCGCGCCGTCGCGAGTTGCTCGCCCTGCTGAGTATTTCATTCGACGTCAAGAACCCATCCTTTGAGGAACGGCTGGTAGCGGATCGCCCGGCGATCGACCAGGTGCAATCCTTCGCGCAGGGCAAGGCCCGGTCAGTTGCGATACAAGAGCCGGAGGCGATCGTGCTGGGGAGCGACACCGTGATTGAATTGGATCATGGCGTGCTCGGGAAACCAGCCGATCCAGCGGAGGCCCGTGCGATGCTTCGGCGCCTGGCAGGCCGCGATCATTACGTATGCACGGCGGTCGCGCTCGTCTGTTCAGCGATTGGGATAGATGTCGTTGCGCTGTCCTCCTCTGTTGTCCGGATGAAGCCATTCGATGAGCGAGCGCACGAGCGGTATCTCGCAACAGGAGAAAGTCTCGGCAAGGCCGGCGCCTATTCGATCCAAGGAGAAGGCGGCGATCTGGTCGATTCCATTGATGGAGATTTCCCAACGGTGGTCGGCCTGCCGCTCCGCCTTGTTGCCCAGCTGCTTACGCAAGCAGGAGTGAGCGTGCCGGTCGATCTTGATGAGCTTTATGCCGTCAAGCCCTACGCTAACTGGGCTCGTTTCTCAGGCTGATTGCAAAGGGGTAGGGGGTTCCGTACAATGCCGCCCCATCAATCTTTGTCTTGTATACGGAGGGGTCATGAGTGTGCGATGCCTGACATCGGCGACGCGAATCGGTGGCGTTGCCATTTGTGCGATCGCGGGTCTGTTGACGGTCGTCGGTCTCCAGCCGGTCTTTGCGATTGATGTGAAGCTCTCGGTGGAAGAGGCGCAGAAAGCCTTGGGAGCTGGGCGGGCGCCATTGGAGAAGGCCAACACCCCGGAGGAGGTCAAGAAGGTCCTTCAGCAAGCCTCCATGATCACGCGCGTGGGCGCCGATCCTGAGAAAGATCCCTGCGGAGCCAGCGCCATCCTCAGAACCAAACGCTATCGGCTTGAAGCCTTTGGCCGGCAGGAAGCGGCAGAGTCCAAGAAGCGGAAGACGGAAGTGCGCATGCCCGAGGAGTTCATAAAAAAGGTCATGGACATGCCCAATATGGAGATTGAGGTTCAGCTTTGTGGCGACGACGAATACTTTGCCGAGGGCGCCTTGATCGAGTTACAGCAGGGCTCGAAGAAGATCAAGCCCGTCGACATCGGAAAAGCCGAACGTGGCCGAAAGAATGAGGGAAGTGGGCCGGTATATCGGTCACGGTTTACCGCACTGTTTGCCTATGAAAAATTCGACCCCACGGTATCGTCCGTCTTCGTCGTGAATCTTCAGGACGGAACTGAGGCGAGAATCGTCGCCGACTTCTCCAAGGTAAAATAAACGCATATCTCGCGCTTATGAACCCCGCTCACTCACGTGCGGTTTGTGGCTTTGCGCCCACTGGAGCTGAAACTGCTCATACGACATGGACATCTTCTGTTGCATCGCTGTTTCAAGAGATTGTCCGGTCATGAGCATTTTCATCAGTTGACGAACAGTAGACAGGCTATACCGATCGATGAGGTGCTGAGTGGCAACGTTTGCCGAGAGGTAAGCGGTCGATACTGATGTTGCGGGAAGCTGAGCCCACGATCCGTGAAGCGAGGTCAGTGGTATGAGGGGAAGGCTCTTTTGTCGGGACTCTTCCATGTCAGGCCAGGGGTCTTCCGTCAGATGGATGGCCAGACCTTCCACGAGCCATCTTGGAGGAGGTGCGCTTCCATTCTTGGCCTGTTCATGAAAGAGCGCATGGACGAACTGATGACGGGCCACGCGGCTGAATAATGCAAGATCGTCGAGCGCGCCTTGAGTGGGGAGATTGATCGATCCTGAAGCGTGATCGAACAATGTATCGGCCCAATCGGGAACTCCCGCCGGACCGGAAAATTTCTGACCTGTGTGGAGGACAACCTTGATAGGTCCGGCAGGCACCTGTCCGAACTTCGGGGGAATCTCCTCATAGGCGTATTCAAGCATGGCCCGGATGCGCAGCCACGTCGCTTGATCGTCCGGCCCATCGAATTGAACGACGAAATGAGCAGTGTCGCGCGGAACAAACGGCCTCGTCGGCTGTTCTTCCTGAGTAGCGGTGGAAGGGGCCGGTGGATGGGCGGATGGCATTGAGGGCGCAGGTGTAAGGCCTTGACGAGGCTCCGGAACCGGTCTGGCGACTATGTCTGCTGTTGTGGATGGGGCAGTGAGTGCCATGTCCGTCTTTGCAACGAGCTTATTTCGATAGGATTGGAGATGGGGATCATATTGGGTTTGTGGCTGCGCGAGATTGAGATGGGCCATCGCCGAGGTCTTGTCGCCTTTCTCCAATAGGAGTTCGGCGAGCGCAAGATGCGGGAATGGGTCGGCGGGATTCAGCCGAATCACCCTGTTAAGGAATTGAAAGGTCATCGCGGGGTCACGAAGTTCCCAGTACGCTTGCGTCAGGTTCATGGACGCAAGCGGATTGTTGGGGTCGGACGCGACGGCTTTCTTGAAGGCTTTGACAGAGAGTGCGCTCCCGCCGAACTTTTCCTGTTGCACACCAAGATTGTTCCAGAGCGCTGCGATGTACCGTTTGGTCTTGGGCTTATCCAGCCGTTTGTGAGAGAGGGCTATCAACCGGCGTTCTGCTTCCTTGTAGTTTCCCTTGTCCACTTCATCGCGAATAAGCTCGAGCGCATCGGTGGGTGCTTGCCCTGGATCGATCAGTCGAGTTTGCGGAACGTCCCAGGGCGGATATTCTTGTGTTCCCGGCAACGTGAAGCTGGGGGTTGGCTGCACCGGAGGAGACTCCGAGGGCTGCCGTGATGCTGGTCCAGGAGTCAAATAGGTGGGTTTTAGCCACCCCTGGTAGCCGACAAAGAGGGCAAGTCCGAGGGCAATGAGTTTGAGTGTGGATGAGATGTCGCGTCGATATTGCACAGCACCTTCCCTTTGGAGATATTAACCAACAGGCCTGAAGCTAACGACCGCGAAAGATGCCGCTGCCTCGTTTGACCGTCTTCCACAGGGTGGTTTCATGACACCGATCACATTGGGGGCCGAAACTTCCTTCATGCTTGTCATCCTTCTTGTGGCAACTGACACAAGTGGAGGATGTTTCGACCTTCTTGTCCATGTGTGCACGGTGGCAGGCGTAACAATCGAGCCCCTTATGGCCGCCATCGAGCTTGAATCGAGTCCGCGAATCGTGATCGAAGTCCCAGAGTTTCCAGTCTCGTAGGCTGTGGCAGTCCTGGCATTCCGTACCCAACCGGCGCAGATGCTTATCGTCCTTCTTGTGGCAAGCGTAGCAGGCCGTGGGAGTCTTGTCCTGATACAGCAGTCCTCTGTGGCAACTCTCGCAAGTGGTGGCTCGGTGTTTCCCTCGTAGCGGATAGGCCGTATCGTGATCGTGCTCGAAGAGGGGGACTTTCCAATCCCGTTCGGTATGGCAGCGTTCACACTTCTCGGTAAAGTGGCCCTTATGCTTGTCGTCCTTTTTGTGGCAGGCGTTGCAGTCGGCCGGAGTCTTGTCCTTGTATAGATGTCCTGTATGACAGGACTCGCACTTTGCTGCCCGATGCTTCCCCCGCAGTGGATAGGCCGTATCGTGATCGTGCTCGAAGAGGAGGGCTTTCCAATCCCGTTCGGTATGGCAGCGCTCGCACTTCTCGGTAAAGTGGCCCTTATGCTTGTCGTCCTTCTTGTGGCAGGCGTTGCAGTCGGCGGGAGTCTTGTCTTTATACAAGTGCCCTTTATGGCAGGAGTCGCACTTCGTCGTGATATGCCGCCCCCGCAGCGGGTACTGGGAATGCAAGTCGTGGTCGAAGGTGATGGTTTTCCAGTCACCCGCTCCATGGCACGTCTCGCATTTCTCTCCATATGCCCCTTTGTGCTTGTCGTCTTTCTTGTGGCAGGAATAACAATCTGTCGGTGCGTCTTTAAAGGCCGGCGTCAGATGGCATTTCGTACATTCCACCTTGGCGTGCTTCCCCATCAAAGGGAAGCGCGACTTGTTGTGGTCGAACGGCGATTTTTTCCACGACTGGTCGTTGTGGCATTCTTCGCATTTCGTGCCCTCCTGCCCTTTATGCTTGTCGTCCTTTTTATGGCAGGAGTAGCAATCCATCGGGGTTTCTTTATAGCGATCGTTTTCGTGGCAGCCCTTGCAGGGGACTTCGACATGCTTGTTGCGGAGCTTATATCGTGTCTTGTCATGGTCGAACCGGAACTCCTTCCAATTCCGATCCGTATGACAGTCGGCGCAGGCGCTTCCCAGTTTGCCTTTATGCTTATCGTCTTTCTTGTGGCAGCTATAACAATCGGAGGGCGCCTCACGATACTTTGTCTTGGGTTTGTGGCAGGCCTTGCACTCGATCTTCTTCGTGTCGGCATGGGCGCCCTGGAGCGGGAAGTCCGTCCGCTTATGGTCGAAGGTCAGTTCTGTGATCGGCGCAATGTTCTCCGTTCTGCCCTTGTGATCCGTGTGGCATTCCTTGCATTCCCGTTGCTCTTTGAAACGCCCGTGCGATCCCTGCTTCTGCGCGATGTCCGTACGGATGTCTTTGTGACAATCCTGGCAGAGGGTATTCTGCGCCGCCTTGTCGAATCGCTTGTGACACTTCGTACAGTCGTCTTCCCATTTCGCATGGCCTTCGATCACCTGCCCAGGCATTAATGCTGACTCGACGTTGTCTGCCCAGGCCGGCGCGGCCATGAGCATCAAGGCGCCGAGCAGACCAATGGGCAGGTAGTAGGATGAGGCGAGCACAGTTGATAGGCCTCAGTACATGTAGGCGGCCACGATGTGAAAAATCGCGCAGGCAGCCAGAACGTAGATCAATGGCACATGGAGCACGTGCCACAACGAGAAGAGGCGTTCGAAGGTACTAAACTGGGCGACGCGCTGGCACTCTCTCAAATACGATGACGCCAACTGGATCGCTTCCGATGCCCCCCCACGGAACTCCGGATGCCGTTCGGCCTTCAGAATTTTTCGCAGCTCGCGCCTGCAGCGAAAGCCCAAGACAATCCGTTTTAACCCGATCGTCAGGGGACTGAAGAGGTGTGAGGTAAAGGAACGATCGAGTTGTTTCGAGTCGCGTTCGAATGATTGGAGCCATTGCTCGACACGAGGCGCAAAGTGCAGTCTGGATTTCGCATCGTTGGAAAGGCCTGCAAGCTCTTCCTGTGCTTTTTCCAGTGTGGCGCGACGGCCGTAGAGACCATAGTGAATCTTGGTGTAGATAAAGCGACCGATAATGCCGCTGATGACCACCCCCAGCATGCTGAAAAGCGCGATGGTCGCGTTTAGGGATCTCAGATGAAAGGTTGAGTGAAATAGAATGAGTGTGGGGCCGACGATCCCCATGATCATGTGGATACGAAACCAGTATTTTAGTGCCCCCCAGCGACTCATGAAACCCACGTGCTTGCGCAGTGGATAGGCCAGCATCAAGAGCAGCGTCACGGAGCCGACGACTCCCAGGTACCAGCCAAAGTCCGAGCGTGGAGTGTAATACTTGCCGGTCGCAACCGTATAGGCCACCCATATCGATAAGCCCACGAGCAGGGAGACCAGCAGTCGTCCTGGCAGAGAGGGAGAGTCGTCCGTCACGTCTTCCTTCGGTCTTGAGCGGCTCCGTGTTGCCGGGCGAGATGCCTCGTTTGTTCGTTCCCGGACATGTTGGAGAGGTTCAGCGATAGCCATACTCGTTCATCCTATGCTCAGAGAAAGGTTGGTTTGTTGATTTGGTTGTAGTCGATGCGCCGAAGGTCTGGATTGTATAGAGCAAATTCTGCGCCTGTTTCTCGATGCACATCCTTGCGTGGGATCGGACATTTCTGAGCCATGGGAAAACGATCCCTCTGCAGAGAGTGTAGGCGCTGTCCTGCATTCTGTACAGGAAGCTCTCTGCGTCTATTGGGTAGATCTACCCATGCAGAACCTCAGCTTCGTATGGAAATCACAAGCTTGCGATGTTTTTCCTGCAAAGGGTATGTCCCTTGCTCTACCCCTGCTTGGGATTATGTTCCCACGATTCTTTCTACTTGGGAGTCGCGTCGAGACGTTGGGAATAATATCCCAACTTTAAAATTGAATACTCAGTGCAGTGGAATCGAGGGGCAATATTGTTGGCGCAAGCGACCGATGTGCTCAGTGGCGGATACAAAATGACACAATCGAATAGCTGGACAGGACGCCGGTTCTTTGCCTGGGCAATTGTTACTGGACTTCTGGCGGTATGCAGCTTGGCCTTGTTGATGCCGGATACCGCTTTTGCCCAGGGGAGTATCCGCACAGATATTGAAATCGATCACAGCAGCACTGGCTTCCCGCTCAGCGGCGGCCATGCGCAGGTCGTGTGTGAGCGGTGCCACTTGCAGGGCATTTTTCGAGGAACGCCGACGCAGTGCATGCAATGCCACTCACCAGGCGGACGAGTCGTCTCCACCTTTAAGCCGATGAACCACCTGCCGACCATGGTTAATTGCAGCAGCTGCCATCGGACGACAAATTGGACCCCCGCGTTCTTTACCCATAACGGTGTTGCTCCTGGAACCTGCTCCAAATGCCATAATCAATCGACCGCGGCAGGCAAGTCTGCGAGTCATATTCCGACGACCATGAGCTGCGACAGTTGCCACCGGACGGTTGGCTGGACTGGTGCGGCCTTCAAGCATACGGGGGTTGGGCCAGGTACTTGTGCAACTTGCCACAACGGTATCCAGGCTCCGGGGAAGTCGGCCGGGCACGTGTCTACAGCTGCTTCGTGCGATTCCTGCCATCGAATGGGCGCGGCGAATTGGCTGCTTGTGTCCAACGGATATGATCACACGGGGATCACGACGGGGTGCGCGACCTGCCATAACGGAACGACAGCGCGGGGCAAGGCAACGACACACGTCCCGACGACGGCGGCCTGCGAGACGTGCCATCGCTCCACGACGACGTTTGTGGGGACCGCATTCAACCACACAGGGATCACGACGGGCTGCGCGACGTGCCATAACGGAACGACAGCGCGGGGC
>NEWR02000013.1:99889-115336 GCA_002869885.2 Nitrospira sp. CG24C
GGAGAGGGAGGGATTTGAACCCTCGGTAGAAGTTTCCCCCTACGGCAGTTTAGCAAACTGCTGCCTTCGGCCACTCGGCCACCTCTCCACTGTTCTCAGCTCTATGCAGGGTTCCCGATGATCTGCGACAGAGGTCGATGACCGTAGGAAGACCAGCAAGCGAGCGGTGATCTTACCCCAGGCCATGTGAGAGGTACAAGCGATTCGCGAGGTGGGTGAAGAAAAACTCCCAGGAAAAACAGGAAAGGCGAATAGGTGCTAACTGCCTGTTCCAGTCAGTTTCGGTCGGTGCTCCAAAAGTTGGTCGATTGAGGATGTGAGGCTGCGCGCCCATTGCGGTGTTTGTGAAATTTCGTGATTCGATGACCGATAGGGGATCGTGTGGATCAGCGGAAGCCCGATCGAAGCCGGCTGAGATCGGGAGCTGGGATTGCGGGCAATGGGTGTCAGGTAGTGGAGTTCAACATGGCTCGCTCTGACGACACCGCTGTGTGCCAACATGAGTAACGCGGTAAGTTTCTGTTTCCTGCGCGCTCTCCGCAGCCGTAGATATTTAATATATTGAATCACTGAAGAGAGGGCGCTCATTGGGTGTTCCTTCCCTATCGAAATAATGGGCGACTATTACATCCAAAGTATTCGGTCGATGTCCTCATCGAGTCCGCGAGGACGCTGGCACTGAGAGCAGCGGGCAAAGAGTCCGCCGGCTTGCTGGGCCATGTCGCCACGAAGCACGAGCTGATACTGGTGCCCATGGCAATATGGGCAGGCTTTCCCCTCTAATATTCGTCGAATATTCCCAATCTTCCCCATTTGATTGTGCATCGGTCTCTCCTTCAAGAAATGATGCCCATGAGCGAGTTCGTGTGTGTAGCTGATGTGGATATTGCGATAGGGCGGAATTTTTGAAAATACCGTAGAGGTAGGTGGAGCTGAGCTAAAGTGGGGGTCTAATAGGCGATGCATCGTGAATAGATGTGGGTATTCTTCTTGAGTCGGATAGTCCGTAGCATCCTACTCATCTGAGGCAGTAATATGCTATATGCAAATATAATATTATTAATATTATATAGTTATGCATGTAACATAATGTATGAATATAAGTATTTCGATGGAGAAAATCATCCTGCCTGAACTCGGCGACCGAAGGCGAGCCGTAGCGATGGGTGGTAACGATTACATAAGTGCTCTTGAGCTACGCGGGTTGCCTGGATTGTATACGGAGAAACAGTGTGGGGGAATCCGACAGTGTCACGTCTGAATTCCCCGTTCTCTTTTTTAGATAGGAGCGGATAGCCTCTTGAAGCGGGGCGTAGCCGTGCGGTAGAAACACTCTATGAGAAAGAGGGGGCGCAGGGAAAAGTCTCAGTCGTTCTTGGGGTGGCTGGCAATATTCGCGTTTGTCGTCACGGCTCATGATGCGACAGCGCTCGATTTTTCCGCTGAACGGATCGTCAAGAACGGGAAGAAGGTTGTCACGGCTCATGTCAATGCCAAGGACGATCGCTGGCGATTCGAGTTTGCCCAGCCACAAGGAGGCGCCAGCATCATCATTGTGAGGATAGACCGCCAGAGTTCCTGGCTTATTTTGTCCAGGCGGCGGCAGTATCTTGAGACGCCGATTGCCGACGAGCATCGGTTGGCGGTGAGCGAAACGATGGAAGGGGAACTCTCGCGAGAACTCGTCGGTGATCAGATGTTGAACGGCTATCCCACGGAGCTGTTCGACGTCACCGTCGCAGAGAATGGGAAAGCTCGGCAATACTATCAATGGGTAACCAAGGTTCAGCGGTTTCCGGTGAAGACGGTGAGTAAAGAAGGGAGCTGGTCGGAGGAGTTTCGCCATGTGATCTTCACCAAGCAGTCTCCGTTCTTATTCGAACTCCCCCAACGATTGGATCGGGCCAACCCGCCAGTGGAGACGCAACAGTAGACGGGGGAGAGTTCGAAGTCCGAAGTTCGAGGTTTTCGGAACTTCGAACCTGGAACCTCGAACTTCGTGTCGCGCTTTTCTCGCCAGTCTCGCCCCTCTAGATTCATGAGTGCGGCGCAGTCTAGGGAGAATCAGGTTTCGGTATCAAAGGGCTGACCGCGTTCTGATCTCGCCCAGGCTGATAGGTCTGCAGCATTCTGGTGATCGCCGGCATCACCCGGTCTTCTGCCGAGAGAGGCACTTTAATGCGTATTCCACGACCCTCGTTGCGGCCGAGTGAAAAGATGTGGTGCTCGATCATGTTACCCTGCTTGTCATCCGAATACGTGAAGGTCAATTGTTTCGCGGGGTATCCGGCCAGCGACATCTCCTGATCCTGTCGCCACTTTACCGTGATCGTTTTCTTGCCGTAGAGTTCTGTGATAATGCGGCGGTGGGCTGTGGCAAATTCATCGAGTGTCTGCCGCCCATCCTGGCTCTTCCCCTCCAAGACATTCATGTGGCCGGATAACGCGACAAGGCTGTTGTCGATAGGAGGGTGGAGCGTCACACCGACCCCATCCGATAGCGGATTTCCAAGACGCCAGTTTTCAGGATAACGGACGGAGAAGCCGAAGCGGGCGTTCGTATAGAGGTTCCATGCCCGTTCTTCATTCCCTGGCGGAGCGGCAAGAGCGGTCTGGGCCGTCAGGTTAAGGCTCATTGCAATCGCGATCAGTAGGCAAATCAGGATCATTCGAGTCCTCATGTGATTTCGTAACGACTCAGGGGTTCACGCTGAAAGCACTAGGCTGAAGGGATTTAGGCTGAAGGTCGGAGTTCCGAGTTCCGAACACTTCAGCCTTCAGCCTGTATCCCTTCAGCCTATCTACCTGGGTTGTTACTATCGCGAGGATCGCGCGCAGCGAAATCCGATAGTTGCGGCGCGTTGATTTGGCGATGCCCCGCTTCTGGTGGCCGTTCGTAACAAAGCCGGCGTACTCTTCCACGATCCTCCCCGAACTACCTTGTATCGGCCGTTGGCTGGTCCTTGGGGGTTGCGATCCGGCATGGTTGCATAATAATCGATGCCAAACCAGTCTTCGACCCACTCGGCTGCATTGCCCGCCATATGATGCAAGCCATAGGGGCTGCGGCCCTCCTTGCCACTATCGACAGAAGCCACGATAGGGATCTCGTGGGCGTGATACTGCCCGAACATCGCCAGTGCCGGCGTGGGAGGTCTCTGCCCCCAAGGAAAGAGATTACCCCTCTCCCCCCGCGCAGCTTTTTCCCACTCGGCTTCCGTCGGTAGCCGCTTATCGCGTGAATGACAAAAATCCGAGGCTTCAGACCAAGTGATATAGAGCGCCGGCCAACGTGTCAATGTCTCGGGCTGCATGGCATGGATCGTCGTGACATGATCGATCAGTTTCCGAATTTCCTCGGGGATGTGGCGTTGTTGCTGCTGCAGCCATAGCAAATACTCACCCAGGCTCACTTCATCACGATCGATTTCATACCGATGGAGCCAGACGCGACGTTGGGGCTGCTCGGTGTCGTCATACTGGAGATCGAGGCTGAAGGGTTCGTGGTTTGCCCGGGTAGTGCCCATGATGAAGGGGCCTTCGGCCACTGTCAGCATGAGAGTGCTGCCGGCGAGCGCGGCAATGCTCTCAAGAGGACTCTGCGCCTCATTCGCCGCTGCTGCTGCGGGAAGAAACAAGGTACCCATGACGGTCGCGGTGAGAACATAACCGAAGGCGTGAAGATATTTCATGACTCGGCCTGTGTGTCCAGTAATGTGGCGGCTGTTCTGCATGACGATCAAATACCATGTGTATGAACGTGCCTAGTATGAATGCGAGACCATCATCAGCACAAGGTTCAGGGTTCCCCATACAAACTGGCGGACTGCGCGCGAGAAGCGCGGTCCAAAGGCTGAAGGGGTGCAGGCTGAAGGCCAGAGGTCGGAGATTCCGAACACTTCAGCCTCAGTCTTCAGCCTGCTTCACCCGTCGCGCTTCATTATCTGTCCGCAAAGCCCCAGTTCAGTGGACTGCTAGCCAGCATTATTCACGAGGGTTCGTGACTATACCGCTGAGATGCCGCGTGAGACAGGGTGAGGGTTGATCTGGTCTGTCTGGTTTAACCAAACAAACAAGACAAACCAAATAAACCAATTAACGGTCTTCTTCTGCTGGCGGAATATTTCAGCAATCTGCTAGGATGGCCGCTCGACCGAAATAAGGCCGGTCGAGTCGTCTGAGAATCGGATAACCAAGGAGGATGCATGAATCGGATACTTGTGGGAACTGCGATTGTAGTGTCGGCTCTCATGCCGCTCGCCGGCTGCTCATATTACAAGGGCAAGCTCGAAAATCCCTTGCACGCGAAGGCGATCATCGCCGGCCCCGGCATTACGGGAGAGGCGCATCTCTACGAAAAGTATGAAGGGCGCGTCACGATCAAGTTGAAGCTCACCGGCACGGCGGAAAGCAAGTTGAAGCCGGGACGTCACGCGATTCATATTCACGAAGTCGGTAACTGCGAACCCTTCGCAGCGGCCAAGGGGCACTATGATGGGAATGTGGATGCGGCAATCAATCCGGAGGCGAACGTGACCTCTGGGTTAGGGAACCATCCCTACCATCTTGGCGATCTCCAGAACCTCTCCGTGAGCGACGACCGGAATGGGTCGCTCTATACAATCACGAGCCGGGTGACTTTGTCTGAAGGGCTGAACACCTTGTTCGATAAGGATGGGAGCGCGTTCATCATCCATGAGTTCGACGATAAGTATCTGCCGGATCCGGTGACCAAGGATGCGCCGGGCGGACCCCGCATCGCCTGCGGCGTGATTGTGAAAGAGTAATTCTTGCCTGATTAGATAGATGGGAAAGGTGCGGTCCGAAGTTTGAAGCGCTTAGAGCCTTTGAACTTCGGATCGTGTCCCCCTCGGTTCCGAGTTCGGGAAACTTGGAACCCTTGTCCCTCCCGTCCTTCTCTGTCCGTCTTTCACTCAGAACTCAGAACTCAGCACTTCCTGTCTCGCTCCTCTCGCCCCTCGCCAGTATTCTGTGGCATCCCGCAACAATTACAAGGTTGGCTCTGTGGCATTTAGCTTCAGGCCGCGGAGCCTCACGGCTCATTCTGTGATTTGATAGGAGTAAAGGACAGGCCGGTTCCTCGTGATAGTGGTACGGTCTTGGCATAATGGACAGCTATGATACGGCTGTTCGCGTCAATTTTGAGGTCGCTATGCTTCTGAGTTGCTCCGGCGAGAGGGCTCGGGTCGAGACCAGCAGCATCGAGGGGCTGACCAGACCGGCAATGTGATGATCGACCTCGCTGAATAATCTGGGTTAAGATGGCTATGAAAATCTCCCGGCTATTCCAACTCGTATGTAGAGGAGAAAAAATGAAGGTATCGATTATTGCTGCCGTGCTTGCTGCTCCCCTGATGATATTGCAGCCTGTTTGGGCACATACCGATGAATCGCTGGATGCGATGCAGGCGCCACATGGGGGTCAAGTCCGCGCGGCAGGCCCCTATCATCTGGAGCTTGTTGCGAAGGAGGGAGAGCTGGTCCTACATGTGACCGATCATGCATGGCAAGAGATTAAGACCGACGGCGGAGAGGGTAAGGCGAGCATTCAACAGGATAAGACTGGGGCCAAAATCACCGTCAAGCTGGAGCCGTCACCACAGAATCTGTTGACGGGTCGCGGCGAGTTTCAGATCAAACCGGAAACCGTGATTGTGGTATTCGTCAAGATGCCGGGCCAGGAGGCCTATGGCGCCAAGTTTACTCCGGTGAAGCTGAAGACTGTCAAGGCGGGGAAGAAATCGGCTGAAGGTCATGATCATGACCTTCAGCATAAGCATCATTGAGCTGTACGAAGTTGTCGTATGTTGGGATCACGCCAGAAACCATAGGCTATCAGCTATATGCCATAGGCTCTTTGCTTGAATATGGAGAGATCATGAGTGAACCGAAGACGGTCACCGCATTTTATGAGCAAGACCATGATCGGTTAGATGAGTTGTTCAAGACCTTTCAACAGTTGAAGCGGTCTGACTTTCCCAAGGCCAAGGAAGCGTTCACAGCATTCAAGCTCGGCTTGCAGCGCCATATTGTGTGGGAGGAGGATCTGCTGTTTCCTCTGTGGGAAAAGGAAACCGGCATCACCGAAGGCGGAGCGACTTCCGTGATGCGGGCTGAGCATCGCCAAATTGAGCAGCAGCTCGAATCGATTCACCAGAAGGTGGAAGAACAGAATCCTGAGAGCGATCAAGAAGAACAGGCTCTGTTGGATCTACTCGGCTCCCACAATATGAAAGAAGAGAGGGTGCTCTATCCAGGCATCGATCGGGTCACCAGTCAGACGGAGCGCGATACCGTCTTTCAACACATGAAGAACATCAGCCTCCCATCCCCCCACTCTGTAGGATAGCGGTCCCTCAGTGATAGTCGTATCCTGAGCCGTATGACGGACAGGAATTCGCCCATCTCATGGCGACCAATTGTACGTGCGGTGGCCATAGCCTATGGCATTACCTTTGTGTCTGGGCTGGTGTTGGCCTTTGCCGGGATCACGCCACAGACCCATCACGTGGCCTATCCTCTGCTTGCACTGCTCACGGGCTCGGTGGGAGTGGCTCTTGCGCTCAGGGCGGCTGACACGACACGGTTCTCGTATCTTCTGGCGATTGGCGTGGGCATCTGGCTTCTCAGCTTGACCAGTGTCTTGCTCGGAGCACAGTCCTTTGCCGGCTGGGTCAATAGCAGTGTTTTTACCGGGATCACGGTCCTTCTGGGCCGACTTCTGGTGGGAACAAGCCTCGATACACTTCCATCATCTACCGTGCCCTATTCAACCCTCGTCCAACGAGCGACTCGGACGCACAGACATTCCTAACAAGACAATCACTGTTTTAAACGGTTCGTATCCTGCCACAGTGCATTATCCTCCACGGTAGCCTTGACACCTCCCCACAGTCAGATTAGCCTTCGGCGTACAACACGATGTGTGGACGATTTACTCAAACTGCCACCTCTGCCATCATTGCCGAACAATTTGGGGTCACAGCCCCGTCGCACCTTCAACCTCGCTACAACATCGCTCCGTCTCAACCCATCGCGGCCATCCGGATTGAGCCAGATTGCACCACACGGACGCTCGTGATGCTTCGATGGGGACTGATACCGTTGTGGGCCAAAGACCCCAAGATTGGGAATCAATGTATCAATGCCAAAGCAGAGACCGTGGCAGAAAAACCATCCTTCCGGTCTGCCTTCAAAAAACGCCGCTGCCTCGTCGTCGCCACAGGGTTCTATGAATGGCAGGTCCAAGAGCGAATCAAGCAGCCCCTGTGGATTGGATTGCAGAGTCAACGTCCGTTCGCCTTGGCAGGATTATGGGAACAGTGGACATCTGGTGAAGGGGAACCGCTCGAAACCTGTACGATCATCACGACAGAGCCCAATGACCTCATGGCCCCAATTCACAATCGCATGCCGGTCATTCTCGCCCCCGCATCCTATGACCAGTGGCTCGACCCCACATTCCAGCACATAGAGCCGCTCAAAGCTCTCCTCCGTCCGTATCTGAGTGAGGAACTCATGGCCTACCCTGTGAGTACGCTGGTCAATAACCCACGCCATGATGTGCCACAGTGCCTTGAGCCGGTCTAGCAGGATGCTGAAAAAGTCCGCCAGCTTCGTTCTCGCATCGTTCAGACCCTCAACGTACCCCACTTGGGAAACGAGCTGTCTTGGCAGCTCGGGATGGGCGGGTGAAGAAAGCTACGCCTCGGATCTTCACTCGCTGCGGCCTTGCTGGACGGCCATTTTGAGCATCCTGCTGGAGACTTTTACTGTTTGCGCCACATTTGTAAACCATTGAAGTTCTCGCGTGGCCACAGAGTTTTTCCGCAGCCTCTAGGTATAGGGAGAACATGACCACCCTGCTTGGGCGTGAGGCTGTCCTTCCAGAGAGTGGCATTGTGATTGGGACTGGGAAGGCTGGAGGAGGGTACTGTACCCTTGACGGCGCAAGGGACTTTCCGAGATGCTACGCGGCTAGTCTTCCGAGACACAATTGAAGCTATACCGAGCATGAGGCTCTTCATGGGCGGCATTCTCGCGATGGCGCTGGCGATCGGAATCGTCTTCGGCGCGCGCAAACTATGCGATCTGATTGGAGCGCCGCTTTGGTTTGCAAAATATTTGTTTATCTGCGCGTCTCTCGTCACCGCCTACTTTCTCGCAGAAGAGGTCGTGCCCAACAAGCCTTGGGCTGTGTGGCTCGCGATGCTCGGTGCAGCAACTGGCATAATCCCGGTAGGGTTCATTGTGTTCAAACACATCGCAGACGACGACAGGAAAACGCAGGACTCCTCAGAATAAGACCGCCTCAAGGCTTTCAGCAGCCGCTCAGTCTATAGGCTTCCATTCCTGCCTCGATCCTAGTCCTGATCGGCCCTCAGATTGCGTTGACGAAATGTGGCGGACAATGCCCTGTTCGTCATAGACCACTGTGAATGTGTTGATGTTGGAAGGAGCCCCGCCAGCAAACAGACCGACAATAAAATTGGCCGCGTTTACGTCCACATTGTTATAGGTATAGTTCCATACCTCTACATTGGTCAAAGCGGGTGAAGGAGGCAACCCAGGCAACGGCGCATAGCTACCCGAGTGACGGGAAATGTCATTCGGTTTTCCCAGTACCCGCCGCACGTCTACTTTCGTGGATATGTTGAGTGTGATTTGCGCGATGCGGTCTTGATCTACAATCGAAGGGTTGCCACTGCTCGCGCAACCGGATGCCAGCAGGAGAAAGCCTAGCCATACGCGCACAAGAATTTGTTGGCCATTCATTGATTCGACCATCCTCCCAGGATCTTCAATCAACCGTTTCATGTAATGGCGAGGCCTAGACTGGAGGCCTTGTAACGAGGCCAATTGTAGGAGAGCAGGGAGCTGAGGAGCAAGAGTCGAGCGGGAGAATAATGCCATCGCTGGTCTATGGTCCCGCCTTTGCAGAACCATGCTCATTAGTCGGATGAACTATCAGTAATAGGCGAATAGTGGGGCTTTCCTCCCCAAAGGGGAAGGCTCGCTGTGGCTTTTCGCGCCAGAGCAGCCTTGACCCATTCGAGGGCAAAAGGCTAGCCTCTCGTTCTGGTTTGTCTCGTTTATTTGGTTTGTTTGGTTTTTTGGTTGAACGAAACCACCAGATGAACAAAACAAACTACATAAACGAATTGGGGAAGGAGTGCAGCATGACTGAAGACTGGGGCGCGATTCTCGTCGTCGATGACGATGCAGAAATGCGGGAACTGGTCCACGATGTGCTCAAGGATCGTGGACATCAGGTCACGACAGCAGGAAGCGGACAAGAGGCCTTAAAGCTGTTGGCCGAGCAAGACTGTGCCGTTGTGGTGACGGATTTACGGATGAAAGGGATGCAGGGGACGGAGTTGCTGGCGGAAATCAGGCGTCTCTATCCCGATATCGGAGTCATTCTCATGACAGGCTTCGGGTCGGTGGACACAGCGGTCGAGGCCATGAAGCGTGGCGCCAGCGACTACTTGACCAAGCCGGTGAAAAACGACGAGTTGGTTCGTGTCGTCGAGCGTGTGATCCGCGAAGCATCGTTACGGCGTGAGGTGAATAGGCTCAGGCGCGAGGTCCACAAGGAGTACAGCTTTCATCAGATTATCGGCAAGAGCAAACCGATGCAGGAAATATTCGATCTGATCCGGCGCGTGGCCGATAGTCCGACGAATCTCTTGATCACCGGCGAGAGTGGAACCGGCAAGGAGTTGGTGGCCAAGGCGATCCATTACAATAGCGATCGCAAGGATGCGCCCTTTATCCCAGTCAACTGTGCCGCCATTCCGGAACAGCTGCTCGAAAGCGAACTGTTCGGTCACATGCGAGGCGCCTTCACCGATGCGAAGGCGGATAAGCGGGGCCTCTTTGAAGAGGCGCAGAAGGGCACGTTGTTCCTCGACGAGATCAGCGAACTGCCGCTGATGCTGCAAGCTAAGATCTTGCGTGCGATCCAGGAGAAAGAGATTCGCCGCGTGGGGGCCAACAGACCGACCCCCGTCGATGTCCGCATCATTGCGGCGACGAATTTGCACTTGACGGAAGAGGTCAAGGCAAAGCGCTTTCGGGAGGATTTGTATTACCGGCTCAACGTGATCGAACTGCGCCTGCCCCCCTTGCGCGAGCGCCGCGAAGATATTCTGCTCCTCGTGGATTCGTTCATGAAGAAGTGCGCGGCCACTCGAGGGAAACAGATCCAGGGTGTGAGCGAATCTGCGCTGGCGATGTTGGTGGATTATGCCTGGCCGGGCAACGTGCGTGAATTGGAAAATGTGATCGAGCGGGCTGTCACGCTCAGCCGGAGCGAGCAGATTGTTCCGGACGATCTCCCGGTCACGATTCAAGGAGCCCGTGGCGATCGGCGTGTGCTGGACGATGCGGCTGAACGGACCCTGCCGCTGGACGAAGTGGAGAAAGAGTACATCCTCAAGATTCTCGAAAAGACCGGTGGCAATAAGTACCAGGCGGCCCACATGCTCGGAATCGATCGCAAGACACTCTATCGGAAGCTGGGCGAGATCGAGGGGAAGACGCCGGAGTGAGCCAGGAATTATCCGATAGCGAGCAACAGTTTCGTCTGATTGTGGAGGCCGCTCCCAATGGCATGCTGCTCGTGGACGAGCGGGGCACGATTATGATGGTGAATGCCTCCGCACTCCGCCAATTCGGCTACGAGAGGGACGAGGTGCTCGGCAAGCCGGTCGAGATGCTCATTCCCGGGCCGTCTCGATTCGGTCACCGGCAGCACCGGGACGGGTTCAGCAAGGCTCCAGAGACACGATCGATGGGGGGCGGACGCGAGTTGTTTGGCCTGCGGAAGGACGGGAGTGAAATTCCTGTTGAAATCGGACTCACGCCGATTCAGACGGCCACAGGGATGAGAGTGGTGGCGTCGATTTTGGATATTACTGAACGCAAACGACTGGAGATACGACTCCGACGGGCTGAGCGGTTGGCGGAGCTGGGCACCTTGGCTTCCGGTATGGCGCATGAAATCGGCACGCCGATGAACGTGATCCTCGGACGCGCGGAATATCTGCTCCAACGCACAGCCGATGAAGGGATGAAGAAGGGCCTTGCCACGATCGTCACGCAGGTCGAGCGAATCACCAAGGTGATGAACCAACTCCTTACCTTTGTCCGGCGGAAACCGTCGGAGCGGCGGGCCGTCGATCTGGGTGAAATCGTGGACGATAGCCTGGAGATGTTCCAGGAACGGATCACCCATAGCCACGTCACGGTTGACAAGCTGATTGACTTATCATTGCCTCCTGTCCTTGCCGATCGGGACCAGCTCATCCAAGTGTTGATCAATCTTGTGATGAATAGCCTCCATGCCATGCCGGAGGGGGGGCGGCTTAGGCTGAGTCTCGATCGGGAGAACAGGCACGTGCGCCTCGGTGTATCCGATACAGGCCATGGAATGCCGGAAGAAATCCGCTCGAAGGTATTCGATCCCTTTTTCACCACGAAAGATTTTGGGAAAGGAACTGGTCTAGGCCTCACGGTCGTGAAGGGCATCATCGAGGAACATGGCGGGACCATCGCTGTGGAGAGCGTCGTCGATAAGGGCACGACGTTTTGGATCCGACTCCCTCTTGAGGAAGCTCCGCTGAAAACGTAACGTGAGGCGTAAAACGGCTGGTTTATCTGGTCTATTTGGTCTATCTGGTTTGTTTGGTTAAACCAGACAGACCAGATGAAGCGGGTCAACCTTTCTTCATCTCAGCCTTAGCCTGAACCTTCCCATAATTCGCACTGAGTGCTCTGCTGTCGCAATCTGCGACAGAAGCGAGTTGCCCTCTGTCGCAATTCTCATCAGACCTTGGCGCGTTCCCTTCCCCAGCCCTGCTCATTCCAAGGAAATCTCAAGCAAGTTGGCCCAGATCTGGAATGCATCATGCCTCGCCGGAGAGATGATCTGGCTTGCACGGGTTGTGCATTGTGTCCCAGCAGAGGGCAAAGGTTCATCTGGTCTGTCTGGTTTAACCAAACAAACGAGATAAACCAAATAAACAAGAGAGACCAGATGAGAGTGAAGGCGGCAGGACCCAAGGGGGGCAATAGATGGCACAGGGGATGACACAGGAAAGGAAGTCCGCCGTGGTGCTCATTGCCGAAGATGATTGGGAGATGCGGAGACTCCTCTGCGATGAGCTCTATGATCTGGGGGTGACCATCCGGGAGGCGGCCGATGGGGATGAAGCTTTGCGGTCGGTGTTGGATGCGCGCCCCTCACTGATCCTCACGGACCTTCGGATGCCGGCGGGGGGGGTGGATTATATCGCCAGGCTCCGAACGTTCGCTCCTGGTGTGCCACTGGTGCTGATCACCTCGTTTGGAGATCACCAGACAAAAGCTGATGCCTTGGCTCTCGGCGTCGAAGCCTACTTCGATAAGCCGGTTCGAATCAGCGAGCTGAAAGAAGCTGTGCGGCGACTCTTAGCCCCGGCATCGGATGGAGAAATTGACTGAGACCTTGATGGAATTGAGTCGTCAGCTTGTGAAAGGTATGAGATGGCCGGATCTCAACAACAACCTACTACCGTTCCTCCCTATACCGATCCCATCCTCGCAGCTCGACTGGAGGCTATCAAGCAGTTAGCCGGCGGGTCCTCTGATCGAGTGGCGGTCCTGGATCGAGACTTCAATGTCATCTATGCAAATGAATCCGCATGGTCTGAGGATGCACCTCGGCGGTCCAGCCATCAGGCGAAGTGCTATGAAGCCTTTGCGCACCGGAGCGATCCCTGTGGTACCTGTCCCGCGACGAAGATATACGATTCGCCCGATGTCCAATCAGTGGCCTGTTCTTCCGGAGGGGATGGCACGGCCTGCGGGATGCGCCAGGCCTTTCCGCTTGTCTCAAGCAGCGGCGAGGTGGAGACGGTGCTGGTGTTGTTCAAGGCCCCGCTGATTCCCGGGAAGCAGACGAGCGGTGGGCGTGTGGAGCCGAAGTCTGAATCGAAGTTGGGTGAATTGATCGGTTCGAGCGCACCGATGCGGGAAGTCCTCGACATGGTCCGGCTCGTGGCGGACAGTTCTGCAACCGTGTTGATTCAAGGAGAGAGCGGCACCGGTAAGGAACTGGTAGCCAAAACGATTCACCAGACCAGCTATCGGCGGGATAAACCGTTCGTGGTCGTCGATTGCGGTTCGCTGCCGGAAACATTGTTGGAGAGTGAGTTGTTCGGCCATGTGAAGGGGGCCTTCACCGGCGCGCATGCCACCAAACGAGGACTCTTTGAAGAGGCGGATGGCGGAACGATCTTCCTGGACGAGATTGCCGACACGACACCGATATTTCAAGCCAAGCTGCTTCGGGTCCTCCAAGAGGGTGAGATCAAGCCGGTCGGAGGGAACCAACCGATCAAGATCGATGCACGGGTTATCTCGGCGACGAACAAGGATCTGTCCGAGCTGGTCAAGGCCAAGAGGTTTCGTCAGGACCTCTACTATCGGTTAGCGGTCTTGCCGCTGTATCTGCCGCCGCTCCGGGAGCGGAAAGAGGATATTCCTCTGCTGGCAGATCATTTTGCCGCCAAGTCGTGCCGACGGCATCATCAGCCGATTCGCCATGTATCGGAAGCGGCAATGCAGGCGTTGAGCCAGGCTGTATGGCCAGGCAACGTGCGGGAGTTGCAGCACTACATCGAACGAGCTGTGGTCACGACGACCGGCCCGACACTCGCATGCAACGATCTTTTGGCGTCCGGGTCCGTGGCCCTGGATGAGGACTTGCGATCGGCGACTCGTGGTGTAGTCACTCAAGCCGAGCGCGCCCGCATCGTCGATGCCCTCAAGAAGACTGGTGGAAACCGATTGCGAGCGGCCAAGCTGCTCAAGATCAGCCGGGCCAGTCTCTACAACAAGCTGCGCAGCTATCACATCCAATAGTTGTTTTTTGTCCCTCTCTGCCCCAACTAGCGGGCTTCTCCTGTCCAAGAGTTTAGACAGCGTAACACTTTGAAATTGCGAGTGCTGACCCAGTACCGCTTTTTGATCTGTCTAACCATCTGGATTTCTGCCCCACTATTGATAGGCCGTTGTTGACGTCCGTGACTCACAATCGTCGCGCTCATCAAGGCATTTCTGTATTTCTGAGAACTATGGACCATTACGGCACAGGGATTGCGCTGAAAGGTGACTGCTGGTGAAGGCTGGGTGATTGGGACCGGCCTCCGAATGACCCTCTTCTCCGCAAGGAGAAACCCTTCACCAGCACTTAAGTGTTCTTGGAACGAGGACTATTCGCCGGAAGCGATGGAGGCCGACTAAGTCATAGAGAGGCAGGATCAATCTCAGCCCGTCCATCCGGAAGAAGGATGGCGGTGGAAGAAGGAGGCCGAGGTATGGGAAAGGTATCGATTTCGCGTAGCTGCCGCGCCTATCGCATGGCAGCAGGTCTGCCGGCAGCGCTGTTGGTTAGTAGCCTGCTGATAACTCCGATGGGGCTGGCTGCAGACCAGCCCACCCATCATGGCGACATGGGGGAGGCATCGGCGGAGAAGGTCATTTATCGCGAAGGCGGAGCGATGCTTCACGACCGCATGATGGAGGAGATAAAACGCCAACAGGAAGCCATCGGGATGAAAGGCGGGTATAACACCAGCGCAAACAGCCACATGCTGCAGCAGGGCGTTCTGCTGGTCGCGGAGGATCCGACCAAAGTCTCCGTCAGCAGCGGGCAGCGTTGTCCGGCGAATGCACCGCTGAAGGACTATCATATTTCGGCGATCAACGTCGAAATCACGCTGAGCCGGTTTCTCGACTATTTCCCCGGTTATATGTATGTGCTGAAGGAGAACGTCGAGAAGGTCCGTGGCGAAGAGGCCGCGAACAGGGAAGCGCGGGAGAAGGAGAACGATCCCGGCGCCGTGTCGAACGGGTTACAGGGCGATGCCATCCAGCCCCTCGTGATCCGGGCCAACCAGGGCGATTGTCTCAAGCTCACTTTGCACAACGAGATCACAGAGGAGCCGACGAGCTTGGTGATCAACGGTTCATCCATGGTGGTGGCGGCGACCGGCAAGCCGGCAACTCCCTCGAATCCTGAAGGCACGGTTGCAGCTGGTGGTCAACAGAGTTTTGAATGGTATATCAAGCCGGACACTCAGGAAGGGGCGCGCTTCTTCCGGTCGCATGCCTCACGCGAGCAGTTCAACCAGGGCTTGATCGGCATGCTCGTTGTGGAGCCGCGTGGCTCACGCTATCTCAGCCCCTTCGACGGCAAGCCGATGGCGAGCGGATGGGAGGCGATGATTGAAGATCCGAAGGGAGCGGACTTCCGTGAATTCGCGATTTTCTATCATGAGGCCGGCGACGAAGCGTTCCGCCTCTTGAATAAGAAGGGCGAAATGCTGCCCCAGCGCGATCCCCATACCGATTCGGATCGGCCGGGCGCGCGGTTACTCA
>NEWR02000014.1:0-11175 GCA_002869885.2 Nitrospira sp. CG24C
GGAGGATTTACGAGACCCCGAGAGCTCGACATGCACCGCTGACGTTAGTATCCCCGTCGATTCCGGTCGCCCCCTTTCTTGTCAGGTTGTTGAAAATGACCGCCAGCTGCGTTCTCGCATCGCTCAACGCCTCAACGTACTGGAAAGTACGCCTCGGCATCTCGCTCGCTACGGCCTTGCTGGACAGCCACTTTGAACAACCTGCCGGGATGAAGCAGGCTCTTCCGTTCCTATCCAGCTTCTTTCAGATGCTCATGATACCGCATAGGTCAAGAGGATGCCAGAGCGCGTATCTATTCGACCAAGTTCACTCTCGGTCGTTTCTGATAAGGAGTGGGTTCGTAGGTTGCAAAGGTAAAGACCAACTGCTTGTAGAACCGAGCTACCGTCCAGCAGACATTTGCTGATGGTGTCTGAGAAAGTGGGCTAAAGAATGCGGCCATATCATCTGACAACACAAGGTGCTGATAGTCTTCTTGGGATAAAGCATTGCTTTCTCCGTTTAGCCGGGCCTTTCAGCGCGTTGGCTAGAACGCATTGCTGGGCTGCAATCAATCACTGCAGCCCACGCAGACCTGGAGCAGCGGTACCAACGTGCCATTGGTGTTTTCCCAAACGGTAAGCCCTGTATCCCAACGGTACGGTTCCGTTGCCCAATATTCAGGCTTTCCGTTCTTGTTGAAGTCGCTTACGGTAAGTAGCTTGGGACGCACGCACGGTGGTGTTTGTCCCTCAGGATAGTCACCTTGCTGCTCGCACGTTCTATTGAGCCGAGCAAAATCGGCGCGATCCTTTACGCTGGGTTTGCGAAACACACCTGGAAGAGGCTCACTACTTAACAATGTCCATCGAGGAAAATTAGCGTTTTTGAATGAGCCGTAATAGACGCAATGGTCCTCGCCCATATGATCAAGGAACGAACTGACAGAGCGTAGTACCAACGGCTTTGACGCCGGAGAGAGTGCGAGCCAGAAAGACTGTCCCTTGTATATTCCCATACCCGGTGCTTCCTTGAGCGAGGAGCCACTAAGGAATGCAATTGGGCGGAAAGGTTCAACAGTTGTTGTTTGAGTTTCGATTCCTTGTCCGAACTGGGTGGTTTTTCTAACATCCGTAATCCATGCGATCGTTACGCCTTTCTCTTTCGATGCAGGGGACAAAGAGCAGTCTGGACTCTCCTTCGATTCGGTCACGGGGGGCACAACAACGATCCATGCAGGATCGTTCTCGCACTTTTGATACATTTGGTACTTGCCGTTGCACGTAGGATCGTTCTCACACTTTTTGTCTGTGCCACTGTCGCCGTTGCCTGTACGATTTATTCCCAGCTCGGTAGGCGAAATGATTTTGTAATTCGGGTCCCCTTCAATTCGCGTGTCCGGCATCCACCCTCCCGGCTTGAAACAGCCTCCGGGACCACAGAAAGATACAGAATACCGCTGGTTCTTAGCAGGCTTAATCTGGACACCAAATCCATCGACGCAGCTGCTTTTCCATAACCCGGTGTAATCAGTTGCCGCAATCGCGCAAGCTGGCCCCCATACTGCTGCACAACAAACGAAGAGTATTAAGGATCGCATATATATCCCCTCTAATGTGTACGCTGCGAGCTGTTATGGAGTATAGCAATAAAACCTCCGTACGCCGGTGGGGGAGTAGCACGCTTACTAATCAATCACTTGTTCAATATGCGTCCTCTCCCACTGATCAGTATAAGCTGCGAGCCATTCAGACCAGTCCTCAAGTGGTGATGGACACGAGGCCTGAAATCGTTTCTGAATCCGTATCATTTACCCTGGAAACATACCAGACACCCAAAGCCTGTGAACGCATTCAAAGATTTATGGGTGCAGCTTCTCTCCTGGACGGTTCGTGGTGAAATCGCAGAGCCGCAGGATGTTCAAAAGCGTCGCCCGACAAGGCCGCAGCGAGCGAGATGCCGAGGCGTACTTTCCAGTACGTTGAGGCATTGAGCGATGCGAGAACGCAGTCGGCGGCGTTTTTCAACATCCTGCTATGCGCTCTTGAAGCGGGTCACCTTCGCAAACACAATCGCGGCGAAAGGGAGGGCCAGCCCTAGAATTAACTGCGCGATGAGGAGAGAGCCGAGCTGGCTATAGTCGGCAGGCGTTTGGATAACGCCTGCGGCCTGGTCACGGACTTCCCGGCTGACCACATAGATGTCGTTCATGTACTTGGTGCCGAGCTGGCTCAATGACAAGGCCAGATTCGTAAATGACGCCATCACGGCAAAGAAGGTGGCTTTCAAGTTCGCAGGCGCGCTGTTCGCAATCCAGGCCAGCATCGGAATCATCGAGATCTGACCGAGCGGCGATTCCAATGCCGTGTCGATCAGCGCAATGAATCGTGCATCGACAACACCTCCCGTGACGTTCGCCGTCCATTCGTGCAAGCCATAGAACATGCTCACGATCGGGAGCGTCAGAATGGTTCCGATCACCGTGAGAAACCCCACAACATAGGCAATCGACCGCTCGGCCATGAAACGCCGAAACACGAACATGCCGGCCAAGGTGAGCGTGCTGCCGATCAGCGAGAGGACGGAGAGAAACTGCTGATCGAATTTCAGCTGGTCAATCATCCACCAGGTCGTCCCTGGCCCGGGCCCTGGGATTGCCCGGAAGATAAAAACCACGACCGCTGTCCCGACTAACGTGAATCGCTTGTCCGGCTCCAGCTCTCGAATCAACCGGGCCATTAAGAACACAACGATGGCCATCGAGCCGACAAAGACAATCTCTTCGCTATACGAGAAGCCGCCGAATCCGACCGTGAGCGTGAACAAGACAAAGACGAGGCTTCCACCAAGAATCCACCAATTGGGCTTAGTCGGCTCATCTGTGCCATCACGCACATTCACCAATTGCTCTGCGTGATCCGTAGAAAAACCTTGCCGGAGGAGTGTGTGTTTCTGTTGCCGCCTCAAAATCCAGGCCATACCGACGCCGAGGACCGAGACGAACGGAATCACGAGCGCCATCAGATAGACCTGCTTGTAGAGCCGAACGATCTCTGCCTGTGGAAGCCCTTCGACCCCTGTGAAAACATACACGTTGATCATCGCCACCAGAATCCCGCCACCGACGATGGCCACGCGCCCAAGCGTCTGCATGGTGGTATGCATGAGCTTGAATGTCGGCTGATCGAACGGCTGCCCTCGTTCATCCACCCGTGGCACGGCATCGACCGTCATCGCATCCGCGACCGCATCTTGCACCACATAACCGATCGGCCCAAGCAACGTGCTGATCACAAACCAAATTTCAGCCGGCAGGATAGCGGTCATCGCTTCCCGATTCCCGATCAATGCCGCCATGATCCCGAGGCTGGCGGCCAGCAGCCCACCTCCGATGCCCACAAGCCAGCCTTTCCAGCGCCACAAGAGATCGACGAGATGTCCGATCGGCATCTTGAGTGCCCAGGGAATGCCGGCCCAAAATCCAAGCGCCGCGAGGAAGGAAGCAGAGAGGCCGAGGTAGTCTTTGACGAAGAAGGTCCCGACGATGCCGGTGAGGCCGGAGATGCCGTAGGCCATGTAGACCATGAGCGGCGGCAGATAGGAGAGCCGCATCTCACGGCCAAGGGAAAGAATGTTACGGTCGATCCACCGGGCGAAATGTGTGAACATCACTACGCCCTGGCGGCCATACGGCGTTCGACCAGCGCCTGCAGCTGAGTGCGCATCTCATGAGCCGACAAGTGCGTCCGATCCCCATGTCCGGCCATCACCCATTCGAAGGGGTAGTCGAGAAGCTTCTTGATGGAGTCCATCAGTACATGCTTCCTCCACACCAGCTGGCTTGGGACGCTGAGCCTCTTCTGTACGGAGTCCCACCAGAGATGATCGCCTGTGAAGAGGAACCGGTTCTTGTAGAGCAAGGCCATGCTGCCTGCCGTGTGGCCCGGCACAGGAATGATCCGAAACTGCGGCATGACTTGTAGACTATCAGCCCCTTCAATGATCCATTCCGCATCAGGAGCCGCTTCGATGTCCGCCCGATGAATCAGCCGTTTTGCGCCAAAGTGCGCGGCATACTTCTCTGCATCGGCCACATCGTCTTTATGCGTGAGGAAGATGTACGCGATGCCTCCCTTTTGTTCGAGGGCCTCGACGAGATGTTTGAGATAGCGCGGTGAATCGACGAGCCAGTTGCCGTCAGGATGTTCGATGAAGAAGCTATTGGCGCCGAACGACTTCTCGGAATTAAAGCCGCAGTAAGACACCTCGTCTTCAAGTTGAAGCGGAAAGCTCGCCATGGCTTCCTGCATCCGTAACTTATCGCTGTGCTCGGCACCGATCGAGCCGACCGGGCAGGCGAGGAGCGCTTGATAAGCCTGATGAGAGTGTCCCTCATCAGTCGGCTGTCGGGTGACCGCTGAAAAATTACCGACTTCCTCAAAACTCATCGGGGCTAACTGCCGGCAGGTATCGCAGTTGATGCAGGTCGCATCGACAAAAAAGTTTCCTGCGACATTGGAGTCGAGTCGTTTTTTTTCATCGGCCATAGCACAACCCCTATGTCGAGCCTACAGGATGCGGAATACTCTGCCTGTACAAGAAGGTTGAGGTTCAGGCTAAGGCTGAGAGAAAGAGAATCTCGTCTTCACTCAACCTTGACCTCAGCCTGCTAAAACCTGCTTAGACTCCTTCGCGCGATCGGCCGCTCGCCAAAGATACCACGCTGCGGCGGTGCGGTAGGGTTTCCAGCGCTCCCCGAATCGCAGCACTTCTCCCGGTTTCGGCATCGAACGCTTGCCATAGGCGATACGGAACCCGTTGCGCACGCCAAAGTCATCGACCGGCAAGACATCCGGCCGCCCCAGTTGGAAAATCAGCAGCATTTCGACCGTCCAACGGCCAATCCCACGAACCACAATGAGCCGCTCGATGATTGCCTCATCGTCGAGCTTCCGAACGATGGCGCCTGTCGGCACAGTGCCATCAAGCGTCTTCGCAGCCAGATCTCGAAGCGCCGCAACCTTGGCCTGTGAAAAGCCTGCGCCACGGATCGCTTGCTCATTCATTGCGAGCAGATCGTCCGGTTGAGGAAACCGCTTTGTCGGAAACAAGGCCACGAACCGGCGCAAAATACTCTCCGCCGCTTTCTCGTGCAGTTGTTGATAGGCAATCGCCCGTGCCAGCGATTCAAACGGAGACCGGCGCACTCGCGGCGTCAATCGGTAGGGTCCAATGTCACGAATTAAACGCTTCATGACCGGATCTGTCTTGGACAGATGCCTGATTTCCGGTGCCTGTCGATTCATCTGAGAACCCGCGCTCCTGCCTCGACTATGTCCCCTGACTCAAAATGGCATCGGCTTCGATCTCCACCAACATGTCCGGATCGATGAGCCGTTTCACCTCCACCATCGTCGTCGCAGGCCTGATGGTTCCGAATACTTCACCATGGGCTCGGCCAACATCCTGCCATTGATCGATGTTCACCAGATACATGCGCGTTCGGACCACATCAGCGAGCGAGGCCCCAGCCTGCTGGAGCGCCGCTTCAATCGTCTTCAATGTCTGAATGGTCTGGGCATAGGGATCCCCCTTGCCGACAAGACCTGCCGCCGTCATGGCCGACGAGCCGGAAACGGAAATCGAAGAACCGACTCGTACCGCTCGCGAATACCCAAGCTTGCCCTCCCACGGACCGCCAGTAGAAATATTCTGCCGCCCCATCGCTTGCCTCCTACATGACAATGCCGCCGCCGGCATGAATATTTTGTCCCGTCAACCACCGCGCTTCCTCACTCACGACGAACGCCACCACATCGGCGATATCCTTGGGAAGACCGAGCCGCTTCAACGGCGACAGCTGGATGCCGATCTGGCGAAATTGATCTGTCATCATGCCAGTCTCGGTAAAGCCTGGCGAGACCGTATTGACCGTAATCCCTCGCGAAGCAAGCTCCTGCGCCAGTCCTCTCGTGTACTGCTCCAGTGCGCCCTTGCTGCCAAGATAGGCCGTCGCACCGGGAAAACTCAAATGGGTTCCATCGGTCGAAATGTTCACGATGCGGCCCCCCTCTTTGAGGATGTTGGCCGCTTCCTGCATCGCAAAGTAGGGCCCCTTGGCGTTCAAGGCAATGATCTGATCGAAGTCAGCCTCGGTCGTATCGAGAAGCGCCCTGGGCATAAATCGCCCGGCATTATTGACGAGAATGTCGAGCCGGCCAAATTGCGCCACTGTGTCGACCACCAGTCGCCGTGCTTCAGATACCTGACTCATATCTGCCTGTACCGCAACCGCTTTGCCGCCCTTCGCTTGAATGCCCGTAACTACTTGTTGAGCCTTCTCCACACTCGTGCCGTAATTCACCACCACAATAGCCCCGTCTTCACCTAATCGCTCCGCAATGGCCCGCCCGATCCCGCTGGACGCCCCGGTAACGATCGCGACTTTCCCACTGAGTGACTTCATGATCTTTGCCTTTCCTCGTGTGACTACTGCGACCCAATTCACTTCTTATCGGATAAGAGGCAACGGTTGCTCCCAGGTTGCCGAATACACAAACTCTGTCACTGGCTTGCGGACTCTTGGTTGAGTTTCCCTCGCCCGCAAACGATCCGAGAGGATGGCGGGATCGCCCGGATAGCCGACCGCCATTATGGCCACCGGCTCATAGCCTTCTGGGATCTGACAGTCTGCTCGTGCTCGATCGATCAGAAATCCCGCCATCTGATGGGCAACAAGCCCAAGTTCTGTGGCCTGCAAAACGAAGTTTTCCACCGCCATCCCCGTGTCATGAAGCGCGTGACGATTCGGCGAGCCATCATCGAATTGCAGTTTCGCCACAGACAGCAACAGCACCGGTGCGCGATAGGCCCATTTCTGATTAGCTTCGACTAAGCAATTGAACAACCGATCGTGCTCAAGCTTGTTGTCTTTCGTGGCGACCAGAAATCGCCAAGGCTGCCCGTTATTCGATGAAGGCGCCCACCGTGCCGCCTCGAAGAGGCTCCGCAGCTTCTCCGGCTCAATAGGCCGCTCATCGAAGGCACGTGGACTCCAACGCCGACGCATCACGTCATGGATCGGATACTGCGTGTCGGCCGGTTTTTCCATATCTTCACGATCCTTTACTGTCGCCCTTGGGCCGGTCCATCTCAGGAGACCAACCACCGCCAAGAGCCTTGTAGAGTTGCACGACCGAGACCAGATGGAGCCGATGGGTATCGGCAAGCGCCAATTCCGTCACAAAAAGGCTCCGCTGCGCAATGAGGACATCCAAATAGTTTGCCAGGCCGCCTTTGTATCGCAGATTGGCAAGATGCAAGGCCGACCGCAAAGCCTTGACCTGCCTTTCCTGGGCAGCCGCCTGCTCACGGGCCGTGCTGACCCCCACCAACGCGTCTTCAACCTCCCTGAATGCGACGAGAATCGTTTGTTCGTACTGGGCCACAGCCTGTTTGGCTTGGGCTTCTACAGCCTGCTGTTGAAACCCTAATGTTTGGGCATTCAGCAAGGGGCCGGTCAGTACCGGGGCGAGGACTCCGAAATTGGTTGTCGGCGACACAAAATCCGTCAGGGTCGGACTCGCCACGCCGAGAATTCCCGTGAGCGACAGTTTGGGAAACCGTTCGGCTTTCGCCATCCCGATCCTCGCGGTGGCTGCAACCAATTGTTGCTCCGCTTGCACGACATCTGGACGGCGTTGAAGCAGTTCTGAGGGAAGGCCGGCTGGCACCACAGGTGGCATGATTTGTTCAGTCAGCGATCGCCCCCTGGCAATTTGACCGGGATTCCTCCCCATCAGCACGCTGAGCTCGTTTTCTTTCTGAATCATATGCCGCCTTAGCTCCGCAATGCGAGCAGCGGCATTCTCCCGTTCCGCCTCAAATTGGTCGACATCCAGCTTGTTGATCAGTCCCTGCCGGAGCCGTGCATGACCGATTCTCACCGACTCCTCCCATGCCGACAATGTGCGCGTGGCGATCTCCAACTGCATGTCGAATTGCCGAAGATCGAAATAGGACTGCGCCACTCCGCCTACGATTTGCAGAGTGACGGCTCGTCGGTTTTCCTCCCGAGCCAAGAGATCCGCCAAGCCCGCCTCATTCGCCCTGCGGATTCGCCCCCAGATATCCAGCTCCCAGGACAGGGATCCTTGCATATAATGGTTAAAAGGACTGGGGAACCCGGGAAATCTCACGCCGCCCAGGCGAGCGACGGGAAGATTGCCTGTCGCGCTGAGTTGAGGAACAAAGTCCATTCGAGCCGTGGACAGGCGTGCCCGGAATTCTTCGATACTCGCGACCGTTTGTTTGAGATCTTTGTTTTCTTCAAGTGCGATACGGATCAAACGCTGGAGTTCTTCGTCTCGGTAGAGTTCCCACCAGGGCATATTCGCCAGGGAAGGCAAATCTTTCGGTTCTTCAGCCATGCGAAAAGATTCGGAGGTGGAGATGTCGGGGCGAGAATAGTCGGGCCCCATCGCGCACGCGAGCAGGAGCAATGAAAAGACTGCGAGGACGAGGCTACGCATATCACTCTCCTCCTTCTATCCCTAACGGATTTGAGCTTGTCCCAGGGCTGGGAACCGCTTGACTAGCGCCACGCCGGCTCAGTTTCCGAACCAGCACAAAAAAGAGCGGCACGAAGAAGATGGCCAGGAACGTGGCAGCCAACATACCACCGAACACACCGGTGCCGATGGAATTTCGGCTGGCTGCACCAGCGCCGCTGGCTAAGACTAATGGCACGACGCCCAAAATAAAGGCCATGGAGGTCATCACGATCGGCCGGAACCGAATCTTGGCTGCTTCCATCGCGGCATCGATCAGGGAATGTCCGGCTTCATAGCGCTTGTTCGCGAACTCGACGATCAGAATGGCGTTTTTGGCAGAAAGTCCGATCAACGTGACCAGTCCGATTTGGAAGTAGATGTCGTTGGACATTCCCATCACCCATACGGCACACAAGGCTCCGAACACACCGAAGGGCACGGCGAGAAGCACGGCAAAGGGCACGGCCCAACTCTCATACTGCGCGGCCAGCACAAGAAACACCATCAGCAAGCCGAAGCCAAAGACAAACAGCGATTGCTGCCCGACCATGCGTTCCTGGTAGGAGATCCCGCTCCAATCGATCCCGTATCCTTGGGGAACCAATACCTCATTGGCTACCTCATTCAACGCATCGAGCACCTGCCCGGAACTGTACCCCGGAGCCGCTGCTCCCAAGACCAGGGCCGTGTTGTATCCGTTGAAGTGCGTGACCGGATCCGGTCCACTGGTGAATTCCGTCGTCACCACTGTATCGAGTGGGATCATGGTGGATTTCTGTCCATTCACGGCACGCACGTAGATCTTGGCGACATCTTCAGGCGTGGATCGATATTGCGCTTCAGCCTCCGTCTGCACCCGATAGACACGGCCGAATTTGAGGAAGTCATTGATGTAGAGATTGCCGAAATAGGCTTCTGCCTGCGCCACCCTGGCATTGGCGCTGCTCATGGCCGCTTTGAACGGAATCGGATCGATTTGATAGAGCCGATCGCCTCGCTTGACGTCGCGTCCCTCAGTAAAAAACCGCTCCTTGAGGATACCCGTCACCTGGGAGCGGATCTCGACCGGTCGCGACGCTTCGGTCTGACCGATGAACTCCGGTTCATCCGGCATCGTGCCAGACGACACCGTGACCACCGGCACCTCCGGGATGGGAGGAGCCGGCGTAGAAGCCGCCTCTTTTTTGCAGCCAGGTAGTCCGGTCAGGCCGAGGACCAGGAGAAAACAGAGCATACTGAACGTGAGTCTGCTTGCTCGATTCTGTGTTGTCATGTTTGCCATCGATCGTCCTTTAGCAGGATGCTGAAAAAGTCCGCCAGCATCGTTCTCGTATCGCTCAGAGGCTCAACGTACTGAAGCGTACGCCTCGCCTCTTCGCTCACTGCGGCCTTGCTGAACGGCCTTTTTGAGCATCCTGCGCGATTGTGACGTCAGCGCCACTCTGCGATATTTCATCTGCATGTTTCGTATGAGCCGAGTTTTTCCGCAGCCTGTTAGAATTCATCTGGTTACTTCGTACGTTCGCCGCTTCGAACAGATTGTGTGATCTCTTTGACGATAGAGCTGGTCAGACAGCCTGAGGCGACAAGCGTGGCTCCCTGTCGATGGATTTTCTTCAGCAGATCTTTTCCATCTGAATCAACATAGGTCACGGCTGAGAGGTCTACAATCAGAGGGTGGGTCGTCATCGTACCGACGATAGAGTCCCAACACCGTTCCAGCTCCTTTACCCAAGGTCCCGCCAAACGCCCCTCAAGCCTGAAGGCAATCGATTCTGCATTCGTGACTGTCGTAATTTTCAACATGGATTCTCTACCTCACCTGTATGAAATGGCAAGGAGCATTCCAGCAGTCAAGAGCGAGTTCATCTTCGTAACGCATTGTTATTGAGTGAAATGTTTCGATGTCCGTAGCGTAGACACGTCTAACTGACGATGGTGACCTGCCGATATCCCGGCACTCGCCGAGCCATCGGCAGGAGATGAAAGAGTGGATCGGCGAGTGAACTACCGGGACTTCGTTTTACACACAAGCCGGCCTTCGTGAATGCTCGGATAGCGAGCCGGCCGATATACCACAAAGTATCCATCGCTCTATCCACCACAAGTGAAGGCGTTCACCAGCTCACGCACCTGCTTGGCTGTGTATCTTCACTCACCGCCGACAAGCCCCTAAACCTCAAGACTATTGCCGTTGGGATCCTCGAAGAAAACGGCGTAGGCCAGCCGTTCAACCAGCGGAAACCGTCTGCTCAAGCGGCTGACCGTTCGCTTCCGTCAGCAGCTCGTTGCGCTCAGGATCCTCATACGAGGGGCTTGGCTGGTGCCGCGCCGCGATCAGCGAGTAGAACACCGGCACAACGAAGAGAGTGAATACCGTCCCAACGGTCATGCCGGTAACCAGCACCATGCCGATGCTGTTGCGGGCAGCGGCTCCCGGTCCCGAAGCTAGCACCAGAGGGAGGTGTCCGAAGACCGTGGCCGCCGAGGTCATCAGCACCGGCCGCAGCCGTGTCAACGAGGCCTCGCGCAAGGCGGCGGCCTTCGAGAGCCCACGGGCCTGCAACGTGTTGGCGAATTCCACGATGAGGATGCCGTTCTTCGCGATCAGTCCGACCAGCGTAATCAGCCCGACCTGGGAAT
>NEWR02000014.1:11275-17191 GCA_002869885.2 Nitrospira sp. CG24C
CGCACCGCATTGCGCTGCTGGAAGCGGTTCAGGGTGCGCGGTGCGGTGCTCGTTTCGATGTGCGTGAACGTCGAGACCGGCACAAGCTGGCCGCCTGGGGTCTTGATCTTGAGATCGAGAAGCGGATCGACCGTCGCGCGGTCTTTGTCGCCGATCTGAGGAATGACCTTGTAGCTGCGATCGAAATAGTTGAACCGGTTGACATACGCGCCGCCGAGGAGGGTGCCGAGCTCTCGGCCGACCCCTGCCAGGTCAAGCCCTAAGTCGGCAACACGCTCACGGTCAAGCACCACACGCGCCTCAGGGAGGTCGATCTTGAGATCGGTGTCCACATACAAGAACTTGCCGCTTTGCCAACCGGCGCCGAGCACGGCGCCGACCGTTTCGAGCATCTGCTCGGGTGGCACGTCGTTCTGCAACACGAGTTCGACGTCGTACTGGCCTGGGGTGGGCAGCGGCGGATCCAATCGCGGAAACACACGCAGGCCCGGCACTTGCGACACCGCGCCGAACACCTCGCCGTACATCTCCTCGGTCGAGCGTGCCCGTCCGTGCCAGTCCTTCGCAACTAAACCTCCAAATCCACCCCATGCCGCCGTCAGCGACCACGTGAATTCCGTCTCGGGAAAGGACGTGATGGTCTTGACGACCTGCAAATGCTCGCGGTTGGTGGCGGCCACTGTGGAGTCCGGCGACGCTTGGAAAAACAGGCTGATATGGTTTTGATCCTCAACGGGAGCGAGTTCTTGCCGCGAAAACATGTACAACGGCCACACCGCAACCATGATGAGCAGTGACGCCGTCACGACCGCCCAGCGCATCTCCAGCGCACGGTCGAGCAGCCAGGCGTAGACACGGCGCACCTCTTCGAACCTTCTGTTGACAAAGACGGTCATGCGGCCTTCCTTGCCCTGCGGGTGCACAAATCGCGAGCTCATGACCGGCGACAGCGTCACAGCCACGATCCCCGATATGACCACCGCTACGGCGAGCGTCATCGCGAACTCCAGGAACAGCGAGCCGGTCAAGCCGCCCTGAAAACCGATCGGCGTGTAGACCGCGGCCAGTGTGATCGTCATGGCGATGATTGGGCCGATCAGCTCGCGCGCACCGGCCAGCGCCGCCTCGATCCGAGATTTGCCCAGGCGCACATGCCGCTCGACGTTCTCGACGACGACGATCGCGTCGTCCACGACCAGCCCGACCGACAACACGATCGCGAGCAGCGTCAAAAGATTGAGGCTGAAACCGAACGCGAACATGAACGTCGCCGCTCCGATCAGCGACACCGGCATCGCGACGAGCGGCACGAGCGCGGTGCGCACCGAGCCCATAAAGAGAAACACGACCAACGCCACGATCAGGATTGTCTCCGATAACGTCTTGCTGATCTCTGTCAGCGCATTCCGCATGAACATCGTGCCGTCCCAGACGAGCTGCATGTCGATGTCTTTCGGCAGTGTCGGCCGGATACGCTCCATCTCATCGCGCAGCCGGTGCGCGACCTCGATCTCGTTCGAACCGATGAGCGCCCAGATCCCAAGGTAGACACCCTCTTTCCCGTTGTACTTCGCGACCATGTCGGCTTCTTCGGCCCCATGCTCGATCTGGGCCACGTCTCTCAACCGCACAATCGCGCCTCCCCGGTCGGCGACGATCAGGTTTTCGAACTCCCCGGCAGAGCGCAGGTCGGTATTTGCCAGCAAGTTGACCTGCACGAGGTTGCCTTTCGTCCGACCGACGGCCGCCAGGAAGTTGTTGCGCTTGAGGGCTGCCTGCACGTCTCCGGGCGAGAGGTTGAGCGCAGCGAGGCGATCGGGGTCGATCCAGATTCGCATGGCGACCTGACGGCCGCCCTCGAAGGTGACCCGCTGGACACCGGGCAACGTCGAGAGTTGGGGCTGCAGCGTGCGCAACAGCCAATCCGTGACGGCTGGCACGCTGCGCTCCGTGGAGGTAAAGCTGAGATAGAAGGACGCGTATGGGCGATCGGCTCGTTGCATTTCGATCGCAGGCGGCTCGGCTTCCGCCGGCAGTTCGGATCGTACCTGTTGGAGCCGCGCTGTGACCTCGGCCAGGGCCGCCGTGCTGCTGTGGTTCAGCTTCAAGTGCACCGTGACGGTACTGACACCGGCGCGGCTGGTCGACTCCACATAGTCGACACCGCCGATCGCGGAGACGACCCGCTCGATCGGCGTACTGAGAAAGCCGCGGACGGTTTCGGCGCTGGCGCCGTAGTAGACCGTCGTAATGATCACGGATGAACTCTCGATCTTCGGGTACTGCTGCAACGGCAGGGTCGTCAGCGCCCGCCACCCCGCGAGCAGGATCACGAGATTCACGACGACCGCCAGTACGGGATGCTTGATGAAGATGTCGGTGAACGAGCGCATGCGGATGTCCTTCTTCTGTTCTTTCCGGCTCCTCAGCGTTCGCCGACAATCACCTGACCCGACCCGCCCCCATCCTCGGGGCTTCCGGCGATCGCGACGAGCGCGGCTTCTCGAAGTTTGAAGGACCCCGAGACAGCCACTCGTTCGCCGGCGGACAACCCGGCGTGAATCACGACCTCGTCGCCGAGCATCGCGCCGCTCTCGACCTGCCGCACGTGCGCGCGGGGCTTCCCGTTCTTGTCCGGCTCGATCACGAACACCTGATCGCCGCCCGGACCCTTGCGCATGGCGCTCGCGGGGACAGCAACGGCCTTGCGTAGCAGACCGATCGGAACCCGGACACGCACCGAAGAGCCGGGCGACGGCGCGTTGGCAGCGCCCTCGATTCTCGCGCGTACCGTGGCATTGCGTGTCGTGGGATCGATACGCGCATCCACCGCAACGATTCTGGCTGCGATCGGGGACGATTGGCCGCTGGCGGATATGTCGACGCTGTCGCCCTCCCGCAGGCCGGCGGCGACCTGCTGCGCGACCGTGAAGTCCACATGCACTGCGTCGTCGATACCCTGCAGCGTTGTGAGTTCGGTGCCCTCGTTCAGGTACTGGCCAAGATGCAGGTCCGCCATGCCTACTCGCGCGCGGAACGGCGCCCGAATGGTCTTACGGGCGATGATCGCTTTGGTACGCGCGATCTGAGCCAGCGCGATATCGCGGTCTGCGCGCGCACGATCCACTTCCTCCTGGGTCGTGGCACGGTCATGACTCAAGTTATTCCTGCGGTCGAGCACCGTCCGCGCGAGAGCAGCCTGCGCTTCCTGCGCTTTCAACTCAGCTTCCTCGACGGACACGTCGAGCGCGACGAGCACCATGCCTGTGTCGACGATTTGCCCGGGTGTGAGGCTGACATAACGGACAGTGCCTGGGAGTTCGTTGCGCAACGTGATCGACCGCAGCGCCAGCACCGTCCCGATGGATGTAGCGCTGTGGCGGTGCTCAACCTCTCTTGCAAAGGCCACCGTCACCGATTCCATTGGCTCCGGCTGGTTCGCGGAAGCCGCCACGGTTGCCTGTATGGACGTATACTTCCACGCTGCCAGGCCCACGCCGACCGAGACAACCGCGACGAGCAGCAGAAAAGATCCGATCCAACTCCGGCGATTCATGCGCGACGCCCTCCCGAACTCCTCGCTGATAAACCCTTGACCTTGGGTGAACGGCGAGCCGGGGCCGCGCGGGCCAGCATGTCCTCCAGCGCGCGGCGCACCCGAACGACGCGGACTTGTTCAAGTGGAACGATTCCCAGCACCCAGTCGAGCCAGAGTCCATCGATCGCGGCAGCGACCGCTTCGGCGACGCCAGGCGGCAGGCCATCCTGTGCGATGCGCCGGTGGAGGTCGGCATAGACCGCGCGCATAGGCTCGATCAACGCGGGATTCTGAGCGAGCGCTGCGAATACCGCGGAGGAACTGCGCCGCAGTTCCTCCGTCCAGCACTTGGCGTCCGACAGACAATGGTCCAAGAGCGCGCGCGCCATGCGCCCGGGCCCTTCCGGTGTGCGCTCGTAGGCTTCGGTGTAGCAGGATCGCCAGCCTTCGGCTGTGCGGATGACCAGCGCTTCGACGAGCCGGTCTTTCGATGGGAAGTAATGCAGCAGGCCGCCTTTGCTCATGCGCGCTTCGGCAGCGACGGCGTCGAGCGTCAGGTTTGCGATGCCTTGGCGGGCGACCACGGCTTCGGTTGCGTCGAGAAGCATGTCTTGTAGCTTCGGAGCTGTCTGTTTCATGGATGAAGAATACCGTCCGGTCGGTCGGGTGTCAACCGTCCGGTCGGTTTGTTCATGTCCTTCTGCATTTGCAGTCGATTCATCCAATAGGCTCACCGCACCAGACAGACCGAACAGACCAAATGAACAAGCGAGGCTTAGCTTTGTCGCCGCCGAAGGATGGCATAGAATGCCGGTACTTTCGCCACGTCACCCGTCGGGAGAGTGTGCACCGTCTGAATATGACTCGGGCCGGTACGAAGCAGGGTAAAACGATCCGATGGAAACAGCACGCCTAAATCGTTTTCGTTTACCATCCCTGGCGTAATCTGATGCTGGAACACCCGCGCAAGGCCTGGGGGTGGTCCATACTGTGTAATCAGTTGGGCAAAGAAAGGCTCAGCGGCTGATGATAGTTCGACAAGATACAATACTCCCCTTCGCCCAAGCAGCCGCTCAATACTCTGTATCGCCGTCACATGATCTGCCGGAGACAGTTGATGCAACACCGCCCGCATGTATACATTCGCGTCGCCAGTTTCTTCGTGGAGGGCTTGAGCATCATCCGGAGAAAGCACATCAAGAACCCGGTATGAGGCGTTGGGGGCTGCATGCTTCGTTCGGGCAATCTCAACGGCGGCGGGCGAAATTTCGGTGCCTATCACCTTGGCAAAGTGATCCGCAAGAAAACGCGTTTGCGTTCCGTTGCCACATCCCAGATCGATCAACTGGAGTTGGGGGTCCATCGAGCTTCTGAACAGCGCCAAATCCTGTTGGGCCGCGTGAGAGGGATCGGCATCCCAAAAGATTTCACCAGGCGCTCCGGTCGAAGTACTCCAAAAACTCTCCCAGGATGTCGCATAACGATTCGTTGATGTCATCGGTTATGTCCTTTGCTGGAAAATAAATATCAGAACTACAGGCCTGCGCCTTCGCTCATTTGTACACCATCTGATCGCGGGCCTGAGCGCCCGACTTCCTACGAACGGAGGCCTGCCCACCGATTCCGCAGCCACTTCGATCGTATGAGCTTGTATCCGAACCAGGCTATGAACAGCATGCCCAGCAGCGGGACGGCCACGGTGCGGACCAACTTCTGATAATCGGTCATATGCACCCGCAAGAGATACTGCGGGCGCCGCATCAGATTCTGCTTCTCCGACGCAATGGTGACCGTATACAGGCCCTCGTCCAGCCTGACTTCGCCTCTCAATACTCCATCCTGGTGGGTGCTCGGACGAATATCTGCCACAATCTGATCCTCTGCCTCATCACTCCCGTTCCCCTTCATGACCCGCATCCCAATCGGTTCGTTGCGCAGCGCCGGGTCCACAAGGTCGACGACTAGAACGGTGTCGCCTTCCTGGGGAATGTCCGTGCAGTACTGATCTTTCAATTGGTATTGCGGCTGATAGGCGTTGAAATGTACAATCCTCTCCCCGACCTGGCGCAGGCACGGGTCGTCTTCTCCGTTCACTACTCCATGTGCCGCGGCGACGCCAGGGTAGGAGAGTACGGCAAGAAACATGAGCCCCGTCGCGCCTATTCCTGTCACGTGTTTCATCATGGCCAAACCCTCCTGTGTAGAATCGAACGACGCAGCGATACGCCCTGGGCAAAGTGCACACGTGCCTTCATCGTTTTCCTTGGCATAGCATGTAGGCCCCAGCAGAGCGACCCTATTGCCAGTACCACTAAGATCGTCTGGTCCATGCTGTCTTCCTCATCACCGCTGACAATCCAATGTATTCTTGTCACCCG
>NEWR02000014.1:17291-73155 GCA_002869885.2 Nitrospira sp. CG24C
CCATGTTGTCGGAGGAACGAAAACGGACGAATCAGGAGTTTCACCGGAAGTGTTCGTGCTCTGGATCGACAGGGCCCAAGAATAATCAGTTGTCGATTCCAGTCTTGTCTCATCTTCGCTTCACGAAGCCGGCGGGTGGCACCGATCTGGGAACCCGTCGCTTGAGCCTTCTTCGTTACTTGAAGGGCGGCCCGTTTGATCTCCCACTGCGCGCATGCGACGAGCACCACCCTTATTGATACAAATTCCATCAATCTTGTGTGCGCGTCGCGCGAGCACAGGAGACGAACGGGCCGCCCTTCCCTTCCTACACCGGGCGGGGTGCGAGGACGGCTGGGTTGGATCGGTGACAGGACCCGCCGGCTTCACTTTCTCTCTTTCATCGCCCGTTCCACTTCGCGACTCGCTTCACGCGTCTTGTCTGATTCCCTGCGGTCATGCTGCTTTTTGCCCTTGGCCAACCCGAGTTCGACCTTGGCAAGGCCCCGTTTGGAGAAATAGATGCGGAGCGGGATGATCGTCAGCCCCTGTTGTTGGGTCTTAACCAGGAGCTTATTGATCTCCTTGCGATGGAGCAGGAGTTTCCTGGTACGGAGCGGCTCATGATTCGAAAGGTTGCCGTGGCTATACGGGCTGATGTGGCAATGGTGGAGAAAGATTTCCCCTTCCCTCACGCTGGCGTAACTGTCTTGCAGGTTCACGCGCCCATCGCGTAGGGACTTGACCTCCGTGCCCTGGAGCATGATGCCCGCCTCGAACTTCTCTTCAATGAAATAGTCGTGGTAGGCTTTGCGATTCGTGACCACCGCTTTTTCGAAACTATCCTTCTCTTTCCCCATCAGGCATCAGACTTTCATGGTAAGAAGTCGGTCACGGTCAGACTTTCACTCGGAACACCCGGTAGGACGAGAAAAAACTATTTGGGTCCGTAGGTCTGGAAAAACCCTCTCTGTCTGGTCCGTCTAGTCAATATCTTGCAACCATACAAACCAGACAGACTGAATAGACCAAATGAACGAGACCGGGAGCCAGTTGCTGATTGCCACAACAGTTTTTGCTATGATACCGCCATGCGCGGAATCAGCTCCATCGACTCTCTCTCCAGCATCCTCGAAGGGCTGGCTCGTCGCCTGGGACTTGAATCCAAGTTGCTCGAAAACCGCATGCGCCGGGACTGGGTCTCCATCGTTGGGGAACCCATCGCCTCAAACACCTGGCCCGACCAGATTCGCTATAACAAGCTCTACCTCCTGGTCCGCAACAGCGTCTGGCTGCACCAACTCACGTTTCTCAAGCCGACGCTTATTCAGAAACTCAACCAGGCAGCCGGTGGAGAATTCGTCACCGAGATTGCGTTGCGCGTGGGCGAGATCCCCGCTCGTACAGCAGCCTCTGCCACGACACCTCCATTCGATGACGGCGTCACTCTCTCCGAGATCGAACTGGCTGAGGTATCAGCCCATGTCTCAGCGATACAAGATCCCGATCTCCGCCTGCTGTTTACATCGGTGATATCGAGAAATCTTCGGGCTCCAACTCCGCAGGGATCAGGTCCGTCACGAGCCCCTTGAAGAGAATGCTTGTGGCATCGGAGGCCACATCGGTCTTGGGCATGGGACCGAGACCTCCTTCTTCTTCCTGATCCTGCAGTCGATAGTACCCCCTCATCGCCTTCTCATATTTCTTGACCACTTCAGCGTCTCCGGCCAAATATTTATTCAGCATCTCGGGCTCAGCCCATCCGTAATCATCGAACACATACACCACGATCTTCCTGTACCAACCGCCCGGATCGCCCGGCGTCGTCGGTTGAACCTTCATTTTGGCAAAATGGTGCGTCAGACGACCGACCTTGCGAAAACGCTTTACCAAGGTTTCAATCCCTTGGTCGGTCGTGTCATGAGGCACGTGCATGGCGACGATGTGGCCGACTTGGGAACCGACACTATACGGAGGGATCGTTCGATCGGGACGACTGAGATACATCCCCCCCCAGATCAGGGTGAAGGACATGACGAGCACGCCGAGGGCCAACTTGACGACCATATCCAGGCGCTTCTTCGGCTTGGATACAGGAAGGGGAGTTGGAGAAGAATCCTGCTCTTGCATGGAAGGCCTGCGCTCAACGAACAAGACGTACGATCTCGCGCGTATCCGTTACCCGCTGCCTTCCTCAGGAAGCACTTCGGCGCTTTCCGCCAAACGCGCGACAGCCACGACTCGATCGTCCGCTCCATCGAGATCGAGGATCCGAACCCCCTGGGTGTTCCGACCGATCTCACGGAACCCATCCACCTTGCATCGAAGCACCTTGCCTTGGGCCGCCATCAGCATGATCTCATCGCCGTCCCGGACTTGAAGAAACCCGACGGCAAGTCCGTTCCGCTCATTGGTCTTCACGCTGATGATGCCCTTCCCCCCGCGTCCCTGGACGCGATACTCGCTCACCGGCGTGCGCTTTCCGTAGCCGCCCTCCGTGACTGTGAGGATTTGAGTGGTGGAGTCGGGGGTAATGGTTTCCATGCCGATGACTTCGTTGCCTTCCTCCAGCGTAATGCCGCGCACCCCGTGCGCCGTGCGCCCCATCGGACGGACGCCGTCTTCCTTGAAGAGAATCGTGATCCCCTTCTTCGTGCCCAACAGAATTTCCCGCTGGCCATCGGTGAGCTGCACGCCGATGAGACGATCCCCCTTATCCAACGACAGCGCAATGATGCCGCCCTGGCGAGGATTGCCGTAGGCCGAGAGTTCGGTCTTCTTGATAATGCCCTGCGCAGTCGCCATCACGATGAACCGGTCTTCGCGGAACTCCTTCACGGGCACCGTCGCAGTGACTTTCTCATCGCCAGACAGCGCCAGCAGATTCACGAGCGCTTTGCCCTTGGCGGCCCGCCCTGCGTCAGGAATCTCATGAACTTTCAGCCAATAGACCTTCCCGGCGTCCGTGAAGAACAGGAGCGACTCGTGCGTGGTCGCGGTGAACAGAGTCACGACGAAATCCTCGTCCTTGACCCCCATCCCAATCTTGCCCTTGCCACCTCGCCGCTGCGCCCGATACAGGGTGACTGGATTGCGCTTGATGTAGCCGGCGTGCGAGATCGTGACGACCACTTCTTCGTTTGCGATCATGTCTTCCAGGGTGATCTCCGCTTCTTCTTTCACGATCTGCGTGCGGCGGTCGTCCTTGTAGGCCTCGCGCACCTCGATCAACTCATCCTTGACGATCGTCCGCACCAGCGCTTCGCTGCTCAGGATCGACTTGAGCCGCTCGATCTGCTTCAAGACCTCTGTATATTCTTCGATGAGTTTGTTGCGCTCCAATTGCGTAAGCCGCTGGAGCCGCATTTCCAAGATGGCATTCGACTGAATTTCGCTCAGCGTAAATTCCCGCATCAGGCCGACGCGGGCTTCATCGGGCGATTGCGCCCGCCGGATCAAGGTTATCACCGCATCCAGGTTATCGAGGGCAATCTTGAGGCCTTCGAGGATATGGGCTCGCTCTTCCGCCTTGCGCAGCTCGAAAGCAGTCCGGCGGACGACGACTTCGCGCCGGTGCTCGATAAAGTGATGCAGGATCTGCTTGAGGTTCAACACTTCCGGCCGGTTGTTCACCAGCGCGAGCATGATGACCCCGAAAGTCGTCTGGAGCTGTGTGAGCTTATATAGATTGTTCAGGGTGATGAGCGGAATTTCCCCGCGCTTCAGTTCGATGACGACGCGGATACCGTCCCGATCGGATTCGTCGCGCAGATCGGAAATCCCCTTGATCCGTTCGTCACGGATCAACTCAGCGATCTTTTCGATCAGCTTGGACTTATTGACCTGATAGGGCAGCTCCGTGACGATCAACCGTTCGCGATCCGTGCGTTCATCGGACTCGATCTTCACTTTCGCGCGCAACGTGAGGAGGCCCCGCCCACTCTCGTAGGCGGACTTGATACCGGACGTTCCATAGATGAACCCGGCCGTCGGAAAGTCGGGACCAGGAATCTTTTTCATCAACTGGGCAATCGTGATGTCCGGGTTCTCCAGGAATAGGAGGAGCCCCTCGATCACTTCGCCGATATTGTGGGTCGGAATGTTGGTGGCGTAGCCCACCGCAATGCCGCCGGCGCCGTTGACGAGAAGATTCGGGATTTTAGAGGGGAGCACCAGCGGTTCGACCAGAGACTCGTCGTAGTTCGGCCCGAAATCGACCGTATCCTTGTCGATATCGGCAAGCATGTCCTCAGCGACCTTGGTCAGGCGTGCTTCGGTATACCGCATGGCTGCCGGCGGATCGCCGTCGACCGATCCATAATTGCCCTGACCGTCCACGAGCATATAGCGCATGTTGAAGGGTTGCGCCATGCGGACGAGTGTGTCGTAGATGGCGCTGTCCCCGTGGGGATGGTAGTTCCCCATGATCTCGCCGACAATCTTGGCGGACTTGCGGTAGGCCCGGTTCGATGCCAGGCCCATTTCGTTCATGCCATGGAGAATACGGCGATGGACTGGCTTGAGGCCGTCACGCACGTCGGGAAGCGCTCGGCCCACGATGACGCTCATCGCGTAACTCAGGTACGACGAGCGCATCTCGTCTTCGATGGCGATGTGTCCTAGTCTCTCATCAGGTGGCATCGTCTCTCCAAATCCATGGTTTATGGATGATGGTTAATGGGCGACGCTTCGCAATGGATCCATCGACCATTTACCATCAACCATGAGTCCTACACGTCTAGATTTCTGACCTCGAGCGCGTGGGCTTGAATGAAGTTTCGTCGAGGCTCAACTTCGTCGCCCATCAGAATCGTGAAGATTTCGTCTACGCCCGGCACGTCTTCCAGTTTGACCTTCAACAGCGTCCGGACTTCCGGGTTCATCGTCGTTTCCCAGAGCTGATTCGGGTTCATTTCTCCGAGACCTTTGTAACGCTGGATACCGAGTCCGTGCTTGCCCTTATCGAGAATCGCCTTGACTAACTCAACCGTCGCGGGCTGGAGCTGTTCCTGACCGTCGGCTTTGATCTTATACGGCGCCCGGCCCAAGCCGATCGCCGACGGTGAGAGCTTTTGCAACTCGCGGAATTCGGCAGAGCCGACCAGCACATGCGTCACGTCAAAACTATAGGTGGCCCCGTTGGCAAGTAAGCGGCAGATGACTTTGTTCGATTGATGTTCCTCGTCCTCAACGATATCCAGCGTCGGTGTGAGCTTTGGATAGACCACCGCAAGAGTTTTCTTCACGTTGGCCACGACCTTCTTGAGCGCCGCCTGATCCTTGAGGAGCTCGCGATCGAATCCCGGCTCATCCACAAATGCCCGCACCATACTGGCCTCGTGCGGTTTCTTATTGAGCCGACCGAGCAATGTCTCGAAGGCGATCAGTTTCTTGAGAATGGGCAGGAGCCGCCGGCCCGTGACATACCCTTGGACCCCTTCCATATACACTTCCACATCCTCGACGGCGATATCGGCCAGGTGCTCGTTCAATGCCATCTCATCTTTGAGATACCGTTCCGTCTTGCCCTTCTTCACTTTGAAAAGCGGAGGCTGCGCGATGTAGATGTAGCCTCGTTCGAGCAGCTCCGGCATCTGCCGGAAGAAGAAGGTGAGGAGCAGGGTCCGGATGTGACTGCCGTCCACATCGGCGTCCGTCATGAGGATGATCTTGTGGTACCGCGCCTTCGCAATATCGAACGAATCTTTGTCGGCCTTTTCGCTCTCTTCACGTTTGCGACCGATGCCGGTTCCGAGCGCCATGATCAAGGTCCGAATCTCATCGCTGGAGAGCATCTTGTCGAAACGCGCCTTCTCGACGTTGAGGATCTTGCCCTTCAGCGGCAGGATCGCCTGAAACTTGCGGTCCCGTCCCTGCTTCGCTGAACCGCCTGCCGAATCGCCCTCAACGATATACAGCTCGCTCAAGGCCGGATCCTTCTCCGAACAGTCGGCCAATTTGCCGGGAAGCGAGCCCCCGTCGAGTGCGCTCTTCCGTCGGATGAGCTCTTTCGCTTTTCGCGCCGCTTCACGAGCACGCGCCGCGTCGATCGCTTTCCCGATGACCTTTCGGGCCACCGTCGGGTTTTCTTCGAAATAGGTCCCGAGCGCTTCATTGACCGCGGACTCGACAATGCCCTTCACCTCACTATTGCCCAGCTTGGCTTTCGTCTGTCCTTCGAACTGAGGATTCCGGACCTTGACGCTGACGACGGCGGTGAGCCCTTCGCGGACATCGTCACCGGTGAGCGACTCGGTGTCTTTCTTGAGCAGGTCGTTGGAGTTCGCGTAGCTGTTAATCGTACGGGTAAGCGCAGCCTTGAAGCCCACCAAGTGCGTGCCACCCTCCTTGGTATTGATGTTGTTCGCGAAGGAAAACAAATTCTCGGCGTAGCTGTCGTTGTATTGAAGCGCAACCTCCAGCACCATATCCGATTTCTCAACCTGCACGTAAATAGGCTTGTGCAGCGGCACCTTGGCTTCGTTCAGATGCTCGACGAACGACACGATCCCGCCCTTGTACTTGAATACTTGCTCCTTGACCGGTTCTTTCCGCTCATCCTTGAGTGTGATCTCGAGTCCCTTGTTCAAAAAGGCGAGTTCGCGCAGCCGCTGTGCCAGCACGTCGAAGCTGAAGTCGAGCGTCTCGAAGATCTGCCCGTCGGACTTAAACGTGACCATCGTGCCACGGCGCTTGGTTTTACCCGTCATCTTGAGCGGGGCCGTCGACTTGCCGCGCTCATAGCGCTGCTCGAACACCTGGCCGTCTTGCCAAATCTCCAACTCGAGCCATTCGGAAAGCGCGTTGACCACCGAGATCCCGACGCCATGGAGCCCGCCGGATACCGTATAGGCGCCCTGCTCGAACTTGCCGCCCGCGTGCAAGACCGTCAGCGCTACTTCGGCGGCGGACTTCTTTTGGGTGGAATGCATCCCGGTAGGAATGCCGCGGCCGTTATCCACGACCGTGACGCTGCCGTCAATGTGGATTGTCACCTCAATCGTCTCACCGAACCCCGCCATATGCTCATCGACGCTGTTGTCGACGACTTCATAGACAAGGTGATGGAGGCCGTCCACACCGGTGCTGCCGATATACATAGCCGGACGCTTCCGTACGGCGTCCAGGCCTTCCAATACTTTGATTTGATCCGCGCCGTAGCTGTCGGATTTCTGTACGGTCTCGGTATCGTTACTGGCCATCAGTCTCCTACTTCGAACAGGTCATTGGTCAACGGTCATTCGTGAAAAAAGGACACCCGCTGCTGTCAGGCGCCTCTCTTCTTCTATTGACTAGTGACCATTGACGCTTGAATCTCAAATCTTAATGGGCATCACCACGCACCTGAACCCAGGACTGTCCGACTCCTGGATCAAGCAGGGGCTCAGCGGATTATCCATTTGCAGAGTGATCGTTTCTCCGTCCATCACCCCAAGTACGTCCAACAAGTAGCGGGCGTTGAACCCCGTGTTCAAGGCTGGTCCCTCGTACCGTGCCGCAAGCTCTTCAGTCGCTTCCCCAAAATCGGGATTGCTGGAGAACAACGTCATCTGTCCGGAGACAAACGACACCTTCACTGCGCTCGCTTTATCACGGGACAGCACGGAAACACGCCGAAGCGCACTTTCAAGTTCATTGCGATTGACCCCGATTTTCCCGCCGCTCTCTTTCGGGATTACTTGCTGATAATTCGGGTAATTCCCTTCCATGAGCCGCGAGGTAAGCAGCAGCCCGCTCTTTCGGAAAATCATGAGATTCTTGGTGAACCCGATCAAGGGTTCGCCCTCGCCGCCTTCTTCCAAAAGACGCTGCATCTCGTGCGCCGCCTTCTTCGGAATAATGGCTTTGATCTCTTGCGGAGCGCCTTTGGCGCCGGCATGTCCGACCTCCTGCTCGGCAACCGCCAACCGATGTCCATCGGTGCCGACCAGCCGCAAGATCGTTTTCTTCTCCGACGTGATGAGCGTCACCAGCAGACCGTTGAGGATATAGCGCGCGTCATTGTCTCCGGCGGCAAAGAGGGTCTTCCTGATCAGCTCGAGGAGCCCGGCCCCGGCGAGAGGTATGAGCCCTTCCCGTTCGATCGTGGGCAATGCAGGATAGTCGGTACTGGGGAGCCCAACGATCTTAAATTGGCTCTTGCCGGCGTGAATCGTCGTCCAATTGTTGTCGCCGGAGGTGATTTCGATTTCACTGACCGCCAGTTCCTTGATGATCTCGTACAGCTTTCGAGCTGAGAGAGTAATCCCTCCGGGTTTCTCCACGGTCGCCTTGTAATGCCCGCGCATGCCAATTTCAAGATCGGTGGCGACGATTTCCACCCCCTCCTGCTTCGCCTCAATCAAGATATTCGAGAGAATCGGCATCGTGTTGCGTTTCTCAACGACACCTTGGACCCGCTGGAGGCCCGTCAAGAGCTCTACCCGTCCCATACGAAGCTTCATGATCTCTTCCCCCTAGCGCAGCCCCTCATGCTCGCAGGATCTGTTCCCTCAAGCTATCCAACGTGGCACTTAATGCGCTGTCGCTGTCCTTCGCTTTGATGACCTGCTTGCAGGCGTGGATGATTGTCGTGTGGTCTTTGCCTCCGAACTGCCGCCCGATCTCGGGATAGGAGGAATCTGTGAGCTCCCGGCAGAGATACATAGCGATCTGCCTCGGATGCACCAACGTCTTACTCCGGCGACGGGACTTCAGGTCGGAGATCTTTATGTGGAAGCGCGCGCCCACCGTTTCTTGGATATCGTCCATCGACACGATTTTTTTCTTGGCGCCAATCAGATCCCGGAGCACGTTCTTCGCCATCTCCAGCGTGATGGTTTGGCCCGTGAGCGAGGCATAGGCGCCGAGGCGCACCAGCGAGCCCTCGAGTTCACGGATATTGCTCTTCATCGTCGTGGCGAGAAACTGGATGACATCGACCGGCAACGTCACACCCTCGTCCTCGGACTTTTTACGCAAGATGGCAATCCTGGTTTCAACATCCGGCGGCTGGAGATCCGCGATCAGTCCCCATTCAAACCGCGACCTCAACCGTTCCTCAATATCGGGCATGTCTTTTGGAAAGCGATCGCTTGAGAGGACAAGTTGTTTGTGCGCTTCGTACAAGGCGTTGAAGGTGTGGAAGAATTCTTCCTGTGTGCGCTCCTTGCCAGCCAAAAACTGAATATCGTCGATCATCAGCATGTCGATATGACGATACCGCTTCCGCAGATCCATCATCTTGTCATATCGAATGGAGTTGATGACCTCGTTTGTAAACTGCTCGGTCGTCAAGTAGGCAATCCTAAGATCGGTCCGCTCGGCTACATAATTTCCAATGGCATTCAAGAGATGTGTTTTCCCTAGCCCGGTTTCCCCATAGATAAAGAGTGGGTTATAGGCTTTCGCCGGTTGTTCAGCGACTGCCATACAGGCGGCATGGGCAAATTGATTTCCCGCGCCTACTACGAAATTATTAAACGTATACCTTGGGTTGAGCTGTATTCCCCGTTTTGCCCGTACCCCGGTATTCGGTCGTCCGATTGCAGCGATACTTCCGCTATTCTCGGGCTGCTTTGTCGCCTGTTTACGAAAGATGACGAATGTGATCGAGGTCTCTTCCCCGCCCCGGGCAGTAGAGATAGCTTCAGTCAAGAGAGGCCCATGGTGTTGGCTTAACCAGTCGCCGAAGAACTTGTTCGGGACTCCTAATTGAGCCGTGGAATCCTCAATCCTTTCAAGGTGAATCGGGGTAAACCACGTATCAAAAACTTGTTTTGGCACTTTCCCTTGGATATAAGCCAAGGTATCCTGCCATACAGTTAAGGTTGTCATTATCTACGTATCATTATTTATACACAGTGTTATTCACACCTGTTGATAACCTGGTTTTTCAAGAGGTCTTTCCTGATTAATCACGACCAACATCAGGCATTAAGGAATTGAGGTAATAACTTGTACATCAATGATCACAGGCTATGGACTCTGCATGCAGTGGTTACCCAGAGTCAACCCCCAACTTTCTCCACAACGATGCACCTGTAATACCCCATACAATTCAACTTATTACTCTCCATCCACAATATCCACTGGACCTACTCTTACTCCTTCTCCTACTACGATTTATCTTTAATGCACAATAACGTAAGAGAAGAGCTGGTCATAAACTTATAGAACGACAATGTGATCTGATGAGAAAATCTTACGGACTAGATCGTCATAGGTCAAAGTTTGATGAGATCCACCGACTATCATCCTTTCAGGAATGACCACAACTCTTTTGATAGACGAAGGGATCATGGACGACGCTTCTTCGAGAAAGACGATATCTATATCTGCTTCACTAGCCCGAAAGAGCGCTGGAGAAATCTGTTCAGGCTTTTGACGAAGTAGATAGAGAGTTGAACTCATCAATCCACCATTATTCTATTAAAAAACCAGGCTTCGATCAGCCGATTGAACGAGCTGTCTAATTTCATCTGTTGTTCGAGTCGTTACGGAAAAATCATCAGACCAAGTGTTCATAGTCGAACCTGGCTCGATAATAAAAGGGACAGCTAAGTGTTTGAAGGAAGGAAGATATTTTTCAAGTATCTCGGCATCGACTATCTCTTCCGTGTCTTCCATTAATAAACGAGAAGCAGGTCCCAAGAGGATGACCGTTATGTCATGATCCCCAGCACAAAGCCCTAGCGCTATACGAAGAGCCTCGACCGGACGAGCGGCTAAACGAGGATCATCTGAAATCACCACAGCAACCCGTTTCGACATAGACGACTGATCTCACCACTAGTTTCTTATGTAAAAGCAAGAAATCGATCGCAACCATCAATAATTCCAGACAGCACAACCAGCCCGGACAAAGAGACTCGTGAATCGACAGTGGCCGTTGGAACACCATGCTGTTGACAGCCGTACGCACAGACAGACATCTTCACCCCAGCATCGACTAGACCAAGATAACGTTGATCCACCACCACCTTTACCCCTTCGTCAATAAGATAGAGATAGACCTCAACTCCTTGTCTCAAGGCAGCGTAAGTGAGTTGAACGACAGTCTCAACGCTTGGATGAGACGGGGGTGTGGATAACAAGAGACCCAACCTGCGAGCTGGCATAATTACAAACCGAAGACATCAATACAATCAATTATTTACAAGATATATGGCCCGCGAGACTACGAGGTTTTTTTGAGAAAGTCAATACCAAAAACTGGGTATTTTATGAGGGAAAGGAGCGAGTTTTTAAGAGAGAAGCAAGGCCGGTGAGAGGAAGTTCCTCTTGAGCCTTCGATTGAAGGTTACGGAGAATAACGGAGCCTCGACCCGCTTCATCGTCACCCAGCAAAATGGCATAACGGCACTTCGATCGATCGGCTTGGCGAAGATGGGCTTTCAGTGTGGTAGCTCGATAGTCGCACTGAGATGAAATTCCAATTCTGCGGAGTTCATCGAGCAGTATAAGCCCGAGCTTGGTGCCTTGCTCCCCGAAAGCCGCAACATAGTAGAGACATTCGTACGACGAGGACGAGGATGTCTCCGGGAGCATCAACGACACACGCTCAAGCCCGACAGCGAATCCTACAGCCGGAACTGAGGGACCGCCGAGCGTTTCCACCAAGCCGTCGTAGCGGCCACCGGCGCCCACCGCATTTTGAGCACCCAGATGAGTCGAAGTAATTTCAAAGCTGGTCAAACAATAGTAATCGAGCCCCCGCACTAAACGAGGATTGAGTCGATAGGGGACTCCAATGGCCATGAGACCTGCAAGGACTTGGTCAAAATGGGTACGGGCTTCAGGAGAGAGATGGTCGGTCAATCGGGGAGCCGACTCGGTCGCAACCCGACAGTCCGGCACTTTGCAATCCAGTACCCGCAAGGGATTCGTGTCCATCCGGCGTTGGCAGTTTGCACAGAGGTGAGATTCCTGCTTTTTGAGGAACGCCAGAAGTACAGCCTTATAGGCCGTGCGGTCATCGGAGTTTCCCAGACTGTTGATCTCCAATGTCAGGTCCGGCAGAGCCAGATCGGACAACAAGCGCCATAGTAGCGCAATAACTTCGATATCTGCACGAGGGTCCAATGTACCAAAGGACTCGACCCCGAATTGATGGAACTGACGGAGGCGTCCCGCTTGCGGCCGTTCGTGGCGGAACATCGGGCCGATGTAAAAATATTTTTGAGGAAGCGGATCGGCCGCCCGATTGTGCTCAATGAAGGCGCGAACCGTGCCGGCCGTGCCTTCCGGACGCAAGGTCAGCGAGGTTCCATCCCGGTCGGGAAAGGTGTACATCTCCTTCTCGACGATATCTGTCGCCGCACCGATGCTCCGGGCGAAAAGCGCGGTGAGTTCGAAGATGGGGATACGGATTTCCTGATACCCGTAACAGAGGGCCCAACGTCTCGCTGCATCCTCAATGAAACGCCACCGAGGAGTTTCCTCGGGAAGGATATCTTTGACGCCCTTGATGCCCTTGATTATGTCCATATTCAGCGACCGTTTAGCAGGATGCTGAAAAAGTTCGCCAGCATGGGGGGATGGCCCAGTGAGTCCCCTGTGCTCGCGCAACGCGCGGTCTCAGAAGACCCTCGTTGGACGCGCGCAATGGGGGACTCATCCGAGCCATCCCAGGGATAACGTAAGCGAGCAAGCTTGGAATAATCATATTTGGCTACTCGCTGCGGCCTTGCCTGCGGAACGGCGCGTCTTGGCGCGCCGGGGCTGGGCGGGTGAGAACTGTGGCCTTTTTGAGCATCCTGCGTGGCATTTTCCTATTGTCATAGAAATGGGGATGATTGAATTTTCATCGTGCCACAACAGTTTCTCCGCAAACTCCCAGAAAGATTCGGGACTATAGCGACGGGTATCAGGCAAGTCAACGCAGGCCTAGCAGGATGCTGAAACAGTCCGCCAGCATCGTTCTCGCATCGTTCAGATCCTCAACGTACCCCAGAGGGTACGCCTCCGGTCTTCACTCGCTGCGGCCTCGCGGCCTATCTGCCGTTTGGAGATCTTTCATGAGTACAGATCAACCGACTCGCCGTGTCATCGCGTTGGCGCCGATGCCGCCAGAGAAATCCGCCTATGCGTTGGCCCGTTACAGCCGCTCGCCGGACTCGATCGAGGACAGCCTCCGCTGGGTGCATGGACATTCTTCTGAAAAGTTCTGGGATCAGTTCTACTTCGACTACGGCCATGCATCCATCGCCGATCTCGGCCATGTCATCATCTGTTTCGAGGACATCTCAGAACTCGCGGCCATTCGACTTGAAGACGAGCCCTTGTGGGATGGCCAGGCAAAATCGAGCCGGTATCAGAACTTTGCTTCCGGCGGGTGGTACGTGCCTGATTCCATTCGAGGGTCGGAAACGGAGGGCACCTACCACGGCATTCTCCGCAGCCTCGCCGAGATCTATCGGCTCTTGCACCAACCCTTGACTCAATTTATCTCTGAGCGTGAACCGCGTCCCGAGTCGATGAAACCGGCCGATTACCAGCGGACGATTGCCGCGCGTGCTTTCGATGTCACACGTTATCTCCTGCCTCTCGCTGCCAGGACGAACGTCGGGCAAGTTGTCAGTATCAGGACGCTGGAGAAGCAAATCACCAGACTGCTGTCGTCGCAACTACCGGAGTTGCGATCGATCGGGGACGAACTCAAGGATGCCTGCCAACGGTCACCCGTGAACCTCTGGGGTGAACTGTGTGGTCAGCCTGGCGCACAGGAGCCTCTCGCGCCGACGCTCGCTCGTCATGCCAAGCCGAACGATTATCAAGCCTCGGTCTACCAGGACCTTGCCAGATATGCGAAGGACGCGCTGCAGGGAACCGGACTAGATCAACCGGCTTCCTGGGGCAAGCCGGAACCGGTGGATCTCATTGAGTCCCACGATCCGCTGGACGAAATTGTGGCCACGTTGCTGTACCGTGTCTCGCACGCGCCTTATCGGAACCTCCTCGCAGTCGTCCGTACCTGGACGGAGAAACAGAAACAGGAAACGATCGATGTGGCGATGAGCACACGAGGGCCCTACGACGAACTCATCAAAGAGTTCCGCAGCGGCTATGCCTTCACGTTCGACGTGCTGATGGACATCGGAGGCTGGCGAGACATGCACCGGCATCGGCGCTGCCAGCAGATTCAGCAGAACTTTACGACGCTGCACGGATATGAGATCCCGCCGCCGCTCGTGCAAGCGGGATTAGACCGGGAGTACAGCCAGGCGATGGACGCCGTCCGTTTGGACATCGAGCAGCTGAAGAAAACCAGCGCGGAGGGGTCGCTCTACGCGACGCCGTTCGGATTCAAAGTTCGGTGCCTCTTTAAGATGGACTATGCCGAAGCCGAGTACATCGCCAAACTCCGCTCCGGCGTGAAAGGCCACTGGTCGTATCGGACCATCGCCTGGTTGATGAAGCAGAAATTGGCGGCGCGCTATCCGTCGCTCGGGGACCGCATTCAGGCCACTTCGCCGGACATCGAAGATACCCTCACCAGATAATCAGACCGACTCCGATGACCGACTACCAAGCCCAATGTGAAGCGAGGCTGCTGGAAGGCCAATGGGATCAGGCCCAGCAGGCGGCACTGGCCTGGTCGCGCCATCCTGCTACCGGCACTGAGAAGGATCCGCGGCCTCATTTCGCCCTGAACGTCATTCATCTGTTCCGGGGGGAGTTTGCCGAAGCCTGGAGTACCCACGCGAATTGCTTGGAAGAATCAGAAGACATTGCCCAAGTCAAAGAGTGGATCGAAGGAATCGTCGCGCGACAGCCTGAACAGGCCAACGCCCATCTCGTGATGGGGTTGTTCCTGGCCCAGTCAGGCCAATCAGAACAGTCGATCGCGGCCTACAAGAATGCGATCAAGCTCGCGCCGCAATCCGCCCATCCCCATTATTTTCTCGCCCAGATTCATGAGCGGGCCAACCACCTCGAAATGGCCATCAAGGAATACCGCGAAGCCGTCCGACTCGATCCTTCCCATGCGCCGGCGCGGACCAACCTCGGCGTGGCCTATCAAGAGCAGGGCCGGTTGGAGATGGCGATCCCGCAATATCGTGAAGTGATCAAACTGAAGCCACACGATGCGACCGTCCATGTGAACCTCGCCTGTGCGCTTGCTGAGCAGGGGAAGTTCGAGCCGGCCTTGCAATCCTACAAGGAAGCGTTGCGCCTGAATCCCAAGGACGCAGCCGTGCATTTTTCGCTGGGAGATTTTTATGAAGCCAGGGGCCGCCTGGACCAGGCGCGAAAAGAATACGATGCGGCCCTCGTCGCCGATCCGAACTTCGGCCCGGCTCATTCCGCGATCGGCTGGTTTGAGCTGGGCAAACAACACTTGCAAGCCGCCTATGATGCGTTCAATCGAGCCCTCAAGTCCGATGATCAGGACCCGCGGGCTTACCACGGCCTCGGCGAATATTACTGGTATAAAGGGAAGCGCGAGAGCGCCATGGACAACTTTGCCAAGGCGATCAAGTACTACAAAGATCCAGAAAAGAAGAGCGCGATATTGAATCAGCTGTTTCAAGAAGGCCAAATGGCGGATTGAGGGCCTGAGGTTCCTTCTTCCATGCTCGCAGAGGCCCCACGATGAAACAGTGGTCCCTCGATGCGCGCAGTCGAAGAAGGAAGCCTCAGGCCCTCTGTGGTGGGGGTGAAAGAAGAATTCGCGGAGATCTTGAACAGGGGGACCGGTTGACAAGTCTTCGACTCACCGTAAGAATCTCACCTATTCTAGTCTAGCCGGATTCTTAGAGTAGGATATCCCTGGCAGTATGATCAGCAGGTAGCTGGCGGAATGGGAGACGTACGAAGGTTATGGGAACCTACCGCTACTGGCAACATTTCCTTGCTCTGGAATCGGATTTTGCGGCAACCTCGCGGTACGTCGAGTTCTCGGAGCGGAACTTCACGACCTTCTCAATCGAATATGCGAAATTACTCCTCGCGATAGGGTCAGAAGTCGATGTGCTATGCAAGATCATATGCGAGAACATTGGAAGTACGGCAAAGCGAAGTAACATCGATGATTACCGAGCCTGCATAACCACTCATACTCAGATTGCAACCGAGGAAGTTCTGATCAGACGGTATAACCTCGCCTTCAAGCCGTGGGATGCATGGTCGCACAGCATGAATCCGGCTTGGTGGCGAAGCTACAATAACGTCAAGCACCAGCGAGACACACATTTCAATGAGGCCAATTTTGAGAATTGTGCAAATGCGATCTCTGGCCTATTCGTAGTTGTCCTCTATTGTCACACGGCCGAGAAGAGTGCCGAGGCTCTTGAGCCATATCCAATTCTCCTCGGACGAGAGAAGGAACCTGGGCATCTGTTGTTAGAGTCTGGTTATTCGGTGCCCGTATTCACTTGATCATCGGCTAACCAGGCTTTGCACCTGACCGCTACGGCAGGTGAGATTTAGTCGTTAGCCTGCATGTCACGGTGGGCATTAATTGCATGGTACGGGTGCTCAAACAGGTGGTCAACGAGGCCGCAGGAGAAAAAACACCGGAGGCGTAGCAGTTCTCACCCACCCATCCCGAGCTGTCGGAACAGCTCTTTTCCCAGGTGGGGTACGTTGAGGATTTTTTTGAGACGAGAACGAAGTTGGGTATTGTCATATCCGGAGATTCAGGCGGCTGATCAAAATTTCCGCCAGCAAGGCCGGAGGGAGCGGGACGACTGAGGCGTAACTTTCTCACCCGCCCAACCCCGAGCTGTCAGAACAGCTCTTTTCCCGTATGCGGTACGTCGCAAAGGAGGCACGCGCGTGAGAACGCAGCTGGAGGGAATTTTCATCAGCTGACTAGCCGTGCAATAGCATATTTGCTATACTCACATCGATGAACTGGCGTATCTCTTTCCACAGCGCAGAGCTTCAGGAGGAGATACTTGGACTTCCCGCGGGTTTTGTCGCCCGCTTCCTGCGGTACGCTGAGCGCATGGAGGTATATGGCCCGGACCTCGGTATGCCTCATACCCGTGCGATGGGCGATGGTTTGTTCGAGCTCAGGCTCAAGGCCGCGGAAGGTATTGCGAGAGTGTTCTATTGCACACTGGTTGGTCGCAGGGTGGTCATGCTTCATCAGTTCATCAAGAAATCCGAGAAGACTCCTCTGAACGACCTGAAGATCGCGCGGAATCGAATGAAAGAGGTGAAAGATGAGAAACTCTCTTAAGAACTTTAAAGCCCGGGCGCTTGCTCGCCCGGATGTGCGGCGCGAGTACGAAGGGCTCAAGGAGGAGTTCGAGATTCTAGATGAGATACTCAAGGCGCGGGCCGAGGCGGGAGTCACTCAGGCTGAGCTCGCGGCTAGAATAGGAACCACTCAATCTGCGGTAGCCCGTCTGGAAACTGCAATGGGGAAACATTCCCCGTCTATCGGAACTCTTAAGCGGTATGCCTCGGCGCTGGGGTATCGACTCCAAGTCCGCTTAGTGAAAGAGCGGGGTCTCATCGCTCTTGATCAGAAGACACATAATGTGCCGATCGAGGCCGACGCTTTGTTGGAGAGGGCTCGAGCCCTCCGGCGTACACCCAGAGGCATTCGAGTGACCGATCGACGATTCAATTCGCTCAAAGGGAGACTCAAGGGCATGCCGAAGGTGAATGTACGAGAGAAGCGAAAGAGCGGGTGAGTTCAATGGTGAACGTCTTTTTCAGAGACTTCGGAGGCTGCTCAAAACTTCCGCCAGCTGAGTCGCGGAGAACTATCGGCTAGTTTGCGGTTGCTCAAACAGGTGGTCAACGAGGCTGCATCCGAGGTCACAGTCGCGACCTGAATGTCACGCAGGCTGTTCAGAAAGGCCGTCCAGCAAGGCCGCAGCGAGTGAAGGCCCGGAGGCGTACCCTCTGGGGTACGTTGAGGATCTGAACGATGCGAGAACGCCGCTGGCGGACTTTATCAACAGCCTGCTAGAGATCGCGGATGGCGCCTTGTAGCACCGTAATCTGCGTCATTGCGTCGCCGGAGGATTTTAGTTCTGTGCGGATTTGTTCTTTGAGGTAGGAGGAGTACCCGCACCTCGATGTGCCGAAGTGGCGAAACTGGCAGACGCACTAGATTCAGGGTCTAGCGCCCGCAAGGGTGTGCGGGTTCAAATCCCGCCTTCGGCACCAACTCAAGCTCGCTCGTACCGTGGTTTCGTTATCACCTCAATGAAATTAACAGCCACGGATAAACACCTCCAGTTGTTTTTCTCCCTCCCCCGCTTGAACTGGCGGCTCGCCGAGCAAAGCCTCTCTTCATTGCCCTGCCGGATCAACCCCCCAGTGGTTCTCGCCTCCCCTCTCGCCTATAATATCCCATGGCTGGCTCTCCCTCCATCCGTCTCGGCATCAGCCAATGTCTGCTCGGTGATCCGGTTCGTTACGACGGCGGGCACAAGCGCGACCGGTTCCTGACGGATGTGCTTGGCCGCTATGTCGAATGGGTCCCGATCTGTCCTGAGGTTGAAGCTGGATTGGGCGTGCCCCGCGAGCCGATGCGCTTAGTTGGCGCTTCGGACGTTCCCAGGCTTGTGACCATTACCACTCAACGAGATCTGACTAGGCAGCTGAAGGGTTTCTCGACTCGCAAGCTAGGAGAACTCCAGGCTCTTGACCTCTCCGGCTATGTCTTTAAGGCTCGATCTCCCAGCTGCGGCATCGAGTCGGTGCCGCTGTACGGCAAGACCGGCAAGGCAAAGCCGGATGGCACGGGTCTGTTCGCACGGGCGTTTCAGAAACAGTTTCCGCTGATTCCTATCACCGACGAAGGGCGCCTTGTCGATCCGGCATCCCGTGAATACTTTCTCAAGCGCGTGTTCGGCTATCATCGCTGGAGCCAATTCACCAAGAGACCGGTCACTCGTCGCGCGGTCGTTTCGTTCCACCAAGCTCAGGCGGATCTCTTATCGTCGTGCGGTCGCAGAGACCGCCAGGCCCTCAACCGGCTTGTGGCGCTGCCTGCACGATACCGACCCACACAATTGGCTGCCCGTTATGGACGACGATTTATGAAGGCGTTACAGTCAAGCGCAGGACCACGAGAAATTCCATCGACCAGTCGTAGGCGGAGGAAAGATGAGCGATCCAATTAAGGGGGTGATTCTTGTGGGGCATGGGGGCATTCCTAAGGGTTGCCCACAGGAATTGATCACAAAACTCAAGCGGTTGGAAGGGCAGCGGCGGGCCGCAGGCGCGCCGATGTCGGCAGAGGAACATGAACTGGACACAAAAATCCGCCAGTGGCCGAGGACCCCGGAGACGGATCCCTATCAATCAGGACTTGAGGCGGTGGCCGTTCAGTTGCGAGCCAACTTGGGGGAGGTGCTCTTTGCCGTGGCCTACAATGAGTTCTGTGCGCCGACGTTGGAAGAATCGGTGGAGGAGCTGATCAAGAAGGGCGCGACGCACATTACCGTGACCACCACGATGTTTACACCGGGCGGTTCTCACTCGGAGATCGAGATTCCGGAAATCCTCGATAATCTTCGGCCGTTGCATCCCGACGTTGAACTCCGCTACGCCTGGCCATTCGATCTGAAGCTTGTCGCAAACACGTTGACGGAGCAGGTAAAACGATTTTCTTGAACAGGATCGCTTGATGGACAGGCTCCTGGATAGGAATTCATTGACGGCGGGATTCTCTTTACGCTATCGCTGAGTGTAGAATGGCACCCACGTGATACGAGCCTATCCGAGATGAAAAATGTTACCGTTTAAAATTGAGTTAGCGAAAGCTTTTCATGCGACCCAATCGTTCAAGTGGGATGCCACGAAAGGGTTCACGCTTGCCTCCGGATTAAAGAGTCCTTTCTACGTCGATTGCCGTTCATTGATGGCCCATCCAGGATCCCGCCGGCTTGTCGCCAACCTCGCATACGAATCGTTGCGGTCGGTCGAATTCGACTGTCTTGGTGGATTGGAAATCGGAGCGATTTCCATTGCCACGAGCATCTCAGACTTTGCATTTGCAGCCCAGACGCAACGAACCTGGCGGACCTTTGTCGTGCGGAAGCAGGCGAAGGATCATGGGCTTGGAAAACTCATCGAAGGATCGTTTCAACCAGGGGATCGAGCCGTGATCGTGGATGATGTGCTTACAAGCGGAGGTTCGCTTCTCAAGGCTGTTGCAGCTGCCAGGGGCGCCGGTCTCACTGTGACTCATGCCCTGGTAATCGTAGATCGAAAGGAACAGGATGGGCGGCGCAAGGTTGAAGCTGAGGGACTTACGCTCGTCAGCCTGCTGACCATCGACGACTTGACGGGCGCACCACCAACCCCTTCGTAGCAGAACCGCCATTACTTACACTGAAATTGAATGCCCCACCGGTGTTCCTGCACAACTTCCTCTGCGCCTGCCATTGGGCTGACTATGCGAGATCGCCCTTTCGTCTCCCCTTCCTGCACGATGGTATAGGGCCCCCCGCATTTTTCCTTCATAAGGGCGAGGGCGCCCGTGCGAAACGATGAGAGCATCGGTCCCTGCTCGCTTATGAAGGGATAGGCGACAACCCCTCCGTCTTCCCGTTCCTGAAGCAGTTTAGCTCCCTCGCCACAGCCGGCCAATGCGATAAGGAAGAGAACGGCAAGGCTTGACCAGATCTTCATATAGTCCCTATCATATCTACGGGAGCGATCCCGGACGAACGATTCACCGATCTGTTTGTTGGAAGGAGACCAACTATGACCATGCGTATTGTCGTCGCTGTTGTCGGTCTGTTGCTGCTGTCTGCGATCTCGATTAGTGCGGTCTCAGCCCACCATTCTTACCTGCTCTCGGTCCAGCAGCTGCGTGCTGGATTGACCAAGGCGCCTTCGATGCCACAGAAGGGTTTCATCTTGATCGATGTCCGGTCTGTGGAGGAGCATGCGGCCGGATTCATTCCCGGAACCGATTTGAACATTGAGTTCAGGGAAATTCAAGCTCGGCATCGGGAGATCGGGGCCCAGTTGGAGGATCATGTGGTGGTCTATTGCCAGTCCGGCCATCGCAGCAACATTGCGGCAGAAACACTCGCCGATCTGGGCTACCGTCATGTCTACAATGTCACCGGCAGCATGAATGCCTGGCTTGCGGCAGGCTTTCCAATTGAATCGGGGCGCCGCTGAAAGAGTCTGATCTTGACTCAGCCTACACCGCCTCGGCAAGCTCATTTATCTACGGTCTTGGCGCCGATTTGTTTCTGGCGTGGGCTGATCCCGATTACAGCTGGTAGTCCAATGTGGGTTGTGATGCTGTCTTCTAACAGAGGTATCCAGCTGTGTAAACCGGCAAACTTAGACGTGGTTTGCCGGAGCGAGGGGCTGATGGCGATGTCGGAAGAAGATCCTCCATCCATGGCCATGACCTGGCGCAGGGAGGGAAAGGCGTCCCGCAGACATTCCCCAAGGGCATGGAGTGACACCACTTCCGTAGTCTTGAGAACGAGGAGATGCCCATCGCCTTGTTCTGCGACGAGGGTTTGGTGCGCGCGCTTCCCGGTTTGGCGGACTCGGATTTTCCCGGTTCGGTCGAGGAGCATGAGCGATTGCGCCACTTCTCGATAGGGAACATGCTGCTCGTCAAAGGTGTCAAAGGTCAAATCCAAAACCCGCGCTCGGCGCGAACGATCTTCCGCCGGTTCTGCCACAAACAGTCCCAGCCAGGTGTTGTGCCGTTTGCTCCCCAATGAGCGGCCGTTTCCATAGAGCAGCCCGAGATAGGCATAGTTCTCACGGAAGAGCCCGGCATTGAAGACCAGATCATGGCCGGTTCGTTCTTGCCATTGGCGAATATCGAGCGGGTCTGAGAGCCCCTCCTGCTGGTAGTAGTGCACGGTAAAGCGATAACGGTTGGGGTCGATCTCGACGGCGATCAATGGTGCGACGTCAGGGCATTGCGCTTGAGGATTCCAGGTAGAGATGGATAAGCCCTCTCCGAGTCGATCCCCTGTGAGGGCTTGCGCCGTTGCCGCTGTAGGTCCGCTGGACATGATAAAAATGATACCCAGCAAGATGCAGGGGACAGGGATGAAAGGGAGAGACCGGTGGAGGCTGTTGTCCCGTACCATAGTATCTCAGAATCGAGTATAGAGAGCGCCGATATGGAGCGTCAAATCATTCGAGGACAGGGGCAGCGGCTTCGACATGAACCCTCACATGACTAGCGCAGGGTTGGTTTGGATGTCGATGGGGGGGCACCAGGCTTGTCCGATGGCATGCGGGCATCGAGCAGATTGCGGACTGAGCTGGCAAGCACCTCAGGAGTGAAGGGCTTTTGCAAGAAACTGGTGGTGCCTTCTTCTTGTCCGGCCATGATGCCGACGTCATCCATATATCCCGACATGAACAGGGTTCGTAACTCCGGATTGATGACGGAGAGATGTTGCGCCAGTTCCCGTCCGCCCATGCCAGGCATCACGACGTCGGTCAGAAGGAGCTGAAATGATTCTGCTTGCTGCGTCGCCAGCAGGCAGGCTTCGACCCCGTTCTTGGCTTCTACGACTTTGTAACCCAGCTTCCGCAGCTCGTCTCGCACCAGCGTCCGTACGCTTGGTTCATCTTCCGCCAAGAGGATCGTTTCTGTGCCTCGCTGAGGCCGTCCCGATGGCTGAGTCGGTGTTGTGGTTAGGATGTCGGACTCGACGCTTGGAAAATACAGATCGAAATGTGTGCCGTGGCCCACACGGCTGGTGACGTCGATAGCCCCGCCGCATTGAGTGACAATCCCATACACCGTAGAGAGGCCCAGCCCGGTGCCCTTCCCCTCCCCTTTCGTGGTGAAGAAGGGTTCAAAGATATGGGATTGTGTTTTGAAGTCCATGCCACAGCCGGTGTCGCTGACGGCCAGCCGAACATAGGAACCGGGCTGCAACGGAGCGATGTGGTAAACCGGACTGCGGGTCAGTTCGACCTGGGCGGTTTCGATCGTGATCGTTCCGCCCTTCGGCATGGCATCACGCGCATTGACGACTAGATTGACCAGGACCTGTTCAAGCTGGGTTTGGTCGGCGCGCAGCCGACCGTTCTTCGGATCGAGTTTAATGACAAATTGCACGTCCTCGCCGATGAGGCGGCGTAGCATGTTTTCCAGACTTGTGACAGCGGTATTGAGCGACAGAATTTTCGGGTCCATCGATTGCTTACTGCTGAAGGTGAGCAGTTGCCGGATCAGCGCTGCGGCCTTTCCGCCGGCTTTCAATGTTTCTTCGATCTTTCCGCGAAGGGGGTGTTGAGGGCCGAGTTCTGTCAAAAGGACTTGGCTGTAGCCCATGATGATGGTCAGGAGATTATTGAAGTCATGCGCGATCCCTCCGGCTAACCGGCCAACCGCTTCCATCTTCTGGGACTGTCGAAACTGTTTCTCGCTCTGCCGAAGGGCTTCTTCCGCCCGCTTCAGTTCTGCTCGGTCAGCGAGTTCACGTAATGCGCGTTGGACCGAGGGCACGAGTCTTCCGAGCCGTTGCTTGAGCACATAGTCCGTCGCGCCTTGATGCATGGCGTCGATGGCCAGTTCCTCTCCGATCGTGGCCGAGACAAAGAGGAAGGGCACGTCAGGACGGTGCTGACGTGCCAGAATAAGCGCCGTCATTCCGTCGAATCCCGGGATCGAATAGTCCGCCAGGATGAGATCCATCTTGCCTTCTTTGAGGGCCGCCACAAATGCCTGCCGTGTGTCGACGAGTTGCGACTGGCAGGGGATTCCGCCCTCGATCAGGGTGGTCACAATGAGTTCCGCATCGACCGGATCGTCTTCGAGGTGGAGTAGGAGAAGAGGGGGATTCACACAAATCCTTTGTGAGGAGGCTACGCGTTCGGGTCAGAGCCTTCGGGGGGCGGTTCATTGATTACGCCCCAAAAAACACCCAGTTCTTTCACGGCTGTAATGAACTGGTGAAACTCAACCGGCTTCACCACGTAAGCGTTGGCTCCCAACGCATAGCTTTGTGCCAAATCGCGCTCCTCGCGCGAGGACGTGAGCATGACGACGGGAATCGGCTTCAGGTTTATGTCGTTCTTAATGGCTCTCAAGACCTCAAGTCCGTCGACTTTGGGCATTTTGAGGTCCAGAAACACGACCACGGGATTGCCCTGCTGCCTGGCAGCAAAGATTCCACGGCAATAGAGATAGTCGAGGACTTCAGCTCCGTCGTGGCAGACCACCACTTTGTCGGCAATGTGATGTTCTTCCATTGCGGCCAGCGCAAGTTCGGCGTCACGCGGGTTATCTTCGGCGAGTAGGATGGGTTTGACCGTAGTCATCTGAGAGACCTCGTGAGGGGAAGAGAAAAGTGGAAGGTGGCGCCTTGGTCCGGTGCTCCTTCGGCCCAGGTCCGTCCACCATGTCGATTGATGATTCGGCGCACGTTGGCGAGCCCGATGCCGGTGCCTTCAAACTCGTCGTTCCGGTGAAGACGTTGAAAGACGCCGAATAACTTGTTGACATACTGCATATCGAATCCCACCCCATTATCACGTACGAACACCTCGGCTTCACCGGAGTTTCGCGGGCCGGCGCCGATTTCGATCTTGGCCTCCGGCCTCGTGACCGTGAATTTCAGCGCGTTGGAGATCAGATTCACAAAAACTTGTCGTAACATCGCCGGATCTCCTGAAACGTTAGGTAATGGGTGTATTGTCCAGGAGATTGTTCGCCCTTGCAAGTCAAGACGTAAATCATGAAGGACGGTCTTGACGAGTTGATCCAAATTGACCGTCGTGCGGAGCATGTCCTGGCGACCCATACGGGAAAACACGAGCAAGTCGTCGATCAGGTGTCCCATTTGCTTCGCAGAGTTTGAAATCGTCTGTAGGTAGCGGCGTGCTTTGTCGTTCAGCGTCTCACCGGCCGCCTTGGACAAGAGGGCCGCATATCCGTCGATATGACGGAGCGGAGCCCGCAGGTCATGAGACACAGAATAGCTGAACGCCTCTAATTCTTTATTGGCAGCCTGGAGCAGCTCGCCACGGCTTTGCAGCTCCGCTGCCACGCGGCGTCGCTCGGCGACATCGTGATGGATGAGAAAGTAGACGGAGGCCAAGAGAACCAATTGGAGGAATGCACCGAGTCCGAGCAGGGCGATCGTATTTTTCGTGCCTCCAGCCGACTCTTCCACACGGGCACGAAGTGCTCGTTGCTCGGCCATGTCGAGTTCCGTCATCAGGCGATGGATTTCTTCGATCTCGTTCTTTGCAGCCCCGGTGAGTGCAAGGTGCCGGACACCTTCATAGCCACGTTTCTCACGTTGGATGATGGCCCCAGCCTCTGCCTTTAACTGACTGGTGATGAGCCGTTCGAGTCTCTCTACGCGGTCTCGTTGTTCAGCTCCTTCGTTCGCCAGGCCTCTGAGATACCGAAGGTATTCCGGCATTTGTTCGACGGTGGCCCGATAGGACTTGAGGTATGACTCGTCGCCGGTAACGAGATAGCGCCGATGGCCACTCTCAGCAGCGCCGAGGGCTTCCTCGACTGAGCCGAGCAACTGCACCAATTCGTGGCTCTTAGTATCGAGCCGGCTATTCTCGAGCAAGACGGACGTGTTGCGGTAGGAGATGGCGCTGATGACTACTATGCCGGCAAAGACGAGCCCAAACCCCGCAAGGACTCGTTGCTCGATCGACCAATGGGCGAACCGCTCCATGAGCCAGCCGGTCTTGGGGATCGGCGCTTGGCTGCTGTGGGAAACCGGCTCAGAATGAACGGATGCGGGCGTAGTTGGAGATTCTTGTGTGACGGATTCCATGGTTCAAGCATGCGGGGGCGTGGGGATATAAGCCAATGTCCTGGAAACTGTATCCTCCTCCGGTAGACCCTGCAAGAAATATTTCAGAAGAATGCTTGCTGGACGAAGAGGAACCGTCCCCTCGTAGGCTTAGCCGCCGAAGGGAAGGATGGCCGGGGGAATGGGAAGGGATGCAGTTGGATCAGCCACGTTTGAAAATATCATGATGGCCGAGACAACCCAGTCGGTGACTGGTTGAGGATAGACGCCGATCGCAAGGGTGCCGGCGAGACAGACGTAGACCACCACTTTGATCGGGCCCGATACCTTGAGGGGCGACCGGTCGTGGGGTTCGTTGACGTACATCTTCTTCACGACGATGAGGTAGTAGTACATGGAAATAACGATGTTGATGAGCCCGACAGTGATGAGCACGTAGAGCCCTTCCTTGATGGCAGCGATAAAGATGTACAATTTTCCGATGAAGCCGGCCAGCGGGGGCACTCCGGCCAACGACAAGAGAAAGATCAGCATCGAAAAGGCGAGAAAGGGCGACCGTCGTCCCAGGCCGCTGTAGTCGTCTATCTCCTCGCTGCCGATGGCTTCACTGACGGCAATGACAATGGCGAAGGCGCCGAGATTGGCGAACAGATAGGTCAGGAGATAAAACAGCATGGCATCGCTGCCCATCTTCGTACCGGTTGCGAGACCGATCAGTACGTTGCCGATCTGGGCGATACCGGAATAGGCCAAGAGCCGTTTCATGTTCTTTTGGGCGATGGCTACGATGTTGCCGTAGGTCATGGATAGGATGGACACCGCGACAAGCAGCAGAGTCCAGACCGGCTTAAAGGTCGCCAAGGCGACGAAGAACATTCTCAGGAGGATGGCAAAGGCCGCTCCCTTGGGTGCGATCGAGAGGAATGCCGTCACCGGCGTCGGCGACCCATGATAGGTGTCCGGAATCCATGAATGAAAAGGCACCGCGCCGATTTTGAATCCTAATGCGGCGAAGATCAGCAGGAAGCCAATGACCAACCCTGGTGAGGCCTGTACCGTCGTCATATCGGAAAACACCAGTTTGCCTGTTTCCCCGTAGACCAAGCTGATGCCATAGGCGAGGAGGGCTGCGGCGAAGATGCCCAGAATGAAAAACTTGATGCCTGCTTCGTTCGAGGCAATGTCTTCGCGGAGATAGGCCACGAGGACATAGAAGCCGAGGGTGGAAAACTCCAGGGTGACGAAGACCGACAGCAGGTCGTTCGCGGAAGCCATAAACATCATTCCGAGGGCCGACATCACGACCAAGAAATAATATTCTCCGCGGAAGAACTTGAATCGATGAATGTAGTCGATGGAGGCCAAAATGACGAGGATCGTCGATCCGACGACGAACATTTTGAAGAAGAGGGCCATTCGATCGAGGGCGAACATGTTTGCGAAAAGGGTTCCGGTGATGCCGGCGACATCGAACCAAACCAGGCAGCCAAGGGTGGCGACGAGCCCGGCGATGCTGAAATAGGCTAATTGTTCGTTGGGCAGCTGAGGGAACGAAAAATCAATGATCAGGATAAGACAGAGCCAGGACGTGAGCAGGATCTCCGGGAGCAGCAGCAGAAGATCCGAGGATGACAACGTGAGAGCGAAGGTCATTCCGACCCCCGTGAGGGGTAAGGGGTAAGGGGTGAGGGGTTGTTCGCCAAGAGCGGAGCATCAGACGTCCGGGGAGTGGCGCTCGCCTCACTCCTCACCCCTGACCCTTCACCTGTCTGTGCTACGGGCACGACGCGGGTGATCTTTGCGATTAAGGGATCGACGCCGGATCTCACGACATTGTAGAGATGCATGGGGAAGAAAAAGAACCCGATGCTGACGGCAATCATGATCATGAGCGGCAGACGATCAGCCGCGGAGACTGCGTCGTGTGCGTGACTGTATTTCTGGTCCATGGGTCCGTAGAAAAGCCCGCGCATCATCTTGAACAAGTAGGCCAGGGTCAAGACGATGCCGACCACGGCCACGATGACTTGGAGCGGGTACTTGTTCCAACTGCCGACGATGATCATCACTTCGGCGATGAAGTTCACGGTGCCGGGCACGCCGATCGAGGCCATGCACGCAATCACGAAACAGCCGGAGATGAACGGCATGCGGTTCGAGAGCCCGCCGAGGGAGGGAATGTCGCGCGTGTGCGTCTGATCGTACACCCACCCGGCCATGGCAAAGAGCATACCTGTGGCCATGGCGTGCGCAAACATATACATCACCGCGCCGGTCAAGCTGATGTAGTCCAAGGCAGCCATGCCCAAAAAGACATACCCCATGTGACTGGAACTGGAATATCCGATGACGTACTTGGTGTCTTTGGCGTAGAACGCGACGAACCCGCCATAGACGATACTGAACATGCAGAGCACGGCTGCGATGGGCATGAGTTCTCTGGTGGTCTCCGGCAGAATCTCAAAGGCCACCCGGATGATGGAAAAATGACCGAGCTTCATCAGCACGCCCGCATGCAGCATGCTCGTGGCGGCCGGCGCGGCTGCGTGGCCCACAGGAGACCAGGAGTGCAGAGGCCAGAGAGGCGCAATCGAAGCAAAGCCGAAGAAGATCAGGATCCAAATGATCTTGTCGAGCGTGGTGCCCAAGACCGGGATGTTCATCAGCTTGGCCTGTTCACGCAAGACTAGAATGTCGAAGGTATTGAGCCCCGCGTATTTGTAGATCAGCAAGATGCCCATCAGCGCTGCGACGGCAAAAGCCGAAAGAAAAAGCACCAGTTTCATCGCAGCGTATTCTTTGCTGTTAGATCCGAAGTTGAAGATGAATCCGACTGAATCCCGTTGTTTGAGGCCTTCCGGATCCGTCATCTCGTTGTATTTTTTCGTGTGACTTCCCCACATGCCCAACAGGAGATACATGGGGATTACGGACATTTCGTAGAAGAAGAAGAGAAAGAACAGGTCCAACGACATGAAGACGCCGATCGTGGCGGCGGCGAGGATGAGCAGCCAGATATAAAATTCTTTCATCCGATCTTTGATATGCCAGGACACGAAAATCCCCGCGAATAACAAGATGCTCGACGCCAGCACCAGCGGGGCGCCGATTCCATCCACTCCGAGGTGGAGCGAAATGCCCAGTTGGCGTGACCATTCGAATCGCTGGACGAATTGAAATCCTGCCTTCACGTGATCGTAGGTGAAGAACAGATAGAGCGAGGCAAGCAAAGAGACAAGGGCTGATCCCGCGGCTATTCCTCGCACGAGCATCGTTTGCCGGTTGGAGACGAAGATCAGCGCGATGGCTCCCACGAAGGGGGCAAACAGGATATAGAGCAGCGTGTAGTCACCCATAGGAATTAATCCACCCTTACCGGCTGTTTGGGCTCGAGTGACGCCACGGTTCCCCGTTCCAGTCGATCCACCAATGCCTGAACCGACCCGTTCATCATTTTCAAGAAGGGGGAGGGATAGAGGCCGATCCAGAGGATCATTAGCGACAAGGCCGACGCGATGAGTATTTCGCGGGGATGCAGATCGCGAATGGAGTCCTTGACAGCTTTGCCGAGCGGTCCCAGCATCGACCGCTCGTAGTACCAGAGAAAATAGGCTGCGCTGAAGATGACGCCGGTGACCGCGATCCCACCGTACAGCCAATTGGCCTTGAAAGTTCCCAAGAGGATGAGGAATTCACCGACGAAGCCATTGGTGCCAGGCAAGCCGATCGACGCCAGCCCGATGAACAGGAAAAAGCTTGCGAGCAAAGGGGTCTGTTTGGCCATGCCGCCGAATGAGCCCAGATGGGTGCTCTGTTGCCGTGAGTAGAGAAAGCCCGCAATGAAGAACAAACCTGCCGTACTGAATCCCAAATTGATCATGGTGAGCAGGCTGCCTTGGAGTCCTTGATAGTTCAGGGCGAACAGACCAATCACCACAAACCCGAGGTGGCTGATGCTGCTGAACGCCAGGAGCCGTCGAAAATCTTGCTGGACCAGCGCCATAATGGCTCCGTAGAGAACTGCCGCCAATCCCAGCGCCATGATGATTGAGACGACGGTCTGGCTTTTCGATGCGTCCGGGAGCAACGGGATGCTAAACCGGATGAAGCCGAATGTGCCGAGCTTCAGTCCGGCCAGCACCACTGCCATGCCGATCGGACCCTCGAAGAGGGCGTCCGGGAGCCAGGTGTGGAAGGGGAATACCGGGGCCTTGAACGCGAAGCCGAGGAACAACAGCCAGAAAATGAGGACTTGCTGACTCAACGGAATCGGGACGGAGAGCAGTTCTAATAAGTCGAATGAGTAGGTCGGTTCTATGTGGCGTAGCGTCGCCCACTGGTGATAATTGATGTCCAAGAGGGCGATGCCCACTAACATGAATACGCTTCCAAGCAAGGTATAGAGTACGAATTTTAGCGCTGCGTAGTGCCGCTCCGCTCCTCCGCCCCAGAGCTTGATCATAAAATAACTGGGAATGAGCATGAGTTCCCAGAAGACGAAGAAGAGGATCAAGTCGAGGGAGAGGAATACTCCCATCGTGGTCGTTTCGAGGGCAAGGAGCGCCATCATGTAGAGCTTCACTTGATGGCGGACGGTGTCCCAACTATAGATGACGATCAGAACCGTGAGAAAGGCGGTGAGCCCAACGAACAGCACACTGATTCCATCGACCGCGAGGTGATAGCTGATTCCGAGGGCGGGAATCCATGGCACGTGTTCGGAAAACTGCATGGCGGCCGATTCGGGAACGAATCGTAGGAGCACGAATGCGCAGAGGGCCAATTCCAAAAGGGCAATCGCCAAGGCAGAGGTCCGGACCATGTCCTCGTCGTCGAACAGCCACAGGACCACGGCCCCAATGACGGGGAGAAAAAGAATACAGGTGAGAATGGGAAACGTTGATGCCAGTTCTTCTATCATTACAGCGCTTTATAGTTGCACGATGAGCTGAATAATGACCGCCAGCAGAAACAGCCCTGCCACAATGATGGCGGCGTAATGATGCACCATGCCGCTCTGTAGTTGCCGCCACTGGCGAGCGGCAAGATGGTTGCCGTACCCGATGATATTGAGGCCGCCGTAGATCACGTATTTCTCAGCCCAAGTCGAACCAGCTGCGGCCAAGTCAGCGGCCTGTGCGACGCTGCGCACGAGGCCATCGATGACGGTGCGGTCGAACCAGTCGAGCAGAAGGCCCAGTTTCTTGGTCGGCTCCACCCATAACAGGTCATAGAGTTCATCGACGTAGTACTTGTTGAGGACAGTCGTGTAGGCAGCCTGGAATTGTTCCGCCAGACGATCAGGCACCGAACGATTCACGCTATAAAAATAATGCGCGAGACCCCAGCCCACCAACGCTATCCCTGTAGCAACCATCATAAGGGTGAGCACGAGTCCGGTGCTCACCTCATGCTCGCCTACCGCGCCTGCGACCGGTGCAAGGAATTGATGGAGCCAGCCCTGGTCAGGGGGAAACCCCAGGAACCCGCCGAGAACGGACAGCACACTTAACGCCAGCAACGGGCCGACCATTACCATCGGCGACTCGTGCACATGTTCCTCCGTATGATGGTCCATGCGGGATGTGCCATAAAAGGTCAGATAGACCAGGCGAAACATATAGAAGGAGGTCAAGAGAGCGCCGATGGCAGCCATGCCATAGAGCACATAGTGTTCGTGCGTAAAGGCATGGGCCAGGATTTCGTCTTTGCTCCAGAAGCCTGCCAACGGCGGAATGCCGGCAATGGCGATCGTGCCGATCAGAAACAGCCGATAGGTCCAGGGGATTTTCGATTTGAGGCCGCCCATCTTTCGAATATCTTGCTCGCCCGAGAGCGCGTGGATGACCGATCCGGCTGCAAGAAATAAGAGAGCCTTGAAGAAGGCATGGGTCATGAGGTGGAAGATGGCAGCCGTGTAGGCCCCGATCCCGCACCCGAGAAACATGTACCCGAGCTGGCTCACCGTCGAATAGGCCAAGACGCGCTTGATGTCCGTTTGCACGAGGCCGATGGTGGCGGCGAAGAGTGCCGTAATGCCGCCGATAGTTCCAACCCAAAACATGGCTGTAGGTGACATGTCGAAAATGGCATGGTTCCGCACAATCATGTAGACCCCGGCCGTGACCATTGTTGCCGCATGGATGAGCGCGCTGACCGGCGTCGGCCCCTCCATTGCGTCCGGGAGCCAAGTATACAGAGGGAGCTGGGCCGATTTCCCGATCGCGCCGACGAGTAAACAGAGAGCAATTGCCGTGGCCATCTCCGGCGAGAGCTGGCCGACCTGGGCAAAGACTTTCGTATAGTCGAGCGTCTTGAAATTGATGAAGATGAGAAAAATGGCCAACAGGAAGCCGGCGTCGCCGATGCGGTTCACCACAAAGGCTTTCGAAGCGGCTTTGGCGGCAGAGACTTTGGTGTAGTAGTAGCCGATCAACAGATAGGAACAGAGCCCCACCCCTTCCCAGCCGATGAACAGCACAACATAATTGTTCCCCATGACGAGGAGCAACATGGAGACCATGAAGAGGTTCATGTAGGTGAAGAAGCGCGTAAATCCGGCCTCTCCATGCATATAGCCGACGGAGTAGATGTGAATCAGGAGTCCGACTCCCGTGACGACAAGCAGCATGATGCATGTGAGAGGATCGACGAGATAGGCCAGATTGACGGTGAGGTCGCCTCCGAAGATCCACCGGTAGGCGATGACCTCGTGGGCCGTGCCGGTCCGCAAGATGTCGACGAAGACGCCGACTGTGCAGAGAAACGACAGTCCCACCGATCCCCAAGCAAGCCGGTGAGCGAAGTCGTGGGAATACCGCGTGCCCAGGAGTCCGTTTAAGATCACGGCCAGCAAAGGGAACAGCGGAATAAGTTGTATGAGCAGATCGGTCACGTTACCACTTCAGGAGATTCATCTCATCCACGTTGGTGGAGATCTTTCCACGGAACACGACGATGATGATGGCCAGCCCGATTGCCGCTTCCCCCGCCGCGATGGCGATGATGAAGAGGGCCACCAGCTGGCCTGCCATGGATTCCAAGTAATGGGAAAAGGCGACAAGGTTGATGTTCGCCGCATTCAGCATGATCTCGACAGACATCAATACGATGATGAAGTTCCGTCTGATCACCACACCGAGCAGTCCGGTAATAAAGAGTACGGCGCTGACGGCCACGTATGCGCTTAATGGAACCATAGTTATCCGTGAAACGTGAAACGTGAAACGTGAAACGCACGCACCGTTGTCTTTTCTGCGGTTGCTTGACCCTTCACGCCTTACGTTCTTTGTTGGCCGGCTTCGGAGTTTTTGCCAGGACGATCGCGCCGATGACGGCGCCCAACAGAAACACCCCGACGATTTCGAACTGCAACAGATACTCACTGAACATTTTGATCCCGACCGCGTGGGTATCGCCGTCCCGGAGTATCGCTTCGGCAGGCGCATCGCCCTTTGCGCCTCCGAAGGGTGAACGGATCAGGAGGGCCAGCACGTACAATGATCCGATCGCTGCCGGGACCAGAAAGTACAGGTACGAGGAGTGGAAATACCGATCGTCGGTCTTCAGGTTCATGAGCATCAGTACGAAGAGGTACAACACGAGGATTGCGCCGGCGTAAACGATAACCTGCACGGCCCAGAGGAACTCAGCGTTAAGAATGATGAATAGTCCGGAGACATGGAGCAATAGGGCCAAAAGCGCCAAGCCGCAATGCACCGGGTTCTTAAGCGAGACGGTCATGACGCCCGCAGCAATACTGGCCAGGGCAAAATAGGCGAAAAATACCAAAACCATTGAATGACTTAGCCTAGATGCTTGGGTGGTGGTTGGGTCGGCTTCAGTACCGATTGCGGGAAATAATACCGATATTCCCTGCTTTCCTCAACGTTCTTTTCCTGATTATGCGCGTACAGGTATTTCTTTGCATCGTCGAGATGACGTTCACCGATTTCGTACAGCCGCTTCTTGTCGAACAGCAAGGTGCGCTTATCATGAGTTGAGAACTCGTACATCTTCGTCATCGCCAGCGCGTTGACGGGACAAGCTTCGACGCAGTAGCCGCAAAAGACGCATTTCGTAATGTCGATATAAAACTCACTGGCGAATCGCTGTAGTGGACGCTCCGGATCTTCCAAGCTAATGACCTTGATACAGCGGGATGGGCAGGCGGCTTCGCAGAGGTCACAGCCGACACAACGTTCCTGGTGATCGTCGTAACGTAAGAGCGCGAGTGCCCCTCGGTGGGTATCGGGAAGGGTTCGCTGCTCCCGTGGATACTGGAACGTGATGGGCTTGTGGAACATGTGCTTGAACGTCACCTTCATCGCATCCCAGATCTCATAGAACAATGCGGCTTGGAGGACTTGCTTTATCAGTGATGGAGCACTCATGCGCGCTTTCTGCTCTCTCTTAGGCCTTTTCGATCGTCACGCGGGTCTGCTTAAATGTGGGAACTCCGGTCGTCGGATCAACCTGGACCGACATCAAGTCCTTCACCGGCGGCTCATTAAAATGTTCCGGGAAGAAACAGGTCTGCGGAGCGACGGATTGATCGGGCTGCGCCGCCAATTGCATTGAGCCACGATCCGACGTGAGACGCACCGTCGCTCCCTCACCCACGGCTAGCCGTTCCATATCTTGGGGATTCATCCTGAGCCGCCCTGTATTAGGGGCAATGGTGATGAGCCCGGGGGCATTGGTGGACAGCTTACCGGAATGATACAGGACTTGTCCCAGTATCAAGGCGAAGGGCCGCTGGCTCTTGGAATCGGATGGAGCGGAGGCTCGATAGCGAGATCCCACATCCTTGGTGTAGTCGTTTGAGAGATAGTGGTCCATTGCCGGCACAACCTTGCGTGGCTGTCCGAGGTTGTAGTACCCGGGCAGCAACTTCATAATCTCGGATTGAATATCGTTCGAGGATTCATACCCCCATTGACAGTCCAGCGCGTTGGCCAGCGCCGTCATGATGTGCCAGTCCGGCAAACTTTCCCCGATTGGATCGATGGCCTCACGGACGCGCAGGACTCGGCCTTCCAGATTGGTGAAGGTGCCGTCCTTCTCCGCAGAGGTGCAAGCCGGCAGCACCGCATGCGCCATGCGCGCCGTGTCGGTCAGGAACGGATCCTGGACAACGAGCAACTCGAGCCGATCCAGCGCGGCACGGACCTCCATCGATGCGGGCAACGTAGCCAGCGGGTTTTCTCCGATGACATAGAGGGCGCGGATCTGGCCGCTCCTGCAGCGATTGAGAATTTCGACGAGATCTGCCCCTGAGTTAGCCGTCGGGAGCGTGGCGTCCCAGGCCTTGGCAAAACGGTCGCGAGCGGTTTGATCGCTGAACAAGGCTTGACCAGGGAGAAATTCCGGCGCGGCCCCCATGTCCACGGCCCCCTGCTCGTTCGGCTCTTCCGTGACTGTATTTACCCCGCAGCCTGGTTGGTCCAACTTGCCGGTGATCCAGGCGAGATCAATCAGTTTCAAGACATTCTGGTATCCATCAGGCCGGCGGACAATCCCTTCAGCGCAGAGGATGATGGATCGAGGCGCTTCGGCAAAGATCGCCACGGTGTCTTTCAACGATGCGACCGACATGCCGGTCTGCGCCGCCACCTGTTCCAACGAGATGTGGGCCACAGCAGCCTTGAGGGCTTCGAAGGCCAGGGGGTGTTTCTTGACGCTGGTTTCGTCAACCAAGTCCAACTCCAGGGCGGCCTTCACAAGTCCGTCGATCACGAGTCCTTCCGTTCCCGGCGTGATCAGGACCGGATGGGATGCGAGCTTGGCCATGTTCGTGACAGCGGAATCGATGACCACCACTTGTGCCCTATAGACGCGAATCGCTTCTTTGATGCGCACAGCCGTGAGCGGGTTTGTTTCCGTGATGTTGGAGCCGATGAGAATCACGGCTTTGGCTTTCGTCAGGTCTTCCCAGTCGTTCGGGCTTCGCCCGATTCCCAAAGCGTGTCGGGAGGCATGGACAAAGTTCAGGTGACCGTAGCGCGCACTGCTGTCGAACTGGTTGGTCTGGAACCCGGTGCGCATGAGTTTCTGAAAGAGATACAGTTCTTCGTTGGTGCAACGGGCGGTGATCAGGCCGGCGATCGCGTCTGGTCCGTGCTTGCGCCGGATTTCTGAGAACCGATCAACGACCTGGTGCATGGTTTCGAGCCAGGGGGTTTCGACGAGCTGATTGCCTTTACGAAGGAGCGGTTGCTTCAAACGTGCAGCGCTATCGATGTATTCGAACCCGAAACGCCCCCGCACGCAGAGCCCGCCGTGCCCCTTGGCTGTGTCGGCCCGGTCACCCCATTTGTTTTTCCAGGACAGAGGCGAGGTCACGCGAACGACTTCCGCGTCCTTGGTCTCAAGGTACATCTGGCAGCCGTCCCCGCAATAGTTACAGGTCGTCGTGGTTTTCTTCATCTGCCACGGCTTGTACAAATATTTAGAGAACTTGTTCGTGATGGCGCCGACTGGGCAGACGGCAAGGCAGTCTCCACAGAACTCGCAGGACAGTGCGAAATCTCCCTTCGGCACGACTTGATTGAATCCGCCTTTCTTCATGAATTGAAGCGCATCGATCATCAGCACGTCTTTACAGACGTTGATGCATTCCGCGCAGGCGATGCAGCGGTTCATATTAAAGTCGAGTACCGGACTGCGCGTATCTTCCGGAATGAATTTCTGCTTCGCGTTGGCCAGGTTTGTCACTCCGTGCCGGAAGGCCATGTCTTGCAGTTCACAGTGGCCGTCGGCGTCGCAGACCGGGCAGTCGAGCGGATGGACGGAGAGATGTTTTTCCACTGCTTTCTTACGGGCCTGGAAGAGTTCCTCCCCCTCGGTTTTGATGATCATGCCGGCCGCCGCTTTGGCGGTGCAGGAACGGACGGGTGCTTTCTTGCCTTCCTGCATGACCAAACACATGCCGCAGGAACCGAAGGGGTCGAAGGTATAGTGGTAGCACATGGCCGGGATGATCTTGCCCGTACTCGATATCACGTCGTAGAGCGAGACCCCGCTCTTTGCCGTCACGGACTTCCCATCGATCGACAGTTCGATCGTGGCTGCTTCTATGTCAGGATTGGCCGCTGGCTTCAAACCCATAATTTTTCCTCAGTGCTGAGTTCTGAGTGTTGAGTTCTCAGTGGGTGCACTGTATGTACATGCTCGGCACTCATTTCTCAGCACTTCTCATCGGTCACATTCTCCCATCACAATGTCGTAAGTCCCGAAGATCGTGACCGCGTCGGAGATCATGTAGCCTCTGGACATATGGTCGAATGCGCCCATATGGATAAACGAGGGGGCGCGAATTTTTAAACGGTAGGGTTTCCCGCCGCCCGTGCTGACGATGTAGAATCCCAACTCCCCCTTGTGCGCTTCAGTTCCGCAATAGATCTCTCCCGGAGGGGCGTCGAAGCCCTGCGAGAAGAGCTTGAATTGCTGGATCATGGACTCCAGATTCGTAAAGACTCGTTGCTTCGGCGGCAATGTGACGCTGGGCACATCAGCCATGATGGGGCCCTCCTGCATCTGCTCCAGGCATTGCCGGATGATCTTCACGCTTTCATAGAGTTCCTGGACGCGGATCCAGTATCGATCGTAGGTGTCGCCGTTTTTGCCGAGCGGCACACTGAATTCGCATTTCGGATAGGCTGAATAGGGCTCGGCTTTACGGAGATCGTAGTCAACGCCCGAGCCGCGGAGCGTCGGCCCACTGAGACCGAAGCTCACGGCGTCTTCCGCCGAGATGATGGCCACCCCTTTGGTCCGTCCAACCCAAATCCGGTTCTTCTCCAGGAAGACCACATACTCGTCGATTTTTGGCGGGAAGTAGTCTAGAAACTGCTTCAGTTTATCGAGCAATGAGGCCGTGAAGTCCCGTTCGACGCCGCCGATGCGATACCAGCTGGTGGTGAGGCGCGCACCGCAAAGCTCGTCGAACCAATCCATCAAAATTTCCCGATCACGGAAGCAATAGAAAAAGACGGTCATGGCTCCGATGTCGAGAGCCTGGGTGCCGAGCCAAAACTGATGGCCAATGATCCGTTGGACCTCCGCCACGATCGTGCGCAGGTACTCGGCACGGTCCGGCAGGGTGATGTTCATGAGTTTTTCGATCGCGCGGCAGTACGCAAAATTGTTGTACATCGCGCAGACGTAATCGAGCCGGTCGGTATGGGGAATAAACTGGTGATAGGTGCCGTCTTCGGCGAGCTTTTCCACGCCGCGATGCAAAAATCCCAGCACAGGAGTAGATTTGACGAGGCGTTCTCCTTCCAATTCGAGGATCACTTTCAGCACCCCATGGGTGGCGGGGTGCTGGGGCCCCATGTTGAGCAGGAGCTCCTCCGAGCGCAGGGTCGGGAGAGTTTCACTCCCCGGATGGGCCGGATCGAGCTTGTAGACGGTTGTTCGTTGATCTTCAAAGGCCATTGTTTGTCCTACCGGGCCGTTTCGTCCAGGAACTCAAATGTGTCACGCCAGCCCTTGCCACGGAGCGGAAAATCTTTTCGCAACGGATAGCCTTCGGTATAGTCATCCGGCAGGAGGATTCGGCGAAGATCCGGATGATTTCGGAAGCGGATTCCCATCATGTCGTAGACTTCGCGCTCCATGAAGTCCGCGCCCTTCCAGAGATCCGTTAGGGAATCCACGATGCAATCCGACTCCGGTACCCTGGTCTTGAGCCGGATGCGGTGACGTTTCCGGATCGAATAGAACTCGTACACGACTTCAAACCGTTCCTCGTCGTCAGGCCAGTCGACCGAACTCACGTGCACGATGTAGTCGAAGTCCATAGCCGGATCGTCGTGAAGGAATTGTGCGATCTCATGGAGCCGACCCCGCATCACGGTTACCGCAAGCTCCCCGCGCCATTCGACGGCTTTGATGAAGCCGGTGGCAAAATCTTCTTGGAGCCGGCTGGCCAGTTCCTGCAATGACATCGATTGAGACCTATATTTTAAGGCTGGGCTTGACCTGATCCGGCTGTTTCAGAAACACGCGTTTCAGCATGATTCGTTCTTGTAACTTGAGGATGCCGTCGAAGAGCGCTTCCGGTGTTGGAGGGCAACCAGGCACATAGATATCGACCGGGACAAAGCGATCGACCCCTTGGACGACGCTATAACTGTCGTAGATATTTCCTGAGGTTGCGCAAGATCCCATGGCAATGACATATTTTGGTTCAGGCATCTGATCGTATAGTTTTCGGATGACGGGGGCCATCCGTCGGCAGACGGTACCAGCCACAATCATCAAATCGGACTGGCGTGGTGAGGCCCGGAACACACCGGCGCCGTAGCGGTCCATATCGTACCGTGACGAGACTGCGGCAATCATTTCAATGGCGCAGCAGGCCAGGCCGAATGTCATGGGCCAGAGCGATCCCTTGCGAGCCCAATTGACGGCTTTTTCCACTGTCGTGGTTACGATGTCCGGGGTGCCATCCTTATCATGACGACCAATTTGGATCAGTCCCATTCCAAGGCTCCCTTGCGCCAAGCATAGACATAGGCCACTAAAAACAATCCGATGAAGACCAGCATTTCAATCAACCCGATTAACTCGATTTTGGTGAAAACCACGGCCCAAGGGTATAGGAAGATGACCTCGATATCGAAAATAACGAAGAGCATCGCAAAAATGTAATATCGAACTGGGAAGGGCATCCGAGCGTCCGAGAACGGTTCCGATCCACATTCATAGACTGAGAGCTTCTCCGGTTCAGGATATTTCGGCTGGAGCAAAGAACTGACAACCAGCGTCCATATGCCGAACACCAGGGCTAAGACTATGAAAAACATAATCGGAAAGTATCTGGCTAGATACTCAAGGAGTAACTCAGAGCCGCTCATAGGGCTAACCTTTCAACAGCTTGAGATGCAAGGATCGCTGGAGTTTAGACTTTGGATTACGGGGATAGCAAGCGTTCAAAAGACCTGTGGAACCGACCCGAAAGTCCTAGGCCCTGTTCGTTGAGAGGCGTTGGCAGGCGGCTTATTTATAAGGAGTTCTTCGCTCTATTCGGCGGGTTGGGTGGGGTAGGTGCCATGCGATCTGATGGCATGCGTAGATGGGAGGGTGATACTTGGTCAATTTGATCCCATTCAGGTTCCAAGGCCGAGAAGGCCTTGGCTTTCTTGCGTCGATGAATCTGAGTCTCGATGCGAGGGCGACCCTGGAGTTGGGCGTCGCGGGCCGGGGACTTGTCAGGCAGCATGATATTGATTCCCCTTCCGCGAAAAGTCGCTTCCCGGGTCACCATACCATCGGTTGAATTGGCGGGTCAATGTGACAAGGCCTCAATATTCTTGACAATGCAGGACTATTTGCTATGGTTGCTGACAGTAATACGTGCCCTACATGAAGGACAACCACCATGGTTAATTATTCAATGAAATGTGTCATCTCTCTCATGGGTTGGATCTTGGCCGTGCCACTCCTTCCTCTGGCTTGGGCGGCGGACGACCTCAACTCGGTCCGATTCGGAGATCCGGCTTTGGCCTATTCATCCGGTTCCATCCAGCGATCGACTCCCCAAGATGGATTCGTGAATGTGATTACCGGTGACAATCAGACCACTGGGGATCACATGATTCTGGGCAGCAGAGATATTCTATACCTCCGATTGAAGAATCCCGGCGATGTCGCGCCTGGAGATCCTTTCACGATCTACAGACGATCGCACAAGGTATTCCATCCCACTACTGGTCAATACATGGGGCATTTGGTCAATCGCCTCGCTGTGGTTGAGGTGATTGACGTTGATAAGGAACTGACCACTGTTCGGATCATGCGGGCCTATGGAGCTGTATCGCCGGGTGATCCGGTGATGAAGTTCGTGCTTCCGACTGACGAGGGAGCAGCAGTTAATCAACCTTCCGCCGGCGATGTAGAGGGAAGGGTTGTGGAGTTTCAATCCAACATGGGAATCATGAATCTTGTGGCGCAAAGAAATGTCGTTTACCTGGACCGGGGGCGGGAAGACGGGATCAGGCCTGGGGATCGAATGGACGTGATTCGATCAGGAGGGAACCTTCCTCGACGAGTCGTGGGCGAATTGAAAATCCTGTCCATAGAAGACCGAACGGCCACGGCGCTGATCACAAAATCGATTTCCCGCATTCTGAAGGGCGATCGATTCAGAATGCAGGTTCATACCCCTGTTCCTGAGGCCATGCCGATTTCTCAATCACCCCAACAGTCTCCGGATGTCTCCTCTGCTGTGGCTTCTTCTTCAAGCAAGTTCCAAGTTCAGAATGCCGCAGGCGAAACCCGAATCAGCCTCGGTGATTTGATGAAGCAGCTTCGGTTTGAGTCGGGCGAAGCCACGATCAAGTCCGAGGGCTATCAGGTGCTCGATGAACTGATTGCGTATCTGCGCACCACTGCCGGCGATCGGCTGATTCGAGTCGAGGGCCATGCAGATAACATGGAAATCGGTCCTTCCCTGAAATCGATCTACCAGACGAACTGGGACTTGTCGAAAGCTCGGGCTGGGATCGTTCTCCGTTACTTGATTGAGAAGGGTGGGATCGATTCGGTGAAGCTGTCGTCGGTTGGCTATGGCGATACGAAGCCTATAGCCGGTAATGCGACTGAAGTGGGTCGACAGAGGAACCGTCGCGTTGACATCGTACTCTATTCGCCCGAATCACCCGGTGAGCAGTCTGGGCCGGCGGCGAAGCCGACTGAGACCGGCGTTACCGGCTACAGCTTGTCCCGTCTCAGCTCAGCGGAGAGCGGAGATCCGACCCCCGCAGTGGACCAGACGGCCCTAGCCGTTCCAACTGGTTCGTCCAAGGTAAAGCCCCCATCCGCCTCCGAGGATCCAGGTTCGGCAACGATTCCGGCATCAGGCGGCCCGGGCAATTCAGATCAGAAACCCGCTGCTCCAGTCGTTCCTCCACAGTAAATCCATCGAGTATCGTGCGAGGGTTGACGAGTCATCGTCAACCCTCACCGATTCCCTTTTGGAACGGTTCCGTTCTTTCTCTATCGTTGTCCCCCCTTTTCCCGTACTGCTACAATGCCGCATGATTTCGTCACTGGTAGGCCCTCCACGCACAGAGCCAGAGGTTCTGTTTGCAGATGTCATTGTCCCACGGCACCTGGCAGGCCCGTTCACCTACATCGTGCCCTTGTCGCTCAGACCCACGCTACGGATTGGACATCGAGTGCTCGTGCCCTTCGGACGGTCGATTCTCCAAGGAGCTGTAATCGCCCTCTCCCAGGTTCTTCCTCAGGGTCTTGATCGGGCACGCCTCAGGGAGATTTGCTCGTTGCTCTCGGAGGGGGCTGCAACAGATGTGTCCTCGAACCTGTTCCAGCTCTCACGGCAGGTGGCCGAACAGTATGTCGCGCCATGGGGGCAATGTCTTCGGCTGGTGTTGCCTCCGGCATCCAACCCACGGGCGCAGGTTAGCCACTACGAACTGACGGAACAGGGGCGAGCCGCACTTTCGTCTCGAGAACCCTGCTCGGTGAAGGTGCGGGCATTTCTCACGCGTCTTGGGAAAAAACCGTCAGGACTTCGCCGGTCATCCCGCAGTCCTGGCCCTGCCGATTTGTTGCACGATCTCAAGGCCCGTGGATGGGTGGTAGAGATCCAGGCCGTGCCATTGGTCAGGATGGCGCCTCTCATCCAACCAGACAGACTGGCGAACCAGGACGATTCAGACATCACTGCAGCGCTGATTCCTGACCCAGCAATGTCTTGGGCGGAGCCACTGTTCGAGGTGCTGAGAGGCCCAGGATCCAAGCAGGTTCTAATACAGGCTCCCTGGCCCGATCGATTAAAGCTGTTGCAACGGGCGATTCGCCTGGTGCTCGACCGTGGACAAACGGTCCTCATCATCGTTGGGGAAGCAGAACGAGCCAAATGGATTGCCGGCTTGATCCGTAATGATGAGAAGGGCATCGCCCCGATCTGTTTCCATAGCGGTCTTGCAGAACAGGCAAAAGCCGAGATGTGGGATCAGATTCATCGGCAGACGGTTCGCGTGATCGTGGGAACCCGATCGGCCGTTTTCCTTCCATTGACAGCAATTGGAGCGATTTGGGTCGAAGGAGAGGAGGATGCAGCGCTCAAAGAACCGCAAGAACCCCGCTACCATGCACGGGAAGTGGCTTGGTTGAGGGCGCAGGGTGAACAGGCGGTGCTGGTGTTGAGTTCGTCCCATCCCTCCCTTGAAACCAAAGCAGTGGTGGAACAATGTGGAATATTTTTACGTAACATCATGCCGTCCGATGCCCGGCCGAACGTACAGGTCGTTGAATTACGTGATTATGGTCGCGGTACAGTGTTAAGCCAGCCGCTTGTTCGGGCCATCGAGCAGACGATCGGTCGCCGGGCCGGTGTCCTATTGTTTCTCAACCGGAAGGGCTATGCCGGCGCCCTCGTCTGCCTGGACTGCGGCCAGGTTCCCCGCTGTCCCGCCTGCCACGTCGCGTTGATGTACTCTCGGCAGGCAGCTCGTCTGTCCTGTTCCTACTGCGGGGACACTGCCCCGATCCCTGAGACCTGCGGCTCCTGTTCCGGACCTCGCATGCAGTTGATTGGGGAAGGCACAGAGCGGGTAGAAGAAGATGCGAAGCGATTGTTTCCTCATGCATCGGTGATTCGGCTTGATGGAGATACCATGCGGCGACCAGCGCAGGCGGAAGCTCTCTGGCGGAGGGTCGAGCAGGGGAGGTGGGATATCATCGTCGGAACACAATTGCTACTGCGGCACGGGCCTCTTCCGACGATGGGCCTTGTTGGGATTGTGCAGGCGGATGCAGGGCTCAGCGTGCCGGATTTCCGATCCGCAGAACGTACCTATCATATGCTCCTCGACGCGGTCAGTCTCGCCCATCCGGCAGGAGTCGGCGGTCAGGTTATCATGCAGACATGTCTGTCATCCCATCATGCGATTCAGGCTGTGGCGAAGAATGACGAATCTGTCTTTTTCTTGGAAGAACTGTCTCAGCGGGCTGCATTGGGGTATCCGCCCTCGGTTAATCTGATTGCGCTCCTCGCATCGGGAACCAATGAGAAAATGGTTCGCGATGCTGCTATGGCCTGGGTAGCTCGACTCACCGCCTGCTCTTCATCGTCCGTGGCTGGACAGATGGTCTCGTCAAAGGTTTCTGCAACGGCTCAATCAATCGGTCGATCCGACCGTCTTATTGTCCTGGGACCGGTTCCTTCTCCGGTGCCGAGGCTCAGGGGACGGTATCGGTGGCAAATCCTCGTGAAATCGCCCGAACGGGAAGTAGGCCTCGAAGCGGTACGTATGACGGTCAAGGAGATGGAACGGACTTACCTGCGCCGAGCCATCAAGTTCGATGTCGATGTCGATCCGATCGAGATGTGGTAGGTGTTCCTTCTTTTTTATGAGGCCTGATTATGATGTTGGCGGATGGTTGTCGGTTGCATCGACTGACGAGACGGTGCTGGGCTGACGGGCTCGCTTGAAGAACCCATAGGAAAACGTGATCCAAAAGACAGCTGAGACGAGCCCCATAAGAACCGCTGAGAGCATCGTTCCCAATTGTTCATCGGTCGGCTCTGTCGTAATCGAGCGGAATTGAACCATCGTGACAATGGGCCAGGCAAGACTCTCCAGGCCGAGCAACAGGGTAGCCCAAGCCCAGACCAATCCAATCGTGCGCCCCTGCCAGATCAGAAATCCTGCGACAACGCCACCAATGAGAAAGACTCCCCAGACTGGAAGCGAGTCCCACGCCAGCCAAGCACCTGCCGCCACGACGAGGCTTCCAAGCAGGGCATTGAGTTGGGGGCTCCACCAGGCAGTGACCATACAGGGTGTCGTTCTCCGTGGGCGATACGAGGGTGATGCGCGGGCTAGTGTGAGTTCCAAAGGTGGGTTTGTCAATCGAGGTATCTGTAGGCTAGCCTGCCGACTGAAAGCTCACCGCAGCAACGAATCCACGATTACAGCAGAAGCCTCATGAATCATGCGGGCCAGGACTGCCGCCTCGTCCGACAGCTTGAAAGAGTTGCGTGCGTTCCTCACCGGTGAGCGGTTTCCACGCTCCAGATACCAATCCGTCAAGCGTCACATGCATGATCCTGACACGATGCAGGTCGAACACCCGATAACCCAACACTTGGCACATGCGTCGAATCTGTCGATTGCGGCCTTCGGTGAGGATGATGCGGAATCGTGCGGGACTGAGGCGCTCAATCCGGCAGGGCCTAGTCGGACGGTCGAGAATGTCAACCCCTTGAGCCATGCGATCGATGAATGACTGATCGAAGGGATGATCTACAGAGACCTCGTATTCCCGTTCATGCCCATGCTCGGTTCGTAGAATCTCATTCACGATGTCCCCGTCGTTCGTGAGAAGAATGAGGCCGGATGAGTCCTTGTCGAGTCGGCCGATTGGAAAGATTCGCTCTGGATGGCCGATCTCTGCGATGATGTTACGGGGCACATGCGACTCGCTGGTCGTTGTCACACCCACTGGCTTGTAATACTTGATATAGAGCGAGGCCGTCCCCCAGGGAATTACCTGTCCGTCTCGCGCAATGACGTCGTCAGGACCGACTTGATCCCCTAAGCAGGCCACCCGCTGATTGATGGTTACGCGACCGGCCTCAATCAGGCGATCAGCCTCCCGGCGGGAACAGATGCCGTGCTGTGTGAAAAATTTATTGATACGAAGCATGTCGGTCACGGGGCGGCACGCCGTTGGCAGGCTTTTTCAGCATCCTACTTAGTGGACGCGGCGGCCCGCTTTGATCCGGCCCAGCATACGGTAGATCAATCGGGCGATACAAAACTGGGGAGCGACAAACCCTTCAATCGGGGCAATCTCGCTGATGTCCATCCCGAGAATACCAGGTCCATTGGCCAAGGCAGTGATGAGAGTCAGCGTATCGTACCACCCTAACCCACCGGGCTCGGGAGTGCCGAGCGCGGGGATCAACGAGGCGTCAAGTCCGTCACAATCGAATGTCAGGTAGACAGGCCCTCGACAGGCCTTCACGACATCGGGAACCCAGCGAGAGGCCTTGCCCTCGTAGAGGCCTGACGGGTCAAGGATCTCGGCGGCAAAGAACGTGGCTATTCGATCGGTACTCTCAATGCGGTCGATTTCCTCTGGAGAAATGGATCGAATGCCGACTTGAACCAATGGCAATCCGTCGTCGACCACGCGGGCCATCACGCTGGCGTGGCTATAGGGGTTCCCTTGATAGGCCTTCCGCAGGTCGCCATGCGCATCGATTTGCACTACGCACAGGTCAGGATAGCGACGAGCATGGGCCCGGATGGCCCCAAGCGCTCCGGTATGTTCCCCTGTCAAAGTAACGATGAAGCGCCCAGCTCCAACGTGAGGAGTGACAAACGCGTCGATTGCATCCACCGCCTGCCGATCGACTTTGCCGTCCAGTTCGAGTGAGCGGATGGTGGCAACTCCGCCCCATTCCCGGTAGGGCTCACACCGGAGCGTTTCATCGTATAACTCGACTTGTTGCGATGCCTCGATGATGGCTGACGGCCCTCGATCGGAGCCCAGCACATAACTGGAGGTATGTTCGTAGGGTGCTGGCAGGACATAGACACCCGCCTGATCGGGATGGCACCAGGGCTCATCGAGACCGAGGAAGTTCTGGTCGATGCCCTCCCAACCGGCGGGAAGTGTCATGGGCGTATGCTCATGCGGCAGGGCTACCGACGCCGCTTCTGAATATTTTCCTCTGGGATGAACACGGCCAATGCGATCACCGTCGTCCAGCGGTTGGGTTTTCCGATGGCGGACTGGGTGATGTTTTGGGTCCGAACGATCTTGCCGGCCATTTTGAATACTTGTTCCCGTTCTTTCCACGCGATGTTCGGATCGAACTCGACTCCGAGCGTCGTGGCCAACATCTGTGCCGCCAAGTCTTCCGTATACTCGCCAGTCTCTTCATCGGTTTCACCATGCGCATGGTGTTCGGACAGATAGCCGTAGGTTCGACGATCGGTGGGCACCGCCAATCCAATCGACGCGGAGGCCAGGCGATTTCGTTCATTCGTTTCCGATCGCGCCATGACACAGAACGTAATTTCACCGGGGTTCAATAACTTCTCGCCACGTGCCCGCGGAATAATTTTACAATTCGGTGGAAGAATCGACGACACCGTGACGAGGTTGCAATAGGCGACGCCGGCGCTACGCAAGGCTTGCTCGAAGGAGGCCAGCTTTTCTTTGTGGACTCCGACGCCTCGCGTTAAAAACATCTGCGTAGGTACCATCGTTTCTTCTCCTTAGTTCGTCCAACTAATCGGGTGACAGGCGCTTTGTTAGCTGGAATGCGCGCCCACGGTAAACTTCCTACAGGCACAGGGTCGCTGTTGTACCAAGATTGGCGCCGCTTCGCAATATCCCGCGACGTTTTTTCTCTAGGCGGAAGTGGAAAAAGTTGGCCAGATTTCCGGAAGGTTACGCTCAGATTAAGGCGGAGATCGAAAGAGTCCGATTTTTGCTTAACCGTAACCTCAATATCAGCCTACATCGCACGCTGTTGCTTGTTGCCGAGCAGTATGAGGATACTGCCGAGCGTTTCAAAAATTCTGGCTAGATCCCGGCAGGCGGTTTGAGGTTTAGCACCAGCATGCGGGGCTCGGTCATATCTTCGATTGCGGCCTGAACCCCTTCACGCCCGACCCCGGAGTCCTTCACACCGCCATACGGCATGTGCTCAGCGCGAAATGTCGGAATTTCGTTTGCCAGCACGGCCCCAACTTCGAGGTGCCGAAAGGCATGGAAAATTTTATTCACATCCTGGGTGAATACCCCGGCGTGGAGCCCATAGTCGGATTGGTTGAGCGCCGTGATCGCTTCGCCGAAGTGTCGGTACGGGGTTACGGTCACCACAGGCCCAAACACCTCTTGGCAAGAGACCTTCATCGTTGGAGTGACGTGCGAGAGCACGGTCGCCTCCATCACCGAGCCCATGCGTTTGCCTCCAAGAAGTACCCGCGCCCCTTGCGATACGGCCTCCCCAATCCAGGACTCGATGCGATGGGTTGCGTCCGGATCGATTAGCGGTCCGATCACTGTCGAATCGTCGCTCGGGTCGCCGGCCTTCAGCCGCGCAACTTGTAGCAAGAACTTTGTGGTGAAAAGATCTGCGATGGAATGATGGACAAAGATTCGTTGAACGGAGATACAGGTTTGACCGGCGTATCCGAACCCGCCGATGGCGCAACGCTGTGCAGCAAACTCGATATCGGCGTCGGGTTCGACAATCACGCCCGCGTTTCCACCGAGTTCCAACACCACCTTCTTTTTTCCGCATTTGGCTTTCAACATCCATCCCACGGCGGCGCTGCCAGTAAAGCTTAGGAGTTTGAATCGAGGATCGACGACGAGCTGCTCCGCCAGCTTGTTGTCACAGGGCATGATGTTGAGTGCGCCAGGAGGAAGTCCGGCCTCCAGAACTACTTCGCCCAAGAGTAATGCGGTGAGGGGTGTCTGTGGCGCCGGCTTGATGAGAATGGAATTGCCGGCGGCCAGAGCCGGTGCAACCTTATGAGCCACAAGATTCAGGGGAAAATTGAAAGGGGTGATTCCGAGCACCGGACCGATGGGAATCCGACGGAGAATGCCGAGATGGGAATCCGTCCCCGGCGTCCAGTCGAGAGGGATCACCTCACCCGGAATACGTTTTGCCTCTTCAGCCGCAATGGTAAATGTCTGTACGGCCCGATTGACTTCCCGCTTCGCATCGGTGGCCGGCTTGCCGGCTTCAGCCGTCATCAGGCGGGCAAATTCATCACGTCGGTCATAGAGCCCGCCAGCGATTTTTTGTAACGCATGATAGCGGGCGTGCGACGGCAAGGCCTTCATCGCGACGGCAGCATCGACCGTCGATTGAATTGCAGCCTCGGCGTCGGCGGAATTCGCGTTCGACACCTCGGCGAGCAGCTTCCCTGTAAACGGATTGTTCACAGGGACAAGGGTCTCCCCGTGGCGCCACTGACCTCCAATCAAAAATGGACGTGGTTCCTGCACGAGAGGCGCCCCGCGGGTAGTGAAGACTTAGTCGGCGGACTTAACCGAGGCTGTTGAGATTGGCTCGGGATCGGCAGCCTGTTGGGCGATACCGGCCTTGGCAACCAAATCCTCCGTGCCCCAATCACGAATTGCTTCGATCGTAAAGGCCTCATAGGTGGAAACGCCGTGGCATGTCGGGCAATCCGGCATCGGCACCTTGCGATAGAAGACTTCTGACAGGCAGGACATGCACATCCAGTAGGGTGGTTCTCCCTCGCGTTGCGGAACAGACCAAAATGATTGTGTTACAGGCATAGATAATCCTTAGTGAATGATGAATGAACTGTTCTTTGCCATCGCCGTTCCCTCATGCGGATCGGTTGGCTCTCCCTGGGATCGTGGGGCAGAGGCCAACATGCGATCAATCTCCTCGGCAAACTCGTTGAACGGGACTGCGCCTGGAATCGCAACCGCCGGCTCTTTCTCGGTAGGCCCACTAGCCGTTCGTATCAGAATAAAACCGGGGGTGCCATGAAAGCCCCACCGGGTCGCCTCTTGACGATCCTGGAAAATGGACTCGAGATACTGCCGCTCGTCGAAGCACTTGGCAAACACCGTCTGGTCCAAGCCAATTGCCTTCGCATAACCTTTGAACAATCCCGAGTCTAAGCGGTTTCGTTCGCTGAAGAGTCGATCGTGCATCGGCCAATATCGGCCCTGGGCTCCGGCACAGCGCGCCGCGACCGCAGCGTCGACTCCGACCCCCCGATCCGCTCGAGGATAGTCGCGATACACAAACCGCACTTTGCCCGTATCGATATATTTAGCCTGCAATCGAGGCAAGGTTTCCTGAAAGAACTTCGCGCAATATCCGCATGTGAAGTCGGAATACTCGATCAAGGTGATCGGTGCGTCCGCGCTCCCTCTGATTCGTCCGTCATCGGTGACTGATCCAGCGCCAGCCTGAGCGGGTTGCGTGATAAACAGCAACAACACCGCTGCGGCTGTGCGAAAGATAGACGTGCCCATCATGTTCTGAGTGCGCGCTTCGCTTTTAGACGCTCCAGCAACCCGACCATGAGGAGAGGCCAGACAGTCGTGGCATCGCTCAACACTTCGGCAAAGCGCCCCCCTGCTTCCGGCGGAACAAACTTCCCCCAGGAGAGGCCTTCTTGATAGGTACAGCCGCTCAACCCACCCAAATGGTCCGGTTCCGGACAGATGCGCACCCCGTATTGGAATCGAGGTGGCTCTACATGGAGGCCGAGCCTTGTATTGCTGATCTCAATGTAGGGGCCGACCTGCTGGGCCCAATTACGAGGCACCCCGCCCCCGATCGTAAAGATCCCACGCCGCTTGGCAGAGATGACATGGCTCGCGTAGCTGTTGAGATCGAGATAGGGATTGAACGAAGGATAGGAACGAAGAATCGTCCGCAGCACATCAAGATCGCTCCCCCCCTGTAATTGCGCATGAGCCTGACCGAGATCTCGACTCATCGCCCAGGTTCCAAGATCCAGCCCCATCTCAGAATCGGTAAAGGCAGGGATAAAAACCGGGACTTTTTTCACATAGGCACTTTTGAGAATGCCCGTTCCGTCGTATTCTTCCGCGAGCGTCCTTCCCAATTCACGGGTGAGGATTTCGGAGGACAGAGTCTGATCCTGATCCATCCGCTTCATCGTTTGGGCAACGACTTGTTCCACGTAGTTGAGGTTGGACTCCATCTCCAGCGTATCGTAGACTCGATTGTAGCCCTTCTGGAACAACTCTTGGTCGGACATGGACGAATGGTGTCGATAGTGTGTTTTGCCAACCGATTCACTCAGTCCATGGGCGATCAATGCTCCGGTCGAGACGACACATTGCACCATCCCATGATCGATCATTGCGCTGATGATTTTCCCCATCTTAGCAATGGTCATTGCTCCTGACAGCGTTAACACAACGGAACAGTCAGGGTCTTCAATCATCGTCCACAGCACTTCGTAGGCTTCACCCAGTCTGCGGCCCCCAAAGGCAGTCTTGCGCATTGCGGTCAGCAGGCCATCGAAGGACTCAATCTGTTCCGGGTCGAGAGGCTCAAGCGCTTCGAGGCCGTCTTTCGCCCCATCGTGGAATTCGCGTACACCCATGGAAAGTCTACCTACCATAAGAAGTGAATGGACAACCGGCGCATTCTTTATACACAACCAACAATAGAGGCGTCAACGAAGTTGCGCCCCGAGAAACCCCTCACCTCATGCTGGTTCATGAAGACTCAGGTCCTATTCATCAAACCACTACAATTGACGAGAAGTTGACGGCGGAGTGCGGTCAACAGGATCTGTAACGATTGGATGCGGATTCAACGACCGCTATGATGTACGCGCTCAGATGCGTGGCCTGTAAACATGATATCAACTTAAGAGTATATACTAGTACATATTATCCCTGTGTAGGACGATCCATGATCGCTGGCTATGCAAGGAGGCTCTAATCACATGCAATTATGGATGAGGCGAGCAGCGGTACAAGTGAGCGTGGCGTGTGGTGGTCCCAACGGGATTTGAACCCGTGTTTTAACCCGACTACGACTTCGCCTTATTTTACGCCGGACTGGAAGATTTACTTGATATGAAAAACAGCGCGACTAAAACAAGCAGTCCATTGAAAGGGGGGTATCGAGACGCCGACCAGCGGTTTAGGAAATCGGTTTCGTGACCCTACTCAGGCCTACTGGAACTCACTGGGGCCAACGAGAACCAAGAGTTAGAGAAAACTATAACATTGGCTGGAATAGGCCTGAGTAGGGTGGAGTGAGGTGGGTTTGAGCACAAAACGAGCACATTTGTGATGCACTTCGTTTGGATCGGTAGATTTTTTCCAGAGAGCTCCGGGTCCAAATTAGCCTAACGATCTGCCGCTCAGCCGCGAGCGGCGGTTTCAGTAGTCTAGTGCGACAGAACTCGCGCCGCTCGCCGGCTGCAGCGGCTTATTAGCCAGCTCGGTCTAACTAACGCCGAGCTCCTTCGTGAAACTTGCCCGAAGCGGGAAATCCTGCTTGCCCGTAACCTCTCGAATAATCCGCCGGACCTGCGCTTCGATCAATGGTCGCGTCCACGGGTGAGCGTTAGCATCTGGGCGAGGAAGACTTTCGACGATGTGCCAGATCAACTGGCGTACGTTGCGTGGACCGTCTTTCAAGAAACCAGGCCATGGTACGCTGGCTGGCCAGTCTGCGTCGCCAACGTCCGCTCGAATCGCCGCCCAGACAACGTGCCATTGGTCCTTGTGCAGAATATCTGAAAGGGGCGTCTCCAGATCGAACCGTGTCACGAGCGCGGCAACCTGCCGTTTGAAACCGCGACGGAGCCGGTAGAACAGTTGTTGAGTCAAGCACTGCTCGACCGGAATCGTCGTAACGCGCGAGGTAATGTATTCAACCAATTCGGCTGGCGTGAGAATTCGCGCAGCGACTTCGTTCGGAATCTCTATTCCGAAAGTCTCTTCAGAGCCGATCACTATCTCAACGCCTTCGAGTCCCATAGCTTGTTGGTCAGAGGCTGGCTAACAATGATTAGATGGATCCGCATAAGATGCGGAGCTTCAATTTTCAATCCGTATAATACGCCATCGATTTCTCTGAAAAATACACGAGAATCAATGCAATCTCAATTAGTCGCGGTTCATGTGGCCATTTATTACGGCATCTTTACGGATCGGCATAACAATGATCCAGGATCTGTATACCTCCTGCGTTCGCTCCAACGTATTGTTAGGTGCTGGTTGCTGACCGACGACGCAAAAAAAAGTATGCCGCTGCGGAATACACCGCAACCCCGACGGGAAAGCTGGCGGCGTAAGCCAAAAAATTCAAGGGCGTTCCCTCACAGAATGGCTTTTCTGGCTTCCCAATCTGGAAACATGGGACGAAAGTCTGCAGCGCGGTATTGGGCCACGATAGGACTCGCGCTGCGGCCTCTGACCCCATCTCGTACGCGTAGAAGGCTGCCCCGTAGGATACGGCCAAAACGGAGACGCCAATTCCTGTCGCAACGACCAATGCTCTAGCGCGTGAGTTCATGGCACCTGTACTCCCCTTACTCCCCTTCTCAATTTCTGGACAGTTCATTGAACATTGCAAACCATCAATTTTGCACAGAATCCAGCTCTCTTCGATTCTCACATTTCTTAAGAGACATCCCGGCGCACTCACTCGGGATTCATGTTTTCAAGCCTACCACAAGGCTTGAAACACGCTGGAGGGAATAGTCTTAATCCGCCTATTACTTAGGACGGATGACAGTGAAACTTGACGGCACTGGTTGAGAGAGATGAAGAGGATTGAAGGTCATATTCATTTATTTTTGAACTGGAGAAAGGATACGCCCAAAGCCGTTGAAAATCGAGCGAACACATTACAGGGTGCGGGCGCAGAGCACTTCGTCCTGGCGGAGGACTTCGATGGCGGAGACAGGGACGCTGGTGACAGCAATCGTGTCGCCCAGCGCGTTGAAGACTTCAATGGAGTACCCCTCTGTGCCGTCAGGGGCCATGTGACGGTCCACCAGTTTCACGATGTCGCCGCGACGGAGACGATGCTCCGGCACATCGCACTTCAGCGCTACATCTGCATAGAGCTCGAACTTCACTCGGTCCTCCGCTTGTCTCTGTGATGAGCTTGGTGCCTGGCACCCTGTGCTTTTTCGGGTGAGAAGAAAGAGTTTTTCGACTGCGGCTACAGAAATTCGACGTGTTGAATCATGTCTTCGGCGGTCAAGACATCGTGGACCAGCATGAGTGCTCTCAGCATATGGGGAACCGGTGTCTGCTGAGGAGCGTACACAATGCCCCCATGAGAGACCCCGGCGGCGTGCAGCCGAAGAAAGTCCGTATCCTGCGTCACCATAACACGGCCTTCTTGAGTCGCTCGCTGCAGGTGTTGTTGATCCTCAGCTGCCTGTAACCCCAATTCTTGCACAGTGACCACATCGACGCCGCGCCTGCGTAATCCCTCTGTTACGGATTTCGCTACATGCTCGTCCATGTAGAACTTGATGCGGTCAGTCACCGATCTTGCTGCTCAGTTTAGACTTGATCTGCTTCCGAAGTTCGACGACATACGATTCGTCGGCCATGATGGCCTCATCAATCTCCTGACGGTGATCGTAGTAATACGTCAGCGCGGCATAGATCTCGGCCAAGCTCAATCCATGATTGGAGGCGATTTCATCCGCGCTCAGCCCCATGCGCTCATGCCAGATGACGATGTGTTGCACAGTTATCCGGTGTCCCGCAATCCGGGGTTTCCCGCCCGCCACGTCCTCGGAAATTGCGATATGTGGTGTCGTCATAATGTCCATGGTGGCCCTCCGCAGAAGGAAATGACTGCATTATAAGCTAGAGGAGAGTCCCCTTCCATGAAAAAGGGACATCAACAGTACCTTTATGATCGGTCCTTCTTCTCCCGCAAGTCGGTTTTGGACAACCCTTTGAGCGCTCCACGGAGTGACTTGAGGGGGACTTCCGGCACCAGGATGATGATCCCATCTTTCGCCATGACGTGAAGCTGCTGTTTCCGACTGAGACGCAGCTTTTCCCGCACTTCCTTGGGAATCACAATTTGAAACTTCGACGAAATCGTCGTCATGACCATTGCGGGCCTCCTTACTAATGCATGAGCGATTTTCGTCTCGTTGTACGCCGTGAGTCAAGGCAACCACATTCCTCCGCTGCCTCACAAAATCAACGATCCGTTACGCAATAGAGGGCTATTTGTCCTGTCCTGTCCCCAGCTGTCCTCAACTGCCTAATTCCATTTTCCTCTTCTTTGCCTTACGCTCATATTCACGCCAAGCGGATGTAGGCTTGATCACCTGATCGCGATGGAATGCGCACGAGAGAGCACATCTGGATACATCAGCATACATCTGCTTAATTCCCAGGGCGGAATCTTAGGCGTAGGGTGGGAGAACGTTTGAACCAAGGGGGGTCCATGAAGACATCAGATTTGTCGATCAAAGAACTCGCCGCCATCATTAGCGTGAGTAAGGACACCATCCGGCGAGCGGTTCGCAACGGCGAGATTCCGTCGACAAGGGTCAGGACCGCGTTACGGTTTGATCTACAGGAAGTCCACACCTATATGCAGCGGAACGCAAAGGCCAGGTTTGGGGCACGTTCGACTCGCGCGCCGGGCGGCAGCGCCGGCCGCGCGCAGACCGATCAGCCCCCGGCTGGTAATACGGGGGCGCAATTTCTAGGCAACGAATCATGAATATTTCCAACCGATTAGACAGCAACCCTGTTCCTCAGAGAGTACTCGCATCGGGACATGAGACATCCGTAGCACTGCGGCAGCAAGTCTGTCATCGGTGCGGAAAGGCCTGGTGGCCCCGTCGCCCGAAAAAACCAGCCCGATGTCCCGGTTGCAAAAGTCCCTACTGGGATAGGCCCCGCCGCCTGAAACACCTAATCATGCCCTTGAAAGAACCCGTGAACCAAGGAACACTGGCGAAGTCTGTATGTCGGAAAATGGCAAGGGCCCTTGGGGGAGGGAACGAGCACGGGAACGATACCGAGGACCGTTCCTTGGCACAGGCACTTAATGTGCTCAAGGAGATGAAGGCAGCCGGAAGGACCTGGCAGGAGATGGGAGAACGCATGGAACGGGAATTCGGCGCAAGCCTGGAGAAGGATCAACTGAAAGCGCTCGTCCGATAAACATTCAATTCCCTGCACCCCACCACCTCCAGGGCAGGGATCAATCCGAGTCGCGGGGCGGTGCACATCGCAGTGGGCGGGCCTGGAAGGTTGCAGGAAGGCTGGCCCGATGCTCTCGCGCCGCGCTGCCACCAACGAGACGCTGGCGTGCCGACGCGAGCGCAGAAGGGGGTTCGGGGGTGTCGTAAGACTCCCCCGATTTCGCATACGGCCAGAGGACGGATGACGGACACGGTATCGCTCACACAAAACAGTTGCGAATTGCTCCCGACCCCGCTTGACGGCTGGCTGGTACCTCCGCATACTCTCCCCCGGCGAAGTCGTGGTCGTGGCAGGGGCCGGAGAGGCAATGCCATGACGCAACAGTTAGCGGATCTCGTGGAGCAGTTTTGTCAGTACCAGCTCAAACAGCGTGGCAAAACGGAAGGAGGGGTGCAAAGCTATCGCTGGGTGCTCGAACAGTTTTTGATTTTCGTCAGATCCCGACGGGGACGGTTGGC
>NEWR02000015.1 GCA_002869885.2 Nitrospira sp. CG24C
CCTGTGGGCTGGAGACGGTAACAATTCCGTCTTTGGCGGGAACGGGAACGATTCGATCGTGGCCGGTGAGGGCAATGACCAACTCGACGGCGGAGCCGGCAATGACGGGATCTCGGCTGGAGGAGGCCACGATTCCCTTGATGGCGGAGCCGGCAATGATGGCTTGAACAGCGGTGACGGGAATGACCATCTGTACGGGCGGGCCGGCGATGACACGTTGGTGGCGGACAAAGGTGCCGATTGGCTGTACGGCGGGGATGGCAAGGATACTCTGGATGGTGGGGAGGACAACGATCACCTGCTCGGAGAAGCGGAGGACGATATCCTGGTCGGTGACAAGGGCGACGATCGGTTGCTGGGCGGCGAAGGCGACGATGATTTGGATGGAGGCAAGGGCGACGATTACCTCGATGCGGAAGGCGGGACGGGGACGCAAAAGCTTTCCGGGGGCACAGGCAAGGACATTGTTATCGGTGGGGACGGACGCGACTGGTTGTTCGGCGATACGGGCGATCACAGCTTGATCTCAGAAGGGGGCGACGACTGGATCGATGGGGGCGATGGCGACGATGGCGGCGATTCTACCCATGGTCTCGTCGGGGGCGCGGGCTCGGACACGTTGTTCGGCGGCGCCGGGAATGACTGGCTGTTCGGTGACGGACCGAACAATCCCGGCATTGCCTGGGATGCCTCCTTCGATGGCAGAGATTATCTCGATGGCGGATCGGGGAACGACGAACTGCAGGGCGGAGGAAACGACGATATCCTCGTTGGTGGTTTGGACAATGACCGCCTCTTTGGCGACAGCAGTTCTCCTGACGGTGTCACCGGGAACGACCTTTTGTACGGCGACGAGGGCAACGACGTGCTGCAGGGCATGAATGGCAATGACGTGCTGTTCGGCGGGACCGGCAGTGATACCTTATATGGCGATAGTGGGTTCAGAGCCATCGATACGGGTGATGACTTTCTCGATGGTGGAGAAGGCGACGATTTCTTAATTGGCGGAACCGGGAACGACATCCTGGCCGGTGGGAGTGGCGACGACACGCTCTACGGAACGACCGAGGATGATCCCCATCAAGACGAGGCCGATGTCTTGACGGGGGAAGCAGGGGACGATGTCATTTTCGCCGAGGGCGGCGCGGATGTCGTCATCGAGGGCGCCGGCAACGACACATTGGTTGGAGACGATGTCTTCCGTAACAATGGCTTTGGCGGATTCGACTACTTCGCCTCCACGGCGTCCGGGAACGATACGTTGGATGGTGGCGCCGGCGATGACCGGGTCTATGGCAGTGGCGGGAGCGATACGCTTTCCGGTGGCGACGGCAACGACCTGATCCTGGGAGATGGGTTCGCGCGAATTGTGTCTGCCTCGATCGCGGGGAACCCCTATGCGTTTCCAATCGACGGCAGTGGGATTCCATTCTATGCCTCCTCGAACGACGGAAACGACATCTTGGATGGGGGCGATGGGAACGACGTCCTCATTGGAGAAGGCGGGAACGATCAATTATTTGGCGGGAGCGGCGACGACGTGCTCGCCGGCGATCACGCCGGCGCGGGCCTGAACGTGCAAGCGGCCGGCGACGATGTGCTTGACGGAGGCGATGGGAATGACCAACTGCTCGGTGGGGCCGGTCAGGATACGCTCTTCGGCGGCGCCGGAGACGATGTCTTGCAAGACAGTGACGGGACTAATCTTCTCGATGGCGGAGAGGGCAATGATACTCTCTCTGGTGGACTTGGCAATGATCAATTGTATGGCGGTGATGGCGGCGATACTCTGTTCGGAGGGGACGGAGTCGACACGCTCTTCGGTGGAGCCGGCAATGATGTGCTCGCTGCAAGAGGCACACTCGATGGCGGCACAGGAAATGATATTTTGACCGGTTCCGCCGGTAGTCATTTTGTGTTTGGAGTCGGCTATGGACACGACACCATAAATTTCTCCGGGTCAGGGCAAACCACCATCGGCTTGGGCGTCGGGATCTCGACGAATGCGATCTCGGTGGTCCGAGTCGATCCGGGCGGTACCGCTCCTTCGACAACCGGACTCGATCTGCTGCTCTCGATTCCTACGACCGGCGATCGTCTCCTGGTCCAAAACTACTTTGTGGGGGCGCTTGTTCCCACCATTCATTTTGCCGATGGCACGGTATGGAATCTTGGAGCCGTGAAGGATCGGCTGCTGACCGGCACAGAGAACGAACAGACGATGCAAGGCTATGCCGATCGCAACGATACGTTCCGTGGTTCGGCGGCCAATGAAGTCCAAGTGGGATTGAGTGGACACGACACGTTTACCTCGAGCGGCGGACGGGATGTGCTTCTGGGTGGATTCGGCAATGATACCTATCAGGTCTCAACCGGGTTAGGCCATGATGTGGCAGCTGAGTCAGGGGGGTCATCAGATGTGCTGACGTTGGCGGACGGAATCACGCCCGCATCCGTCTCCGTCCTTCGCAGTCAGAATGACGTGGTCCTTCACCTCAATTCCACAGGCGAGCGACTCTCCATTCCCTACTTTTTCGCGAATTCGCTCCAACAGGTTGAGGTCGTCCGTTTTGCCGATGGCACGTCGTGGAATGCCCTCACCGTCGCGAGTCTTGCAACCACTGTGTCGGGGACCGACGCCACCGATACAATCCTGGGCACATCGGGAGCCGACCGTCTGTTTGGCTTTGGCGGGGACGACCAACTCAATGGCGCGACCGGGGCCGACCAATTGATCGGAGGAGAAGGCGACGACACCTATGTCGTCGACAATGCGGGCGACGCGATTGTCGAATTGGCCGACGAAGGGGCGGACAGGGTCACCAGTTCGGTGAGTTACGCGTTCGGCGCAAACGTCGAGAATTTGACCCTGACAGGCACGGACAATCTGAACGGGACCGGCAACAGCCTCGACAACGTGCTGACGGGTAACAGCGGTACCAACATCCTAGCCGGTGGGGCAGGCAACGATACCTATGTCGTCGGTGCAGGCGATACGGTGGTGGAACAGGCGAGCGAGGGGGTTGATAGGGTCGTCACGGATCAGAGTTATGCGCTCGGCGACAATGTGGAGAACCTCACGCTGAGCGGAGTGGGATCGATCAATGGTACCGGTAACGCATGGGACAACGTGCTGACGGGGAACAGTGGCGTGAACGTGCTCACGGGCGGGGCGGGCAACGACACGTACGTGGTGAGTACAGGCGATACGGTCGTGGAATCGGCGAATGAGGGTGCGGATACGGTCGTGACGGATCAGAATTACGCGCTCGGTGCTAATGTGGAACACCTCACACTCACTGGAACGGGATCGATCGATGGAGCTGGTAATGCGTCAGATAACGCCCTGACCGGCAACAGTGGCACGAATGTGCTGGCGGGTGGGATGGGCAATGACACCTACGTCATCGGCGTGGGCGACACGGTCGTGGAACAAGCAGGTGAAGGGGCTGATACGGTTCTGACGGCCCAGAGTTATACCTTGGGCGCGAACGTTGAGAACCTCACGCTGACCGGTACTGGTCCGATAGACGGGGCAGGCAATGCCCTCGATAACGTGCTCGTCGGCAACGACGGAGCGAATGTGTTGGATGGTGGGGCGGGAGCCGATCTGCTGGCTGGCGGCAAAGGTCACGACACTTATGTGGTGGACAATGCCAGTGACGGCATTACAGAAACAATAGGAGAGGGCACGGATACCGTTCAGAGTGCGGTGACCTATACACTGAGTGCGAACGTGGAAAACCTGACGCTCACCGGGAGTGGACCGATCGATGGGACTGGCAACGTCCTCGACAATGTGCTGACCGGCAACAGCGGCGCGAACGTGCTGACGGGCGGGACGGGGAATGACACGTACGTCATTGGCGTTGGGGACACTCTCGTCGAGCAAGCCAACGAAGGCCTCGATACGGTCGTGACCGATCAGAGTTATACACTCGGCGCCAATGTCGAGGCTTTGACGCTCACTGGGACCGCCGCCATTGATGGGACCGGCAATGCGCTGGACAATCAGCTGACTGGCAATAGTGGCGCGAATATCTTGACGGGCGGGGCCGGGAACGACTCCTATCTCTTTGGGCGGACTTCCGGCAGCGACAGGGTAATCGATCTCGATGCGACAACTGGGAATGTCGATACGATCCAATTCGCCGATGATGTGGAGGTGTCGGATCTTACCGTCTCCCGCACCGGGGACCATCTGGTGTTGAATATCAACGGCACGACGGCCCAGCTTACCGTCCAATCGTTCTTCCTCGGAGCTGCCACTCAGGTGGAGAATTTCCTCTTTAGCGACGGCACGGTGTGGGATGTGGCTGCTGTCACGGATCAGCTGCCCAAGACTCTTACCGGCACAACAGGTCAAGATACGCTCTATGGTGGCGGGGGAGCCGATCTCATCGATGGCGGCGCCGGCAATGACCAACTCGCCGGGTACGATGGCAACGACACCTATCGCTTCGGTATCGGGACCGGTCAGGATACGCTCATCGATTTCGACTCGACTGTCGGCAATAGTGACACGATTGAGCTGGGAACTGGGATTACGCCCGGCAATCTGACGGTCACCAGAAACGATAATGATCTGGCCTTGAGTGTCAACGGAACCACGGATCGGCTCACGTTGTTGGGCTATCTTTCGGACCCCGCCTATCGCATCGAACACACTCGTTTTGCCGATGGGACGGTCTGGGATGCAGACACGTTACGCGACAAGGCGCGCGTGTTTGTGCAAGGGACTCCTGGTAATGATTATCTGAGACCGGAAATTTTGACCGGAACGAATCCCGACCATCTCATCGATGCGGGAGCCGGGAATGATATCTTGTTCGGCGACCATTTGAACGACAACGGCGTCTTCATTGTCGAGGGACAGGATCGACTACTCGGTGGGGATGGCAACGATACGATCTATGCCGGCGGTAAAGACGATGTACTGGATGGAGGGAACGGCGATGACAGTTTATTCGGCGATGGCTTAGAGCCATATTTTTTCGGAGGTGCGATCGACTCATCCCGCTACGGCCATGACCTTTTGTATGGAGGAGACGGGATCGATTTCCTCGATGGGGGAGCCGGGGATGATGTCCTCGACGGAGGAACCGGGAACGATACGCTCTTTGGGAGGGCAGGGCAGGACGAGCTTTTGGGTGGAGATGGCGCCGATACGTTAATGGGATTTGAGGGGAGTGACCGGCTCTCTGGCGGCGCAGGAAACGATACGCTGCAGGGCGACGCCGGGCAGTGGACCACTGAGAATAATAGCGATGTCCTTGACGGCGGCGCAGGTGACGATACCTTGCGCGGTGATCAGGGCAGCGACACCTATGTGTTCGGACTGGGATACGGTCGCGATACTATTTTTGATCAACATTTCAACCTCACAGATTTTGACATTGTTCAACTGGGGGCAGGTGTCTTGCCGGGCGATGTGAGTGTGGGCCGCGTCCACGATGGTTTCATATCCGGGGATTTGGTGCTGACTATTAATGGCACTTCGGACCAGTTGATCATGGAGCAGTTCTTTAACCAGACCTTTAATCAAATTCAGCTGGTGCAGTTCACAGACGGGACTGTATGGGATACCGACACACTCCTCGACATGAGTCGTTCACTGAATGGAACCATCGATGCAGACTTCATCTCCGGGGCAGGGTTTGACTTGGATGAGACCATCAATGGGCTCGAAGGAGATGACGTTCTGTCAAGCGGTGGGGGAGCGGATGTCCTGATCGGGGGGGACGGCAGCGATACCCTCGATGGTGGGACAGGCCTTGACATCCTGCAAGGCGGAATGGGCGATGACCACTATACGGTCGACAGCCCTTTCGACACTGTGGTCGAATTATCGGGGGAAGGAACGGATACGATCACAAGCTCTTTCAGCTATACCTTGGGCGACACGTTGGAGAATCTGACCCTGCGAGGCGATGCACTGTTCGGCATCGGTAATGCGCTCGACAATGAGCTGACTGGTTCAGGCCACAGTGTCCTGGATGGACGAGAGGGGAACGATACGCTGTCGATCGGGAATCCCTTCGAGAGCGAGACCGGCCAATCGGGCGCGGTTCTCTCAGCTCTCTCGGAGGTTTTGATCGGGGGCGCAGGCGACGACACGTATGTTGTCACTCTAATCGAGGCGGCTGGAGAAGGGGGGAGTGAACCCATCCCGGCTGATGCTCAACGCATCACTATCCTCGATTCTGCGTTATCCGGCGAAGGAAATACATTGAACCTGTTCACCCAGGATGGAGCGCCGACATTAAGTGTGCTCGCAGGGCGACTCCAACTGTCTGAGTCTGTGCTGATCTCGAACTTCGATCCGTACAACCCGTATGGTTCCCATGCGGTTGAGACCTATAACACGAACGACAGCACCTTTACGTACCAAGAGCTCATCGATCTTGGATTCCATATCAGGGGCACCGCAACGGACGACCTGCTGCTTGGCACCATCCTCGATGACCATCTTACCGGTGGCGCCGGCGACGATGATCTCCGGGGTGGCCCTGGAAGCGATACCTATCATTTCAGTTTTGGAGACGGGATCGATACGATCACGGATGCCTCTTCTCTCGGTGCCGGCAACATGTTGACGTTTGGCGAAACCGTGGTCGAAGGCGGGGAAGAATTTGTGGTGGAGTCCGTGTTGCTTGGAGACGTGGATTTTGCTCAGTCTGGAAATAATCTCGATATCACGGTTGGGTTCAATGGGGATACCGTTCGGCTAGCTAATTTTGACCCTGAGGGCGTGAACGGATCGCTGGGTGTGAACCAATTGATTTTTAGTGATGGGCTGCAAATTGATTTGGATACCCTCATGGCTTCTCCATCTACCGAATCCAACGACGTGTTTGTTGGTACGGGAGGCGATGACCTTTTCTATGCACGGGGAGGCAGCGACGCCGTACTGGCTGGCGCTGGGAACGACGTGATCCTCGGAGGCGCCGGGGACGATACGCTTTCCGGAGAGGCGGGCAATGACCAACTTTCTGCTGGGTCAGGCAACGACACATTGAGTGGCGGCCAAGGCGATGACATCCTTGCTGGAGGACTTGGCCAGGATACCTATCTCTTCAATCTCGGAGATGGACACGACCTCATCACCGACGTAGCTAGTCCAGGAGCAGGGAATCTGCTAGTTCTCGGAACAGGTTTCGATTCATTGACCGCGCAATTTGTCGTACGCCGGTCGCCTGAGACCGGCCAATCGATTCTTGCACTCTCCAGCGGGGCCGACGAAATTCAGTTGAGTGGATTCAGCCTTGAGTCAGCCTTCGGCCAACATGCCGTGGAGTCCTATCAGTTTGCTGATGGGGCGACCCTGAGTTACGCCCAGATTCTTGGTCGCGGGCTGGACTTTATCGGTTCTGAGAATGCGGACTTCCTTCAAGGGGCTGCGACGAACAGTAGGCTCGTTGGCCTAGGAGAAGCCGATATTCTGGTGGGCGGTGAAGGAGACGATACCTTCATTGGCGGAACAGGCGATGATCTGTTACAGGGAGGAAGCGGCAGCGACACCTATATCTTCAATCTTGGAGATGGATCAGATTTCATTTCAGAGTCGTTTAATCCAGGCGATCTGAATCGTGTCGTATTCGGGCCTGGGATCACACAGGCGGATCTGTCCCTTACCTACGAAGATTTCTTTGTAACCGTGAATATAGGCGCAGGCAGCGACGTTGTTCGCTTCTATAGGCAGACCTCGCAGGGACCGTCCACCGTGCAGTTCTTGGAATTTACAGATGGAAGCCAGATTGCCGTAGGCGAGCCATCCCAACCCCTCATCGGAACCACAGGAGACGACTTCCTTTTCGGTACTGCTCAGAACGAGCTGATTCAAGGTCTTATCGGAAACGACACGCTGTTTGGTGGTGCCGGTTCCGATACCTACCAGTTCAACGTCGGAGATGGCAGCGATACCATCATCGAGGAAGCTGCTGCATCGGACATCGACACGGTAGCGTTTGGAACGGGCATCACGGCCACCGATCTCACATTGGATTATGCACAAGGAGGCCTGCGCATTCGTATCGGCACGACAGGCGATGCGGTCATTCTGGGAAGTTCATTCTCGTCTTCACAAGGCGTCGAAATGTTTGAATTTATCGACGGAACACACTTGTCGTTGGATCAGCTCAAACTCGATCGTGGGTTCGACATTGTCGGCACAGAGCTCCCGGATGACTTCGGTGGCTCAGAAGTGACGGATCGGATGAGTGGATTAGGCGGGAATGACCGTTTGATCAGTGCACAAGGCAATGATGTGCTGAATGGCGGTACGGGAGATGATTTATTGGCAGGGGGAACAGGAAGCGACACGTATTATTTCGAACTGGGCGATGGGAGCGACACTATTCTGGACACGGCCATTCCAGGCGATGGCAACCGAATTCAATTTGGAGTCGGCATTGTTCAAGGAGACCTCACCTTTACGCAGTCCCCTGGAATGCTGACCATTCACGTAGGCGCCGGTGGAGATGAGATCAAGCTCTCCAATGGTTTCCAGGAGTTTTTTGATCCAACTGGGGTCAACGGCTCGCAGGTAGTGGAAACATTCGAGTTTTCTGGCGGAAGCCAAGTCACTTTAGCGCGCCTACTTGGGACATCTGGGGCAGCGACGAGCGGGAACGATATCCTGATCGGCGGAAGTAGCAATGACGTTGTCGATGCACTCGCTGGAAACGATCTCGTCGATGCTGGTGATGGGGCGGACACTCTTGTCGGCGGTGCAGGCATTGATACGCTATATGGTGGGAGTGGGGACGATACCTATCGGTTCAATTTTGGCGATGAAATCGATACGATTGTGGATGAGGCCCTCGCTGGCGAGGGTAATCGACTGGTGTTTGGCGCGGGCATTACCTCCTCTGATCTCAGCCTGGGAATCAGTCAAGGGCTCTTACTGCTGCGAGTTGGGAGTGCGGGAGACACGATCAGGCTTTCGAACTTCAACCCCCAGAACACAGGCGGCCCACATGCCGTTGAGACCTTCGAGCTGGCTGATGGTACAACGCTCACCTACGCTCAACTGTTGGCTCGCGGGTTTGATCTGGACCTCACCGCCACTCAAGATCCCGATAACGAAGGGTTTCCTCGACTAGTAGGAACGAACATTGTCGACCGAATCACGGGATCGAACCAACCCGATTTCATATCAGCCGGCGCCGGCAATGATTACGCCACCGGAGGGCTTGGCAACGATACATTACAGGGAGAAGATGGCGATGATGTTCTTGATGGAGGGGCTGGGTCTAATACTCTTGAGGGCGGTGCCGGTAGCGATACACTGATTGGAACGGCAGTAGACCTTTTCAGAGGAGGAAGCGGCGATGATACCTACATCGATGTCGGTCTGTCTGGGTTAGGTGGGAACATTGAAGAAGGCGCCCAGGAAGGAACCGATCGCGTCGAGAGCTCAGGCAATACCGGCCTCAGTAGCAATGTCGAGAATCTCACGCTCACCGGAACTGCAGCCGTTGATGGAACCGGAAACGATCTTGCAAACATTCTCATCGGAAACAGCGGTGACAACCGATTGGATGGTGGGGAAAATACAGATACATTGATTGGCCATGCCGGCAATGACACCTACGTCGTCGATAATGCTGGTGACGTCGTCATTGAAGCCGTCAATGACGGTGTGGATCTCGTCGAGAGCCACATAAACTTGACCTTAGGCGCTCACCTTGAAAACTTGACGCTGAGTGACACCTCGCAAGCCGTGACAGCAGTCGGAAACGATGCAAACAACGAGCTGACGGGCAACAGTCAGGCGAATTTCTTGGACGGAGGGGTCGGTATCGATCTTCTGATCGGTGGGATGGGCGACGATACCTACATCGTTGATAATGTCGATGATGTCGTTGTTGAAAATGCCTCCTCTGCGCAATTGACTCCGTTCGGCGCGCGGGCATTTCTAGAAGGTATCGATACGGTTCGCAGTTCGGTGAGTTACACACTCAGTGAGAACGTAGAAAACCTGACACTCATGGGAGCGGCGGCTATCGACGGCACGGGCAATGAACTCGCGAACAACCTCATTGGCAACAGTGCGGCGAACGTCTTAAGCGGCGGCGGTGACAATGACACGTTTGCTGGCGGAGGTGGCGCTGACGTGCTTCGGGGTGGAATGGGGAACGACATCTATCTGTTCAATCAGGGCGATGGGGTCGATACGATTGAAGATGTGGCGCTGCCTGGCGAAGGCAATGCCTTGGTCTTCGGCCCTGGTATCGGCCCAGCCGCGCTGTCTCTCGGCCTCGGCTCCTTGGTGATTCGAGTGGGGACAGGAGGAGACGAAATCCATCTCTCCAACTTTGATCCTAACGATGCCTACGGTATCCATGCCGTTGAGGCCTTCCGTTTTGCCGATGGCACCACACTCACTTATCAGCAGCTGATCAATCGAGGATTTGTCCTCACGGGGACGGCGAGCGTTGATGCGCTGACCGGCACCAATGTTGTGGATTGGATTCTTGGCTTGGCAGGAGATGATGCCTTGGCCGGCGGGCGAGGCAGCGATACGCTGACTGGTGGCAATGGCAACGATACCTACCACTTCAACCTCGGCGACGGCATCGACACAATTGAGGATGTCGCGGCGTCGGGTGAAGGTAACCGAGTTCAGTTTGGAGGTGGCATTGTCCAAAGCGATCTGGCGTTTACGCAGGATCAAGTCGCACGGACGCTGACGATTCAGGTGGGCAGCAGTGGAACCGACCAGCTCCTCCTCACGAACTTTGATCCGACCAATGCAAGTGGGTCGCTGGTCGTGTCCACGCTAGCCTTTGCCGATGGCAGCGCCATGAACCTAGCCGATCTGTTTCCGACCGCCGCCAACCATGCGCCGACCCTTGCCAATCCCCTAGTCGATCAGACTGTCCAGGAGGATGCCCCCTTCACGATCCAGGTGCCGGCCAATACCTTTGCCGATCAGGATGCCGGCGATATGTTGACGTTGAGTGCCAGCCTAGCCGACGGGACTGCGTTGCCTGCGTGGCTAACGTTCAATGCGGCGACCGCCACATTCAGCGGGACACCGGATGACGCGCAGGTGGGCACACTCAATCTCAAGGTCACCGCCACGGACCAAGAACGATTGACGGTGTTCGATGTCTTCACGCTCACCGTGACTAATGTCAACGACGCGCCGACCGTGGCGGTGCCACTGGCCGATCAACAGGCGACAGAAGATGCGACGTTCAGCTTCGTGGTGCCAACCGGAACCTTCGCAGACGTGGATGCCGGGGATACGCTGACCTATAGTGCGACGCAAGCCAACGGGGCTGCGCTTCCCACATGGCTCAGTTTCAATCCCACCACGCATACATTCAGCGGCACGCCGCTGAATAGCGAGATCGGTACGGTCACCGTTGCCGTGGCGGCGACCGACCTTGCCGGTCTCAGCGTGATCGATGCGTTCGCGGTCACGATTAACAATGTGAATGACGCGCCCACGGTGGCCGTCCCACTGGCGGATCAGACGGTCTCGGAGGACGTGCCATTCAGTCTCGTCGTGCCTGCTCCCACCTTTGCCGATCAAGATGCGGGCGATGTGCTCACCTTGAGCGCGAGCTTGGCCGACGGGACTGCGTTGCCCTCGTGGCTGACCTTCGATGCGGCGACCGCGACGTTCACTGGGACGCCGGACGATGCGCAGGTCGGCACGCTTGATCTGCGCGTGACGGCGACGGACACGGGCGATCTGAGCGTGTCCGACGACTTCACCTTGACGGTCACGAATGTCAACGAGGCTCCGATCGTGGGTGCGCCGCTGGCGGACCAGACCACGTTGGAAGATGCCGGCTTCTCGTTCACAGTCCCTGCCTCGACGTTTGCGGATGTCGATGCGGGCGATGTCTTGACCTATAGCGCGACGCTGGCCGGCGGGGCCGCGCTCCCTTCGTGGCTGAGCTTCAATCCGGCGACCCGGACGTTTACGGGCACCCCGTTGAACGGCGATGTTGGCACGCTCAACGTGGCCGTGACGGCCACCGATCTCGGCGGCCTCAGCGCGAGCGACACGTTCGTGCTTGCCATGCAGAATGTCAATGATGCGCCGACGGTAGCCGTTCCGCTGGCGGATCAGACGGTCTCGGAGGACGCGCCATTCAGCATTCAAGTCCCGGCCAACACGTTTGCCGATCAAGATGCGATCCATGGCGATACGCTGACCTACAGCGCGAGCCTCGCCAATGGCAGCGCGCTGCCGACCTGGCTCAGCTTCAACGCCACGACCCGGACGTTCACTGGGACGCCGGACGATGCGCACGTGGGCAGTCTCGATCTGCGCGTGACCGCGACGGACACCGGCAACCTCACGGCCTCCGATGTCTTCACCCTGACCGTCCAGAATGTGAATGAAGCCCCGACGGTGGCCGTCTCGCTGGCCGATCAAACGACGCTGGAAGATGCGCCGTTCAACTTCACGGTGCCGAGCGCGACCTTTACCGATCAAGATCTTGTACATGGCGACACCTTGACCTACAGTGCGACATTAGCCGGGGGCGCGGCCTTGCCGAGCTGGCTGAGCTTCAATCCGGCGACCCGGACGTTTACTGGCACCCCGCTCAATAGCGATGTGGGCATCCTCAATCTGGCCGTGAAGGCGACGGATACCGGTGGGCTGAGCGCCACGAGCACCTTGGCGCTGACCGTGCAGAACGTCAACGATGCGCCGACGGTGGCGAACCTGATCGCCGATCAACAGGCCACGCAAGGCACGGTGTTTAGCTTGGTGGTGCCGACCACGACGTTTGCCGATGTCGATGCGGGTGACGTGCTGACCCACAGTGCTACGCTGGCCACCGGCGCGGCGCTGCCGACATGGCTGAGCTTCAATCCCGTCACGCGTACGTTTAGTGGCACACCGCAAGCGGGCGATGTGGGGACGCTCGATGTCCGCGTGATCGCGACCGATACCGGGGCGCTGAGTGCCGCCGATGTCTTTGCTCTGACCATCGCCCCGAGCGGCGGGACGGCCGGAAACGACACCTTGATCGGCACGAGCGGCAGTGATGTCTTGGATGGACTGGCTGGGAATGACGTCTTGCAGGGGCTCGCCGGCAACGACACTCTCATCGGCGGGCCTGGCAACGATACGATGCAAGGTGGACTCGGTAACGACCTCTATATCGTGGACGTGTTCGGGGATATCGTGACCGAACTGGCCAACGAAGGCATCGATACGGTGCAGACTTCGCTGGTGGCCTATACGTTGGGCGTCAATGTGGAGAACTTGACGTTGACCGGAACTGGTGCGAGCGCGGGGATCGGCAATGCGTTGAACAATCAGTTGACCGGCAATAGCGGGGCCAATTTGCTCGATGGCGGGGTCGGTGCGGACACTCTCCTCGGTGGGGTGGGCGATGACCTCTATGTCGTGGACCACGTTGGCGATACGGTGGTCGAACAGGCCGGCGAAGGCATGCTCGATTCGGTCACGAGCTCGGTCAGCTACAGTCTGAGCGCGAATGTGGAGAATCTCGTCTTAACCGGTTCGGTTGCCATCAACGGCACGGGAAATAATATTGACAACGTGCTCACCGGCAACAGCGCGGCAAATGTGCTCACGGGGCTGGCCGGCAATGACACCTATGTCATCGGGACCGGCGATACGGTGGTGGAAGCGGCAGGCGGGGGCATCGATACGGTGATCAGCGGCATCACGCACAGCCTCGCGGCTCATGTGGACAATCTGACACTCGTCGGAATCAATGCAGCCAGCGGAACGGGCAATGCGCTCGATAACGTCCTCAACGGGCTGTTGAACCTCGGAGGGAACACGTTGACCGGAGGAGCCGGCAACGACACCTATATCATTGGCGCAGGCGACACGGTGGTGGAGGTGGCCGGCGGCGGGACGGATACGGTGCAGAGCATTCTCACTCACACCTTGGGCGTCAACGTGGAGAATCTAACGCTGACGGGGATTGGCGCCGTCAATGGCACCGGCAACAGTGTGAACAATCAGCTTACCGGCAACAGCGCCAACAATGTGCTCAGCGGGGCGAACGGCAACGATACGCTACGGGGCGGTTTCGGCAACGACACCGTGAACGGCGGCAGCGGCAACGATATCTTCCAGTTTGGGCGCGGCGAGGGACAAGATCTCGTGCAGGACAGCAGTGGCACGGCGGACAAGCTCCTCTATGATACGGGCATCAACCCGCTCGATCTGGTGCTGAGCCGCCAGGCGAACGATTTGCGGTTGGCGATTCATGGCTCGTCCGATCAGATCACCGTGCAGAACTGGTATGTCGGCACGACGAATAGGGCCGAGACGATCCAAGCGGGCAATGGCCAAGCGTTACTCAGCACGCAGGTCGATCAGTTGATCCAAGCGATGGCCGGGTTCACGGCACAGACCGGCCTCACCTGGGATCAGGCGATCGATCAGCAACCAGCGCAAGTGCAGACGGTCTTGGCCGCAAGCTGGCAATAGGAAGACGTGAGGGGTGAAGGGTAAGGGGTGAGGGGTAAAGAACGCGGACGGGGTCAGGAATCCTTCCGGTGCGCCGATGGGCGTGGGTCCTCTCCCCCTCGTGGGCGAGGTATTCTGAACGCGAAGTATCCTAGCAGGGCTGAAGAATGGAGTTGCGGGTTTCTCGTTTCTGGTTTCGTGTTTTCAGGAGACCCGCTCCAAAAACTTGAAACCCGAAACCTGTTCATTCCACCCGCCTGTTTATAACAACGCGAGCTGCGCCTGCGCCCATGCGTTGCCCTGGGCGGCGGCTTTCTCGTACCAGCCCCGTGCCGTGGTATAGTCCCGCGGGACACCCCGCCCGTTGGCATATAACTGTCCGAGCTGCGCCTGCGCCCAGGCGTTACGCTGGGCGGCGGCTTTTTCGTACCAGCCGCGTGCCAACGTATAGTCCTGCGGGATACCCCGCCCATTGGCATACAGTTGCCCCAGATTGTACTGTGCCTGGGCAATCCCTTGGGTTGCCGCTTGCTCCCACCACTGTCGGGCCTTCTTATAATCCTGCGGGATACCCAGCCCGTCGGCAGACAGCTGCCCGAGTTGGTTCTTTGACCACGCATTGCCCTGGGCGGCGGCTTTCTCGTACCACCCCCGTGCCATCGTGTAGTCCTGCGGGACGCCCTGCCCGCTGAAATAGAGCTGTCCAAGCCGGTTCTGTGCCGAGGCATTGCCTTGGGCGGCCAGCGTCTTCAGTTGTTGCAGGTCTACGGCTGAGATCGTCTCCTCTAGGGAAGCCGGCGTACGCCCAGGGGCCTGTGCCATGAGCCGCTGTGTTAATTCAGGACGATCCAAGCGTTCCTGATGTGTTTCTGTCGTTGGTGATTTTCCCAGAGATGTCTCCCGTTCATCCGTTCGAGCAGCGATGCTGGAAGGACTATCGTGCAGATCTGCGGCCTGGTGAACATGGTCTTCTTCAATGGCTAATGGTTCTGTATGCGAATGCGGCTCTGTTTCGGTTGTCTGCGCAGGTTTGTTTGAAATAATCACTTTCGATTTTTTCGTCAGCGTAAATCCTATGATCACAAGAAACAGTACGGCGATTGCCACCATGGCTGTTTTGGCAGGGGACAACGATTCATGTTCTTGAGCCGCTGCAGCGGCAGTCTTCCGCTGGTGAGCATCCCAAGTCTCATGTTGCTCGGGAGCGGAGCGAAGGTTTGCATGACAGGAAGGGCATGTCACAGGTTCAACAGCCTTCGTGCTCCGCCCATGGCTGGCACGGAGCCATGCGTCATACTGTTGTCTCAATACAGGGTCACTGAGTGTCTCGAAGGCCACATTGATTTTCCCGGACTTTTGCTCTGCCTTTGCCAGAAGCGTGGGACTATGGTGAAAGCGGTCGGGATGCCAGACTTGCAGTAAGAGCCGGTAGGCCTCCTTGACCTCTTCGAGAGTCGCGGAGACTTGAATCTCAAGAACGGTGTAATAGGTCTCCATACAGGATGCTCCAATACGATGGACATGGGTATTTTCCGCCTGCCCAATGAGAAATAGAAAAGATCCAGAGCTCTATAATATCCCAGTGCAACAATTGATGAAAAGCATGGCCGAGCCTGCGTGATGAATAATTTTGAGGAGCATTACTGTCGGCTCTGTGGTATCTGTTTCTTCTATGCTCCCTCCAATTCCGCCAGGCTGGAGATCCTTGCTCAAAGAGGAGACGCGCAAGCCCTATTATCGCGCGCTCGATGCGTTTCTTGAGCGAGAACTGGCCGGTGGTCAGATGATACTGCCGGCGCGCAAGGACATCTTCAATGCATTAGCCGCCACATCGTATGACCAGGTCCGTGTGCTACTTGTGGGCCAGGATCCCTATCCGACCCCCGGTCATGCCCATGGCCTCTGTTTCTCCGTGCAGCCGACCGTCAGGCCGGTGCCCTTTTCGTTGCGAAATGTCTATCGGGAACTCCATGACGATATCGGATGCCGGATCCCCAATAACGGGTATCTGGAACCCTGGGCCAGGCAGGGCGTTCTGATGCTCAACACGGTCCTCACGGTCCGGGCGCGCCAGGCCAATTCGCACCAGGGACGAGGCTGGGAGCGATTCACCGATCGTATTATCGAACTGGTTGCGGCGAAGCAAACGCGGGTGGTCTTTGTGCTGTGGGGGCGCCAGGCCCAGAAGAAGCGGACGTTGATCACACAACCGCACCATACCGTGATCGCAACGGCACATCCCTCGCCCCTGTCAGTCAGAAAGTTTTACGGGTGCCGGTGTTTCTCGCAGATCAACCGAGATCTTGCCGATGCGGGGGTGGCTCCGATCAACTGGCAAATCTCAGATATCTAACCGCCGATCTGTCTTGTTCATTTGGTCTGTCTGGTCTGTCTCGTGTGTCTGGTCTATTCGGTCTGTCTGGTCTATCCGGTTCATCTGGTTGGTTTCGTTCAACCAAACGCACAAAATAGACTGAACAGACCAGATAGACCAGACCAACCAGAGAGACCTGGCTCCCGCTCATTGACTCTTTCCCACTGCGGGCTGTAGGGTAGGCTATGACGTACTGAGCCACGCCGACTGTCCCATCTCTCGCACTGCACTCCCTCCCACGTTCCCGTGCGTCTGATTCCCTGGTCTCCGCCGCTTCTACGCCAGAGTGCCCATTGGGGCAGGCTGAGGTCGAGGCTAAGGTTGAACGCCTGAACCTTGGCCTATTTCAGAGGGACGGACCTTTTCAGCTCTTGTTGGGATGTCATCAACAATCATGCACGAAAGGAGTGCAACATGAATCAAGAACAATTCAAAGCGTTTTGGATCCAACTGAAGGCGCCACTCAAAGCGAAGTGGGAGAAGATCACGGATGCCGATCTTCTGGAGATCGAGGGGAGTCTGGCCACGTTCACCGCGGTGCTGGCGAAACGCTATGGCGCAACCCAAAATGGTGAAGTCAACACTTGGGTTAATCGACGCTATTCCCATTGGTCGGGGAACTATACAAATGCATACGCGGACCCAGCGAAGGTAGCGTGACCGATTGCACAGGGGCGACTGAGATACAGGCCTACGCATGAAGAGCGTACCATCGAAAATTCTGATGGGAGAGAGGAAGGGATCAGTTTATGAAGAAGATTGTGATCAATAAGAGTTACGGCAACTTTTCCGTGAGTCATCAGGCGTTTATTCGATTGCGTGAGTTGGGCCAGCAGGACGCGCTCAAGGAGACGGATCTCGGCGCCTACTGGCCGTCGTCGGCGACGCCCAAAGAGCCAAGCCTCAATCAATGCGGCATACTGATTCCGCGCGATGATTTGAAGTTAGTCCAAGTTGTAGAAGAGCTCAATGGGGCTGCCAATGGCCATGGCGCAGAGTTGCGGGTGGTCGCGATCCCGGACGATGTTCGGTGGGAAATCAGCGCCGTGGGCGGGGTAGAGCACGTCAGCGAGGTTCACCGGACCTGGGCCTAATAGCTGAGAAAGTGCTGAGTTCTGGGTTCTGAGTTCGAGTCGGATCGAAAGCCGAGGTGGGGGAGAGTGTGAGATTTTCTGAACTTTGAACTCAGAACTTCGAACTCAGAACTACCTGCAGTGCCTGTCTCGCTCATGAAAACGGGCTAGGCCTTCTCCAGCAGTGGTTCCTGCGGCATGTCCGCAGTTCCAGTTAGCAGCAGCTTAGCGCGTTGAAACGCGTTGGTTCTTGCTTCCCATTCCGTTTTGTAGCCTTTCGATGAATCCTGGTCTTGCAGGCCACGGTCAAGGTGGTTGAACCCCGGAATCGAAAACTTACATGACCATTTGCCATTCTTGATCTGGCTGGTGACCAGGATCACTTTCTGGCCTTTGGAGTAACAAGTTTCTGTCATGGTTGGCTCCGACGAAGACCGTTATTTGGTTTGTCTGGTCTGTCTGGTTTTTTGGTTGAATGAAACTTCCTAGATGAACCAAATCAACCAGATAAACAAAACAAACCAGATGAACCCGTCCCGTGCACCGCGGCTGATTCTAGGCCGGCTTGACGAAGCGATCCGGTGCCAGCACGCTGTGCAGCGATTCCGTGACCGCGCGGCGGTATGGTGCTTTCTGTCGCAGTATGATGACGAGATCTTCATCGTCGATCAAAATAGACAAGTCCCCCTCGGTCACGAGCTGCCGATCCGGCGCCCCGATATTCATACGATATTGTGTCTTCCCGTCCGGGTTACGGTTAGGTCCGCTGACGATCTCTGTGAGCCCATCGATGAATCCGACGTGCCCCTCATGCCGATGCTTGACCTTCGTGCCATCAGGAATGCGGACCCAGGCTGCGGCTGTTCGTGGCGGCATGGACTTGATGGGCTTCACCGTGTTCGTGGTCATGGTCTCTCCCTGTAATCTGTTGAAGGTATGGTTTAGTATACGCTGAACACTGTATCACACAAGGGTTTGCCATAGCGACCCATGCGGCGGATCCCCAGCTCAGTCAAATCTATGCCCATCGGGATGAGGGGCACCATAAAAGGCTGAGTGATTTTCGTTGAATAATAAGGTATTCTTCGCGGCAACACGATGTCGGAGTCATAGCGGGCACAGCCCTTTGAACCATTGTATTGAGAACAACACAACGAGGCATGGCATGAAAATCCAGGTTGTAACAGCCGGGATGCTCTGTCTCGTCACCTTCACCACCAGCGCCTGTGTAACCAGGACCACCTACGAAGCCGCTATCGCTAATCTCGAATCGACGAATGTCGAACTGTACAGCACGAGAGCTAAATCGCAGCTGCTCATCGAACGAGTCAGAGAGCTTGAACAACAAAAAGTTATCCTTGCTAGAGAAACAGAGACAACCGTATTCGCACTCCTGCACGCCAAGCAGCAGGTGGAAACCGAGCAGCAACTTTCGCAAGAGAGGATGAGCAGGCTCAGCGACGCGATCAATCAGCTGACTGCTCAACAAAACAGGCTGCGGTATGCCCTCCAACGTGCAAAGGAAGAACAGCCTGAGTTGCAAGCAACCGTTGAGATGTATAAATCTCAACTCGGTGAGGTAGACGGCCTTAAAGCGCCACAGTCCACAGCTCTCGAACGCTCGAACCAACAGGCCGAGGTAGCCCTTGCCTCACCAACACAAGTTCCAGCTCAAACAGGCTCCACTCCCAAGCCGATAGTGACGGCACCGGCAGTATCGGCAGATCCGAATGCTGGCAACCCGAAGATGCCGTCGACGAATAAGCAGACTTCCGAACCAGTCGAAGATGACTGGCTGTCTATGTTCAAGGAATGGGTCGTTTCCCTCTGGCGATCGGTCTTTTCCTAAGAGGGTGATGCAAAAGCCCGTTTGTCTAAGAAGACCGTTATTTGGTTTATTTGGTTTGTCTTGTCTATTTGGTTGGACCACACTAGCCGGGTAAACCAGGTGAGCTAAAATCAACCAGATAGGCTAGGTCAATCAGACAGTCTTACTTGATCCCCTGCCCGCTTACGTGACCCTTTTGGAATGGTACCGAAGTTGGTCTTACTGCGGCGGTCGAGCGACTACGTTTCTAAAATGACCCCTCCAAGCTCGCTTGCTTCCCCTCACCTGGAAGGGCACTCATGTTGGTCTAAGTGCGGCCGTCGAACGAGGGTACAGATGCTCCCTCCAAGCTTGCTTGTTCTCTCCTTAGGGATGGAGGCTGATTGATCTTTCACTGCGCGCGTCCAACGAGGGGAGTCCGCGACCGCGCGTTGCGCGAGCACAGAAGATCATCAGGCTTCATCCCCTCCTATTGCTGAATCGCCGAGAGCAACCACTTCCCATTCTGGTATCGCATGAAGGTCCATACCTCGCCGGACTCGACCGGCGTCTCTTCGCTGCCTTCAACGAGATAGCCTGGCTCTCCTCGCCGCTTGGTCGTGGATACGGTGTAGTCACGGGCAGCCCAACGAAGCCCGATCGTCGCGTATTGCGTCGTGTCTTCGATCCAGGTTTCCCGGACGTCTGCCTGTACGAGCACCACATCCTCTACATGATTGGCGATGTCGAGACTGGTCTGTTCGGCCAAGGCGGTGCTGAAATATGACAGCATTTCAGGCGTGACGGATCGCCGTAATCCGGCCAGATCTTGACTGCTCCAGGCCGTTTGAACATCGGTCAGCAGTTGTTGAAAGGCCATCTTATCGGCGGAGGTGACTTCGCTGGCTACTGCGGTGGTCCGGAGGGTTGTGGCGGAAGGCTCTGTTAACAGACTGCTACTGACGGCGCTGCTCCGCGTGGTTCCTGAAAAGTCATGGACGGGTCTCCGCACTTTCAAGAAATAAAAGAACGCTCCGGCTCCCAAGAGCATGAGAATAAGGAGTATTCCGGTGGAGCTGGAAGCCCCGGCAGCGGTGCTGGTCGTGGCGGCTTCGCCAACCTGCTGACCAGCATCGGTGGTACTCGCGCTACTGTCTGTCGCCCCGAACAGTAAATGGCCGATATAGGATCCCGCGACGCCGGCTGCGAGACCAGCCAACAGGGGATTGCGCTGCATAAACGAGGGCTGCCTGGCAGGCGCCGGCTGGGCCATGGGAGCCTGGCTGCTGGACGCTGATGGTGGCGTAGCAGCGGATGGCTTCGGAGTGACCGACTGTTCAATAGGTTTCGCGCCGTTCTGTTCATAGGTACGTGATCCACGACTGCCCATGCTCCCTGGGGCGCCACTGCTCCTGGAGCCGCTGGAATATCCGCCACCATATCCTCCTCCTCCTCCTCGCGCTCTCGCAAAGGAGAGGGAAGGGAGTCCGATCAGAGCAATCACGATAATCGCGGCAATAAGTTTTGTTGGGTTCAAGTTACGCGTCCTTTCTATCAATGTCGCAGATCAATCATCCAGTCACCGTCATCCTAGCAGAATTGGTCTTACGAAAACCTAATATTCGAGAACATTCAGCAGAAGACCGTTATTTGGTTTTTCTGGTGTGTCTGGTTTTTGGTTGAACGAAACTAATCAGATAAACCAAATCAACCAGTTGTTTAAGGAGCGGCCAAGGCTGCCTCTTAACTGCGTACATCGAGCGACCGTCATCCATCGAAATGATCCCTCCAAACTTGTTTGTTCTCACTTCAGGGATGGGGGCTGACTGATCTTCCACTGCGCGCAGCTTTCTCACCCGCCCACCCGATGGCACGCCGAGACGTGCCATTAGCCCGAGCGAGGGCCTTCAAATCATCTTCATCTCTCGTTAAGGGAGTGGCCAAGGCTGCCCTTTACTGCGCGCATCGAACGAGCACCGTTTCACCGTGCGCGTTCTGCGAGCAAGAAGGGCACCTGGCCACTCCCTCCCCATCCTTCGGAGGCCGCGCGTTGCGCGAGCACAGAAGATCATCAGCCTCCATCCCCCTCTTTTTTTGTCTTGCCAGGATGTTATGATGGGCGCTGTTCCGCAGAGCAAAGGTGGTATCCATACTTTTACAAGGAGTTCAGGCCCATGAATTTGGCGCGTAACATCATCGGAATCTCGTTGATGGTTCTATTGTTCTCAGGGGTCAGCCTTGCTGCAGAACCGGCTGAAGTGGAAAAGTTCGTGAAGGCCCGTATTGATATTGGCGAGATGATGACGAACTATTTTCAGGGTGGAGGGATGTTCAAAGATGGGCAGCGTCCGTCGGCTGACCAGATGAAGGATATGGGTGCGGATATCCACACGAAACTCGGGAAGCTGTTAGCGAAGTACGATCTGACGGTCGAGGAATATCGAAAGCGCAGTCCGGAGGTTTTTGCCGATGATGCGTCGGTCAAGAGCTATCTCAACGAGCATCCGGACCTAAAGACACGATACGAAGCGCTTCCGCTGGATCGGATGGGGCGCGGTGGCAGCACCGGGCGAGGCTACTAAACTTGTCTATTTGGTCGGCTGGTTTTTCCAGTTTATTGGGCAGCAACTGTGACCACTTTCGGTCGAAGTGGTCGCGGCCTATGTGCGAGTTATGTGGAGTTCGTACCCGCCCACTCAATCGGAGCACGGCATGATTATCACAGATACCGAATCGGCTGATATCCACACTCCTACGGGGCTCATGCGTACGTATCTCTTTCGGCCAGTGGCTGGGGGGCGGTATCCAGGCCTGGTCCTGTTCTCGGAGATCTTTCAAGTGACGGGGCCGATCCGGCGCACCGCGGCGATGTTGGCGAGCCACGGATTTGTGGTGGCAGTTCCGGAGATTTACCACGAACTGGAACTGTCCGGCACTGTTCTGGCCTACGACGAAGCTGGCGCCGAGCGCGGCAATCGGCATAAGACCACCAAGACATTATCGAGCTATGACGGCGACGCGCGTGCGGCGCTGGATTTTCTCAAGGACTCATCACACTGTACTGGCAAGCTGGGTGTTATGGGGATTTGCATTGGCGGGCATTTGGCCTTTCGTGCGGCGATGCAGCCCGACGTGCTGGCCGCCACCTGTTTTTACGCAACCGATATCCACAAGCGCAGCCTGGGCGAGGGTATGCACGATAACAGTTTGGACCGAATCGGCGAGATCACGGGCGAACTGCTGATGATCTGGGGCAGGCAGGACCCACATATTCCCCGCGAGGGGCGGGCGCTGATCTACAACGCACTGAGTGATGCCGGCGTGCATTTCCAGTGGCATGAGTTCAACAACGCGCATGCCTTTCTTCGCGACGAAGGTCCCCGCTACGATCCGGCTACAGCCCGAATCTGTTACGACATGGCGCTGGAACTGTTCACCCGCAAGCTGGGAGAAGGTGACCGGCTCGCGGCTTCGGGGTAGGTTTGTCTGGTTCATCTGGTCTATTTGGTCTATCTGGTTTGTCTGGTTGATCGGACTGGAAATTCATTCAGAAGAACCAGACAGACCAGAAAGACCGGCCAACCAGACAGACGAGCCCGAGCGCGTTGCGCGAGCATAGGAGATCAACAGACCCCGTCCCACTCTCTGCTCCGGGAGCAAAGAAAGCTCCTCACGCCGTTGCGCCGCACCTTCATTGACTCCTCTTCACCCTCTCCATATAATGATAATGCCGCTCGATAGTTGATTTTGACAGCCTTTCCAGACACTTATGGCTTCCTTTACCAAGACATCTTTCCCTGGGAAATGGGACAAGATCCGCACAGAACTCTCCCACGCCTTTTCGACCAAGTCTGGGCCCGCGCTGTTCACGGCTGAGGAACTTGCGTTACTTGAACGGGTGGCCGATGCGGTGGTGAAACGAGGCATGGCTGCTCCTGCCACAGTATTTCTGGAATCTCTCGGCCCCATGAACTTTCTCGGAAGTCAGGCGCTGTATTTCCTAACCCCCATCGTTGAATGGGTCCTCCAGGCGAAAGAGGTTGAGCAAGTGGCTCGGTTGCTTGAACGTCGCGATACGATCTCTCGTCTCATCGCCATCATTGAAACAAAATCTGCCCCCAAAGCTCCTCCCCAGGCTCCTCAAGGAGCCTCCGTTCGATGACTTGCGGACGTGAAACGTTAAACGTGAAGCGCCTCCCGATTCGGAGTTTGGACGCTTCACGCTTCACGCTTCACGAACGACGCGGCCAACGCCAGGCTGATCGCTGATGGCTACTCAAGCGCCGGCAAAGACCGCCCATCCCCTCAACGTCATCGTCGCCACCGACTGTGGCAGCACCACGACCAAAGCCATTCTGATCGAGAAGGTCGGCGACGAATACCGGCAAACCTATCGCGGTGAAGCGCCGACGACGGTGGAAGCGCCGTTCGAAGATGTGACGCGCGGGGTGCTGAATGCGATTGCGGAAATTGAAGAACTCTCTGGCCGGAAAATCCTCGACGGCGACAAGATCATCACGCCTTGTCGCGATGCGAAGACCGGTGTCGATATCTACATTTCTACCAGCAGTGCGGGCGGCGGGTTGCAAATGATGGTGACTGGGGTTGTGCAGAACATGACGGGAGAAAGCGCGCAACGGGCCGCATTGGGGGCAGGTGCGATTGTCATCGATGTGTTGGCGTCAAACGATGGCCGATTGCCGCATGAAAAGATCGAGCGTATCAGGACGATGCGGCCGGACATGATCCTGATGTCCGGCGGGACGGACGGGGGGGCGGTCACCCATGTGGTCGAGATGGCCGAGTACATTTCGGCAGCGGAGCCGCGCCCTCGATTTGGAGCGACCTACAAACTCCCGTTGATCTATGCGGGTAACAAAGACGCGCAGCCGCAAGTGAAGAAGATACTGGGCGAGAAGGCCGCGCTGGTGTTGACCGACAACATTCGTCCGGTGTTGGAACGGGAGAATCTTGCGCCGGCGCGGAACAAGATTCACGACCTGTTTCTCGAACATGTCATGCAGCAAGCGCCGGGCTACAAGAAACTGATCGAGATGGCCGGTGCGCCGATCATGCCGACGCCGGCGGCAGTTGGCGTGATCATGGAAACGATCGCCAAGCGAGAGCATTTGAACTTGATCGGGGTGGATATCGGCGGCGCGACGACGGACGTGTTCTCGGTCTTCGAAGGGCTCTTCAATCGGACCGTCAGTGCGAACCTTGGAATGTCGTACAGTATTTCCAATGTACTGGCGGAAGCAGGGCTCGCGAATATCATGCGGTGGGTGCCCTTCACGATCGAGGAGCAGACGCTCCGTAACCGGATTAAGAACAAGATGATCCGGCCGACGACGATTCCGCAGACGCTGGACGAGTTGCAGATCGAACATGCAATTGCCCGCGAGGCGCTCCGACTCGCCTTGATCCATCATAAATCTCTCGCGACGGCTCTCAAGGGCATACAACAAGAACGGACGATCTCGGATGTGTTCGAGCAGCAGCAGTCCGGCAAGACGCTCATCGACATGCTCAAGTTGGATTTGATTGTCGGGAGCGGGGGGATTCTGTCCCATGCGCCGCGCCGCGTGCAATCGATGCTGATGATGGTGGATGCCTACGAACCGCTCGGGGTGACGAGGCTCTCGGTGGACAGTATCTTCATGATGCCGCATCTCGGAGTGCTCTCGACGATCGACGAGAAGGCAGCAACCGATGTCTTCGTCCGTGATTGCATGGTCTACCTGGGAACCTGTGTCGCGCCGATCGGGCAGGGGAAGGACGGGGACCGGTGCGCGGACTATGTCATCACTTTTGCCGATGGGCGAATCGACAAAGGGGTACTCGCATTCGGTGACTTGCGACTGGTTCCCTTAGCCGGTGATCAGAAGGCCTCGATCGCAATTCAACCGGTGAAACAGGTGAATCTCGGTGCAGGGGCAGGAGTCTCGATCACGCGAGAGGTGCAAGGTGGCGTAGTGGGACTCTTGCTCGATGGACGTGGGCGTCCGTTGCAGTTGCCGACCGATCACACGGCCAGAGTGGCATCGCTGAAGAAATGGTACAGCGCAGTCGGGCTATACCCAACTGCGAGTTAGGAGTTCTGAGTTGTGAGTTTTTAGTTGTTTGGATGGGACATTAACTCAGAACTCAGCACTCACAACTCAGAACTTTACCTATGCCTCATAGTTACACCCCAGGCTTAACCGTCACAGAGCAGGCAATGGTCCGCCGTCGGCGGATGTTGTCGCTGCCTGGCAATGTGCTGGTCACGACTGGGGACGTGGTTCGCGCGAACCAAGCGGTGGCTCGTGCGGAACTGCCTGGGAAGGTCTATCCGCTGAATCTCGCCAATCAATTGGGTGTGGCGCCGGATGAGATCCACGAATATTTGATCAAGAAGGCCGGCGATCCAGTGCAGAAGGATGAGATCCTGGCCGAGAACAAACCGCTCATCAAGTGGCTCAAGACGGAGGTCCGCTCACCGATCACCGGCGTTGTGGAATCCCTGTCCACGGTCACGGGGCAGGTGTTGTTGCGGGAGCCGCCGCGCGTGCTGGAGTTGCTGGCCTATGTCGACGGGCGCATCGTCGAGGTGATTCCGCAGCAAGGCGTCGTGGTCGAAACGAATTGTAGTTTGGTGCAGGGCATCTTCGGCATTGGCGGTGAAACCTGGGGCGAGATTGTGATCGCCGTGACGTCGCCGGACGAAGCGCTCACGCCTCGCCACCTGACTGCAGACATGAAAGGTAAAGTCGTCGTGGGCGGCTCCTTCATCTCGTCAGACGCCCTGGCTCGCGCAAAAGAGGTAGGGGTTGCGGGCTTGGTGATCGGCGGCATTCACGATAAGGATCTGCGCACACTGCTGGGCTATGACCTTGGTGTGGCCATCACGGGCACGGAACAGGTCGGCTTTACTCTGATTCTCACCGAAGGGTTCGGCGCTATCCCCATGGCCGAAAAAACGTTCGCGCTTCTCTCGGCTCATGCAGGACAACCGGCTTCTATTTCAGGCGCGACGCAAATTCGCGCCGGTGTCATCCGTCCGGAGATCATCATTCCAAAAGGCGTAGCGGACGGTCATGGCGCGGCCATTGCCCCACAGCGGGAAGGCATCCGGATCGGCGACCAGGTGCGCATCATTCGAGACCCATTGTTCGGCAAGATTGGCGAAGTCGCGAGTTTGCCGTCTGATCTCCAGAAGATTCCGACCGAGAGTGAGGTACGCGTGCTGGAGGTCCGCTTTGGCGATGGCAGCAGGACCATGATCCCGCGTACGAATATTGAACTGATTGAAGGATCGTAAATAGCGTGAGGGGTGAGGCGTGAGGGGTAAGGGGGTAGGGGTTAGGGGTAAGGGGAGTGCTGTGGCGCACTTCTTCTTTCTCGTTGCCTGTGTCATCGGCTTCTCTCACTCCGTCGTGTTGGCTCAGACGCCTCTCGCGCCGCCGCAAGATGTTCGTGTGTTTGATACCGCGAGCGATGGCGGCGGAAGCCTGACGGTGCTCTGGTCACCGGCTCCCGACGATAGTGCCGCAACCAAATATCAGGTCTTGCTCAGCGAGGGAACCACGGCGCCGGATCCGGCTACGATGAAAGTCGTGGCGGAGTTTCCTTCAAACCAACGCTATGTCCGTGAATCCAAGTGGCCCTGGTGGACAAGGCCAGCGACTGGAGACCAGCACCAGTTCATGCTGAAGAACGGGAGAGGGGTCGAGCTCAAAAATGAGACGATCTACTCCGTGACCGTGGCCAGAGTCTCGGGCGACGATCGAGCCGTGGCCGCGCCGGTTCAGGCCATGCCGCAATCGAACTGGATCAACTGGAATCAGATGAATAATCTTCTGCTGGCGCTCCTGTTCGGTGGCATCGTGTTCTACGCCATCAGTACAGCCAGAAAACGGGAGATCTTCCTCCGGCGCATTCCCGGACTCGATGCAGTGGATGAGGCCATCGGCCGCGCGACGGAGTTGGGCAAACCGATCCTGTATCTTACCGGCGCCCACGACATGAGCGATCCCTCCACCATTGCCGCGGCAGTCATTCTCGGGCGCGTGGCCAAACGCACTGCCGCCTATGGGACCGACTTGCTTGTGCCGCACCGCGACCCAATCACCATGGCCGTCTGCCAGGAAATTACGAAGCAGGCCTACTTGGAAGCCGGGAAGCCCGATCTCTACAAAGACGATTCGAATTTTTTCATCACGTCGGATCAATTCAGCTATACCGCAGCGGTGGACGGCATCATGCTGCGCAAGAAACCGGCGGCGAATTTCTTTATGGGGTCGTACTTTGCCGAAGCGCTGCTGCTGACTGAAACGGGCGCGAGCACCGGCGCGATCCAAATTGCCGGGACTGACTCCGATCACCAGCTCCCGTTCTTCGTCACGACTTGCGACTACACCTTGATCGGCGAGGAGCTGTACGCCGCCAGCGCCTATCTCTCCAAAGAACCGGTTCAGGTCGGCACGCTGCGCGGACAGGACATCGGCAAGGCGCTCATCCTTTGCGTGCTCGGCATCGGGACTGTAATGGCCACCCTCGGAGTGATATTCGATGCGCAGTGGCCGAAATTATTTCTAGATCTGTTCAGGGACGTAAAATGATCTTTCTCCGGCGACAAGTCCCGCTCTTGATCACGCTCATCACCGGCATCGTATTCGCGGCGCAGTACTATGTGCCGCACCCGGCTTCGGAGCAGATGCTGACCTCCGTCACCAAGTGGCTCCAGATTATTGGGGGGTTCGCGTTGGTGCTGGGTGTCAGCAGTCTGTTCCAGGTCCATGCCGTCAAGATCCGGCGCAAAGAGGCGGGCTGGGGCTATAGTTTCGTGCTCTATGTCAGCATGTTGGGGACCATTGCGGTCGGATTTTGGTCGAACGGCAAGGAAGCTGTTGACGGCGCCATGACGGCCTTCGGATGGATCTATAACTTCATGATGGTCCCGCTGCAGGGGACGATGTTCGCCATTCTCGCCTTCTTCATCGCCTCGGCTGCCTATCGGTCATTCCGGGCGCGGAGCCGTGAGGCGGCGGTGCTGCTCATTGCCGCGGTGATCGTCATGATGGGCCGCGTTCCGCTCGGAGAATATCTGATCCCGATCAGTGGCGACTTGTCTCAGTGGATCTTGAATGTGCTGAATGCGTCGGTGCGGCGTGCGATCCTCATTGGCGTGAGCCTCGGCACGGTTGCGCTCTCCATCAAGATCATCTTCGGCATGGAACGGTCGTATCTTGGAGGGGGCAAGGAGTAGCGTGACACGTGAGGCGTTAGGCGTAAGGGGTAAGGTGCAGGACGAGCACCTACTTCTCCATCCCCTGACGCCTCACGCCTTACGCCTTACGAGAGCGTGGTAACTCTATGACGTTTGCTGAACGAATGTTGCGCATTGATAGGCGGATCATTTTTCTGGTGATCGGCCTCTGCACGCTTATCCCTCTGCTCTACCCGGTCGGGTTACCGATCAAGATTTCGCAAGAGGTCCGCGGGGTCTACGACCACATCGAGTCGCTCCCTGAGGGGTCCGTGTTCCTGCTCTCACTGGACTTCGATCCGGCGTCGAAACCTGAGCTGCATCCCCAGTCGATTTCCTTGCTGCGCCATGCCTTCAAGAAGAACCTCCGCGTCATCGCGATGACGCTCTGGGTCTCCGGCACCGGCATGGCCGATCAGGTCGTCACACAGGTCGCCCGCGAGATGGGCAAGGAGAGCGGAAAGGATTATGTATTCCTCGGTTGGAGCCCCGGCGGGACCGCTGTCATCATCAACATGGGGCAGGATCTCTATGGCGCCTTCCCAGCCGACTACAGCGGCAAACCCACGAAGGGGCTGCCGGTGCTGCAAGGCGTCGCCAACCTGCGCGATGTGAACTATGCCGTCAGCCTAGGCGCTGGCAATCCCGGTGTGGAAGCCTGGTACGTCTTCGGAAAGGACAAGTATAAGTTCGAACTCGGCGGCGGCTGTACGGGCGTCATGGCGCCGGGGCTCTATCCGTTGTTGCGGAGCGGGCAGATCAACGGTTTGATCGGCGGTCTGCGCGGCGCAGCGGAATACGAAATCCTTATTGACCAGAAGGGGAAAGCCATTGCCGGTATGGATGCCCAATCGGCTACGCATCTCGCCATCATTGTGCTGGTCATCATGTGCAATCTGTTCTATTTTTCATCGCGCAACAGAGCTAGACAGCAGGGTGGAGAGGTGGCCTGAGGAATCCCCTGTGCTCGCGCAACGCGCTCGGGCTCGTCTGTCTGGTTGGCCGATCTATCTGGTCTGTCTGGTTCTTCTGAATGAATTTCCAGTCCGATCAACCAGACAAACCAGATAGACTAAATTGACCAAATGAACCGGCATTCCTTGGACGCGCGCAGTGGGGGACTCATCAGGCCACCAGTTGAGTCGGGGAGGCAGATGTTGAATTCAGAGTGTAAAGGATAATCGAGTGGCGATTGAAATCATCATAGGGGCGTGGGTGGCGACGGGGCTGACCCTCTTCATCTTCACATTTCTCTATAAAGACAACCCGCTCTTCAAATTGGCGGAGAACCTCTACGTCGGCGTATCGGTGGGGTATACGATCATCAAGACCTACGACACCGTAGTCGTGCAGCTCATCTGGAGGCCGATCGTCGAGAACGGGGAGTGGGCGCTATTGGTTCCAGTTGCCATCGGGATGCTCATGCTCACGCGCTATGTCCCGAAAGCCGCCTGGATCTCACGCTACGCGTTTGCCTTCATTGTGGGCGTCGGGTCAGGGCTCGCGATCCCACGAACCATCTCGTCCTTTATTTTGAAACAGATCGAGGATACGGTCCGCCCGCTGCTGACGTTGGTGCCGGGAGAGGGCGTGACATTTACTTGGAGTCTCCTGAATCCTTCCAGCAGCCTGAACACCATCATTATTTTGATCGGCGTCAGCTCCGTGCTGTTCTACTTTTTCTTCTCCGTCGAGCACACGGGACCAGGCAAGGTCGTGGCCCGGACAGGAATTATCTTCCTGATGATCGCCTTCGGTGCAGCCTTCGGTTACACCGTGATGGCCCGCATGTCCCTCTTGATCGGACGATTGACCGATCTCATCGAGTTCACCGACCCCTCCTATGGCAGACCGAGCTTCTGGCTAGCAGGTTTGACCATCCTCATGTTGGTGGTGATGGCTCGCCGGTCCAGCAGTAAACAGTCCAAAGAGGAAGAAAAGTAGGTTTGTCTTGTTTGGTTTGTTTAGTTTGTTTGGTTGGACGAGACTAACCAAATCAACCAGACAAACCAAATGAACCAAACAAACCAGCCGCCGGTTGCAGCTTCGGTAAATGCTTCGTTACAATGCGCGCTTGCTTGAATCTCATTGCCCGTATGTCTGGGACAGTAGGAGCATACAACGCAGGATGCTCAAAATGGCCGTCCAGCAAGGCCACAGGCGAGTTGAAACCGGAGGCGTACCCTCAGGGGTACGTTGAGGATTTCGATGAGCCGAGAACGCCGCTGGCGGACTTTTTCAGCATCCTGCTAAGGAGCGTCATGACTACTACGACCGGTACCGCTAAAGACCCCAAACAGTACCCTGCCCTTCGCAACCTGCAATTCTCGCCGATCAAAGAAGGCGAGGAGCAGTACATGGTCTTGTGGGATCCAACGGGGCTGAGCAAAGAAAAGCTCGTGCTGCCGCTCAATTACTTTTTCATCATTCAGCATTTCGATGGCGAGCATTCGCTGGCTGAAATTGGAGCGCTCTATCTCAAACGATTCGGTGAGTTTCTCGTCCCCAGCAAGATGGATCAGCTGGTCTCCGACCTCAATGAGAAGCTGTTCTTGGAGGGTCAGCGCGCTGAGGACGCTCGCCGGTTGGCACGGGAGGCCTATCGCCAGAGCCCGCTGCGCCGCGCCGCCTTTGCTGGGCGGGGGTATGAGGCAGACAGTGCGAAATTGAAAAAACAAATCGATGGATTCTTTACGTCGAAAGAAGGACCGGACTTCAAACCGTCAGAGCATGCGGGGAAAAAGATTAAAGGCCTCGTCGCCCCGACCTACGACTTGAAACAGGCGGGGTCGATCTATGCCTGGGCCTATAAAGAGCTGCAAGATGCGGAACAGCCGGATCTGTTCGTCATCATCGGCACGGCCTCAGCCGGGTTGGACGATGTGTTTGCCGTGACGGATAAGGATTTCGAGACGCCTCTCGGAATCGTATCCGCCGATCAACCGATCCTGAGTCAGCTCAAGGCCAAACTCCCAGCCTTCTTTGAAGACGATCTCTGCCACCAAGCGGAACAGGCTATAGAGTTCCAGCTCCCGTTTCTTCAGGACATTGTGGGAACTAAGAAACCCTTTACCATCGTGCCGATCTTGAGTTCATTTTCTGCGGCGAGCCTGGCAGATCCGACCGTTCGCCACTCGGTCGACCAATTCTTAACGGGGCTCCGAGAGGTCCTCACGCAATTAGGCCGGGCCTACTGCGTGATCGCGGCGGGAGAACTCGCCCATTTGGGTATGCGCTACGGAGACAAGGCGCCTCCGACGGATTTCTCCTTTCATCGCTGCATGCAGTTCGACCTGGAAATGTTGAAGCCGGTGGAGGAGCGCCAGCCGGAAGAATTCGCCAATTACATCAGGAAAGAACAGGACCAGCGCCGGATCTCCGGCTTCTCACCCATCTATTCTTTGCTGCGGTTGATCGAAGCGGAGAGCGGGCAGGTCTTACGCTACGACCGCGGGATCACGGATCAGTACAATTCGACGGTGACGTACGCCTCGATGGCCTTCTTCTAGGCAGGCTGCTGAAACAGACTCCCAGCTGCGTTCTCACCTCGAACAGGTCCTCAACGTACCCCAGAGGGTACGCCTCCGGCCTGTTCTTCGGCTGCGGCCTTGAGTGAGCCGGCACAGGGAGAGGACGCGTCGATGGATCAGCATGATCATGCCGATGGCGCGGTCGACATGATGACCCCTCATAAAAAACATCTCGGGCCCCACATGAAATGGACGCGGTTGCGAATGGCGAATGCCGACGACGCTGGGCGTGCCTATCAGATCGTTCAAACTCTGCGACAGGCTCTTGCCAAGTACAAAGATTACCGGGTGGCTATGGACGACGGCTATGCTCCGCTTCATCCAGAGCGAAAGCCAAAGCATTATCATTTCGCCAATAAGCAGCGCCGCCTTATGGCCAAGGTTCGTTTTGATCCGGCTGAACCGACGGCACTCCTGTACAAGAAAGCTGGGGATGGTTATGAACTTGAGGGGGCGATGTACACCGCGCCGAGAGATATGAGCGAGGACCAGTTGAACGAGCGCGTTCCATTGAGCGTTGCGCAGTGGCATGCCCACGTCAATCTCTGCTTCCAGCCGGACGGCAGTAGACGCCGCATGACGAGGAAACAACTCGGAGGCAAGCGGACGATGGTCACGGAATCAGAGTGTCAGCAGGCAGGGGGGCGATTCGTTCCGCAAGCCGGTGGATGGATGATTCATGTGTATCCGTTCGAATCGACTTCCGTAAAGATCTGGACCCACTGAGCGACAAGGGAAGAAGTAGGGTTCAGCCGCCGACCTTGTCCATCCTCGCGGTGCAGATGTTTAGCCTTAACGAGCCTTCTGGGGAAAATCCGGAGAAGGCGGGTGCGCAGGAGGTATAGTCGGAGGTAATTGGAACGGAGAGTTGTGTAACTGAAGTGGAGGGCCGAGGTTCATCGACGGACTTGGGGGTGGCTGCACGGTGGTGCGACGCTTTCCACCCGGTGGATCGAGAACGGATTCAACATTCCCTTCGCGGTCTTTGTATACGTGTGCACCACCATCAGGACCCAGCACTTGGTTTAAGCGCTCATGCGCGCTCGGTGCTTGGGGCGGTTGCTCTTCTATAGCGAGCAACATGTGTGGCCATGCTAATCCCGCAATAGTGAGCACGATGACCATCTTAGACATGGCAACATTGTACTACCGACTCGCGTCCGGTTGCATTTCCGCAAGTCACGACCGGCGCATGTCTGTATGTAGCTCTCAAAGATGAGATTCATGGATGACAATCGAGAATAAACGTAGGCTTCCGGGCTTCATGCGGCACCCCCGTTACACCGGCTAGGGGGCGGGCATTTTGAATACTTGTAGTTGTTTCGGGTGCACAAAGACCACATCGCCTTGTTGAAGCCTTAACTCGCGATAGCGGTCTTTGGTGAGTTCGACCGAAATAATCTGCGGTGAGTCCTTCGACACCAGCTCGAGCCGCACTCGTGATCCGGCGGTGATGACAAATCGCACGGTTGCTTCGAGCTGTGTCGGCGTGGTCCGGCTCCGGCTGAGTTCTAGGTCATGGGGACGGACGAATGTGACTTCGTGTTCGCCCGAAACGTCCGCCTCTGCTAGAGGTTGTTCGTTCGCTCCTTCGTGCGAGGGCCGGTCTTGAGACATGCGGCCATGAAACACGTTAACATCGCCGAGAAACTGGTAGACGAACGGTGTGGCCGGGTTCTCATAGACCTCCTCCGGCGTACCGGTTTGCTCGATATGTCCTTGGTTCAACACCACGATACGGTCTGCTGCTTCCAAGGCCTCTTCCTGATCATGCGTCACAAGAATGCTTGTAATGTGCAATTCGTCATGAAGTCGCCGTAGCCAGCGTCTCAGCTCCTTTCTGACTTTGGTGTCCAGCGCGCCAAAGGGTTCGTCAAGCAGGAGCATTTTCGGTTCCACGGCCAGCGCTCTGGCCAGGGCTACGCGTTGACGTTGCCCTCCGGAAAGCTGATTCGGATAGCGGTCGGCCATTGCCTGCAGCTGTACCAATGAGAGCAAGTCATTGACCTTCTTCTGGATCTTGTCAGGAGAAGGGCGTTGCGCTTTGGGAAGCACGCTCAGCCCGAATGCGACATTCTCTGTGACGGTCATATGCCGAAATAGGGCGTAATGCTGGAACACGAATCCCACGCGACGGTCGGTGACCTGTCGATCCGTTACTTCGTTACCATGCAGAAGAATTCGTCCCTGGTCGGGCCTCTCCAATCCAGCCAGAATTCTGAGTAGGGTGGTCTTGCCGCAACCGGAGGGGCCGAGCAGCGCGATAAGTTCTCCTGTCTGTACATGAAGGCTCACGTCATCCAGGACGGTGAAGGTGCCGAATTGTTTGGTGATGTGATCGACCTGGATACTCACGATGGACTCCCTGGCTGCATCCTCCATTCAGGATCTTGCGTCGCGCGTGATGGAGCGGATTTCCGCTCGATCACAGTTTTCACCACGAGCGTCACGATGGCCAACAAGGTCAGGAGCGAGGCCACCGCGAAGGCTCCGACGGCATTGTATTCGTTGTACAAGATTTCGACATGCAGCGGCATCGTATTGGTGAGTCCTCGAATATGGCCCGAGACGACGGAGACTGCTCCGAATTCTCCCATCGCCCTCGCATTGCAGAGAATCACGCCATAGAGCAGGCTCCACTTGATGTTCGGGAGGGTCACTCGTGTAAACGTCTGCCATCCCGACGCGCCCAACGTGAGCGCCGCCTCTTCTTCCTCTCGTCCCTGCGATTGCATCAAGGGGATCAGTTCACGCGCGATAAACGGAACGGTGACAAAGGTGGTGGCGAGCACGATGCCCGGCAAGGCAAAGATGATCTTGATATCGTGCTCGGCCAGCCAGGGGCCGACCCAGCCCTGCGCTCCGAAGAGGAGCACGTAAATCAACCCCGAGATGACGGGGGACACGGCCAACGGGATGTCGATGAGCGTGATGAGAATCTGTTTGCCGACGAATTCGAATTTGGCGATGGCCCAGGCTGCAGCGATGCCGAACGTTAAGTTGAGTGGAACGGCCAGTGATGCGGCGAGGAAGGTCAGGCGAATCGCCGCTAGAGCATCCGGGTCCGTAAATGACGCGAAGTAGCTTTCAAGTCCGTTCTTCAACGCTTCGGTAAACACGGCTGCGAGGGGCACGAACAGGAAGAGCGTCAAGTATCCGAGAGCCGCAACAATAAGCGCCCAGCGAACCAAGGCGCGTTCGCTCGTCAATGACGCTTTCCACTCCTCGTTTCTTACTCTGGTGGCGATCTCTGTCGACATGCTCGTCTCTTTCTAAGGAGCGGTGTGGCGCCTGTTGCTCCACCATTGAATGAGATTGATC
>NEWR02000016.1:0-6613 GCA_002869885.2 Nitrospira sp. CG24C
CCCCAGAGGGTACGCCTCCGGCCTGTTCTTCGGCTGCGGCCTTGCTGGATAGTCCGTTTGAGCAGCCTGCCGGGAGGCTCATGAAACAGGCCCCCAACTTCGTTCTCAACTCATCGAAATCCTCAACGTACCCCATCGGGACAGAGCTGCTCGGCAGCTCGGGGTGGGCGGGTGAAAACTGTGACGCCCTCCGGTTTCAACTCGCTTGCGCCATCCGACCGCATGAAATTTGTGTGACGTCTTCAAAGTCTGTATCCTCAGAGTGTGACCCCACTCCTTCATCTGAAGCGAGGGAAAGTATGTTGACTCAGAAGACGACGAAAGTCGTGTCTGCCGGAAAGTGGTATCCGCTCGGTGCGACGCTCGTGAGTGAGGGTGTGAATTTCGCGCTCTACTCCAAGCATGCGAGCGACGTCTTCCTCCTGCTTTTCGATCGGCCTGAGGGAGAGCCGACGGATATCATTCAACTCTCAACCAGGACGAAGTATGTGTGGCATGCCTGTGTCCAGGGGATTCATGTCGGCCAGTTGTATGGATTCAAAGTGTGCGGTCCATTCAAGCCTGCCGAGGGGTTGCGGTTCAACGAGCAGAAGTTGCTGATGGATCCCTATGCGAAAGCGCTCACGGGGAAGTTTCGCAATGTGGACAATCTGCTGCTGGCGTATGACGCCCAGGCTTCCGAGAAAGATCTGTCGCAGGATCTGCGAGACAATGCGCGAATGGCGCCCAAGTCGATCGTCATAGATGATCGTTTCGACTGGCAAGGCGATCCCCCGCCGGCGATCCCGTTTGAAAAGCTGGTGGTCTACGAGGTGCATCCCAAAGGTTTTACCGCGCATCCGTCGGCGAACGTGCAGCATCCAGGAACCTATCTGGGGTTTGCGGAGAAAATACCCTATCTCCGCAAGTTGGGGATCAATGCGGTTGAGTTGTTGCCTGTGCATGAACACTATGTCGAGGATTTTCTCCTCGAGAAAGGACTGACCAACTATTGGGGGTATAACACCATCGGGTTCTTTGCCCCGGAATCGTCATATAGCACCCAGCAGGCGCCAGGGTGTCAGGTCACCGAGTTCAAGACGCTGGTTCGAGCACTCCACAAGGCCGGTATCGAAGTGATCCTCGATGTGGTTTACAACCACTCGGCCGAAGGGAACGAATGTGGCCCCACGCTCTGTTTTAAGGGTATCGATAACCCTTCGTACTATTGTCTGTCCGGGTCCGGCGAAGAACCGGAACGCTATTACATGAACTACACCGGCTGCGGGAACAGTATGAATCTCGCCGATACTCACGTCATTCGATTCGTCATGGATTCGCTTCGGTATTGGGTGGACGTGATGCACGTAGATGGGTTCCGCTTCGATCTTGCCGCGGTCTTGGGGCGAGCGGCAGGGAGGTTTGAACGATCCGCGTCTTTCTTTGACGCGATTGCGCAAGATCCTGTTTTACAACGCGTGAAGTTGATCGCCGAGCCGTGGGATATCGGAAACTATGAGGTCGGCAACTTCCCGGTCGACTGGTCTGAATGGAACGGTCGCTTTCGGGACAGTATCAGAAAGTTCGGCAAGGGCGATGGGGGGCATCTCAAAGAGCTGGGTCGGCGGCTGACCGGGTCAGCCGATCTCTATGGCGATGATGGGCGTTCGGCATACAACAGTGTGAACTTTGTCACCTGCCACGATGGATTCACACTGCACGATCTTGTCTCATACGACAGCAAACATAATGACGCCAATCTGGAAGGCAATCGCGACGGCTCGGATGACAATAACTCATGGAATTGCGGCATCGAGGGGGAGACGAACGATGCCGCGGTGATCCAGTTGAGAAAGCAGCTCGTGAAAAATCACATCTGCATGTTGTTCTTCTCCATGGGCACGCCGATGCTGCTGGGCGGCGATGAATGTCTTCGGACTCAGAAGGGCAATAACAATGCCTATTGCCAGGACAACGAGATGGGGTGGTTCAATTGGAATGATGTGACGAATCATGCGGACATGCTCGAGTTTGTCACAAAGGCCATCGCCTTGACGAAGCGCTATACGGTCTTGCAGCAACGCAAGTTCTTTCAGGGGCAGGATCTCGATGGTGACACGATCTCCGATATCACCTGGTTTGGAGCGGATCTGGGCCCGCCTCGGTGGGATGATCCGGAAGCCCGCACCCTGTGTTATCGCCTCGATGGCGGAGAGACGCCCTCAGTTTTGGGGAAATATCATCTGTATATCATCTTGAATGCAGATTTTCGGCTGCAGGCGGTCAGGATTCCATCGCTGCTCACTGGGCAGGCCTGGTATCGAATCATCGACACCAGTTTGCCGAGCGGGGAAGATTTTCTTGAAGTGGGAAACGAAATACGCGTAGAGCCAGGGAATTCGTATCTCGTCAATCCGCGAAGTGTGGTGGTGTTGCTGGGCAAGTAGGTTTGCCATTCTACTCTTTCACCGTCATCTTTATCGTAACCGGTACCAGAGGATTATCGAATTCATCGCGCGGGGAGGCGACAATCTTGTCTACTATGTCCATGCCACGAAAGACCTCGCCGAAGACGGTGTAGGTTCGGTCCAGCCCGCTATTGTCATCGACACAGATATAGAACTGCGAGCCGTTATCGTTGGGGTCGCGCGTGCTGTTGCTCTCTCGTGGAACCTTCGCCATGCCGATCGCGCCTCGTTTATGCGGACGATCGCTGGTTTCAGGATTGAGCCAGTAGCCGGGGCTGCCCGACCCGTGCACGGCACGGTCAGCAGTCTTGCTCAGCGGATCGCCGCCCTGGATGATGAATCCTGGAACGACGCGATGGAAAGTGGTTCCATCATAGAATCCCATTTTTATGAGCTTGAGAAAGTTCTCGACGTGGCGTGGAGCGTCGTCCGGGTAGAACCGAATCTTGATCTCGCCGAGCGGCGTCGTAATAGTGACACGAGGATCGATTTTTTGAAATTGCATGGTCATACGAGAATGTAACAAGGCGAGGGGTGAGAGGCAATGGGGAGCGTAAGGGGTAAGGCGTGAGGGGGTCGATCGGAATTCGCCTAACGCCTTACGTTTCACGCCTCACGATGAAGTCCCTTTCCCGGATCGATTTTTAACCACAGAACTCCGCCCAGGATGGCTACGGCTGCGGCCACGCCTAAGGAGACCGGCCAGCCCCAGTGAGTGGCCAGCCATGGTGTCAGGGTTGGGGAGATCGTCCCGCCGATGTTGGCGCCGGTGTTCATGAGCCCTGACAACGTGCCTGCATGGGCTTTGGACAAATCGGTCGTGGAGGCCCAGTATGCCCCGACTGCAAAATAGAGCCAGCCTGCGCCGAATGACAGGCTGGTGATCGCCAGAAAGGGAGAATCGACGACTCCGCCCAGTGCAATCGCGCACCCAGCCAGCACCATGCCGGTCATGCCGGTCACAGCCCGTCCGGTGGTGAGACCGTAGCGGGTGGCGAGCCGATCGGTCACCCAACCGCCCAGAGGGCAAAAGACCAACATGGCTACAAAGGGGGCGGAGGCATAGTATCCGCCGCGGAGCACATCGAATCCTCGAACATTGACGAGGTAGAGGTAGAACCAGGACAGATAGACGTAGGCGACATAGCCGAGGCAACTGTAGCTGATCACCAACCACCAGATGGTCGGAGTCCGACTGAACGTTCGCCAGGGTACGGCTGTGGTGGTGGTCGGCACGCGCGTGAGCAGGGCCTGTTCACCGGCATTCACCCAGGGATGTTCGTGCGGGTGGTTGCGTGAGAGGAGCCACCAGAGGATTGCCATTCCGATTCCGAGCAGGCTCGCAAGAAAGAACACGGTCGGCCATCCCCAGTTCACCATCACCCATGCGGCAATGGGCGGGGTCATGGCGGAACCTAACCCGATGCCCCCGATAGCGATTCCGATGCCGAGGCCTCGCCTATCAGCCGGGAGCCAGTTGGTGACGGCGCGATTGAAGGCGGGCAGCGCCACGGCTTCTCCCACACCCAGCGAAAACCGCACGAGCATCAGGGCACCAACAACTCCGAAGAGGCTCGCGAGCGACGTGGCGGCCACCATGGCAGTGAAGGCCGTACAGATCGACCACCAGAGGAGCGCCACGGTGAGCACCACGCGGACCCCCCAGCGATCGGCCAGCCATCCACCGGGAATCTGAAACAGGGCATAGCCGATGACGAAGGCCGAGAAGACCCAGCCCATCTGTTGATCGGTCATCCCATAGGCCGGCATCATCTGCCGCGCGGTCACGGAGATATTGACGCGGTCGATATAGGTCACGACGCTGATGAGAAACAGCAGGGCGAGGATGAGCCAACGGATCTGTGAGGGGCGAGAAATCAGTGTCTTCACAAGGTTGTGTCGTGCGGTCTGTCCAAAGGGATGCCGGTGCCGGATTATACAGACTCCCGGCTCGCGTCACTACTAGGAGCCTGTCCAACATTGCCTTCGTGACGAGGCGAAAGAGGCGCAGCCGGATGAGCGGCGCAAGGCCCGGAAAAAACCGGAGGTGTATTCGCTGGAATACATTGAGGATTTTTTCTGGCCGAGAACGACGCAGGTGGGTGCGGATCATTCGCCGCAGTAGAACGGTCAATGTCGGACAGGCTCCTAGCCCGCACTATTCTCCTTCGCCGAATACCCCGTAGCTGGCTACGGGGATGCCCAGCCTTTGCAGCTGAAGCGGCTGCTTTGGACTTTCCGGTATGCTCGATGCGCGTGATCGCAAATCCTTGCACGCCTAGAAGAGACATGACAGACTGAGTCCACACCCGGTAGCCGCTCCTTGGGGGCTATGTGATCAGGGGTGGTCGTGAACCCAAGAGCCTATGCGATCGGATGTTTCTTGGGTATCTAGGCTCATACTTTCGCGCCAAGCGCGCATTAAAGAGGAACCATGGCGAAGATGAAATCCGCTGAGCTAAAGTCCTTTCTTGAGATTCCGTATGACGAGCTTGAAGAAATGAATCTCAAGGCGGCGCAGCGTGCCGAGAAGGCCAGCGCAAAAGAACTGGAGCAGGAGTATACGGCGTGGCTGAAAAAAGAGAAGCATATCAAGGCCGTCACGTTGTGTTTCTCGGATATTGAAGGCCGTTTGCACATGCTCGATTACGACAAGAAGTTCCTTCTGGAGTCGCTGGGGAATCTGACGTTTGACGGGTCGTCCATCCGTGGGTTTACGCCGCAACATGAATCGGACCTGCGCCTTGAAGTTGACTGGTCGTCCATCCGCTATTTTCCGGCCGACGTGATTGGGGCAGGGAAAGTGATCTTCTTTGCGTGCGTGTTAAACGCTGATCGTTCGCCGTATCAGAGCGATTTCCGTGGCATGCTGAAATCGTATACGGAGAATCTTAAGAGAAAGCAGGGGATTACTGCCTATGCAGCCTGCGAAATAGAAGGTTTCCTCGTGGACGGGCAGAATGCCGAGCAACGCTATGGCGAGGACGGATTTAAGCTCATCTCATCGGGCGGGTACTATCACTCTCTCCCGATGGACACGCTTCGCCAGTTCATTGATAAGTCAGCGGAAGCGCAGCGTGCCTTGGGCTTCAAGAATGAAAAAGATCATCCAGAGGTCGCGCCTTCGCAGTTCGAAATGAATTTTTCCTATGCGGAGGTGGTGCGTGCGGCAGACCTTGTGCAGCTGTACAAACTGATCTGTCGCCAAGCGGCTCGATCCATGGGGCTCACGGCGACGTTCCTTCCGAAGCCATTCGTTGGGATCAATGGTTCCGGCATGCACACCAATTTCTCCTTGAACAAGAACGGCAAGAATATTTTCTACGAGGCGAAGGGGAAAGATGGACTTTCCGAGGTGGCGTGGGACTTCATTCTCAAACTCCTGAATCATGCGTCAGAAATATGTCTCGTGCTGAATCCGTCGGTGAATGCCTATCGGCGTCTCGATCCGCATTTTGAAGCACCGAACCAGGTCAAGGTCTCGGCGATCGATCGTGGTTCAATGATCCGCATTCCGATGGCTAACGAAAAGACGGCGCGCATCGAGCTGCGATCAGTCGCTCCCGATGCCAACCCCTACCTTGTGCTGTACACGATGCTCAAGACCGGTTTTGAAGGGGAGCGTCTGGAAAAGGACGAGGCGACACCTGACCGTGGGCAATACCTTCCGAGTGACATCAACGATGCGATCGCGCTGTTCAAATCGTCGAAGTTTATCGGCGAGATCCTTGGCGAGGACAGCAAGAAAAAGTATGCGAGCTTCAAACAGTTAGTGGCAGATCGTTCGCCTAAAGAACTCGGGACAAGGGTGAAGGCCTCTGAAGTGCTCTTTCACCACGAAGTCACAAACCAACTGCTCTGGAATCAGTTCTAGCCAATATTGTGCAGCGTTAGCTACAACATGCCGGGCTAGCTCAGGCTACTTATTCGGAAGACCTCAGCCCCGCCAGTCGCCCACCGTGTCTGAGTCGTGTTCGAGCCGATCCTGTCTGCTTTCTGAAATGCATGCATGTTACCAATCCATCCGTTGACACGCTGCTTTCTGCAAAGTAGCCTGTCCCTATTTCTCCATTAATAAGAAGGTATCGCATGGTTCGTCGAATGGTGTTTTCTCGGCCTCGCTATTTCTTTGGGAAGATATTGAGCGTTGACGATCTTACGGCGGA
>NEWR02000016.1:6713-23087 GCA_002869885.2 Nitrospira sp. CG24C
TGAATCTGGTCATTGTGTTTTATCTAGTCAGCCAATTGAAGCGGCATGCCTTCCGCTCGCGTGAGCATCTCCCAGGGCATGACTCGGTCGCCTGATGAACACGGTCACGGTGCCTGAACGCTCAGTCACGCCAGCCACCCGCCGCGTCCAGTCCTCGTCGTTTGTGAAGCCTGAGATAGCACATGAATTGATTCATTGTCCCAGGAATTGACGACGTATTCATTATCCAGGCTTGTTGCAGCGACGGACCCGCGATTGCGGCATTAGTGCCACGAATGATGTGAGCTAGCTCTTTGCGGCGGTCAGGTCCTTGACCAACGCACGGAAGGTCTCATTTTTCATGAAGCGCTGAAAGGACGAGTCCTGGCGTGGGTCGGGCATCCCTTTTTCACCAGGACGCTGATTCTTGCGATAGCGAAACGCTGTCGCGAGCGACTGCATCGCATGATCGAGGTCGTTCATTCCCGCAAACGTAGAGGCTAAATTATAGTGGAACATCGGGTAGGCAGGGTCGGCCTGTATGCCCTGTTCAAACGTGGCTCTTGCTTCCTTGAGATGACCGGTCATTCCATAGGCCATGCCTAGATTGTCGATCAAGACACGCCAAAGATTCCGGTCGAGTTGCGGCTCTACTTTTTCAAGCTCGAATGCTTTCTGATAGGGTGGAATGGCTTGGGCGTAGTTGCTCTGCCGGTAGAGTGCGTTTCCTATATCGAGTAATTCCCTACTGTTCGGCGGCGCCAGAGGCTGGACCTGGGGCTTGATCTGTGGCGGTGGCTGGGTCTTGGTCTGTCTCTGTTTGACCTCTGAGGGACCAGACTGTAAGCGAACGGAATTGAGAATCGACTGAAAGAACGGTGCGTCGGCCGTGGTGTATTGGACCTTGGAAAGATGGATGTCGGCGTAGACGTCTTGTCGTGCGAGGCAGGCATACACATTCTTTTGATCGACAGGGACTCCCTCGAACTTATGAAGGATATACTCGAGGGTGGGTAGCTTGCCCGCGGTGTCGAGTTTGATGTCCTGACCTCGTGAGGCTAAGGGGCCTTTCTGTATCAGTGTAAGCTGGTCTATGCAGCCTTGTGCTGATGCCTGGGTTGAGACTATCTCGAGGGTGACTGACACGTTGAGTCCAGTTTTGGGATGTGAGGCCATGAGATAGCGGCGACCATCCGGTTTTACAAGATCGAGGTCTTTCTTGAAGCCGGCTAAATCGATCGAAAGTCCCAAGCCTTTCTCAGGCCACGTCACAAATATTGGAGACTCGCTCTCTTCTGCAACGGCCTGTGAGATGCCCGTAGGCTCTGATGGTATGAAGAACCAGAGGCTCAATGTGAAAACCGCGAGCCCCGCTACGGAGTTGGGGTGCTTTCTATCGCTTACCATATGTCCTCGTCTCTTGACACGATGTCACTCTTGCATGCCAGTGTAGGATATGACCTGGTTCCTCGAAAGAGAATTATTTTTTATAGCATGAGGTAAATAGGAATATTCTACTGCTCTGACTCTGCAGTCCAGTTGTCAGAGAGGGCTCCGGAAATTCGGACAGTGTGCTAAGTGGTAGCCTGGCTTCACCAAAGCCATCCGAGGGTGGCGAACCAGAGGAGCACGGCAATGAAAAGAACGAGACGCAATCACGGGGCATCTTTCAAAGCTCAGGTGGCATTGGCCGCGGTCAAAGGTGACAAGACCCTGGCCGAATTAGCTGAGCAATTTCGCGTCCATCCTACCCAGATCACTGAGTGGAAGCAGCAATTGCTGGCGCGGGCGGCGGACGTATTTGGTGGATCTAAACTGACGGCGGAGACGCCGGATCTCAAAACCCTTCACGCCAAGATCGGACAACTGGCGTTGGAGAATGATTTTTTAGAAGGGGCGCTCACCAAGGCGGGCTTGCTGAGCGCAAAGCGATGATCGACCGCACCAACCTGCCGACCCGGCATACCGCCGCATAGGCAGACCATGCGAGGCGCCACTTAAGAATAAGAACATTCTGTCCAACCAACCGGGGCCACCTCTGTCAGTCCCTTCAAGCGCCGCTCATCTCTCGCTAAAAACACGAAACGGTTCACGTGGTACGCTTCACATTTTTCGAGAGGAAATTCCGGCCAGCCACTACCTCTTAAGAGGGGGGCTGTTCTGAATAAGAAGGTTGACAGTCTTGGAGACTGCAAGTAGCCTTGTTTAGGAAATTTAGCTGGCAGAGGGTTGAAGTGGATATACAGGAAGAGCTTATCCAGTACGCGAAAGCGTTGCCGCACGAAACGCGTCTATCCATTCTCATGGCGTTTCCAGAAGAGAAATTGCATAAGCACGTGAAGGCGTTGTTTGAGCGTATGGAGCCGAGTTATAGCATCGCGATCACTTACGGTGTGAATGGACATGGCAAAGACTTAGTGATTGTTAAAAAGGATAACCTCGGCATCGATGTCACGGCGGTTGTTGTCAAATGCTGGCCTATTACAGAGATAACAGCAGGTGCAGTCGATCGGCTCAAAAAGGAGATTACGGACATTTTGAAAGCCGGAGCGAGTATGAAGTTTCAAGAAGTTGAGAGCCTCGTCGGTCATGCGCTGGAACATCCTGCTGAAATAGAATCGATTTTCAAGGATCTTCCTGTGAATAAAGTCATGGTGATTGTTGCAGGAGAGTTCAGTCCTCAGGCGAGGAAACAGCTCGTTGCGGACGTTCCTGTCAATCTGGAAGATGTGCGCGATATCGACTGGCTTATAGGCAAGTGTGTCGAGCACTATCCTCAGGTTTTCTTTGAACAGGAGATCATCGATCCATTGCATGCTCAGATTGCGCAGCTTGAAGCGAAGCATTGGCTGGGGGGCAAGAGCAAGAATCTGTCGGACTACTATGTTGAGATTCTTGTAGCTAAAACAGGTGCGCGGGAAAGAGCCAAGGCACGGGAGGTGTCGGTGGACAAACCTTCCCACCTCGCGAAGCTTAAAGAGATTATTGAAGAGGATCGCAGGGTGCTTCTAGTCGGTGATCCCAGCAGCGGGAAGTCCGGGGCTTTGGTAAGACTGGCAATCCAGATGTTCCGTGATGCGTTGATGGATGTGATACGTGGGAGTGACCATAAGCGACCATTTGAACTGCCGATCTTAGTTAGCGCCAGACAAATCTTAGAGATGGGTGGCACTGGGGCTCTGTTGGGAACACTGGTTGTTTCTCCCGAACTTGAAAGCCGGATGGTCATTAAAATGCTGATGGTGGATGCCCTCGACGAGGTGCCTTCATCGAAACGGCAACAGGCATTAGACAAAGCCGCGCAATTCGCGGACGAGCTGAATGTCAGTCTTTTGGTCACCAGCAGAAAGATAGAGATGTTGAAGACTCCTCCTGCTGGATTTACAAGGTACGAATTATTGCCCTTTGAGGTCAGTCAGGCGCTGAAACTATTTGCGAAGCTGGTGGAAGGCAATAAGGATAAGTTGAAACTTCTCAAGTCGGGCTTGGAGAAGATTCAATTCAAGATGCCGATGGTGCCCCTGTCGCTCATATTACTCTTTGAATTGGTTGAAGAGAAAAGGGAGATCCCCGAATCTGTGAACGAACTCTACGACCGTTTCACAGATATCGCGTTTGGTCGCTGGGATAAAGACAAGGGAATCGAGGTGACGTTTGAATTATCGACTGAAGAAGCGCTTCTTGGCCGCCTTGGTACATATCGAATTGCCTTCAAACGGAAGGATTGACCTGCCGCACGCGTGAACCCATACGTGCTTATCCTCGACGAGATCCGTTTCACCTCTCACGGGTTAAGGTTCCCCCTCCTAATGTAGGATACCGCTCCAGTGCCAGCCTCGGTACAATCCGGCCTTATGGAGGCTGTGATGGCGCCCCTTCCTTATGCCCGAACCTATCATCGATTCCCGCTTTTCTATCCTGTCATCTTTGGCGGTACGCCGTTTGTCGGCGAAGGGATACTGACCAATCTGTCGCTGATGGGGTGCTCCGTCTTGTGCGATCGAGAGGTTCTCTGCGGCAGTGATCTGCGTGTGAGTGTCATGCTCCCCGATCAGATGCGGGCGCTGTCAATTGAACTCGGCACGATCAAGTGGGTGCGAGGCCATCAGTTTGGGGTGGAGTTTCTTCGCCTGCCGCTTGAGGCACGGCAACGCCTCAATAGCACGCTACGAGTTGAACTCATCGAATTGCTGAAGGCCCGTTCAGCAAGAGGTACATCGCCAGAACTGCTCAATCAGGGAAGTTAGCCGTCAGGCCCTCGTCATTCGTGAAGTGTCGTTTGTCTTTCGATGCCGAAGCGATCAGCAGTCAGATTTCAGCCATCAGTACATCCAATTTCATCTCGTCCCTTGCTGAAAGCCCAAAACGTTTCACGAGAACAATCCTCGCCAGTTTCCCACCGCACCCGGTAATCGAAACGCATTCAAAATTTTCGATATTGTTTGGCCAAATGTCGATCCGGGGCTATATCTGTAGGGAGCTGTCAGGAGATGAGCTGTTGTTCTAATCCGGGGCCACTACAGGACTGAACCGATGCCATCGCCGCTGGAATCCATTCGTCATCTCACCGAAACCCTCTTTCAGTATACGAACGTCGACGACATGGCGAGGCAGGTTCTGCGCACCGCCCTCGAGGTGATAGGGGAAGATGCCGGATCCATCCTACTGGCAGACGAAAAAGCCAAGCAATTAGTCTTTCGCTATGTCATCGGAGAGAATGTCGATTGCCTTCAGGGCACGTCGATTCCCTGGGACAAGGGTATTGCCGGCGCGGTGTTTTTCAGCGGCCAAGCAGAGGTCATTCCCGCCGTGCAGCAGGATATCCGGCACTTTTCGGCAACCGACCGGATCACTGGATATCATTCGAGGAACATGATCGTGGTTCCACTCAAGCGGTATGGCGGAGCCCCTATCGGTGTCATTGAGGTTCTAAATAAGGTCACCGGCCAGATCCACCGCGACGATCTCGACCTCTTGGTTGTCATCGCCTCCATTGCCGCCGCCGCCATTGAACATACCAAAGATGCCGAGGTGTTGCGTCAGAAAGATCTCCAACTACAGCAGTCGCAAAAGATGGAAGCCATGGGCCGGCTGGCAGGAGGTGTTGCCCACGACTTCAACAATCTCCTCACCGTCATGCGAGGATTCACCGAATTGATTGTTGCGACGCTGGACCCAGCGGCTGCTTCGAGACGATATGCAGACGAATTAATGAAGGCCGCCAAACAGGCTTCGGGCCTGACTAGTCAGTTGCTGGCCTTCAGTCGAAAGCAGGTATTGGAACCCCAAGTCGTAAATCTGAACGATCTCGTTTTCAATAGCGAGATGATCCTGCGGCGGCTTATTGGAAATGACGTTGTGTTATCCACGAATCTGGATCCGCTCCTAGGCCTGGTCAAGGCCGATCCGGGACAAATGGAGCAAGTCATCATGAACTTATGCGTGAATGCCCGCGATGCCATGCCGCAGGGTGGCTCGCTGACTATCGAGACGGCCATAACGGAGCTGGCCGATTCCAACTCCCGCGAAGCTCCAGACCTCCGTCCAGGACGGTACGTCCTGCTCTCAGTCGCAGATACCGGATCCGGCATGGATCAGGCGACGCAGGCCAAATTGTTCGAGCCGTTCTTCACAACGAAAGCGCCGGGGAAAGGAACCGGCTTGGGTCTGTCCATTGTCTATGGGATCGTGAAGCAAAGCCATGGTCATGTGGCTGTTACTAGCGAGGTAGGGCACGGCACCACGTTCACAATCTATTTGCCTCAGGTTGAGGCCTCAACTTCTGACAAGTGCACTGCTGGCCTTGCGCCAGCGGTGGACCAGAAAAGTTTGCAGGAACCAGTTCAGTCTGAATAGCCGCCTCACTCCCGTCAGCCGCCCACGGCCATCGTCCGTCCAACCAGTCCTACCTTTCCCGCTCGTCTCGCATCGTTCGCGGCGCACACGCCTGCCAAATCAGACTTTCCTTATGAGCCCAAGCCGCATCGTGAAAAACGGCGCAGCCATGCTACACTGCCCGTCCCATGTTCGACGTCATTCTCTTTCAACCGGAAATCCCCCCGAACACCGGCAACATCATTCGGCTCTGCGCCAATACTGGCGCAAAACTGCAGCTTGTGAAACCTCTTGGATTCACACTGGAGGATAAGCAATTGCTGCGGGCAGGACTGGACTATCACGAATTTGCCTCGATCACGGTCCACGAAAGCTGGGCTGAGTGCGCTGCAGCGGTCAAAGATCGCCGCCTATTTGCTGTTTCCACCAAAGGCACTCAACGGTACGATTTGGTCGACTATGCCGTCGGTGATGCGTTTGTCTTTGGCCCGGAAAGCCGGGGGTTACCGGCTGAGATTCTAGGGGCGGTCGGTGAGCAGCACCGTATCCGTGTCCCCATGGTCCCTGGAAACCGAAGCCTCAATCTTTCCAATGCAGTGGCAGTGGTGATCTACGAAGCCTGGCGGCAACTCGGATTTGGAACGAGTCGATAAAGGAGCAAGAGCATATAGCCTATGGCAGGGACAGAAATGCACGGGATTCTCGTTGCTCGTGCCATCAGCCATCAGCTCTTATAGATCGTCTTCTTTAAGGCAGCGTCCGAATCCCTGTTGCTCGGCAAAGTGGTAGGCATAGTGCATGGAAGCGAGATTGGCGATGCGTTCTTCGGCTTCGTCGCGTGTGTCCGCGTAGATGATCTGGATGCCATATCTGGCTATGAGGGCGTCCAGGAAATCCATCAGCCCAATCTTGTGGTATTGGTTGAGCCGTCCTCCGGCCTTCCGATGCTGGAGGATGCCTTCGATGACCAGGAAGCGAGAGGGCAAGGCGAGGGTCTGTTCAAGCTCATGGAGGAACGGCGGGCGATTGAAGGAAGGATTGGAAAAGACGGTGTAGAGTTCCTCGATGCCCATGCGCTTGATGCATAACAGCTCGGGAACTTCAGCAATGGCATAGCCGCTGACGGGCAAGGTTTCTCGCATCGTCCCGGCGATGCGGACGAACCCGTGAAAATCGTAGGGTTGGTACTCTCGAGGGTCAACGTAGAGATGAATGGCCGGCACCATGAGTTTGGGTTGGCCTTGCTGAGAGAGCAACATGATGAGCGATTGGGGCCCTCGCGGGTCTTGGCTGGATCGACTGGTCTGTTGAGAGCGTGGCGGAGTGGAGGCGTAGGATCCAGAAGAGGGGTTTGGTGTAGGGGATGGGCGTGCGGATGGCTTGTGAGATTCCGAGGGTTGATTTTTAGCATCGTAGCTGGTGCGTGCGATGGGGTCACTGAGAGTTTGATAGGCCTGGTTGAGCAGTTGTGTCCTGGTTTCTGCCTTTCGGTGCAAGGTCGGCGCATGGCCAAAGCGATCCGGATGCCAGACCTGGATTTGTTCAAGCCAAGCCTTTTTGATGTCAGCCTCCGTCGCAGTGGGCAAGAGTTCGAGCAGCGTATAGAAATTGATTGTTCGTTCCTCTCGCATCAGTCTCTCCTTTTTGAGAAGTGTAGCGAAGTCTTAGGCTAAGGGCCAGTGGCTCATGTGGTTCTGGGTAGATGGGCTAGATACGCGGGGAGTTTTGCAGTACACTCGCATGAGCTTCCAATACCTGCAATGCATACACTGACTCTACGGACCAGAACCTTCAACGCACCATAATACATAACCAGAAAGCGTGCGCGACTCAGAGTGGGCCGGCTTCGGCTCAATGCCGCTTTCGGAAAGATCGGTAACGAGCACAGATGGTTTCTACTATGACCCAGACGGTTTCAGACGCGGCACAGCTGAAGATTGTCCCACTCATTGCCAAAGAACTCGGCGTGGGTTCCCATCAGGTCGCCGCTGCGGTCGCCCTGCTCGATGAAGGTTCGACCGTGCCGTTTATTGCACGCTATCGCAAGGAGGCCACCGGCAACCTGGACGATACGCACTTGCGCACGTTGGAAGAGCGCTTGCTGTATCTGCGTGAATTGGAGCTGCGTCGCGCCGCTATCCTAGCTTCGATCGAAGAGCAGGGGAAACTCACTGACGCACTGCGCAACTCCATCGAAGCCGCCGCGACCAAGCAGACGCTGGAAGACCTCTATTTGCCCTACAAACCTAAGCGCCGCACGAAGGCGCAGATTGCGCGCGAAGCTGGATTGGAACCGCTGGCCGATGCTCTCTTTGCCGATCCAACGCTCGATCCAGAGCAGGAAGCCGTGAAGTATCTGAATGTGAAGCCTGCCGCCGAGGGTGTTGAGGCTATCAACGTGCCGGACGTAAAGTCCGCGCTGGAGGGTGCGCGGGATATTCTGGTCGAGCGTTTTGCCGAGACCGCCGAGCTGCTCGCCAAATTGCGCACCCGGCTGTGGGATCAGGGCGTCGTCACGTCCACCGTGATGAAAGGCAAGGAAACGGCCGAGGAAGAAAAGTTCCGGGATTACTATGCCTATTCTGAAACCATCCGCACCATTCCTTCGCATCGCGCGCTGGCGTTGTTCCGTGGCCGTACGCTGGGTGTACTGAAGATTGAATTGAGCCTGGGCGAGGCGCTCGAAGCCGCTGTGCCGCATCCCTGCATCGCGACGATCGCGGCGCACGTCGGCATCGAAGACCGTGGCCGCCGCGCGGACAAGTGGCTCATGGGCGTCTGCGATTGGACCTGGCGAGGCAAGGTGCATCTGCACCTCATGGTGGAACTGCTGGTGCAGTTGCGCGAAGCAGCAGAAGCCGAGGCGATCAAGATTTTCGGCCGCAATCTGCACGAGCTGTTGTTGGCAGCGCCTGCTGGCCCGAAGGCTGTACTGGGACTCGATCCCGGCATCCGCACAGGCTGCAAGGTGGCGGTGGTCGATGCGACCGGCAAGCTGCTGGAGACCACGACCATTTATCCGCTCCAACCGCGCAATGACTGGCAGGGATCGTTGGCGACGCTGGCACGGCTGGTTGTGCAGCATGGCGTTGAACTCATCTCGATCGGCAATGGTACCGGCAGCCGGGAGACCGACAAGCTGGCTATCGAGGTGATCAAATTGGTCGCGGCGCAGAAACCGGAACAGAAAGTGGCCAAGATCGTAGTCAGCGAAGCCGGCGCCTCGGTCTATTCAGCCTCGGCCTTTGCCGCCGCCGAATTTCCCCAATTGGACGTCAGCCTGCGTGGTGCTGTCTCCATCGCCCGGCGTCTGCAAGACCCGCTGGCTGAGCTGGTCAAGATCGATCCCAAAGCGATCGGCGTCGGCCAATACCAGCACGATGTGAACCAAAAGGCGTTGGCTCGTTCGCTCGATGCGACCGTCGAAGACTGCGTCAATGCCGTGGGCGTGGACGTCAATACGGCATCGGCGCCGCTGCTTGAACGGGTATCGGGTCTGAACAAGGTACTGGCGAAGAACATCGTCGAGTATCGTGATGCGAACGGCCCTTTCCAAAATCGGACTACGATCCTTAAGGTGCCGCGTCTGGGTGACAAGACCTTCGAGCAGGCCGCCGGATTTCTACGCATCAACGACGGCGATAATCCGCTGGATCGCTCCTCGGTCCACCCGGAAGCCTATCCGGTGGTCGAGCGCATTCTCGCGCGCATCAGTAAAGGCATCGTGGACGTCATGGGCCAGCCGACAGCGTTGAAGGGATTGTCTCCCGCGGACTTTACCGATGAGAAGTTTGGCGTGCCGACGGTACGGGACATTTTGACTGAGTTGGAAAAACCTGGCCGTGACCCGCGTCCGGAATTCAAAACAGCCACATTCCAAGAGGGCGTCGAGTCTCTGACCGATTTACAACCAGGCATGGTTCTCGAAGGTGTCGTGACGAACGTCGCGGCGTTCGGCGCCTTCGTCGATGTCGGCGTGCATCAGGACGGACTCGTGCACGTGTCGGCGCTGGCCAATAAATTCATCAAGGACCCGCATGAGGTCGTGAAGCCAGGCCAGATCGTGAAGGTGAAGGTGCTGGATGTCGATGTGAAGCGTCAGCGCATCTCTTTGACCATGCGCCTCGACGATGCGCCAGGAAATGCTCAAGCCCCAGGTCGCGCGCCTGTCGAGGTCTCTTCAGGAATAGCCCGCGAGCCACGGAACCGGCGTCCGCCGGTTCCGCAGCGCGCTCCGGAGCGCGAGCCGCAGCCAGCCGGCACGATGGCTATGGCCATGGCTCTTGCGCGCGCCAAGCAGAAGAAGTAGCAAGCGGCGCGGTGCGAGCGATGCGCGAAGGGCGATGGTTCGAAGTTCGAGGTTTTCGGATCCTCGAACTTAGCGTCCTGCTTGTCACACACCGGGAATAGCTCTGGCTAGAATCCCAGCTCCTTCTCGAGATCGGCCTGGCCCTTCTTGAACTTCGATTTTTCCTGTTCGTTCTTTTTCTTAGTGAGGGATTCCAGTGCCTCGGCTCGCTTCTTCAAGGCCTCGTTTTCTTTATTGCGGGCCAACTCCTCTTTCTCCTCCGCAATCGAAGCGGCTTGCACCGTCTTGACGACGTTGTCGGGCACCGTCATCCAGTTGAGACGATAGCCGGGCCGGTTGAGCGCCACGTCTTGATAGATGACGACATACCGGGAGGGGTAGCTGCGCTGGCCTATCCGCCGCTCTTCCAGAATATAGACGGTCGGTTCCTTGAAAAGGGCTGGCTGATATGAATCCAACTGCATCGCAGCGAGTTGGCCTAGTTGAACCGATTGAACCTGCTCCATAAACTCGGCGAACGCTTTGGCATTCATCGGATCCGGTTTGATCTTTTCAAGTTGCTTGGCCTTGTCGCTTTGAATCTGTTCTTTCGCCTCCTGCTCGTCTCGCAGTTGATAGCGGTACTTCTCCTGAAAGTCATCCAGTTTGAACGGCCCCGTTTTAGCTTTTGCTTTGAAGAACCTCGCTGTCTCGTTTTTGCTTGTGTAGGACAGCCGGCCTGACGCAGGATCACTTCCATAGAACAAGTACGTGCTATCTGGGGCAACCGGGATCGAGTACTTGGCGGCGTCAGCCGGAGTTTCCGGTGCCAGACCCATTTTCATCGACGTCGTGCGCTGACTCAACAGGCTGATTGCGCTGCCTTTGCCATGGGAGATAGCTTGGGAAACGGCTCTTCTCACATCAGGCACCGGATCGTTGGCAAGGGGCGCCAATGTCTCCACGTCCTGATCCTGCGGACCCATCATGCCGATCGCATCAGCGGCGGCAATCCGCAACTCGATTTCATTGCTCTTGAAGATTCCGAGAATAGCCGGCAGGTATGTGCGATCTGCGGAGGACCCCAATGTACGCAAATCTTCGGTGAAAATTTCCACAGCATCTTTTTTAATCTTGTCGCAAGGGGCCGAGGCCGGCTTATTCGCGCATGTGTTCGTGTATTGTCCGACGATGGATTGTTTCGCCAAGATCCCGCTTTTTGACGAGGGGGCTTGAACTCCTTCTGGAGTGGAGCCGATCCCTCTCAGAGAGGTCGCTTCGGATAGGCTTGAAAAGCTGCCGAGGGCCATCATGAATAGGGCGCTCGCGCCGACGACCGACGTGCGTATACATGATACCTTCATGAGGTTCCTCCTGACCGTAAAGAGCTACCGTAAGACTTTCCTGAGGCCGTTCACGTCCTCATAGGCTTCCTTTAGCCGTTCCCGGTCCGCCGCGGCTCGCTCGAGAGCCCAGCGAATGCTTTTATCGAGGGAACAGTACTTTTTCATCTTCTGTAATTCCTGCTGCAATCGCTCCGATTCTTTCCTATAGCCTGCCTGCTCTTCCTTCATGTAGTCCACCACACGCTGCTTGTCCCGCCAATCCACAAATGGATTGAGGCTCTTATTCGCCTCACAGGCTTTTTTGTGCACCGATTCATGATCTTGGAGCGCGCCGCGCAAACAGGAGGTCGCGTTCGGATCAATCGTGGTGAAGCAGCCCGCGTCCGTTTCCGCGGCAAACGACCGCGCGTTGGCTGTCCGGACGGTGGACATTCGAAAACCGACGGAGCCCTGCACGCTGCCTCGGTTGTCGTTGGTGAGGAACAACGATTCCTTCGCGCTTTTTTCCTTGGCCTCCCACTCCTTGATCTGGGACTCATACTCCTTAATCGCGGCTTCCACCTGCTTGATACGGCTTTCAAGGTCCGTTTCATCCTGTTTGCTACAGCCGCAACCTATGGGGTCATTCATGTGTTTTTTGACCTCGGCCTCAAAGTCAGTCTCGGCACCTGAGCTGCACGGGACCCACAACAAGGCCGTTCCAAGGACCAATCCATACGTCGCGGAATACAAGATCCTCATAATCCCCCCTATACCATCAAGGCCCGATGCAGTATAAGGAAACCGTGGAACGGCTCCTCATGCGCCCATCGTTCGTCTGTTTCCTGCTCGTCATGGTCACCGCCGGCGTCTATGCGGGAACCTTTCGCGGTGACTTCCAGTACGACGACGTCTTTACGATTTTCTTCAATCCTCATCTCGATCGCGCAGCAACCTTTGTCCGTCATCTCGACCATATGGTGAGGCCGGTGCTGTATGGCACCTTCTTTCTCGACCGGTCGATCTATGGACATGACCCCTCCGGCTACCACCTGTTGAATCTCTTGCTTCATCTTGGCTCCGGTCTTCTCGTCTATCGCATTCTCACACGAGCCGTGACGGAAGAGATCCGGCATCTGCCGCTCTGGACGGCCGGCTTGTTCCTCCTCCATCCGCTCCAGACGGAAACGGTCACCTATATTTCCGGACGGGCATCGGGCTTGATGGCGTTCTTTTACCTCTTTGCGTTCTTTTTGTATATCAAGGCTTCTGAGCACCCGAACGCCCTGATGCTTCGCCGACTATATTTGTCTGGCTCGGTACTGTTATTCATCCTGTCGCTCGGTTCGAAAGAAACGGCGGCGACATTTCCACTCGTCTTATTGCTCTGGGATCTGTTTATTCGCCGGCTGAGAGGGCCGTCCCTTCGCACTGCGATACTCTCCCGCCATGTATCCTTTTGGGTCGTCCTGCTTTTTGCCGCGGGATGGGCCTGGAGCCATCCTCGCTATGCCGCGCTCGTTCAATTCAGCCTGGACATCCGTCCCTTCTGGGATAATCTGCTGAGCGAGTCGCACGCCACTGTCTATGCGCTGACTCTTTTTTTCACTCCTTGGAACCAGAACTTCGATCACGATCTCCCTGTATTCCACTCGCTGACTCAATGGCCGCTTCCGCTGGATATCCTGTTACTCTCAACGACGGCAGGTGCAGGTCTGCTTTCGTGGCGACGTTTTCCACTGGTTGCCTTCGGCATCGGATGGTTTTTTGTTCAGCTCCTGTCCACAAGCCTGATTCCCCGAAACGATCTGCTGAGCGAGCGCAACCTCTACCTGGCGTCTATCGGTGTCGTGCTCGTATTGGTGTTCCTGGGTTCGCAGCTCACGCGCTGGCTCATAACCGCCTTTCAGCATCCACGCCTGCTCCCGATAGTCGCCGGCACAATCGCGCTCGCACTCATCTGCTGTCTCTGTGTCTTCACGTATCAACGGAACGCGCTCTATCGCGACCCGTTCCTCCTTTGGTCCGACACGGTCGAGAAGTCGCCGCAGAAGGCGAGACCTCACAACAACCTTGGTCATGCCTACCTGCTCCGGGATGACTGGGAGCGAGCCATCGAGGAGTTTCGTATTGCGGTCCAGTTGGATCCCAACTATGCGCTGGCCCAGAAAAATCTTCGCGACGCCTATCTCCACCAGATCGGACGGCCATAATGAGCGCCTCTACTTACTTCCGGCCCACAACAACTCCTGTCCATGCCGTAACAGGCGGGGGACCTGTTCCCAGCGATCCGTAACATTCAATCCCACGAGCAGCAATCGATGGCCGTCTTTGAACATGCTGGCAATCAAGCAGCGCCCCGCTTTGCTCGTATAGCCGGTTTTCACGCCATTCACATCCGGGTCGAGCAACAGTTCGTTGGTGCTATGCAGCGACACCTTCCTAGTGCCGTCCACGCTGGCGATGTCACGGACGATGGTCCGGACCATCATGGCAAAAATCGGCTGTTGCAGCGCCTGCTCGGTCAACTTGGCTAGATCCGCCGCTGTCGAATAGTGACCAGGGGCGTCGAATCCACAGGCATTGGCAAAATGTGTGTTCTTCAATCCCAACGTACGAGCCCGCGCGTTCATCATCACGACAAACTGGTCGGCATTGCCCCCTACATGCCAGGCAACGGCCTCGCAGGCGTCATTCGCGCTGGAGACGAGCATGGCTGTCAATAGATCGCGCAGGAGAAACTCTTCTCCGGCCTGGAATTTGAGAGACGACGGATGAACGAGCGCACGGCGGTCGATCTTCACGACCTTTTGAAGCGGCGCTGATTCCAAGGCGATCAGCGCCGTCATGATTTTTGTAAGACTGGCGGGAGGGAGACGGCGTGTCGCATCTTTTTCCAACAGCACGCGGCCGGACTTCAATTCAACGAGATACAGTGCTGAAGCCTTGATCGACGGTTTGGTCGGTGTCTCCTGGGCGTGGACGTCGCCGCCGCACAGCATCACCGTCACGGCCATGCCGACGAGAAGTGATCCCCCGCACCCGCTTCGGTTCATGTAAGCGCCTAGTTTCCAAACATTTTTTTCAACATGCCGCTGGCCTTCTCTATATCGGACTTACCGTCGGTGGGCGGTTCCTGTTCCTGGACCGGCGGAGTCTCTTGCGGTGTCACGATCTGGGGCCTCGTGCCCGATTTTCGCGTACTGGGCGGAGGCATCCCGCTCATGTCAGGCCTGCCCATCGCGCCGCTCATCATTCCTGCCATGTCGAATTTCATGAATCCTTCCGGGATCTCGAACAGTGCGGGGTCCTGCCTGCCGATCACTACGTTCTTGAGTTCCGTCAGCATCCGCTTCTTCTCATTGCCTTCTTTGTACAGCAGATCTTGCTTGATGGAAATTCCCTCTTTCGTTCGCCAGGAGAAGCCGCCGTATTTTTTTCCATCTGTACTGGTCGCGATGGTCTTGTACTTCGTCACTTTCATGCCGTTTAGCATCTCTTCGCCCATCACCGTGTCTTCATACGTCCACTGCGAAGTATCGGTGCCCTTACTTTTTCCCGTTATCATCGAATTTTCCATATACATTTTCTCGGACGGCATGAGGATCCACATGACTTTCGTGTCGTATCGGAAAATCTGAATCCCTCCATCGCCTTCACCGGTCAGCATCTCCTTGCGCTCCTTGGTCGGAGTCGCATAAACATGCTGCTGGATGGTGCCTTCTTCATTTTGGATCGTCGAATCCGCTGAATACTCGACCTGAGGGCGGCTCATCTGCGCCGCCCAGAGCTGGGTTGTCCCGAACAGGCCGGCGAGCACGATCAAGGCGCATAAACGTCGTAACATGGCAGTCTCCTTCCCGAGATGTGTAGCAGGTTGATGTTGATTGGCATAACTCCGATCCAGGCACAACTCCCAGCTTGTACGGGTCGGAAGATGGAACAAGGAGGAAAGATATCCCTTGGCTAAAGAGAAGTAAAGTGGGTGGGGAGGGCGGCCTGATCGGTCTCCTTTGCTCGCAGAGGGCGCACGATAAGAATGTGCTCCCTCGATGCGCGCAGTGGGAGACCGATTCAGGCCACCCTCCGGGAGAGGATACGAGCGAGCTTGGAGGGAGTAATAGATTGTAACCTGGTCGTCCTCCTGCTCGCGGAACAGAGGAGGGGCATGGAGCCTGATGATCTTCTTTGCTCGCGCAACGCGCGGCCTGAGAAGGCCCTCGTTGGACGCGCGCAGTGGAAGATCAATCAGCCCCCATCCCTGAAGAGAATATGAGCAAGCTTGGAGGGAGCATTTATAATTCGGCTGATGCGCGCACGCTGGGATCAATTCAGACCGCCACATGAGTTGACACGGTACCTGGCAAAAAGTAGCCTGTCCCTATTTCTCCATCAATAAGAAGGTATCGCATGGTTCGTCGAATGGTGTTTTCTCGGCCTCGCTATTTCTTTGGGAAGATATTGAGCGTTGACGATCTTACGGCGGAGCACAACTACTTCTTGGAAAAACAGCGGCTGAGAAATCAGCTTGTCTTTGGTGATGGGATTGTGTCGGGTTTGTCTGTGGCTGTCGGGAAGGAAGGGAGCGGCCGGCGGGTGGTGCTCAGTCCTGGTCTTGCGATCGATCCCGCTGGCAACGAGATCTGGGTGCGTGACGTGATGACCTGTGCGCTGCCACCTTCGGGAAAGCGAATCTATGTCTGCCTCCGCTACGTCGAAGCCGAGACGAGTCCTGTTCCGACGATCCTCCCCGATTCTGACGGTGTAGGCACTGAAGTTCAGAACAGCAGGATCGAAGAAGGGTTTGAAATGACATTCGAGCCGACGCTTCCGGCTCGAACTGCGTTGACCCTCGCGCTTGCGCTCTTACTTTGGAAGCGAAACCGCTGGACAGTCAGTTCCTCATTTCGCCCTCGTCGCGTCAAAGGTGGGAGCCGACGGTAGGAA
>NEWR02000016.1:23187-28893 GCA_002869885.2 Nitrospira sp. CG24C
AGCGCGCCCGTAGCTCAGTCGGATAGAGCATCAGCCTTCTAAGCTGAGGGTCGTTGGTTCGATTCCAACCGGGCGCACCATAGGGTTTCCCTCCCATGCGTTGGCTGCTTCGCCCTTTCCATCTTGCGATCCTTGCCCTGGGCTTGGTGCTGCTCTACACGCTCGTTGGGTTTTTTCTCGTTCCCTACCTGATTAAAGCCTACGCGATCCCTGCTGTTGCTGAGAGGCTCAAGCGTCCGGTGCTGGTCAAAGAGGTGGAGCTGAATCCCTTTGCTCTGTCACTTCGGTTGACGGGCTTGGAAATTCGAGAGGCGGATCAGTCTGCCCTGCTGGGGTTCGACGAGTTCTTTATCAATATTCAGGCAAGCTCCCTCATTCGTCGGGCCTATGTATTCGATACGATTCGGCTCACGGTGCCTTATGTGTCTGCACGAGTATTCAAAGACGGGCGCATGAATCTGGCGGAGCTTGTGCCGCCGGACGATGGGTCACAACTGGCTGCGCCGCCGCAGGCTGAAAAGGCCCCGGTCGAGGTGCCAGCTATCGAGATCGGCGAGTTCGAGATCGTGCAGGGGGTTGTCGAGTTTCGCGACGAATCGAAGCCCAAGCCCTATGCGCTGGATATTGTCCCGATCCATATCGTGCTCAAGAACTTCCATACCAAACCGGGCGGCGACAATTCGTACGCCTTCACGGCGGAGTTGGGCAAGAACGAAACTCTGTCCTGGGCCGGCACGGTCTCGCTCGAACCGATTCAATCCTCCGGGAAGTTTTCCCTCTCTGGCGTGAAGCTGCCAGGCCTGTGGCAGTACCTTCATGATCGATTCCGTTTCGACGTCACCGATGGCACTGTTGCCGCCGATGCCAAGTACGCGCTCGATGCGAGTGCGACTCCCATCAAGTTTCAGATTTCACAGGCGAACGTCCGGATCGAAAAGCTCGCAGTCAGGGAAGATGGGAGCCTCGACCCAGTGATTACGATTCCAACGTTGAACGTAGGGGGTATCGACGTGGATCTCGCGACGCACGAGGTCACGGTGGGGAACATCGCAGTGGAGCGTGCTTCGTTCACGGCCTGGTTGAATCCAGACGGCAGCGTGAACTATCAGCAAATGTTCTCTCCAATGGACTCTGTCGAGCCTCCGCCTGCTGCTGGCAGCGCCTCGCCAAAACCCAAAGATGAGAAGCCGTGGACCGTTTGGCTCAAGGAGATCACGCTGCAGGACCATTCGATCGATTTTGAAGATCGCACCTTGCCGACTCCGGCCCAGATCGAGGTGCGGGCTTTGACGGTCAAGACCCACGATGTGCGGATTCCGATTACACAGGCGCTGCCGCTTGAGGTGGGGATGCAGTTGAACGGAACCGGAACGATCCGTGTGAATGGTTCGGTGCTGCCTAACCCGTTTCAGGCCGATGTTACCTTGGCGCTGAAGGACATTGCGATCAGGCCGTTTCAGCCGTACTTCGAGAAGTTTGCGCGTATTGATGTGCAGTCCGGCGCCCTCACTCTGGATGGGGCGATGCACCTTGCCATCGATCATCCGAACGGTCCGTTCTTGTCGTATGAGGGCAACGCCGGCGTCGAAGCAGTGAGCGTGGCTGACCGCGATCAGGGTGAGGAGGTGGCCTCGCTGCAAGCATTGTCTCTCAACGGAGTTCGTGTGACTGTCGATCCAACCACGGCCTCGATTAAAGAGGTGGGCATTCAGCAACCAATGGTACATCTCGTGGTGCAGCCGGACGGCGGATTGAATCTCGGCAAGCTTGCCGCTGTGTCGCCGTCACCGGCCTCAGCGGATGAGAAGCCTGCGGAGCCTCAGAAAGCCAAGAGTCCACCCGTTCCGGTAACGATCGGTATGGTGAAACTCACTAAAGCGGCTGCGACGTTTCGAGACGAATCGGTGCGGCCTCCTGTCCAGACCGGGCTGTCCGATCTAACCGGTACGATCAAGGGACTGTCTTCGAAGCAGCTGGCCAGGGCGGATGTTGACCTCACCGGTCGAGTGGGCAAGGTGGCGCCGCTCAAGATTGCGGGGACCATCAATCCCTTGAGCGAGGATGCCTTTACGGATCTCGCCATTACCCTTGGGGGTATGGACTTGACGGCGGAAAGCCCCTACAGCGGCAAGTATGTAGGCTATGGATTGTCCAAGGGGAAGCTCTCGCTCGACTTGCGGTACAAGATCTCCAAAAAACAACTTGAAGCGGAAAATAAAGTGCTGGTCGATCAACTGACGTTCGGGGAGAAGGTCGACAGTCCGGATGCCACATCGCTCCCTGTGAAGTTGGCTGTGGCGCTCTTGAAGGACCGCAAGGGACGCATCGACATCGATTTGCCCATTCGCGGCGACCTGAAGGATCCCGACTTCAAGTACGGTAGGGTGGTGATCTCGACATTGCTCAATCTGCTCACGAAAATTGTGGCGTCTCCGTTCACTCTCATGGGAAAGCTTATTCCGGGCGGTGGGGCCGAAGAGGATTTACAGTTTATCGAGTTCCCTTCCGGTAGCGCGACGGTGGCTGTTGAGGAGTTGAAGAAGTTTGAAGCCTTGGCGAAGGGGCTCGAGGAACGGCCCGGTTTGCGCCTGGAGATCACCGGCACTGCCGATCCTGTTCGTGATCGAAAGGTGCTGGGTCTTCAGAAGCTCAACGCGCAACTGCTCGCCAAATGGCAGCGGGAAAACGGTGCTTCAAAGGTCGCTGAGCTGCCGATGGTTGAGGAGGAACGCGCGATCAAAGAGCTCTTTGATCAACAGCGCAGCCAGCAACCGGTGGCGACGCTGGCGGAGGGTGCGCAGGTCGTTTCGAAACCGCCTACGATCGAGGACATGCGTCAACAGCTCGTTGCCGCCATGCCGGTTCCCGATTCGGATCTTCACCTGTTGGCACAGCAACGGGCGGAACAGATGCGGGGACAATTAGCCGGAGATGGCAAGCTTGCCGACGAGCGTGTGTTCTTGACCGAAGTCGATCTGACCGCGTCGGATCACGAAAAGGTGAGAAGTCGATTGAATATTACGGCTGGCGAATAAGACTTGGTTCCCCCTTGCACTTCGTCTAGGAAGAACAGTATCGTATCGAGATAGCGAGTCGATTCATTGGCTTGAATAAGGGAGGTTACCATGGCTATACGACTGGGAGATGAGGCGCCGAACTTTACGGCAGAGACTACTGAAGGGACCGTCAACTTTCACGAGTGGTTGGGTGGCGGATGGGGGATTCTCTTCTCGCATCCCAAAGACTATACCCCTGTCTGCACGACTGAGTTGGGGACTGTCGCCAAGATTACACCGGATTTCAAGAAGCGGGGTGTGAAAGTCATCGCCGTCAGCGTCGATCCATTGGACTCGCACAAGGGCTGGATCAATGACATCAATGAGACGCAAAAGACGACGATGAATTATCCGATCATCGCCGATCCTGACAAGAAGGTTGCGACCCTCTATGACATGATCCATCCGAACGCGATGGACAATATGACCGTCCGATCAGTGTTCATTATAGGCCCGGATAAAAAGGTGAAGCTAACGTTGACCTATCCAGCCTCATGTGGCCGTAACTTTGATGAATTATTGCGCGTTGTCGATTCCCTTCAGCTGACCTCGAAATTCAAGGTTGCGACGCCGGCTAACTGGAAAGACGGGGAGGATTGCATCATCACTCCGGCTGTAAACGACGCCGAAGCTAAGACACTTTTCCCCAAGGGCTTCAGGAGCGTAAAGCCTTACCTACGCTATACCCCGCAGCCGAATAAGTAGCCGAACGGTTTGACCAGTATTGATTGAGGGCGGGAGTGGCGTTGAGCTTCTCCCGCCCTTTGCCTATCTGGGGCGTATTTCCCTCCGACTCGTATCCGCGCAGTGGACAGGAAAGGGATCGGCTGATTGCTGGAGGAGGGGAACTGTGCTAGGGTCAATGCTCAATGAGACAGATATACGACAAGCCATCGTGTTCTCGGGTGCTGATCCTCGCGTGGGTATCCATCTGGATGCTCATGGTTCCATTTTTCCACGTGCATCCCGATGCGGATCATGCTCATGGGGATGCTCTTCATGTTCATAGCGGCACAATCCATACGGTTTTCTCCCCAGACCTCGAGTGCGAGTTCACGGAAATTGTCCATGATTCGACCTGTCCTGAAACCGCGCATCAGCACCTTCAAGCCAGCACGCATCTCGGTCATGCGCTCAATCACCCTGAGATAGAGTTCTCGCTGTTCACCGTTCCGATCGATCGTCCACTGCCGAAGTCGGGGATTATAATTGCTGAATTCCCATCCGACGGCAGTACCACGACTGACCAAGCCATTGTCGTGGCTGCATTGCAACCCGACACTCCAGCCAACATTGTATTTCTCTCCACTGCACTCCCTCTGCGTGCTCCTCCCTTTCAATCCCTCTAATCAATTTTCGTGTTTTGATAATCAAGTAACACAGTATATCGCTGTCAGATGTCGGTGAAGGACGCTGTCCTTCCCGTTTTCTGACCTCTGGAAATCGCGATGACGTCCATTTTGAGCCGTCCGGCTTATCATGGAGGGTCCGAGCGTATCGCCTGCGAAGAGATAGGAGCCTGATCAATGAGAGCCAGAGGGACCACTCGGAGCGTTTCATACATACTCGCGCTGTTTCTGTTCGTCACGGCTTGCGGGGACCGTAGCAGCGAACCACCAGCATCGGGGCCGAAAACCCTTCCAAAGTCAGGCGCTCCTCGCATCAGCATCATTCAGGCTCCGGTGGCCGTGCGGGATCGAGTACGGATCGACAGGGTCGCTGTTCACGTTGTTCCAGAAGTGGTGACGGCCCCAGGCGAAGTCGCGCTCGATCTGAAACAGGTTGCCAAGATTACGTCCAGGATTGAAGGGCAAGTAGACAAGATTCACGTTCAGCTTGGCGATCGGGTCAAGCCACGTCAGCCGCTTGCAGCCATCAGCAGCTTGCAGTTCGATCAGTTGATTGAAGAATACCTCGTGAGCAAGGCGCAGGCCGATGTTGCCGAGAACAGCTTCCGGCGAACGGAAAAACTGCGGGCCGAGGACATCGTGAGCGAGCGGAAGCTCATTGAAGACAAGGGCCGATACTTGGAAACGAAGGCGAGGTACCAGCACGTCCGCGAGAAACTCCTGAACATGGGCACGCTGGCAGATGAACTATATCAACTGGAGCATGGAAGTCACATGGAGGGGCATCGCTATACCCTCACATCGCCGATCGCCGGAACCGTCGTAGCGCAACATATTGTGCGAGGACAGGGAGTCGCTCCTGGAAATGAACTGTTCGAGGTCGTCGACACGAGCCGGGTCTGGGTTTTCGCGAATCTACCGATCGAACAGGCCAGAAAGTTCAAAGAGGGCGATGAGGGAACGATCCTACCGAAGGGCGGTGAGCCGGTCACGGCTCCGCTCACCTATCTTGCGCCAGTAGCAGACGAGACCACGCGCACGATTCGAGTTCGGTTCGAGGTCGCGAACCAGCCGCACCGCCTGAGGCCACGAGAGTATGTGGATGTTCAGCTGGCCATCGCGAGCCCACCGACCTTGGCGATTCCCGTATCAGCTCTGACGGTGGTGGACAACGTGCGTGGCGTCTTCGTTCAGCGGGAGACTGGGTATACATTCGTCCCAATCGAAGTCGGCCGCGAAGGCGGGGGATGGGTTGAAGTGCGCAAAGGACTGACAGAAGGTGAGCTGGTGGTGGTCGATGG
>NEWR02000016.1:28993-32528 GCA_002869885.2 Nitrospira sp. CG24C
TGATCGGCATGCTGCGCCGTGCCTATGAGCCCTGTCTTAGGTGGGCAATCGCGCGCCCGGCGTGGGTGGTGACGCCAGCCGTTGGGTTATTCGTCGTGAGTCTCGGAATCACCGGGTGGCTCGGCATCGAGTTTGTGCCTCGACTCGACGAGGGGGACATGGCAATTCAAGTATGGCGATTACCGAGCGTGTCGCTGAGCGAGTCGGTCCAGACTGCCTTAGACGTTGAACGGGTGTTTCGTCAATTTCCAGAAGTCGTGCAGGTGGTGACCAGAACCGGGAGTCCTGAGGTGGCGACCGACGTGATGGGAGTGGAGCTGTCCGATGTATTCGTCATTCTCAAGCCGCAGCATGAATGGACGACGGCCGGCACCCGTGAGGACCTGATCGCCAAGATGAAGCCCGCCATTCTCGATGCGGTTCCGGGCGTGGGCCTCGGTTTTACGCAACCGATCGAGATGCGCTTCAACGAGTTGATCGCAGGAACGCGCTCCGATCTCGCCGTCAAAATCTTTGGGCCTGATTTGGACGTGCTCAAAAAGCAGGCCGAGGCCGTGGCGCGTCAGTTGGAAACCGTGCAGGGAGCAGCCGATGTCAAAGTCGAGCAGGTCGCGGGCCTTCCACTGCTGCGAGTGATTGTGGATCGGGAACAGATCGCCCGGTATGGGCTCACGGCAGACGATGTGCTCACCCTTGTACAAACCACACGCGTGGGGCGTGTCGTAGGTACGGTGGTCCAAGGCCCACGACGGTTTGACCTCGTCGTCCGCTTAGCTGACAGTGCATTAGCTGATCCCGCCGCGCTGGGCAGTCTGCTCATCCCAACCGGTCATGGTGAACTCGTTCCTCTTTCCCGCGTGGCGGCCATCCGAGTGGACACGGGACCGGCGCAGATCAGCCGGGAGCATGTCCAGCGACGTATCGTCGTGGAAACTAACATTCGCGGAAGGGATCTCGGCAGCTTTGCGGCAGAGGCTCAGCGTACGGTGGCACGCGAGGTATCGCTTCCGATAGGGTACGAATTGACATGGGGCGGACAGTTTCAGCATCTCCAAGAAGCCACCAGCCGCTTGGCCGTGGTCGTGCCCATCACGCTCCTCCTGATTCTGGGTGTCCTGTCAGTCATCTTCGGGGCCATGCGTCCCGCGTTACTGATTTTTCTCAATGTCCCCTTGGCGTTATCTGGTGGCATCCTGGCCCTCTGGCTACGCGGTTTGCCGCTCAGTATTTCGGCAGTCATCGGATTCATTGCTCTGTTTGGCATTGCGGTGCTCAATGGTGTGGTGCTGGTCAGTCACATCCGGCTACTCGAGTCCGAAGGGCTCCCTATTGAGCAGGCCATCACGCAGGGGGCCATGGACCGACTCAGACCCGTGCTGATGACGGCACTCGTTGCCAGCCTCGGTTTTCTTCCCATGGCGGTGGCTACGAGCATGGGAGCGGAGGTCCAGCGACCTTTAGCCACGGTGGTGATCGGGGGATTGCTCACCTCGACCCTCTTAACACTGCTTGTCATTCCTGCTCTGTATGCGCATATGTGTCGCAGGAGGGAGTGTCAGGAGCGCAATGAGAGCTTCGATCGAATCCATTGATGTGAGGAATTATGAAATCCTAGTCCAACAGATCCCGTTGAGCCCAGTGTCGGCATATGACCTCAAGGCCGAGCGTTACGATTTTGCATGAGTGCTGAGGTAGCGGGTGATAGACGCACCCCGACGTTTTTCATCATGCTGTGCGTCACAGGCACTCTCAGTGCAGAATATCAAGCTGCAGGTCATCAAAGTAGGTGATCGCATCGGACTTCGTCCAAAGGCCAATCTGTCCCTGAGTCAATGCCTTGTCGCAGAGATCCAACACCCTCTGCTCGTCATAGAACACTTCGATTCGGCATCCTCGATTGACAACCTGAAGCGTGTGCCAGTGCTTCACGTCAATCGTCTGATTGAAGTTTTGTAACATGTGACGGATTCCATTGACGACCCGGTACACTCGTATATTTTGCTCCAGCGGATTAGCCCTTGTCAGGTAATAGTTTCGATCATCCGTTGCCCGCCAGATCAGGCCGCCTCCCATATCCGCTTTGCCTGATATGGGTAGGAATGAGGCGCGCACATCCAGGTCGGTGGCCCTTGTACCTTGAATCAGCACGACCTTATATGCGTGCTCGGCACCTTTCCCCATGAGCTGACCAAGCACGCGCTTCCCGTTTTTGGCCATCTCGGTCTGAAGGATCTTCCAATCTCCAGCAGGCCGCCCATCAAACAGAGTGCCCACCTGGAACTCAGGGGGAAGACTCTCCGGGGGATCATCGTCAAAGGTCCACGCACGGGTAGCGCTTTCAAATGAGAACCCGATTGCCGGGATGGCAGTCGTCAGGGCGAGAAGCAGTAGTATGCGCAGGTGAGCCGTCCTCAACATTTGTACCCTTTCACGGGGACAACGAAGACTTTATATCAGCCTTATCGCCAGGTGACTTCCTCCCAGCAGAGATGAACAAAGGTTTCAAATGGGGGAAAGTTGTTCGGGTTTTGTTCTTTCGAGCGGACCCAGAGATCGATTTCCATTGCAGCTGGATCGGTTTCTCCACCAGGCAGAGTCCGTTTGACCGGATAGCGAACCTCATGGGTTTTTGGATCGCGGGACCGTTCCATAACCATAAAATGGGCATCATAGTCCTTGTAGAGAACCTGATCGTTTTTCCACATCGTCGCTGCTCCCCATCCGCCAAGGTAGAGCCAGGTTTTCGGATACAAAGGATCGCCGTTTCCGGAGTCCCCGTGTTCATAGACTCTAGTCGCGATGCCCCCATCCTGGAACGGAGCCCTCGCGGTAAACCGGTCAAAAACGATCCGATAACGGTCGGCGCTCTCGACAAATTCCGCGATGACACGGCCATTGTTTGTGACTTCGTTCACATCAATCTCAATGCCCCCTTGAACGGGATTTAGCTGCTTACCGGAATAGTCGAGATGGTCCCAGGGAGACTGGTCCCGCATACTTCCTATGAGGATCGTTCCGCCACCTTTGAGGCGAAACATCCCACTGTAAAATGGATGTTCGGCTGCCTTAAAGATGCGAGTGCCTTCCACCCCTTTTGGAGTTCCGAATAAACCGTCCTCAGCGCTTCCGGAAGTGAACAGAGCGCCTAACCCTGTCACCAGTAGAATGGATACAACAAGGCTTGCTCCACGTGTCATCGTCCACCTCTAAGGCTACTTGTTCCTTCTCGCACGCTCCAAAGATTGCTTCACACAAGTTGAGCTTGGTGATGTAATGTCCCATGAGCCTGCCTTTTGACTGCCTCGGCCTTCGCTCTCGTCCGAATGTTCCCGGTGCATATTTGAAGTACTCAGTGCTGAGTTCAGTTCAAAGTGATGTCTTGATAGGGGGGGTATTGAGGCATCCCCGCTACTCCTTTGCGTTCCAGCCAAAGACGATGACCCCCATACCGAACAACGCGATTCCCGCTCCAGTCCAGTCGAAAACGGAGAGATCCTCGCCGTCCACGACCTTCAGCCAGACGAGGGCCGTGGCC
>NEWR02000016.1:32628-78638 GCA_002869885.2 Nitrospira sp. CG24C
CAATTTGCGATGCTCGGTTCCGTGAAGGACGGTCACTTGGCTATGGGATTGCCGGAGCGGCCATTCTTATCCTCTACGGCATCATTCCGACATTTTAGACGCTCATACGAGCAGCAGGCCTGCAGCGCGAACTTTTTTCCAGGAGGCTGTACCGAGGAAGGTCTCAAACTCATTTGCGGTGCCTGGAAATGCGGCTTTCATTTCCCGGAGAAGAGAGTAGTGGCGAGGTTGGTTGTTGTATGGTGTGGATTGTCGAATGAGATCGTCAAGCCACTGAGCCTGTTGATGAGAGACGGTGACGGCCTGATCGCTGGCACGCCCCGGTAGAATGAGTCGCGTTCTTCTTCCAACAGGTTCGCAGACTGGTTGCCCACCTAACCAGACAAACCGCCGCTCCGCCTGTGGGTTATCCTCAATAATTCCTTTCTTGAGAAGCTGGCGTACCCATGTAGAAGAGACCCGAGGCCTTGGCACGGAATGGTCGAACCACTGGCGGACATCGAGTGTGAGTCCGCTCCCTTCGAGATAATTCAGTATCGACCGCCGTAAGCCTTCGCCTAGCCATTCAGGTGTCTTGGCGCGTTGATCTTCATGTAGAAAGTCGTTCTCCGCGAAGCCCTGAAACTCAGGTCCGAGGATGCGCAATCCATGGGCAGCAGGGTTGAGCCCGATCGGGCTATGGGCTGTGGCGGTGAAGCGATGCCAGAAGGCGGATTGAATCAGATCTGCCGTGAACAGTTGCCGCACCCGTTCTAGCGAATCCACCGTTTCTTGCACTGTCTCAGAGGGACAACCGTACATGAGATAGGCGTGAATGAGAATGCCTGCGTCTTTGAAGGCCGCCGCCACGTGAGCAGTCTGATCGACGGTAATCCCTTTCTTGATCTTCTCCAGCAGGCGGTCCGAAGCCGCTTCGAGTCCTGCCGTCACGGCGATGCAGCCGGAGGCTGCCAAGAGGCGGCAGAGGTCCGGTGAGAAGGCTTCTTCAAAGCGGATATTGCCCCACCATGAAATGGTGATGCCTTGTTCTAATAGTGCCAAGGCAAGCGATTTCAAGGCAACGGGAGGGGCTGCCTCATCGACAAAGTGGAACCCCCGGCAGCCTGTCTCGGCGATCAGTTGTTCGATCTGCCGGATGAGACGATCGGTCGGTGTCATTTCATAACGGCTGATGTAGTTGAGTCCGACATCACAAAACGTACATTGCTTCCAGTAACAGCCGTGGGCGACTGTGAGTTTGTTCCAATGGCCTTCCGACCAGAGGCGATGCATCGGGTTCGTGCTGTCTAAGATCGTGAGATAGCGATTCAAGGTGAGGCCGCTATAGGTCGGACAACCGACCTCATCCATGCTGAAGTCCCGATCGGACGTATTATTCGCAAAGACCACTCGACCCTTGTCGCAATAGAACGTCCGGCAGAGCCCTGTGCGCGGTCTAGCGCCTGCCAGATGTTCGATCAGCGAAAGCAGAGGCCGTTCCCCGTCGTCGAGAGTGACGTAATCGACGTAGTCGAATACGCGGGGGTCCGACAGACGTCGAAGCTCCGTGTTGGCATATCCGCCACCAAGGGCAATGGCGATGTCCGGCCGTTGGTTCTTGATCGAGGAGGCCATGCGAAACGCACCATAGAGGTTCCCGGGAAAGGGCACAGTCAGGCAGACGAGCGAGGGATTGAGGCGCTCAAGATGTTCCCATAAGGATTCGAGCATGAAACGATCCGTCAGTGTCGGAGGGACGGCTATCGCATCGATGATGGTCTCGAACGATGAGGCTGCCCGGGCGATATGTTCGGCATAGCGGCTCAGGGCGAAATAAGGAGAGACGGTCGCCTGGGTCAAATCAGCCAGGTCTTCGAGATACAAAGTGGCGAACCTTTTCGCACGATCCTGTTCCGACAAGGCACGGAATGAGGCCGCGTTTCCTCTATGGCCGGCAAACCGAGGGCCTTGGGGAAGAAAACCAGGCCGGGCGAGGAGTAAAGCTAGTGAGGGATTGCGTCCCTGGAGAAATTCGATGACCGGTTCAATTGCGCTCAGATAGGCCGGCTCGACCGCCAACATCTGTTTGGCTTCACCGGGCAATTCATCTTTGCTTGCTCGCACTTGGTCAAACAAGGCTTGGAGTCCCGATCGACAAAAGAGCCGAAGCACCATCTCGATGCCGATGTCGGCTTGGGAGGCCTCAATCCCACGACCATGGAGAAACCCCGTGAGGTAGGCTGTGGAGGGATAGGGAGTATTCAACTGAGTGAGTGGAGGAATGCAGAGCAAGACAGAGGGCGTCGGCATGGTCGTTGACATAGCACAGGAGTGCTTTGCAACGCTAGATTATCTCTCACGCTGCAGGCGCTTCATGCAGTGACTCCAAAGAGGAGTTGATGAAATACCCGGTCCACCGTGAAAGATTAAGATAGTCGGACACCTCCCGAGAAAGCTCGTTTTTTGTAACGCTCCGTACAATGGTTCGATGGGTATCATAGCTGAGATTAGCGATATTCGGGTTCTCCTGGTTGACTGTGGGATCATACAGGATGATCAGGGGGCGCATACGTGATTGCAAGTTGATGCTAATGACTAACCCAAGGGATTTGTCGTTCAATTCGACGACCGTGCCTGGCGGATAGACGCTCAGCATTTGAATGAGTGCAACAACGACCTCTTCGGAAAATGTCGTTTTGCCGGTTATGTACAATTTTGAGAGCGCTTCTGTCGGGGTAAGGTTTTGACGAATATCCGGCGCATTGATGAGACAATCATATTCGTCCACGACCATGAGGATTCTGGAGAGCAGTGAAAGGCGGCTTCCTTGTGCTTGCGAGGGATAGCCGGATCCATCGATCCGTTCATGGTGGTGTCGAACAACCTCTGTCACGCCATCTGGAAGCCCGGGAAATTTTTCAAGCATGCGTAGTCCGAATTCAACATGCTGCTGAACAGCGTTTCGATCTTCGTCGGTCATGCGCTCCCTTTTCTCTCGCAGGTGGGGCAGGAGCTGTTGCTCACCGATGTCGTGGAGGAGGCCGGCGATTCCCAGAGTCTTTATGTGCTCAGGGCCAAGATCAAATTGCCGTCCTACCAACATAGAAAGCACCGAGACATTCATCGCATGGAGCGAGTTGGTATCATCAAGATCTTGGACACCCAACAAACTGCCCATTGCGCTAGAAGTGGCATCGTCCAATATTAAGTCAGCCAAGCTATTGACCATTTCCTTGGCAGCCATGAGGCCTGCTCCCGATCCTGCTCTGACATCGTTGAGGACTTTCGTGCTCTGTGCGAGGGTCTCCTTGTATACCGCGTCAGCCTGTTGAAGGCTCTCTTTATACCGGGTGATGGTTGGATGAACTGGGGTTCTGTCGGAAAATGGCCGTGCATGCGCAGCGGCGTTGGAAGAAACACCCTCGCCGCCTTTTACCGTATCAGAATCGCGCTGCGCTATTCTCTCATCATCGGACAAGCCAGGATCGACTAACACTGAGCTCAAACCGAGGCCGCGGATGATGGCCAATTCATTCTCAGACGTGATTTTGAATGTCTTGCTGGCAAACGGGTGCTTAAACCAAGAACAGTTCAGATCGACATACATCCCGACCTTGAGTTTGTCAGGTTTGGTCTGGATGAAACGTGATTGTTGCGTGTTGGGCGGGGGAGACGATTGGTTCGCCATCGCGGGAAAATATCCTGGGGTGAACATTTACGATCAATCAATGCGTCGAGATAATATCGGTAAGTTTCCGGATATCTTGACACTGGGTGGTGGATTTGAGGCGATGGGATGTGCTGCGCTGTCACAGGATTGATGGTTGGGCCGGCGGGAGAAGTTCCGAGGGGCCAGTCGCGGTAAGAGTCGCAAGCTGGCCCTCGTTTTGAAGAGAGAGTCCGGTTATTTCTTGATATCCAGGATGCTACCCAGCATGTCGTTCGCAGTTTTTAGGGCTTGGATGTTGGCTTCGAATCCTCGCTGACCGATGATTTGATTGACAGCTTCCTCACCGAGATCGACATTCGACAATTCCACTTTGGCTGGGCCATAGCCATTATCGCGTAGGACCGTAGGGCCGGCGGAGTCGTCTTTTCGAACGACAGGGAGCACGCCCCCGGTTTCCACCGAGACGAGCTCCACGTGAGATTTCTTGAATCCGTCGGTATTGACGTTGGCCACATTGTGAGCGGTGACTTCGATCTGTCTTGAAAATGCGGTGAGGCCAGAGAGGGCGGAGTGAATTGCGCCGATCATCAGGTGCCTCCAGGGTGGTTCTTTGTCAGGCTTCGCCTCCAATGACTTGGTGAGATAGCCTATTGCGCCCTGTCGGCTTACATATCGGTCAGGTGAATGAGGAACTTGATTTCCGATTGGCTTCATGGTTTGGGAGACGGCGGTGTGAGAATCGGCCACAATGAACACTATCGAAGAGTAGATATTCCAGACCCTGAACTGAAGAATTACGAATACATACCGATAGAGTAGGGCTGAATGTCCTTAGTGCTTTTGAGGATTTGACCCGTGGCCCAACGGACCATTCCCCTTACACGTCTCGTGGTTGGCATGTACCTGATCGGGGTAAACCGATCATGGCTGCAGACGCCGTTTCTTCGCCATAAGTTCAAGATCAAGGATCAATCGGAAATCGAGGCCCTTCGGCGTGCCGGAATTACCGAGGTGATGATCGATACAGAGCAGGGGCTGGATGTTGTCGACCATGAACCCTCTCGATCGACGTTGGTCGAGACTGTTCTTGTCGAACCCCCAACGCCGATACAGCCTAAGGCTCCTTTCGCAGCAACATCTTCGCTACCCTCCGCGATGATGCTGGCTGAGAACTTTTCCAAAGCAAGGCAGCGTCGTGCTGAATGGGTAAACCGTCTGAATAGCCTGTTTGAGCAGACGCGCATGACTGGACTTGTGGACTATGATGCCGCCAGCCAGCTCATCGACGAGACCATAAGCGATATCCTCGATCGGCAAGCCGCCTGTTATGCCGTGTTAGGGTTGCGACAGCCCGATCCCACAATTCACGAACATGGTTTGACCGTGTCCACGCTGTCCGTGATTCTTGGGCAGGCCCTGAACTATCCTCGTGAACGGTTGCAGCAGCTGGGGATTGGGGGGCTGTTGCATGACATCGGACTCACGCGCTTACCTCGGAATATTGTGAAGCGACCGAAAACGATGCCGCCGGCTCAGCAGACTCTGTACGAGAGCCATACCACTCAAGGGGGCGCGATCCTCGAAAAGAGCGGATCGTCCGACCAGGCCGTTCTCGCCATTGTGAAGGGGCATCATAATCTGGCCGCGCAGATTGAACAGACAGGGGAGATATCAGCGGCACATCAGGAATCTGCCAGACTGATTGGAATCATCGACCAGTATGATGAGCTTGTGACCGGGCAGACAGGTCTTACTCCAATGTCTTCAAATCAAGCGCTGACGCAGCTCTACCAGCGGTATCGAGCCGATGAAGTGCTCTCGCAGGTCGTGTCGTACTTGATTCGAGCGATCGGGGTGTATCCATTGTACAGTGTGGTGGCCCTGAGTTCCGGTGAGCTCGCTGTTGTTGGCGCCATCACACCGGGGAAAGCTCACCTGCCTCTTCTGTATATCTGCAGAAGCCAGTCCGGCGAGACATGTTTTCCGCCGGTTTCCTTGGATTTAGTGCATGAACCGGAGGGAGGACGGACGATTCGTGATGTACGGAATGCGGACCGAGAAGGTCTCGATGTCGAAGCTGTTCTCAGGCAGGTAGCCGCGTGAGCCTGTCCCTCAGTCCCACCTCTGATCCTGCCCCAAAAGGAAACCTGTCCTGGTTGCCTACTCGTGAGGACACATTTCTCATTCTCGAGTCATCTGGAGAAGCGATATTTGTGACGGATCGAGATGGACGGATCTTGTCTCTCAACCCCGTGGCGCAACAGCTCGTGGGCCGCCATCAGGATGTCATCGGCTCAGTGTTTCACGAGTTGGTGGGATGCCTTTCCTCAAAGGGGGGAAGCCATCACGATTGCCCCTTGGAACACACCGTACGAACCGGTGAAGTCACAATGGTGTCGTCCCATCAGTGGATCCGAGCGGATGGTACCGGTATTGAGATCGCTGCAACGTTCTGGCCCAGATGTCAAGGCTTGGAGTGTGTTGGGGCTATTGTTGTCTGTCGCGATCTGACAGAGGAACGGGAAGCGGAGCGAGATATTCAACGGGTGGCCAGGCTTGCGGAGGATGCGCCAAATCCCATTGCGGAGTTTGACGAAGCCGGCAGCATGCTCTACGCGAATACCGCCATGGTGGAACTCCTCAATCGCGGCACCTTCATCCAGGGACGGGTGGAAGCCGTATTTCCGCCGAACTTGCCGGAAGTGCTGAAGCACTGTCTTGAGTCGCAGCAACCTGCCGTCCGATTGGAACATCACGTAGAAGACAGTGTGCTGACCTGGTCCTTCTTTCCGTTAGGGGATTTGAAGCAGGTCAGAGCCTATGGAACCGATATTACCGCAGATGTGGAATTGCGGCGTGCGAAGGAAGCAGCAGAAGAGTCGGCCCGTGCGAAAGGGATTTTTCTGGCCACGATGAGCCACGAATTGCGCACCCCGATGAACGGCGTGTTGGGTTGTACCCAACTGCTTCAGGATACCGCTCTCACCGATCCGCAACGGCAGTTACTGGAAACCATGCACCGGTCGGCTGAGTCGCTCTTAGTTCTCGTGAACGATATTCTCGACTTCTCGAAGATCGAAGCAGGAAAGATGACATTGGAAGTCGCCGATGTTGAACTCCGTTCTCTCATTGCGGACGTCATCACGCTGACGTCGGAAGCGGCCAAGAAGAAAGGGCTAATTGTTCGGGTTCAGATAGCTCCAGACATTCCTGCTGAGTTACGCGGCGATCCGGTTCGCCTGCGGCAAATTCTGTTTAATCTGGTCGGCAATGCCATCAAGTTCACCGAGCAGGGCTGGATTCACGTATCCGTGAAGGCGGTGTCGTGCAGTCAGGATGATTCTGACGCCATGGTTCTCCGGTGGACGGTGAAGGATTCAGGGATCGGCATGACGGCGGATCAGCAGGCGCGGTTATTTGGAGCCTATTCTCAGGCAGAGGTGTCGACGGCCAGGCGATTCGGAGGAACCGGGCTGGGCTTGATGATCTGTCGCCAACTGGTTGATCTCATGGGTGGAACCATCACGGTGGAGAGTACGCCGGGAAAGGGCAGTTCCTTTACGTATTGCACAAACCTGTTGCCTGGGATTCAACGCACGGCATCTGTTCAAGCGGTGAAGCCGTCTATTACATCGATGACGGATCGCACCACACCGCTTCGGATTCTTGTCGTAGACGATAATGAGATCAATCAGGTTGTGGCATGTAAATTTCTGCAGAAACTTGGATGTCAGGTGGAGGTGGCGCGGAACGGCCGGGAAGCTATAGATTCCATTGCCCAAGCCACCTACGATGCCGTGCTGATGGATTGTGAAATGCCGGAGATGAATGGCTATGACGCCACGCAAGAGATCAGGCGACAGGAACAGAACACGTCTAGGCATCTGCCCATCGTTGCCCTCACCGGGCACGCGTCATCGGAGGACGAACAGCCCATTGTGCTCCCTCCTGGCAAGCCCAATACGAAGCCTGCAATCGAACAAGCAGTGGCGCTCTTACGGCGCGACCCATCGCATATGATGGCGTTTGTGGGTGAGACCTATCGGGCCTTCTGGTGTGAAGGTAAGGATATTTCAGATCCGGGGGTTCTCCAGAAACTAGTCGAGCAGGTAGGAGGCTCACTTGAGGATGTGGGTACGGACAGTGGCGAGGATCGCCGGGTGGCTCAAGAATGGGAAGCAGCCTGGCATGCCACAGGCCAGGCTGGAGTCCCGCTCATTGTCTCGCCGGACCATTATCTCCTTGTAGGCTGCGCACCCCTAGAAGATGTTCGGCGGTTTTTTGCCCGGTAGAATTAGGCCATGTCCAGATTCATCACGTAGTTCTGCAGCTCCCGCCGCTGTTCTTCTTCTGCGTTCTTGAGGCGCTCGATCTCCTTGCGCAAGTTCTCCAGTTCGGTCTCCTGTTGATCCAACTTCTTGACATAACGGGTATAGAGATCGGAGTTCTGCGGGAGCCGCTGCATATTTTCCCTGATGCGGGCGTGCTCAGCCGTGATTTCAGCGGTGCGTTGGTCTAAACGCGTCCGTTGAGTGCGCGTATCGTCCAGCTTACCGCGTAACTGCACCACACGTTGCAGCGCCTCTTTTACTTTTTGGCTGACTTCCTTCGCTTGCTGGTAATAGGCAATTTGGTCGATGCCGCCTTCCATCAAGAGGATCGATTCCTGAATAGGCAGTGTTTCTTTGACGCGGAGCGTCGCGCTTTTCCCCGGATCGACTGCGACGCTAAAACGGTACAGGTCGCGTGTCCGCTCTGCCGGTTCTTTCGGTTCGGCAAGTTTCCAGTCTGCACGATAGGGCTGTTCGATCAATACGGTCTTGGCCTTGGCATCGCGGTTCTTCACGAGATAGGTCCGGTCTTCGACTAAACGGCGTGTGATGAGCATCGTACCCTTCTTCAGCGAAACCGTTGCAAGCTCTTGCGTGCCGCCTTCGAGTTTGGGCTCCACTTCGGTCTTGAGATCCAGCGCATAGCTGATCAGCCGGTCTTGTCCCGGAGGGAAATTCTCGATGCGTGCATCGCCCGCATAGGTCCCGCTGTCGAACAGCGTGATCGGTCCTTGCATGAGATGGAGAGACGAGGTGTTCTTGAGCCGATAGCCGTTCAGAGGATGTTTCGCGTTGACGCTCTGGTTGTAAAGCGAGACTTTCTGTCCCTGGAGCGTCTGGCCAATGATGGGCAACAGCGCGCTCTGATGTTTGGCGAGGGTGACGGGTTGGTCGATGCGATATTCGAACAACTCGCCCTTGTCTTCAGCCATCGCCATAGGGGCCATACTTTCTTCCAGGCTGCGCATATCCATTTCGGCGGCGACGGCGCTATCTGCCGGGGCATTGGCCCGACCACCGGAAAAACCTTGGACTACCTTGCCGAGCAATCGCTCCTTTTTCATCTCGCTACGGGCGGCGGGAGGGGAGGCCATCGGCTTGAGTTCATCCATGGCATCGCCGTAGGTTTGGGGTTTGAGGTTGGCGTAGAGCTCGGGCTGTACGACTGGCCGTGGGTTGTAGAGAGGTTGATACAGATCCATCGTGAAGGAAATGGGCCGTCCCGAAACAAGAGACAGTTTCACGTTGCGCCAATCTTGTGAGGTCTGATTCTCCACAATGGCCCAGCCTTGCAGATAGGGCGCCTTATCCTCTTCCAAGACGAGTCGATAGGTGGTCTTCCAGACCGGGGTTTCCGTCAGGTACGCGACGCGGGCTTGACGGCTTCCGGCACCGTCGAAGGTAATCGAGACGGTCTTCTTCTGGACATCGTGATTTGTCGCGAGTACGGCCAGCGCCTGGTGCAGTTCAGTATTCAAAGCGGGATTGATCAATTTGATGCGCTGCACATTCGCCAGTGAGAGTGAGCGGAATCCTTCCTCCGTCAGGAGCGTGACATATTCCTGTTCGATGACGCGATACTGCAAACCCTCTCCGATGGACTCCGATTTCTTTTCCACACCCAGCAACGTGCCGACGATGGGATTGGGCGCAGTGACTTCGACCGGTTCCCCACGGACCTGAGTCAGAATCTGTCCCAGGGTCGGATTACCGTTTAGATTGATGCCGAAGCTTCCGAGCGTCTTCGTTACAGGATCGCGTGAACCGTAGGTGACGGTTGAGATTCTACCTCCACCAAAATCTTGCACGACCAAACTCTTGAGCATGTCGTTAATCTGGTTTGCATGCAGGTGAAGGTCGAGTTGCGCGCGGTTGTTGACCATGCCGTCATGTTGGAAATATCCCACGCCGCTGGAATAGAGCACGATCTTGGAAAGGGGAAGCACCGCCCCTTCTTCTGCCAGAACCGGCCAGGGGAGCAGCAGAAATGAGAGGAGGATCAACCTGCTCACAAAGGCAAGAGAGGAATGAATCAATCGTGAGCACATAGAAACCTCCATCGTCGGGTGTGACACCAGCCGAAACGGCAGTGGTGATATGACCTATCCTTGCCATATCGTCAAGGGCCAAATTCGTTAAACTCCCGTATAGACTGTTTCCTCACTCACCCTGAATTGTTCCGCAGCGTATCTCATGATACTGTTCAATCCCATGAGCTACGCAGATGAGATGACAGTTACACGAATTCTCATGGACTGCCGCACGATAGCCGTGGTGGGATTGTCGTCGAATCCGGCACGGACGTCTTATCGCGTGGCCTCCTATATGAAGAGTCAAGGCTATCGGATCATCCCGGTGAATCCGAACGAGACGAATGTCTTTGGCGAGCCTGCCTATCCAACACTTGCTGCCGTGCCTGGCACAATCGATCTGGTGGATATCTTCAGGAAGTCGGAAGATGTTCTTCCTATCGTTGAAGATGCGATCGCTTGCGGCGTCAAAGCTATCTGGATGCAAGAAGGGGTCATTAACGAACAAGCAGCCGTTCGCGCAAAAGAATCAGGCCTGCTCGTCGTCATGGATCGCTGTTGGCTCAAAGAACATGCAGCTCGCTCACATCGTGGCTGACCCATCTCCTCCTTTCCCCCCAGAGTCTCCATCTTCCGATCCTCAACGAGCAGCCATGGTGGCGACGGCGGAACTACTGGCCAAGATTCTGGATACAACCGCCAAAATTCCTGGGACACCATTCTATGTGGGACTCGATCCGTTGCTCGGACTGATCCCCGGAATCGGTGACATGCTGGCCAATCTCATCGGGACTGTCATCCTGATATTGGCCGCGCGCCTTCAAGTGCCGCAGATCGTCATCGCACGGATGAGCCTGAACCTCCTCATCAATGGAACCATCGGTGCGATTCCCATCCTCGGCGATCTCTTCTCCATCTGGTTTCGGAGTCACGCGAGAAATGCGGAGCTACTGCGGCGAGCTGCGACTCAACCGTACCGAGAAACGCAGCAGGCTAGGATCTATGTAGTTTGCATCATCGCCGGGACCGTCGTGCTTCTGTTGCTCGCCATTGCAGCAATCTGCTGGATCGTTGTGAAGCTTTGGGCCACATTCGCTTTTGCATGACTCACGCGAGACAGGCGCGATCCGAAGTTCTAAGTTCTAGGTTCGAAGTTCAGAAAACCTCGAACTTCGGACCCCGAACCCTTGCCCGTCACGCGAGACTCGCCCGTTGCCCGCACTTCGCAATTTTGTGTCGAAACGGCATGAATAATGCTCTGTAGGTCGGGAATGCTGTACTTCGCAACCATTCGCGCGTCACGTTTCAAGTATTGGCAAAAAACCGGCTGGGCGCCTGTCTCCTATTGCCTGAATGAGAAGGCGAAGGCGATGCAGTCTGATGCGAGGCTGCGGATCAGGGAAAACCCCAGGTGTATTCGCGAGCATACAGTGAGGAACTTTTTGGGCCGAGCACGGCGCAAATGGTCAAAGATCCTGACGAGAACAGCAGTGGTATGAGCAAAGGGAGGAACCGGTAATGACGACCTGGAATTCATGGTTGTTTTGGCCCAATAGCGTGGCCTTATCCGTTTTGGCGTTGGCCGTACTGGCCATGCTGTTTTTGTATGCAGCGCGCAAGCCCATGCACGGGGTCATCCATTCGGTATGTGCACTGCTGTCCCAGTCCACGCGATTCATTGCCCGCTGGCTGTTTCTCTGTGCAGACAATCTGAAGCTGCGCAATCAGTCGGTGCTGTTGGCGCATGGGCAGGAAAATCAAGTGACCGTGATCGAGCGAGAATTCGAGCGAGTGGGGAATATGGTTCGCAAGGATATGCAGGAGTTTCCTGCCCTGCAGCGAAGAATGATGGAAGAAGCGACACGTATCGAAGAGGACTACCGTAAATGTGGAGAGATTCCTCCGCCACCTCCAGAGTGGGTAAGCGCGCTTCAATCGGTGGCAAAGATTAAAACGGGAGGCGATATTCCCCGCAAGCTGCTGGAAGACATCAATAAATCCATCCAGAAGATACATGACCAGACCGTCGCGGAGTTCCGGCGCTCCTACGAGGAGCGGCATAAGATACTGCAAGCGATGCAGCCGTCATGGCGCTCTTTGGAAAAAATGGCCGGTGAAATGGACAAGAAGATGCTCACGCTCCAGACCGACGCAAAGCAGATCGACGGCCATATGGGAAAGTTACAAGATATAAAGGCCAAGGACAACAAGACCGAACATGCTCTGACGGTCTCTGGGTTCGTGCAGTTGGCGATCTCCTCGCTGGTCATGGTGATCGCGTTGGGCGGTGCGTTTATCAACTACAAACTGATTGCGCTGCCCATGTCGGAGATGGTCGGCGCCAGCGATTACATCACCAACAGCCTGAAGACGTCGGATGTCGCGGCATTGGTCATTATTTTGATGGAAGCATCGATGGGCCTGTTCCTGCTCGAATCACTGCGCATCACGCAGTTGTTTCCCAGGATTGCCAGCATGGACGATCGTATGCGTCAGCGATTGATGTATGCGTCACTGATTTTTCTGGTTATCCTGGCCGCGATCGAGTCCTCCCTCGCGCTGATGCGCGACATACTGGTTGCCGACAAGGTTTCGCTGATGCGTGATCTCGCCTCTGCCGCTCCGGCTGGGTCGGACGGTCTGCTGACCAGCATCCCGATGATCGGACAGATGATCATGGGCTTCGTGCTTCCGTTCGCATTGGCGTTCGTGGCAATTCCACTGGAAAGCGCGGTGTATTCGATGCGCACCGTTCTCGGTGTATTTCTCGTGCAGGCCATGCGCGGTCTCGGTTTTTTACTCAGGTTCACCGGTCTGCTGTTAAAGCGGCTCCCCAAAGTGCTCGAATTGGCCTATGACGTACTGATTGTCATCCCGTTGCTGATAGAGCGTTGGGTGATAGGGATGCGCGCAGGTTCGCTGGGAGCGGGTAATACGGAAGATAAGGAAATTTCAAAACTCAGGAGAGCGGCATGAATAAATTTCTGACCCTCTTGATCGTATCGTTCGGCATGATACTCGTCAGCGCTTGTGGCGACAGCCGCATACACAGCCATGCCGTGTACATGCTGGTGGATACGTCAGGCACCTACGCCCAGGAGATGAATAAGGCATCCAAGATCGTCAATTACCTGTTGGCGACGCTGAACCCGGGAGATTCGCTGGCGGTGGCCAAGGTGGAGACTCGCAGCTTTACTGAAAAAGACATTATCGCCAAGGTCACGTTCGACAAGCGTCCGTCGCAGGCCACCTCGCAAAAGCGCAGGTTCAAAAACAACATCGAGGTGTTTGCCAAGCAGGTCAAGGGGAGTGCCTATACCGACATCACCGGCGGCCTGATCCAGGGGGCGGAATACCTGAATGAAACCAAGGCCGGCATCAAGACCATCGTCGTGTTCTCTGATATGCAGCAAGAATTAGGCAAAGGAACGATTCGTGATTTTCCCATCAGACTTGACGGTATCCGCATCGTGGCGTTGAACGTCACCAAGCTGGGCACGGACAACGCAGATCCTCGGCGTTACCTTGACCGCCTGGCCCAATGGGAGGCAAGTGTCCGCAAGGCCGGCGCCACCGACTGGGTGGTGGTGAACGATCTGGAGAATAATATTGAATCCATTTTGGCCACTCGCTGAAGAGGCTATCAGTCGGCAGAGAAGTATCCCAGCACAGCAGAACCCTCATGAATTGCTTCATTGATTCATCGGGCCATTGATTCAATGGAGCAATGGTCAATCCTCTCGCAAGGTTCATTTCAGGTTTCACCTTTCACGTCTCACGCCTAACGATCTTCTAGCGGTTGCCTTCCTGAGGTGTGAAGCTTTATAGTTTCCGCCCATTAGGCTATCTGTCATGGTTCCTTCAACATAATGCGGAGGCGGTTCATGAGGATGATGATTGTACTGGTTGCGTTGCTCGGACTCGCTGTGTATCCGGCGATGGCCGCGGCGCCAGTTGAAAAGGGTGCCAAGGAACTAGCCACTGGGCAGAAGCCGAGTCAGGAGAAGCCCGTGGTGGCTCCGCCGCCAGAGGGGGCAATGGTGGTGGTGCCGGCGGGAGAGTTTATGATGGGAAGTGCGGCGGGAGATTCTGACGAACAGCCGGAACACAAGGTCTATCTGGACTCATTTTCCATGGATGTGTATGAAGTGACGGTGGGGCAGTATGCGGCGTTTCTGCAGGCGAAAGGGATCGATCAGCCTTCGGATTGGAAGGCGATGAACCAACCGGCGAATCAGAAGCGTCCGATTGCCAATGTGGATTCGACGGATGCATCCGTATACTGCAAATGGGTCGGCAAGCGGTTGCCGACAGAGGCGGAGTGGGAGAAGGCGGCGCGGGGGATCGATGGCCGCATCTATCCGTGGGGTAACGAAGCTCCGACGCCGATTCATGCGAACTTTGGGAAACCGGACTGGAACAATCACGCGGTATTGGCGCCGGTGGGCTCGTTCGAAGCGGGCAAGAGTCCCTATGGCATCTATGACATGGCCGGGAATGTCTGGGAATGGGTCAGTGATTTGTACGACTATAACTATTATAAGGTCAGCCCGTCGAAGAATCCGACAGGGCCGTCGACGGGTGGGACCAGGGCGGTCCGTGGCGGTGCCTGGAACAGCAATCCTCGGGCGATGCGCTCTTCGAATCGGAGCCTCATATCGCCCACGGACCAGGGTCTCAACGGGTTCCGCTGTGCGAAGAGCCAATAGCCAAGGACCATGTTTCGGGTTTCGAGTTTCAAGTGTTCGGCGCCTGTTCCCTGACAACACGAAACCAGAAACGAGAAACCCGCAACTCCATTCCCCAGCGCAGCGAATCCGCGATTACCGCGGAAACGTTCATGAGTAATGCGGGAAAATTCGTGATTCTATACGGTTGTTTTTCTGAGGTGTGAGGCTTTATAGTTCCCGCCCATCAGGCAGCGTGTGCATAGGCAGTTATGGTTCGTTTCGGCAAATTGTGGAGGCAGTTCATGAGGAGGATGATTGTACTCGGAGCGTTGATCGTGCTTGCTGCCTATCCGACAATGGGTGCGGCACCAATTGAAAAAGGCGCAAAGGAACTAGTTCCGGCGCAAAAGCAGGTTCAGCCTCAGCCCCAGAGCCTGGAGAAGTCTGCCGTGCCCCGTCCACCAGCCGGTGCGATGGTATTGATACCGGCCGGAGAATTTACGATGGGGAGTCAGGATGGTGATTCAGACGAACGACCAGCGCACAAGGTTCAGCTGAATGCCTTTTCTATAGATGTATATGAAGTCACGGTGGGGCAGTATGAGGAATTTCTGCGGTCAGGAGAAGCCCGCGTCCCGTTGGACTGGAAGACGATGAACCAATCGAGATATCACAAGCTCCCTGTTGCCAATATAGATTGGGCGGATGCGGCTGCCTACTGCAAATGGGCCGGCAAGCGGCTGCCGACGGAAGCGGAATGGGAAAAGGCGGCACGAGGCACAGATGGCCGCCTCTATCCATGGGGCAACGATCCTCCGACGCCGCTCCACGCGAACTATGGGAAAACGGGGGCGCATAACTATGATGCATTGCTGCCGGTGGGAACGTTGGAAGCCGGCAAGAGTCCCTATGGTGTGTATGACATGGCCGGGAATGTCTGGGAGTGGGTCAGCGACTGGTATGACAGTGACTACTATAAGAACAGCCCGCAGCAGAACCCGGAAGGACTGCCAACAGGAGGGTTCAAAGTGATCCGTGGCGGATCCTGGAATACCAGTGCGCGAAACCTGCGATCCTCGGATCGATACTGGGATCCTCCGACGTTCAGGAGCCTCTACTTCCCAGGATTCCGGTGTGCGAAGAATTCGTAGGCTACGAATTAGGCTGAAGCTGGGCAGGCTGAAGGTCGGAGTCTGAACGTTTCAGTCTTCAGCATAACCTTCAGCCTTCAGTCCAGTCCTCGCCTTCAGCCTCGCCTGTCGCCGCATCTCTATTTCACCGGAATGCTGATCACAATTCCCCCCATAACGTCATTGATCTTGAAATCCCGTTTGGGGCTGTCCGGATGGGAATTGTGGCAGCCGATGCAAGCCTGGGCCACAGCAAGATCCGGATAGACGGCTTGGAAGTAACGGGCTCCTCCTTCCTTCACAAAAGCGGTATAGGGTTTGGTCGGATGAGTGAGGATCGTCCCCAGGCCTATCTTTTCAAACTCGCTTGAGGCGCCATTCCGCTTGTTGATCGGCCAGAGGCTGATCAATCGATACTGTATGCCGAGCCCCTTTTTGGCTACGACGCGGCCGGATTCCATCAGGAACTGAGCCGGGAGAGGCAGCGTATTTTTCTCCTCCCAGTTCTCCGAGGCCACGACCACCCCTTTGTTCTGCAGCCGTTCAACGACGTGCTTCGTATACACTTCACGATCTGCTTCAATCAGGGCATACAGATAGTCCGCCACCGTTTCGACGGGCAGATTGAATGAAGTCCCATCCGTCGCTGCGCTGCTCGGTCCGGCGAAACCGGCGATGCCAACCCCCAGCACCAGCATGAGAGCTCCCTGTCGCAACTTGCTGAAGGCTTTCATAGAAACCTCCTTGGTTTCCCCATGGGCACGCCGGCGTCATCAGCCGTGGCTCCACGAAGAGGTGATGTGCATTGCAGATAAGAGAAGTCACAAACGTAGCAATGGGCAAGCGGATCAGTTCGATTGTTAATGTGGAGCCTGGAAGAGAGGCCGGGAAGTGGAACCTGTGGTTTGCGCGTGACGATTGAGTCAGCTGGTCGTGAGGATCGCTGGAGAAGTGGAAAGAAGCCGCATGAGAGGAAAGTACCGAAGCCATGGCCCGGTTCTCCCTGTCCGTATGATGCAGCGTGATTACGGGATCATACGATGAGTCATCATACGCTTCGCTCAGCAGGCTGTCCAATTGCCCGGCTCATACAGACGGTTAGCTCTGCCAGTTCGCTCGGAGCAGGTCTTCGCTCTCTTCGTAGCGACAGGTGAATGTGCCGTGATGCGCATGATGGAGCGCCTCGCCGATGCGTCGTGCGAGATGGGGGTCGGTCGTGGTGATGATTACCCCGACTGGAGTTTCGGCTTGATCCTCGATCTTGATAATCCGAGCCAAAGGATGTTCGGCTTTGACGCGGGCCTCTTCATTGCGAGCGAGCCCGATAACCTGGTCCCGATGCAAGGCGACAAACTCGCCGGTGAGCAGCAGCACTCCGCTGGCCGCACCGTCCCGTATCCGCTCACAGGCAGGGCACAGGAGGGCATGACTCGTCGCTGGGGCAGGGTCCCATGTCCACCGGCCTTTGTGGTAGACCGCTTTGCACTCACGACAGACCGACGGCTCCTGGAGTTTTCCCTTCGTCTTGTATGGATCATGCATTCGCGCTCGAACCGATCGATCTTTGTTGTCTCGGGGATTATGTGAGGTCGACATAACAACTCCTTCACTCCATTGTGCGAGAGATCTCTGATCATTCCGTCAGGGAGGGAAGCCCCCCTGTCCGTCCTTCTTGCCAGGCTTGCTTTGACCGCACCGCTCCCAGGATGCCAGATGTGCACGCACAATGCCACATGGAAAAAGGGTGCGCAGGGTACAATTCTGCCGAAACCCTAGATGGACGCGAGGAGTATAGCCGCGTGGATGGACCACTCTCAAGAGGCTCTGGTGTTCGACTAAACGGAGGCCTGTCCCCTAATGCCACAGTCTACGTGCAGGGCGGCAGGACAGAGCAGGGGCATGGGTCTGATGACCGTCAGCACTGAACAGGGGCCGACCCTTCGCTTCCCGCCTTCCGAATCTCCCACTGATCGTTGAGCCGCCCATCCCCTTCTCCTGAGACAGCTCTAGGACCAACCAAAACACTACCAGGTTCGGAGACAAACCCGCTGACTCTATTACGAGCAGTGCGGCGTTGGGCTCCACTGCTCGAAGACTCACTGTGGAAGAACGCGTCAGTCCAAACATATGGCCAAAAGCACAATCGGCTGACTTTGTGGCTGTTTCGAGCAAAAGCTAGGGGATGGCTGAACTGATCAAGGGAGTGGAGGGAAGCATGAGATTTGCCTGTTCTTATCTTGAATGGATGTAAGCCTCGGCGTGGGTCGACAAAGAAAGCCTGATTGATGAGCATGCAAACATGAACACCGACGAACCCTTCTTCAATCTCTACAACCACGGGTTCGTGCGGGTCGCCGTCGGGATTCCGACGGTTCGCGTTGCAGAGCCGGAATATAATGCACGCGAGACGATCGCACTCATGAAACAGGCGGCGGAACGCAAGGCGCTCTTGGTCGTCTTTCCGGAGCTCGGATTGTCGGCCTATTCCTGCGAAGACCTATTCCAGCAACAAGCGTTGCTTGACTGTTGCAAAGAACAACTGGCCTCCGTCCTTCGCGCCTCAGAGGGCATCCCCGTGATCGCGATCGTCGGCTTGCCGCTTGTAGTCGATGGGCTTCTGTTTAATTGCGCGGCCGTGTTGTCCGGTGGGCATCTGCTGGGCGTGATCCCGAAAACCTACCTTCCAAACTATCGCGAGTTCTATGAGATGCGTCAATTCGTGCCCGCCGATTGCGCCCAATCTCAGACGATCCAGCTTCTGCACCAACAGGACGTGCCGTTCGGCAACCAATTGCTGTTTCAGCTTGAGGGCCAACCGCTCTGCACCGTTCATGTCGAAATCTGCGAGGACCTCTGGGTGCCGATCCCTCTCTCTTCTTATGCGGCCCTGGCCGGAGCCACCGTGTTGATCAACCTTTCTGCTTCCAACATCACCATCGGGAAAGCAGAGTACCGGCGTCAGTTGGTCGCCAGTCAATCGGCTCGGTGCCTCGCGGCGTACCTGTACACCTCCGCAGGGTTCGGAGAGTCCACCACCGATCTGGCCTGGGATGGGCACGGGATGATTTATGAAAACGGGACGGCTGTGGCCGAGAGCTCCCGCTTTTCCTACAAGTCCCAACTGCTCACCGGCGACCTCGACCTGGATCGTTTGGCCCAGGATCGCCGACGGCAAACCAGTTTCGGGGACTCAGTCCGCCGCCACAGGGGCGACCTGTCAGTCTTTCGCACGGTACGAGTCCCTCTCGAACTGCCCTGTCATGAACGGCTTTTGCTCGACCGGGCATACAGCCGCCTCCCCTATGTCCCCAGTGACCCTGAGCAACGAGACGAGCGCTGTCGGGAGGTGTACGAGATTCAGGTGCAAGGATTGGTGAAGCGTCTGCGGTCGGCTGGAATCAGCAAGGTCGTGATCGGAGTTTCCGGCGGGCTGGATTCGACTCAGGCCCTTATCGTTTGCACAAAGGCGATGGACGTGCTGGGTGTTCCACGTACGAACGTGCTCGGCTATACCCTCCCGGGGTTTGCCACCAGCAAGCGGACCCTAGACCAAGCCTGGCGTCTCATGCACGCGATCGGGTGCACCGCGCAGGAAATCGATATTCGGCCCAGTGCTGAACACATGCTCGAAAACATCGGCCATCCTCATACGGCCGCCAAGTCGGTACATGATGTCACCTTTGAGAACGTCCAAGCGGGGGCACGAACGAGCCTGTTATTCCGCCTCGCGAACCAACAGGGCGCGCTTGTTGTGGGCACAAGCGATTTCAGCGAACTCGCGCTGGGTTGGTGCACGTATGGAGTCGGCGATCACATGGCGCACTATCATGTCAACGCGAGTGTACCGAAAACCCTGGTCCAACACCTGATCCACTGGGTAGCCGCCACGAGCCAGCTTGGGGGCGATGCCAGCCCCGTGCTTACAGATATCCTTGAGACGAAAATCAGTCCCGAACTCGTCCCTGGTGAAAATCATGCTGGTCAACCTATTCAGCGTTCAGAGGACGTGGTTGGCCCGTTCGAATTACAAGACTTCTTTCTCTATTACGTGCTCCGCTTCGGCTATAGTCCGCCCAAAGTCGCGTTTCTCGCCTACAATGCCTGGCGTGAAAGGAAACAGGGTGAAAGTCCCGGCATTCCTGATTCTACAGGGCGGGAGTATGGGATTGGCGAGATCAAAAAGTGGTTGCGGGTCTTTCTTGACCGATTCTTTCATCAGAGTCAGTTCAAACGCAGTGCGATTCCAAACGCGCCCAAAGTTGGTTCGGGTGGTTCCCTGTCTCCTCGAAGCGACTATCGCGCGCCAAGCGATAGTGAGGCGACGGTGTGGCTATCCCAACTGGATGGAATTCCCGGGAGCGACTCCTAGCAGGATGCTGAAAAAGTCCGCCAGCAGGGAGGGGGATGGCCCAGTGAGTCCCCTGTGCTCGCGCAACGCGCGGCCTAAGAAGGCCCTCGTTGGACGCGCGCAGTGGGGGACTCATCCGGGCCATCCTAGGGAAAATGTACACGAGCAAGCTTGGAAGGATCATCTTTGGTCACTCGCTGCGGCCTTGTTTGGGACAAGGCGCGTCTTGGCGCGCCAGGGTTGGGCGGGTGAAGGTCGCCTTTTTGAGCATCCTGCGGGTGTGTTCTCCTGTTGTGCCACACGTGCGGACCATCGACGTTCTCGCCTGCCAACATAGTTTTTCCGCAGCCTGCTAGACGCTCGCTGGAATCAAGGACAAGGCAGCCGAGCGGTTGTTGGGATTTCGCTCAAATATCTCCAGCTGTTCGTGACGGAAGGCGCGGGAGGAGGGCTATCTTGGAGGAAAGACTGCCGATCCTTGGATCTCTTCAAGCGAGGCGACCGGCTCTGATAAGCCAGTAGTCATGCGCGACCACGAATCCATGACCCCATAATTTGTTAGCCCGTATGTACGTTGGATTTTCCAAGGTTGCATACCGAACAAAGGGTTTGCAGATTCTCCAGAACCGTTTCGCCGCTTTTACTCCATTCCCGTCCTGTTTGTCTTATTGAACGAAACCAAATAGACCAGACCAACCAGATAGACCAGACAGACTAAAAATTCCCCGCCTGCACCACATCCTCAATGCTGTTGATGTCGAGCCAGTGGCCTGCTGTGTAGAGCACCCGGATGGGATATTGCCGTTTCAACAGTTCTTGGAGTAGCTGGGGGATGCCGGCTTTGCGGTTAGTTGGTTTGGCCAGCATTTCTACAATGATGCCGGTGATGAATGTTGCGGCGCTGGGTGAAACTTTGAGGAAGCCCATCCAGACTCCGTGGATGGATTCTTTGGGAAGCTTGTCTCCCAATTGCTTCAGATAGATCTTGGCATTAAAGGCCCTTCGCGAATTGGGAATGGTACATTCGGTGAACCCGCCGAGGCGGGCATAGCTGCTCTGCTCCTGCCAATTGCTGTCGACGAAAATTACGCAGTCGTCGGTTTCCTGACAGAGAGATTGGGGGATGTATTTGTTGAACAGCACGTCGCCGTAGGAAATGACCGTGCTCTGTGCCGGTCCCTTCCGGGATCGGAGGGCTTTCAAGAGGGAATCCAGTTCGCCTGTGTCTGCAAAGTCGTCGTTATCGACATAGGTCAGGTTGGGCAGATTGACGGCCTCTTTCTTATAGCCCCGGACCACCACAATATCCTTGATGCCGACGGCGTTGTATGCGTCGACGATGTGGGAGAGGATCGGTGTGCCCTGGATGTTGACCATCGTTTTAGGTAGCTGTTCGGTGAGTTCTCCCAGTTCTTTTCCGCGGGAGGCGGCCAGCACGATAGCACAGGTGTCTTCGGCGCCTTTGGGGAGATAGCGGTCTTCAGCTTCTTGCAGCTCTGCGGCGTTTTGCAGGCGGAAGATTTCGGAGACCGGTGCAACTTTGTCTTCAATGGAGAGCAGGTGTTCATCCTCCTTGAGAGTCCTTGCGGTCTTCTGCATGGCGGCCACGGCAGTCCGCAGCATGTGATTGGCCCAGATGACAATCGAAAAGCCGTGTTGGCGAAATACATCGGTGGGCGTCGCGTAATATTTGGTCGGCACGATGACGACGGGGCAGCGATTGCCCCATTCCTGTTTGAACGAAAGGATTTCATCCGGCACCGACAGGGCGCTGTGGATCAGGATGCCGTCTGCCCCAGCCTGATGATAGGCCTCGGCGCGTCGTAAGGCTTCCGCCAGACCCCAGCCGCAGATGAAGGCTTCCACGCGGGCGATAATCGAAAAGTTCGGATCGGTCTGTGCGTCTTTGCCGGCTTTGATCTTGCCGCAGAATTCCTGCATGTCCGCCATGGGTTGGGCGTTCCCCTTGATAAAACTATTTGTCTTGGGGAAGAGCTTGTCCTCGATGCAGACTGCGGCGATGCGGCGCTGCTCCAGTTTTCGGACCAACCGCTGCATATTATTGAAGTTGCCATAGCCTGTGTCGCCATCGAGGAGAATGGGAATCGTGGTCGCATCAGACATGAATTCCAGGTTTTCCAGGATTTGGGTCCAACTGGCTTCGTTGTTGTCCCTCACGCCGAATTGCGCTGAGATAGAGAGGCCGCTGGCCCAAATGCCTCGAAAGCCTGCTTCTTGGACGATTTTGGCACTGAGACCATTGTGGGCTTCACAGATGAATTCCAATTCTTCCGACAAGAGGAGCTTCCTAAATTGATGCGATTGAGAGATACCTGCGGTTGAACTCATGGGCTCCCTTTCTTCTTCCTGGCGAAGCAATACGTATCCAGCGCATTCATTGGCGGCAAAGAATACCGGTTTCTTCTGGAGAAATCATCTTGCGTTTTAGGGGAGGGTGGGGAGCAAAGAGCTGATGCCATATAGCGTATGGCTCGTGGCGGGAACGAAGGGATGGAACCAGACGAACCAAATAAACCAGATCCAGCGTGTGGGGGTTATTCCACCGATTGGCCATGTAGAAAGAGCGCTTGTTCTAGCGCCCGGAAGAATTGTTGGTACGGGCCCGGCTCTTCGACGGGTTGTAGATAAAATTGTGCGCTGGCCCGGACGATGAGTTGGGAATCCCCTCGGGTGCGGATCGTGGCGGTGAAGCGCACGAGATTACTGCGGTGCCAGAATGGGCCCCATGTATTGAAACTGCGTGTGAGGAGGAGGAGTGTATCCGGGCGATACAGGAGGTAGGTCGGATCTGTGCCGTAGGGTTGTTCAGTCTCGACAAATTTCTTCCCGGAGACGATTCCCAGCTCTTCATCCAACACTTCCACGTTAAAGTCCAGATCCTGCATGGTGGAAATGATGGCCTCAAGCATCCTCCGGCGGTCCGTGGTGTCAAAGGCTCTGGTTTGTGCAGCCCGAACCTTGAGCTGGCTTGTCTCTGACAACCAGATCTGCTCCCGCGAGTTCCATTGGTTGTGGTGTCGCGATTCGTAGGGAGAACAGCCCTGGATCAGGAACATGCAGAAGAGCGTAGAGCCCAGTGCGCCGTACGTGGTGGCATATCTCAGGGCCAGGGACGTCATGGTGCGAATCCTTACTCTTTCGTCAGAAACAGTGAACGCTCGAGGGATGCAAAGAAATTCTGATAGACCTTGGGGTCGTCGATAGGCTTGTTGTTGTAGATGGCATTCGCACGGATGGTCAGACGGTCCTTCGTGTCCTGACGCACGGTGACGGTGACGCTGATGACGTCGTAATAGTTGGGCTCGGCGAATCGCGCGGCCGTCACGAGCCCAAGCGGTTCGTTGGCCCGCTCGATGATGAATCCGAGGTCTTGCAGCGAGGCGATGACTCCACGTAGGGCAGCGTTTCGGTCTTTGACATCGAAGGTGCGTGTTTGGATGCTGCGGATCTTGAGTTGCGCGTCGGTCGGCGCCAGGAGATCTTGCGGAGTTTGCGGTGTGGAACAGCCGTAGAGGAGGAGGCTTGCGACCATGAGTATGCCTCCCCATACGCATTGTTTGGCGGGCATAGATCCTGTTCTTTGCTTGATCATATGGTATGTGCTTCCAGGAACACGGCCTTGGAGAGTTTTGCAAAAAATTGCTGGTAGATTTCAGGATCCCGGATCATTTCCATGTGCTGCTGGCCGGGTGGAATATATTGGCGATCGGCCTGTCCGTCGCCTTTCCATACGATGCGGTAGAACACGATACATACTTCCTGCCTGGTGGCTGCTTGATTGAGTGGCCTGGTGATCAACCCAGTCGCGATTTTCTGGTGCAGATCTACGGGGGAGAGCAGCTTTCCAAATGAGAGGACCAAGAACAGGGCTCGTTGGATATATTGCCCGTATTCCCGAGCGCTTCGTTCTTTCGTTGCCCGCAGGAAACCCACTTCGCGCACGCTCTCCTCGACTTGAAAGCCGAGGTCCTGGAGCACTGCGGCTGATGCCGACAACAGTTCCTTTTCGTTGGGTGTCTCGAAGAATCGGGTCTGCATCGCCCGGTGCTTGGACGTTTCCGCCGTCAGCTGAAACAACTCAGCCGGCTCCGTGTGAGTGACACATCCGGTCAGCAGCACGAGCGAGATCAGGCAGGCTCCCGTCCGCTTAGAATTGCGTGGAGTTGTAGGCAAAGTCCCGAACTTTCTTCTCTTCGTCGTACTTGATGATGATGGTAAGGGTGCGTTGCCGCTGCGAACTTGAACTGCTGCGCGAGTTGGCGCCCAAGATGATGATGCCTGCAAAGGAAGAGCTGGATGTGTCCACCCGGTCGGTCGAAACCTTATCGTACATCCAGACCTCACGGCGTTTTTCATCCGTCGTCACGATATTCGGTGAGCCGAGGAGTTCTGCGACCTGGGAGGCAGCCATACCGACTTTGATTTCTCCCTGGACCTTCCCGACGGTCAGCCGGTCCTCTTTGATTTCGGCCCTCTCACTCCCACAGCCTGCAACGATGACCGACAAACAGAGTCCCACTGCGATCCATGCTTTCTTCATCTGGTGTCTCCCTTCTGCGTGATGTCATTCGAGAGGCTGTGCGGTCTCCTCTCGTTCAGCCAGCTCAAGCACATTTTGCTGCTCTGGCAGCTGGCGTTCAGACCACTCTTACAATCATAGGTTACTCTTTTCTCGATGGGAAATCACTCGACCTTGAGGGGACGTGAACCGTTAGACGTGAAAAGTGAAACGAGGGTAACGAGTGAGATGGTGGGATTAGCGAGACGGGGTGAGTTCTCTTAGCTATTTCTTTCATCGAGCCAAAAAAACCAAACCAACCAAATGAACCAAATAGACCACCCTAGTTTCTTACTTGTTGGTGATGTGCATGCGAGCGGCCTCGGTTGGGAGGCCGCAGGTCGATTTGTCGTAACAGGATTGCACGGTCACGTCCCACAGTCCTTCATGGTCGGCGCCTGCGTCCTTGCAGGATATTTTTGCTGTATTTGCAGGGATAAAGCGTGCTGTTTTTTTCGCCTGCTTGCTTTGGTCGATCACTGTGATTTGATACCCGGTGACTTTTGGATCGTTCGTTTTATCCCATGAGATGTTGCAATGCAGCCCCACGGTTGTCGACTGATGCTTCGAAGGGGTTGCACAGCCAACGCTCACGAGCAGCGAGATCATGAGCAGTCCCGCCAAGTATTTTGTTAAAGTAACGATAGGTTTCATCAGAGATCTCCAGAACTGAGAGCCATAGGTTTGCAGCGATTCATTCTGTGCAGGATACACCGGTGAGATTCTGGTTTCTACTCGTTAGAGGGTGATAGGTTCGGACCACTAGCCCGCATTTTGACGGAAAGGGGGTGTCGCTATGGCAATGTCTGAGGCTTTGTCGAATCAGGAGATTCAAGCTGCTTGGGCCAACCTTGCCGAGGAGGTCCGCACGGGGGTTTTGCTGACACTCAGAATGGGTCGCCCATTTGGGTCGCATGTGCCCTATGTTTTTGGCAAAGATTGGACGCGTGCCTACATTCATGTGAGCCGCTTGGCGTTGCACACAGAACATCTGTTGCACGACTCTCGAGTGGGGCTGTTTGTCTCGGAGCCGGATAGGCAGGGAAAGAATCCATTGGCCCTACGGCGGATGAATCTGCAGGGTGAGGCGGTGTTGTTGAATACTGATGTTCCGGACTATGCGAGAGTGAAGGAACGCTATCTGGGCCGCTTTCCCCAATCGGCCATGATGTTTGGCTTTGCAGACTTCGCGCTCTGGGAACTACGGCTAGAGGATGTGCATTTGGTCTTGGGATTCGGACAGGCCTACCTTGCTACGGCGACGACTCCTCTCCACTGGACACATCAGAAGCCGAATACGAAGAGCGTGAACCGTTAACCGTGTATCGTTTCTGAGGAAGTGTACTCGGAAGTTCTGCGGTTCACGTTTCACGAATTACGGTTCATTTTGAGCCGAGGATCGGTAGGTGAAATAGAGCGCGATGCTTCCTATCAGAGAGATGAGCAGGCCTGCGACGAGTATGGTCGTAAAGCTGAGTGGTGCGATATAGCGGTGGTACAGGAGGGGCAGCAGAATGGATGAGGCCACGGCCAGAGCGAGGCCCAGCATGTGACGCTTCAGATAGATCGGTTCGCCTGGTTTACGTCCCATATCCGACGAGCCCTATCATGTGCCCCTTCCACGCTCGCTCCGGTCTCTCTCCAGAGGGTAGCCTGGTCGATCCTCGAATGCGCGCGTCGAACGCGCACATTCCTATTGTGCGCGTTCCGCGAGCAGGAGGACGACCAGGCTGCCCTCCTCTTTCTATTTTACGAGGAACGGTTTCGAGTTTTCTCCCGAGGCGGTGGTGACGGACAGGAGGACCAAGCCTTTTTTCCCGCCGCTTGGCACGGTCGTGGTGATGCTGTCGTCGGTCTGGTGAAACTGAGCTGGCTGGCCCGGGCCGAAGGAGACGCCCCGTAAGCAGGCCGCTGTACCGAAGCTACTCCCAGTGATGGTGACTTTATCTCCGGCTTTTCCTTCGTCAGGGGTGACTTTGTCGAGTTTCGGCGCTTCACCGAAGCAACCCTGGGTTTTCCCCGCAGTCTCTTCCGTGGCGGATTTTTGAGCGGTTGTTTTTGGGGCAGTTGCGCTTGTCCGCATCTGGGCCGACTTTTTTGCTGCCTTTTCTTTCGCGACTGGTTCGGCTGCCCAGGTGCTGGTTTGGCTGATCGCAACCAGGCTGAGCGCCAACACTCCGATTGCCACCGTGATTCTGGAACCTGTTGCTGAATACATGGCCCGCCTCCAATTTTTCGTTGAGTCACTGACGGTTTATCGATCACCGGTCTTGAAGCCGGTTAGATCAATCTTCAATCGTCGAAATATCGCCAAGGTCTTGCCCGAGTTCTTTCGCTTTGAGTACCCGCCGCATGATTTTTCCGGACCGGGTTTTTGGGAGCGAGGATACGATGTCGATTTCTGACGGCACAGCGATTTTCCCTAATTCCTTCAGCACTTGATCCTTGATCGACTGGATCAGAGCCGGGCTGTCCACTTCCCCCTGTTTCAAGATGACGAAGGCCTTGATGGACTCGCCGACGAGTTTGTGGGGTTTGCCGATCACGGCCGCTTCTGCCACGGCATGGTGGCTGACCAACGCGCTTTCTACTTCGGCAGTGCCGAGCCGGTTGCCGGCCACTTTGATCACGTCATCGGCGCGGCCCATAAACCACATGTAGCCGTCTTCATCTTTGTGGCAGATGTCTCCGGCGGTGTAGCAGTTCGGGATCGTGTTCCAATAGGTCTTGTAGCGTTCCGGGTCTTTATAGATGGTTCGCATCATCGAGGGCCAGGGTTTTCGAATGACGGCCAGGCCGCCGGCATTGGCGGGGAGGCTATTGCCTTGGCTGTCCACAACGTCGGCTTCGATGCCGAGGAAGGGCCTGCTGGCAGAGCCCGGCTTCAAGGGGACGGACGGCAGGGGTGTAATCAGAATGGACCCTGTTTCGGTCTGCCACCAGGTGTCCATGATCGGTTTGTCCCCACCGGCAGCGCGATGAAACCATTCCCAGGCTTCTGGATTGATCGGTTCGCCTACGCTGCCCAGGATGCGGAGGGTGGAGAGATCGTATTTCTTGGGCCAGTCTTCTCCGTAGCGCATGAGCAGGCGAATGGCAGTGGGGGTAGTATAGAAAATCGAGACCCCGTAACGTTCGATCAAGTCCCACCAGCGGCCCGGGTTCGGATAGTCCGGCTTGCCCTCAGCTGTGAGGATCGTCGCGCCGTTCAGGAGCGGACCATACACGATATAGCTGTGGCCTGTGACCCAGCCTGGGTCGGCAACACAGAAGTAGACATCGTCCTCTTTAAGATCGAAGACGTATTTCGTGGTGATGTAGGTTCCGACCATGTAGCCGCCGTGGACATGGACCACGCCTTTGGGTTTGCCGGTAGTGCCCGATGTATAGAGGATGTACAACGGATGTTCTGCATCCAGATGCTCGGCTTCGCAGACTGCCTTTTCATTCTTCAGCCAGTCGTGCCAATCGATTTCTTTTGGCGTTGATAGGCTTACCCCCGGAGCTTGACGCCGTAAGACGACGACATGTTCAACGGTGGGGGAATTGGCGACGGCTTGGTCGACCACCGGCTTGAGGTTGAGGACTTTTCCTCTGTCGAAGCCGACGTCGGCTGTAATGACCAGTTTGGACTCGGCATCCTGAATGCGGTTCGCAAGGGCCGGGGCGCTGAATCCTGAATAGACCACACTATGAATGGCGCCGATGCGCGCGCAGGCGAGCATGGCGACGATCTGTTCGGGAACTTTCGGAAGGTAGATCGTGACCCGGTCGCCTTTTTCGATCCCGAGTTTCTTGAGCGCATTCGCACAACGATTGACCTGCCGGTAGAGCTCGCCATAGGTGATGACCCGTTCTTCGTTGTTTTCGCCGACCCAGATGACCGCCACCTTGTTCTTGCGCCAGGTTTTGACATGGCGATCCAGACAGTTATAGGTGATGTTGCAGGTGGCGCCGACGAACCATTTGGCCCAGGGGTAATTCCATTCGAGAACCTTGGTCCAGGGGGAGAACCACTCCAGCTCCTTGGCAACGCCGCTCCAGAATCCTTCAGGGTCGGCGATCGATTTCTTGTAGGCGCTTTCGTAGTCCTGAATATAGGCAGCGGCTTTGGTCTGAGCGGTCGGCTGATATACGCGGCTTTCCTTGAGGAGGGTGTCGATGTTGTCTGCCATGGTGCGATGACTCCTTTAGCAGGATGCTGAAAAAGCTTTTCTTCTCACCCGCCCAACCCCGGCGATTATTTCACCCGCCCGCCCTGAGTCTGCCAAGACAGCCTCTTCGCCCATAGACGCGCCTTTTTCCATGCGTCGTTCTCGCATCGTTCAGATCCTCAACGTACCCCACTCGGAGAACAAGCTGTCTTGGCAGCTTGGGGTGGGCGGGTGAGAAACGGTACGCCTCGGATCTTCACTCGCTGCGGCCTTGCTGGACGGCCTTTTTGAGCATCCTGCGTGGGTGTTCTGCTCTTGCTCCGAACGTGCAGGTTATCGAAGTTTGTTGGGCCAACACTGTTTCTCCGCAGCCTGCTAGGTCGAGGGATTAAGCACAGGGTCGTATTATGCTGGAGGGGTGGGGGGGAACTCAACCATACATTGGTACGGGAAAGGGAGTACGTAGCGTCATTCTGAAGCCATTTTGATGTTCCGAGACCTCGGTCTGCCGTTTCTTGACAGTCACGCAGGGCCGATAGTAGGGTGAGTTCATTACGCGTCACCCGCTGAGGCCGGTCCAATCGATGTTGCCGTTTGCCCACCGACAGTTGCGCACCTTCCTTCTCGCGGTTCTCGTCTATTCGCTGGCCGCGACGTTCTGTCTATCGCCGGCATCTGCCCAATTGGGGAAGCCGGAAGGGCTGTACTACAAGTCGTGGGCCATTGTTATCGGGGTGGAGAACTATCTTCTAGCCCCGAAAATTCCCGGCGTGATTGAAGATGCCAAAGCGGTGGCCCAAGCATTCCGCCAATTGGGTTTCGACGAAGTCGTTGAGCTGTACGACAAGGATGCGAGCGCTCGCCGTCTACAGCAGATGCTTTCGGATTACTTGCCTCGCAAGGTTGGTCGATATGATCGCCTGGTGCTCTATTTCGCCGGACATGCGGGCGTCATGCAGGATCTCGATGGGATGGAGCTGGGCTATCTTGTTCCCTGGGACGCGCAGGTGGGGAACGTATCCAAATCAATGACGTTTGAACAGCTGAAAGAGTTCAGTCGGCGTAGCGCGTCCAAACACACGCTCTTCTTTTTGAATGCTGCGGTTCGCGGGTGGGAGGTGAGTACGGCTCAGCCACTGTCTCTCGAAGGGCGATTGGCTCCGGAAGACGAAATGGAACGGCGAGCTGTGCAAGTGTTGATGGCGGGCGATAAGGGCGAGTCGTTGAGTCAGGAGAATGGGAAGAGTTTTTTTGTGCAAGTATTGGTGAAGGGGCTAAGTGGCGCGGCAGATCGGAATAAAAACGGATGGCTCATGGCCTCGGAAGTTGGAGACTATGTCAAACAACAGGTTTCTGAACGGTCGAAGGGCGTCCAGCACCCTCTTTTTGTGCAGCTTGAAGGGGAAGGGGATACGGTATTGATTGAAGGCCGTAAGGCCGCCTTTATTATGGGGGCAGAGCCCCAATCTCCGGCGGAACGACAACAGGCTGCGAAGATGCAGTATGAACAGGCCGTTGCGCTTCTCCAAACCGGTAAGTCGCCGGAGGAGGCGTTGGAGCGGCTGGATAGAGCGCTGAAATACGACCCCACGTTTGGCGACGCTTATGTGCTCAAGAGCTATGTGCGATTAGACGTGCTACCGAATCTTGAAGATGCATTGTCGGCGGCAAAGCTGGCGGTGCAGTATGTTCCAAAAAATCCTGATGCGCAGTATACGCTCGGGATGGTCTACGAAAAGCGCGGGCAGTATGTCGAAGCTGAGCGGGCTATGCGGGAGGCGTTGGTGGCCAATCCCAACTATACGGACGTTTACTTCTCGCTGGGTATCCTTTACGCCGATCAGATGAAAGATCAGCCGAAGTCGGTCGAGGCCTTCACTCGTTATCTCGAACTCGGTGGAACCCATGCCCGTGCCAGGGCTGCTGTTGCGCAGTCGCCACTTTCGAAGCCTTAGCAGGCTTCAGGGGCGCGTGAAGTGCGAGACACGCGAGAAAGGCGCGACTCGAAGTTCCGAGCACCTCGAACTTCGAACCTCGAACCCTTGCCCGCCTTGGGCGGCTATCCTGCTAGGGTTTTTCGCCGCCTTTGAGATATCCGAGCCCAATCTTTACTGCTTTCCTAGTAATCTCTGCCCAGCGTGCTTGAGGATATTCGGCGAGAACTGCGGCTGCTTTAGGATCTTGAACCTCCAGGCTCAGAATCTTAATGATCCCATCATCGATCTGCACGTCTGCCACTTGTATTCTCCTTATCGGGGGACCGTAAGACGGTCCCCCATCGGCCGTCGGTTTCGTTGACTGGATTGGGGGTGCATGTTAGCATGAATTCGTGCGAATTCTCGATCCTTCGTCGCGGGCATCTGTGAGCTGGTCTATCGCGGTTTCACCGTCCTGATCATCACCAAGGAGGCATGCACATGAATGGAATACTGGGGTTCAAGTCGAGGTTGGTCGGGGGAGGAGTGGCTATTGCCCTGATGCTCGGACTTGTTGCCTGTGGCGGTCCTCCGAAGTGGGTGAAGCAAGGGTCAGGGGCATTCAACGAGAAAGATAGCAAAGCCTTTTATGGCGTCGGGTCCGTGGCCGGTGTAAAGAACGAGCCGCTGGCCTGGGACACCGCTGAAAATCGCGCCAGAGCGGAAATCGCCAAGACTTTTGAAACCTATACCGGGTACTTGATGCGCGACTATGCGGCCTCCACGACGGCCGGGGACTTTACCAAGAACACGGAAGAGCAGAATGTCGAGCGGGCTATTAAGACGGTGACGACCACGACCCTCAGCGGGGTGCGCCCTATCGAACGCTACAAGGATGATAAAACCGGCACCTATTATGTGTTGACCAAGCTGAATCTCGAGGAGATGAAGGATAATCTCGAGAAGGCGAAGGAACTCAACTCACAGGTTCGCGATTTTGTCAGGAAGAATGCGGATAAACTCTTTGAGCGGCTTGAAAAAGAAGAAGACAAACGGGCGCCGCACTAAGGGGCTCCCGCTGAGCGGCCGCCAATTGCTGTATCTGCGAGGAGGTATCGCGTGAGCGAAATGCACAGAGGACGAATTGGGCTCGTGGCGCTGGTATTGTTATCGTTGGCCGGCTGTGCCCAGGAGACCAGGATCACGAGGGTCGATTCAGGAGTGGTCACGGATCTCAGCGGGCGTTGGAACGATACCGACTCCAGGATTGTTGCGGAGTCCATGGTCAAAGAGGCGCTGGAGTACCCGTGGCTGAATAATTTCTCCAGCTCGAAGAGACGCCAGCCGGTCGTCGTTGTTGGAACCATTCAGAACAGCAGCCACGAACATATCAACGTCAACACGTTTGTAACCGATCTTGAACGGGAGCTGACAAATTCCCAGAAAGTCACGTTTGTGGCAGGAAAGGGAGATCGCGAGGAACTTCGCACCGAACGTAAGGAACAAGCGATGTATGCGCGAGAGGATACGCAGAAAGCGCCTGGAAAAGAGATCGGCGCCGATTACATGATGAAGGGCACCATTGCAACCATCCTCGATGAGGCCGATGGAACGAAGGCGGTGTTCTATCAGGTGGACCTGCAGATGGTGGATCTGGAAAGCAATGCCAAGGTCTGGTACGGCCAGAAGAAGATTAAGAAAGTCGTCGAAAAGAAACGTTCAATCTTTTAGGCTCTGCGACCTCCGTTGAGCCCTCTTGTCTCATGCCCCACCGCCTGTCTTCCGGCACGGTGGGGCATTGTTATTTCCATCCAGGCGCTTTTTGCGGCGCTGGCATTCGTGCTGCTTGCCGGATGCGGCCCCTCGATCAATAGATATCTCCTCATCGACACAAGCCTGCGGGCCAACGATCCCAAGGGCGCCGACGCCATCGTCCAGCGGACTGAAAAGGAGTACGGCGAAAAAAGCCGGGTGCTCTATGGGATGGATCGAGGGATGCTCCTTCAACTCGCCGGCGACTATCAGCAGAGCAACATTGTATTGGAACAGGCTGAGGATGAAATAGATCGTCTCTACACGCGAAAGATTCGAACGGAAGCGCTCGCGTTCATGACGAACGATACGGCGCTGGCCTATGAGGGCGATCCGTACGAACAGGTGTTGGTCAATGTGTTGAAGGCGCTCAATTATTCGGCATTGGGTCAGTGGCAGGAAGCGCTGGTGGAGGCTCGGCGTATCGACCACCGGCTCAATGTCCTGTCGGATCGAACCCAGGAGAAGGGGGCCTATCGGGAGGACGGTTTTGCGCGTTATCTGAGCGGCATCCTCTATGAAAGCACCGGCGATGTGAATAATGCGTTCATCGCCTATCGGAAGGCCTATGAGACCTTCGATGCCACCCGCGCTTGGTCGTACACGGCCGTTCCGTCTCAGTTGCGTGAAGATTTATTACGAACGGCTGAGGCACTGCATTTCACGCAAGAACTGGCCGAGTACCGGCGTCTGTTTCCCGATACGAAGTGGGAGACGAGTCAGTCGTTGCAACAGCTCGCTCAAGTTGTTGTGATCAGCTATAATGGCCGGGCACCACGCAAGGAGGATCAGTTTCTTGACCTGCCGGTCAGTCTCGACGCCCTCCAGTTGGTGCTTCTCAATCGCGGGTTGTCGCAGGCGGGTCGGCAATCCAATCGGGGAGTGGACACGGTTTTGTACGGACTGAACGGGCGCGTCGTTCGCGTGGCGCTGCCGCAGCTCGCTCCACAGAAGACGCAGGTGCCTGTCGATAGGGTGAGTCTCATCCCGGACAACGGCACAGGGGTGACGGTGAACACGGAACTGGTGCATAACGTGACGGCTTTAGCTGATAAAGCGCTCTCGGAGCGCATGGCTGGAATTACCGTCAAGGCTCTCGCTCGTGCCGCTACAAAGTTCGCGCTGGCCGAGGGAGCGATGAGAGGGGCTCAGCAGGCAGCGGGGAAAGATGCGGGCCCGTGGGTCGGTCTTCTCGTCGGATTGCTGGCGAAAGGACTGGCAGTGGCATCGGAAGAAGCCGACAAGCGGAGCTGGCAGACGTTGCCCGATGAAATCCATCTTGCTCGGGTCTGGGTTCCACCAGGGCGTTACCAGGTGCAGAGCCAGTCAGGCGGCGGGTCTCATGGTCCCTTGACCCCTGAAGCCATGCAGACCCTGTCCATCGGGCCTGGTGAAACCGCCGTGCTGCTTCAACGGGTGATGCCATGAAAGACGGATTGAGATTCGTGTGCCGGATTGGGGCGACGCTGATGGCGGTGGTTGTGCTATCCGGCTGCGCATGGTTTGGAGGACAATCGAAACCGGATTGGATCGATGGGGTGAGCGATGCCTATCCGTCAGGCCAATATCTCGTCGGTGTGGGACAGGCTGAGAGCCGCGCGGCAGCGGAGGATCGCGCCTATGCAGCGGTGGCCAGAATTTTCAAAGCCGAGGTGAGTGCGCAGGCGAAAGACTGGGAGTCGTATCTGGTGATTGAGCAGCGAGGGCACAGCAGCGCTGAACGGCGTTTGACGCTCGACAATCTGACCCGTGTGTCGACCGACAAGGTGTTGGAGAACGTCCGGATCGTCGATCGGTGGGCCGATGTACACAAAGGGCTCCACTATGCCTTGGCGGGAATGCATCGGCCTCAGGCAGAGACATCGTTCATGGAACGGATTACCGAGCTGGACAGATCGATCGGCAACGATGTGGAGGAGGCTCAGCGGCCCTCCGATAAGCTGGCACGAGTCAGAGCTCTGAGACGGGCTGTCAGAAATCTTGTGCTGCGGGAAACCTATAATGCCGATCTTCGCGTGATTCGACCGAGCGGGCAGGGTACTGCCGCAGCTTACCGCGTAAGCGAACTCACACAGGAACTGGAACAGTTTCTTGCGACGAATCTAGTGCTGGCGGTTGTGGTGACCGGCGATCAGACTGAGCCGGCGCAACGGGCCTTGACGGAGGGATTGTTGAAGGAAGGGCTGCAAGTTACGAGTCGGCCATGGAGAGGGGACCGTTCAGTGAACGGTGATTCCGGCGGCCCAGCTCCGGAGCTGCTTGTGCGTGGAGTAGTGCGGGTATGGCCGATCGACGTGCGAGACCCCCAGTTCAAGTTCGTGCGATGGTGCAGCGATTTCGAGGTCGTCGATTTGACCAGCCAACGGGTGGTCGGCGCCCTGTCGAAGGGTGGGAAGGAAGGCCATCTGTCGGATCGTGAGGCGACAGCCAAAGTTGTGCGTGTCATGCAGCAAGAGTTTTCTGCCGATGTGGCGAAGGCCATTGCGGCACATGTGTACGGAGAGTCGGAACTGCCGGCACAGGCGAGCCAGCCTGCGGGATGTCCGCGGGACGGACTGGCATCGACTCCGGCGTCAGCACCCCACTAATTCAGGGAGAGAGGAAGGGTATGGGCAAATCGAAGTCGGAAGAAGGACGAACATCCGCTCGCGCGCCACGCAGCCGAGGTCGCGGGTTGACGGTCACGAAACAACGGGTTCCCAGTCGTTTGGCGAAACGCCGGCTGGGTGATCGGCTCAAGAACGATACGGCGACGTTCAATCAGGGCAACTTGGCCGACAAGTTCCGTAAGGAGGGGTATGACGAGTTGCCGCTGGATGAACTTCAGGATCGGCTCTCGAAAATGTCAGGCCCATTAGCTGCCATCATTCTGAAGGGAAGAGTGTAATCGCATGCCATACTACTATTTCGACTCAACAGCTCTGGTAAAGCGGTATAGCATGGAGCGCGGCACGCGTATTATCAACCGGCTCATGGTAAAGCGGAGTAAAGTGGCGATTCTGCCGACGTGGTCTGTCATCGATTTTTATACGGCCTTCGCCAATCGAGCCCATGCTGGGGAGATCACCCGGGACGATTGTTACTCGGTGATTCATAAGTTCGAGCGCGAATCGCAGGAGGGGCTCTACCAGTTCATTGCCCCGACGATGCAGACGTACTTAGCGACGAAAGAGTTGGCGTTGGAGTATCCTGCGCTCCGAACACCACAAGTCTTGCATTTGGCGCTGGCGTTGGAGCTTAAGCCCTTGCGGCTGACTGTCGTCAGCGCCGATGCGCAATTGCTGACAGCCTGTCTTTCGGCGGGCCTGCATACTGTGAATCCTGAAGATGACTAGTGCGGGGAAGCGCTGAGATCTGAGTGCTGAGTGTGCGGAAGAGACAGGTGACGGCAGCACTGGTTGTTTTGATGATCGAGTCGATAATGATCATCCGATGTAGGCTGAGGTCAGGGTTGAGTGAAGATCAGACTCACTTTATTTCAACCTGAGCCTCAACCTTTTTCGTGCGGGCTGACGTTTGAAGTGTCCTGCTAGATAGTCCCGCCCAGAAGGGCGGGGCTCTTTTCTACTCTCAGGGTCAGTCTGTCCTTACGATACCTGCGTCAAGAGATTCAAAATCGCTTCATTCCATCCCACCGGGCCTATACCGGGCGCACGGATCATTCCTGATAGGTGGAGATCGGGGTCGTACGATCCGTCCGGTTTCTGCACGAGAATGGGGTAATCCACCATGGCGAGCAGGGGGGCGTCGTTGATGCTGTCTCCGATTCCCACCGTTTCGATCCGTTCCGCTTGCCCGCTCATGCGTTGTTGGCGAAGGTAGCACCGCAGGAGCACGGACGCGGCTTCCCCTTTATTGTTATCCCCCATCAGATGGAATAGCCGTCCTCCTTTTGTCCATCGAAGGCCTCGGGTGACGATTTGCCGGCAGACCTCTTCGATGAGCGGCTGAGGGCCTTGCAGCAGATAGGGCTCGTCGTATTCCCGCTGCTTGGCCAGGACCGCGTCGGCGTGCGGGAGCCCGGTCACCTGCATGATGGCCTCGACCGACAGATCTCCAAAACCTTGCAACGGCGTTTCCACCGCATCTTCGATTTGCTTCAGGACCTCGCGCAGCATGTGATAGGGAAGGCCTAATTCAATCACCTGGTAGGGAGACCTGGTTCGCATGCGTTCGAAGGGAAAGTCGAAGAGGCCATGAGGGATAAACACCGCGCCGCCGTTTTCGACGATGAAGGGGTCATGATGGCCGAGGCGCTGGCGAAGCGGTTCCATTTCCGCGCGCGTTTTACTCGACACCAGTACGAGGGGAATACCTTGCTCGCGGAGCGCCGTGAGCGCCGGTGTGGCCGCTTCGTAGGAATAGGTCGTCCCATCCAGGAGCGAGCCGTCCAAGTCTGTATAGACGATCAATTTCGACATGGTTGTGCGCCGTTACAAGTGATGGAGATCATCGACCGCGCCTGGTTTGGATCGGCCCACCAGCCGTCGTTCCAAAAACCCTTTGGCCAGGTCGGTTGCCCCGAGTCCGAACGCAATCGCTGCGGCTAGCACAATTCCTCCCCAGGTAATGCCGAACCCCACGACCACGATATGCTGGGCAATGCCGAGTTGTTCCAACGCCATGGCGCCGGCAAGGGCTTGGACTCCCCAGCGGGAACAGGTGGCGATAAGTCGGGCAGGAGGCAGTCCGGCGTTGACCGCGGCAATGAGGACGGCCCGGGATACAAAGTTCGAGAGAAAGTATCCGGCCAGGAGAATCACCGCTGCTGTCACGAGATGGGGCACATAGGCCAGCAGTGACTGGGCGAACTGGTTGATCGGAGTCAGGTTCAGGGCTCCTAGCGCCGCAATCGAGGCCAGCACGAGCACGGTCCAATAGATGCTGCGGCCGACGAGGCGAGAGGGGTCCGTCTTGACTCCACCGCGAAGGAGCGCCGCATTCATCCCCAGCCGGTCACAGAGTCGGTCGAATCCGATGACGCGTAACAGCCGTTCAACGAATGAACCGGATGCCCAGGCGGTGAAGAGCCCGCCAAGCAGGATAATGCCCATGGCGAGCACATTCGGGAGCACGTTCAGAACTTGAAGCCCGAGCAGTTCCAACGGTTTTAGAAGCGCTTGGTTAATGAAGGTATCCATGATCGCCTCCCACGTCGATGGTCATGTGATGCAACGGGGCCGGTGCTATTGATTGCGGCGGCGTCGGTTGCCAATGTTCGATAAGGTACGGTTTCATGCGTTCGAACGTGTGGCACAAGGCCTCGATCTTCTGTTCCGCCTCCGTAGACGTGAGGCCTTGGGTGGCATGGACGAACGAGGCGGTCCGGCCTAAATACAGAGGGGTCAGGGCTTTGAGGAGATGGTCGCGCGGCATGATTCGATTGCGGTACGCGGTGGCTGCATCGTAGACGATCCGGACCCATAGCTCATCGGGGATGCGGCAGTCGTCGCCGGATGTCCCCTGGGTGTCACGCAATTGAGTGAACGTGTCGTCCGTCAGGATCTGCCGCCAGATGGGTTCAAGATCGGTGAGACCCTGTCGAAAATGCGACACCATCCGCTCCATGTTGACATGGACCGGTTCGACGCCAACCTCGTAGGGAAATCCAAAGAGTGGAACCGGTCGCGATCCCTCTTGGCGAGACCAGAGATCTTCATGTTGTTCCATGAGGGCAAAGAGCGCTCCCATCACTTGCATCAACATGCCCGATAGATCGGCAGCAGGATCCTTTGGATTATGGATTTTTGCGCCGAGAAAGCTTTGGCAAACCCGTGCGCCGCTGGCAATGGCTTCCGTCGTCATCCAGATGTCGATGCCGAACCGCGCCACTTCAGATTCCCAAACATGCTGGTCGAGATAGTGGGCCGCGAGGGCGCCGGAAAAACCGAACTCCCCACCGATGGGCTGGCGGATTCGCTGCCCGTACAGCGCCCTGGTGAGTGGGTAGGCGAGACTGTTGGTGATCGTGCCGTCGTATTTGTGGCGAAGATAGTAGGGGGCGACGTAGTCGTATCCCTCTTCCATGATCGGGCGGAGTAGCAGCTCAATCCATTCCGGTGAAATGCTGCGGAGGTCCGCATCGACTACTGCGCAGGCCCTGGCCTTCAGTCGTCGCGCAATCTCGAAGATCGTCCGGAAGGCGCTGCCTTTTCCGGGAATGCCATGGTAGGGCGTGACGATCCGATGCAGGATGCTTTGCTGGTCGCCGATGAACAGATATTGGAAGTCGACGGCGGTGCGGGCGACGATGGCCGGCGTCCCGTCTGAAGAGCCACCGTCGGAGTTGACCAGGACGGCCCGACAACCGGGAAAGTGTTTGGCAAGGCCCACGCTCACGGCCCGCACGACATGCCCGACCGTGTCCGCGTTGTTGTAGCTTGGAATCCCAACGAGAATCTCCGTCGAGTTGACCTCCTCAAGTCGTGTTTCAGTTGCGGCAGTCAGTGGTGTGAGGCTGGTGTTCATGACGGAATGGCGACCGATTCTGACGTGGGATCCCAGATGTGGTCCGCTTCAACGGCATCGATCAGGCGGTCGAAAATATCCGGCACGGCATGGGTCACACGGCTCCAGTTGGAAATCATGGGGACGCCCAGCGGGTCGTCGAGAAATCCGTCGGTGGCCAGTTTCATGCCCTTCAAGAAAACTTCGACGGCTGTCCGTTCTTGGTGCCGGTCGAAGGTGAGGCTGTTGATGGCCGCGTCGTTTTCATAGCGGCTGATCGCTTCCTGAGCGGCTTGCAAATACGTCGCCCGCAAGGTCTTGAGTACTCCGTCGGATAAGATGACGCCTTCGCTTGCCAGATTTCTAAAGAGCGACTTGGTGATATCGACGCACATTTTAAGGAGACCGGCATCGGGATTGTGATCCGAGAGTGCCTGGTGCTTGTGGTCATAGGCATCGGCAATATCGGCTTGGCAAATGCGGCGCAAAGCGCAGTTCCGATAGACCTCTGCGAGCACCCCGATTTCGAGACCCCAGTCACCGGGAATTCTGTTGGTCCAGGCCAAGTCCCGTACCATCGCGAACTCGCCGGCCAGTGGATAGCGAAAGCTGTCGAGAAATGTCAGGAGCGCGTGAGGCCCCACGAGCTGTTGGAGGCTTCGGATCATGGGGGTGATGAATAGGCGTGTGACTCGCCCATGAAGGCGATCGGTGACGCGGCTGTAATAGCCTTTGCAAAACTCATAACCGAGATTCGGGTTTGCGATGGGATAGCAGAGGCGTGCGAGATATTCCCGATCGTAGCTTGTGATGTCGCAGTCATGGAGCGCGATGACCTGGCTCTGGTTTCGGGCCAACACATAGCCGAAGGCGGTCCAACAGCCTCGTCCCTTGCCTTGCAGGCCGATATCGAGGTTGTGATCGACCAAGAGCTTGAGGATGGATTGGATGCGCGCCCCGTCATTCCAGATGAGACGCACTCGCTGAGGGAGGACAGAAAAGAATTGTTTAGCCAGGCGAAACTCTAAGGCCGAGGCGCAATCCAATGAAATGACGATTTCGTTGAGGTACGACACGTGCTTGAGGCTCTCTACGATAGCCTTCAATGCCGGGCGTCCCAATTCTGCATAGAGCGATGGGAGGACCAGGGCGATGGGATTGACGCGGCCATAGCGCGCCAGCTCCCGTTCCAGTTGGTCGACATTCGGTTGTCCGAGGCGGTGGAGCACCGTGACGACACCGTTTTGGTAAAAGTCTGACATCGGTCCTCCAGTGAGCGAGACGCTTCCCGCGATATGCAGCGGGATCAGGATCGGGTATCAAGGTCGTGTGCCGCATACATCTGCCGTGTCGCATCAGCAATGAACATATCTGTGCAGATGACGTGCCACTAGAGGATCATTCAATCATTGAATGTTCGAATAGAAAGCCGGGTGCGAGGTGAAGTGGATGGTGGGAAAACCCTACACTTTTAAGAGGGTTGATTTGGTTTGTTTGGTTTATCTAGTTTATTTGGTTGAACGAAACTCACCAGATGAACCAAATCAACCAGAGAAACTAAACAAACCAGTCTGCTACGGGTGATCGGTGGAGAGTCGTTTGGCGAGGCGATGGGCTAGCCGGACCATGCCGGCTGAGCGATCGGCTGGATTGAGCAGCACGTTCATGACATGTAGGCGGCTGGAGTCAGCCAAGGCAGCAGTCAGTCCTTGTTCGAACTCCCCTTGGGTGACAATCCGCGTACCGACTCCGCCTCCGATCATGTCGCAGATTCGCTCATAGCGCCATTCATGGACGTCGTTGAAGGGGCCTTCGAGAATCTCCCGTTCAGTGGAGTAGCCTCGGTTGTTCAGCACGATGACGATCGGCGTTTGGCCGTATCGCACGGCGGTTGAGAGTTCCGTTCCTGTCATTTGAAACGCGCCGTCGCCGACCAGCACGATTGGCCGAAGCGCAGGGTCGGCAAACGAGGCTCCCACGGCTGCCGGGACAGCAAATCCCATCGAGGTGTAATAGGCGGGAGAGAGAAATTCAAATCGCTGGTGGACATGGAGGTCGGCTGCTGCAAAGAGCGATTCTCCGACGTCGGCGATTACGAGGGTGTGTTGGTTCAACAGACTATCGAGGTGGCGGAAGAGCCCAGCTAAGGTCACGGGGGCATCCGGCGCAATGGCGCCTTGCGAAACGGCGAGCGGCGCCGGCAGCGGGCGGGAAGGAAACGAAGGAAGGGGGTTGATCACCAGCGCCCGCACGAAGTCTTGAAACCGGATCGCATCGTAGCGATGGTGCTTGATTGCCACCCGATCGGCGGTCGCATGAATCGTGCGGCCTCCCGTCATCAGAGGCGAGTCGGCATTGAGATCTTCGACGTCTGATAGGATCGACCCCAGGATCAGGAGACAATCGGATTGATTGATAAACTGTTGAACCTCGTCTCGCGCAATAAAGCCGCCGTAGATTCCGACGTAGAGTGGGTGGTCTTCACGGATGACGGATTTGCCCAGCAGGGTCGAAGCGATGGGCACGTTGAGCTGTTCGACCAGGCGGGTCAAATCCTCTTGCAGCCCGAATCGCGCAATCTCCGCCCCGGCTAGAATCGCAGGGCGCCTGGCAGAAGCCAGCATGGCGCGGACTTCAGCGACGGCTTCGTCCAGCGCGGCGGTATCGCTGGGTTCGTCGTCGAGGCACAAGGGGCGTAATGGCTGTGCCAGCGGAGTATGCACAAGGTCGCGAGGAATTTCGATGTAGATCGGGCGGCGATAGCGTAATAGCGCCGCAAAGGCCCGATCCATTTCCTGTTCGGCGGTTGAAGGATCGTCCAGAGAGATAGCGGCCACCGTAATCTGTTCGAATACTTCCCGTTGCGTGGAAAAGTCACGCACCATGTGGTGCATGTAAGGGGTGCGAATACGTTCCGAGAGTCCTGGCGATCCGGTGAGTAACACCACCGGCGATCGTTCTGCATAGGCGCAGGCGATGGCATTCACGGTATTGAGTCCACCGACGCAGTAGGTGACGCAGACCGCCCCGATGCCGTTGATACGCGCATAGGCGTCCGCCGCAAATCCCGCGCAATCCTCGCGTGTGGTTCCGACATGTTGAATCGGCGAGGCCTCGATCAATTGGTAGAGGCTGAGGACATAGTCGCCGGGGATGCCAAAGATATGACGGACCCCCAACTGGTGGAGCCGATCGATCACGGCGGAACCGATGGTCGGTAATCGTGTCATCGTTGGACTTCCTGATTTATGGAGTGGAAAACATGCTGTCCCTTACGCATAAGGGCAGCAAACCACAGCATGAGTCCGCCGTCAAGTAACTATACGTACGCGGAAGGGCTTGACGTTCGGTTCGCGCCATTGGATAAGTACGCCATGACTATTCATGATGATAGCTCCCGTGGGCGCGTTCGCCTCTCGCGCGCACGTGGGGTCGAGGAATTGGGGCATCTCTGGATCTATGCAGGCTATGTCGAGGAGGTCAGTGGCGATCCGGCCTCTGGCGATGTGGTCGATATCATCGCGCCGAATGGACGATTCTACGCCAGAGGCCTCTACAATCCTGCCTCCAAGATCCGCGTGCGGATACTGACCTTCGACGACGAACCCATTACGGAGCAGTTTTGGAGGGGGCGACTCGCGCAGGCAGTCAGGCTGCGTCGACAGATCGTTACGGACACCACTGCCTATCGACTCATCTATGGAGAAGCCGATCGATTACCGGGCTTGATTGTGGATCGCTATGACGATGTATTGGTCATGCAGACATTGTCCTCCGGTATGGATCGCCGGAAAGATCTGCTGGCCGATCTCCTTTGTCAGGAATCAGGAGCCACGCGAGTGTATCTGCGCAACGATGCCAAGAGCCGCATATTGGAGGGGCTGTCGGTGGAGAGGGGATTTCTCCGAGGTGGTGGCGCGACGATGGTCGACGTCCAGGAAGGGCCTGCTCGATTTCTCGTCGATATCGAGCGAGGGCAGAAAACCGGGTGGTTTTGCGATCAACGAGAGAATCGCCTGGTGGCGGCGCGGTTTGCGGCAGGCGCGGAGGTGTTGGAGGTCTTCGCTCATACGGGAGCCTTTGGGATTCATGCGGCGCTCGCAGGCGCAAAATCGATCGAAGGACTGGACGTTAGTGAGGAGGCTCTGGCGCTCGCGCGCAACCATGCGGTCTTAAACAAGGTGGAAGATCGTTGTGTCTATCGGACAGCGGATGCATTTGAGGAGATGCGAAAACTTGAACGGGCCGGGCGCCGATACGATTTGGTGTTGCTCGATCCTCCGGCCTTTGCCCGCAGTAAACAGGCCGTACCCCGCGCCCTGGCTGGGTATAAAGATGTGAATTTGCTTGGGATGAGACTGATGAAGCCGGAAGGATTTCTCGTCACGAGTTCCTGCTCTCATCACGTGACTGAACAGGAATTATGGACCGGTATCCGACTTGCCGCACGGGATGCGAAGCGGCAAGTTCGCCTGCTTGAACAGCGTGGGCAGGCCAGTGACCATCCCATCCTCGCCACTATGCCGGAAACGCGCTACTTGAAATGTTTCATTCTTCAGGTCTTGTAAATGCGAGGGTGTAGGGTGACTCGCCGCTCGTATGCAGGATGCTCAAACTGGTTTGTTTTGTTTATTTGGTTCATCTGGTCTGTTTTGTTCAACCAAACAAACAAGACAAACCAAATAAACCAAATAACGGGCTTCTTCTGCTGGCGGACTTTTTCAGCGTCCTGCTAATCGTTCGGTGGTTCGAAGTGGCCTGACGGGCGATTCTGCCAGGGGATCGTCGCCTGCTTGGCTTGTTTGACGAGGCTACGCAAATTTACTTCCGCTGCGCGGAGCAACTTCGGTTCGCCGCTTTGTATAATAGCGGTCAGCAGGACGTAGAGCGAACGATCCATCCGTGATCCAGCGAGGATTCGTTCTGTGACAGGATCGGGGCTGGCCTGGGTGGAACTTGTCTCGTCCTCTGGATCGTCAAACAAGGTACGAAACGAGGTTGGATGGCTAAAGAGCCAGCCAGGGGGTATCTTCAGCGCGGCAGCGAGCGCTTCGAGCAGCGCGGCAGAGGGATCGAGCTCTTCCGATTCAATTTCATCTAATACATGAGGCAGAAGATGCGATTCGGCTGCCAAGTCGTCGACCGACTGGCCTCGGGAGATACGCCAAGCCTGAATCTGTTGTCCGAGTGCCATGGCGCGATAATACTGAATTAGGACCGTCTCCGCAACCGCTCCTCAATGTGCAATTAAGATAAATGCATTAATATACAATGGCTTACGAGTAATTATCCTCACTGGAAGATGAGCGATGAAATCGAGTATACTGCGGTACCTAGTTCATTCGCGATTCAGTGAGGAGGCGCATTATGTTAGGGACGGATATTCGTGGCATTATCGCAGAAGAAGAAGAAGTTCAGCGGCGCAAGGACGCCTTGAAATCGCTTTTAACCATGCGTTCCAAACAGTTGCGGGAGTCGTTGGAACAGCGGATAAAACGGGCTCGGACTTGTGGAGATTGGATCCAGCTCTCTCATGAAGAATGTGCCACACTCCACAAACGGGAAAAGCTCCATCTCAAGTCTCAGTTCGACATGCTTCAACACGAGCAAGATCGGACTAGAGGGAAGTTGACGGCACTTAAACGAGCGAAGGTGCGGGCTCAACGGATTCGTGCTGCTGAAGCCGCATCCGGACGGAAACGTCGCTGATCCTGTTCTGTTCACTATGATCCATTAGCGTGGCTGCCTCACTCCCCCTCTTGACGCGCTCGCAAGGGGCGCATATTCGTGAACTCTTCCGTGACAGGTGCGTGCGAGCGCAGGACGGCGCCTTTGTGGTCGAAGGCGGCCATGCGGTTCGAGATCTTCTAACTCGGTATCCCGAACAGATTCTCACGATTGTCGCCGCCCATGGTTATCTGCAAAAAGAGGGGCAGAGCGACCGACTAGTTCGACTAGCCTCCTCGACAAAGCAGTACTCCTGCTCCGACCCCCAGTTCTCAAAGTTATCCGATCTGGACGCGCCGCAAGGTATTCTTGCTGTAGTGAGGCAACCGACGTGGGATGAAGGCGAAGTGCTTAGACAGCCCACTGTCCTAGGGATTTTTGGAGAAAAATTGCAAGATCCTGCCAATGTCGGGGCCATTATTCGAACGGCTGCAGCGCTCAATGCGAGTGCCCTGTGGCTTACACCGGACTCCGCCGATGTGTATCATCCCAAGGTGGTTCGTGCGACGAGCGGGATGTTGCTCGCGCTACCGATCTTTGTCAGTAGGGATTTGTCAGGGTTGATTCGACAAGGCTGCCAGATTTTTGCAGCAGAAGTGGCAGGAGCTGGGATTGTTTCAATCGATGAGATTCACCAGGCGCCGAAAAAGCTTGTTCTTGCTGTCGGCAACGAAAGCCGAGGTTTGTCAGCACAGATCCGAGGGCAGGCCACTGCTCGATTTACTATCCCCCTCAGCCGCGACGTAGAATCCCTCAATGTTGCGGCGACCGTGGCCATCGCCGCGTTCTACTTCTCGCGACTTCCTAAAGGAAAATGACCTGAGGCCATTCGCTCGTGCGAATGGCCTCAGGCCGTCGGTCATCAATCTACAGTCGAAAGTGAGGAGTGGTGCCGAGGGACAGAATTGAACTGTCGACACCAGCCTTTTCAGGGCTGTGCTCTACCAACTGAGCTACCTCGGCACGGTTCACGGCAAGAAGAGCGAGGCACTGTTACAGGATCATCCTGGAAAAATCAAGTTACCTGGTCTGACTGGTTTATTTGGTTCGTTTAGTTTGTCTGGTTTTTGGTTGAACGAAACTTACCAAATAAACCAAACAAATCAAAGCAACCAATGAACGAGATAGGCTGTGGCGGAGAGGGAGGGATTTGAACCCTCGGTAGAAGTTTCCCCCTACGGCAGTTTAGCAAACTGCTGCCTTCGGCCACTCGGCCA
>NEWR02000016.1:78738-165741 GCA_002869885.2 Nitrospira sp. CG24C
TTGCGAATGGGCGATCGCTGAATTGAAACGCATCACGCCGATCTGGAAACTTGAACACACGCCTCAAGGTGAAGTCTGGGTGGAGGAACACCCTTAGGGGACGTGAGGCGTGAGGGGTAAGGGGTAAGGGGTAAGGGGATAAGGGGTAAAAGGCAAAATACTGGTTATGAGCGAATTATCAAAAGATAACGTTGCCGATGCTTTTGGACGGCCGCTTCGCAGTCTGCGTTTGTCCGTGACGGATCGATGCAATCTCCGCTGCTCGTACTGCATGCCGGAACAGGACTATGTCTGGCTGCCACGCGAGGATGTGCTGACCCTTGAGGATATGGCGACTCTGACCGGCTATTTCACCGATCTCGGCGTGGATCGTGTGCGGCTGACCGGGGGAGAGCCGCTTCTTCGGCGCGGTTTGTCCGGGCTGATTCGCCTGCTTCGCCAAAACCCACTGATAAAGGATATCGCACTGACGACGAACGGCATTCTCCTGGCGGACTATGCTGAGGAGTTCTATGAGGCAGGACTGCACCGCATCACGGTCAGCCTCGATACGCTAAGACCGGAACGATTTCATCAGCTAACTCGCCGTGATGAACATGAGCGCGTGTTGGAAGGAATTGCGTCGATAGCCCGTGCCGGGTTCACCGGCCTGAAGCTCGATACGGTGGCGATCAGGGGTTTCAATGACGATGAGTTGGTCGATCTGATCGAGTTTGGCAAGCAGGTACAGGCGGAGGTTCGATTTATCGAATATATGGATGTCGGGGGGGCGAATCAATGGTCTCAAGAAAAAGTACTTTCCCGAGCCGCGATGCTGGCGATGCTGACTGTGCATTATGGGACGATCGAACCATTACCTGAGCGAGGGGCTGCGCCGGCGCAGCGATTTGTATTGTCGGATGGAACGACCTTTGGGATTATTCCGTCGACCACCATGCCGTTTTGTGCGACCTGCGATCGCAGCCGGGTGACAGCGGATGGGATGTGGTATCGCTGCCTCTATGCGACGACGGGAACGGATTTGCGTAAGTCCCTCCGCGCCGGCGCCTCGAATGAGGAGATGCGGTCCTTGATCCGGGCAGGCTGGGAGGGCCGACGCGACCGGGGCGCCGAAGAGCGCAAGGCGCTTGAACGGGACGGGTTGCGTGTCGGGGGGCTCATCGGTATCGAGAAGCTTCGCGCAGATCCCCATCTTGAAATGCATGCTCGAGGCGGCTGACAGTTTTACTCTGTTGTCCTTGTTCGTCTGCTGGGCTGATTTCTGTTGATGCCTCATGCTGGATACTGAATTCCTGACAATTTTAGGGCTTGGGCTGGTCTTGGGGCTTCGTCATGCTCTGGACACGGACCATTTGGCTGCCGTATCCACGATGCTCGCGCAACGGCCTTCGCTCCGCGCCTCCGGCATGATCGGGTTCAGCTGGGGACTTGGACATACGGTGGTGTTGTTGCTGGTCGGGGCGGTGGTATTGGTGCTGCGCCTGTCGATTCCTGAACCGGTTGCATTGGCGGCCGAGTTCGGTGTCGGCGCCATGCTCGTATTTCTTGGTGGGATGCTCGCGGTGCGATTGGTCCGGGAGCGCTGGCATGTGCACGCGCACGACCATGATGGTGCGCAGCATATGCACCTGCATAGCCATGCGCTGGTCGAGGACCACGGGCATGGTCACTGGTGGCGCGACTCCGTTCGCCCGTTCTGTATCGGTATGGCCCATGGTCTGGCCGGGTCGGCGGCGCTGTTGCTGATCGTGTTGTCGTCTGCTCGATCGGTGTCGGAGGGGTTGGTCTATATTGCGGTGTTCGGGCTGGGCTCGATTATGGGAATGGTGCTGGTTGGAATGGTCGTGAGTCTTCCGGTCTTGTGGTCACTGAACCTTGGACGGCCCGTCTTTCTTGCAGTCCAGGGTCTGGCAAGTTTTGGGAGTGTTGCCATCGGACTCCTGATGATGTTCCAGATCGTCGTTGGCGGTCAGCTCTTCTGACGTCCTATTCTTCACCTTCATGGACGGGAAATCTACGTGCGTGATGCAGGCGGCTATGGTATTCTGCCGTCCTCGTGGTTTGTGAGCGAGACAAGCAAGACGTGCGCGACCCGAGGTTCGAAGTTCCGGGTTCGAAGTTCCGAATACCTCGAACTTCGGACCACGAACCGTCGTCCATCCGACCCGTCCCGCCCGCGACTAGAAGGAGCTTACGATGGCCTGGTTTAAAAAACAGAAAACGACCGAGCCGGAACCTCCCAAGCGTTCTAAGATCTCGGAAGGGATGTGGCTCAAGTGCAACCACTGCCGGGAAATCGTCTATCGCAAAGAAGTCGAGCGGAATAATAAGGTCTGCCCGAAGTGCGACTACCATTTTCCGATTTCTGTCATTGAACGCATTGCGCTCTTGGTCGACCTCGGGACATTCAAAGAGTGGGATGCGGAGCTTGGCCCTCAGGATCCGCTGAATTTTCAGGACACGAAATCATATAAGGATCGTGTGAAGGCGCATCAGGGGAAGACCGGCCGCAAAGACGCCATGATGATCGGTGAAGGGATGATGAATGGCCGTCGTGTGGTGCTCTGCCTGTTCGACTTCAGTTTTATGGGTGGCAGCATGGGGTCGGTCGTCGGCGAAAAGATTTGTCGGGCGATTGATCGCGCGCTGGAGGCCAGGTTGCCGGTCATTTTGGTCACGACTTCCGGAGGAGCCCGGATGCAAGAGGGGATTCTGTCCCTCATGCAGATGGCCAAGACTTCTGCCGCTGTCGCCAAACTTGGCGAGGCGAAACTCCCGTTTATTTGCCTGTTAGCCGATCCCACGTTCGGGGGCGTCACCGCCAGCGTCGCCATGTTGGGCGATGTGATTCTCGCCGAACCGAAAGCGCTGATCGGATTTGCCGGTCCCCGCGTGATCGAGCAGACTATCAAACAGCAGTTGCCGGATCAGTTTCAGCGAGCCGAGTTTCTGTTGGAACATGGCATGATCGACATGATCGTGGAACGTAAACAGTTGAAAGAAACCTTAAGCACCCTCGTGGCGCATTTTTAAGCCGGGATCTCCTGCATGAAGAATCCTGGCTAGCCTCCTTCCTGCCTGGTTACACCATGACCTATTCCTCTGCCGTGGCCTATTTGTTCCGTCTGCAAAAACATGGGATCAAGCTGGGCCTTGCGACGATGACGGCGTTGACGGTGCGTCTCGGTATGCCGCAGACCAAGTACCGCACACTGCATATCGCCGGCACGAATGGAAAGGGTTCCACCGCTGCCATGGCCGCTGCTCTGTTGCAGGCGGCTGGGTATCGAGTGGGTCTCTACACGTCGCCCCATCTCGTGGAGTTCCGTGAGCGGATCCGCGTCAATGGCGAGATGATTCCTGAATCACGGGTGGCACAATTGACTGAACAGCTTCAGGCTCTCTGCCAACCGGATCTGTCGCCGACCTTCTTCGAATATACGACGGCGATGGCATTGCAGCACTTTGCCGACTCAGGGGTTGACGTGGCAGTGTTGGAGGTTGGGCTAGGCGGCAGATTCGACGCAACGAACGTGGTCACGCCCATGGCCTGTGCAGTGACGACGATTGCCCTCGATCATCAGGAATATCTGGGTACGACATGTCCATCGATCGCGTTCGAGAAGGCCGGCATTATTAAACCGGGGGTGCCGGTGGTGCTGGGGCGTCTCGACGATGAGGCGTGGCGGACCATTGAGCAGGTGGCCAGGGAGCGGAAGGCCCCGGTGTTTCGTTTGAATAAGAATTTTCACACTGAGGGAGAGACACCTCGGCAATTTTCCTATCACGGTCTGGCGATGCACTATGACGGACTCACTTGTGGGCTGGAGGGACGCCACCAACTTGATAACGCTGCCTGTGCACTGGCGCTGTTGGAGGCGGCGGCTCCCCATGGTATTGCTGTCACGGCCGAGGCGGTGAGCGCGGGACTGCGTGGGGTCAACTGGGCCGGACGATTGGAAGTGGTCGATCGCCATCCGACAATCCTGCTGGATGGCGCGCATAATCCTGCTGCTGCAGCGGTTTTGGCCGATTTCCTCGCACGTTCCGACCGATCTCATCCGTCCCGTCCGGTGGTTCTTGTTCTTGGGATGATGCGCGACAAGGATCATCGGGGGTTTTTCGAGCCGCTGAGGGGCCTTGTCGATGAGGTGGTATTGACGCAGGCAGATCTTCCACGTTCTGCCACTGTGCAGGAACTCCGAGCCTCGCTCGAAGGTCTGTTGTTTCATCCGCATGTCATGCCGTTGCTCAGCGATGCGATGGCGCTGGCCAAACAACTGGCGACGCCCGATGGTCTGGTCTGTGTCACGGGATCGCTCATGCTCGTGGGAGAGTGCCAGGCATGGTTCCATGGCTGTGGGTTTTCGCCGCTTCGGGGCTGAGATGGCAGGGAACGCGATGCGGCTGTGGATGTGCCTGATCGGTTGGTTGGTGTTGGGGATACTGCTGCCGTACACTGGAGGTGCGGCAGGGAATGGGAAAGGTTCCGCAGCGACGACGACATCGTCCGAAGGGCTCCCGCTCGATATCACCGCAGCGCGGATCGATTACATACAGGATAGAGAAGTCTACGAAGCCGATGGCTCGGTGGTGGTGAATCAGGGCACTCTGCGCCTGACGGCCGATCATATGACCATCCAGGCACTGCCCGGTATCGTGATTGCCACGGGCCATGTCCGACTCACCGATCCTAAATCCGATCTGGTAACCGAACGGTTGGAACTCAACGTGAATACCGAAGCGGGGGTGATCACGCATGGACGAGTACATCTCAAAGCCACCAATACCTCGGTGGAGGGGCGTCTCATTCAACGGTTTTCAGATGAGCATTACCGGGTGAAAGAGGGCCGCTTTACGAATTGCGATGCGCAGGAAGGTGAGACTCCTGCCTGGCGGTTTCAGTTCAAGGATCTTGATCTGCGTGCCGGCGACAATGTGGCCTTTACCGGTGGATGGCTCTGTGTCAACGATGTTCCGATGGTTCCACTTCCCACAATGACTTATCCGCTTGACAAGCGGCGCACCGGGTTCCTTCTTCCCATTGTCGGATACGACAGTCGCTTCGGCATGCACCTCCAAGATAGCTTCTTTTGGGCTATCAATCCGAGCCAGGATCTGACGATCTCTCCCTCCTATTACAGTAGCCTCGGCTACGGGGGCGATCTGAAATATCGCTACATGATTGACCGGAAATCGCGTGGGCAGTGGTTGGTCAGTGCGTTACGGCAGACAGAGTTACCCGATGTGGCCGGCGTGAGTCCAACAGGGCAAAATGCGGAGCAGACTCGGGCTGTGATCACCGGAACTCATATACAGCAGTTCACGCCGGACTTGTTGCTTCGTGTTCAAGCCAACTTGGTGACCGACCCGAATTATCTGCAGCAGTTGAGCAACTCGGGAGTTCAGCGGGCCCTTCCCAGCAGCGAATCGAATTTGTTGGCGACTCAACGTCTGGCGTACGGAAGGACCTACCTGCTTGGTCAATACCTGCAACCGTTGCAATCAGGAGGGAACGATACGTTTCAGCGATTGCCGGAAATCGGGTACAGCCTCCCGAATGTCTCGTTATTCCATTCGCCGGTCTTGCTGGGTACGGATATGAATTTCGTGAACTTTTACCGTGAACAGGGCTTTGCCCAGAATCGAATCGATGTGCTGCCGGGGCTGTCGACCGACGTGCTGGATTTCGGGCATATCGTGGGCCTGACCCCTCAAGTGAAAGTGCGCGAGACCTACTACACGCGGGGGGTGAACAATCCTGAAAGCCAGCATCGCGAGACCTTCTGGGCAGCGCTCGATGCAACGTCGAAGCTGAGCCGGCGCTTCAGGACGAGCGAAGGTAATACCTTGCTGCATACTATTGAGCCCAGCGTCATGTATGAATATGTTCCACAGACGAATCAGTCGCAGTTGACTCAGATCGATCAGGTGGACGATCTGCAGAAGAAAAACTTGCTGACCTATGCGATCCGCAGCCGGCTGTTGGAGCAAGCGGGCAGCAGCAGTTTCAATTGGCTGGATTTCACGATGGCCCAGAGTTATCACGCGGGCGCCGTGCAAACGAGAGCCCGGGACTTTACCCCTGGCGCATCCCCGCTGTTCGGGTCGATCACACAACCGCTGCAACCGGCGACAGTGGCCATTGAGGGGAAGAAATTTTCCGATCTCTGGATGCGGGTCGCGATCGGCAATACGACCCCTCAGTACACACAGGCTCAGTTGGCCGCTGCCGCGTCCGGCCTGGGTCTAGGCACAGGCTCCGGTCAGGTGCCTGCTACGAACCAGTATATGACCATCGATGCATTTTTCGATCCGTACCGATCGTCGTTAAGTCAATTCAACACCAATTTTCGGGTTCAACAGTCCAACTACTGGTATCTCGAAGTGGGGCAGCGTTTTTCGCACGATGGTAATCGTGTGCGTCGTGGAGACGTATGGAATCCGATTTCATTCAATGAAGTCTATGCCCCAACTTCTGAGATCCAATTTCTTACAGCGGGAGGGGCGTTTCGCACACCCTGGGGTTGGACGGTCGGGGCGAAGGGCTACTACGACGTGAAGACCGGCAAGAGCCCGGAGTACGATGTCGTTGCTCTCTACCAGAATCCCTGCAAGTGTTGGTCTCTGGGGCTCTATTATTTACAGTTCCCCGATCGGCAGCAGTATAGCTTCATGTTGAGCCTGACCGGGATCGGTTGGACGGAGAGTTTCGGTACGGCAGTGGTTCGAAATATCCTCAGCCCACTACTGATTGGAGAGAAAGGGCTACCCTGGGCTGTGCCAGGAGGGCCCTATGGAAGAGCACAATCGGACATGCCCCAGCCTGAGATGAGCGGTGGGATTGGACGATGAACTGAGCCGATTTGACTCCTCGAAGGGGGCTGGTATACGATGCCGTACTCTTTCCAATATTTACAGTGTGCTCAGCTAAGGAGGAATGTGACGTGGCAGGTGATGCACTGAAAGTCGAAGATGCGACGTGGGATGCAGAGGTCATGAAGTCTTCCGAGCTCGTGATGGTAGATTTTTGGGCCGTCTGGTGCGGTCCTTGCCAAATGGTCGCTCCGATCGTCGAGGAATTGGGCAAAGAGTATGCGGGGAAGATGAAGGTACGGAAGCTCAATACCGACGAGAATCCGGAAGTTGCAGGCCGCTATCAGGTGATGAGTATCCCGACCATTCTGTTTTTCAAGAACGGGCAGGTCGTGGAAAAGCTCGTTGGCGCTCGACCGAAGCGGCAGTTCAAGGACATGATCGATTCGCTGCTGGCGCAACCAGCCGGCTCAGCCTAATAAGGATTGTAGTCACCTGCCGCAATGCTCGCCGAGTTGCGCATTGTCAATTTCGCGCTCATTGAGCAGCTGAGCCTTCAATTTCATTCCGGGTTTACAGTCCTGACCGGTGAGACCGGCGCCGGTAAATCTCTCCTCATCGACGCCATCGCCCTGTTGGTCGGCGGACGAGCCTCGACCGACCAGATCCGTTCCGGAGAAGACGAGGCTCAGCTTGAAGCGGCCTTTCATCTCCCGGACAGCCATCCACTCCTTCAACGCCTGCGGCTCCACGACATCATCGGTCCAAACGAATCTGAGTTGATTCTTCGACGCGTGCTTTCCAGATCGGGGCGCCATCGGGTGTATGTCAATGGCAGCCTCTGTCCTCTGCGTGTGCTCGAAGAACTGGGGGGCACCCTCGTCGATATCCATGGCCAGCATGAGCAGCAATCGCTCTTGGCCACTGCCAAGCAATTAGATGCCCTCGATGCGTTCGGACGCTTGTACGAACTGCGTGGGAGGTATGAACAGACCTACCAGGGCTGGAGGGAATTGCGCGCGCAGTTGGATGCTTTGCAGAGCGACGCCGCCGATCGTGCAAGACGTGAAGATATGTTGCGCTTCCAGGCCCAGGAGATCCAGCAAGCCGGTCTGCTGCCTGATGAAGATGAGTTGCTCCGTAGCGAGCGGCTGCGGCTGGTCCATGCGCATCGGCTCAGGGAATTGGCTCACGAGGCTCATGTCGAGCTGCAGGCAGATGAGCAGGCGGTTCTCATCAGGCTGGGACGGATCGGGCGAGCCCTTGCAGAGCTGGCCCAGACCGATCCGTCGATGGGTGATTGTGAACAGGTGGCTGCGGAATCGGCGATCCAACTCAAAGAACTTGCCGGGCAGTTGCGCGATTATGCAGAACAGTTAGAGGCCGATCCTGACCGGCAGGCTGTCGTGGAAGACCGACTCGATCTGATCCAACAGTTGAAGAAAAAGTATGGAGGATCGGTTGAGGCGGTAATTGCGACCGGCAGCCGGGCTCAGGAGGAGCTTCAGCTATTGGGCAGTCATGAAGAGAGAACTGCCGAGATGGCTGCGCGTCTGGATGAAGAGGTTCGACTACTTCACACGCTGGCGCAGCAGCTGTCCAAGAAGCGAATCGATGCTGCCAAGCGAATGATGACGCTGGTGGGAACAGAGCTGGCAGCGTTGAAAATGGAGCAGGCAATCTTTCAGGTCGCGGTATCGAGCGATGAGTCGGTCGAGGGACTTGGATCGGCGGGGCGTGATCGAGTCGAGTTTCTGCTTTCAAGCAATCCTGGTGAACCGCCGAGGCCGTTGGGCCGGGTGGCGTCCGGCGGAGAACTCTCGCGTATCATGTTGGCGCTCAAAACGGTATTGGCCGAGATGGATCAGGTTCCGGTTTTGGTCTTCGATGAAATCGATACGGGAGTCGGTGGAGCAGTTGCTGCGGCTATGGGAACGAGACTACGCAAGCTCGGATCGTTTCATCAAGTGTTTTGCATCACCCATCTTCCGCAGGTCGCGTCCCAGGCGGAGCATCATCTGCTGGTGGAGAAGGGATTGGAGAGTCGACGGACATCCACCTCGGTCAGAGCGCTCAAGGGGATGGGACGAGAAGAGGAAATCGCCAGAATGTTGGGCGGTCTGACCATTACGAAAAAGGTGCGTGAAACGGCAGCGGAACTCATTGCAGGAGCGAAGGGAAAGCGGCCTGAATAACCCGGTCTGTTTGGTTTATCTGGTTCTTTTTGTCTATTTGGTTAATTGGTTGAACAAAACAAACCAAATAAACAAAACAAACCATTAAACGAGCTGCGGGCTAAGAGTCGGAGCGGTCGGTCGGGCTAGTCGCTATCGCCATGGCAGGGAGGGACGCCTTGCACTCCTGAATGACGCGGGAAAAGAGCTCGGTCAATTTCGGTTCGAAGTGGGTGCCGGCATACGCAAGCATCTGTTGGCAGGCGTCATCAATCGAGAGGGGTGTTCTGTCAGGAAGTTCCGCGGTCAGATGGTCGAACGTTTGCGCCAGACAGACAATGCGAGCCAGTTGAGGGATTCCTTCTTTCTGAAGTCCAAATGGGTAACCTGACCCATCCCACCGTTCATGGTGATAAGCAATAATCTGTCCCACCTCAGCCGGAAGGCCCAACGCGGACACGAGCTTCGCACCCTGCTCCGGGTGATGCCGATTGCCGATCGATTCTCCGGTCACAGTGATTTCATCGTCGGCAAATCGATAGGGTTCAGGCCCGATCTTACCGATGTCGTGGAGGAATGCCCCCAGCGCCAATGATTTCTGTTCAGCGGCGGTCAGGTTGATGCGATTGGCCAAGAGGGTGGCGTAGAAACTGACTCGGCTGCAGTGGTTGAGCAACTGGCGATCCTTGGCTTCAAGCAGGTCTGAGAGCAACGGGAGAGGGTCCGGTGTTTGTTCAGCGCAGGAGGTACTATCTGATGCAGGCTTTCCGATCGCCTGGTATCCCGCAAATAATTCCTTCCACGCTTGCGCGCTTTCGGTTTCGGATCCCCAGAGGCCGGTTGTTGTCCCGATAAAATGCCTGAGGAAATCGAGCCGTTGCTTCTTTTCGATGGTCTGTTTGACGAGCGAAAGCAATTCCGTGACGTTGAAAGGTTTGAGCAGGTAGCCGGCGGCGCCATGGCGTATCCCTTCCATGGCAGACTTTAAGCTTCCATATCCGGTGATGATGATGACCTCAATGTCGGCGTGGTGTTGCTTGATGTCCTGAAGCAAATCCAGGCCCTGGCGATCTGGAAGCTTTTGATCGAGGGTGATGAGATCGATCCGCTGTGAATTCAGGAGGCGTATCGCTGCACTGCCTGATTCCGCTGTCTCAACATTGAAAAAGGGGCGGAGAATCACTTTGAGCGCGTCACGAGGTCCTGCCTCATCGTCGATGACGAGCAGGGTCGGCTTATTCTTTATTGATTCCGCAGTCGCAGATATGTTCACAGGTGTCCTCTATGGCTAATTACGTACATTACAAAGCAATTCTTGTTCCATTTCAGTGAGTTAGCACCACTGACTCAATGGAGTGTAGCTTGTGTGTGATTGAAGCCCATATGTAGTTTTCTTGAACGCAACACTACGTATCGCAGCAGGAAATTTCATACTAACTGTGCAAAAAAGACGCAGTGAAGAGCGATACCTGTGCTATTCCTGCACTACGGCTGGAGGTTCGGCGCTGACTTCCTGATCCGGACGTCCGATTCCCAGCGTGTCCATTCGGTACTTGAGCATCCGACGGCTGATTCCCAGCAGGTTGGCTGCATGGGTTTGGATGTAGTTCGTTCGCTTGAGGGCATCCAAGATAATTTCCCGCTCAAATTCCATGACGGCTTTTTCAAGCGACAGTCGCCCGGCGAGCGTGTCATCACGAAGCGAGGAGGACCGGGAGTCGTTTTTGAGAACGGCCGGGAGATGCTCGGGTGTGATGATGTCCGATCCCTTGGACCAAATGAACGCCTGTTCAATGATGTTCTCCATCTCCCGAACATTGCCTGGCCAGGGATAGCGGGACAGAAGATCGATGGCTTCCTTGGAGAACTCTTGGGGGGCCCGACGGTCTTCTTCAATACGTTTGGCTAGAAAATGTTTGGCGAGGAGTGGAATATCCTCTCCGCGCTCCCGGAGGGGAGGCAAATACAGTGCAATGACGTTGATGCGGTAGTAGAGGTCTTCGCGGAATTGCCCCTTGCGAACGAGGTCTTCGAGATTCTGGTTCGTCGCCGTGACGATACGCACATCTACCTTGATGGATTGTACGCCACCGACTCTGGTGAACTCTCGTTCTTGCAAGACGCGCAGCAGCTTGGCTTGCGTCATGGCGCTGAGGTCGCCGATCTCGTCGAGGAAGAGCGTGCCGGTATTGGCGAGTTCGAATTGCCCGACTCGACGGGCCGTGGCATCCGTAAACGAGCCTTTTTCATGGCCGAACAGCTCACTTTCGATGAGCGTTTCAGGAAGGGCTGCGCAGTTCAGCGCAATGAAGGGGCGCTCACGCCTGCCGCTATTATAGTGGAGCGCCTTGGCGACCAGTTCCTTGCCCGTGCCGCTCTCGCCGCCGATCAGGACCGTCGTGCGGCTGTCGGCGACTTGTTCGATCTTGGTGTAGATATCCTGCATCGACGGGCTCTTGCCGATCAGGTTATGAAAGGCATAGCGCCGAACGACTTGCGCACGGAGTTGTTTGACTTCTCGTTGGAGTTCCTGGTCGCTGAGCGCGCGTTCGACGATTAGGCGGAGTTCTTCCACATCGAAGGGTTTCGAGAGGTAGTCGGCTGCGCCAAACTTCATCGCATCGACGGCGGTTTTGACCGATTTTGTTCCTGTCAGCATGATCACCGGCGCCGTCCGGTCCTCGGCGCGTATGGTTTGGAGTACTGACAGCCCGTCGGTGCCCGGCAGAATCACATCCAATAGGACCAGGTGAGGAGCTTCCTTGCGAAATAGCTCGAGGCCTTCCTGGGCATCGGCGGCTTGGATCGTTTCGTAGGTCGGTTCCAGTACTGCCTTCAATGAGGCCCGAACCCGGGCCTCATCATCGATCAACAGCACTCGTTTTTTCATACTGGTGTCCATAGGGTGTTGACGGCTATGCGGGTAACGCGGGTAGGCTCACGAAAAATGTAGTGCCGACGCCGACCGAGCTTTTCACTCGGATCTCGCCATGATGTTCTTGAATGATTTGATGGACGATCGTCAAACCCAATCCCGTTCCTTCGTGTTCTCCGCTCTCGTGCTTAGTCGTGAAAAATGGATCGAAAATATGTTCGAGATTCGTCTCCTGGATTCCCTCACCCGTGTCTTCGATTTCGATGTGGGCCCAGACGTTCCCTCCCGGCTTCACGAGCTTGTGGGTGTGAACGCGCAAACGCCCACCCGCTTTTGCCATCGAGTCCATGGCATTGAGCAAAAGGTTGAGTAGGACTTGCTTGATCTGCTGTCGGTCCAGCATGACACGAGGCAGGTCAGACGCCAACTCTTTTTCAATCTTGATCCCGTAGCTGTCTGCCTTGACATCGATGAAATAGAGGCAGGAGACGACAATGTCGTTGAAGTCCTCCTCCGTCAGCTTGGGTTCCATGTAGCGGGCGTAATCGAGAATTTCCTGGATGAGCCGTTCGATCCGATACACATCGTCGAGCACCACTTTGCTGAATTCTTGGATAAATTGAGAGTCGTCTTTCCGTTCTGGAGCCAATTGGATAAAGGTTTTAATCGACGTGAGGGGGTTTCTGATTTCATGGGCGAAGCCCCCGGCGATTGTTTCAAGGGATTTCAGGCGATCGGTTCGCTTCATGAGCATGTGTGAACGATGGAGATCCTCGTACAGCATAATGGTGTCCAGCGCATTCGTAGCGGTTTGTGCCAGCGCAGCGAGCAGGAGCTTGTTCGGTGCAATCTCTCCGGCCAAAGGCTGTGCTGCGCCGAGGAGTGAGAAGGCGATGAGGCGGCCTTTATTGAGGTGTGGCACGACGCGTGTGACCTGCATGGATTCCATGGCTGCGCGTGTGTCGACTCCGGAGTCGTGGTCTTGGATATCTGCAGCCGAGTCGGTCTGTGTCATGATCCGGTTGGTTCCGAGCAGATGGAGGGGCAGAGGATGGCTCATGTCCAGTGTCGGAGGAATAAGCGCTGGTGCGACAGGGCCAACCATACTGGCGCGGCGATAGCATTCGTGTTCACGATCCAACAGGAACAGCACTCCATGGGTCGTGGCGCCTGCATGACACAGCTCGTGGATGATGCGATTCCCGAGTGTCAGCAGATCGGTCATGGCTCCAAGATCGGCTGCAAACTGTGTGACGATATTCAATAGTGTGCTGGAGGAAGGCGATACGATGTCAGCCTCAGATGCGTGTGATGTCATAATTATCGTGAGCACAATGGCACCGTGTGGCTCGGCGGCGGGCCTACGGACTGAGCATGGAAAATTTAAGTGTTCAAAGATGTACGGGCTGAAGTATACACGGCACCGATACGTTCAGCTAGCGGATTTATCTTTCTCGATCACGGCGAAGAGGGCGTGCCCGTCGAACCCAGAAAGGATGCGGGGTGTGAGGATGCCGGCTTGCCGGAGGAACGAGGTGAGCGAAGACCGGTCGAAGGTGTGCAGCAACCCATGCCGGATAGCCTCCCGGAGTCGTCCAAGATAGTGTAAGAGGAGGTGGGCTTCTGGACTAAATTCATCTTGATTTGCCCTGTGCAGATGCTGGCGATAGAGAACAGAGAGATCGGTGTCGGGGTGGAAGACCGTGAGGATCAGCCGCCCCTGTGGATGGAGTATGCGGTACAGCTCCCGAATCATGATCAGCGGTGAGGGAACGAATGGGAGTGACAGATTACAGACGATGCGATGGAGGGAGCGGTCCTTGAAAGGAAGGGGCTGGGTCCAATCAGCTTGCATCCATTCGGCAGTCAGGGGAGGGTGGATGGTCAGGGTACCTGCGAAGTCTGTATCGAGTTCCCGCCGCAAGGCCTGAAGACTCTGTTGGGCCTGCATCAGTGAGTCTTGAGCCTGCTCGAGGCCGATCACCTGAACGGGACGCTCCGGACTCCATCCACGCTGGCGCGAGCGGTAAGCGTGGTTGACCATTGCGGCTCTGACGAAATCGCCTTGACCGACGCCCACGTCCAGAAGCATGGAGCCCGGTTCGAGCGGGCTGAGCAACCGGTAGAGATCGTCCAAGAGTTTCCAATGTTCATGGAGATTTCCGAGTTGGGGAAGCTGCTGCAGATGCGTGGCTCTCAAGGCCTCACGCGTAATCTGGGAGAGATTGTGGCGAAGACAGGTGCGTTCCATCTCGATGCGCTGTTGACGGGCCAGCATGTGACGGGTGTCTGCACGGAATTCAGCAGGAATGGCCGGTAGCGAGACAGTTGTGGCGATCTGTTCCAGGACCTGTTGGAAGGCCGGGGGGTGCTGTTCGCCGAGCGGAAGTTCCTGGCCGAGCAACGGTGCGGGAGCTGTCGCTAAACGGGTATGGGCTCCCAGCGCGGTGAGAAATGCCTGAGGGAGATCAGCGGGAGGGAGTGGCCCGAGTGGGTTGCTGGGAATCGTGAGGATGGCTGACGGGGAGCGAAGGAGACGCAGATCAGCAATCGTAGAGGCCATATCTGTGAAATGGCCTGCGACGACATCACCGATAAAACGATCGACATTGACATTGAGCCCGAGCAGATTCGCGATGCCGCGTCGGAGCCCATATCTATGGTCGGCCACGAGATCATGCCCATGGACCGTCATGAGCATAGCTTGAATATCGACGACCGGATTGATCAGGAGAAGTAGGTCGAGGGGACGGGATTGCACCGCTGTCTTGATAGCGACGCGCGCGGCCACGTCACTCGCCATGACAATCAGAGGAGCGGTCGGCCAGGTATGTTGCACAAACTCCACAACTTTAAGAAGGTCAGCTTGCATACTTCGTAGGGTTGTCTGTTGCAGCTCGCCGTCGCTCAGCCCCACATGGTTGGTGTGGTCGTAACGCAAAACTCGGAGCCGGTGATGCGCCAAGTAGTACGACAAGGTAATGGCGTCCAACGAGGTCTGGCCATAGCCGGGAGAGATGATGACGACCGGTGTGTTCGGTGTGACCGATTGGCGAAGATGGTCGTCGGTGATCACAATCGCCTGGCCGCGTAGATTCCGGCACTCTCGCGGAATACTGACGACCGACGCCTGTTGCGAGGAGGGTTCCAATTCGCCTGGGGACGACAGATGTTGCAGGACAACACGGTTCACTTCACGCTCAGCGTAGACAGTGAGGCCTTGAAAGCGGAGACCGACCCGAAGGGCAGGGGCGGATCCTTGGTGACGAAACTCACTCGGCGCTGTGGGATCAGGAGCCGACCAGATTATCCGGGCTGGCAGTGCAGCATCCGGCGCACCAGGCTCATGGGTTCCAGGATGTTTCTGGGTCTGTGTGACGGCAAAGTGCAGCGTAGTCATACCGTTCAGGAGTTCAGGGCGAGCATTGAGATGAAGACAGGCGCCATCTCGGCTGAGGTTGCTGGTGAGTGCTTCGAGGCGGTAACTTCTTCCGGAAGGGTCCATGACATCGAGTCGGACCGGGAGCTGCAAAGGTACTCGTACGGCCTCGCGCTGGTCGAAGTCCTTCCGTTCGTGCAGTACGAGGGGGTTAGTAGCAATCAGATTGCCCTGTGGTTCTACCGCAAGCAGTACTTCAAGAGAGAATGGAATGGCTTGTTCCTGCGCCGCTTGGACGAGCGAGGCAAGGACGGCGTTTTCTTCTTGCTTGAGGGGCTCAAACATCACAATCAACTGGGCGGCCGGTGTTTTGGTTTGAAGCGAGACTGACCGTTCCTGTGCCCTACCTTGCAACTCGAGAATACCCACGGACGTCTTGATCACCACATACGCGTCTTGCGGCGAAACGGTGGGGAAATCGCCTGGGAGTGTGATGCAGGCTCCTCTGAGATTGAGGTTTGAAATGGTACCATCCCATGCGACTGATCCAACGGTAATCGTGGCTGGCAGGGTAGTGAGAATTCGAGGCACATGGCGTCGCTCCTGCTTCGGTTTGTCAGGGTCGGCAGTTGGAAGAGGCGTCGGCCTGTCGTCTTTCGTGGTCGGCGTGAGTGCGGGTTCGGTGTCAGGGACGGCAATCGGCAGCGGGGGTATATCGAGAGGGAGCGGAGAGGCAACCGGCAGACGGAGGATCATACGAAAAGGGCCTTGCATCGGAGCCGACAAATCCAGGGCGCCGTTCAGTTGACGGACGAGCTCATACGACTCGAGGAGATCAATGGGCGAGGACACTGTCGCTGGAGATGCTGCCGACCACACGATGTCGGATTCAAGCAGCTCGACTTCGATCTCAGTAGGTGGGGTGAGGGGAAATAGGGTGGGAGCGTCTGCAGAGGTGGAGGAAGATCCCACTGCCCGTGTGCTCACGATGAGTCGGTGCGTGCGGCCGACCGTCAGTAAATAGGTCTGTGCATAGTTCAAGAGATGGAGAATGAGTTTCGTGACCTGTTCGCGATTCCCAACGAGGGGAGGGAGGTGAGCGGGGTATTGCCGTATGATGCCGGCACCATCCACAATTGCTGAGGTTGTGGGCAATAGTGCGTCGTCAAGAACCTCGTTGATCGTCGGTCCTAAGGGGCCACCTTCTCTCTTGTGGAGGGCTTCCGCCAACTGTGCTCCGAGTTTCGTTGCTTCTGCGGCGTGGGCGGCGAGTATTTCGGCTTGGTCGTCCAGCCGCGCGTCGCGAATGGCAATAAGGAGTTGTTGCGACTGTGTCAGTAGCGAGGCCAACGGATTGTGCAGCTGTTGCGACAACAGGGAGGCTTTCTGGGCCAGCCCGAGCAGTGCCTCTTTCTGCAGAAGTTGCTGGTGAAGTTGCTGAATCGTCGTGTTTTGCTCTTTGGACGTGGAAAGGTCTCGGATCAATCCCACTGTGCCGAGAAATCGGCGAAGCGGGTCATAGAGTCCACGAGCGTTCACCGCCGCTGTGAGAGTCAGTATTTTGTTATCCGGTGTGGGTTTCCGCCGCAGGGTCAACTCAACGCGGCTGGCGCCCCGCGCTCCGGATCGACGTTCGTTGAGGCGATAGCGAGCCGCCGATTCCTGGCCGGCAGGAACGATCGTGGTATAGGGCAATCCGATGAGTTCATCTGGTGAGTAACCCAATAGCATGACGATACTGGGACTGACTGTCACAAAAAATCCGCCGGCATCCAGTTCATAGGCGATGTCGTTGAGCGATTCGATGAGCCCACGATGGCGTTCGAGTGCGTGGTCCAGGGTCATTCTCATGTGGCGTGTTTCGATGGATTTTTTTGCACAGAACAGGAGTTCCGTGAGAAAGGCCGGAGATTTCTTCGAGAGAAAAAAATCGACGTCGGCTTGGAGTGCCTGAAGCGCCGAGGCTGAATCGCTACGGTCGCTGAGCAGAATACTCGCCACGTACGGTGCGTGGCGTTTGAGTTCGCCAGGCAGTGAAGTATCCTTCCCGGCGAGGCATTGTTCGTCGATGAGGATGAAGACCCATTCGTGAGATGCCGCCCATGCGCGGGCTTCTTCGGCTGAATAGGCGACATCCACGCGGCAGCCGGGAAAGAATCCACGCAAACTGATCGTGATGAGTTTAATGGACTCAGCCTGTTCGCTGACAATCAGGATGGTGACCGGTTCACTCTGTGGCATCAAGATATCCCTGTGCTTACTGGGAATTCGAGCAAACCCAGTCCCAGAGCGACGATACAACGTTCGCCCGTGATCTGGTCTGAGCCAAACCAGTCCCCTATTCTTCTGCCGCACGCGGCCCGGGACACGCATCTTTGGATAGTGATGTGAATAGCATAGGCGGAGGTGGGAAACCCAGTCTTGATGCGGTGAAATAGGCTGTATCTTTAGTAGGGGGGAGGCAGCAAAACTTTGATGACGAACAAAATTGAACGGTGGTTGGGCACAAGGTTTGACGTTATGTGAGGGAGAGAACGCTGCAGTACCTGCCGCAGACTGTGCGGCAGGTACCGTGGTGTATAGGGCTTCTATTTAAAGGCGACCGGAGAAGGAGCTGTAGCTGGACAGGCGCCAGGGGTCATGTACAGCAAATAGTTTCCCATCCCATGTTGGGCTTCTTTTTTCTGCAAGGGATGGTGATGGACCATGACCATCTCATAGTCATCAGCCTTCGTCACAGGAAACCCCTGGCTGTCCTGATAGACCTGATGCGGTAGAAACTCGCGGAAGGTTCCGTCCTGGGTGACATCGGGAACCGTCCGCAGCAGAGTTTGCTTCTTCGTCATATTGTCCAGCCCGATCATGAGAAGTTCGTCATGCCCATGCGGGTAGGCAAATTTCACACAGCCATCCATCGAGAACTTGAGCGGCTCGCGGTGGACTTGGACTCCGGTTGTAATCTCAATTCCTTCGTCCGTCTGGTTTGGGCCTCGCTGGGAGAACTTGCTGAAACATACGATGTTGACCCCCACCTGATACACGTCCATTTCTTTGATAGGGGTACCCTCCGGCGCCATGTACATGGTGAAGGTTGCCATGACATCTTTGGTGACCGGTGCCCCGTGATAAAAGGCGACGATCGACATGAGATGATCGCTCTTCGCGAGCTTGACTCCATAGCCTGCTGGGAACCGTGTCTCGGTCATCTCCAGCCCCGCTCCAGCAAAGAACAACGGTTCGCCGTCGCATGAGACGCTCGGTTTGCTGTTGTTGAGCATCAGGATGTGATGGAGATAGTTTTTGGGGAGGGGTTTCCCTTCTTTGGTGAAGACCGCAGTCTTGTATCCGATCATATACCTGTCTTTGGGAAGCTGAAAACTATGTTTAGGCATTGAGGCTGCCAGGTCTCCATCGTGAGAAGCGGGGAGGTCGATGGGACCGAACGTGAGGGTCACGACATCGCCCTGAACCGTGACGGTCGTAGTCGTTTGATTCTTGAGTGTCGGGACTGCATGGTGGTCGTGACCGCCGTCAGCAAGGGCAGGAGTCACCAGACAGATGCCGGCGAGCAGAGTGAGAAGTACCTGACGCATAGAGCCTCCCAAGGATAAAAAGTGGTCACGCAAATATTCGGAACGCCGATCGTAGAGGCCTGTGTGATACGCAGATGTCATCGTGCGGACGGGAGCGGGGTCAGTCGCTTCCAGAGATAGGTTCCGCCATGTTCGCGAGGAGGAATGTTCTTTTGAGTTCCGACACGGGAATACCACCAGACTCCCTTGGCCTGGGTTCCATCCTCTGAGAGGAGGAGTTCAAATTCTCCTTCGCGATCGTTGCCGGGCTGCTGCCAGCTACCTTGCCAGCGACGGTCTGAAAATTTTGAAGTCATGAATCGCCCACCATGCTGGGTATAGGGGCCGTTGCCGGCTTTGTCGAGTGTGGCCTTGTAGCGCTTGTCGTCCTCCACCTCGAGGATGTCCCATTCCCCGCTCAAGTCAAGGACGGCTGGTTGGCTGATCGATGAAGCCACAGTGCGTGGCGCAGCGGCATTTGGCTGAATATCGACAGCTATCGCACCGCCGGCATTGCGGAAGGACTCATGCCACGAGAGGAGGATCCACTGTCCGTTTCGACGTTCAAGCACGCCGGTTTCTCGTAACGGCAGGACCGCGCGTTCCTGGCCCGGTCCTTGGCCGAGGACACGCACATAGTCCAGCTCCATCGTGTACCACCCAATATCTCCCTTCGACCACACCTTGAGTTCAGAGATGGGAAGGTCGAGCGCAGCTACTTTCTCAAACTCCTCCTTGATATCCCGTTCAAGGTTAGGCCAACCCACGTATTTCCGGCCTCCGATGGAATAGCTGATGATGTCGGCGTCGTGGGCCATTAGTTTGGACATGGCGGGGAGATCTTTTTCCGCATTGGCCCGCACAAGGGCTCGGACGGTCGTTTCAAGTTCGGTATTATCCGCAGCGCTGCTCTTGGCCGCGGGAACCCAGCAGAGCCCGCCGATGACCATATACATGATGAGACGAATCAGTACGGGCACACGCATGATGAAGCTCCTGTCGGGTTCACAAGGGAAGCGGGAGGAAAGACTGTCCAGCTGGATTTGCAGGCTACAGGGTCGATAGAGCCTTGTCAATAATTAAACTGCGCATTTGTTGAAACTATCCGATAGTAGGCGGCGTGCATGCCACGACGATTACCGTCACATTATCTTCTCCCCCTCTGCTCAGCGCCTGATCGACTAGGTCGTGGCAGGCTCGGCGAGGATCGCCGTTTGCGCGGGAAAGAACCGATGCAATAGCGGAGTCCTCCAACATTTTCGTGAGCCCGTCACTGCAGAGCATGATGAGATCGAGAGGGATTATCGGTGTCGAGGTCAGTTCCGGTTTCATGTCGATGCCCAGGCCGAGGCCTTTGGTCAAGATGTGGCGCTCGGGATGTGTGAGCGCTGTGACCGCATCGATCAGGCCGCGCTGCACAAACGACTCGACGAGGGTGTGATCGCGAGTCAATTGCTTGAGCTGTCCTTCTCGGAAGAGATAGGCGCGGCTATCTCCCAAGTGGGCGACATGGGCGGCCGGAATCGGCGCCGGTGTCATTGCCAAAGCGACGAAGGTCGTGCCCATCCCTTTCAAGGATGGATTTGCCAGTATGAGATGATGAATTCGCCGGTTGGCGCTCATCACAAGATCGGCAACGAACTCGGCGGCTGCGCTCGGGTGCTCGTGAAACCAGGTTGCCCGTTCCAGTGCCTGCTGTGCGGCTACGGTCACGGCAGTTTGGGCTGCGATATCTCCTGCCGGGTGCCCACTCATCCCGTCTGCCACGATCCAGACGCCGCAATCATTCAGGACGGCCAGCGCATCCTGGTTCGACGTGCGAACATGACCCTTCTCGGTTCGACCCACTCCGGCCCACTGCTGGGGTTGCGTCACAGCGCGACCTCGATCGGCTGTGGCCGGCGAGTTGGTGGAAACCCCAGAGAAGGCGGGCCGAATCGTGCAATCATCTGATCGTAGAGCAGCGATGCAAGCGGTTCAAGATTTTTGGTGTCGGCTTCGTTGTACTTCAGCAATAGAGTGCGCGCAGTCTCATCTCCCGCGCACCACTGATGCCAAAGGCGAACAGCTTCCCATCCGTCGAGTCCCGCCACATCGGTGTCGCGAGCAATCTGGACTTCGCGTTCGATATGCTTCAGCCCGCCTTGCATGCCGAGCCTGCGGGCGGCAAAGCACAGATCGAAGTGGGGTTTCTTGAAATTTAAACGGGGGAATTTCGCCTGCAAGTAGGGAATGTCGAACCCGCTGCCGAAGAACGTAATGAAGAGGTCTGTCTGTTCCAGCTCCGCATGCAATCGGTCCTCGGTCAACGTTTCTCCTCGGACCAGGCTTGTCATGTGCCCGTTGCGAAACAATCCAACCACCGTCACGTGACCTTCGTGTGCCGGCATTCCTGTCGTTTCAATATCCAGATAGAGCGTACGAGGTCGAAATGTTTCGAACAGGCGCCAGTGCTCCCGGCTTTTCAGGCAAGCGCCGAAGAACTGCGCGTCGCCTTCTTCCAGGCGCGATTGGGCGACGGCGAGGTCACGGTCATACCATTCTTTTCTGGCCGAGGAGATGCCGGGGAGAGCTGGAGCTCGAAGAAATGAAGCCCAATCCAGAATGCCTTCTTGCCACAGACGGCGCTCGGAACTTTGGCCGATACCTTTGAGAAGAACGAAGGATGATGAAAGCATATGGTCGAGGGATTGTAGCCTTGATTTCACTGAATAAACAAGCTAAAGTCCGCGTCCTGAGCGGGTTTTCGTCTGACGGCTACCGGGAGGCGGTGAATGGAAGACAATGACTGATCTCTGCAACAAAATTCGCATCACCGTCGGATCCGTTCAGCTCGACGCGGAGCTCAAGTCGACCAAGACGGCGAAAGAAGTCTATGCGGCATTACCGGTTGAAAGTCCGGTCAACACATGGGGCGAAGAGTTCTACTTTAAATTGGCCGGGGTGAAAGACCATCGAGAGACGGCGACGAGTCAGGTCAAAGTCGGCGATGTCGCCTTCTGGGGGGCCGGGCAAGTCCTGGCTATTTTCTTCGGCCGCACACCGATGAGCATGGGGCAGGATCCGGTCCCGGCCGATCGCGTCAATGTCATCGGCCGCATTATCGGGGATGCGTCAGTGCTGCGGCGCGTCATGGATGCGTCGACCATTCGAATTACCAAGATCTAGTCATGCGATTGTCGAAAGAGCGTGTTCGCCATATCTCGGAGTCGATCGCGACCAGGCTGCAGCAGGAGGGGCAGGTGGCGATTGTCGGAGATCGCAAATCGTTCGTCGAGCAGATCGATCACGCCATTCTCGAGGAGCTATCGGTTGAGGACCGTCTGAACGCCGAAGTGCGGCAGCTGTTGAAAGCCTACGAGCAAGATATCGAGCGGGGACAGGTTGATTTTCAGCGGATGTTCACGATGGTGAAGACGAAGCTGGCGCGGGAGCGGGGCATTATCTTGTGATGCGGTAAGGAGTGAGGGGTAAAGGGTAAGGTGAAAAAAGGGGCTAGTTTTTACCCCTTACGCCTAACTCCTCACCCCTAACCAGTCTTGTATGTTGAGCGAAGATAAAATCAGCCATCTCTCTCACGTCATTCTTCAGGCGGTCAAGAAAAGCCCGCTGGTGACGGTCCAGGCCGATGAGGGGCGGGTGTTGAAAGAAATCAAGCGGGTGCTCGCATCCGAGTTGGCACAAGAAGAAGATATCAATCAAAAGGTCAGAGCCAAGCTCGCTTCCTACTCGCGCGGGATCGTCGAAGGCAGTGCGGAGTGGGAAGTGCTCTATCGGAAGGCGTTCGAAGAGGAGACGCGGAAACATGCGAAGGCGTGATGTGCCCATGGAACGTGACAGCGCGATGAAATATCTATCTCTGCTCGGCGCGATTTTTTTGTTGTTCGGAGTAACCGCCTGTGCCTTCATGGACAAGGAGAAGCCGTTGGTTCCATTGGCGCTTGAGTCCGGTGTGAAGCCGCAAGCGGTGACTCTGACTGAGCAGGGGGCACAGGCCTATCACGCGAAGCAGTTCAACGAGGCGAAAAACTATTTTTCCCAAGCGGTAGCCGAGGCTCCTCAATCGGGGCCTGCGCACTATAACTATGCCTTAGCCTTGAATAATGTGGGCGAGACGGAGCAGGCGCGCCAACAGTTCATGGAAGCGGCTAATCTGGCTCCGGGAGACAAAGTGATCTGGGATTCGCCCGCACTTCGTCCCTACGGCAACGTGGAGACGCCGAAAAGAAAACTCATTCCACCTGGGGCCGGCAGGCAGGGCCTGGGTGGCGGGACTGGGGGGCCGAGATAATCTAACATCGTGAAAAGTGAAACGTACGAATCCGAAAACGAACGACGCTTTACGGGATACGATTCACGGGTTTCGAGCACGCCGCATGGGAATAGGAGATGCTAATGGCAAAAGAACTTACAGTCGGTGATAAGGCTCCCGCGCTCTCTCTGCCCGATCAATCGGGAGAGCCGGTTAGTCTGAAAGATTTTACAGGCAAGCAAGTCGTTCTCTACTTTTATCCCAAAGACGATACCCCCGGCTGCACGACAGAATCGTGCGACTTTCGCGATGCTGCCACGCCGATCAAGAAGGCGGGCGCGGTTGTATTGGGCGTGAGTTTTGACGGCCAGGAATCCCACCAGAAATTTATCAAGAAATTTACCTTGCCGTTCACGTTGCTCAGCGACGAGGATAAGGTCGCCGCGACAGCCTACGGGGTCTACAAAGAGAAAAGCATGTACGGCAAGAAATACTGGGGCATCGAGCGCAGTACGTTCGTGATCGACCAGGCCGGCAAGTTGAAGGCGATCTTCCGCAAGGTCAAGGTTGGCGGCCACGTGGATGAAGTGTTGGCGGCCCTGAAAGCCTAACCTTCTAGCAGGATGCTGAAAAAGCCCGCCAGCGGCGTTCTCGCATCGCTCAGACCCTCAACGTACCCTAGAGGGTACGCCTCGGGCCTTCGCTCGCTGCGGCCTTGCTGGACGGCCTTTTTGAGCATCCTGCTCGGTGTGCTCCTGTTGTCCTAGATGTGCAGGTTATTGAATCCCACCGTGCACAATAGTTTTTTCCGCAGAGCCGGTCTCTTTACCTTTCTCCTCTTCTGGGCTGCGCCTGCAATCCTCTCCGCAGCGGAGAAGATTTCCGGAACCTTGACGGTTCACGATAGCCTCACTGCTCCCAACCAACCAGCCACTATTGAAGCGACGCTCACAGGGAAGAGCCTCCGGACGGAGATTCCAGTGGGAGGAGAACCCATCGAGTTTCTCATCGCCGGCAATGTCGTGGCCACTGCGATGACTGGTGGCGACGGGCGGGCCATCTTGTCCTATACCCCGAAGGCCAAAGGATCGGTCCCATTCACCGTACGCGTTGGTGCCACGTCGAAAACAGCCGCAGCAGAGGCTGGCGCAAATTTGGCCGTGTGGGAGCGTCGCACTCCGATCATAGCGGTGGAAATGGCATCGCTCATGGAAACTCCGATTGCACAGGGGCCGACTGTGACCTTGCCTGGGAAGGATGCGGAGGGCAGGCAGCCGATGCCCGACGCCGCGAACGAACTCGGCAAGCTCACGCAGTTCTACTACAACGTGCTCTATGTGGTGATGGAAGACAAGGCGGTGGGCACCAACGATCAAGTGAATGCGCAAGCCAGGCAATGGCTCAAAGACCAGAAGTTTCCGATCGGGCACATCCTCCTGTTGCCATCTGATCCTGCGGCGTTTGGGACGAAACTTGATGAATTGCATGCTGCCGGGTGGAAGACGCTCAAAATAGGCGTAGGGCGCACGAAGGCCTTTGCCGAAACCTTTCTGCAACGGCGCCTCGATGCCGTGATGGTGCCAGAACCGGCCAAGGGCGAGGCGCCGAGGAAGGCGAAGGTGGCGAAGGAGTGGAAGGATGTGCGGAAGAAGATGTAGCGGGTAACCGTTGGCCCTTCTTGCTCGCGCAACGCGCGGCCTCAGAAAGATATGAAGGGGAACAGCCGGACCATTCTTCTTGCTCGCTGAGGCCCCACGATGAAACGGTGGTCCCTCAATGCGCGCAGTGAGGAATAGTCCGGCTGCTCCCCTTGAAAAGTGACAGTTCAAACTATTTTTCGACGTGCGCAGTCAGGTGCACCACAGCCATCCACCTCCTTCCACTGAATGGAAAAGGGACGAGAGAACAGCATGACACCGGCTAACCATTGGAAGGCAGCGATAATTCTCCTGATAAGCCTGGGGATCTCGATCACCGAGTCCTGGGCTGATTCTACAGAAGATCGGATTCGGTCACACTTCAGCATCCCTAGGTCAACCCGTTTGACAGGAGAGACCATCAGAGAGGCTGTTTTGCGAGTGTTGCCCGTAGGTTCGCTTGCCTTTTCAATACGAGCAAAGCTCCTAGAACGCGGTATAGGGGAAAGAGGTTTGAGTAGCTACATTGAGTCAGAAAATGACAATGTGGCCGTCAGTAGAGTCGACTACGACCCTAAAACTTTCGAGATCGTGAAGAAGAGCTACATTATCTCAGTTTACCTCACATCTGACTCAATTAGAACGGTTCAAGGTGTGACTGTCGAAGAAGGGCTTACCGGTCCTTGAGCAGAGGGGTGCTCATTCGACATGAACAGTGGAGAGCACACGAGCTGATGTGCCTGACCATCAGGAAATCTGGTACACATGGCCAACCGAGGGCGGAGCAATGACTTTGCTGAGGAAATTTTCACGCACTTGTTCGAGATGCCGCATAGCCTCGGTTGAGTAATAGGCCTCCCCACATTCGTCGCATACGTCTGCTTCTACCGGCACCATGAGGTGGTCGGTCCCGATTCGAAGTTCCGCCTGGACTGTTCCCGATTTGACCGTGCCTCTCTTACAGATGACGCAGTGCATTAGCGCTTCCTCCTTCGTAAATCCTGGTCCCATCGGTTTGGGTCCGGCTGGTAGGTCGTGATCACGATTAATCGTGCCTCAGCGGCAACTGGCGCACAGACAAGATGGAGCGGCCTTCCGGATCGCGTATATCCAAAAATAAGACAGCTCGCATATGGGGTATCGCCAAGATACTGTTCGATGATCTCACCAGTTTCGATAATCTGCAAGACTTCTTCGACGTGAATACGGCCTAAAGGTTCTTCGTCCATCTCCTTTCGAGCGTGGTCTGTGAATCGGCAATTGGCCGCACATCGACGAACTTCAACCTCATTCATTTATCCGTCGTTCCTGTTCTGGTACGGAGACGTCAATGGCGTAAGTTTATAAGATAGAGTCCAGATTGAGTCAATGGCAATGGACCTTCGACAAGACATCCCAAGGCGTGTTATACGGACAGAAAATCAGAGCTCCGCATCTTACATAAACGGGTGTCAATAATCGGGGGTTAGGCTGAGTTTTGACTTATTGAAGTGTTTGCTCTCCTTCTATGTCTTCGGCGCAGTTGTCTGGAGCATGACTGGAAAGATTTTCGGAGAATTGATTCGTTCCAACATTGAGGTTCTCTAATATGACTCCTCCCCGCAATATCATCCGCGTCGACCACGAGGGAAGCCGTACCCATGCTTGGCGAGTCACGCTGCAACGGTGGAATGGGATTACCGTCAAAACATTCTCCGATTCAGTTCATGGTGGAAAGCGCAAAGCATTGAAGGCTGCGGGTGAATATCGAAACGGGCTTCTCCGTCAGCACTCGCCGCTTAAACATCACGTCTGGGTCCGCACTCGCCTTCGCAGGAACAATACCTCGGGCATTCCTGGTGTCGGTCGTTATGAAGTGGTCGCCAATCCCAATACCGGGCGCCGTCAAGTATTCTGGCTTGCCTCCTGGGCCAATGAGCGTGGTGTGAGACATCAGCGTAAGTTCTTCATTTCGAGCCACGGAGAAAGACACGCTAAACGCCTTGCCATCACCGAGCGTAGGCGGCAACTGAACCGTGTATGTGCTATCAAGTGTGCTCAGCCATGACGGCTAACCCTTGTATGGTGGGTGGGGTAGATGTCCCCATCTCGTTCCTCCGGCTAGAGAATCCTCGCGCGTTGGAGCATGCCGTGGCATAGGGGTTCGGCTCCGCCTTCCATTCATCTTCCCTATCCTTTAATATGACCCTCAGACTTCTATTTTCTTGAGGCTTTTCCTGATGCGGGCGAAGACGAGTTTTTCCTGCCAAGCTTGCGGCCACCAGTCGCCACGATGGCTGGGCCGCTGTCCTGATTGCAGCGGCTGGAATACCATGAAAGAGGAACGGCAGGCGCCGACCGGCAAGGGACGGCCTGCTGCGATGAAGATGGCGCAGGCGAAGGCGACGCCGATTGCCGAGATCGAAGTGGTTGGTGAAGACCGGCGGCTGACGCAGATCGGCGAATTCGACCGGGTGCTGGGCGGTGGCGTCATTCCCGGCTCGGTGATCCTGATCGGCGGCGATCCGGGGATTGGCAAGACAACCCTGTTACTGCAGGCGCTTCCGCGCCTCTCTTCCAAAAAAGAACCAGTACTGTATGTCTCCGGAGAGGAATCTCCGAGGCAGATCAAGATGCGGGGCCAGCGGCTCGGTATTGAGCATCCGAATCTCTTAATCCTGGCGGAGACCTCCCTCGAACAAATCTTGAAAGCGGCGCAGGAGATCCAGCCGGCTGCGATGGTCGTCGATTCAATCCAAACGGTCTACACAGAACAGATTACGTCCGCGCCGGGCAGCATCAGCCAAGTGCAGGAAGTGGCGGGACAATTGATGTGGTACGCGAAACGCAGCAGCGTGCCGGTCTTCATTATCGGTCATGTGACGAAGGAAGGTGCGATTGCCGGTCCGCGACTGTTGGAGCATATCGTCGATACGGTGCTCTATTTCGAAGGAGACAAGGGCCACAGTTTCCGTATTCTCCGCGCGGTGAAGAATCGCTTTGGCTCGACCAACGAGATCGGTGTGTTTGAGATGAAGGATTCTGGGCTGGAGGAAGTCAGTAATCCCTCTGAGTTATTTCTGGCAGAACGGTCTCAGCGCACGACGGGATCGGTGGTGGTATCCAGCCTCGAAGGATCGCGGCCGATTCTGGTCGAGCTACAAGCATTGGTGTCTTCCACGAGTTATGCGATGCCGAAACGAATGGCGAACGGTGTGGAGCAGAATCGGGTTTCGCTGCTGCTCGCGGTGATGGAAAAGCGGCTGGGCATGCATCTGTCCGGACAAGACGTTTATGTGAACGTCGTCGGCGGGATGCATATCGACGAGCCGGCCATCGATTTGGGTATTGTGGCGGCGGTCACATCGAGTTTGCGTGAGGTGCCGATTGAACCGGGACTGTTGGTGTTAGGCGAGGTGGGGCTCGGCGGTGAAGTGCGGGCCATCAGCCAGGCTGAGATGCGGATTCGTGAAGCGGCAAAGATGGGATTCAAACGCTGTCTGTTGCCGGAACGGAATTTGGCCAAGCTCGATCCTATCGATGGGATTGAATTAGTTGGCATCAGGGAAGTAGGGGAGGCGCTCGATGTCGTATTGGCATGAGTGCAAAGTGATAAGTGCAAAATTCAAAATGGTGGGTCGCTGCCATTTTGCATTCATCATTTTGAATTTCACATTCGTGCTTCTTGCGGGTTGTGCGCTGTTTGCGCCGAAGGAGGAAGTCCAGCTCAAGAAGGCAACAGTGGAGGAGCTGACGGCGTTGCTGAGTCAGCAGAAAGCGGCGATCCGGACGATGAAAGGTCTCTTTAGCGCGAAGGTGCGGGGAGGGATCATTCCTATCGCGTCACGGGTGGAGGGAGCCATGTACTATCGTCGTCCGAACGCGATGCGTCTGCGCGGGTTTACCGCGGTCGGCGGCGAACTCTTTGAATTTGTGCAGGCAGAGGATCAATTCAGGTTGCGATTGCCGACGATGGGCCGTGTCCTGTCCGGCAGTCCGTCCGACATGAGCGAGATGGGGAAGCTCGCTCGGCCGTTCCAATTGAGTGTATGGGCGATAGGGGGTGTGCTGGGCACGGGCGCCATTGCGAAAAATGAGACGGTCGCCCTCGTGGAAGAGGGGGACCGCTATCGGCTCGATGTCTCAGGTCCGTCCCCCAACGGGTCGCACTCTATTCGTAGGCGGTTATGGTTTGAGCGGCAGACACTGCATGTCGTTCGGGAAGATCGGCTCACAGAATCCGGTGCGGTGGAAGCGACCATTCAGTACGAAGACTTCCGTGCGATCGGCGAGGCGGAGGCGGTCTCAAGCGTTGGTGATAAGCAGTTGGTGCGGCCGTTTAAGATTGAATTGGAAGATGGAAAGGGGCAGGGAAGCGTGCAGGTGACGTTTCACGAGCTGATTCCCAATATACCGTTGAGCGCTGCCGACCTTGGCCAGACCTAGCAGGATGCTGAAAAATTGGGCGGGGAGCGGCCAGGTGCCCTCCTTGCTCGCAGAACGCGCACGGTGAAACTGTGCTCGTTCGATGCGCGCAGTTGAGGGCAGCCTTGGCCACTCCCTTACAGGGAGGTATAGGGAATTGGGAGGCCCTCGCTCGGGATAAAGCGCGTCTTGGCGCGCCGGGGTGGGGCGGGTGAGAAGTCTGAACTTTTTGAGCATCCTGCGGGACTGTTCTCCTGTTGTGTGGTATGTGCAGATCATTGAAGCTCCGGTGCAACAACATTGTTTTTCCGTAGCCTGGTTGCAACGATGAAAGTATTAGCAGTTGAGACGGCAACTTCCTGGCAGAGTGTGGCGATCCTCGATGGGGGGCGCGTGCTCGCCCGGCACGACCAGGATGCGGCTGGATCGCATGCCAAGTTGTTGCTGCCGACGATCGATCGGTTATTTCGTGAGACGGGCCTGACGCTCAAGCAGCTGGATGGTCTGGTGGTGTCGATCGGTCCCGGGTCATTCACGGGACTGCGCGTCGGGCTGGCCACGCTCCTCGGATTCAGGACGATCAGTCAACTCCCCTTGGCGGTGGTGCCGACCCTGGAAGGGATGGCCTGGAATCTGAGAGGAACCTCGGATCTACTCTGCCCCATTCTCAATAGCCGGCGCGGGGAACTCTACTGGGCGCTGTTTCGCTGGGCCGGCGATGGTCGGCTGGAGCGAGTCGTATCGGAACAGGTGGGCACTCCCGTTATGCTAGGGAACAGTCTCACAGAATCGGTCCTCGTATTCGGCGAAGGCTGGACGGTCGAGGCCTCGGCCATCCGCGCGTCGATCCCCTCTACCCTCACGATGACTGAGGCCTCAGACGTTGCCATGAAGCCCTCGGCTGTCTCTATCGGGCTGGCGGGGATTGAGCGGCTCCGGCGAGGTGAGTATGCAGAAACCGGCATTAGTCCGCTGTATGTGCAACGTACTGCTGCAGAATTGAAGTACGAAGAGTCCGGCGGTATATCTCCTGTGGCCCTACGGCAGGAACGGATCGCAAGAAAAGTGAAGGTACGGCTGGGTGCTCAAAAGAGCCGCCCAGTGAGCCGTAAGACGTGAATTGTTAAACGTAGAAGATTTCAGGCCATAACCACTCGATAGTTCTACGTTTTACCCGTCGTTTTCATTGTTTGTGAGATCAACTGTTCATCGTGTTGCAGCGGAGGGACCGGCTGTGGACAAATGGGTCATCGAGCCGGCGACCGTCGAGGCGCTGCCGGATATTTTGAAGATCGAAGAAGCTTGCTTCTCGGCCCCCTGGACGCGCAGAATGTTGGAGGCGGAACTGAGCGGCAATCCCTTTGCAAATTTTCTAGTGGCAAAGCAGATACCGCCGGGCGAAACTGGTTCCGTCTCGATTTTCGGGTATCTCTGTTTCTGGGTCGTCTTCGAGGAAGTACGGCTGATGAACCTGGCGGTCATCGAGTCGATGCAGCACAAGGGTATCGCCAGGGCCTTGGTCACACAGGCTTTGGAGGTGGGGATGGCACAGGCAGCGATGCGCGCCGTCCTTGAGGTGCGGGCGTCGAACCATGCCGCTCATGCGCTTTACCGAAGTCTTGGGTTTTGCGACGTGACGACCCGACCGATGTACTATACCAACCCCATTGAAGATGCATTGTTGATGGAACTGGACCCGATTGTGTCCGGGTCGGCTCCATTGCCGCGCGAAGTCAGTCACGAGGGAGGACGTATCAGACCGCTGCAATAATCTCATAGCCAGGAGGTGCGACATGCTGACAGACAGTATGATGGCGATGATTACGGAACAACTGCGCCAATCCAGTCACGAATTCCGTGTACTGGAAGAAGCTCATCACCGGCTGGACGTGGAATTGCTCCAATTGCAGAAACGCCACGTCCTGACTCCGGCCGAAGAGTTGGCCATGAAGGATTTGCACAAAGAGAAGCTGGTGAAGAAAGACAAGATGGCCCAGATGATTCGTGTCTGGCGAGACCACGAGTTGCAGGCCGCTCCACAGTGAGAGGCCTCGTCATGGGGCTGGTGTCCACCAGTAACCGGGACCAGAGTCATGGCACAGATTCTCAATCCCCTTGCCGCACATATCCAGACCGTCAAGAAGCGTCTGATCATCATCGGGGCCACAATTCTGGTGGCCCTGATGGTGGCGTTTGCCTTCTCCGGCGAAATGGTCGCATGGTTGAATCGTCCGTTTCCCAACCAGCTGGTGTTCTATGGACCGACGGAAGCGTTGTTCGCCTCGATCAAAGTGTCCTTTCTTGCGGCGATCCTGGCGAGTCTGCCGGTCATCTTCTATCAGTGTTGGAAGTTTATTGAACCAGCGCTGCTTCCCAAGGAGCAACGTTGGGGTATTCCGCTGTTTGCATTGGCGGGAGCGCTCTTCGCCTTCGGTTTGATCTTTTGCAACCTCGTGATTCTCCCGCTGGTCATCAATTTCTTCGTCAGCTTCGGGATGGATCATGACATCACTCCGGAATTGAGCGTCGGCACCTACATCGACTTCAACGTCAAATTTCTCCTGATATTCGGCTGCGCGTTCGAATTGCCGCTGGCACTCACTATCCTGGCGCGGGTTGGTGTCGTTTCGGCCCAGCAGTTATCGAAGTATCGGAAACACGCGATCGTGGCTTCGTTGATTCTGTCAGCCGTCGTTACGCCGGACGCAACCCTCTTTACGATGCTCTTGATGGCCGTACCCTTGATGGTGTTGTATGAGATTGGAATCCTTGGCGCACGTATCTTTGGACGGGCAGGCCCGACTGAAATCAACTTGCCGCTTGATCCGGATTTGCCCATAGGGCCGGCCGGGCAGCGGATGCGGTAGAAGCTGGTAAAGGGGTTAAGGGGATACGGGGTAGGGGGCAAGGGGATAGCGGGGTAAGGGGGTAGCAGATAGATGACGGCACTGGCTCGGATGATAGCAATAGTCCTTGGACTAAGCCTATGGAGTGCAGGCGGGATGTTAGGGGCTGCTACTCAGGCGCCCTCGCCGGTTCCCCCATCACTGCAGCAAGCTCCAGGCCATGGGGACCAGCCTCAATACGGCTCCTTCGGTCAGCAGGCCGCGAGCATTCAGGCGCTCACCTCTGTCGGGAGCGATCTGCTCTATGCAGGCTCCTTTGGTCTCGGTCTGTTTCGCAGTGAGGATCGCGGCATCAACTGGGCAAAGTCTGGCCAGGGTGTGACCGATCCGTTTATTCTGACTCTCACCACGGGTAAAGACGGCGCGATCTATGCCGGAACTTTCCGTGGCGGGGTTTTTCGTTCCCGCGATCGAGGGAAGAGTTGGCAGGCGATCAATAGCGGACTCAAGCGCCTGGAAATCAAAGCTCTTCTTGCCGTGAGTGATGGGGTGTACGCGGGCACGAGCGACGGGGTCTATCGACTCGCTGCCGACCGCTGGTCGGTCGTGACCACCGGTTTGGACGACATCCTCGTCCATGCATTGGCTCTCTCATCCGACGGGACGCTGTTCGCCGGCACTTCCGGGAAAGGGATCCTGCGATTTAAGGCTCAATCGACCGGGTGGGTGCGTCAACAGCATGGGCTCAAAGATCATGAAGGCATGACGGAAAGCTTTATTCGTGTGTTGACGATCGATCCGGAGGGTGGCATCTATGCCGGCACGTTCGATGGAGGTGTTTTTTCCAGTGGCGATGGAGGAACAACTTGGCGGCCCATCAGCCGGGCGCTCCCGAACGATTCGATTCGCGGGATTCTGTTCAATAGCCGGGGGCTTTTTGTGGCGACGGGACATGGCATTTTCAAAACGATCGACAAAGGAAGGCAATGGCTTCCGCTCAACAATGGGTTGACGAGCATGGCTATCCAAGTCTTGATCGAGTCCGGCGCCGGAGTGCTCTATGCCGGCACAAGCGACGGGGCATTCCGAAGCGACGACGACGGGAGGACATGGAATCCTATCAATCAGGGTCTTGAGGGGGGGCAGGCTCCGGCGCCCTTCAATTTTCGCTAACCAAGAAAGGGTAGAGACGATGGCAGAGCCGACAGAAAAAACACGAGCCACCATTTCCATCAGCAACAAGGGAAGTCAGGTGGGCGAGATTGTCCTGAGATTCTTTCACGATGTGGCGCCGGGGCATGTAAAGAACTTCACAAAGTTGGCCCAGGAAGGTTTCTATAACGGCACGACATTTCATCGGGTCATTCCCGGCTTCATGATCCAGGGTGGAGACCCCAACAGCAAGAATTCTGACCGTGCGTCGCACGGCATGGGGGGGCCGGGACATAAGCTGAAGGCCGAGTTCAATAGCAAGCCGCACAAGCGCGGGGTGGTCTCCATGGCGCGTTCGAACGATCCGGACAGCGCCGGCTCGCAGTTTTTCATCTGCGTTGCAGACGCGAATTTTCTCGATTGGCAGTACACGGCGTTCGGTGAAGTCGTCAGCGGAATGGACGTGGCGGACAAGGTGGTCGGCATGAAGCGCGACGGCCGGGACAATCCCCTCGAACGGGTCGAGATGACGGTCACGATCACGGACTAGCGTGAGGGGTTTAGACCAAAGAAAATATAGACTGCGCGATTCAATGTGGAATGCGTTCAGGGCGATCGCCTCACGCCTCACGCCTTACGCCTTACTGTTCTGCGTCGGTTGCGCCATTCCTATCGTGCCCTATCGTGCGGTCTATGAAGACCCGGTGAACTATGTTCGCCTGGAAGTCGATGATGCCGTCCTGCCGGAGTGGCCTCCCAGCGCGCATGCGCATCCGAAGGCGATGGGCGCCGAGGAGGTTGCTCGCATCCTCGGAGGCATCTCGGTCAAAGAACATCGAATCTGGCTACAGAAATGGCTGCAGGGCGAAGCGCCGCTGATGCCGGCGTTTCGTCCTGAAGAACTCACCCTCTTGTCTCGGCAGATTGCAGAGGCCTTTGCCGCAGCGAAGCCGGGTGAACGCGTGACGTTTTACCTGAGTCATCCGCAAACGTCCGTCAAGAGAGTCATCACGACGGGCGGATTATATGTCCACGGGACTGAGTTGCATTTCATTTTGGGGAATTGGCAGATCGTCTATGGCATTCCGACCTATGGGATGATCTACGATCGTCGCTATCCCATGCGACCGACGGCCGCCAAAGGATTCGACTTGTTCTTCGAGCCAGAGGTAGCGACCATCACACAACAGCACAGCCTCTGGGACACGTTGTTAGCTAACACGGACGACGAACTCGTGATCGATCTGACGAAAACCATCCCTAGCCCTCTCGCGTCTCAAGCAGGACGCTGAAAAAGTCCTCCAACGCAAGAAGAACGTTATTTGGTTTGTCTTGTTTGTTTGGTTAAACGAAACAAACCAAATAAACCAGATGAACCAAATCAACTAAACAAACCAGTTTGAGCGTCCTGCCAGTCGCTTGTATCCTGACCGGGTTTTCATCCGGCTGAATGTTGAACGCAGGAAGCAGAGAATTCCCTGTCAAGACACAGACTTAGTAGATTTCATGCAGGTGATTGGGTAAGATGCGACATCAGTAGAAATGATGCAGTTACCCACCAAGGATGATCGATCCAGGGAGGAGGAGTGGTTCGAACTCGTGTTGTTGTTGCCCTGATTGTCGTTCTGCTGATCGGCGGTGGCGGTGTCCTTACGTTCTTGTCCTACCTGACCGACGACGAGTACATCAAAGATTTTTTCCTCCAGCAGCTGGAGCAGAGTATCGGACGAAAAATCGACGTCCATCGCATCAAGCTGGTCCTTAGCGACTTTCCGCGTCTTCGATTGGAATTAACGCAGGTCACGGTTCACGATCGGAATTCCGATGACGTCCTGTTATCGGCTAAGAAGCTGGATGTGGTCTTGCGGTTTCTCCCGCTGTTGCGCAAGCAGGTGGTGGGGAAGCGGTTGCTCATCGAAGAACCGACGTTAACGCTTCGGCGCGATCGTAGCGGGCACTGGAACCTCCTCGATCAAGTTGTCCAGGGGGGGGCGGCCGATCAGGACGCTATGCAGACGCTCAGCCGTATTTTCCGTATCCGGGAAGCGACGCTGGTGAAGGGGAAGTTGCTCATCATCGACGACGCACGTCCAGACGGGACACGATCGATGACACTGGAGTCGGTAGAGGCGTCGCTGGTCATCAGAGCGGAGCGGGGACAGGCGGATTTACACGTGTCTTCCGGTTATGCGGACGGCAAGAGCCTGTCCGGCTTCTCTCTAGGAGGGACGATCAGCGCTGCCCAACGGCAGACGATAGCGCTCAGCGATTCCTCTGCTGGGCAAACCCTACTCCAATTCGAAGGCACCGTCGAAGCTGCCAATCTGAATCTTCGAGAGATGGCGGATTTCTTCGGGCCGCATCCGGCTCCGCAGCACTTGCAGGGCGCCGTCAATATGAATAGTCATGTTCGGGTTGTGCCCGGTGTCGCAGGCTATGATGTGGTCTTGTCCGGTTTATCTGCAAACCTCGAACAACTGAAGCTCACGGGCCAAGCGAGCCTTTCCGGTCTGCTGACGCCTCAACCCACGTTTGAGCTGACCTTTGCGACAGCTCCGATCCAGTTGAGCCGGTTATTCGAGACCGTGGCGGCCGAATGGGTGCACCCGCAGTTGCCGGCGATAATCAAGAATCGGGAGATCGACGGAATATTGGAGGTGGTCTCGGCGACTGTTACAGGATCGTCAGTGGCAGGGCCGCAGCTGTCGTTGACAGGGGAGTTTCGCGTGAAACAGGGACAAGCCTTGATCGGAGGCGATCATATCCCTGCCAAGGATTTAGCCGCGGTGGTGTTGCTCGAAACCGGACGTCTCCGGGTGTCGAATCTGAGCGGACTCTATGGCACGATCCACATGAATGAGAGCAAGGCGCTCGTCTCATTTTTAGAGGCTGGCCCCTGGCTTGAAATGGACATTACCGGGGAGATGGCAGCCGGAGATCTGTTGCAGTTTCTCGCGAAGACGGTCAATTCAGAACAGCTGTCGCGTGTGCTGGCTGACTCGCGTGAGGTCGAAGGCAATGCCGTTCCCACGTTTCGCATGGTCGGCCCGCTCAATCAACCGGGCGGCGTCACGTTTGCCGGGGGAGAGGTTACCGTTCAGCGTGTCAGTCTGACCAATCCGTTGCTGCCCGAACGGGTGACGGCGCTGCAGGGCCGGTTCGTGTTATCTGAGGGCGGAACCCTGTTCGATCAGGTGACAGGCCATTTAGGAGATCTGGCGCTGCAGTTCAGTGGGGGGATTACCGGGGGCAGTAGCAGCGCGTTTCAGGATTTCCTGATTCGAGTCAATGGCGATGCGGGCCATATGGCGAAGTTATTGCCCTCGAACGCTATTCCAGCCGGGATGATCGAGGGCTTGGTCAATGGCGCGGTGGTATTGACCGGGCCGACGGTGTCGCCTCACATACGGGGTGAGGTCGTCCTGACCGAGTCGAAAGTGACGTTGCCCGATCTGGTCGAAAAACCGATCGGAGCCCAAGCGACCTTGGAATTCGAAGGCATGATTCCACGGGCTTCCGGCGTCTTGCTCGATCGGCTTGAGCTGAACGTGCCTCCGATCCGGCTTCCGGTCAAAGGCAAGATTCAGCTGGGTGAACGGTTCTCCATCGACGCGGCGCTTTCAACCGGCACGTTGTCATTGTCCCGCGTGCCGGAATGGATTGCGAAGGGAGGGTTTGAGGCTGGGAATGTCGAGTTGTCGCTCGACATGAAGGGGAAGGGTCTCGACTGGAAAACCTGGAAGACCACCGGGTGGCTTGCCTTGACCAATGGGCTGATGAACGCCAAGGGAACCGAGGGCCCAATCCAGGATTTGTATATGCGGGTCCGGTTCGTGAAGAATGGCGCGGAGATCAAGCGGTTGTCGTTTCGCTTGCTCGACAGCGATGTTGCGCTGGAAGGATCGATCCGCAACTGGGTGGGGAAACCCATGATTACCGCCAAGATCGAGGCCAATCAGATGGATCTCGATCTCCTTATTCCGAAAGGCCCACGGTCGCCGATCCGAGAGGTTCTGGAAGCCCTTGCAGCCACCAGTAAGGTCCAGGCCACCGCGTCGATAGCACGGGGCCATTACAAGCATCTCAAATTTGGGAGTCTCTCCGCCCGGATCACCATTCAAGACGGCGTGCTCGATCTGGATCGTCTATCAGGCCAATCATCCAATGGAGACGTTGCCGGACGTATCGTGGTGCAACTGCCGCAGAAGAAGCCTGCCGACGCTGAGCTCTCGGTTCGGGCGACGGGCTTGTTGGTGGAAGATGTGTTGAAACTGTTTGGCCCGAAAGCCGGTGTCATCACAGGTGAAGCTCGAGTGACGGGAACGATTCGCGGCAACGGGAAGAATCCACATGGGCTGTCTCCCACATTGGACGGCAAAGTGGACGTCCTGCTTGAAAATGGTCGCATCTTCAAGTCCGAGGAACGGGCGGTCTGGAAAATCATCAGCATTTTGAATCTCCCGGCCGTGCTTCAAGGGAAAGTAGATTTGGAGAAAGACGGGTTGCCCTATAACAAGATTTCAGCGAAGGTTCTCGTGCGGAACGGGCTCTTCGAGACCGAGAACCTGATCATCGATAGCCCGATCGTCAAGATTACCGCTGCCGGCAACTACGATATGCCGACGGATCAAGTCGACATGGTCTGGGCCGTCAGCCCGTTCGGATCCTATTCGCAATTCCTGAAAACGATACCGCTCTTCGGGCGGTTGTTTGCCGGTGAACGCAAAGGCATTGCCACTGCGCTGTTTTCCGTCAAAGGGTCAATCGAGGATCCGGAGGTGACGTACCTGCCCATGAAATCGTTTGCCACCGGCGTAACGGGTTTGGCGCAACTGGCCTTTGACATTTTGAAGAACACGCTCATGTTGCCGATCGATCTCATGACGCCTGACGAGGAGAAGGCCGATGACAAGGGCACCCTACCAACGCCTGAGCCTGTTCCATCCGCGCCTTGACCGACTTTCCCTCCCGTGCTAGATTCCGGCCAACATTTGCATGGCCTCATCCATTTCGCACTCTCAACGCGCCACGGTCTTTATCGCTGCCAGCGAGACGGACGCCAATCTCTATTACGCGACGAAGTTTATTGCGCCGGACCCCTTTATCTATTTGGAAATTAAAGGGGAACGGATTCTGGTGATGAGCGATCTCGAAATGGATCGGGCAAAGAGCCAATCGTCCGTCGATCGTGTGCTGTCGTATTCGGAGGTGGAAGGGCGAGCCAAGACACAAGGTATCGCCGAGCCCGGCACGGTTGAGGTGGTCCATATTCTCCTGCGAGAAGCCGGCATCACGCAGATCCTGGTCCCGGCCAACTTTCCTTTCGGCCATGCCCTCAAATTCCAGTCTTTGGGGTATCAGCTCGTTCCGAAGCGGGATCCCTTCTACGAGCAGCGTGTCGTGAAAACCGCCGAGGAAATCGGCTATATTGAAGCAGCCCAGCGAGCGACCGAACAGGCTGTTGCGGCTGCCTTCGATCTGCTGCGTCAGGCTTCAATCAACAAGGACCAATTGTGGTTCGAAGGAATACCTTTGACGTCTGAGCGGGTGAAGAAGCTGATCAACGTGACCTTGATGGAGTGTGACTGTGTCGCTCAACATACCATCGTCGCCGGGGGAGAGCAGGCCTGCGATCCGCATAACGAAGGCAGCGGGCCATTGCCGGCTCACCGCAGTATCATTTTCGATGTATTCCCACGTTCAGCCACCAACCGCTATTTCGCCGATATGTCCAGAACTGTGGTGCGGGGGACTCCGAGTCCCGAGCTGAAGCGGCTCTATAAGACGGTCTTAGCTGCCCAAGAAGAGGCCATAACGAAAGTCAAAGACGGGGCGGACGGGAAGAGGATTCATCAAGGGATCTTGGCAAGATTTGAGAAAGCCGGGTACCAGACAGGTTTGGTGAATGGGCGTATGCAGGGCTACTTTCACGGTACCGGCCATGGGGTTGGACTCGATATCCATGAAATGCCGCGCATCAGCCGCACCGGGTCTCTGCTCCAAGAAGGTCACGTCGTCACCGTCGAACCGGGGCTCTACTATCCCGGCCTGGGCGCTGTCCGCATCGAAGACATGGTCCTCGTCACGAAAGACGGGTGCCGCAATCTGACGAACTCTCCCAAGATTTTCGAGTTGGGCTGACCCGACCCACTGTTTCGTCTTCTCTTCTCCTCACAGAGGTACCCGGTGACGCATGTTCTCCGCCGATGGCTTGCAGTCTTTCTGTCTTGGGTAAAGCAGATCTTGCGTCGTTGGCTCGCCAGAGACACGAAGCCAAATCGGTGGGGTCGCCAGCGTCCTGCACCACCATGCAGGGGTTTTGCCCAGCCGAAACCCACATGGGTCAAACACGAGGTCATTCGCTTGAAAGCGCTCATGCCGCAGGCGGGGTGTCGCACCATCGCCCACCACTTCAATCGGCGGTGGCAATTCCGGCGGCAGATGACGGTGAGCAAGACCTATGTGGCGGACACGTGCCGAAAGCACCAGTATCTGATTTACACGGTGCGGCGGAAACTGAAGCATCACGTGCCGAGACCGATGCCGTGCAATCGCGTGTGGGGCTGTGATCTGCTGGTCAAGACGGATCGGCACGGCCAGCCGCATCTCGCCTTGGCCATCCTCGATCATGCCAGCCGGGCCTGCCTACGACTGCAGCGGCTGTCGGACAAATCGTCATGGACACTGTTACAGGAGGTGATTCAGGTAGTGAAGCGCTATGGTCGCCCCACATTCTTACGGACGGATAACGAGGCCGTCTTGGTGTCGCGGCTCTTTAGAATTGGCCTGTGGTTGTTGGGCATTCGCCAGCAACGGATCGAACCAGGGTGCCCCTGGCAGAACGGGCGGGTGGAGCGATTCATCGGCACCGTCAAACGGGAACTGCGGCATGAGGTGCTAACAAGCAGCACGGATCTCGATCTCAAGCTGACAGTGATTCGGACTTGGTACAACCATGATCGCCCGCACGATCACTTGCAGGGCAGAACACCGGCGGAGGTCTGGGCGGGCATCGATGTGTTTGCGGCAAAGCCGGGCTAGGGTTAGCGGGATAAGGGGTAGCGGGGTAACGGGTGAAGCAAAACGCGGTTGTCCGGCGAGGTGTGTCCACGGGCGGCTCGATCAGGAGATTGTGAACAAAAAACCAGGCGGGCGGCAGAAGAAATCGTGAACGGATGATGAAATAATTCAGGTCAGCGAGAAGAAACCAGCTCATTGGAGAACAAAATTATCGGCGAGTCGAGACTGAATCCTCTATCGGACAGGCGGACGGGACACCTCGGCTGTCGTAGGTAAACGTCGTGACCTTGTTGTCCGCATCCGTGATGGTGAGGGGGTTGCCTTTCACGTCATACGTGATGTTGGTCTGATTGCCTTTGGGGTCCGTGATGCGCGTGACCTGATTGAATGTGGGTTCGTAGAGAAAGCTGGTTGTGGCGGCAATGGCCTGCTCGGTGCTGGTGAGGAGATTGCCCTTGGCGTCGTAGGTCATCGTGGTGATCGCGCCATTGGGGCGCTGGATGCGGGTGGGATTGCCCTGGGGATCGCGCGTGATGGTGGTGGTGCGATTCAACGGATCGATCTGTTTGGTCACCCGGCCCAAGGGATCGGTTTCGAACGAGGTCGTGTGGGTGTTGGCGTCGGTGAACATGGCGCTGTTGACCGGCGCTGCGAGCGGAGCGGGATTGGCGGGCGTGCCTTCGCCCGCCGCGACGTTCGGGACGGCGAGCCTTTGGCTGGGCGAGAGCTTCCGCGTCTGGCCCGTCGGCAGCGTCACCTGATTCAAGCGGCCCGTGGAGTCGTACTGGTACTGATAGAGCGTGCCTCTCGCATCCGTCCGCTGCGTCATGCGGCGCTGCGGGTCATACGCAAAGGTTTCGGTGCTGCCGTCGGGAGCGGTGATCGCGGTGAGCGCACCCACCGCATCATGCAGGACCGTCGTGACGCGTCCGGCCGGATCGGTGATCGAGGCCAGCCGCCCCTGCGTATCGTAGGCCAGCGTTGTGACTTGGCTTGCCGGATCGGTGATCGTGGTGAGCTGGCTGCTTCCATTATAGGCGTACGTCGTGGCGTTGCCGTTGCGATCCGCTATGCTGGTTTGCAGCCCCTGCGCGTTGAATCGATACGTCGTGCCGTCTTTCAGCCTCCTGGTGTAGGTGCCGTCGGACTGTTGCACGATTGTCGAGAATTCCCCCGGTGGGCCTTGAAAGATCGGCGAGGTTCCCGGCAGCGGCAGTGGGGTGCGGAAGCCCGGCGCGCCCGCGAGAAAGGCGATGGTGTTCAGGAAGAACGGACGATTGTTGAGGTTGTTGTACTGATTCGACGCCGGATTGACAAAGCCACTCGCGAAAATTTCTTCATCCCCGACGACGACGGCCCGGCCCCGGCTGGACGGAGCGGTCGGCTGGAAGAGCAAGACGTTGGGGCCAGCATCGTTCCGAGCGATTACCGTCGCGTCGTCGGTGGTGGCATAGGAGCCGTTGCCGCCCATGGTCAGCGCGGGACCCACGTTGCCGAACGGGCCCTGGCCGAGGGGCGACGTGGCGCCTTCCGGTGTGATATCGATCGCCGTGTCAGCAATGAACGAGCCCGGCAGGGTGCCGAGTAACAAGGGGCGGGTACTGACGGCATCCCGCATTTCCAAGAGTGCGCCGCCTTCGGCGACGAACTGCTCCAAGACCACGACTTCGGAAGACGTGAGTTGGGACGCCGGGTAGTTCAGGATGAACATATCGGTGCCCGCCAACCCGTCGAGGGTGAGGGTGTCGAGGCCGGTCCGGAGGGTCACCGATCGTGGGACGATGCCTGCCGGAGCAAAGTTCGCCGGATTGAGGAGATCCGCCCGCGCCTGGGCATGGGCCTGACCCGCGACAAAACTGGTGCTCCGCCCCGCCACCGTGAGACTGCGCGCCAGGCTGAAACTGTCGATGACGAGCGGTCGCCCGGCTTGTCCGTAGACCTGCAGCCGGCCGTCGCCCTGGGCCAGGAGCAGCGTGCCGTTGTTTTGGGGAAGCAGCCGATCGAGCCCGTCGAGCGTCCAGCCCGCACCGAATGCGCTCGCCCGTTCGTTACGGAGGAGCAGGTGATCGGTCCGTGCGCCGCCGATGCTCGATTGCGGATAATTCGAGAAGAGCATCAGCTCGTAGGGATAGCGGCCAGTGGCCAGTCCCCTTGCGTCAAACTGGACCCCTAGTCGGGAGACGGAGTCCACATTCTCCGGCAAGCCGGCGGCGTTCCAGAACAGCTCGTTTCCTTGCTGCGTGCCAGCGACCGTCAGCCGTGCGGAAAAGGTGGGCGGGACGGCGGCCCGCTGCTGCAACAGCGCGTCCACTGGAAGAATGGGACGGACATCCGCGCTCGTCGAAGTGTAGCGCAAGGTCAGATTCCGCACCGCTCCGACGCTCCGGACCCCCGGAATCACCAGTTTCTGCGTCAGCGCGCCTTCCGTCAGATCTCCCTGCGAGCCTGTGTCGCAGGGTGTGCAGGGGCCGGCTTGCTGAGTTTGGCCTGTTCGACTGTTGACGCCAGGTGCCAAGGCAAAATGCCACGCCGTCCGACGCACGCCGCCACTGATCGTTTCGAGGCGCTGGCCATCGGCGCTGACTCGCGCCGTGCCGACCTGCAGGAACGTGCCGGTCTCTGGATAGAGGGACCAAATATCGACGTCGTTGCCGGGCGGCAGGTTGTCGAGGTTCGGAAACGTGATCGGCGCAGGCGGGTCCATGATAATGCCCGCCGGCTGAATCGTGACGGAGAGGCCTGGGCGCAGTTCGATCGGCCGCGATTCGGGCCGGCCATATTCTGGGACTGGGCTGAGCGTGAGTTGGCCGCTGTAATCCGTGCCGTCTGGATTCTTGGCCGTATGCGGCGGGATCGTCACGGTGACGTTGAGCGTGCTGCTTGTAAGGGTCGTAGCTGCTGCTGGGTTGACCGTCACGGCGGTGGCAGTATCGAGCGGCGGCAGGGTCAGCGGCTGCGGCAACTGGTTGCTGACGTTCGGAATAATGTCCACCGGTGCCACCAGGTTAGCGAAATTCTGCGGCAGCCCGGTCACGACCAACTGCTGACGCCCGGTCGGCATTGTGGCCGAGGTGAGGATGAACGTGCCGTCGGCGGCAGTCATCGTGCTGAGAGCCGTGCCCTTGAGCGAGACGGCAAGATTGTCCAGCGGATGCTGCGACGTATCGTCCACGCGGCCAGTGAGACCCGTCACTCCCCCGGATGGCGCACCGGTGACGGTGATCGTGATGGCTTCCGAGGTCGTGAGGAGGCCGTCCGTGACGCTGAACGTGAGCGAGACTGTGCCGACCTGCGTCGCATCCGGCGTGAGCAGAAAGAGCCCCGTCTGGCTGTGGTAGCTCGCATGGGCCGGCAAGGGCAGCGGGGTGACGGCAAAGGTCACGGGATCGTTGTCCGGGTCGGTCGCCGTGGTGGTGAATGTGAGTGTGCTGCCGAGCGGGATCGTTTTGTTCCCGATCGGGGCCAGCTGGGGCGGGCCGTTGACGATCGTGAATGGGAGACTAGTGGAGGCGCCGCCGCCTGGTGCGGGATTCGTGACGGTCACCGGCACGGTGCCTTTGGCGGTGAGCAGCGCGGCGGGAATGGTTGCTGTGAGTTGCGTGGCGCTCACGACCGTGGTGACCAAGGCTGTCGTCCCGAACTGCACGATTGCCCCGTTCACGAACGACTGGCCGGTGACCGCGAGCGTCGTATTCGAACTCCCGCTCGGGAGACTCGCCGGCGAGAGCGTCGTGATCGAGGGCACGGGATTCGTCATCGCGCCGATCGTCACATTAAATCGTGCGTTGCGGGTGGTGGCATCGAAGTAGAGCCGCAGGCCAACCGCGTTGTTGTGGCCGGGACATTTCGTCTCGTCCGGATTGGTCCCGATACGGGTGCTGATCTTAACGGACAGCGTATCCGTGGTCCCGTTGAAGGGGACGGGTGAGAACGTCCCGAACGCAACCGTGGCCTCTTTGGCGTTGGCCGCGGGCCGGACGATCCCCGTGATGCAGCGCGTGAGCCCCGACGACACCAAGACTCCATTTTTGAAGACCTCGGCTTGGAGATCGAATTGCGTCCCTTGATCGTCGCTGTTCTTCAGCCCCAGCCAGACATGCAGATCGCTCAGGGCTGTCAGCGTTCCGCTGGTGAGGGAGGAAGCCGCCGGCCAGGTGCCGATGTCTTTCCAGAGATTGCCGCCGCTGAAGTTCACGCCGGCGGAGTCGCGAAACTTGGCCGTCGTCGTGGTAGGAGCCGTGGTGTTCAGCAGCAGTGTGGGTGGATTGTTGTCCGGGCCAGTGCCGTGGAGGAAGTAGTCGGAGGACGTCTGTGCGAACGCTGGCACCGCGAGGGCCAATCCCATCGCCAGCGCGGTGAGTGATATCAACCATCGTCGCATCGTGACCGCCTTGTGTGAAGGGGGGATTGCGTTTGTGCGGTCCAGAGGCCCGCGGTCCTTCTACGCGCTCGCGGGCACAAAGTCAAGGGAGGAATACGAAGGATGAATATTTTATTCAGATTGGAAGTGTGTGACGACGCACGGAGCACGATATGTCTTGTGCAAGGCGGCGTGGCGTACACGGCCTCTTGAAAAGTTCTTCTGCGAATGGGAGAGTAGATGTGTGATGTCACGATATCGCTTATGCGCCTGACCTTCACGATTCAACGATTCAATCCTGAAGTCGATTCCATTGTTCATCCTCAAGAGTTCCGGCTCGACGTCGGCCGCGGGATGACGGTGCTCGATGCGTTGATCCGTATCAAGAACGAGTGCGACGGGAGCCTGGCGCTTCGTTATTCCTGCCGCTCTGCCATTTGCGGCTCTTGCGCGATGACGATCAACGGCAGCGAGAAACTCGCCTGCCGCACCTCGCTCCGCAAAGAACTTGAACAGCATGGGCACATCGCGGTCGCGCCGTTGCGCAACTTGCCGGTGATCAAGGATCTGGTCGTGGATATGGCGTCGTTTTGGGAGAAGATTCGCGACGTGCATCCCTGGCTGGTGTCAGGGGCTAGGCCTACAGATGAGGACATACCTGTTCAGACGCAGGTGCAAGGCCGTGCCAATCCGCAGTTTCACAATGTCGATGCCTGTATCATGTGCGGCGCATGCGTTGCGGCTTGTACCGTGCATGAAGTATCAAAGGGATTTGCCGGTCCTGCAGCCTTGGCGAAGGCCGATCGCTTCCTCTCCGACCCACGCGAAGTTCCTTCAGCGACAAGGGCTAGACTTTCGGCGCTCCAAGACGAACATGGGATCTGGGACTGTACACGCTGCAATTTCTGTGTGGAGGTCTGCCCGAAAGATGTCAAACCCATGGAGGCGATCATCCGGTTGCGGCGGGCCTCACTTGAACGGGGCATGACGACGACCGGCGGCGCGCGCCACGTCCTTGGCTTTACCGAGCTGGTCGAGCAGCAGGGACGTTTGAACGAAGCGATCATGCCGTTGAAAGTGGTCGGGTTCGCCCCGCGAGGGCTGCTGCATATCCTGCCTCTGGGCATGAAAATGTTCTTTAAAGGGAAAGTCCCTAATCCCTTCGGACATTCGTTTCCTGGGCTCAGCCAGCTCCAGGCCTTCATCGAGCGAGTGCGGCGGGCCACGCCGCCGGTCTGACGTCCATGGCTTGGACCTTTCGATTTCTTGAAGAGATTGCCCTGGCTGATATCGCCTTCGAGGCCGAGGGGGAGTCGGTCGAGGAGGTCTTTCGCGGCGCGACGCAGGCTATTCTAGAGAGCATGGCAACTCCTTCCACGGTGTCGGGAGTATGGGAGCATGTGATTGAACGAAGCGATGTCGATCCGTCTGCGCTGTTGTTCGATTGGTTGTCGGAGGTGGTCTACTGGAAGGATGCAGCTGGGGTGGTCTATCGGGAGGCGCCGCTGACCCTGGTGCAGGATGGGGGCGTTTGGCTGTTGCAGGCAAGGCTGATCGGCGCGCCGGTGGATCGGCAGACACAAGAACTCCACGCCGATGTGAAGAGTGTTACAAAACATCTCTACGAGCTCAAGCAGACAGACGACCGCTGGAAGGTGCGCGTGGTGCTCGATGTATGAGAAAAGTGCTGAGTGCTGAGTGCTGAGTGACGGGCGAGATGAACCAAATAAACTAAATAGACCAAATGAACCAGACAAACCATCCCTGAGATGAATCTCAACACCAACATGACGGTCAATCGGATTACGGACGAGATTTGGGAAATTCCCATTTCTGAAAAGCCCGGCATGTTAGTGCCGGCCAGGATTTATGCCACCAAGGGCATTCTTCAGGCCATGGACTCCGGGGTCTTCGATCAGGTGACGAATGTCGCCTGCTTGCCGGGCATCAGCCGGTATGCGCTCTGTATGCCGGACGGGCATTGGGGCTATGGATTTCCGATCGGAGGTGTCGCGGCGTTCGATGTGCAGGACGGGGTCATTTCTCCCGGCGGTGTGGGCTACGACATCAACTGCGGCATGCGGTTGATTCGGACGGACTTAACGCTGGCGGATGTACAGCCTCACTTGGAGCGGCTCATGACCGAACTCTTTCGGAAAGTTCCGGCCGGTGTCGGAGCGAGCGGATTTGTTCGGCTCTCGGGGGAAGAATTCGGTCGGGTGATGACTCGTGGGGCCAAGTGGTGTGTGGAACGGGGATACGGGTGGCATCGGGATCTTGCCCGCATGGAAGAAGGTGGCTGCATCGAAGGGGCCGATCCGTCGGTCGTAACCGACCACGCGATTAAACGAGGCATCAATCAGCTGGGGACCTTGGGATCTGGCAATCACTATCTCGAAGTCCAGGTGGTCTCGAACGAACGGATATTCGATCCGGTCACGGCAGCGGCGCTCGGCATTACCGGTAACGAGCAGATCGTCGTGATGGTCCATTGCGGTTCGCGCGGATTCGGCCATCAGGTGGCGAGCGACTATCTCAAGCGGTTTGAGAAATCCATGCGCCGCTTTGGCATCACCGTGCAGGATCAGCAACTGGCCTGCGCGCCGTTTCGATCTCCCGAGGGGCAGGAGTATTTTTCGGCCATGAATTGTGCCGCGAACACGGCCTTTGCCAATCGCCAAGTTATCACGCACCAGATTCGCGAATCCTTCGCGAGAGTCTTCGGCCAGTCTGCAGAATCATTGGGGATGGAGTTGGTGTATGACGTGGCGCATAACATTGCCAAGGTTGAACAGTATCCGGAAGGGGACCTGGTCGTGCATCGCAAAGGAGCAACCAGATCATTCGGGCCTGGGAGTCTGGAGTTGCCGGACATGTTTCGACAGACAGGCCAGCCGGTCATCTGCGGGGGTTCGATGGAGACCGGGTCATACTTGTTGGTGGGAACCGACCGGGCAGTGCGTGACACGTTTGGATCGACGATGCACGGGGCCGGGCGAACGATGTCGCGCGCGCAAGCGAAAAAAACCATTCGCGGTGCACAGCTACAAGAACAGATGAAACAGCGCGGCATTCTGGTCAAAGCCGTATCGATGTCGGGCCTCGCGGAAGAGGCGGGCTTGGCCTACAAAAATATCTCTGAGGTGGTCGAATCGGTCGATCGTGCAGGAATTACAAGAAAGGTGGCGGAATTGCGCCCGATAGGGAATATAAAGGGGTAGCTGCCTGCTGTTTTGCAAGGTGCGATGATGGAACAACGAAAGAACCTCCGGCTTCCTGTTAAATTTCGCAGTTCGTTTTCTTCCGTCGGCATGGTCGGCGGAGAGGGCCGCGTCGCCGACCTCTCCACCAGGGGTTGTCGCATCGAAAGCTCCATCGATGTTCAGCCAGGCGCCTCGCTGGAGGTCCAGATCAAGACGATAATAGAGGACAAACCCCCGATTCAGATTCAGTCGGCGATTGTCCGGTGGAGCAGAGAGCAGCAATTCGGCCTTGAGTTTGAGGTGATTACTCCGACTGAATGGGCCCACCTTCAGGACACAGTGAAGCAGATCGAACTGGAGCCCTATCAACGGGACAGGCAGGCTGCCGAACTTCGCGAATCTTCTTGAGTCTGCGTAGCACGAATCTCCCCCGCATCAGTGCGTAATTCCTAAAATAGATTGCCAGAAGTGAACGATCTGCTAACGTCATAACGACGCGAGCGGTCTGTGCTGATGCAGTTGTGGATGCACATGGCCGGTCAAACGCATGCCCGATTATTCAATAGGAAAAGTGCCCACTGTGTTCACGCGTGTCTCCATCCTCATCGTCGCGCTGAGTATCCTCTGCGGGACGCTACTGACTTTCCTCCTGGCGCCTGATGAAGCGCAGGCGATCCCGGCCTTTGCCAGGAAATACAATACCAACTGCATGGACTGCCACACGGCGCCGCCGATGTTGAACGCCTTCGGCCAGCGGTTTCTCGAAAACGGCTATCAACTGCCAGGCACAGAAGATGGCGGCAGTACCGGTAAGAAAAAATTAGGCGATCTGAATCTCGACGATGTGAACCAGTATGTCGGCTTCCGTCTGGTCGGCAATGCGGTGAGCAGTTGGGGTTTCAAGAAACAGAACCCTGCAAGCTCCGGGATTGTTGAAAATAAAACCGAGTTTACATTTCCTGAAAATTTCGTGTTGTTCGCCGGCGGAACCGTAGCCAAAAACGTGGGGTTTATGGTCGAGTTGGGCCATGACGTCCAAGCGGGTGGCGCCGAGGTGGAGCGGGGCTTTGTGACCTTCAACAACCTCGGGTCTCATAATCTCGCGCATCTGCGAGTCGGAAAGTTCGACCCCAACACCTTCTCGTCCTATGCCACGGTGCGTCAACAGTTAGGAGATGTCGAGGAAAGCCAGAAGGGCGGGTGTGCGGCGCCCGCTCCCTGTGGCTTTAACCGGGTGGGCCTCTCGCCCAGCGCATTCGCCACAAAGTTTTACGGCCTCTACGATCGGTCGGGCAATGGTCTCTCCCCCTTCGCCTCCTCGCTCTATAACTCAGGGCATGAAACCGGCGTCGATGTGCATGGGCGTCCGTTCGGGGATTGGTTCCTCTATCAGGTCGGGGTGCTGAATGGAGCCAACGAGTCCTTGGGCGATTCGAACAAGGGCAAGGATGTCTACGGCATGGTTCGGTTCGACTATGCGCAGTCGAATTTTTTTTCCGCCAGCATGTCGGGGTTCGTCTACCAAGGCAACAGCAACGCGAAAGTGCAGACGCGCGAAGACGTGAACTGGAATCGCTATGGGCTATCGGCGCGGGCCACCTACATGATGGTCGATGTCTACGCCGCATATTCCGTCGATAAGATCAACAAGACGCCGACCGGTGTGGCCGGTTTGTTCGACTCCACCGCAACCGGTCTGACCGTCGGTGCCGATGCCTATGTGACGAGCCAAACGCTGGTGTCCTTGCGGTACGACAACCTGGATGCAGGCGGCATGCTGGCTCAGCGAACATCTGCCTCGTTTGTCGGCGTGCAAGCAAAGCATTTTCTCCGTGCCAATGTGGCGATTTTCGCCAGAAGCGATTTCAATCTCAGGCAATCGGAAGGCGGAGATATCGCGGCGCGGAATCTCAGAAACGCCTTCTTTTCCGGAATCGATGTGATTTTCTGAGGGGAGATAGTTGATGCGAATCCGCACACTTGCCGCTATCGGCGCCGGTCTTGTGATGCTCAGCGCGGCGTCATTCGCGCAAGCCGTGAAGCCTGAAGAGACTCAGGCGACCAGGGAAAAGGGGGAGCAGATCTATGACCGGGCATGCTTTCTCTGTCATGGCGCTGACGGAAAGGGCGATGGACCGGCCGGCTGGTTCATCGGCCGCTATGAAGCGCCACGCCCCCGCGACTTTACCGGAGGGGGGTTCAAGTTCCGCAGCACGCCATCCGGCGAACTGCCGACGGACCAAGACCTGTTCCGCATGGTGACGCAGGGTATCCCCGGCAGTATGCCGGCGTACGTCGGATTGAGCGAAGAGGAGCGGTGGCAGGTGATTGCCTACATCAAAACGTTCAACCAGTCGTTCAAGAAAGAGAGACCCATGGCCCTGTCCCTGCCCAATCCTCCAGGTCCTCCATCGGATGCCGGAATTGAAAACGGACGCAAGACCTATATCAAGTATGGATGCCAGAACTGTCACGGGGATAACGGCTACGGAGACGGGAAAGAAGCGCTCGATGGCAACTTGAAGGATACATATGGGTTGACGATTTCTCCCGGCGACCTGACCGGGCGGACATCGCTCAAGGGAGGGTCTTCCGCCCATGCGATCTACCGCACAATCATGACAGGGTTAAACGGCACACCTATGCCGTCCTATGCCGATACCATCGGCGGCAACGACAAGGACGTCTGGGATCTCGTGTACTACATTCTCTCGTTATCGCAGGAAAGACCATGACGGGTAGGAGCAGTATGGTTAGTCGTCCCGCGATGTCGGTGCAGGCGTTCATTCGCCTGTGCGCAGTCGCTGTGCCAATCGCGCTGATCGGACCGGCCTCTTGGTCGCCGCTCCTTGCCGCGTCGGAGTTGGGCGCTACCCAGGACGACAGGGGCCGCAAGGCGCCCGTCTCTCAGCAATTGCACGGCCTTGCGCCGGGTCCGGCAGCCAAATTTCGCCGGCCACGAGAGGTGGCTCCTTCTATAGGCGAGCCACAAGCAGAGTACCCTGGTCTAGCGGTCTCGCAGCCAGGCAGCGAAGCCCAGCCGGCGAGGTCGGCATTTTCAGAATCGACCGGACCTGTGATTGTCGGACGAGTCCTGTACCGGGGGCCGGTACCAGCTCCGATCCAGATGCAAGTCAATCGTGATCCGGACGTGTGCGGGACGACTGTATCGACCTCCGCTCTCTCAGTCGATGGAGCCACCTATGGATTACGGAATGCCGTGGTGCATGTGGAGCCGGGTGCCGGCGAGGCCTCTGCCAGAATAGTTGCGACGACTTCTGCCGTCGTTCGAAACAAAGAATGCCGGTTCCATCCCCATGTCGCGGCAGCGCAGGTGGGGGCTGAGGTGCAAATTATCAACGACGATCCGGTAATGCACAATACCAATATTATCGTCGCGAATAACACGGCGCTCAATGTGGCGATGGTGGCGGGAGGGAACCCGATCAAGAAACAGTTGAAGAAATCAGGCCTGCACCTGGTGAAATGTAACGTGCATAAGTTTATGCAGGCGTACCGGCTGGTGTTTGACGATCCGTATTTTAGCGAGACGACCGAGTCCGGGCAGTTCTCGATTGTCGGCGTCTCTCCTGGATCGCGCAGGATCAGCGTGTGGCATGAGACCTTGGGCATGCTGGAGAAGGACGTGCAGGTTCCAGTGCGCGGCACTGTCGTTGTAGATCTGGAATATAAATAAAATCAGGCCGTTGATGCATAACGACGATCACCTACAATTGCGCAGAACTGTACCGTCTCCTGTCAGACGGATGACGCTGGCCATCAGCGCCATTCTTCTTGTTGTGGTAGCTGGGTACGGAGGCCTTTTCATCCACAGCCAGCAAAAGCAGGTTCGTATGCAGGCCGAGGAACAGGGGCGCGTATTGGCTCGCGGATATGCAGCCATCGGTGCGTCGGCTCTGTTCGAGAATCTCTTCATGCTGCAGAGCGCCTTTATCCAGGTGAAGAACCAGCACGATATCCAGCGCATCATGATGCTCGATCCCGATCACATGATTGTGGCATCGGATATCACAACGCTGATCGGCACGACCCTCAATGACCAGGCGGGCAGGAATGCAGAACAGAAGAAAGAGGGGGCCGTCTTTTCCGGTTCGGAGATCGGGCTCAGCGACGACACCATCGTGGTCTTCGAGCCGCTGTACCGGGATCCGTTGCATCGAACGGGAACCGAGAACGTCGTCGAGGGAAAACAGGGACTATCGCCCACATTCGCCGGCTGGATTCGAATCGAGATTTCGATGAAGAGGTTGCAGGCTGAGGCCTGGCAGTCGCTTGTACAACAGGCCCTGGTGATGGCGCTGCTTGCTGCGGCGATGATTTTCATCGTGAGCAAGACGATTCAGCGTCTCAGTCATAACCTGGAAAACAGCGAGGCGAAGTTGCAGAAGACGATCGATACGGCGCTTGATGCGGTCGTGACGACAGACGCTGCCGGAACGGTCACCGCTTGGAACGCTCAGGCTGAGACAATCTTTGGGTGGTCAGAGCAGGAGGCCCTTGGGCGGCCGCTCGACTCCCTCGTCATTCCCGTAGAGGGTCGTGATGGGTATCGGCGAGAACTCGCTCGCTTCCTGGAAGCGCGCGAGACCCAGCTCTTGACCCAGCGGCTTGAACTGACCGCCGTCCGGAAAGAGGGGGGCGAGTTCCCTGTGGAATGGTCCATGTCGCCGATTTGGGTCCATAATGAGTGCAAATTCAGCAGTTTTATCCGTGATATTACCGAGCGGAAAAAGGCAGAAGAGGCGCAGGTTAGCTATCGGATGCAGCTTGAGCGCGAGGTCACCATGCGAACGGAGGCACTTGAGGCTCTCCGACAGGCGAAGGATCTTGCCGAGTCGGCGAGTCGGGCCAAGAGCGATTTCTTGGCCCATATGAGCCATGAGATTCGAACACCCATGAACGGGATTCTCGGGATGACCGAACTCTTGTTGCAGACGGAACTGTCTGGAAAGCAGCATCACTTTGTCAATACCGTGTACCGATCAGGGAGCACGCTATTGAGACTCATCAACGATGTCTTGGATTTCTCGAAGGTAGAGGCAGGGAAGGTTGAATTGGAGCACATTCGATTCGATCTGGTCAAAACAGTCAGAGAGGTGACGGACCTCTTTGTCGAACAGGCGCAGGGCAAGGGCATCAACTTGACTTGTGTGTTAGCCGAGTCCGTCCCATCTGTCCTCCAGGGAGATCCTGTTCGGTTACAACAGATTCTCATGAATCTGGTGAATAATGCTGTGAAGTTTACCAAGCAAGGGAGCATCGCGCTTACGGTCACGATGGCGGAAGCGTCGGCCTCTCATGCCCTCGTGCGATTCGAAGTTCAAGATTCTGGAGTCGGTATCGAACCAGCCGCGCAAGCCAAGATTTTCGAAGCGTTTTCTCAAGCCGACGGATCGACGGCCAGAAAATATGGCGGAACGGGGTTAGGGTTGTCTATCGTCAAACAGTTGGCTCAGCTGATGGAGGGGGCGGTTGGTGTCAGGAGTGAGCCTGGGCAGGGGGCGACGTTTTGGTGTACCGCGCGCTTGGAGAAAGTATCGGGAAATACGCGTGAAGGTAGGAAGAGATCCACCTCGCGGCGCGGCGATGTCGTGCCTTACGGTGTATCGAAAATCCCTGAGACGAAAGTTGCGGGCGCGCGAGTGTTGCTGGCAGAGGACAATCCGGTCAATCGGGAGGTCGCGGTCTGCATGTTGGAGCAATTGGGCTGCCAGGTTGTGGCTGTCGAGCATGGTCGCGATGCGGTGGCCACGACTGAGTGCGCTCAATTCGATGTGGTCTTGATGGACTGCCAGATGCCGGAAATGGACGGTCTCTCCGCGACCAAGGCGATTCGCGATGGTGAGCAACGCACCGGCCGGCACGTGACCATCGTGGCGTTGACGGCGCATGCCATCGAAGGCGATCGCGAAAGATGTTTAGCCGCCGGCATGGACGACTACATGACGAAGCCGTTTACGCAGGGCGAACTTGGAAACATGATTCAGCAATGGGTACGGCGTCCTGGCGATGAGGCAGCAGCAACTTCTGATCAATCCAGGGCTGTACCGGTTGAACCGGCCCAGTCACCATCGGATGTAACGGAACAGGGAACGAAACAGGCGCCGGTTATCGCCCTATCTGGTGCGCCTCTGGCCGATCAGGTGCTCGACCAGATACGCGCGCTCAGGCGCCCTGGGAGGCCGGACCCGGTCGCAAAAATCCTCACGAGTTTTCTGGAAAGCTCTGCTACCTATGTGAGCGCTATTCACCAGGCGGTGGTTCACCAGGATGCAAAGGCGCTTTTCCATGCAGCGCATGCCTTAAAATCGTCAAGCGCCATGATCGGGGCCATGGAGCTATCGAAAGTGCTGAAAGAGTTCGAGCTGCTGGGCAGTCAGGGTGACGTGGCAGGGGGCCATGAGCGGATGGCGGAGTTAGACGCGGTTTATGAAGCGGTGAGGCAGGCCGTGCTGAACGAATTAGGCAAAAAAACAGCATAGCAAAGATGAAAACATTTCAGGAACGAACAAGCCCGCTCGTGTTGGTGGTGGACGACGAACCGTCTATGCGAACGCTTGTCCGCGAGACGCTCGAGCATATGGGCCACGATGTCTGTGAGGCAGAGAACGGCGGGCAGGCTCTTGAGCGATTCGCGGAACGCCGCCCCGACATCGTGCTGATGGATATTGTCATGCCGGGAATAGACGGGTTCACGGCCTGTTCGCGTTTGCGTGGGCTGATGGGCGGCAGCCGGGTGCCGATCCTGGTCATGACGGGACTCGACGACACCGAATCGATCGCCAAGGCCTACGAACTGGGCGCAACGGATTTTATCGCGAAGCCGTTCAATCCCATGATTTTGAGTCATCGCGTGCGGTATATGCTACGCGGCAGCTTCACCATGGATGCTCTGCTCAAGAGTGAAGTTCGGCTTGGGCTCGCGCAGCGGATCGCCAAAATCGGCAACTGGGAATGGCGTCCGGACACGAATCAGTTTACCGCGTCGGCTGAATTTTGCCGTCTGATGGGCATTCGATCGCAGGACTTTGCTGGAACCTTCGACGCCTATATCCAGCTCGTACATGCAGAAGATCGAAGCCGTGTGGAGCAGGCGCTGAAGGGCACTTTGACGAAGCGAGTTCCGTGCGATATCGACCATCGCCTTATCTTGCCGAATGGAGCGGATTTTACGGTCAATCTCCAGGCAGAAGCGGTGTTCGACGACCAAATGAAGGCGCTCTCGATTGTCGGGACGGCGCAAGACATCACCGATCGAAAACAATCTGAGCGAGAGATTCATCGCTTGGCCTATTTCGACAGTTTGACGGGACTGCCGAACCGTGTCTTGTTCAAAGACCGTGTCGAGCAGGCCCTCTTGCATGCCAGCCGCTATCGCACCACGATGGCGATGCTCTTTCTGGACTTGGATCGTTTTAAGGTCATTAACGATACCTTGGGACACAATATCGGCGATCTACTGCTGAAAAGCGTGGCAGACCGTCTGGCCGAATCTGTGCGGCACAGCGACTCTGTCAGCCGGTCGGTAGACAAGGAAGAGAATCATTCGCTCGCGAGATTAGGCGGCGATGAGTTTACCGTGCTCCTCACAAATCTGTGCGATGCCCAAGACGCCGGGAAGGTCGCGCGCCGCATTGTCGAAGCGTTGGTGAAGCCCTTTTCGATTGAAGGGCGGGAAATCTTCGTGACCGTCAGTATAGGGATTGCCATCTTTCCATCTGACGGAGACTCGGTCGATACGTTACTGAAAAATGCCGACTGCGCGATGTATCACGCTAAAGAAGAAGGACGGAATAATTTTCAGTTCTATTCCAGTACCCTGAATGCGGCTGCGAATGAGCGGTTGGCATTGGAGGGAGAGCTTCGCCACGCCGTCGAGCGGGAAGAGTTTGTGGTGTATTACCAGCCGAAGGTCAATCTGAGGACAGGCGGAATTATCGGAGCGGAGGCGTTGGTGCGTTGGCAACATCCACAGAGAGGACTCATGCAACCCGCGGCATTTTTGCCGGCTGCCGTGGATACAGGATTGATCAGGGCAATCGATGAGTGGGTGCTGCGAACGGCCTGTCGCCACAATCAAGCATGGCAGCATCGCGGCAAGATGCCGGTGAGCATTTCCATCAATGTCTCCAACTCATTGTTCCACGGCAATACATTGCTGTCCGCCGTGGAGCAGGCCCTGAGTCAAACGGGGTTGACCCCGGCTTGCCTGGAATTGGAACTGACGGAGTCGATCGCGATGCGCAACGTGGAGGCGTCGATCGTCATGCTGACGGCTCTGAAGTCGATGGGGGTACAGCTTTGCATCGACGATTTTGGGACCGGCTATTCGTCGCTGAGTTATCTGCAGCGGTTGCCGATCGATATGGTGAAGATCGATCAATCGTTTATCCGGGAAATTCTGACGCAGGCCCAGCCAGCCCCGATTGTGCGGGCGATCATCGCCATGGCCCACAGCCTCAATCTCTTGGTGCTCGCTGAAGGGGTCGAGCAGGAGGCCCAACGAACATTACTGCTCGAAGAGGGTTGCGATGAGGCCCAAGGTTATCTCTTCGGTCAGCCGATGCCTGAAAATGCATTTGCCCAGCTACTCCAGCCGGTTCCTCTCCGCAAAGCCAGCTAGCGCATCCTGCCAGTCGCAAGCGAAACTCGCGAGAACCAGCCGGTTTCTTTTGTTTATTTGGTCTATTTGGTTTGTTTGGTTGGTTGAACTAAACTAACCAAATGAACAAAACAAACCAGATCAACTTGTCCCGCCTATCGAGTACGTCTTGCGCTTCACGGTCCATCCGGCTAGTCTCATACAACCAAATAAACCAGATGAACCAAATGAACCAGGCAAAATGGAGGCGATGTCGATGAAGAATCATGTTGGAAGGTTAGGGGTGATCCTGGGAATTGGGTTGTTTACGATGTTCGTTGCTGTCGCGGCTGGGGCGTCGGATAAGCCAACGACGGGTGACAAGGTTATCCGAGAGACGCAGGAGGCGGTGACGGCCACCAAGGACTATACGATTCATCAGAAGGATGCATTTCAGCGAAAGGTTCAGACGGAGCTGGATGAGATGCAAGCACGCATCACAAAGCTCCGTGGACAAGTCGCGCATGCATCGGCGGAAGCAAGAACAGACATCCAGAAGGCGATCGTGGAATTAGAAAAGAAAAAAGACCTGGCCAATAAAAAAGCGCAGGAGATTCATTCCGCCACGGCCTCTTCCTGGGAGCAGGTGAAGTCGAAAACGACGGCTGCGATGGACGATCTTCGAGGTTCGCTCAACCGGACCCTCTCTCATCTCCCGTGACGGTCGATCGATGAAATATGCCCTCTATCCCGGGTGTGCGGCCCAAGGGGCGACGCCGGAACTCTATCAATCGACCAGGGCGATCATCGGCCGATTGGGAATCGAGGTCGTCGAACTCTCAGCCGCGGCCTGTTGTGGCGCCGGGGTCGTGACGGAAGCGCATCCCGATATGGCGCTGGCGCTCAACGCCAGGACCTTCGCGCAAGCGGAGGCGCTTGGACTGGATGTGATGACGATCTGCGGCACCTGCCAAGGGGTGATGAGCGCAGCCAATCGACGATTGAAGACAGAGCCACAGACCCTGGATCGCATCAACATTCTCCTTGCGCCTGAAGGGCTGGCCTACCACGGGCAGGTTCAGGTCAAACATCTGTTGTGGATCGTCGTGCGGGACATCGGGTTGGCTCGCCTGGGCGCGCTGACCTCCGTGCCGATGAGCGACTTTCGCATCGCCCCCTTTTACGGGTGCTACATCCTGCGCCCATCGTGGGATCTGGGGTTCGACGATCCGGAAAATCCCCAATCCCTCGAACGCCTCATCACAGCTGTCGGTGGTGAACCGGTGGCCTATGAGGGAAGAACCAAGTGCTGCGGGTTTCCCATCATCCTCGAAAAAGAAGCCATTGCCGTGGCCATGTCTGGGATGCATATGAGTGAGGCTAAGGAGCAGGGAGCAGACTTTATGGTGACGCCCTGTCCTCTTTGCCACATGAGCCTGGATATCTATCAGGATCGGGCCGGCCGGGCAGTGAACCAGGAACTCCACCTGCCGATCTTGCATGTGCCGCAGCTACTCGGGCTGGCGATGGGGCTTCCGGCCAAGGACTTGGGGCTCTCGCATCATGTGATCTCGGTCGATTCTATTCTGGAGACGCTAAAGCATCGTCGAACCAATCCGCAACCGTCCTGAAGGAGTTGCCGAATGAATGTGATAAATCTTTCGGACTATCAGCAGTTCAGCAGTGAGAAGATGAAGAAGAACAATCTGTTTCAGACGCCACGATTTTTCTGCGACATCTACTGTTTCGAGCCAGGGCAGGAACAGAAGGGCCATATCCATGGCGAGCAGGATAAGGTTTATCTTGTGCTAGAGGGACAGGGCACGTTTCAGGTCGGTTCAGAGAAACAGGTGCTCGGTCCAGGGCAGGGGACCATGGCACCGGCCGGTGAAGAGCATGGTGTGAAGAACCACACAGCACAGCGTCTCAAAGTCCTCGTGTTCGTCGCGCCGAATCAGAAGTGAGAAGTGAAAGGTGAAACGTGAAAGGGTGGGGAAGGGAGCGGTCAGGTGCCCGTCTTGCTCGCAGAACGCGCTCGAGCTCGTTTGACTGGTTGGCTGGTCTGTTTGGTTCTTCCGAATGAATTTCCAGTTCGATCAACCAAACAAACCAGATAGACGAGATAGACCAACCAGCCTCGTTCCGCGAGGCGGCTATGCGATTGCTTGGCGAACCGTTATGAATGGGGAGGTCTGGTCACGCCGCTTTTGAGGACAATCTCGCAAATGTGGTCGAGGCGCTCGATATGTTCATAGGCGGCCCAGGGATCGGTTGCGACGGCGCAGACCCCATGGTTGGCCTGTCCTACGATATCGAAGGCCAGCGTCCCATCTTTGCCGAGACCGAAACATTCAGCCGTTGCGTTTGCCAGTTCACGTGACAGGGCCGGCAATATAGGCACCGTCGGTCCCACTCTGGTATAGCGCGAGATCTCGGGGAACTCTGCGCTGATGGCCTGCAAGTCGACGCCGGCATACATGGCGGCTACGATATGAGTGGAGTGGACGTGCACGACCGTTCTGGTTTTCCTCCCGTCACGCTGGAGGTTCCAGTGCATCCAGAGCTCTCCGGACGGCTGCTGCCCCTCACGGACCTTGGGAATCAGCTCACCCGTCTGCGGCTCTTTCACAATCTCGATCCGCACAATATGCTCCGGATGCACGATGGTCTTCCGCCAGCCGGAGGGGGTAATGTAGAGGTACTTCCCCTCGCGCTTCCGCATGCTGATGTTTCCATCTCTCGTCGTAATCCAGCCGCGCTCATACGCACGCCGCATCACATCGCCGATTGCTGTCAACATGTTCGCTCCATAGTTGTGTGTCTTCTATAAAAGCCTATCGGCCATTCGCACCTTGTCCTTGACGGCTGATGGCGTGGAGGGAATGATTATCTCGGACAGAACATCGCGCATCAAGCATAAAGCGCATCTCGCATGACGGAATCATGATCGTCCTCTAGCGTAATGGTTCCATTTTGGTCTTCCGTTCGTTGATTTTCTAGAGTGAACAGGATATTTATTTTTCCGGGGTGTGGTGAGCATAGTGGAGAGGAATGATGAGCGCTCTGGTACCTCGCGAACGGATTGAGCAGACAATCCTCCTGATCCGTGGTCATAACGTGATGCTGGATAGCGATTTGGCTCAGCTCTACGGCGTCACAGTGGGAAGATTGAACGAAGCCGTCAAAAGAAATGAGGATCGTTTTCCCGGTGATTTCATGTTCCAGTTGACAAAAGCGGAATTTGAAAACTTGAAATCGCAAATTGCGATATCAAGTTCGAAGTGGGGTGGTAGAAGGCATGCGCCCTATGCCTTTACCGAACAGGGTGTGGCAATGCTATCCAGCGTGTTGCGAAGCAAGCGTGCGGTTGAGGTGAACATCGCCATTATGCGTACCTTTGTTCGCCTGCGCGAGATGATCAGTTCGAACAAAGCCCTTGCCCGACGCCTCACAGATCTTGAAAAGAAGTATGATGGCCAGTTTCAAGTCGTGTTCGAGGCCATTCGGGAATTGATGGCAGAGCCCACGCCAAGATCCCGCCGCATCGGATTCAAGACTTGAGGGAACAGGAGAATGGGAAGGGTAGCCTGGTCGTCCTCCTGCTCGCGGAACGCGCACGATAGGAATGTGCTCGTTCGACGCGCGCAATCGAGGATCGACCAGGCTGGGTGACGGAGCTTTCTTCGACGTTGATCGTAAAGGCGAAGGGGGTCATGCCGGGGTGCGCCATCGTGCGATTGATCTGGGTGATGCGATGATCTTTGACGCGATAAAACGAGTTCGACCCATGAATGATCAGTTTCGTGCCGAACGGGTGCCTGTCTTCTTCCATCGTCAATGAATACTTGCCGTCGGATTCCTCGAAGGTTCGTGGGCCACGGTGCACCGCGATCATGCCGAGCTGCTCCTGTGCCCACTTCTGCACGTCGGCATCTCCCAGTTGAACCGACACTTCACGAGGGCCTTTCACCATGACGGGGCCGCTGGTTTCTTTTCCGTTCACATTCACCGTTAGATCGGCGGTGAATCCCTTAAAGTCCTTCTGCCAGCGCGAGGTCTTTTCGAACGCTTGTCGAAGTATCTCGCGGGCCTTCGGATCGTCGGCGACGGTGGGCTGATTCGGCTTCTGATGTTCCATTGGGTAGTCTCCTTCGTGAATCGAGTTGTCGAGCTAGTGGTGCATTATACGCTTGGGGCAAAACGTGCCACAAGCGCTGGCAGATGCGCGATCCAAAGTTCGAAGTTCGGGGTTCGATGTTCCGAAAACCTCGAACTTCGCACCTCGAACCCTCGTCCGTCTCCCTTTCCTACCCGCCTCGCGCGGGCATCCTGCGAAGGTGATAGAAACCATTACATAATTCGGGTATACTTCGCCGCGCGAGGGCTCTATGCCCACGTAGAACGAAAGGACAGACATGGAACGACGGGCTGCTTCCCATACTGAAGAAGAAGAGATGAATCATCGCCGACGGTTGCTGAATGCCGCGAAGAGAGGCGATCAGAAGGCCATTGGCAAGCTCTTAGAGCTCTACCAGGTGCGGATTTACAGTGGCGATATGGTGACGAAGATGAATAAAACATCCGCGACACACAAACTTCAGGCTCAACTTGCAGAAGGGAAGCCAGTGAAGGGTGGGTCGGGAGGGCACGGCAAGAAGACTGCGCCGGTGAAGCCTGGTTCTCCGAAACTCAAACATGCGAAGCCGGCTCCAGTAAAAGCTACACCTGCGAAAGCCAAATCGCATCCTGTCGTTTCGAAAGGAAAGCCTAAGCCAAAATCTCGGCCGGTAAAATCCGCTGCAAAGAAGCGCAAGAAGTAGCAGGCCTTCGATTATTCTCCTTCGCCAAATACCCCGTGGCTGCCGGCCTTCGTAGCCAAAGTGACTACTTCGGCGGAGTAGGCTGCTACGGGGAGCTTCATTGCACGGCCACTCGTAGTCCCCCTCCACCAAGTTTTGCTGCGATCTCTTCCGCTTCTGCCAGCGTACCTGCGAACACGATGGCTTCCCCATCATGGTCGATTTTCCACGCAAGCTCAAAGGCCTTTGTGGGGTTCATGCCAGGAATGTATTGGCAAAAAAGTGCGATGACCTGTTCATAGGTGTGACATTCGCAGTTGAATACGATCACGCGCGCATCGACCCCAGCACTTGTGTCGACGCTGGTGGTCTCTGTCGGAACTGGGGTCGCGAAGGGGGTCTTTGTGCCGGCCATGGAGACGAATACTAACAGACTTGGCTGTATTTTTTAATAGCCTACCCGGATAACCAGGAGATTGGTTTTCGGCCAATTTTCTCGGACACAGGATTGCGCATAGAGCGCGAAATGAGCGGGGGAGTCTGTAACTGGTTCGAGCTGGTTGGTCAGGGCGAGGGTCTGTGTATAGACGAGTGAGGCGGATGTTTTCACGAGGGCGAGCCCATATTCATAGTGGTACCCCTCTTCAAGGGTGAGGCGCCTCTTCGAGAGGGCTCTCACCTGATCGAGAGCATAGGAGTGCTGTCTAAACGAATCGTCCATGAGGCGTAGAAGTGCGGCGGGGCCTGGTACGAGACTGTCGCCGATACGAAGACTATGGGATGGCTCGAACAGTCCACGTTGGAGGCGGCGGTCCCGGCGAAGCGCTTGGTGAAAGCATGCGCGCCATTCAAGATCATGCAGGTCGCGATCGATGGCGGCTGCCATAGCCGATGAAAGCGGCCCACTCACATCATAGCCCTGCACGAGGCGTCCGGAGTCGACGAGGTCTGGAAAGCTCATACCCATCCGGTCTTGAAACGCCGTTATCCCGGACATGGGGGTCAATTGCAGGGCCATGAAATCGCGAAAGTGGACTGACGCAAAGCGAGCCAGGAGCCGTGCCAAGGTTTCCGGGTGGCAGAGGTGAAAGGGGTAGAACAGGGCATGGGGTTGATTTATCGACAAAATTTCACCGTCATGTTAGGGTTTGCCTGTGCGATATCTCTTCACGTCGTGGCTTGATTTCCTGCTCATCTTTGTCCCGGTGACGGTCGCGCTCGAAGTCCTTCGCGCCGATCCACTGCTGGTCTTCGTGTCGGCTGGATTGGCCATTATTCCCCTGGCGGGCCTGCTGGGACGGGCTACCGAGCATTTGACGACCCATGTCGGCGCCGGTATCGGCGCGTTGCTCAATGCCTCGCTCGGCAATGCCGCGGAATTGATTATCGCATTGGTGGCTCTGCGCGAGGGCCTTCACGATGTCGTCAAAGCCTCTCTCACCGGCTCGATCCTGGGCAATATCCTCCTCGTGCTCGGTGTCGCCATGTTTGCCGGCGGGGTGAAGTACGAGCAGCAGAAGTTTAACCGGACCGCTGCCGGAATGGGCGCCAGTCTCCTGCTCCTGGCTGCCGTGGGTCTCATCATTCCCGCGCTCTTCCATGTCACCGCTGCCGATCGTGGCGTCGAGGTGGAGCAAAAGTTGAGCCTCACGATCTCATTTGTCTTATTCGCCATATATGTCGCAAGCCTGTTGTTTACATTGAAGACGCATCGTCATCTGTTTGCCGGAGAGGCCCATAATGCGTCGGACCTCGGAGAGCAACCCTGGACCCGTCGCGCATCGATTACGGTACTCACGGTGGTGACCTGTCTCGTGGCCTTGATGAGCGAAATGCTGATTGGGGCGCTGGAGCCGGCTTCGCATCAGCTTGGACTCACGCAAGTCTTTGTCGGCGTCATTCTGGTCGCTCTGATCGGTAATGCGGCTGAACATTCCACGGCGGTCATGGTGGCGTGGAAAAACAAGATGGACCTCGCCTATGGTATTGCAGTCGGGTCCAGCCTGCAGATTGCGTTGCTCGTTGCCCCATTGCTCGTCTTCGCCAGTTATTTCTTCGGAACGCCGTTGGATCTGATCTTCACACCGTTCGAGGTGGCTGCGGTGACGGTCTCGGTCCTGATCGTGGGATTTGTGGCGATGGACGGAGAATCGAACTGGATGGAAGGTGTGATGTTGATCGGGGTCTACCTGATGCTGGCTATTGCCTTTTTCTTTATACCAGCGTAGCAGGATGCTGAAAAAGCCGGCTTTCTCACCCGCCCAACCCCTGCGCGCCGAGACGCGCTTTTCCCGAGCTTCGTTCTCACCTCAAAAGCATCCTCAACGTAGCCCACGTGGCGAACAAGCTGTCTTGGCAGCTTGGGGTGGGCGGGTGAGAAATGCTACGCCTCCGGTGCTTTCATCGGCTGCGGCCTTGCTGGCAGGCTTTTTGAGCATCCTGCGAGATAAACCACATGAATACGATGACCAGACAAGCCGGGCTTGTCTCACGAGGCTATCCTCGTCTCAGAATTTATCCATGTCGATGACTTCCGTGGCCTCCCACAGATTCTTCAGCTCAGCGTCCGCCGATTCCTTCACGCGATCCTCTTCCGTCTCCTCGCCGAACTGAACTGTTTGTGTTGGCACAGGCGGTTTCTGTTCGGACGGGGACGAGTCTGCCTCTGGGGGCGACGGCTGCCTACTTCGCTTCTTGGCCGGGTCCATATTGACAGGCATGGTAGCTCCGAAGTGATGGGTGTTCAGTGTCCACCCGATCCAATGACAAAGTCAATCGAGCGTCGGGATCGTTAGTCAGAGAGGTTTGTCTGGTTTTTCTTGTTTATCTGGTTCAACCAAACAAACGAGACAAACAAAATAAACCAGATGAACCAGTTTGCTGTTAATACAGCTGCCCGGCGATGGTGTCGGCCTGAAGAAGCCCTCGCGCCGTTAGCCTGCTGCGCTCACCGTCTTCTTCGATCAACTGTTGTGCTAATAAACGTGCGGTGATTGTTGCATGCCCATAGTTCGCTGCATGCTGATGAAGATGCTGTGAGGGAATGCCTCGAATGAGACGTAACCCGAAAATCACGGCGTCACGAAGCTGTTCTTCTTCCGAAAGTCTAGTGCGATCTTCAATAGGTAGGCGGCTTTCTGCGAGAGATGTGTTGTAGGCCGCGAGGTCGGCGACATTGCCGAATCTTATTCTGTCCAGATAGGACTGTGCGCTTGGGCCGAATCCAAGGTATTCGCCGTTGGTCCAATAGAGCATATTGTGCCGACAAGCATATCCAGGTTTGGCATAGTTCGATACTTCGTACCGCTCATAACCGGCATCGCCGAGCATCTGTTGGGTTGCCTCATCCATTTCAATCTGAAGACCTTCATCCGGAGCCGGACTCAGTTGGCGTTGGATGTTGGAAGCGAGCCTCGTGTCTTCTTCGACCGTTAGGGCATAGGCGGACAGGTGTGTCGGCTTCAGCGTCAGACAGTGGGCCAATGTCCGTTTCCAGCCCGCTAGACTCTGGCCGGGCAGCCCATACATTAAATCAAGGTTGATGTTGCTGAATCCGACGGCTCTGGCCTGAGTCATTGCCGTGACGGTTTCACTCACGGCGCCGGGCCGTCCGATTCTGGCCAGGTCGCCATCCTCCATCGATTCCGCGCCGAAACTCATGCGGGTGACGCCGGCTTGATACAGTTGTACGAGATCCTGCTCAGCGATCGTGGAGGGGTGTGACTCAACGGTAATTTCACAGTCTGAAGCGAGCGTGAAATGTTTACGAACCTCTGACAGGATTGCGATCAGCTGAGCCGCTGCGAGTGTCGTTGGTGTGCCGCCACCGAAATAGACAGATTGGATGGGACGGCCTGTCGCCACGTGTTGTTGCGCCGACAGTCCGATCTCATGCATGAGAGACCGGACAAAGGTTTCTGCGCGGCTTTCATGATAAATTTCAAGATAGAAAGCACAGAAGTCGCATCGCTGCCGGCAGAAGGGGATGTGGAGGTACAGACCGAGGGGAGGGAGTATCATCACGACAGGCTGAATCCTTGTGGTTTTGAAAAATCCCTGGCGAGGACGATTTCAATTTCATCTGCCGGGGACTTCCCGCGATTGCGTACATGCGTCTGCCAGGATTTGTGCTGACGCAACGATTCGAACAGCACCTTGAGCAGATCCGGCTTGATCCGCACTTCCCACTCTCGCACCCAGGCCTGGTTGTCTTCTTCACCCTCATAGTCGTCGGGAAACGAAGCCTCCAGGTTGAACTGAAGGATAAAAGTTTTTTCTTCCTGGTACATACAACTCCTTGACGCCTGCCCGATTGCGAAGTGATCGGCCCGCTCTTATAATGTCTCTCTGAACAAGGAGAACGATCCATGCCTATCTTCGAATATGTCTGTGGCGAATGCAATCATCGATTCGAGCTGTTGGTGTATGGCTCAACAGAAGCTGCCTGTCCAAAGTGCAAGACCACGAAGTTGGAGAAACAAATCTCTTCGTTCGGAGTCGGTGGCACAGATGGATGGGTGTTGCCAGGTAATGGTGGAGGCGCCTGCGGAAGTTGCGGTGACCCGCGCGGCCCCGGTTCCTGTTCCACGAATTGATGATGGAGTCCGGCGACCAGGCTTTGCAGCGTGCCATCGCCACCATCTCTCAGTCCGACCCGCTCGTCAAATTGCTCAATCAAGTAATGCTTGGCCGGATGAAGCCTACCGATGCCGGGCTGCGCGCCGTGACCGATTCCTGGTTAGATACCTATAGAAAAACTATTGAGTCCGGTGGATTCACCAGGCAGGCCTTGCGTCGCATCGATCCATGCCCTCGTCTGGCAATGCTGATCGAATGTGGACTGTTGACTGGTGAGCAGCAGACGGTCACTGCTCTCCGCCAGAGCTTTGAACGGGCCGTTGCCAACGCAACGGAGTGATTTTATCCCATGAGGGCTCTCTGGGTCATCACGGTTCTATTCCTGACCGTAGGTTTGAGTGGAGAAGGGTGGGCTGAAGACTCGCTCGGTACGAAACCGCTCCTGACGATCACGCGCAAGGATCTTTCTACGGTCCTGCCTTCGGGCTGCCATATCCTGACCGATCCTCACTCCATTGAACAGTTTCTTAACGCACTGGACGGAACTCCTCCGGACTGGGGCCTAGTCTATGGTCATGGACATCACGATTCTGGCCTCGATGAGCGATTATTTACCCTGAATCGGGAACGGGATGCGAAGCGTGCGGGGAAGGAGGCGCTTCAGTGGACGGTGGTCTTTCTCTGGTCTGGAGAACTGTCTCGCTATGAGCCAACGGCGGGCGGGTTTAGTATCGCCATAGGACCGATCTTCACAGCCACCAGATGGGGCCTGGTCCGATTCAAAGCTGAGGATATGCCGGGCAATCTGATGGTGATTCCCGATCCCAGCCAGCGTGAATCGTTTCGACGGAAACTCAAGAACGGTGAGAAGATTGAAGTCGATGTCGCCATGACCGGCAGGCTTATTCCAGAAGAATCCATCGTCTATGATTTTTCGCATGACCAGGAGGGGCTCGGTATCATCATGCCGGTAGTGCGAATCGAGCGAATCGATTATCTAGCTCGCAGTATTCATGACGGTTCGTCGCGAAATCGCTGAGCCGCGTCGCGAGATCGCCGACGAAGGTTCTCTATGTTCGCTCAGAAGAGCAAGGTAGGGGTTCTGAACGATCGAAGTGCGCCATATCGCCGAAGTTCGAACAGACTGGATGGGCAGTGCCTGCATTGGTGCCAGCCCGCACAATCTGCGTCGTATTGAAGCCTGCCTCTGCGGCTGCATCTAATTCCGCCTCGATGTCCGACAGAAAGAGAATGTCTTTAGAGGAGAGGGTGAGTATCTGGCCAATGCGCCGGTAGGAAGCCGACTCGGTTTTTGCTCCTATGCTCGTATCGAAGAAGTTGGAAAACAGGCCTGTGAGATCGCCGTCGGTTGTATGTTCGACGAGTAGACGTTGTGCCTGTTCCGATCCCGAAGAATAGAGGGCTAGCCGGAGACCGTTTCTCCGCCAACGGTTGAGCACAGGAACCACATCTTCATACAGACCGGGAGTAAAGGCGCCTGCTCGGTAGCCCTCATGCCAGATCATGCCTTGAATGGCCTTCAATCCCGGGTGTTTGCGGTCCTCTTCGATCCACCGACAGAGGATACCGGGGAGCTCTTCATAAGAGGGCCGTCGTCCAAGCTCCTGCGCCACGGTGTCCTGACAGGCTTCCGCCCATTGGCGAAGGGCCGGCACATCCTGTTGCTCTCGCAGGAAGGCGGCTAATCGATGCTTTGCATAGGGAAAGAGAACCTCGCGGACGAATGCCACGGAGATAATGGTCCCTTCGATATCCATGAGCACGCAGCGAATCATAGTCCGACGTTATCGATAGCGTTGTTCAATGCCGGATTCGGTGTATTGGGGCACCCAGCCGGCCTGGTTGGTGAAAACTCTGATCGCGCAGACGTAGGGGTGGGTGCCGAGATCGAACCAATGTTTCGTGTCGGCGGGAACAGAAACCAGATCCCCCTGCTCGCAGAACAAGGCGAATACCTCATCCTCTACGCCTTCCTTATGGAACCAGAACTGTCCTTGCCCCTCGACGAAGTAGCGGATCTCGTCTTCTGAATGGGTGTGCTCCCGTAGAAATTTTTCCCGGATGGCGGGGAGGTTCGGCGTATCGGGCGTGACGCGTACGACATCCGAAGTCCGATACCCATGTTTCTCCATGAAGGGCTTGAGCCACTGATTGCAGGCTGCCAGCACTTGTGTATCGGTCGCGTCGCTCGGAAGGCCGGTGTCTGTTGGCCATCGTTGGTAGAAGATTCCGCGCTGGTCGAGAAACAGGCGGATCGCCTGCTCATCGGCGAGCAGCATATTCTTGTCAGGCATTCGCAGGGTAGCCATGGCTTCGTACCTCCCGCTCACATTGCAAGAGAAACTCAAATACTTCCAGATGACGCTTTGCCGTTGCGATATCCTTTCCCCATACGTAGAGCCCGTGTCCGGCCAAGAGAAACCCATAGCAGGGTTGCGTACGCGGGAGACGGGTCTCGATGTGAGCGGCCAATGCCGGTATGTCTTGCGAGTTTGGAAACACCGGCAGGACAACCTCACAATCGTGAGTTTCAACCCCGTCGAAGCCTTTGAGCAATTCCCATCCAGAGAACTTCAGGCCATCGCATTCTCCGGCAGATCGGGACAGCAATGCTGCAGCCAACGAATGAGTATGCAACACTGCGCCGGTCCCCATTGCGTGGTAGAGCATGACATGCAGGAGTGTTTCTGCCGAAGGTTTCAATGTACAGCCGTTCACTGGCACGCCAATTCGGTCAACGGCAAGAACCTGAGCGGGGTCGAAGCCTTCTTTATCCACTCCTGAACTGGTAATGGCGCAAAAGGCCGGCGCCGCATGTTCAGGCAATCGCACGCTGTAATTCGTGCTGGTTGCCGGAGCCCAGCCTTTGCGGGAGGCCCATTGTGCGATGTCGGCAAGCTGGTCGGCGAAGACTTTGAAATCATAAGTGTCGTCCATGGATGCCTATTCTTTCCGTCGGGCGTAGTCCTAATGGCAGCTGTATATGCCTATGGCAGAAGTGCAAAACATACTGGCTGATACGCCAGGTCGAAGCCGCACTAGAATTCATCTTTGGCGCAACGAAAACCGGTGCCGCTGGGGCGGCTGTCCATCGTGCCCCAGTCGCGATCACTCGCGCGAAGACTGATAGCCGGCTTGAGCCAGGATCCGCCCCGCATCGCTTTAATCGCCCCGCGCGAAGGTCCCTGGGGATCTGAGAGAGGGGCCTCTCTGTAGTAGTTCGGGTTATACCAATCCTGCACCCATTCCGCGACGTTGCCTGCCATGTCGTGCAATCCGTACGGGCTGACGCTCGCGGGAAAACTTCCGACCGGCAGGGTGAGCACGTTGCCTTTGAGCCCTTTTTCTTTTGCAATCTGTGCTCCGTCGCCCTTGATCCAAAAGGCATCCCAGTCCGCTCCGCTCTGAAAGTCGATGGTTCGTTCTGCCCAATAGCTGGCGCTGTTGGCCCTTTTGAAGTCCCACTCATTTCCCCAGGGGTAGCGACGTCCATCGGTGCCGCGCGCGGCCTTTTCCCATTCCGCCTCGGTCGGTAGGCGTTTACCAACCCAGGCACAGTAGGCCACGGCATCGTCCCAACTGACATTGACCACGGGATGGGCTCCGATACCGGAGATCGGCGCATTGTTTTCCCACAATGTGGATGCAGGGGTCGAGTGTGCCGGCGCACGGTGCTTGGTTGCCCGGACAAACCGCGCATAGACATCGTTCGTGACTTCATAGCGGTCAATCCAGAATGGTGCGGTGTAGACGAGGCGTTGGGGTTGTTCGTCGGGAAGTCCATCGCTGCCGGACGGATTTCCCATCAGGAATTCTCCGGCAGGCACCAGCGCCATGTCGCCCAGAGGAATGGCGCTCATGGCTGATGGCGGATGGTAAATGGTGAGGAGAAGAAGCAAGAGTGAGGGATAGATGAACAAAGCGCTATTTAGGTTTTTTCAAGCCACAGGCTTTGGCGACGGCATCACGATAGGCTTGCCAGAGCGTCAGGCATTTTTTGAGGCAGCTCAGTACGGCTTGCTGTTGGGTATATGTTGTCGCATAGTCCACCACCATGGCGTAGGCATCGTGGCGGTGGCCTGCCTCGACCATTTGGTGAGCTCGAATCAGATCCATGGAATCGGGGGGCAGGCCGTGGTGTTTCACGAGCGGGTGGCGGAGGACGATCGCTTCGATGTCTTCGACGGTCTTGGGCTTGGAGGGAGCGGAGATTTCCGCGCGATCTTTCAGGCTACCTTCCACGAAAACAGTAAGGGCCGCTGCTCCAATGACCCAGTTCCGGTTGTTCGAGACACGGTCCAGCCAGGCGCGGTAGCGCCGACTGGCCGGTAAGAGGCGTACCCTCTCAAAGTCGCTCGCCGGCAGCCCAAGGCCTGCCATCATGGTCAGGAACAATTCGGGGTGAGATTTTCCCAAGGAGAGCCCACCGGTGTCTTCTTCGTAAATATTGTCGGCGAGCATCCGGCGAACCGGAGCCGGGGGATTCTGTCCGTAAATGTGAGCAAGGAACACAGGAAAGTCACGCACGTATACGCTGTATTCCTGTTGGAAGTGGCGAGTGAGCTGATCGATGGTAACTGTTCCGTCGGCGAATGCCGGCCAGGCCCAGTGGTGCTTACGATCCATTATCCGCAAGAGTTCTTCTTGGAATCGGCTTTTCGTCAAGGATCGTGTCATGTCTGTTGCCTTCCTGGTGAGTGGCTCGATACAATTCGACTGCGTGGAGGTCTGTTCATGAATCAGATCACGATTCAAAACCCGGAAGACATTCTATCGATGTTGGCCGAGGTCTCGCTTCGAGGGACCGGCTTCGTGACCGACTGTCTCCTCGACTATGTGTTGGAAGAAGGCTTCACTGAACCGATCTTTCTCAATGCCAGCGGGGAAGACCCGGATGCCTATTTTAAAGGGCAATCTCCTGCCTGGGCGATATATCAGATCCGAGAATGGAAACGGGTATTGACCGTTTCGGGTGGTCCAGGCAAAGAGCGGCGTGTACAAATTACAGAAACTCCCTAGCCAGCGGGTGAGTGTAAAATGGATGAAGAGAAAAAGCAACGAGACGAATGCGTTCAATCGTTTTTGGGCAGTTTGCGCTTGGAGTGTGCGGTATGCCGATGATCCGTCTCACTGAGCCGCAGAGTATGGGCGAGCTGGCAATGATTACAAGTTTGCTGGAGGGCAGCGGCATCGCCTACATCGTTCAGAACGAACATGTGAGTAGTTTGTATCCTGGACTTCCCATTCTCAACTCGCGCGTCATGGTCGACGAGTGCGACCAGCTCCGTGCGGAAGTGCTGCTAAGCCGACTGCGATTGGCGGTGCGCGATGTTTCGTCGCAGCCGTGAGTGACGGGCTACGGTCGAGCTTTGGGGCTGTGCGGATTAGACGGGGACTGAGTGGGAAGCCGTTCCCCTGAGCCTTGGAACCATCCACCGTTGAGAATGCCCTCTTCAAAGTATAGATAGCGGTGTTTCACCGACGCAGCGCTTTCCCAATCTTCAAATATCCATTCCTCGCGACGGATGCCTTCTTTGGTGAACGTCGTGTTGATGGTTTGCGGCCCTCCCCAGGCTTCTAGCACCTGCTCCTTCGACATCCCGACCATGACGCGATGTTCCGCGATATGTTTTTGAAAATCCGGGTCATTAAGTTGTGCGATGAGCGGCCAGATCACCATGAGGAGAACAAACAGCCCAAGCCCGGCATAGATGATAAGCCGAACCGGGCGTCGGCGGATAAAGGGGATTGGTTCTTCCAGATCGGTTGGAGAGGCATTCATGGATTCATGGATAGCCGTGGTGGTCTGATGCATGATGCGACGCATCGTAGCAACGTGAATTGGAGAGAGTCAAGCCGAGGCGCTGGTTTCTCCATATTTATCAGCGCGATACAGAAATTGAGCTATACTGGAGCAGTGCAAAGGTTGAGGTGTTCAGGAGAGGCTATGATGAATTCTGGATCAAAGCAGGGGAATAATCAGAGGCGATGGACTTTTGCGGTATGGTTCCTGGCCGTCTGGGGGTGCCTCGTCATGCCGCTGTCTTCAATTGAAGCGTCGGCAACCACCATATATTCCTATATCGATGAGCAAGGCACGCCCGTGATGACAGATAATTTCAATGCGATTCCTGAACGGTACCGCGCAAAGGTCAAAACCACCGAGCAGGTCGCGACGGCTTCCGAGAGAATCTCAACTGCCGACACCATTCATGAAAGTGTGTCGGATTTTGGAAGGCAGCTTCGCGGTATGGTTTCCGGAGCTGCCCCCAGCATCTCCGGGCTTTCCCCTTCACAGTCTGAGATTCTCACCTACGCTGGTGTTGCGGCGATAATCCTGCTCATTGCCATGAACGTGAGCAAAGGCCCATTTATCCGCCTTCTGGCTTTGGGGTGTTTGATCATGCTCGGTCTTGCCACGCCAATTTTGATGTATGTGTCGAATGATGGCCCGATGGATGTGATGAAGAACAAAGCTTCTCAGGTCGAGAAAAAACACCAAGACCGTGTCCAGCAGATTCCGTAACCCGCCTCAGCGACCCTCAAAACCAATCATCAATGTCTGCTAGCAGGCTGCAGAAAAGCTATTGTGGCCTGCTAGAACTTCGATGGTTTGCACGTGTGGCACAACAGAAAAACATTGCCGCAGGATGCTCAAAAAGGCTGTCCAGCAAGGCCGCAGCGAGTGAAGGGCCGAGGCGTACCCTCTGGGTACGTTGAGGGTCTGAACGATGCGAGAACGCTGCTGGCGGACTTTTTCAGCATCCTGCTAGTCCGCATACTTGGGGACAGGTATCTTCTTGGCCAAGGGTGGCTGAGGAGCGAGCCGGCGCTGGGAGAATTCTCGCGAGTAGGGATTCAGGATGGGGTCATGGGTGTGTCGCTGCCGTTGCTTCACCAGATCGACACTTTGCGTACTGATTTCCACGCGATCGACCAGCGCCTTGGTTGTGAGTGGGTCCGGCAGGCCTTGCAACGAAAATAGCTGAAAGGCCAGGGTCCACTCCAACTTGTCCCTGGTTGTCTCTTTCACAATAAAACGAGCCGCTGGTGACGAGGCGCCTTTAAACAAGAGTACCCAAATATTCGATCGGAATGAGGGGGCGGCAGGATCTTCTGAAGGGCGAAATTCCGGGACGAGTGAGGGGATCTGGGCGAGGGGGACGGAGGGGGAGAATTCAATATCGACGAGCCGAACGAATAACGTTTGATTTTCGGTGTCATCGTTGGGATCGACGGTGTAACTGAACGAGTATCGGACATCGATGCCATCACGTGTAAAGGTATACACATCTTCGCCATTTTCAGGCGAGACGAGCTTCCGAAAATACTTTTCCCAATCGGTGATGGCATAGTAGGTAAAGACGCGCAGCGCGGACTTTCGATCGCGCACGGCCTGCGGCATCCCAAGCTTTTGATGTAACTCCGTTTGTGTCAGCCCGAGATAGCCATCCTCAAAATAAGGGGCTGCAAGGGCTGCGGAAGGCTGGAACCAGATGCCCGAAAACGATAATAGCAGCAGAGACACGAGGATGGTATGGGTGGAACGATGCAGGAGCACAGTTTCTCTCCAGCTGGTCCCGGCATCGTATCGGCGGTATCCCATCCTGTCAAGACGAGGCGGGGTTGCTTGCCGGTATAAGAACCGGTCGGTTATGATGGCCGGACTTTCTTTGCCAACACAGCGGATTCGAGCCTGGAGACGGATCGTATGAGTGCATCGTTAGAAGCCTTACTGCATGAACGCATTCTGGTCCTCGATGGGGCCATGGGGACCATGATCCAGCAGCGAAAACTGGATGAGGCCGCGTTTCGTGGCGAGCGGTTCAAAGATTGGAAAAAAGATCAGCGGGGGCACAATGATCTGTTGAACCTGACGCAGCCCACTATCATCGAGGAGATCCATCGCCAGTACTTCGAGGCCGGCGCCGACATCGTGGAAACGAATACCTTCAATGCGCAAGCCATTTCACTGGCCGACTATGGCATGGAGTCGTTGGCCTACGAGATTGCGAGAGCCGGAGCGGAATGCGCCAAGCGTGCTGCGGTGCAGGTCATGGGGGCAGAACCTGGCCGGTCGTGCTTTGTGGCCGGCGCAATTGGACCGACGACGAAGACGTCGTCAATTTCAACCGATGTCAATAATTCGGCGGCGCGCGGCACCACCTATGACGAACTGGTAACCGCCTACTACGAGCAGGTCCGTGGCTTGGTCGATGGTGGAGTGGACCTGTTGTTGGTCGAGACCATCTTCGATACGCTCAATGCCAAAGCGGCATTCTTTGCCATCGATAAGTTCTTCGATGATCGTCACATCAGGCTCCCTCTCATGGCCTCGGTGACGTTTATTCAAGCAGGCAGCAATCGTGGGGTGACGGGCCAAACGATTGAAGCCTTCTGGAATTCCATCTCCCATGTGCCCTTGCTCAGCGTCGGCATCAACTGTGCGCTAGGCCCCAAAGAAATGCGTCCGTTGATTGAAGAGCTCTCGCGCCTGGCTCCGATCTATGTGAGTAGCCATCCGAATGCCGGGCTGCCTAATCCCTTATTGCCGACGGGGTTTCCGGAGACACCCGAGAGTCTGGCGCCCCAACTGAAAGAATGGGCGCAGAGCGGCTGGCTGAATATTGTCGGGGGCTGTTGTGGGACGACACCCGGACATATCAAGTTGATTGCCGAGGCCGTGAAAGGCCTGCCTCCGCGCGTTACAGGGTCCGTCGAGCCCCATACCAGACTCAGCGGGTTGGAAGCGGTCACGATTCGACCGGAATCGAATTTTGTGAACATCGGTGAACGGACCAACGTGACGGGATCACCGGCTTTCTCCAAACTGATTCTGGCAGGCGATTATGAAGCCGCGCTTTCGGTGGCGCGGCAGCAAGTAGAGGGGGGCGCCCAGATCATCGACATCAATATGGACGAAGGCATGCTCGATTCCCAGGCTGCCATGGAGAAGTTCCTGCGATTGGTCGCATCGGAACCGGATATCACTCGCGTGCCCATCATGGTGGATAGTTCGAAGTGGGATATCCTCGAAACTGGGCTGAAGAATATCCAAGGCAAGCCTGTCGTCAATAGCATCAGCCTGAAAGAAGGCGAAGCCAAGTTCCTCCAGCAGGCTAAATTGGTGCATCGCTATGGGGCTGCCGTGGTGGTGATGGCTTTCGATGAACGCGGTCAGGCCGACACGTATGAGCGCAAGATCGAGGTCTGTGAGCGGGCCTATCGCCTCCTCACGGAACGCATTGGTTTTCCCGCCCAGGACATCATCTTCGATCCGAACATCCTCACGGTGGCGACTGGCATCGAGGAGCACAATAACTACGCGGTGAACTTCCTCAACGCCACGCGCTGGATCAAGCAACATCTTCCGCTGGCGAAGGTCAGCGGCGGCGTCAGCAATATTTCCTTCTCGTTTCGCGGCAACAATCGCGTGCGCGAGGCGATGCATGCGGCGTTTCTCTATCACGCCGTCAAAGCCGGTCTGGACATGGGTATTGTGAACGCCGGGCAATTGGCGGTGTATGAAGAGATTCCCAAGGATCTTCTGGAACTGGTCGAAGATGTGCTGCTGAACAGGCGTCCGGATGCGACCGAACGATTAGTGACCTTTGCCGAGACCGTCAAGCAGCAGGGCAAAGTGGTGGTGAAAGATGATGAGTGGCGGGCCGGCACGGTCGAGGAGCGCCTCTCCCATGCGCTAGTGAAAGGCGTGACCGACTATATCGAACAGGACATCGAGGAGGCGCGACAGAAGTATGCCAAGCCGTTGCATGTGATCGAGGGTCCGCTGATGGCTGGGATGAACATCGTGGGGGATCTGTTCGGCTCCGGGAAGATGTTCTTGCCACAAGTGGTCAAGAGCGCCAGGGTCATGAAGAAAGCCGTCGCCTACCTCATGCCGTTTATGGAGGCGGAGAAGAAAAGAACAGGCGCGTCGAGCTCGAATGGCAAGATCCTGCTCGCTACGGTCAAGGGCGATGTGCATGACATCGGGAAGAACATCGTCGGGGTGGTCCTGGGATGTAATAACTACGAAGTGATCGATCTTGGGGTGATGGTGCCCTGTGAAAAGATCTTGGCAGCGGCACGCGAACATGGGGTCGCGATCATTGGCTTAAGTGGGCTGATTACCCCGTCGCTGGATGAAATGGCACACGTGGCCCGCGAGCTGACGCGCGAGGGCTTCGATCTGCCGTTACTCATCGGCGGTGCCACCACAAGCAAAGCCCATACGGCCGTGAAGATCGCTCCGGGCTACAATCATTCCGTAGTCCATGTGCTGGATGCCTCCAGAGCGGTAGGTGTTGTCGGCAGTCTGGTGAATGCCGATTTGCAGACCGACTTTGCCAAGAAGGTGCGCGCCGATTACGATCAGATCCGGCAGACTCATCAGGACAAGGGAGTTAAAACCCTATGGACCTTGGAGCAGGCGCGAGCGAATCGATTCCAATCGAATTGGACTGAGATCGATATTCCCATCCCGGCGTTTACGGGAGTGAAGGTACTGTCGCAACAGCCGTTGGATCAGCTGATTGACTGTATCGATTGGTCGCCGTTTTTTCACACCTGGGAATTACGCGGGCGCTACCCGACCATTTTTAATGATCCTGTCGTGGGCCAGAAGGCCAAAGAGTTGTATGACGATGCGCGGGCCTTGCTCCGCAAGATTGTGGATCAACGGTTATTCACCGCCAACGGGGTTTACGGATTCTTTCCTGCAAACAGTCAGGGCGATGACATAGAGGTCTACTGCGACGACAGTCGCACGGCTGTCTTGACGACCTTCCATACCCTGCGTCAGCAATCGGAGAAGCCGCAAGGGCAGAGCAGCTTTGCGCTAGCGGATTTTGTCGCGCCGAAAGAGTCCGGGCGCGCAGATTATATCGGGGCTTTTGCCGTGACGACGGGAATTGGGGTGGATGTCTTATGTAAAGAATTCGAGCGGGACCATGACGACTACAATTCCATTATGGCTAAAGCATTGGCCGATCGTTTAGCCGAAGCCTTTGCGGAGTTTCTCCATAAGCAGGCGCGTGATGCTTGGGGCTATGGCAAGAGCGAGGCTCTCTCTACCGAAGACTTGATCCGTGAAAAATATCGCGGCATCCGTCCCGCGCCAGGGTACCCAGCCTGTCCTGACCATACAGAGAAACGGTTGCTCTTCGATCTCTTGTCCGCAGAACAGCAGACAGGTATCACCCTGACGGAAAGCTTTGCCATGTGGCCTGCGGCCTCGGTCAGCGGGCTCTATTTCGCCCATCCGGAGGCCAAATATTTTGCGGTGGGGAAGATCGGAAAAGACCAAGTGCTCGACTATCAGGCCCGAAAAGGGATGCCGCTTTTAGAGTTGGAACGATGGTTGGGGCCAAACCTGAACTATGAACCCACCGGAAATTAGGGGCGCGAGAAGGGCGAGAATGGCGAAACAGGCAAGGGTTCGAGGTCCGAAGTTCGAGGTTTTTTGAACTTCGAACCCTGAACTTCGAACTTCAAATTGCGCTTCATGCGCTACGGGCTAGGAAGCTTCTGCTAATAGGGTGTCTTGGACTGGTACCCTAATTGCCGCCGTCAGCGCCGATTTAATCCACCGATATCGTTCTTCTGCCCAGCGATTTACGTCTTCTGAATCAGTGAAGACCAGCTCCCAGGCTTTGGCGGCGTCGAGCATCAGCAACTGGTGTGGGTGATTATTACCGGACACATACACCACGAGTACCGCAGATTTGCCGGTGAGGCTGATATCTGTAAATACGTGCAGCATCGCGCCATCCGGCAAGGTGGTATCGCGTGAGGCTGCCTCAACGAGGGGATGGTACAGCCGCTGAAGAAATTGGGATGTCACTTCGTAGGCGTTGGTTGCGCTTAAGAGGCGGGGGTTCGGTTTTTCTCCAAACAGGTTCTCGGTCAGATAGGTTGCAGCCTCCCAGGTCGGCATGACTCCGGATGTGACCAAGGATTCGCACAGATAGGCGATCCAATTGCGTGTCACCCTCTGTTTGCGTGCCGCCGTTACCTTCTTTGCCATAATTGGCAATCCCTTCGCTTGCATGAAATATTAATATTGTGGGTACAGGGCCTGAGAATCTGCGCTTGGGGCTGTACCTGACGAGATGAGGGCAGTATATCGGCGGGTAGAAAATCGGTCAACGAAATGACGAAAAGGATGCGGTCCTAAGACTCGGGAATCATTGTGCGAGGTAGCTGGTCGGCGTACTGGTCATGAATGAGCGTAATGTCGCTCAGTGAAGCGAAGAAGACATCGAGGAGTTCCGGGTCGAAATGCTCCCCCCGATGCTTGGTCATAAGATCGACGGCGTGATCGAGAGAGAAGGCCGGCTTATAAACGCGCGCAGTCGTGAGTGCATCGAAGGCGTCGGCGATTGCGGCGATCCGTCCTTCCACGGGAATGGCCTCGCCTTTCAGCTTGCGAGGATATCCATTGCCATCCCAACGTTCATGGTGGGTCCAGGCGATCGAAGCTGCGACCTTGAGGATTTCCGCATCCGATCCGCTGAGTATGCGATAGCCGATTTCCGCATGTTGAGAAATGACGGTGAATTCTTCCGGTGTGAACTTGCCGGGCTTGAGGAGCACATGGTCCGGTGTGCCGATTTTTCCGATGTCGTGCATGGGACTGGCGGTCCGGATCAAGTCGCAGCGTTCGGATGACAGTCCATATTTCCTGGCGAGTAACTCGCAATAGTGACTCATGCGCTGAATATGTTGTGCCGTGGCGCTGTCCCGGTATTCGGCGGCGATGGCGAGTCGTTGAATCGTTTCCTCTCGTGAGAGACGCAATTCCTTTTCGCTGAGCTCGAGCCAATCGAGCGCTTGTTGGAGAGCCATCGTCCTGGTTCTGACGACATCTTCCAGGTTTTCCCGGTGCAGGCGATTTTCAAGTTCCAGCCGGCGGCGGCGAAGCGCATTGGCGACATCGATCATGACTTCATTGGACTCGAACGGCTTGACGATGTACCCAAAGGCGCCCATGTCCAGCGCAGCATTTGCCAGCACCGAGCTGTCAAGACCGGTTACCATGATGACGGCGGTGTTAGGGTGCTGACTCAGGGTATTGCGGGCTAGATCCATGCCCGACTCACCGGGCATATTCACATCGCACAACATCAATGCAAAGGGTTGTTCCTCTAGCTTTGCCCGCGCCTCACGCGCATCGGCCACGAGGACCGTCTCATACCCATGGGATTGAAGCATGTAACCCAGCAGCCGACGGATCGGTTCTTCGTCATCGATGATCAGGACGCGCTTGAGTTCAAGGAGCGCTTGATGGGCAGATCGGTCAAGGATCAACGTCATAATTTGTGGGTCTGTTATCTTATGAAGAAGTGAACGGTCTAGGCTCAGTGGATGTCCGCTTGTGTTGCGACTTTTAGAGGTTCCAAGAGAACTGTACGGTCATGTGCACCTTTTGTGCCAATATATTTTAAAAAACTGCAGGTTGTGGGTTTATCGCCAAATAAAATTTTCATTGCCGAGGAGCAGCGGGATGCTGCGCTGTCACAGTATTTTGATGGGTGGCAGTCGCATTGTTGATCAAGGTCCATGGGAGTCGTGCGTCTGGAGTATGCGCATGCCTGTACAGATTTAGCCGTTCGCGCCGCGTATTTTTGTACAAATCAATCGGAAGAAATGATCGAAAACATGAGCCATTCTCTGCAGGCTTCACTCATTGATGAGGTCACCAGGCCGGTTTCATTGCGCTTTCGCAAGGCCTTCACTATAATGCGCGGCATCAATCAACTGGAGTAACCAATGAGTAATGCAGCTGGAATTATGCGCGCCGATGGAAGACGAAAAGATCAACTCCGTCCGGTGAAAGTGACGCGGAATTTTATTAAACATGCCGAAGGGTCTGTCCTGATCGAAATGGGCGACACCAAAGTGATTTGTACGGCTTCAATTGAAGAGAAGGTGCCTCCGTTTTTGAAGGGGAAGGGGCAGGGATGGGTGACGGCAGAGTATTCGATGCTGCCACGTTCGACCCACGAGCGATCCCCGCGTGAAGCGGTCAAGGGAAAGCAGGGTGGCAGGACGTTGGAGATTCAACGGCTTGTCGGGAGAGCCCTCCGTGCGGTGACAGATATGGGCCAGATGGGAGAACGGTCGATCTGGCTCGACTGCGACGTTATCCAGGCCGACGGAGGAACTAGAACTGCGTCTATTACAGGAGCGTTTATCGCACTAGCCGACGCGTTCACTGTCCTCAAGAAGCGAGGCCTGATCAAGAAACGTCCTTTGACGGACTATCTTGCTGCTATTAGTGTAGGAAAAGTCGGTGGGGAAATTCTCGTCGACCTGGCCTATACGGAAGACTCCATGGCCGATGTCGACATGAATGTCGTCATGACCGGACAAGGGCGCTATGTCGAAGTTCAGGGCACAGCCGAACGGACCCCCTTTGCGAAACAGGAAATGGATGAGTTCATGGCGATGGGATGGAGCGGGATTCAAACCCTCACCGCGCTGCAGAAGGATTTGATCGGGGAACTGGAATAGGGAAGAGACGATGATTCGTGAATTGGTACTCGCCACACGTAATCGGCATAAGGGCGAAGAGCTTGCAGCCCTCTTAGGCGATCTGGGCATCACGATTCGTACACTCGATGAATTCCCGGATGCTCCCGAAGTGGTCGAAGATGGGGACACCTGCGAAGCCAACGCAGTTAAGAAAGCGCGTGCCATTGCCGAGTTCACCGGCTTGCCGGCTGTCGCAGACGATACGGGGCTGGAAGTGGATGCGCTTGGTGGGCGGCCCGGCATCTATGCGGCCCGTTATGCCGGTGAAGACGCGACGTACGAAGATAACTGTCGAAAGCTATTGCGGGAGTTGGCAGGTGTGCCCCGTGAACGACGAACCGCGCGTTTTCTGACCGTCGCAGCGATCGCACTGCCATCTGGTGAAGTACGAGTGGCACAGGGAGCGTTGGATGGAGTAATTGCAGAAGCGGCGAGCGGGACGTTAGGATTCGGGTATGACCCGATGTTCCTCATTCCGGAATTAGGAAAAACCTTGGCGCAGCTGTCGGCGGATCAAAAAAATACCATCAGCCATCGCGCAAAGGCATTTTTCAAGATGCGGGAAATTCTCTGTGCATCAATGGTGAATGTGTAATGATGAATGTTGAATTGGGGAATGAATGAAAACCATACGCTCATTCATCATTTATAATTCAACATTTAACATTCAAGATGTCGGGGCGTAGCGCAGCCCGGTAGCGCGCCTGCTTTGAGCTTACACCCCATCATTCGGCACCGTTCTTGCCTTCTCTGCCTCCTCTTTCATGACGATCGAACAACTTTCTACGCTGTACCTCAATAATCATCTAGTCCGGCGCTCTTCATTCGACACCACCAAGCGATTACTAAGGAACACTTTTGGACGCCTCGAACGTTTTTCGACAGATACCCTTCGACCTCAAGACGTGCTGGAATGGCACACCTCACTGTCCAACACCCCCTACCAAGCAAGCCGAGCACTCGGGGTGCTCCGCGCCATGCTTCGATGGGGGATTCGCTTAGAACTCTGTCGCACTGATGCCACAACTGGAACCAGACGTTTTCCCACTTCATCACGATCGCGATTTCTCACCACAGAAGAAATTCACCGACTGCTATGCACACTGTCGTACGCAGCCGAGAACATCCGACTCTTTGTACTCATCGTCCTCTCAACTGGATGCCGACGCTCCGAAGCACGAAACCTACGATGGTCTGACGTTGACCTACGACACCGACGATGGACCAAACCAAAGACCAAAAACGGAACATGGCACGTGGTCCCACTCCCGAATCAAATTATCACCGCACTTGCACACCACCCGAAAGTCGGGCAATGGATATTCCCTGGCCAGCACGGTCAAGCCTGGAGTCTGGCAGGCATTGAAAAAGCATGGGGAAAAGTCCGTAAGGTCTGCAACCTCACCGATGTGAGAATACACGATCTCCGACGAACGGCCGCCAGTCATCTTGCGATCAATGGAGAAAACCTCAGCACAATTCAAAAGATGCTGGATCACTCAAGTCTTCAAGCGACCGCGATCTACGCCCGCTTGAATCTCGACGCCCTCGACGGCGCACTGCAGCGAAATGCTGACCGCTTCTTCTCATCGGAGAGCCTGCCACCATGTTGACTGAACGTGACTACATGAAAACAACGCCACGCTCGAAACTTCAGATCATTGTACTGCCTGAGAAAAGCCGTTTTGCCACGTACACCCCCAAAGATTGGACGAACAGCCTCATCATAATCCTTGCTGTCCTCGTCGTCGGTTTCGTCCTCTCCCGCATCCTCCGCTAGTCCTCAACGCGCCACTCCCTAGGGCAGTGCTTCCCGCTAGAGGAGCAAGGTTGCGCCTTCCTGCTGACATCCAGGCTTCACCATGCAGGACTAGCGAGAACCACCCCTAAGAACTTGGAGGCCCCCCTTTTCTTGTGAAGGGGGGCACTCCTGAACAGTGCCTCTTACACACAAGGAGGTCTTATGTACCGTTATCACCTCATCAGCATCGTGAGTGTCTTTCAAACCTGTTCAGCCTGCCGTTCCCTCGTCCCGCACATCGTCAAGGCCTACGATCGTTCAAACGGTTCTACTCCCATCTTTTGCTTACGTTGTTATAGCAATGTCAGTGGATCGATAATGTTTTGTCAGAGTTGCGAGTAGAATAAAAAAAGGATGGGAGCCAAAGGGCTTCCATCCTCTCGTTCCCAGAGCAGCTATTTTGCCCGGCTAACTCGATCGAACCAACCGCAGGACCCAAATCACCGCCATCGCCGCCAGCGCGACCCCTAACACCGCTGCCCCCCAGCCGATAATATCCGCCGCCAGCGCATTCCCTAATTGCTGTAAATCCGTTGCCACCGTTGCCAACACCATCACCATACTCCTTTTCCAACTCGTGGCCGCCGATCCGTGCACAGACCGGCGACCGGTTAGAGGTCCTACCGAACAAGCGCCTTAATGCGCTTGTAGGCAAACACCGACAACGCTACCCCGATGAACACGATTCCCCACGCGACAATATCAGCCTTGACGCTGGTAATCGTCGTTGTGGTGGCCGCGTCTACGGGGAATATCTGCGCCATCGACTCAGACACAAACATGGCCATGGTCAACATAGCCACGCTCAACACTCCTGCCAATTTCTTCAACATCGTTCCTCACCCCCTTTCTTAGTCAATTTTTCCTAGTAGGAGTTTCACGATCACACCGACCGTAAACCCTCCCAGAAAGAAAGCTCCGCACCAATACACAATTTGATCGATCGCTGCTTGATCCATCCGTGTTCCCCTTTATGGCAATCCGGAAGGCGTCGCTAACATCGTGTCTTTCGGTGTCGCCAATGGGCCAGTACTCTCCGTGGGTACAGCGTCACCCTGTTCGGTGGTCTGACTCTGCGACGGAACCGGAAGCACTGACGCAGGACGGAGACCAAGGACCACAGTATCACTCGCATGTTCACCTCCCCAAATCACACCCGAGCCGTACAACTGCCGAACCCCTCGCACCATCCGCGCATTGACAATCCCACCAGATTGCAGAGCAATTTCATCATCCGCCATGATGTGCCCGCCCGCTGTCACATACAGCCAACGACCTTGCCGATCATCAAATAAACCACCTTGGACACGAACCGGATGAATCACAGGAACGATGTCATTGAGGTCAGGTTTCGGGACCGGCACCGGCAAAGGAGGTGGAGACGGAAGATCTTGGCGTGTCAGATCACGCTGTGGCACGAGACTCGCTTGACGCTGCAACACATCCGGAGCTGGCGTGAGCCAGCGACCCTGAACAAACCACGCGCCGGCTGCCAGGATGCCGACAACCCCAATCACAATCGTGGGACTTCTCAAGATAGTGTTCCCTCGCTTCGTTTCCTTAATCGATGCCGCCGCATAGCTGGAATAATACTGATACAACTTCGCCTCAAACTTGCCAGAGAAGGTCCGAATCACTTCGGTCTCCTCTGGGTTGCCTCGTACATGCGCTTGATATCGATTCCGTAACCCGAACCGATCCAAACGACGAAACTTGATCGTCCCTTCAATGAGCCGATTCACGCCGAGCGTCACTTGACCATACTGTTGACACATCAACACCAGATCGACCCCATAATGCCGATGTGTTTCCAACCACCGGAGCAACTCAGGTTCTTGCTTTTCCTTGGAACGGAACACGGTTTGCACTTCATCGATCACCACCGCTGACCCAGGTTGCACCGTCAACAATCCCGTCTTCACTTCCTCAACGGTGTTCCATAAGGTGATCTGTAGTAGTAACTGCTCAAGTGGAATCCCTTCAAACAAGGCCAGACGATCCAGATAAAACCCTTCGATGTAACAATAGATGCGACGCCCCGCGCGTACCCACTTCAAGAGGTACTCCGTCACGGCGTAGTACGATTTACCCGATCCAGGCACCCCTTCGAGCATTTGTATCAACATCGACCTCCACAGTTGCCCCAGGATCAACGATCTCGACCCGCCCCTTATCAGTTACCCCACCGAACAAAGGGAATTGTTTGCAAAAGGAACCGCACCCCCATGGCCCCTGCTACAATCGTGATCGCTTGACTCATGCCGGTCGCACCAAGGAGCCACGCATATTCGTTGGCAATCGCTGGAACCGACAACCCGCCAGTTCCTACAGACGTCACTAGCGCATCGACAGGACTCAAGACCGAATCCCACCCAATGACCCAGATATCGCGAAAGCTCTGGATCATGTCGATAAGGAAACAATAGATCATGTTCAGCAAAGCTGTCATTTTGACCCCACGAAAATAATACGGTACGCCACGAAGGACGCGACCGCGATGATCAACCCGCGTAACGCCAGCAACACACCAGACCACGCGGTAAAGTCCAACGTGAAACTCCCAAAGAGCCCAGAGGCCAGCGTAAAGGTTGGCAATGACTCAGGCCAGGTCAGATTTTTAATCAGATTCAAGGCACTGACCAGGCCAGAGCCTTGCCATTTCGTCAGATGGTCCTGCAACACCGATCCGAACGTTCGTTGATCATGGTTGCCCGCTGAACATGACATCGTTGCCGGTGCTTCTGTTTCAGTTTGTGTCGTTGACCCATCCGGATTCGTCGTTGTCGTTGTTGTTGTCGTCGTGGTTGTGGTCGGTGTCGTCACGGGTTGCGGTCCCAATGGCGCAGGCGCATTTGGGTCAATCACGGCGTCAGTCGGCTGGACTTGTGCCGCTGGTTTCACTGTCGGCACCACTTCAGTCGGCGACACCGGCAACGTCGTCACATTATCGGCAGGCGTTGTATTTACCCCCTGACCCACAGCTGTTGTATGGTTCTCAGGTGCGTTCGCATTGCCAGGAGCCAATGTATTGAGATAATCGATAACCTGTTGTTGCGTTGGCGCGATTACCCCTTGTTGCTCCTGTGATGGGAAACACCACCAGCCACCGATAAAAGTTGTAAACATCCCTGGAAAAGGTGGTGGACTCGATGGGTTGGTTCCATCGAAAAAATACATCGTTCCGCTGACACACGCAGGGTTCCCCGTCGTACTACTCCAGCCACTCGCTGTATAGGTCTGACCTTGATACGTGTAGGTGCGTTGACTCGCATTCAACGGAGAGGCCGCGGTCTTCACCGCTTGAATATCATTCGATGAGTAATACATCTGAGCCAGCGTCAAGGCCACGGATAGCCCGAGCGCCGCCCATCCGACAGGACCCGTTGCGACACGTACCGCCACAGAGGCCAGCGTCGGCGCCACGGCAGCAGACGCAACCGCTGTTACAAATGCCGATCGTTGTGCCACTTGATACGTCGCAATGGCTGGCAACGTCGCCACCCGCACATAGCCTGTAGAAGACGATGAAACTTGAAACGCATACACGGGAAAGACCACCAAGTAGAGTGCGATGATTTCAGTAAGAAGTACGTATATTGACTTAATTATGATCTGCCGCATACGATCCCTATCAGAAACGACAGTACAAACAATCCGGCATACTCCAACTGCATGACCAATGTCAGATTGGTCCAAATCACAGCTTGCTTCCCATTGAACTCAACACGCGCAGGCCGCAGTTGACGCAGCGCCACTGATACAGCACCCGAAACCAATCACTCAAACGCTCCAACAGAATCAACCCGTGACATTTTCGGCAGCACGTCACTTCTTCACCAGATCGAAGCCGACAAGATCGAGGAAACGTTGACCTTCCCACTCACGAACATGAATGACCGCGTTCCCTTCGACCATTTCAAGCGGCATGATCCTGGTCAGCAGTTCCGGCTGTTTCTTATCCACCCCGACTTCCAACATGGTCTTATCCGCTTTGAAATAGAGTTGCGCCCGAGAATAGACCTTGCCATCCCCGCCCGTTGATTGATTCACGCCCATGAGTGTTACTGCCGCGTTGAGTTTCGCCATATCGATAACCTCCGTGTTAGTTGTTGCGTTCGCCATGAGCACAGCCAGATCTTCCTGGCCCAGTGGGTCCAAACCAAATTGCCGGATAGCCTCCCACAGAGGCGAGGAGCGTGGTGATAACTTCATAACTCAACCCCATTTCCTCATCTTCCGGCGCATCCGGTGCGATGTAGTAGACCTCTCGCGGTCGTTCGATGCCTTGCGTCCGAAAATACCGATGATCTCCGACCTCGCGGCCCTCATCGAGACCTTTGCGTAGGTACTTCGCCATGTACGCGGCCAGCTTGGAACAGGCATTGCCGCGTCCGTCCGGCTCAAACGCCATATCAATGTTGCCGTTTGGCATCATCTGCCTCGATCCATCCTCACGAGTCACCGCGACACGCCCGACAATTTCGACCCATTCCGACCGCAAGAGCACCACATCGTAAAAACCCGCTAGGGCCAGATGAAAATGACAGGCTCCACGTTGCTGATACTCAAGCACCGTCACCGACGCCCAATGAGCAAAGCGTTTCCGCATGACCCGCACGAATCGAGAGAGATCCTTCAAGGCTTTTTTCCGATCGATCTGATTCTCCCGATATGTCAACGTCAACATGCGATCCGCACCAATCGCCAGAAGATCCCGCCGAATGTTCGCCGCCGCTCGATACGTCGCTCGACGTTGATTCTCTTCTCGCTCCTCATCGGTCAACACACGACATCCAAATTTCTTCTGTTCCACCTTATAGACCCCCCACCCACACTGCACAACACCAGCCTTGGGGTAATACCGAACCGTGAAACGCCGCGCTGCTGGCTCATCTGACACAATTCGGTCAAGAAACGTGCATCTATCAAGACTAGAAGAGGGGAGGGACGCCGACCGCCCGGCTTGCCGGGCGG
>NEWR02000017.1:0-54496 GCA_002869885.2 Nitrospira sp. CG24C
GTCACAAAATCCTCCCGATCGAGCCCCTGGCGTTTGGGCACAAAGAACACGTTGCTGTCGTAGCGCTGTCCGACGGAGAGGGACGGAATCACCTGGAAGCCCTCGCGGACCTGCACCATGCTCGGATCGATGGCGCCGCCGAAGGGCGTGCCCGGAATCGTGCCCGCCCCGATCCCCGCGGCGCCCGCCCCCATCTGCTGCGCCTGGGCCCCGGAGCTGAACCCGACCATGAGGGCGACCAGCCCGCCCAGCGCCCAGGCATACCGTAATACGTTACTCAATGAGACACCATAATCACGCCGCCGATCTGAAGAAAGAAATTGCCTGAAACGGGGCCGTTGAGGAGTTCTTGTACAAGGTAACGTCTGCCTTAACGATGATGGAATAATTTTCAGGCTATCCTAAAATCCAAGGAAGTCAAACAATCTGATAAAATGACGTGCGTGAAAACTATGGTGTGGCCTGTAACTCGACCCGGAATCGCCCAGGTTTCGGATCAACCCATCAGAGGTTGAAGAAACTCTCTATTTAGTGGGAAACTGCCGACAACGACAGAGCGGATTGGCAGAACGAAATGTTGGGACAGGTTAAATGTTGTGAACCCGCACTCCCGCATTGATAAAATGGTTCCTGCCGGACCAGCGCTACGGCTCTTAGTCCTTTCAGATATTGATGACTGGGATGTTGGCCGGCGATTGAAAGATTGCGGCCATACTATTGTCGCCTGGGCTCGCCCTAGGTGGAAGCAAGGGCCCAAATGTGGCGCCCTTCGTCATGCGATCAGAACGACCGTCAGAACTATTTTGTGCCTGCCCAGACCGATACGGACCATTCCACCTCAATTCGATGCCTGGAAATGGCTGGATAAAGAACAGATACCGCGTATTCCCTGCCCCAACGTGAACGATCCGAAATTTATTGAGTATGTGAAGGGCTTGAACATCGATCTTGTCGTGGTCTATTTCTTCTCACAGATTTTAAAGCCGGCCATTCTCCAAACCCCTCGGTTGGGGGTCATCAATTGTCACCCCTCGCTGCTCCCTCGATACGGAGGACCACATCCGGCATTTTGGATGCTCAAGAATGGTGAATCGATCGCAGGGGTCACCGTTCACATGATGACGGAAGGCATCGATACAGGGGCGATCGTCGCTCAACAAGAACTACTGATCGGAGAGAACGAAACGAACGGGCAATTGACGCAGCGGCAACACCGTGCGGCCACGACACTTTTGACTGAAGCCGTCAATGCCATGGCGCAAGGAACCACCGCTCCCAAGGCACAAAACATCGCGGAGCGCAGCTATTTCGGAAAGATGAAGGCGGCCGACACCATTGTTGATTGGAACGGGTCTGCAAAACAAATCGCCAACCTGTGGCGCGCGCTACAACCCTATGAACCCCTCGCAGCATGTCTCAATGGCATCACCATCAAGATTTTCGATGCGCGCCATCGAGAGGGGCCTCCGTCAGGGAGAGCTCCTGGAGAAATCATGTCCAAGCAATCGGGAAAACTCCTCGTCCAGACCGGCAACGGGTATTTCGAGATCCGGTCCTATGAAATCGAACCGTTTCACGGTTGGATCAATCGTCTTGTCCAAGCGTTCCTGCTGCCTGTCGGCAGTCGTTTCGACCACTGCCCAGTCGGCAGTGGAGCTGGCATATAAAGGAATCTCATGAACGGAATATGCACACCCGACAGAATCAAGGGCCTCGCCTCTGCACTGCGTATGACCCTGACAGTCATCGCTTCATTCGTCTGCTTGATGGTCAGCTCGTTACCGGTCAACGCTGCCGGGCCCCCCACGCCTCTCGATAAAAAGTCTTTCAAGACAGTCCCTTTCGATCCAGCGCCACCGGAAGCGCAGCGGCATGAACTCGAACGGGTGGTCGCCCTCTGCATAAAGACCGTTGGAGAAGATTTACCGGACGGCCATTTCGAAGCCTCTGTGAACGGCGGTATCGTCAATATTGTCGGCATCGATAGGGAACGATTTAAGTTTTGGAAGTGTATGATGGACAGCGGACACCCGCTTGCTCCAATCAACAAGTAGGGTGCCGTAACGTCGTTGAATGCAGCCCATGAGCAACAGCCGCCCCGAGTGTAAACCCTCACCACTGAGGCTCTCTTTGACTGCAAGAAACACAAGGTGGATCGCATGACAGGCTTGAACGCTTTGATTGTCCTTCTCTTAGCCATCACGATGAATATTGCGCCGGGGATGTCGATGTTGCGCGCTGAAGATGCGTTACCTGTCCCGATACAATTGACACAGTTGAGCCAGCCGCCAGGAAAAGGGCCGATCCCGGAAGATTCACAAATGGTGAAACCTACGCAGAAGGAGCGAGAGGCTATCCATCAATTGCTTGCGACCAAACCGCGGCAGAAGGCTCTGCCGAATGCTGATAGGAAATACCTGAAGGGACTGCTCGACAAGGCAACATGGCTTGGTTTCGAACGTCGAATGGTCCATGAAATGTGGACAGAGATGAGCGGTAGGGAGTGGCGTGATGCTGAGAGGCCTTAACCCCCATGACGACAACGTGGAATCGGCACAATGAAGTGGACCGTCTATATCCTGGAGTGTTCGGACACCAGCCTGTACACCGGCATCACCATCGATCTGGAGCGACGACTGGAAGAACATCGAGCGGGCCGAGGCGCAAAGTACACGAAACATCGAAGTCCGTTGCAGGTACGGTATACCGAACATCGTCGCACAAAAAGTGCGGCGCTCACACGTGAAGCGGCGATCAAATCCCTCGCCCGCTCAGAAAAACTGGCACTCATCGCCGCTCAGCCCGCAACCTGGCTCTCTAAGCCACCCGAGAGGCTGTTGACCAAGCCTCTCCATCGGCGTACGATAATCGCCTGACGTTCCAGTACGGTGGCTGCTGAATCTTCCGCACGCTACTACCTGGCATCCCGCGCGCCGGATCTCACACAGCCCCTTCACTTCTACGCCGGAATCTTTTCAGAACGTATCACCGTATGAATTCCGGCCCTTGCGATCGAGGGTCCCATGGTCACTGTCAGCTGCCGAGCGCTCTTTCCCCTCTTGGCGCCGATCCTTGCGCCAACTGTCCGTCCCACACTTGCATCACATCCAGTTCCGACCGGTGAGACTGCGTCCTTTCCCGGTACATCATGCAAACAAGGAGTTCGGCATGATCTATCCCGGACCGAAAAGCAAGCTGCCAATGGGAGGAGGTCGTATTTGAAATTGCGGTGAACGTCCGAACATCAGAGGGAGGGTCTGATCATGGCTTCACATACACCTGTGACTGATCGCATTCTCGGAACAGTCCAACGTATGCATGGATGCGACCTGGATACCTTGACGAACAGTCTCACCGACCTGTCCTGGGGCCAGGTCTTTCTTGAAGTCGATCGGCTGAGCCGGGATGGACAAGTGCTGGTGACGCTCGGCACCGGAGGCCGCTACCTGATCCGGTTGCCGGATCACGACAGAGAGTCCGAGAACAACCTCGTCCGTTCCTGATCGACGAAGGGATCGCGAGGGACGCTAAGGTTTCGTGTGCTTTTTCACACCCGTGGGGTACGCCTGCCCCATAGCCCCCCGTCCAACTCTCCCATTTCTCTCTTCGGAAAGCGGCCTGTTTGGTCTCCCACTGCGCGCGTCGAACGAAGTAAATGCTCCCTCCAAGCTCGCTCGTTATCTCACAGGGATGGGGGCTGATTGATCTTCCACTGCGCGCGTCCAACGAGCACATTCCTATCGTGCGCGTTCTGCGAGCAAGAAGGATGGTCTGGCGACTCCCGATCCCCTCTTCCCAACTCTCTTACTTCTCTCTTCAGAGGGCGGCCTGGATCGGTCCCAACGTGCGCGCGTCGAACGAGCACATTCCTATCGTGCGCGTTCCGCGAGCACAGGGACCGACCAGGCTGCCCTCTTCTTCCTCTATTCGAACAGCTTCCTCACCCCCGCTTTAATCTGGTCCAGGCCTTCGCGCAAGTCAGCCTCAAGCACATCGGCCTTGGCCTGCACCACCACGCGCTTGGCCTTGAGCTGGTCCTTGAACAACACCAGCTTGGTCAGTAGCTCCTCCTTCTTCCACTCCAACGTGACTTGCTGCTTAGCTTTCTCGCTCTCAAACCGATCCTTGAGTGCCTCATACTCAGCTTCAAGCTTGCTCGTCCGGCCCACGAGATCCTCCCAGACTTTCCCTGACTCGAACGTGGCACCTTTCAATTTCTGCTCCGCAACTGATTCGAATTCATTCAGCGCCTTGAGAATCTTCGTCCTCTGTTCCTCAAACGTATCACGGGCGTCCGCTTTACCGAGGGCCAATTGCACTTGAAGATGCTCGAGCTTGGCCTGCACCTCCAACTTCGCCTGCTCGGCTATTTCCTTCGACTTCTGTACATCGGCCTGGACTTGCTTGAGCAGATCCCCTAGCTGCTGCTTGCGCTGTTCCAGCCCCTGTAGCGCCTGATCTTTCGTCCGGGTGAGTTGCGCTTCCAGCGCCAGAGCCTGATGCTCCAACGCATCCATCTTCTTGTCGAACGACGCTCTGAGCTCTGTGATTCGCGACATGAGGCCCTCCTTTGTGTGAAACGGAAATGATATGCCGGCTAGGTTCTGCCCAGCGTATCCTCAATGCAGGGTGGGGCAGAACGCTACCGGACAACAGTGGATTTCATTAAACTGTCTGCCTGAGGAGGGGAAAATCCCTGATACCCGCGGTGGCGCTCAGCGAGTTCCAATACGGAAAAGGGCTGCCCATCCACCATTTCCGGCGCAGTGAAGATTTGCCGTAGCTGGCCACCACGGGCGCCGACGATCTGGCCGGTAAAGACTACTCCTTGTGTCTTCAACCGTTCAATCGCCTGCTCGATGTCTTCCACGCGCACCGCCACGTGATGGAACACTTGGTCGCCAAACTTATTGACCCAACCAGGGATGATGCTCGTGCGGCCCCGATCGTCGGAGTACGCTTGATCCACGAAGAGCGCTGGATACCCAACCTTCCGATAGACCTTCGCATACCAGTCTTGATATTCAATCGTTTCACTGTACCCATATCCAAGCCTCGTGAACTCCTCCGCCCGCTGATCGATATTCAACGTTCTCAACGTGAGATGGTCTGCGACCGGATAGAAACCGACTCCCGCCTTGTCCAGCGAGTCCCGTAGCGCCTGGGCGGCCCGATTGCCTGAGATATACTTCGCGATCATTCTCTCAATGAGCCCATCCAACTCCGCATCATGATCCATGTTGGCGACTCCTTTCCCGAGTATTCCGTCGTTCATCAGTCATAGTCTTGACTCTACGGTTGACGAATGACGGGCTCACTCTCCAAATTTAATCCCCTGGGCCAACGGCAACTCGTGACCCCAATTAATCGTGTTCGTCTGCCGCCTCATATAGGCTTTCCAGGCATCCGAGCCGGCTTCGCGTCCTCCACCGGTTTCCTTCTCGCCTCCAAAGGCGCCGCCGATTTCCGCTCCTGATGTCCCGATGTTCACATTGGCGATCCCGCAGTCGCTGCCGACGGTGGACGTAAACCGCTCGCCGCTCTGCATGTCCGCGGTAAAAATCGAAGAAGACAGGCCTTGGGGCACCGCATTCTGCAACGCAATGGCATCGTCAAGCTCCTTGAACGGCATGACATAGAGAATCGGCGCAAAGGTTTCGCGCTGGACGATGGGCCAATGGTTCTCCGCTTTCACAATGGCCGGTTCCACAAAATAGCCAGGCTGATCCAGTACCTGTCCCCCGTAGAGGACTTTCCCTCCCGTCTGTTTCACTTCTTCAATCGCCCTCCGATAGGTCTCGACCGCGGCGCGATCGATCAGCGGACCCAACAGCACCTCCGGCTCCAATGGATTGCCGATACGAATCTGTCTGTACGCCGAGATCAGCTTCGCAACCACTTCATCGTATCGAGACTCATGGACGAACAGCCGTCTGGTCGTCGTACAACGTTGGCCGGCGGTGCCGACCGCACCGAACACGATGGCGCGAATCGCCAAGGAGAGGTCCGCCGTCTGATCCACGATGATCGCATTGTTCCCACTCAACTCCAAGAGCGTCCGCCCCAGCCGGCGCGCGACCGTCGCAGCCACAGATCGACCGACCGGTACAGACCCGGTAAATGAGATCAGGGGCAATCGGCGATCCTGGACCAACGTCTCCGCAATGGTCTTCTCAGCCGTCACGATCAGCGAGAAGATCCCCCGATAGCCCTGTTGCTCCATCACGCGGTTACAGAGATGCTGCACGGCGATCGCACAGAGCGGGGCCTTCGGCGAAGGCTTCCACACGACCGTATCTCCGGCAATCGCGGCCAGGAAGGCGTTCCAGGCCCAGACCGCAACGGGAAAATTGAAGGCGGTAATCACGCCGACCGGTCCAAGCGGATGCCATTGCTCCGACATCCGATGCTGCGCCCGCTCGGAATGCATCGTCGCTCCATACAACATGCGCGACTGGCCCACGGCAAAGTCCGCCATATCGATCATTTCCTGAACTTCACCGTCTCCCTCCGCCTTGATCTTGCCGACTTCGAGAGAGACGAGTGAGCCGAGCAGGTCCTTGTGCTCACGCAACGATGCACCGAGCAACCGGACGAATTCTCCCCGCTTGGGAGCCGGGACAAGCCGCCATTGCTGAAATGCCGCAACAGACTCCCGCACGATGTGCTCATAGTCATCGGCTGAACAGGCGTGAATTTTTGCAATCGCCTCGCCTGTCGATGGATTCACGGACTCCAGCAGCGAGGCCTGCTCGCCGGAGGCCCACCAATGGGCTCCGGTGCTACCGCCGGAGTTGACTGCGCTCAAGCCCAATCCCTTGAGGATTTCCCCGGCGGACATCATTTGTAGCAGGCTCCAAATCGATTCTTGAGCACATCTTGTAACGGAAAGGATTCCTGGGTCACGAATCCTTTGTACTGTGTAGGAGCCGCCAGCACGAGGTCGGCTACGGCGCAGAGGCTCGATGCGGTGGTCACTTGAATAGCGGACCACAGCTTCCCTTTAATGCATTGGGGATAGATCTTCTTCACGTAGTTCTCCTCGAATAGAGCGCCTTCTCTCATCCCCATGACGGAAGCATAGATCAGCACGACATCCTGCAATGTCTGGGGAACCGCCCGTTCGAGGATTCGTTTGAGCGTTTCACGGTCCTCGTTCAGCTTCAGATCTTTCATCAAGAGATGAATTTTCTCGCAATGGCCAGGATACCGCAGCGTCTTGTAGTTCATAGTCCGGACTTTCCCTGCATAGGTATCGGCTAACGTTCCCAATCCTCCGGAGGTGTTAAATGCTTCGTACAAGAGTCCATCCACCTCAATCGTCTCATACCCTTCGAGAGGCAAGAGAGGCACCTTCTCCCCCTCTTCAATTCCGTAGCAGATATTGCCGTACTCGTTGATGAGCCCATCGGTGGACCAGGTCAGTGAATACTTGAGCGCGTTACTAGGATGTACCGGCAAGGCGCCGACCCGCATTTTGACCGTATCCACCGTATCAAAGTGGGTGATCAAGTCGTGCGCTGCAATGCTGATGAACCCGGGGGCCAGACCGCATTGCGGCACAAAGGCTTGCGATGAGTCAGCGCTCAGGACTTTGACCTGAGCGGTGACTTCGACATCCTCCGTCAGGTCAAAATAGTGAAGCCGGTGTTCACGGGCCAATCCGGCGACAACTGGGTTACAGAAATAGGGCAGGCTCGACAGAACCGCATCGAATCGATGTGCCGTCAGATATGCGCTGACCGCGTCGGGGTGTCGGACGTCGAGGTGCAGGGGTGTCACGCGCGCGAGACCGAGGTCCTCGACAAACCGCTTGGGAGCATCGAGGCTGATGTCACCGAGAGAGACCTCATAGTCCCCGCTTTCTGACAAAAGGCAGGCCACCAGGGATCCAATCTTTCCAGCACCTAGGACAAGCACGCGATGCATAGTCGGCCTCACTTTCGGTCAGTATACTCCTGCCCTAGCAGGCCCAGGAAACCTTTTCGCAAACCGAAACCTCTAACTTCTAATCGCGCTTCACGCGTCATGATCTTGGGAGAAAAATAGTCTAACACATTGACTTGTATGAACATATCAATCATGAAGCGGGAACGAACTTTGTGTTATCCTAACCCACTGTCAGGAGCAATGGTTATGTTACGCATGCCTTCTCGAGTTGTGTTTCCGTTCGGCTATCGGATCTCCATCCGCCAACTTTCCGATACCGACATGGACCGTCGTGATCCGAATGCCGACGGAATCTGGGACGATGCCACGAAGACCATCTATCTTCGCAAGCGCTTGCCCGTGACCAGACGACGCTACATTCTCGCCCACGAACTTGGCCATGCCTGGCTTGATTGGCAGCATCGGCATCTCGACAACGGCAAAGCCAAAACTTAACAGGCTGCCCCAAAAGCTCGCCAGCGGCGTTCTCGCATCGTTCAGATCCTCAACGTACCCGAGAGGGTACGCTTCCGGTCTTCACTCGCTGCGGCCTTGCTGGACGAACTTTTTGAGCAGCCTGCGATGCTATTTGCCTTTTGCTCCAGACATGCAAGTCACCTAAGTCCTCGTGTGTCATCACCGTTTCCCCAGCCACCTCATTATGCCGCTAGCTGACCTTAGCTCCGGCTAACTTCAGCACCACAGCCCATTCGGATTCGGTCACAGGCTGGACGGAGAGGCGGGAGCCTTTTTGCAGCAAGACCATGCCCTTCAGCTTCGGTTCCTGCCTCAGTCGATCGAGCGACAGACTGGCATTAAAGGTCTGACGATACCGGATGTCCACCATGTCCCACCGTGGAGCAGAGGGAACACTGGCTGCGTCGTAGTGGTGGCTGGTCTTGTCGAACTGCGTCTGGTCCGGATAGGCAATCCTCGCAACTTCCGCAATCCCCACCACAGCCGGCGGTTCGGCATTACTATGGTAAAAAAATACTTGGTCTCCGACGGCCATTTCACGCATGAAGTTGCGTGCCTGATAGTTCCGCACCCCATCCCAACAGGTCGTCTGCTTGGGAGATTGCGCGAGATCGTCGATCGAAAATACACGTGGCTCCGATTTCATCAGCCAATAACGGCGCCCTTGTGCCATCACGTCACCTCTCTCTGCTTGGTCATTCAACTCACTCCGTGTATGCTGTCGGCGATGCCCTCTGTTCGATTGAGGTCTGCCGATGGAATTGACTCCATTCTTCTTCGGTCTGTATAAGTTCGTCAAGTACGGCCTCTACCCTCTGACGTGGGTGGTATTACTCCTCGTCGCGGCGACGATTTTGGCCCTCTTCCCTTTCTCGCCAACACGCCTGAGGTGGGTGCGCCAGCTCGTCGCATCCTCCCTCCTCCTCCTCGTGACGTGCTCCAGTCCATGGATCGCCTACCCGTTGATCGGCTCACTCGAATCGTGGTACCACCCGCCACAGCTCACGCCCTCCGATCACTTCGATGCAATCGTGGTCTTGGGGGGAGGCATCGATGAGAAGGGCTCGCTTCGACCGACCGCCGAGCCGAATTCCTATTCCAAAAATCGAACCACCTGCGGCGTAAACCTCTACCAGCAAGGCTATGCCCCCACGTTGGTGCTGACAGGGGGAGACGCCAGAGTTTTCGGCACGGGGCCGCAGGTAGCGACCGAAATGAGACGATGGGCGGTTCGCCTCGGCGTTCCCGAGTCCGCCACTAAAATCGATACAGAAGCGAGAAACACCTACGAGAACGCGACAGGGACCAAACGGCTGATCGGGCCCGCATCAATTCTACTCGTCAGTTCCGCCAGCCATCTGCCACGCGCGGTCCCAGTGTTCACCAAGCAAGGCTTCCGTGTCACGCCGGCCCCCTGCGACTATGTCGCACAGAACCTACCGCGAGAGAGCTGGGACAACATCGACCCGCTTGATTTCTTGCCAGACGATACTGCATTACAATACACCACAGAAGCGGTCACGGAAGTGGCCGGCATTATTGTCTATTGGCTGGCAGGGAAGCTTTAGCAAGCGTCTGAGCAAGTCGCGCTTGTAGACCGTAAAAAGTTAGAGGCAAAAGGTGAAATGTGTGTTTCGTGAATCAAAAGATGGACTTTTTCATGAACCTATTGGCGGCATCATAGAGAACTCTCTTGATCATGTGATCCAATATAGTGAATCAGGGCTCGATAGGTTAACTCCCTGACCCTGACCTTACCGGCGACTTGGCTCCCGATATTTCCCTCCAGCCACACCTGGTCGGACACCTGGGCGGTCGCTTCATTACAGAGGCTCCACATGTAGTGGAGAAAGCCCTCTGGCAGACCCACCTGCATCCCTTCAGATTCAATACGGTCATCCAGCAAGGCGAGGAGATCAGAAATCGCCTGATCCGGACGATAGGGCGTAGCGGAGAAACCAAAGGAAGCATGGGCCGCCGTCTCCTGCTTCGCCTGCTCAACCAGATCCCGCATATACTCTTTGAGCAAGCCCACCACATGACCGGACAATGCCATAGCGTTCTCCTTTGCCCACATTATGCGGCGGTAAGGGAGAGGGAGCAAGAACCAGCTGGTTGATCTGGTTTGTTTGGTTGATTTGGTTCATCTGGTTAGTTTCGTTCAACCAAAAAACCAGACAAACCAAACAGACCAAATGAACAAGACAAGCTGGCGGACTTTTTCAACAGCCTGCGAGTGCCGCGCGGTTGACCAGCCATTGAACGGTTCTCTATGATGCCGACCAGAAAACGGTTCAAGGCAGGCACGCGAGGCTCAGGGTTCCATGGTCGAACGGTTTGAGGTTGCGCTGAATACCCCGGTCGGACGGCTGACCACAGCCATCGATGTGCCGACAGGACTCATCCCCATCACGGCCATTGTCCCGGTTGCACGTCGCCTGGGGGAGGAAGCCGCACAACTGGAAATCCAGCACGCCACCGAAGCAGGCCAGGCTATTTCCTGCCGGATAGGCTGCGCCGCCTGTTGCCGCATGCTAGTTCCACTCTCTGCTCCGGAAGCGTTCGCGCTACGAGACTATGTGGAACAGCTGCCGACGGATCGACGCGACCTTCTATTGAACCGCCTCGGTGACACGAAGGATCGCATAAAGCGAGCTGGCCTGTGGGATCGGCTAAACGACGTGTCTGAGGCATCGAAACCGATAGCAGATGAAGAACTCGATCCGATCAATCGCTCTTACTACGCGTTGAGAATGCCTTGTCCCTACTTAGAGAATGAACTCTGTTCAATTTACGAAGCGCGACCAGCGGCCTGTCGAGAACTCCTCGTCACCTCGCCGGCGGAACTCTGCCAGGACCTGGCGCAGAATCCGGTCACTCCCCTGCCGGTCTCGATGCGAATCAGTTCCATATTGGGGCTGGCCTGGGGAACCCTGACCGACTCTCCCCCTCGACTCATCCCCCTCCCGATGGCCCTAGAATGGGCCGAACGGCATGAAGAGGAATCCAGACGGACCTGGCCAGGCTCAGCGCTTTTAGACCAGGTGCTTGACCACATGTGGCGGTTTCTAAGCCAGGCATTTCAAACCCGCAGTTCTGAGTTATAAGTTCTGAGTGCTGAGTGGGAACTTTCCGGGAACTCAGAACTCAAAACTCAGGACTCAGAACTAATAGAGAAAGTGAGAAAATAATGCACAAACCCGTAATCGCCTGCTTGGATCTCGAAGGCGTGTTGGTGCCGGAGATCTGGATCAATGTTGCGCTCAAGACCGGCATCGACGAACTGAAAATTACCACCAGGGAGATGCCGGATTACGATGCCTTGATGAAACGTCGGCTGGCCATTCTGGATCAGCACAAACTCACCATTCACGATATCCAGGCGGTCATCGACAAGATGGGCCCACTTGAAGGCGCCCTGGACTTTGTCTCCTGGCTCCGCGAGCGATGCCAGGTGATTATCTTATCCGATACGTTCTATCAGTTCGCCCAACCGCTGATGCGCCAGCTGGGATTCCCGACGCTCTTTTGCAACCAGCTGGAGATCGATCAAGCCGGCCGCATCGTCAATTACCACATGCGGATGCAGAACCAGAAAAAACATTCGGTGGCGGCGCTGAAGTCTCTCAACTTTCACGTCCTGGCCGCCGGCGATGCCTACAACGACACCGCCATGCTAGGAGAGGCCCACGCAGGATTCTTCTTTTGCCCTCCGGATCACCTGCCCAAGGAGTTCCCGCAGTTTCCGGTGACGAAGACCTACGGAGAACTGCAAGCACGTTTCGCACAAGCAGGGAATCTCAAATAGCTGTCAGCCTTCAGCCGATTCCTCCCCTTTGTAAGGGGAGGGTAGGAGGGGTAGAGACTATCGTCTCGCATTGGGCATAGACGTTTGCGAGCTGATGGCTACTTCTCCCCGTTCACCACCGCCAGCACTCGGCGGCCATATCGTTCTGCCTTCAGCGCGCCGATACCTGGAACCTCCATGAGGGCAGCGGGTGACACGGGTTTGTGCCCGGCAATGGCCTTCAGGGTTTTGTCATGAAAAATTAGAAAGGCCGCGACGCCTTCTTCTTCGGCAAGCTCCGTGCGAAGTTGCTTGAGCCGTTCAAAGAGCTGCGGGTCCGCCGGCGATGCTCGCAGGACAACTGCGGACAGGGCCTTCTCACGAACCGGCTTTGCCGCCGGTAAATCAGGTCGCGGCTCTTCTGTCTGCTTCAACTGCACTGCCCCGATCCCTTGGAGGATCTCCCGCCCCTTGCGAGTCACATCGAGAATAGGATATTCCGTGCCTTCGACCTGAAGATAGGCTGAGTCGATCAACTCTCTCACCAGACCGGTCACAGACAATTTCGAGCGTGCACGACACATCCCGTATGTCGGGCAGTCTTCCGCGCCATAGGCTTGCATCGCTTTCGAACGGCTTCCGCGAAGAATCTCGACAATTCGACTCACGCCGAACCGACCCCTGCACCAGGACACGGTCTCCAAGACGGCCTTCGCGGAAGCGGCATCGTCGTGCGAAACCTCTCTGCTCGGTTGCCGGACAGGCGCAACACAGCGATCGCAGAGGCCACAGGGGCCCAGGGCCCGTTCATCGTCATCGCTGAAATATTCAAGGATTGCAAGCTGCCGGCAGTCCAATACCGACACATATCCCAGCATTTCTTGGAGTAGCGTCTTCATCCGCTCGGCACGATCTGCGCCTTCAGGATCTTGCGCCGCCTGCTGAATGAAGTATTCCTGCGTGGCCAGATCCCGCTCATGGAACAGCAAGCAGCAGGCAGCAGGTCGGCCATCGCGACCGGCACGCCCGACCTCTTGATAATAGGCCTCCACACTTCCCGGAATGTCGAAATGGACGACCAGCCTGACATCCGACTTATCGATGCCCATGCCGAAGGCATTCGTTGCAGCCAGAATCCTCACATTCCCCCGGCGAAAGTCGTCGTGTACAAGCTGCCGTTCCACATCCGAGAGACCTGCATGGTAATAGCCGACCGACTGGTGAGACTGTCCCAGCCAATCCGCGACTTCCTCCACCGCCCGGCGCGTCGCGCAGTAGATCAGGATCGTGCCTTTCTCCGTCTCCCGAACCAACCGCTCCAACGCAGCCAGCTTTTCCTGGCGGGACTGGCAGAGACGAACAGACAAGGCGAGATTGTCTCGGCGGAAGCCTGCGACCAGCTTGAAGGGATCGCGGAGCGACAATCGTTTGCACAGATCCGTTTGAACGCGGGATGTGGCGGTGGCGGTCAGAGCCAGACAGGGAGGATTCGTGAGTTCCTGGCGAAGGCGGCCGATTTTCAGATAATCGGGTCTGAAATCGTGGCCCCACTGGGAAATACAATGCGCTTCGTCGACCACCAGCAGCGAGACCCAGAGGGAACGCAACAGTTGGAGAAATCCCTCGTGCTGCATCCGTTCCGGCGCCAGATAGAGCAACTGAAGCCGTTTCTGATTGAGATCCTGAATGACGCGGTGCTTTTCAGACCCGGTAAGGCCAGAGTGAAACGCCGCTGCTGCGATCTTCCGCTGCTTCAAGCCGGCAACCTGATCTTGCATCAGCGCGATGAGCGGAGAGATGACCAGGGTCAACCCGGGCAAGAGGGTCGCAGGCAATTGGTAGCAGAGCGACTTGCCCTGCCCAGTCGGCATGACCGCCATCGCATCGCGCCCAGCCAACACGGCCCGAACGACCTCCTCCTGGCCTGGCCGAAACTTTGCGAAACCGAACTGTTCGCTGAGCTGTCGAGTCAGATCATCCACGGTGAGATTAATCAGAAAGAAGGATGGTGGTGGAACATGTGCGCGAGGGGAGTATAGAGGACCGCCTCACCGTGGGCAAGCTGGATGAACCGAACGGCTTTTGAGCTATTCCTCCCCTTTGTAAGGGGAGGCCAGGAGGGGTAGAGCTTCTGTTCTAGACCAGGACGTTGTCAGGGGCATAAGAGGAAAACTAAAGGGGTCGGGAATCATTTCTCACCATGACTTGGAAGCTTCCGCGTCAAACAATGACTCCCGACCTCTTTTCTTCATCCTTACTCAGCACCCCTTGAATTTCCGAGCCTGACACTGTCCCGCGAGTAGCTGGGCTTCTGCAATCTGTGCAGGTGTTAGCTGTTTTGCAACAGCGTCTCTACGTTGTACCGACTCCATACTCGTTCCGCCCTGTCGTAGATATTGCTCGACTGCGAGCTTGAACCACATATAGGCACGTACATTGTCCTGCGGCACGCCGCGTCCATCGCGGTACATCTCGCCGAGTGAATCTTGCCCGTTTGCGTCTCCCTGCTCGGCAGCTTTGCGTATCCACTCCACTCCTTTTATTTCGTCCTTCGGAACACCCTTGCCATCGACGTAAAGATAGCCAAGGTCGTTCTGCCCCCCCGCGTCCCCCTGAGCAGCCGATTTCTCAAACCACTCCCGCGCCTTGGTGTGGTCCTGCGGCACGCCGTGCCCGTTGTCATACAACATCCCAAGGTTGTCCTGTGCCACCGCGTCCCCTTGGACAGCGGCTTTCTCGTACCACTGCCGTGCTTTCGCGTAATCCTGCGGCACGCCCTGTCCGGTTTCATACAGAAAACCGAGGGAGACCTGCGCGTTTTTGTTCCCCTGGACAGCCGCTTTCTCGAACCACTGCCGTGCCTTCGTGTAGTCTTGCGGCATGACCTGTCCGACTCGATATAGCACTCCGAGGTCGTACTGCGCCTTTGCGTATCCTTGAACAGCGGCTTTCTCACACCATTCCCGCGCCTTGGTGTGGTCCTGCGGCACGCCGTGCCCATAGTAATAGAACGATCCGAGCGAGTGCTGCGCCATCGCAAGCCCCTGGGCAGCCGCTTTCTCGAACCATCCCCGCGCCTTTATGTAATCCTGTGGCACGCCCAGTCCATCGCGATACAGGACCCCGAGGGCTCCCTGCGCCCCACTGTTCCCGTGAGCGGCGGCTTTCTCCCACCAGCCCCGTGCAGCCGCCCAGTTCTTGTTATTAGCCTCTATCCAGCCGAGGGTGTTCTGCGCCTTCACGTCGCCTTGTGCTGCCTGTGTGTATAACCTTGCCAACTCTCTTGCCGTGTCTTCATCTGAAATGTCGATCGTTGGGGAAGCGAATGTATGCCCAGAGGGGAGAACGAGCGCAACGAGGAGCGTTGTGACAAAGAGTGCGCGCATAAAACACTATCGCCTTAGTGCCGTAGACCGTCAAGAATTAGGGGATTGCTCGCACGGACGCTTAGGTACTCAATGAGGAAAACCGTAATTGGTCTCCGAGGCATCAAATAGATTTGTTTTTGAACCGGCGGAAAGGATACGCCGAAGCGCTCGATAAATCGAGGTGTGCTAGCGCGGGATTTGAGCGAGGATTTTGAGCGCTAGATAGGCGATGAGCCGAGCTGACTCTGCGCAGGCTGTTCAGAAAGGCCGTCCAGCAAGGCCGCAGGCAAGTCGAAACCGGAGGCGTACCCTCAAGGGTACGTTGAGGATTTCGATGAGCCGAGAACGAAGCTGGCGGACTTTATCAACAGCCTGCTTAGAAGTTCACCCAGAGCTGCGCATACGCCCAATCCTGGTCAGCCTTGGTGCCCAGGTTCTCCTGGATATAGGCGCCGGCGAAGAGGTGCCCATAGCCGGCCTGGAAGGATAACTTGCCATCCATGAAAAAACGCGTCCAAATAATATCCAATTCGTTGCCGATGTGCCTCGTGGTGTTGTTCGTCTTTGAAAAGACATACACGCCCTGTGCGGCACGATACCAGTTATCTTTCGTATTGGCCAGGTTCAGATTGGTGGCCCAAATTTCAATATGATCATCCTTGGTCGGACGGAATTGTAAATTAATCGAAGGTTTCATCATGTTCTTCCACGCAATGGTATCCATGTAGCCCATGTGGATATGGTTAGTCCCCCACAAGTTCTCAAACGTGTTGGCTGTTTTACAATCTGTGTTCCCACCGATCGTGCAGTTTGCCCTGCCATCACCCGAGGCATAGTCGAAGTTGAACGCCAACCGAGGCTTCCAGTCCCACTCGTAATGGGTGTAGCCGATCCAGGTTCTGGTCGCCCAGGCACTGATGTGGAGGTTCTTTGAGTTGCCGTACCCGTTCTGCGTTGCGTTCAGACCATCCGTGTCGCCCATTTGACCGAACTGGTAGATCGTTTCGTTGTATCCGTCGAAGTTGTCTTTCCGCAGCTCGATCCGATTTCCGACCATATGACGAGTCTGATTCGAGTGCTTCGGCGTACCGAGACCCTGGTTTCGATTGTCCCCCGAGTTGTACCGGTTGGAATAGAGGATGTAGTAGGGCTCGATCACGAATCCCGGAACCGACTTGATCTGGTTGTAGAATATGAACACGTCGGAATCGGTGTTCGCGCTGCCGTTATTCAGTGTGGGGTTGCTGCTACCAGCAACAGGAATGTTCGTCGTCAGAGCGCCGAGAGGCGATCCTTGCGCGAGGTCTGACTCAGATGTGCGGAACCAACCAACGTTGCTATCCCAGGCCTTGGTGCTGTATTGCAGCATGATACCGTCAAAAGAAAATCCCGTATTGGACCAGTCGAAGGCGCCGAATATCGAGTGGCTGCCGAACACGATATATTGCCGACCGGCCTTCACGCTCAGATTTTCTATCCCGGCGAAGTTTCGGATCAACATATAGCCGGCCCGGACGCCCAAGACACCGCCGTTTCCGAAACCACTCACGGTCGAGCCGCTATTGGTCCTCTGATTGTCGTTGAGCGGGGTGCCCTGCGACCCGTTGCCGCCCCACACGGCTGAATAGATGAGTTCCATGTAGAAATTCACGTCCGGTGAGATGTCATAGCCGAAACCTAAACGCGCCTTTTGGAGACCAAAAGACTCATTCGCCTTGCCTTGTTGTCCGTTCGCAGTTGTGCCGCCGTTTGGACTGTTGCAGGCAGCATTGCCCACCATGGCGCTACCAAAGCACGTATTGTTCCGAATTTCATACCGCGTTCGAAAGTCAGCGCGCATCCAGAACTTCTTGAGGTCGAAATTCTTCCCGATCTTCGGATCGTAGAGTTCGTAGGCTTCTTTATCCGGAATCGCTCGAGCCACGACCGCAGCATGGGTGATTTTTTCGCCCGGCGGTAATTCAAACGCGGCTTGCGCCGGGGCCGTTACGAATGACAGCCCCGCTACTATCGCGGCAGCATGACCATAGGCGACCAAATTGGCCCACCATGTTCGTCCGATGACTCTCATGTGATGCTCCAGTGAATGGGAAAGGGTAGCCGTGAGTGAATCATGAGGTAGTGGCGGAACTAGTCGAAGAGACTACAACGAAGGTGGGACTGACGGTCAACGCCAAACTGGATTAGCGGCAACATCCGGCCTATATGAAGGGGATGGCCATAGAGACAGCTTCCGTGAAGCTTAGATCGTATGTATACCATGGGGGGGACTTATACCATCGAGCCAAGCCGGCTGTAAATACCGGTCGGTCGACGGCCTAGTGGCCAGAGCTTACTCGTCTCGCCTTGTCTACTTTTCTCTCCGCACCGTTACGCCTGATTGGGTGGTCCCTTTGAATCAACCTGTTTCTCTGCCGACGTCGTCACAGCCTTAATCTGTTCTTCAGCGTCTTTGATCGAGGCCTGAAAATCCTGTTCGACCATCTTCACTTCCTGCTGGATCATGTTGAGCTCCGGTTCCACCGACTTCCGCAAATCGTCCGCCGTTTCCTTGAACCCCTTGACCAATTTCCCAACCTGGCGAGCGACTTCAGGCAGCTGCTTGGGGCCAAACAGCAAGAATGCAATCACCAAAATAATAAGAACTTCGCCGATGCCCAATCCGAACATGGTTCGTCATACGTAAAACGTCACGCGTCATGCGAAAAGCAAAAAAGGAAGCGGCTGATTCCTCTTGGCGCTTCACGCTTCACGCCTCACGCGTCACGTCCCCTTACCCTTGCTTGACCTGCGTCCCTGATTGAACAGGCGCCGTGGCCGGCGGAGCGGCCTGCGCTACCTGCGAGGGTGGCGCTTCAGGCGTATCGGAAGGAGGAGGCGTCACGTCGATGGCATCGGCCTCGTTGACGCTCTTCTTAAATCCTTTGATGGCCTTCCCGAGCCCTTCACCCAACTGCGGAATCTTGCCGGCGCCGAAAATGATCAAGACAATGACCAAAATCAGGACCAATTCCATCCATCCGAACGATCCAAACATCAATCACCCGCTTTCTCTTCTTGTCCCACCCAAACCCGCTCGCTCTGCGGCGTTGAACCGATCGAAAGGTGAGAACCTTCCTCATGCGAGGGGGAAGTCTACAAAGGCTATAGGAGAACAAGAACTGAGTCAAGCAGAATTCCGCATACTTTGCTCATGAGTGCTGCTGCACGCGCCAATGTCCGGGCGAGACTCGGGACCAGCGGCGAGAAGGATCAGCGAGGCCGGACGGAGGCATGAAAGTAATCCACAGGGCTCGGTGGTGCAGTCAAGGCAATCATAAACGACTGCGGATCGTAGCCGATGTCCTCGAGATCCTTCGAGGCCAAGGTCAGCTCTTCCTCTGTGAGATAGGCAACGGTGTCCGGAATGCCTGTCGGCGTGAGCGCGCGCACAAGGGCCTGAAGCGCTTCACGCTCTTCCGGCGGCACCTCCAACGGAATGGGGAAATCCAGAGGGCGTGCGTAGGGGCTCCGATAGGTCTCGTTCAATGAATGGAGAGTCTTGAGCATCAGACGGTCCTGTTCCCATGGCGCCATTTTTGTACCGGCGGAAGGATGGGTGGCAATGAGATCCATGAGGGTCAAGACGTTGGTCCCCAAGCTGCGCCCTACGAACTCACGCTGGCTTTCTATGGTCATCGTGCCGGCCTCCAACTGCCTGGCGACCGCTTCGGCCAACGCAAAGTTGACCATAAAACTCTGTTGCCCGCCAAATTGGCCATAACAAGGCTTTTCCGGATCGTTCAGCACCTCCATGTCCGCTGTACCTGCATCGAAACTACTGAAACCAATCGCATCGGGAGCCAACAAACGCTTGGCTTCCTTGATCGTGGCATAGGCCCCCAGATTGACGGGAACCAGCACTCGCTCATCGATACGTTTGAGAAAATCCGCGATCGTCTTCCGGTAGGGAACCTCTTTCCATTCGACCGCCCGATATTCACGCTCCCACACCAGGTCGTCGAGAAACGGAGGGAAGCCTCTGAGTGCCTCCATGTCCATGGTTTCGAACGATCGGAGAAAGGCCTGCCAATCTGAAATTTTCGCATGTGCGGCCTCGCTCAAGTTCGGCCGCATGAACTCCTCTTCAATGTCTCCCCCCTGGCGCGACATCAATTTCGTTGAGAGATCGTTCCACAGTTCGTTACAGATGATGCGATCGACGCTGCCATCCGCAACCGCATCGAGCCGATCAACAGTCCCTCGATGTGTCTCGACCCGGTTGCGGTGGGACGCGAGTTCTGGATGAGTCATGGCTGCGTCGAGCACGGCTTGTTCCCAATCGACCAGTACATATCGAATGCGGGGATACACCACTCCATCTTTATCGAGAACCTTGAGATGGCTCAAGAAGCAAGCGGCAAGATTGCCGTTGCCAGGCCCGAGTTCTAAGATCGTAAGGGGCGACGCAGGGTGTAGGGGGGTAGCCGGGGTATCGGTGGAACCGGATTCAGCACTGCCCCGCTGTCCCGTTACCCCTTCACCCCGTGACTTTTCGCGTTTCACGACTTTTTCGAAATAGTCCGCCGCGAGAGCATGGGCAAGCCGATAGTCGGCTGAAGCAAATGTTTGGTAGAAACTGCGGACCTGATCGCCCCGGAAACGGTAGAAAAGCCTATTGATGTGGACTTGCCACTGATCGACCGGCTTGTAGTCGCCGATGAGCTGGGGTAAAGCGTCTGCGTCCTGCAACATCACAATCCTGGTGCGGTCTGCCCTTCTCGTTTCAGCTTCAAAGAAGGGGAACTTTAGCAGATGACGGGAAACAGCCGCAACGGGCTTTCCTGCAGCTGTCGGCATTCAGCCTTCAGCTCCGGAGCTAGTGTGGACTGTTCAAACACCTCCTTTGCCCTGACTGACTGCTGAAAGCTGATCGCTATAGCTTCCCATATCCTTGACAGTTCCCATCGACCAGTGTACCAAGACGCTATGGCGAACAGCATGAGACGAGCGGGGCGAGGGCTAATCGCGGCGGTCATTATCATGGCCCTGTCGCCGCTGGCGACCGTCCGGGCAGCGGAGCTGCCGATCACCAAGAATCCTCCCATCCCTGATTTTCAGAACCGCACCCAAGACGTCACCCCCTACAACTTCGATGCTCCACCGCAAGGCCTGTTCCGCACCATTACAACAGCAGAAGGATTTGACGAGCAACTGGGCCTTCACCGGACGCACGAAATTGTGCCGGTGAAACCGACGGACCGGTTCCGCCCCAACACTCCTGCGGTCTTCATTGTCTTCCTCCTGCACCAGCATTATCAGGGATTCCAGGTGATCGGACGCTGTTTCCCTGAAGCGGTAGCCGGCCTCGATCCCACCGTTTCGATCGGACAAGACGCGATGTACATTGCGCTCGAAGACGACACTGGCTATCTCACGTTCTCTCCTCCACTCGGCGCCTGGAAGCCCGGCCGATATAAAGTGGAAATTCACGTGGGGGAACAGATCAACGAGATGAGCCTGATGGGCGCAATGCGCTTCACAGTCGTCGCGCCGTCAGGAGGGTAGCGAGAAGAGCGCGGCGTACAGGCCGGGCAACGGTTCGAGGTCCGAAGTTCGAGGTTTTCGGAATTCGAACCCAGAACTTCGAACGTCAGATCGCGCCCGTCCCGCCTGTCCCGCTACTCTCGCTATTCACGCCCGCCGCGCCGACCTCGCGGCGCGGTTTGACGCTCCCTCCATCATTCTGTAGAATGCCCGCGTGAGCCTGTGGACCCCCTTCTGCGTCAGGAATATCTGCCCCGCATGACCGTGCCATCCCATCCATGGGCCTCCGTTATCATCCCCATCAAGGATGAGCGAGATAATCTCGTTCCACTGATTGAGGGGCTCCTGGCCGTCATGGACTCACATGCGACCTCGCGGACTCGACCGTTCGAAATTATCTTTGTGGACGATGGCAGCAGTGATGGCAGCGGCGAAGAGCTGGACCGCCTGGCGGGGCAACATCCCCAGATTCGGGTATTCCACCTCGACCGAAACTACGGCAAGACCTGTGCGCTCGACGCGGGCTTTAATCAATCTTCCGGAGACATCATCATTCAAATCGACGGCGACCTTCAGCAGGACAGTGCGGACATCTTGAAGCTTCTGCCCCATACTGACACCCACGATCTCGTGTGTGGATGGAGACTGGAACGGCAAGATGGCTTGGTGAAAAAAATATCGTCCCGAATCGCCAACCGCGTGCGGAACTTCTTTACCCACGACGGCGTCCACGATACAGGATGCCCGCTCAAGGTATTCCGGCGGCCCGTGCTGGAGCGGCTGCGCCTCTTCGAAGGCATGCACCGATTCTTTCCCGCGCTCGCGATCATGCACGGATTCACGGTCACGGAAGTGCGGGTCCGGCATTATCCGCGCATTCACGGCGTCTCCAAGTACGGCATGGGCAATCGATTATTCAAATCGCTCTATGACCTGATTGCCGTGCGGTGGATGCAAACCAGGGTGTTGCGATATACATTCCGTGACAAGTAACGAGTCTGCAAGCGAGAAGGGCGAGAGATGCGCGACAAGCGAGACTCCATGGACTGTGAGAATCCGCTACCTTACGCTTCACGCACGTCTCGTCCGTCGCGCATGACGGTTCCATTATGAGTCTCGAGAATATCTGGCTTGCCATCGGATTTCTTGGTCAAGGGCTGTTTTTCGGCCGCTGGGTGGTTCAATGGATTGCGTCTGAAAAGAAGGCGGAGAGCCAGGTCCCTGTCTCGTTTTGGTACATGAGCCTGATCGGCGGGCTCATCACGCTCGCCTACGCGATCTATCGGGAAGATCCGGTCTTCATCGCAGGACAGAGCATTGGATCGATCGTCTATGTTCGCAACCTGATGCTGATCTCGCGCGCGAGCCAGGCCAACCCGCCGGTCAGCCCCTCCTCTCCACAAACATAATTCTTTGAGATCTAATCAGCTCAACGTATGCAGTCACCAAACAATCCCAACGATTCTATGACCACAACCGATCGTTCTCCCCATGCCCTGCTCCTTCTGGCCCTCCTCCTCCTGTCTGGGCTGTTGTTCTTCTTGGGACTCGGCGACATGGGGTTGACGGATCGTGACGAGGGACGGAATGCCGAGGCCGGTCGGGAAATGTTCGAGTCGGGGGATCGCCTGACGCCGACGTTCAACGGTGAGTTGCGCGTCGCGAAGCCAGTCTTGCTCTATTGGTTGATGGAACAATCCTATCGTCTGTTCGGGTCCAACGAGTTCGCCGCACGATTCCCCTCAGCCCTCTTCGGCGTGGGGTTGATCCTCATGCACTACCTGTTTCTTGTGCATCAGCGGGATCGAACCGTCGCGCTCTTCGGCGGATTGATGCTCTTGCTCAACTTGGAAATCCTTGGACTCGGGCGCATGGCACTGACCGACAGTGTCTTGATCTTTTTTACCACGGCATCGCTGTACGGATTTTGGCTGGGCCTGCATGGAACAGGCGGTGCCCGTCGATGGGTCTGGATGTTCTATATCGGCATGGCGCTCGCCACGCTGACGAAGGGTCCGGTCGGATTCGCCGTGCCCCTCATTGTCGCGGCACTCTACCTCACCTGGACGCGCCGATGGCACGAGTATTGGCAGAAGGGTGTCCCCCTTGCAGGCACACTGCTGTTCATTTTGCTCGCCGCCCCCTGGTATGCGGCCATGTTCCTCGTGCATGGCGACGCCTATGCCACAGGCGCAAAAGCCCATACGATCGGTCGATTCCTCAGTCCTATGGAAGGACACCAGGGCACCATCTTCTTTTACCTCCCGGTCCTGCTCTTAGGTTTCTTTCCTTGGAGCGCACTTCTTCCTGTCCCGCTCTACCTCGCGTTCAAAGATTGGCGGAACCGCGGGATAGCGGGACAGCGGGATAGCGGGATATCCACTTACCCCGATACCCCTCATCCCGCTACCCCGGCTCGTGAGCTCGATCTCTTTGCCGCTCTATGGCTTGTAGGCACCCTTGTGTTCTTCACAGTCTCTGCAACCCGCCTGCCCCACTATATCGGTCCATTGTTTCCCGCCGCCGCCCTGTTGACAGCCTCGTACTGGTCCCGGTGTCTGAGTGATCCGACGACGAAAGGGATTCGGGGGTCTATACATCTCATGATGGGAGTGGGGTATCTCTTGGCGATCGGTTTTGCCTGCCTCCCCACCCTCTACACAACCTACGCCTCCAAGATGGTGCGGGAGTTCCCCTTGGCCGGGCAGGTAGATCTCGGCAGCGGTCCCTATCTGATTGCAGCCCTGTTGTTACTCGGGATGACGTTGGTGGGATACCTTGGATTGAATGACGAACGGCGCGGAGGAGCCTTCTGGGCAGCTGGGGGAACCTTGGCCGGTCTGGTTCTGATTGTCATCGTCATCACATTTCCGCACATCAATCGATATGTGATCGCGCCACCGCAGGAACTCGCCTATGCCGCAGGACTGAACTTGGATCGCCAGGATCAATTCATTGCCTATGGCACCGTAAGACCATCGTCCGTATTTTACGCGAAACGCAAGACGCTCTTCGTCCCCTTTGGGGAGGAGGATAAGATACGGGCGGCCCTGAAAGAGTCGAAGAAAGTGATGATTCTCTTGCCGGAGAGCGCACAGTCGAAATTGCCGGCGGAAGCAAATGGACTGGTCCCCATCTTGAAACGCTACGGCTACGTGTTACTGGCCAACCAACCGATGGTGACGATTCCAGAGGGCACCACTCCGCCTCCACCGCCGCCCACCATTCTCGGCCATTGAACGGTTAGACGCGGGAGAGTTCGAGGTCCGAAGTTCGAGGTTTTCGGAACTTCGAACCATGAACTTCGAACTTCTGACCTCGCGCGTCGCGCCTACATTGGCACAATACCTTTCAAGGCATAGCTCGCCACCAGCATCAGCAGCGTGGCTGCGACAAACAGGCCCTCTGCCATGGCTGGCCATAACCCCCGATGACCCTCAGCCATGGGCTCGACCTGACCAAGGAGAGCGTCCAACCAATGGGCAGCACAGACAAGCAACACGATGACCGTGACAAAGAGAGAGCCGGTCGTCATCCCTACCCCCAATCCCACGAGCCCGCGAGCCAGTGAGCCGGACAGCCAAGCCGGACACCATGACCATCGCACCCTCCACAAGACATGGCCCACGAGTCCTGCCAGGGCGAGCAACAGACCGCCCCACACAAGCTGCTGGAATGGCCAAGTCTCCGACGGGAGAGATACGATCGTCCAGACGAATGCGAGCGTCGCCACAAAAAATGGGGTCATCCGATAGACAGCCATCCCAATCGAGGTACGCCATTCACGCCAGGGATGGGCTGCAACCATCCCCATGATACAGCCCAGCGCCGTTCCTCCGGCCACGTCGGTCAGATAGTGAGATCCGCGGAACACTCGGCTGGCGGCAATGGCCACCGCCGCTGCAAGAATAGGCCATCGCGCTCGCGGGAACCTTGCCGCCAGCACGGTTGCAACTGCAAATGCCGCCGCCGCATGCCCGGACGGGAACGAATCCCATCCGCTGCCGCTGACTGGGGAAAGCTCGAGGTTGCCTGCATGCATGAACTTAGGCCGTGGGCGACCGATGGCATGTTTCAAAATATTGGCGCTCAGTGCGGCAAGACCGTGCGCAATGAGACTCTGCCAGCCCGCGTCTTTCCACTGCGGATGTTTCAATCCGTACCCAACCGCCAGCAGCGAGAGGCTCAGGATCACCAGAGACTCTCCCTTGCCCAGGCGGTCACCGATACTGCTGAGCTGAGCCAGCCAGGGATTGGTGAGGTGGTCCATGTGAAGATCGTTCAGGGAACGGACGAACCGGGTCAGCGGTACATCCCACTCAAATAACCCCACGAACGCAAGGATGAGAGCGGCGAAGGAGAGAAGAACGGCCGCAATAGATGTGAATCGTGAAACGTGAATCGCGGGAGAACCATGAGAATCGGTCTGCACGTTTAACGACTCACGTCCAACGATTAACGGCTTTAGGGCACCCAGTCGGCGAGAAAAACATTAAACTCTCCAGGCGTCTTGGCCTGTCGATCCGATACCCAAACCAGTCTGGTACCGTCCGGCGAGAACATGGGAAAACTGTTGAATTGTCCCTCGAACGTCAGCCGTTCGAGGCCCTGCCCGTCCTCGCCGATCGCGTAGAGATGAAAGCTGGGCCGGCCTCCCTCACCCTTCGTTTCAATATTCGATGAGAAGATGATCCTTCTCCCGTCAGGGAAATAGAACGGCGAGAAATTCGAGGCGCCGTTCGACGTGACGAGCCGTTGCCCGCTTCCATCGGCGTTCATGACGTAAATTTCAAGTTGCCCCGGCTCCACCAGACTCTGCTTGAGCAAGTCCCTGTACTTGTCGATCTCGGCCTGATCGGTGGGATGTGACGCCCGATAGACGATGCGCTTGCTGTCCGGCGAAAAAAACGCTCCGCCATCGTAGCCGATTTCGTGCGTCAACCGCCGGGGTTTCGAGCCGTCGAGATTCATGGCATAGAGATCCAAGTCTCCGTCTTTCACTGATGTCCAGACGATCGTCTTGCCGTCCGGCGATATGGTCGCTTCCGCATCGTAGCCCGGTGTGGAGGTCAGCCGCTGCAGCTCCTGGCCGCCTATGTTCACAGCATAGATATCGTAATCGTCCAACGCCCAGCGGTAGGCCCCCTCCCGCTTCGGCTTCGGCGGACAGTTCGGCGCCGACCCATGGGTCGACGAGTAGAGCACGCGGCGATCCCCCGGGAAAAAGTATCCGCACGTCGTGGCCCCCGTGCCGGTGCTCACCAATCGAACAGCATCGCTATCCAGGTCCATCACATACATTTGATAACATCCCAACCCGGCGTCGGCCTGTTTGAGCGGGGCTGCATCGGTATCTTCCACCCAATCGTTTGTAGACTGGAAAATCAATTTAGTCCCGCTGAAGGAAAAGTAGGCTTCGGCATTCTGCCGGCCCACCGTCAGCTGGCGAATATTCTTCAGATGCCGCTCAGCCTGATGAGCGGGAACCACCCGAGCCTTCGACACAAGGTCCTCTGCCTGTCCCGCCTGTTCACCCAGGAACAGACAGACAAGTCCGATCACGCACCACCTACCGAATGGGATTGCCTGCATCGAGACGCACCTCCATACGATCGCTGGCGAGCGGCCATTCCCCGCGGACAGCCACTGCTCCATCTTTGAACAGCACGAAACTATTCCATCCGTAAAAAAAGAGCAGCCGCGCGACCTTCGCCACGGCCTGTGGCGAGGCTGCATACAATACCGTGACGACGCTGCCTGGACGATCGACCCTATGACAACTGGCCAACAGGGCCAACCCTGCACCTTCGTGCTCCGTCCCCATCACGGTTACACCCCTCTCGTTCAAAGCTGCGCGCTCGCCGCAGTGATGGGTCAGGATCGATTGAATCCCCGAACGGGATTCTGGACCGCCCAATACTAACACCGAACCTTCCTGGGGCAATAGTCCATCCTGAGCCAGCGAGGCAATCGTCGTTCGCTCGCTGGCCGGTTTCGGCTGCTCCTGGGTTTCGATCCGCGCAACTATTTCACGAAACGGCGAGGGGTGGCCCGGCTCATCAGTAAACGCTGTCAGCACCGATCGGCGACGATCGGTGACATAATGATTGAGCACTGGTGACAGCGATTGTCTGGCGATCCGCCGGAAAGTCATGAACTCAGGGTCGAGATCGATCGTGACCGGTCGCGCGGGCAAGGTCACAGAAATCGCCTCACGCAGGGAACGCAACGGCACAGTCAGGATCTGCTCGCGGCCATCCTCCATCCGAATCCGCATCTGGAGGGAAAGACGAAAGGGCTTGTTCGACTGGACGATCGTGGCTTCCAGCTGAAAGGTCGGCGCCCCCACCACCCGACGGGCAGTGGCCTCCAGCAATGACAGAACCGGCGCCCCATCCTGTTCCAGCCATTGCGCGAAAAACCACCGGAGATCCTGCCGGCTCTCTTCTACGAAGACTCGTTCAAGATCGCGCCATTCCGCATGCCTGCCACGATACTGCGCTACCAAATTTTTTAGAGTCCGCCAAAATATCTCCTCTCCCACCTCCTCGCGTAGGAGGTGGAACAGCATGGCAGATTTTTGATAGCCGATAGCGTTGTCATGCTCATCCAATTTCTGCGTGAATTGTGCGACTGGATAGTCCCGCTCCGGCGGCACGTGGAGATTGTAGCTCTGGACCATCAGGCGGCGCTGGTCCTGCGCCTGCGCGCGGTCTCCCATCAGTTCATGCCAGTAATAATTGGCCAGGTATGTCGTCAGACCCTCCACCCAATTCCCGCCCCACCGTCAGCTGGCGAATATTCTTCAGATGCCGCTCAGCCTGATGAGCGGGAACCACCCGAGCCTTCGACACAAGATCCTCTGCCTGTCCCTGCTGCTCACCCAGCAACAGCAAGACGAGTCCGATCATGCACCACTTACCGAACGGGATTGCTTGCATCGAGACGCACCTCCGTACGATCGCTGGCGAGCGGCCACTCCCCGCGGGCAGCCACCGCTCCCTCTTTGAACAGCACGAAACTATTCCATCCGTAAAAAAAGAGCAGCCGCGCCACCTTCGCCGCAGCCTGTTGCGAAGCCGCATACAACACCGTCACGACGCTGCCTGGACGATCGACCCTATGGCAACTAGCCAGCAGGGCCACCCCTGCCCCTTCGTGCGTCGTCTCCATCACGGTCACACCCCTATCGTTCAGGGTCGCCCGCTCGCCGCAATGATGGGCCAGGATCGACTGAATTCTCTGACGGGATTCCAGGCCGCCCAATACTAACACCGAACCTTCCTGAGGCAATAGTCCATCTGGAGCCAGCGAGGCAAGCGCCGTTCGCTCGCCGGCCGGTTTCTGTTGCTCCTGGGTTTCGATGCGCGCAACTATTTCACGAAACGGCGAGGAGTGGCCCGGCTCATCTGTAAACGCTGTCAGCACCGATCGCTGTCGATCGGTGACATAATGATTGAGCACCGGCGACAGCGCCTGCCGAGGGATGCGCCGGAAGGCCATGAACTCGGGATCGAGATCAATCGAGATCGGTCGCGCCGGCAAGGTCACGGAGATCGCCTCACGCAGGGAACGCAACGGCACAGTCAGAATTTGCTCGCGGTCACCCTCCATACGAACCCGCATTTGGAGGGGAAGGCGGAAGGGTTTGTTCGATTGGACAATCGTGGCTTCCAGCTGAAAGGCCGACGCCCCCACCACTGGACGGGCAGTGGCCTCCGGCAACGACAGAACCGGCGCCCCATCCTGTTCCAGCCATTGCGCGAAAAACCACCGGAGATCCTGGTGGCTCTCTTCTACGAAGACTCGTTCAAGATCGCGCCATTCCACATGTCTACCACGATACTGCGCCACCAAACTTTTCAGAGTCCGCCAAAATACCTCCTCTCCCACTTCCTGGCGCAGGAGGTGAAACAGCATGGCGGCCTTTTGATAGCCAATGGCATTATCATGCTCGTCCAATTTCTGCGTGAATTGTGCGACTGGATAGTCCCGCTCCGGCGGCACGTGGAGATTGTAGCCCTGCACCATCAGACGGCGCTGCTCCTGTGCCTGCGCGCGGTCTCCCATCAGTTCATGCCAGTAATAATTGGCCAGGTATGTCGTCAGACCCTCCACCCAATTCCCGCGCTCGGCGCGATTGAAGACAGCATTGCCGATCCACGAATGTACGATCTCGTGACCGAGCGCGTAGGGCTGCACATAATGCCGCTTAATGATGCCGCTCCCCAGCAGGGTAAACGAAGGCATGCCGAGCCCGCTCGCAAAGAAGTTCTCCACCACGGCGAACTTCTCGAACGGATAGGGGCCCAACAGAGGAATATAGGCGTCCAAGTAACGCGCGGTGGCATTGAGGTATTCCTCTGCCAGATTCGCATCTTCAGGGAAGAGATAGGTCGAGAGCAGAATCCGCTGGCCGGTTTTGGCCGTCCAGTCGCGTGACATTGAGACAAATATATTCGCCACGAGCGTGAGGGCTTCGCTCGGCTGTGTCACGATCCATTCCGTCATCACCATGTTATCGTCGCGGCAAAGCCAAGCGGGACAAGCACGCGATTCACCGGACTTTCCTTGGGTCACAACAGTCCACCCAGCCGGCACGGCGACTTGCAATGCATAGGTACTCAGCGATTCCGGGACATCGGGATACCAGGAGCTTTCGCTGCTGATATAGACGCCTTCCGGCCCGATATGTCCGGCAGTCTCACTGGGCGTCACAAAACGAAGATGGCGCGGATCTCGCGGCGGATCGTTGATGACGCCATGGTAGTGCACATCCAGCGTCACTAGTCCGGCGGGTACGGCCTGAGAAGGGATAAGAATCTGTTGCGCCGACTCCGGCAAAGAACCATGCTCGATTTTGAACGGCACATCCTGAAGCGAGACCTTCGCCTCGGCCGATGTCTGTATGAGTATCAGGCGATCGAGCTGGAGTGTGGGGGCGAGAGAAAAACGAATCGGAATCTTCTGCTGCGGCACTTCAAGGGTCAGCCGGTCCTTCGCGATGAGGACATGCTGCTCAGGGACGATCTGTACGAATAACTCATGATGCCGGATGGCGACTCGCGGCAGGACCGGGTCGGCGGCACGGGCAATATCGATCGCGCCATAGCTCAGGAGTGCGGCGAGAAACAGACAGGAAAAAGTAACGATTCTGCTTCCGATTGGCATCGGAAGAGTTTTAGCATTCGCGACAGACGAGCACAAGCTGGATGGATGTCAACAATTGCTCCAAGTCGATCGGTTTCCCGATAACTTCTTGCGGCCCCAGGGCCCAGGCTTCATCGAGAATATCTTCGTCGTGACTCCCGGTGATGAGGATCACTCCACCGGCATAGTCACGTTGACGGAGTTGTCGGAGCGCCTCGGCGCCGTCCATACCCGGCAAAAATAGATCGAGAAGGATCAGATCCGGAGGTGCTTGCTCTACCATCGCGAGGGCATCGGAGCCGTCTTTCACGCCAAGTGCCCGATAGCCTCGGAGACTGAGAAACTGAACGAGCAAGTCGCGGATCAACGGCTCATCATCGACGACAAGGATCGTTTCCCCCATATCGGCTACGCTGCCCGATGCCCGCAGAGATGAAGGAGGTTTAGCCGGAAGCTGTACCACCCGATTGACGGATGCGACCAGCACATCGAGCGACAGGCCCTTTCGGATAAAGTCGGTCACGCATAATCCGCGTGCTTGATTTTCCTGCTCCTCGGTCGCTCCGCCACCCAGAATGATTACCGCCGCTTGGGGATCGTATGCACGGATTTCTTTGAGGACGGTCAGCCCGTCCATTTCAGGCATGCGAAGATCGAGAATGGTGACGCGCGGGGCATGCTGGCGAAAGAGAGTCAGTCCTTCAAACCCGCTCGTCGCCGACAGCACCTGATACCCATTTCGGTTGAAGACGGACTTAATCAGATCGCAATTCATGCGATCGTCGTCGATGACCAGAAGCTTGACCATGGCTCAGCCTAGCACAGGCGATGCCGACGGAGAAGAAAATGAAGGGATCTCACCGGGGGCGACGCGGACTGCCACGCAAGATAGGCTGAGGTCAAGGTTGAGCGAAGAATTGACTGCCTTCATCTCAACCTTAGCCTGAACCTTAACCTTCCATAATGCTGGTGAACTTTTTCAGCATCCTGTTATGCGGAGGGCGGCGCCGATGTCCCGATGAGCGCGTCCACGAACGCGTCGCTCTTGAAATCCTGCAGATCCTCAACTGACTCCCCGACTCCGATGAGCCTCACGGGCAACTTGAGTTCCTCGGCAATCGCGACGACGATCCCTCCGCGAGCAGTGCCGTCGAGCTTCGTCAGGACCAAACCGGTAACACCGACCGCTTGATGGAATTGACGGGCTTGGGACAGCGCGTTTTGCCCAACCGTGGCGTCCAGTACGAGGAGCACCTCGTGCGGTGCGCCAGGCAATTCCTGCCCAATGACGCGGGTAATTTTGCGGAGTTCGTCCATGAGATTCGATTTCGTGTGCAGCCGACCGGCTGTATCGATCAAGACAACGTCCACCTGTCGCGCTTTCGCTGCGGCAATCCCATCGAACGCAACAGCGGCCGGGTCGGCTCCGTGGCGGTGACGAATCACATCGACGCCGACTCGGTCGGCCCAGACTTGCAACTGATCAATCGCCGCCGCGCGAAAGGTATCGGCTGCTACCAGCAACGGCGCCTTTCCCGCCTGCACCAGCCGTTGTGCGATCTTGGCAATCGTGGTGGTCTTGCCGACACCGTTTACGCCCACCGCCAGGATGACAAAGGGCTTGGGGCCTTTCGCAAGGAGAGACTCCAACGATAGCCCTTGCACGGGCGTCAGCACATCGAGCAGGGTGTCCCGCAATACTCTATGAACCTGACCAGGTTGTGAGGCATCGGTCCCTTGAAGCTGTTTCTTGAGACGCTCCAACACGCGATCTACGACGCTGGTACCGAGATCGGAGGCGATGAGGGCCGCTTCGAATTCTTCCAACAGGGCAGGATCCGCCGCACGGCCAAGCAGCCGATCCATGGACCCGCGAACAACATCGCGCGTTTTGGTAAGCCCGTCGCTCAGTCGCTGCAACCATCCCATAATTCTACTCGTGATCTAGCAGGATGCTGAAAAAGTCCGCCAGCAGCGTTCTCGCATCGTTCAAACCCTCAACGTACCCCAGAGGGTACGCCTCGGGCCTTCACTCGCTGCGGCCTTGCTGGACAGCCTTTTTGAGCATCCTGCAGAAGTCTTCCCCAATTGTGCTCACATACCCACCATCGAAACTCTCGCTTCTCAATATGATCTTCCCTCAGCCTGCCCGGTTCATCAACCGCGCAATCGACCGAAGAATCATCCCTTCACGACGATGCATCCGGCGCGCTTCTTTCTCGCCCCGCTCATGATCGTAGCCGCAAAGATGCAGAATGCCATGGACCAGCAAGCAGGCGAGCTCCTCGTCCAGGGACCGTCTGGCTTCTTTCGCCTGTCGCCACGCCGTGGGGATCGAGATCACCACATCGCCCAGCATATCCGGCATGAGATGAGCGGCTGGGGACAGGAGTATCTTCCGTTTCACTCGTAGCCCCTTGCCTCTTGCCCCTCGCCTCTTGCCCGCGTGAACGTCTCGCATGGCAAAGGCCAACACGTCGGTCGTGCGATCCTTGCCTCGATATCGGCGGTTGAGACCCCGCATCCGCTGATCGCCCACGAACAGGATGCCCAGCTCCGCCGACGTTTCCCCAACATCGGCAAGAATCTCCCGAGCCGATCGTTCCAGGCGCGCCTGGTCATATGTGATACGTCGAACCTGGCTCCGCATATGGATCAGCATTGTAACAACTCAGGGGTTCAGGCTGAAGGCCGAAGGTTATACATCATCTCGTAAGGCACAAATTAAGCCGTTCAAATGCTCGAAGTTGTGTGTGGTCACGCATGCTGGACTCCTGAAAGCCTTCAGCCTATCTACCTAGTAATTGCCCTGAATCAATGCGACTGGCCCCAAGGGCCCGTGAGCGGTGAAGAAGAAGTGGCAGGCTTCGGCTGCTTATTTTGCGGCGCAGATGACGGTCGCCGCCCAGTTGTGCCAGATGAGGGGCCGGAAGACTGAGCAGGGTTCTGATGCTGATCGTAGGCTTTGATAATGTCCTGCACCAACTTGTGGCGGACCACGTCCCGCTCGTCGAAATAGACGAATTCGATGCCCTCGACGTCGCGCAGAATCTCCCGCACCTCAATCAGGCCGGAGACCCGTTCAGGCGGCAGATCCACCTGCGTGATGTCGCCCGTAACAACCACCTTGGAATGGAAACCAAGCCGGGTGAGAAACATCTTCATCTGCTCCGCCGTGGCGTTCTGCGCTTCGTCGAGAATGACGAACGAATCGTTCAATGTACGGCCCCGCATAAAGCCGAGCGGCGCAATCTCGATGTCGCCCCGCTCGATCGCGCGCGTAGCCCGTTCCATATCCATCATGTCGAACAAGGCATCGTACAGGGGGCGGAGATAGGGATTCACTTTGGCATACATATCGCCGGGCAAAAAGCCGATCTTTTCGCCCGCCTCAACAGCCGGCCGCGCGAGAATGATGCGGCTCACTTCTTTCTTCATGAGGGCACTGACCGCCATCGCCATAGCCAAATAAGTTTTGCCGGTCCCAGCGGGGCCGATACCGATCACGATGTCGTGCGTCTCAATGGCTTCGATATAGGCTTTTTGCGTCGGCGTTTTTGGCGCGACGAATCGTTTCTTGGTGACGATGGTCGCGGCGTTGGAGAGAAGTTCTTTGATCGGAGTCTCGGGACTCTGCCGGAGCGCGCTCAAAGCATGGGTAATGTCGTCCGGCTGAAGGACCATCCCGTCATTGGCAAGGGTGGCGAGTTCCGTGAGGACGCGTTCTGCGTGGCGAGTGGCGTCTGCCGTACCGTCGAGGGTGAGTTCTTCTCCGCGCGCCGAGAGGCGCACACCGAGGTCTTCTTCGATCAGCTTGAGGTGCTGGTCGTGGTGACCGAACAGTACGGCGGTATTGGTGCCTTCTCTAAGTTTAAGTTTACGCACGCGTGATGAGCAGAACCTCCACCAGTAATACTGGTGGCATTGTAGCAAACAAGGAAAAGCCGTGACAAGGGAAAGGGATTAAGCGGGCAGACAGAGGATACTTAGGCCCCCTCTGATTTCGACAGAATCGGATCGGTAAGCGTCACATCAAATTCTTGGAAAGCAGTCCCTCCCTGAGCATCTTCGGCCACCACTCGGACTTTGAATGTGCCGGTGAGTTTCGGCGCGACTTGCCATGCAATATGGCCCGTATCTGCCTCGATCGTCATCCCGGGAGGAGCGATCTCAAGCCGATAGCGAATGGGGTCTCCTTCAGGATCGATGGCTTTTACCAGATATTCATATCGCTCCCTGCCGGCCGGAACGGAGGGAGTAGACATGATCGTCGGGGGGCTGTTTCCGATGACGAGAGGGTCTGATTTTATCGGCTTGCCCGTGGCGGTGCGATCTCGCGAAGTCACTTCTACTATCACAACATCCTTTGGAGAGAAGCCGGTCGTATCGAGAACTGGTTCGTCTCCTTCCTTGGCTACCGTTGCGTTGCGCCACCAACGAAACGATAGCTCAATTCGGTCCTGATCCGGGTCATTCGCCTCAACCTGAGCCTTTACGACATCTCCCGGCTTAATGGATTGGGGCTCCAGCGAGAGGCTCACGATGCGAGGGGGAGTATTTACGACGGACACGATCTTCGTCTGATAGGCGTCACCGCGCGTTTTCCCATCATCAGGAACCACGGTGGCACTGACTACGTCGCCGCGTTTAATGATATCAGGAGGTAACGTGGAGTTTGTCTGCCCAGCGATCGGAGATCCATTGACTGCCCACTGGTAATGATAGTTGACGGTATCTCGTTCTTGATCTTCGGTCGTAATCAAAACGGAAATCGGCCCGCTTAGAACAATCGGGTTTGGCGCCAGCTCAGCTTGGCGAATGATTGGAGGATGGTTCCCCGCCACGTTTGAACCGGCCACCTCGTCCGACGACGATTTGAACGTGCATCCATTGATCGTAAAGACCAATACTATGGTGACCAGGAAAAGGAACTCTCCTGGCAATCCACATCGACAACCGGGAGGACAATCTTCCCCCGGTTGTCTTATGATGGTCCCGATTCGAAGCCAACTCACTTTCACTCTCGTTGACTCATCCAGGATAGATATCGACTTGTTACGGACCCCACTGGCTTAGTGCAGTACTGGCTCAAAGTACCAGTACTGGACTGAAGGAACCCCGTCACTCCCCCTTGGCAGCCTGCCCCGCTCGAGCTGCCTCCGCCCCCGCTTCCCTGGCCGCCTATATGGATGGCCAAGCCTGAGGCCATGCCGGTTCCGCTTCCCAGAGAGATCGATCTGTTGTTATTAGTATTTCCCCCCGAAACGGCTGTCCCAATGACCGGCGAGGTATGGGCGCTGCCGGTCAAATAGAACAAGGCATAGAGCCTTCCGTCACCGTTCGGCTGGCAGACATCGTTCAATGGAATGAACGATGGAAAAAATACGACCCCCCCGAGTATAACTGGAGTAGCAAGAACGCGCTCGCGGGCGAATGGCAAGTTGGTATACCAGCCATCTTTACTCTGAACGAGTCCTTGAAGCGTATTGGTCGTCGTGCCAAGCAGCGTCGTCACTCCTGTGTTATTTGAGTCAGTGACCTGATTACCGGCGCAGACGGAGCAGACCGTTGCTGCCGATACATTCACCAAATCATTGTCTAGGCAATTGGTTGAGCTTGACTGGGAACAGGCTCCACTCAATACAGAGTCCTTGATCCCAAAGAAGTATTGCGGGTCGGTATTGGTCTTATCGCCGTTCGTATAATACCGGCCTGTGCCGAAGAACACCCACAGGTTCGCAGCATCATCTAAGGCGAGTGCAGGAGCCGTCAAAATCGGTCCTGGGTCCAACGCATTCGATGCTGGAAAACTGGCCAGCATCTCTGTCGGGTCATTGCTATATCCCCAATCAGTGGGATCTGTTTCTTCTCCAAACTTCACGGCAGGAGCCGATGCAGAGACGTCTCCCGTCGTCAGTCGATAGAATTTACCAGTCCAAGGATTTGACCCGTCGGTCAAGGCTCTACCCATATAGACAGCGTCGGCTCGATAGTCAAAATTCTTATCGACCGACACAGTATCGCCTATCCACGAAGCGAAAGACCCAGGTGTAAACGTCGCTGCCAGCACAGAACCAGCCGGAGAAAGGGTGGTAGGCCCAGTTGCGAGATTCAGGACATAGACCTTCGATTTTTGCGGGCAAGTGACCCCGGGCCCCGGCGTGCAGGATGGAGGAAAGCCGGACGCCTGTTCATCGGCCCTAGCCACAGTTCCACCATATCCACTTGGACCTGAACCCACCACAACAAACCACTTCGCATTCGTGTTGTCCGTTTTCGCAGACCCAGCTGGATTCACGCGAACGATCGACGGGTAACTGGTCGTAAACCCTTGATCGACGTCGCTAAATATCCAGAGCAGCTGCGGATCCTTCTCCGGATTCGTCACGTCCATTGCGAAATAGGCGCTATAGAAGTAGCGATCCGTACCACCAATATTCACCACCATAGGCTTTCCACCAGAGGCCAACTCACAATTGCCGCAACTACCTCCCATGCGGAACCCGCCGATCAATACGGTTCCCCATCCGTCCGGATGATCGGCGTCTGGAGTGAAAATCCTCGCGTCAGTAATTTTCGGCTTCAAATCCACATAGTAGACATGTTGATAATCCGGCCGAGCTAACCACTTGAGATGAGGAAGGAGCTGATAGGGAATAAAACCCCACATTTCAGCACCGACAGGAAGCGTGGACGAACGCAAGGGGCCTGGCCCGGTATTTAATAAACCATCCGGAGCCGTGGAGAACCATCCGTGCTCAGTCACACCAGCCGGAGCCCCTACGCTGGTATCGTCTCCTGCATGGTAAAAACCGGCATTAAAGGCATGCAACATGCCGTCATTCGCCCCCATGTACGCGACCTGTCTCCGGTTTCGATACTGTTTGAAGAAGTTCGCGTAAGTCGCATCCCCGTAGAGGACGTCATATCGCTCCTTCGGCGCTCCCACCACCGACGGAGTGGAATGGATCGGATCTCCGAGCTTCCAGACCTTGAGCGAAGCGGGGCCAGTGTCCGGTGTGACGGTCAACCGGCGATCTCGCAATCCGCTGATTTGCGGATCAACTCCCCGTATGAAGTTGATCAGGTTGTCGGCTGTGTAGACTGAGGGGGATATTTCTGCCTGTAAATATGGGCCCAATGTGGGGCTATTGGTCGTATCGAAATCAATGACCTCGCTGCTCTGAACCTTTCCATCTCCAGCTCCACCGTCCACCCAGGTAATGAGGCGACGACAGTTCACTCCCCCGCTGTTCGCGGCGCACGTCGCACCAGCGTCAGTGAGGGCGAGGCGTCGGCCCGCCTCCCAGATTGGAGCAATCGCTGTCAGCGCCAATCCCCGTTCTCCGGGAATGGTATCGTCTGCATCGTCCGTATCTGCCGGAGGGAATATTCCGTCTCCGTCGCAGTCGTCGATCCCGTTGCAGATTTTCCCGTTGGTGCCATTGATGTCGTCGGCTTTCCCGTCTATCGGCGTCGTATCTCTATACTTGTCGACAAGGACTACCTTGTTTGTCGTATCGTAACGGGTTTTGATGATCTTATCCTGGTCGTACACCAGTCTTCCGTCTTGATTGGTATCCTCTCTCAGATTTCCCAACAGATCGAGAAAGAGGCCCTGCGTATAGCCGGTCCATTTCACATCTGCGCCTGTCGCCACCTCTAACCGGCTGGGGAAAAAATAGGACTGATAGAGCGCGCCTTCTCCCGTGGCCGAGGTTGCAAGCACGGACACAGCCGTACCTGATGCAGCCTTCTGCAGAAGGCTCACTAACGCGCTCGTAAGCTTGCCCTTAATATCGTCGGCATTTTGCGCTTCAAAATAGGTGTCAGGGAAACCATCTGCGCCAGGCAGACCTGTGTCGTTATTGACCCTGTCCCAATCCGCCTGTATGTCAGGCGTATCTACCCCGCCCGGTCCGAGGTTATCGTTGTTCGTGTCTTCGAACCCTCCCTGCTTGGCTGCTTGCATGACCAACTCGCGCCCGTTGATATCTCCGAAGGCAAACACCGAATACAGCGTAACATTCTGAAAGCCTGGAACGTCCCGTCCGGCCTCGGCGATTCCGGCGACCGTTGCCGCCCGCAAGTCTGTCACATGGCCCCAGAAAGCGATGTCGTCCAAACTGTGGTTCTTGTTGATATTGGGGCTACTCGTATCGAGCAAGTTGTAGTCGCTGCGATGTTTTTTCAACAATACGTCCGGCGCGATTGGATTCTGGGATCGCCAACAGCCTGAACCGCCTGTGTATGCTGCTGCAGTCGGTGGGGGGGTGGTTGGAGAAAAAGAGCCGGTACAGTGAGTATTATTGCCGTGCGATAAATGAGCGTAGTCGTCGATAGTAGACGGAAGATTATTGTCGGAATTGGCCTCCCCGTCCGTCAGAAAGAGGATAAACGTTTTACAGCAGGTGACTTGCGCCGAACTGCTGACCCAGTTGGGAGATGGATAGCTCGTGGGGGACCCAAGGTTGCTCTTGAAGGGGTCTGCGCCGATAAAATAGGGATCTCTACCGCAGGCATCCGTGATGTACCCAGCGCTCGGAGCAGCGGTATTGCAGGTCTCACCGGTTTTGAGCACATTGACTTCTAATGTCCCAAGTCCGCCGGCTGTCTGTCCGGCCCGATACGCCGGACCGCACCCGCTAAAGGCACAGGGATAGAGGTACGATCCCGTCACGCCGAAGGGCTGTGGCAACTGGGCAATGTACCTAATTCCCGTGTAGAGCGTTTCGGCCAATGGGGTGTAGGTGGAGGACCCGGCCTGTTCGATACCGACGATCATCGCTGCCAGGTTGTTTGCATAGGTTGTAACGGTTGTCGCATCATAGGGCCGGGATTGGTTCGAGCCGATGGGTACGACCACGATCCCTCCGTCGTTGGTCGTGGTATTCTGCCTGAATTCCAACAGACCGAACCGGGCCTTGGCGCCGAGCGACTGAATGAGACCCGTGGGCTCCGTTGGAACCGTAAAACGAACGACAAACTTACCGCCGGTCGAGCTGCCGGTCGGTGTCGTGGTGCAGGAATTTGCTCCGTTGCTCGGAGGACTCGTAGTCGAGACCGTAACGCAGAATGAACCATTCAAGGTTCCCGAGCCTCGAAGATGAAAGACGAGCGAGGCGCCGGCTCCTCCCAGGCTAGATTGAAGCGCAGTTGGCACACGGCCATCGGCGCAGGACACCGTACCAGGCAGCGAGAGAGTACAGGCGCCCTTTACTATGGGGTGGGTTGAATTGTCGTCACAGCAATCGTGGTAGGTGCCGTTATCGTTTTTCATGGTGATCGCCAACGGACTGCCGCTCGGCGGACAGGCAGCCAGAGGGTCCGTGTTGGTGCGGGCCACGGCACATTGAGCCCCAATGAAAGCTTGTTTGAGGGCATCGTGGCGGCGATAGGTGATGTAGTTCAGGAGATTGCCGTCCCATTCAGTGCCACCGCAGGCAGTGCCGATTGCAGCCTTGACTGTCACAACATAGACGAAGCGGTTTTGACCGCTGTCATAGGTATAGCAGCGCATCGGATCGAAGAGCCCTTTGAAGGTCACGGTCTCTACGAAGGGCGCGCCGGTCGGCAACGGCGACGAAATGGCGGCTCCGCTGCCATTAACATACTGCGCCGGGATTGTCTGACAATTGGTATAAGGAGTGCCGTCATTATCCTGCTGACCGCCGCAGTAGGCTCGGTACCCCATCGTGCCGGAGTTGTCGAACATCACTAGTACGTTAGGCGTCACCGCATCCGCGATGAAAGGAGGCTGCGACGCATAGTCGCTGTTGCTGGGCACTGCGCCGGCGTCGCTCGCGATTCCCAGGAACCAAACAAGCCCCAGTACAAGGACGACCATCATGGCACCGCTGTGTTTCAACTTCTCGCGTGTCATGGTATTTTCCTCCTCGTCTGCTAGCAACCTATGAACTCATTCCGACTCATTGAGGGAACAGCACCACGATGTGATCGATGAGCCCTTCCGTCACACGGACTTTGACATTGAACCCCGGGTCGAGGTCTTTGGCTTCAAGTTCTACTCCATGCCCCTCACCGTCTATCAGCTTTACTTGAGGATGAAATGGATAGGTCTTACCGTGATTAATCTGAAGCGCGGTTCCGTGATTCTCCGTGACTTTACCTGAAACAACGATGGCGCCCTCTTGCTGATTCGTTTGTTGAGCCCACAGGACCGAGGGAACAACAAAGCCAAGACAGGCCCCTAAGCCGATAATAATCGCAAGGATCAGTACCGCGCCCAGAGATGGGATGCGTTCATTTTTTCGCTGTTCCGAAGCGCGAACAATTTCCGGGTTGAGCACCATAGTCTCCTCCGTTTTATAGCTGGCGCTGGCAACTTTCCCCACTTAACGTACAGGCATATACAGCCGTCACAGGACTCGCAGTACCGGTGGCTGTGTTCGTTGCCACGCAGTTGATCCGATAGAAGATTTCCACTCCTCCACTAGCAGCGCTTGACCCTGTACCTTCATACGCACCGGCAAATTGCAACCCGCTCCCTGATTTGGCCTTTATGTAGAGCCGATCGATATCACCATTCACTGTGTAAGGGGGAAGGCTGAGCACAATGTCTGGGCCAGCAGCGCCCACTCCGTTCGGTGCGTCAGGGTCGGCTTCGGCGCCAACCTCCCCGCGGATTTCCGCTGCTAAGGTTGGGGGGCCCGCGAGACTGGCGGCCGGCACAGGGGATGGCGAGAAGGCCAAAGCCACCTCTCCGTCATCCAACGCTCGCTGCAAAACGTTAACGGATGTGCCGAGACAGGATTCTGCCGCAATTCCTGCGGTCTCCATTGAGGCGCCAAAGCCGGCCATGCGATTTTCAAGCCCGGTCGCAGTGATGGCAGCTATTGCTAATGTAGTCATAATCACCAACAGCAATACGACCGTCAGTAAGGCGATCCCCTGCTCAGACCCTATGCGGTTTCTTTTCGATTCTTTCCTCACTGCTAGCCTCCCTACTGGCCGATGTTCCTCACATCGACTGTCCGAGTCAAAACACGCCGCCTCACGCTCGAATAGGGTGGGGTAAGCGTGCCGAAGTCGGCTGCTGCGAACACCCCCTGTGCATGGTTATGATCGCTCACCTGCCATGCAGTCGGCGACAACGTTCCTGCGCCATTCGCTTCGCCTAGCCCTTGGTCTCCCATTGTCTGCCTGCCCACAACGGTCACCTGCACGAGACGAACCTTGTCCGGAGTCATCGGTGGCGTGGCCCATAAACTGTCAGTAACGAAATCCGCCTGATCAAACCCTGCAGCGCCTGCTTGGTCGTCAATAACCCTGTCGGGATTCCCCCCGTTGATGACAGTCCTACATCCGTCGCAAGCATAGGCAAATTGTATATCTTCTATGCCATCCACGATGGCCACAGCATTGGCTGCGACGGCAGTCGTATTTCTTCGCAAACATGGTGCGGTTCCTCCGTTGCACAGTGCGGTGGTGGAACCAATGTCATAGGTCACACATTGCAGTAGGTACACCATCAGGCCTGCGGGCAACGCAGCTGGAGGGGGAATAGGAGCAAAGTTGATGTCATTCCCGCTCACAGAAATGACCTGAGCGGTTACGATGCCGCCAAGAGAGATGAATGCGTTATTCAAACTCCCCCCTGCTTCTACGGCCATGTTCGCAACGGCGCCGGCTGGGAGTGTAACTTTATTGAGGGTGGCAACCCCTCCAACCGCGGACGTCAATGTCCATGCTGGCGCAGCAGAATTTCCCAAAGGCACTAAAAGCCGAATCGAGTCCGGGCCTGTATCCGCCCCTCCTGTATTCGCGTCAATAGGAACAATCGCCGTGGCACAGGATCCTACGGGCGCAGTCATCCCAAATCCTGCCAGTTTGACGTCGCGAGAAATGATGTCCATGGCGGCGCGAACGTTCTGTTGTGTCGCTACGGTTTGGTCATTCGCCACCGTAGCTTTATTTGTAGTGGTCATGATCGTAAAACCTGCGGTGGCTATGATCACAGCCACCAATGCCCCTATCATCACCTCTATCAGCGTCATGCCTCCCTGATTGGAGGACATACCGCGATCAGTCTCTAGCGGTGACACACTGGTGAAGTTACGTATCATCTTGACCTATTCAGGAGCGACAACTGACCTTAGAATTATCTGCCTCGGCCTCGCCGTCTTATTCGCACCGGTTGTCCCGGTCCATGTCATCGTGAGAACAACGAGATTTTGGTTGAGCGGTGGTACTGTCGGACCCGTTACTGTCACTGCCACCTGACCTCGCAAGCCAGTTAGATTTGCAGCAAAGGTACTGGACAATAGGGCCCTCCATTGATCGCAGTCTCCGCGCGCCATCGGCTGTGTGGTCGCATTGATTGTGCAAGCCACCGACGTATCGATGCCGTTATAGGCTATTACATTCCTTCGATTGAAATGAATTCTGTCCATGATGTCAGTTGCAAGAGTTGTCACTCTTGTTAATTCATTTGCGTCGACATTCCGACTGAATGTCATCGCTTGCATGCCTGATATGCCAAGTAATCCAACTGCCAAAATAGCCCCTGCAATCATCCCTTCTATGAGAGAAAACCCGCGATCGCCAATCATCAACGGTCCCCTCTGCTGTATCGTATCTACAAGTCCGTTCATGCTCATTACGCACACGTCGAAGCGGCGCACCACTTTATTTTCCCACGAGGCGTGATCTGAACTGAGTAGGAAAGGCCTTGGTTATTCGAAATTACAATCAGTTGGTTTGTAGTCCCTCCACCAGAACGTGTACCTAGGGGAGAAAAAATGACGTTGGCTGGCCCTGGGCTAAGACCTGTTACCGTCGACATCATCTGGATTGGCTGTATCACCTGAATCGAGTTAGCATCCGTGGCTGAAAATTGTACTTTCCCCGCACTTAAAGCGAGAGTCACTGTCACCGGCGAGTTTCGGCTCATTGCTGCAAGTCTGGCTAAGGTTAATTGGCCCTGAATTTCCGTTGCCGCCTGCTTCAGTTGATAGCGGGCATTCCATGTGAGGTAGTTTGGAACTGCTATCGCTGAACCAATCCCAATAATCGCCACGACGATCATCATCTCCACCAGCGTAAACCCACCCTCGCGGTTCTTCTGTCCGAGCATATCATTCGTCCAATTTTGTCTTGTTATACCCATAGCGCCAGTCACCTTCACGCAAGGGACATACCATTGAGAACACAAGGGCTGGCAGCCATAAGCCATTGATATTAAACGCTACGAGAAAGGTTGCTCTATTACGTATGAACCTTTTTCGGACTTACGAGAGACAATTTTCGTCGGAGAAAAATACCTCAATTGGAGGATTTTCTGAGCGGGCTGGAACGATGAGACGGAAGAATGCTGCCTGATGCGGATGCTATAGCTCGGCTATTTCATCGCCACAGCTCTCACTTGGCGATAGGTGGTGATCCCCTGGAGCGCCTTTCGAACTCCGTCTTGGACCAATGTGACCAGCCCCTCTTTCATCGCGAAAGTCAGCATTTGGGCAGTTTGCGACCGAGTCTGGATGAGATGTTTCATGCCTTCAGAGGGAAGCAGCAATTCGTGGAGTGGCACCCGCCCCTTGAAGCCGGTTCGGTTGCAAGCCTCGCAGCCCCGTCCACGGTACAAACTCCAATCGGCTCGGTACTCGATGCCGACGGTGGGCCAATCCTGAGCCCCGTACCCCTGCACCAGTTCGTCGTACTCCTGTCGGCTCGGATGATAGGCCTCCTTGCACTGGATGCAGATCCGTTTGCAGAGACGCTGGGCGAGCACTCCCAGCATAGCGTCGGCAAAGTTGAACGAGTCGCAGCCAAGATCCAACAGACGGATCACCGTCTCGACCGCACTGTTCGTATGGAGCGTACTGAGAACCAGGTGGCCGGTCAGCGAGGCCTCAATGGCGATGTCTGCCGTTTCTTTGTCCCGCATCTCGCCGATCATGATGACGTCTGGGTCGGCGCGCAGAAACGCCCGCATCGCGGTCGCGAAGGTGAGGCCGATCTTCGAATGAACCTGGACTTGGCGGAGACCGTCCTGGGTTATTTCAACAGGGTCTTCGGCCGTCCAAATCTTTCGTTCGTCGGTATTGATGTGTTTGAGAATTGCGTGCAAAGTGGTCGTCTTGCCGGACCCGGTCGGTCCGACACACAGGATGATTCCGTACGGCTTCTCCGCAATCGCTTGCATGGACTGCAAAGTGGCTGGAGCAAAGTCCATTGCGTCGAGCGGCATCGGGCGCTTGGCCGTCAGGAGACGCAGCACGACATCTTCGTCCTGCCCGGATGTGGGCAGGGTCGCAACACGTAGCTCCACCTCTCGATCCCTTGCCAGCCGGTACCGGATCTTGCCGTCTTGAGGTTTGCGCCGTTCCGCGATGTCAAGGTTGGCCATGATCTTGATGCGTGATACGACCGCGCGCCGATAGGCTGCGGGAATCCCCATGTAGGTGAAGCAGGTACCGTCGATGCGCAGACGCACAGCCATGTCTTTACGATCCTCGTATGGTTCGATGTGAATGTCCGAGGCGCCGAGGCGGTCGGCTTCGGCAATGACTTGATTCGTCAGCCGCACAATGGCTGAGTCGTTCTCATCGATCCCGCCGGATACTGGATCGATGGCAGGCTCAAGATGGATTTCATTGATCAACTCACCGAGAATGGAGCCGATGGATCCGCTGGTTCCCTGCCCCTTGGCCAGATGCAGAAATTGCTCGATATCCCGACGCAGGCCTACGGTATAGCGAATGGTCATCCCAGGAAATGCGCGCCGCACGTCCCAGCCCTTGTCGAGATCGTGCGGATCGCTGGTGAGCACGTCGATCAGGGAGCCGCGACGGGCGATAGGCAACCAGAGATTCTTCCTGAGATAGTCGAGGTTGAGCGTTTTCAACAGGTCGGCGTCGATGACCGTTCGCTCGTCATAGGGTAGGTAGGAGCATTGATAATACTCGCTCAGGGCGGACCCTAAGGCGTCCTTCGGAACACGATAGCGGTCGAGGAGCATCGTTTCGAGATCGGCGCTGCCATCCTTTGAATCCTCGACCGCCGCTGATACGTCGGCTTGACTGATGATTCCGCGATAGACCAGCGTATCCAGCACGTTCTGCTCAATCGTGCAGCGAGAGAGTTTCGACCAACGGCTGCCCTTCTTCCCTCCAGTCCCTCCAGCCACCAGATCTGTCTCAACCGTCATGCACAGCGCCTTTCCTGCTCGCCCTTCTGCAAGCAGGCTATGGAAAAATCTGTGGATACGCCGGAGACCCGCCTAGTCTATCTGGTCTATTCGGTCTTTCTCGTGTATTTGGATGAACGAAACTAACCAGATGAACCTGATAGACCGGATAGACCAGACGAACAAGATCGGCTGGCGGCATTTTTGAGCATCCGGCTAGTACTTCGCCAGCCAGGTTCCCGGCGCCCGATACACAACCGGAACCCCTCGAAACAGTCCCTGCGCCAAATCGGCGTTATACCAAACCTCGATACCGATGCCGGGTCCGATCGACGTCACGCTCTGCCCTGCCATCATCGCCCCGTACAGGCGAATAGATCGTTCCGTCCTGATCGCACCAGCCGCATACAGCAGACCGTTGACATGGATACCGGATAATTGCACCGGTACCCTTGCCCCTAGCGATTCTGTCCCAGGCTGCGATGGGCTGAGGGCCGGAACAGATTTCCCTGCTGCGCGAGGCCTCCATACCACATGACCCTGCACGACCAGAAGCCCTTCAAAATAGTCCGTATCCAGAACCAGCGTTCCCATATTATCGGCACGCGGCGCTTGCCCATCGACTGTGTCGATAAAGACCAATCCACGATGGTCTCCGATAACCTGAGATTTCAGGGCCTCTGCAGGCGCGATTCCCTGATCCGAGTCCGTGGCCCCCTGCGGATGGAGCCGCCCCACAGGGTCGAGTCGATAATAGGTTCCCCAGCGCAGCGCGATCTTTTTGAGCTGGTCGTAGTCCCACTGATCGAGCCTCACCCCGGGCGTCGGATATTGTTGCTGGTGAACATTTTCAGGTAATGGAGGATTCGTCCCTTGCCCTGGCGGAGGAGCGATGACCGAGACGGTCCCTCCAATCCAATATTCCGTCCAGCGATCCTGCGCAGACGGCATCTCGCGATAGGACTGACCGGTAACTGGAGCCCCTGTGCTCTTGAGGGCAAGATCTTCGACTCGCTGCACTGCAAGATCGCCTAATACCCGTTGATCGCCCCAATGGACCATGACGGGAGACTCACTGCCTACCTGCATGGCGCCGAGAGTCTGTCCAACTTGCACCGCCGAACGAACTGCGGGAATCGACAGAGCTCCAAGCTGAAGCTGAACCGTTCGCGTGACCGGCCGGTGATCGACCGTCGTGGCCGTGACCTCAACTGTGCTCAGCAAGCCTGGCTGCAGAGGGCCATACACTTTCAACTTCAATATCCGGCCAAGCCCTCCCAGGGCATTGGAAAATCCGCTGGGCGAATCGTTGAGCGTCTGATTGTCCGCCTGGTTTGCCGCATCAAGGAGGATGTCGGGACGGTCAGCGGTCCCGACAAACTGCGAACGCCCCGCTACATCGAAGAACGATGGCCCACTCGTGAGATCTCCCTGGCGCTTCACGAGCAATCCAGCCACCGATGTCGGAGTGACAGTCGGATCGTGGAACCAACTCACCACCACATCCGCCGCACCGTCGGCCAGCTGCTGCGCGACGTTGTCCTCTTTCATGGCGCTGATACCCGGTCCATCCTGACCTGCCAGATACAGAGATGTCATGCCGGCGACCCCAAGCAGAAAGATCAGCATGAGCGACGCGAGAAGCACGTGCCCCTCGTCGCAACGATTCATAAATTCTGATGCGCGCCGTTCTTCTATCTTCATCTTCGTACTCCCGTACTTAATTGGTGGCGCCGGCATTATGTCCTGAGGCTGATTTCTCGAACCGCGCGAATCCCTCGATCGGACATCGTCACCTCAACAACGACCAACTTGACGAGCGCCGGTTCTGTCACAGCCTGCCCCATTTCATTCCAGTAGGAGAACCGCGCCTCCCTGATATCTCCGACCAGGACGCTCGCGCCGCCATCGACCTGCCGCAGCAACCTCAGAACACCCTGCTCGTCGCGACGGCTGTAGTAGCGGACACGATTCAGAAGGGAGACAGAGGCTCCGGATGGAATTGCCACCGTCAGCGGCTGCGTCATCGTAAGCAAATACCGTTGTCCGTCGCGAGCCAGGACCAGCGTCTCGCAGCGCTCGGCCCAACAGGCCACAATGGTCTTCCGGTCATCCCACCCTTGCCCATCTTCGACCGACAGAGCCATTTGGCCGATTGCCGCCGCTGCGGTGAGCGTCGTCGAGAGGGCGTGCAGATTCGCCGAAAACGCCACTGAGTCCGTAGCCGTCAGGGTGAGAGAACTAGACCCAGCGAGCCGCAATTCCTGCTCAAGAACTTCTAACCCAAGGCGAAGATCCTGCTGTTGCGCGGCCTCACGTTGCTGCCTCATAAACTGCTGCTGGAAATAGGACAGGGCTTGAAGCGTCGCGCCCAAGACGACCAACCCAGCCGCCATGGCAATGATCAGCTCAATCAGGCTAGTCCCAGCCTCCGTCCGTACTCTATGGTGCCTGCCTCTTGTATGCTGTCCTGGCCTCATCCTGTCACTCCCAGTGCTGCACGTCACCGGCTCCCAACGAACAGGGGATTGGCCCGCAGAGTGCCGACCCGTATTTCACGCTGGCCCTCACCAGCAGCGTAGGCTGCGCGAGCCTCAATCAGAGCACGCCCTGAGGCCGATAGTGAGCCGGCACGGCTTGGCGTCACCATCCAAACCAGTTGAACACCATCTTGGTTCCAACTACCGGAGTACACCCCATCGCCTGCTAACACATCGCCACCTGTTCCATCATCACGCATGACAAGGTCCGGGACACCATCGTGATTCAGATCGTCCAGCAAGAGGCGATCCCATCGCGCAGATCGTTTTGCTTCAATCCGCGACTCTGCCATCGCCAGGGCACGCGTCGCCAAAGTGCCTATTCGAAGACTTCGTTCTGACGCCTGAAACGCCCCCATCGCAGCAACCAGCCCAATCATTGTCAGCGTCATAGCCACCAGCACTTCGGAGAAACTGGCCCCTCCCTCTGCATGGAATAATCGGTCCCGCGTCATGAGACAGACACTCTTCCGGTGATGCTCACGGTGAATGTGGTTTCCCAGCCCTGACTATCGCGTACGCGAATGGTTGTCGGGGTCACAGAGCGACCGCTGGGATGAAACAGAAGTTCAGGGCCTGCGGTTGGCTCCTCGACAACCACTCCTTTGTCCGTATACTGATAGACGTGCAGGATGCCTTCGGCATCCGCGCGTCGAAGCGTGATCGTACGGCCCTCTCGATCAAATATGACGCGAAGGCGCTCGCGCCTGGCCATCGCCAGCTGTCTAGCGAGCCGAAGCTCCGAAGCAATCTCTATGGTGGCGCTACGAGCCTGGCCTCTAGCGATTACTGACTGATAACTCGGCACAGCCAACATAGCCATAATACTCATGATCGCCAGTACGATGAGGAGCTCTGTCAGACTCCAGCCTTGTTCCCATTTCAGTGATTCTTTTGGCATGCCTACTCTCTAGCAGGACGCTGAAAAAGTCCGCCAGCATCGTTCTCGCATCGTTCAGGTCCTTAACGTACCCCAGAGGGTACGCCTCCGGTCTTCACTCGCTGCGGCCTTGCTGGACGGACTTTTTGAGCATCCTGTGCGTGGTTCTCCTGTTGTCCTAGATGTGCGGATCATTGAAATTCCACCGTGCCACAAAAGTTTTCCGCTGCCTGCTAACGGAGGAGTTCCCCTTACAAGGATAAACAAAGTCTCCAAGACCCGTGCCCACGTTCTGCCGCACCGGATGGCTCAATGCTTCGTGAGGAGCGAGAGAGAAATACCTAGCAGGTTCACGCGGTTTCGTTTTGCCGCAAGGAAATATGGAGGTAGAGAAGGCGCTGTACTTGGCCAAAGAGAGGAAGAAAACCGGAAAAGCGTCACACTATTAGATACAGAGATCAGCCCGAAGAGATACAGAGAGAATCTCAGTAGCCTGGGTCAAGCAGACCTTGATACCAGTCGAGGAGCGGCTGGGCAAAAAACAGGGAAAGGAGGGCCCCCAGCACAAGGAAGGGGCCAAAGGGGATATAGTCATCACGCTTGATGATGCGCAGAGAGATCAAACTGATGCCGATAATCGAACCGGTGAGCGAGCCGATCATGATAGTGAGGAGCGCCGGCTTCCAGCCAAGAAATGCACCGATCATCGCCAGCAGCTTGATGTCGCCACCTCCCATACCTTCCTTACCGAAGAGATAGGGACTCAGCCAAGCCAGGAGCCAGAGGAGACCGCCCCCCAGGGTGAGACCGATCACAGAATTGATCACACCCACCGGCAACACAGTCACTGCGCCCAGAAGTCCGACCACCATTCCCGGCAGGGTAATGACATTGGGAATCATCTTATGGCTGAGATCCGTTCCTGTCACCACGACCAACGCCGAAAACAACAGGGCATAGAGGGCCGCCGTCCAGGTTGGACCGAAGTACCATAAGATCGTGAGAAAACCGAGGGCGTTAGTGGCTTCGACGAGGGGGTATCTTATTGAAATCGGCACGCGGCAGGCACGGCAGCGCCCGCCAAGCCATAGGTAGCTCAGCAGAGGAATGTTGTCGTAGAACCCAATAGGGTGAGAACACGAAGGGCAATGGGAGCCGGGCCAGGCGATCGATTCACCTCGGGGCAGTCTGAAGATGCAGACATTGAGAAAACTGCCGATCAGCGCGCCGAGGATCCCGACTACAAGATAAAGTGACCATTCATGCATAATCGGCTCGGGAGAAGATTCCGGCTCGGTCCACTCGAATCGTTTCGCAGACAACATGAAATAAATTAGGTAGCTTCACTGAAACTGATCTCCGATAGTTTACTTATGGCGAGAGAGTTCTTATAATTGTTGCCCGCTGAGTAAGGGCTTGTTCTTGCCCTTACTCCGTGAAGGTGAATTATACCGTACTATTCTATTGGTTAAAGGAGAACATGATAATGGCACGGACTACGAAGACGAAAACCAAACCTTCCCTGTCCAATCTGACCCCGCCACCACGCAAGAAGCGTCCGGAATCGCTCACCAGCCGGGAAAAAGAGATTCTCGAACTGATTTGGTCCGGATTCAAAAACAAGGAGATCGGTCAACGGCTCAAGATCAGCGTCAAGACCGTCGAGGCGCATCGGGCCAACATGATGAAAAAGATGCGTGTGTCGAACACGGCTCAGTTGCTCAAAACAGCGATCCAAGATGGGACGATCAAGATTCGCTAGGCTTCGCTTGAGGTACGACGCTTTTGCGGCGCTGGCGAACCGCTTCGAACAACGTGACGGCTGCTGCGGCTGAGACATTCAGCGACTGTATGTGCCCTAGCATCGGAATCCTGATGCGGTCATCGCATTCCCCCAACACACCAGGGCGAAGACCTTCTCCCTCCCCTCCTAATACCAGCGCAATCGGCCCGGTCATATCGATGTCGGTATGGAGCTTCGGCGCCTGTGGGTCCACGCCGTAGACCCATAGACCGGCCTCTTTGAGATCCTGAATCAGACGAATCAAATTGCCCACGCGCCCGACAGCGATATGATCGAGCGCTCCAGCCGATACTTTTGCCACAACCGATGTCAGGCCGACTGCGCGGCGCTCCGGGATGAAGACCCCGTGGACACCTGCCGCTTCGGCCGTCCGCAAGACTGCTCCTAAGTTGTGCGGATCTTCGACCCCGTCAAGGAGCACGAGAAATGGTTTCTCACCTCGGGCCTTGGCCCGATCGAGGATCTGCTCCGTCGTGTCGTAAGATTTCGCGGCGATAAGTGCAATCACACCCTGGTGGGTTCCGCCAGGCGCCAAGCGATCGAATGCCGTCGGAGGTTCGATGTGGACAGGAACTCCTTGCGCCTTCGCAAGTTGGACAAGGTCGTGGAATTGCCGATCGGTGCGGAGGACAAGAAGCCGCTGCAAGGGCCGCGTGCCAGCCCTCAAGGCCTCGCGCACTGCATGCAACCCGTAAATCAGTTCCGGCTGACTATCGCTTCCACCGGCTGGTGCCGTCTGGCTTGTCCTCGATGACGATGCCGTTGGACGCGAGGGACTGACGAATCTCGTCAGCTTTCTTGAAGTTCTTCTGTTTTCTGGCTTCATTGCGTTCATCTACCTTCAATTGAACCTGGGTATCCGAAAAATCAGATTTTGGCTTGGCTGCACTCACTATGGGCTTGGGGGGGTCTGCCTCTGCGGCTTGATCAATCCGCACAACCCTTCCCCTCGTGATAGCTGAAACTTGGCTTAACTCCATAGCCTGACCAATCGGCATCTGGCTAAACTGCCACTTTCCCAACTGAAACAATCCCAGATTAATACCAAGCGATCGGAATTCTTCTCTAGCAATCTTTCGCGCCTCAGTCGAGAGACCTTGGCTCAGCAATTTATTGACGTCGCTTTTCAACCGCTGCAGTGCCGCAAGGGCCACTGACGTATTGAAGTCATCGTCCATCGCCTCACGGAATGCGACCCTACATCGCTCGATCGCTTCCATCAGCCCCTTGTCAGCCGTGGATTTATCTCCAGCCTCTTCCAGTCGTGCGAATAGACCATAGAACCCATCCGCCGCATTCTTGGCCTCCAACAAGCTTTGATCGGAAAAATCTAATGGGCTGCGATAGTGGGTTCCTAGTAGAAAATATCGCAGCATCTCTCCGGTTTCTGCCTCAGGCCACCGAGATTTCTCAAAAATTTCCCTGATCGTGAAGAAGTTCCCCAGGGACTTGGACATCTTCTCCCGGTTGATCTGCACGAAACCATTGTGCGCCCAGTATCGCGCAAATTCTTTTCCCGTCGCCCCACATGACTGCGCGATTTCATTTTCGTGGTGCGGGAAAATCAGGTCCATCCCCCCGCCATGAATGTCGAACGTTTCACCGAGGTGCTTCATGGACATAGCCGAGCATTCGATGTGCCAGCCAGGACGGCCTGGGCCCCAAGGGCTGTCCCATGAGGGCTCGCCAGGCTTGCTGCTCTTCCAAAGCGCAAAATCCATCGGATGGCGCTTTCGTGCATCCACCTCAACCCGTGCGCCGGCTTGCAGATCTTCGAGCTTGCGTTTCGAGAGACGGCCATAGTCCTGGTATTTCTCGACCTGGAAATAGACATCGCCGGCTACTTGATAGGCGAGGCCTTTTTGAATCAGCGTCCCGACCAGCTCAATGATCTCGGCCATATGCTCGGTCGCTTTCGGTTCATTCGTCGCCCGTCTGATTCCGAGCTTCCCCATGTCCTGATAATAGGCCTCAATGAACTCGGCGGTGATTGCGTCGCATGATACGCCTCGTTCATTTGCCCGCTTGATGATCTTGTCATCGACATCGGTAAAGTTCTTGACGAATGCAACCTGGTAGTCGCTGAATTCTAGATAGCGCCGGATCACATCGAACACGAGCGCGCTACGCGCATGGCCTATATGGCAGTAGTCGTAGACGGTCACGCCGCAGACATACATACGAACGGTCTTCGGCTGGAGCGACTGGAACGGCTCTTTTTTCCCTGTGAGGCTGTTGTAGATCGAGAGCATGGTGGGTTACAACTCCGGAGTGATGCGGCGCCTCGGCCAATGGGACCAGAGGAAATAACCCACGGCAAGCGCCAGGCAGAGGCCGATCACGATATCGAACTGATGGAAATAGTCTCTCAGGTGCTCCCACTGCTCTCCCATTTTCACGCCGATATAGGCCAGTAGATAGCACCAGGGCAATGCGCCTAAAAACGTGTAGAGCATGAACCGATAAATATTCACTCTGGCGATACCGGCCGGCAACGAGATGAAGGTCCGGACGACCGGGAGCATCCGGCTAAAAAATACGGCGGCATCGCCATATTTTGCGAACCATCGATCCGCCATCTCGATGTCTTTTTTCGACACCAACACATAGGGACCATAGCGCTCGACAAAGGGACGACCGCCCCACACACCGGCGTAGTAGGCGACAACCGACCCGGCAACGTTCCCGATGGCGCCGGCCAAAGTCACGCCCAGCATCGTGAACTGTCCCGTCGCCACGAGATACCCGGCAAAGGGCATGATGATTTCGCTGGGCAATGGAATGCAGGCACTCTCAATGGCCATGGTGATGAAAATGCCGGTGTAGCCGAATGTTGAGATCATCGACACGATAAACCGGCTCAACTCTGTAATGATCGCTTCTATCAGACTCCCCACGGCCCTAGCTCCTCTGTTTGCCCTTCGACTTCGGTAATACAGCCATCCGGCCCATACCTTGTCGTCGCCCCGTTTCCCACTTCCTGAATCGATCCAACACCCCATGGTTCGTCGTATCGAGGTGAATGGGGGTGAGCGAAACCGCCCCTTGCTCAAGTGCCTCATGATCGGCATCCTTGCTGCGGCTCCACGACACACGGGTTCCGGCAATCCAGTAGTAGGTCCGGCCATGCGGGTCGATCTTTTCAATGATCGGATTGTCGAAGCGCCTGCGGCTGAGACAGGTGATTCGAACCCCGGTGATCGACTTGAATGGCCGATTTGGGATATTCAGATTCACCAGTGTTTCGTCCGGCAAACCTTCTTTCAAAATCAAGCGCGCGATACGAACGGCATACCGAGCGCCGGCGTCAAAATGAAAATGTTCCTGCCCCTCCTGCGACACGGCCATCGACGGAACACCGAGAATCGTTCCTTCCATCGCTGCAGAGACAGTCCCGGAATACAACACGTCGTCGCCAAGATTTACGCCTTTATTGATTCCCGACACGAGGAGATCGGGTGGCGCCGGCAGAAGTTTCAATACTGCCAGGTTCACACAATCGACCGGCGTGCCGCTGACAGCGTAGACCCTTGTCCCGCACTGCTGCACTCGCAGCGGTTTATGGAGCGTCACCGCATGCGCCGCCGCAGTCCGCTCACGATCCGGCGCGACCACCCATACCTCTCCCACTTTCGACAGAGCTTTGGCGAGCGCCGTCAAACCAGGCGAATGAATCCCATCATCGTTCGTAACCAATATGCGCATGGGTTCGTCAGGAACAAAAAGAGCTGCTCAGGGCAGCTCTCTGGTCACGTGCTGAGTGCTTGATATCCTCTTCGTCTCAGCACTCATCGCTCAGCACTCTATGTTTTGGTCGGGGCGAGCCGATTTGAACGGCCGACCACTCGCACCCCAAGCGAGTACGCTACCGGGCTGCGCCACGCCCC
>NEWR02000017.1:54596-103258 GCA_002869885.2 Nitrospira sp. CG24C
GAGCTGCTCAGGGCAGCTCTCTGGTCACGTGCTGAGTGCTTGATATCCTCTTCGTCTCAGCACTCATCGCTCAGCACTCTATATTTTGGTCGGGGCGAGCCGATTTGAACGGCCGACCACTCGCACCCCAAGCGAGTACGCTACCGGGCTGCGCCACGCCCCGACGGGCTCTATTCAATTTCACCGGCTACCGCATTGTCTCCTTGGAAGCGGCTGGAATGCAACCGGTTTGCAACAGATGCGCGGGACCGTTGTCAGTCGGAATGTGACTCCAACACTTTGAGAATCGCCTGGAGATTCCCCCGCAGTTTCTGCGCGAGTTCTTTGGGGCCCACCCGTTGGTGTGCGACCCGGCCGCGCCTGGCCCAATACCGTTTGACGCCTGCAAGCGTATGCCCTTCTTCATAGAGCATCCGCTTGATCTCCAATACCGTTTCGACTTCGCGCCTGACATAGAGCCGCTGATTCCCACGACTTTTCTTCGGCTTGAGAAACGGAAATTCCGACTCCCAGAACCGCAACACGTAAGCCGGTAGCTTGGTAATTTGGCTGACTTCGCCGATTTTATAAAAAACCTTGCTGCCCAGCCTGGGCTCGTTCCCCATGACCGGTCCTCGTGGTGGGATGAGTTAAGGTGGTTGAACGAACTATGAATTGACGTACTTCTTAAACACTTGACTGGGACGAAAGGTCACCACACGGCGAGGCGTGATTCCTATTTCTTCTCCGGTACGAGGGTTCCGGCCCTTCCGCGCCCCTTTGCTGCGCACCACAAAGTTTCCGAACCCGGCAATCTTGACCGACTCTCCCTTATGCAACACTTCTTTCAACATATTCAGCACAAGTTCGACAATATCCGCCGCTTCGTTTTTTGAAATACCGACCTGCTTGTAGATTTCGTTCGCGATATCTGCCTTTCGCATGCGTTCCCCTCCGACAACCGCACAAACTTCTTGAATGACCGTCTCTGTACCGATTACGAACGATTAGCAGTTTTGCTATAAGTTACGTGAGGTTATACGACCTGTCAAGAAGAAAGATGTCGGATCGGATGTCCCGCTCATTCGTCTTTGACAAGCAACTTGTACTCAATGCTGTCCGCCAGCGCCTGCCAGCTCGCTTCCATGATGTTCTCGGACACGCCAACCGTGCCCCATTTATCCTTATGATCGCCTGATTCGATCAACACCCGGACCTTGGACTCCGTCCCGCGATTGGCCGACAGTACTCGCACCTTGTAGTCGAGCAGTTTGACTTCTTGGAGTTGAGGGTAGAACTTTTCCAACGCTTTCCGTAGCGCATGATCGAGCGCATTGACCGGACCGTCTCCGACTGCTGCCGCATGTTCCACTACTGCGCCGACCTTGACCATCACTGTGGCCTCCGAGGAGGAGGTTCCATGATCTTGTTTTTTTTCGACAATGACCCGAAAGCCCAAGAGTTGGAACGATGGCCTGTGTGTTCCCATCGCTTTCCGCATGAGCAACTCAAAGGAGCCTTCCGCCGCCTCAAACTGGTAGCCCTCGCTTTCACGCTCCTTCAAGGTATCGATCAGTTCTTGCAACTTGGCGTGCCCCTTGTCCAATTTAATTCCATAAGCCTCGATCTTCTCCCGCAACCCGCTCCGGCCCGCCGCATCCGACACCAACACACGCTGGCGGTTGCCGACCAACTCCGGGGTCACATGTTCATAGGTTGCGGGATTCTTGAGCACCGCATGGATATGAACCCCACCCTTGTGGGCAAATGCCGAATCCCCCACATAGGGCTGGTGCTTATTGGGCATGAGGTTCGCGATCTCGGTCACGAATCCCGAAACCCGTTTGAGGTGGCTCAAACGGTCTTTCAACGCCGGACGTTTCATCTTCAGTTCAAGATTGGGAATAATCGAACAGAGATTGGCATTGCCGCATCGTTCGCCGATCCCGTTAATCGTCCCCTGCACTTGCACGACCCCGGTTTCGATCGCCACCAGCGAATTTGCGACGGCCATTTCGCAATCGTTGTGAGCATGAATCCCCAAGGGCACCGCACATTCCCGCCGAACGATCCGGCAGATATCTTTGATTTCCCAGGGCATCGATCCGCCGTTGGTGTCGCAGAGAATCACCCGTTCAGCTCCAGCCGCAACGGCGTGACGAATGGTCTCCAGCGCGTAGTCAGGATTGGTCTTGTATCCGTCGAAGAAATGCTCCGCATCGTAGAACACCCTCCGGCCTTTCGAACGAAGATGGGCCACGGAATCGCTGATGAGTTCGAGATTCTTTACCAGGGAAATGCCGAGCGCATCGGTGACGTGCAACGACCAGGTTTTTCCGAAAAGCGTGATGATCGTGGTCTCCGCCTCAAGCAATGCCCGGATATTCGGATCCTTCTGCACCGCGTTGCTGGATTTTCTCGTCGCCCCGAATGCCACCACCGTCGCCGTCTGCAACGGGACGGTTTTGATCATCCGAAAGAACTCGATGTCTTTCGGGTTCGCCCCGGGCCATCCGCCTTCAATGAACTGCACACCCAGCCCATCCAACTGTTGGGCGACCCGAACCTTGTCTTCAGCCGAGAAACTGACATCTTCGGCCTGGGCTCCATCCCGTAAGGTCGTGTCATAAATCTCCAGCGTTGCCTGGAGGGCAGCTGACGAGGACGCGCCGGACGACGCAGCATGAGCCGGCTTGCCCTGAGAAGATCGTGGTGGTGTAGATTTTCGAGCCATAGAGGAAACGATACCAGGAGCGGGACAACCCTGTCGAGACTCACCTCGCCGAAATCCGCTATTTCACACTCCGGTCCCCTGCCGGCGACTGATCCAATCCAAATGCGTTATGGAGCGAGCGCATCGCGAGTTCAACATACTTTTCATCGATGACACAGGAGATCTTGATCTCCGACGTGCTGATCATGAGAATATTCACGCCTTCCTGCGATAAGACCTCGAACATCTTGGCGGCGACTCCTGAATGGGAACGCATCCCGACGCCGACCAGCGAGACCTTCGCAATCGCCTCAGTGACGGCAACCGATTTGGCCTCGACACCTTTCGCCACATCCTGGATCAGCGGCAGAGCTTTCTTGATGTCCGCCCGTGGAATCGTGAAGGAAATGTCCGTCAGGCCCGACTGACTCATGTTCTGGATAATCATGTCGACATTGATGTTGGCCTTGGCCACCGGCCCAAAGAGTTTGGATGCAATGCCCGGTTTGTCCGGCACACCCACAATCGTAATCTTGGCTTGGTTTCGATCGCCGGTGACTCCCGATACCGCAACCGCTTCCATATCCTCATCTTCACGTGTCACGAGCGTCCCCTTTCCTTCTTTGAAGCTGGAGTTCACCTCCACCGGCACGTTGAACTTTGCGGCAAATTCGACGGAGCGGCTCTGCAGAACTTTGGCGCCCAAACTGGCCATTTCCAGCATTTCCTCATAGGAAATTTTTTCGATTCGCCGAGCCGCCGGCACAATGTTGGGGTCCGACGTGTAGACACCGTCGACGTCGGTAAAGATGATGCACCGATCAGCCTTCAGCGCCGCCGCCAATGCGACGGCTGTGAGATCGGAGCCTCCGCGCCCCAACGTCGTGACATCCGATTGCTCGTTGATCCCTTGAAACCCGGCAACCACTGGAATGACCCCGTTGAGCAGAGCCTCGCGGATTCGATCGGCGCTCACACGGGTGATACGCGCTTTCGTATGGGCGCTGTCGGTCATGATCCCGACTTGGCGTCCCGTAAAGGATTGGGCATCGAGTCCCCGCGCCCGCAGGGCCATCGCCAGCAAGGCGATGGTCACCCGCTCTCCGGTCGACAACAACATGTCGAGTTCGCGATCGTCCGGCAGCGGCGCGACTTCGTTCGCCAGCCGAATCAATCGATCCGTTTCTCCGCTCATTGCTGAGAGGACTACCACAATGCGATGGCCATCTTGATGAGCCTTCTCGACGCGGTCCGCTACACGGTGAATCCGTTCGACCGTACCCACCGATGTCCCACCATATTTCTGGACAATCAGCGCCACGACCGTCAGGTTCCTTTTGCGAACAGTCGCACGACGAACTTCGTCGCATCACGAGGAGGCACGACCGAGGCTCTAGCATCGGCTTCGATAAATCTCCGTGCGGCCTCGACAGAGGGGGCCGCCGCACTATCACGATAGGCAAAGAACCCAGGACCTTCTGCCGCCTGACCATGATGCACGTTACCCGAGTCGCAGACGGCCACGATGCGATAAGTTCCTAATTTGGCCAGTCCTTCGAATAGCGGCCCCACCAGCTCGCGATCGACCGCTTCGATCCCCTTCACCTTGGCCGCGACATCCTCCCCGTAGACCACCTCGTCCGGTAACTTCACATGGATGTAGGCAAAATCCTTTTTCTTCAACTCTTCCAGAGCGACCGCCGCTTGCGTGCGAAGATCCGCACCGGCCAATCTCGCGCCGTCCACGGCTTCGAGCCCGGCCATGATGCCGAGTCCGCGATGGACATCGTTCGGTGAAACCACCACACCGGACATTTTCAATCGCTCAGAGAGGCTTGGCCAAAGAAGGGCCTTGCCTTGGCCCCAGAGCCAGAGACAATTGGCCGGCTTCTTCCCAGCTCCAGACCGTTCCTCATTGAGGGGATGGTCGCGCAAAATCTGAAACGAAGCGTCCATGAGTTTCCAGAGAAAGTCGGCCCCATCCCCCGCCGGCAATACATCGGCGATCGGTCGACCAACCAATAACTGTGGATCTGTACAAACCGCTCGCGACTTCCCGCCGACCCATACCATGAGATGTCGGTGGCCCAAGCCTTGGTAGAACTGAATCATCTCAGACCCGAGCTGCTCATTGATCACCTCAATCACCTCGCGGGCCTCTTCTGTCGAGATCAGGCCCGCGGTCGCATCATCCATGACCATGTGCGGTCCGAGCTTCTTGATCTCGTTCAATCCGCCTTTACTCATAGAGTGGGCATCCGCCCGCAGCGTGACCATCGTACAGCGATAGACCACATCATGCTCGCCGATGGCCACCCCCAAACTGGCGGCTTCGAGCGGACCGGGCCCCTGGTAGTATTTCTTGGGATCGTACCCGAGTATGGCAGTCCCCAGCAGACCGTTCCCTTGCCGCACATTCTCAGGCGCCGCGGCCAAGAGCCCAAACTCCCCTCCTTGCGCAAGGCGATCCAGGTGCGGGGTCGAAGCCGCCTCTAGAGGAGTCCGTCCGCCCAATTCCTTCCGAGGATGGTCTGCCATCCCGTCGGCATGGAGAATCACATGTTTCATAAAGGCCCTGCGCTCATTGTGTCTACACCCTTAAAAGACGAGCGACATCCTCCCGCGTCGCTCTAACGGTTTTCGGTTGGGTCGATACGCTGATGGCTGTGTCGGCATCTTTCAATCCATGGCCGGTCAAGGTGCAGACCACTACCTCGCCTTCACGCAACCCACCCTGCTTGCTCAACTTCATCACGCCGGCAACCGAAGCGGCCGACGCCGGCTCGCAGAAAACCCCCTCCGTCGCCGCCACCGCCCTATAGGCCTGGAGAATCTCTTCGTCGGTCACCGAATCGATCGCGCCCGCGGATTCCTTCACGGCACTCAAGGCTGTTTCCCAGCTGGCAGGATTGCCGATCCGAATCGCCGTGGCCACAGTCTGCGGATTCTCCACAATGCGGCCAAGCACGATGGGCGCGGCGCCAGCCGCTTGAAATCCAACCATGCGAGGCAGCCGCGTGGATTGATTGGCCGCACGATACTCCCGGTACCCCTTCCAATAGGCGGTAATGTTGCCGGCATTCCCCACCGGCAACACATGAACCGTCGGGGCATCGCCGAGCTGATCGCAGACTTCCATCGCGGCGGTTTTCTGCCCCTCGATCCGATAGGGATTGATCGAGTTGACCAGCTCGATGTGGTAGGACGCAGACAATTCTTTGACGATGGTCAAGGCCTGGTCGAAGTTTCCTTCAATCTGGATCACTGTGGCTTGATGCATCATGGCCTGTGACAGTTTCCCCATTGCAATCTTCCCGGCAGGAATCAATACATAGACCGCCAATCCCGCCCGCGCGCCATAGGCTGCTGCAGAGGCGGAGGTATTCCCGGTCGAAGCGCAAATCACCGCCTTGGCGTCGGACTCAACAGCCTTTGAGATGGCCATCGTCATGCCACGATCCTTGAAGGATCCCGTCGGATTCATGCCTTCGAATTTGAGATAGAGATCGATGCCCGGGGCGATCTGCTGAGCCAACCTTGTCGCTTTGATGAGCGGCGTGTTGCCTTCTCCGAGCGTCACCACGGGGGTTTGGTCAGTCACCGGCAGAAACTTCCGATATTCTTCGATCACACCATGCCAGCGCTTCATCGCATTACTCGTCCTTACCCTCGACCCGGATCAAGGTGGTGGGCTCGGAAATGAAGGCCATGCGATTGATGGCGCGCAATGCCGTTTGGACATCACGCTCCATGGCGGTATGGGTCTTGATCACAACCGGAACCGTCTGCCCTTCGCGACGCCCCTGTTGGAGGACGGACGAGATACTGATGCCACACCGGCCCAACTCCCCTGCAATTTGTGACAAGACGCCGGGGCGGTCCAATACCATAAACCGGAGGTAGTAGAGCGAGCTGATTTCTTCCATCGTCCGCATCCGAAGCGGCCGACGCTGGTCCTGCCGGAACGAAGCAGGTGGCACTCGCCCAACCGCGCCTTTCAACAGATTACGCGCAATGGCAACAAGATCGCCGACCACCGCACTGCCAGTCGGCATAGAGCCGGCGCCCCGGCCATACAGCACCACGTCGCCCACGGCATCGCCGACCAGTTGAATCGCGTTGTAGACTCCTTCGACCTGGGCGATTGGAGACGAGGACGGCAACATCGTGGGATGCACTCGGGCTTCGACTTCGTTGCCAACCAGCTTGGCAATGCCCAGCAGCTTGATCGTACAACCGAACTCTTTGGCGTAGGCGATGTCGAGCGGCGTGATGTGGGTGATCCCCTCGGTGTATACCTCTTTCACATTGACCGGCGTTCCATAGGCCAATGCCGCAAGAATCGCCAGCTTGTGCGCCGAATCGATACCGGCTACATCGAATGTCGGATCCGCTTCGGCATACCCAGCCTGCTTCGCTGCGTCGAGTACCGCCTCAAAACTCTGGCCTTCATGGGTCATGCGCGAGAGAATGTAATTGGCCGTCCCGTTGATGATCCCATAAATGGATTGGATGGTGTTGGCCGCCAACCCTTCCCGCAAGGCCTGGATGACGGGAATCCCTCCGCCCACGCTCGCTTCGAAGCCGAGGTCGACGCCCTTGCTGGAAGCCGCGGTAAATATTTCTTCTCCGTGTAACGCAAGCAAGGCCTTATTGGCAGTCACGACATGTTTGCCTGCTGCAATGGATTCCAGAATGATGCGTTTGGCAATATCGCAGCCCCCGATCAACTCCACGACGATGTCGATCGACGGATCGGTGAGAATCTGTTTCGCATCGGTCGTGAGGAGTCCTGGCGGCAGGGTAAGACCTCGGTCCCGTGTCACATCGAGATCTGCAATCCGGACAAGTTCGATCGGCACACCGACCCGGCGGCTGATTAACGCGGCATTCTCCAAGAGAATCTTCGCGACGCCCGTTCCGACCGTTCCGAATCCAATAATGCCGACGCCCACGCGCGAAATCACTCTTCCGCCCCCTCAAGCTTCAGCGCCTTGCGAATGCCTCGCACGGCTTGTCTTGTACGATGTTCATTTTCGACGAGGCCGAACCGCACATATTCATCTCCGCCTTCACCGAATCCGATCCCGGGAGACACGGCCACTTTCGCCTCGCGGAGCAGGAGCTTCGAAAACTCCAACGACCCCGAAGACCGATAGGGCAACGGAATTCTGGCCCAGACAAACATGGTCGCCACAGGCTTGTCCACCTGCCATCCAATTCGATTCAGCCCGCTCACCAACACATCGCGACGCTTCTGGTAGCGCAACACCGTCTCCTTCACACAATCTTGCGGTCCATTGAGGGCAATGACGCTGGCAATCTGAAGAGGCTGAAAAATACCGTAGTCGAGGTAACTCTTGATCTTCGCCAGAGCTCCAACAACCTCGCGATTGCCGCAACAAAATCCCACACGCCAACCGGGCATGTTGTAGGCCTTGGAAAGAGTATAGAATTCGACGCCGACATCCTTCGCCCCGGGAACCTGCAGGAAGCTCGGCGCCTTATACCCATCGAACACCAAGTCGGCGTAGGCCAGGTCATGAATGACGATTACGTTATGCTCTTTGGCGAAGGCGACGATCTTCTTAAAAAATCCGAGATCCACCACGGCGGTGGTAGGATTATGCGGAAAATTGATGACCAAGATCTTCGGCCTTGGGAACGTCTGGCGATAGACCCTCTGTAGATCGTCGAAGAAGTCACTGTCCTGGCGTAACTCGACCCCGCGGACTTCTCCGCCCGCAATGATGAAGCTATACATATGAATGGGATAGGTCGGCGTCGGTGTCAGAACGACGTCGCCGGGGCCGATCAAGGCCAGAGCCAGATGCGCCAATCCTTCTTTGGAGCCGATCGTAACAATGGTCTCGGTCTCAGGGTCCAGATCGACATCGTAATTCCGCTTGTACCATCCCGTGATCGCATGCCGCAGTTTCGTAATCCCGCGCGAGGCCGAATAGCGATGATTTTTCCCCTTCCTCGCTGCCTCGATCATCTTCTCGACGATATGGCTCGGCGTCGGTTGGTCAGGGTTTCCCATTCCGAAATCGATAATGTCTTCGCCCTTCTGACGAGCCTCAAGCTTGAGGCTCTGCACCTGGGCAAACACATAAGGCGGCAGCCGTTTGATGCGATAAAATCCGTCGCCAAATCCCACGAGATCCCCTGTCAGTCATCCTCACGCGAGCAGAAGCAATCGAGTGATTGCCCTCCACCGTATAGGGGGCCTATTCTAATGGCGCAGAGCATATCTAGTCAAATTATGTCGTGATTCTGTGGGGTTCGGTATCTCGACCCTTTGGAAGGACCAGAACAACCGGTCACCACTCCCCCGCCCAGTCCTTGCCCCTCCCAGTCAATTTCTGTTACAACTGCAACGCCTTTCGCACTCATCGCGCCGCTCAGTTTCTCCTTGCTCCACATGACAGAATGGAGGGTCCGTGCCACGACTTGGGGTGAACATCGACCATGTGGCCACGTTACGGCAGGCCCGTGGTGGAACAGACCCGGACCCCCTTGCCGCCGCCGTATTAGTGGAGCTAGCAGGCGCCGATGGTATCGTCGTCCACCTCAGAGAAGATCGGCGTCATATTCAAGACCGCGATCTTCGCCTCTTGCGGGAACTGATCCACACCAAGCTCGATCTGGAGATGGCCGCCGACGAAACGATGGCCAAAATTGCCATAGCGATCAAGCCGGACCTCGTCACACTCGTCCCGGAACAGCGTCAGGAACTCACGACTGAAGGGGGCCTGGACGTAGCCGGCCATAAAGATCGTATCCAGCAGATCGTGAGCATGCTCCACGAGGCAAGCATTCCCGTCAGCCTCTTCATCGAGCCGGATTTGGCCCAAGTCAAAGCTGCGCACAGAGTCTCAGCCGATTTCATCGAACTCCATACGGGCCGGTATGCGAATGCCAAACGTTCGAAAGATGCCGACGACGAAGTCGAAGCGATTACACAGGCCGCGAAACTCTCCTCCAAACTCGGCATGGGCGTCAATGCCGGACACGGCTTGGACTATCGCAATCTGACGCGACTGACCCATATTCCGGAAATCGTCGAATACAACATCGGTCACAGCATCATTGCCCGGGCGGTTCTGGTGGGCCTCGACCAGGCCGTGAGGGAGATGAAAGCGTTGCTAAGTTGAACCATCACCCCAGTGCGGGCGCCCTATGTCCTTCCATGGGTAACGCGATTCGCCCTTGTCATGACATTGCAACGTAAGCAACAGACCTCTGTTCTCCCTTCGCTCACCCGATTCCTCTTGCGGGATCGATCCCGCACCCAAGGCCACCGATGAAGATCGTGACTGGAACCGAGATGCAGACGCTCGATCGCCGCACGATCACCGAAGCGCATGTCCCCGGTACCGTCTTGATGGAGCGGGCCGGTGAAGGAATTGTCAGGTATCTGGAGGAACACTGTGGACCAGTGCGAGGCAAGACCATTACTATCCTCTGTGGAAAAGGGAACAACGGAGGAGACGGATTGGTTGTGGCCCGACTGCTTCACCGCCGACACGCGAGGATTCACGTGGTCCTCCTCACCCCGATCACCGACCTGAGTCGCGATGCCGCGACGATGTATCGCCGGCTCGTTCGAGTAGCCGGGAAAACGGCAATCGTTCGATTCCGGTCTGCCGCCCAAGCGCAGGCCCTTCTTGCCTCCAGCGACATCCTCGTCGATGCCCTCCTGGGCACCGGATTATCCTCCCTAGTGACCGGAGCCTATCGTGAGGCCATCGAACTCATCAACAATGCCGGCAAACCAGTCATCGCAGTCGATATCCCATCCGGCCTCCATGCCGATACCGGCGCCGTCCTAGGGAGCGCGATCCACGCCACATTGACGATCGCATGCGGCCTCCCGAAGCTCGGCCTCTATGTCGGTGCAGGGATCGACCAGGCCGGCGTGATCCGTGTCGTCGATATCGGCATTCCACCGGCCTATATGGATGCCATCGAGAGCCAGACCCTGTTGCTGACAAGCGACAGCGCGTTTCAGTCTCTACCGGAACGCCTACCCTCCTCCCATAAGGGAACGTTTGGCCATGCGGGGATTATTGCGGGGTCTGTCGGGAAAACAGGCGCGGCGGCATTGGCGGCCCGAGCAGCCCTCCGCGTTGGAGCCGGCCTGGTGACCGTAGCCACCCCCAGCAGCGTCAATGATGTATTGGAAGCCAAGCTATTGGAAGCGATGACGATGTCCATGCCTGAAACGAAGGCACGGACGTTGGCCCGCTCAGGACTCGACCGTGTCGTCGCCTTTATCCAGGCACGCACGGCGATCGCCATCGGCCCCGGGCTCTCGACCCATCCTGAAACCGTTGAACTCGTTCAGTCGATGATGAAACATCTGGATCGCCCCTCGGTTCTGGATGCCGATGCGCTGAATGCCTTGGCCGGACGAGCCTCATTGCTGACGGAATGTAAAACTCCCCCCATTCTCACTCCGCACCCAGGTGAAATGGCCCGGCTCGAAGTCGATGCCACTACGCAGAGCGTCAACGCAGACCGCATCGGCACAGCAAGACGATTTGCCAGAGAACGCGGCGTGTTCGTCGTCTTAAAAGGCGCACGAACCGTCATCGCACGCCCCGATGGGCTTGTCGCCATTTGCCCGACCGGCAATCCCGGCATGGCCACGGCAGGAACCGGCGACGTCTTGACCGGCATGATCGTCGGGTTACTGGCGCAAAGAATTCCCGCATGGGAAGCCGCCTGTGCCGCAACCTATTTCCATGGATTGGCCGGCGACTTGGCCTCCCGGCATCTTGGTCAGCCCGGGATGCTCGCCGGCGACCTGATCGCTCAGATTCCTTATGCGCTCCAACGAACGACAACGGCTTAGCATGGCACGGCCAGCCAAAACGAAACAGCCTGCCGCTCGCCGGAGGGCCTTGTCGAACCGGCCCTGGCAACTGCTGTCCACATCGCACCGGCACACCGATCGGCTAGGCCAAGCGATCGGCCGCGCGCTCCGCGGGGGGGAAACGATTGCGCTCTACGGGCCGCTCGGAGCCGGCAAGACAGCGCTCGTTCGCGGAATCGCACAGGGGCTAGGCGCATCGCCGTCGGCAATCAGCAGCCCGACATTCGTCGTGATTCACGAATACGATCAAGGACGCCTGCCGCTTGCCCATGTAGACCTGTACCGTATTCGCTCGCCACGCGAACTTGAATCGACAGGACTGACAGAATATTTCTCCGGCCAAACCGTGACGGCAATAGAATGGGCCGACAAGGGCCTGGCGGCGCTTCCGCAGGACCGGATCGACATTACGCTGGACCATCGCGCCGCGCGGAGCCGGACAATTCAGTTTCGCGCAACGGGGCCGAAGTCTGACGAAGTCATATCTCTTGCGCGCATACAGTACGGCAAGACCGAAAAGGTGCATCGAACGCCGCCACGCCGAGATGTAAAAAGAGAGGCGCCGACGAGGTCATGATTAGGCTGATTCTGGTCGGAGTGCTGCTGCTCCTCTCCCTGGCTTTTTTCCTTCAGAACCAGGAGCAGGAAGTCACGCTCCGATACTTCTTTGGACTCTTTGAAGCCTCGACGCCGATCTATAAACCCATCTTGGCTGGGTTTGCGGTGGGACTGCTGGTCTCCGGCATTCTGCTCTTTCCACCCTGGGTGCGGAGCCGTATCGAACTCCGCCGAAAAACAAAAGCATTGCAAGAGGCCGAAGTGGACTTAGAGCGACTACGCCTCTCGCTCGATAAAGTGTCCGGCCGAGTATCCCCCGCCCAGACCGGCGAAACACATCGAGACCAACGCGATGAATGATGCAGATGCCTCACCCTTGATGCGGCAATACCGCGAGATCAAACGCGGCTATCCTGACGCCGTGCTGTTGTTCCGCGTCGGCGACTTCTACGAAATGTTTTACGAAGATGCGCAGATCGCCTCCAAACTGCTCTCCATTGCCCTCACCTCTCGCGACAAATCCAGCGCCAACCCGGTTCCACTCTGCGGAGTGCCCTACCATGCGGCACAAGCGTATATCGCCAAGCTGCTCAAGGCCGGGAGGACTGTCGCCCTCTGCGAACAGGTGGAAGACCCGAAACTCGCAAAGGGTCTCGTGCGCCGAGAAGTCGTTCGTTTATATACGCCCGGCACGCTGATCGATACTGAACTTCTCTCTCCGGGAGAATCGCATTTCCTTGCGGCTGTCGCCTTCTCCGACACGACAGTCCCCTCTGCCAAGGGGCAATCCGTCATTGGTCTGGCCTGCCTGGATATCTCCACCGGGGAATTTTGGATGACAGAGTTCCAGGGGACACGGGCAGAGGTTCAACTCATGGATGAACTGGCTCGGCTGGAACCACGGGAGTTACTTCACCCGGACTCCCTTGCAAATGCCGGATCGTGCTTGGCTCGTCTGCATGGGCCACGCCTCTGTGCGCAACTCTCGGCCTCCTTCAATCCCAAAGATGCAGCACAATTACTCCAGACACAATTCGCCGTGCATTCGCTCGACGGATTCGGCTGTCGCGGTCTGAGCGCCGGGATTGGAGCCGCCGGAGCGATCCTACGATATGTTCGTGAGACCCAGCCAACCGCCTCCCTCGCACACCTTCGCCACATACAGACCCGGTGGAGCGGCGACGCCATGCATCTGGATAGCGCCACGATTCGCAATCTCGAGCTTGTGCGGCCATCGGGAGCCGGTGAGCAGCGATTGGGTCAAGAACAGCCGACAGTCTTGTCGGTGTTGGACCGCACCGCAACGGCCATGGGCAGCCGCTTGCTACGCGACTGGCTTGTCAGACCGCTCCTCAATCGCGAGGCCATTCACGCCCGGCTCGATGCGGTCGGGGAGTTGAAAGACCGGATTCAACAACGTGTGTCGCTCAGGACTCTGCTCCGTGATGTACAAGATATCGCCCGTTTGAGCAGCCGCGTCACACTCGGCGTCGCAGGGCCTCGCGAGTTACTTGCATTGAAGCAGTCCATGAGTGCCTTGCCGGAGTTACGAGCCCACCTCCAGCCCTTCCGCGCCTCCTTGCTGGTCGGCGCCCTCGAGTCGTGGGACGATTGCCGCGACGTGCATGACGCGATTGAGCAGGCCATCAAGCCGGACGCGCCGATGGCGCTCCGCGACGGTGGCATGATTCGCGAGGGCTACCATGCCGGGGTCGATGAACTGCGCAAGGCGAGCACGGAAGGTAAAGGCTGGATCGCGTCGCTGGAAGCCAAAGAGCGGGAGCGGACGGGGATCGACTCGTTGAAGGTTCGCTACAATCAGGTCTTCGGCTACTATATCGAAATCACCAAGACACACTTGGCCCGCGTCCCTGCAGATTACATCCGCAAGCAAACACTGGTCAACGCCGAACGATTCATGACGCCTGAGCTGAAGGATCTGGAAGAGCGCGTCACGGGCGCTGAGATGAAACTGCTGGCGCTCGAGCAGGAACTGTTCGAACAACTGCGTGGGCGCTTGGCGAACGAAGTGCCTCGTCTTCAAGCCATGGCTCAGACTGTCGCGTTGCTCGACGTCCTCGCCGGGCTGGCCGAGACCGCCGCATTACATCGCTACGTTAAACCCCTTGTCGACGAGAGCAGCGCGATCCTCATTCGGGAAGGCCGCCACCCTGTCGTGGAACAGCTCAGCAGCGATCTGATCTTCGTACCCAACGACACAAACCTTGATTGTGAAGACAGCAGGCTGGTGATCCTCACCGGACCTAACATGGCGGGTAAAAGCACCTATCTCCGCCAGGTCGCGCTGATCGTCCTATTGGCACAGATCGGAAGTTTCGTGCCTGCGGCCGAAGCTCGCATCGGAATAGTAGATCGGATTTTCACGCGCGTAGGAGCTTCGGACAACCTGGCCGCCGGACAGAGCACCTTTATGGTGGAGATGATCGAATCTGCTCACATCCTGAACAGTGCCACCGTTCGCAGCCTGATTCTCCTGGATGAGATCGGCCGGGGAACCAGCACCTACGATGGGCTGAGCATCGCCTGGGCGATTGCGGAACATATCCAGGACCGCCGATATTTGGGAGCCAGGACACTGTTCGCCACGCACTATCACGAGATGACGCAACTGGAAGGGTTACGCGAGGGAATCAGAAACTATTGCGTGGCGGTCCAGGAACGGGATGGAGACGTGGTCTTCTTGCGTAAAATTGTACCGGGCGGCGCCGACCGGAGTTACGGTATCCATGTCGCCAAACTGGCGGGGCTCCCTCCGACGGTCATCGCCCGGGCACAACAAGTGCTGGCCCAGTTGGAACAGCCGGATACCACCATCGAAAACGCAGCCCTGTCTTCGAAAGAAGAGCCGCCTCCTACTTCACTTCCCCATCCCCATCCGATCATCGAGGAAATGAAACAGATCGACCTCTTCTCCATGACGCCCCTCGATGCGCTCAACCGCCTCGCCGACCTCCAGCGCCGGATCGGTCCAACCGCTCAAGACGATCGCGGAGAATAAAAAAGGCGGCATCCCCTTTCGGAGATGCCGCCTTTTGAAGTCTTAGCGTACCGAATCTTAGCTCAATGAGCAGAGCCCTTGTTGTACTTTGCGGTCCAGGGAATCAAACCGGCGATGGGCGCTCCACCTGGAAGCAACACATCGTATTGCATGGATACAGCGGCCCCGTCAGGAGACTTCGGTGAGGTATTGAGGCCTTGTTTCGCTGCTGCACAACCTGCCTCAACTTCGCTCTTCCCCGCGCACTCCTTCAACCGCAGACCGGAGATGCTCAGAGGCTTCCCCATAGAGCCTGCCACTTCCTGAAGTTTCTTGACTGAGGAAATGACACGATGATTCTGCTCCGGTTCTGTCGCGACAAACTCGATCAAGTCGGTCGTGCTGGAAGGCGGCACTTCTTTTGCGGCAGCCGGTCCCGCATGGGGACGGCCCATCTTCTTGAGTTCATCCCAAGCACCCTTGTCGGCATAAAACTTTAGGGTCTTGCCAGGATGAATCTTCTGCCAGTAGAGACCGCTTTCAGCGTTGCCGCCGAACACGGCCACATTGATCCAGACCGCCTCATCGTACGGATCGAGCACGATCACCCGACCCTGTATGGTGGTCGGCTTGCTCATATCGCCCCACTCAAAACGCTCCTGGAATGATTCGATTGCCAGTGCGCTGGAAGCTGCAGATGCGACCAACGCTACAGCGGCCATCACGGCCCAGCCTTTCGTATGAAGCTTCATCATCGTGTCCCCCTTAACAGAACATGAAAGAATTATCGCTTGTTAAGGCCTACTCCTTAATAACCTTAAATCCGGTGATCGTCCGACCATCCAGATTCACTTCCATGGCAACGAGCTCCTGGGAAGCCTTGATGATCTGGTCCATAAGAGCCTTGTCCTTCACCGCCAGCCGGACGGTTGTCGCGGCATGGTACCATCCCGAATAGGGGCTATTCTTATCCGTTCCACCGACGAAGCCCCAGCCACAACAAGTCAGCAATGGATCCGGCGGCTTCACATCGAGATCGGAAGATGAACGGCCATTCGGGGTTCCGGATGCCGGCTCGCCGCTGTTCCAATATTGAATTCCGAAGAGCAACTCTCCATCCGGATTGTCGGCCCATTGTGACCATACCCGGCCCTTGAGCGTCTTGGTGACTTCACCCTTCATCGGCTTTCCACCGGCAATGTTGTCAGTTGGACCAGCTCCAGGGGCATCTGCTGCAACGGCAAACTCCGTCGTCAGCATGCCGAACATGAAAAATACTGCCACGGCGGCGATAAGTATGGCCTTTGGCATACCTAGTCCCTCCTTTATTAAATTAACAGCCACAATAAACGAAAGATGCGTATTTCTAATGACGAAGAACGTTACAAAACTGTGTCAGTGTTATGAGCCACGAATGCAGGCATTCCGCTGAATTTTCCTTGCTCTTCCTCGCGCTGCATCCCACATTGATAGTCTGACAATCGTTGTCAGAAATTTTCGCCATGGTACTGAAATCATGAAACGCTGTCAAGAAAATGTTTGCCCCATCGATTGCATAGAATGTTATTCAATAGGCGATGAATAATCAACATCTTACATCAATCTTCCCGGACGTGTTTTTACCACTCTTTGAGGGCCTGACGAGATTCGATGAGAGAGTTTTTATCTATAGGCCTGCAGGCTACGCGGGGCGAGAGGCCCGAGCCCGGTGATCGCAAGGGAATCCAGCTTGAAAAATTGACGGCTCACATTGAAGACCTGCTCCACATTCACGCGATCGATATGAGCCAGCATGTCGTCCAACGACGTATGCCTGCCATAGGTGAGTTCGTCCTTCGCCAATTTGCTCATGCGGCTGTGCGAACTCTCCAGGCTCAGCATCAAGCTGCCCTTCATTTGAGTTTTCGCCCGTTCAAGCTCAGCGCGTTCGACACCTTTGATCCCGATCTGTCGAATCTCCCGGCAGACAAGATCCACGACGCGATCCACCTCTTTCGGCCTTGTCGCCGCATACACCGTGATCATGCCGCCATCCGAATAACCGGACAGGAAGGAGTAAATCGAATAGGCGAGACCCCGCTTCTCTCGAACCTCCTGGAATAGTCGTGAACTGACACTGCCGCCCAATACGCTGTTGAGCGCATACAACGCATACCGATCTGGATGTCCCGCAACAACGCCTTTGAGCCCGAGACAGAGATGCACCTGCTCCAGCCGTTTTTTCTTCAGCAAGACACCGCCATGCACCTCAGGAGGACGGCGCCCCTTGATGGGGGCCGTCGTTGCAGCCCAGCCCTTGCCGAAATACCGCACAACCAGCCGGTCAAGTTTGGCCTGCTCAAAATTCCCGGCAATCGACACCACGGTCTGCCCCGGATCGTAGTAAGTCTCGATATAGTTCAGCAGATCCCGGCGTCGCAGCCCTCTGATCGTCTTCTCTCGGCCTAGAATAGAACGACCGAGCGGATGACGTCCCAGCACTTGACCCATGTGCAGCTCTTGCACGAGATCTTCCGGATCGTCCTGGACCATGCGGATTTCTTCCAGGACGACCTGTTTTTCTTTTTCAATTTCTTTGGGTGCGAAACGGGAATGATGGAACAGGTCCGAGAGGAGTTCGAGCGCTCGCTCCAACTGCTGATCCAGCACCTTCACGTAATAGGTCGTCGTCTCACGAGAGGTGAAGGCATTCATCTCTCCGCCGAGCGCGTCGATTTCGCGTGAAATTTCCGCGGAGGAACGATTGCGCGTCCCTTTGAAGAGCATGTGCTCGATGAAGTGGGAAAAGCCGGCCTGAGATGGCTGCTCGTCCCGCGACCCGGCGTTGACCCAGACACCGACGGTGACCGACTTGAGCGTCGGCATCCGTTCGGTCACCACCCGCACTCCGTTGTCCAGGACGAGCTTGCGATACAAGGCAGCTACCTGGCGGACGGATCAGGCGCACCGGCCCCGGCCGGTGCCGGCATGGCTTCTTTGCGGCTGAGGCGGATCTTTCCTTGCCGATCCACTTCCAAAACCTTCACCAGGATTTGATCGCCTTCCTTCACCTCGTCGGACACCGCTTGGACTCGATGGTGCGCCAACTGCGAGATATGCACCAGCCCATCGGTTCCCGGCAGAACTTCGACAAACGCCCCGAAGTCCATGATCTTCCGCACCGTGCCCATGTAGATCTTCCCAATTTCGACTTCTTCGGTAATCCGGCTGATCATTTCCTTGGCCTTCTCGGCCGAGGCTCCGTCGACCGACGCGATCGTCACGGTTCCGCTGTCGTCGACATTGATCTTGACTCCGCAATCCGCGATGATGCTGCGGATCGTTTTGCCGCCCGGACCGATGATCTCGCGGATCTTGTCCTGCTTGACCTTCATCGTGAAGATCCGTGGCGCGTAGGCAGACAACGTGGTCCTTGGCGCTTGGAGCGCCTTTTCCATACAACTCAAAATGTGCAACCGTCCGGCTTTGGCCTGCTCCAGAGCCTTCTGCATCAAGGCCGACGTAATACCGCCGATCTTGATGTCCATCTGTAGCGCGGTCACGCCCTGCTTGGTGCCGCAGACCTTAAAGTCCATGTCGCCCAGGTGATCCTCCAGCCCAAGGATATCGGAGAGGATCATGACCCGATCGCCTTCCTTGATCAGCCCCATCGCGATCCCGGCAACGGCTTTGCTGACCGGCACGCCGGCATCCATCAACGCGAGGCTCCCGCCACAGACAGTCGCCATCGAAGAGGATCCGTTGGATTCAAGGATGTCGGACACGATACGGAGCGTGTAGGGGAAGGCTTCCTTGCTCGGAATCACCGGGGCCAACGCCCGTTCTGCCAATGCACCATGACCCACTTCCCGGCGGCCCGGCGAGCGAAGCGGCCGCGCCTCGCCGACGCTGAATGGTGGAAAATTATAATGGAGCATGAACGTCCTCATGTACTCCCCTTCCAACGCATCGATCCGCTGTTCGTCGTCTGAGGTCCCCAACGTGACTACGGCCAAACTTTGAGTCTCGCCCCTGGTGAAAATCGCGGAACCGTGTGTCCGTGGCAGGGCGCTGACTTCGCAGGTGATCGGACGAATATCGGCCGGGCCACGTCCATCCGCCCGCGATCCCTTCTCCAAAATCATGTTCCGCACTTCCGTATATTCCAACTCGTGGAACACCAGCTTGACGTGCCGCTCTCGATTCGGATCATCCGCGTTCTTGAGCTTTTGGACAGCGTCGTTCTTGACCTCATCCAACCGCTCTTGCCTGGCCGCTTTGTTCGGGATCATGATGGCATCCCGAATCCCTTGCGCCACGAGCGTCTTCACTTGAGCCGCAAGCGCGGAATCGATCTGCTCCTTCGCCACCTTCCGCTTGGACTTACCGGCAAGGGCTTGCAGTTCGCGAATCTTGGCTACAATCTTCTTGATCTCTGCATGAGCGAGTTCGATCGCCTCGAGCATGATGGCTTCGGACAATTCGTTCGCCCCTGCTTCGACCATCATGACCGCGTCAGCCGTCCCAGCCACCACGAGCTGCAACTCGCTCTTCGCTACCGTTTCAAGATCCGGATTCACAACGAACTTGCCATCCAGCCGACCGATCCTCACGCCTGCGATAGGATTGTCGAAGGGGATATTCGAGACGGTCAGGGCAGCAGAGGAGGCGATAATGCCGAGGATGTCGGACGAACCAGTCTGGTCGGCCGAGAGGACTGAGGCAATGACCTGCGTTTCGAAGTAATAGCCTTCAGGAAAGAGCGGACGGAGCCCCCGGTCGATCTGCCGGCTGGTCAGCACAGCTTTTTCCGATGGACGCGCTTCCCGCTTGAAATACCCGCCGGGAATTTTCCCGGCTGCAAAGGATTTTTCCTGATAATCGACCGTGAGAGGAAGAAAATCGATGCCCGGCTTGGCAACCTGCGACGCAACGGCTGTCGCCAACACCACGGTGTCGCCGTACGAGGCCCAAATCGAGCCGTCTGCTTGCCGTGCGACACGGCCTGTCTCAAGCCGTAAGGTACGCCCTGCAACCTCTATTTCGACTGTGTGTACCATCTGAGTCTCCTCTGGTTAGGCCCCACAGATGCCCACAGAGATGCGCTCTAATCGAATGGTCAATGGTGGATGTTTAATGATGAATTTGACGCAATTCTCGCATTGAACATTCATCATTGACCATCGAACATTGCACTGGCAGAGCGCATCTCAGTGTTCACCTGTGCGACTGACTACTGCCTGCTGTTGTGCCCCCTGGCGCAACAGCGAGATGGGATCCTACTTTCTGATGCCCAATCGCTCGATCACTGCACGATAGCGTGCATCGCTGACGCCACGAAGATAATCAAGTAAACGCCGCCGCCGCCCGACCAAGAGCAGCAGGCCACGCCGCGAGTGATGATCCTTCTTGTGGAGCTTGAAATGCTCCGTCAAATACGTGATCCGGTTCGTCAGCACCGCGATCTGAACTTCCGGCGAACCGGAATCCGTCTCGTGCTGCCGGTACTGCTTGATCAACTCGGTCTTTGCTTCCTTGAGTAATGCCATGGGCTTCTTCCTTCCTCTTCCTTTCCTTCATCCGCAACAAAGTCTCATACGTCTTGATCGATCAACACCTTCTGAATTTTGAGCACATCTCCCGAATTGCCCGGACACTTCCCGATCGCCACTAGACACCCCCCTGTATCGTGAATACGAACCGGCGCCTGTGACCTGAGCTTGACATCGGCTGCCCCCTCCCAACGAAGGATCTTGTCCGCAGGCACCGGAGCCCCGTGTCGCACGTGGTCTGCGGTCTGTTCATCCACTACCGCAATCCCCAATTGATCCAACGCACGATCCAGCGACAACAGATCATCTCCCAACCGACCGAGAGCATGACGGGTAACCACCTGATCAACCGTCAACGCTTGATCGATCGTCAAGGGACCCACCCGCCTTCGCTCCAGTGCCAACATATGACCGCCGACCGCCAACGCTTCTCCGATGTCAGCGCAGAGCGTCCGCACATAGGTTCCCTTTGAACAGACGATGCGTAAGGTTACATCCCGCCCCTGAATCCCCTCCACCTCAAGGGTATGGATGACGATCGTTCGCGCGGCCCGCGCAATCGTTTTGCCCGCCCGAGCGGACTTATACAGAGGCACGCCCCCGACCTTCACCGCCGAATACATCGGAGGCATTTGTTCGATCGGCCCGCGAAATCGATCGACCGCCGCATGGATCGCCTCCGGCGTCACGGAGTCCGTCGTGCAGTGCGCCAAGACTGTTCCCGTCGCATCCTGCGTATCCGTCGTTTCGCCGAGGCGCAGTACGGCGCGATACTCTTTATCCCACTCAACAAGATATTCAGCAATGCGGGTTCCCCGTCCGATCAGCAGAGGCAAGACCCCCGTCGCGGCAGGATCGAGCGTGCCGGCATGACCGACCTTGACTCCGCCCAGAAGATGTCGAATTTTCGCGACGACATCATGGGATGTCCACCCGGATTCTTTCTTCATGGTCAGCACGCCGTCAATGGCGGCGCAGCTCTGTGCGAGGTCCATTATCATATTTCCGATGTTACGAACTCGCCTGCTCTTCGGATGACTCGCCCTCGGCCTCCGTATCGACATGGAGGTCGTCCAATAACTTCAACACACGATCGCCTCTTGGCCCGCTGATATCCTCGGCAAAGACAATCTCCGGCAGATACCGGAGCGAGAGCCGACGGCCCAGTTCGCCACGCACGAACCCGCTGGCTTGGGCCAGCCCGGCGAAGACGTTCCGCTCTTCCTCTTTCGTCCCCATGGTCGTCACGAACACGCGCGCAAGCCGCAGATCGCTGGTCAATTTGACGTCGGTCACGGTCACGGACTGCACGCGCGGGTCCTTGATTTTCCGCATGAGGATATCGGCCACTTCCATGCGGATTTGATCGGCTACACGATCGGCCCGATGATATCCTGTCTTGGCCACCGCACACTCCACCTGGACAAGCCGCCGTCACAACAATTCCACTCGCGATTGGACGATTTCCACCGTGGGGATGCCCCGAATCAGGTTCAGCGCCTGGTCACATACTTGGTTGACATGTCGCCCTTCATTGGCCACGCAGGCAAGCCCCAACACGGCCTTCTGCCACAAATCTTGTCCATCGACCTCGGCAACGGAGAGATTGAACCTCTCCCGCAATCGATCTTTAAGACTCAACAGCACCCGCCGCTTATCCTTCAACGACTGACTCTCGGGGATGAATAACTCGACCGTACAAAGTCCGACGATGATACCCACGGGGCAGACTCACGCCTCAGAGCTTTGCGGCAATCTTGTCGATGGCATAGGCTTCGATGATGTCCCCGGCTTTGACATCGTTGAAATTCTCGACGCTGATTCCACATTCATACCCCTGCTGCACTTCACGGACGTCATCCTTGAAGCGACGCAACGATCCGAGTTTTCCTTCATAGACCACCACGTTGTCGCGAAGCACTCGAACGCCGACCGCCGCGCGGGTGATCGTGCCATCCACCACGTAGGCCCCAGCAATGACACCGGCCTTGGACACCGTAAAGACCTGCCGTACCTCGGCCCTGCCCAACGCCCGCTCCTTGAGCGTCGGTTCGAGCAGCCCTTCCATCGCGGCCTTAATTTCGGCCATCGCGTCATAAATAATGGTGTACAGCCGGACATCGACGCCTTGCTGTTCAGCCAGGGCGGAAGCTTTCGGCTCCGGCCTGACATTGAACCCGACAACAATGGCGTTTGATGCAGCGGCCAGCAACACGTCTGACTCGGTGATCCCACCGACACCGCTGTGAATGACTCGCAGCTTGACTGCGGCGGTCGCGAGTTTTTCGACGCCTGCGGTCAGCGCTTCAGCCGACCCTTGGACGTCAGACTTGATGACCAGCGCCAGCTCCTTGACCGATCCTTCTTTAATTTTGGCAAACAGGTCGTCGAGCGTGACCTTCGCGGACCCTGACAAATCAGCCGTTCGCTGCTTATGCGCTCGATCTTCCGCAATCTCCCGCGCAACCCGCTCATCCTTGACAACCTGAAATACATCGCCGGCGGACGGCACACCAGGGAGCCCAGCCACTTCTACCGGGATAGACGGACCGGCCTCTTGCACCTTTGCGCCGGTATGCGTAATCAGCGCGCGAACTTTCCCGCTCACAATCCCGACGACGAACACGTCGCCGACGCGGAGCGTCCCGCTCTGAACCAGCACCGTCGCCACCGGACCACGCCCTCGCTCCAGCTTGGCTTCCACTACAACGCCCTTCGCCAACCGATGCGGATCAGCCTTCAATTCGAGCACTTCGGATTGCAGGAGAATCATTTCCAACAAGGTGTCCAGGCCAGTCTTTTCTTTGGCCGAGACCTCCACCATAATCGTGTCACCGCCCCAGGACTCGGAGATGAGTCCATGTTCAGACAATGCATTCTTTACACGATCGGAATTGGCGCCGGGCTTGTCGATCTTGTTGATAGCCACAATCATCGGAACGGACGCGGCTCTGGCGTGATTGATCGCTTCGATCGTTTGCGGCATCACTCCATCGTCTGCGGCTACAACCAGAATGACGATGTCGGTAATCTTGGCGCCACGGCCCCGCATGGCGGTGAAGGCTTCGTGGCCCGGCGTGTCCAGGAACGTCACCTGTTTCCCGCGGACCGCGACCGTGTAGGCGCCGATATGCTGCGTAATCCCACCGGCCTCGCCTTCCGCCACCTTCGTTTGCCTGATGGCATCGAGCAGCGAGGTCTTGCCGTGATCGACATGGCCCATGATCGTGACCACAGGCGGCCGGGGCTCAAGCTGGAGATCTTCCTCCGTCTGCACGACGGACTCCAACAACTCTTCTCCGACCTTCTCCGTCGAGAGATCGATCTTGATCCCGTTCTCTTCCGCAATGATCACCGCTGCATCGATATTCATGGTCTGATTGAACGTGAGCATCTGGCCCATATCCATCAGCTTGCGCATGATGTCGGCCGGGCGCTGTCCGATCAGCTCGGCAAATTCCTTTACCGTCATGCCGGGCGTCAGCTTGAAGCTCTTCCTCCGAGGCTTGGTCACTTCCCCCGGTGTGCTGTGATGCACATGCTTGCTGCGATCGTCGCGGCGCTGCTGCGCCGGGATGGCACGAAGATCCTGCCAGCGAGCCGCATCTTCACGGAGCCGAAGCTCTTCTTCTTCCCTTGTACGGCCCGGCTTACGAGCTTTCTTCCCCTTCTCTTTCAGACCCTCGGCTTGCATCTCTTCAAGAGAAAGGGTCTTCTTTTTTCCTGTGATCACATCGATACTTGACACAACGGAAGGCTTGACGGGAGTCGCGGGAACCGGAGCGGTCACAGCACCTACTGTCAGATTGGGCTGACCGGGCGTCGCCGTCCGATCAACAGGCGCAACGGTTGCCGTCTCGGCTTGCAGAAACGCCGCCGGTGGCGGGCTGCTCACGAGGGTATCGATGAGCGCTCCGCTTACGCTTGCCGATTCAACCGCGGGCAGAGATACGGCCTCTTCCGCCGGAACGTCATCGGCTCTCTTACGCTTGATCAGAATACGGCGCTTATCGGACTTGGGAGACGCGTCCGCTGCCGGAATCGCCTGGGCTGACCCGGCTTTGACTCCCGTTGCATGACCGGAAACCATACTGGCCTTACCCCGCTCGACAGAACCTGCATCGGCCTCTGCCGCCTTGCCGGTCGTTGTGGTGGGACCTTTGAGTTTCGGGCCGAGCTTCTCCAACGCCTTCTGCACCACGTCATCTTCCAACGCGCTGCTATGCGATGAGACTGCGATGCCCATCCGCTTCAATTCCGGGATGAGATCACGGTTTTCCATCCCGAGTTGCTTGGCCAATTCATACACGCGCATGAGGATATGACACCTGCTCCGCTTGATCCGGTTTATTGAGCATCCGACTCCGATTCTGCCCGAGCCTTTAATTCCTGCTCTCGGGCTTCCTCTTGCTGATGCAGCGCTTCGGTTTCCTCCGCCAACGCTGCCTTGATTTCTTTATCCCGTTCGGCCTTTTCTTTTTCGTATTCCGTCGCGCTGATGATGTCGATCTTCCAGCCGGTCAGACGAGCGGCCAACCGCACATTCTGTCCATTCTTTCCGATCGCTAACGACAACTGGGAATCTGCGACGACGACCAGCGCCGACTTCTTTTCCTCATCGACGCCGACCTTCTCGATACTTGCGGGATTCAACGCCTCGGCAATGAAAACGCGCGGGTCGGAGGTCCAGGTAATGATATCGATTTTCTCTCCGCGCAGTTCGCGGACCACCGCTTGAACCCGCGAGCCCTTGATCCCCACACAGGCCCCGACCGGATCAACCGCCTTCTCGCGAGAGGTCACAGCAATTTTGGTCCGATCACCGGGCTCCCGCACGATGGACTTGATCTCAACGATCTTTTCAAGCACCTCAGGCACTTCCAACTCGAAGAGTTTTGCGACAAATTGCGGATGGCTCCGCGTCAAGATGACCTGGACATCCTTCGGAGTTCTGCGCACTTCCAAGAGCATGGCCTTCACCCGATCGCCACCGCGATAGGTTTCCCGCGGAATCTGTTCCTGAATCGGCAGTACCGCCTCGGTCTTGCCGAGATCCACCAGGTAATTCCGGCGCTCTACCCCGAGAATGATGCCGTTGACCAGATCCCCTTGCCGCGTGGAGTATTCCTTTTGAACCGCCTCCCATTCAGCCTCCCGGACCTTCTGGAAGATGACCTGCTTCGCGGTCTGCGCAGCGATCCGCCCCAAATCGCTCATCTCGATGACGGACCCGATCTCATCGCCAACCTCTGCTTCGTCGTCGAACTGGCGAGCCTCCTGAAGAGAGACTTCGGTTTTTGGATTGGTGACCGCATCGACGATAATTTTCTTCGACACGACAGAAATCTCACCGGTCTTGGAGTCGATCTCGACTTGAATATTCTCAGCCTGCCCGAAACGTTTCTTGGCAGCCATTTGAAGGGCGGCTTCGATCGCCCCGATCACGCGGCTCTTGTCGATGCCCTTTTGACGGCCCAGTTCATCGATGACTGAAATCAACTCTCGATTCATAGCTCACTCTCCGGTGACTGCCTTGCAGGCACATTCCACAATAGCAGCAGTATGCTTCTATACTGCGGTGATCGACTCCGTACAGACTAAAACGTGACGACGCGACGCGCTTCGGTAATCGAGTCAAACTCAAGGACGACATCCCGCTCAACACGCCGATCACTCACCTCGATCGTAACTCCCTGTTCACTCACGTCTGTCAACAGCCCGACCAGACGCCACTGTCCGTCGATCGGCTGCCTGAGCTTCACGCTCACTTGCTTCCCCACTGCCCGGCGATAATCCTGAATCCGTTTGAAGGCCCGATCCAGACCCGGCGAGGAGACTTCCAGCGTATAGGCATGGGGGAAGGGGTCAGCCACATCCAAGGCTGGACTGATCGCGAGATGTGCACGCCCGCAATCTTCTACCGTGACACCGCCCGCCTTATCGATATACACACGAACGACTGATCGCGCACCTTGCCCCACAGACACGATATCGACCAATTCCAAGCCCAATGCCCACAGGATGGGTGACACCACCTCGCCGATGCGATCAACGACTGGTCGGGACTCCTTCACCGACGCCCCTCACCCCGTTCTTTGGATAGCCCATTCAAGCGATCAAACAAAAAAGTGGGCCTGAGCCCACTTCCAGCCGGGGACCATAGCACGCTACCTATGTCAAAGCAAGGGGGCTATCCGACCCGACTCGTAAAGCGTGCAGCGAGTCGTTGAGCGATCGGGCCAGGGCGTCCATCCCCGATGATTTTCCCATCTACACGGATGACGGCCAAGACCTCGACCGTGGTCCCTGTGAGAAACACTTCATCGGCCTCATAGAGGTCCGCCTGAGAGACAAAGCGTTCCTGGACCGGCAGGCCCTCGCTCCGGGCCAAATCCAACACCACAGTCCGCGTGATCCCGGATAGAATGCGCGGCCCTTGGGGGGCTGTCACCACTGTTCCCCCCTGAACCACCATCACGTTGCTGACCGCCCCTTCAGTGACCAATCCTTCATTGACTAAAATGGCCTCGAAGACCTGGGCCTGCTTGACTTGTTGTCGTGCCAGCACGTTGGCCAACAGATTCACGCTCTTGATGTCGCAGCGCCCCCACCGGATATCCTCGGTCGTTATGGCTTCCACACCGGCCACCTGTACCGACCGGTCGAGCGGGTGGAACTCACGAACCGTCATGACGACCGTAGGCGTCGCGTCATCCGAGTAGGCGTGATCACGGGGAGCGACTCCCCTGGTGATCTGAACATAGATTTTTGCTTCAGGATAGGCAGCCCGCCTGATCCCTTCCAGAATATGGCGAGTCCAGTCATCGTGAGAATAGGGCTGCTTCAGGTCAAGCGCCGTAGCGCTACGATCCAGCCGAGCCAGATGAGCTTCGAGTTCGAACGGGCGTCCCTTGTATGTGCGGATCACTTCGTAGACGCCGTCGCCAAACTGAAAGCCTCGATCTTCGATCGAGACTTTCGCCTCGGCCATCGGCACGAACGTCCCATTGATGAAGGCCACATTCGGCACGATTATGCACTGCTCCGAGGCGAGGAATCCGAGGCTGTCACGTCAAAAACTCGCCGATCTTCGGCCGTGAATTTCCACCCCATGCGTTTTTCAAACAGCACCCGATGGGTTCCCGGCCTCACCGCTTTAAACTCGAACGTCCGCTGCCCATTATCCACCGCATTATTCCCGGCGATGCGAAGATAGTCGTCGGCCAACAACTGAAGCCCTGTGGGATCATACGTCGGAACCCAGAGTTCCCCTCGTGTCCTATCTTCCCAGAGATGAATCTGGATGGGGTGCTCAAGCGTTGCCTCAATGACCTTGGCCCCATCCGAATGTGCCGCATCGTTATAGTCGTGGCCGGATATCATACTCATGGTTTTCGCCGAGGCCCGACAAAAATCTCCGCTCCTTCCACCAGCACATCATAACTCCCCACGCAATAGCCGCCGCCGTCTGTCCCTTGCCCGTTCCGAACGTCGAAGGCCAGATCGTGCCACGGACAGGCGACGACAAAACCCTTCACGCGCCCTTCACCCAAAGGACCACCTTCATGAGGACAAAGATTATGAATCGCGAAATACGTTCCCCCGATATTGAAGAGCGCAATCTCCCGATTGTTCACCATGACGACTTTTGATTTTCCAGGCGGCAGCTCGTCGACTAGACCAACGGATTGAAACCCCTCTCGCATGCGGTACCGACCCCTCTCTTCATGCTGTTCGCCGAATCGCCCTCGTGCGTTACATCCGAAGCGTATACTTCAACTCCAACCCTATCGTAACTCCTTCCCGCTTGATGAAACCCGCTTCTGTTTGAATCACGTAGCGCACTGCTTCGGGAGAGGAACTATACTTAGGGCAGTCATCTTCCAGGCAAGGAGCAACATTTTCCTTCAACCCAACAATATGATGACTTTCATCAACCCACATCATGTCCACCGGGAACCGGTACGCCTTTGTCCAGATATGGTTCTGGCCGGTCGACTCGAAGATATAAAGCATTCCACTATTTGCAGGCAATGCCTCCCGAAAGGCTAGACCGACGAGCAGCTTCTCCGGCGTATCCGCCACCTCCGTCTCGATCTCACGTCCGTTCGGAAAGGAGACGATAATGATGGTCTCCTCTTTTCGCTCGATGAGAAAGTAGGACGCGCTCATCAGAAAAATCGCCATCAGGGCGAGCGTGACGATACGCTTCTTTTTCTGTCCTCGATCGCTTGCAGGTAAGGAAGCCATAAACATTCCTTAATCACAACTCACCATGATTATCTGGGCCCAAAGGCCCATTAATACAGGGAAGCTGGGCCTTCTGGACAAGTGCCGTTCTGTTGACTTGGAAAAGAGCGGCGGAATAGAATGGCGGTCATATCGCGGCACGCATAATGGTCGCGCCGGGGTAGACTTGTCAACCGTGTGTGTCTCTATTGTAGTGAGAAGGAGGCGAGGGTCATGGCGTTGCTGATTACCGATGAATGTATCTCCTGTGGAGCCTGCCTGCCCGAATGTCCGAACGAGGCGATTTTTGAAACTCGCAGCGATGCGGAAACGAAGGGCAATCATGTGGGTGATGGCCAGGGAGTCGGCGATAGTATTTATGTGATTACGCACGACCGCTGCACCGAGTGCGTCGGACACTTCGACGAACCTCAGTGCTCCGCTGTCTGCCCGGTCGATAATTGCTGTATTGCTGACCCGTTGTATCCGGAAACAACGGAGGTTCTGCTAGCGAGGGCGAATGCGCTCAATCCGGATAAGGCGATTGATCCGGCAAAAGTCTGGAGCGGCGTGCGTAATTAGTTAGCACTCATCGTTCAACTACGAAGGCCCTGCTTTTCTCGCGAAAAGCAGGGCCTTCTTGTTCGTGCATGGTCTGTCTGGTTCAACCAAACAACAGTCTTCCTCTGCTGGCGGACTTTTTCAGCATCCTGCTAAAAATGACACTGCCCTCTCCGCGGTGTCGCGGGGAGGGCAGTGATCGCTCAAATCTCGGTGCAGCTATTACTTGATCATCAAAATCTTGCCGCCGACATGTCCGGGATGCAAGTGGCAGCGATAGGTCAGCGTATTCCCTTGCGTCGCATAGAACATGTCGCTGGTCGGAATCCCAATGTACTTGGTTTCACCCGGCTTCAACACCACTTGGGCCTTCATGACGGTCGGAGTTCCGGTATTCACTGCGTCGGTCATCTCAAATCCATGGTCGGCAGTGGCTTTGTTCGTGACCTTGAGCAGGACAGGACGACCAGGCCGAACTTTGAAATCGATGATGGTGACTGGCGGATACCATACTTTGAGATCCCCGATCTCAATCGCGAACAGCGAAGCATCGACATCCAACTCCTTGAACGACTGACCCACAACGGAGCCAGTCTCCAAATCCCCGACTTCGACTCCGCCTGCCTGGCTTGCAAATGCTACAGATGCCCCCGTTACGACCATCATGAGGCCGAAGAAGACCCCCAACACCGTCTTGCCCATGACCTACCTCCTTAATAAAAAGAAGAGATGTGATTAGGTTGGTGAATACCCCCGCCAAACCCATTTAACTCTGATCTTTTACTGAGCACGACTTCCTTACGCCGCCATCGATACCCTAACAGCATGTATCCGCTTTCAGCCCAACCCTATAAATAGCACCGCGATGAAATCAGAAGCAAGAACGTTATTTCATACTATGTCCTGAGCACCTTAATGCAGACATTCGCACCAACAGGATCGCCCCAATTATTTCAGTAGTTTATCTGTCTCAGGCTGCGCCTCTTGAACCGTGGACCCGATCAAGAGATCGTACGGCGCATAGTCGTCGGTTAACACGAGACCGGCCTCCCAGGGTTGCGTCCGATTGGTAGTCAGTAAGGCGATGGCCTCGAAGGGAAGACGCTGCTGCTCAACCAATCTGTTCACATTCGCTACAATGCTCGTACGCGTGTGCCGTTCGAGCGGCGCACCGGCAAAAAAAATCAGATTCTCCGATCGCGCCGGAGAAGACGTCCAGGGCCCCTTGACCGCAAAGGACTCGATGTGGGGAAACGATCGTCTCATCGTCTGCACGACCGCATTGGCCCGCAACAGATCTCCACCCTCGCCCGACGAGGCGAGATTTACGGCCAGGATACCGTTCGGTGCAAGATGGGCGCGCAGCTCCGCGAAAAACTCCACCGTAGTCAGGTGAAACGGTATCATGAGCCGGGCAAACGCATCGACCCAAATGAGATCGTACGTCTGCTCCGTGGAATTCAGAAAGACCCGGGCATCCCGAACATGCACATGATGCTGGGGAGGCGGCCGATAGGAAAAATATTCCTCGGCCATACGAACGACTGCGGGATCGAACTCAACCACGTCCAGATCGAGTTCCGGCCATCGATGGGCGAGCCACTTCGCCAACGACCCGCCTCCATGACCGAGAATTAAACCCCGTTTCGGGTCCGGCACCAAAGCCAGCGACGCGACCATCAATTGACTGTAGGGGAGAAACAGGGCGATCGGATCGGCCTTCCACATGACCGCATGGAAGGTCCGGTCCAGGACGAGGTAACGAAAAAGATCGTCTTCGCGAATTCGTACTTGTTGATACGGACTGTCTTCCTGGTAAACCGGCGCCTTCAACATCTGAATCGGAAACCAAGCACCAGCCCCCAGGCCTCCAATACATAAGACGAGTAGGCCGATCACCAAGGGCCGCACGGTCGTCCTGCTGATCAGCCACCAGAGACCGAGCCCCACTTGAATGGCGCCGAGCCACGCGACAAGCGTCTGGCTGCCGATCCAGGACAGAAAGAAAAACGCTGTCCCCCACGTTCCTACCAAACTCCCCATAGTCGAGAGTGCGATCATCCGACCGGTATGCCGGCCGAAATATTCAAGATCCGACACAGCCAATCGCAACAAAGCCGGCAGCACGCCGCTCAGACCGAAGGCCGGGGGGCCCAACAGCAGCGCCGCGGCAACACAAGGCCCCCACCGAGGATCCTCAATGACTCCCGCCACCTTAAAGAGCACCGGCTGGCCCAGCCACGCGATCAGAAAGGTCCAGCCTCCTGAGAACAACAGCAGCCCCGCCAGCACCTGAGCCCCGGGGTATCGGTCAGAGACCCAGCCTCCAAATGCATACCCGCTGCTCATGGCAGCAAGGATCACTCCGATCAATGCGCCCCAGACAAACAGGGAGTTTCCGAAGACAGGAGCTAACAGTCGGCTTCCCAAAATTTCGAGCGCCATCACCACCGCGCCGGTCGCCAACGCCGTAAACAGAAGGAACCATTGAGGGGGATGAGCCGGCCGATTCACAACACTCATGCAGAAACATGACAGAGGGTAGGGAGGCGATCCGGCGCCGGCCTGCGAGCCAGCACGATCACAGACCGCCCCAGTTTTTGAAGTAGCGCAGAAGATCGCGGACGGAGATCATCCCGACGATCTGCCCCTCCTCGGAGATGGCCAAATGCCGAATCCCGTGTTCCGCCATCTTCTCACTCGCCTCGTGGGCCGATCTCGTTATCTCGATCGACAGCAGCGGGCTGCTCATGACGGCACGCACCAACGTCTCGTGCGCCGGACAGGATTCGGCCATCCCCTTGCGAACCAAGTCCGACTCGCTGACTATACCGGTGTAACGACCGGCCTCTTGCACCAGCACTGCGCCGACCTTCGCGTCACGCATCAGCATGGCCGCCTCCAACAGCGTAGTGTCTGGACTGATCGCGCGCAAAGCCCGGCGCATCATCACGGCGAGAGGTCGCTGAAGGGGCCTGCTCTGAGTCGCCATACGACAGGATCCGTCCGATGGAGGGAGCAAATAGTACCCAGCCCTCATGCGCCTGTCAACGAGCGGCCCAGCGAATTCCTCGCTGTGAACTCGGTTCTCCATAACTTTCTTGCCCACCCCCTATACCGTTGCTATACTCGACCAATTCGTTCTTGCATACAGGAGGATAGAACCATGCATATCAGTGTGATTGGAACCGGCTATGTCGGGCTGGTAACCGGAGCCTGTTTTTCGGAATTCGGGGTCAACGTGACCTGCATGGATACCGACGCCAAACGGATCGCCAGGCTTGAGAAAGGCGATGTGCCCTTCTACGAACCGGGGATCACGGAACTTGTCGCCAAAGGCATTCGAGAAAATCGGATCAGCTTTACCACCGACATCGCCAAAGCCGTCGACAAAGCCCTCGTCATCTTCATCGCGGTGGGAACCCCGCCGCGACCCGACGGATCGGCCGATCTGTCGTATGTCGAAGAAGTCGGCCGCGGCATCGCCAAAAACATGACGGGGTACAAGGTCATCGTCACCAAGTCGACCGTCCCGGTAGGCACAGGAGAAAAGTTGCGGGAAGTGATCACCGCCAATCAATCGGGGAAATTCCGGTTCGACATTGTCTCCAACCCGGAGTTTCTGCGGGAAGGGTCCGCCATCGAAGACTTCTTGCGACCGAACCGGGTCGTCATCGGCGCCGACAGCGAGCAGGCAGTGGCGATCATGAAAGATCTCTACCGCCCTCTGTATCTCATCGAAACACCGTTCGTCGTCACCGACATCCCGACGGCTGAGATGATCAAATACGCCTCCAACGCCTTCCTCGCCACCAAAATTTCGTTCATCAACGAAATCGCAACTGTCTGCGAGCGGGTGGGCGCCAACGTACAGATGGTCGCGAAAGGGATGGGGCTCGATAACCGGATCGGCTCGAAGTTTCTCCATGCGGGGCCTGGGTTCGGGGGATCCTGCTTCCCGAAAGATCTGGCCGCTCTTGTACAGACGGGGGAACGAGTCGGCTACCCGATGCAGATCGCCGGCGCCGCCGCCCTCATTAACGAACAACAACGCGTCCGGATGATAGAAAAGATCACGAAAGAGGTCGGGAAACTCAAGGGAAAGACGTTCGCGATGTTGGGCCTATCGTTCAAACCCAATACGAACGACCTACGGGATGCGCCGGCCCTGGCGATTGCGCAGGAACTGATAACACAAGGCGCGACGGTTCGCGCCTACGATCCCGCCGCACTTGAGGAGGCCTGTCAGATCGTTTCCAACCTCGTTCCCTGCAAGGACGCCTACGATGCAGCGCAGGGAGCGGATGCGCTGATCCTCATGACCGAATGGAACCAGTTCCGCACCCTCGATTTCGACAGACTGAAAACGCTCTTGCGCCAGCCCCTCTTCTTCGACTTACGCAATGTCTATGAACCGGACCGAGTCGCCGCCTTTGGCTTTCGTCACATTTCGGTCGGGAGGCCCAGCAAAGCGCCTGCTCAAATCTAGCCCGCATTACTCATGAACGCTTCTGCTGCAATCGCCAATGTTCAGGCGAGAGGCACGGGGCTAGTGGCGAAGCCTTCCAGTCGAAAAGACAGCTCTTCCCTCTAGCCACTAGCCTCGTGCCCCTAGCCTGGCCGGTTGGCTTACAGCCTCGTTACGTCAGGCGCGGCACCTCGACAACCTTGGCCGCATCGTTAACTTTCGGCTTGTAGCCCATCCGGTCCAACACCTTCATCACCCGGCTCTTCAGACGATCGTCGGCCTCGGCAAGCGCCGTGGCCAGCGGCTCGACGGCGGGCTTTCCGATTTTACGGATGATCTCCGTTACGGATTGTCTGATCTCATCTTCCTCCGACACCAGCAAAGGCACGAGCACTGACACAGCCGGGCCGCCGATTTTGATCAAGGAATCATAGGCGCGCTGCCTGACATCCCCGACTTCATCAGCCAACGCATCGACCAACGGCTGCACGGCGCGAATTTCTTTGATTTCACCCAGCACTTCAGCCGCATACTTTCGATTGAGCCAGTGGCTATCTTTCAGGTCCAAGAGCATCGCGTCAGCTCGCGCCGCATTGGGGTCCTTCGCGCGAATCCGAAAGCTCTTGGCAATACGCCGCCCGCCTTCTTCCACAACACGGATGGTGGCGCCGTCTCCCACCTTGAGCTTCTTCAGATCTTCAAGCGCCTCGTCATCGACGTCCAGTACGACTGTCTTCCCATCGTAGGCCAGCAGTTCGACTTCGAGCTGTTTCAACTCAGGATTCACCGCGACGACTCGTTCCGTAACGAGATTGAACCCGTCTTTCTTCGCGCCGCCCTTCGGACCGATCTGAATAAGCTTGGGAGCTGTTTCATCCGCCATGAGATGTATCCTTTAACAGTGAAATAAATTACTGCTTTGCACTCCATCCAAGACTCGCCAACACCCCTTCAACCGTTTCCTGCACCATCGTATTCTCATCTTCGAGCAGCGGAAGCAAGGGGTCGATGGCCTGCTTGGCCCCGAGCCGCGCGAGCGACTCCGCCGCATTCCGCCGCACAAGCCAGTCTTCGTCCTTGAGCGATTCAATCAACGGATCGATTCCACGGGCATCGCCGATCTTACCCAGTGCTTCGGCTGCATGACGCCGCACCATCCAATTACTGCCCAACAACCCGTCGATCAAGGCATCCACGGCCCGCGCGTCGCCGATTTTTTTCAGCACGCGCGCCACGTCCTCACGCACTGTGTGATCGGTCAGCGCTTCGACCAATCCAGGCACGGCGCGCGCATCGCCGACGCGCTCCAGCGCCCACACTGCGGCAGTCCGCACTGCGCCGTCTTTATCCTTGAGCGCCTTCACGAGGGGATCGACGCCCCGAGGGTCTTTCAGCTTCCCCAATCCCGACGCAGCCTGCTCGCGAATCGCCCACTCATCGTCCCCCAACGCTTCGATCAACGAATCGACGACGGATGGACCGATTCGCACAATCGCGCTGGTCGCCGCTTCCCGGACGAGGACATCTTCGTCCGCCATAAGCCCGATCAGCGGGCCTACCGCATCCTCACCCACCTGACTCAAACTGGCAATCGCATGGTCACGAAGCGCGTCATTGTCGTCCCGCAGGGCCCCGATTAATTGTTCGATCCGTTCAGCCTGCACATTGTCACTCATCGTCGTCCTGCCCTCCCTGACTCCCGACAGGTGTCCCATCCAACGCTTCCAGCTTGTCGGCGATCAATCCGGAATTGTACGCGACCAACCCGTCCCGATCCGTTCTCAATCGATCGAACAATTCCTTATACGGCCGCAACACATCCACATCTTTCACTTTGGCTAAGGCTTCCATGGCATAGACCCGCAGGGGCCTGATGGGAATGGCCTCGATATAGAGTTGCGCCGGCCTGGCATCGCCAATCAGACCCAACGATTTCATCGCCAGCTCCTTCACACCCGTATCTTTATCGACCCGCAACCGTTCCATCAAGGGCTCGACGGCTCGCACATCACCGATCTTTCCCAGTAAGTCAGCGGCTGCCTCACGGATCACCCAATCGTCATCCTCCAGGTACTCGATCAAAATCTCCACGCTCGGACGCCCGATGGCCAGGAGATTGACCACCGTGCTCATACGAGCCTCTTCCCGTTCGCTCAACTCCTCGATCGAGCGAAGCCCATCGAATACCTCGTCGATCCGTTCACGAATCGCGCTCAGTTTTTTGAGTGTCCTCACGGCAATATCGCACACGGCCGGCTGCCCCATGGCATTGATGAACGAATCCGCCGAACGGGGGTCGAGCAGATGTTCCAGCATCTTCGCAGCCATGATCTGCGCTTCCGGGTCCTGATGGACCAACATCTCGCAGAGCGGCGCGATCGCATTAGGAATGACTCCCAACAACTGCGAGGCCGCCAGGCGAATCTCCTCATCCTTCGATTCATAGAGCAGCGAGGCCAACGCCGCCGCGGTCTTCTCGTCCAGCACCCCTGCCATATGTTCCAAAGCTGTAGCCCCGGCCTTGCGGACAGCCTCATCCTCATCGCGGAGTAAGCCGACTAGCGGCACGCCGGCCTGGGGATCGTTCACCCGCGCCAGCATCGCCGCCACCTCGGCTTTCAATGCCGGCAGCCCGGTTTGCAGCGCGTGAATAAGCGCCTGTACCGCGCGCGGCCCGCCCGACAGGCAGGCTGCCGTCGCGCGCATCCGCCGCCAGTCCTCTTCATGGACGAGTTCGGAAATCAGCGTTTCGATCGTTTCTTTTGGCATGGCGCGAGAACCTGGTATGGAATCAGTGCTGAGTTTTGAGTGCTGAGTGCTGAGCTATCAATCCAACATTCAACATTTCCCATTCACCATTCAACATTGCGCTTAGCATCATGAGATGCGGCCTGCCCGCCAGCCCACCCTCGCCAACGTCTCTTTGACATGGTACCGGATGTTGTCATCCGACTCGCGTGCCAGGAGAGCCCGTAACGGCGCAATCACAGCACCCCCGAATCGAGTCAGCGCGTCGGCAGCGTCCGCTCGCGTCACCGTATAACGGAGCGCCTTCAGGAGCGACGGTATGGCCGTCTCGTCCCGGATCGCGCCCAAGGCCCGGACTGCCTCGCCTAACGTGAGTCTCTCTTCATCCCACTGATCGCCACAGCCGTCGATCGGCTGCGAGATCTCAGGCCGCTCTATACCCTTGAGCACGTCGATCAGCACCGGTACGGTACGACGATCGCCGATCTGGCCCAGCGCCGCAACCGCCAGCGGCCGCAGCCCCGGCTCTTTCATCGCTGTGATGAGGAACTCCACCGCGCGCGCATCGCCGATCTGACCCAATGCGCGGATTGCATCCTCGCGAACCGCTCTATCCCGATCGTTGAAAAGCACCGACAAGAGCGGATCCACCGCCTCAGGCAACTTCGTTTTCCCCAAGGCCTCTACCGCATGTAGCCGCACCAGCCATTCAGTATGGGTCAGAGCGGCGAGCAGCGATGACAACGACGCCTCCCCGATAGCTGCGAGGGCTGCCGACGTCTCCTCGCGCACGGCCTTCACTTTGTCTTGCAGCAGCGGCACCAGCGGCGCCACCGTTCCAGGGTCTTGAATCCGGCCTAGGGCCTTGGCGGCGTGCATCCGCACAATCCAGTCGGGGCTCTTGAGCGCCTTGACGAGCGGCGCGAGCACTCGCGCATCGGCAATGTTGGCCAACACCGATGAGGCCAATTCCTGAACCGTGAGCTCCGGATCGGAAAGACAGGCGCCCAGCGGTGTTACAGCCGGCTCTCCAATGGCCAAGAGAGCGCCGATAGCCGCATCGCGAACCGCGCGATCGCCGTCACGAAGTACGGACACCAAGGGTGCCACAGCCCTCGGATCCCGAAGCGTGCCCAGCATAGCAGCGGCCTCTTCACGAATCGCCCAATCCTCGTCTTTAAGCGCGGCGATCTGTTCGGCTACCATGTCTGCCACGCAAACCTCAATCCCAAGAGCCGTGAAAGGTGAAACGTATCTCGTGAAGCGTCGTTCGTTTCCGGATTCGAATGTTTCACGTCTCACGTTTTACGTTTCACAAACGATTTCGCAGCTTGCTAGCCTCTTGAGGCGAAATCTCCCGACGGACCAAATCGACCTGTATCGCCAAGAGGCATGTCCACTCTGGCATTGTCGGCCACGCTTGAATTGACAGTGATGTCTTCCGGCGCAGGCATCCAGCCCAATTTTTCGAGCGTTTCAAGCGCCAATTGCCGCAAAGCATCTTTCGCCGTGAGTCGAACCGACGCATAGGAGAGCACCCGTTCCCCTTCCGCAATGACTTCGGACGCCTTCGGGTCATAGAGAAAGGCGATCAACGGCTCGATCGCCGTATCGCCGATGGTGGCCAGGGCGGCACTGGCCTTCTCACGCAACACGCCATCCTTCAACAGCATGATCAAGTCTGGAATGACGCGCGGGTCACGGAACTGGCCGAGCGCCGTCGCCGCCGCTTCCTTGATAAAGGCATCTTCGCTGACGATACAACCCGGGGTCGGGGTTCCGTCCTGTCGAATACCCTTGCCCTTCAACGCGTCGAGCACCGGAGCCAAGGCGCGAGGATCGCCGATCATCCCGAGCGACGCAATGGCATGCCGCTTCACGACGCCATCCTTCATCGCCTCGATCAAGGCATCGATGGCCCGTGGGTCGCCAATCTGGCCCAGAGCGATCGTGGCATCTTCGCGCACAGCCCGATCCGGATCTTTCAACGCGGCAATCAAGACGTCGACGACTTTTGCGTCTCGCACCCAGGTTCGACCGATTTGATAGTCGGTCGTCATTCCACCGAGTGCTCGGGCAGCGTGGCACCGGACTACATAATCCTTATCCTTGAGGCATTCGATCAGCGGATCGACGGAAGGCTGGCCGATAGAGATGAGTGCGGTTCCGGCCGTTTCTCGAACCGTTTTCGAAGGATCGCGGAAGAGTTTGCTCAGAACCGGGATCGCTCTCGGATCGCAGATCTTGCCCAGCGCCTCCGCCGCCGCACTCTTCACAGCGCCATCACGGTCTCGACAGACGAGCATGAGCGCCTCGACGGCTCTCCGGTCCTTTATTTCCCCACATGTTTTTGCGGCATATTCGCGGACACGCCAGCGCTCATCCTTCAATGCCACGATCAAACGGTCAACGACTACAGCTCCCATCGAGGCCATAGCCCCCACGACATCGTTTCGCACATCCATGATGGAATCGTTAAATAGGACGATGAGCGCCTCCACCGCTTTTGTCCCCCCGATTCTAGCCACGCCCCGTCCTGCATGGCCTCGGACAGCCCAATATTCGTCTCCACAGGCGCCGACAAGCGCATCCAACGTGGTGGGATCGGCGAGTTCGGCGAGAGCCTTGGACGCCTCCTCACGGGTCGCGTCGTCGACATCCTCAAGTGCTTCTAACAGATCGCCGAGTGTCTGGGCCATTGGTACCGCTCCTCTACTGATACTAGTAATCGCGCTGGCCGCTATACGGAGAGGTCCGGCTGCAGCGGACGGTTAAGGTCTGGGTCCCTCGCCCCTCCACACATTGGTCGAGCGACTGGGCAAACTCCAACTTCCCCTCCAAGTTCACCGCGAACGGAAAATCGAACGTGAAGCTTCCAAACTTATATTTCCCCGGCTTTAGTTTAAGAGCAGGGGACTCAGTCGTCTTGTAGGCATCCAAAGACTCGGGGTCCGAGGCATAAATCGACGGGGTGACGCCGGGCACTTGCCACCAGGACTGAGGCGTAATGGTGGTCGCGTCGATGGTGATCGCATGCTCCTGCTTGTAGGCAGCCGGTTGACCGGCTGTGGCCGGCTGGATGATCGTTGCGAAGCCCAGCAACCCTCCGACCAGACACCAACCCATATACCGTTTCATAATTTCCATCGCTGACCTACTCCGAAGATCCCCGCGGGGCCGCAGTAAAGGCAGCCTGAAAAATTTCTTCCACGGCATGACTCTCCCATTCGGTATGGGTCTGTAATCCCAATGTCCGCATCACCGTCGCGCCGGTATCTAAAATGGAGACCGGCTGGTGAATCGCGTGGCCAGGCTTAATCCCCATCCCCGAGGCAATCCATGGAACCATTGGAACCGCCGCGTCAGTCTGTTCCTGGTTCGCATCCCTGCCTTCGGCGCTGAGCGACGTCACGAACAGGGTCGTTCGCTTGATCAATCCATGTTCTTGGTAGATATCCAACACGGAGTGCATGGCCCCATCCACCCTGCGAAGGGCTTCGCGATACTCCTTCGACGTCCAGCCTTTCGACGCGCCCACCCGGCCCGCCTCAGGAAGATGTACAACCAGGAAGTGTGGCAGCGAAAGGATGGCATGCCCGTAGCCATGGCCGCTGGTCGCTTTCTTGAAGTATTGGCGGATATAGGACACGATCCGTTCCGTACTGCATTCGGGCTTCAAAGGCCCACACATCTGGTAGTCCGTGTAGGGCTCTGGCCGCGCCAACTGATAGAGCGACTCATCCATGAGAAAAATCGCACTGTCGCGCCCCCCGCTGAGATCGAGGTAGTCGAACAGACTCGGAGCGCGTGGATAGCCCCGGTTGAACTCAAAGGTGTTCCAGGTAATGCCGTGTTTCTCGACCGGCATTCCCGTAATCAATGACGCCATCGTCGGCAGCCTCAGTGCAGGCTTCACAGCGGTGGCAGACCAGGTGACCGCCCCTTCCTTGATCAGCCGGTTGAGAGTCGGCATCGTGCCGCCTTTCAAGGAACCTTGGCCGAACCCTTCCAGGACAAAAAGAATGACGTGCTCGGTTGGAGCCATTAAGGCAGGGGCCGGGTCCGATCCAGCAGCAACCACCCCGTCTCTCGGAAGGACCAGACAGAGGAAGAAAAGGGATAGGGCCAGTATCCGAATCGACCACCTACGATCAAGGCTCAATAACCTGTGCACAGATCAGTTCTTTCTATTCTGTTCCAAGGGGGCTTCTACGCTATCATGGCGTTTTCCGCCAAGGCAAGCGAGCCAAGGCCTCGTCTACAAGACTCATCGGGATTCATGCGGATTGAACGGTTCCTGGCACAACGACAGTGGCGGTGTTATGCTGATTCACAACTTCCTGGCCGTCAGCAAATCGGCCACTGGCGTACTCTAGAAGGTGAGGGCGATGTCACAGATCCTGCCTCAACGTACTATCGCCCAACCGACAGTCTTTCGAATACCACCGACGAGACTAGGCCTTCTGGCACTGCTCATCATTCTATCTATGTGGCCCACGATTACTCTGGCAGAAGTCCGGGTTGTGACCGCTCAGGGTGAACACCGGATGGGAGACCGTGACACCAGAGAAGAAGCCATCCGCCTGGCCACCGAGGCGGCCAAGCGAAATGCCCTCGAACAGGTCGCCGTCTACCTTGAAAGCATCACCATCGTGGAAGGTCTCGATGTGACGAAAGACGAAATTCGAACCTATACCGCTGGGTTAGTCCTTGTTCTGGAGCAAAAAACCAACACCACGCTCGATGAGAACACCGTCGTGATCAAAACAGATCTGGTGGCCCAGATCGATACGGAAGAAGTGCGCCAAGCTATCGCAGCCTTGCGGGAGAACGAGGATGCCCGGCGGCAACTCGTCGAGCTGCAACAGGAAAACGACCAGCTACAACAGGATCTCGATGCAGCAAACCAGGCCTTGGCACAAGCCTCGACTTCAGAGCAAACACAGCAAGCAGCGCAGCAACGCCAAAACATCTTGAATCGGGTGCAATCGAACGCCATGGTCTCACAGGCCTGGACGGATTGGGTGCTCGTCTCGCCGGTTGTCTACTCCTCTTCTTCCTTGGTGGGGCTGGCCCAACTTCAGGCTCTCCTGAACGCCGCGCAGGGTTTATATCCGACAAGCCCACATGTCCACATGGCGCAACAAGTGATTACCACCAGACAGCCGTCAGCGCCGCCACAACCGCCCTTTCCCCCAGTGCCGGGAATGAGGCAACCGACCATGCCACGCCATCAGATCACCCCGGCGCCGGGATCGCAGACTGTTCGGCGAAGATTGAATGAATTCACTTACAACACACCGACGGCGCCACCTCACATCGACAATCAACCAGACGTCATACATCACGCGCCGCCCTCGACGGAATCGGGAACGTTGACCGAGGTCCGCCAGATGAATCCCTTCATGCAGCCATCGAGTGCTGCACCTCCCCAATTGGAACAGACTCAGATGCCCGGCTCACGGTCAGCTCGATCTCTTCAGCAGTTCTTGCAGTCGCCGGCGGCAGCGGCCGGCGCTCCACCGGCTATGCAATCACCTATGCCAAGACATTTACCCCCGGCGATGAATCAGATCCAGCCGTCTCCCTTCCAGCAGGCGCCACACATGCCCCATCAGATCGCGCCAAGAGGATTTGGGGACGGCAGACACAACGGTGGGGGTGGTCGAGGAGGCGGAGGAGGGAGCGGCGGACACAGGAGGTAACGCGTGAGTGGGAAAAGTCGTCAGCTCATTGTTGCGTTGATTGCTATTGGCTGTTCAGCCTTGCTGCCGCTGCATTCGTTTGCTGCGGATTCAGGCGATGTCCGAACCCATGCGGAACAATCCTTTAATCAACTCAAGCAGCAGGCAGAGCAACAAGACTCCCCGAAAGCGTCGTCCGGGATGCGCCTCAAAGTTGAAGATCGCAACAGCTATTCATCCGATCAGTACCTTGTCGGCAATGGCCAGGGAGACATGGCGAAAGGACAGATTGTCTGCCAGCGGGTGTCGGAACTCTCTGCCCGCACCGACTTGGCCAAGCAGATTCGGATTCTGGTGAAAGAACACATGGTCGACCGGGTTCGTGAGCGGACAGGCCGGGAAGCGGAACAGGACATCGAACTCACTAGGGAAGAAATCGTCCAGGAATACCTCCAGGGCGTGAAGATCGTGGATCGCCAAATCGATGAAGGCAGCAAAACTTGTAGCGCCACCGCCATCATGCCCAAAAGCCAAATTCAGCCCAAACCGGCACCAGACCGCCCCGAGCCCACCCGTTAGACGTGAATCGTTAAACGTGAAACGTTTCGGAGAAAGAGCACTCAACCGTCCTACGTTTCACCTTTCACGTCTCACGTTTCACGTTCCTCTGAGCGAAGCGAGAACGATGCTGGGGGGCTTTTTCAGCATCCTGATAATCTTCCGTTGCAGTCCGCCACCGTCATCGGGTATGTAACTCCCCCATGCCGATCGAAAACAGTTTTCAGCACGACGAGATGTCCCGAAAGAATCCCGGCGAGCGGATCTCCGTTCGGGAGGTCATCTTGACTGTCCTGTCCGAGTCACCCTCCGGGCAGGACTCGATGGCCGCCCTCGGTAAGCATCTCTCGCAAGCCGGTGTCCGCGTGATCGTCTTGCTGCATGGCTCCATCATGGGGGCCGACGTCTTTGGAGTGCAACGGTTGGATGAACTGGGCGGGCTCAAACGTGGCTACTCGCGCGGCGTGACGGGACTCGATGCCTTATTGGCCCTGATGCGAGAAGGCAGTAATGGCATCTCCCCGCTGCCGGGCGGATTGAAGCCGCCCCTTGCCAACGATGACACGACCAAGAGACTGCTTGATGAGCAGCTTGGGGATGCCGGAAATTTCACAAATGCCTACCTGGAACTGATGAGACAGTCGCTCAACCGAGGCCTGGATCAGCCGATCCATTGCATCCGCGAACTCTGGTCCTCTGAACACCATCATCTGGGCCGGGCTATGGCGGCTGTCTCGATACTCGGCTATCTTCGCGACCGGGTTGAGGCACACAAGCTGGGCCAAGGAGATCGGATTCTCATACAGGCTCATGGGCAGGCTGGGCTAGTGCTCGCTCTTGTTTCAAACCTCTTATGTGTAACCGCGAATAGCAGCCGGAAACGGCTGTTTGCCCTTTTGTCGGATTTTGCCTCGCAGAGCAACCGACCAGACATCGCCTCGACGATCCAACGTACCGCTCCGTTGCTGGCGAACGGCGCCCTCCTCAATGGAGCGATGCTGGATGTCGTCACCTTTGGCATGCCGGTACGTTATGGGTGGGATCCTTCTGGATTGGGAAAACTGCTGCACATCGTGAACCACCGAAGCATGCGGACCGATGGAAAGGCCTGGCTCTCGAAAATGGAGTTGCCTCAGATCACGATGGAAATGCCGATCGCCTGGGGCGGAGATTACATCCAAGAATTGGCTGTGGCCTGCAGCGATGCTGTACCGACCACCAATGAGGCGAAAGCAGCAAACAAAGCGGTGTGGGAAATGGTCGAACCGTTTGATGGATTCGAACGCTGGCTGGAATGTGCCCGCCGCGCCGTCCGTATCCCGAGTGAGGGGCAGGGAATGCTCGCCGACTACAAAGATTCCACCGGGTCAACCAATGTGCGCGACCACTACTTCGGCCACGCGGCCTATACCCGTCTCAACGCGATGCTGTTCAACACGACAGAAATCGTGCAGGCGCTCTACTCTGCCAAATAAAATACGCCTATCGCTTCGCCCAAGGCTTGGGCTTCATCCTGCGAGATTCCGCGCGCCATGCGCAACCGCAAGAATCTGGACGCTCCCCTTCTTCAACCGGTAAATAACTCGATAGCTTTCGACAAGAAGCTCTCGGACCTTTGGGTCTTTTGATTCGGGCACCCGCCGGCCGCTTTCTGGAAACGATTCGAGCCGGTCGACGGACAAAATCAGCCGCTCGATCATCGCATCGGCATATTCGGCAGAGTCTTTCGCGATGTAGTCTTGGATATTTTCGAGATCGGCAAAGGCGGGTTCGGTTCATTCGAGGCGGGTCATTTCTTGATGAAGCGCTTCTTTACGTCTTCGTGGGACACCACTCTCCCTTCATCGGCAGCTTGAATCCCGGCTTCGATCCTCTTACGCACGTACACTCCATACATAATATCGTCCCACGTCGCCTTGACCGGCAATTTCTTGACCATTTCGAGCGCCTGTTTCTTCGCAGTCGGCATCGGTCACCCTCTTTTTGTTATGATTCCGCCAAGTCTAGGTTGCGCCTAGCGTGGAGTCAAGAATCCCGCTGCTGGGCAAGGCTCCTTATCCCTCTCTTAACTGCACCGCTAGAGGCTCCCACGAAAATATGCCGTCCAGGTAGGCATGGCCGTTCGGGGTGGTGGCGACGAGTTCGATGGATTCGTACACGCTGATCGTTGTGCCGCTGCCGGCTGAAGCAGAAACTTGCATCGTGAGGGCTGCGCTCGGCGCTGGTGACGCAATGTCCTGATGAGTCCGCAGTTGTTTTGGTGAGGCAAGCAGGTTCACGAACTGGGCGGGTGGCGCCTGACGAAACTCGCCATCATAGGTGACCCACAGCCGCACGGTAGCCGACACATGGGAATACCACTCGTCTCCAATTGCATTCGATTCGACCCAATTGAACAGGGTGTTCACCCGCGACATAATCGACACCGTCGTCGGTTCCATCGAGGCGGGAATCTGCAGCAGGGTCGTGTAGCCTGCGTGGACATATCCGAGCGTATCCCAGAGCGAAGGATTCGCCCCAACGCGCGCCTGGACCGATTTATTCGGCAGCACATGCTCCACGTAGTGGGGATTTGCGGCAAGACGAAGATAGCGCGTGTCTTCAAGGTACTTGATCTGATCGAGCCTGCACAGCGTTTCATCCCGGTCGCCGAATCCAATGGTGTTCGGCGCCGAGACACTATCCGCCCCGGTAAAGATCAGCTTGCTCCAGCCAATCGGCGCTATGCAGCTGGCGCTTGCCGACCCATTCAGCTTTTCCAACACCGCCACACGGCTCTTGATGTCGTTGAAAACCGACTCCAGCCCTTCTTTCGTTCCGCGAACCCGTTCGACCAACAGGGTCTTTTCAAGTTTCCGTTGGTCTTCGAGTTGCCGCACAAACGAGTCTGTCTGCCGATCGAGTTCCAATACAGGTGCCATCGGATCCCCCTTTTCATGTTCATGGAACGCCCTCTCTCCCACACATGGAAACCAGAGGGAGATCAGCAAGAGGGATACCCCCCTAACCCCGCGTAAATTGGCCCTGGGAAAAGGCTAACTGAAGGCAAGAAGCGACTAGAAGCACAGGTTTGAACGGTTGATGAGGCGGGTCTGGGTCAGATAGCACGGCCTGGTAACGCCTTGCGTTCGAGAACGCGGCATTCTGCTCCTTCCCTAGAAGTGCTATCTATTTCTGAAAATGGTTCCTGACACTTTTTGATTCTCGTCGGGAAAACCAATGACTGCCCAAGAGGGCGAGGCAGGGCGGGTACGGTCGGGGAGAAATGGCACCAAGACCGCACGGTGCCCAAGCCCCTCCAGGCATTATCGAAATCAGTATGTCTTGCCGACAGCTATATCGAAGATTGTCTCGCGACCAGCCGGACGCCAACGCTTTTCGATGAGTTCCTTAAATCGCTCCAGATCCCCCTGTATCCGCTGAGACACCGTTTCCAATGCCGCTCCTGCATCTTCGGCGGAACCCTGAGGATCATATTCTACTTGCAGGGTGATCGTTGACTTGGCACTCGAGAGCGGGTGAAATGCCATGGCCCATCCCTTGATAACGCTGTCTCGACTCGTCCACGCAAGGCGCTGGTCCGCTGCTTCCTCTGTGATCTCCGTCTCCCACTCTTTGACCTGGCCCGCGATCTCCGCTTTCCAATGAAACCGCTTACCATCCAGCCGTTTAACTTCTTTCACACCCTCCATGAACTGAGGAAATTCCTCAAATTTCATCCATTGAGCATAGGCCGTATACTCAGGCACGTTCACCTCAATGGATGTCTCAATAGTCGACATGCATTCCTCCTTTCCGTAATTTTTGGTGAATCGGGACGTCTGGGAATCAAATCTACGGGTGTCAAATCCCTTTGTTTACTTGGAACTTACTGACTAAAGGGAGGCAAGAAATTCACCAATGTCTGTCGTTTCTAACTCTTGCCATTTCATGCGCCGCGCAATACGCCAACTTTCTCTTTTATCCCAAGCATTCGATGAAGCTTTCAGTGCCTCGTATGGTCCTAATGCCTTGAAGCTAGGACCGCGCTCTTCTTTAATTGCTCGATCACTCAAATAATTCTCAATCGCACGCCGTTGGGTCAACTGAACTTTGAAACCCAATTTTTTACATGATTGCTCAAATAGAGTCCTCGCGGCTATTGGCGCTGCACCTGCAGAACCTCTCTCACTATCGACAAGCGCCGCGATGTTACCAGGTGACGTTATCCTGGCAAGTTCTCCCAATTCCACTTCAACATTTCCTTTCGCAAGTTGATCGCCTCCCAAGGGAAGAACAACCACTTTATGGTCTTTATTAAGTAATCGCAAAAACTGCTGGATCGTTTTAACGTCCGTGACTCCTTCCACCAACAAAATACGTTCGAATCCTAATTCCTTGAAACTAGAGAAGCTCATTTCCCCCAAGAACTCAGCATAATTGGGCGTTTGCTCAAAGGGTTTGCAGATAACACCATTGCCTTTCTTCTGCAGAGAGAAAATGCGGTCGCCAATAGAGCGTGCCAGGCCAATAGAATGGGTTGCAAATACGACACCCTCTGCCGCATAGGAGGCAAGACTCGTCAAGAAGTCAATTTGCAACGAAGGATGGAGGCTTAGCTCTGGCTCATCAATGAAAATGTAATCAGGCTTTCTGATGGCAGCACTAGCAAAGACAACAATGAATTGAGAAAGGCCAGCCCCATGCTCTCCTAACTTGAAAGGTCTTCCATCGACATTCACCTGCAAAGTTTTCAGATCCGGAGTCGCAGTAATCTCTAGTTTAATGAAACCGAATATATTTCGTATATCTTCAGTAATTCTCTCAATGGCTAAGTTTTGCCCTTTATTTGGCCCGGTCTTCCATTGATTCCAAGTATTAATAAACTCAGTTCCAATTGAAATATCAAAGTAGCTAGATGAGGCCTGGCTGATTGCGTTACGGAATGGCCCAATATACATTCCATTTACCAGTTTCTTGAAATGATCAATCATGCTCCGGCCATCAATTCTAACTTGCCCTGAGTCATCCATTAACGTGCTCTCGTCAAATACCCTCATCTGATGCTTCGCCGGATCAAAATTAGGGTTACAACTATAATTAACGCTGTAGTTCAAGCTCGCTCGTTGAGCAGTCATTCGAATATGGTTAACTACACGCACATGCTCAGTACCAAGGCTCTCGGGCAATAACGTAAAATCGATCTCCATATCTCGCGTGTTAGAATCACAAAATATTTCCCTTTGATCGTTGACTCCTTGAGGACTTAATCCCCTAATGTTTCCTCTGAATAATTCCCGGAATTCGTCCTTGTTTGAAAGCTGAGACCAGAGGCCTCTAAGTTCGTAGAACATTTTGAGCAAAGAAGATTTTCCTGCGTTATTAGGGCCAACAAGTGCTGTAAATCCTTTGCCAATAGTAATTATTAGAGGAGTGCTGTCCTCAAAGCCTCGGTAATTCTTCACCCGGATCTGCAATTCCATAATCACTCCTGACTGAATGCAATACTGTGATGAAATTGTTCAGCGATAGAGTGGTTGCTCATGGGCACGCAGCTTACCAATCTTGCAAGTCCAGAAATCCACTTCCAATGACACCAAGAGCCCGATTCGCCTCTACCCATCCAGCTTCATCTTGGGCAGCTGAAATTTCCTCCAAGCTCGCTCGTTATCTCTTCAGGGATGGGGGCTAATTGATCTTCCACTGCGCGCGTCCAACGAGGGCCTTCTGAGGCCGCGCGTTGCGCGAGCACAGAAGATCATCAGCCTCCATCCC
>NEWR02000017.1:103358-129253 GCA_002869885.2 Nitrospira sp. CG24C
GAACACTCCAGTGCGTGCCTCTGACTTTGCATCATTTTCACGCCCACACTTCCAACAGGCAGTAAACAGACCAACATGTTTCTCCCCACATCCAGCGCAAACCCACATGGGTCGCTCGGCTTCATCTCCACTTCCCTGTTCTTCCAGAAGCTCCTTGGCTCGATCGAAATCAGCATCGTTTACCACCCACAATTCCGGGAACACCTCAACGAACGGAACTTCACCCGCCAGACTGGATCCCTGCTGATTTCTTATCGTGCAGAGAATACCGTCGGCGCTCAGATACTCCTTTAGCGACTCAACCTCAACTAAGCTTTGAGAGACAAATAGTCGTTTCAAAGGATGCGTCACTCTCCAATGCGGGTGGCGTCGACCTGAAAGCTCGGCCACTTGGGATTTCGTCATTGTTAAAGGGTGGCCCGCTTGGTCTCCAACTGCGCGCGTCCAACGAGGCCCTTCTCAGGGCGCGCGTTGCGCGAGCAAAGGAGACTAACGGGCTACCCTTCCTTCTCCTACACCGGGCGGGGTGCGAGGACGGTCGGGCTGGTCGACGACAGGACCCGCTCTTCGATCACGGATGGGCCGCGCGCCAATTATGTCCTGTTCCCAAATCCACTTTCAGCGGCACCGACAGCCCCAACTTCTTGCCCGTCGCTTCCATCTCGGTCTTCACCAGATGCTTCGCCTCTTCCAACTCCTTCTCCGACACCTCGAAGATCAATTCGTCATGGACTTGCAGGATCATCTTAGTGTGCGGCATCTCGTGATGCAGCAGACTATTCACGTTGATCATTGCCACCTTGATGAGATCCGCGGCTGAGCCCTGGATTGGACTGTTCACCGCCATGCGTTCGCCGAATCCTCGCTGCACCGGATCGCCGCTCTGCAATTCGGGAATCGGACGCCGTCGGCCAAGGATCGTCGTCGTGTAGCCTTTCGTTTTGCCTTCTTCGATATTTCGGTCCATCAAGGCGCGCACGGCTGAAAACTTTTCAAAGAACGTCTCGATGTATTTCTTCGCGTCCGCTTGCGACACGCCGATATTCTGCGAGAGGCCGAACGGACTGATCCCATACACGATGCCGAAGACCACCGTCTTGGCCACGCGGCGCATGTCCCGCGTGATCTGACTGGAATGCAGGCCGAAAATCTCCATGGCCGTCGCCATGTGGATATCCTCTCCCTTCGCAAACACGGCCAGCAAGCGCGGATCTTGCGACAGGTGCGCGAGGATACGCGGCTCGATCTGGCTGTAGTCGGCGCAGAGCAGGGTATGGCCAGGTGGCGCAATAAAGGCTTCCCTGATCCGTAATCCGTACTCGCCCTTCACCGGAATATTCTGCAAGTTCGGGTCGGTAGAGGAGAGCCGTCCGGTCGCCGCGACAGTCTGATTCAGCGACGTATGAAGCCGCTTGGTCTCCGGATTCACCAACTCTGGCAGTGCATCCACATAGGTCGATTTAAGTTTACTGAGGCTCCGATAGTTCACGATCTGCGCGGGCAATTCGTGCTGCGTGGCGAGCTGCGTCAGGGTATCTTCATCGGTCGAGTAGCCGGTCTTGGTTTTCCTGATCGGTTTGAGTCCCAATTTTTCGAACAGCACCGTAGCAAGCTGCTTCGGCGAATTGATGTTGAACTCGCCGCCGGCCGCCACGGCAATAGTCTCCATGATCTTGTCGAGATCCCGCTCCAACTCTTTGCTGAGTACGCGCAGGCCCTCGACATCCAATAAGAACCCGTTTCGCTCGATCTCGGCCAATACCGGCACCAGCGGCATTTCCACGTCGGTGAAAAGACTGAGGCTCCCCTGCTCCGACAATCGTTCCGTCATGGGCTGGGCGAGCTTGGCCAGCACCGATGCCCCCTCCGCTGCCTCCTCTCGTGATCCTTGGTCCTCGTCATCAAACAGGGATTGCGGTGCGGCGTTGTTCTTCTGCCCGGTCCCAAGCCGATGGTCCAGCACTTCCAGCGCGATGGTCTCAAGTTGGTGATCGCGGCGGTTGGGATTGAGCAGATAGTCCGCCACCATGGTGTCCAGATAGGGGCCTGCGAGGGTCAGTCCAATACGATGAAACGCCAGCAAGGTTGCCTTCAAGTCATGGACAACTTTTGTTCTCGTGGAATCATGTAGCAACGCAATGATGGGGCGCATATAGGCGTGAACATCGAGTGGAATGAAGGCGGTCTTGTCCCCCGTGGAGAGTGCGATCCCCTGCACATCCACCGGCGCGCCAGGTCCTGGGGAAAGCAAGCATTGCAGGCCAAGGGCGCCGCCTTTCGGCAATTCCTCGACAAATCGCTGTGCGGAGGGTTCATCCTGAAGGAGTTCTGTCTTCAGCTCATTCGTCTCGGCCGGTGGGGCGGCCGACTGAAACGATTTGAGAAGTGTGGTGAATCCCAGCTCGCGTAACAAATCGACGAGCTGGTCCTGATGCGGCGGCTTCACATGATACGTTGCGGAATCGAATGTCACAGGGCTATCCAGTTGGATGGTCGCCAGCCGCCGACTGAGACGAGCGTTCTCAGCTTGGTCGATCAGCAGGGCCTTGATCCGGGGCGGCGTGACCTCCTCGACACGGCGCAAGAGTTCTTCTATCGTGCCGAACTGGGCAATCAGCTTCATCGCCGTCTTCTCACCGATGCCCTTCACGCCGGGAATATTGTCCGCCGCGTCGCCCATGAGCCCCATGATCTCCACGACACGCGCCGGCTCCACGCCGAACCGTTCGCGGCATTCTGCTTCGCCGAGCCACTTGTCTTTCACCGGATCGTAGATGCGGACGTGGGGCGTCAGGAGCTGGAGCATGTCCTTGTCGCCGGTGACAATGACGACGTCGAACCCGGCCTGTTCGGCCTGGTGCGCCAGCGTGCCGATCAAGTCGTCCGCTTCATATCCGGCTTGCCGGACGGCAGGAATGTTGAGCGCATCCACCACGCGGTGGATGTAGGGAATCTGGGCGCTCATGCCTTCCGGCATCGGCGGCCGCTGCGCTTTGTAGGCCGTAAACTCCGCGTGGCGCAACGTCGGACCCTTTTCGTCGAATGCCACGACGAGGCCATCCGGCTTCTTCTCCCGAATGATCTTCAGCAACGTCGTCGTAAAGCCGAGGATGGCGTTGGTCTGGAGACCTTTGGAATTATTCAAAGCCGGCAGGGCAAAGAAGGCACGATAGATATAGGCGCTCCCATCGATCAAATAGAGCGTCTTGCGGCTGGACTCGGTGGTCGGCATGGGATTAAGGGCCGGGAGCTAAGGTCAAGGGTGGTTTATCGAACTTACGGCGCATGCCGTTAATGACACCCAGCAGGGTCGGCTGGCCGACCATTTTCGCTTCCAACTCACGCTTTCTTGGAAAATCCATGAGCGAGACCCCGATCAGCATCGTCAACAGGCCCTGTCCCGGCAAGAAAAGCATGGCAAATCCTGCCACGAGGAACACGACGCCGACGACGTTCTTGGCGGCTAAGCCCAACATGCGCAGCACCGGATGATGGTCTTTCATCCAATGGCGGGGAGTACGCGTGTCAAAATAGTCGGCCGGCAAACGGACCAAAATCAGCGGGATGGCAATCAGGGAACCGACAAAACCGACGGCCGAGGCCACGGTGAGACCGATGAGTACATCGACAGGAACCCATTGCTGGGCTATTGCAAGTAAGTCATCCATGCGCAGCGCATCCTAGCATGCGACCTGGGGGCACTCCAAGCCAACGGATACGCCGCAGTGAATGTTTACGACGCCTTTCCCGACGGGCTATAATCTCTCAATTATGTCGCGTCGTTCGTCCTTCACACCTTGGATCGGCGACTTGCTGGGGATCGCAGTCCTTGGCGTGGGACTCCTCACAAGTCCCTCCTCCGTCTATGCATCGGATGATCTTCATATCGAGATTACGAAGAAAGGCCTGGGCAAGGAGGTCGTCATCACGCAGGGGGCACGCGAATGGTTCATGCTGATCGAGGTGACGTCGGAGAATTCCGTGGTCCTGCGGCAGGAAAAAAAGCACGGCACCTATCTCGTGGACGAAAGTGAAACGCATGACCGCCCCATGACCACAGGCGAAGTCGATGCGGCCATTACCGATTATGTGAACAGCGTCAAGACGCGCGCCAAGAAGGAGTAGCTACCGACCATGCCGGCTCAACCAAAATTCGTCATCTTCGCCCATCACGCCACCTACGATACCCTGCATCAGGTTGCAACCCTTGGCCTCACCGCCGCAGCGATGGGGAAGGACGTGATCGTGATCCTCTTGTTCTGGACGATCAAGAAGCTGGCCGAGGGAAAGATCGACCAGATAGACTTTCCCCCCGAGTATGCCGCCTCCGCCGGCGAAGTGACGCGGCTCTTGAAAGAAAAGAAGGTGCCGAAGATTTCAGAAATGTTTCAGGACGCCAAGCACGTCGGGAAGTTTCGTCTGATCGCCTGCAGTGCCGGACTGGAATACATGGGTGTCGACAGCGCCGCCGTCGAAAAGAATGTCGACGAAGTCATGGGACTCCCTGCCATTATTGCACTGATCTCCGACGCAGAAACGAAACTCTTCATATAGCGGGATGCTGAAAAAGCCCGCCAGCAGGGAGGGATGGCCCGGCGAGTCCCCTGTGCTCGCGCAACGCGCGGCCTAAGAAGGATGGAGAGGGAGTGGCCAGGTGCCCTTCTTGCTCGCAGAACGCGCACGGTGAAACGGTGCTCGTTCGATGCGCGCAGTAAAGGGCAGCCTCGGCCACTCCCTTGAATTGAGGTTTGGCGAACTGAAAGGCCCTCGCCCGGGCGTATGGCACGTCTCGGCGTGCCAGTGGGTGGGCGGGTGAAAAAGCCGCGCGCAGTGGAAGATCAATCAGCCCCCATCCCTAGAGAAATAGCGAGCAAGCTTGGAAGGATCATCTTTACTCGCTCGCTGCGGCCTTGCTTGGGACAAGGCGTGTCCCTGGGCGAAGAGGCTGTCTTGGCAGACTCAGGGCGGGAGGGTGAAATAGTCGCCGGGGTTGGGAGGGTGTGAAGTCTGGCCTTTTTGAGCATCCCGCGCGCCGTTCGCGCGCCCTTACGCCTCACCCCTAACGCGATCTTTTAACTCCCACCTGATCGCAATACTCGGTGAGTTTGCACTTGCTGCAAAAGGGCGAGACCGGTTGGCAGAGATGCTGCCCGTAGGGGACAAGCAAATCGTTGAAGGTAATCCAATGTTGTGCCGGCAATTTCCGGCGTAGCGCCTGCTCGGTTTCCTCCGGTGTCTTCGTCTTCACATACCCCCAGCGATTGCTGATCCGATGCACATGAATATCCACACAGATGCCGGGTTTGCCATAGGCGACCGTCACCACCAAGTTTGCTGTTTTCCTGCCGACTCCAGATAGAGTGACCAGCTCGTCGATGGATTCGGGGACTGCGCCTCCATAGACGTCCAGCAGGCGACGGCAAATGGCATGAATGGATTTGGCTTTCGTCCGGTAGAATCCGACCGGATAAATCGCGCGTTCGATTTTCCGGAGCGGAAGCGCCAACATCGTGGCAGGTTGATGTGCCAGGGCATATAGCCTGACACTGGCTTCATTGGTTGTCTTGTCTTTGGTTCGGAGGCTGAGGAGGCACGATATGAGGATGCGGAAGGGATCTCGGTTCGACTCGCGCGCCACCACGCCGAGAACCGGCTCCTCCCACTGCAGAATCTCACGCTTCACAATGCGAAGCGCGGCAGTGATCTGGTCCTGGCGCATGGACAAGAAAGAAATATGAAGGTCGTGGGAGGAACGCGATCAACCGAACGGGCAAACCCGTGGAAAGACGCTTACTCTGGCTTACGCTTCGACAACCACTTTTGGCGACGCCGCTGCGCCTCGCGCTGCTTGGCTTTTTTTCTGACGCTCGGCTTCTCGTAAAACCGCCGGCGCTTCAGTTCGCGGAAGAGTCCTTCCCCCGCAAGTTTCTTTTTGGCAACTTTGAGGGCTTTTTCGACGTTATTATTGAAGACTTTGATTTCCATTCTGCTCGTCTGCGTACTTTCCCAGGCAATGCCTGTACAGGTTTTTTTCTCGTGGCGACTGGCCCCCGACTAAGGGGCGTAATGTAACATAGCCCCCTGAGTTCCTCAAGACGGATTGTCATTTGCTCAATCCGATCGAGGAGAGACGACTTAAGTATTTGATTATGCTGAATTTTTATATTCTCTTCGACCGTATGGCGCCCCGCATCGGCTGCGGCGATCGCCAGCACCAGTCCAACCGTGAGATCGGATCGAACCCGTGGCTTCACCCCTGCCGAGCAAGCATGAAGCAGAGCCCCGGCCTCCGTCGCCTGTTCGGCAATTTCAAGGGGAGTCTCTGTCGCCAGATGGAGTGCGGACGACAAGACGGCGGAACGAGTCCGGTCTGTCTTCGCCAGCTTCGTCGCCTGGATAAATCGCTGATAGGCATCGCCATCTATTTGCATCAGCTCGCGAAGCCGTCGGCTAATCTCACTCAGCCGATGCTCCACTCCTCGTTGCCGGCTAAGGCGCGCAGCCATAATCCCCAGCGAGGCCGCGAGGGCGCCCACCAAGGCTGCGACCGTGCCGCCGGCTGGAATCGGGGTCGCCGCTGCCACCGCGGTCAAAAACCCTGAGAGCGATTGTGCCTGCGAATCAACTGACGCCTGTTCGCGAGACGAAGCATGCCGCGCCGACTCACCGAACAGCCGAGTCTCCAATCTCGTCTCCAGTACCTGCGTTGCACTGAACTGTTCGAGCGCCAGGCTATGCGTAGCGGTCTGAACCAGCGCCGCTTGAGGCACAAGCCCGATCACTTCGCTCCCCGCTACCGCGACACCTCGCTCAGCTGCGCGTGCTTGGACTGCTTCAAATGCGACATGGATCGGCGTGATGATGTAATCGGTCAGATTCATCGCGACCTGAACCAGCTTTCGACTGGCCAGCGCCACGCCGATCGCTTTGAGATGGGGCAACCCTCCGTTCGATTGACGAATGTCTTTTGCAATGGATCGGGCCAATGCCAGATCCGTCGAGCGGAGATTCACATTAAAGGCGATCAAGGGAGGCCGCGCGCCGATCACCATGGCGCCGGCCGTCTTATGGAGATTGGGGGGACCAAAATCCGGCGTCCAGTCCGGATCGGAGGCCATGCGGAAGGCAAGGCCTTGAAGCCCTCCCCGGCGGACCGATTCGAGCAGGGCATGATCGCGATGCAGGGCCGCCTGTTCGTAGAGGAATACCGGAATCTCCAGCTCTGTCGCTACCCGTTGTCCCAACCGCTTCGCCAGATGAATACAGTCCTGCATCGTCGCGCCGCGCACCGGCACGAAGGGCACGACATCCGTGGCTCCCACCCGCGGATGGACGCCCTTGTGCTTCCGAAGATCGATGAGATCGGTCGCCACGCGAATGGCGCGAAAGGCCGCTTCAGCGACGGCATCCGGTTCGCCAGCAAAGCTCAAGACGGCGCGGTGGTGATCCCGATCCATCGTGTGGTCCAACAGCCAGACCCCCGGCACGGACTCCACGGCTTGCACCAGCGCATGCACCGTCGTCTGGTTTCGCCCCTCACTGAAGTTCGGCACACACTCGACGATTCGATCCATATCCTGCCCCAAGAATTGAAACAACGAAGCCGGAGGTCTGATGATCAGCCCTCCGGCTTCTCTCTCCACTAACAGGATGCTGAAAAAGACCGCCAGCGGCGTTCTCGCATCGCTCAGAGACTCAACGTACCGAAGCGTACGCCTCGCCTCTTCGCTCGCTGCGGCCTTGCTGGACGGCCTTTTTGAGCATCCTGAGGCTATGTTGGCATTGAGACCGTCTATGTAAGATTCCAGCCTGCAAAGTTCTGTCTGTGCGGTTACTTTGTCTTTCTCACAAACGCTTTATAGATCGTTCCCGATTTCGTCTGCTCTTCCTCGAGACCGACCATCTGATGGCCGGTCGTGTCGCACCAGGCCGGCATGTCCTTTTTAATGCCTTCGTCATCCGAGACGACTTCAAGAATCTGGCCCAACGTCAGTTCCTTGACCTTCTTCATGGTCATAATAATCGGCATCGGGCAAAAGTACCCGAGCGTATCGAGCTTCACATCGGCATGTGGCATAGCGTCTCGTTTCTCTGGTTTGTTTGGTTCATCTGGTCTCTCTGGTTTTTCTGGTTAGTCTGGTTCAACCAAATAAACAAGACAAACCAGATGAACTAAATAAACAAGTTGACGCTGCCTTGCTTGGCTTCTGCAAGATAGGTGGTCACCCCAGCAAACTGATCGATTCCCTCGATCAGCGTATCCTTCGTAATCCCCATCAGCCCCATGGTGGTCGTGCAGGCAATAAAATGCACCCCGAGATCCAGTGCTGTTTCCATGAGTTCCGGCACGCCCGGCATCCGGTTCTGCTTCATGACCTTTTGCATCATCTTCGTGCCCAGGCCCCAGAAATGGAACCGCGAGAGGGGAAGGCTGTCCGCGCCCCCTTTATTCAACAGGCCGAACATCTGACGAAGCCAGTCCTTCGCAGAGCTGGCTGCGCCTCTCTTGCGTATAGCATTGAGGCCCCAGAAGGTGAAAAAGACGGTGACCTGCATCCCCATGGCGGCAGCACCGGTAGCGATGATGAACGCGGCCATCGCGCGATCCATGTCGCCGCTCAGCAGCACGATCGTCACCTTATCAGCCTTAGCGGTCTGTAGATTAGCCAGCGTCACTGCTGGGTCCATCTGCGCGGCATTCATGATGTCACCTCATTGGCGGGCGCAAAACATGCGTCGTTCATGCATGTGGACAGAATAGTATGGGGTCCTTGGGGGTGTCAAGGAACGCCGCCAGCAGTGCTTTCGCCCTCGTCGCTTGACCTTCCCCTATTGGGTCGTTATATTCACAACCGGTCAGATTGTGCCGAGTCTTCCGGGCTTCCTACCTCGTCAATGAACACACAGCTCTCACCCAATATCGTATCTGCCAAGAGCGCTCCGCTCCTTGGATTCTGGTACCCAGCCGTACCGAGCGCCACGCTACGCCCAGGCTCGATGCAAGCTCTACAGATGCTGGGTTTCCCAATTGTCCTCTGTCGTGATCGAGAGGGACACTTGGCTGCGATGCGGGATCTCTGCCCCCACCGGGGAATGCCTCTGTCGTTCGGACGATTCGACGGCGAGCGAGTGGAATGTTCGTATCACGGATGGCAATTCGACATGAAGGGCCGCTGCCGCCACATTCCTGCACTACCAGAAGGGGCGCCGCTACAAACCGACAAAGTCGGGGTCACCACTTATCCGGCTGAAGAGACTGACGGCATGATCTGGCTCTATCTTGCAGATGAACGTGGGAACATGGTTCCGCCGCCGCCTGTCCCTCACCTACCGCTTCCATCCGAGCCTCAGCAGTCGTTTCATATTTCGATGACCTACACCTGTACACTGGACGACGGCATCATCGGTCTCATCGATCCGGCTCACGGGCCCTACGTCCATTCATGGTGGCGCAGTGCCGCGCGCATTCATGAGAAGACTAAAACCTTTGAGCCGATTCCCAACGGGTTCCGGATGGTGGCCCATCAACCAGCCAAGAACAGTGGCCCGTTTCATTGGCTACAACGCTTGTACGGCGGACCGTTGACCACAACGATCGATTTTCTATTACCGAATCAACGCGTGGAACTCATGCAATGCGGCAAGTTCTGGGTGGCCAGCAGGTTGATGGCGACGACTGTGTCAGAAATGGAGTGCCGGATCGATTTCTCTGCGTTGTGGCACGGGCTACCCTGGGTTCCGTTCGGCAACTTCATCTTCCGTTCTCTCACACGCAAGTTCCTCGGTCAGGATGAACGCGCGATGAAGCACCTCGCCGTGGGTCTTCAGCACAAACCGTCGACGATGTTTCTCGGCGACGCCGACATGCCGGCAAAGTGGTACTACAAGTTGAAAGCCGCACATCTCGCATCGGTGCAGACAGGACAGCCCCTCGACCATCCGCTCAAAGAAAGAGTCACGCTTCGCTGGAAGAGTTGAGCGCAGTCAGCACCATGGCGTACAGACGCGAGACTCGGAACCTACCTCACTTTATTCTCCTCCTCTCGACGATCATTTTCCTTACGCAAGCCCTCCCGGTCTTTTCCGCCGACAGCCGTCATTTTGCAACGGTGCCGGCGCTGGGTGTGCTTGCCGATGGGCAGACCGGCATCGTCCACTACATCGTCCTCCAAATCGACAACGATCCTCGACGAGGGGGCCCGACAATCCAATTCAATGAAATCCATCTGAGTGGCGGTTCAATCGTCAGCGAGGATTGGAAAGACGGCGTCAAGCAAGCCGTCGTTGCCGCCACGAAGGCGGCAGGAGGGGACGGGCGAGACTGGGTGATCACGATCAAGAACCGGTCATACAGTGCGTTGACCGAGGGTACGAGCGCCAGCAGCGCCGTCGCGGTCGGCATCCTGGCAGCCTGGCGCGGCGATAGCATCAAATCCGACGTCGCCCTGACCGGAAAAATCATGCCGGACGGTCAGATCGAGCCCGTAGGCGCACTGCTCGTCAAAATCGAGACGGCGGCCCGAGCACAGTTTAAAACCGTACTGGTGCCTCGCGGGCAATTAGACCAGGCTGACTGGGATCTCTCCCACCCGGCAGCCAGATGGAACATCAAAGTCATTGAAGTGGCAACGCTGGAGGAGGCTTATCAGCTTATGACAACGGGAGGCCGTTAGCGGCTCACTTTGTCGCATCTATCTGTACTAGCAGCTCCATCGCCTGCTGAATCTGGGCGCGCGAACCGAGTAAAACCACGATATCGCCAGCCATCAACTGAGTCTTCTCAGACGGGCTTGTTTGCGTCACCCCGGCGCGCGTCCAAGCAATCACTGAAACGCCCGTGCGCGATGGGAGAGCAATCTCTTCCAACGTCTTTTCCCGCACAGGAGAATCGTCATCGATGCGGCAGGTTTCGACTTCCGCATCGTTCAAAGTTCCGTCACGAAGATGATGCGAAAGTTCCATCGGCTCGCTGCGACGAAGCAGCGCGTACCCTTCACGGCGAACCTGTTCAACCTTTTGAAATACGACGTCCTGCGGCAGGTTGTAGGTACGGAGCACCAAAGCAAAGATCTCGATGGAGGTTTCAAACTCCTCCGGCACCACATCATCCGCGCCAAGTTGGTGCAGCTCATCCAGTTCTCGCAAATAGCGAGTCCGCACGACAACATGGAGCTTGGGGTTGAGCCCCTTGGCGATCTGTACGGCGCGCCTGGTGATAAAGGGATCCGACATGGCGACAACCAACACCTTTGCGTCCTCGATCTTCATGTGCCGCAGCACATTCGGATTCGTGGCATCGCCATAGTAGATGGGTACCCCGTGTTTCGCTTCGCGGGCAACGATATCACCGTCGAGGTCCAAGGCGAGATACGGGATGTTCGTATCGCCGAGAACACGGGCGAGATTTCTCCCGTTCAATCCATACCCCGCAATAATGACGTGTCCCCTCATTCGAATCTGTTTTCCTTCGGTCTGTAGGACATGGGCGGTCGTATGACCGGGCAGCCAATGACGAAGCCGTTGCCACGCCTCCACGTGGCGGGCCAGGTGCGGCGACCACTTCATGAAAAATGGCGTCACGATCATGGAAAGCACTGAAACCGCAAGAAAGACCTGATACGGATCGCCCCGAAAGAAACCGGTCTCCTGCCCTTGCTGCGCCAGCAAAAAGCTAAACTCTCCGACCTGAGCCAAGGCGATGCCCACCATGACCGCCTCACGCGGAGGGATAGCCGCCGTCAAGGCCGCTCCAGCCCCAGCGACAAACTTCACCAACAAAATCGTCACCAGCAGTCCGGCCACCGGCAGCGGGTGATCCAACAACACCCGCCAGTCCAAGAGGATGCCGATCGATACGAAGAAGAGACTATTGAAACTGTCACGGAACGGCAGCACTTCCGCCATGGCCTGATGGCTGTATTCCGATTCGGAAATAACCAACCCGGCAATGAACGCGCCCAATGCCAACGAGAGGCCACCGAGCGAAGTGAGCCACGCAATGCCGAGACAGGAGACGATGATCGTCAACAGAAATAGTTCGCGGCTGCGGCTCCGGACGATATGTCCCAACACCTTCGGGATGAGATACCAGGCGGCGGCAATGACAAGCACCCCAACGAGAACGGATTTTCCCAAGGCAAGAAGAATTCCGAGCCCGCCTTCATCCGATGAGCCGGCAAGAATCGGCGTCAATAGCATCATAGGGACGACGGCCAAATCCTGAAAGACGAGAATGCCGATCGTGGCTCGTCCATGAATCGAGTCGCTCTCCCCTCGTTCAGCCAAAGTCTTCAACACGATCGCCGTGCTGCTCAGGGAGAAAAGGAACCCCCAGAACACCCCCTGTTGCCAGGACAGTCCGAGGAACATCGCCCCGAGCCACGCGATCAACAGCACGACGCCGACCTGGATCGGTGCGGCCAGAAACATGAGACGGCGCATGGAAGCCACCTGCACTATCGAGAATTCGATCCCGATGGTGAAGAGGAGCAGGACGATCCCGATCTCGGCTAGCACTTGGACTGTGCCGATGTCCGAGATGAGGTTCAACCCGTTGGGGCCGATGAGCGCGCCGGCAACCAAGAATCCGGCAATCGAGGGAAGTTTGAACTGGTGGAAAACGAAGACGACGGCAATCGACGCCGTAAAGATCACAAGCAGATTTGCAAGCACGCCGTAGTCAGTCATGGTAACTACTCAGATATTCAGGCTGAAGGCTGAAGGTCGGAGATCGAAATTTCGAACACTTCAGCCTTCAGCCTATCGACCTAAGTCGTGACGCTTCACGTTTCACGGGTTCAAATCGGAGAATATCCCAGCAACGAGGAGGTAACAAGGCAAAGCTGCTTGTTCAACAAAAGCCGTTGCGCTACGGTGGCTTCCCGAGACGAACAAGCGAGGTGGTCTGAAGGCTGAAGTGCCCTGATCTTCAAACTCAGCGCTCAGCACTTCTGTCTCGCCCATCTCACTTGAGTCAGACATTGCGATCCAGGCCAATAAGCCATCTGAGCCATCTAACAGGCCATCCGTTGGTAGCCAGACCCCCCTCGGAAGACGAATAGACAGCGTTCTCCCTGGTGGAATAGCTTGTCATTACACTTGGTGAGTATAATTTAAAAGGGGTGAACGACGATGCAAACCCAGCTTGTTCCACCATTTCAAGGGAGGTGCTCTATGCAGCCCACCCGTACGCTTATGATCGCTGCAACGATTTTCACCCTATTTTCAACGCCGGCATTCTCCGAGACAACGGTCGACTTCGATCCGTACATGATGCGGGAATGCACTCAAGCCGATGGCGGCATTATCTATACCAACAAAGATTTGCCCGGCTGCAAACTGATGAAGCTGAAAGAACTGTCGATCGTACCTTCCCTGGACGATATGCCGATCTATCGCCCCCCCGTGGCCGCAGCTCCGCGCTATGATATTCCTCCGCACCAAGACCGCAATCAGACCGGTATGGCTGGCGGCGGGCAGACCGTCCCGGATTGGGCCAAAGATTGGCATGCCAGCATCGCCTCGTCGGGATCCGTGCAAGCTGAAGTCTGCTCCATGTATGGAGAGTGGCTGCACATCAACCAGAAAACCCGTGGCGGGTTCTTTGCCGGGACAGATCCCTCGTATGGCGGAGACTTGTCGGGGAGAAATCAACGCGGGGCAAGTTATTCGTTTGAGGACAGAGCTCGCTATGGCGCACTGTCCGGAATTTTTGGGCGGGGATTTATACCGATCGGCTGTCCCTAACCGACAATCGATACATTCGAGAGGGGACGGCAAGCCGTTGATGGCTTGCCGTCCCCTTACTTTTTGTAGAACTCCCGATACCACTTCACGAATCGCGCAATGCCTTCTTCGATCGGCGTCGCCGGGGCAAATCCGACATCTCGCGTAAGATCCTCGATGTCCGCGTACGTCGCCGGCACGTCTCCCGGCTGAATCGGCAGCAGCTTCTTTATCGCTTTCTTCCCCAGCGCACTCTCCAACACCTCGATAAAGCGCAGTAGTTCCACCGGCTGATGGTTGCCGATATTATAGATCCGCGCCGGCGCCGAACTGGTCCCGGGATCCGGTTTGTCACCGGACCAGGCTTGGTTCGGCGTAGCGGGATGATCGAGGGTCCGGATCACTCCTTCGACGATGTCATCGACATAGGTAAAATCTCTACGCATCTTTCCGTGGTTGTAGACCTCGATCGGTTTTCCCTCCAGAATCGCCTTCGTGAAAATGAAGAGGGCCATATCGGGCCTCCCCCAGGGCCCATAGACCGTGAAAAACCGCAGCCCCGTGCAGGGAATCCGATAGAGATGCGCATAACAATGGGCCATGAGCTCATTGGCCTTCTTGCTGGCCGCATAGAGCGAGACCGGATGATCGACGTTGTCATGAATCGAAAACGGCATCTGGGTATTGCCGCCGTAGACGGAACTCGATGAGGCATAGACCAGATGCTCGACCTTCGCCTGCCGACAGCCTTCCAATATGTTCAGAAACCCTTCAATGTTGCTGTCCGTATAGGCATGCGGATTCACGAGCGAATAGCGCACGCCGGCTTGCGCTGCCAGATGGACTACGCGCCGGATCGGTTGCTTCGCGAACAGCTTCTTCATCCCGACCCGATTGGCCAGATCGAGCTTCGTAAACGAAAATGACTTGAACGGCTTGAGCTTTGCCAGCCTCGCCTTCTTCAGCCGCACGTCGTAGTAGTCGTTGACGATATCGAGTCCGATCACCCGCTCACCTCGCTCCAGCAACCTGGTCGCGGTATGAAAGCCGATAAATCCTGCAACACCGGTGACGAGGATCGGGTCTTGCTGACTTTTGCGCAGAGTCATAGTCGTCCTTTCAATTTATCGAGACGCAGCAGGGCGGCTTCCGGCTTTCATGAACGGAGGATCTCCGTGGTCAAGCCGGTAGAGCGACAAAGGCGTGAGGGCCTCTCCCGTCTTCATCGATTCCATGAGCCCATCGGTCGTGCGACGAAACAGATCCAAAGCATGACCGTAATGATACCCGCATCCGTTCTTGGCGAGAAGATCTTTGAGAGTTTCAGGCAATTCCCAGTGGGCCGTCAGCAACGCGGTGCGGGCAGGATTCCGTCGGCTGAACATGAACGAGAGATGGTCCGGATACCACTCTGCGCCGCCGGTGGCATAGGACACGAACAGCTTGGCCTGCGCCGCCGCGCACACATCGGCAAGATACGCGTTCGTGAGATAGCCGTTTTCTCCCACGTCGAGCCATTTCCCAGGGTGAGACAAAGGCGCATGGGCCGCATGGCCACGAACTTCGAGCAGTTGCTGTTGCGAGGCAAACACCAGCGGGATCGGCCCATGCTTCTGGACGAGAGCCTGGATCACTCCGTCCTTGAGGGCAGACCTGCCGCTATTCGTCGGCCCGCTGTCCGCATGCACGAGCACGTTATAGCCACGATCGGCGATAAGATAGCAGTTTCTCGGCATCTCCAGATCGCAGGGGTCTTCACCGTAGAACGGTACGGAATACACGGCCCCTCCCTCGAAGGTCCAGCTCTCCCCATGAGCCAATTCGATCACGTGGCCGAATCCCAACTCTCGCAAGAGCGACAGATAATCGTAGGAGAGCATGCGCCGATTCCTTCGGCTCGGCACGATGATCGGCGTGTCTTTGGGCAAGTGCAAGAGCGTGCGAGGATCCACATGGTCGTCGTGATCATGGGTCAAGAAGACGGCAGCCGGTTTGGGCAGCAGCGATCCCCAGAGCGACGGAATGGAGGATTCTGCAAACCAGGGAAGCAGCCAGGGATCGAACAATAGCGCCTGGTCCCGTTGCCGATACAGCAAGGCGGCATGACCAAGATGGACCAGGTCTTGATCGTGCATCGTCTCGAACCAGCGTGACCTGACGGAGGAGGTGTTCGAGCTGACCAGACACTCATGCTGGTGAAGGGACTCGATCAGTCGCGTAAGCAATCGTTCTCCATCTCGCCCCGAGGTCGCCACCACTGTTCTAATCTCGTCGGTCTGATGCGTGCCGTCCAAAAACCCCAGTACCTTCCCCACCGCCGGTCCCAACTGTCGCTGGTCGAACCCGATTGGAATAGCTTGCCGCTTCACGGAATGGAAGATCCGTAGCCCACCGTTGGTGACGGTGGAAGACTTTGTAGCGTCGGTCGGAAACTCCCATTGAAACGTGCCGTCCGGTTTCCGTCCGCAACGAATATGCTGTTGCAGATAAGGGCGGGCGCTGATCACCTCCGCATAGGCATCTTCCAAGCGCCGCTGACGATCGGGATCATCGAGCGGAGCCCGCTTGGAAAAGACATCGCTGATGGCCGTATCGATCGCGCTGGAGAGGAGTCCATGGGCTTCATGGAGACTGGCGACGACTTCAGGCGCCACCCCTGCAATAAAGGGAAAGGGCCCGGGAGGCTCCGCACTCTCCAACTGAACCCAGGCCCAGGGCGCGAGGCTCAGATACTGATTTTTCGGCAGACTGTCCCAGATCTTCATGCTCGTAAGGCGTGAGGCGTGAGGCGTAAGGGGATCGCCTCTCCGTCTTTGGCCTCGTCATTCTCAACCATCGCCTCACCCCTCACGCCTTACCCCTTACGTGTGAATTCCAGCTTGCTGATCGTAGGTTCGTACAGAGCTTGAATGACAATCCCGTCGGGGTCTGAAAAATAAAAGGAATAGCTGCCGTCGCGATGCTGCTTCGGCGGTGTCACAACCCGCCCGCCAAGCTGCAACAGCCGTGGTTCAACCTCCCGATACATCTGGTCGACTGCTTCAGGACTCTCAAGAATCACGCCAATGTGATCCAATAATTGCCCCTTCAAGGGTTGATACGATGCGATCTCGGACGCCGGAATCTGGTGTAAGGCAAAATTATCCGGTCCGGAACTGAAATACACATTGTCCGGATCTGGCTCCCACACCACCTTCATCCCCAGCAGTTGTTCGTAGAATATGCGAGAACGCGCGAGATTCGTGACGCGCAGCGCCACATGGCGCAATCCTCGATGGAGCGGAGCACTCATAATCATCTCCAATTGAATTCGTATAGTAGGGAGGCATCTCCGCTCCGTCAATTGAAAACCCCTGTGGCTCGCTCACCTCATTTGAACCGACAGCTGCGCTCCATCTCCAGTTACTGAGCCGATCACCAAATATTGCGCATGCGGACGTTCATGGTTCGACAAGCTCACCACGAACGGTAGCCCTGAAGCCCGTTCGCCCTGAGCCTGTCGAAGGGTGCGGACGCACTATTTACTGGTCGCATCAGTAATTATGGTACGATGCCCTCGCTCGCGATCTTGAAGAAACAGTCCACTTTGGCGGTTTATTTTTTCCTTCGAAGATCTCATGGCTACCGCTGGATTCAATGGCCTGACCGTCGCCTCGTTTGAGTCTCGCATGGCAGTGGAGATTACCCGGCTCATCGAGCGCCATAGGGGAAAGCCTCTCGTTACTCCCGCCCTTCGCGAGATTCCGCTCGATGACAATTCTGCGGCGTTGAAATTTGGGGTGAAGCTCATGACCGAGCGGGTCGATCTTCTCATCCTCTTAACCGGAGTCGGCACAACCGCGCTGTTCGACCTCCTCAAAACGCGCTATCCCTGGCCGTCGCTTATGGCAGCACTCAAACAGACGGCCCTCGTGGCCCGAGGGCCCAAACCGGTTGCAGCCCTCAAGGCCTTCGGTCTCCAACCGACGCTGACGGTGCCCGAACCGAACACCTGGGCCGATCTGATCTCTACGCTGGATGAGTACAGGCCAGTGAAGGGATTGCGCATCGCAGTACAGGAGTATGGGGCGTCAAATCCTGATTTGCTGAAAGCTTTGAGCCAGCGTGGGGCCGAGGTCTTTCAGGTTCCCATCTATCGCTGGGCGCTCCCGGAAAATCTGAGACCGCTCAGGCAGGCGCTCGACGAGATCATTGCAGAGAAGGTGGCCGTGCTTCTCATCACCAATGCCGCCCAAGTGGATCATGTCATGCAGGTGCTGGAGAAAGACGGAAAGGTAGAGCCCTTTCGGGCGGCCCTCAAGAAGATGGCCGTCGCCTCCATCGGCCCCACCGCCAGCGAAAGGCTGCGGCAGCACGATTGGCCGATCGACCTCGAGCCGTCACACCCGAAGATGGGGGTACTCGTCAAAGAATGCAGCGAGCAGGCAGCCCGAATTTTTCTGTCAAAGCGTTCAGAGTAAGAGCCTCCAGGCCTGTCTTTTCTCTGGAACAGAAGACGTTTATACTAGCGGCCTTCGCTGAAGGGATACCGATCATTGGCAACACGTATATTAACCAGGATCAGAGCCGCAATCAGGAATGGAACCTATGACATGACGATGCATGCCTCGGAGGAAATGGCTGAAGATGCACTGGACATCGTGGATATAGAAACATCGATTCTCAATGGTAGACTTGTCAAGTCAGAGAAAGACGATCCTCGCGGCACAAGACATATCGTCTACGGAGCAGGATCGGATTCAAAGACACAAATAGGAACCGTTGGCCGGTTCGCCAAATCGAGTCGTTATCTGCTCATCACCGTGTACAAGGTCACGGAGGCATAACCATGAACAAGCAATTCGGATATGGCTGTGAGTTTTGCAGCGGCACCGTGAAAGCCAAGCGAGTCGATCGCGAAGCATTTAAGCACAAGACCGGCTTCGTGATTCTCGAACAGGTCACCATCGGCGTCTGCGATCAGTGCGGAAGCCGCTACTACGCTGCCGAGACACTGAAGCGCGTCCACGCAATCGCGTCCGGGAAATCCAAACCAACCAGGACCCAACGCGTGCCGGTTGCCCAGGCAGTGTGAGCATTGAGGTTACGCTTACTTCCTTTAACCACGATGTATCTCTAGGTCATCGTTGCATCGCCGGCGAACGATTGCACCAACACAACTGGCCGATCGACCTCGAACCGTCACACCCAAAGATGGGAGTGCTCGTCAAAAAGACTAGCGAGGAAGCACACAAGATCTTGCGTTCAAAGAGTTAACACCGTTTCCTGTCATGATGCAGAGCGGCTATCTGAGTTGGTGCGATAAGCTTCGATTACGACAAGACGAGAACCCCGGCGCCTGAATATCGCCCGGCTTTCAACTCTTGCAGAGCGCGATTGGCATCGGCGAGGGGAAACGACAGAGTGCGGGGCTTGATGGGAATTGCAGCAGCCTCGCGCAGGAGATCGAGCCCGTCCTGCTTCGTGTTGGCAGTCACGCTCCGAATGACCTTCTCTCCAAAGACTTCGCGATCGTAATCGAGAGAGGGAATCGGGGTCATGTGAATGCCTGCGAGGGCGAGCGTGCCGCCTCGTTCCAATGAGCGCAGGGCCAACGGAACCAATTCTCCGGCCGGCGCAAAGATGATCGAACTGTGGAGCTTATCCGGCGGCCTGTCGGTCGCCCCACCCACCCATGCAGCGCCCAAGCCATGTGCGAGACGTTGATGTTCCGGTTTCAATGAGCTGACATAGACCTGGCAGCCCCAATGACGGGCAATCTGAATGGCAATGTGGGCGGACGCTCCAAACCCATAGAGACCGAGCCGTTGACCCGGTTGGACTCCACTCAGGCGCAACGCGCGATAGCCGATGATCCCCGCACAGAGGAGAGGGGCCGCTTCTTCATCACTGAAGACCGGTGGAATCGGATAGGCAAATGATGCCGGGACCAACGCATACTCTGCATATCCGCCATCGACCTGATAGCCGGTAAACCTGGCGCTCTCGCACAGGTTCTCGCGTCCGCTCGTACAAAATTCACAGCGACCGCACGTATGCTGCAGCCAGGCGATGCCGACTCGTTCGCCGACCGTCCGCTCACTCACGCCAGCGCCGACCTGACTCACGACCCCGACGGCTTGGTGACCGGGAATGAGCGGGAGCTTAGGGTCAGCCAGCTCGCCCTCGATGACGTGAAGATCTGTCCGGCAGATCCCGCAAACAGTGAGGCGAACCAAGACCTCCCCATGACCTGGCTTAGGTATTGGAAGCTCACGAAGCTGTAGCGGGGCAGTTTCCACATCCGCCGTGCGCGTCAGGACCATCGCCTTCATCGTTGATTGCTCTTATAAAGATGAACCGACAACGAATCGTCTCTTGGCAGGGAGTCTCTACGGGCTGTTCAAAAAGCCCAGACTTCTCACCCTCCCACCCTGGCGCGCCGAGACGCGCCTTGCCCCAAGCAAGACCGCAGCGAGCGAATAAAGATAATCCTTCCAAGCTCGCTCGTTACCTTCTTTCAAGGGGTGGCCTGGCTTGGTCCCCAACTGCGCACGTCGAACGACCACTGCTTCATCGTGGGGGTTCAAGGGGTGGCCTGGCTTGGTCCCCAACTGCGCACGTCGAACGACCACTGCTTCATCGTGGGGGTTCCGTGAGCACGGGGGACCAACCAGGCCACCCCTCCTCCCTGCTGGCGGGATTTTTCAACAGCCTGTCAAGATTTCGCCTTGATACATTCTATCTCCAGACGTATCTGAACCTCGTCGCCGACGACGAGCCCACCGCTATCCAACGTCTTATTCCAGACCATCCCGAAATCTTTGCGGTTGAGTTTCCCTTCCGCGCTGAAGCCAGCCCTGGTATTGCCCCAGGGGTCTTTCGTCGCCCCGTTATACTGGCCCGTCAAGGCGACTTCTTTGGTCACCCCGTGCAGGGTGAGGTCTCCCACCGCTATAAAGCCTTCTGCAGCTTTCTTGTAGCTCTTCATCTTGAACGTGATCGTCGGGTAATGTTCCACATCGAGAAAGTCGACATTCCGTATGTGGGCATCCCGTTTTTCATGATTCGTATTCACCGACCCGGCCTTGATCGTCGTCTCAATGGCCTTCACCGTGCCGGCCTCGGCATCCATATCGACAAACCCAGCATAGTCCGTGAACCGGCCTGTGGTCTTTGACACGATCATGTGCGCCACACGAAACTCGATCGTTGAATGGTCAAGATCCAGGTTCCAACGAGCCGGCTCTGCGTGAGCCACCAACGGAAACCATGCCAGCGCTCCGAACAACACCAGCACAAGCCAGCTTTTCTTCAGCATAAATCATTCCTCCTGGGTTAGCGGCCACAGACTGTGCTGCGTGAAACGCGAGAACCGACTGGTCTCTCTTGTTTATCGGGTCTGTCTGGTTTGTTTGGTTGAACCAGATAGACCAGATGAACCCGTTGCGCCAGACTTGCCGATTGATAGACTCCCGCTCGACTGCGCATCGAGAGACCGTTTCCGATCACCGGTTCGCATCCGGATATGCACGTCCACCACATCTTCCCCCAACTCGCTGGGAACCGGCGGGAACGGTTGGGCATTAACTATCGCATAAATTCCAGCTTCGTCGAGTTCGCGCGCGCCGGAACCTTTCTCAATCCTGATCAGTTGGGCACGGCCGTTCGGAAATAGCTTGAAGCGCACTTTCACGGCTTCACCGCTTGGTTCACGCCGGATTCCGCGGATCTGGCGAGCCCAACTCTGGCTGATGAGGTGACTCACCTGCTGCCAATAGGCCTTCCCCTCCCCTAAGGGAGCAACCGGGACCAGATTCTCCTCGGCTAAAGCGTCGGTCGAAACCGGCTCCACGGCTGGTTTCGTTTCATCCAGGATTATATCTTCGCTTAGAGGTTTCTCGGGACGAACAGGCGGCAATTCACTAGCCTCATTGGCCGGCTCCAAACGATCCATCGTCACATACACAACCTGCCGCATAAACCGCTCGGGTTTGTCCTGGCGGGATTGAGAAAAAAACGTCACTTGGACTCGCGCCACCCTAAGTGGCACGGAAGTTCGACTCATCAAAATCGGTTCAAGCGTAACCGTCCCCTTCAACGCCATCGACGCAGCATCCGGCTCCAGCGTGACCGTTTTGGTTTGGAACACAGTCGATTCACAGGTCGCCACCACCGACGTCATATCCGCTTTCTCGCCTCCAAGAATAATCGTCAGCGTGACCGGCTTGCCGGTTTGCGGATCCCTCATCAACTCCGCTTGGCTCAACTCGAACTCCACCCACCGCTTCGCGAGGCTGGGCGAGGAAGCCGTTTGCGGTGATGACGAGGCGAGCACTGGTGCGAGGAGGCCGAAACAGAAAAGTGCCACACAACACATTCCTGCTAACAGCCTGAGCCCTTGATGGTACAGAGCCTTCATTGGTCGCATCCTACCGATCTCACGAACCTTGGCGCAACCCGTCTTGTTCATTTGGTCTATCTGGTTTCTCTGGTTCATCTGGTTTGTTTAGTTCATCGAGTTGGTCGTCTTCAACCAAACAAACTAGACAGACCGAATAGACCAGACAGACCAGAAAGACCAGATAGACCGGGCTAGGAGCCCGTGGTATACAATGACCCCATGCGAGCGCTCGTCAAGACATCGGCACAGCCGGGGTTGACCGCCACCGACAGGCCTGATCCAAAACCCGGCCCCACGGATGCCATCATCCGCGTCACCGCCACCTCTCTCTGCGGGACGGATGCCCATATTTACAATTGGGATCCCTGGGCGCACAGCCGTATCCACCCGCCACGCATCATTGGCCATGAAATGTGCGGTGAAGTTATAGAGGTCGGTTCGGATGTCACGCTCGTCAAGGTGGGCGATTATGTCGCCGCCGAGTCGCACATCACATGCGGTCACTGTTTCCAATGCCGCACTGGACAAGCGCATGTGTGCAAGAACTATCGTATCCTCGGCGTCGATCGCGACGGATCGTTCGCGGAATATATTGCTTTGCCTGAAACTGTGCTCTGGAAGACCTTGCCCACCCTTCCACCCGAACTCGCCTGCCTCCAGGAACCGCTCGGCAATGCCGTCGATGCTGCCTTAGTCGAAGACCTCACGGGACAGACGGTCTTGATCACCGGCTGCGGTCCGACCGGGCTCTTCGCGGCCGCCGTCGCACGAACAGCCGGCGCCGCCATGATCATCGCCACGGATGTCAGTGCCTACAGACTGGACCTTGCCAAACAAGTCGGCGCCGATCACCTGCTCAACGCCAAGACCGAGACAGCGGACCGGATCGCCGCCGCCATTCGCGAGATCACCGCCGGCGAAGGCGTCGACGCCTCGCTCGAAATGTCGGGGAACCCTACGGCATTGCATCAAGCCTTCAGTGCCGTGAAGAACGGCGGACGCGTGACACTCTTCGGCATTCCAACCGGATCTGTGTCTTTTGATTTGCCAAACGAAATTATTTTCAAGGGCATCCGCGTGTATGGGGTGACAGGCCGCCGACTTTTCAAAACCTGGTACCGCTTGACCGGTCTCTTCCAGGCAGGACTCAATATCAAGCCGGTAATCACCCACACATTTCCAATGAAAGACTTCGCGCAGGGGTTTGAGTTGATCAATTCAGGCCAATGCGGGAAAGTGGTCTTGATTCCGTGAGGGGTAAGGCGTCAGGCGTAAGGTGAGAAGAGCCGAGCGCGCCGTTCTTGCCGCCCCTCACGCCTTACGTTTCACGCCTCACGAAAAAGATGGCCTATCACTCACTCAAGAAAACCGTTTCAGATCGACTCGCTGAAATCCGCACGGCAGGCCTCTACAAATCTGAGCGGCAGATTCTCGGCCCTCAGGGGGCCACGATTCGCGTGGCGCAAGGTGAAGTCCTCAATCTCTGCGCCAACAACTATCTGGGACTCGCCAACCACCCTGACATCAGACAGGCCGCCGCCGCCGGACTGCAAGAGCATGGCTACGGCATGGCCTCCGTCCGGTTCATCTGCGGCACGCAGGATCTCCATACACAGCTCGAACAGGCGATCAGCACCTTCCTCGGCGCCGAGGACACGATCCTCTATAGTTCCTGCTTCGACGCCAACGGCGGACTCTTTGAGGTACTCCTCGGCGAGCAAGACGCTGTCATCAGCGACGCCCTGAACCACGCCAGCCTGATCGACGGCATCCGGCTCTGCAAGGCCACCAGGCTCCGCTACGCGCATTCCGATATGACAGACCTGGAAGCCAAGCTGCGCGACGCGGCAACCTATCGCCTTCGCCTGATCGCCACGGACGGAGTCTTCTCCATGGATGGCGATCTCGCAAAACTCGACCGGATCGTCGAGTTGGCGGATCGGTACGATGCAGCGGTGATCGTGGACGACAGTCACGCAACCGGTGTGCTCGGGCGTAACGGGCGCGGCACGCCGGACCATTTCGGCGTCGCCGACCGGATCGAGATCGTCACCAGCACGCTCGGCAAGACCTTGGGCGGCGCGGCGGGCGGGTTTACGTCAGGACGAAAAGAAATCATCGAGCTATTGCGGCAACGATCGCGACCCTATCTGTTTTCGAATTCGCTCCCCCCGGTCATCGCTGCGGCGGCCAAACGGGCCGTCGTCCTCGTGGCCCAAGGCGATCAGTTACGGACCAGGCTGCGCGAGAACGCATCGTTCTTCCGCGCGCAACTCACCGATCTCGGATTCCGGCTCGTTCCCGGCGAGCATCCCATTATCCCGATCATGCTGGGCGACGCCTCACTTGCCACCAAGATGGCAGAGCGGCTGTTGGAGGAAGGGATCTATGTCGTGGGGTTCAGTTACCCGGTTGTACCGGAAGGTCAGGCGCGAATTCGCGTCCAGATGTCGGCGGCCCATACACACGAACAACTTGCGCGAGCCAGCGCCGCCTTCGCCACAGTCGGCCGGGAGCTAGGCGTGATACGGTAAAAATGTTTGTTTAGTTTATTTGGTCTACTTGGTTCATCTGGTTTCTCTCGTTCACAACCAAACAAACCAAACCAACAAGATGAACTAAACGAACCGGCTTCGGTTATTCTCGGACTGCCTGGGCGCGTTTCTGCAGATAGGCGTTGCGGACCGCGGTATAGAGATCCAATGTCGCTTCCTCGACTCCCTGGTACTTTTGGAGGTTCCGCGACCGTTCATTGACGATCTCTCCCACGCGTGCCCCTAACTGGATGATGCTCGTCGTCATACGATTCTTGTGCTCGATCACGGAAGGCACGTCATCGACTTCGATGATCGGTACGACCAGCCAGTTGATCGGATTGAGAAACACATCGCCGACATATCCCACAAAGTCCCGCACGGTGAAGGGCTGAAGCAACGGCAGGACAAGATAGGGGCCGGGTTTGACCCCGTAGAAACCCAGCGTCTGCCCGAAATCCTCTTCCGGCGTCACCAGATTGATTTTTGTCGCAAGATCGAAGAACCCGGCCAACCCTACCGTGCTATTGATCAGGAACCGTCCCACTTCAATGCCGGCCCCTTTGAGCTTGCCCTGAAAGACATTGTTCAAAAATCGGGGAGCGAATCGGAGATTGGAAAAGATGTTGCTGACACCGACTTGAACGACGTCGGGCAGGATATAATCATACCCCTTTGCCACAGGCTTGAGCACATAGCGATCGACCTTGAGATTGAACGCGAAGATGTTGGCGTTCACCGGTTCCCAGGGATCATACTCATCATCGGCATCCCCATAGGGCTCGGCAAATGGATCAATCGGCTCGTCCGCCGGAGTCTGGTTCGTAACTGGTCTCGCGTCGCTCAGACCTGGCGGCTGTGCCTTTCCGGTTTTCCCTGCACAACCAGTGGCAAGCGCCATCGCAAAACCCAGCAGACAGAACACCAGCAGACGAACGGAAATCATCACCCCGGCCTCCTTAACCAGCATTCGATCTCTCCGATGAAAAGAGCATATGGCGTATAGCTAACGGCACAAGCGATACGAAGAAACGTGCCCTTCTTGTCCGTGCAATACGCTATAAGCCATACGCGCTTTCTGGCAGTTTTGCCCAGCCGCCGCGCACTGTACCAAATGTCTCGGCAATCGCCAATCTATTCTTTCGCACAATATCGCGGCGCGTCCAGACACGGCTTGCAAGATAGGCAAACCCTATCCCTATCTGTCTCGCGCGCTCGCTGAGTGTAAGCTAGGATCGGATGGCGGCTTGAGC
>NEWR02000017.1:129353-154891 GCA_002869885.2 Nitrospira sp. CG24C
CCTCTATCCCCTTACCCCGCCTACCCCCTTACTCGATCCCGCTACCCCTACTCAGAGACTGGGATGAATTGCCGTATCCACGCTCCAAAACTTCCTGGGTTCCGGCTTTGAATGTAGACGAGTCCTGGCCCTCGGAACCGGCAGACAAATCCTTCGCCTGAGGTGAAACTGGCCACCCAGCCGGAGGTGGCTTTTTCGATGTTGTACGAGGTCGTGGAGGACCAGGCCACCAGATGGCTGTTGTCCACGATGTATTCCTGATTGGGCTTCAACTCGATCTTGTGAATAGCCCCGAAGCTATTCAGAATAAGCATCCCCTTGCCGCTAATATTCAGAATGAAGAAACCTTCTCCGCCCAGCAGCCCACGGCTCAGGCCCTGCATCTTGTTTTCGATGACGATCCCATCGGCCCCCGCAAGGAAGCCGTCTTTCTGCACCATGTAGTCGTTCACGCCGTCGAGTTCCAAGATGACAATCTCGCCTGGCACAGTCGGAGCCAGCAATGCTTCGCCGGGGCCACGGCTAGCACGTAACGTTTGGAAAAAGAACTTCTCCCCGGTCAGGAACTTTCGCGATAGGGCTCCGAGAAAGCCGCCTTCCATCTTGCTTTCGATATCGATGGTCGGTGAGCAGGCCACCATTGCGCCAGACTCGGCTTTGATGTTTTCACCAGCGGCCAATTCCACCCGCACCATCGGAAACGCACCTGGATATAAGATTTCGCTTTTCATCTACTCCTTTCCCCCCTTCCTCATTTGTTCAGATGATGCGGGTGACAGCGAGCAGGTGCCCACCCGCCCGCAGCAGGGTCCCTACACCGGGCGGGGTGCGAGGACGGGTGGGCACCTGCTCGTTGTCAGGACCCGCCTCATCTATCCCGCCACCCATCCATATACCCGGCGGCTCGGCTCCGGTCCTTCTTCCAGATAACTCATTCTCAGTTGCCCCAGAACGTCTTGCTGCAACTCATTCCGCTTCGCCTTGGCATCGACGCCAAACACTCGCGCCGCGTTCAGTCCGAAGATCTGCTCCTTCACCTGGCGTGTGAGCGGTTGATACCGATGCTGCTCGATCAGCCGATCCGGAATTTGAAACCGTCTGAGGGCTTCGATCTGCCATTGCGGCGAGCCATACCAAATCGAGTCTGTCCCCCAGAGCACATGATCGGCGCCGAACGCGTCGATAATCTGCCCAAGCAAATGCGCGCAGACCGCCGGATGGGTCGTGACAAGTTGCGCGAAGGTTGAGCCGAGCTCCATGTAAATATTCTTGATTCCCGGTTGTGCCTGCTTCATGCGGCAGAACTCGGTAGTCCAAGGAATTTCCCCGGTCTTCGCAAACACCGTATCCACCGCCGAGGCGCTCTTGAGCCCCGAGTGATAGACCAGAAAATCGATGTCCGGAAAATCTCTTGCGGCCTTGATCAAATCCTTAGGGTGGTTGTAGTCCGGCACCGGCCCAAGGGGAAGTCCTTTGTGGACACAGACACGTTTCACATTGAGCTTGCGCGCCTGCTCCAACATCGGATAGGCGATCTTCTCATCGTCCATCCACCAGCCACGATCGAATCCCTTTGGGCAAGAGCCGGTGTAACACTTCCACGCATCGACCTTGAGCGTCTCCGCTTGCATCGCCATGAACTCCAAATCGACTTTCCCCAGCTGGGGTGTGGCCAATCCATGTGCGAGCATTCGTTGGGACTGCGCAAGGCGGTTGATTTCGTCGCGGATGTGCGCCATCTCGTTCGGCGGCACGACCGCTTCTTGCGGATAGGGGCCCGGCGGCGTGCTGATAAGGCCAATGGTTGTTTCGCTGTCGAGAAACACTTCTTTCACAAAATTTTCCCACGAAAGATCGTCGATGGTGCCTCGATCGCCCGCAAGCTTCGGATTGAGACCCGACTCCCGTATCCATCGCCGGAGCGACAGCAACCCCTGTTTAGATACCGCTCCCTTTCGATTGTTTTCCGCATCGGTCGGATCGAAGTGCGAACCGACATAGTGCGTCTGCACATCGAAGATGAAATAGGGCGTTCGCTGCTGCTCGGCAAAGGCTGCTGTTTCAAACAGTTCGATCTCTCCAATGTCGAAGAACTTCCCAAAGATCGAGTTCATGGCCAGTAATGCGGCTGCCATCCCGCCGGTCGTCTTGAGAAAGTCTCGACGCGTGAGGCCTCGTCGAGCTGAGGTCCGTTCCACGAGTGTTATTGCGCGCGCTTCAACGCGGGCTTGGTCTGCCGTCTGACTGAAGGGGGGAAATTCCTCGTTCGAGACGATCTGCGTAGGAATGGCGGATCGAAATGTGGTCCCTTTCCTCGCCGAGGGAAGATGTGAAAATGGTCTGGGTGAGGACGCCATGGTGCCTATTCTTGTGAGCCGTGCGCGGTGATTCTGTGGAATACAGCCGGCAGTGTCAAGCAACCAGCGTGGGCGAAGTACAGAAGTCTTTGACCGCAGAAGGGAAGAGTCCGGTGAATTACTAGGGCTGGGGTGCTGACGAGGTACGGCTGCTCTCAGGCGCGACCGATTGAATCTTGGGAATTGCTGCGACGACATCGTACAGGGGGTCACCTTCTTGATCTTTGCCGTCTTGCCCGACACTATACATCACACCCTTTTGCTGATCGACTAGCATAGGAAGACCGGTAAAGGGATCGTAGTGAGCCTGCCCTGCCTTTGCGAGGCGCGTGAGAACATTGCCCTCTTGTGCCCCTCGTCTGATCCAGACTTGCAGGCTCGCCAGGCGAAGCCGCGCATCGGTCTCCACCATACGCCCGACATAGGGATCCCATGAGGGAAGCGGCTCGACTCCAAGAATGTGTTCGATCGGGTTCGCCACGTAGTCCACCACGCTGCCGGCGGAAGTCCGAAGAAAGCTGGACGGTTTCGGCAAGCTGGTATAGCGCCCTTCCGCCACAGCTTTGCTCGCCCCCTCGTAATAGTCCGCATAGGCATTGGCTCGCTGCTGCAGAGGAAGCGGCATCGCCGCCGCCACGGCAACGTATAGGGGACGATCGCCTGCCTTGTCGTTCTTCACACTCGCCGGTGCAGTCTTTGTCGCCCACAGGAGATGGCTCTGCATAGGCCATCGAAGGGACAGCTCAACCTGATCGAGAGGACGAACGATCTTGCCAAGTCGGCTGAGCGCTGCCCCATCGAGGTCTTGATGGGACAAGAGCCCTGACGCGATTGCGACGTCGTCCTGGACTGCCATTGCCGCCAACATCTTCACCATCAAGGTCTTCGACTGCCCCAATGCAACGCGCCACGCTGCCATATCGGTCTCCAGCCGTTCGATGCCGGTGCTGGGATCTTGCGCGAACCCTTCTGCCAGGTACAACCGATGGGCCAACAAAACATGGGCACAGTTCGGACTCAGGATTTGTCCGTATCCCGCATCTTCAAACGGCATCGACAGCCACTGCTGGTAGCGCCGGAGGGCAACCGCTTCTTGAGCCACCCATGATCGTACTGCTGCAGCCTGCGGCATCATATGCAATATCGGGTCGGCGCTGGTGAACCACCTACGAACCGCGTTGGTGGAGCTCCCTGTCGTCGCCCCCTTCCCCTCATCACCGGCCATGCAGGCGCTCGCAGTCTCGCGATCGCTCTCTTCCACTTTACGCTCGTAACCAGCTTGGAGCGGATCCTGCTCTTGAGAGGCGTCGAAGCCAAGCAGCAAGAAATACCCGTTTTTTCTTGAATCCGTGAGCGCCAGGGGAGGACTCGTTGTCAGGTCGCGATAGACCGGCGACGGAGGAGCCTCCATCACTTTCCATGCCAATCCGACCGCCCCGATACCGACCCCCACGAGTACAACACAGGAGAAGGCCAACCCCACACACAACAGGACAATCGATCGCGTCGTTGAAAAACAGGTTCCAATAAACGACGAGATGCCGATGCGGACCCGCGCCACTCGCGAGGCAATCCGTGGGCGCGATCTAGGCGGCGCCGAGTGATCCTGGCTATGAGACTGGCTTTTCTCTCCCGTTGAGTCAAAAAGAACATCAACCGCCGACGCCGCGACCGAGAATGCAGGCTCTGTCTTCGAGTAATTGGATTCGACGCCGGGATCCTGCCACGTCGCGGAAGACGGCGGAGGGACATTCACAAATGTGATCGCTTCACTCTCCCGAACCCACTCCGGTCTCGCATCTTCCTGAGGAACAATTTTTTCCAGGATGGGCGCGACCGCTTCAACGACACGACTCGCCTCCGAAGGAACCGCTTCCCATCCACCACTGCGCGATAGCTCAGCGACTTCATCAGACGGTTTCTCAACCTGCGGCAACGGAGCCGGCGGAACGTCTGGGACCTCCCCCTTCTCCTTGTCCCAATTTCGCTTCTTTTCAGACGGGCGATGGGGCTGAACCTCGACCTCGCCAGTGCTCCAATTTGATGTTGCGTCCATCGCTGCAGCGGGTGCAGATAACGCCTCACTCGGCGCTACGGAGAGCGGAGGAGCCTCGGCGACCGGCAACAGTGTAATGGGACTTTCAGGGGGCTCCGTGGAAACCGGTTCAGGCGCAGTCGGCACTTCCGAGATTACGGCTGAAAGTGACGGCTCCGGAGCAGAGACCTCCGGTACTGGCGCCATGGACTGCGGCTCCATAAAAGATAGGAGCGAAACCGGTTCAGATTCATGGGCTGGTTCGACCAGCTCTGCCAATGGAGGCTCCGGAAAGTCCACCCTGAAGGAGCTTGAATCGTCGCGCGAAACAGTCGGTGGCTCCTCTGGCCGCAAGGGTTCTTGCGAAAGTAGCGCCGATGACAACGGCTCAGGATCGTTGAATGATACAAGTGGTTCAGGAGTTGATGTATTGGATGGTGAAGAGAGCTCTGGTTCTGACACTGATTCTGGTTGAACTGACTCTGATTCCCTCGCATCCTGTAAGCTCGTACCAGGCCTGGAAAGTGCGGCGGGTGAACTCGGCGACAACGTTCCTGCAGCAAGTTTCCATGCACCGTCGAAGACGGTATTCCATAAAAATGGGACCGAGGGCGAAGAATCAGTGGGAGACGGGGTCGAGACTTCTGGCTCTGGAAGTACTGCGGGAATCGTTGACGGCTCCGCCGTAAAGATCGACTCATTAGCCTCCGTTAAATCTGCTCCAGGAACTGGGCTCGGCAACTGCTCTGTTACAAGTTCAGGCTGAGATGTTCCCTCCGATTGAGCCACCGGAGCCGGCAATGGAGCTACTTCCTCAATCCTGGTCGTGGAGTTCTCTATCTGCTCCCAGGGCATGGGAGCAGACAATCCTGTCGATTCGACGGAAGAGGTAATGGCTTCCTCAACCTCCGCTGTGCTTCCCTCATCTCCCATCTCATCATCGCGGTCTCCACTCGACGGAGGTTGCGGCTCGGCTAATGCCGATGGCAATATTTCCTGATTGAGGAGATTTGCCTCTTGGGTTGGCTCGGCAGGTTCGGACGGCGGAGCCTCCAGTTCCTGTGGAGACAAACCGACCGGCGCCTGGTCTATAAATACGTCGGGAATATCCAGCGATTCGAAGACGGGATTCGACAAAATGGGTGAGGGAGACTCCTGACTCTGGGGGGCCCCGTCAAATTGCTCCCACGGCATCACATCAGGAAAGCTAGATGCTTCGGTAGTGGCAACGGCTTCATCCTGGGGCTGCGATGCATGGATTTCCGGTGACGCCTCTGTGGCAGGAGCCGACGGATGAGGGGCAAGAAGTTCACCTGTCTGTATGTCGAAGAGCGAGGCAAGCTGACAGGCCACAGCGCTGGCCGGCGCAAGCTCTCTGACTTTGGCATAGAGCTGAGACGGCTTCTTGGGATTTTCAGAGTCTGCATCCTCGATGAGAATGTCGATGGCCTTACCCAATTCGTCCACCGCGGCCACGGCATCTCCCTTTTCCTCGTATACATGGGCCAAGAGTTCGAGGAACGGGACGCAACGAGGTCCGGCAACCAAATATTCGCGCAACAAGGATTCGGCCAACCAGAGGTCTTGTCGCCCGATCGCCTCATTGGCGAGGGACTCGAACGCTTGCCGAGCCGTGACAAGGCTGCCAAGCCGTAGATGCAGCGTGGCAAAGAGCCGGCGCGCTTCCATGTTGCGAGGATCGAGTGCAAGCAGCTCTTTCAGCGCGGTGGACGACCGGCCATACTTGCCGGTGTTCATGTGAGTGATGGCTTCCTCGAGAAGCGCGCTTTTTTTGCTATAGCCGACAACCCCCTGCTTGTGTGAGCGGGGAGGAGTCTTTTTGTCAGTTTTTTGAGGGGGTTTCTTATCGGTCCGCACGTTATAACCTTAGCAGATCATCGAGATATTCGAGGCGGCTCCGCTAGCCACTTTGCACCAGAATTCGCTTCCGGTCTATTTTCACGATCTTGCGGGAGGGCAAACCAGACAGAGACAAGCAATTCTAGTGCCATTACGATCTTCAGGGTCGATGTGAATATCCTTTGTTATTAATATGTTGGATGCGCCACGCCCTCTCTTTTCCTCGATCATTTTTCAAAAATGAACAAGCCCGTCAAGAACCGCCGCCGGGAGAGCCTTCTCTCGGAGCGACAAAGGCGAGGTGTGATTCAAAGTTCGAAGTTCTGGGTTCGAAGTTCCGGAAACCTCGAACTTCGGACCTCGAACCGTCGCCCATCTCGCCCGTCACGCTTGAGTTAGACATCGGTGGTTGCAGCAGCGCTCATGCCTCCAACGCGCCGTCTGGTTGTGCCAATGATGAGCCGTATGGTACCGTTCATTATTGCTGTTTTCACGCTCGACCCGGTCCGGGGAAGATCGGTCTCTCCCCATATGTCAGTTTGGGAGTTATGGATTTTTTCTCTGTCGGACAATTACGGTGGATCAGGCGGGCTTCTCTTATCTGTCTGCTGGCAACACTGTGTGGGCTGCTGCTCCCTCTCGCTCCTCGGGCTGAATCAGGAGGAGCATCTTCAGGACGCGTCTCTCTCGACTTCAATGATGTCGAACTCTCTGTTTTTGTTCGTTTCATCAGCGAGTTGACCGGCAAGAACTTTGTCTTAGACGATGTCGTCAAGAAGGCCGGGGGGAAAATCAGCGTGTACTCCCCTACCAAGGTCACACACGATCAAGCCTACAGCATGTTCGTGGCGGCACTCGAGGTCAGTCGTCTGGCTGTCGTCACAAAAGGGGGCGTTCATCAAATCGTGGCGATGGGGGATCTGCCTCCGGAGCGAGGGGCCTTCGTTTACAAACTCAAACATGCCAATGCGACCGACCTTGCGGCCATCCTGACCAACCTTGTCGCCCGGTCTCAGACCGTGGCACAGACAGCGCCGGGCACAAGGCCACTATTTAGACCCTTGAGCGAATTCGAAGCCCCCGTCCAGGTCTTTGCCGACAAGGCCACAAATTCGATCATTATCAGTTCAACCAAAAGCGCCTATACCAAGCTACAGTCCGTCATTCGAGACTTGGATACACGTCGACATCAGGTCTTTGTCGAAGCCGTCATCTTGGAGGTCCAGGTCGATCGGCTCAGACAGATCGGAAGCGACCCTATCCAGGTCATCGGCGCAGGCAAGAACGGTCAATTCCAAGGTATCGCTGGGCTCAATGCCGCGCCGGAAAGTTTGTCAACCATCGCGCAGGCCATTACTGGCGCTGCAACAGGAGGAGCCATATCGGCCCTCAACACGATCAACGTGCGCGCATTTTTACAACTGCTGCTGAGCCTCACAGATACGAACGTCCTATCAACCCCCCAAGTACTTGCCGCAGATAACCAAAAGGCTAAAATCGTCGTAGGTGAAAACCGTCCGTTCCCCACAGGTCAGGCCCAGGGAATCACAGGCGGAACCCTTGTCACGATCGAACGAAAAGATGTCGGCGTCACACTGGAAATCACTCCCCAAGTCCTGGAGAACGACCTGATCCGATTAGAAATCAAGCAGGAGATTACCGCGATCGCGGAGAATGTCGCACAAACGATCGGGAGCGGGACTGCCAGCATCCCGGTCGGACCTACCACGACCAAACGGTCAATGGAGACGATCACCATCGCAAAAGATCAACAGACGATAGTCATCGGAGGTCTCGTGCGGGATAACCTCATCCTCAACGAGCGGAAAGTTCCTCTTCTGGGAGATATTCCATTCATAGGTTGGCTCTTCCGCTTTGAAAGCCGATCGACCCAGAAGCTCAATCTGCTCGTATTCCTGACCCCAACCCTGATCCGGGATGAGATAGACGTGGTGGAGTTGAATGCCCGCAAATCAACGGAATTGGGGACACTGCAGCGAGAAAGTCGGATCGAGGAGCCCACAAAGCTTAAGCAAGACGTCTTAGAAAAACTCGAACGCCAGAATGGAACGTTCCGCACCCTTCCGAACACCGTAGATCCATCCGCTCCGCTCCAGCCACCCGTGCGACCTGAGTAGTGTTCTGATCAAGAGCATCAACCATCGCTGCCTTAACCCGCATTTATTGAGGATTTATCGGCCGAGGGAATGGGGTGAGTGACGGGTTTCGAACCCGCGACCTCCGGATCCACAATCCGGCGCTCTAACCAGCTGAGCTACACCCACCATTCAGGAGTGACTGAAGAGGAGCGATCATAACAAAGGAGGAATCGCTGCCGCAACCGCATCGGGGAGCAGTCATTGGTCAAGGGTCGTTGTCATTGGCGCGCAATTGACTGTTGACCAGTGACGGCTGACTCCCTAGCCCCTGGCATCAAAGGCCGCCTGCATTTCTGAGAGGATTGCGGCAGCGGCGGCGGCGGGATCCGAAGCATCTCTGATGGGTCGGCCGACCACCAAGTAATCAGCTCCCGCCGAAATTGCCTGGGTGGGCGTGGTCGCCCTGGCATGATCATCGACACCTTCGCCGGCGGGACGCACACCGGGCGTGACGATCAGAAATCGTGGACCGACCTTGGGGCGGAGGATTGCCGGCTCTTCGCCCGACGCCACCACCCCATCACAGCCCACCTCGGATGCTAACAGGGCGCGTGCGGTGACTAGATCCTGGACACTTCGCTGAATGCCCATATCGCGGAGATCATGGCTGTCGAAATTGGTCAGCACCGTCACAGCCAACAATTTCAGTGTGGATGTTCCACGGCCTTGGACTGCTGCGGCTAGCGCCTTGCGGTTTGCATGGACCGTCAAGAGTTCTACTCCCATCGCCGCAACCCGCGCAGTGGCTCGACGAACAGTCTCTTCGATATCGAGAAACTTGAGGTCCAGAAACACCCGCTTCCCTTGCGCGATCAGGTACTGAACCATCTCCGGTCCGGCAGCCGTGAACAGTTCGAGTCCGACCTTCACGAATACAACTTTATCCTGCACCCGAGCGAGAAGCCGCTCAGCCTCATCGCGTGAGGGCACGTCGAGGGCGAGGATTAAACGGTCACGAGCAATGATAGTTGGCATCGGCCTGTTCCTTTGAAGAATGGCTCACCTTGACGCTTCGTCGAGCCCTATGGTACAAATACGCTCTTTTTCAAGAGGAGTCTACTATGCCGGTTGTACATAAATCGACCATTCGCCGAGCCCGCCAAGCTGTCAAGCATCGCGACCGTAACCGTGCGACGCTGGGCGCCCTCAAGAGCCTCGTCAAGAAAGTCCAAGCGGCCGTAGCTGAAAAGAAGGTCGAGGAGGCGAAAGTCTCCCTGCGCCTAGCCACGTCGGCCCTCGGTAAGGCCGTGACAAAAGGTGTGATGAAACCGAATACGGCCTCGCGCCGCATTGGCCGCCTCACGCTCCACGTCAACTCCTTGTCTGCCTCCCACTCGTAATCGTTCGCACATTCGAGATGGTTCGCCCCTTCATCGGTTGCGGCGCCGCAACGCCACGGCCCGATGGAGGAGGAGTGACGTGAGCCTGGGCGCGATTGCATAACCGCAACAACAGGTCTTCAAGAATTCGCGCGGGGCGCCCACCGCTTCCACCCTTCAACTTGGCATCGGCATCCAAAAACAATCGAAGCGCTTCATGCAAGTGCGGGTCAGAAAACTGATCGAGAAACGCCCGCACCTTGTAGGGATCCATACGCAAAGTCCGAGCAGCCTCCCCCTCACGGCCTCCTTGCCGGGCAACTTCCTTGACCTTCCACAGTCTTCGATATTGCCAGGCCAGCGAACCAAGAATTCTCAGTGGAGCCTCTCCCGCTTCCAGATTCCTGGCCAAGATCGCCAGCACCCGCCCGTGATCTTTCCCGCCGATCGCCAATGTCAAATCAAATACCGAAGCGCCAGGCTCCGTGCCGCGCAACATCGCCACATCGCCAACAGTGACAACCTGGCCGGGTGAGACATACGCAGCCAGCTTTTCAAGCTCACGCCTGACCGAATAGAGCGAGCCGCCACACACCTCTTTCAGTAACTCGATTGCCTCCTCATTGAGCCGAACCCCGACCCGCTCGGCATCTTGCTTCAGCCAAGGAAGCCATTGCGCCTCTCTGAGGGGGGAACAATCGACCGTCACTGCAACCTTCGCCAGCGCCTGGGTGAACTTGAGCCGCCCATCCAGCTTTGGTGCGACGAAAATCACGGAGGTGGAGTCATTCGGCCCCTTCAGATAGGGAAGGATGGCGTCGCACTCCCGGGCTAGAAGCTTATCGGCCGCTTTCACTACTACTACTCGCCGAGCCGCGAATACGGCTACTTCAGAAGCACAGGTGACAATCTCTGCACCGCTCACGTCGTCTCCATAGAACAAATCACAATTGAAGTCGCTCTCGCCCTCTCCCAATAACGCGGACTTCAGAGCACCCAGAGCCATATCACGCAGCAAATCTTCCTCACCCACTACCACGTACAACGGCGCAAACGTGCCTTGCGCAAGCTGCGCAGTGAGTTGGGCATGTGAAATAGCTGAGGCCATAGTGGATTCCGATTTATTTGACGTTGGTGCCCGCGCTATCAGGCGCTGGGCGCTCAGTCGGCTTTGCAAGCTGCCCCGATTCTAACTGGAGCAGAAAGCGAGAAGCCAAGTCCTCAGCGATAAACCGGCCGGCTTGTTCCAAGGCCCGGTTCTGCAGAACACGGTTAAATTGCAGGTCGGGCGTCACGAAAAACTCCGAGGCGCCCTTTGCCGTTTGCGCCCACACGAGACGTTGCGTCCTGGTTTCTTCCACTTTAACGATCACCACGACCTCTGCGCGGCTTTCGAGCGTGGTGGTCTGGCTGAAACTGAGCGTCGGAAGTGTCACCGAGAGAATTTGCCCGGATAACACAAGATCGGCTGCCTCAGTCTCTGACACGATCTGCGCTCCGCTGCCGGACGAAAACTCATGGCGCAGATAGTTGGTATATCGGGTTTCCAAGTTGGGTTCAAAGCTCTTATTCTCTAAGGCCTGGATTACCAACCGCGGGGGCGGTGACGTAGGAGAGGAGGTCACCTCTGCCCCCCCGATCGTAGGCCCGGCTCCCTCCACACGAAACTGATAGCCGCAGGCGCTGAGCAGGGTCAAGGATAGGCACAGTGCTGAGATCTGAGTGCTGAGAATAGAAAGAGACCGCACTCTCTCGATCCGAATCGCTCCATTTTTGGTCTCAGCACTCAGCACTCAGCACGTCCTTAGATGACAAAGTTGATCAATTTTTTTTCGACGTACACGATCTTCTTTGGCTCTTTGCCCTGCAACCACTCCGCAATCTGCGTAAGAGCCAAACCTTCGACCTGCTCGCGAGTGGCATCGGCTCCCACGTCGAGTTTAGCCCGCAACTTTCCATTCACCTGGATCGGGATGGTCAATCGATCGCTGACTGTCAGCGACGGATCGAAGATCGGCCAAGACTCCTGAGAAACGCTCGGTTTATGACCCAGCACCTCCCACAGTTCCTCAGCCAGATGGGGCGCGAAGGGCGCCAGAAGCAAGACGAAGGGCTCGATCAAGGATCGGGAACGCTGCTCGGCCTTCGTCATTTCGTTGGTAAACACCATCATCTGAGAGATCGCAGTATTGAACCGCAACCCTTCGATATCCTCCGTCACCTTCTTGATCGTCTGGTGGAGCAATCGTTGATGTTCGAGGGAGGGAGCTGTCCCCACCACGGTGCTGGAGAGCCTGCCTTCTTCATTCACCATGAGCCGCCAAGCCCGTTCAAGAAACCTCGTCACCCCCTCTACGCCCCTCGTACTCCAGGGTTTCACCGCCTCCAGCGGGCCCATGAACATTTCATAGAGCCGCACCGCATCGGCTCCGAACTCATCCATGATCTCGTCGGGATTCACGACGTTGCCACGGGATTTCGACATCTTCTGGTTGTCTTCTCCCAGCACAATCCCCTGATGCACCAGTTTCTTAAACGGCTCCAGCGTACTCACCGCCCCGATGTCGTACAGAACCTTGTGCCAAAAGCGTGAATAGAGCAAATGCAGCACAGCATGTTCGCTACCGCCGATATAGAGATCCACCGGCATCCAATAACGCTCCTGTGCCGGATCGACGAGCTGCCCCTGATTCTTCGGATCGATAAACCGCAGATAATACCAGCAGGAACCGGCCCACTGAGGCATCGTATTGGTTTCACGGCGTGCCGGCGCCCCACTGACCGGGTCGGTGGTCGTCAGCCAATCGGTTAAATTCGCGAGCGGGCTTTCACCGTTCCCGGACGGTTTGAAGTTGTTGGTCTCCGGTAACAGCAGCGGCAGCTGTTCTTCCGGAAGCGGAAAGGCTTGGCCATCGACCCATACAATCGGAAAGGGCTCGCCCCAATACCGCTGACGGGCAAACAGCCAATCCCGCAACTTGTAGTTCACCGCCTTGCGGCCCTTACCCTGCGATTCTATCCAAGCCGTGATTTTTGGAATGGCGTCAGCCGGTGTCAACCCGTCGATGGTAAAGCTTCTGTCCGGCGTTGTGGAATTGACGACGGTCCCCTTGTCGGTCACAACGAAGGCCTCTCGTTCAACCTGACCTCCCGCGATCACTTCACGGATCGGCAAGCCATAAGTCTTCGCAAAGGCCCAGTCGCGCTCATCATGGGCAGGCACAGCCATGATGGCCCCGGTCCCATAGCCCATCAACACGTAGTCGGCGATCCAAATAGGCAGCGGTTCCTTATTGACCGGATTCACCGCATAGCCGCCGGTGAAGACTCCGGTCTTTTCCTTTTCGAGCTCCTGCCGTTGGAGATCGCTTTTTCTGGCCGCTGCCTCGCGATAGGAAGTGACCTCGGTACGGCAATCGGCGGTCGTGACGACCGCCACTAGCGGATGCTCAGGAGCCAGCACCATATAGGTGGCGCCGAACAGGGTGTCGGGCCTCGTCGTAAAGATTCGAACTGTGCCAGGAACGCCGGCCAGATCGAACTCGACCTCCGCGCCGATCGACCGGCCGATCCAATTCTTCTGCATCTCCAATGTGCTGGCCGGCCATTCAACCAGCTTCAAATCTTCGAGCAGGCGATCCGCATAGGCCGTGATCTTCAATACCCATTGGCGCATCGGCTTGCGCACCACGTCGAACCCGCCAACTTCGCTCTTGCCGTCGATAATTTCTTCATTGGCGAGCACCGTCCCCAGCTCGGGACACCAATTCACCGGCACCTCCGCCACATAGGCCAGCCCTCGCTCGAACAGTTTCAAGAAGATCCACTGTGTCCAGCGATAATAATGGGGATCGATCGTGCTGATTTCGCGTTCCCAGTCGTAGGACAAACCGACACGTTTCATCTGGCGCTTGAAGGTTGCAATGTTCTGCGCCGTCGTTATCGCGGGGTGAATACCCGTCTTCACCGCATATTGTTCCGCCGGAAGTCCGAATGCGTCCCACCCCATCGGGTGCAATACATTGAAACCCCTCATGCGCTTGTAGCGGGAGACGATGTCAGTCGCGGTGTATCCCTCAAGATGTCCGACGTGGAGACCGGACCCTGAGGGGTAGGGGAACATGTCGAGGCAATAGAATTTTGGCTTGGCCCGGTCGTCAGCGACGCGGAAAGTCCGGTGCTCTTCCCAATAGGCCTGCCACTTCACTTCGAGGGCGTGATGATCGTAAGTCTTGCTCATACTGGCACTGAGTTCCACTTGTCTCGGAAAAGAGGATGGACTCTAACATAGCCCAGTGGGAGCAACAAGAATCGACGAAAGGGCCTAGAGCGCAGGCCGACCGTTGAGGAGGGTGGAAAAACCGGTCACCGAGACGAACTGGGCGAGCGGTGCGGGAGGCAATTGGGAGCTCGACTTGGCGCTATGAATCAGATGCGCGACGCCGAATTGTTTTGCCGCAATCAGACAGCCTTCATCATCATCCATGAAGAGAGACCTTGCCGGGTCAAACCCCAGCAACCGCTGACAATTGGGCCAATACTCCGGACGCATTTTTAGATACCCCACTTCAAACGCATTGACAATGCGATCCACATGCCGATCGAGCCCGGTCTTGGCGATTTTCACCGACACACCCGCCTCATGGGCGTTCGTCACAATCGTCACGCGCTTCCCGAGTTGCCGAAGATGTCGCAAAAACTCCTCTGCCCCGGGAAGGAAGCCGATCATGTGGTCCAGCTCCTTATGCATTGCCACGACATCGATGCCCACCCGTTTGGTCCAGTAATGTAGATCGGTCCAGGCCAATTCACCTTCGACGGACCGATACATGGCCATAAGCCGGTCTCGCGAGTCTTCGAAAGTGAGGCTGTGGAGCCCCGCATAACGACGAGGCAGCTCCTCTTCGAAAAAGAAATTGTCGAAATGGCGATCGAGCAACGTCCCGTCCATATCGAGCAGAACGTCGTCAATCTCGCCCCAATCGACGGCGTGAGGGGTAAGGGGTAAGGGGTAAGGGGTCACGAGCAAAGTATAGCGGAGGCCGCCCGAGAAGACGAGCCGGTTGTGTTTGCCAAAATTCTTATGTTACGGTCGAGGCACGATTCCCCATGCCACGCACCAAAAGCACCAAAACCAGTCCTTTGCAGACAACTCCGGTACCGTCAGCCCCGACGGCTCACCCACCGATTGTCGCCATTATCGGTCGCCCCAACGTCGGCAAGTCGACGCTCTTTAATCGTATGCTCGGTAAACGAACGGCTATCGTGGACGACGTTCCAGGTGTTACCCGGGATCGTAACTACGCTGACGCCACCTATCGAAATCGGCCATTTCGCCTCGTGGACACAGGGGGCCTGGACCCATCGGCCTCGGAAGGCATGCTGGCCCTCATCAAGCGTCAATCGGAACTCGCCATTGCGGAAGCGGACATTTTAATCCTGCTGATGGACGGACGGACGGGACTGACAACCCCGGATCAGGAGGTTGTCCGTCTCTTGCGCGGAACGCCGAAGCCGTTGTTTGTCGTCATCAATAAGCTCGATACTCCCAAGGTCGAAACACTCGTGGCGGATTTCTATCAGTTGGGCACCGATACGCTCTATCCTATCTCTGCGGAACATGGCATCGGCATCTCCGATCTTCTCGATGCGCTCTATCCACTCCTCCCGGTTCCGGACGAGAACCCTGAGCAGACGACGATGCCCCGCATTGCCGTCGTGGGACGCCCGAATGTCGGCAAATCCACGCTGGTGAATGCCGTGCTTGGTGAAGACCGAGTGGTGGTCAGCGATGTGCCGGGAACCACCAGGGATTCGATCGATTCGATCGCACTCCATCAAGGACGGCGGTATCTCTTCACCGATACTGCCGGTATTCGTCGGCGTGGAAAGATCGATCGGGGGATCGAAGGTTACAGCGTCGTCCGATCGCACTTGGCCATCGGGCGATCCGACCTCGGAATTTTGCTGCTCGATTCCATTGAAGGCGTGACCGAGCAGGACACGAAGATCGCCGGGATCATCATCAAGCAAGGACGGGCCTGCTTCCTGTTGGTGAATAAATGGGATCTTCGGGAAGGCGATAGCCAGGCCCGGCAGGAGGTCGAACTGGAGCTTCGGCGGCGCTTTCCCTTCCTGACTTGGGCGCCGGTTCTCTTCGCATCCGCGGCCCATCCCGACTCACTCAGCCAGCTCTTTCCAACCATCGATAGAGTATTCGGGGCTTTTTCAAAACGGATCCCGACTGGAGCGTTAAACAAATTCCTCCAGGAGATCCTCGCCACCCATCCCCTACCGGTGCGCAAAGGTAAACCGACGAAGATCACCAAGTCTGCCTTTATGACTCAAGTCGCGACACAACCGCCGGTCTTCGCCTTGTTCGTCGGTCACCCGGACAATATCACTCCCGCCTACCTCCGTTTTCTCGAGAACCAACTCCGCGAGGAATATGGATTCGAGGGAACCCCAATTCGCATGCTGGTTCGCAAGAAGTAGTTAGCCCGCATTATTCACGAAGACTTCTACTGCAACCGCCGAAACGAAAATCAGAACTCATTGCGGTATTCTTTCTTCGCGCCAGGATCATACAAAGGGCGCTCGACCTCGCAAGCGCGGTGGCGACGCACCTGGCGGCGGGCGGGCTCGCCACGCTTGGCGTCTCAGCGGTTTCGTCACGAACTCTCGTGAATAATGCGGGCTTGTTCAATTGCCGCCACCATGCGCACAGTCTTTGTGCGCAAACTGGCTTTAGCCACCACATTGCTGTCGATATGTACGGGATAATCGCGCTTCCTGCACCTGTCGTTTGGGTGCAACTCTTGCACAGAGGGGGAGAACGTTCCACCCGAAAGGAGACGCATGCCACAATCATTTTCGCAAAGCCAAGCAACCTCGCCACAGAATGATGTCTCTGGCATGATTGTATTTTCCTCATCCGCTCGCATCCTGCACATGAATGGACCAGCCCGCGCTCTGATGGCGTTGTTCAATACATCCCATGATCTCTGGCCACAGGTGACGCCTGAATCCATGCCATCCATTTTCACAGAGCTCTGTGACGATGTGCAGGCACAACTCCAACGTCGAATCGAGGCGAAAGACCCGGCACAATTCGAAATACGCCGCATCTGCCACATGGTCACACCGCCCCTCCTGCTCACAGGATTCGGCGTGCAGAATTCAGCAAACCATGAGATACGGGTCATTCTGACCCTCACCCCTCTGCCCTCCGCTCCATGCGATGCCATGGATTCACGATACTTCCACCCGTCGACCGACGGACATGCTCCTCTGAATAGCGCAGTTTTGTAAGGGGGTCACCCTCCAAATCACTGTCCTGATGGGTTTCGTCTTGACTCCTCATAGACATCATGTTATTCGCTCAGCCATGCTGCATTCCGCAAATAAAGTGGCTCACCCTTCTGCGGTTCGCGATAAACCGAAGAGCGGGGGGGTGCGCGGTTCGTCGCTTCGCAGGCTGCTGCGACGTGCGATCGAAACTCTCTGCGCTGGTATGGTCGTGCTCACCCTCGTTGGCCCTGTCCGTGCCGAGGAACGGCCTACGCCAGACGGCGCGCTCCCACTCCCAGCTGCCGAAGTCCCAGCTCCATCCTCTGGGGCTATCAATCCAATCACCGGTGATCCCTATATCATGCTACGGGGATCGGTGTGGAGGACCAAGACCGGAATCGTCTTTCTTAAGACCCCGATCGGGCTGCTGACCCTCAGTTCCAAAACAACGCTGAAAGATCTCAAGGCCTCACAGGAAGTGCACTTTTGGGTGCATGATCGCCATTCCGTCGTAGAAGTCCGAAAGCGGACCGACGGGTCGTTAGTCCATCGTTTCCTCAGCGGGCCAATGACGTCCGGGGGCGATACACCGAGAACATTACGCTGGTGGGGGCCTGACGGTGACCAGACTGTCAATGTCGGCACGCAGGAAGAACAGCTCACCAACCATCGCGAGGGAGATCCATTGACCGTCGAAGTCGATGACACGAATACCATCACCGGAGTGCATGACCTACAATTCGACCTGCAGGTCAGCCAGGCCCCGCCGGCCGGCTCCGACGTGCAACTTCTCCTCTCTGGAACCGTCACTAAGCTCAAATCAAACTTCGTCTTTGTCCGCACTCCCGTCGGCCTGGTCATGCTCAATTCAAAAATCGGGATTCCTCAGGTGAAGGTGGGGCAACCGTTGACATTGCATATCGACCATGAGCGTGTGACCGTGACTCTCCCACCCACGAAAACAGCAACTCCTCGTCGCAATACCTCACCGATGCACTAACCTGGCGGCAGGCTCAAAAAGTCCCCCGTGAAACGTAAATCGTTAAACGTGAAAAGTTTCGGAGGGGAAAATACTCACTGCCCTACGTTTCACCTTTCACATTTTACTTTTTACAACCTCCCTCCCAGGCTCGCTTGACAGGCCTCCAACCAAGCCCCTAGACTTCGCGCCAGCTATGCGCACCACTGCTCCAAAGACTCCCCCCCAACGCCAAGCCAAGCAAGAGTCTGGCGAATTTGATAGGTTGTATCGAGACTATGTCGATCTGATTTATCGTTATGCATACCGTCTGTGCGGCGAAGCGGAGTCGGCAAAGGATCTCGTTCAGGAAACTTTTCTGAATGCCTACCAAGGACTCAAAGGTTTTCGAGGCGAGGCGCAGGTTTCCACATGGCTGTACACCATTGCCTCACGGGCCTGCATACGGATGCGGCGCAAGCGCAAAGGGCAGCCGGAATACGAACTATCACTCGAAGAATTCGTGCCCACCTCCGAGGGAGAGTTTCGTCTTCAGATCCCGATGGACGGGCTTAGCCCCGAAGAGGCCTTGCAAAGCAAGGAGCTTCGGGAGGCCCTTGATCAGGCGATCGAGAAACTGCCCCCTAAATATCGGATGGCCCTGGTGCTCCGCGATATGGAAGGGTTAAGCGCTAAAGAAGTAGGAGCCATTATGGGCTTGAATGAGCGCGCCGTAAAATCGCGGCTGCACCGAGCACGCTTGTTTGTGCGGCGGGAACTCAGCGCCCGCGGCATCACCCAGCACGATGACCACAAGCCTGGAGGCATGCGTCCATGACCAAGAAAAAGACGTCGGCGCCAAAAAAAGGAGCCGGGCCATCGTCTCACAGCCATGCCAATGACCAGGGCCACTGCGTGAATCTGCTCCGGCAGTTGTCTGCCTATATCGACGACGAACTCCCATCCGATATCTGCCAGGAAATACGCCGACATCTGGGAGCCTGTCCGAACTGCGAAGTCTTCATCGCCTCACTTCAACAGACCGTGACGCTCTGCCGACATCGTCCCGCCCCGCAGTTGACGTCGGACGACCGGATGAACATGCGCCGCGCGATCCTCAATGAGGCCAACGCACGGTGAAGAGGACGTTCTGGTTCATATCTCTGGCACTCGTGCTGGCGACCCCCGCCATCGCACTCACAACCGAAACCGAGGTAGAATCGTTCACTGTGGAGATTCGATCACGGATGTTCATCCCACAGCACGTCCACTTACATCATGATCGCAAGACCGTGCTACGGTTCCGCAGCCACGACACAGAACTTCACACCGTGGTAGCCAAGGAACTTTTCCTCAGCGCCGACCTCAACGTGGGCGGCAACGGAGCCCCGGAGTTCGGCCCAAACGGACTCAAGCGTGTGATTATCCCGGCTGAGGGCCTCATTGAGTTTCAATTCACGCCGGCACATACCGGAACCTTCTCATACCTGTGCGACATGCCGGGACATAACATGCAGGCCGTAATCGTGGTCGAATGACATGGAGACAGGACCCCTCTACGAGGGTGGTTTGTCTGGTTGATCTGGTTTGTTTTGTTTATCTGGTTAGTTTCGTTCAACCAAACAAATGAGATTGACCAAACAAACTAAATAACGGTCTTCGTTTCGTCCTTCATACTAGGAGCTACAACATAATGCGCCTGCAGATCCTCCAACGTGATTGCTTCAGGATACTCCTCGCAGGATCCCTGTCGATTGTCACGGCAATGCCCCTGATCGATGCCTCATCGGCATCAGCCGCCACTGCTGCGAAGAAGTCGAAGCAGACTGTCACCTCAGCTGAAATGACGGCTCAGCGTTACGCCGAAGCGATGGGAACGGGAAATAAGGTGGGTGTCGGCCAGCTCGACTTCGCCTGTCAGTATCCCCTCGTGGCTGCAGTCCCCCGTGGCATCAAGACCTATCCGACCGACTCCGACCCAGTCTATGACTCCTGCTGGCAGCGCTTGCGAGAGGCCCATGCCCCCACCCTCACCAGAACCGATGTCGGTATGGAAGTCTTGTGGCCCAGCAATGGAGAACTGGTTTTTTTCAGCGAAGACCTGAACCGCTATCCCGCCTCGGCCTTCGTGACCGACTTATTGGGTCTGACGCCGCCGGGAACCGGCTTCACCGTTCACATTGTTGGAAGTACGTCGCTCCCTTCGGCCTCGTTCCGCCTTCGACCGAATGGCCCGATCGTGGCGGCGCCGACCACCTTGGTAAAATTATCCATCAGTTACCAAGATCCCCTGACAGCACCATTGACCTACGCATCTGGTTCGGTCAAGTGGACGACAACGATTAAGCGGACCAGACGCGCGCTAAAAGAAATCACCGTTCAATGGGTTGTCCTCTCCGGGCTAAAGAAGCACGGCTTCGCAGGCGACCAGGCAGTTGTGAACCTTCCCGTCACCAGCGGCTCCATCTTCGGCAGCGGCACGCAGGAACAGATTCCGTTTGCCACAGAAACCAGCCATGCCCTGCCCAACTCGCTGGTCTGGTGGGGACCGACAGACAGCCCAGGACTCTTGACCGCCGCTGCAGCTCGCGCCGCCACCTTTCCTGAGCTGCGTGACCGCGTCGCCCTGTTGAACCGTGTGCTCATCATCGATCCCAATCAGGTTGATGCCCTCACGGTACTGAGCCAACACCTCTATGCCGTCATCCTGCGCGAGGCCACCCCCTACCATAAACTCACGGTGAAGGATCCGGCGCTTGATTTGGTCGTGAACGAACATTTCTGGAACATCTATTCCCAATCAGTGCGAGTGGACCTGTCGCTGGGGATGGAGATGGGTGGGTTCGACAAACCGACAACCGCCGACTATCTGTACCGTATGCTCTCAGCCATGCAAACCTTGGCCATCGTACGGCCGAAACAACTCGATAACCGATTTCGATTAGGCGTGGCATTGCGCTGGAATAACGATCAAGAAGCCTCGATCGAAACCCACCGATCCTTAGTCACAGCCATTCCGGCAGAACAACGAGCTGGCAGAGCCGAAGCCCTGCTGCAATTGGCCTGGTCCCGCGTCAATAAAGTGGCTTGGAACCGCATCTTCGGCGACTTGAATATACGGACTGCCTATCAGGATGCCGACGAAGCGCTCGCGCTTGCCGATCTGCCGCTCGATAAATTCATGGCCGAATACACCAAAGCCTACAGTCTGCTATTCACCCCGGACCGGGACAACCGGGCGCTCCTGGAGCGGCTGACTGAAGCCAAACGATGGTTTGCTGAAATTCCCGGGCAGACTCCAGATATCTGGAACTTCTTCATCGGGGCAGAATCGTTGAAAGCAGTGCTGGACGCAGATCCCATCTTCCAGCCGATCCTGGCTCAGGCGGAGGGGAAAAAAGAATGACGGTCTGACCCGCAAGACCGTAGCCTTTTTGCGTCGCTTCACGTACCTTGCTCGTCCATGTTCAGGCTCAGCGCAAACCCATCGGACCTGCGCTTCCCACCCGTTGATCTATCCACCCCTGAGGGGTTACTCGCTGTCGGCGGCGACCTGAAGCCAGAACGGTTGATCGAGGCTTACCGACACGGCATCTTTCCCTGGTACAACGACGACCAACCCATCTTGTGGTGGTCGCCCGATCCCCGGACCGTGCTCTTTCCCGACAAACTCCATATCTCACGCAGCCTCAGGAGAAGCCTTCGTCCAAGCCTATTCAGCGTCACACTTGACCGGTGCTTTCGTGAGGTGATGCAACATTGTGCAGGGCCAAGGCCGCAATATCCAGACGGCGGCACCTGGATCACAGCGGAGATGCTCGAATCCTACCAGCGGTTACACGAACAAGGCTATGCGCATTCTGTTGAAACCTGGCAGGATGGACAGTTAGTCGGCGGGCTCTACGGCGTGGCGCTAGGCGGCGCCTTCTTCGCAGAATCGATGTTTACGAAAGTGAATGACGCATCAAAAGTGGCGCTAGTTTTTCTTGTCCGTCAGCTCCAGGCCTGGGGATTCCACATCATCGACTGCCAACAATCCTCCCCGCATGTAATGCGCCTAGGAGCGGAAGAAATTCCCCGAGGGGACTTCAAGGAGCACCTCTCACAGGCTATCAAACTTCCGGACCGGAAAGGCCGGTGGAAGTTCGACATTCCATGAGTTTGTGAATAGCAATACTCTGTGGCAGGTTGGTATTCTTGATACTGTCGGCACTATTGAAAGGTAGCTGAACAATGCGGCGTTTTCTCTCCGCAGTTTTCTTGGCCGTGGTGTGTGCGACAGGCGCTGCGGCGGATTCCTTACACGACGCAGCTTCCGCGATTGAGCATGGTGACTTTGCGTTGGCGACACAATTATTACTTCCTCTTGCGGATCAGGGAAATCCTGACGCTCAGGTCAAATTGGGAGCGATGTATGCTCTCGGGTTGGGGGTGGCGCAGGACTTCCAGGAATCGCTGAGATTGTTTCGACTAGCGGCAGAGAATGGCAACGCACAGGCACAATACAATCTGGGCCTGATTTACCGAGATGGGGTAGGTGTCCCGCAGGACTACCAAGAGGCGCTGAAGTGGCTTCGCAAGGCGACCGAACAGGGATTCGCATGGGCGCAGCTCGATCTAGGTGTGCTGTATCACGATGGGCTGGGAGTTCGGCAGAACTACCAAGAAGCGTTGAAGTGGTTTCAACTTGCGGCGGAGCAGGGTAATGCGCCGGCACAATACACTCTGGGTCTGATGTATTACAAAGGACAGAGTGTCCCAAAGAACGCTCAAAAAGCCGTGAAGTGGTTGCGCAAGGCGGCGGAGCAGGGCTACGCACAGGCGCAGGGCGATCTGAGTGTGATGTATCTCGGAGGAAAGGGTGTCCCCCAGGACAACCAGGAAGCGCTGAAGTGGTTTCGACTGGCAGCGGAGCAGGGCAACGCAGGGGCGCAGCACAACCTGGGCGTGCTGTATCACGATGGGCTGGGCGTCACACAGGACTATCAGGAAGCACTGAAGTGGTTTCGACTTGCGGCGGAGCAGGGACTTGCCAAAGCACAGGACAGTTTGGCTGGGATGTTCCGCGATGGACTAGGTACCTCGCAGGACTATCAGGAAGCTGTGAAGTGGTATCGACTGGCAGCGGAGCAGGGACTCGCACAGGCGCAATACAATCTGGGCTTTATGTATGATCAGGGGCAAGGTGTGCCAGAGAACTCTCAGGAAGCCGTGATTTGGATTCGCAAAGCGGTCGAGCAGGGATATGCACAGGCGCAGTTCTTTCTGGGTTTGATGTATACACAGGGGGGGCAAGGTGTTCCAGAGGACAATCAACAAGCCGCGATCTGGTTTCGCAAGGCAGCGGAGCAGGGACATACATCGGCACAGAACAGTATGGGTGTAATGTATGAAAAGGGGAAAGGCGTCCCACAAGACTTCGTTCGCGCCCATATGTGGTACAGCGTCGGTGCAAGAGTGTTGAGTGACGATGAGGCAAGGCTTTCCATGAAGCAGCGGGACCGTGTGGTATTGCGAATGACTGCCTCGCAGCTCAAGAAAGCACAGGAGATGGCGCGGCGCTGTCAGGAGACGAAATTCAAAGAGTGTGGCTAGAGGTGGGGCGGTGTGGTGAAATGATACGAGCAAGGCAGACTGAGCGCTGTTGAAGTTGAGCAGAGTGAGATGAAAATAGTGATCGAGGAGGAGAGACGCGAAGCAGATCAGAGATAATCAAGACTGAGCCGCTTTTATATAGTTTTGAGAGAAAATGAACATGAGGGAAGCAAGTTCACAACTTACGATATTACGAACATCATTCAGGAAGTTATCTCTATGGATTTTGCCCATGTAACGACTAAAGGTCGGATCGTTATTCCCTTTCGGGCTCGTCGAAAACTTGGCATCAAGTCAGGCACGAAGGTGTGCTTCATCGAGCGTAAGAAGGATCGAGAACGAGAGCATGCCAAGGGGAAAATGCTCGGTACACCTTTCTCTTGGTAGGGAGCGGCCAAGGCTGCCGTCACTGCGTGCATCGAGGCACACTATTTAATCGTTTTCCTTGAGGGCGGGCTAGTATGGTCTCCCACTGCGCGTGTCCAACGAGGGTCTTCTCAGACCGCGCGTTGCACGAGCACAGGAGACCATCTAGTCTGCCCTCTCATTCTCCTTCCAAACTCGCTCGTTACACTCTTAAAAGGGTGGCCTGGATCGATCCCAGCGTGCGCGCGTCGAACGAGGCCCTTCAGAGGGCGCGCGTTCCGCGAGCACAGGGACCGACCAGGCCATCCTCCAACTTTCCTCTTTTTATCCGCCCCCACTTCCCGTATTCTTCATCCTACCTATGAATCACCCCTCCCCCCTCCTCAAGCCCGGCACCCTCTGGCCTGCCCTGCTCGGACGAACGGCCCATGCCCGTGAGCGGAAGGCGATCCTCTCCATATCCACGGAACCCGAAGTGATTGAGCAGGGAGGCGTGGCCTTTCAAGTGCGCGTCATCACAGCCCTCGCCATGAAATCGCTTATCACAGCTGCACAGCCGAACGCCGACCCCTTCCTACCCTACGATCCCGACCTGTTCGTGGCGGAACTCTCTCCGACCCATGTCGTTTTGCTGAACAAGTTTAATGTGGTCGATCATCATCTCGTGATTGTCACTCGTTCGTTCGAGCCGCAAGAGGCGCTGCTCACCAACGAGGATTGTGCGGCGCTGCTGATCTGTCTTGCAGAGATCGATGGTTTAGCGTTTTACAACGCCGGACTGGCCGCCGGGGCCAGTCAGCATCACAAACATCTGCAACTGATTCCGTTGTCCGCCTTGCCAAAATCCCAATTGCCGATCGAGCCGCTGTTGCGCCCTGTAAAAATGGCCGGCGGCACAGGGATAGTGCCGGGCTTGCCGTTCCTGCATGCTTATGCCCCGATGGATCCGGCATGGCTCGACTCACAGAAGGACGGCGCTTCATCGTTGCTCGACTGCTATTACTCGCTACTCCACGCCGTAGGCTTCTCCGTCGAGACGACAGCGGGAAGTCCTGCGTCCGCCGCTCCGTACAATCTGCTCGTAACCAGGCAGTGGCTCCTGCTGGTGCCCCGGTCCCAAGAATTTTTCGAGGGGATCTCGATCAATGCGCTCGGCTTCGCCGGAGCCTTGTTGGTGAAGGATGCTGCGCAACTTGCTCTGCTGCAGACGCACGGTCCTATGAAAGTGCTTCAGCACGCGGCGCTGCCGCGGAAGGCGTGAACGCGTCGTTCGTGAGACGTGACGGTTAACACAGGAGGATCGTGATGATGCGCCTTACACCAACTCTCGCTGTGGCATTGGCCGTCGTGGCCTGTCTCCTGCCCGCCTGCATTCCGCGACACCCTCCGCACACGCCTCAGCCCGTGCCTGAAGCCCCCACCCAACAGCCAATCCCAGCTGATCAGCAGCCGGGGATGAAGAACTGATAGCAGGGAGCAGATACGTCTCTCGTGAAGCGTGAAGCGAATTTCGCTGTTCCCGCGGGACTTACGAGAGAAGCGCGATCTGAAGTTCGAAGTTCCAACAACCTCGAACTTCGGACCTCGAACCCTCGCCCG
>NEWR02000017.1:154991-164526 GCA_002869885.2 Nitrospira sp. CG24C
CACCACCCGGTCGAGCCCGCAGGGTTGGCCTTCGTATACCCGCGCCATATACCACCCCAGCGGCTTAGCCAGCGCGAGCAGCACGACAAAGTAGAGTCCAATTTGAACCAGTCCGTTGATCGTCATCAGAACCACTCCGGTTTCAGTAACGCCACCATGAGATAGACCAACAATCCCAATGACAGAATTGCACCGAGCACATACATCACATTCATGGCCATGCCCTCCTTACAGTCGCTCCAGCGCCGAGATGAGCCAGCCGGACAGCAGAAAAAATATCACTACGACAGCCAGATAGATGAGATCCATATGCATGCCCCTCAATCGACGGCAACGGAAATGTTGTCCCTCTGTCTGTCTCTGCTTCTCCGCATTCACCATAGCGCGCAAGGTGTAAAAATGGTGTCAAAATTGAGAGGCAAATCGTCAAAACGAGATCAAAATACTCGAGCGGAGATGGGATGGGAAATGAATGGGACTAACCGAGCAGTGTCAAAATTCGAAAACGCACAGGATTCCATTGATTCAAAAAGGTGTGAGACCTCCTGATCCGATGAAAGTTTGTCGAAAAAGAGTACCCGTGGTCGTACACGCATAGTTACGGCGAGAGTCGACGGTAATGTTTCAAGAGAAGCAGCCCGCTCCAAGCGAACGAGGCCAGCATCAGGAGAATGCCGAGGTTGTAAGTGAGGTGAGCCAATCGATGGTCGTACTCCAGCCAATCCAACATGGTCAGGATATTGTTCCAGTCATGCCCGTCCGTTTCCTTTCCAGTGACCCCGCCAAGCAGCATAAGATCCATCTCCCGCGCATCGTTGATATAGGGGGCGATATCCATGCAGCTTTCCGCCGTCCACCAGAGGGCCACTGAGGCGCCGAAGGGATCGCGCGTCTTGATGAGAAAGGTGGCCAGGCAGACGAGCGGCATCAGGATCTGGCCGAGACTCCCGCCCAGAATCGTCATGAAGCGCCCCAACGGGATAAAGAGGAGATGGCCGGCTTCGTGGAACGGCAGATTGATCAGATGGAGAAACGATTCCCCTGTGTAGTTGGTTTCGAGCGGCGTGAACATGAACGCTCGGCCCCACCAAAGAAGCAACAGATATACTGCGACCCGGCCGGCGAACGTCAACGAATCGGTCGACGTATCTGAATCAACGAGCCACTCCTTCGCAAGAGACACCCAGCGCGAGCTATTCTGTGATTCCTGCTGCCGCTGTGGCGAGACAAGCCGCCGATACTTTGCAAAGATGATCCCGCACTTCACGCACTCCGTCGCTCCGTCAGGCTGGTCAGCTTGACACTTGGGACACGAGATGGTCGAGGTCGCAGTGGACTCCATAGCCACACTGTAGGGCTGAGTGCGCGATCGGACAAGAAAATCTCTTGATTGTTTCAGAGCGCCTTATGAGGTTCGCTTTTGAGGGATGCTCAAACAGGCCGTCCAGCAAGGCCGCAGCGAGTGAAGGCCCGAGGCGTACCCCCAGGGGTACGTTGAGGGTCTGAACGATGCGAGAACGAAGCTGGCGGGCTGTTTCAGCATCCCGCTAGTGGAAGGAGAAGGGAACAGGCGCAAAGGTAACGACAAACACGGCAAATGCAATCCATCCGACTACGACCCGCCCTTTGCCTAACGGTACGTGAATGTCGTGCACCGGCGGATGCCCGAAGCCCCAGAGTCCTGCCATAAATGCCCAGAGCCACCAGCCTGGCCAACCCACGTATCCCAGCACGATGAGGATCGGAATCATGATGAACGCCATCGTCCGTTGACGTTTACCCCACAGGGCGTAGGCCACATGTCCTCCGTCCAGTTGGCCGATGGGAATGAGATTCAACGACGTCACAAACAGGCCGAACCAGGCAGCAAAGCCGATTGGATGCAAGACGATGTCAGCCTCAGGAGGAACGGATCCCACGACCAGCCAAGCGATGAACTGCAAGAGCAACGGTTCGCCCAACTGCAATCCACGAGTCGCCGCACGATCCACGACTGTAGACAGGCTCAGACCGACGATCAGCGCGACTACTGCTGCAATGAAACCGGCAAGCGGACCGGCCACGCCGATGTCGAACAGTGCGCGCCGATTCACGATCGGCCCGCGCAGGCGGATGATCGCCCCGAACGTGCCGATGAAATATGGAGGACCTGGAATAAACAGCGGCAGCGACGCCGGTACCCTGTGAATGCGGGAGAGCACATAGTGCCCGCACTCGTGAGTCACCAGAATTCCCAGCAGCGTGGCGGCGAAGGGAATCCCCTGCCAGAGCACCTCAGGCTGCTCAAGCAGGAGATTCACCGGTCCACGGATCGGTCCGTTGTAAGCCTGATAGGCCCCGGCCCACAGGGTGGTAAAGATCGTCGCCAGAAAAAGGCTGACTGGCAGGAACCATTTCGAGAAGGGGGTCTCCTCGAATTCGTCGTCCTCGGTGGGCTCTCTGAGATCCTCAACTGGCTCTGCCACAACCGGCAGCTCTCCACTGCGGATCAGTTGATCGTCGTTCCGCTCGTCAAGACTCATGGACCTGCTTCAATGAATAGACACGAAAGGATTATGGCCCAATTCTTCGCGAACCGTCGTGGCCGGTCCGTGACCAGGCAACAACTGATACTCAGGAGACAACTCAAGTACTCTGGTCCGGACCGATCTCAGATGGGTCTGATACAGGGTACTGGGATTCGAACGGCCAATGGATCCGGCAAATAACGTATCGCCGACGAAACAGACGTGCTCTGACCCGGCATCCACTCGATAGCAAATCCCACCAGGAGTATGGCCCGGCGTCGTCAGACACTGTACGCGCAAACGCCCGACCGCAATCGTCTGACCCTGTTCCGGCGTCTTCATCTGTGCTGCAGGAGGTCGCCAGCTAAGGAGATCGATATCCTCCGTTCCGAGATACACCGGCGCCTGACAATAATTCAGAATCTGATCGATTCCGTCTGCATGGTCTGCATGGCCGTGCGTCAGACATATCCCCATCAGGCGCAGTTGGCGCCTGGACAAGAACTCAATCATCGCCGGCGCATTGTATGCCGTATCGATGAGCAACGCCTCCCCACCGTCATGGACCACATAGCCCTGCACCCCATAACCATTGATCGATCCCCGTATCCGCTCCACCCAAGCCATCGACTGTTGCGCGACCGGTTCCCACTTTTCAATCGCGATCTGCTCCAGAGGGCCAGGACGAAGTCCTAATGCCTTCGCCAGGGCCTGAACCTCCGAACGATCTGGTGGCCGAGCGCCCCGCTCCAATGCTGTGAGATCGCCATCAGGCAATCCAGCCATCCGCGCCACATCCGCCACCGACCAGGCCTGTCCCATGCGGGCCTTCTTGATAATGTCGCAGAAATCGTCTTCTAAGGGCATAGAAACCCTTCAGGATTTGATTGCGCCACGCGCCCAGCCATCTTTAGCTTAGGCCGCTAATAATGCGGCGATAGTCATCCTCGGGGTAGGCTCTGAGGGTCGTGGACCGCACATTGCCGAGCGATCCCAACTTGAGGCCGAAGCTCGCCAACTTGTCGTTGTTCGGCATATCGACAATGAGAACAAGATCGTACGCTCCCAGCGTCATGTAGAAGGATTTGACCTCGCCGCCCATATTCTTCGCGAGCTTCTTCACCCCATCCAGCCGCTTCGGCGAATCCTTCACATTCTTGATTCCCTGATCCGTCCAATTAAGGAGCATCAGATACGTCACCACAGCAGCCTCCTTTCATAGACCTGTCGCGTTCACAATCACCTCATCACCGGCGCGCGTCCAGCTCGTGTTTTCTAAAATGCGGGCTACGAGAGAACGTGCGAGATATGCCCTTAGCCCTAGCGAGGCCTTCAATTCGCTAAACCTCTATTTTAGGGAGTGGCCCAGGTTGCCCTTTACTGCGCGCATCGAACGAGCACCGTTTCATCGTGCGCGTTCTGCGAGCAAGAAGGGCACCTGGCCACTCCCTCCTCATCCTTCCGGAGCTAACTTAATTTCCTTCACTTCTCCAAATCCTGACAGCAACTTCGGCAGGGCCTCGCCGGACCCGACGGCGACGATGGTCAACCTCTCTGGATTAAAATGTTTCTTCGCCGCCGCCAGAATCTCCTCTTTCGTCAGCGCAATCACGCGGGCACGCAATTGCTGGAGAAAATCCTTGGGAAGCCCATCGTATTCCAATTCCATCTGCCGCCCCACGATCGCAGACGAACTGGCGAAGGAAAACACAAACGAGTTTACATAGGCCTCTTTCGCTTCCGCCAGCTCGCTGTCCGTCACCAACTCTGTCCGCATCCGTTCCATGTTCGCAACAAACCTGGCTGTGACCTCTTGTGTCGACAGCAACTTCGTCTCTGCGCGCATCAGCCACACGCCTTGATCGTGCACCCCGGAGTTCAAGCGGCTACCGACCGAGTAGGCCAACCCACGTTTGGTCCGCACGTCGTTGAAGAGACGGCTGCGAAAGGAACTGCCTCCCAGAATGTCGTTCGCGATCGCCAACGCCACATAATCCGGATCCTGCTCTTTGATCGACAGATGACCGATGCGGAGATGCGTCTGCGAGGTATCCTTGTTCACAAACCGTACAACAGGTTTCGCCGACTGGCTCTGCGGCACATCGGCAATCGCCAGCACCGGCACCTCGCCTTTTTCCCAATCGCCGAATATGTCGCGCAGCAGGGCCAGTATTGCGGACTTGTCGAAGTCGCCCGTTACTCCCAGCATCATGCCGTTCGGATGGATGGTCTTCCGGTGAAAGGCCACCAGATCGTCTCTGGTGATACGGGAGATGGACTCGATGCTGCTCTCCCGTGCGGACGGGTGATCGGCTCCGTACAAGAGTTTCCCGAATTCGCGTCCGGCGATCGAACCGGCGTTATCCTGCCTGCGGCGAATGCCTTCGATGGCTTGCAGCTTGGCCAGTTCAACCCTCGCCGGCTCAAAGGCAGGTGTCCGAATGAGGCCTGCAAAAATCTGAAGCCCCCGCTTCATGTCCTTGCTGAGCACATCGAGCGATGCAGAACCGGATTGCCGCCCAATCGAGATGCCGACAGCCCCAGCGAACTGCTCGAGATCTCCGTCCACTCGTTCAGCCGAGAGACCGCCACCCCCGCCCGTTCTCATGGTAGAGCCGGTCAATGAAGCCAGACCGATCTTCTCTGCCGGATCGAGCCAGCTGCCTGTTCGCATCGTCGCAGTTATACTGACCAGGGGCAGCTCATGGTCCTCTAAGAGATAGACGGCCATCCCGTTGTTGAGCACCACACGATCCGCATCCGGCGGGGTGAACTCGACCGTCTTAAACGTCATCTGCCTGGGATCACCCAGCGTCGGGTTTCCGGCACAAGCGGACATCATTGGAACGAGCATCATCATGGCCAACATGCCCAGTGCGACAATCCCTCGCTTCACGCATAACGTTTCACGCTTCACCTTCTTCATCGCGCCACCTCATGTTCCAGCGCCGTCGCGATTTTTTTCCCACCGGTTTTCTTCACCAGCGTAGCCACTGTTCGGTTCGATTTTGTGAAATATTCAGTGGCTACACGCTGGATATCCGCCGTCGTCACCACCGCAATTTTATCTCGGGCCTTTAACGCGTAACGCCAATCTCCTGCGACCGTCTGAAACAGCGCCAATTGAGAAGCCAGGCCTCCATTAGATCGGAGAGCCCGCACTAAATCGGCATCCAGATTATTCAGAACCTTTTCCAGTTCTTTGGCGGAAACCGGCTCCATCTTGAGCCGTTCAAGTTCAGCATAGATGGCCGTCTCGACTTCTGCCGTCGTATGGGGCGCAAGCGGTGTGGCGCTGAATACGAACAGATTCGGAGCACGGACTCCTGGATAATTCGAATCGGAGCTCACCGAAGCGGCGATCCGTTTTTCACGGACCAGATTCGCATAGAGCCGGGAGGTGAGTCCGTCGCTCAACACCGCATCGATCACATCGAAGACATAGTCGTCGGCATGGCCCAATGCCGGTTTGTGAAACCCGATCACCAGCGACGGTTCGGCATCGAATTCCACCTCGACGCGGCGCTCTCCCCGTTGAGGCGGTTCGACGGTGACGGGCTGAGGCTGTGGAGGCGAAGCCGGTATCGTGCCGAACGTCTGCTCGATCAAGGCCATGACGTCCTTCGGATTGATGTCTCCCACAATCGCGATCGTCGCATTGTCGGGACCGTAATAGGCCTTGAAGAACGCTTCGGTATCGGCCGGCGTGAGCGAGAGGATGTCCGACTCCCAGCCGATCGTCGGAATACCATATTGATGGGCACGGAAGGCTGCCGAGGTGAAGGTTTCATACAACAGTCCAGTGGGGCTGTCGTCATTCCGCATTCGACGTTCCTCCATGACCACTCCGCGTTCTTTGTAGAATTCCCGAAGGACTGGATGCGCCATTCGATCGGCTTCGAGCGCAGCCCACAGCGGCAGGCGATTCGCCGGAAGGTTGATCGTATAGCGGGTCAGATCCTTGCCGGTGGCGGCATTGAGCCCGACCCCCCCATGACGTTGATAGAGGAGGGCCATCTCATTGCCCGCCACGAACTGTCCTGCTTTTTCCTGTAGTTCCGTAAACCGTTTCTGCAGCTCCTCGATAGCGGCCCGATCCTCGGAACTGGCCGGTCTCTCCGGACTCTTCCGTGCGAGGTCTCGTTGCCGCTGCTCCAGCTCAGTGCCCACTCGATACCATTCTTCGAGAAGGGGACGTTCTTTTTCGTAATTCTTCGTCCCGACTGTCCTCGTTCCCTTGAACGCCATATGTTCGTAGAGATGCGCCAGGCCGGTTTGCCCCACCTGCTCGTTGACTCCCCCGACCCTGAAGGTCATGTTGAGGGAGACCACCGGCGTCTGATGCCGCTCGACCATGAGCACGGTCAACCCGTTTGCCAGTTTTTGTTCGACCACACGATCTGCCAGCCCGGACGAGGCGGCAAGCGGAAGGTTGAGGCTAAGGTTCAGGCCAAGGATTACACAGAGAATCAGAAAGCATCGACCATTTTTCATAGTGTCCACACTCAACCTCGACCTTAGCCTTAATCTGTTTTTCATATGAATAGCTCCATGAGTTGTTCAGGCCGTTCGATAAACCAGTCCGGCTTGCAGGCCGCCATTTTCTCCCGATTCCCCATACCATACCCGACTGCGCAGACACGGATGCCCGCGTTATGCCCGCCGTTGATGTCGTTGGTGCTGTCCCCAACGAGCACGGCCTGCTCTTTCGATACGTTCAGCTGCTCCATCACATGCAACAGCATGCCCGGCTCCGGTTTCAATCCAAACCCGCGATCGCCTCCGACGACGTACTGAAAATGATTTCCTCCCAGTCCTTGGAGAATCACGTTGGTGTACTCGATCGACTTATTGGTGGCCACCGCCTTCCGCTTGCCCGCGAAATGCGTCAGCATCTCTCCAATGCCGGGATAAAATGTCGTGCGGTCGAGGCAATGGGCCAGGTACTGGCCTCTGAACACCCGCAAAGCCTCGTCGAAGGTGACCCGGCTGCTCTCGCCGACCGACAAGCGCAATAATTGCTTCACTCCATCTCCCACAAATCCAAAGATTTCCTCAACCGGACGCTGCGGCAGTCCCAGTTCAGCCAATGTGAAGTTCACCGACGCGGCAATGTCCCATTTGGACTCGATAAGCGTTCCATCCAAATCGAAGATCAGCAGCTCGACCGAGGTCTTTCCCATCATTATTTCGCCTCTCGTAACTCACCCTGCAACGATCCGAGACGGTCTCGCTTCGCCGGGTCGGTTTCCTTCACCCAGGCTTCGCGCACGAAATTCACCATCCGCTTCTGCCCCACGTGAGGAGGAAGCATCGGCTCAACGATCCTCCATCGATTCTTGATGGCTTTCACGCGAAACCGAACCTCTTCCGTCTCAGTCCCTTGGACGAAACCGGCGGTTTCAAAATACACCGAGCCGATGACCTGAAAGGTAACCGGAATCACGACTTCCAGGCTATCGATCACTTCCCATTGGCGATACTGCTCTGCCACCACGAAGCCTCGCGTCACGACGACATGCCCCCACGCCGGCTCTTCATTCCAGCCCGTATAAGACGCGACCGTTTCGAGCGACATGGCATCGAGCCTGGCCCCCTTAGAATCGAGCGCTAAATATCGTTTCACCACGTCGGCGGGTGAATGCTTGAGAGATCCGGTCTGCGCCGACGCAATATTCCAGACAAATAACCAGCCTATCAAGATGACGAAAGCGGCCAGCCGGATCGGCATGCGGCGGCTCATGACGCAATCCGGTGGAGTTTCATGGCATTCGTGCCGCCTAACTGTCCTGCCACGGTCCCGGACAGAAACACGACACAGTCGTTCGATCCGGCCAACGTTTCTTCCACCAGTCGATGCTCGACCGCATGAACGCGATCGTCCGGATCCTGAATTCTGGCCATCAGCCTCGGAAGCACGCCCCAGTAGAGCGCCATTCTCCGCCGCACGAGATCGTGCGGGGTGAAGGCGACAATGGGGGCAAGCGGCCGCTGTTTTGAGAGCAGCCTGGCGGTCGCACCGGACTCGCTGAACGTGGCAATCGCCGCCGCCTGCGTCGTGGCCGCAGCCGATGCAGCAGCCTCGCACATCGCCTCAGGAATCGAGCCCTGCTCACGACCGTCTGAACGTCCGACCGGCTCCCTGTTCAGAAGTACCACCTCACTCTCTGCCACACGAACGATACGATCCATCACCTGCACCGATTCAACCGGGTATTGTCCGCGGGCGGTTTCCGCTGAGAGCATGACCGCATCGGTGCCGTCGAAAATCGCATTGGCGACGTCGGAGGCTTCCGCCCTCGTCGGGCTCGGATGCTGCGTCATCGACTCGAGCATTTGCGTCGCCGTAATGACTAGCCGGCGATGCTGATTCGCCTTTGCGATGATCCGCTTCTGGAGAATCGGCACGACTTCCGGTCCCATTTCCACACCAAGATCTCCACGCGCGATCATGACCCCATCTGACGCCTCCAGCAACGAGTCTAACGCAGCGATAGCTTCAGCCCGTTCGATTTTCGCGATAATCGGCTGGTCTCCCCCGCACTCCGCCACCAGACGCCGGGCCGCTTGCACATCTTCAGGCCCACGCACAAACGAGAGTGCCACATAATCCACCCCTTCTGCGACGCCGAAACGAATATCTTTTCGATCCTTTTCCGTGAGTGCTGGGGCACTGATCGTGGTGCCGGGCAGATTGATTCCCTTATGAGACAAGATTCGCCCGCCGGTCTTGACCTTACACTCGACTGCCCCATCGCTCACGACCGTCACGAGCAGTTCAATCAGCCCGTCGTCGATTAAGACTCTGGCCCCCGGCCGCACGTCTTGAGCCAGCTGCGGATAGGCCACCGGGATCTCCAGGAGCTTCGAAGGGGCCGTGGTCTGTCTGCCGATCTGTCCGCCAGACCGGAGCATGCTTCCGATGAGCCGAACCTGCTGTCCTGCCGTCACCTCGACTCCTATTCCATCGAGATCGCCGACCCGGATTCGCGGCCCCTGTAAATCTTGAATGATTGCAACCGGGCGCT
>NEWR02000017.1:164626-249996 GCA_002869885.2 Nitrospira sp. CG24C
TGAGCCAGCTGCGGATAGGCCACCGGGATCTCCAGGAGCTTCGAAGGGGCCGTGGTCTGTCTGCCGATCTGTCCGCCCGACCGGAGCATGCTTCCGATGAGCCTGATCCGCTGTCCTGCCGTTACCTCGACTCCTATTCCATCGAGATCGCCGACCCGGATTCGCGGCCCCTGTAAATCTTGAATGATTGCAACCGGGCGCTGCAGGCGCTCCGCAGCAGCGCGGATCGAGGCGATTGCCGTACGGTGCGAGTCGTGCGTGCCATGAGAAAAGTTTAGACGAGCCACGTCCATTCCGCTGTGAATCAGCCGTTCGAGTATGGATGGTTCGGCGCTGGCCGGACCGATCGTGCACACAATTTTCGCTTTTCGCATGAAGGAAGGATCACCGGTGAACAGGCGATTATATCGTGTGTATCTTGGGACACACAGGGTTGTGCGCTAGCCCGCATTCTAGCAAATGGGTCCTGGCGCCGCAAAGCTTCTCTGCCATCCGGCTGACTCTCACACATTGACCAGCATCAAAACCACATGCTACGGTTTTCCCTCGAGGTTGCACCACGGAGACTGGCGAAAGATTGTGATTGCAATGAGTCGGCGGTGGATCATCAGCGTCCTGGTCCTCTGGGGGCTCCTTGCCGCGCTTCCCCATGGGCTGCAGACGGATAGCCCGCCCGCCACCTGGCTCGTCGACCGGGCAGAGGCATTGGAATCAACCTCTCCCCTGACGACTTCAGATCGATCTCCGACTGCCCCGCTCCTACAGCATAAGCAAGCCGCGCCTCAGAAGGCCTACGATCTATTGGCACAACTCCAAGCCCGGTCTGGCAAACCCTTGCCAGGCTATGTCGGAGGGCGCGAGTTCCAGAATCGCGAGCGCCGCCTTCCCCCAGGCCACTATCGCGAGTACGATGTGAACCCCAAAATACGCGGCCGTTCGCGGGATGCGGAACGGATCGTGATCGAGCAAGACACCGGCAGGGCCTACTATACCGGCAACCACTACCGAACGTTCACCCTAATGGATGAGATCCCATGACCTCAAAACACACCGTAACATTGACCTCGTATCTCCAATCGACAAAGGCTCCCTGGACCTCATTGCTGATGGTCAAAGCCGGACAGAGCGCCGAATCGCTGGTGCACCCACCCACCGGGTTGGCACTAAAGATTATCAAGGGCTGTCACTGTAAGACACCGGCAAATCTGTTTGCGGAATTCGCACGGGCATTGCAGTTCCCCGACTACTTTGGCCACAACTGGGACGCATTAGAGGAATGTCTGGCCGATCTGGAATGGCTGCCGGCCAAGGGCTATATTCTGCTCATCACCGAAGCAGCCCATCTGTTGCCCGATGACGAAGAAGAGTATGAAACCTTCCTAGAGGTCTTGCGTGATGCGGGAGAAGCCTGGGGAAGCGGACAGGCGGGAATGGGCGCGCGACAAGCCACGCCCTTTCATGTGCTGTTCGCTGTATCGGAGAGGGAGAAAGCTAAGCGGGCCCACTGGGGAATGAAAGAAATTAATGTGGAACCGGTTCGGAGGGCGAATGCTCGGCAGAAACCTCTCAAGCGTAAACCTTCACACTCCTAGCCCGCATTATTCACGAGAGTTCGTGACGAAACCGCTGAGACGCCACACGAGACGGGCATGCGGAGCCGTGAGACCCCGAGGCGTACTTGAACAGTACGTCGAGGGAGTGAGCGGCGAGCCTGCCCGCCGAAGGCTCGTCGCAGCAGCGAGTCCGCGATTGTAGTAGAAGCGCTCATGAATAATGCGGGCTGGCATTCGTTGATAACGAACCTGTCATTTAGATTAGAGTGATGAATCTGGTTAGTTTGGTTTATCTGGTTAGTTTGGTTCAACCTAAAAATCTGAAGGAAAGGAATCAACATGGGACTCATGGATCAATTGGGACAAGCAGCGGGCGGGATGATGGGCGGACAGGCTGGACAGAACCCGCTATTGCAGGCTGTCACGAGTTTGCTCGGACAGAATAGCAGCGTGGGGGGGTTGGCCGGTATCGTTCAAGCATTCCAAAAGAACGGACTCGGCGACATTGTGAACTCCTGGGTCAGCACAGGGACGAATCTGCCCGTCACGCCGGATCAGATCAAGCAGGGCCTGGGGGGCGATTTTCTGAGCCAACTGGCAGGCAAAGCCGGCGTCTCTCCCGATGCCGCGAGCGCTCAGCTGTCTAGCTTGCTGCCAGACCTCATCGATAAAGTGACACCGAACGGCAAGATTGAAGCCGGCGGGGTCGACCAGTTGCTCAAGATGTTTCAGGGGAAAATGGGAGCGTAACTTCCGGTAGACCGACAAGAGGAGGCGCCTGTCCTGCTGAGGAGCGCAAAAGAGAGTCAAGCTGCGTCGCCAGAGTGTGCGGGGGGACGAGCCCATGCCTGCCAGCGAGCTTGAACCTTGTGGCGATGAAGGACGCAAATCCCATGCGTTTCCCGAGCATCGTCGAGAGGCGCCTTCTCTCCTACTAGCTCAGATTTCCCTTCTTGTCGGCACCACGAACAAATGACCTTCATCGTTAGTATCGTACCTCTCCAGAATTCCCAAGAATGCAAGCCCAAGGCCCAATTCGATTGGTAACATGAATCGGTCTATTTGCAAGGAATTACGAAAAATCCCTGTCTTGTGGTGACACAGCCCATGGCAAACAATGCCGAGAATCGTATTTTTCAAACACATTTTGGCGCAAGTTGCCTTATTGCACCGCATGAGCCTCTCCTTTCTTGACCGAGGCTCGACTGCGTGGTACTGTGCGCCCCCATTATGAAAACCACTCGTTCCGCCAAGCTGTTTGCCGACGCACAGACATTGATTCCCGGGGGTGTGAATAGCCCGGTGCGCGCCTTTCGCTCTGTCGGAGGCCAGCCCCGGTTTATCAAGCGTGCCAAAGGCGCCCGCCTCTTCGACGTCGATGGGAACAGCTATCTCGACTACGTCCTGTCATGGGGTCCAATGATTTTGGGTCATGCCGCCCCATCCGTCATCAGCACGATCAAAAAGGCTGCCGCAATGGGAACCAGTTACGGGGCGCCGACCGAACTGGAAGTCATCCTCGCCCGCATGATCCGGGACGCGTTTCCCTCGATGGAAAAGGTCCGGCTGGTCAGCTCCGGCACCGAGGCAGTCATGAGCGCGATTCGTGTCGCACGTGGCTTTACGAAGCGAGACAACATTCTCAAGTTTGAAGGCTGCTATCACGGCCACAGCGACTATTTGCTTGCAAAGGCCGGCTCAGGTTTGGCCACGTTGGGGATCCCGGATTCGCTGGGAGTTCCGGCTGATTTTGCGAAACACACCTTGACCGCCCCGTACAACGACATCCGGGCGGTGCAACAGATCGTCAAGGAACATCGGGGCACGTTGGCTTGCATTATTCTTGAGCCGATCGCAGCGAACATGGGCGTCGTGCCTCCGGCGCCGGAATTTCTTTCGTCCCTCCGCCAGCTGACCGAAGAAAACGACATCCTCCTGATTTTCGATGAGGTGATCTCCGGCTTTCGCGTAGCCTACGGGGGAGCCCAATCGCTTTACGGCATTACGCCGGACCTGACGGTGCTGGGGAAAATTATCGGCGGCGGGTTGCCGGTTGGCGCCTACGGAGGGAGGAAAGAGATCATGGATCTGATTGCGCCGTTGGGGCCGGTCTATCAGGCGGGAACGTTGTCGGGAAATCCGTTAGCCGTGTCCGCCGGCATTGCGACCCTCAAGCAGCTCAAAGCCCGTGGGGTCTACAAGCAGCTGGAAGAGAAGTCGGCCGCCTTGGCCAAAGGGATTGGAGAGGCCGCAAAAAAAGCGGGCGTGCCGCTCATGCAAACCAGAGTCGGCTCGATACTGGGAGCCTTCTTTACGTCAGGCCCGGTGGTGGACTGGGATACCGCGAAACTGTCGGACACGAAACGATACGGGCAATTCTTTCATGCGATGCTAGAACAGGGGGTATATCTAGCCCCCTCGCAATTCGAAGCCGCTTTCCTCTCGACCTCCCATTCAAGCCGCGATATTGACTACACGATCAAAGCTGCTGCTGCCGCCTTCAAGAAGCTCTAACCCCATCCCCCGTGAAGCGTCGTTCGTATCTCGGTTGACACAGAGCTGGATCGTTTCAGATACAGCACGGCAATCCTGGGAAGCTGTTCAAAACGACCGTCCAGCGAGGCCGCAGCCGATGAAAGCACCGGAGGCGTAGCCCCCGGCTACGTTGAGGATGCTTTCGAGGTGAGAACGACGCTGGCGGTTGTTTTCAACAGCTTCCTACTCGTCGTCCTCGTCTTCCGCGTCTAATACCTCTTGTCGTTTCTGCTCTTCCATCGCGTTATGTAGGAGCATGCGGACAAACATCGAATAGAGCGAGCCTTTTTCCAGCGTCCCGCCAGGAGGAATGGCGATCTTGCCTTCCTTGATCATGCGATCCATCCAGACCTTCTGATCGGGCGCGATCAAGATCGGAATCTCGATCAGCCCCACACGTCCCATCATATCCATAGAATCCTCCGTAAAATGTAAGCGAGACAAGCAAGACGTGCGCGACAGACGTGACTTGCGAAGATGAAACATCTGACCCGTCCCGCATTTCGCGCGAGACTCGCTGTTATAACGCGTATCGCGTTATAACAGCATGCGGCTTTTTGCATTGTCAATCAAACCGCTCTGGCATGGACTGTGCGTTCCCGCAAGCGTTATGACGCAAGGTCGAACCATGTTCGGTGCACTCATCGCCGTCGCTTGCATCCTGATCTTTCCCCATCAGGTCTCGGCACAACAATCCACTGCGCCGCCCTCATCGCTCTCCACAAGACCCTTGGCCCCAGGGTCAAGTGAGTCTGAACTTCGCCCATCCTGCGACCTCTGCAGAAAAGCAGAGCGGAGGCCGGGAAGCGACCTGCGGCCTCAGCGCCTTCGCCGTGAAAAAGGATTGCGTCCGCACAAGAACCCGAGGGGAACCTATCGCTCGTTTGACCAAAGCCTCAAGTCGACATTGCCTCGTCGCCCACTCGCCCCATCAGAAGATCAGGGACGGCGGGATTCGCAAACAAGGAATTGAAAGGCGATTCAAGAACCATTTGTGTTTCCGTCAACGTGAAATAGGCCGTGGGCCAATAAGGAGTTAGGCGTCTCAGTAATGGAAGCGCAACTGAGCGATCATGAGCGCATCCCCCTCTACGCGATATACCATCCGATGCTCATCATTTATTCGGCGTGACCAGTACCCCGAAAGCGCATGCTTCAAGGGCTCAGGCTTACCCACTCCTGCGAATGGCTCTCGCTGTGTCTCGCGTATCAGCTTGTTGATTCTCTCAACCATGCGCTTGTCTTGCTTTTGCCAATATACGTAGTCCTCCCATGCGTCGTCAGCGAAAATCAGTTTCACTTGGCCAGCTTCCGTTGAACGCCTTTTCCGGCGTTCAGTTGTGCAGCGGCCGCAAGAAGACGCTTGGCATTAGCGGGAGTGCGCAAGAGGTATGCGGTTTCTTCCAGCGATTTGTAGTCTTCCAGCGAGAGCATAACGACCGACTGCTCCCCATTGCGCGTAATGATCAGGGCTTCGTGGTCGTCGCACACGCGGTCCATTGCGCTGGCGAGATTTGCGCGAACAGTGGTGTACGTAATAGCATCCATAAGTAGGCCTCCAAATATGTACGTGTTACTGTACATCTTCTGGCGCCGATTGTCTAGCGCCGCTGAGATCGCGCCGAACATTTCGTTCCAGTGGACGCGCAAACGCATTTGGCGGGGAAGTATGAATACCTTCGTCAAAAGAAGCTGATTGGGAGTTCAGAATATTTCATTGTCAATGGTGGCACAAAGAGCAGCCGTTCCGGAGAACCGCACCAAGTTCAATGTGGCCGCGATACATCCGCTCCTAGTTCTGAATGGCTCAGTACCGTATTACTTCGGCTGTGATCCAGCCCTTCTGCGGAATCATCGAGCAGGTAGAGTTCAGGCTTAACACCTCGATCCAACCGGCCATGAGATCTGATAACAATTTCGGGAACCATTAATTTGTCTCAGCGGAAGTCGTGATCGGCCGTCGCCAGGCATTCAGAATGCCCCCGTTTCTACGTCCAGCCCGTACTCTTGAACAAGAGTTGATCTCTCAAGTAGACTCGCCCTTCATCAGCGTGTTCAGGCGAACGGCTTTGCTGCATGGTCGCTTGCTGCTGGGATGTTCCTTAGGCGTATACAACACATGAAACGGAGGAGCACATGCCTGGAGTAAAATTCATGGTGATCTACCCTCGTCCGACTGAAATTGCGGCCTTTGAGAAGGTGTATCAGGACGAGCATGTGCCGATGGCGGTTGAAAAACTGGTCGGCAAGACCAAGTTGGTAGCGACGAAGGTGCTGGCCTCTCCCCAAGGGACGCCGCCGTTTTACCGTATCGCCGAGATTCACTTCCCATCGATTGAAGCCCTGGAAGCTTGCGCTTCTTCAGCCGGAGCGCAGGAGACCTTGGCCCATGCTGTGTCTATCTCCACTGGTGGGAAACCGATCTTTTTGGTCGCTGAGGAGCAAACGTTCACTTTCTAACTTTCGTGAACCAAGGGACGGGCACCGGCGACGGCGTAACTCACATGGAAACCACCACATCCCACGAGGCCACACTCATCTACAGCGAGACGCTGCTTCGCCAGGCCGTGTTCGCATTTTGGCGGCGCTCCGTCGGTGTCGGTTTTTTTGTTGCGCTCCTAATTGCCGCGCTCGGTCTCGTCATACTCGTGGCCCTGGGCCAGTCCTCTTGGATCATCGGTGGGCTTGCAGCCGTACTGTTGGTGGGCATCGCGTTCGCCATCGTTGTCTATGTCGTTCACTATCACAGATCGCTGCAGAAATTCCGTCAGATGGGTCAGCCGCGAGCCACGTTCCGCGCTGATGAGTCCTCGTTCACCATGAGTTCGGACATCGGCACAACCACGCTTCAGTGGTCCGCCGTCAAAGAACTGTGGCAGTTCCAAAGCGTGTGGCTTTTTCTGTACTCCAAGGCACAGTTCAGCACGTTGCCGCTCGCATGCTTGTCACCTGAAGCGCAGGCGCATATTGTGCAGTGCGTTCGAACGGCCGGCGGCAAAGTCGATGGCTAGCCTGTCGGCGATCCGTGAGACGTGAATCGTTAACCGTGAAACGATCCGGAGGAAGGTTACTCGGCAATCCTACGTTTCACCTTTCACGTCTTACGTTTCACGGCTCCTAGGACGGTGGCTTGTTATACGGAACCAGATCATACATATTTAAGCATCACCGGACGCTTCGGAGCACTTGAATGACATCGCAATCTGAAACCCCCTCGAACAAAAAGAGCACGTTTCCTTGGTCCATCGTCTACTTTGTAGGAGCAGTTATCTATACCGCTTTTGCCGGTTGGCTATTCGCAGAATCGTCTCCACTGGCATGGGTTTGCATTATCAGCGCACCGCTAGGCTTTTACTTTGCCTGGGGAGCCTGGAAGCAAGAGAAACAAAACAAAGGTGGTGCCTGACCATGCACGGTAGCGAACCAGACCATTGCGCCATGATTGCCACTCACGCTCCTCGTGGGTGACAGATGCCGGATCTTCCCGATGAACTGATCCGAGCGAATACAATCCTTGGCGAGTATGTCGCAATCCATGACGCGATCTTTAAGTTTTCGTGGCGCAGGACTCTCCCAATCCCAGGAATTTTTAAAGCCACTGACTTCGGAGCTCATTTTAAAGACCTCAATCGGCTGGCGTCTAAACTGGCTCCGCTTTCACTGGCCTTGAAGACACAGTCAGGGTCGTTAGAGGGTTCCCACCAGTACGCTGAGGCGTTGCTCGAAGCGATCCAAGCGCTCCGGGAGATCTGCAAGCGGTTTCATGAGAAGAGCCAGGGCGATCTCAGCAAGTATCCGATGGCTGAGTACAACGCCAACCTCAAGGTCTATGAGAGCCTCATGAATACGTGCCAGGAGCTTGGCGCCGCCCTCAACCAACGCCTGCACGATGACAGTGCCCAACCAGAGAGTTAACTGAACCTGCCCGCAAGCCCGCATTATTTATGACAGTTCGTCGCGAAATCGCTGCGCCACGTTGCGAGAGCGGCGCGCGGAGCCCTGAGGATCTGAGGCATACTCGTGCAATACGTTGAAGGTCCGAAAGGCGAGCCCGCCGACCGAAGGCTCGTCGTAGCAGCGGATCGACGATTGCAGCAGAAATGTTCATGAATAATGCGGGCTCGCCTTGCCAGTGGATACCCACCGCGCTGCGCACGCTGGCGATCGATGAACTACGTCATGTTAGAGGGACTCTGGCGATGGAGAAGACCACGCTGGAAGAGGATACTGGCAGTTGAGTTACGGCTTCTTCTTGGACTTCTTGTCTCGATCCATGGGGTTTGGCATGAAAAACCACCAGGCGAGTACGCCTATACCGATTGTCCATGCGGCGATGATGAGCCAGCTTCCCAGCCCTGCCATTCCAAAACTTATCCACTCTGATTCCATCATAAATAGTAATTTCCTTTTGGTGATGCTTATCTTAATACGCAGATCATCGCCTTGTCGAGGCGCTTCACTTTCCCATTTCCATCCGTTGCCGCCAACCTGGCAGATCCTTCCACGACCACTCGCCGGCTCTCCCGCTCTCTGATCACATGCGAAAAGGTGAGGGAAGCTGGCGTCATGCCGGAGACGACCGTCTCAACGACCAGCCAGTCCCCATAGCGGGCTGGAGATCGATAATCCAGTTCCGCATGCACCACGACGAACACCGTGCCTTCTGTCATGAGTCCAGCCACCGACAACCCGCGCTCTTCGAGATACTCAGTCCGCGCCCGCTCGAAATACTTGAGATAATTCCCATAGTACACTACCCCACCGCAGTCGGTATCTTCGTAGTAGATTTTAATTTCCATAGTAATGTCAGATGGTTATGCTCAAATCGTTACACCCTATCGCAAGCGACAACTCTTCATTCCGCTTGTCATCTTCCTAACCTAACGCAACCCAACGGTAATACATCATTGTTGGAGAAACAACCGTGAAGTAGTGATCGTTCTCCCCATGCTGCCTTGACGGTCTCCGGAGTCCACGCCATACTGCCCTCCTCATGCACATCCTCACTTAATACAGACACCCTGCCGCACTCCTGACGATCTCTTGTGGAGACATGCTCAATGATACGACTGCTTCTCATCGCACTTTCTTTCCTTGTAGTGACTAGTGGACCAGCCTATGCGGAGTGGGTAAAGGTGAGTGACACCGACGAAACCGGAAAGACGGTCTACGTGGACCCAGCCACCATACGCCGCAACAGCAATCTCGTGAAGATGTGGCAATTTTATGACTATAAGACCGTACAAACCGTTGGGGGCAACAGGTTTTTGACTGCCAAGGAACAGTGGGAATTCGACTGTGCGGAGGGGCGCAGTCGAGTGGTTGCGCGCAAGGAGTTCTCGGGCAATATGGGAAGTGGAACGATGGTTTTTACCAATTCACAAGTAGGTAAGTGGACACCGGTCATTCCAGGCAGTATAGGTCAAGCTGTGTGGGAAGTTGCTTGTGGCAAAAAGTGATCGCCGTGTACAAGCTCTTAGAGATTCAGCATCGGAAACTTCGGTAACGATGTCTCGCTGACGCCTGACAGCTTGACGACCACATCGTACAGCTGCTGAACCCGCTCGGCCTTGACCGGCTCGAAGCCGTGGCCGAGGACTGCATGGTTGGCTGCATCGAGCAGCGGTTTCATCGTCGGCCACTCGCGCAGAAAGGCCTGGCCCATCTGGTCGCCCAATCCAGCCAGCGCCCGAAACTGCGCCTGCAAGGGCAGCTTGTATTTGCCGTCAAGATCTTCCAGCCAACAAGATCGACAGGTTTCTTGCAGCGCTTGCGGCAATTGCTCCGGCTGGACGTCCCAAGTTTTGATTTGGTACTGCTTGAACAGTTGCCTCTGGGCAAAGGCTTCGAGCGCGCGCACGAGCGAAACCATGGCAGCTTCCGAATCGTGCAGCCCATGTAGCCTGCGCCCGGCATGGGCCAGTAGATCGAGGGCCTGCATGTCTTTCACGGGCGCTGGATCGAGGACGAGCTTTTCCAAGAATCCCGCGTTCGCTTTGATGGCTGGTAACAGCGACGTGAGCCCTGGTGGTCCACCCCACAGAGCCGCCATCTCGAAAGCCTTCACGGCGGTCTTGAGTTTTTCCCAAGCTTGACGATAGTGAAATCGCTCCCACAGATCGTAGCCATCGGCCAGGTCTCCAAAGGCCCGGTAGAGGGGTTTCTGCCCGCCGCTCACCCGCGCTTCGATCTCGCGGAACAGCTTCGCCGCTGCGGCAAACAATCTTCGGTTGAACAGCTCACAGCCCTCGCGGCGTGAAATAGAAGCCGCCTCATCCCACGGATTTCCCTGCGTCCATACGAACGGCTGCCCGGCGATATCGATCCTGTCCTCCTCTTGTCCCTCTCGTGCCGATACCAGCGACACAATTCGCGAACTGAGAGACAAGGTGACCAGCGTCAATGCGCCGGCCATGGCTGCGGTAGCTCCGGTCACATCGACGACGAGTTCGCCCGGCTGCACCTCCCAGGTACGCAACATCTCTGGGAGCGTCCGGGCAAGCGTCTGGTAACAGCCGACAAATTCGCCGGTTTCCGGAAGGACCACCCAGTCCCACCGCCTGGGCAGGTGCTCGATCTTCGGCTGGACCTCGGATTCTACGAGGGCTTTCGCCCCTTCCGACAATATGAAACAGAGCGAGTCCGGCTGCAAACGATTGATCGAATAGACTGCCGCCGCCGCATGATCGGTGAGCGCGAGCACTAAGGCTTTGACTGGTTGGTCTTGCGCCATTGCGCGCGGACTATACCATAGGAATGCGTAAAAGCCTTCCGGCTTGACGGTCTCCGGAAACGCGCTTAGACTTTCATGACGATCTCCTAATTCTCGCGTAGTTCTTTCGAACATTGAATGAGGCCCGCCGATGATCTGGTGGTATTGGATGCTTCTCGGTCTCGTGCTGCTCGGCATCGAGATGGTCACACCCGGAGGCTTCTACATTCTATTCTTTGGGCTGGCAGCCCTGATTGTCGGCAGTCTGGCTGGACTGGAGATCGCTCAAGCGGAATGGCTCCAGTGGCTGCTATTTTCAGGACTCGCGATTCTGTCTCTGCTGATCTTCCGCGGCCCGCTCTTGGCCTCGCTGAAGAAACGGGATAAGGATCTGCCTGCCGTGGATACACTCGCCGGTGAAAGCGCGATTCCGAGAGAAGACTTGGCGGTGAGCGGGACCGGCAAGGCCGAACTGCGGGGCACCACCTGGACCGCGCACAATGCCGGGGCGACCCCCTTAACGAAGGGCCAACGGTGCAAGGTTGAGCGGATCGAGGGACTCACCATCTGGATATCGGCGGAATGAACAGGGGCAGCCCGGAACGAGAACGGAGGAGACGACGATGAGCGAAGGACTGTTCGTACTGCTGGTCTTGGCTGCGCTGGTGCTGATCATCATCGCCAAAACCGCCGTGGTCGTGCCGCAGCAAAGCGCCTACGTGGTCGAACGACTCGGAAAATATGCGGCCACGCTGGATGCGGGGTTTCATATTCTCCTCCCCTTCATCGACCGTATTCGCTACAGACATTCGCTCAAGGAAGCGGCCATCGACATCCCGGAACAGGTCTGTATCACGCGCGATAACGTGCAGGTCTCGGTGGACGGCATTTTATACCTCAAGGTCTTGAACCCTCAGCGCGCTTCGTATGGCATCAGCGATTTTCATTTCGCTCTAATCCAACTGGGACAAACCACGCTGCGAAGCGAGATCGGCAAGATCGAACTGGATCGGACGTTCGAGGAGCGGACCAACATCAATATCCAGGTAGTGAACGAACTCGACAAGGCCTCGGAGGCCTGGGGTGTGAAAGTCCTCCGGTACGAAATCAAGAACATCACCCCGCCGAAGGGCGTATTGGACGCGATGGAAAAGCAGATGCGGGCGGAACGGGAAAAACGGGCAGTGATTCTCACGTCCGAGGGCGAACGCGATGCGGCGATCAACCAGGCCGAGGGCGAAAAGCAACAAGTGATCAAAGCCTCGGAGGCGAAGAAGCAACAGCAGATCAACGAGGCGGAAGGCGCCGCATCGGCGATCCTCGCCATTGCCCAAGCCACAGCAGAGGGTCTGCGCAAGGTCGCGGAAACGATCCAGGTTCCGGGAGGTCAGGAAGCCGTCCAGCTGCGCGTAGCGGAACAGTACATCACCAAGTTTGGCGAACTGGCGAAAACGACCAATACCCTCATCCTGCCAGCGACGGTCTCCGATGTCGGCTCCATGATTGCCCTGGCAATGAGCGCGATTCGACAGACAGGCCCCCTCGCCACAATAAAAAAGCCTTAGCCCTACGAACCACGTTTGACAGATGGCGGAGGGTTGCCTAGAATCACTTTCCATGAAAGAACGTGTACTCAGTACGTTTGCCGACAGCGCAACCGTCAAGCAACAGTTCGCGCACGAACATGCCGATCGCATCGTGCAGGTCGTGAAACTGATGGCCACGGCCTTTCGTGATGGGCACAAAGTGTTGCTCTTCGGCAACGGCGGCAGCGCTACAGATGCGGCCCACATCGCCGCCGAGTTCGTCGGCCGCTATAAACGGGAGCGGGATCCGCTTCCAGCCATCGCTCTCGCCACCGATATCGCCGCCATTACCTGCATCGCCAACGATTACGGCTTCGAAGAACTCTTTGCCCGCCAGATCCGCGCCCATGGCCAAAAAGGCGACGTCGCCATCGCCATCAGCACCAGCGGCAATTCGCCCAATGTGTTGAGGGGTGCAGAGGCAGCGCGGGCCTGTGGCCTCACCACCATCGGCTGGACTGGAGGGACCGGTGGGAAACTGGTCAGTCTGGTGGACTATCCGTTCGTCGTGCCCTCGACGGTCACAGCTCGCATTCAAGAAAGTCACATCACGCTCGGCCACATCCTGTGTGAACTCATCGAGGAACAGCTCCTTGGCAAAGCCTCCTGACCGACATCGGCCACCCGTCACGACTCCAAGCCTGATCCCGCCGATCAATGTGACGGATCTCACGACCTATCCACTCAAGAAACGGCACAGCAAGGTCCGCGTCTCTGACTTCGCCTCCCCCTGGCGTCGTGGGGACAGCTTCAGCCAGTTTTATCGTTCGCTGCCGGATATCCTTGGCGTCAAATCCTTGCGCTCGGTGGCCAAAGCCATCGTGAAGGCTCACCGTAAAGGCCGACCCGTCATCGTGGGGCTTGGCGCCCACGTCATCAAAGTCGGATTGAGTCCGATTCTCACGGACCTCATGCAGCAAGGGATCGTATCAGCCGTGGCCATGAACGGCGCCGGAATCATCCACGATTTCGAATTGGCGCTCATGGGGCACACGTCGGAGGAAGTCGATGCGGAGATCGATGAGGGACGTTTCGGGATGGCGGAAGAAACCGGCCGCATGCTGAACGAGGCGATCGTCCGCGGGGCTCACGACCGCGAAGGGCTCGGCGAATCCATCGGCCACTACATCAACCGGCGACAGGGACAGTTTCCCCATCGCGAGACAAGCATCCTGGCGACCGGAGCGAAGCTCGGTATTCCGGTGACCGTGCACGTCGCTATCGGTACCGACATCATCCATATGCATCCAGCCGCTGACGGCGCCGCAATTGGCGCAACCTCTCTCTTCGACTTTCGACGGCTTGCAGCCGTCGTGTCCGGGATGGAAGGGGGCGTATACCTCAATCTTGGCTCCGCCGTCATTTTGCCGGAAGTATTCCTCAAAACTGTGTCGCTTGCGCGCAACCTCGGTCATGACCTGACCAACATTACGACCGTGGACATGGACTTCATGGCTCACTACCGCCCCCTCACCAACGTGGTGCGGCGGCCGACCCAGAAGGGCGGAAAAGGCTATTCCCTGATCGGTCACCACGAAATCATGGTGCCGTTGTTGGCAGCGGCAGTATATGAAGAATTGGGATGACCACACAGCAACTGACCCACAGGTGGAAGGAACTGAATGGACGCTACTTTGCGGGCCTGCTGCCTCCAATCGAGCTCGTCTGGAGCCGCCGGTTGACCTCCTCGGTCGGCCTGTTCGTGAGTCGTCGAGGACCGAGACCACGACTGGATCGAGATGGTCTTCGCCCACCGACCAAGCGCGAAATTCGCCTCTCTCTTCCTTTGCTCAAGCAAGCGCTCCAACGAAGCGAATATGGCGAGCAGGAAATCGTCAACACGCTGGCCCACGAAATGATTCATCAATGGCAATTCGACATCCTGAAGCGCCGGCCGAATCATGGATCGGATTTTCTCCGCAAGATGACCGAGATGAACCGGGACGGTATGCTGGCCATCACCGTCTACCATTCGTTACAGAAGGAAGTCCTCACCCTCGCGCGATTTTCCTGGCGCTGCCGGCAATGCGGACGAGTGTACCGGCGCCAACGGCGGACGATTGAGCCGCGGCGGCACCATTGCGGTGTCTGCAGAGGGTCATTAGAGGAAATGAACCCGTCACACGTCAATGGTCATGTGTCAACGGTCAATCGAGAAACCGGGTCAGAAAGCCCGAAAGTCGAACCGTCATCAAGTTATAACCGGGACCTTCGACTTTCAGACGTGAAGACCGTGTGACTTCGAAACGATTGACGGAATGACCTGTGACCTGTGACGATGCATCGATGATGCGCTGGTCTCGCCAGATCTTGTTCGGAGATGTCGATGCGATGTTCGCCTCAGCGGCTGTCCTGGCAGACCCAAGCCTTGCAGGTAAACCGGTGGCTGTCGGTGGATCCTCTCCGCGAGGAATCATCGCGGCAGCGAGTTATGCGGCCCGTGCGTTCGGCGTTCATTCTGCCATGCCGACAGGCGAAGCCACACGTCTCTGCCCCCAGCTCATTTTGATTCCCCCCGACAGGCCGCTCTATCGCCGGCTGCATGAACAGATGCAGGCCGTGACCGATCAATTATTCCCTCTCACCGAATGGAGCAGCATCGACGAGTTTTATGCCGACACGACGCAGCTTCAGACCCGCTACCCCGATCCCCGCTCGCTCGGACAACTCGCGAAGGATGCGCTATACGATGCGACGGGATTGCGCTGCACCATCGCCGTCGCAACCGGCAAGACCGTCGCCAAAATCGCCGCGGACAGTCACAAGCCTGATGGATTGGTGGTAGTCCCGCCCGGTACGGAAGAAGCATTCTTAGCCCAGAGGCCTCTGCGTGCATTGCCGGGAATCGGTCCAAAAACCGCCGCGCGCCTGGAACCGCTTGGGCTCAAGACCATCGGCGAGTTGTTGGACCAACGCTGGGATCAACCCTTGCGTCATATCTTCGGCGCGCGACTCCACTGGGTTCGAGAGCTGGCGAGGGGGATCGACCACGAACCGGTGGTGGCCGATCGCGAATCCAAAAGCCTCAGCCACGAGACCACCTTCGAACAGGACAGGCATGATCGTCCTTTTCTTGAGCAAACCCTGCGCGGATTCCTCCGTGACTTGGCGCGAGATCTCCGACAAGAAGGGTTGGCCGCCGGATCCTGCACGGTGAAACTGAAAAATGCCCGCTTCGCCATCACAACCAAACAGCACCGCTTTTCTCACCCGCTGAACTACGATCCCGACATGTGGCCGACCGTCCAACAAGCGCTGCGGGAGCTCATTCGGCCAAGCACCGAGTACCGCTTAGCCGGGCTCGCGCTCTCCTCCTTGACTCCCGCGCCGCCAGGGCTATTCGACCAGAAACGGACCAAAGCCATCCAAGCAATGGACGCGCTGATTACCAAGCATGGGTCGTCGGTGATTGGATTAGGCGGCGTGAGCCAGGACGACGAGTAATGTTCCTCTCTTTCCATCCAGGCCCGCAGCCGGTATGATGGGGCCATGCCCACGAAGATCCTGACCAAGGAGCAACTCCTTCCGCTCTTGCAACAAGCCCGCTCGCAGAAGAGACGGATCGTCTTCACCAATGGCTGTTTCGATCTGATGCATGTAGGCCATACGCGTTACCTCCAGGCCGCGAAGGATCTGGGTGATCTGCTAGTCGTGGGTGTCAATGGCGACGCATCCGTCAGGACATTGAACAAGGCGCCGGATCGGCCGATTGTCTCGGAATCGCAGCGGGCAGAGGTGGTCGCTGCGCTCGGCTCGGTCGATTATGTGACCCTCTTCGATGAACCGGACCCCCGCAGCCTGATCGCCGCATTGCAGCCGGATATCCTCGTCAAAGGCGGAGATTGGGCGGTAGAACAAATTATCGGCCGCGATATTGTGGAGGCGCGCGGCGGAGTCGTCCGTACCATTCCGTTGGTTCCAGGCGTTTCCACCACGTCGATTATCGAACGCATTCGCTCAACCACCACTTAGCAGGATGCTGAAACAGCTCGCCAGCACAAAGAAGGTTAAGGTTCAGGCTAAGGTTGAGATAAAGAGAGTCTGATCTTCGCTCAACCTCGACCTCAGCCTACACCATGTCCGATACTACCCACACCCCTACAGCATCCCAATGGTTCGTTCCTGTCGCCTCGGCACTGGCAAGCGAAACAGGACGTCCCTCTGTCACCGGCTTGTGCGGTTCCACAGCCGGGCTTGCCCTCACCACGCTTCTCCATCCTCAGTCTGGAAAACTGGACAAACGATCATGGCTGATCGTCACCGGATCAGACGAGGCGGCTGAACGCCTCTTCGACGACCTCCACTTTTTCCATGATCTGATCGGCATCCCGACGGCGCCCCTCGCCCTCTTCCCGAGATGGGAAACCCTCCCCTACGAGGGCAGCGCGCCCCATGTCGGTCTGATCGCGCGACGGATGAATACCCTGCGTCACATCCAAACCGCGCCACAGACCTGCCTGGTCACCTCCATCGCAGCCCTGATGCAACGGCTCTTGCCCGTCGCGACCTTTACCGGCACCACCCTGCAATTCAGACTTCGCGGCACGATCGAACGAGAAGCCCTCACCGGAGGACTCTTACGTCTTGGCTATCGCCGAGTCTCGGTGGTGGAAATTCCAGGGGAGTTCAGTATTCGAGGCGGCATTGTGGATATTTTCTCGACGGCCTACGCCGACCCGCTACGTGCCGAGTTTCTCGGTGAAACCGTCGACTCGCTCCGCCTGTTCGATCCCACCACGCAGAAATCCACCGCGAAGCTGGATCACGCTGTGATCCTTCCCGCCCGGGAATATATCCGTGCAGAGGATTCGCCGGATGCCCTCGCTCCCATTCCGGTGGATGCCGAGTGGCGCGCGCCGGACCTCTATCCCGGTATGGACAGCCTCTTCGACTATTTCGCCGAACAACCTCTGTTAGTCCTGGACCAGCCGGCAGCATTGACCGGGGCCTGCGCGGACCTCTGGGCCAAGATCGACGATGGCTATCTCCGCCATGCCGATCGGGAAACGGTCGTGCCCTACCCGTCACCGGAGCGGTTGTTTCTCTCCTGGACGGAACTCATGGATCGCACGAATGGCTGGTCCACGCTCGCGCTCGAGCCGCTCATGGCGAGTGATGCATCCTGGAATCCGGTCCAGGCTTTTCCCGCTCAGACTCCGGCCAGCGCAGGTCTTGGGGCTCGTGGTATGCCCTTCAGCCAGACCCTCGCCATCATGGATCGCCTGCGGGAAGCCTGTCGCGTGTTGCTTGTCGCAAGAAGTCGCGGCCAGGTGGATCGCCTGCTGGCGCTCTTACGCGAACACGATGTGCCGGCGATGGAGTGGGCGACGGGAGCCTGGATCTCTTTCGCTAAAACCAAAGCGCCGTTTTACGTCTTGCACGGCGATCTGTCCGCAGGATTTCTCGCTCCGGAGCTGCGCCTGGCCGTTCTGACGGAAGAGGAACTGTTTGCCAAGGGCGCGCGCCACAAGCCGCAGGCCAAGAGTAAAGCTGCGACCTTCCTCTCCTCGTTAGAAGATCTCAACGTGGGCGACTATGTTGTCCATGTCCAACATGGCATCGCCAAATACCGAGGCCTTAAACGCCTCTCGGTGCAGGACTTCGACAGCGACTATCTGATTCTGGAATTCGCCGGCAGCGATACGCTGTACGTTCCGCTGGAGAAGCTCGGCCATGTACAGCGGTATAGCGGGGCAGACGGCCATGCGCCGCGCCTGGAGCGTCTTGGCGGCGCCAGTTGGGCCAAAACGACCGCACGGGTGAAGCAAGATATCGAGGAGATGGCCCACGAGTTGGTGGACCTCTATGCCAACCGTGAGCTCGTGACGCGCCATGCGTATGGATTCGACAGCACGATGTATCACGAGTTCGAAGCGGCATTTGAGTATGAAGAAACGGCGGATCAACTCAAAGCGATCGAAGACATTGCCCACGACATGGAGTCCAGCAAGCCGATGGACCGATTGGTCTGCGGCGACGTCGGGTACGGAAAAACGGAAGTGGCCATGCGGGCGGCCTTCAAAGCCGTGGAGGACAATCGCCAGGTCGCCGTGCTCGTTCCCACAACCCTCTTGGCCCACCAACATTACGACAACTTCTCGGAACGGTTCGCCCCATTCCCGGCTCGCGTGGCCCTGCTATCCCGCTTTCAATCGCCGAAGGAGGCCAAAGCCATTCTCAAAGACGTGGCGTCCGGAAGTGTCGACGTGGTGATCGGCACGCACCGGCTCATCCAGAAGGATGTCGTGTTCCACAACCTGGGTCTCGTGATCATCGATGAGGAACAGTGGTTCGGCGTCAAACACAAGGAACGATTGAAACAACTCCGCACCCAGGTCGACGTCTTGACGCTCACGGCCACTCCGATTCCACGCACCTTGCAAATGGCCATGGCAAGCGTGCGCGACCTCTCGATCATCGAAACTCCCCCGGCTGGCCGCTTGTCCATTCGCACGCAGGTCGTCCGATCGAGCGACAAGCTCATCCGCGAGGCGATCTTGCGGGAACTGGGGCGTGGCGGACAGGTCTACTTCGTCCATAACCGAGTCGAAACGATGGAGAAGACGGGAGCCTGGCTGCAGCAACTGGTGCCCGATGCGCGCATCGTAATGGCCCATGGGCAGATGAACGCCAAACCGCTTGAGGCTGTGATGTTGAAGTTCTTTCGCCGGGAGGCGGATGTGTTGATCGCCTCGGCCATTATCCAGTCGGGCATCGACGTGCCCCACGCCAACACAATCTTCATCAATCGCGCCGATATGTTCGGCCTCGCGCAGTTGTATCAATTGCGCGGACGAGTGGGCCGAAGCGGCGACCAGGCCTACGCCTACTTCCTGGTCCCCGATGAGGGGCAGTTAAGCGACGATGCCCAGAAACGCCTCACGGCCATTCAGCAATTTACCGAACTGGGCGCCGGCTTCCGCATCGCCGCAGCCGATATGGAAATCCGAGGCGCCGGCAACCTCCTGGGGAAACAGCAATCAGGGCATATCGCCGCGATCGGACTCGACCTCTACATGCAGATGGTGGAACAGGCCGTCCAACGTCTCAAGGGCCAGGTGGTAGAAGAAGAGCTGGACCCCACCCTCCGGCTCCACGTCTCCGCCTTTATTCCGGATGAATACGTCGCCGATCCCCATCAGCGTCTTTCCTTTTACAAGCGCCTCTCATCCTGCACCCAAGTCGGAGATCTCGCCTTGCTCCATGGCGAAATGCAGGATCGATATGGGCTGGCCCCGGACTCTGTCGAGCGCCTGTTCGAAGTCATGCAGGTGAGGCTCCAGGCCAAGGCCTTGCGCCTCACCACGATCGAGCTCAAGACCCACTCTGTCGTCGTCACGCTCGACGCCAAGAGCCAGGTCTCAAGCCAAGCGATTCACCGAATGATGGACCGGTACAAAAAACGGGTATGCTTCCTATCTCCTCTCTCGTTTGAACTCCAGATGCCGCAGCAGGACTGGCCTTCAATTTTTCGAGAACTCACAGCAACCTTGCAAAGCCTTGGAGGCTGTGATACCAACACCACAATGTCTTCGCAATCATCTCGCTGACAAGGTTTCATGCGCCTATGACTCGAACATCGAACGGATCCTTGAACCTCCTCGCTCTGCGCCTCTTCACTCTACTCGTCGGCGTTATCGGTGGCAGCCTGCTGTTCCTCACCGGCTGTACGCCACCGCCCGAGGAGGGTGTCGTGGCCCTCGTCAACGGCCGACAAATCACGCAGACCGAGTTCGAAGCCCGCTGGGGAGAATTGGCCGAGGCCACCAAAGCGCGGTACGAGAAGGAAGGGGGGAAGCGCCGCTTCCTCGACGAACTCATCACCCGTGAACTGCTCATGCAGGAGGCGCGCAAGCTAGGACTCGACCAGAACGATGCCATCCGCGATCGCGCGCAACGCTACAGAGAACAACTGATTCTCGACGAGCTCCTCAAGGATCGAATCAAAACCAAGATCGAACTTTCGAATGAAGAATTGGATGCCTTCTACGAACAACACGCTCAGGAACTCCTGACGCCACTAAAAGTAAGAGTGTCACAGATGCTGCTGCCCAATATTTCAGCTGCGAAAGATTTGGAAAAGCAGATCAACCAGGGGGGGCACTTCGCCCAATTTGCACAACGCTATTCAATCGACGAAAAATCGAAAGCGAAAGGGGGAGATCTCGGCCCCTACCGCAAGGACTTGGTCGTCCCCGAAGTCGACGAAGTCATTCATACCCTCAAGCCCGGATTCGTCAGTGCGCCGATTAAAACGGACGCCGGTTATTACCTCGTCATGATTTCATCGTTGGATACGGAAATTATTCAGGCGGACGTGGCTGTTCGAGAGCGTCTACGGCAAGAACTGCTCAATGAGAAGCGCCGAAAACGTTTTGACGATGTGATCGTTGACATCCGTGCGAAGGCGACCATCCGCCTCAAGGATGCCTCCCGATTCGTGACTGACGACGTCGGCAAACACTGAATCGTCGCGGATCGACATTCTCCTCAAATCCTTCCCAATTCGTGTACAATCCACCAAGCTCTCGCCGACCGGTCGATCCCATAGGCGAAAGACAAGTTCCATATCCATGATCACAATCCGTCCATTCGTCATAATGGCACCAGGCTGGCTGAGATACACGATCCTCTTCGCGTTCGGGCTGATCGCACAAACGTCCCTTCTATCTGCCGCGCAGATAGAAGATGGCATTGTCGCGATCGTCAACTCGGACCTCATCATGCTGTCCGAGATGAAACGGGAGCTCGCCCCGGAACGGGAACGGATTCAGAAAGAGTATCGCGGCGATTCCCTCGCGCGTCGGCTCAAGACAGCGGAGTACATGGCGCTGACCACGATGATCGAGCGCAAGTTGCAACTCCAGGAAGCCAAGGCGCGTAACATCGTGGTGACCGATCAGGAGGTCCGGCAAGCCATCCAGCAGATGAAGCAACAGGGGAGAACGATCGACGAGGCAAACCCCGCGGACATGAAAAGCGCCAGAGAACAACTGATGCTGTTCAGGATCGTCGACCGCGACGTGCGAAGCGCGGTGATAGCCGGAGACTCCGACCTGAAACGGTATTTCCAGGAACACCGCGATCGATTTGCGCTGTCGGAAGAATACACGCTCAGCCAAATTCTCATTCAGGCGCGTTCACCGAGCGATACCGCCGACGCGAGGGAAAAAGTTCGTGAGGTAATGACGCGGCTCAAGCAGGGGGAATCCTTCGAGGATTTGGCGTTGCGCTTTTCCGACGGCCCCAATGCTTCCCATGGAGGACACCTGGGCTTAGTACGGCAGGGAGAGCTCTTGCCGGAAATCGAGCGCACGATCGCCACCATGGTGCCTGGCGGCATCTCTGATACGATCGAGACCCCGGATGGCTTTCACATTGTGCGCCTGGAGGACAAGAAACCCAAACAGTTCCGCCCCTACGAGCAAGTCCGCACTGAAATTCAGGGGCTCGTCTTTCAGCAGAAAAGTGAAGATGCCTTCCAATCGTGGCTGGCCAATCTCAAGAACAAGGCCTACATCGAAATCAAGTTCGAATCCGCTCTTTCAGAACCGCCCACAACCGCTCCCGCCCCTCGCCCGTCACCGACGAGTAAGCAATAAGTTCGCCGCCCTCGACCAATCCCAGCCCATCCCGCAGCCGACGAAGCGCACCGACACGTTCGCTCATTTTTAACTTGTCCACTTTCGTCGCGACCACAATGGGAGGCCGCCCGGCGGACAGAAGCCAGGCGATCGTCTCCCTGTCCTGTTCGCTCAGCACCCGGCTTTCCACCAATACCACCACCGCGCGCAGCTGTTCACTGCCGTTGAGATACTGTTCGATCAACGGCGCCCACTGAGCCCGCAAGGCTTTCGACACCTTCGCGTAGCCGTATCCCGGCAAATCCACGACCACGAATCGCGCCAAGGCAGGATCGTCGCTGGTGACCCGAAAGAGGTTGACCAAGCGGGTCTTTCCCGGCGTCCGGCTCACCTTCGCCAGCCCCTTGCGCTGCAAGAGGGAGTTGATGAGAGATGACTTTCCGACGTTCGACCGCCCAATGAAGGCGACTTCCGGGAGTTCACTTTGCAGAAACTGCTCTGGCCCCGCACAACTTCTGATAAACTCGGCATTCAAGATTTTCAATAGTCACCCCATAGGCAAGAGGCGCAGGTTTCTCACCTCGTACCTTTCATACGCATCGAACTATGCCGAAGTCAACCGCACGATCCCGCCGCATGAAGGCCTACTTGATTATTGGCCTCTGCCTCCCGGTCGGCGCGGTCCTCTTCATCTGGTTGCTCATCATGCCCGACGTTTCGGCCTTGCGGACGGCCAATCCGCCCACGACAGCCCTGATGGAAGCGCGGCGGGCTCAGGCGCAAGGCCGCAAGATCGAACGCCAATGGGTGTGGGTTTCGCTCTCACGTATCTCGCCCCACCTCCGCCAGGCGGTCGTGGCAGGGGAAGATGCGTCGTTCTTCACCCACGAAGGGTTCGATTGGGAGGGGATCAAGGACGCGGCTCTGTATAACCTCGAAGCGGGCAAGCTCAAGCGTGGGGGGAGCACCATTACGCAGCAGCTGGCCAAAAACCTGTACCTGTCATCCGAACGGTCCATGCTTCGAAAGGCGCGCGAAGCGCTGATTACGCGGTCCCTAGAACAGCATCTCACGAAGGAGCGTATTCTCGAGCTGTATCTCAATGTCGTTGAATGGGGGCAGGGTGTCTATGGCGCGGAGGCAGCGGCTCGTCACCACTTCAAGAAATCCTCGCATAACTTGACTGCCGACGAGGCAGCATGGCTGGCTGCCATCTTGCCGTCGCCACGCCGATACGACCCGATTCGAAAAACCATTTTCCTGTCTCGTCGCCACGACCGGATCCTCAAATGGATTACTCGTGGATCTACCCAACCTCCCCAGCTAGAGCCAGAGCCAAAGCCGGAGCCAGACTCAGAACGAGAGTCAGACCCAGAACCAGAACCAGAGCAAAAAATAGAAACTGAACCGTAACGATATTGGGACTGGGCTGAGGTCAAGGTCGAGCAAAGATCAGACTCTCTGTATCTCAACCTTAGCCTAAACCTCAACCTTCTTCGTGCCGACGGGCTGGCTCAGGGGAGTCGCCGACCTCACCATAATCTCGCTCGCCGAAGATGGCCGTTTCATGCGTGTAATGTTTGAATTCGAGCAGGTTGTGGGAGGGATCTTCGAGGAAAAATGTGCGGTGTTCGATGCGGGTTCCGGGGAACCGCACACGTGGCTGCTGGTAAAACATCAGCCCCTTGGCTTTAGCCTGATCAACCAAGGCTTGCCACGCCTCCTGAGAAGACAGGACCAACCCGAAATGGCGTGGATAGATCCCCGGCTGAGACGGTGGCGGTCCTGGTGTCAAATGCGCCACAAGTTGATGCCCCGCGAGTCCGAACGTGACGGCATGGCGCGATTCCCGACCCAACGTACAACCAAGTCCTTCGACATAGAAGCGTTTCGCCGCCGCCACATCATGCGTAGGGAAAGCCAGGTGAAAGAGTACGTCCTTCATGGAAATTCTCCTCGAACAGTCGGCGGACCAGTCCCGTTCCACCAACCTGCAGCCATATAGGGAGTCACATGCCTGACGGCAAATCGGCCGTCCGGCGAGAGGACTAAGGCTCCAGCCGACCCACGGATCCGAGACACGAGCATACGCAATACCTGTCGTGCGGCGACGGCAGGGCTCTTTCCCATGGCCAGAAGATCGCAGATGCTCTTGGCGATTACAAGACGGATAATACCTTCGCCCATTCCCGTCATCGACACAGCACCACTTTGATTGTCCGCGTACACACCACAGCCGATGAGTGGCGTGTCGCCGACCCGCCCCGGCAACATCGACTCGATACCTCCGGTCGAAGCCCCTGCCGCCACCGTCCCGAACCGATCCAAAGCGACAGCGCCGACGGTTCCATGCCGGTCCCTTGTTAAACGTTTCTGTTTCGCGAGAATCCGGTCATAAGAGAGACGCCGAGGCACGCCGGTGGAGCGATGCCGATCGAGTTTGAAATGTCGGGCTGGCTGGCTGCCATCTTGCCGTCGCCGCGTCGATACGACCCCATACGAAAAACCACCTTCCTGTCTCGTCGCCACGACCGGATACTCAAATGGATTACTCGGGGATTTCCCCAGTCTCCCCAGCTAGAACCAGAGCCAAAGTCAGAACGAGAGTCAGACCCAGAATCAGACCCAGAACCAGACCAACATTCGGCAGAGCCCTTAGGCCAGGAGCAGAAGGGAGGCTACAACGAATCGCCGACCTCACCATAATCTCGCTCGCCGAAGATGGCCGATTCATGCGTGTAATGTTTGAATTCGAGCAGGTTCTGGGAGGGATCTTCGAGGAAAAATGTGCGGTGTTCGATGCGGGTGCCAGGGAACCGCACCCGCGGCTGCTGGAAAAATGTCAGCCCCTTGGCCTTTGCCTGATCGACCAAGGCCTGCCACGCCTCCTGAGAAGGCAGGACCAACCCGAAATGGCGTGGATAGATCCCCGGCTGAGACGGTGGCGATCCTGGCGTCAAATGCGCCACGAGTTGATGCCCGGCGAGTCCGAACATGACGGAGTGGCTCGACTCCCGACCCAGAGTACAACCAAGTCCTTCGACGTAGAAGCGTTTCGCAGCCGCCACATCATGCGTGGGGAAAGCCAGGTGAAAGAGTACGTCCTTCATGGAAATTCCCCTCGAACAATCGGCAGGCCAGTCCCGTTCCACCAACCTGCAGCCATATAGGGAGTCACATGCCTGATGGCAAATCGCCCATCCGGCGAGAGGACTAAGGCTCCAGCCGATCCGTTGATACGAGACACGAGCATGCGCAACTGCTGTCGAGCGGCGACCGTAGGGCTCTTCCCCATCGCCAAACGATCGCAGATGCTCTTGGCAATTACAAGGCGGATGATGCCTTCGCCGATGCCCGTCATCGACACGGCGCCGCTCCGATTATCCGCGTAGACCCCACAGCCGATGAGTGGCGTGTCGCCGACCCGCCCTGGCAACATCGACTCGATACCCCCAGTCGAAGCCCCTGCCGCCACCGCCCCAAACCGATCCAGGGCGACAGCGCCGACAGTTCCGTGCCAGTCTCTTGTTAAACGTTTCTGTTTCGCGAGTGTCCGGTCATAAGAGAGACGCCGAGGCACGCCGGTGGAGCGATGCCGATCGAGTTTGAAATGTCGGGTAAATCTGCTGGCGAGTGGGCCGACTAATAAAACATGGTCCGTCGCTTCCATGACCAATCTGGCCGCCGTAATCGGATGCAGTATCCCTTCGAGCGAGGCCACGGCGCCGGCTTCAAGGTGGGTCCCTTCCATGATTGCGGCATCCATTCGCTGCACCCCGTCCAGTTGACGCTTCGCTCCTCGTCCCGCATTGAACAGGCCCGATTGTTCCAGGAGGCCGATTGTACATTCAACGGCATTCAGCGCAGGGCCTCCCAGCGCAAGGATGCCATGGCCGGCCTTGAGCGCGTCGGCTAAACAAGTGGCCTGCGCCGGCGTCACCGGCCGGGAACCGGCGCCTCCATGGGCAAGGATGAGAGGACGGGAGCTGGTCAATTGAGGAGAAGATTCCGAGCCTGCCGGTACGTTGGATCTTTCATGCGATCCAGATCGGATCGCACGAACCCCAGGCCGGTGACACAGAGCTCGAAGTTGTCGGAGAGTTTTCTGAACAGAGGCGGTTCCTCTGGTGACGGACCATCAGCCATTTGCGCGACAATCCCGTAAGAGCGCTTTCCCGTTTTCATGTAGTCTACGAGAAAATCCTTGTGGTAGATCAATCCGGCTGTCTTGAGGCGGCGCAGATATTCCGGAAACAGCCCCGCCATGAAGAGCGTGAAATCGCCGATATGCTGATGCACGTCACGCTCACGATCCATCGACTGGGCTTCGAGCAATACTTCCGACTCAAACAAGAGATCCACCACCGTATCGATCGGTTGATCTTGCTGATTTCTGATTTTATACAGTTGGTCGCTGTGGGTAAAGTCGACGAGCAGGTTGGTGACGTAGCTGGTGACGTTGGGGTCTGGCCACCCGAGATGTTCCGTAAAACTCTTCTCGGTCAAGGCGCCAAACAGCTGACGGAGCGGATGCCGTGGCGGAACTTGCGTTCCCATATCCACCTCTCCCACATTCCAAAAACGTATGAGTCTAGTATAGCAGACGATAGTCGATGTGCCGAAACTGGCTCCACCAGTCCCTCTTTCGGTCTCCATAGGTCAGACTTGAGCACAGGTCGGAACCTGCAGATTGTTCAACACGCCGTCTTGTTCGTTTGTGGCATCCCGGTTAGTCTGGTTCAACCAAATAAACAAGACAGACCAAACGAACCAGCTGGTTTTCACGCTTCACGGCTATCGAGCACAAAAGTCACCGGTCCGTCGTTCAGCAGCTCGACCTGCATGTGCGTGGCAAAGACCCCGGTCTCCACATGAGTACCCTGGTCTCGCAGCCCTACCGCAACCTGATCATATAGTCGTTTTGCCTCATCCGAGGGCGCCGCATCGTCAAAGCTTGGGCGGCGGCCATTCGCCGTCCGTCCGAGGAGCGTGAACTGGGACACCAGCAAGACCGATCCTCCGTTGTCTACTAACGAGCGATTCATTTTCCCCTGTTCATCGGAAAAGATCCGAAGCGTGCGAACCTTCTCGATAAGAAACCGGCCATCCGATTCTCCATCGCCTTTCGCCACTCCCAGCAAAACCAGGAGACCAGATTCGATCTGCCCCACGGTCTTGCCCTCAACGCGAACCGACGCACTCGTCACCCGCTGAATCACGGCTTTCATGGGTTACGGCCGTTCCTGTCGAAGTTCGCCCAGGGTTCCTTCAAGAGTGAGCAGCTTTCGTTTAGTAGGCAAGCCGCCTGAGAATCCGCCGAGCGACGCATCCTGCGCCACGATGCGATGGCAAGGAATCACGATCGGCATGGGATTCGCCCCCACTGCATTGCCGACAGCGCGAGCATACCGTCCGCCCCCTACGCGAAGTGCCACCCATTGATAGGATCGAAGACGGCCGTAGGCGATACCTCGAAGAGTCCGCCAGACCTTCTGCTGAAAACTCGTCCCTCGTGAAAGGTCCAACGGCAAATCGAAGGACCGGCGTGTTCCCGCCAGATAGCTGGTCAATTGCGCCTGCGCCTCGCGCAATCGTGGAGAAGACCGGCCCTCCTGGGGCTCGACTGAGGCCGCTTGCAACTCGGACAGCACAATCTGCCGCGAGGCCTTCGGCAACACCACAGCATCGATCCCTTTCGTCGTTTCCGACAGACCCATCCATCCCCAGGGCGTGCGGAAGACGCAGGCCCTGACACCTAATGAGTGAGGGGAAAGGGATGAGAGTAAAGGCTGTCGTTTACCCATTGTTCAGGCCACTCCTCGCTTCAGTTTCCGTCTGACCATTCCCCAAACCAAGCCGAGCTCTTCTGACTGCAGCAGGGCATGGACACCCAGATAACCGCCCGCGCTCAATCCGATGGCTACGAAGAGCATAACCGATTTTTCGATCCATTCACCCGGATGGGTCCAGACCTGGGCTGCCGCCACCCAGGCGCAGATTACAATTAACGGCACAGATGCGACCAACACACGCAACGACGAACGCCCCACAGAACCCCAATCCACGCCGCCTAACCGACGGTGAAGCACCGCGACCAAGATACCCCCATTGACCATTGCCGCCAGAGCTGTGGCCAAGGCGAGGCCAGCCGCCCCCAGAGACGACATCAGCAGGAGCGAGAATACGAGATTGGCCGCGACCGCGATACCCGCAGAGATAGCCGGCGTGCGCGTATCTTGTAGCGAATAGAAAGCCGAGACGATGATGCGGACGCCTCCAAAGGCCCAGAGGCCGACGGAATAGCAGAGCACCGCCAGCGCGGTCTCAGCAGTATCGTGCGCCGTAAAGGTCCCGTGCTCGAAGAACAAATGGATGATCGGCTGACGCAAGAGCATCAGGCCTAGCATCGCCGGCAGGATGATAAAAAGGATCATGCGAAGGCCGAATCCCAACGTCTTCCGCAATTCATCCATATCTCCGCGCGCGGCCTGCGCCGAGAGCGTCGGCAAAATGGCTGTGGCCAGCGCCACGCCAAAAATCCCAAGCGGAAACTGAATCAACCGCATGCCATAGAAAAGATAGGTCGGCCCACCGGCAAAGAAGGAGGCGAGAATCGTGCTTACGGTAATGTTGATCTGCGTCACGGAGAGACCGAGGAGCGAGGGCACCATCAGCGCGCCGATCCGCCGTACGCCAGGATGACCCGGCGCGAATCGAAATCCGAACAACATACCGCGCCGACGCAATCCGGGCAACTGCATGGCAAATTGTGCCGCGCCGCCCGCCACCACCCCGATAGCCACGCCATGGATCGGCTCCGCCATCATCGGCGATACAAAATACGCGAAGCCTATAATGAAAATGTTGAAGAACACCGGCGAGAACGCCGGCGCCGCAAAGGCGCGCATGGAATTCAGGATGCCCATGGCCAGCGCCGCCAGGCTGATAAAGATCAGGTAAGGGAACATGATCCGCGTGAGCAGCGTGGTCATGCTCAGCTTCGCCGGATCGTCATGAAACCCCGGCGCCAGGAGCCAGACGATTCCGGACGCCAGAATCACACCAAGAATTGTGATCCCGGTCACGATCGTCAGCAGCGTTGTAAAAACAGCGCTCGCCAGTTCCCAGGCGTCCCGTTTCGACTTTTGGGTCTGATATTCCGTGAAGACCGGAATGAAGGCGGAAGACATCGACCCTTCCGCAAACAATTCGCGAAGCAAGTTGGGGACACGATAGGCCACGAAGAAAGCATCTGCCGCAGGTGTTGCCCCAAAAAGATTCGCCAACACCATATCGCGGACGAACCCGAGGATGCGGCTGGAGAAGGTGGCCGCGCCGATCACACCGGCTGCTTTGACCACCGATCGAGTCTCATCCTGCGGTGTTTGTGGAGAACCGGTCGGCATGATGGGATCAGGCATGGCCCTGGATTCTAACGGAACATCACCAAGCAGTCTATTGCACGACTCTAAGGAAGCCTGAACCAATACGACCGGGGGCTAGGCATTGGCTTTCGCGCTGGATATCGTCCATGCTACGATTTGTTTCGATTATTCCCTCTGTATGGAGATCGTGCTCGTGTCTCTTGAACGCTCCTCAAATTTACCGGGTGGATTCCAAGTCCGGCACCACACCCTCGGCATCTACCAGGGGAGCGCGATCGAGCTGGCGTTTTGGTATCCCTCATCCGGGATGCCGGAATATGGATTGTGCCGATTTGCCACGAAGGAGAAGGCTGAATCGTATCGTACCTACCTCTGCTCCTTTGCTTGCCCAGAGCCGCTTGACGAGAAGGATCTCACTATCGAACCCTATGACCTTGCTGCGCATGAGGAACTAATCAATAACCATCCGCTTCATTCTGCCTGGGAAACTCCGACCTAGCATGATGCTGAAAAAACCCGCCAGCTTCGTTCTTGCAAATCGTGAAAAGTAAGACGTGAAAGGTGAAACGTGGGACTGCGGGGCTCTCTTCCTCAGAAGCCTTTCACGTGTAGCGATTCACGTCTCACAAACCACTGGTTGGCCTGGTCAGGCGGCAACAGCGGCTTTGCCAGAGGATTTGACCGGTTGATCCAGCGTCTGGGCTTGGACAAAAGCAAGCAGGCGCTTGCTCTCATGCGCGGCCCGAAGGAACTTGAATGCGATGCCGCGAGCGCTCACAGAACGGACTATCGCGGCCACTTCAAGAGGATGTTCACCGTCATCAAGCGACAATTGCAGATAGAAGATGTCGTCCGTATGGACCTGGGCCCTGCTCTTGATGATACAACCGCCCATCGAGAGATCAAGCACGGTTCCCTCACCGCGAACCTTGCCCCCAGAAAATGAGAGAAAGAGTCGTACGGGAATCCGGAGATGCTCGCGGCGATCGATTGGATGCGTGGAGTGGTCCAGCCAAAGACGGGACGCCAGAAAGCGGTGACTGCACGATGGACAGCGGAACGGCGACACAAAGAGGAAAGAGGCAAAATGTTCGCGTGGGGATTGCGGCTGCGTCCGTAAGAGGCCGTCCTTCCGGCACTGTGGACAGTTTAGGATACGCCCCATACCATCTGTTCCCTCTCGTTCCCATGCTCGAACTTGGCAGTATCTTGACCACCGATAGACGATCTCTTCCTCTCTGTCAAGGAATCAACGGTTCTCTGCGGAAACCTCAATCTCCTCAGCGGCTGTTGTGCGGATAGCTGCTATGTATTTAAGGTAAGCGGCGCGAAGTTGCAGCCTATATGACGACTCACTTCAGAGTCTGCATCCACATACTAATGCCATGAAGATGAACTTCGGCTTTAGTGATTTGTCTGACTTGCGGCTCAAGCTGATCGAAAGCGCCCGCCCCGCGATAGCCGGATCGAGAATCATAACACAACTCCTCCCGCTTCCTCGCCGTATAGAGAGCCGGCCCATGTGATCGATCAGGTTAAACGGTGTCACTTGGATGATGACCTCGGTCCCGTCGCACAGCCCATCTTTGACTACTGGGCCGACTTGCCCAATACCCGATCCAGGCACGGAGCTACCCGTTCCCCTGTTCATCATCCTTACGGCGCCCCAGCATCGAGGTAAAAGAACTGGTCAGGGCGGATCCACGGCGGAGGAGCCACACCATGAGTCCTGCAGACAACGCGGTCACAATGACACGCTCTTCAATCGCTTGTTCAAGAATGTCGGCTTCCTTGGTCAAACGCTCTTCGAAATTGTGGCCCATGGATAACACCTTCTTGACCAGAGGTGACAGCGGATCCGGCGGAAGGTCCGACTGCTCTTGGGGCACGATATCCTCAGGTTCCACATGCTCCATGCTGGTGAACGTTTTACTCACCATTTTCTCGCGCACCGCTGGTTCGTTGTGTCTATCAACGATTTTCACCTGCACAATATCAGGGCTCTGTCGACCTGGCGACCACGTCGGCTCCGAAGATGGTGCCGTCACAGGCATCTGAACACCCACGGAAGGTGGCCCAGGAAGGTCCGTAAAAGGAACGGAGGCAGGCCCCGAGGCTGGGGGCCATCCAAGCGGGGGAGGGAAAAATGGCATGACCGTAAAGTTAAACGTCGTCGCTGCAATCGTACCCCCCGCACCATCACTGACCGTAAACGTCACACTGTCGCCCGTGCCGGCAGATCCGTTGTGGACATACACCAACCGCCCCGCATTGATGTCCGCTTGAGTAAAGCTGGTGATCGCCACGCCAGGGGTTGTGGTCAATTCAAGTCGGCCATTCAGGGGCGCACTCAACACCGTGTAAAGCAATTGAGCCGGTGTGTTATCCACGTCCGTGACTTGCAATTGATCTGACGTAATGGGATCAGAAAATCCTGCAAGGACGATCGCGCCTGCGTTCGTCATGAGAATCGGGGCGCTATTCCCCCCCGCTGGCGTCACCGTAATCGTCACGGTTGCGGTGTCAGTTAAGACGCCGTCGCTCACCGTATAGGTAAACGTGTCCGTGCCGGTGAAGTTCAGCGCCGGGGTGTAGGTAAAGGTGCCGTCGCCGTTACTCACGACCGTGCCTCCGTTGGCACTCACCGCATCAAAGGCCGTGATGTTACCGGCGTTGAGCACCGACTCCGGATCGTTGTCGTTACCCAGCACGTTACCGGTAGTCACTGCCGTATTTTGTATGGTCGTAGCCGTGTCATCGCCTGCCACCGGCGCCTCATTCACGTTCGTCACGTTCACCGTGATGTTCTGCGTGTCGAGCAAGCTCCCCGCATCCGTCGCCGTCACCGCTAGCTGATCCGTCTTAATGCTAGGACGAACAAGACCTGATTGGATTATACGCAAGAGTACTCAATTACCGTGATTTGTCATCTTTTTTCGGCTATTGGTACATCACTTTACCGGCATGCTCATGGTCAAACTTGAGAAAAAATCCCTGCCACCGAGGGTGATTGTCGGAACCATACGACGAGTCATGCACTCAACTTTAGCCACGAACAAACCGGTAACGATTGCACAAACCGTGTTTTTCCTTTTTGCGTCTTATATTTCTTGGTAGCTTGCTACGAGAGGTTGGGAATGTGACCGTTTCGGTCGACCACAACTCCATCCACCGTCAAGGAGATCGCTATGAAAAAAGAGACTGGATCACCGATGAATACAACGAGCCCGTCCCCCGCAAAGCCATCACCAATAACCCAAGCTGCCAATGCCACCCCGACGGTCCAGTTTGACGTTTCCAATCTTAAGAGTTCCTACGCCAATGTGTGCAATGTATCGTCGACCCGCGAAGAAGTGGTGTTGGCCTTTGGCGTCAATGATGTGTGGGAGCGGGCGCAGACGAATATCCAGGTTCAGATGACGAACCGTATCGTACTGAACCCCTATGCGGCGAAACGGTTAGCTGCCGTGCTCAATCGTGTGGTCACCGAATATGAGTCCAAGTTTGGGACGTTGAAGAACGACCCAAGACCACAGGCCAATGCAGCCTAAGAGAAAGGAACCTCACCAGACATCCCTCTGACCAGAGAGAGCGCTTCAACAGCCTTGTCGTTGATTTGATTGGTTATTGATTACAGGGGGTAACTGCCCGGCCCGCCAGAAATCCCGTCGACCAGGCCCATTGAAAGTTGAACCCGCCGATCCGGCCATCGCAGTCGAGGATCTCTCCGACTAGATAGAGGCCCGGTACCAGCTTGGATTCCATCGTCCGGAAGTCGATCTCTTCGAGAGGAACCCCACCCGCCGTCACTTCTGCGTAATTCCAGCCGCGATCCTGGTCGATGGGAAAGGGAAACTTTGTGAGCGCCGCGAGTAACCGATCTCGGTTTTTTCTCGGCAGTTGCGCAACCGCCGTCTTGGGATCACATTCGACATGGGAACAAAGCGCCTCAGCAAATCGCTCCGGTATCTGTTGCGCCCATGTCTTCAGCAAGGATCGCCGTGGATTATCCATCGCTTGTACCATAAGCCACGACTTCGCCTGTTCTTGCGTCTGACCGATCAAGAAGTTTCCGTAGACCTCGACGGTCTCTCCCTGCTCATGCCCGACGGTCCAAAAGCGGCTCGCGTCCATCACGACCGGCCCACTGATCCCAAAGTGCGTCCAGAGCAAGCTTCCCGTCCGACAGTCGACCTTGCGGCCCTTCACCATTGTCGTCATCTCGACCTCGTGCGAGAGGCCGGAGAGCTGCTTGTGGAATATCGTGTCCTCAAGAATGAGCGGGACGAGTGCCGGGACAGTGGCCGTCACATGATGACCGAGTCGCCGAGCGAGGCTGTACCCAAACCCATCACTCCCAGATTTAGGGATTGATCGCCCTCCGGTCGCCAAAATGACCTTCCTTGCCTGTAAGACTCCTTGCGAATGATGAATCGAAAATCCATGGTTATGATCCGTGACAGGCTCGATCTTATCCACGCGATGGTTCGGCTGAATCTCAACTCCAAGTTCACGACAACGCTCAATAAGCGCCAACAGGACGGTCCTGGCTTTGTCGGTCACCGGAAAAAGCTTACCGGTCTCCTCGCGTTTGAGCTCGACCCCTAACGAGGCAAACCACTTCACCGCCTGCTCAACGGAAAACGCCGCCAGCACATTCTTGATGATATGGCGATTGCCGAAGAAATCAGTAGAGGTGACAACCTCGTGCGTGACATTGCAACGACCTCCGCCTGAGACGAGGATTTTGGCACCGATCGTTTTCGCACCATCGAGCAATACGATCCTTTGCGAACGGTCGCCCTTCGTGGCCGCCTCTGCAGAGAATATTGAAGCCGCCAGACCGGCGGCGCCCGCACCGATCACTGCAATATCGTACCGATCGTTCTGTATAGACATTAGAGAGTTTTAACTGCCAGTTAACATCGTATTAATCTTGCGATGTTAGAGTTGACCTCGTGAAAGGCCGACTCGTCGGCGCTGGAACCCATGAGAGCAGGAGGTGGACACAATGACCTGTCTAAAATGCAAAGGACTGATGGTAAAAGAATGGCGACCGGAGTTTTCTCAGGAAGCTTCGGTCCTCCGCTGTATCAATTGCGGGCTGGTCCTCGATCCGTTGATTGCACAGAATCGCGTGACCCCGTTGCAGACGAAGCAGCGGATCCTGAATGCCGCTTAACGGTTCTTTTGAGATCGTGAGCCAGTTCGGTTGGCGCGGATGACTTACCGAGCCGACCGAATTGGGCAGATGTGGACGTTGCGTTTGTGGTTAGACCGAAAACTCCGCCCATAAGAATGTGTGATCTGAGGGGTCTTTCGCTCGCCGCGGCCCGACGTCCACCTCTACCTTGACACAGTGCTTTGCCAACGGGGCCGTCGCCAAAATATGGTCGATGCGCCAGCCTCTATTCGCTTCCAGCGAGCCAGGCGCTCGGTAATCCCAAAACGTATATTGCTGCCGGTCCGGATAGAGTTTCACGAACATATCCTGAAATCCCCACGCCAACGTGTTTTCGTACACTCGCCGCACATCTTCGTGATAGCAGACATGCTTGAGATGTTTTTCAGGACTGTGCACGTCCATCGGTCGCGGAGCGACATTCATGTCGCCACACCAGATAGCCGGTTTGTTCGGCGACAGATGTTTCTCGAAATACCTGCGGAGTCGATTGTACCAGCCAAGCTTGTATTGATACTTGGGTGAGTCGATTTCGAAGCCCTGTGGCACGTAGGTATTCACAATGGGAATCCCCTTGATCATCACGCGCAAGAGCCGTGCGTCCTCCGAGTCGCCCCCATCGTCAAACCCGTAGGCCACTGCGTCCGGCTTCTCACGGCTCAATATCGCGACGCCGTTATACGACTTCATCCCCCTGTAGGTGATTTCATATCCGGATTCCGCCAGCGCCAGCAGCGGAAACTCGCTGTCCTGGACTTTGGTTTCTTGAAGACAAAGCACGTCGGGCTTCTGCTGGGCCAGCCAATCGAGCACAATCGGCAAACGCTTGCGGAGAGAATTGACGTTGAACGTAGCGACCTTCATGCAGGAACCCGTGATATGGATGTTCAGGCCGCCGCATCCTAGCAAAAGGCCCACGGGGGAACAAGCCGAGGGATATCATCAATGAAATAGTTGGCCCGAGAGGTTCTCTACATAGAACGGCCCTCAGGAGGTCTTTCCTCCTGAGGGCCGGCACACTGATGCGACTGCGAAAACTTATGGAGCGGTAACAGAAGTAGGGGCGGTAGGAACTGTCGCTTTCAGGTCTTGCTCCATCGACCGAGCAGCGTCCTTCGCTTCTCCAACCTTGGATTTTCCCGCGACTTTGTGCGCCTTCATCTTCTCCCTCATTTCATGGCGCTTCGCCTTGATCGCACCTTTGCGGGCTTTCATCTTGCCCTTCATCTCTTCCTTCTTTGCCTTCATATCGCTCTTCATCGCGTTTTTCTCAGCCTTCATCTCGTCTTTCACGCCACCCATCTCGCTCTTCATGGCTTCGTCAGCCAAGGCCAGCGAGCTGGCTCCAATCAGACACAATGCTGCAAACCCGATGACGATCAGTTTCTGCATTGGACACCTCCCGGAATAGATAATAGTGAGTCGTGATGGTTTCTTCACAAGGAAAAACCAGCCTGCGCCCCTTTTTCAAACCTGTCAAGAATTAGCCCGCATTGCTCATGATGGTTTGCCGGAATTCGGCTAGAGATCAGGCGAGGGGCGCTAGGCAAGAGGAAAGTTATCCCTTCTGGTCGTCCTTAGACTCTAACACCGCGCCTCTCGCCCATACATTGGCGCTTGCAACAGCGAGGAGAAACCCGTCAAGCACAGTTGAACTATCGATGTGCGGCAACCGAGTAGGTATGGATTACCCTGTCAGACTATTTACTGGCGTTGAGCGAATCATGGGTTCCCGGCACACATTCTTCACGTTTCCACTGCTTCAAGATCTTCTGTTCGTTGAAGATCAGGGTATAGCGGTAGCAATACAACATTTCTTTGGGCCCTTCCCCCGGCTTTCCTATCAACGAGGTGGCTTGCGTCGCGGCATTGGACAGACCAGCAAAGTGCAACGAGCTCAATTCCTTTTCGGCCAAGGGCACACGATAGGTCCAGACCGAGTCCCCTCCGAGAACCGGTGTCTTGGCCGTATGGGGCGACCCGAACTTCTCAGTCACTTCGTCTTGAGTGAGTCGATCCACACCTTTTTTGAAATAGCCGTCGCGCCACGGACCTCCGCAGGCGAGCATCCCTCCCGCGAGGAGGAGCATCACCACTGTGAATACGTGCTGACGTATTCGTCTCATGACTTGGGTTGGTCCTTGAACTCGTGCATACGCCTCACGGAACAATAGAGCGCATAACCTTGGGCCAACATGCCGGTGACAAGCAAGCCCAATGCCGTTTTCATCCACGGCCCTCCTGTGTCTTCCAGTCCATAGATCCCGACGACGAACCCGAGCGCGATCGCCACAATTCCTATGAATCGCGCGATCATCCCTTTCGTCCGCAAGTTAATGGAGTTCGGATCATTGTGTTTTGCCATAATAGATTCGGAGTACGCTACACTGGACAGCGCTGCCGGTTCAACTCCGCTTTGCGCGAAAGGTTTTTGCACGTAACTCCAAAGAGACCGCCGCGTCTTGGACGCCCTCATCTTCACCGGGCTCGGCAAGAACATCCAGCCTCTTCCTCATGCACCCAACCGTTCGACAATGGATTCTGCCGGATAGGTTAGGATTTCTGCCAGTGTGGGATGATAGTGCGGCATGCGCAAGAGGTCGGCTGCAGTCCCATGGTAATACATCACCGCGATCAGCTCGTGAATCAGTTCACCTGCTTCCGGGCCGACGATCTCCGCGCCAAGAATCTCACCGGTCTGTGGCGCCGTGAGCAACTTCACAAACCCCTGCGTCGCACCAAGACAGAGCGCTTTGCCATGGTCGACGAAAGGATAGGAGGCTGTGAGATACGGAATCCCATCGGCCTTCGCACGCGATTCATTGAGTCCCAGCACTGCGACCTGCGGATCGGTAAAGACCACTTCCGTATCCAGCCGATGATCGATTGTCTTCGCCGGTTGATCTGCATGAGTTGCGTTGTACCCCGCAATCTCTCCCTGCAGGATGGCGAGATGCACAATGGGCGAGACATCGTTCACATCGCCCACGGCATAGATATGTGCTTGCGACGTGCACATCATGCCATCGACCACAATGCGCCCGTCGTCGACTGTCACTTCCGCCAGATCGAGGCGAAGCCCTTCGATATTGGGCTGCCGGCCTAACGCCTGGAGAATTTCCTCGCCGACGTAGGATTGTTCCCGTCCGTCTTTCACCGCCCATACCGTCTTCCCTGTTGCGTCATGAGTCACATGCAGCAATTGCGCGCCCGTAACGACTTCGATGCCCTCACCGATCAAGGAGGCCTCAAGCGCGCGTCCGACATCCTCATCCATCTCAGAAAGCAGCGTACGCCCCCGTTGAAGAATCGTGACCTTCGTCCCAAGTCGAGCAAAGAATTGGCCGAGCTCAAGAGCGACGGCCCCGCCACCCAGCACGATCAACGAGCCCGGCTGGGTACGGAGATCCAGGATCGTGTCGCTCGTGAAATATCCGGCTTGGGTCAAACCAGGTATCGGAACCTCACTGGGCCTCGACCCGGTGGCTAGAATGAACGAGCCGGCCGACAAAATGGTGTCTCCAGCGAGGATTTCGTGGGGAGACCGGAAAACCGCTCGCGATTGATAGAGCGTGAGCCTCGGGTCTTGAAGCTGCTGAATGCGATAGTCGGCAAACTCCCGGACCAACCGATCCTTCCGGTCCACGATTGCCGACAGATCGGCCTGGACCGAAACTGGAGAGAGTCCAAACTCCTTCGCTCGCCTGAAAAGGGCCGCGACTTCGGCAGAACGCAGGATAGCCTTTGTCGGCATGCAACCACGCAGGATACAGAGCCCCCCGAGCGGGCCATGATCCACAATCGCTACGTCGGCGCCGGCATCGCGCGCAGTCCGTGTCGCAGCATAGCCCGCAGACCCGCCGCCGATAATCACCACATCATGAGTCATTCGTTCTGCCCGCATTGTTCAAAGTGGGAGGATACCACTACCCCACAGGATGCTGCCATGCCGAACCGATGTGGAGGTATATGTGGACTGTTCATGTAGGCCTACAGAAGGCGACGGAATTGATCGTGCAGAAGAATGGAAACCCCGAAAAAATGTGGCCATTAAGGCCCACGAGAGGGTATAGCCATTGCATTGTTCAGAGCCCATGCGGTGGCATCAACTCTCTATAGGACTTGGCTTGATCTGCATCACCTTAGTCGCCTGCACGGCGGAGGATACGAACGCCCCTATCACAAGCGGAGGCGGCACACCGACAGCCCCGCCACCGGCCTCACCACCTCCAATCACTCCACCCCCATCGCCACCTGTTACGGCCGGCGCATTTCCTATTCTGTTCGTCACACAAGTTCCGGTGAGCGGAGACTTCACCGCCATCACGGCGACCTTCGGCAATCACAATCCCAGCATGCAGCAAGCGCCGCGCGGCGGCGATCTCTGGATTCGTTATCTTGACGGCACGCTGAAGAATCTGACCAAGACCACCGGCTTCGGCATGGAAAGCTTGCAGCTCGATCAGGCCATCGCCGTACGCGACCCTAGCGTGCATTGGGATGGTCAAAAGGCGATTTTCTCAATGGCGATCGGCGCGCCGACACAACAGTTCCAAGTGAAGGACTTTGTCTGGCAGCTCTACGAAATCACCGGCCTCGGTAAGAACCAGCTGCCGGTCATCGCCAAGGTGCCGAATCAGCCGCAGGACTACAACAACGTCTCCCCGATCTATGGCACAGACGACCGGATCATCTTCACCTCCGACCGCCCACGCAGCGGTGAACGCCACCTCCATCCGCAGCACGACGAATACGAATCAACAGCGGTCGTGTCGGGGCTCTGGAGTCTGAATCCGACGAACGGCGATCTGTTCTTGATGAACCACGCCCCTTCCGGCAACTTCACGCCAATCATCGATAGTTTCGGACGCGTCGTCTTCACACAGTGGGACCACCTCAAGCGGGATCAGCAAGCAGACGCCGACAAATACGCGGGCGGCACGAATGGAACCTTTACCTGGGCGAGCGAAGCGGTTAATGCGCAGAAGGATGCGACACTGATCGGCTCCGAGTCGTTTCCTGAGCCGCGCGTCGACCAGGAAGTCGCCGGCACAAACATGAAAAGCACGACTTCAATCAATTTTTCCCCTGGACCATTTTGGAAGACGGCACAGAAGGCGAAACGCTGAACCACCTCGGACGGCAGGAGTTGCACAGCTATCTGCCTTCAAGCCTCAACAACGATCCGAACATAATCGAATTTTTCGGCCAGCTGGCAAGGTTCAACCAGAATGCGATCACCAATCTGTTTCAAATCAGGGAAGATCCCCTGAACCCCGGCCGGTATTACGCGATCGATGCAACCGAATTCGGCACGCGCGCCGCCGGACAGATCGTGAGCCTTGATGCGCCGCCGAGCCAGAATGCCGATCAGATCGCAATCACCTACGTCACGCACCGCGACACGAGCGGCTTCAACGAAGACAACCAACCGCCTAAACCGAATCATTCCGGCCATTATCGTGATCCGCTGCCGCTTTCGGACGGCACGCTCATCGTGGCGCACACGGCAGAAACCAGAGCCGATGGGCCGACGGGCAATGCGAATCCATCGCGCTACGACTTTCGATTGAAGACGACGAAGCTGCTCCCGAACGGATTCCGGGGGACGGACCAACCCCTCACCGCTGGCCTGAACAAGACGGTCTCCTATTGGGATCCGGATAAGAAGCTCACCTACAGCGGGAATCTCTGGGAACTGCAACCGGTGGAAGTAAAACCGCGCACCAGGCCGGCCAAACTCACGAACGCGCTGCCGTCGCCTGAGCAACAAGTCTTCCAGCAGCTCGGCATCGATATGAATGCGTTGCGTGTCTATCTCATCGAGAATAATCTCGCCCTCGCCGTCACGCGGAACGTCACGACACGCGACGGCTTCGACAAACAGCAGCCCTTTAATTTGCGTGTGCCCGGCGGCGTCCAGCATGTAGGAGCAGGCGGCAAGATCTACGATGTCCAACATTTGCAGATCTTCCAGGCCGATCAGGTGCGCGGCATCGGCGGGATCAACAATCCGAAATCCGGTCGGCGAGTCTTAGCGAAGACGTTGCACGACGGCAATGCCGTCGTGAGCAACATGCCCAATCCGGCCGGTCCGGCAGGCAGCGTCAAGATCGCGGCGGACGGATCGGCCGCGGCCTTCGTCCCCGCGCGGCGCGCGCTCTCCTGGCAATTGACCGATCCGCAAGGCACGCCGGTCGTGCGCGAACGGTACTGGGTGACATTCCAGCCCGGCGAAGTCCGCGTTTGCACCTCCTGTCACGGCATCAACAACAAGGATCAAGCCGGGCAAGCGGCCCCGACCAACCAACCTCAAGCGCTGCTGGAATTGCTCCAATACTGGAAAGCGCAACACCCCTGATTGCCCGCCGCCGACTCTCTCGTTGTCGCGCGTCTCGGATTTCCCTATACTGCGTCCATGATCCAACCGGGCCTCTATCGGCACTATAAAGGTCACGAGTATGAGGTGCTGGGAGTGGCCCGTCACTCAGAAACGGAAGAGGAATATGTGGTCTATCGGGCGCTTTACGGCGACCGCGGGCTATGGATCAGACCAACGGCGATGTTCCTGGAAACTGTAACCGTCGATGGTCGTCCTTGTCCGCGGTTTCAATTCCTTGCTGCTCCTTAGTAGCTACTCAGATCCTTGTATCTCGTCCCGAATCCTGCTCTCCACTTTGCCCCAACAGTCGTTCAGGCAACGCCCTTCAGGCTTAAGTACTTACCGCTAGCCTCCGATACAGACGATACGAGGTCAGCCATGCCGATTATACGCGCGGTCGATGGCATCGTCGAAATGCATCCTACGCTACCGGTGTCTCCACGTTCTCCCGCAACGCAGGCCGACGCGGATAGACGGGATCGTTCGAAAGAGCAGCAGCGCCAGACAGCTGACCATGCAGCGCGTCTGGCTCAACAGGCCTATCAACAACAGGTACAGCAAGCCCCCGCACTCTCGCCGGCCCTCCTTGCACAGGACTTAATGACTTCCCCCGTATCATGGTTGCCGTCCGACAGTACGTTGCTGGAGGCATGGACTGTGATGAAACACCAGGGAATTCGCCACCTCCCTGTGACATCGGTCGACGGCACGTTGGTCGGAATGATATCGAGCCAGGATCTGCTGCCTTATGCGCATGAACTGGAATCCGTCAATCAGTCTGGACCGTTCGCCGAGCACAAGCTCCCCCATGTGATGAACAGCCGGGTCTTGTCTGCCACTCCGACGACAGAGATCCGTGAGATCGCCCACATCATGCTAGAGGAGCACGTAGGTGGGATCCCGATTCTCGACAGCTCCCATCATCTGATCGGCATTCTAACAATCAGCGATATTCTCCGTGCCATCGTCCACCGAAGCCCTCTCGATCTCAGGACGTAACCACCGACTCAACGCTCTGATTATTTTTTAGTGCTCTTGCGGCCATTAGATTTCGAGGTGCTCACCGCCTGTTCCGTCACACCTTCCTCTTGGGCAAGAACTTCCCCCTCGAACGTACTCCCCCCACCGTAGGTCTGGGCAACCTTTCGTTTACAGCTTAGACTCACCAAAGTAATACCGGTCGTGAAAGGTGGGGGGATCTTTCCGCGTGAGAACGACAGGGGAGGATGAAGGGGCTCAATGACGGTCCTTAACGCATTCTTCAGTACGCCGATCGCCTTCGGGCTTTCAGGCCTGGCGCTTTTCGTCATCGGCCTCCTGATCAAACAGAATCGGGGCAGGAAGCTGATGTTGACGCTCAGCCTCTTTCTCTATGCCAGGTATATGGTATGGCGTCTGCTCTACACGATCCCCACTGATGACCTGGCCTCCATGGCCCTCGGATCGGTCGTCTATTTGGCGGAACTCTACGGGCTCTGTCAGTTCTGTTTCTTCACCTATCAGTCCTGGTCACCGACGGAACGGACCGCGGCCCCCATCACCACCTATCGCACAGTGGATATCATGGTGACGGTCGTGGACGAGCCGCTCTCGATCCTTCGGCAAACCTTGATCAGCTGTCTCGCGCAGGAATATCCCCGCGACCGATATACGGTATACGTCCTGGATGACGGTCATCGCGATGAAGCCCGGCAATTGGCCGCCTCGCTCGGCTGCGAATACATCCGGCGCCCGGACCGACCTCGTCACGCAAAAGCCGGAAACTTGAACCATGCTCTCCAGCTCAGCCACGGGGAATTGGTCGCGATCTTCGATGTGGATCACATTCCAGCCCGAACATTTCTCAAAGACACCGTCGGATTTTTTGACGATCCGAAGGTCGCAATCGTGCAAACGCCTCATCACTTCTACAATCCGGATATTTTCCAACGGAACCTGCGCGTCGGCGAGGAGGTGAAGAACGAACAGGCGCTCTTCTTCCGTTCGCTCCAAGCCGGCCGTGATACCCACAACAGCGCTTTCTTTGCTGGCAGCGGCGGCCTCCTCCGCCGAGAACCCTTGATGGAAATCGGGGGATTCCAGACCCAGACCATCACAGAAGACATTCATACCAGCATGAATCTGCATGCCAGGGGCTACCGCTCCTGCTACCTCAATAAGGTGCTGTCGGCAGGCCTGATGCCGGAAACCTTCGACGGATACTTGAAACAACGAAAACGCTGGGCCATGGGATGCATTCAGGTCTTGCTCAGGGATAATCCGTTGACCAAGCGCGGGCTGAGCCTGGCTCAGCGGATCGACTATTTCGGATCGATCTTCTATTTCTTCTTCGGCCTCCCGCGCTTGATTTGTCTCCTTGCGCCGTTGGCGAGCCTGCTCTTCTCGACCTCACCGTTGAAAGCCGACATGCTGGCCCTGAGCAACTTCTTCTTCTCGTTCTTTCTAGCCTCCGCACTCGTGATGCGACCGGTCAGCCGGGGATCGCGCAATCCCTTCTGGTCGGACGTGTATGAGATCGCCATGTGTTTTGCCCTCAGTCTCGTTGCCCTCAAGGCGCTGGCTGCGCCGCGCAAAGAACGGCCGTTCGAGGTGACACCGAAAGGGCAACGGGTGAAGAAGAGCTCCACGACTGAATTGTCCTTGGCCTGGCCTCATCTGATTACATTCGGCCTGCTCGTCATCGGTTTGGCGTTAGGCATCCGGCATTGGTCGCAAGGCGTCGGCGATCCAGGCTTGCCGGTTAGCCTCTTTTGGGGAAGCGCCAACCTCCTCCTCCTCACCATCGCCTTGTTCGTCGCCAGCGAGCAAGCCCAGGGGCGGCAGGGGTTCCGGCTCAAACGCGATTTTGCCGGCGGGCTGTTCGTGGACGGAGAAGGAGTCTCGGCACGCGTCATCGACGTGAACGAACAGGGAGCTGCGGTGACCGTAGACCGACCCATCTTTACGCTGCAGGAGACCGTCAAGTTCGCACTGACTTCGTCACGAGGCCTGCTGGTCACAGTCACCGCCCGCATCATTCGGCAGGAGCCGAATCCGTCAGGCGGGATTGACGTGGGCCTCCAATTCGATGAGCTGGATGAACACACACGCCAAATTCTGGTCGATAAAATGTATGGGGATCCCATTCCCTGGGAAGACGGCTACCGTATCCAACCAGGGATCGGCAGCAGCCTCCGGTCACTCCTCCAGGCTCTGACCATCCCATGGCGTCCCCTCACCTGGAATCGCCGGAGCATGATTCGCGTCACGGGAGGAATCCTGTGTCAAATCACCGCGCCGTCGTCGGTGTGGCAAGGCCGCGTGGAAGACATGTCCTTCACCGGCGTCAGCGCCCTCTTTTCTGGAGCCCCACAAGACTCGCTGGCCGGCACCCTGCTGGAACTTCCCGGAGTCACGCTGAAAGTCAGTCCTGTGGGGATGGTCCGCAAACGGAGGAAAATGCTCGTGCACTTCCAGGTCGTGAGTATCGAGTCCGGTGAGGAACAGTGGCGTCGCTTGCACTATGCGCACTAACGCTCGGCTTAACCGGGAATCAGGGTGTACGATGAGATCGTCGCATCTTCACGAGGGAGCCCCTATGGACGAGGACAACCATGTTTTTTCAGCTGATGTACGGCCTGCCCGATGGTTGATGCGTCTGAGAACGATAGCGAGACTTACGCGACTAGTGCTAGCGGGATGCATCCTGCCATGCCTGCCTCTCGTGAGCGAGGCGGGAGATGTCTTCACGGGGTTTCAGATCGACAATAAGAGCCAGTACTTTGGCTACCTCGGCGTCAGAACCCCGATTTTACAGGATTCAGCCGTATCCGGCTTGTTCGTTCAGGCCATATCTTCTGGGCTTGGCTATAACTTTAAGACCAATGGACAACTCCTGGATGCCAATATCCAATCTATTGTTCCGTCGCTCGGCATTACCAAAACACTCGGTAGCTGGACCCTTTCCGCCCTTGCCGGCCCTCAGATGCGCAGAATCGAAGAACAGCGGCTGAACGCGAGCAACACGATCAATTATCAGGCCGGCGTGTACGGCCAACTTGAAGCGCTCTATTGGCATGAAAAATGGAACCTTCACGCCATAGGGTCATATGCTGACCTCGATAATTTCTTCTGGAGCCGGCTACGCGGGAAAGTGCTGGCCTATAAGCCCGATAAGAGCTGTTGCGCGACGTATCTCGGCTGGGATGTGACAGGAATGGGTAATGCCGATTTCCGAGGGATCATGACGGGGCCCATCGCTGAAGTTCAGGTCAGCAAAGTGTTTTTGCTCGTCCGGGGTGGATACCAACACAATACGACCTTCCACAGCGGGGCTTATGGAGGATTTGAAATCTATTTCCCCTTCTAGCCCGCAGGATGCTGAAAAAGTCCTCCAGCACGGAGAAGGTTGAGGTTCAGGTCAAGGCTGAGAAAAAGGTGTCTGATCTTCGCTCAACCTTGACCTCGACCTCAGCCTGCTGAAAGCCTCGCTTGTCAGCTCAACCAGGTCCATTGCGCAAAAGTCGCTGCTTGCCCGACTCTCTGTCCTCCTGCATCCATGATATTCCAGATGAGAGCGTCCTCGACGAGAAAACGACGGCCTGTTGAAGTAATTCTCACGCCTCGATAGGTGTCGAGATACCCCCTGGTTCTGGCTTGTTCCAACATCCACTCGCGTTCAGCCCGACTCGTGGGCTCCGCCGTCAGCCGCGACGGAGTCTCCACGAGTTGTTCCCAGGTCATCTCCCACAAGTCCAATGCGATCTGATTGCCGTAATTGAGGAGCGGATCCTCTTCCATTCCGTGGGATACAACAATAAAGGGGGACTGGAAGAGCGCGTGGGCCTGATAGGCCTGATCGCCCACTCGTTCGAGGAGGTCACGCCCTGTCCAATGACGGAAACTGTTGAGGAGTAGCTGCGACCACTCCATGATGACGGGATCGGTCCATATCTGAGAGGTCACGGCACACAGCTTTCCCGAAGGTTAAGGCTCAGGTCGAGGCTGAGATAGGGAGAGTCTGCTCTTCGCTCAACCTTGACCTTGGCCTCAACCTTCTCCGTGCTGGCGGACTTTTTCTAAGCATCCTGCTAGGCGGTGTACCACGTCCGGTCGGTCAACGCAAGAATATGGTGAGGGCTCTTGTGCAGACCATAGGAGGACTCTGTATAATGTGCATCCTCTCGGAGATACCATCCGGAGAGACCGATCATTGAGGAGTATGTATGGCCGCGCAGACCCTCTTCGACAAAATATGGGAGTCTCACGTCGTCCGTTCAGAGCCAGACGGGACCACCCTGCTCTATATCGATCGTCAGCTGGTTCACGAAGTAACATCGCCTCAGGCATTTGAAGGGCTCAAGCTCTCGGGCCGACGGCCGCGACGGCCTGGTGTCACGTTGGCGGTGCCGGATCACAACGTTCCGACTACCGATCGGACCCTGGGCATCGCCGATCCCCTCAGTGCGATACAAATTAGGACGCTGGAGGAAAATTGCCGTGACTTCGGCATCACGCTCTTTGGTATGAACGACATCCGCCAAGGTGTGGTGCACGTGATCGGACCAGAACAGGGCTTTACCCTGCCTGGGACGACCATCGTATGCGGCGATTCACACACGTCGACACATGGAGCGTTCGGCGCATTAGCCTTCGGCATCGGCACCAGCGAAGTGGAGCATGTGCTGGCCACCCAGTGCTTGGTGCAGAAACGACCCAAGACTATGGAGATTCGCGTCGACGGGGTGCTGCCGGCGCTCTGCTCGGCAAAGGACGTGATTCTGGCGATCATCGGCAAAATCGGCACAGCCGGCGGAACCGGCTATGTCATCGAGTATACGGGCTCAGCGATCCGCGCCCTCAGCATGGAAGGGCGTATGACGCTCTGCAATATGTCGATCGAGGGCGGCGCACGCGCCGGGATGGTCGCGCCGGACGAGCACACCGTCGCCTATATCAAAGGGCGCCCGCTAGCTCCAAAGGGAGAACTGTTCGAGCAGGCCGTGCGTGCGTGGCAGCAGCTCAAGACCGATGCGAACGCGACCTACAATACGACTGTCACGATGCGGGCCGAGGACATCGCGCCGCAAGTCAGCTGGGGCACGAGTCCCGGGATGGTGACCGGCATCGATCAACGAGTGCCGGACCCGCGCACGATCACCGACGAGAACCAGCGCCAGGCTACAGCACGGGCGCTGGAATACATGGGCCTCACCCCGGACATGCCCATGACCGATATCAAGATCGACAAGGTGTTCATCGGATCCTGCACGAATGCGCGTATCGAAGATCTTCGCCTGGCCGCGAGCTTGGCGAAGGGCAGGCACGTCGCAAAGTCCGTTCACGCGATGGTCGTGCCCGGTTCCGGTCTCGTGAAGCAGCAGGCCGAACAGGAAGGGCTCGACCGATTGTTCAAAGAAGCGGGATTCGAGTGGCGGGAAGCAGGCTGCAGTATGTGTCTGGCAATGAACGCCGACGTGCTTCAGCCTGGAGAGCGCTGCGCCTCGACCAGCAATCGTAATTTCGAAGGGCGACAGGGGGCTGGCGGCCGGACTCATCTTGTGTCGCCGGCCATGGCAGTAGCCGCAGCAGTCGAAGGCCATTTTGTCGATATCAGGACATGGTCATGAGAATCGTGAGGCGTAAGGGGTTAGGCGTGAGGGGATCGATGACGGATTGCAACAGATATCTCGCGCCTGACGCTTCACGCCTAACGCCTAACGCCTAACGAGGAATTTATGCAAGCCTTTACGACACTCACGGGGTTAGTGGCCCCATTAGACCGGGTCAATGTCGATACCGACCAAATCATCCCGAAGCAATTTCTCAAGACGATCAAGCGGACGGGGCTCCGCGAAGGATTATTCTACGATTGGCGCAAGCAGAAAGACGGGTCACAGGATCCGATGTTTTTTTTGAATCAACCGCGCTTCCTAGGCGCGACAATTCTGTTGACGCGCGATAACTTTGGCTGTGGATCGTCGCGTGAACATGCCCCCTGGGCACTCCTCGACCAGGGTTTCCGTTGTGTCATCGCGCCGAGCTTCGCCGACATCTTTTACAACAACTGCTTCCAAAACGGCATCTTGCCTGTGGTATTGAAGGCCGATGAAGTTCTGGCCATGATGAACGACGTCCTTGCGACGCCCGGATACCAGCTGACCGTGGACCTCGGGAAACAAATGGTGGCCAGCCCGAACGGCACCAGCGCTCGCTTCGAGATCGATCCTTTCAGAAAAGACTGTTTGTATCGCGGTCTCGACGCCATCGGCTTGACGTTGCAACACGAGACCGCCATTACCTCCTACGAGGCTCGACGAAAGTCCGAGGCCCCCTGGTTATTCACGGATCTTCACCAGAACATTGGGAAAGCTCGATGATAAAGCTGTTTGTACTATTCCTGTTCTTCATCGGCGCGGCCTATCTGCTCATCGCCTTCAACTACAGCTATTCCGACGGTAGTCGAGCCGGCTACATTCAGAAGTTTTCCAACAAAGGGTGGGTCTGCAAGACCCACGAGGGCGAGTTGGCGATGACCACCGTGCCAGGGCTCGCGCCGGTGCTCTGGCCGTTCACCGTCTCGGATGACAAGGTCGCATCACAAATCTCGCAGATGATGGGGAAACGGTTGGTGCTTCACTATAAAGAGCACCGGTACCTGCCGACGACCTGCTTCGGGGAGACCGCCTACTTTGTCGATCGTGTCGAGGTCGCTGAATAAGCTCTCTCCTTTTGGCCTCCCCTGCCAGCACGCCCAAGCGCCTACCTCGCTCTATTCCCAGAAGTCTCACGGCTGATTCACATTCATACCGTCACGGACACACCAACTTTGCACGCTGTGGGCCCAGTTGATGAAGGTCGCGCCGCCGCCCAATCCGAAATGCACGGCCCACGAACCCCTGGCATCCTCATCGACCCTCGTCGCCGACCAATAAACAGTCGATTGGATGGTCAGAAACGGATGGCCCGGCGGAAGAGTCGGACCAGGCGGAGCGATAGAGGTATCCACCAGACTCGTCAGCTCTTGGAGTGACGGAAGCCGCCAGCCTTTCTGCCCCCCGACATTCTTCTCAATGCAGGTACGGCGGGCCGCAATCCATCTGGCGCTCGTCATCTGTGGTGACCTCTCCCAGATCAGGCCAGTTTCTTTATCCAACACCGCCTCGTTGTTAAAAGCCGGCAGGATGACAAACCGCTGGGCTGTCGGCAGAGGCTTACCCTGGCCATGGATAACGCCCGGCAGATCGGCCGGCACTCCTTGTGCGCCCGCTTGCGCCTCTCTACCACCACAAACTGCTAGGAACAGTCCACCCAGCACCAGCCCACTGATCATGACGGTGAGAATTCGTCGTCTCCTCATCACTTTCTCTTTTAGCCAACATTGTTCATGCGGGCTAGATCCACTTCTTACTTTTGAAAAATCCCAGCATGGCAATCACGATCGCCACCATCAGCCCGAGTACCAGCGGGTAGCCCCATTCCCATTTCAGTTCCGGCATGTGCTCGAAATTCATCCCATAGATACCGACGATGAAGGTTAGCGGCATGAAGATCGTCGTAATGATCGTTAGAACTTTCATGACGGCATTCAGCCGATAGCTAATGCTCGACAGATAGATATCGAGACCGGCCGAGACCATTTCACGAAGCGTCTCGATGGTATCCACGATTTGAACCACATGATCGTATACATCACGGAAGAATATCTTGGTCGACTCTTGCAAGAAGGGGCTTTCCGATCGGGAGAGATTGTTCGCCGCTTCACGGAGGGGCCACACCGCCCGCCGCAGAAACAGCAACTGCCGTTTGAGCGCATGAATCTGGCGCAGCGTCTCCGGCTTCGGATGACTGACCACGAGATCTTGCAACACTTCGATTTTCTCGCCTAACACCTCCAACACCTCGAAATATCGATCGACAACGGCGTCGACCAGCGCATGGAGCAGATAGTCCGCCCCGGACTGCCGCAAGCGGCCCTTGCCACCACGAAGACGATCCCGCACCGATGTGAAGACGTCGGCCCCGTTTTCCTGAAAGGATAGGACAAAGTTCGGTCCGAGAACCAGACTCACCTGTTCGACGATGATCTCCTGCCGGTCAGTGACCGAGAGCATCTTCATGACGAGGAACAAGCAGGTCTCGTAGTCTTCGAGCTTCGGCCGCTGATCGGTGTTGGCAATGTCTTCGAGGAGAAGGGGATGGAGCTTGAACTGCTTCCCGAACGATTCCAGAACATCCATCTTGTGGACGCCCCCAACATCCACCCAGGTGATGGACTCATCGGTCGGTGGTGCAAGCCCTTCGACCGACAAATCTGAGCGTTCGTCGCAACGGCTACCCGCGTAGTTAAAGGATGTGATCGTCACCTTGTCCGGTTTTTTTTCGCCGATATGGACAAGCGTGCCCGGGGGGAGCCCCGTCTTTCTGGATCGTTTCTGGACCAGCTTCATGGTAGAGACCTCGCAATATCCCCTGCTTGTACGCAGGTTCTCTGCGATGGTCAAGTGGACCGTCTCGCTGGTCGCCAGGATGCCGTCTTTCTTCTTTGCCGATCCTGCAAGACCTGCTACTCTTCCAACCCACATTATTCACGAGGGTTCGTGACGAAACCGCTGAGACGCCACGCGAGACGGGCGCGCGGAACCGCGAAGGAAGGAGGCATACTTGACACAGTATGTTGACTGACTGAGCGGCGAGCCCGCCCGCCGTCAGGTACGTCGCCACCGCGCTTGCGAGGTCGAGCGCCCTTTGTATGATCCTGGCGCGAAGAAAGAATACCGCAATGAGTTCTGATTTTCGGACTCGGCGGTTGCAGGAGAAGCCTTCGTGAATCATGCGGGCTAAGTCCATTCTACGAGGCATACAACATGGAACGAGAATTGGCAACGCTGGTCGACGCGGTTCAGAAGGCCGGCGCGAGGGTGCGTGAACTGGTCAGGGTTGGGTTCGAAGTGCAGACGAAACCGGATCGTTCGCCGGTCACCACTGTGGATTACGAGGTCGATCGCGTCCTGCATGAGATGCAGCGCCGGGAGTTTCCACAAGATGGATGGCTCTCAGAAGAGTCTCCTGACGATCCGGCTCGACTCACCAACCGGCGCGTCTGGATTGTAGACCCCATCGACGGCACAAAGGCCTTAGTAAATCGGATGCCGGAGTTCTGCATTTCTGCCGCGTTGATTGAACGAGGCGCACCGATTGTCGCCGCGATCCTCAATCCCTCGACCGACGAACTCTTCACGGCAGTGCGCGGCGGCGGACTGTTCTTGAATGGCGCGCGCGTCACCCCCTCACCCGGTCGTGACGTCAATCCCGTCATTATGGTCAGTGCGTGGGAACTCCGGAGCGGCCGATGGTCGGCGCTCGCCGAGACTGCTCGGTGCCACCCCATGTACTCCATTGCCAACGCCCTGGCCCTGGTCGCCGCCGGTCGCGTCCAAGCGACTTTCACCATCGAGCCGGAGAACGAATGGGATCTTGCGGCCGGAGTCTTGCTCGTCGAAGAAAGTGGCGGCGCCATCAGCGACGCGGTGGGGAATCCCTTCGTCTTCAATCAGCCGATACCAAGGTTTCGTGGCGTCATCGCTGTCGCCGCCTCAACCGACAGAGATCTGCGCGCCGACCTCCAGACCCATGCCGCACGGGCCTGCTCGCATCCAGAACAGAAATGAGACCCTCTATTCCATAGTCTCACCTTTCCCCTCAAACTTGTTGCAGGCTCCTGCGTCAAATAAGTTCTCGAAGGATCACATTGCTTTTTGAAATTCGTTGTGAACGACGAAAATACTTCTATACTGATAATTGGAACGGTCGGGAGTCACCGGAACTGAAATCGTGTTCCTTCCTGGACACACGTAACAGAAACTATGCAGACGTCGTCCCAAAAAACCATCGAACCACATGCTTACGACCCCTTAATCCAAGGGGGGTTCATCCTCCAGGCGGATTTCGTGAAAGCTGTTAAGGAGTCCGTGAGGGGATCAACCGACTTGGAAGGTTTGCTTCTCGGAAGATACCGAATCCCGAAAGCCGTGCTCGGAAAGACTTTGAGTACCTTCTTCGACTGCCCCTATATTCCTTACGACGGACGAACCCTGGCCGATCCCCAACTCCTCAATAATCTGAGCCACGATTACCTCCGCAGACACCATTGGCTCCCGTTGAAGCAACAGGGTGATATTCTGGATGTCCTGATCGACAACCCCCATGATCTCGATAGAGGTCATGACATCCGACGTTCCTTCCCTGGTCTGACGATACGGTTTGCCCTGGGTCTTCGGTGTGACATCGAGCGGTTTCTCAGCGCCACGATCGGAGACGCCGACAGTGGGTCCATTGCGGATACATTGGGCGAGCTGGTCAACGACGCTCACCAGGAGCAGTCTTTCGACATCGAATCTGACGGCATTGACGAGAACGATTCCGCGATCGTACGGCTCGCGAATCAGATTATTGCCGAGGCATACAAGCACGAGGCGTCTGACATCCATGTCGAACCCTACTCGGATCGCAAGGAAACAGCGATCCGTTTTCGCGTGGATGGTACCTGTTCCACCTATATGCGGATTCCCGCGATTTATCGCCGAGCCTTGGTGTCCCGTATCAAGATCATGTCCAACCTGGATATTGCTGAACGCCGGAAACCACAGGACGGGAAGATCCGATTCAAGCTGAACCAGGATAGGGAAATCGAACTGCGCGTGGCCACCGTGCCGACCGCCGGTAACAATGAAGACATTGTCATGCGCTTGCTCACGGCGAGAGAGCCCCTTCCTCTCGAGGCCATGGAGTTTGCTCCGGCCACGCTCAAAGCGCTCCTGGAAATCGCCGAGAAACCGCACGGTATCATCTTGTGCGTAGGCCCGACCGGATCCGGAAAGACGACGACCCTGCATGCCCTGCTTCGTCATATCAATACAGACGAACGGAAAATCTGGACGGCGGAAGATCCTATCGAGATCACCCAGGATGGCCTTCGGCAAGTGCAGGTCCATCCAAAAATTGGGTTTACCTTTGTCTCCGCCATGCGGTCGTTCTTACGAGCCGACCCTGATGTCATCATGATCGGTGAGATGCGGGATAAGGAAACTGCCGATGTGGCTATCGAGGCCTCGCTGACCGGACACCTGGTCTTGAGCACCTTGCACACGAACGGGGCGGTCGAGACTGTAATCCGTCTCCTCGACCTGGGATGCGACTCCTTCAACTTTGCCGATGCCATGCAGGGGGTGATCGCTAAACGCCTCTGCAAACGGATCTGCGTCAATTGTAAAGAGCCGTACCATCCAACGGCGCAGGAGTACGACAAACTGGCTCATTGGTACGGTATACAGGCCTGGGACATGCTCGGAGTGGGCTATCGCGAGGACTTCCAGCTCTATCGAGGGCGTGGCTGCGATGCCTGCAGCCAGACAGGCCTCAAGGGTCGGGTCGCCTTACACGAACTCCTATGTGGATCGGATGAAATGCGAAACCTGATCCAGAACCGCGCCAAAACGACAGAGATGCAGTGCCTGGCCGAGAAGGAAGGGATGGTGACACTCGTGCAGGACGGAATTCAAAAAATACTCGCCGGCTTGACCACCTATGAGCAAGTCAGAACAGTTGCCATGAGGTAGCCGCTAGGGTCTCATCGCAGATGCCTCATTCAGCTCGTTGATTCCAGCGCCTTCACGAACTGCTTCAGCCGCTCTCTTTCTTCAGGGCGAATCTTGATAAACTCAACACCGAACCTTCTCGCGGAAGCCCACCGGACTGCTGCCAGATCGACCAGGATCGGCTCCTCTCGCTCTCGGAGTTGCATCGTCAATTGCAGATAGACTCCAAGGCCAGCGACGGCGTCCGACGTGATGGCGCAGCCCTCCGCCGTCACATTCAAAATTGTGCCCCCGTCGGAAAGCTGGTCTCCACTGAACGACACGGGAAGTTGCACCGCGAATCGGGTATGCTTGCGTCCTTCCATAAGGTTCCCTGCCGATCATCGGCTATGGCGCGAGAAGCTTCTCACGATGCCGACGACATCTCTCTGCTTCGGAATAATCTGTCGAGAACTGGATCGTAATTCCACCATCTCGATCATTCGCATTCTAACAGGGTCATGAAAAAGTCCGCCAGTTGAAAGATCACGGCTGAGATCGAAAGCGTATGCTAGGCAAGCCGCGCAAGCCTCCGGCAAGCGTCGTCGATATCGGAATCGATTTTCGCATAGCTGAATCGAATGAACTGTTTCCCCTCAGCCCCGGAGAAGAAGGCTTCCCCCGGCACGCCGGCCAAGCCGATCGTCTCAAGAAGAAACATTGCTCGTGCTTTTCCCGTTGTGCCAGGCAGGCGCGACGCATCGGCCAGCACATAGTATGCGCCTCGCGGAATCGACGGTGTCAGACCGGCCTTCGCCAAGGCCTGGCAGAACCGATCGCGTTTCTGTTGATAGTCGCGCGCCAGATCGCGGTAGAACGAGTCCGGGAGTTCCTGGATACCCGCCGCCACCCCCGCCTGCAACGGCGTCGGGGCACAGACATAGAGCAGGTCGTTCATGGCGCCGATCGCCTGAGCCCACCTCGCTGCAGCGACGCTGTAACCAATGCGCCAGCCGGTGATGCTAAAAGTCTTGGAGTAGCCGCCGAGAGTAATCGTGCGGTCGGCCATGCCCGGCAGAGTTGCAAGGCTCACATGGGTACGGCCGTCATATAGAAAGTATTCGTAGATTTCATCGGTAAATACGAACAGATCATGCTGTTGTGCGATCGCCGCAATACACTCCAGCTCGCTCCTGCTGAATACTTTTCCGGAAGGATTGCCGGGCGAATTCACGATGATCGCCCTGGTTCGAGGCGTGATGACGCGCTCGATATCGGCCCCGGAAAAGCTCCAATCGGGGGCTCGCATCTTCACCACAACCGGAACCGCCTCAACCGCGAGTAGCGCGCTGATGTGATACTGATAATAGGGCTCGAAGAGGACAACCTCGTCCCCGGGATCGAGCAGGGCCAGGCAGGCACAATGAAAGGCCCCGGTGGCTCCCGCACTGACTGTCACGTCTGTTTCCGGATCAGCCACAATGCCGTTGTACTGCACGAGCTTCTTGGCGATCGCCTGCCGCAGTTCGGACAATCCATCGAATCGCGAATAGACATTCTTCCCCTGCTCCATCGCCTGCGCCGCAGCTCGAAGCACCGTCGGTGGAACCGGCGTGTCGCAGACCCCTTGTGCCATGTTGAGGCCCTTCGCCTCGATACAGGCCTGGGTCATCGCTCGAATCTCCGAATGGGCCAATCCGGCCATTCGTTGGTTGATGTGCCGTTTCATCGTCGCACTCCTCCTCGATCAAAGATTCTCTCTTGTCGCAGACCAATTCCATACAGGTCAAGCCCTCTTCTACTCAGACCGTGAAATAAGCCGATTCCGATACGATGGCCAAGTTTCAATCTCTGACCATGAAGTCGCGATAGCGGAACGTCAAGACCACCGGCTCAGGCTTGCCGTCTATTCTTTTTTAGAAGGATGACTTCGAGGGCGAGTGCGCGTGATCTCTCTACAGGAGGGTGTCAGGTAACGTCTCTTATCCAAGCGCAGATCGGCATGGTATTCCGCATATAAGGGCCAATCTCTAGCCCATCCCTTATTTGTTATTATTCTTGAGAGAAGGTTGCGGGTGAGAACGAAACACCTCGTAGTACCGCAGCACTTTCCTTATGTAGGCACGGGTTTCTCGAATGTGCGGGACTTTGTGACCTTTGACCCGATGGACGCCGGCGTTATAGGCCGCCAGGGCCAAGGGAAGTTCGCCTTGGTAAAGGTTCAGCAGGTGCCGCAGTTGCTTCGCGCCTCCGCGGATGTTCTGGATCGGGTCGTAGACATCGTTCACACGCAACGTGGCCGCGGTAGCCGGCGTGAGTTGCATTAAACCGACTGCGCCTTTGCGAGACACGGCATGCTGGCGAAATCCAGATTCGGCCTTGATGACAGCACGTAGCAATGCAGGGTCGAGACGATATTTTTTGGCGTACCATTTGATGGCCCGATGGATTTCCTGGTTAGAATACCGAGGGTAGACACTGTCATAGTCGGGCCGCGTCGGCGTAGGGACTGCAGCAACCAGCAGACACAACAGCGCCAGCGCACAAGAGATGCGCAGCAAGCGTGAATAGAGTGGTCTGCGCCTCCCGTTGTCGATAGCCATGATGTGCGGTTGGATACCTGTGCGCAAAGCAGCCTCCATAAGAAGCCTGAAAAGCCTCAAGATCCATGCCGAAATGGTTCTCCGCTAACGTGCGGATAGGACAGGGGAAACGGTGGTTATGCCTTATACCGTGCTGTGGTGCGATCTGCACAGAGTGGACTTTTGGGAACTGTTGCCCCTCACGGGTGGCACAGTTCTTTCACGATGAAAACTTCTCGGAAGTTATCAATAAAAGAATCGGGAACGGCTGCGCAGGCTCAGGCGAGGCGGGTTGGCAGGGTTTAGCTGGTCTATCCAGTTAGTTTGGTTCAACCAACAAACCGGATAGACCGAATAGACCAAATGAACAAGGCTGGCTAGAGCAGATCGCCGATCAGCTTCACCGCCTCTTCAGGCGAGGCAGCGGCATGGACGAGATGGGGCGCGAGATTTTTGAACAGGCCCACCCCGGCCTTGTCGGCCCCCAACAGAATGACGGTCTTCTTTGCCTTGAGCGCTAATGCAACTTCTGAAACCGTCCCAGTACCGCCGAGCCCGCAAGCCACGATGATGTCGCTGGACATGACGTTCACGTTGTTGCGCGCTTGGCCCAGGTCCGTGACAATCGCCACATCCACATACCGGGACACCCGTGCTTTGCCATCCGGGAGAATCCCGATGGTCAAGCTGCCGGGCACCGACTTCGCCCCCTCACTGGCCGCGTCCATCACGCCGCTCGCACGTCCTCCTGTCAACACCACCCACCCTTGACGCGCGATGAGTTCTCCCAAAGTTTTGGCGTCGGCCAATTCCCGGAGACCGGCTTTGGCTGGGCCCATGACACCGATCACTGGTTTTCTGGTCGATTGCCGAATCGGACGTTTCACGAAGCGCACCTCAGTGGGCAAGAGTATTGGCACAGATTGCTGGATTCAGAAATATACACTGAGGGTGGAGGGTTTGTCGCGCGATTCTTGCGGGGGCAGGCCGATAGAAAGAAGCCGTCTGGTTTGAGTTACGGTTTTCCCCACAACTCTTCCAGCCGCTGGGCGCGACCACAATTGTATTTGTAGAGTTTGTAGCGGATGGGATTCTTCTTGTAGAAGTCTTGGTGATATTCCTCGGCGGGATAGAACTGCAGAGCCATCGCGATCTGAGTGACGATCGGTTCTTTGAATCGTCTCGACTGCTCGATCGACTGCTTAGAGCTGTCCGATGCGCGTTTCTCTTCGTCGGTGCGAAAGAAAATGGCGGAGCGATACTGATTACCGTGGTCGCAGAACTGAGCGTTCGGTGTGATCGGATCGACGTTGTGCCAAAAAGCATCTAGGAGCTTTTGGTAACTCACTTTAGCCGGATCATAGACCACTTCGACCGATTCCGTGTGCCCTGTCCGTCCAGCAGATACCTCTTTGTAGGTCGGATTGGAAACCGTCCCTCCCATATATCCTGAAGTTGCAGACAGCACCCCCTCAACCTTCTCAAAGACTTCTTCCATGCACCAGAAACAACCCCCTGCGAAGTAGGCCTTGCCCGACGTCGCATCCGCTGCCGCTAGACCGGTCGATGGTACGTTCCATGCTCCAATGAGGAGAACGGCCACGGTAAGAACCGATCGGGTGATTTGTCTTCTCATGAAACGGCCCTCCTTACTCACTCAGTCGAATGGCTTAGTAAAGCCTTACAACTTCTCTACGGGCATGGCATCGATTCGGATGTTCCTGTAAGATCGTAGCCCATGCGGACTATTGCCTATTCCCTCGTGTGCTTTCTCCTTGTCGCCATGATCGGGTGCGCCTCATGGCTGATGAAAGGCGAACCCCCTGAGGTCCTGGTCACAAATGTGATGCCCCTGGAGGGAACCGCGTTCGAGCAACGATTGCACGTGGATCTCCGTATCCGCAACCCGAACGATTTCGATCTGTTCGTTACGGGCATCGACTTTACGCTCAATCTCAACGGGAAACGGCTGGCCCGAGGATTGAGCAACACAACCATCACAGTCCCTCGACTCAGCGATGCCGTTGTCTCAGTTCAGACAAGCACCTCGACCTTCGATGTGGTACGCCAGCTTTTCAGCTTCTCCCAGGCGCAAGACCTCTCATACAACATCACGGGCCGTCTCCACCTCAAAGACGGCCGCCTGCCCTTCGATAACTCCGGCACTCTCCTCGAAAAAGGCCAGCTCTCCGGCGCACCATCTCCGTAGCAGCCCATCACATTCGAGAATCAGCTGGAATGAAGTCGGCATGGGCCCAGGCTTTCTTGAAACGATCTTCAGCCTCAGCTGCCTGATCATTCTTTTGTTGAGCCCGAAGGCTCTGGATCAATCCGGTCAGCGCCCACCCATTGTCCGGATGGCGTAGAAGATCCGCGTGATAGACCGCTTCCGCGTCAGATGGGCGCTCGGCCAGCAAGAGCACAGCCCCAAGATGATGCCGTACGGATAATGGCCAGAGCGGCGGTTCCGAGTAGGGAAGCGCCTCTTCCATCTTAATCGCCTCCTCGAACAGCCTGATCGCGTCCTCATAGCGCTGGCGGCGGGCGGCGATCTCTCCTGACAGTATCCGCTCCGCAATCTTGAGAAGCGCCCGCTGGGTCTTTTCTTCCGTCGTGCGATCCCGGCGGATCTGCTTTGTGAGGCCGGCAAGAACGACATGTTCACCCTCAGCCCCGGGAAGCCGGCCGGTCGCAACAAGGGCGAGTCCTCGTCCCAGCCTCCACATCCCGTCCATCAAACGCAATCCCTTGGGCGGCGCAGGCTCTTTGAGTAACTCCTCCCACCGGCCGAACCGAATCATCGAAAAGATCGGCGTCGGGAGGTAGAGTTCTTTCGAGCGATCTTTGCCGACTTCCTCCACGGTAATCGTCGCCGCCACGTCACGAGCCGCTTTCATGGCTTCGACATTGCGACCCTCCATCGCCAAGGACGCCCAGAGAAAGTGGAGATTGTGTCTGTAATAACCATCGGCATACTCGCCGGTTGGGTGTTGACTGGCGAAGTACTGCTCATCGACGTGGGCTGCCTGCCGATTCCCTTCCACCGCCTCGTGGTACTTCCCAACCCGCATGTAAATGTGGGCGGGCATATGAACGAGATGGCCGGCACCCGGCATGAGACCCGGCAGCCGTTCCGCACAGGGCAAAGCCCGCTCCGGTTGCAACGATGCCTCGACCGCATGCAGGTAAAAATGGCAGGCCCCTGGGTGATCGGGATTCTTCGCAAGCACGGACTCGAGCGTGTTGACGATCTCGTCGGTGCCAGGCTGCGGTCGTCCATCCGGTTTCCAGAAATCCCAAGGCCGCAGATCCATCAGCGCTTCCGCAAACAGCGTGGCCGCATCGCCATCTTCAGGAAACCGCTGCGCCACCGATCGCATAGCCTTCGCATAGGCCTCATCGAGTCCCTTGCGCTTGACCCCCTTCCGGCCCACATACCGTGTGACCAAGGCCTCGATGTAGGCCTGCTCCGCGGGGGCGATGTGGCCTGCTAACCGACGAGCCTTCTGAGCCATCTCGATGGCACGACGTTCGTCTTTCTTCTCCATAACACTATTGATGTTGGGGCCGAGCGCCAGCGCAATCCCCCAATAGGGCATAGCAGCCTGCGGATCGAGTTGGGCCGCAGCCTCAAATGACCGGATCGCTTCTTCGTGGTTGAAGGTATAGACGAGTCGAAGCCCCTGATCGAAATACCGTTGGGCCTGTTCCGATGTGGTGGTGATGGGATGGTGGAGGGAGCCCAGATTATCGAAGAACGGCGGAGCATCAGTCTGGTCGGCAGGCGCAGCTTCCGCCAGTGAAACCATTCCAAGCCAACAGGCCATACCTGCAACCAAGAATGGAGCGAACATCGATTTTCCCCTAACGCCCGCGTGAAACGTCAAATGTGAAATGTTTTGGAAGAAGAGCACACGATAGTCCTACGTTTCACTTTTTGCGTCTCACGTTTGACCTTTCACGTTTTTCGAGAGCGACCTTTTCAGCATCCTGCCAGGTTTACTGCGATCGTCCGTCCTGATCGATGTTTCGAATAAAGACTGCGCGGCCCCTGTCATCCACAAAGGCTTCGATCCGATCTCCGACATGGGCCGGCCGATCGATTCGAGTATTTTCGTCATGCGACACGCGATGTTCGACGCCACTCACGTCCTGAAGCACATAGGCCCCACCCTCGACCGCCGTCACCTGTCCTGGCAGAGATAAGATATTGGTCGGCATAGTGGGCCGCATCTGGCCGGTTGGTTGGGCTCCCAACGTCCCCCACACGATCCCCTGTCCAAGATCCTCTTGCTTCGAAGTTCCCACAATGTTGCAGCCGGCGCCCAAGAGACTCATTCCCAGGACAATCACGATACAGCACCTTGTCATCCACACCATGTCTATCATCTTTCTTGTCCGCTCACAGCGGGCAAACCTCAGAATCGGGTGACGCTTGAAAAGTTGAAATCGCGCAGTGTCATTGCCGGCACGAGCAGCTTGCCGGTTTCAGACGTGATCGCTTCAGTTGGACTGGTGAAGGCCTCGATCCGGTTGAAGACTCGCAGCGGGCTCTCGTGAAACCGAAAATTCTTCACTGCCGACACAATTATTCCGTTCTCGACGAGAAACGTGCCGTCTCTCGTCATACCAGTCAGGGTGAGATCGGTTGGATTGACCGTCCGGATGTACCAGAAGTTCGTCACGAGTATGGCTCTCTCTGTTCCCTTGATTAACTCCTGTAATGTCGGCAAGGACGACCCTCCTCCTGAGAGACAGGGCGCGTCGAGCGTGGGGATTCGGTCGATCCCTCGCGCCTTCGCGGTGAACCGATCGTACGCAAGCTGTGCGAGCCGCCCCTCTGAAATCCAGTCGGATGCCACGGTCGGCAATCCATCGGTGGTGAACCCAATGCCTAAAAGATCCTCGTGTGCCGGCAGATTACGGAGCGTCAGTCGCTTGTCGACGATCGGCTGGCCCAACTTGCCCGAGAAGGCGCTCATGCCTTTCTCGTAAGACTTCGCATCGAGCATCCAGAGCAGCGAAGACCACAGCCCCGCGACGGCAGCCGGCTCAAGAATCACGGTATAGCGGCCCGGCGGCAGCTCGCGCACCTCCAGGCCTCGCTTGGCCTTATCGATCGCGGTGAGTGTCCGCTCCTGGACCCTCAGATGATCGATGGACCGATGGGCCGAGGCGCCCCAGCCAGTGGCCTCGCCGGCCTGAACTGTGAGGCTGAATCGTGCATCGGTTCGCTCTTCATGGGCAAAGAGTCCCGTACTCGCAGCCACTCCGACTGTCGCGACCGACGAGGACACAATCCCGGCGGCGCCAAGATTTTCCATCCGGCATTGCCCGATCGCCTCGTTTGCATATTCCAGCCGACGGGCCGGCCCGGCCACGACAGTTTCAGCTCGCGTTGTAGGAGACGTCACATATTGCCGTGGCTCTACCGGCGAGAGATATTCCGGATCGTCCGGCGACAAATGCGCGATCTGCACAGCTCTGGCCACCGTCTCTTGCACCGATCCCGCGGTAAAGTCCGTCGTACCGGCGGTGCCATGACGCCGCCCAAACGCCACCGTCACATTCAAAGACCCGCGCCTCGTATCGACGTTCTGGATCACCTGATTGTTTGCAAACCGCGTCGTTCCGCTCTGCTGATCGTGCAACGACAGCAGCGTGTGGTCGCCGGTCGAATGTTTCAGGACCAGGTCCGCGAGAAATCGGAACTCCTCACGGCTCGTCAGCTTCGGCCAGGTCTTGTGACCGGTTGTGCTCATAATCCGGCCTGCCCTCCGATGACGTTCACGTTACGGAACCGCGCATGGGAGGCCGCGTGGGTCATCCAGCCGGACTGGGCAGGCTGACCCTTGCCGCACGTGATAAATCCGTACCGGCGGCGGTGCGACCGATCTGCGACTCCGTCGCAGCTACTCCAGAACTCCGGCGTAATCCCATGGTAGACGACATCACGAACCATGTGGGTACGTTTGCCATTCTCGATCATCCAGAACGCGTCTCCACCGAACTGGAAGTTATACCGTCGTTGATCGATGCTGTAGGACCCGTGGCCTTCAATGTAGATGCCCCGCTTGACGTCTGCCAGCAGCTCGTCGAGAGTGGCAACGCCCGGTTCAAGGCCGATGTTCGCGATGCGGACGATCGGAACACTACCCCAGCTGTCTGCCCGGTTGGACCCGCGCGAGCGACTCTCACCGACTTTCGGCGCGACTTCGCGGTTCGTGCAATAACCGATAAAGATCCCATCGCGCACGATATCCCACTTTTGACAGGCCACACCGTCGTCGTCGTAACCGGTCGCGGCGAGGGTCTCCGGTTCACAGTTGTCAGCCACAAGACTCACGTGCGGAGAGCCATAGCGAAAGGTGCCTCGTTTGTCGGTTGTGAGAAAGCTGGTGCCGGCATAGTTGGCCTCGTACCCGAGCGTGCGGTCGAGCTCGCTCGGATGACCGCAGGATTCATGCATGGTGAGCGACAGATGTTCCGGATCGAGGATGAGATCGTACAGGCCCGGCTCGGTGGTGGGCGCCTTCACTTTCTCGACGGCCTGAGACGCGATGCGCGGAGCCTCGGCCAGAAAATTTGCGTCCTCGATCAATTCATAGCCCATCCGAAGATGCGGCGTATTGAAGCTCCGCGAAGCAAATCGCCCGTCATGAACCGCCGTGGCATCGAAATCTCCGCTCAGGGCAAGGAGGTCGAACTCCAGACGCGACCCTTCGGTCGACACAAAGAGTTTGCGGTCCTGACGAGCCCACAGGCTCGCACTGCTCCGCACGATGCCGGGCTGCCGATGGACATATTCCATCGTCTCTAGTAACAGCGCGGTTTTTCTTTCAAGCGCGACGGCAAATGGATCGATACGCTGTGCCGTGACAACCCGGTCTCGATGGACCGGCTCATCGGCAAGCTTCACCCTTTCACTCGCGAGAGACGCAGAGCCTTTCGCGATCTCGATCGCCAACTCAGCCACACGCGGCGCCTCTTCAAGCGACAGCACCGAACTGGCGGCAAAGCCCCAGGCGCCGTGATAGAGGACGCGGATCCCAAACCCTCTGTCCTGCGACTCTCGAATGGACGCGATCCGGCGATCTTCGCCGCGAATGGTCTGGGTTCTGCTGTCGAGAATCCGGATATCGCCGTACTCGGCCCCGGATGCGATAATACGTTTCAGCGCGAGCTCGGCGAGTTCATCCCAGATTGGAGCGCTCATCGCGTGACCGCCTTGGTGAGGAGAGGGAAGGGGCGAAAACGACGTTAGTATAGCAGGATCTGGCGGGAGATCGCAGAGGAAGTAAAAGGATCTGCTGCGAGCGGGGATTGTTTAGAATAGTCCGGCGATACCGGTGCTGATTTTTTCTTGGATGATCGGCGTGGCTTCCGGAATGTCCAAATCTTTTTGCCGAACATGGCCGACCGTCCGCATCTGCTGGACCTTCAATAGGGGACTGTCGCTCTTCCGATCGGCGACTGTCCCTGTGACACCCGGCTGACCAATCGTCTTGCCGAGCTTTCGATCGGTGATCTGCACGTCGGTCACGCACAGGTAGATCACGCCCTCTTCCTTCGGCGGTGCTTGCATGCCGGGGAAGCCTCCTTGCCCGCCGCTCATGGCCATGGCCCGAGCCATCATCGCGTTGATATCGGGCATCCCGCCCATCCCAGCCATTCCGCCACCCGACTTATCACCGGCAGAGACCAAGGTTGCGCCGCCGCTGCTGATACCGGCGCCGGGGCCGGCTTTCACTACGCTTTCCGGTGTGACACCCTCCGCTGCCTTGTGACAGTAAATCACCTTGGCTTGAATCCAATAGTTTGCCTGCTGTGGATCTTTGAGCAGTTGATAACCCTTCGCTTCAAGTTTGCTGTTGACCTCGTTTAACGTCACCTGCTGATTCTCGGAGGCGTTGCGGAGTTGCGTGTAGACGGTTCGGTTGGTATTGGGATCGAGGAAGATGGTGTTGCTGTTCATGAGGCCGGAGCGGATGATGTTGGAGCAGCCGGCAGTCAGGGTGATGACAAACAACAAGACCATGAGGGGTACGGGGTGAGGGGTAAGGCGACTAAATAAGGTGTTCATCAAAAATTTCCTGCGACGGCCGCACTCAGCTTCTGTTGCAAGAGCGGCGTCGCTTCCTTTTCGTCCAACTTCTTTTGGTGCACATCGGCAGCCAAGCGAGTTTGATAGACGCCGGACTGTTGGCCTGTCCCGGATTTTGCCGAGGTTGGGGCTGAAGCGGTCGCCCCTTGCTCGGTGATCTGGATGTCCGCGACGCAGGCGTAATTGACATCGTCCGGCATTCTGGGTGTCGAGGGCCCACTGAACAGACTGCCTATGGCACTGCCGACGCCTTCGATTGCACTCAACCCCATTGACGCTGCGGAGCCGATGAGCGCACCCTGAGGCCCGGCCATGCTGGCCATGCTTGTCAGGCCCTGCAGGCCGCCCATGACCGAGGAGCCGATGCCCGATCCATAGCCGCTCGCGACAATCGCTTCGACCGGCAACTCCGGCTTGGTGATGTTGCAGTAGACGATATTCGCCAGCACGATGTAATGTGCCGCGTCGGGATCTTGGATGATCTGATACCCTTTGGCTGTCAACCGCGATCCCAAGTCGTGAAACGAGACATCCTGGTTGTCGGAAGAATTCCGCGCTTGAATGAAGACGGTCTTCTGTGTGCTGGGAGGCAGGAAAAAGGTGTTGCTGGCGATGAGGTCGGTGTCCTTGATATTGCCGGCATAGGCGGTGGAGGAGAGACAGAGCACCACACCGAGAACAAGGTAGCGCATGAGAATGTCCTCCAGGCGAGTGGGCCGGATTGTACGCCAACAGGGTGGAGGGAGCAACTGCCTGTGGCGAACGGTTGCGGAAACCAGACGCATTGGCTAGCATGGCGGCCATTCCAGCCAATTTTGGTTGTCCCAGTAGGGAGAGCCACTATATGCAGACCCGCGTTCTACTCATCGCTCTTGCCGCACTCTTGACCACTAGTTGTGGAGGCGGGGACAAGCATCTGCCCTCCTCGAATCCGCCCGAGTACGATCCGAAGAAAGTCTATTCTTCGACGAGTTCCACTCCCACTCAGTCCGCACCGCAGTTAGCGAAACCGGAGCCGCAGGCCACCCCACCACCTCCACCAATGGATCCGGAGGCATTGCGCCAAGCCCTTGAAACTGCGGATCGGACGCGAGCCATCCTGAAGAAGGGAGCAGCGCTGGACTCAAAAGCAGAGATTCACGCCATTCTTGAAGCGATGATGCTAGGGGAGCAGGCACCGCCGGAACTACGCCCAACATTCAGGGAGTCTTTCGAAACTCGCAAGGCTCAGATCCATCAGGCATTCGACAAACAACACAAACAATTTCAACAGGCGCTGGACGAAGAGCACAAACTTCCGGCTACGCAACCCCCGTTGAGAAAAAGCGATGGATCAGAACCCTTTTCGCTCTATCGCGTGAATGGGGGAGGGGTGAGGGGGGCGCACGTGCCTTGGGTCCATCCGGTCGGTCTTTCCCTTGGAGTGACGGTGAGTCTTGAGCCCGATTGTTGCGGAGCATGGCACATCGCGACCATTCCGGACAGTGCCTTCGAGGGTGATGGCTTCGGCCTAGAAATCAAATCGGGGGGCAGATACTGGCCCGATAACGATCACATTGGAGAAGGCGACGCCATGACAACGACGATCAAGGTGGTCGCAGGCGACAAGGCAACGATCAAGGTCAAGATTTTGAATAAGAACCGAGGAGTGGTCAGTCGATGTCCCTCCGCATCGGGTGCCGTGCCTGGCGATGCGAGTATCTATGAAGAGATGGGCTACAGCGTATCCACTCCGGCGACGAACGGTAGCGCCGGCATTTTTGTTCATGACCAAGCCAAGACAGAGGCGCAAACCGATGAAGAGGGGCTCGTCCAAGAGATCAAAATGGAAATCACGGCGGCGGATCTGGATGGCGAAACCGGCCAGGTCTTGAGGCACGCGTCGGGAAAAGCGGTCAAAAAACGGGACATGCCCGTCTCTTGTTCTGGCTGTAACGCACGAGTGGCTGAAGCGGCGAAACGCCTGGCAGGAATATCCTCCTGGAACTATTACAATGCGGAGCTGAAATGGAGAAAGCCTTCTTTCAGCGCAGATGCCTGCGTCAAGATCCACTTCACGCCGGCGACAAAGACGGTCGAGTTATCTTCTGGAAGTTCCACGAAAGTGAAGGCGGAGCTGCGGACCGTGAAGGAAGACCAGTCAACGGATGGGCGGGTGTTTGAGGTGCGGGAAATACACGATGGACGGGTCACGCCAAAAGAGTCGAAAACACGCTCCGGATCCCCCGCCGTCTTTACGTTCACGGCGCCAAGAAAGGCAGGGACGAAGTCGGAGATTCCTGGATTCCGTATTTTGAACAGTTCGTCAAAGGCAGGGCGGGCTTGGCAAGAGGATTGGGAGGTGAAGCTTGGACGCTATGTCCTGGAGTTTCAATCAAGGATTGTCGATCGTGAGCCTACGGCTCCGGCCGAGTCGGTCGCCGCGGGCAGAGTGACGTTGACGCTGGTGGAAGGGAAAGACATGTACCGCGGGAGCGGCATGCTGGGCTATCAGACCGGTCCGCCCCCGAACCGCGACCCCTGTACGTCACTGATTATGGGCCATGGCACCACGCGTCTGGATGTCGCCGGTATGTTTATCAAACTCTCTGAGAGGACCGACGCGGCTGGTAATCAGATCGGGTCGGCGGACATTGAATTGCACTACCTGATCCATCCGACGAATGAAACGGAGCGGCTACACACGATGGTTAACTACCAGTGCGTCCCTGGAGAGCTGGTGCCCAATCCATTCTTTTATTCGTTGTACGCGGTGAGCCGCGGTGCCGAAGAAATCAATCTTCTCAAAGGCTGGACGTACGTCGGCAGAAACGGTGTGGTGGCAACCAAGACGCTCCACGGCAATTGCGGTGATCACTGCGAAGATGTGACGGTCTTCACGCTGAAGGAGGGAGAGTAACCAGCCGGCGCGGGCATTGACCATGGTTTCAGGGGCACCTCTTGAGCTTCAACGCCTGCCCGCCTACCATAACCCCCATGCTTCCTCCTGAGCGCACCCCGCGTCAGCGCATCATGGAACTGCTGACCGGCACGCGCCTGACGACACACCAATTGGCTCAGATGCTCGCGATTCCTGAGAGACAGGTTGAGGATCATCTCGTCCACGTCGTCAAGTCGATCACACGTGATAAGACCAGCCGGTTTGTGCTGGAACCATCTCGCTGCCAGGATTGCGATTTTGTTTTTCGCGACCGCCGACGGCTCACCAGGCCCAGCCGATGCCCACACTGTCGGAGCGAAGGCATTGCAGCGCCCCGCTATGGCATCGATTCGGTCGGACCACAAGCTGGTCAGGTAGACAGCAAGGCGTCAGGCAAGTAGGATGCTTCCGGAAAGGACGATCAGGATGACCACACGACTCGTGCTCTGTGCCCTCTGTTGTGTTTTTCTCCTGAGCTGCTCCGGCGACAAGGCGAAGGAAATGCTAGAGACCGCCGAGTTCGAAGAGCGCCAGATGAACCTGCCCCATGCGAAACAATTGTACGAAGATGTGATCCGCCTCTATCCAACCAGCAAAGAAGCAACCGCAGCCCAGGCGCGCCTCGCTGCTCTCAAGCAGGCACCCTAACCAGCATTACTCATGACGGTTCGAGGTCCGAAGTTCGAGGTTTTTTGAACTTCGAACCCAGAACTTCGAACTTCTAGTCGCGCCCTGCGTTTTACCAACTCCCATCGAGATAATCCCACACATCTTCGCCTCGGCGCGGACGTCCGGCGAGCCATTCACGAAACCCCGGAATGCGAAACGACAGGAGGCGCTGGATCTTGTCGCAGCGGAGTGAAAGATCGGCGGGCCTGGGACTCCCGACGTGGTCCTGCACGGAGCCTTTCACCAGACGGCTTTTCAACTCCGGATACCAGGGCAGCAAGGTTTCACCAATTTCCCAGCGCGAGAGGCGCTCGCTCCCGCCCAGGTGATAGAGACCCGGCTGCTTGCAATCGACGAGTTCCCAGATAGCTCGGGCGATGACCGCGGCAGGAAGCGGGCAGCGGAACTCATCGGCATAGAGCGTCACATCCTTACCGGCCTTCGCGGCTCGGCACATGTCTTCCACAAAACTTCGATCGCCGTTCTGCGAAGTGCCAGCCGTCAACACGATCCGAACGACCGTGTGCTCGGGATTCTGCAAGACGGCCTGCTCGGCCTCCAGCTTGGTCTGGCCGTACACGTTGATCGGGTTCGGTTCATCCGTCTCGCCATACCAGCCAGTCTTCCCGTCGAAGACTTCCCCGCTAGAGAGGAAGATGAAGGGGATGTTCTGGGACAGCTGCGCGAGGTGCGCCGTGACCTCCACATTGATGCGGCGGGCTTGTTCAGGGTCTTGCTCGCAGGCCTTCGTCCGACTGAGAGCCGCGCAGTGAATCACGGCGTTGGGCTTGATGGACTGCCACGTGCGTTCGACGTTCGCGCGATCGGTCAGATCGAGATGGGCGCGGGACAATCCCTGTACATCCCAACCGGGAGCCCATCGAGGAGCGGTGTTGACAAGATACTGCCCGATCAATCCCGCAGCCCCGGTGATGATCGCGCGAGGTGCCATCGTGAATGACTCTCAAACAGGCTACTAAAATTCTGTAGGGATCCAGGACTCTACTGGTCGGCACGTCACCGGCAGTGGGGTGAGTGGGATGATCCCAACTGCGCGCGTCGAACGAGCACATTCCTATCGTGCGCGTTCCGCGAGCAAGGGGATCGTCCCAGCTACCCCATCCCCTCTTTTTTCAACATCCTGCTAGCGGGTCAGTTTGCGGTAGCGAATCCTGTGCGGCTGATCGGCTTCCTTGCCCAACCGCTTCTTCCGATCTGCGTCGTACTCGCTGTAGTTCCCTTCGAACCAGACCACCTTGCTGTCGCCTTCGAAGGCCATGATATGGGTGGCGATCCGGTCCAGAAACCAGCGGTCGTGACTGCTGATGACGGCGCAGCCGGCGAAACGTTCCAATCCTTCTTCCAGGGCGCGCAAGGTGTTGATGTCGAGATCGTTGGTCGGCTCGTCGAGGATGATGAGGTTCGCCCCTTCTTTCAACATACGGGCCAAGTGCACCCGATTGCGTTCGCCGCCTGAAATATCCTTCACCTTCTTCTGCTGATCGGTGCCCGCAAAGTTGAACCGGGCGCAGTAGGCCCTGGCGTTGACTTCGGTCTTGCCGAGCATAATGGTCTCGTGGCCCTCGGAGATGATGTCGTAGACGGATTTGCTCGGGTCTAGGCTGCGGTCCTGGTCCACATAGCCCAGCGTGACCGTCTCACCGATCTTGATCGTGCCTGCATCAGGTTTCTCTTTCCCGATGATCATGCGGAACATCGTCGTCTTGCCGGCGCCGTTCGGACCGATCACGCCGACAATGCCGCCCTTAGGGAGGCTGAAGTTTACATTCTCGTAGAGAACCTTGTCTCCGTAGGCCTTGCTGACGCCTTTACATTCGACAACCACATCGCCCAGCCGTGGGCCTGGCGGAATATAAATTTCCAGATCTGCGGCCTGCTCGTCCTGTTTCTGATTGACCAATTCCTCATAGCGGTTGAGCCGCGCCTTGCCCTTCGACTGGCGGGCTTTCGGCGACATGCGAATCCATTCCAACTCATGTTCCAACGACTTGCGGCGCTTCGATTCGGCCTTTTCTTCCTTTTCCAGCCGCACCTGCTTCTGCTCCAACCAGGAGGTGTAGTTCCCCTGAAAGGGAATGCCGTGGCCGCGATCGAGTTCGAGAATCCAGCCTGCGACGTTGTCGAGGAAGTACCGGTCGTGTGTGACGGCGATGACCGTGCCCTTGTATTGCTGAAGATGTTGCTCTAGCCATTGCACGGACTCGGCATCGAGATGGTTCGTCGGCTCGTCGAGCAATAAGATATCCGGCTCCTGGATCATGAGGCGGCAAAGGGCCACCCGGCGCTTCTCGCCGCCGGAGAGCACCCCGACCTTCGCATCCGGCGGAGGACAACGCAGCGCGTCCATGGCCAGTTCAAGTACGTTTTCCAATTCCCACCCGTTCGCCGCTTCGATCTTCTCTTGCAGCTGGGCCTGCTTCTCGAGAAGCTTTTCCAATTCATCGGGGCCAGCCTCGCCCATCTTGTTGCTGACCGCATCATATTCGTACAGCATGGCCACAAGCTCTTTCTTGCCCTCTTCGACGATTTCTTTCACCGTCTTGTCCGGATCGAGTTGCGGCTCCTGTTCAAGAAGACCCACGCTGTAGCCCTTCGAACGGGTGATCTCACCGGTATAGTTCTGATCGACTCCGGCGATGATCCTGAGCAGCGAGCTCTTCCCCGATCCATTGAGGCCCAGCACCCCGATCTTTGCGCCGAAGTAGAAGCCAAGATAGATCTCGCGGAGTACTTGTCGTTTCGGCGGATAGACCTTGCCGACATTGACGAGTGAGAAAATGACTTGTTTGTCGTTAGTTGCCATGAAACACCGTTCTCCTTGTAAATAGCCCTGACGAAGGGCCACGATAACAAAAGCTTATCCTGTTGCACAACCGGCAGGATGGAAGCTCAAGCAGACGAGCTTGACTCGTCACATGCCCAATTCCTCTGAGAGCCTGACTTCCGATTCGTCGTCAATTTCCTCAAGGCAGTTGAAGCAGGTGAATGGAAACCGGTTGGTGGGGATGGCGCAGACTTCGCCGACCGGCGATTCGTCCAGAGCTGGTCCGCCGCATTCTTTATGAATTAAGACGAGCATCCGCTTCTCCTTTAGTTACGCAAACGTGCGCGATGCGACGTTCGACGTTCCGAACACTTCAGCCTTCAGCCTTCAGACCCCCTGCATCCAACACCAGCCGCCGGAATGTGTCCAGATGTTCCGGACCGCTCAGTCGATGGTCGCCCGGAACCAGATGGAGTTCGACTGGGAACGAAGGATCGCGCGCGCGTAGTTGTTCGACGAACTCACTGCTCACGTTCGGCAGAATCACCGTATCTTGGAGACCGTGGAGGATTGTGGTTTTCACCGGCCTGAGTCGATCGAAGCTGGTCTTCCAATAGGCGTCGCTTTCCTCGACCCATTTCCACGAGAGAGGCCAATCCTTGTGAGCAGGCTCGTCATCCCAGGGCATCCAGCCTGTCTCACGCCATCTGGTTCGCCGATCGGCCGGAATTTCCCTGGCTCTCACGCCGATCGCATCGAATGCCGGGGCGATGAGAATAAGTTTTTCAACTGCCGAACATTCCTGGGCCATTATCCAGGCGATCCAGCCACCGAATGAATTGCCGACTATGGTGATCGGCGAACTGTCACGAAGCATATTCAACACGAGCCGCGCGTCGGCTATCCAATCGGAGAGCGTATAGTCGGTGAACTGTCCGTCTGAATCGCCAAAGCCTCGAACGTCATAACAACAGAACCCCCAGCCTTTCTCTTCACACCATTGGGCGAGTGCCTTGCTCTTGTTGCCCCATCGTTTGGAGAGAAATCCGGTAATGAAGAGAATCTGGCGATCATTCCCCGTTGACCGATCTCCGCGGATCAGCTTGCCGTCGGTTGTTGCGAGTTCAAACTGGTGTGTGCTGCTCATGTGTGAGTAACCACCTTGGTGATGAAGGGCCCCAGTCGCTGCAGCACCGACCGTGGAATCTCATGGCCACCACGGAAACTGTGCCATTCGACCGACAATCCTGCGTGAATCAACGTATCTCGCAACCGTTCTGCCCCAACGTAGGGCAGAAGCTCGTCCTGCTTCCCGTGGCTTTGAAAGACCGGCAGTCCTTTGCGTTTCTGGAGCAGCGGAACCCATTCCTGTGAGGCGAGGAGCGTGCCGGACAGTTGGACCAGCCCGGCATAGGGCTGCGTCGTTCTGAGCATCACATCACAAGAAAGCATCGCGCCCTGTGAAAATCCCCCCAGGATGGTTTTGCGCGGGTCCGCACCGAATTTGTGTTCGACTTCCTTGAGGAATGCCAATAGGGTCTCGCGCGCCGGGGCGAGGCCTTTGGGGATCTCGTTCGAGAGATCGCGCGGTCGCCCTGACGCTCGATCCGCTGCAATGCGTGCCATGTCGATCAGCCACCAGGCTCGCGCAGCACTCGGCCCAAAACTCAACGAGAGCGGACCTTCGGGAAACACAAACCTCGTGCCGGCCGGCACGGTCAAATCGTCGGCCAGCGAGACAAGATCGTCCCCCGGCGCGCCAAAGCCGTGCAGGAGCAGGACGAGAGGACCGCGCCCTCCGCCCTTTCCATCTGTGCCGCCCATAACCCGCGTCCGCAGCCCGCCTATCTGTTCTTCACGCATGAACGACCCGTTATCTCATATACAAATATTGCAGCAATGCGACGACGCCGTAGAGCGAAGATTCGACGACTGGTTGTTGGTAGAAGGGAACGAACGCACCCTTCTGGTTGGCCTCGACCTGGTCGATGATGTACTGGACTTGCTTCGCGCGGATTTCGTGGTCTTTGCCGAGCCCGAGAGCTTGGATCATTTGCTTGCTCAGCCCGGCCAAGACCCCCTGCTTCGCACGGTCGGCAGATTGATAAAGCAACAGAGCCCCGCTCAGCGCCAGGACGACATTCAGCGCCCAGGCCAGCAGCAGCAAGAGCGGGTAGTTCCAAATATCGAAGTAGTCGTTGCGCGCAGCGATCATGATCAGCAAGGCGATGAAGGGGTACCGGATGAGGCGATTGACCGCTTCCGTCCGCCGGCTGATCAAGTCGATGCCGGCTAAGTACTTGAGCTTTTCGAATTCGGTCTTGTGGCTCTGGCTCAGTCCATACTCGCGCAAGTACTCCTGTTGCACCTGCTCCGACCAGCCCCCGCTTGAGCTGTTCACCCAACCGACCCACCGGCGGCACAACATCACTTCGTCGAATACCGCCAGATTCAGCAGCACGACGAGGCTCATGCTGACCAGCGTCATGATCACGTCCACTCGACAACTCAGCCATCCCCGACAGGGAATGATCATCTCTTCGTCGACGACCCAGTGATCCAGAAAAATCATGATCGCGCCATACAATAGGAACAGGATCAGGACGCGGGCCGTCCGCTGCAGCAGGCCTGCTGCGTCGAGGTACCAGGACCAGGCTTGATCGACCGTGGTGGCCACTCTGGTGGCGGCCGGATGATAGACCCGTTGCACATTGGTCCAAAATGTCCTCAGGGTGAATCGGGGGCGAGGGCTCTGATCGATGCGGAATAAGAAATCTTCGGTGAGGTGGTCGCTGTTCTTTGTCAGGTCGCGGGATCCTTTGACCAGGAAGACGAGGCACAACATCGCCACGAGAAGCCTGAGCCACTCACCAGGCCAAATGCTCACACCTGCAGTCCACGAAAAGGGTTCGCCTTCATCGTGGTGGGCCATGAGGGCTGTCCCACCACCCATGCTCCAAAAGACTGCCGTTCCGAGCAAAATGATAAGACCGGCCACGGCGAACAGGCGCCAGGAGCGCGAGACCCGCAGCCAGAGTCGTTGATTGGTCCAGGCGAGCGCCATCCCGACAAACAGCCCCATCCCGACCAGCGCCATTACGGTTGCGTTGCCGGGGCTGGTGCCCTGCTTCAGCTGACCCTGATTGTCCGTATGCTCGAGATCCGCGCGCAAAGGATGGATCGTTCTCACCCCTTCGACATCGGCGACGCTTAAGTCCACAGCGCCCTCTCGGCCCACTTCGAAAATCCGAGGATGTTCAGCTGCATCGTAGATCCGGTCTTCTGGGGTCAGCGCCACGTGATATCCCGCTGAGCAGGGCGCCGCCGATGTCTGCCGATCGCCCGCTGCGAGACAGGTCACGTGATTCACCGCCCGGAGCACGGCAAAGTAGGTGGCCGTTTGATAGCTGCTCCGAAACGGCGGAACGTCGCGTTGCAACCCGCCGTCCAACTGCAAGCCAAACGGCGAAGCCGCGACCATGTTCCTCGTCCACTTGTACTCGCTGGCGTGAAGATGGCGTGCGTCGAGATCGACAGTGAAGAAGACGGCATGCGGGAAGGCCGGTCTGAGCGCTTTGAGAATGAGCAGCGCATCGTAGGGGTCGGTGCCCAGGATACCGATCGCTTTGGCTCCTTCTCCTTCGTCTTGGATCCTCGAGGCCAAGGCTCGCACATAATCAAGCTGACTCGTGCCTTCGGGACGTTCCTTCAGCCCACCGGCCAGCACATCCTTCGCCAGCTCATTGGCTTTGGGTTTCTCGCCACGCCCTGCCTGCACCCTGTCGTCGCCCGGCACTTCACCATCGAGACCGCTGAGGTAGCTATAGCGGAAGATATTTAAGGTCAGGGACTCGTAGTCCGCCGGGTGCTGGATCTGTAAATCGATCGCGCGCGGGACGGTGGGACACCAGGCCTTGATCGTCGTCGGCACTTGAATCTGCTTTAGCTCGGCTTCCGTAAAAGCCGCCACTTTCGCGCAAGCCGCCGCGCGGAACTCGATGGGCAAGGCCCGGCCATAGAACGAATCCCACTCTCCAATGAGAATCACCGCATCCCAACCGAGCCGCACCTGGCGACGTTCCAATTCTTCGATCAACGTATCGAACAACCGGTCGTCGGATCCGATCTCATAGACAAGCCTCACATGCGCGGCCTCTAGCCGATGAAAAAACTCCTGCTCACAGGCCTCATACGTCTGGCAGGCGGCACCCTTCCCCTCTTCTTTTTTCAGCCCATAGGCCAGGATCCCTTTCATCGCGCTGGCCCAGGGCGAATAGAGCTCGATAGTCCCGTCCGTATTCGGCCAGACCCCGACCCCTTCATGGGGCTCGGCGTACAAGGCTTCGGCCTCATCCAGAAGACGACGCAGGGCGGAGGAGCTGCGGGGCCCTACCAGCTTAAACGTGACAGCCTGTTGCAGCGCCGGATTCAGACGGACCAGCTTGCGCCGGTCGTCGGTCAGGAGGCATTCGCTTTTCTGCTTCGACTCTTCGCACACCAGGGTCTGCGACAACGAGGTCAGGGTGGCCAAGATCCCTCGGCTGAGAGCGTCGTCAGGGATCCAGATCACGAGGGTGTTCTGGGCTCGATCCTGTCCTTGGCCACAGACCCTGGTCTTGCGAAGCTGATACCACTCATAGGGCAACGCATGACCGACGCCCTGACTGTCTCCTTCGATGAACGAAAGATGCCCCTCGTCCTCCGGAACATAGCAGGCCACGCCCAGCGCGGTGCCGACCGCATAGCGATCTCGAATACGGGACTCCGTACTCTCCGCATAGGGATCACCGCTCGTGGTCACCAGTAGGACTGTGATCTGCTCACCCTTCTTGACTCGATCGGCAATCGCGAGCCGCAACGGTCTCAGACGCTGAGTGAGGGACGGTTCTGTCGACTGGCTAGATGCGGACTTGGGAGACCCGATTGTCGGCGGTGAAGCTTCTCGCATGCCCCGCTGCACTGCTGCCACAGGATCTTCCCACAGCCGCGCGCGAACCGATTGCTCACCAGTGGTCTGTTTCACATCCAACCCGCCTCCGACCGGCCGTGAACTGCGTAGCGGCTCTTTCACTAACAGCACGCCGGCAAGCGCAACCGCGAGGGTGACTACCCCCACGAGGGCGAGCTTCGATTCTCCACGTCCTTTGGCCATAAATTCACTCAGCCTTCCGCCGTCCAAGTTCAGGCGGAGGCCGTCACACTACTACAGACAGTGAGGGGGACTGCAAGGTGATAAGTACGCAGGGGGCTGGATTTGTCGTTGGAGAGAGGATTACGGCGGGACGACTTTGAAGATGGCGTTGGTGTTGGAGACGTACACGAATCCATCAGCGCCCAACATGAGGCTGAGCAGGCCGCCCTGGCCGCCGTTGTAGGCGATGCTGGAAGAACCGAGCAGGGTGAGGTCGGGGCCGCTCAGAACCACGCGACGCATTCTGCCACTGTTGAAGTCCACGAACAGCAGATTGTTTCGGTAGGCCACGGGGTAGACGGTGGAGTTCGCGGGAATCGCAATGATCCCAGTCGGCGCAATGGTGGGGGTATAGGCCAAAATGGGGTTGAGAAAGTTCGGATTGTTCGCGATGCCGCCGACCGTGGGCCAGCCATAGTTGCCGCCCGAGACGACCCGGTTGATCTCGTCGTTGTCTCCGGGACCATTCTCGGTTTCCCACAGATGGCCCGTGTGCCCATGGAAGGTAAACCCGTAGCTGTTGCGATGCCCCAGACTGAAGACCTTTTTTGCATTCGGGTTGGCGTTCGAGAAGAACGGATTATCGCTCGGCGCGCTGCCGTCAGGGGAATTCACCCGCAAGATCTTCCCGGCGAGGGACGCGAGGCTCTGCGAGTTTGCCGTGTTCTGGACATCCCCAATGATGACATAGAGTTTTCCGTCCGGCCCGAATTGAATAATCCCACCGTTGTGATTGGCACTTACCGGCAGGTCGTCGAGGATGGGCGTCTCATTCGTGCAGGAACCGCTCGATTCCGTGTACCGGACCACCCGGTTCTTTGTTGCCCCAGGAGCTGTGTAGTACACGTAGACGAAATGGTTCTGGGCGAAGGCTGGGTCCAGAGTGAGGCCCAGTAATCCCTGCTCTCCGTTCGTCGCGACTGAAATCTGGCAAAACTCTGTCGGAACCAGCTGCCACTGCGGATTGATGATGCGAACCTTTCCCGTCAATCGCTCGTTGAAGAAGACCCGGCCATCCGGCGCCAAGGCCATGCCAACCGGAAAGTTCAGGCTTGAGATGACAGGCTGTAGCTGCAAATCTCCGGTCGGTGGCTGGCTGACCGTGAAATTGAGCGTCTTCGTCGCCTCACTGTTCGCCAGTTCATTGTGGTTTTGATCGGCTAGAACTAAACGGACCGTGTGGGCGGTAGACGGGAGCCCGAAGATATCGAACGATGTCGCGGATTTCCAGTGAACGAAGTGCGTATGAACTCCGTTGTAGCGGACCCCGTTGTCTGCATCGATACCCACCCCGTTGTAAAAATTGTAGGGCACGGGATCGGAATCAAGATAAAAGTGCAAGTGATTTTGTCCCGGTATGCCGACCGTAAAGAATTGCGTCGTGAATGACACCGTGACAGGGCCTACCGGTACGGTGGCACTCTGGGTCGGAGCAGTGATCGTGATCGTCGGGGGATTGCCGGACGGAGCGCCGACCGAGAAGACGATCGTAGCCTCGGTGGTCAGATCGGCATCCGCTGTATTCGCCAATACCAACCGCACTTGATGCGTTCCAACGGCCAAGGCAGGAAAATTGATCTGGGTGTTGCTCTGCCACTGAACGTTGGCAGCGGCCGCACCCTGATACAGGATCTGGCCCGGCGGCCCGCTGAAAAAGTGGTACGGGGTCTGATCGCTGTCGAGATAAAAATGGAGGTGTGGTTGGTTGACCGAGCCGATCGTGAAGTTTTGCGTTGCAAAGGTAATGGTTACAGGGCCGTTGGGCAAACTGGCGTTGCTCGATGGGTTACTGATGGTCAGGGCCGGCGCCACGTTCGGGGGCAGGGTTGGGTTTGCCGTCCCAGGGGTCACGCCTGTCGGAGGAGTCTCCGGTGTCGCCTGATTGCCGCCCGTCGTGACATGTCCGAGCGTGATGGAGCCTGGAGCATTGACGGCAAACACGTTGCTGCTCGGCGTCCCGAAGTACAGCGGGTAGACGTTGCCACCCGTGATGAAAAACAGGCGTATGTCGATCCCCACAGGCAAATCGCCAAGCGACCAGGCAAATTGGCCCTGACCATTCGGAGTACGGCCGGCCGTGTCGTCTTCCGCGACGATCTGATCGCTGGGGTTCACCGCAACGATACGGGTACCAGACACGGTCCCACTGATTGAGGCGCCGGTCTGGGCCGTGGGGGTCGTTCCTCCTCCTGAACCACTGTCGGTGCAGGCACTGAGGAAAAGCATCAGCCCCGCAAAGGCGAGGGACCGGACGATGATGTTGTGCGCCGCGAAGATCATAGACCTGCTCGTTGAAACGGGAGGGTACCCTATGAACCCACCGTGACAGTGAGTCGAGCAGCCCCCCAGGTGGAACGCTGCTTCTCAAGGGAGCATAAAGAATGCCTGGCGAGCGGGATGGCTTAAGACGAGCAACTGACCGATAAATGCTTGCCCCAGTTGGGAGGCGGAGCGGCGTAAGCATCCATGCCTGGCTGGTCGCTGTAGGGATTTTGCAGCAGGGTGAGCAACCTTTCGATCTCGGAGAAGTCCTTCTGCTGAGCCTTCTCGATGGCGGTCTGCGCCAGATAGTTGCGGAGCACGTACTTGGGATTGACGCGGTTCATGTGGACCATACGGTCCTCGTCTCGGCTCCTCTCTTCGCGCAGCCGGTCTTTGTACCGGCGAGCCCACTGGTCGAATACACCACGATCCAGGAAGAAGTCTCGGATCAACTCGTTCAGCGATTCAGTCCCGGCTTGAAACAGTCCCAAGGTTCGAAAGAGGTTCGTGTAATCGACATGGTGTAAGTGCATGAGCGCCAAGAGGTCTTGGATCAGCGACGCATCCTCCTCCTTCGTCTCAACGAGCCCGAACTTGGCCCTCATCAACTCCATATACCGTCCTTCGCAGAGGGGGGTATAGCGGTCGAGGGCGGCCTTCAAATCTTCCTTTTCGGCCAAGGGGAGCAGCGCCTGCGCGAGACAGCTGAGGTTCCAGAGGCCGATATAGGGCTGCTGGTTGAAGGCATAGCGGCCGTTGTGGTCTGAGTGATTACAAATAAATCCAGGATCATAGTCGTCGATGAAACCGAACGGACCGTAGTCCAGTGTGAGGCCAAGGATAGACATATTGTCCGTGTTCATGACCCCGTGTGCCCAGCCGACAGCCTGCCATTGCGCGATCAGCCTCGCTGTGCGTTCGACGACCTCGGAGAAGAATCGCACGTACCGATCTGTGCCCTCCACCAGATGGGGAAAGTGGTTCACGATGACATAGTCGGCGAGGATTTTGAGCTGCTCGTGTTGCTTCCGATAGTAGAGGATCTCGAACGAGCCGAACCGCACATGAGACGGCGCCATCCGTACGAGCATCGCGCCGGTTTCGACCTGTTCGCGATAGACTTTGTGGTCGCTGCCGACGATGCAGAGCGCCCGCGTTGTCGGAATGCCAAGACCGTGCATCGCTTCGCTGCAGAGATATTCCCGGATGGTCGAACGCAACACTGCGCGGCCATCGCCGTCGCGCGAAAAGGGCGTAAGACCGGTGCCTTTAAGTTGTAAATCCCATTTCTCACCTCGCCCATTCCGCACTTCGCCCAAGAGAATGGCGCGCCCGTCTCCCAACTGCGGGACATAGACCCCAAACTGATGCCCTGAATAGAGCATCGCCAAGGGCTCCATCCCTGGGACGAGCATGCTCCCGCCAAACACCGTGGAAAATTCCGGTCGCCTCGCCTGCTCCGGATCGAGGTCGATCAGTTCGGCTGCTGCGGGATTGAAACTGATGAGATGGGGAGGCTCGGAAAACGGCGTCGGGTTCAACTTCGAATAGAACGATTCGGGCAGCCGGGCGTACGAGTTGTCGAAGGAAAGGGTTTCCAGATGGCGCTTGCTCATTGAAGGAGCATGCCAGGACTAGCTCGACGTTTTCAAGCGAGGATACGTCTCATCCAACAGAGAGGTGAATTGCTCAAATTCAAAGTCATAGACCCACACGTCGCCGGTCGAGATCGAATAGACCCACCCATGGAGATCCACTTTCTTCTGACGCAGAAGAAGGGCGACCGAGGGGTGTGTGCGAAGATGGTCGAGCTGGGATCGGACGTTTTCTTGGGTTGTCTTGATCAGGCGATCGTCGCCCTCCAGATCGGTATAGTGCTCATGCATCAAGCGGCGGGTGGTTTCGGCCTGCCCAAGCCACTCCTTGACGGCTGGCAAGCCGTGTACGTCCTCTGGGTGCAAGAGGGCTTTCATAACGCCACAATCCGTATGCCCACAGACAATGATGTGAGGAACCTTCAAGACCGCCATCGCGTATTCGATGGTCGCCGTGCTACCGCCTTGCATCGAGCCATAGGGTGGTACCATGTTGCCGGCGTTCCTGAGAATAAACAGCTCACCGGGATCGGTTTGCGTAAGGAGGGTTGGGTCGACCCGCGAATCGGAACAGGTAATGAAAAGCGCCCGTGGAGTCTGGTTTTCGGAAAGACGAGTAAAGAGCGCTTTCTTCTTGTCGAACACTTCAGTTCGAAACTTGAGGAAGCCCTTGACGAGTTTTTCCATCGCGCCGATCCCTTCTATCGACTTCCGCTCTGGATTTCGCGATCGAGCGTGAAGACGAACACCCGTTCGCCGATTTGCACATCGATATCGGTAAACAGCGCGAGGGTCTTGGCACCCGTAATTTTGCTTACTTGCTCGCAGAGTTTTTCGCGACCCAGAGCAATCAAGTTCTGCCGCAATCGCTTCACCATGTCGATACCTTCCACCGTTTTTGCTAGCTGACGTTCGGCCGGCGTCAGCACTCCTTTGAGCCGAACCACAACGAGGTCCCGCACGACGAACGCACGCACTTCATCTGGTCCGCGGCCCATGAATTCCTGTTCAAACTTGATGATGGCGTTACGGATGGCGTTTTCCATGTGGTGTCCTAACCTGACTGAGACCGGGATCTCCTATCCTGTGGCCCGACCTGGTGCAGGATTATAGGGGCGAGAGCTTGCCCGAACAAGCTCAAACGTAAGCCATTTGTCCAGCCAACCGCGCGCCCTAGGGCTTTTGGACCATTGCGTGATAACAGAGGGAACCAAGTTCCACTCAGCACTTGACGAAAGTCCACGAACAGTATTATTGATTGGACCGGGTTCCATGGTACGCCGTTGTCTCCGGTCCTGCGGTTCTTCACAGACAACGGACAGATGGGACGCTGATTCGATAAAAAGAGGCCGTAGGGCGACCGGCAATTCGAAAGAAAGGCTGGTTGTAGTACAAGCCAACTGGAGTTTCCTCGATTAGCAATCGGGGATCTTGGTTGGCTTTTGTGTTTTCTAGAGACCAACACGCGAACGTGATGAGGTATCGTTGTCTCCTGTTCTCCTATTCCATCTGTTCGAATGACGTCGAGACACTACTCATGACACTTTGTGAAGCAGAAAGAAATTTATCGTCACATGAACACAAATCCAATAAATACCGAGGGTAAGGGGCCTATAACAACGGAGCCGGTCAGCATCCCTGGATCAGCCGCATTTCAGGCACAATACGTCGGCCGTGATATCGCAGCCGGACTGATCGCTGGGTCTATGGCTATTCCCCTGTCGGTGGGCATCGCCCTGATGTCCGAGTTTCCTATCAAGGTGGGGCTGGCCACCGTCGCCTTTGCCTGCTTGATCGGCTGGATCAATGCCTGGTTTAAGCCCGGCAACTACATCGGCTGCCCTGGAATCGCGGCAGGTCTGGCGCCGGTGTTGGCCGTGGGTGTGGCCAGCTTTGGCCTGGAAAATATGGCCTTTGCCGTGTTCCTGACCGCCATCTTTCAAGCCGTCATCTGGAAATTCAACTGGCAGAGATATCTTTTGGTTGCCGTGCCGGTCTATTTGGTTGAAGGGCTGCTGGCGGGGGTGGGGTTAAAGATCGCCCTCAAGTTTCTGGCCTTCACCTATGAGCTTCCCGCAGGAATGGAATCCGCCGATTCGTTCTTGAACGGCGCGCGTATCCAGATGATTCTGATCTCCATGGGGGGTTATGGCCTTTTCGTCTATCTCTTTTTAAAGTTCAAGAACACACAGCCCGCCGTTCCGTATTTCGTGATCATCGCAGCAGGAACGATCCTTGCCCAATTCATGTCGGTACCCATGCTGTCCATGGAAGACACGGATCTCAAGCTCGCGTGGCCGATCCCGCATTTTGATAGTGCGTTGACCGCGGTCTACATGGTGGGATTTGCGGTGATGTTGGCGCTGATCGACGTGATCGAACAGGTAATGAGCAATGCCGCGATTGAAAAGATCGACCCGCTCAAACGCAAGTGCAACAGTAACAATAGTCTATTTGCCATCTGGATCGCCAATATGGGATCGAGCTTCTTCGGCGGCATGACCAATCTGGACGGTCTGGCCAAAAGTACCACCAATCGCTTGGCTGGGGCCTATACCAAGTTCTCGGTCCTGATCATTGGTTGTGTTGTGACCTACTTCGCGTTCAACACGCACTCCCTGACATATCTACCGAAGTTTGCGTTGGCCGTGATTATGATCTTCTCTGGGTGGAAGATGATTGAAGGACTTGTCCATGTAACCCATCACGGTCCCTATGCCATGATCCTGGCTATTTTGTGCGGCCTGCTGGTCTTCAAGGTGGGAATTTTCGAGGGCTTGCTGGCCGCCATGGCCGTGCACGGCATTGTTCACTATATGGTGTATGCCAATCTCGATAAAATGCCTGGAAGGGATATTGTCAAACGGTACATTGATGACCTCAAAAAGAACGGCAGCGATGTCACCTAGCTCACCTGGATCGCTTTGATCAAAAGGAGCACCATTATGTTCAAGAAAATTATGGTGGCTATCGACGGGAGCGAGACCTCTCTGGAGGCATTAAAGGAAGCGCGGAATATTGCCGCTTTCTATCATGGCACGTTGCGCATCGTCTATGCCGTTGCCGATTCAGCCGACGCCGATCAGCAGGCCGGCCTAGAGATGCTGGAGCATGCCAAATCTACGGTCGTGAATGGGGTAGAAGTGGAAACCCGTGTGCTGCATGCTGAAGCCGAATACGGACTGAATGGTATTGCAGAAGCCGTTGCCGATGCTGCAAATGAATGGGGCGCCGACTTGTTGGCGATGGGAACCGCGAATCGCCGTGGGTTGGAACGCCTGGTGATCGGCTCAGTAGCTGAACAAATGGTAGGTAAGGTGGACGCATCCATTCTCTTGGTTCGTCCACGGTAAACCGTCGATTACCTGGACTGACCCTGCATACAGATGCGAGAAAACAGGAAACATAAATTATTTTCCTTCGTGATGGCCGTATGACTTAGGGTGATTGGTTTGTTTAGGATGCGGCTAGTGAGTGAATCGGACTGGCCCGGCAAACCGTGATGAACGGCGACGTGCCGTATCATGAACCGATGCGGCTGCTCACCGTCGTCGCAGCGCCGCGAGAACGGATCGAGAAGCTGATCACACGCCATGAGACGTTGGAGCATTACTATCGCAACGATTGGGTCCACCTCGTCGCACTGGAACCGGAAGAAGGTGTACTCTACCGGTATCGACCGACGGACGAATGGGTTACGGCGATGAAATTGACCGCGGATAGCGGGGCCATCATGGAACAGCTTACCGAGGAAGGAGTTCAATTGTGGGAGCGTTGACATTGCATCCGATGAAGGAAATACGGGTGATCGTGGCGGGGGAACACCGACCATTTGTGACCGAAATGTTGGACCAGGTCAAAGCAACCGGCTATACGATCATCGGCAATGTGTCGGGGAAAGGCCATCACGGCGTGCGTGAAGCCCATTTCATGTTCAGCGAGCAGGAAAGTCTTGAGATGATCATGACGATCGTCCCGGAAGAAAAATGGAACCCATCCTGGCGGGGCTTCGGCCACTCTTCGAACGCCACTCCGGCATGGTGCTCGTCACCGACGTAGCCGTGAGCCGGCAGGAATATTTTGGCAGGACCCCTAAGAAGGGGGGGCAGTTCTTGACCAACGGTTCCACGGACCCGATCTTGTGACCAGATGATGCCCCCTCGACCGTCGTTCTCTTCCACTGATTAGCGGGCGTTCTTGGTAGACGGAATGACCTCGCTATGTCCGATCAATCTATTTCTACAGCGCAGAATGGGAGGCTGTCTCGCTTCAGCCTCCCGTGATAACATAGCGGCGTAGTTTTCTGACCGAACCTATGTTTAGACCACTTCCAGAAACCACCCAGTTCCGACGAATTCCGTACCGTCTCATTACGCCTGTCGTGATCATTCTTGCGTTGGTCGTAGCCGTCATCCTCTTGTTTAGCTTAGAGCAGGAAAAACTCCTCCTCCAAGGTTTTGCACAAGGGCAGACGATGCCCACGGAATTGTTTCCGGCACTCTGGCAATCGCGACATGACTTAATCGTAGTGACACTCCTTGTGTTCCTGGTCGGCGCGATCGGGATTGCAGCGGTCATCACCTTCATCCCCTACGACAGCACCAAACGGACCCTCGAAGAAGTGAAGGGGCTGGCGCGGAACATCCTTGAGAGCATTCCGACCGGTGTACTCACAGTGAATCCAAACGGAGTAATCACGGTGATCAATCCAACGGCGGAGGCAGTGCTCAAACGATCGGCAGCAGATTTGCTCGGGAATTCTTACGAGTCCGTATTTGCTGAAGGAGAGACCATCCGGGCGGTGCTCGAAGGGGCGCTCAGGCATCACCAGCATGTCAGCCAGAAAGATTTGCCTTATGAGAGCCAGGACCGGACCCCGCACACTATTCGAGTGAGCACAGCCGAGCTCACAGGGGACGATGCAGAACCGGCTGGCGTCATCTTGCAGGCTCAGGATGTCACCGACTGGCTTGCGCTCGAGCATCGAGTCCGCGTCGCGGATAAACTGGCCGCATTACACACGTTGTCGGCTGGAGTGGCCCATGAGTTGCGGAATCCATTGAGTGCCATGGATTTGAATCTTCACCTCTTGGAAGAAGAACTCAGGGAGTGCGCATCCCTGCCGGAGCAGGCAACGCGGTATCTCCATGTTTTGAACGCGGAATGTCACCGCCTCTCAGTCATTCTCGACAACTTCATGAAGTTCGCCCGCCCTGGGTCGGTCGGCCTCCACGAGGTGAACATCTCTGACCTGATCGAGCACATCATGGCGCTGATGCAATTCGAGGCAGAGGAGCGGGCAATTCGCCTCGAACAGGCGGTGGATGAACCGTTGCCGTCCGTCCTGGGCGACGAGACGGCCATCAGTCAGGTCCTGGTGAACGTCGTCGTCAATGCGTTTCATGCCATGCCAAACGGCGGCCTCTGCCGCGTCGCAGCCGAGGCCCGTCAGGCCAACGACACGCGCTGGCTCGTTGTGTCGGTGAAAGACACGGGAATCGGCATCAAGAAAGAAGAGCTCGCGCGGGTATTTGAACCGTTCTATACGACGAAGTCCAGCGGAACAGGTCTGGGTCTCGCCATCGCCTATCGCATCATGGAAGATCATGGTGGCACCATCCAGGTATCCAGCACGCCGGGGATCGGCACCACCACGGTGCTGACGTTTCCTGTCGCAGTCGAGAAGGCACAGTCCCTGGCGGTGACCTCATGAAGCCACATGCACACATTCTTGTCGTGGATGACGAGATCAATATCCGTGGGGCGTTGGTCACGATGCTCGAGAAGAA
>NEWR02000017.1:250096-251743 GCA_002869885.2 Nitrospira sp. CG24C
ATGTTCCGTATCCTTAAAAAGAGCCTCAAAACCGGAGTCGTGACAGGCCAACATCCCGCAGCTGCGCCGCTGGAGGAAACCTCGACATCGGAGGCAAAAGAGAAAGCCAGGCCGTTTCGTTCCTCGCTGGCATTTCGCGCCGTGGATACTGGCTCGTGCAATGCCTGTGAGATGGAAATGAATGCACTGGCGAACCCAGTGTATGACGTGGAACGGTTTGGCGTCCATATCGTGGCGTCGCCGCGACATGCGGACGCACTGGTAGTGACGGGGCCAGTCACCGTCAACATGGAAAGAGCGTTGAAAGACGTATACGAACAAACGCCAGACCCGAAGATTGTCATTGCTCTCGGCGACTGTGCTATTAACTGTGGCATCTTCAAAGGCAGCTATGCCGTGACTGGTCCAGTGGATCGCCACATACCGGTCGATGTCCGCATTAGCGGGTGTCCACCACGTCCGGCAGAGATTATCAAGGCGCTTGCAGATCTGCGTGGGCACCTGAACTCAAAAAAATGAAAATAGAAACACACTGTACTGTGCTTTCGAGAAGGTGCGCCCGCCGCTGGGAGCTCGCCCAGCGGTTTCAGGCAACGTTTCAGGTGCTGGGACAGGAATAATCTGGGAAATTTTGGAATCGGCGCCAGCGGTACTCAATATGTGGCTAAGCCAAGCGCCGCGATCGTTAGGTATGTTTATAACAGCTGTTTAAGATATTTTTGATTTCCGCCCCTGCTCAGTTCGCCTCCGGTGACTCCCCGCTATTCGGGAGCGATGATTTCCAGCTTCTGCGAACGCCAATCGAGCACGGCAGTACGCACCTGCATCTTAAGAGCAAGGTCTGGGTGTCCGGCGCGTATGACATCCGCGGCAAACTTTGAACGGATGCTCAGCCAGATAGCGCTGCCGGGCAATAAAGACCTCGGAACTGGAAAACAACGACGAATGCTTGCTCGCAAGCTCCATCAGCCATTCTATGCGCTGGGCAATGGGTTGTTTGTGGGAATCCATTGTGAGCCTTATACAGGAATTGTTTATGATCGGCAAGAACGACGCACTCAGGACTGCAATAGCTCAATAGACCTAGCAGGATTCTCCTGTTATCTTAGACATGCGGGCCGTTGAAATTTCCGCTGTGCCATAATAGTTTTTCCGCAGCCGCTAGGGGTCGGCCTTGTCTTCCAGGGTCTGTTTGTCTAGAATTGGTCCGTTCGCGCGGGCTCGCTGGATGTTCATATAAGCCATCCAAAAGCCGCAGAAACGGAATGAGGCTAAGGTCGAGACCAAGGTTCAGGAAAGATCAGGCTCTTCTACTCAGCTTAGACCTGAGCCTTAACATTCCAGAAAGCCGGCGGAGTGTTTACATCCTGTTGAGGAGGTGTCGGTGAAGGGGTTACGGTTCGAACGCATCGGCAAAAACCGCTACTACAATGTGGTGTTCCACATGGGGAGCAGTTACGTGCCCGTCAGCGATGAAACGGTGGAAGAACTCAAGGCCCAAAGCCTACTCCCCGTCGAACGGTTTCTCGACCTCTTGATCGACCGCGTCGGGTACTCCTCCTACCTCAAAGAACAAATCCGCACAGAACTAAAATCCTCCGGCGACGCAATGACGCAGATTACGGTGCTACAAGGCGCCATCCGCGA
>NEWR02000018.1:0-49439 GCA_002869885.2 Nitrospira sp. CG24C
ACCATCGACCCGAAAATCATCATCTTGCGCATCAGTTTTTTCCTCCTTGCATTAGTCATAGTTTCCTGCCCCATCGGATGACGCCTTCGATCAGTCCATTCGTTTGGATCAATCCTTTGGGCAACCGCTAGCCCTAGACGAACCGATTGAGCAACGGTCGTCTGCCCGTGGTTGCTACCCTCAGGACTCACCGAAAGACATTCTGACACTCGATCGCCGCGGGATACCCAAATTGGCGGTGTCGTTATTCTGCTCTATAAACGATCCACGATCTGGTCACAATTGCTCAGTATGTTGAAACCACCAGGACGGATAAGCCTTGCGGCTCTCGGCCTGACAGCCCCCGCCCTTCTTCTTCAGAAAAACGCCAGCACCTGGGCATATGGATATAGGTCCGGGTTCATACCAGTGAGATGTTGACTCCGCTTATGGAGCGCCGTGACTTAAGCGGTTTATGTGGTCTATCAGGTTGGAGTTAAGCCGAGTGGACCAGACAGCCGGGGAACCATACAGACCGGGCTTGTCTCAGACGCACGAACCATTGAATTTCAGGCATGCGTGCATGGTTTTTCCGCCGCCTCTCAGAACGCCAGATAAAAACCGAGCCCTACAGTTTCGACCTTCTGCCCATAGAACTGCCCATAGGGATTGTTACCGTGATAGTAGTTGACGAGGATCCGGAAACGGTGAAGCGCTCCGGCCCGCGCAAATTCCAGCCCGCCCACAACATTCGTGTTGAGGGTCCAATTCAATTACTCGAATGTTTTGAAGTCCGCCCCGAGGACCGGGGTCACGACGAGAGGCCCACTCACGAATCGTTCAATGGGACCGCTGCTCCACGTCGGCCCTCGCAGTTCGACCCCTGCCTGTACTTTCAATCGGTCCAGGTTGGCCGGCTCGCGATGCAGTAAGTATCCACCGCCGGCATACAGGCGGCCCCAGCCGCCAGGGACGTCGAGGGACAGAATCGCTTCTCCTTCTTCATAACTGTAATTCACCCGGCCGACTCCGGGATTATGGAGCACAAACTCATCGCCCAAGTGCGTGCTCTGATGGTAGAGCCGCACACGCGTCGAGAAAAGGCCACTGCGCCAGGACACCGGAAAACCGACCACGTAGTCGGTATTGATGAGATCTGTGGACGGCGCGTTCATATCGAATTGAGAGAAGACTCCGGCAAGAAGCCCCACCTGCCAACCATTGCACCCTTGTCGACGCGAATAGAATCCGAAGTTTTCTCCGAAACCGACCGATCCGACTGTGGCCGAAATCTTTGAGTCTCGGTTCCTCACGGCCTGTAAGGTCGCGAATGTCTGCGGCTGCTTCGGGTCCGCGAAGAGCGGACGGAAGACATCGCCATCGGGAAACGGGATACCCACCGTCGAGCCAGAGCCTTCCGCCGCAGAGGCCAGAGTGGTTGTCTCGTAGCGACAACCGACAGGAGGAGGGCCCTTCTCGCCCTCGGCTTCACCCGCCCGGGCCACAGACTCACCGGCCACCCACAGCACGACTCCTACCACCCACACCCAAGAGACCTTCACCAGAATATCTCGGATTTTATAGAGGCCCCACACCATACTCTCCCCCTTTCTTCAAGCTACTTGCGCAACCCCCTGACGATTGCTGACTCTTTTTTCTGTCCGCCATGGGCCTTAGGAGCGTCGCGCCGACTTTCACAACCTGATGGCTCATCATTGGAACTGTCTCCTAAATCGCCACATGCCGAAGCCGAATAGCGAGCCGCCCAACAACCCCATGGCGAGGACATGCCCCCAGAGCTCCTTCAACCCGTTTCCCTTCAAGAGGATCCCATACACGACGTCGATGAAATAACGGAGCGGCGACAAGGTCATGAGATATTGCACCCAGGGCGGCATCGCTTCCATCGGCGATGTCACGCCTGAAAGCATCAGCATGGGGGCTATCAGGAGGAGGGTCAGGAGACCGACCTGCGACTGGTTCTTGGTGATCGTCGCGGCAAATAAACCCATGCCGGCGGTCGTGAACACAAACAGGGCGGTCAGGGAAAATAAGAGAACCAGATTGCCTCTGATCGGCACGCCGAAAATCGGCTGCATGACCCCGAAGAGGGCCACCGCCATCGCACAGAGGATCACCACCGTCATGGCCAATACCTTCGGCAGCATGATGAGCAGGGGTGTCAGGGGCGAAACCAGCAACTGCTCGATGGTGCCTCGCTCCTTTTCTCTCACCAGCGCCGTCGCAGGGAGCAGCATTGCAAAGATGGTGATCATGCGAAGGAGATGCGAGATGGATTCGAACCAGGTTTCATTCTGGTCCGGGTTGTACCAGACTCGATGGTCGCTCACGATGACCGGCAGATTCTGTGAAGCCTCTGCTGATCCTCCGAAACGCGCCAGCGACGCCTCCTGGCCGAACTGCGCCACGATCCGCGCCGCGTAGCTTGCCGCGGACAGACCCTGCGGAGAGTTCGTGGTGTCCACCAACAATTGCACTGCCGTGGGCTCCCCGGCGGCGAGCTGTTCATGAAACCGGGGGGGAATATCCAGGACTGCCGACACCGTCCCTCGATCTAGCCGATACTGCCCCTCATTGGATGAGCTGAGCTCTCCTGCAAAGCTGAAGAACGGCGGCTGAAACTTATGAATCAAGTCGCGCGAGGAGAAGCTGTGGTCGGCGTCATACACCGAAATGTTCGCATTGTGGAGCTGCGACTTCAGCCCGTTCCCTGAAATATAGACTGAGAGGGTGAAGGAATAGATGAGAAACACCACAATAGGCACATCCCTGAACAGCTGAATCAGTTCCTTGCGGGTCATGACCATGAGCCGTCCCCACCAGATGGCCGCGCGTTTCGACCTGGGCACGCCCGAGACGATCATGATCGCGGCCTCTTGGTAAACAAGCGGTAGGCCACGAGTCGCAACAGCGCGGCATACAAGGCCAGGGCGAGCATATCCGCCCATAACACATTCATCCCGACGCCTTTGAGAAACGTCCCCCGCACGATATTCGTGTAATACATGCCGGGAAAGAGATGGGCCTGAACCTGGGCACCGGGACTGAGAGAAGAGACCGGCACGATCAATCCGGAGAACAGAATCGTCGGCAAGGTACAGAGCACCATCGTGATGATCAGCGCGGCGACTTGGGTACTGACCATCAAAGACACCAGCAACCCGATCCCGGTACTCGTCAGCACAAAGATCAACGACGACAGCAGGAAGAGGCCGAAACTGCCTTTGAACGGCACCTGAAACCACAACGTAGCCAATAACCAGAGCAGCAAGGCATTCACGAATGAAATAGCCACATAGGGGGTCAACTTCCCGGTGAGAAACTCAATCTTGCTGACGGTGGAGCTATAGATATTGTAGATCGACCCGGTCTCTTTCTCCCGCACGATCCCCAGCGCCGTCAGCAAGGGCGGAGCCAACATCAGCGAGAACATGATGAGCGCCGGCACGATGGACCAGGCACTCCGCACCTCTTCGTTGTACAGGTACCGCACTTCCAGGCGGATCGGTTGAACCAGGGTCTTCGCCTGCTCTCTGGACAAGCCGCGCGTCCGCGCCACATAGTCCGCAAGCAACTCTCCGCTCAATGCGCTATTAATCGCGAGGACATAGCCCTTCGTGATGTCGGTCCGGAGGGGAAAGGTCCCGTCGATCAAGGTCTGGACATGGGCCGGCTGTCCTGCCAGGAGGCGCTCTCCAAATTTCTCCGGAACTACGATGACGGCTCGCGCCTTGCCGCTAAGCAGCCAGGCATCCGCTTCAGTTTCACTCGTCAGCGACCCTTTAAAGTCGAAGTACCGGGACTCGGTGAATCGATACAGATAGTCACGACTCAATGCACTGTGGTCCCGATCCACCACGACCAAGGGAATGTGCTCCACGTCCAACACCAGGCCATAGCCGAACACCAGCATCCAGAGGACCGGCAGGAGAAAAGCCAGGAGCAGAAAGATCCGATCCCGCACGGTCTCACGCCATTCTTTGAAGGCCACGGCCTTGATCCGACGAAAGTTCATGCGGCCACTCCCGTCGTCTGCTTCCGTTCCTGTTTTTCCAATTCCATCACGCGGTAGACGAATACGTCTTCAAGGCTTAGCGGACGGGTCTTGATCGACTGCACCACGCCCTGGCTGGCGGCACAAATCTCCCGGATCCGCGGTTCGTCTCCTTCAGGGTCGTGAGAGAGGAGGTGCAATTTGGTGCCGAACAATGCCACGCCTGCAAAGCCGGCCAGCTCCAGTTCGTTGATCGCAGGCGCTGGACGATCGACCGTCAGTTCCACTAACCGGCCTGCTTCCGTTTCGACCTGACGTTTCATCTCGGACGGGGAACCTTCCGAGACGATCCGTCCGGCAAACATCAAGGCCAGTTTGTCGCAATGCTCCGCCTCGCTCATATAATGGGTCGTCACCATAATCGCCACACCTTCCTCTCGCGCCAACACCGACAAGATGTCCCAGAAGTGGCGCCTCCCGATGGGATCGACACCGGAAGTCGGTTCATCGAGAAACAGGACGCGTGGTTGGTGGACGAGCGCGCAGCCGAGCGCCAATCGCTGGCGAACTCCCATCGGCAGCCGACTGGTCAAGCTCGACTCGTATCCTTTCAAGCCGGCCATCGACAGGATCCACTCAAGCCGTGTGGTAGTCGCCGGCCGATTAAGGCCATAGATCCCGGCGAAGAGCCGGATATTTTCCTCCACGGTTAAATCAAGGTAGAGTGAAAAGGCTTGAGACATATAGCCGATCCGTTCCTTGATGGCCCCGCCCGCGGTCTTCATGTCCGCCCCCGCGACCCATCCTTCTCCCCCGGTCGGTGGCATGAGGCCGTTCAACATCTTGATGACGGTCGTCTTCCCTGCTCCGTTGGCCCCGAGGAGGCCGAAGATTTCCCCCGACTTCACCTGAAAACTCACACGGTCCACCGCGCGAAAGGCGCCAAAGTCGCGAATGAGTCCCTTGGCTTCAATGGCCAATCCGTGATTCGCCGCCAAGGCCGTGACGCGAGGCATCTCGGCGGACGGTGGTTGATCTGCCTGCCGAAGCAAGAGTGCGACGAAGACATCCTCAAGCTCCGGCTCATCGACTCGAAGGTGCACGGGCCTGATATCACCCAGGCTCGATGTGATCGATTGCATCGCGGAGGCGTGAATGGTCTCCTCCGTGAAGACGTGAAGCAGGGAACCCAGCGCCTCAACCTGCTTATACTGTGTCTTGAGCCGGGCAATGGCCTCCATTTGCGGTGTCGCTTCAAAGGTCACCATCAAGCCAGGGACCAACGCTTGAACTTCCGCCGGCGTACCCGATGCCACCACCTTGCCGCTCGATAAGAATGAGAGCCGATGAAAGCGTGCGGCCTCGTCCATGTAGGCCGTTGACACTAACGCCGTCATACCGCGTTCCCGCAGCAACTCGGCGAGAATGGTCCAGAAATCACGCCGCGATACCGGATCGACACCGGTCGTCGGTTCATCGAGAATCGCCAATTCCGGCTCGTGAATCAGCGTGCAAATCAACCCCAGCTTCTGCTTCATCCCACCGGAGAGCTTCTTCATCGCCCGGTTGCGAAACTTGTCAAGCCGCGTCATGGCAAGAAAACGGGCCTTTCGTTCAATAAGCGCAGGCTCCGGCACCAGCCTGAGCCGCGCAAAGAAGTCGATGTTTTCTTCCACCGAGAGATCGGGATACAGATTCAGTCCGAGGCCTTGCGGCAGAAAACCCAGTTGCTGTTTCACTTGCTCGGCGGCCCGCTCCGAGTCGATCAACGTCCCGAAGACCTCGACCGCGCCTTCGTCATAGGTCAACACCCCGGCAATCGCCTTCATCAGACTGCTCTTGCCCGCCCCATCCGGCCCAATCAAGCCGTAAATCTCTCCTCGCTTAATCTCCAAATCCACACCTTGCACCGCCACGTGCTTCTTGTAGCGCTTGACGAAGCCAAGAACTCGAACGATAGGTTCTGCAAGTTCCATCGCTAGCAGGCCACCTGTTGCCCCTATTTCGTGCGTGCTGGAAACTTCTGCCATTATGGAGCCCCTAGCCCGCGTGATTCATGAACACTTCTGATGCAATCGCCGATCCACTGCTACGACAAGCCTTCGGTCGGCGGGCTCGCCCCTCGGACCCTCAACGTACTGCACGAGTACGCTTCAGATCCTCAGGGCTCTACGCGCCGCTCTCGCGACGCGGCTCAGCGATTTCGCGACGAACCGTCATGAATCATGCGGGCTAGACTGTACCGGAGGAAGAGACGCGCTGCAAGAAGAGCGAGCAGGTGAAGTAGTCGCCGGGGGTTAGCGGGTGAGGGTGCCTATTTTTCTCGGAGTTCCGTGAAAAGCCTTCTTCGGCAAGTACCCAAGTTCATCCAGGCGCAGCTCTTTGACATGCCGCATCACATGATCGCTGAGATCTGTCTGCATGGATGCTTCCTGCTGCGAGGCGGAACCTTTTACTAGCGTGAAAGGCAGTTCATCCTTCCAGAGCAGTCGGCCATCGCGAGCTATCAGGTATAGATAGAGACGACGTGAGTCCTCTGATTTCCACCCCCAGTCGCTCGGATGCGAGGGTGAACCGACAGCAACGCGACTGACGAGAACGGTATCGACACTGAGGCTCCGCGTGACTTCCTTGGCCAGGGTACTGCGATCAATCTCTTCTGTCTTTGCCGAACGTGGATCGGTCACGGTGACTCCTGCCGCAACGCTCACCGGCGTTTCGACACGCAACGCGGTCTCCTCCTGCAACAGGGCAGCAAGCCGCGCGCCCATCTCTGGATCGCCCTCAACCGGAAGGACTGCCACGCTCGTCACCTTCAAATTAGGAACAGCAGCACTCGATTGATCCTGCTTCGCCACCCATGATTGCTCAAACGGCTCAAAGGTCACGTTACTTCCCCTCATTGAATCCACTGCTACCGCTGCCACCCACGCTCCTGCAAAGCACCCTTGCAGCAGGAGGGATCCACTCACGACCAGACTGAGGGTTATGACACGCATACAATCCCGTCGGCTACCGCTTTGGGCCATCCCTAGATCACAGGCTTTTGTCATAGAGGCGAGTTGCATGAAAAGATGCTTCCGCAAGAGAAGTGCCGTACAAAAACGAGCCTCGCACAGCATCTCCAACCTGTCGAGTTCTTTACTATTATCGACAGACCAGTGGAAATAGAGCCTATCAATCGCGCTGAATGAAAGTATGAAAGAGACAATTCGGCGGACAGGATTGAACGGGACAGAAAAGAGCGTATGGGACCCCAAGAGGACTGGGCGAAGCTGAAACTCCTACTTGAACCGATTGAACCAATTCTTGATGTCGCAGCAAGGGATCGGTGCTCGTGGATATTATTGGACCAACTGACACCAATCCCGGTCAAGCCATCGCGTTATGCGACACGACGGAGCCGCGGCACAGCCATTTTTTTCTCGATCAATTGTGTAGCTCCTGACTGTTGGATCATGCGATGTTTCTGAATGATCGGATCGACAATGTTCCCGCAGGATACACATCGCCACCCTTTCATCCACATTGGAATACTGCTCTCCCGTATATCGATCAAATTATCTGCCACCATGAACCCGTCACATCTCATGCAATGCATGGAACCCTCCTCTCGTTAACACTGGAGCCTGTCACCACGACACCGCGCCCAATCACTTTCTAAGCCTAGCAGACCTGCGGCTAACCGCTTGCCTGTCTAGAGAGCAATCGCGATGCCACGGGAGTCGTTGCGACTGCTTGCGTGTTTTCGCAGTGAATCGTAGAGTGCAGACGAACAGCATTCGCCCTAAATCGCTTCTAGATGTCACACATTGGCCCCATGCGGCAAAAATGATCTGGATTACAAGCGATAGCCTAAATGGGAACAGTCCCCTGTGGCCGATTGAAAGCAAGTTGTGGCACTGACCGCGACAGAAATTGCGAAGGTGATGGATGAATGTGCTCCGGCCTTGACCGGAGGCTGGATCCAAAAAATTTACCAGCCGGCAGATCATACCGTGGTGTTGGAGATTCGCACGCCGGGACAGACGCACCGACTCCTCATTTCATGCCACCCTGAAACCGCCCGGCTCCACGTCATCACGGCGGCCTTTCAAAATCCGCCGACGCCTCCACCCTTCTGCCAATTCCTCCGCGCCCATCTACAGGGAGCTCGCATCGATCAGATCGAACAGATTCAAGGAGACCGGATCGTTCAGTTTGCTCTGACCGCTAAAGAAGGTCCCGGCAGGTTGGTCGCAGAACTCACCGGAAAGACGTCGAATCTCCTCGTACTCGACGAGACAGGCCATATTCGACGAGACCTGAACAGGATGAACGATCGTGTGGGACAGCTGTACGTTCCCCCCTCTCACCAGCAACGAGAACGAGGCGCCACCGACCAATCGCGGTTCAGCCAGAACATCTCAGAAGCCCCATTTCCTCTGTCGGCTGCCGTCGAAGCCCATTACTTCACGGCGGAAGCTACTTCTGTTGTCGAGACCGTGCGGAACACCAGGGCGGGGATTCTGAGAAAATCCATCAAGAAGCTCCGCCGCCGTATTGAGGCATGGCACGAAGACCTCGCAAAGGCAGAAAAATACAAGAACTACGATCGCTATGGCGAACTGATCAAAGCAAACCTCGGAACCATACGTAAGGGTCAGACCGACGTAACTGTAGTGGATTATTTCGATGAGGAGCTTCCCAACCTGACGATCCCACTCGACCAAGCCAAAACTCCCCAGGGCAATATGGACGACTACTTCAGGAAACATCGGAAGCAGCTTGCGGCAGAGCGGGAGCTGCGGCCACGTATTCAAGAAGGGCAGAAAGAATTAGGGACTCTTCGCCAGGAAATGACTGCGATTGAACAGGGAACCTGGCAGCCGCCCGACAAACCTCATCTCACCGCTGAGCGGCCTTTCCCGCGGACAGGCAAAAGAAAAGATCGCCAGGAACAACGCCAAAGCCCCTTCCGCCGCTTCACTTCATCGGATGGTTTGGCGATTTATGTCGGAAGAAACGCGCGTGAGAACGATGAGCTGACGTTCGGCCTCGCCAAAAGCGATGACCTCTGGTTGCATGCTCGGGGCACTCCCGGTTCCCATGTGGTGGTGCGCCTCGAAAAAGGAGCCGACATACCCCCCGAAACCTTACGCGATGCAGCGACGCTGGCGCTGCTCTACAGCGACTTGAAGAAAAGCGGCAAAGGTGACGTCATCTACACGAGACGCAAGTGGGTCAAGAAGGCGAAGGGCCAAGCGCCAGGGGCCGTCATCGTCACCCAGGAGAAATCACTGCATGTGAGTTTGGAAAAGAAACGATTGGATGCGCTCAAGGCTCGATCAGCGCACGAGTAATTGTTCGAATTGCCCCCGCCTTTCCACTCATTCCCTAACCGTCCTACAGGACCCATATATGAGCCCTCCTCGTCTCTCTCTACTATTCATGCTGTCAGAAACGTAGATTATCTCGCCATGGATGCTACCCGGTACTATGCTGCAGGAAGGATACCCACACTATGTCAGGACAGCAGAACGTTGCGCCTCAATCCCAGTCGCCCACCATCCTGGTGGTCGATGACGAGCCCACCATCACGAAGCTGTGCAAGGAAATACTTCAGCAGGCAGGCTTTTCGGTCCTCGATGCCGATGGCAGTTCAGAGGCACTCAAAATCTGCACACAGCACGAAGGGTCTATCGATCTACTGCTCACAGACCTCATCCTCCCTCCTCCAGGCTTTCAATTGGCCTCAAGCTCCAATCAATTCCCCCATGTACATGGCCACGAGCTGGCCATCCGCGCGCTCCGCATACGGAAAGACCTGCGAATAATCCTCATGTCCGGCAATATCGACAAGGACTTGGCAGGGTACGGCATACGCCAGGGCAGTCTCCCATTTCTCCCCAAACCGTTTGAGATCCAAGCCCTGGTGACGCTCGTGCGACAGGTTCTCAAAGCGTCTCCGCCTTCGATCGAGAGTCTGACGGCTGGCCATCCCGAAACTCCAACGGTCGGGGATGGGTGGGTTGATTAGCTGGTCTTGCGCGTGAAGCGTATTTCGTTCCGGAGTCGGACACATCATGCTTCGCGCCGGCTTCCAGCGCTTCACGAGATACTCTTCACTCTTCACATTCTCGAGTACAGACTACCAGCGATCGCGCTTACCGCCGCCGGCGCCGCCACGGCCACCACCGCCCCCACCAAATCCACCACCGCCGGTGCGAGGCTCCTGAGGGCGCGCTTCATTCACCGTTAAGGTCCGGCCACCCATTTCTGCACCATTGAGAGCGGTAATAGCCGCCTGCGCTTCTGTATCCGAAGACATTTCGACGAAGCCGAAGCCACGCGACTGTCCTGTAAACTTATCCGTGATGATCCGCGCGGAAGCGACAGCGCCGTGCCGCCCGAACAGATCGCTCAACTCCTGCTCAGTCGCCGAGTAGGGCAACCCACCGACATAGATCTTTGAACCCATCTGGGGTTCCTCCTTATGAGTATGAAGATATTGTCTTGTGCGCGAGGAACGGGGAAGGAGCGGGCCGAAGACGCGAACAATGCGGCGACTTAGGTCTGCCTTCCGACGAGATTCCCGGGCAAGGCAACATCGATGCTGCAGACCTGAATGTTTCGCTCCACTTCACCGCCAGGCCCCTGCAATAAGGTGGACTTTTAGGCTATCACAGCCTTTTTTAAAATGGCAATCCGAGTCCTAACTCCCACTCAGGTTACTCCCCGATACGCACCAGCAACCCCCGTTCCCTGCATAGCTCGAACATCCAATGGAAGACGGCAATGACCAGACCGAGAAGCACTAGGTTGAGACCAGTCGCCCACCCAAGATGAGTAATCGGCTCGGCAGAGGTGCTGAGCACGGCGCGCATCCCTTCAAACACATGGGCTGCAGGATTTGCCCAAGCAATGACCTGTAACCACCCCGGGAGCACTTCCATCGGATAAAATACACAGGAGATCGGCTGAAACAGGAATACCATGCTCCAAGCCAAGACTTCAGCCTCCTGACCAAACCGCATGATGAGGGCCGTGGTCAGCACCCCGATAATCCATCCCGTCAACACGAGATTCAAAACAAAGGGAATGAGCCACAACCCGAGCACAAAGATATTGTAAGAGTAAAATAGGCCTGCGCAGACAACCATGACGACAGAGACAGCCATGACTTTGAGGATACTCATGACCATGGTCGCGGCGAGAAACTCGCTCGGCTTGAGCGGACTGGCGAATAAGTTCATAAGATTTCTCGCCCAAATCTCCTCAAGGAATGAAATCGTGACTCCCTGCTGAGATCGGAACAGGATATCCCACAGGATCAACGCCCCTATAAAGAACGTCACAGCCCCCGGAATCTGCCCCTGGAATTTCATGAGGTAGACTGTAATGAATCCCCAGATGACGAGGTCTAGAAACGGCCAATAGAAGATCTCCATCATACGCGGCAAGCTCCGCCGGTAGAGGTACAAATACCTCGTCACCAACGCATAGATACGATGCAGCTTCATAGGAATCAGCCTGAAAGTCATCAAGTCAAATGTCATCAAGTCGCTAAGAAGTCTGAGGACTTTATGACCTGATGACGTTATGACTTTCGACGGTTTTGTTATTTTTCCCGCGCCAACTTCACAAACACTTCTTCCAAGTCCGCCTGCCCGAACCGCGCCACAATCTCCTGCGCCGTCCCCTCCGCCACAATCTTTCCCCGCTGGAGGAAGATGATCCGATCCGACATCTCTTCCATCTCGTGCATATTATGAGACGAATAGAGCACACTCAGCCCTGACGATCGTCGCTCCTCTTTGAGGAAACTCCGGATCTTTTGCGCGATATCGGGATCCAAACTCGCCGTCGGCTCATCGAGAAACAGAATCTTCGGTTCGGTCAAGAACGCCTTGGCTAACCCAAGACGAGTGCTTTGGCCGGAAGAGAGCTTGCGCGTCACTTTATGACGGAACTCCTCCATCTCAAGGCGCTTTACGATGTCGTCGACTCGCTCTTGGGTCTGAGACAGGCCGTACAGCCGCGCAATTACCCAGAGGTTCTCTTCGACTGTGAGCGCCTGCGGCATGGCGACATAGGTCGAAGAAAAATTCACTCGCTGTAGGATCTCTTCGCGGTGAACCGCCAAGTCGAGTCCAAACATCTGAATGGAGCCGGCGGTCGGTGTCACCACCCCGAGCAACATCTGAATCGTGGTGGTTTTCCCTGCCCCGTTCGGGCCCAACAAACCAAGAATTTCACCCGGCCTGATGTCGAACGAAATGTCGTTGACGGCGACGAACTCGCCGAACCGTTTCACCAGATGTTGGACGCGTAAGACGGGTATGGACATGAGTGATCGGCGACTTAGCAGGATACCGAAACTGGTTTGTTTTGTTTATCTGGTTCATCTGGTCTGTCTGGTTTAACCAAACAAACGAGATAAACCAAATAATGGTCTTCTTCTGTTGGCGGGCTTTTTCAGGATCCTATTAGGTTGCCAGCCCCTGATCTGCACGAGACGGTGATCGTGGGAACTGCTTCATGATCAAGGCAGCCACGCCGGCGACATCGTCCAGCCCGAACAGCGGTACGGAGAGATCCACGGGCTTGTCCGATACCACCGCGAGCAGCCCTTCCGTAGAAATAGGAATTTCACCGATCTGCTCACGAACGATGACAATCTTCGGGTACCCTTCGTTTTTCCATCCTTCGGCAATGATCAGGTCATACGTATGATCGAGAAATCGATCCCTCACTTCTTCAACCTTCATCTGATCGGACACATCGGCAAACATCGCCATGCTCCCCTTGGAGAGCACCATCACGCTGCTGGCACCAGCCCGCTTGTGGCGCCAGCTATCTTTCCCTTCCGTATCGAGATCAAACCCGTGTCCGGCATGCTTGACTGTCGCTACCTTGTAGCCGGCCCGGACCAACTCAGGAATCACGCGCTCAATCAGTGTGGTTTTCCCGCTGTTCGAGCGACCGACGAAGCAGAGAATAGGTACGGCCATCGGTGGAGATGGTCAATGGTCAATGGTCAATGGTGGACAAAAATGATTCCTGCCATCGACTAGTGACTGATGACCATTGACCTCCCTTCTCTATGAGCAACAGGACGGACGGTTGGGACCGGTGCGAATATGCTCGGAATGGCTGGCCCAGGCTTCTCCGCTCAACAGTTGAACCGAGACCAGGTCTCCCTGGTTTACTCGTTCAACTTCGACCGGGATATCGATCAAACAATTGGCTTTCACCATAGAAGTCAATATCCCGGACCCTTGCGCGCCGGTCGTGCGAACCTTGAAGACCCCTTCTTCTCTTGTGAGCACACCACGTAGAAAGTGGCGACGATCCGTCCGTTTGGAAAACTTCTCTTGGAAGATCGCCTGCACGACCGGTCGACCATAGCTCCGGTGCCCGCTCATTTTAAGCATGGCAGGCCGCACCAGCTGTTCGAATGTCACCATGGAGGACACGGGATTCCCTGGCAAACCGAAGGCCAACTTACCCTGAATCTTGCCGAATGCGAGTGGCTGCCCAGGCCTGATCGCCAACTTCCAGAAATTCATTTCTGCGCCCAGTTCGTGGAAGACCGCCTTCGTGAAATCGTAGTCACCCATCGACACACCGCCGGACAGCACCAGAATATCCGCCGTCAGACCATGCGAAATCTTTTCCTTCAAGGCAGCTGGAGTATCCCTCGCAATCCCCAGCAATAGGGGAATGCCACCCGCCTCCTGCACCGCTGCCGCAATCCCATAGCTGTTGGAATTGATGATTTTCTCATCGCTGAACCGCTCGTCCAAGTCTGCCAGTTCATCGCCGGTCGAAAGGATCGCCACGCGGGGCCGTTGATAGGCAAAGATGAACGACTTGGCAAGGATCGCCAGCATCCCCGCTTCACCAGATCGAATCTGGGTCCTCTTTGCGATGATGCACTCACCCTTCTTCACATCTTCGCCTTGAGGCCGAATGTTGGCGCCTTGCTGTTCCGGCTTAAAGACGCGAACGGAATCAGGTGTATGCTCAGTGTCTTCAACCTTCAAAACCGTGTCCGCTCCCTTCGGGAGGGGAGCCCCGGTCATGATGCGAATCGCCTGTCCCGCGCCGACGGATTTCGAAGGCATCTTGCCTGCAGCCACATCTTCGATCACTGTGAGCGTGACCGTTTTCTGAATGGCATGTTCCTGCTTGATATCCTCCCACCTCACCGCAAACCCATCCATCGCGCTGTTGTCCCAGGGCGGATTATCCCGTTCCGCCACAATGTCCTCTCCGAGGACACGGCCAAGGGCATCGAGGATAGAAATCTTCTCCAAACCCAGCGTCGGCGTGGACTCCAATACGATCCGTTGCGCCTCTTCCAGCTGCGTAAGCCCCTCTGTCGCCTGTGTCGCTTTCACCCTCTCTCCTTCATCAATGCGCCTGCGGGGACGCGATCTTTACCAGCGACCCGCGCTTCTTGCAGAACGCTTCGACCTTATTCGCAATCTCGTGATAACACTCAGCCGTGGCCGTGTCGGAATTGAACATCGCAAAGGGCTCACCGGCATCGGATTGGATCACGACATCGGGATCGAGCGGGATGCGTCCGAGGAAGGGCACGCCCATATCCATCGCAGACGCTTCCCCGCCGCCCTTACGGAACACCTCAATATGGTTGTGACAATGGGGGCACTCCAGCCCGCTCATGTTCTCGATGATCCCAATGATCGGGACTTCGCTGTCCTTACAGAACGTCACCGACTTGCGGGAATCCAACAAGGCCACTTCCTGCGGCGTCGTCACGATGACCGCGCCGCTGACATTGCCGAGCAAATCGATGGTCGTCACCGATTCGTTGCCGGTTCCCGGAGGCAAATCGACAAATAAAAAATTAAGATCCTGCCACTCGACCCCGCCCAAGAGCTGGTTGATGAACTCATACTTGTACGCATCGCGCCAGATAATCGGATCGTCCGAGTTCTGTAACAAGAAAGACATCGAGGCGATCTTGAGGTTGTACGCCTGAAACGGGATAATCCCGCCTGAGCTGCTGATCTTGAGTTTCTGCCCTTCGGCCCCCACCATCTTGGGAATATTCGGGCCATGGATGTCCATGTCGCAGATACCGACGTGCCACCCTTTGAGCGCAAGACTCACGGCAAGGTTCGTCGTACAGGTGCTTTTCCCAACCCCCCCCTTGTTGCTCATGATGAGCACTTTGTATTCGATCCGCTCCATCCGTTTGGCCACCAGCCAACGACTGTGCCCCTCCTTGTCCTTCTGGCAGGTTTCGTTTTCATCGCAGATCGCGCAGGCCCACATGTAAACGCAGGCATCGCTGCCACCGGAGCTAGGAGGTTGAATGACGTTCAATTCACGAGCCATGTATCTTCTTTCTGTAAATCGTTACACCCGATCTTCGCGTTCTCGTCATCGCCGTCGATCTGTCGGCACACCGACGTAGTCGCTGTCTCCCACGTTAGGGATACCCACCGACGGCGCCTTGCCGTTTCCTGCCGCCGCGGTAGCCATGGCCGGCATGCCTGCCCCCTCCTCCGCCGGCTTCTTTTTGTTGAAAAACCCTGCGCTGATGATCCCGACTTCGTAAAAGATATACATTGGCAGGGCCATCAAACATTGGTTGAAGGGATCGGGCGTCGGAGTGAGAACCGCCGCAAAGATAAACGATCCCAGCAGAGCCCACTTACGATATCGTTTGAGAAACGGCGCATCGACCCACCCAAACTTCGCCATGAGGGTGATCGCGAGCGGGACTTCGAAAATCAGCCCGAAGACCATGAGGAACCACAGTGCAAATCCGACGTACTGCGCGATGGAGATCTGCGGGACAAAGCCGGCGTTGACGCCATAGGAAATCAAAAAATTCAGCGCAAACGGAAGCACGAAGAAAAATGAAAAACTCACCCCTGCGTAAAATGCCACGGCGCTCAAGAGCACAAACGGCCCGACAAATCGCCGTTCCTGCGCATGGAGCCCCGGCACGACGAATTGCCAGACTTCGAACAATAGATAGGGGGTCACACCGACGAGAGCAAAGAGCCCGGCTACCTTGACGTTTTGCCATAATGCTTCTGCCGGCGCGAGAAAGACCAACGGAACGGTCGCCAGATCGGTCGGCACCCACGACAGGGAGCCAGGCATAAACATGTTTTGGAGCGGGATGCGAAGCCACTTAACCAGCGTGTCGGCAAAGAAAAATGTGCCGACAAACACCACGGCGATGATGATCACCGCGCGCGTCAGCCTGACCTGGAGCTCCACGAGGTGCTCCATTACCGGCATTTTCTTATCTTCCAGCGGCTTAAAGATCGTGTCTTGCAGCCACTGGTTCAGCGAATTCAGGCCGTTGGACATACGATCCGTTCATCCGATGGTTAGCTGCGACCGCTCGGATGCCGAGCGGTCACAGCCAGCGTCATACCTGTTACTTGGGATTGACCGCGACAAACAGGTTGTTCCCCTGTCGACTCAGGAGCAGGACAGCCAACTCGTCTTTTTTCAACTTACTCGAAGCTTTCTGATAGTCGTCAAGAGTCTTCACGACTTCGTGGTTCACTTCCTGAATCACGTCGCCGCGCTGTAGACCCGCCGCTTCCGCAGAGCCGCCGCCCTCGACCGACATGACGACGACACCCGTCATTTTTGCCGGGATGTTCAATTGACTCATCGTAGCCGCATCCAACCCCTGCACTCGAAGGGAAGCCAAGACATTATCTGGCAGCTTTACCGTCTCAACTGGCTCCTTGGGAGCTGACGGCTCCTTTTTTGCCAACATTTCATCCGTCGGTCGCTCCGCCACCTTCACGGAGATAGTCTGCTCCTTGCCGTCTCGCAACACCTTTACCTGGGCATCCTTGCCGACCATTGTGCGCGCGACGAGATTACGCAACTGACTCACGTTTTGGACTTCTTTCCCGTTGAACGCAATCACTACATCGCCGCGCTTCACACCCGCAGCATGGGAAGGGCCATTCTCATTCACATCGCTGATGAGTACCCCTTTGCGCTGCTCCGGAAGCTTGAAGGACTTGGCCAAGGCCGGCGTGATCTCTTGAATCGCCACACCCATCCAACCACGCACGACTTTGCCGGTCTTCTGCAGACTGTCAACGATATCCAGCGCAATGCTGCTGGGAATGGCAAAGCCGATTCCCTCCGACCCGCCGGTCCTTGAGAAGATGGCCGTATTGATCCCGATGAGTTCTCCATGCAGATTGACCAGCGCCCCGCCGGAATTTCCCGGATTAATTGCTGCGTCGGTCTGGATGAAATCTTCATAGTCTGCAATGCCGACGTTCCCGCGTCCTAAAGCGCTGATGATGCCCAGAGTCACGGTTGAACTCAATCCGAACGGGCTGCCGACTGCCAATACAAGGTCGCCGACCTGTAATTTCTCATACTCAGCCCATTTTAAGGCTGGGAGGTTCTTCGCCTCGATCTTGACCACAGCTAAATCTGTCTTCGGATCCGTCCCCACCACTTTCGCGCTGAATTCCCGTCGATCACTGAGCGTAACCGTGATCTGCGTGGCGCCTTCAACCACGTGGTTGTTGGTCACAATAAATCCGTTCGGATCAAAAATGACACCGGATCCTGCGCTTTGATCTGGGCGGCCATGCCCCGGAGGCATCGGCGGAGGGGTCGGAAGTTCACCACCTGGCGCTTCTTCACCCGGAGGTCCACCAAAGGGACCTGGCGGCATCGGCGCTCTTCGGCCTCGTCCCCCGCCTTCCCCACCCCCAGTCACCGCAATATTCACCACCGCCGGCGTGACCTGTTTGACGATCTCTGAGAATCCTTGTGTCAGTCCGGCTGAAGCCCCAGCGGCAAAAGCTGTGGGCTCACTCGGCAGGACAGCAAACGCGAAGGCACTCATGACCAGACCGATACTTGCGACAAGACTTCGGACATTCCCCCCCTGACTCCGCGTGACCATAACTGCGTTCCTCCACAGGGTTAACCGACGAGACACCCAGATGAACGGCACATTGTACACTATCCCTTCCCAGGCCTTCAAAGACTAATGACTAATAATCCCACCGGACAGGCTCCTAGGAACCGGTTCTCCGAGCCCGCGCCTCGGATTCTACTATCCCGAGCCAAGAATTCTGGAGCTTCAGGAGCAACCGCTTAGCTGCTTGCTCAAAGGACACAATACGGAGCGTGTTCGGCGCACCCTCGTACGTTGGCGGCCAGATTCGCCGCTCATCCTGAGGGCGCAGATAAACAGCCGGATACCATTGATTAATCCCTGGCGCGCTCGGACGATCCAGTGTGCCCCAGCTCCGCCCCTCAGCCTGCATCAAGGTCTGGTTGTATTTCAGATCCAACAGGGCAAATTCCAGCAACGACCAGTTATCTCGACGAAACCCAGGTTGCGCATGCGTGGTTAATCTCAAAAAAAGCGTCACGGGATATTCCTGTTCAGTGCTGGAGACGACCACGATGGCCAGATAATCGAGCCCCCGTTGCCGGCCCAGTTCTGCGAACTGGGCCCAATCCCCATACGGCTTCGGTCTGATATGGCCGGCTGAGATCACCTCTGTTATCGCCACAGGAATCACACGATCGAGGCCCTGTTGTAGGTTCGCTCCAAGGCGAACAAGCGCCTCATCCGGCAGATTCGGAGCCGCAGCTGGCTCTGCCGTATCCGACACCACAACAAGCCCTGTCTGTAATGGGCGCTGATTGATCCGCCTGAAAGCGTCGTCGGAGGTCTTGTGCTCTGAGGAAACATAATCGCCAATCCGTGCCGGTGGAATGGCTGAGGCACAAGACACCAAGAAAACCATACCGAGCAGGAGACTGACTTGATTGAGCAATTGGCGCATTCTCAGTCTCCGGGAGGTTCAAGCCTGCCCGTCACTGCAAGCCACTTTTTTGTACGTTGGCCTCCCGTCAGCGGATCTGTCAAGTCCGGTGAAGCCCTCCGCTTGCATTCCCGCCTGGGGCTCGTTACCATCGTCGATCTGGGCTCTAGTCTGACGCCGTCTGTTCGGTTTACAGCAAAGAGGGTGGTTAGCTATGCCCTGCCAAAGCGCCTCAGGTTCCATCCAATGGTCGATCGTCGTTCCGGCTCATAACGAAGCTGATCGTATTCTTCCTCATCTTCAAAGCATCACCACATTCTTGCGGGACCGAGAACAGCCCTTTGAAATCCTCGTGGTCGACGACGGCAGCACCGATGATACGGCCACCGTCGTTGAGACCCTCGCCTCTTCGACCCCGGAGATTCAATTACTCCGGGCTCCACTGCGCCAAGGCAAGGGCGCAGCCGTACGACGAGGGATGAGCGCAGCCATCGGACGATTACAGTTATTTACTGATGCGGACGGCGCCACGCCGATTCAGGAACTCACCAGGCTCGAACAGGCCGTGGTTGAGGGCGCCGACGTGGCTATCGGATCGCGCTCACTCGCCTCCCGGTTGCCGGACTATGCAGTCCAGACTCGCTGGTATCGGACCATTTTGAGCTACCTGTTCAACACACTCATCCAGGAGAGAGGCCTCAGCGGAATCGCCGACACACAATGTGGATTCAAACTGTTCCGTCAAACTGTGGCAGCGGACCTCTTTGGCGTCGCTACCATCGACGGCTACGGCTTCGACGTCGAACTGCTCTATGTCGCGCAACAACGCGGATACCGCATCGCAGAAATTCCGGTGAATTGGGCCCATCAACCAGGCTCAAAATTTCGGGTCATCAGAGATGGGTTTGCTATGCTGCGCGAATTGGCTGTGATCCGACAGAACTGGGCCAAGGGCTACTACGCTTCTCCGTCCCCGTCGCAGAATTTCCATCCCACTACAGCCGATCGAGCCGGACTCCCGCTGCAATGAAGCTCCCCGCATGATAGCCGAGCATAACACACAAAATTGGCGAGAAAAGCTCGACTGGCGATGGACCATCCTCATGGGTCTTCTCCTCACAGTGGGCGTACTGTCGGGATGCGAGAAACTGGCTTCACCATTTCAGCGAACTCTCTTGCCGGATATGGGTCCGCGTCTGGCCAACTCCGTCAAGCTGACCTTCGACCCCTCCTTCACCAATCTCAAAATGCAGTACATCGATGGATGCAATAGCCCCCACGAGCTCAATGTAGGGGAAGAAGTCGAATCGATCATGATTGACGCGGCCTCTCAAAATTTTACGGCCGTCACCATCACCGGTGGAGTCCCCGCACAGATCCCGCCCGACAAAGAGATCATGGTCACACTTCAACGCTCAGACCTCAAACTTTGGGCTGATAATGTCTATGATCGAGTGCCTGCAGACATCACCCTCGAAACGCTCCTAACCTTCAAGGATACTACGGGGAAAGAGCTTGGCCGACAGACCCTGTCCATCGCGCACAACCAACGGCTTATCCTGGAACCGAGCAACCGCCGATGCGATTACGGCAATATACAAGAGTTTGTGCATGACGCTGGGATTGCCCTCTCGACACAATTCATCCGCGCCGTCCGTACCCAATTGGCAGCGACGAGCGGCCCCACTCCTGCATCGATGGAAAGAGCGCCAACTCAGTCTGCTCCACCGATGGCAACTATGCAGGCCAAAGGCACTTTGTCGGCAATCTCATTTAAGGCCACTGTGCTGGATGAGAACAGCGATTTGGTCTTTGAGGGAGGCGAGCGCATTCGGGTACGCATCGACCTCATGAACGGAGGAGAGCAGGAACTACTGGGTGCCACGGCTACCTTGACAGGAACCGCCTCACTGCTCGCCCAATTTCCTACAACCTCCCTTGCAATAGGACGGCTGCACCCTGGCCAATCCCGCTCAATCGAATTTGCGGCGACCTTGCCGCAGTCCGTCCAACAACAAAAGGCCGAGATTCACGTAACCATCTCTGATTCAGGAACCACCCGTATTCCGCCGCCAGTTCAAACCCTGGCCCTGTCCATCCACCCTAGCAACATCAAGACCGACGACGTGGATCACATCCCTGCTATGACCACCGGATTCCAACAGCCCCACACCTACTTGCTCTCAATCGGGATCGGATCCTATCGAGACCAGCAAATCCTCTCCCGCAAGTTCGCTTCCTTGGATGCTGCGATAGTCTCAAGCTATTTTCAGTCCCTTGGTGGGGTGCCAGCCTCCAATATTCGTCTGCTACAAGATTGGAAGGCGATACGCTCGGATATTGATGAAGCGCTGTTGGATTGGCTGCCGCCTCATATGAACAGGGATGCGGTCGTTATTGTCTACTTTGCCGGTCTTGCTTCGGTCTCTTCGACGGGAGAGACATTCCTGGTCCCATACGATGGGACTGCCACGACTGCCTCGCGGTCGTATCCGCTCAAAAATTTGGAGACAGCGCTGGCCCGCTTGAAAGCAAAACAGACGGTGTTTTTGTTCGATGGCGTAGTGTCGCGTATGGGGCCAGATAACAAAACCAAGACCATCCTTCCCCAATGGAATCCCACAGGAGGCTCAACCCTCCATGTCATCGGGCTCAGCGGCATCGGGCAAGGGTTGGAGGACGACCAGCATCGGCATGGCCTGTTCACCTACTATCTGCTGCGGGCGCTGCGCGGTGAAGCCGACACCAATCGGGACGGCGACGTGACACTCGGCGAAACCGTAGCCTATCTCAGCCAGAAAGTGCGCTGGGCTTCCAAGACCTACATGAACCAGGAGCAACGCCCGTTTGCTGTGCCAGCGATCAGCCCAATCGATCCCTCGGCTGCCTTGATATTGACCAAGGTTGCTGCGATCCAGGGCACCGAAGCCCATTAGCAGGCTGCTGAAAAAGCCCGCCAGCGGAAACAAACTGTTATTTGGTTTGTCTTGTTTATTTGGTTGAACCAGACTAACCAGATGGACCACATCAACCGGATAAAAAAAGAGGGTGGAGGATTCGATCCTCCACCCTCTTGAACCTACAGATGCGACGAAACTACTCGGCTTTGCAGAAGGTCCGCTCGTAGTTGATGATCGTCCAGGCTTCCTCTTCAGTGATAATCGCTGGGGTCAAGGAGATCATGCCTGTGCCGACACTCCCGTTCTTGATCACCCAGAAGAGCTCACCATCTTTCCGCTTCTTATGGAATTTGCAATTTGTGAAATCGCGGGGGCTCGGGTTCAGAACCTTCCCGGCCTCGCCCTGGCCATCCCCGTTCTTACCATGGCAATTGAAGCAAGTCCCCTTACCCTCATACAGTGCCTTTCCTTTGGCAATGTTCTCAGGGGTTGCAGCAACCGGATTCTTCATGGCCTTTGCGTCAGCCATCTGATCAGCTGGAACGCGGGACTTGAGCGGATCCTTTTCCTCGGCTCCGACCACTGAGGCCGACAGCATCAATAGCGCGGCACTGATTCCCAGAAACTTAGCAAAATGCCCCATCAGACTTCCTCCTTTGTGTTTAACCACCGCACGTGAACTCGGCATTGGGCCGCTGGCTTATATGATCCATATCGAAGCGACAAAACGCGGGCGAATATAACAATGGCCTTCCACTCATGTCAAGCAATCCAACGTGCTATCGGAAGGTTTCCCTACTCCGTAACTCTTTCGCTTCACGATCCCGTTTCCGACTCATGCTCACTTCCGCTCCGACGGATTTCGTTCAGCCCTAACCAAATACATATCAAGGCTCATGCCAGAATCCCCTCACGGTGAGATACGATATTTCCGCTAGTTAGGGTATGTATGATCAACGGATATCTAGGAAGCTTCAAAAGGGTGGCGCCATTGTGCCTCAACTCCTGCCGCAGCGCCCCATTCCTCGATATCACCCAGGTCTGTCTGGTTCATCTGGTTAGTTTCGTTCGACTAAACAGACGAGACATACCGAATAGACCAGACAGACCTGGGTTATCCCAGATGCGAGGCCATAAAAGTTCTGCTGTGTGAAATGGTTGTTCCGCAGCCTGTTAACGTTTAATGACGATGTCGCGCGCAACTTTGCCACTCGGGCCGAAGGGCTTTTGAGGTTTGCCATTGAGTTCGGCCTTGACCCCCCCCGCGTTACCGAGCGTCAGGATAAACTGGTCCTGACCTTTCCATGTAGCCTTTTCTCCTGGCCGCAGCAAGGCTTCTTGGGGGCTGCCCCCATCGATCTGAATGACGACCCAACTCAGCTCTATCGCCTCAAGGTCCAGTGCCAACTGTCCCTCTGTTGTTCCAGACCCTTCGAGTGAAATCCCTCCCAGCGGTCCGTCGGTCGCCAGCGACGAAGGAGCTGGAGCCACCGGCTTCGGCACAGCCGAAGCTGTGGATACTGGGCTGGTCACTGGCTCAACGTTATCTCCCACGCTCACCTTGGCTGATACGACAGGGGCCTCGCTCGGTTTGGTATTGGGAGCAGGCTGGTCTTGAGGAACCGTTTCGGTTTGATGGCTCAGCGGCGCGTCCTGAGATTCTGGAGCCGGTGCAGTGGTCCGTTTCGATCCTGAAGATGGAAGGTCCGAGCTCGAACGATGGACCAAGAGCGACGACTGTTCCCGGCTTAGGAGAAAGATGAGTGCAAGAATCGCAATGCCGATCGCAATCGCGACGGCCTTTCGGTTAGCTTGACGCTTTCGCTCTTCTTCCGCCTGCCTGATTTTTAAACGCTCCCGCTCAACTTGCTTGTCGTAATAGGAGCCGGCTGACTGAGCGAATCGGTGGATCGCATCCTCTTCATCGAGCCCAAGTGACCGAGCATAGGACCGGACAAAGCCTCGCGCAAACACCTGATCGGGCAGCTTGGCGAAGTTCCCATCTTCCAGCGCCTTCACAAAATCGGTTCGAATCCGCGTCTTCGAGGCGACTTCGTCGATGGTGAGCCCCTTGGTCTCGCGCACCTGCTTGAAAAATTCACCGATTGATTCCATGGGTGTCTCTCTACGGCTTGAGCCGTGTCAGCAATTCCTTCGCAGCTGCGGCATACTCACCGCCCTTATCGAGTGTCGTCACCTTCGTCAGCGTTTCCTTTGAGCGTCGTTCGAACCCCAGCTTGTAATACGCCCGCCCCAACTCTAAGTGTAATAGAGCCGGAGGAACATTGGGCGGATTGACCACTAAGGCATCCTCAAACGCTTCCATGGCACCCTGAAAATTACCCTCGTGAGCCAGGATCCGACCGAGATGGAATCGAGCCAGGTCCGGCGTTGCGTATAAGGGATTGGTCAGCGCCTGACGGAATGCGGCGATCGCTTCGGTCCACCGCTCCTGTTTCTCTAAAACCTGGCCCAGATAGGTGTAGGCTTCCGAGTAACTGTCATCCAATTTTGTCGCTGCCGTGAATTCCTCCTCAGCATGAACTAATTTACCCTGCAGCGCCAGAATGTGGCCGAGCCCGTATCGTGCTTCTTTATTGTTGGGATCGAGCTTCACTGCCTTCTGGAACGACACAAAGGCCTTCTGCTGATCGTACTCCAGGCTCGCGATGCCTTCCTGATAATAGCCTTTGGATTTTTGAGCCGAACCTTCCGATGTGGCACAGCCGGACAACCATCCGATCAACAGGGCCGACACCAGCAACGGACAGGCCAATGGTCGAATAATTGAACCGGCACAGCGAATCGGCATCATGAAATGTCCTCAAAATGGGTCAACCGCTTAAAGGCTCGAAACCGTTCCTGAACTTCTTTGTAATCCAGGATTCGCAAACGGTCAAGACTAAAGGCTTCTACGGTAAATGACGCCATCACGCTCCCGAAGATAATCGCTTGCTTGAACGCCTCCAGCGAACGATCGCCGGTGGCCGTCAGATGGCCCAGGAAGCCGCCGGCGAAGGTATCCCCCGCACCGGTTGGATCGCGCACATCTTCAAGCGGAAAGGCCGGAGCCCCGAACACCTGCTTCTCGTTGAACATCAAGACCCCATACTCCCCACGTTTGATGATGAGATGCTTGGGGCCGCGCGCGAGTACTTTTTTCGCAACCTTCACCAGATTCGAATCTTCACCGAGCGCACGGGCTTCTCCATCGTTAATGATCAGAATATCGACCTGCTCCAAGACCCGCCACAACGCGTCCCGTTTGCCATTGATCCAAAAGTTCATCGTATCGCACGCGACCAGCGGCGGACGCGAAAGCTTCTGCAGCACATCCAACTGAAGCTCCGGATCGATATTACCCAAGAACAAGAGATCCGGGGATCGATAGGCATCGGGAATCCGTGGCCGAAACGTTTCGAATACGTTGAGTTTCGTATCGAGTGTGCGCGCTTCGTTCAACTGGTGGGTGTATTCCCCTTTCCAGCGAAAGGTCGCCCCGGGCCTCCGCTCCAACCCGGTGACATCGATGCCACGGCTCTTGAGAAAATCCAGGTGTTGCGGAGGAAAATCTTCCCCCACGACTGCAATGAGATCCACGCTGGTAAAATAGCTGGCCGCAGTTGAAAAAAATGTGGCCGAACCTCCAAGGACCTCGCTGACCTCCCCGAAAGGCGTTTTCACCGTATCGAGCGCAACCGATCCGACGACAAGCAACTTCCCCATAGCTCACCGAACCCCTTTCTTCTTCGCCGGAACAACCCGGTCCATCAACAAGGCCAGCTTCCGTCTGGTCAAGGCAGGCATTCGATCCGGCGCCGTAATAATGGCATCCTGCAACGCACGCTGACAGGAACAGGCCTTGGCGTCGGCCACCGCACCAATCGCCATCCGTAGCAGCTGTTTGGCGAGCGTGACATTCTGGCGTAGAGTGGTCAAGATCGACTCGACGGTGACGGCCTGTTCTGTCTCATGCCAACAGTCGTAGTCGGTTGCTAAGGCCACCGTGGCATAACAGAGTTCTGCCTCACGTGCGAGCTTGGCCTCGGGAAGATTCGTCATCCCGATCACACTCACACCCCACTGGCGATATAACCGAGATTCCCCTTTGGTCGAAAACTGCGGACCTTCGATGCAGAGATAGACGCCGCCCTGATGGACAGTGGCGCCGACCGTGCGAGCCGCACCCGACAATACCGCACCGAGCGAGGGGCAGACCGGGTCGCCGAACGCCACATGGGCGACAATCCCTCCCTCAAAGAAGGTCGACACCCGCCGTTTGGTGAGATCGATAAACTGATCCGGCAACACCACGTCACCGGGCTTGATCGACTCCTTCATACTGCCGACTGCACTCACAGAAATCACCCGGCTCACCCCGATCGACTTGAGGGCGTATATATTCGCGCGATAGTTGATTTCGGAAGGATTGATCCGATGTCCACGCCCATGCCGCGAGAGAAAGGCAATACGAACCCCTTCCAACTCACCCAGTACCACTGTGTCGGAAGGAGATCCAAAGGGGGTCTTGACCGAAAGTTCCTTGACCTTCCGAAGGCCCTCGATGTCGTATAACCCACTGCCGCCGATAATCCCGATGTCTGCGCGCACTGCCTGCCCCTGTCGTGTCATCCCTCATCCTCAAGTAAGTATGTTGAGAAATCGATCTATCTGTTCAATCACCCGTGTAGTCGTATGCGGTACAGGTTCCGACTCCTCGATCATCAGCCACTGAATCCCCGGCTCCTTTCGAAACCAGGTCATTTGCCGTTTGGAAAAATGTCTCGTGTCCCGCTTGAACCGCCGAACCATTTCAGCCGCGTCATACTCGCCGGCCAAGTGCTCAGCCACCTGCCGATAACCCAACCCTTTCATCGCCGCGCTGTCGCGCCGATATCCCTGAGCCAGGAGTTGCTTCGTCTCTTCTATCAACCCATGAGCCAGCTGCCAATCAATCCGCCCTTCGATACGCCGGTACAGCATATCGCGGTCTCGGTTCAATCCGATCATCAAGGTTGCAAAGGGCCGTTCAGCAAATCCATGCTCCTGTTGAAACTCCGACATCCGACGACCGGATAACTGGTACACCTCCAACGCGCGGATCACTTTTGATTCGTCGCGTGGGTGCAACCGCGCCGCAATCACAGGGTCGACATCCACAAGCCTCGCGTAGAGACGATCATACCCTTGGTCCTCCGCCTCCTGCCGCAATGTCTTCCGCATAATCGGATCGGCCTGTGGCGCATCGCACAAGCCCTTGAGGAGGGTCCGCACGTAAAGCCCTGTACCACCCACGACCAGGGGAAGGCGGCAGTCCCGATAGAGACGCTCGATCTCATCGATCGCCTGGCGGCGATACAATCCTGCATTAAACGATTCGTCAGGATCGACAAGATCGATCAGCCGATGGGGAACCGCCTGGCGCTCCTCTGAGGCCGGCTTATCCGTTCCAACATCCATACCACGATAGACTTGCCGTGAGTCCGCCGTGAGCACCTCGGTCTCGAAAGCCTTGGCAACCTCGACCGCGATGCGGCTCTTCCCTACCGCGGTCGGTCCCACTATCACGACCACAGGCTTGGCCAAGACCTGCGTCTCGGAAAGACGCCGCGTCGCACTCGCTGGAATGGCCATCACGTCCATCCAACCCGACCGAACAGCTTGGCAAGCTCATCTGTTGAGAGACGAAACGCCGTGCGGCGCCCATGCGGGCAGGTCATAATCAACCCTTCTTGAACCCAGTCATAAATCAGCTGTTGAATTTCAGGAAGGGCCAAGGCACGTCCGGCCCGCACTGCTCCATGACAAGCGAGCGAAGCCAATACAGGTTGAACCCGCAGTTCCAGAGACGATGCGCTGTCCCACTCTGTTAAATCGTCGAGTAGATCCTGTACCAAGCCAGCCGCATCCACCTTGCCGAGGCCGACCGGCACCCCGCGAATCGCGATGGCTGTGGCGCCAAATGGTTCAATCAGGAGGCCGAGTTTCTCCAAATCATCACAGCGTTTGAGCAATAGCATGCACTGCGCCGCGGACAGCTCGATCGGCTCAGGAATCAACAGCGGCTGCGAGGGAATCTCCCGGCCCTGCCACCCTCGCCAAAGCCGTTGGAAGAGAACGCGTTCGTGCGCCGTATGTTGATCGACCACTTGCAGCTCTTCACCCACCTGCGCCACAAGATAGGTCCGGAGGATTTGGCCGAGCGGCACGATCTCGGGTTTCTCTGCCTGTCGATATACCGAAGCTGCCTCGTGGGCAAAGGCCAACTGAGCTCCCTCAACGTTGCCGGACAGCGACACCCTGTCGCTGCCATTGGCCAAAGAGTCCTGCCTGCGAGCTGAGAGGGAGGCGTCCGGGTGAGAATCCGGGCGTGATGAAGTCTGCCGCTCGTCCGTAGGAACAAACTCCGGCGCCGCCTGCGAGAGACCCAGCACGACCTTCCGCTCGGAACCGCCGAGTGCATGACGGACCGACTGCCGCACCAACTGATGAAGCGATTCCGTTTCCGCGAACCGCACTTCCTTTTTCGTGGGATGTACGTTGACATCGAGCCGGTCCGGTTCGATGTCAAGAAAGAGCACGAACGTCGGGTGAGACCCTTTTGGAAGAAACGATCCATACCCTTCCATGACCGCATGAAACACGGTCGCATTGCGGATAGGGCGCCGGTTCACAAACAATTCCTGCGGCATTTTCGAGGATCGCGCATGGACAGGATCGACCATCACGCCACGGATCGACAATCCTCCCATCCTGCCTCGGACCTCAATGGTCCGATCGAGAAACGCCTGGCGAAATACTTGGAGGATTCGATCGCGATCCGCTGTCACGGCGGGATAGTTGAGAATCTCCTGTCCGTTATGGGTCAGGCGAAAATGCACTGATGGCCAGGCGAGACCTGCAAGTTGCACGACATGGCTGATATGGGAGAATTCGGTCGTGGTCGACTTGAGAAATTTCTTTCTGGCCGGTTGATTGAAAAAGAGGTTGGAGACTTCGATCCTGGTGCCTGGCACGGGTGGCGCATCCACGATAGGGCCACCCGCTCCTGCGACTAAGGCGAGCTGTGATCCCACCCCATCCTGCCGGGCCGCAGTCGCCACCAGCACATGGGAGACAGACGCGATGCTCGGTAACGCCTCGCCGCGAAAACCCATCGTCGTCACCGAGGCCAGATCCCGGTCGGACCTGAGCTTACTGGTTGCATGCCGCTCAAAAGCACGAGGAAGGTCGGCTCGGCTGATTCCCTCGCCATCGTCCGTGACTCGAATGAGGGCCAGCCCACCGTCCTTCACATCGACCGTGATATGCAAGCCCCCCGCATCGAGACTGTTTTCCAGCAACTCTTTGACGACGGCGGCAGGACGCTCAATGACCTCGCCGGCTGCGATGCGGCTGACTACGTCATCCGGAAGGACATGGATCTTGGCGGAGCAACTGGCGGCGGGCATGAAACTAGACTCCAGGGAATGTCAAAAACAATGGAGCCACCACGAGCCGTCTCGATGGCCGTGCGATCATCGAATTTCAGCCAGCTTATTCTTAGCCAACTTCGCTTCGTCCGACGTTGGGAATTCTTCGATGACCCGTTTGAGGTTCTTCTTCGATTTGGCGAGATCTCCGGTTTCTCCCGCCGCGAGCCCCGATTTAAAAAGCGCCGCCGGCACCTTCTCGTTTCCCGGATACTCCGTCGAAAGATACTCGAATGATTGTATCGCGCGCACATAATCTTTCTGCTGGTAAGAAGACTCGCCTAACCAGTAGTAGGCATTCGGCGTCAGCGACGTCCCGGGAAAGTCCTTCACAAATCGCTGAAAACCCGCCACGGCAAGATCGTATTTTCCATTGAGGTAGTCATTGTACGCCAGATTGAACGCCGACGTCGGGGTAATCATGGGAACACCTGGCATTGCCGGCGACGCATCTGAGGGGGAAGCAGACTTCTGTGGTTTTGAGGGACGAGTGGGATCGACTTGAGATGGCTCTATCTTAGGCAGAACCGGAACACCCATTGCTTCGTCTGATTTAGCCAACCGGTTCTCTAGCCTTTGGATCCGCGCAGATAGTTCATCGAGCCTTGGATCGATTTTCTGTCTGGCAGATTCAGTATCCTTCATCCGCTCCAGCGACTCCAAGCGCCGTTGCAACGCATCCAGCCGCTTTTGATCTTGATCCTGAGACTTCGCGACCGTCGCCAAGTGATCACGCACTTCCACAAAATCCGCGTGGTTGGCACATCCGGAGAGCCATACCATCGCCCCAGCCATGAGAATGGCCAACCCCCTTGAGCCCATGTTCTTGTGCATCACAGTTAAGGCCTTCACCTCTCAGCCCTTTCGGTCTCAGACACAGGCGCCACTGTCGATCGCTGGGCCGGCTTCGTGGTTGACTGACGTGTCGCTCCCTTGTTTCCCCCTCGTAGATGAGCATCCTGCGCGACTCGATCAACGGCTTTGGAGAGAGCATCCAGACGATGGTCCTGCTCATTGAGGCGGGCAGCGAGCTTCTGCGCAATAGAGGTGACACTCGTACTGACTTCGCCCAAGTGACTTGTCACTGCTTTGCTCTCCTGCTCCCCCTGACTCACCTTTTCGCTCAATCCGGTTAGTGACTCTCTGAATGCCGTGAGGGACTGACTGAATTGTGCGAATTTTGCCGACAACTGTTCGGCCCGCGCCTGGTTATCCGCCAGCGCCTTATGCTGCTCATCCAGACGTGTATCGAGGCTTTTAGCAAGTCCGCTGTTCGTCTTATGCACGACCTCGATGATCTCCTTTCGGATCGTTTCCATCTGCCGGCTCACGTCGTCAAGACGAGCGTTCACATCAATACGGAGCTGATCGCGATCTTGCTTATTTTTGACATCTTGCGCATTGAGGCTTTCGCGTACCTGATTGTAACGAGTTGTGCCATCCACCTCCAGCTTGCCGGCCAACTGTTCGAGCCGTTTGGTTTGTTGCTCAAGCTGGAGAGAGCGCTGCTTGAAATCTTCCTGCTTGGACTGAAGCTCCTGAGCTTGATGCAACGCCCGCTCCAACTCGCCGCGCAGCTGGGGCAACTCCTGTTCCCGAAGCACTGAAATCTCCTGACTCTGGCGCGCGCGAGTCTGCGCCGACTCGTCGCTCGACTGCTTGATCCGCTGCTGAAGATTCTTTTCTGTCTGTTTGAGATCAGACTGTTGGGCAACACAGCCTGTCGACAACAAAACATAGGCTACACAGATCGTCGCCCAAGTTCCATTTGTATTCGAACCGTTCCACATTTTTGCACCTACGTATGATGCAGCTCCCCACCGCAAGCTACATGGTCTTTGGTGAAGGGCAACAAAGGAATCCCCGGCTCTCTCTTTACGGACTGCAAAATCGCACCCGGCGTGATAGAAATACGCCGCCTACTTTCCGGACTTTATCAAAATGCGTCCTCGCCTATTCTGCTGATAGCACGACTCCGCATGCTCATTGCAGGACGGCCGCTCTTTCCCATACGACACCACGGACAGGCGATTGGCAGCAACACCGAGTTCGACCAGATAGTTCCGGGCGGCTTTCGCCCGTTTTTCCCCGAGTACAAAGTTGTAAGCGACGGTTCCGCGCTCATCACAATGCCCTTCGACCTTGACCAGCGCATTCGGATTGGACTTCATCCACTCCGCATCGTGACTTAACGATTGACGCCCTTCCTCGGAAATCACCCAGCTATCGTAGCCAAAAAACACATCTCGCAAACCTGCTGCAGCTGAAGCGGCCTGCTCGGCCCTGCTGATCTCGTCCATTTGTCGCCCGGCACTGCCAGATGGGTCCTCCTTGGCCAGCATCGTACCACTGCCCAAACGCTCTTCCGAAGGGTTCTTGTCGAGGCCCCGAAGCCCGCCACCACCAGACTGAACGCCGGTGTCCGGGAAGCTGCCGACACCGGACTTGGAACCATCTGCTCCTCCCTTCGCCATCCCTTGAGTGGACTGGGAGTCTCCGCCGGATTGTACGGATTTTTTTGAGCAGCCAGGCATACTAATCAATGCTATGCCCATCACCAGCACCGAGCCACATGTCCAGAGCGTCTTATTCATACATCTTTCTCCTTTCCCTAGGTTAGCCATCTTGATCATTTACTTGCCTTCATAATCCGGTACGGTCAACATGTCATCGTCACGATGCTGGAGACCAGGAAGGCGCACTGTTGTGCGTCCCCTGGAAGGTAAGCCGTTCTCTGCCCTTCCCATCGACATCGATCATATAAATGTGGCTCTTTCCATCGGCTGTCGAACTGAACGCCAGATGCCGGCCATCCGGCGACCAGGAGGGCGAATCGTCGACACCTGGGCCCGTTGTCAACTGCATTCGCTTCTGTCCGTCCGGCGAGATGATACACAGCTTGTACTCTCTATGTGTCCGGCATACATAGGCAATCCAGTTCCCGCGCGGCGACCACACTGGCGCCGCGTTGTAATCTCCTTCAAATGTCAGGCGGCGCACGTTCGATCCGTCTGAACTCATCAAGAACAGTTGCGGTCCGCCACCCCGATCCGACACAAATACCAGCTCTCTCCCGTTCGGAGACCAGGAAGGAGACAAGTCACCGGACGGATTCACCGTCAAGCGTTGGATGGCTTTCGTCCTGGTATCCAACCGATAGAGTTCAGAATTGCCTTCGTAACTGGAGGCAAACGCCAGGAAGTTTCCATCAGGAGACAGTGCCGGAGTGATATTCAGCCCTCCAAAAGAAATCACCGTCCATCGCTTGCCCGTCGCCAACTCAATCATGTCGATATCCTGTGCATTGCGATTGCGATAGGCGGTGAAGATCAGGAATCGTCGATCCGGAGACCATTGCGGCATGAGGTTCAGAAACCCATCGGCAGTGAGTTGGCGCGTATCGTAGCCATCATAATCCATCACGAACAATTCGCGGGCAGTTCCCTGTTGAGCCACATAGGCGATCTTCGTTCGCGCAATGCCTGGCTCGCCCGTGTAACGAAACACCAGTTCGTCGGCAAAGCGGTGCGCCATTTGCCGCACAACCGAGGGCGATCCCGCGTAGCGCTTTCCCCCTACGACTTCATCGCTTCCGCTGTCATAGACGAAGCCTTCCATATTCACATCGGATTGATCACCCACCGCTTTCCAGGTTGCGGTTCCCCAGACCAAGACTGAGACACCCTTCTCAGCCGCCTGTTTAAATACAGCCTTAGAGCCAGCCCCCTTCCCATTGCGAACATCTGCCATTTGAATACCGAGACCGGGCAAATCCACCAAATCAAAGACCAGGGACCGTCTCACATCATGTTTGAGGACTTCTTCGATCCTCCCCGCCAACCAATCGGAGCCTCCCGTGTTTGCTATCTCCGCAACACCCAGGGAAATCTTTTGGAAGTCGGGGCGGGTAGCTTCGAGAAATACATCCGCAGCCCCGGATTCCAGAATACCGACAGCTCCCGCCAACAGCAGGGCTCCTCCGAGCCAGGCACTGATCAATCTCATCTGTGTCATCCGGCCGACTCTCCGACTCGAAATACCATTTCTACATCTTTATAACTGTCTGCCATATCTGCTGGAAACACGGGCAGCACTCGCGGCCGCAGCACAGCGCGCTGACCCGCCATATCAAAATAGGCATTCCCTGACGACTGTTGCACGACCACGTCTTTGATGATTCCATCCCGTTGAAGCCGAAACTTGACGATCATCGTATAGCTTTGCCCCGTCATATCGACCGGAGGCGGCTCCCACTGGCTGCTGATAATGGACTGCACGCGAGCCCAGTAAGGATTCGACCCAGCCGTACCGGAAATTCTTAAGGTCGTTTCAGGGGTCTTGACCACCGGGGTTTTCGCCTCTTGCTGAGGCACCGGCTTAACCGACATCTCGCCCGGCTTCACCTCTTTCGGGATATCCAGTTTGGCCGCAGGCCGAACCTGTTTGATCTTTTTCAGCTCTTCTTCTAGCTCACGATTCAGATCCTCACTTACCGTCGACCGCTGCGGAATCTTTGCAACCGGGTCTTGCCCCACATCTGGGACAGATGGGATATTGAGCATCTTCGCCGCCTGTTGGGGCTGAGCTGCCATTTTTTTTGCAGGGCTCAGTTCTCCAAACTTCGGCGCATCCGGTGGAAGCTGAAGATCCTGCAATATATCCCTTCTCTTCTCGCCTATTGGAGGCGCGGCAGAAGGGGCTGGACCGGGGGCCGCTGAATTGACTACCGGCGCCGGTGCCGGCTTTGCCGGTTCTGTTTGCTTCACAGGCGTCGAGAGACTGACCAGCGACACTTCCACAGACGTCAAAGGCCGTTCACCTTTTTGCGGAAGCCGAAGCCCGACCGCCACGAGCAAGACGACTATATGAAGGACGAGCGACAGCACCACCGTGCGTTTGAGCCGAGCGGACAGCCTCGATCGATCGTCCCGATTGAACCACGCATCTGACAGGACCGACGCCTGGGATACCATAACAATCCCGCCCCCTCACGCACGTTGCATCAACTTTTCCGCGGCGGGAGACGAGGAGGATCCAACGCCCCCACGCGTTCTGGACCGATCGGTTCCGTGACCATCCCGATCTTTTCAATCCCGGCTTTTTTGACGCCATCCATGACTTGCACCACCACGCCGTAAGGCACGTCGCGATCGGCCCTGAGATACAGCGACACATCGGGATTATCCCGTTTCAAGAATTTCAATTTCTGTTCCAACTGAGCCACCCCGATCGGATCCTTGTCGAGATACAGACGCTGATCCTTTTCAATTGTGAGTACCGTGCGCATTTCCGGCTTAATCGAATTCGTGGCAGAAGTCGGTAACTTGATGTCCATCCCCCGATACAGCATCGGGGCGGTAACCATAAAAATTATCAAGAGGACGAGGACCACATCGACGAGAGGGATAACGTTGATTTCCGCTAAAAACCGGCGATGACGGAGTTCAAGGCTCATCCTTGAACTCCGACCGGAACTGGTTTCGTCTTCGATACGGTGGCGGTCGAGAGGGAGGCCAAGATTTCAATAGTGACTGAATCCAATCGGAATGCAGTGTTTCGAATCCGAGTAAGGAAGTAATTATAGGCAATGACCGCTGGGATAGCGGTGAACAGACCTGCTGCCGTCGCGATGAGGGCCTCCGCAACGCCGGGAGCGACAGCAGAAATACTGGCAGTCCCCTGGGTGCCGATCTCACGAAATGCATCGATGATTCCCATCACGGTCCCAAGCAGTCCGATAAACGGAGTAATATTCCCCGTTGTGGCAAGGAAGGGAAGATAGCTCTCAAGGCGTGAGAGTTGGCTTTGCGCAAGATGGGAGGCCGTCCGCTCCACCACATGCCGATCAACCGGTCCCGATCCGTTACTACCCCTCCCCTCGGCTGACCCAGCCCCCACACGTTCCATGACCCCTTCGAATACACATGCGCTGGGGCTTCCTTCAATTCGTCCAGCTTGCCGATACAGCTCACCGAGATCCCGTGCTTTCACGAGAATAGCCAGGAACCGCTTGTCCTCCTGATCTGCCACCCGAAATACTCGCCATTTGGAGAAAATAATGGCCCACGAGATGACTGAGAATATCAACAGGAGCAAGAGCACGATCTTGGAAACTGAGCCGAGTGAGCCCAGCACTCCGGTTAGACCTGTTTGAAACATACGGCGACGACCTTTCCCGGTTCTAGAAGAATGCTGAAAAAGTCCCCGGGGGCTTTCCGAGGATTAAGGCTGAGGTCAAGGCTGAGAAAAAAAGAGTCCGATCCTTTTCTCAGCCTTGACCTCAACCTACATCAGAGATTGCGCACTCATTAGCGCAGCCTTACGAAGCAGCCGGCGCGCGGTTCTCCTCTTGTCCTAGAATCGCAAACTGTTGAATTTCCACTGTACCACAATAATTTCCTGCACCCTGCTAGGGAGCAATCACAGTTCTGCTTACAGAGTTTAGCAAACTCAGAGGAAATTGGCGGGGCCGACGGGATTTGAACCCGCGACCTCCAGATTGACAATCTGGCGTCCTAACCAGCTGAACGACGGCCCCTCGAACACAATTTATAGCGGAAGATGTGAATGACAAGACTATATCTAGCGGTTGGTCCCGTCTACAATTTCATCATTTTCGTTCAACTGTCCGTTCTGCTCCCAGTGAACCAGCTTTGGTCCTGGTAGGCGGAACAGGGATCGAACCTGTGACCTCTGCCTTGTAAGGGCAGCGCTCTCCCAACTGAGCTATCCGCCCGATTTCCTTAGCAACGTGGGTGGATGCTACCAACTCCACCTGCCCATGTCAATCGAATCTCGCGCGCTTCTTGCCGCATTTGGCCCCTGCACATTTTGCTCAAAGTGAGTCGCGCGTCCTCATGGGTTATGTTTTTTTGCCCCCGCGCAAGCCCACTCGGGGAAAATATTTATCATGCACCCGCTTGAGCCGTCCCCGTTCAATATGCGTATAGATCTGCGTCGTCGCGATATTCGCATGTCCGAGCATAACCTGAACAGATCGAAGATCCGCGCCGCCTTCGAGCAGATGCGTCGCAAACGAATGCCGGAGCATGTGAGGCGAAATGACCCGTGTCATTCCTGCTCGCCGTGCACGGCGTTGCAGCAACTTCCAAAAGGCTTGCCGCGTCAACGGCCCGCCCCGCCTCGATACGAACAGATACCGTGAAGCCCGCTTTTTGAGAAGCCGTGGCCGCGCCTCTTCCACATACTGCTGCAGCAACTGCCTGGCCCCCTCGCCCATTGGCACAAGCCGCTGCTTCGCGCCCTTACCCGTGACCCGGAGGTACCCGACATCAAGATTGGCCTGCGCAATTTCGGCCATCACCAATTCCGATACGCGAAGCCCTGTCGCATAGAGCAACTCCACCATTGCTCGATCACGCAAATCTTCGGGGGTTGAGACTGGCGCCAGATCCAGCAATGATGTGACGTCATGCTGCGACAATGTTTTCGGCAGTCGAACGCCGCGCGATATCGGCGCCAGACCGACGGTTGGATTCACCTCGATCATCCGTTCCCGCGTCAAAAAACGGAGCCATCCGCGAATAGCCGAGAGGCAGCGTAGAGAAGAGGCGCGAGACAGCCGCGCCTCGTGCAAGGAGCGGAGAAATCCCGTCAACGTCTTCTGCGATAAAGCCCCGATCGGCGCAACACCGGTTCGATGCAAGTAGGAGTGGAATTTACTCAAGTCGCGGCGGTAGGCTTCAACCGTATTGACGGAAAGACCACCCTCCACTCGGAGATGGCTCAAATATCGCTCAGCCAGCGGATCCAGCATCATCTGTGCGATGATAGCCAAACGCTCGGATGAACACAACGAAGGCTATCGGGGTTTACCTTGACACCCCGACAGGATTTCCGATAGTAGTCACATGCGAATGACAAAGCCCTCAGACCTCCCGCAGGATGCTGAAAAAGTCCGCCAGCGTGAGAAGGCCGTTATTGGGTTTGTTTGGTCTGTTTCGTTTGTTTGGTTGAATGAAACCAACCAACTAAACCAAATCAACCAGATAAACAAAACAAACCAGTTTGAGCATCCTACGGCTATTTTGTCATCAGCGCCATTGGTGAGATCCCAACGGTGTTTTTATATAAACCGAGGTTTCCCACAGCCTGCTAGGAGCTCATGGCCCGCCTGTTGATATCTTTGTTCTCACATCGCACGCACATCCTTTCTGCACGCTGGTGCCTGTCCTTTATCCTTGTCTGGAGCATCCTTGGGCCAATCACTGCGTTCGAGTTCAATTCGCCCGTCTATGCAGAAACAGGATCCGCCAGCCCTGCGAGTCATCCCACGCTGAAGCAGGCGAAGCGCTTGATCGACGCAGGCCAGGCGGAAGAAGCCATCACCACGCTCCGCCGCTTTCTGGCCACCTCCCCGAAGCCCGAGCTGCTCGACGACACCTATCTACTTCTCGGAGCAGCCCTGCACAACGCAAAGCAATATATGGACGCCTTAAAATACTTGCAGCAACTGCAGACTGAGTTCCCCGACTCAGAGGTGACAGAGCGAGGCAAGTTGATGCAGGCCCGAGTCCACGCAGCGATGGGGAACCTCGATCTGGCCTTGCCGATATTGACGGGCCTGCGCAATCTTTCCAAAGATGACAGCACGAAACGAGAAGCCCTGCGGCTGAGCGGCGATTTCTACGCGCAAAAAAAGGACGCGACCCGCGCCATACAGGCGTGGCTCGATGAAGTGGCCTTGGGAACCGACGACCAAGCGGAAGACGTGCGAACCCGCATTCGCGATCTAGCCAGCCAAACGTCCGACAAAAAAGCCCTCGATCAAATCCGAGACACCTTTCCTCGCAGTTTTCCCGGTGATCTCGCGTCCCTCCGACTCATCGACCTCTACGTCGCCCGAGGAGAAGAACACCAGGCCATCCGGCAGATCCAGCAATTTCTCATGAATTTCCCGACCCACCCACAATCAGAGAAAACCTCGGAACTCCTCACCACACTCCAAGCTAAACTCAAATCTAACCAGTTTTTCATCGCCGCGGTTCTGCCGCTTTCAGGGAAACTCGCCCCCTTTGCCGGTGAAGTTCTCAGCGGGATTCAGCTGGCGGTTGAAGCCAATAGAGACCGGACAGGGAGCGCGTCGGTCGGTCTTATCGTCAAAGATTTGGAATCGGACTACGCCTCGTTTTTAGACGATTTTTCCGAGCTGCTGAATAACGATCGCCCTCTCGCCGTGATCGGTCCCCTCCTCTCGAAAAATCTGCCGGTCATGGCTGAACTCGCCGAACGGGCTCACATCCCGTTGATCACGCCCGCGGCGACCTTCCCCAACGTCAGACGACTCGGCAACTATGTGTTCAGTACGGCGCTCACCTATCAACTGCAAGCCAAACGAATCGCGTCCTATGCCATCAAGGAGCAAGGCTTTCGCCGATTCTGCATCCTGCACCCCGACACCACCTATGGCCGCGAGTTGGCCCGGCTCTTTGCCCAGGAAGTGCGCCAACATGAAGGGGAAGTGATCGCCGTTGAGTCGTACAAAGAGGGCGAAGCCGACGTGAGCGCGCAACTCAAACGCATGAAGGCAGAGGACCTCAAGCGATATGGCTTATCCGTGCCGCTCGATCAAACGAAACTGACCGGGAAATTGACAAAGCTGGACAAGAAAATTTTCTACACACCGGGTTTCGATGCGATCTTCATTCCAGGCCGCGCAGCCGACGCCGGCATCATCACCTCCCAGCTCAATTTCCACGACATGAAAGTGCCCTTCCTCGGCACAAATGGATGGAATTCGCAGGATTTCGCCCGCACAGACGATTCGTCGATCGATGGAGCCGTGTTCGTCGACGGCTTCTTTGTGGACAGCCCCATGCCTACGGTGCAGGATTTTGTGGCCCGGTATAAAAAACGTTTCCAAACCAACCCGACACTCTTTGCGATCCAGGGTTACGATGCCGCGAAATTGGTGCTCGACGCGGTTCGACAAGGCGCCTCCTCCGGCGAATCCGTCCACGACCAGCTGCTGACACAGCCGGATCTCTCTTCCCTTACGGGACCGGCAGCGTTTGGACCGGACGGAACATTGAATCGTCCGCTCTTCCTCATACAAATCAAAAAAGGCCGATTTCAACAGGTGAACTAACCCGCATGAACTCCTTACCGCAAATCCTCCACACGATTTCCTATATGGCGCTCCCGCTCCTCTTCGCCATGGTATTGCACGAATATGCCCATGGCTGGGTCGCCAATCGGTGCGGCGATCCAACCGCCAAACTCCAAGGCCGGCTTACCATGAATCCGCTGGCACACATCGATCCGTTCGGAACCGTCATCCTGCCGCTCCTGTGTCTGCTGATGCCGGGAGGATTCTTGCTTGGCTGGGCCAAGCCGGTCCCGGTCGACCCGCGCCTTATGCACCAACCACGTCGAGACATGGCGCTCGTCGCGGCGGCAGGGCCGGCCATGAATCTCGTGCTGGCCGTCGGCAGTGCGCTCCTCTTGGCGCTCCTCCTGTCGATCGATTCCATGATCAGTGACTACTGGTCCAAATCGGGCGAGAGTTTGCCCCCGGACACGTGGCGCCAAATGTTTCTCCGGCCGATCGCCGTGATGTTGCGCTACTCCGTCTTGATTAATGTACTCTTGATGCTGTTCAATCTGCTGCCGCTCCCTCCCTTGGATGGCGGGAGAATACTCACGAGCCTCCTCCCAGACACTGCGGCAATGGCGCTCAGGCGTGTGGAACCTTACGGCATGTTTATCCTGATGGGGCTGATCATATTGGACCCGCAGATCCATGTAATCCATACCATCACGGGCACCTTGACCCACAGTCTCACGAATTCAATTCTCTCTACCGCCATCGGTCTTGGAGCAGATAACACACCATGACCATACCCAGGAAACGAGTCCTCAGCGGCATGCAGCCAAGCGGACTGATGCATCTCGGCAACCATCTGGGCGCATTGGAAAACTGGAAATCCCTTCAAGACCAGTACGAATGCTATTTTTTCGTTGCCGATTGGCATGCCCTCTCGACCAACTACGCCGACACCAGCCGTATCCGCGAGTTCTCCCGTGAACTGCTCATCGATTGGCTCGCCGCCGGCATTGATCCTAAACGGTCCACTGTGTTCATCCAGTCCCGCATCCCTGAACATGCGGTCTTGCATCTATTGCTCTCGATGATGACTCCCATTTCATGGCTGGAGCGCAATCCGACGTACAAAGAAAAGCAGGAAGAAATTAAAGAGAAAGACCTCAGCACCTACGGGTTCCTCGGCTACCCGGTTCTGCAGGCCGCCGATATCTTGTTGTACAAACCCGATTTCGTGCCGGTGGGGAAAGACCAGCTCCCCCATCTCGAACTCACCAGGGAACTGGCCCGACGATTCAACGACATCTACAAGACACAGGTCTTCCCTGAGCCCAAAGAACATCTGACGAAGTTTCCCAAGGTGATGGGCACCGATGGCCGAAAAATGAGCAAAAGCTATGGCAACACCATCAATCTCTCGGATGCCGAACCGGTCGTTCGCCAGAAGCTCAAAACCATGGTGACCGATCCGGCGCGCGTGCGCCGAAACGATCCGGGCAATCCCGACGTCTGTCCGGTATACGATTTTCACAAAATCTATTCGCCGCAGGCGACGCAGGACCAGATCAACAAGGATTGTCGAACCGCGACCATCGGCTGCATCGATTGCAAAAAATCCGTCGCCGACCGAATTGTCGAACGCCTGACACCGGTGTGGGATGCGCGCGGGCGCCTGAGCAAAGACTCCTCATACCTGAACGACATCATGACAGAGGGCAGCAACAGGGCCGGCGAAGTCGCCAAAGCGACGCTGCATGATGTAACCGAGGCGATGAAGATTTAGCCGGGTGCCCTTCCTGCTCGCAGCAATGTGGAGGGGATGAAGGCTGATGATCTTCTGTGCTCGCGCAACGCGCGGTCGCGGACTCCCCTCGTTGGACGCGCGCAGTGGAAGATCAATCAGCCCCCACCCCTAGAGAGATAACGAGCAAGCTTGGAGGGAGCATCTATATCGTTCGATGCGCGCAGTAAGGGCAGCCTCGGCCACTCCCTCCAAGACAGGCGTAAGAAACCGGAAGGCCCTCGCCAGGACAAATGGCACGTCTCTGAGTGCCATTCACAATTTTCACCAGCCCACCGGCTCGTTATCGGCAACCTCAAGTTCAGTCACCCGCCGTCTTGACGCCGACGCATTTGTCCCTTCTTCTTTCCCCCTGAGGCACTGCACTGCAACTTCCCACCCTGACCATTTTGATCTGACAAGCCGTACCATCAAATGTTACGCGCAGGAAATCTGCCTGTAACATTGCCCCCCTAACGAGGGATTGTGGGAGGCAGTCTACAAAATTTACACTACGTTATCTTTTCGTTGGATAGCCCCAAGGAGTGTTCGTCCTGCTTGCAGTGCTACCTCGATTCCTCACATTAAGGAACTGACCATGGAGACGCTCACATCGGCGAAGGGGACCATACCGTTTCACAGTCCTACCAACAGAGGGACTTGGCGTCAGGTCTTGTGTCTGCTGACGCTGGCCGCGCTGAGCCTCACCATAAATGCCTGCGGGGGCGGAAACGATTCTCCTCAGACCGCGCGACAGATTGTGGCCCAGCTCGTACAGCAGGGCTATCTCAAGGCCTCCAATACCGAGGCCGGTGACGGATTTGGGTACAGCCTTGCACTCGCCGGCGACACCCTGGTCGTGGGGGCGCCTGGCGAGGCCAGTGCCGCGACTGGAATCAATGGCACGCAAGGGGACAACAGCGCTGTGAATAGCGGCGCGGTCTACATCTTCACCCGTACGAACGGAGTCTGGAGCCAGCAGGCCTATCTGAAAGCCTCCAATACTGAAGCCGATGACGTGTTTGGGTGGAGCCTCGCGCTCGCCGGTGAGACCCTGGTCGTGGGGGCGCCTGGCGAGGCCAGTGCCGATGGCGACCAAACGGACAACAGCGCCCAGGACAGTGGTGCGGTCTATGTCTTCACCCGTACGAACGGAGTCTGGAGCCAGCAGGCCTATGTGAAGGCTTCCAATACCGGGGCCGGTGACCTATTCGGTATCAGCATCGCAGTCGCTGGCGACACCTTGGCCGTGGGAGCATTTTTCGAGGCCAGTGCCGCGACTGGAGTCAATGGCCCGGAAGCAGATAACAGCGCCCCAGGGAGTGGCGCGGTCTATGTCTTCACCCGCACGGGCAGCGACTGGAGCCAGCAGGCCTACGTGAAGGCCTCCAATACCGAAGCCAATGACGGATTTGGGGAGAGCGTCGCGCTCACCGGCGACACTCTGGCCGTGGGAGCGACTGGCGAGGCCAGTGCCGCAACCGGGGTGGATGGCGACGAGACGGACAACAGCGCCGTGGAAAGCGGGGCGGTCTATGTCTTCACCCGCACGGGCAGCACCTGGACCCAGCAGGCCTATGTGAAGGCCTCCAATACTGAGGGCTTAGATTGGTTCGGATACAGTGTCGCGCTCGCGGAAGACACCCTGGCAGTGGGGGCGCTTTTCGAAGCCAGTGCCGCGACCGGGATTAATGGCAATCAAGGGAACAACAGCGCCCCAGCGAGCGGCGCTACCTATGTCTTCACCCTCACGAACGGGGTCTGGAGTCAGCAGGCCTATGTGAAGGCCTCCAATCCCGGGGGATTTGACCTGTTCGGCAGCAGCATCGCACTCACCGGAAACACCTTGGCCGTGGGGGCGTTTGGTGAAGCCAGCGCCAATGGCAACCAGACGGACAACAGCGCACCGGAGAGTGGCGCCGCCTATGTCTTTACGCGCACGGGCAGCGACTGGAACCAGCAGGCCTATGTGAAGGCCTCCAATACCGGGAGCTTTGACCTGTTCGGCAGCAGCATCGCACTCGCCGGTGACACCCTGATCGTAGGGGCATTTTTTGAAGCCAGTGCCGCGACCGGGGTTAATGGCAATCAGGGGGATAACAGCGCCCCGGACAGCGGCGCTGCCTATGTCTTCTCACTGCAGTAAGACAAAAGGGAGGGAGGCTCAGCGCCACGACCTGTGACCACTACCCTCCTCGTCTGGCGATCAGGTTAATCCACCGCCCCTTACGTTCCTGGTTAGTCACCACTCGTAGCGAAATGATTTTCCACCCTGCTCCGCGAACCGCACGAGCGAGTTCGTCCTTTTTCCAGCGGGCAAAATAGCGCCCTGGAACCCATCCGTCAGTCACAAGACGGCTCTTCACGCCATAGGTCAACGTCGCAGCGAACAGGCCACCTGGACGGACAAGCTTACAGATGTCGGCCAGGATGCGGCGCGCCTCCGGTTTTGGAAGATGCATCAAAGAGGCGGCGGCCCAGATTCCATCGAACGACATTGTCTGAAAGGGAAGGTCGCGGAGGTCGGCGCGGATCAGCGGTAGTAATGGGTATCGACGGCGCCCCATTAAGAGCAACGCACTTGTCCGATCCAAGCCCACGACACGATACCCGCGCCGGTCGAGATCGCCCGCATCCTTGCTTCCTCCACAGCCGAAATCCAACAGGCGCGCACCGGCAGGAAAGCACTGGAGCCATTCGACCAACAACGGTGGCCGGCGATGCCGTCGCCGGTTCCAGCGGGCGACGCACTCCTTGGCCGACCGTTCGTACGCATCGATCGTCTGCAAGACAAATTGAGTTGTGTTATCGTGAGCCAAATCAGCCTGCATTATTTATGATGGTTCATCAAAAAATCGTCTCAACCGGCCAGGCCAGAGGCACGAGGCTAGTGGCAAGAGGGAAGAGCCATGCATTCGACGGGACTTCTTCGCCCCTTGCCTCTGGCCCCGCGCCTCTCGCCCAAACATTGGCAATTACAGTAGCAGTCCTCAAGAATATTGCGGACTAGAATGACCTATCATGCCGCGAGTAGACCTACAATGACTGCATTGGCCTTGGCATTCATCCTCCTGGGAATAAGCTGGAGCACCGCATGGGCAGCCGATCCTCCCTGCGACAAGTACCCCATTGTGATACAGACCAAATGTGCGGCGCTCTGGAAGTCGCTGAACCAGGAAGATGGCCCCACGATCTCTCAATTCGGACTGGACCAGCTGAAGCGGCGTGAGGAAGGAAAAATCAACGCTGAGCAACATCTCGGAGAAAACATGGCCTTCATTAAGCAGTCCACCGAGAAGCGTCTCGAACGATTGAAACAGCGCATGGAAAAAGAGTAACGCATCGCTTCGATGGGTTCAACCCACTGCAACATCCCTTAGCCTATATACTCAGGTGTTTTAGATTACAGGGCCACTTAGTCGATGTCTGACCGTTGTCCTTGAGTGCCGCTCAGGAGTGAGGAGCAGCATAACCCATGCGAATACTGTTGGTTGAAGACGATCTGAACCTCGCGCAGTTCATCCGCAAAGGGTTGAAGGAGGAACAGTATGCGGTGGACTTCGCGGCCGATGGCGAAGAAGGGTTGGCCTTGGCCTTGGCAAATCCTTACGATCTTTTGATCCTCGACATCATGTTGCCTAAGCTCGATGGCCTCACGCTCTGCCGCCGCGTCCGGGCCGCGGGAAACGGGACTCCGGTCCTGTTGTTGACCGCGCGCAATACCCTGGAGACCAAGGTCTCCGGTTTCGATACAGGTGCGGACCAATTTTTACCGAAGCCGTTCGCTTTCGTCGAGCTCCTGGCTCGAGTCCGGGCCTTGCTGCGCCGGGGAGGCCCACAACAATTGATCCGCCTCAAAGCAGCCGACCTGGAGTTGGATCCGGCTTCTCACCGCGTGTGGCGAGCCGGGCAAGAAATTCCGCTGACAAATAAAGAATATGCCCTCCTGGAGTTCCTCTTACGAAACAAGAATCGGGTGTTGACGCGAACGGCGATCATCGAGCATGTGTGGGACATCAGTTATGACCCCATGACGAACATCGTGGACGCCCATATCCGGGCTCTCCGCGCGAAGATCGACCGGGATTTTTCACCCCAGTTGATCGCCACGGTACGCGGTGCCGGGTACATGCTGGAGGAGGCGGAATCGCCCACATGAAGTCCCTGCATAGTTTGATCCGCCAGTCTGCGCTCATTCTGATGGCAGCGCTGCTCCTGGTCTTTTCTGTTCTGACCTACGCCGGAGGCGATGCCTTGTTGCACCGCTTTGTGGATGGCAGGCTGTTCGGGTTGGCGGAGACGATGGCCATGATCCTTGAGCAGCACCCCAACATTATCGAGAGTTCCAGTGAGGAATATGCGCGTGCAGCTGAGTTGATTCGAGACAAAAATGAAGAGCGCGAGGTGACCCATTCGCTTCGGATCTTTTCCCCAGATGGCCGACTGGTCTGGAATAGTCCCAACGCGGTGGCACAGACGCCGGTTCCCGATCACGTATTCGAACAAGTCCGCCGTGGGAACAGCCTGTATAAAACCGCCGAGACATTGGATGGCAGGTGGCCGGTGCGACAGTTTTTCGTTCCGATTCCCCGGCAGGGCCCGGTACGGCACGTTCTGCAGGCCGAGGCATCACTGCTCCTATACCGGGAAACACTTATCGGTCTCGTGCTCCTACTGACCCTTGGATCGGGGATCATCCTTTTCGTTGCCTGGATAGGCAGTGGGTGGCTAGCCAAGAAAGTGCTGACTCCGATCGAGGTCTTGAGTACCGGCGCTGAAACGATATCCGAAGCAGACCTGGGGAAACGACTCACTCTGGATTCACCTTACCCGGAATTCCATCGGCTCACCCAGTCGTTCAACTCCGTGATGGATCGGTTCCAACGGAGCGGCGAAACTCAGCGGAGGTTTTGCGACATAGCCGCCCACGAAATGAAGACCCCCTTGACCATCCTGCAGGGAAACTTGGATGTCGCGCTCCTGAAAGCCAGAACCACGGAAGAATATCGCGAAGCCCTCCTCAACAATCTTGAGCAGGTCGGGCGGCTGATTGCCTTGACCCGTTCCCTGTTGACCCTTGCGAACTTTACGAGCGGCAAGCCTCCCGTTCACCTCGTGCCACTCGCCCTAGAACCCTTGATTCAAGATCTGATAGAAGAACTGACCCTGCTTGCCGATGACCGCAGAATCACCTTGTCGTTTGAATCCCAATCGGTGCCACCCATTCTCGGCGATGCACAGTGGATCAAGCAGGCGTTGATCAACCTCCTTGACAACGCGCTGCACTACACACCGGCTGGTGGAGTCGTGACTGTCCGCTTACAGGCTGTCAGAGACGAGGTCACTGTGGCTGTCGAGGATACGGGCCATGGGATCGAACCGGAACATCTTCCCCATCTCTTCGAGCGGTTTTATCGAACCGATTGGGCTAGGGCGAAAGAGGCAGGAGGTACCGGACTTGGGCTGCCTATCGTCAAGGAAATCGTGGAGGCCCACGGCGGGACCGTTTCGGTCACAAGCCAAGTCGAGAAGGGCTCGGTCTTTACCCTGCGGTTGCCGGTTTCAACACACCAGACGATTCCTGCATAGTTTGCCAAGGGTCTGATCTAGGACTTTGACCCCTATCGTACGGTGCAATCGCACCGCGCACATGTCTGTGCTCCGCCGCCCCGGGATCATGAAGATTTCTTCATGACCCCTTCATCATCCCTTCATGACCTCTTCATCAAACGATCATGTGACAGAGCTAGAGTAGCTGCCAACGGCTGAGATAGCAGCATTAAAGCTCTCCTTGTTAAGAGTTTAGAGATATCGCGTGGACTGATTGAAGCCCTCAACTGTAGGAGGTGTGACCCATGTTCTTATCACGGAGGCAGTTCTTAAAAGTCACAGCAGGGACGGTCGCCGCAGTGGCCGTCGCGGACAGAGTTCTGGCGTTGACCGCACTCCAGCCGGTCATTGAAGTCGGGAATCCACTGGGGGACTATCCGGACCGGTCCTGGGAACGCGTGTATCACGACCAGTACCGCTACGATTCGTCCTTTACCTGGGTCTGTTCTCCGAATGACACCCATGCCTGCCGCGTCCGGGCTTTCGTCCGCAACGGCATCGTCATGCGAGTCGAGCAGAACTACGACCATCAAACCTATGAGGACCTCTATGGCAACCGCGGCACCTTTGCCCATAATCCCCGGATGTGCTTGAAGGGGTTTACCTTCCATCGCCGGGTCTATGGCCCCTATCGGTTGAAAGGGCCGTTGATGCGCAAAGGGTGGAAGGAGTGGATGGACGCCGGTTCGCCGGAGCTCACGTCGGAAACGAAGCGCAAGTACAAATTCGACAGCCGTTTCCTCGATGATATGTTGCGCGTGTCTTGGGACACGGCCTTTACCTATGCGGCCAAGGCCATGATCATTATCGCCACGCGCTACAGTGGGGAAGCCGGGGCTCGTCGGCTGCGCGAGCAGGGGTATGCGCCGGAAATGATCGAGATGATGAAGGGCGCGGGCACCCGCACGTTCAAGCATCGTGCTGGGATGCCGGTCCTCGGGATCATCGGCAAGATGGGGAACACCCGAATGAACGGTGGGGTCAATGCGCTGTTAGACAGCTGGATCCGGAAGGTCGGCCCGGAGCAAGCCCAGGGCGGCCGCTATTGGTCGAACTATACCTGGCACGGCGACCAGAACCCGTCGCATCCTTGGATATTCGGCGTCCAGGGGTCTGACTGCGACCTTTCCGATATGCGTTTCTCCAAACTCAACACCAGTTGGGGGAAGAACTTCGTTGAAAACAAGATGCCGGAAGCCCACTGGAAGTTGGAATGTATCGAACGGGGCGCCAGGATCGTGGTCATCACGCCGGAATATAATCCCACCGCCTATCGGGCGGACTACTGGATGCCGCTCCGCCCCGCGTCGGACGGTGCGATTTTCTTGGGCGCCATGAAGATCATCGTCGATGAGAATATGCACGACGTCGACTTCCTGAAGGGCTACACGGATTCGCCCATGCTCGTCCGTACCGACACCTTGCAGTTCCTCGACCCACGCGATGTGATTGCCGACTATAAGTTTCCGGACTTCTCCAACAGCTACTCGGGCCGGGTGCAGTCCCTCAAGCCGGCACAGGTTGAGAGGCTCGGCGGGATGATGGTCTGGGACCTCAACAAGAAACAGGCGGTCCCGCTGCACCGTGAACTGGTCGGCTGGCACTATCAGAACAGCGGGATCGACGCCGCCCTGACCGGGACCTATCGCGTGAAGCTGCTCAATGGGCGAGAAGTCGATGCGATGCCGGTCTGGCAGATGTACATGGTCCACTTCCAGGATTACGATCTGGACACCGTCCATCAGATCTGCCGGACGCCGAAGGATCTGCTGGTCCGGTGGGCGCGGGATTCCGGTTCGATCAAGCCCGCCGCGATTCATAACGGCGAAGGGACCTGTCACTATTTCCATCAAACCATCAACTCCCGCGGCGCCGCGATGGTGCTCATCGCCACCGGCAACGTGGGCAAGTTCGGCACCGGGCAACATACCTGGGCCGGCAACTACAAGGCCGGAACATGGACAGCCACGCCCTGGTCTGGTGCGGGCATAGCGGTGCACACAGGGGAAGATCCCTTCAACATCACCCTGGATCCGAACGCGCACGGCAAGGAAATCAAGACCGCCTCGTATTACTACGGCGAAGAGGTCGGCTACTGGAACCATGGCGACACGGCCCTGATTGTCAACACGCCGAAGTACGGACGCAAGGTGTTTACGGGCAAGACGCACATGCCGACCCCGAGCAAATTCCGGTGGGTCGTCAACGTGAACGTGCTCAATAACGCCAAGCACCACTACGACATGGTCAAGAACGTCGATCCGAACATTGAGACCCTGATCACACAGGACGTTGAGATGACCTCGGACATCAACCACAACGATATCGCCTTCGCCGCAAACACCTGGATGGAGTTCACCTATCCCGAAATGACGGTGACAGTGTCCAATCCCTGGGTACAGATTTGGAAGGGCGGGATCCGGCCCCTGTACGATACCCGCAATGACCTCGATACCTTTGCCGGCGTCGCGGCGAAGTTGTCGGACATGACCGGCGACCAGCGGATGAAAGACTACTTCAAGTTCGTCTTCGAAAACCGGGTCGATGTCTATGCCCAGCGAATGCTCGATGCCTCCAGCACCTTCTACGGCTACAGCGCCGACGTCATGCTGAAGTCGGAAAAGGGCTGGATGGTCATGGTCCGCACCTATCCACGCGTGCCTTTCTGGGAAGAGACGAACGAGTCAAAGCCCATGTGGACCAGGACCGGCCGGTTCGAAAACTACCGGACCGAACCGGAGGCGATCGAATACGGCGAGAACTTCATCTCGCACCGAGAGGGCACGGAAGCGACCCCCTATCTGCCGAATGCCATCATGACC
>NEWR02000018.1:49539-52951 GCA_002869885.2 Nitrospira sp. CG24C
GGGGAAAGAAGTGGCCCGCATTCAGGTGGAAGAGCCGATCTACATCCGACCCGCGGAACGGGTCAACTGGCTGTAAGGGTTCCACTGCCATCGAGGAACAAAGAAGGGCAGAGAGTTCAAAAGAATTCTCTGCCCTGGTGTTTTCCCACAAATCATCTTCCTTCCCTTGATTAATTAAGAAGTATCCATACATAATCTCCCGGTGGATCGGTACCGCACACTAGTTGCTGCATTCTTCGAGGATAATCCAGCATTCATAACGGCTCGACGCAAACTTGTCTCAATGGGCCGAGCCACAGGCGCAAAGCGAGGATGTATTTTGGGGGAGGACTCCATGAACAAGCTACATCAGACCATAGCCGCGTTGGCACTCTTGTTCGCCGGCCTAGTGGGCTGTGCCGGCGAATCGCTGGCGGCCGGGGATGCGAATCCAGCCCGCGCAGCGGAGATGAAACAGACCTATCGCGATCTCTGGCTTGGGCACATCTATTGGGTGCAGCACTCCGTATTAGATAGCACAACGAAGAGTCCGGTGGAACGCGATGCCGTCAAAAAGGAAGTCGACGCCAATTCGAAACAGATTGCGAGTGTGCTTATACCATTCTACGGTGAAAGCCGGTCGCAGCAATTCTTGAGTCTGCTGGACATCAATATTGGCGCGGTTAGAGAATACTCGGAAGCCACCGTTGCGGAGAATAAGAGTAAGCAGGATGCTGCCCTGGCCCGCTTGGCGTCCAATGCCGACGACTTCGGCGCATTTTTTAGCAGCATCAACCCCCATCTGTCGAAATCCACCGTTCGGGGGTTAATCGCAGCGCATGGAGCCCACCATGTGCTCCAAATCAACCAGCACAAGAAAAAGGAATATGCGCATCTAGATGAAACCTGGAAGCTGATGCGAGAACACGTCTATGTCATCGCAGATACGTTCACAGAAGCATTGATAAAACAGTTTCCAGGAAAGTTTTTATGACTCGTGAGTGCCATCGTCACCTGCCTCAATTCCGAGGGAAAAACATAGAGCGGGGGCTACAAATCCTCCGTCTTCGACTTTTCGACAGAACGCCCCGCTGACTCCAATAGATCCCGGCCCACGATGATCGGCGCCTTGAAATGAACGGCCAGCGCAATCGAATCGGATGACCTGCTGTCAAACGTCTTCACCTGATCCTGCACCGCAACGGTCAACGCACCGTAATAGGTTCCGCCCTTGAGCGTGATGACGGTTCGCAATACTTTCCCGCCATAGGCCTCCAAGATCGTACGCATCAAATCGTGAGAGAGGGGACGCGAAAGCGTCTCGCCGTTCAACGCGCCTTGAATCGACAGCGCGACTGTCAGATCGACGAAAACCGGAATGGCCTTGCCTTCGGCCAACAAAAGTACGACAGCGCCGCGATCGGAAATACGAACCTTCACCTCAGTGATCGTGACCTGCACCGAGGTTGCCGGTGAAGATTCATCTGCATGCGCAACGGGGAGTGCGAGAGCGCCGAGAAAACAGATAGAGAGGACGAACCGCATGTATACCGTCATGGTCACCTCCCCCACCGATCAGACGCGGAAAAATTGATTTGTTTCCTTCTCCACCCCAATCTCGGTCTCCGGTCCATGCCCTGTCACCACGATCGTCGTATCCTTCAAGGTATACAACCGTTCTCGAATAGATCGCTCGATAGCGTCGAGATCTCCACCCCAGAGATCGGTGCGCCCGATGCTGCCGCGAAAAAGTGTGTCGCCGGCCAAGACCACGTTGTCGACCGGAAAATGAAAACTCATGGACCCGGGAGTGTGGCCAGGCGTATGGAGCGCAACAGCAGAGACCTGGCCGACCAGCAGTTTCTCCTCATCCTGGAGCCAGTAGTCAGGCATTGGGACTGGCAGGTAGGCGACGCCGAACACCCGGCACTGCAATTCAAGGTTCTTCCACAATTCAAGATCGTTCTGATGGAGACAGAGCGTCGCCCCCGTCACCTTCTTCATTTCTCCGGAGGCGAGAAAATGATCAAAATGGGCATGGGTGTGGAGAATATGCGTGACCGTCAAGCCAAGTTGCTGCACCTCCTGGAGAATTCGCTCGTGCGCGCCACCGGGATCGACGACGATAGCCTGCTTCGTCACCGGATCGCCGATGATCGAGCAATTACAGCCAAGGGGCGGGACAGAGAATGTTTTTCGGATCATGGTGGACATGATGAATGCATGCTACTGTCCAAGCCCATCAAGGCGCAAGCAGTGGCCCTTCCTCTGGTTCGAGCTGAGACTGAATGGTCCAAGCGACTTCCGTATCGAATAACGCCCAACTTCGTCCTTGACGGCGACACCACACGAGGAATCCTGCTCCGGTGCCGTCTGGACGTAGGACTTCGACATACAGCAGCGCATGATCGTTGCGCAGGCCTCGCGCGACGCGAGAGAAAGCCAGCCGATTCAGAACCGACGGCGCTTGAATTGGTCTTGCACGAGCCCAGGGGACTGGCTCAGACGTCTGCGGCGGTGCCTGTCCCGCTACTCCCAGTCCCCAACCGTACGGTGGGAGGGAAACCTCGGGCTCTTCAATACTACCCCCTGTGGCGAATCGATAGCTGACAGCAAAGTGAAATAGCCTTTCAAGCCTGCTTGGTTGCCGATTGACCGCGATGAACTCCCGGACGAGGTCAGCCGGGAGTTTACTGCCAAAGTACTCCTGCTCATGAAAAGCTCCGATGGTCGTCGCTCCATCCTGATCCGGAGAGAGACGGAGCCGGGTCATGCGTTCGATCACGACCGACTGAGTCGCTGACGTGAGAAACTTGCTCGTCACCACTTGGTCGTACAAGGCATAGTCTTCGGCAGGAATGGCATCGTGCTGCCGATCCGAATCAGCCAGCGCTCCCGACGCTTCGATGAGGCCACCCATCATGAGTAGCATCGTTAAAATGAAAACCTTCAAGCGAGTCATCGTAGGAACCTGCAAGAAGACTTTCTTCATACACAATCAACCATTCCACCATTAGGATGCTCAAAAAGACCGTTCAGCAAGGCCGCAGGCGAATCGAAACCGGAGGCGTACCCTCAGGGGTACGTTGAGGATTTCGATGAGCCGAGAACGAAGCTGGCGGGCTTTTTCAGCATCCTGCTAGGAGAGGATCGAATCCGTGCAACACCTTCGTCAACTAGAAGACCAGAGCGTGTACATTCTCCGGGAAGCCTATAAGCATTTCGACAACATGGGCATGTTGTGGTCGATGGGGAAGGATTCGACCGTATTGCTATGGTTGGCCAGAAAGGCCTTTTTCGGTCATGTCCCGTTCCCGCTTTTGCACGTCGACACGAGTTACAAAATTCCCGCCATGATCGAATATCGCGATCGCGTCGCCCGCGAGTGGGGCCTCAAGTTGGTTGTGGGGCAAAACAAGGAAGCGCTCGCGGC
>NEWR02000018.1:53051-61962 GCA_002869885.2 Nitrospira sp. CG24C
GGCGTACCCTCAGGGGTACGTTGAGGATTTCGATGAGCCGAGAACGAAGCTGGCGGGCTTTTTCAGCATCCGGTGAGATCGAGCATAACTTCTGGAAAGGGGACCGGTCAATTCACGGAATCCGGCGTGGACAAGCAAGCGCGAAGCGTGGATAATCCTGAAAATCAAATGGAGGGACGTGACGTGCGCAATAAGACTCAATCGAACCAATGGTTCCTGTGGATCGGAGCGATCGCGTTCTGTGTCTCGGCCAGCGGTTGCAAGCCCGACGACTCGCCGTTTAAAGCGGAAAATGAGTCGCTTCGCAAGCAACTGAGCAAACAGGAGTCGATGGTCAGCTCGCTGCAGGATGGAAACAAGGTCATGCATCAGCAGATCGATCTGCTGAACCAGGAATTGCGCGACGCGAAGCAATCGGCAGAAAGCGCCAAAGCCGAGGCCAAATCCTCCGCTGACAATTTGGCCATACAAACAGCCCAGGCAAAAAAACTGAGCGCCGACGTCCAAAAAACCGCAGCAGCCCATGCGGCGCAGAATATCCATGTCGAGGAGAAGGGGGCCCAGACTGAAGACATCCCACGCCCCTTGAGTACCGTCGCCAAGATGGTGGAAGAATCCCTCAGCCGCAACGGATACCACTTCAAAGTGAGTATCAAGACCGATCAGAAAGCGGTCTACGTGACGGAACGGAAAGTTTCCCCCCCTATCTCGCTTGAAGTCCCGGGCTCACGGAATCAATACGTGCTGTCGCTGCATGCGCTCCCTTCGAACATCACCAAGCTCAACGTCAAGGCCGACTTCGAAAAGCTGGCCCAGGGTGGACGTATCCTCAGCGTGAGTGCGGAGGAGATCGCGGAAATCGAACGGAGCCTCATCCGGGAGATCAACAAAGCTCTGGCCTCCCCCAGCAAAACCTAACAGGATGCTGAAAAAGTCCGCCAGCGTAAGAAGACTGTTATTTGGTTTGTCTGGTTTCTCTCGTTTGTTTGGTTAAATGAAACTAACCAGATGAACCAAATCAACCAGATAAACAAAACAAACCAGTCTGAGCATCCTGCGAGCACCGCAGCAAAACTTCCTTTCCTTGGTGAGTTACGAGCCTCGTGCTAGCATTTCTTTCCTCTGGATTTTCAACGTCCGGTGAGGCAATGCGATTTCTCTTCATCACAACCGCTATCGCCATCGTGACGCTCGTAGGCTGCGCCACGCAGGTCGAACGTCCTCGCGCGCCGCTCTCGATAGAGCGCCCCTGTTGCCAATCCGTCGAGCGCGCGCCGAGCCGAAACGCAATCGTGAAGACAGCGGCGAAACTCGTGGGAGCCAAAACAATCGAGAGCAACGGCCGGCGCATCGCTTACGATTGCGCAGGGGTGACTCGTGCGGTGTTTCTCAGGCACGGGATCGATCTGTACGGCAACAGCGAGAACGATCCTGAAGCAAATGGCGTCCGCCACATCTATGCGCACATACAGCAACAAGGCACATTCCACCAGGGGCCGGTCGCTCACCCAGGCGATCTCATCTTCTTCAACGACACATGGGACTACAACGGTGACGGCAAGGTAAACGACCCGCTGACGCACGTGGGGATTGTCGAACGGCAGGAGTCCGATGGCACAGTGGTCTTCATCAGCCGCGTAGCCGGCGCCGTTGAACGCTACCACATGAATCTCGGCTTACCCCACGTCCACAGGGCTGCCAACGGGCGCCTGCTCAACGACTACATCAGGCGGAAAGAGACCGGAGACCCAGCCGATACCGGCTATCTCACAGGAGAACTCTTCGCCATATTTGGAACCAGGATTGGCCTCTAATGCAACGGCAGAAGCCTCAACACCAGCGTCATCTTCGCCATCGGCTATTGGGCCTGCGACGGAAACTCCTGGCACTGCATCTGGTGCTCATTGCGGCAGAACAGAAAACCTACGAGCACATTCATGGGCGCATCGGCTCAACAGAGCAGTTGTTTGAACTGATGCTGAAGGATCCTTGGTTCATCTGGCTGCATCCCGTGTCGGACATTCTGGTCCGGATCGACTATCTGCTGAACGACGAGGCCTTCGATATCACAAAAGAGAATGTCGACCACCTATTCAACGAAGCCCGTCTCCTGCTACGCCCGTCGATCGCGGGCGACGGATTCGAACGCGCCTACTACGAAGTTCTCAATCGAGCCCCTGATGTGCTGCTTGCCCACTTCCACGTCACGCGTACCTTACTGGCAGAAGCTGCATAACTTCGTCCAGGCAGGCCACTCACCCCTTGCCTGGACGAAGTTATGCGGTCTGTCTGGTTCATCTGGTTGATCTGGTTTGTTTTGTTCAACCAAATAAACAAGACAAACCAAACAAACCAAATTACTGAGCCGATCACCAAATAGTGCGTATGCGGACGTTCACGGTTCGACAAGCTCACCACGAACGGTAGCCCTGAAGCCCGTTCGCCCTGAGCCTGTCGAAGGGCAGGGACGCACTATTTACTGGTCGTATCAGTAAACGAAACAGACCAGACAGACCGAACAGACCAAATGAACAAGACAGACCGACGTTTTTTCTACACTCTGCTACAGTACAAGGATGAATGTGCCGATATTTACGCAGTAGCAGGGATCGACCTGCTGACTAAATTTTATTTATAGTGGCCACCATTTTTAAAATAACCTGCTAAAGTAATTTTGTGGCGTCCATATCACAGAAGAACTTGATCAAGAAGTCTTCCGCTCTCCGCGAAAAGATCCTCGACGTGCGGAGCAGCCTCTTGAGCCTTCACAAAGCGCTCATTCTGGCAGAACAGGTCACCTACGAACGCATCAATGGCCGCGTCGAGTCAACCAGCGAGCTGCTGCACTTGGTGTTGAACGATCCTTGGTTTACCTGGCTTCACCCTATATCGCAGCTGATCGTTCGCATCGATGAACTCTTGGATGACAAGTCCGAGCTATCGCTTGTTGAGGTGGAACACTTTCTGATAGAGGCCCGATCCCTCATCCGTCCCTCAGAGGAAGGAGACGGTTTCGAACGGAGTTACTACGAAGCCCTTCAGCGGGAACCCGACGTGATCTTCGCCCACGTAGAAGTAAAGAAACTGCTTACCAAAATCGCCGCATAATCCCCGCATCTTCAACTTTCGTTTCATCGCCACATCCGTAGTCAAATCAAGTTTTGCTTGCCTCTGCCGATACTTACAAGTAGCCTCATCTACGGAGATTATGACGATGCAACCACGCTGCCGCCTGCGAGTCCCCGTCGGCTATCCTGCCAGTATCCAAAGCGATACCGGAACCGGAGAAGGGGTCTTACTCGACCTTTCCCCCGCCGGCTGCAGAATGCGCAGCGACATCGTGATGAACGCAGGAGCCTATCTCACACTGCAAATTGCTGTAGCACAGGAACCAACCCCTCTGGCCGTGGAAGTATCGGTGGTTCGCTGGTGTAAAGACGGCCACTTCGGGGTGGAGTTTCTACGGTACAGCCAGGGAGACCGTGAACGAGTCACACATCTTGTGGAGACCCTGCCACCATCGGCAGTACCAACCCCTCCTGTTTACGCAACATCGACGCTCAGCGCTGTCGGATCGTAATCATTTTTGCTTCAAAGCCCCTAGCCATAGTGGAACGGCCGCATCTCATAATGCGTATCTCGTGGCTCTCACGAGACTCGCGAAAAGCGTGCGAGCGAGATCGGGAACAGTTCGAAGTCCCAAGTTCGAAGTTTTCGAACTTCGAACCCAGAACTTAGAACTTCGAGTCGCGCCTGTCGCGCACGTCTTGCTTGTCTCGCTCACACTCCTACAAACACGAAGGCGACCGGCCCATAAGGACCGATCGCCTTGTTTCGAATTGCCTGCGTGACGTTATCGGTTAGTTCTTCTCGTGTTTGTCGTCATCTTCGTGCTTGTCTTTGTCGCTATGCCTCTCACGATCTCTTGTGCTTACTGCGATCACCGTGCTTGTCGCCATTTTCGTGCTTTTCACGGTGCTTCCCATGGCGCTTATATTCACCATCCTTCCGATGTACCCTGCTCTTGCCTCGTTCCCGATGTTCCCGACTCATCTCGCCACGTTTCTCTTTATCTCCCTCGATCTTTGGTGTTTCCATCGATGGAGCAGGCGCGGTTGCCGGAGCCGTGACCTGAGGAGCCGGTGTCTCCGTTGGAACTGTTGGAACCGGAACCGATTCCGGCGCTTGCGCCAAGACACTGGTAAAGGCGTACAACACGGCGGCAGCCGTCAATGAAGCCACTGTTCTGGTCATGCTGATCCTCCATAGAATTAGATTTGAATGTTGAGATGCCATCATCCTCACCATCGCAAGGCCGATGCCACAGCGAGGATTAGATACAACCATTTTCCCCCATGAAAATTGAGGGTGATGCCTGGTTTGGGGGCGATCTGCGACGAAGTTGAGGCACGATGGCTGGTTTTCCCTCCATTCTGCCTCAGACCCAATGCAGAGCCCCCGTAGATTTGGGGGCAACAATACCTCGCACCCTGTGTTGGACTCAAATGAGCCTGCGCGCAGACCTGCTATGCTTTGGAGGCAGGCCAAACCCAATTATAACCAGGAGGCACCAATGAAAGGACGACACTGGATTACATTCGCCAGTCTGGCACTCACCTTCGTGGCAGTACAGCAACCCGCCTTTGCTCAAAACGGCGATGCAGGGGGAGGAGAGGTGCGGGAAGACCGCCGCGACCTGCGGCAAGACCGTCAAGACATTCGGGAAGATCGCCGCGACATCCGCGAAGACCGCAATGAGCTACGGGGTGATCGACGAGATCTCCGGCAGGATGTTCAATCAGGAGCGGGTCCGGGACAGATTGCGCAAGATCGGCGAGACATTCGCCAAGATCGGCAGGATCTCCGGAAAGATCATCGGGATCTCCGGCACGATCGCCAAGACCGGCGTGGAGACCGGCGAGACCTACGGCACGACATGGCTGGCCGCAAAGACCACAATCGTTAAGCATTCTGATAGGCAAGAAAAGCCGGCAACAACTGCAGTTGTTGCCGGCTTCTTTATGGAGAAATCGTAACATTCAGGTGTTCAGGCTACGGACCTTACCCCCTAAACACCTTCAGCCTATTTACCTGAATCCGGCACGATCCGTCACATCCGCCCCTCATCCAGCTCAATCACATCAGCCCAAGTGGAGACAGGAGGGAGGGAACTGAGCAGCACCGCGCGCTTCGTCGCGATGTCTTGAATGCGCCCCTGAAACCGCTGTCGTGCCGCATCATCTTTTGGACCGGAAGTGAGCAAGCCCTGTGACCATTGAGCGATCTCTGCCTCCGATGGTTTTCGACTGTTGGCTTTTACCCAAACCAGCAAGTCCTCATCCGTTCCGCCAGCCAACACCAACTGCTCGAAGGCCTTCGGATCGATCTGAAGAAAATCGACCAGGTACTTATCGAACCCCACCGTGATGTAGTTGTAGTCCTGAATCGCGCCCGCATGCCGCAAACGAATCTTGTCAATAAACCGCCCCAAGTGGGCAATGCCACCGAGCAAGGCTTTTGGGCTCCGTGGATACTTCGTCATTTCAGTTTTCTCCGGAAGATTATCCTGCTTGACCTTCAGGCCTTGCCCCGCGAGACCCAATAGCCAGGCTTGCGTTTCAGATGCATGACGGCTGCTATATAGATCACTTTCCCTTCGACAGCATAAATGATGCCATAGGGAAACCTCTGAAGGAGATAGCGCCGGAATCTCCCTTTCAGGATGCGCCACAGGGTGGGATGTTGCTGAATCTGTTCGAAGGCTGACTCAACCGAGTCCACGAACTCCTGTCCCAGCCCCTCCCGGCAATCTTCATAGAACAATGCAGCTTGGTGAATTTCCTGCTTCGCGGCGAGATCGAGGCGGATTCTCAATGACGGAGTTCCCTGCGTATTTCACGCAGTGCCTCGCCTGCAGAAACGGTCTTTGTCGCCTTTCGCTTCCACGCGCCAAAGCGTTTCTCGGCCTCTGCAACCCAAGCTTCATCTACGGCTGTAAGCGGTTCGTGCTTCATCTGCACAAGCAGTCGCTCAGCCAACCGTTCGCGTTCCGTTGCGGGTAATTTCTGCGCCTGCTTTTCGAGGGCCAATGCTCGTGCAGTCATCGCCTTCCTCTCGGTAGGGAAACCTACAGCCTCGGTCGAGAACTCTACAAGGTTTAACCAGTCGTTGCAACGGCAGACGCCATCCCGTTTATCGATGGTTATGACCCCACACGGACTCTTCCTTTACAGAACATTTTCACCTACTGCAGGTCACTTACCCAGAAAAGACTCCCAGTACATTTTCTTGCCCCAACAATCAACGGTTCGTGAATTCGTTTCTTTGCTTGACCCTAATCTTTACCGAGCACCATTCTTACGAATACATTTTCGGGTTTAATGTATAGGGCATACCCTGCGGCGCGGTCGGACGGAACTCAAGAGCGGCCGGTGCTCCGGCCGCGCCGTCAGGTTGATGCCCGGGTTAGACAGCGGGGCGCCGCAGCTTCGTCAAACATTTACGCACATGCTCGATGGAACGATTCTCGCCGCCGTAGTGAATCGCGGCGTGGCAGTTCGGGCACACAGGACGGAGGTCAGCTTCGGGGTCGACGTCCAATGGCTTGGAGCGGCCCGCTAGCGGAGTGAGATGATGGACGTGGATCAAGTCGGCAAACTCGCGTCCGTAGGTGCCTTCGAAAGCCATCCCGCAGACTGTGCATGAGACCCCATGCGCGTCGATGCACGCCAATCGGGCGGCGGCACTTCGCTCTGCTCTGTTTACTACGATGGTCGTTCGATTGCCCTCAGGGAAGGTACTCGGAACCTCTTCGGGTAGACGCGACGACGCCTCTGAGATCCCTAACCTGATGACTTTGAAATCTAGTGCGCGCAGCTTTCGCACCACACTGCCTTCTCCGCCGCTGAAATCATTGGCCGTGAGTGGCCGCCCAGTTTGGTGTCCGATTGCGGCCCCGACAATTGCCTTCGAGTCATATTGTTTTCGCTGGTGGAGGAGGTACCACCACTTGGCGCGACCGAAGCCATATTGGCTAAGGAACGCATCGCGGCCGACACGGTCGTACTCGGCCATGGCCTTGAGGACCGCGCCACGATCTGTCAGGGATGAAATGCCAGCCATGAAGTGTGACTCGCTCGCTAACGACCAAGGCTAAGCTGCCGGGGCCGCCTGCAGTGACATTGAAGCCGGAAAAACCAGGATGGCGGCCCCGGGCAGCTTCAGCCGTTGGTTCGGCAACCATTCCAGGACAGGACTCACGCTGTGGGGCTCGGCGGTTTTCCTTGAGCCTGCGTCTGCTTCAGTCCTTTCAGCAGACCAGCGCCGAACTGACCGAGTCGATCGCTAGATTGTAACCACTCCAGAGCAGGAATCAGTTTGTAAGCAGCCAAGTCGTCCTGATGCTGAAGATGGCAGCCGAGATTCGTAATGACGGGTTCAAATACCCGGCAGATACTATCGATATTCTGGCCAGGAGTTGGACTCCACGCCATCCACTCTTTCAGAACTAGCTGCCTGGGAAAGTCAAAATCGTTCGTCCGCCACTCCCGGATCCCTTTAACATTGGCAACTTGAAGCAAGAGCATAATCACTGTGACGCGATCGAACTGAAGCCAAATGTCCATCAGGGCCGCCGCACGATCCTCGAAGGTTCGGTCGTTAAGTTCTTGCTGAGTCACGCTCAGAAAAGGGGGCCCGAGGTAAACGGTCGAGGTGAATCGATCTGCAGTGCATCCGTCCAATTCTTGGGTTGCACCTGAAAGCGTAAATGTGCTGCTTGTCGGATCGTCGAATCCGCAAACAATCCGAAACGGCGCTGGGCTTCCACCCAAAACGAGCCAGACAGGCCAAAGGGAATAGAAATCAACTCTGACAAGATCAGCGCTCACGCGGGCAAGGTATAGAGGCACACCGAGAGCGCGCAGCCAGTCAATCTCATAGCCTTTCCATGTGTTGCCCGTTTTGTTCATTCCTCCGAACTGTAGATTGCAGCCCGGTCCACGGATTTGCACGCCGAATGCACTGCCGACGGTTTTGGAGGCTGGATCAAGCGGGCGAAGAATGTGACAATACGCGTCGATCCCGTAGTCGTCGGACCGCGGCACCCTGACAACTGACAGAAACCGCGATGCAATCGCGTCGAACGCCTTCTCGTACTGCTCACCGCGAATCGAGAAATTCAATTGCCGTCCTGGCATGGTGATATTCTCTCAAGTGCCCCAGAGAAGGCCGAGTGCGTAAATCGGTAGCGATCTCCCGGAACTCGTCTAAAGCCGGTCGGCACCCCTTCTCTGCACCGCCTAACTATTAAGTGAGCAGCGGCAGGGATATGGATACAGGCAGCCTATCCTTGACCGTGCCAGAAATCTGGTGACTGAAAAGCTGAGAGATCATCCGCATTTCGAGGACCTGTGTCAATAACCACCCACAAGGAAACACTGCCATTCGCGCGGCCTATCTCCCTATTGGCCCGCAGCCTATTTCTGCCTGAGTCATAAATGGTGTCTGGAACTGTTTCAGACTTTAATAGGGTGTGCCAGAGCTCAGAGCTGACATTGCCGGAGGAGCGGGGGCCCACCGAGATTCCGCCGAGAAGTAAAGCTGGAACGGATTGAGGGACTGCGGGTGGCGCGGCGAACTGGGCGCCCCACCGCGCGGAGCGGGGTCCCTACACCGGGCGGGGTGCGAGCACGGTGGGGCTGTTCGACGTGACAGGACCCGCGGAGGGCAAGCAATCTACGCGTTACGCTACTGAACGTCTCGCCGAGCAGTTCAATGGTACCTGGGCACCGAAATGGGGACATTCTGAATTGTTGCTGGCTGTTGCTCGAATTGGGCGCCAAAAAAAATCAGAATTTCTCTATTTCTTCAACCCAGGCGATCGGTGGGAGCGGTTCGTTAGCCGTCTCCT
>NEWR02000018.1:62062-142312 GCA_002869885.2 Nitrospira sp. CG24C
TGATCTTCCACTGCGCGCGTCCAACGAGGGCCTTCGGAGGCCGCGCGTTGCGCGAGCACAGAAGATCATCAGGCTCCATCCCCTCCGCATTCTGCGAGCAAAGGGGATGACTAAGCTGGTCGCAGGTTTGATCGAGAGGGAGTATTTTAGGAAGCTGACTTCTTTGCGGATTTCCCGGCTTGCAGATACTGATCAATCCCCGCCGCCATCTTTCTTCCTTCGGCAATCGCCCAGACGATGAGCGAGGCGCCGCGTTTGGTGTCGCCACCGGCAAAGACGCCGTCGAGGTTGGTCATGAAATTTTCGTCGGCGCTCACTGCGCCCCGTGCGTCATACTTCACGCCGAGGCTGTCGAGGAGTCCATTCTTCACCGGGCCTGTAAAGCCCATTGCGAGAAGAATGAGATCAGCATCCATCTCGAAGTCGCTGTTTGGGATTGCCGTGAACTTCCCGTTCTCGAATTTCACCCGATTGCCATGAAGCTTCGTCACCTGGCCGTTGTGGCCGGTGAACTTCGTCGTCGAAATACTCCACTGCCTATCGCAGCCTTCTTCATGCGCATGCGAAGTGCGAAGCTGCATGGGCCAGAGCGGCCAGGGGGTTGAATCAGCACGAGTCGGTGGCGGCTCCGGGAGTAGTTCAAACTGATGCGCCTCGACGCAGCCCTGTCGGTGCACCGTGCCAAGACAATCGGACCCGGTGTCGCCACCGCCGATGATGACGACACGCTTGCCCTTTGCCGTAATCGGCTCATCCGTGACGGGAATCCCTGACGTGCGTTTGTTCTGCTGTGTAAGAAATTCCATCGCGAGATGCACACCCTTTAGCTCACGGCCAGGAATCGGCAGCTCACGGGCCTGCTCCGCGCCCATCGAGAGGCCCACGGCATCGAACTGTTCTCGCAGTTGCTCGCCCGAGATGTCTTTCCCAATCGTCACACCGGTCTTGAACTCGACACCCTCGGCTTTCATCTGTTCCAACCGACGGTCGATGACCCACTTTTCCATTTTGAAATCGGGGATACCGTAGCGCAGCAGGCCGCCGATGCGATCGGACTTTTCGAAAAGGGTGACGCTGTGACCGGCGCGCGTAAGCTGCTGCGCCGCTGCCATACCAGCCGGACCTGAACCGACAATGGCCACGGTCTTGCCCGTCTTCATCACCGGCATCATCGGCTCGACATAGCCTTCATTGAAGCCACGGTCGATGATGTTCCACTCGACGATCCGAATGGAGACCGGATCTTCGTTGATGCCAAGCACACAGGCTCCCTCGCAGGGCGCTGGGCAAAGCCGTCCGGTAAACTCAGGAAAATTGTTCGTGGTATGGAGCGCCTTGAGCGCGTCTTTCCAACGGCCACGATAGACCAGATCGTTCCAGTCTGGAATCAAGTTGACAACCGGACAGCCGGTGTTGCCCTGGCAGAACGGCACGCCGCAGTCCATACAGCGGGCGCCCTGCGTCTTGAGCTTGTCATCGGAGATGGGCTCATACATCTCCTTCCAGTCGAGCACACGCAGCTCAACCGGCTTCCGTTTGGGGCCCTCACGGGCGTACTTCATGAAACCTTTGGGATCACCCATTTCTTCGAGTCCAAAGTTCTGGGTTCTGGGTTCTGAGTTCTGAATTCATACTGATCGACCCTGTTCCTTGCTCTACCCCTTTACCCCTTGCTTACCCCTTCCCCGCTGCCGCCTTCTTCTTCCGTTCTTCCAAAACCCGCTTGTAGTCCACCGGCATCACCTTCTCGAACTTCGGCAGCATCGACTCCCAGCTGTCGAGGATGCGCTTCGCGCTCCTGCTGCCTGTATACATAAAGTGAGAGGTGATCATCTGATGCAGCGTCTTCTTGTCTTCCGCCGTCTTCACCTTTTCCAACTCCACCATGCCGAAGTTGCAGCGCGATTGGAACTTGTCGGATTCGTTCAGCACGAACGCTACGCCGCCCGACATACCGGCTGCAAAGTTTCGTCCTGTCTGACCCAATACGACAACCACCCCGCCGGTCATGTACTCGCAGCCATGATCGCCAGTCCCTTCGACAACCGCTCTGACGCCGCTGTTCCGCACGGCAAACCGCTCGCCCGCCATGCCGTAGCAATAGGCTTCCCCTTGCGTCCCGCCATAGAGCGAGGTATTGCCGATGAGAATCGTCTCTTCCGGCACATAGAGCGCCTGCTTTGGCGGAAATACAATAATCTTCCCGCCGGACAATCCCTTGCCCAGATAGTCGTTCGACTCGCCTTCGAGGATGAGCGTGATGCCACGGGACAGGAATGCGCCGAACGACTGTCCGGCGGAACCGGAGAACTTGATGGTGATGGTGTCCTCCGGCAACCCCTCAAGCCCGTACTGTTTCGCCACGCGGCTGGACAGCATCGTCCCAGTCGTACGGTTCACATTTCTAATCGGCAGATCGAGCGTCACTTTCTCTTTCTTCTCCAACGCCGGCTTGCACAGCTCAATCAGCTTGTTATCGAGCACGTCTGCGAGACCATGATCCTGCTTCCGCACGCAATAGCGGGCGATCTCCGGCCCGACATCAGGCGCTTTCAACAGCGGCGTGAGGTCCAGCCCCTTGGCCTTCCAATGGTCAACAGCCTTGTGTATCTTCAATTTATCCACACGCCCGACCATCTCGTTGACGGTTCGGAAGCCCAGCTTGGCCATGATCTGGCGCAGTTCTTCCGCGACGAAGAAAAAGAAATTCACGATATGTTCCGGTTGCCCGACAAATTTCTTTCGCAAGGCCGGGTCCTGTGTCGCAATGCCGACGGGACAGGTATTAAGGTGGCACTTCCGCATCATGATGCAGCCTTCGACAATCAAGGGCGCGGTCGCAAACCCGAACTCCTCGGCGCCCAACAATGTCGCGATGGCCACATCGCGCCCGGTTTTCATCTGCCCGTCGGTCTCGACCCGGATGCGGCCCCGCAGATCGTTCAGCACCAACGTTTGATGTGTCTCGGCCAGGCCCAATTCCCACGGAACCCCCGCGTACTTGATGGACGAGAGTGGAGAGGCGCCGGTGCCGCCGGAGTCGCCGCTGATGAGCACCTTGTCCGCATAGGCCTTGGCCACCCCGGCAGCAATCGTGCCGACGCCCACTTCCGACACGAGCTTGACCGACACCGCCGCGTCAGGGCTGGAATTTTTCAAATCGAAAATGAGCTGCGCCAGATCTTCGATGGAATAGATGTCGTGGTGCGGAGGCGGAGAAATGAGCTGCACGCCGGGCGTCGCATAGCGGAACTTCGCAATGTTCTCATCGACCTTGTGCCCCGGCAATTGCCCGCCTTCGCCTGGCTTTGCCCCCTGCGCCATCTTGATCTGCAGTTCTCTCGCATTCACCAAGTAGTGGCTCGTGACGCCGAACCGCGCCGACGCCACCTGCTTGATGTAGCTGTTCTTCGAGTCGCCGTTCGGCAGAGGAATGAATCGAGCCGGGTCTTCTCCGCCCTCGCCGGTGTTGCTCTTGGCGCCCAGGCGGTTCATCGCGATGGCCAGCGTTTCATGCGCTTCCTTGCTGATCGAGCCGAACGACATCGCGCCCGTTGTGAACCGCTTGACGATCTCCTTGGCCGATTCCACCTCCTCGACTGGAATCGCCTCAGGCAGAAACTTGAACTCAAGCAGCCCGCGGAGGTTTGCGCGCCGCTTGCTCTCGTCGTTCACCAGTTGGGAAAACTCGGCAAAGGTCTTGGGGTCGTTGGCCTTTGTCGCATGCTGCAGCTTGTAAATTGTGTCCGGATTCCAGTTATGATGCTCACCCTGGATACGGTAGTGGATCTCCCCGCCGAAATCGAGTTGCCGTATCGGAGCCGGTTCATAGGCCAGGCGATGGCGCCGAAGCGTCTCTTCCCCGACCTCCAGAATGCCGATCCCCTCCACACGCGACGGCGTCCCGGTAAAGTAGCGTCCGATCAGTTCACGATTCAATCCGATGGCTTCGAAGATCTGCGCGCCGCAGTAGGATTGCACGGTCGAGATGCCCATCTTCGAGAAGATCTTGAGCAGCCCCTTGTTGATCGCCTTGATGAACTTGCCTTCCGCGGTCTGGGCATCCAGACCCTCGGGAAAGTAACCTTCGCGGTCCAGGTCCACGATCGTCTCGAAGGCGAGGTACGGATTCACAGACCCGGCTCCATAGCCGATCAAACAGGCGAAGTGATGCACATCTCGTGGCTCACCGGTTTCCACGATGAGGCCAACTTCGGTCCTCGTGCAGTCGCGCACAAGATGATGGTGGACGGACGCGATGCCAAGCAGGCTTGGAATCGGCGCCCATTCTTCGTTCACCCCACGATCGCTCAGAATCAAAAACTTGAAGCCATCTTTAATCGCCTGGGAAGCCTGCCGGCAGAGATCGTCCACTGCTTCTCCAAGCCCCTCCGGCCCCTCGGCTACACGGAAGAGCATCTTGAGCGTCTTGCTCTTAAAATGCGGATCGGCGATTTCGCGGATCTTCTGGAGCTCAGCATTGGTCAAAATCGGCTGTTTGACCCGGATGCGGCGGCAGGACTCCGGATTTTCGTCCATCAGGTTCGGCTTGGGCCCGATGCTGGTCGTCAGCGACATGACCAGTTCTTCGCGGATCGGATCGATCGGCGGATTGGTCACCTGGGCGAACAGCTGCTTGAAATATTTGAAGAGCAGTTGCGGCCGATCGGACAACACCGCCAACGGCGTATCCGTGCCCATCGAAGAGGTCGCTTCCTGCCCCTCGACCACCATGGGAGTGATGACCATCTTCAATTCTTCGATGGTATAGCTGAAGGCCTGCTGGCGCTGGCGAATTGTCAGGTGGTCCGGCTGCGGCACATTGCTGGGATCGGGCAATTCATCGAGCGAGATCCGAAATTCTGAGACCCAGGACCGGTACGGCTTGCGGCTGACGATCTCGGCCTTCACTTCCTCGTCATCGATGATGCGCCCTTGCACGGTATCGACCATGAACATCCGGCCCGGCATGAGGCGCCCCTTTTGCCTGATCTTCCGGATATCCATCGGCAGGACACCGGCTTCTGACGCCAAAATGACCAGACCGTCCGTCGTCACTTGATAGCGGCAGGGACGCAATCCATTGCGGTCGAGCGTCGCGCCGATGAACTTGCCGTCGGTGAAACAGACTGCCGCCGGACCGTCCCAGGGTTCCTGCATCGCCGCGTGATACTCATAGAACCCCCGCCGATCCAGATCCATTTGCGGATTTGCGACCCAGGGCTCGGGAATCAGCATCATCATCGCGTGCGGGAGGGAACGGCCCCCCATTGTGAGGAATTCCACGGCATTGTCCAGACAGGCGGAGTCGCTCTGCTGCTCGGAAACGATCGGATAGAGCTTGGCCAAATCCTGGCCGAACAAGTCAGAGTTGAGCCGGCCTTGCCGGGCGCGCATCCAATTCACGTTGCCCTTGAGCGTGTTGATCTCGCCGTTATGACAAATGTAGCGATAGGGGTGCGCCAAGGGCCAGGTGGGGAACGTGTTCGTGCTGAAGCGGGAATGCACGAGGGCCAGCGCGCTCATCAATCGCTCATCCTTCAAGTCCTGGTAGTAGGCAGACATCTGATGCGGAAGCAACAGGCCCTTGTACACGATCGTATTCGCCGACAGGCTTGAGATGTAAAAATAATCGCGTCCCTGAATCGCCGATTCGCGGATAGCCGTTTCCACCCGCTTGCGAATGACATAGAGCTTGCGTTCAAACTGCCCTTCATTGAAGATATCGCGGGCGATGAACACCTGCCGCATGAAGGGTTCGGTGCTGCGCGCCACGGGGCCGATCACATCGCTCTTGACCGGCACATCGCGCCAGCCAAGAAGACGAGCGCCCTCCTCGCCGATAATTCTTGAAAAGAGCGCTTCGCACTGCAGTCGCGCATCGGCCTGGGGAGGAAGAAACGTCATCCCGACGCCATACTCCCCGACATTGGGCAGCGCAACCCCCACATCGCCAGCCGCACGTTTGAGGAATTCGTGCGGGACTTGCAGCAGAATCCCGGCGCCATCCCCTGTGCAAGGGTCACAGCCCTGCGCCCCTCGATGACTCAGATTTTCAAGAATCTGGAGGCCCTGCTGAACAATGGTATGGGATTTCTGGCCCTTGATATTGACGACAAAACCGATCCCGCAGGAGTCTTTTTCCTGTTCAGGGTCGTAAAGGCCTTGCTTCGGCGGAAGCCCGGGGATGCTCATCGTTCGTATCTCGTTAAAAATGTAGGCGTGTATCTACTGGACTGAGGCTATACCAGGGAGGCAATCGGGATGGCTAACCCCGTCACTCACAAGGCAAATTCCGTTCATTTCCGTTCCGCTCACCTTAATAGAAGCACGATTCTTCTGTCAAGATTCCCCCTCGCACAGGGGGCCCATGCCGACATGCCCCCCAAAGGGGTAACTGGCTTGACTTTGTTTCCTTCTCTGCCCTACCATCCGCCCCATGCCCCAAAGCCCAATTACCCCGACTATCAACTGCATGGCGGACGTCTGGGAGGCCTACCGCGATGAGCTGGAGGGGATGGAGCGCCAGGCTCGGACGAATCTCGACTCCAGTGTGGCACTCGTCAATACCGTCGCCGCCCACATCCTGAACAGCGGCGGGAAAAGAATCCGACCATTTTTGCTGCTGCTCTCTGCCCGCCTCTGCGGTTATACCGGTCGCGACCATCACCAACTCGCCAGCCTGGTGGAGTTCATTCATACTGCGTCGCTGCTCCATGACGATGTGGTCGACGAGGCGGATATCCGTCGAGGACGGCGAACCGCTCGAAAAGTCTGGGGCAACCAAATCAGTATCCTCGTCGGCGACTACCTCTATTCCAAAGCCTTCTGCCAGGTCGTCGACTTCCATCACCATGGGATCAATGAAGTGCTCGGCGAGGCCTGCAAGAAGATGGCGGAAGGCGAAGTGCTTCAGCTCTATTACAATGGCAACCCCTCCATGTCGGAAGCGGAATACCTCAAGATTGTCGAATACAAAACAGCCGGCTTGATTGCCGCCGCTTGCCGCATGGGCGCCATGCTCGCGGATGCCTCAGAGGCCCAGCAGGATGCCCTCTTCCGGTTCGGCCTGCATCTTGGGATCGCCTTCCAAGTGGCCGACGATACGCTCGACTATACCGCCAACGGCGAACACTTGGGCAAGTCGCTGGGGCAGGATCTCCGCCAAGGCAAAGCCACTCTGCCGCTCTTACATCTTCTGCATCATTGTTCTGAGCAGGACCGGCAGATGATCGTCGACCGTATGGAAAGCAGAACCCTGACAGAAGAAGACCTTGGGCGGTTCATCCATTTGATGGATAAAATGGGCTCGATTACCTATGCCATGGACCGTGCGAAATCCTACATCGCCGCAGCCCAACGAGACCTCGACCAGTTCGAAGACAGTACGGCCAAACGCGCCCTCTCGGTGACCGCCGACTATATGGTCACACGCGATCGATAACCTTTCTTCTGCCGGTCCACGCCACCGGGGCGTCGGAGGGCACCGCGCAGCGGGAAAGGTTCCACCCCTCATGTCGTTGCGCCGCAACGGCCCCAACCACTTACGGAGTAAAGGACTTCGCTATGTCGACAATCATTCCATTTCATGGCATGCGGTACGATGCGACGGTTGTCGGAGACGTCAAACAGGTCGTGGCGCCGCCCTACGACATCATCGATGCAGCAGGACAAAAGGCTTTCCACGATCGCCATCCACAGAACATCATTCGACTCGAATTGGGGCTCGATCAACCAGGCGATGGTCCGACTCAGAATCGATATATCCGTGCCGCATCGACTCTTCGAGACTGGCTGAAGAGCGGAGCGCTAAAACGCGATGCGCAGCCCTCCCTCTACTACCATACGATCGAATACTTACCACCCTATGCTCCAGCCGGCTCACCGACAAAAACTCTCAAGGGTTTTCTCGCCACCGTCAAACTGGAAGCGCTCGACTCCGGACATATCTACCCGCATGAGAATACACGCTCAGCCGCCAAAACAGATCGGCTGAATCTCCTCGAAGCCTGCAAGACGAACTTCAGCCCCATTTGGTCCCTCTACTCCGACCCACAAGGAGCGGTGATGGGCCTGCTGGAAGGGGCCATTAAGGGGAAGCCGGCTTCGATCGACTTTCGCGATGATGTGGGGTGCCGTCAGCAACTCTGGGCGGTGACGGATCCGGCTGTGCTGAAGCAGGCAGTCGACACCTTACGCAGTAAACCGTTATTTATCGCTGATGGCCATCATCGCTACGAGACCGCGCTGAACTATCAAAAACTCCGTCGGCAGCAGGCAGGATCGCCGACCGGCCAGCATGCGTACGACGCGGTACTGATGCTGCTGACTTCCCTCGAAGACCCTGGCTTGACCGTTCTTCCAACACATCGGGTCACGACCACAACCTTGCCTCCCTATGACCATGTGCAATCATTGTTAGGCGCCACATTCGACCTGCAAGAGTTTCCGTTCACTGTTGCCACGCAGGCAGCCACTCGCGCAAAATTTATCGAGGCCTTGCGAACGAACGGCCGCACGGTTCCGATGTTCGGCCTGGCGTTGAAGGGCGATAGCCGCTACGTCACCCTAGCCTTGAAACCGGCCCACCGTCCTCCTGCTCAAGCCTCTCCTCGCGCCAAGCTCGATGTGTCGCTGCTCCAACAACTCATCGTCGCGGCACTTTGTCCGACGCCACAGGAACAGGAGGCCATCCTCTATACGAAGGATGACCATGAAGCCTTGGATTGGGTGGCAAAGGGAACGGGGACAGGTGCCTTGCTGCTCAACGCGACAAAAGTCAGCGAAGTGCAAGCCGTCGCAACGGCTGGAGAACGCATGCCCCACAAGTCGACGTACTTTTTCCCGAAACCGCTGACGGGTTTGGTGATGAATGTAATGGAGTAGCCGTGGGAGAGTGAGGACGATTCCCCTGCTCGCGGAGCCCCCACGATAAAAAGGCTTGGAAGGACACCCACGTTGGTCCTGTGCTCCCGGAACGCGCGCCCTGAGAAGGGCCTCGTTCGACGGCCGCACGTAGACCAACATGGGTGCCCTTCCAAGAGAGGGAAGGCAGTCGAGCTGGGAGGGATCATCCTCACCCTCCCACGAAATGGAGGCGAAGATGAAGGCGAAACTCCTCATCGTCGATGACGATCCCGATATTGCCACGATGCTGGAGGATCGACTGCAGGCCTCCGACTATGGAACCGTGCTCGCACGCGATGGGGTCGAGGCACTCGAGATGGTCGAGCAGGAAGCGCCTCACCTCATGTTGCTCGATCTGGATATGCCGCGCCTGACCGGCCTTGAGGTCCTCAAGCGACTCCCGAAAGTCAGACTAGCCGAAGATCTCCCTGTCATCGTCATGACCGCCCATGCCTCGATCGATGCCGCGGTCGAGGCGATGAAAACCGGCGCCTACGATTTCCTGACTAAGCCGTTGGATAAAGATCACCTGCTCCTCGTGATCGGCAAGGCCTTGGAGCGCGATACCCTTAAACGGCAGGTCGCCTGCCTCAAGTCAGAAGTCGACAGCCGCTACGCCTCGATTGTGGGCATGAGCGAACAGATCCGTGGAGTGATGGAGTCGGCCCGGCGCGCCGCGAAGTCCGATGCCAGCGTCTTGCTGCTGGGGGAGAGCGGCACGGGCAAGGAACTCTTCGCCCGTTCCATCCACCAGTGGAGTCTGCGTCAGGCCATGCCGTTGGTGGTCATCAACTGTGTCGCCCTCACGGAAACGCTGCTCGAAAACGAACTCTTCGGGCATGAACGTGGCGCCTTCACCGGCGCGGATCGCCTGCAAAAGGGCAAACTGGAGATGGCGGATGGAGGCACGATCTTCCTGGACGAGATCGGCGACATGTCGCTCCCGCTGCAAGCCAAACTCCTGCGCGTGCTCCAGGATAGGGAATTCCATCGAGTCGGCGGCACACGCCTCGTGTCGATCAATGTTCGAATCATCGCCGCGACGAACAAGAATCTCCGACTGGCCGTGAAGACCGGTGAGTTTCGCGAGGATCTTTTTTTCCGTTTGAACGTCATCAGCCTGACGCTCCCTCCGCTCCGCGAACGGTCCAATGACCTCCCTGCCCTGGCCATGTTTTTCTTGAACCGGCATGCCAGGGAAGCAAAACGTCCCGGTATCATGTTCAGCCCTGCGGCAATGGAGGCTATGGGCCGGTACCATTGGCCCGGCAACATTCGCGAGTTGGAAAACGTCGTCGCACGGGCCGTCGTCCTGAATCAGTCGGACACCATCAATCCGGATATGCTGTCGTTGGATAGCCTGGACCGCACGTCACCGGGCGAACGCCGCCCCCCTTCATCTCTCCCGTACCATGAGGCAATGGACCAACATAGCCGTTACATTATCGAGCAAGCCATTGAAGAAGCGGAGGGTAATCAGACAAAAGCGGCAGACCGCCTCAAACTCCAACGTACATACCTAGCCCGCTTGATTAAACGACTGAAGGAAAAAGAGGGGCCGAATTAACGGTAGCGGGCGGAACAGGAGATGGTTGATTTGGTCTATCTGGTCTGTCTGGTTCAACCAAACAAACGAGACAGACCAAACAAACCAAATGAACGAGACCGCAGTCTGCTACGCAGGCAACTGTCTTGAGGCGAGCGTAATCAGCCCGGCTGATGCATCCTGTTCGGCTTGTGCATAGCGTTCCGGCGTCCCGATGTCTGACCAGTACCCTTCACAGTCATACCCGAGCACCGTTTCCCCCCGTTCAATCGCCGCCACATAGGGATCGATAATCGTCGAGGCCACGCCCTTCGGTACATCTCGCAGAAGCCGTGGACGGAACACATGGATCCCGGCAAACATGCGTGGTTGAGTCGGCGCCTGATCCGTGAGTCCACGCCCGGTGATCCGCACGATGCGATTGTCCGAATCCATCTCCATCAGACCCCACCGTGCCGCCTCAGGGTCTTTGCGCAGAACCAGCGTCGCCACGGCGTCGCGCTGCCGATGAAAATCATACAACGCGCCAAGATCGAGATCCACGAGCGTATCGCCGTTGAGCACCAACACCGGCTCACCGGAAAAATACTGCTCTGCCTGCTTGAGTCCACCTCCCGTGCCCAAGATCGTCGGCTCGCGCGAATAGATGATCCGCAACCCGTACCGCGAGCCGTTGCCGAGCGCTTGCTCGATCATCGGTCCAAGATGATGCAGATTGATCACCACGTCATGGAACCCGTGCCGCTTCAGCAACAAAAGATTCCACACGATGAGCGGCGTGCCGGCGATGGGAAGGAGCGGCTTCGGGATCGCGTTCGTGAGCGGTCTCAACCGAGTCCCCAAGCCCGCTGCGAGGATCATGGCCTTCATGAAGCCTCGTGAGAAGTAAGGGGTAAGGGGTAAGGGGTTTCAATCCCCCATCGCCTGACGCCTAACGCCTCACCCCTCACGGCATTCATTGCAGTTCCGGCACGTAGGGGGTGAGATGCTTCCGGAGCGTTGCCAACTCTGGGTACTTCTTGAGATTACCTTTGACGTAGTTCAGGACACGCGGAATGTCGGCGAGGAAATTGGGATTGCCTTTGACGCGATCGATATAGACGAATCGCCCCGCCGCTTTCAGGTTACGCTGGATGCTCGTGAAATCGAACAGGCGGCGGAAGGCCTCCCGGTTGGTTCGCACCTCCTGATGCTTGGCCATCCGCTCGAGAAAACGGTCGATCAAGCGGTCGATCAGCGACTCATCGAGTTCGATATAGGCGTCGCGCAGCAGCGAGGCAAGATCGTACGTCGCCGGCCCCAACAGCGCATCCTGAAAATCGATCACACCCAGCCTCACGCCATCCACCATCAGGTTGCGGGAATGATAATCCCGGTGGACGAACACGCGCGGTTGGCCGGCGAGCGACTCGGCGATCTTCTCGAATTCGGCGCGGATAGGCAGGTAATCGTCGGCGCACATCGGTTTCCCCTGCCTCGCTACGATCCCATATTCCAGAAAATGGTCGAACTCCCACATGAGGAGCGGCACATCGAAGCTCCGATGGAACGCGAGACAGTTCTGGTCGGCGAGTGAGGTTGCCTCCGATTGCATCTGCGCGAGGGCATCGACGGCCTGCATATAGCGCGCTTCCACGTCCGCCGCACTCGCCTTACGACAGGCTTCCGACAGGGTGAGATCCCCAAAGTCTTCAAGATAGAGCAGCCCTGCCGATTGATCATAGTGATAGAGGCGAGGAACAGAAACTCCGGCTTTGGATAAATGGGAGAGAATATTCAGAAACGGCAATTCGGCGACGTGATGAGCCGCCCCGCTGACAGCTTCTTCCGATTGCTTGAAGGCCTCCGGCTCGGCCAACTGCATGAGAATCATCGAACGAGCAGCGCCCCCGGTCAACTCGATGCGAAAGTACCGGCGGTTGGAAGCATCGCCAGCCAAGGGCGTGAGTGATTTGAACTGTCCCTGAAGGGGAAGCAGCGCCTCGACTGTGGCTGCCACGAGGGCACGATCCGGCAAGGCCAGCGGCTGTTTCGGCGCAGCAGGATTCACAGTAGCCATAGGCTGCGCATTATACTGATGCGAGGAAAACTTGTCACTCCGAAGGATGAGAACGGAAGGGTCGTCAGGGCAACTCCCGTGCTCCCGGAACAGAAGAAGGGATGGAGCCTGATGATCTTCTGTGCTCGCGCAACGCGCGGCTTAAGAAAGCCCTCGTTGGACGCGCGCAGTGGAAGATCAATCAGGCTGATGATCTTCTGTGCTCGCGCAACGCGCGGCTTAAGAAAGCCCTCGTTGGACGCGCGCAGTGGAAGATCAATCAGCCTCCATCCCTGGAGAGACAACGAGCGAGCTTGGAGGGATCATCTGTAATCTCGCTCGATGGCCGCAGTGGGAGTCACCCTAACGGCCCTTCCAATGGGATAGAAAGGAAAAGACAAAGCAACTATGCGCACAGGAAAGGGCAGCCTCGGCCACTCCCCTAAAGAGAGGTCAAGACTCGGAAGGGCACCCACATTGGTCCTGTGCTCCCGGAACGCGCGCCCTCAGAAGGGCCTCGTTCGACGGCCGCACTTAGACCACGTGGGCGCCCGTCCTGACGAGACAAAACAAGAGAGCTTGGAAGGATCAATTAGAGATAGGTGCCAGTCGCTCGATACGCGCTGGTGAGGATCACCCCCATGGCGAGAGTGCGAGTAGGCGGAGGACCATGGCTTTCAGATGCCGCTGACGGAGTTACTCACCAGCGACAAGTTCAGCGTCCAACGGATGGTCTTTGCGAAATCGACTGACACCCAGCACGCTGAACCCCAGCACATGCCCCTGTTCATCGACCCGCTCCATGAGCGCGTCATGTGCCGTGGCCCGCATGAAACCTGGCGCTTCACGAAACTGAACTTCAAGATAATCCGCCTCGGGATCAAACCAGACCTTTACTTTTTCGGCCATAATGATTCTCCCGGCTTCAGTTGATCGGTTAAATAGGCCGTCACCACAAACGCGTCATCGGGAGGGTACTTTACCACGACACAGAGCCATTTCCCACCAACACGCGTCCTTGCGTAATACTCGTAAAATAGCTGCACGGTCTCATCGGAACGAGAGACGCGCACCTCTGCGGGAGCCTGCAAGACCCGGCTGATCTCTTCTTCCATTCCAGCCAATTCGAGATGCTGAAGAATATGAGCGAGCCGTTCATCCGTTAACCGAACCGAACGCCCAAAACAATCCCGAATAGATTTCATGACACTCCTTGGGCATTCAGGGAGAACTGGACTCGCAGAAGTCGCCGGTCAAGGAACAGTTCGCGCAGGATACATCGGGATGGGTCGTTTGGGAAGCGTCAGTTAGCGGGTGGGATGGTCGCCTGATTGTCCTCCTGCTCGTGGAACAGAAGAAGAAATGGAGCCTGATGATCTTCTATGCTCGCGCAACGCGCGGCCTCAGAAGGGGACGGCGAGGTAACTGGCATGGTCTCTGTGCTCGCAGAGCCCCCACGATAAAGCAGTGGTCGCTCGATGCGCGCAGCGGAGTCGCCCTGACGGCCCTTCCAATGGGATAGAGAGTAGAAGGCTAAGAAACTATTCTCGCAGTGAAGAACAGTCTGCGAGGGCGCGAGGTACAAGGTCAAGCAATGACCCCAAAATTTCGCCCTGGCGCATGGAAAAATCCAAGATGGCAACACCGGCCAATCGGCCACTGGATTGGGCTATAGAGAATACCGTGGAGACCGTGGAAAATTAAAAGAGTCTTTCAACGAGTGGTTTAACGGTGTTCCAGATACTAAGTAGCCCAGAGGATACGCGGATGATGCGCTCGAAACCTTCGAGGATCGACGTGCCGATTGCGGGCTGGCGTTTGTCCTTTGGCAAGGCAGCTTGATTTGCGATGTAAGACAAATGCTCGACAGCTGCTGTCCTCTGTTCGGGTGGGAGTTCGGATGACGCAAGGACCGCCTCGGTGAGTTTTTGGAGGGCACTAGCGAGATCGGGGGACCCAGCATTTTGAATGTTATCCAGCGCCACATTCAGGTTTTTGATCTGTCCCGTGTTGATGGTGCCGATCACGCTGTTATCAACTCTTATATTGTGGTTTGTCACTGGACCCGTATGTATTGTGGGTTGTGGAATTATGTAGACTGGCGGAGTACCAGAGAGCCCAGCAATGTAATCCATTTGCTCAGTTAGATAGTTGAGTTCAGCGGCATTGTGTGCAAATTCTCCGGCTGCAATTTGTTGGACCTTCCAGTTGCAGTCTATGCAGAGGAGCACGCCGTTGGAGGCCTTGTAAAAGGCCGGTCTGCCACACTGACCACAGTTCATTGTGAACTCTCAGTTTTGGGACATGATAGCAGTAATGAATATTGGACGCGAGGCGGGCTGGTTTGGTCGCATAGTCTGCGGCCCACAAGCCTTTCTCAAACTCAGGCACGTTGTTTTGCGCTCGCCTCGCTCAAGAGGATTAAGGCCTCCTCGGTGCTGAACCCACCCCTTCACGTCGAAGGCTCTTTACTGTGAGGGTCTGCCTTCCTCATTGCCTGCCGAGTCCATTTGGGTCCAAGTCCCTCCAATCGGCGTTGATGATCCGGACTCAGCCGCCCTGCCTGTTGCTTTCTCCGCAGCCTGTCCACCCACTGTCCCAGCGCGGGGTTTTCAGACCAGCGTCGTGGGACATTGCAGTGACCATGATGGGCCTTGTACTGCACCAGCGCCGCAAACTGTGCATCCCAGGCCGCTTCACCTATATCCCACACAAAGTTTAACTCTGCCAACCGCCGCTGGTGATCCGGACTCATTCGCCCTGCCTTGTACTTTCTCCGCTGCCTGGTCACCCACCCTCCCAGCGCTAGGTTTTCAGGCCAGTCTGTTGGGACATTGCAGTCACCGTACTGGGCCTTGTAAGCCACCAACTCCCCGAATCGTTCATCCCAATTACTACCGATATGGTCGATGACCCGCGTCGTGATGGCGTGACGCAACACATCGAGTGACACGCTCGGCCCAATGACCTCAAGTCTGCCTCCAATATCCTGGTCGTTGAACCCCTTGGTGCGCCCGCGCTCCTCTTGCATGTGCCTGATAATCTCGGCCAGCACCTCATCGTGCTCTTGCAACGCTTGGAGGACTGCCCACACTTCGTCGAATGCGGCACGAGCCACTGCCTCCTCGATCGTTTCTCCCTCGACTTGCTCAAGGAACAGTGGCACGAGCACATAGCCTGTCGTCTTTTGTGTGGCGGGATTCCTCCGCATGGCGCGTCCCGTAGCTTGCACAATATCCACGAGGCTCCGTTTGGGCGTGAGGAACGCGACCATATCCACCGCAGGCACATCGACCCCTTCCGTCAGGCAACGGGCGTTGGAGACCAGCGTTCGCTCGCCGTCGGTAAACGCCTGCATAATGGGGTTTCGCTTTCCGCTCGCCATCGTCCCGTTCACATGGAACGACTGCAAGGTGGGTACGTGTGCTTCGATGCCTTCTGGCCCGTGTGCCGTAAATGAGGCGGCGGCGGCCACTGACCGATGGAATGTGATCGCCTTGGCGATGTGATACCGCTCACACGCATCCTTGATCGCCAGTTGGTTGGCAACTTGCCTCGCCTTCACTTCATCGTGCTCGACCTTCACCGCGCCGCGCCGGAGCAGTTCATCGTTGACCATGGCGTTCGTCACCACGGAAATCAGCACCTTGTACCCGCAGATCATCTTTTCGTGCACGGCCTGGGCAAACGACAACCGATACGCCACAGGGCCGTAGACATCTGGCACATCCATGGAATAGACGAGCGCAGCCTCGCCTTCCTTGTCCCGTTTGTGGATATCGTAGTGGCGGGGTGTGGCGGTCATACAGAGTCGCTTCGCGATTGGCAGGTTGGCGTCTTGCAGCGCGAAACTAAACGGCTTTCCTTCACGACCAGCAGTCTTGTGCGCCTCATCCAAGATGCCGAAGTCAAACCGCGTGTTCTCGGTCATTCCCTCAGCAACGACACGCGCCGACTGGTAGGTGGAAAAGATCACCTTCACCCCCTCGGTCTGCCGATCAAGAAACGTTCGGACTTCCTCGCGCTTGGTGGTGACGGGGAAATCGACATCGGCTTGGTGTAGAAGGAGCGTATCCTCTGCGCGGCTGGTGACGGTGGGATCGGAACAGACACAGAGAAACGATGGATTTTCCCAGCGCGTCTCTTTCAACCATTCGTGAAGGGTTTGGCTCATCAGAGCGAGGGAGGGCACGAGGACCAGAACCTTCTGGCTGCCGAGCTGCTCCGCAGCCCACAGCGCCACCAACGTCTTGCCGGTACCGCAGGGCATCAGGAGCGTGGCCCGATCGTGCTCTGTGAGCGTCGTGAAAATGGCGTCGAGGGCCTCTTGTTGGCGAAGTAGCGGCGTTTTCCGTGTGTGCTCGACAATCGCTCCAGCCAGCCAGCTTCGAATTGCCTCAAAGTCCTCAGGCTTCAGCCGGTCGAGATCGATACCGCGTATGGCGTAGAACCCTCGCCGATCACTCAGGACTGAGGAGAGTTCATCGCAGTTCGTAATGACCACCCGCTCGGCGATCTGATCGGTGAGGCCCATGAAGGTGGAGAGTTCATCCCAGGTGAGGGACGGGCGGTCCGTTCGGAACTTGGCTTGATAGGCGTGGTAGTCGCCGAGGTGTGTTTCAAACACCCCATCGACACCTACCTCGCGCTGCGCGAGCGCGAATCGGTCTTTGATCGCTAACGGGATTGCCGAGAACGGCCAGACAGTTTTGGCCTGATGGAGAGGTTGGGTCGAGAAGTAGGCTTCGACAAACACTTCGAAGGCGTCGCCGCGCTCTTGTTTTGTGGGGAGGTCTGCGATGCGCTGTTCGAGGTCGGTGAATCGTGCGATGCCGTCGAACAGTTTGCGCTGGAGATACAGACCCGCTTTGGGATGTTTGGGGGGCTGTGAGGTGGTACTCATAGGCGGCTTAGGCGTTTTGAATATGAGGGAATCCCATCACCAAGCTGTTCCCTCCACAGCTGTTGTCCCACTGAAGGATACCTCTTTATCCATATGAAATCACCCCGCCTTCCTACAGGGAGGCCTTTGGGCTTCGCGTACATGACCGGAAAAGCGAGGTATCCGCCGAGGCTGAGATCCCTTCCCCCATTCAGGTGACCGAGTGTGATCCGCGACGTTCGCCGTAGCGGCGGGGGCCTCACCCGGCGTCCGGAGAAGGAAAGCTGGAACTGACCAAAGAATCACGGTTGGCACAACCGTGACGGAGGGAATTCCAGAAAGCTTCCGCCCAGCGACGCCCGAGCGGATCGTTCTGGGAGGTCTGGGAGCGAGGCACGAAGGCATCTCAGAAAACGTGAGGGGGCATCAGTACGCGCTTCAAGATGGCTGCGGCTCTGTGGGATCGGTGGATTCGGATCGGGCCTGCAGCGCGATCGGTTTGGTCTCGGGGGTGATACGCCCGACATCGAGAAGGATAGCGACCAGCATGTCGCTCAGGACGTTCACGCCTGAGCGGGCTCGTGCAATGATCCAATCTACGGTCATTATGAGTGGAATGGCCGCACCGATGACGTGAGGCGGCAAGCCGGCAGCGGAGAGGACGAGCGGCAGCACGATCATCCCGGCCTCCGGAATGCCGGCGACACCGGCCCCCGCGATCATCGATGCGGCGACGATCAGCACCTGGCTGCCCATCGGCAGGTCGAAGCCCAGCGCTTGGGCAAGGAAGAGCGCGGCCATTGCTTCATAGAGGGTGATGCCGTCATTGTTGAGGTTGGTGCCGACACAGGCAGCGAGGCGTGCCGATTGAGGCGAGACCTGCATGCGATCAAGGCATCGGAGAGTAACCGGCACGGCAGCGAGGCTGCTATTGCACGACACGGCAGTCATGATCGCGTCGGCCCCCTGTCCGATGTAGACCTTCGGCGACTTCTTCCCTACCAACCAGGCGACGAGCGGGTAGTAGCCAAGCGAGTGGATGGCGAGTCCCGCGAGCATGGTGACGAGAAAGATCCAGAGGACGGCGAAGACGCCGATGCCCGCTTTGCCGACGACCTGGGCGACGACGCCGAAGACGGCGAGCGGTACTGCGAGGATGATCCATCCAAGGATCTTCACAAGCCAAGAATAGATGTGCTCAATGACCCGCACGAGGGTATGAACGACTCCCCGCCCCTGGTCTGCATTACTATGCAAGCGGCGAAGTGTGGCGCCAATGCAGAGGGCCAGGAGGACAACTCCGATGATGTTGCCGCTCGAAAACGGGGCCATGATGGTGCGGGGAATATAGGACGCAAGGTATTGGATCGGACTCTGCTCCCCGGTCTGCACAGCTGCGGTGGCGCCTGCCGATGGCTTTGAGCTCGGCACGACGTTCAGCAATTCGTCGACATGGCCTTGCCAGGCCAGACCCGGCTGCCAGGTGTTCATGATCACGAGACCGATCGTCATGGCCACAGAGACGTTGACGAAGCAGATGAGGAGCAGTTTGGTCCCCTGGCGCAGCGGGAGGCTGGTACGGATAAGCGCATCGAGGATCGCAAAGAAAATGAGCGGGATGGCGAGGGTCTTGAGCAGCGTAACGAGCAGCAGGCCGAGCCAGCCCAGATCCTCGTTGCGCAGACCGCCCCAATAGGGCGCCTGACCAAAGACCCCGCCAAGCAACGCGCCACAGGCCACGGCAATGAGCACTTGCGTGTAGAGCGGCAGAGGGATCAAGCGTGGTGCGTCTTGCATCATGGTCGGTTGTGGCCCGCGGATGGTGTATCTGGTCTATTTGGTTGGTTTCATTTATCTGGCAGGGATAGCCTTCTCACCCGTCCCGCGGTTTATCATCCCGGCCTGATAGACCGCCAACTCAACGCTCCGATGACTGCGCCAGTCGTATCGGCCAGCCAATCCAGCCAGCTCGACTCGCGGAATGGGACGAAGAATTGATGTCCTTCATCCGTTATCCCATATAGCGACGCCGTGACGATAGCGAAGAGAAGCGCCTGCGACGCGACTTGCCCGCTCACGCCCCAACGGAAGGCCCGGTAGCAGAGGCCTCCAAGCACGGCATACTCTACTGCATGCAAGACTTTGTCGCTGATTTCTTCGAACAAGAGAGATGGCAGTTGCTCTTCCGGGTGCGACTGGGACGACAAGTAAAAAATCGTTCCGGCATACAGCGCTACCGGTAGCCAGTACCAGAACACTTGAACCATCACACCTTGCCGAGTTGCGTGACTCACCGTTCTCCTATCCATCGATTGATTGCATGCCCCCTAACCCTATGACATACTGACCCTAAGTCCTCAATAACATTCGACTATGCGACTATGAAGACTGCCCGAATCTGTTTTCTCTGGCACATGCATCAACCCTATTACACGGACCCGGTCTCGGGGTCTGCCAGTATGCCCTGGGTGCGCCTCCACGCCACCAAAGCCTACTACGATATGGCTTATGGGCTGGAGAAGTTTCCTGAGATCAAAGCCACGTTCAACTTTACCCCTTCGCTTCTGCGACAGCTGCAAGAAATCGGATCAGGGACGGTGCGCGACCTCTTTCTGGAATATGCGCAGCGTCCGGCGGCGGACCTCCATCCGGAAGAGAAAGCCTTTCTCGTCCGGCATTTTTTCTCCGCCAATTGGGCCACGATGGTACGCCCCTATCCTCGCTATCATGAATTGCTCGTGAAGCGCGGGGCCGACACCTATGGCCGCGACTTGGAGCGCGTGGCGCGGCAATTTTCTACACAGGATCTGCTCGACTTGCAAACCTGGCACAATCTCGCCTGGTTCGGCTACGGCACGGTCAGCCGCTATCCGCGCCTAGCTGCGCTGCGCGCGAAGAACAAAGGCTTCACGGAAGAGGAGAAACAGGAGGTCTTGGCCCTCCAACTCGTGGCCGTGCGTGAGATAGTCCCTCTCTATCGGCGACTCATGGAGCGAGAACAGATTGAGCTCACGACGACTCCCTTCTTTCACCCGATCCTCCCCCTCGTCATCGATACAGACTTCACTCGGCGTGCCAGACCGGATCTCCCCCTCCCCTCGCGATTCCATGCGCCAGAAGATGCGGAGGCACAGCTGCAACGGGCCGTCGAGTTTCATGCCGCCACATTCGGACGGGCTCCCCTGGGCCTCTGGCCGTCGGAAGGCTCCGTCTGCCCGGAATTGATTCCAATGTTGCCAAAGGTTGGACTGCGCTGGCTGGCGACCGACGAAGGCATTCTTGCTCGCTCGCTCGACGCAGCCCAGCAACCCTGGCAGCGTGAGCGAGACCTCTATCAGCCCTACCGGGTCGGGCAGGATGGCCAAGACATCACGATATTGTTTCGCGACCGGGAAATCTCCGACGCCTTCGGGTTCGTCTATCATAAGACGACTCCTGAAATGGCCGCCGAGGATGTCCTGCGCCGGCTGCGCCACATCATTTACGAAGCGCCGCAAGAGCAGGTCACCGTCGCGATTGTGCTCGACGGGGAAAATCCATGGGAACACTACCACGAGGGAGGCGAACAGTTTCTTTCGCTCCTCTACAAGGCCTGCTCGACCGGCGCGCTCAGTTACGACGGGGTTCGCGCCACCACCGCGACAATTTCCCAAGCGCTCGAAGCCGCGCCGGCCGCTCGGAGGATCAGCCACCTCCATTCTGGCTCCTGGATCAACCAAGACTACAAGATCTGGATCGGCCACCAGGAAGATAATCTAGGATGGGATCTGGTGAGTCATACGCGATCCCGTCTCACCGAGATTTCTGCCACGCTTCCCTCGGATCGCGCGCAAGCCGCCTGGGACGAACTCTATGCCGCCGAAGGCAGCGATTGGTTCTGGTGGTATGGGGACGATTTCGATTGCGGCTACAATGACGAGTTCGATCGGCTCTTCCGTACCCACCTTCGGAACGTCTGGACGATCGCGGGGCTGACCCCACCGGACCAGTTCAATCAGCCGATCTGTCGTCCCCGAGGCGTGCCTGAGGCAGACATCGTCACAGCGCCGCTCGCCTTGCTGAACCCCTCCCTGGATGGGCTTGCGACCGATTTTTTCGAGTGGCGCGGAGCCGGCAGGATCGAGACTCAGCCGCCGCTCGGTGCGATGTGGAAAGCCGAAGGAGTGCTGACCGATATCCAGTTTGGCTGGAATCTTGACCGGTTATATCTCCGCCTTGATCCGGACGAACAGTCACAACCACGCCAGGCTGAGCTGACGGTCGAGCTGCAGCTGCAGACGCCCGAACATCTCTACCGCCTGTCATTTTCACTCGCGCCGGCTGAACAGCATCAGTTTCTGCTCTCGCAGAAACTCGTAAACGGATCCTGGCAGGAGATCGGCCCCTATCAATCGATCTGTCATCAGAAGATTATCGAACTGGCTGTGCCGTTTAAGGACTTACAGCTCACCGCCGACCAGGAAGTCCATATGACCATCTTAGTATTGGAACATCGCTTGGAAGTCGCACGCTACCCGCACCACAAGCCCGCAACCTTTCTTGTGCCAGGACCGGAATTTGAGGCGAACCTATGGCGCGTCTGATGCGCGTGAAACGTGAAACGCAAAAGAATTGGACTGCCTTTTTCCATCCAGCGCTTCATATCTTATGTTTCACGTTTCACGTTTCACTTCTCACGCTTTACGCTTTACGGAGGGGAAAATGCCCGATTTAAGACGTGATCCGATTGTCGGTCGGTGGGTGATTATTTCGACGGAGCGGAATGCCAGGCCTCACGACTTCGTTCCTGTGCAAGCCGCCCGGCCCTTGGCCGCAACCCTCTGCCCCTTTTGCCCAGGACAGGAACGGCTGACACCAAAAGAGATCATGGCCTACCGGCCGCAACCTGGCGCACCCAACAACCCGAACTGGACCGTGCGTGTCGTGCCGAACAAATTCCCCGCACTCCAGGTTGAAGGCAACCTCGACCGCCAAGGCCTTGGCCTCTACGATCGCATGAATGGGATCGGTGCCCATGAAGTCATCATCGAGACTCCGAGCCACACGGATAGCCTGGCCGACATGCCGACAAAACGGATCGAGGACGTGCTGTGGGCCTATCGCGATCGCATGATCGATCTGAAAAAAGACGTGCGGTTCCGCTACATCCTGATTTTCAAGAACCATGGAGCATCAGCCGGCGCGACGTTGGAGCACAGCCACTCACAACTCATCGCCCTGCCGATCATCCCCACCAGCGTCATGGAGGAGATCGATGGCTGTCGGGCTCATTATGTTCAGAAAGAGCGCTGCATCTACTGCGACATTATCCGGCAAGATCTCGCTGACGGCGATCGCATCGTGGCGGAGAATCCCGAGTTCCTCTGCGTCACCCCCTTTGCCCCGCGCTTTCCCTTTGAAATGTGGATTCTCCCCAAACGACATGCCGGCTACTTCGAAGAGAGCCAGAAGACGCAATTCGAGTTCCTCGCGCCGATTCTTTCGGAGGCGCTCAGGCGGATGGACAAAGTTCTCGCAAAGCCGTCTTATAACTTTATCCTCCATAGTTCCCCCCTCCATGAAAAGACCGGGGATTTCTATCATTGGCACATCGAAATCATTCCAAAACTGACCCACGTAGCGGGATTCGAATGGGGCACAGGGTTCTATATCAATCCCGTGGCACCGGAAGAGTCGGCGAAGTTTCTGAGGGAGGCATCGCTATAAGTGCCTGTCCGCTTTCGTATCGAGGATCCGGCGCTCGCTGGATCTCTGCGGCACATTGAACAGCTCATTCGCCGTGCCGGCGGTCGGATGTGGCTGGTCGGCGGCTGTATACGAGACCTCGTACTTGGCCGGCAACCGCACGATCTGGACATCGAAGTTTCCGGGCTGCCGCCTGGCCAACTCCATACGCTGCTCACCGAACATTTCTCCGTGCAATTCGTCGGCAAGGCCTTTGGCGTCTTCAAGCTGCAGGGCCTGCCCATCGATATTTCCATTCCCTCCCGCCTGCTCACCGGCAACGAGTCCATCACAGGCCCGCTGAGACAGTCCGACCCAGACATGGACATCGACGAGGCGCTGGCGCGGCGCGATTTCACCGTGAATGCGATGGCCTGGGATCCGGACACGCTGGAGTTCCACGACCCCTTCAACGGCCGGGCCGATCTCGATGCACATGTGCTGCGCCACACCTCGGAACGTTTTACCGAAGATCCGCTCCGCGTCCTGCGCGGCATGCAACTGGCCGCGCGATTTGGATTGACGGCTGCGCCTGAGACTGTGACTCTCTGCAGCACCCTGACGCAAGACGGGCAACCGAGCGAACGGCTATGGGAGGAATGGAAGACGCTCCTACTTCAGGGAGTCAAGCCATCATTGGGTCTCCAGTTCTTAAGCGACTGCGGGTGGCTTCGTTTCTATCCGGAACTCGCTGCGCTGCAAGGCTGCGTGCAAGACCCAATCTGGCACCCGGAAGGCGATGTCTGGATCCACACGCTCCATTGTCTGGACTGGTTCGCCTTGGAATGCACCGGCAACCAACAGGATGACCTGATTACAGGCCTCGGCATCCTCTGTCATGATTTCGGCAAACCTGTCACGACCACCACGGACTATGGACGCATCACGTCGCGCGGCCACGATCAGGAAGGAGAGGCCCCGACGAGACGCTTTCTCGAACGGTTGACGAACCAAGAAGATCTCATCAACGAGGTCATTCCCCTTGTGCTCTGCCACCTCCGCCCCCGGGCATTGCATGACGCAATGGCCTCAGACAGCGCGGTTCGACGGCTGGCTAAGCAAGTCAAACGGATCGACCGACTGGTGCGGGTTGCGCGGGCCGATCATGCTGGCCGGCCGCCAAAACCTTTTGATGGATTTCCTGCAGGCGCCTGGCTGCTGGAGCGTGCACGTAAACTGGACGTTGAAGCCCAGGCCCCCGCCCCGCTCGTCATGGGTCGCCATCTGCTGGAACTGGGCATGCTGCCGGGACCGCGCCTGGGAGAGATTCTGGACGACTGCTACGAAGCACAGCTCGATGGACTGTTCACGACCTTCGACGAGGGTTTGGTCTTCGCAAGAACCAAGCTCCCCTCTATGCATTAACGAACGCGAACTCTTTTCTCTCATGTTCTCTTTCTTCATTTCTCATTTCTTATTTTTACTTTCCCAGAACGCCCCTTGCTCCCCCATGTATCGGCGGCTTATGATCCTCCCATGCAAGTCCAACTGAGCCATCCAGCCAGAACCGTCGAGGTCAAGGGCCCCAAAAAGGTGAAGGATCTCTTGCGCGAGCTGAATCTCCCCGTCGAGGCTCATCTGGTGATCAAAGGCGATGACCTCGTCACCGAAGATGAGATGCTCTACGACGGCGATCAGATCGAAGTCCGACCGGTGATCTCGGGCGGCTAAGGTCCGGCCACTCCAATTCCCTTTTCTCTATCCACAGACCTAGCCCTGCATCGCAGCCGATGCCAGGCCACACTGTGCACTCTCAATCTCATCTGGGCGGTCTCCCCATGAACCTGTTCATCACCATCTGGATCTGGATTCGCCGTCTGATCGTTGCCTGCCTCACCTCCCTGCGTGGCAGCATAGGACGAAGACAGAACCAAAATTCATTTCTCCGCCTATGCCGTCGGCAACCGGCTACGCCGCATCGTTGGTTTCACGCCCAGCCGAAACCGAAATGGGTACAACACGAGATTATTCGCTTGAAAGCGCTGATGCCGCAGGCGGGATGTCGGACAGTAGCCCATCATTTCAATCGCCGGTGGAAATCGAGAAAACAGATGACGGTGAGTAAGACCTATGTCGCAGACACGTGCCGCAAGCACCAGTATCGGATTCTCGAAGCTCGGCGAAAGTTGAAGCACAAGAATCCAAGACCGATCCCGCGCAATCGGGTGTGGGGCTGCGATCTGCTCATCAAGACGGATCAACACGGCCAGCCGCATCTGGCTCTGGCCATTCTCGATCATGCAAGCCGGGCCTGTCTCCGGTTGCAGCGGCTGTCGGATAAATCGTCGTGGACGCTCCTGCATGAACTTGTGCAGGCCGTGAAACGGTATGGTCGGCCACAGTTCATCCGCACAGACAATGAGGCCGTCTTGGTGTCTCGTGTGTTTCGATTTGGGCTCTGGCTCTTGGGCATCCGACAGCAGCGGATTGCACCCGGCTGTCCCTGGCAGAACGGGCGCGTGGAGCGGTTCATCGGAACGGTGAAGAGAGAACTGGCGAGGGAATCTGTTGCGGGCGAGCGAGAGATGACCAGGACGTTGTGGGAGATTCGCACCTGGTACAACCATGACCGCCCACATGATCATCTCCAAGGGCGGACACCGGTGGAGGTGTGGGCCGGGATCGATGTGTTCGCGGCAAAGCCGGGCTAAGGACAACGGGATAAGGGGATAGCGGGGTAACGGGTGAAGCGAAATACAGTTGTCCGGCGAGGTGCGCCAGAAATTGTCCAGAGAAGACGGTGGCGGGATACAAAGAGGTCGAACAGCAGAAGAAACCGAGAAGGGATGATGAAATAGTTCCGGTCAATGAGAGGAAATCGGCTCGGTCAGCGTGAAACGTCGTGGCGAGTCGAGCCGAACGGCTCTACCGGACAGGCGGACGGGACAACAGGTCCTTCGAAGAAGGAGGGCTCAAGTTGCACGTTAAACGTATAGGTCTCGATAGCCATCTTCGTGTCCTTGGACTCCTCATAAAGAAAGCCAAGGTAATCTCTTATTTTGAGTTCAGTCGGACGCGCTTTGAGGATCTGGGTCAGTTGATCGATAGCCTTGGGATAATCCTTCTCTTCCCCATGCAGAAGCGCCAAACGAAGCTGCGCATCGAGATCCGCAGGATCTTCTGCCAGCAAATCGTTCAATTCTTTCCTGGCGCCCTGATAATCCTTTGCGCTCACATAGAGCCGAACCAGCTGGTGCCGGATATCCCGGTTTCGAGGATTCACCGTCTGGAGATATTTCCGTAACACAGCGACCGCTCGATCCTGGGCCTGCCGCGACTCATAGATCGAGGCGAGTGCGTGATAGGCCGGTTCAAACGAGGCATTGACTGCAATCGCCTGCTCCAAACTCGCCGCCGCCTCTTCCCCTTTCCCTGTATCGAGGAGCATCCGCCCCAAATGATAATGGCCGACGGCAGATTGGGGGGCCCGTACCAAACCGGCTCGAATAGCCCGTTCCGCATCTGGTTGCCGCTTCAGACTCAGAAGCAACAGACCCTGAGTGAAATAGGGATCACCGGAAGTTGGATCGAGATCGATCGCGCGATCCAACAGTTTCACCGCACGCTCTCCTTGCCCCGCACTCGCTAAAATACCTGCCATCTTCGTGAGTAGCTGACTGTCTTGGCTCGATCCCTCTGCCACTTGGTCCGCATAACGTATGGCATTGGGCATATCGCCCAGCGAAAAATAGAGACCGGCCAGCCGGGCTTTCACAGACTGGGAGGCCGGATCAGCTTTCAGCGCAGCCTGATATTCCTGAATCGCACGATCCATATCCTGCGCAAGCTCGGCTTGGTACCCCAGCATGAAATGATAGGACGCGGCAGCATCGGGGGGATGAATCGATGGCGTAGCCTTCGCGGTACCGACAGCGGCGAGTATCCTGTCAGGCGTCTGATGCCCGGCAGAGCAGGCTACGAGTACCAAGGAAATCAGCGCACACATCACTCCACCACACGCTGTAAGACCTCGGCTGTTCGCCGTTCGGCTCGGCATGAAGCTTGTTGTGCGCACTCGGACGATCCTCTCTGTGGATTTAGGGTAACTGCCCAGGGGTTCAGGCTGAAGGCTGAAGACCGAAGCCTAAAAGCCTTCAGCCTATCTACCTGGCGTAGCTCAGAAAGATTATACGAGTGGGGTGACACAGGGTCAAACGACTTCTCGATTGTCGAGGCTCTCAAACTTCGCGAAGCGGTCGTGGAAAAAGAGTTCCTTTCTCCCGATCGGGCCGTTGCGATGTTTACTCACGAGAATATCGGCGATGCCTTTTCGTTCGGAATTCTGGTCATACACGTCCTCACGGTAGATGAACATGACGACGTCTGCATCCTGCTCGATCGCGCCGGAATTATGACTGACAATTCCATCGGCGAGCCACGATGCCGGTCCTGGAACCGTCAGGTCGAATACCTCCTCCATCCCATCCGGCTCGATACTCACGATACGGTCCCAAAAGAGGTCGTTCGTGGCCTGCGCGGCAAGGGCGCCGTCATCTAAAATTGCAGCATATTCAGCCAGCATGCTGCGTGAGGGGGCAAAGCTGAAATGCGATGTGCCACCGTAGGATGTCCCCCTCATGATCGCCATCTGACGCTGCGAAATACCATGCGCACGCATCGACTGCTTTACCTGCAAGAATACTTCGATGGGAGCTGTATCGACATTGGTATTATGGACTTTCCCCTTGAGCGCGGCAGCCAACTTGCCGGCGCCCGCCTTCTTTGGCCCGAATGCACCGACACGATCGAGGAACCGCTGCTGATCCATGCCGCCGGAGACACGCACCACATGCATGGGGCGATACGTCCCTTGCTGCACCTGCTGGAGCCGAGCCACAATGCCGAGCCTGAGCAACAGCGCGGCCACGTCTAGGGCCAGACCTTGGCTGTTCGTGCTGTAAACCACTGCATGGTCCCCTCGCCCATTCGCTCTCGGCGTGATCGTGCCGTCCGTAGCCCACAGGTGCTGAAGCAACAGACCGATTTGCACGTTGCCCAGTCGGAATGCAGATTCAGGAATCCGTTTCTCATACGACCGCTGTCCGAAAATGCCGATCTCGCGGAACCATTGGTTGACGCCCGCAGGGTGCCAGCGATTGCCGTTGCCGCTGATGAGCAGTTGATGCCAGGTGCGCTGGCCTGCGTAGCGCGTCACCCTGGACCCGAACTCTTTTTGCGCAGCCTCGGCTACGATCGCGCTGTTCTCCTCTGAACTCGTCGTATACCGCATGGGTTGATGACTGAGATAACTGCCGTCACCGATGAGCTGCCCCAACAAAGCCACGCGAAGATCAGGCCATGTTTCCGGAGCCGACGGTTCTGGAAGCTCACGGGCTATCGCAAGCCGGTCGCCAACACCCAGTTCGCTGACACGTTTCCATCCATTGGCTCCGAGAAGACGATGATTCCCTGTGGCGCGTATCACCCTGCCGCTGGCTAGACGAACCCGGGAAACAGGCCGATTTCCAACCAGCCAGACTTTGTCGCTCTGGGCAGTACTGACACGCCCTTCTTCGGACAGGGCAAGCACCTCGGGAGTGGCGCCAACAAGATTCCGCACCGGCACCCGCCGCCCGTCGCTCAGGATGACTAGGGTTTCTCCTGTCACGCACTCTCTCAAATCGGCCAACATGGGAATCGGCGGCTTGCGAGCCTCCACTGCGCGGCTGAGCTGGGACAGCGCGACAACCGGTACGTTGAGTTCCTTGGCCAAGGCCTTCAACGAACGGGAGATATCTGAAATTTCCTGCTGACGGGATTCTGAATCGCTCCGCCCCTGCATCAGCTGGAGGTAGTCGACAATCAATAGGTTAAGCCCTTTCTCCGCTTTCAACCTGCGAGCCTTACCCCGCATCTGCTGCACCGTGATACCGCCTGTATCGTCGATATAGATCGGTGCTTGTTCCAGCCGGCCCGCTGCTTCCGCAAGACGCCACCAATCCTCTTTCTGAAGCTTGCCGGTTCGGAGACCATGTGAATCGACTCGCGCTTCAGAACTCAGCATACGCAGGACGATCTGCGGTTTTGACATTTCCAGACTGAAAATTCCAACCACGGTGCCAGCGTGGATGGCGGCATGGGCTGCCATGCCCAACGCCAGGCTGGTCTTTCCCATGCTGGGCCGTCCTGCGATCACCACGAGGTCAGAGGGCTGGAGCCCCGCCGTAATGTCGTCGAGGTCGTAAAAGCCGGTGGGAACACCTGTAATATGTTCTTTTCGCTTTGACAGTTTGTCGACGAGATCGAGACTTTCCTTAATGATGGAATTAATGGGGGTGAACGACCGATCCAGCTTCCCCTGGACGATGCCGAAGACCGACCGCTCAGCGAAGTCGAGCAGGTCGTCGATAGAAGAGCTGCCTTCGTACCCGCGCGTGAGAACTTCTGTAGAGGTATGGATCAGCTCCCGCAGCAGCGCCTTGTCGCGCACGATCTTGCAGTGGTAACGAACATTGGCGGAACTGGCCACGCTCTGCACAAGTTCCGCTAAATAGGCGGCACCGCCGATGGCCTCAATTTCTCCCTGCGCCTTCAACCGTTCCGTCAACGTAATCTGATCGATTACTTCTCCAATGTCCGACAATTCGAGCATCGCCCGATAGATCTTCCGATGCGACGTGCGGTAGAAGCTCTCTTCGACCAGCAATTCCATCGCCTTGGCCATTGCGCTGTTGTCGAGAAGCACGGCGCCGAGAACCGATTGTTCGGCCTCTAGATTCTGAGGAGGCAGTTTGGGCTGGGACAGATCGGCAGCTGACATGGATTTCATAATCGTTCCTTGACCTGCCGCCGAGACCGGCGAGCTGCAGCCATTAGGTCGACAAGTCTCATCTTTTTCGAAAGGCGATTCAGATTACCGGTTAGGCTGCCCTGCCTATGAGCAGCGAGGGGCTCGATCACCAGCACATCATCATGGTCCACCCCTGGGGCGCCGACTACGACCACGGATACCGCCCGCTGGGCCAACCCCGCTGTCATTGCGGCAGACACGAGCGATGCATCGCTCCCCTTCATTGTCTGCTGCACCACTCGGGAGTGAGTCTGGCGCAACTGGGCCGCAACCGCAGTCAATCGACGCATAGCCCGGCGTGGCGCAACCACAAGATAGTCGACTCGCGCCGAGATCGATTCTTCCTCAGGGAACTCTACGGTGCGAAAGAGCCGATCGACGTCCAACCCAAAACCGGTTGAAGGCAAGGGCCGGCCAAATCTGCCGATCAAGTGATCGTATCGCCCGCCGCCGCCTAACTCAGCCCCCATCCCTTCGGCAAACACGTCGAACACGACACCATCATAATAGTCGAACCCGCGGAATTCCCCGAGATCCAGAAGCAGCGACTCCCGGTGGCCTGCCGCACAAAGCAGCTGATATACCTGGGCAAGCCGTTCGAGCGGAGCAGCCAATGCCGAATCTCCGCCCGCGAGAACCCTGCCACGTGCCAGCACTTCCTCTTGACCGTACAACTCAGGCGCTTCCCGAATGGCACGCGCCGCAACCTTGGAGATACGCTCGCCGGCTAGGAGCTCTTCAAGTCTCGGCAGATCCTTGCGCGCGACCGCCTGCTCAGCCAACTTTTGCCCCTGCGGAGACAGTCCGGATCGCATCAGAAGTCCCTTAATAAAACCCACATGTCCAAGCGACACTTTAAACGACTGAAGACCGATCGTGCTGAGACACTCGATCATCAAAGCGATGACTTCACTGTCGCTCGCCACATCGTCCAGTCCAATGAGCTCGGCTCCGACCTGAAAAATTTCTCGGCCTCGCCCGGCATGCTCCTGCTCATAGCGAAATACTGACGTTCGATAGGAAAGACGCAACGGCAACGCCGTACCCGTGAGCCCCATGGCAACCGTCCTGGCGATCTGCGCCGTGGCATCCGGACGGAGGATCAGAGTCCGCCCCGTTGTCCGATCGACGAATTGATAGCAGTGCTCGATCAGTTCAGGCTCAAGCCCTGGGGCTAAAACATCGAGGTACTCGAATGTGGGAAGAATAATTTCATCGTAACCCCACCGGTTGACTTGACCGAGCAACTGATCTTCAAGGCGGCGGACCTGCTTCGCCGCATGAGGAAGAATCGTTGCCATGCCCACGGGGACAAGCGAACGTTCACGGGACGAGGGAACCTGTCCCGAAGAAGAGCGGGGCTTCGGAGGAGCGGATACCATGGCTGACCTGATTGATGGCGCGCGGGATTAGGATAGAGCCGCGACTTTGACTGAGAGAATATCTTTGCTGGATTGGATCGTCTCAAGCACCTTGTCAGGAAATACCGCATCTGAGCCAATAATGAGCATCGCGTTCCCGCCTCGCTTCTGGAGTGCGCATTGCATCCGGACGATGTTGATTTGGTTGTCGCCGAGCACCTTCCCCACCATCCCGATCACCCCTGGGCGATCGACATTGAGGATCAGGAGCATGTGTCCCTCCGGCACCACCTCCACATTGAACTGGTCAATCTCCACAACGCGCGGATCTTTCTTGTGAAAGAGCGTGCCGGCTACCTGATACGACTTCTTACCGGCCTCCACTCGCACACGAATCAAGCTGGTGAAATCGCCCGCATCGGAGCTCTTCACTTCCTTCACTTCAATCCCGCGTTCCTTCGCGACAACGGGCGCATTCACATAATTCACAGGCGCTTCCATCATCGGGGTCAATAATCCCTTCAACACGGCGATCGTGAGAGGCGCGATCGACAGACTTGCCACCTCCCCACTGTATTCGACGGTTACGCGCTCAAGCCCACCTTCGCACAGCTGCGTTTGCAACTTCCCAAGCTGCTCGGCTAATGACAGGTAGGGCTGGAGTCTCGGGAGTAATTCCGGAGAGACAGATGGAATATTGACCGCCCCACGGGCAATACCTTTGGTGAAATAGTCGACGATCTGCTCCGCGATGCCGACTGCCACATTCTCTTGCGCCTCAGTCGTCTGGGCTCCAATATGCGGCGTACAGATAAAATTATCCAGCGTCAACAACGGATGATCCGCCTTCACCGGCTCTTCTTCAAACACGTCGAACGCGGCGGCGGCCACGCGCTTGACCTTCAACGCGTCGAACAGATCACCTTCATGAATAATCCCGCCACGGGCGCAATTGACAATCATCACCCCCGGCTTCATCGTCGAAATCGATTGCGCATTGATGAGGCCCTTGGTCTCAGGCGTCAACGGTGTGTGGACAGAGATAATATCGGCACGCTTGAAGAGTTCATCCAGTGGCATCATGGTGACGCCCATTTTCTGCGCACGCTCTTCGGCCAAATAGGGATCGTAAGCGACCACACTCATGCCGATTCCCTGCGCCAGCTTCGTGAGATGGCTGCCGATTTGCCCCACTCCGACGATGCCGAGCACCTTATTGTAGAGTTCGACACCCATGAATTTGTCTTTTTCCCATTTGCCGGCCTTCACAGACGCAGTGGCTTGAGGAATCCTCCGGCTCATAGCGCAAATCATCGACATGGTGTGCTCGGCAGTGGTGACGGTGTTGCCGCCCGGCGTATTCATGACCACAATGCCGCGACGGGTGGCCGCAGGAGTATCGACATTGTCCAAACCTGACCCGGCCCGCCCGACCACTTTCAATTTCTCAGCTGCTGCAATCAGCTCCTCGGTCACCTTAGTACCGGACCGCACGATCAACCCATCGGCGTCCTTGATCTCCTTGAATAACTCTTCCTTCGGCATCTTGGATTTCACGACCACGGTGAATCCTGCCTTTTCCAGCAGCTCCACACCCTGCTTCGACAAGCTATCGCTGATGAGAATTTTCATGCCCATTGTGTCTGCCCTATCGTCAGAGTCTTGAGATAGAACCCCTACGCCATTAAAATTTCTTGCGCCTTTGCGACTCCGCTACCAAGCTTCACAGGATGCCCCAGCCCTTTGAGCACCATTTCAACCGCTGCCACGGCCATGATGATATCGAAACGATCCATATAGCCCATGTGGGATAGCCGGAAGAGCTTCCCCTTCATATGGTCTTGTCCGCCGGCCGCTGTCATGCCGTATTGGACTCGCAGATTCTTATAAATAGCCTGCCCGTCCACACCTTCCGGCGCTAACACCGCAGTAAGAGCATCGCTGGGTGACTCTTTGGGAAACAGCGCGAGCCCGGCGCCCTGCATTCCTTCACGCATGGCCTTTGCCAGCAGGGCTTGACGTCCGAACAGCCCCTCAAGCCCCTCCGCCTTCATCATCTTCAGCACTTCCTGCAAGCCGATAATGAGAGACACGGCCGGCGTATAGGCTGTCTGATCCTTCAGCTGATTCTCTTGCTCTTTCTTGAAATTGAAATAGAACGCCGTGTTCTTCGCCTTCTCTGCCAACCGCCAGGCTTTGTCACTCACGCTGACAAATGCCAGGCCAGGCGGAAGCATCAGCGCTTTTTGCGACCCCGTAACCACAACATCGATCCCCCACTCATCGGTCTTGATATCGAATACGCCGAGAGCAGTAATGGCATCCACCACAAGAATGGTCTCGCTATAGGGCTTCACAATCTCCGCAAGCGCCTTGATGTCATGAGCCACACCGGTGGAAGTTTCACTCGCTTGCACATACACCGCTTTGATTCCCGGATCCTTTTTCAGGGCATCCGCCACCGCTTGAGGATTGACGGCTCGCCCCCATTCCACCTTAATTTCGGTCACCTCGGCTCCGAACGTCTTGCAGAGCTTGGTCCATCGTTCCCCGAACTTCCCCCCATTAATGGTGAGCGCTTTGTCGCCGGGAGATAGAAAGTTAGACACCGACCCTTCCATGCCTCCGGTTCCGGAAGCCGCCAGCATGAGCACGTTATTTTTTGTTTGGAATAGCCACTTGAGTCCATTGCGGACCTCCGCAAACACCTTATCGAACTCGGGGGCACGATGATGGAACATGGGCCGCGCCATAGCCAACAGCACCTCGGGGGGCACAGGCGTCGGGCCGGGAGCCAGCAAGTACTGCTTCAACATCGACTGATCCTCCTACCGGATAACACGTGAAAAATCTTACGCGGGGCCGGGGGACGATACCATTGCCTCCCAAAAGCTGTCAAGGCAAGAGCCTTGTAGATATGCGTGTTTTCATACTGTTTAAGCCCTTCGATACCAGCAGCGCTTCCACTTACTATTGTGTGCAAACGATGGGACGTCCGCCTCTGTACTACCAATGCGGGGCATCATCCCATTTGCAATTCCTTGACACCAGCGCAGTCCGACGATAGTCTAGCCTCACAGAATATGATAAAGCTCCCCCACAACACTGAATGCTGCGGTGCCTTGATGAGATTACTCAGGGCAGGACCGGCTGTCCTCCTAATGGCTCTCTTCCTCAGCCTGTGGTTCAGCTTCTCCGTTCCCGCTATGGCAGTGCAGGCTACAGCCCCCACAAAATCCACTACAGTAGCCCCCTCTACAATTGCGGACGATAGCGCAGCGGCGGAAGACGACCCGGACGCAAATCTGGTCCCACTCGACACCGAAGGCCCGCCACCGGAAGCCGCGAGCCCTTCAAAAACAACGACTAGCACAGTTCCGAGGACTGAAGATCTCATACAGTTGAACCCGACGGGAAGCTCACCAGCGACCGTTCGTTTTTCAGATGCTTTAAATCCCCCGGCTGAACTCACCCAGATACAAGATTCTTCCCGAAATGCCGCAGATCAGATGGAGTATACGAGCTATGATGTTCCAATCGTCCTGGACTCCTCGGTCCAGGCCCATATTCGTTACTTCAATACAGCTATCCATGGTCGCTTCGGCGAATGGCTCTTCCGACTCAGCCGCTATCGGCCCCTTGTTGAGACGATCTTCACGGAATTTCACCTCCCCAGCGATCTGGTCTACCTCTCCCTGGTGGAAAGCGGATTCAACCCCTACGCCTACTCGCGAGCCAAAGCCACGGGCCCTTGGCAATTCATGAAGGGGACGGCCAAGGTCTATGGGCTTCGCGTCGACAATTACGTTGATGAACGTCGGGATCCTATCAAATCTACGGTTGCTGCGGCACGTTACCTCCGCGATCTCTACGACCTCTTCGGCGCCTGGCCGCTTGCGATGGCAGCCTATAATGCTGGAGAAGGCAAGGTGATGCGAGCCCTCCACAAGGCCCGCGCCGAAAGCTTTTCCGAAATTTCAAAGACCCGATTGATTCGACGGGAGACGAAAGAGTACGTACCACGATTCATGGCCGCCACCATTATCGCGAGAAACCCCGATCGATACGGCTTCACTCAGGAATCTGCCAAACCGCATCAATTTGATGAAGCGATCATCACACGACCCGTCCATTTTCGCGCGATCGCTAATGTCACCGGCATTCCCTATGAAGAGCTCCGGCTCTTAAATCCCGAGCTGCGGCGCGACGCAACACCACCCGGTGATGAGACCTACCACTTAAAGGTTCCGGTGGGAATGAAAGAGAAAGTGGAACAGTTACTTGACCGCATCCCGACCTACAAGTTCCCACAGCTTCCGGCAAAGGCTCAGTTTGTTACCGCCGGGCCCTCTCGCTGGTATAAAGTCCAGGTGGGAGACACACTGGGAAAAGTATCGAAACGGTTTCGCATCCCGCTGAAGACGCTCAAGACAAAGAATAGCCTCTCCGACCCGACGATTCGACCGGGCGACTTTCTTGTTATCAGCCGGTAAGCTCGATTCCCCCTCTCCGCTAACCCGCAAAATGGACCAAGCGAAAGCCGGGGTACCGACAGGGCAGAGGCCTGGCTGTCTAGGGAGCTTTCTTGCTTGTTGAAGGAGGAGGAGATGGAGGACTCTTCTTCGATGGGACAATGGCCGGAGCCGTTGCTGTCGAGGCAGGCTGTGATTCCAGCGATTTCTTGGTATCCAATATCTTGGTTCGGATCGTCGCCTCGCTGGTGAAAGGAGAGTTCGGATAGGTCTTTATCAATTCCCGATAGCGCGCCGATGCTCCATCAGGCCGCGCTAGGGACTCTTCAAGCCGTGCCAACTCAAATAGCGCCTGATCCCGGTTCAACGTACCGGGAGTCTCCAAAATGCCGATGAGGGCCTTCACTGCTTGATCTCTGTCTCCCTTGTGCAAATACACATAGGCCAAACGTTGTTGCACCAACCCCGCCATTGAAGCATTCGAGCTATATAATGTAAGAAATCGCTGATAGGCATCAATTGCCGCGCCCAGTTCATTGGCCTGGACCAACGTATTTCCCAAATGATACAAGGCGAGTGGTGCCGTAGAGGTGCGTGGGTATTGATCGACAATTTGTCGGTACCTCGTGATCGCTTCCTTGAGCGCATGATCAGCCTTTTGAGGATCATTGGCGGAAGGGGCTGTCAAGAAGCGCATCGCTTCACGTTCAAGGTCTTGGGCTTGCTGCGCAGCCTGGCGATCAACATAAAAAACTCCTCCGACCACGGCAGCCGCAAGCACCAACACTCCCAGACCGACCAGCACAGGGCGGCGATAGTCCTGTGACCTATGGAGCGTATGGTCAAGCCAGCTCAACATGTGGGCTTCATCGACCGGAAGAGTTTTGGCCGGAACCTTGATACGGTAGCTCATGGATGGATTCGTCGGAGAGGGCGAGACCTGTTTCCTCAAATTGTGTGCGCGCCTTATACTAAGGATATCACGATTTTGTCAATGAGGCAGCTCTGCCTGTCGGTTCTCGGAGAACACATGCCCTTCCGTCTTGCAAGACAGGCCACTTCGCATGTTTGAAAAGCGACTCAATGAATCGGCTGCGCGGCATCTGACCAGACGCATTAATCCGCTCCATTCCGGTGTCGGTCCGATGGTTGAGATGGCAGGACGCCAAATTCTCTTACTCGCTTCAAACGACTATTTGGGCCTGGCCATGCACCCAGAGGTGATTCAGGCTTCCGTCGAAGCGACACAACGGTTTGGCGCCGGGGCCGGAGCCGCTCGTTTGATTTCAGGCTCGTTGCCGCCGCATCAAGACCTAGAGTCTGCTCTGGCACAGTTCAAAGGAACCGAGGCCGCGCTGACTTTTAGTTCCGGCTACCTTGCCAATATTGGAACCATCCCTGCACTGATCGAACAAGGCGGATTGATCCTGGCCGATCGCTTGTGCCATGCCAGCCTAATCGACGGTTGTCGCCTCAGCGCAGCCGACTTTCGAGTTTATCGCCACAACGACACCGGCCACCTCCAGTCCCTTCTGGCCAAGAGGCGCCGGGCGCGACGCACCCTGATTGTGACCGACGGCCTATTCAGTATGGACGGAGACCTCGCACCGTTGCCCGAACTCAGTCGATTAGCCCAGGCCTATGAGGCCGACCTCTATATCGATGACGCCCACGGCACGGGCGTGATGGGACCGCATGGGCGAGGAACGGCCGAACACTTCGGCCTCGATACACAGATCCCGTTTCAGATGGGAACATTAGGCAAAGCCTTCGGCAGCAGTGGCGCCTACCTCGCTGGATCATCGGCATTGATCCGTTATCTCATAAACACCAGCCGCTCCTTTATCTTTACCACGGCACCCCCACCGAGTTCGGTTGCTGCCGCCATGACGGCGTTACGAGTCATACAACGAGAGCCGGAGCGACGCGCGCGCCTGTGGGCTAACCGTGAACGGTTATTTTCAGGATTGACCCAATTGGGATTCAGCCTGTCCCCTAGCGTCAGTCCAATCATGCCGATCCTCGTCGGCAATGCCGAAACCGCGCTCGTGTTTGCCAAACACCTGTTCGCAGAAGGCGTGTATGCGCCGGCGATTCGCCCGCCTACCGTTCCGGACTCCACCAGCCGCATCCGCGTCACGGTGTCGTCCGAGCACACCACCAGCCACATCGATTACGCCCTTACCGCATTTCAACGCGCAGGACAATCGACAGGACTGATCTGATCGAATCTCTCTCCCTACCTACTGAGCCATCGAAGAATGCTCGCAGCCGCTTAGCCCGCATTATTCATGAAGGTTCGTCGCGAAAGCATGCAGACGCGAAGCGAGACGGGCACTCGGAGACGTGAAGCCTGAGGCGTACTCGTGCAGTACGTCGAAGGGCTGAACGGCGAGACTGCCCGTCGCAGCCGCGTATCCGCGCTTGCAGCAGATGCTTCATGAATCATGCGGGTTAGGGCTATTCCCTTGCTTTCCCATCACCCTGTGGCATGATTCACTCAAGTCGCCCGGATGTCCGACAGGCCATCATCTTACTATTCTTATCTTATCGAGGAGTCCTCTTCATGGATATTTCGAAGCTCCTGACCTTCACGGCAAAGGAGGGCGCATCGGATTGTCACATCAGCGCCGGCGAGCCACCGATGATCCGCATGAACGGGGACCTCAAGAGACTCGATCATCCCCCACTGACCACGGAAGAAACGCACTCGCTGATCTATGACATGATGAGCGATACCCAACGGAAGAATTTCGAAGAAAAACGCGAGTGTGACTTTTCTTTTGAACTCGGCGACATCGCCAGATTCCGCGTCAATGTCTTCGTCCAAGCCCGTGGGCTTGGCGCCGTTTTTCGCAACATTCCCACCACGATCATTCCGATGGAAAAACTCGGCATGCCACCGATCGTGCGGCAGCTCTGCGATCGGGAAAAGGGACTAATCCTTGTGACCGGCCCAACCGGGTCCGGTAAATCGACAACGCTGGCCTCCATGGTCGATTATTTGAACAACACGTTCGAAGGCCACATCCTCACCATCGAAGATCCGGTCGAGTTTGTCCACAAGTCGAAAAAATGTCTGGTTAACCAGCGGGAGCTGGGCGTCCATACCCTGTCATTCGCGAATGCGCTGAGAGCCGCTCTTCGCGAAGATCCAGACATCATCCTCGTGGGAGAAATGCGCGACCTGGAAACCATCCAGCTCGCGTTGACTGCTGCAGAAACAGGCCACTTGGTCTTCGGCACACTCCACACTTCCAGCGCGCCGAAGACCATCGACCGCATCATCGACGCCTTTCCTCCAAACCAACAGTCCCAAATTCGGACACAGATCGCAGAAGCTTTGGAAGCGGTCATCACTCAGACCCTGCTGAAGAAAAAAGTAGGCGGTCGTGTCGCCGCGCTCGAAATCATGGTCGCCACGACCGCGGTCCGTAACCTCATCCGAGAGGGCAAATTGCACCAGATTCCCGGGATCATGCAGGCCAGTCAGAAAGACGGCATGCAAACGATGGACATGGCGCTGTACGAGCTAGCGACCCGTGGCGTCGTCACGAAAAGCGAAGCTCAATCGCGTAGCATGAACCCAAATCTGTTCGGAGCCGCTTCGAGCGGCGCAGCGTAAGATACCTGGCAGGGAAACGGGGGTCGCGATGGATGTCCGCAGTCTCTTGAAAGTCATGGTGGATCAAGAAGCCTCAGATCTCTACTTGACCGTCGACTCGGCTCCCGCCTATCGTGTCCACGGCTCGACACAGCAAACCTCCGCACCGCCGTTTACCAACGAACAACTCGAAGCCCTCGCGCTCGCGCTGATGCGCGGTCAGCAACGTGGGGAATTCGAGGAAAAAATGGAAATGAACCTGGCCCTCTACTACAAGGAGCTCGGCCGTTTCCGTGTCAATATTTTTCGGCAGCGCGGGAATGTTGGTATAGTCTTCCGGCATATCAAAGCCGAAATCCAGACTGCCGACCAGCTGGGCTTGCCTCCGATTGTGAAAGACATCGCCATGACGAAGCGCGGGTTGGTGCTGGTCGTCGGAGCCACCGGTTCCGGAAAGTCCACCACCCTCGCCGCCATGATCGATCACCGCAACTCCATCCATCCCGGCCATATTGTGACCGTGGAAGATCCGATCGAATTCGTCCACAGTCATAAGCGCTCGCTCGTCACGCAGCGAGAAGTCGGCTTCGACACACTCTCATTTCAAAACGCGCTCAAGAATGCCCTGCGGCAGGCGCCGGATGTGATTCTGATCGGCGAAGTCCGGGACACGGAAACGATGGAAGCCGCGATCACCTTCGCGGAAACCGGGCACCTCTGCATCGCCACCCTCCACTCGAACAACGCGAACCAGGCCATCGAGCGCATCATGAATTTTTTCCCGGTAGAGCGGCATGCACAGATCTATCTCCAATTGTCGCTCAATCTTCGCGCCATCATCTCGCAGCGACTCGTGCCATCCGTGGATGGAAAGCGGGCCCCGGCACTCGAGATCATGCTCGACACGCCCCGCGTGAAAGATCTCATCAAGAAGGCCGAGGTCGATTTACTCAAAGAAGCGATGGAACAAGGGGTGGATGAAGGCTGTCAGACGTTCGACCACGTCCTATTCCAACTGTATAAGGCAGAGAGGATTTCGCTCGAACAGGCCTTGATCAATGCCGACAGTGCCAACAATCTCCGGCTCAAGATCAAGATCGAAGGTCTGAGAGGGGACGATGCGATCAACGCGCTCCTCGACAAGAAATCAGGTGACCCCACGACCGGTGCCTTCAAGATCCAGGGGGGAGCTTCAGGAAATGTGACCCCCCTACGCAAACGCTAGCCCCTTCACCACCAACGCGTTTCGTCACCGATCCAGAAAAAATACCACGCTTACTGAGCTGTAGTATCCCCTTGCCGCTCAAGATACGATGCAATCTTCTCCAGGGCGAGAGCGCTGAGTTTCGCGCCGTACCAAATCGGCATCGTGCTGGACGGATATCCCGGCACGACAAACAACCCCGGTTCGAGGACCGACTCGATCACATACTCACGCACCGTCTTCGCATGGCCCCGGTAAGCCGGATCGGCCAATCGCGTAAGCCCCGTAGCTCCTAATAGGAGAGGCGGCCCAACGCGACCATCGGCCCCGGAAATACCCGGAACGGTGTGGCACACCGAGCAGCCGGCTTTCGTGAAAATCTCTGCGATCGGTTCGTCCCCCGTGACCAGTGGAACTCTGTCAGGGGTAAGCACTGGCACCGATGAGGCAGGCACCGGCGTCGCTGAGGGGGGATCGAGGGAACGGAGGGCCAATACCGTCCCCAGTAACAGCGCAACGATAATGAGGGGTGTGATAGATCGTTCAAACATGAAAACGATCAAGGAAAAGCACTGCAGCCTGTCTTGCTCATTTGGTCTGTCTGTCCATCTAGTCTGTCTAGTTCATCTGGTTAATTTCTTTCAACCAAACAGACGAGACAGACCGAACTTGTCTCAGCCACCGGTCAGTGTATCCATCCCACACGACAGACTCAACGGAATGAAACGACTGAAACGGCGAGTCGGCCACCGAGAGGAATTGAGATAGGATGTGGTGTCCCCAACGGGATTTGAACCCGTGTTACTGCCTTGAAAGGGCAATGTCCTAGGCCAGGCTAGACGATGGGGACAAAACAGAGATGCAAAAATGAGTGGGACTCTTACCATACTTCAGACTCATGTGTCACTAGAGGAGGCGGCAGGCTTCACAACGCCCGGTCGCGTTTTCGCTCCGAATTCGGTAGGATAAACCGTACCGAGCGCATTGGAGCCTCATCAGTTAGGAACTCAAGGAGCACGACGTATGTCAAGACCCCGATTCGCATTGTACAGATCCCTTCTGCTCGTTGCCTGCAGCCTGATAGGAACCGGTTGTGCCCACGATACCTATCAAGAACGGGCGAACCTGATTAAGAATCATGCCGACGCATTTTATGACAGTCTGAAAACCAACCGAGTGGAATCTGCGATCAGGGACAATGAGCAGATTGAAGCGATGGCGAGCCAGATGGGAGACACCGTCAGGAAACGGGCCGGCCAACAAGGCACCACGTCGGTCGAACGGGAGTTTGCCTTGATGAACACCGCCAACGAAGCCGCAGCCACAAACTGGCTTGCACTGGGCCAATACTTCACCATCAAGCGCCAATACCTCCAAGCCCGTGCCACCTATCGACGCGTGATCGACACCTATACAAATCCCACAGACAAGCCATATCGAGAACAGGCCCTGCGCGCCTTGAAGGATTTAGATATGCTGAATCCTCACACGACAACGACGAATCCGTGAACGGCGGCCGCCTCCTACGCCAATTCTCTCGAATACTTCTCGGCGGGTTCCTGCTGCTCAGCTGGGGTTGCGTCCACCGAATTCACGTCGCCCCTGCGCCCCCAGCTGTTTCGCCGACCGCCATCGCGCGCTCACTTCAAGTCATTGTGCCCTTTCTCGCAGTGGAAGGAGCCGATCACATGCCGGGCATCCCTTTGCTCGACTGGCCGGCACAGGATCTTCGAACCGCCGCGATTGACTACATCCAATCGCGGCGGTCATTTGCCTCGGTAAGCGATAAACCAGCCGATCTCACCCTGACCGTCAAAGCCTGGCTGGCAATGCGATCTCACGATAAATACCACTACCGTGTACGTCTTGAATCAGTCTTGGGCTCTTCGGAGAAGCCGGCGATCAAATCGTATCTGGTGGAAAAAGAAACGGCAGGGTCGAGCGTTCGATGGGTCACGGCTTCGGATCAAACCCCTATTGCAGAAGCAGTCCAAGCCGCACTGGATGATCTACTCGCGCAGATCGAAGCCGATCATCTCTTGTATCGGAAATAACCCGTTGAGGATGAAAGGACTAAGAGACTCAAGACCGTCGGTCAAGGAGGCGCACGGCGAGAGATCCGGTTGCCACGCCGGCCACAAACATCGCACCGACTATCCAACCAAAAGAGAGGCCCAACTTCCTCGGTTCACGACGTCGAAGTTCTCGGCTCAGATTCGGCATATGGGATTCCGGCCCGAGCCATTCATCCTCAGACGGACGGTTTGAATCTTTCTTGAAAAGAATAGCTGTCATCTTTTCACTCATGATTCCCCTGCCTCCCTACAAGCCCGCCCATACTAATCCCACCTCTGCGCTCTGAAACTATGCATCCTAAGCAGTACGAGAACCAGTAAAGTTGGCCCAGGCCTCATTGATCTGTACGGCCGAAGCCGGCTCAAATACATGGCAATCAAGACGTAGCGAACGATCGCCGAGTGGAATGTTCAGAGAGTCACAGTGATGTGGCCGTTCGGCATTGGCATGTTGATTGGGGCGAAAGCTATTACAAGACACGCACATTCTCGCGACAGAGATCTCACCCTGCTCTTGGAGACTACGAATGACCTTTACCAGGGACGTGAGGAGGATGACTTGCTCTGGCTCAGAGAGTGCCTCTGTTGCAGTCGCCAATCGATCGGGCATCCTGGAAGAGGGCGTACAAGACCGATTTCCTTTGGCCGTCAATTGCGCCATCACAACTCGGCCATCGCTCATGTCGCGACGCCGTCGAACCAACTGCTTCCGTTCGAGTGTGGCGATGACTTCCGATGCAGTCGGAAGCCTGATGGCCAACTCATTCGCCACCGTTGAGACCTGCGCACGCTGCCCAGGCTTGGACCGAAGAAGCGTGAGAACCTGCCTCTGTAATGGGCCAAGGCCTGCTCGACCTTCTCGCCGCCATGTCCGACTTTTCATCGCCAGCCCGATTTTTTCCAGACCGGCTGCCAACTGAGTGGTCAACGCAGCTGCATCCTGTAATACCGATGACTTCTTCCCGCTCTTGAGCACACGCAATCTAGCCATAGGAGCTCCTGTTAAAATACCAGTATTTAACAAGTGTAGTGCGCGCGCTGTCCCCACGTCAAGATTCCGGATGGCACATTGACCGTACCCCATGAACGGAACAGAGAAGGAAGCGATTGGAAGATGCCGACTGGCCTTCAAGTTGGAACCAGAGATCGAACGGCACTGCCAGTGTTATGGATATACGGGAGATACTGCAACAACGATTCACAACCGATAACATCTGACATGACAACAGGCAACCTGCCAAATCGCCATTCAGCGTCGAAAACCACAGTTATGCAGGGTAGAACGTCTCAGTCAGCAGCGATTGGATCAACCCTTCCGTTTCCTGATATCGGCCCTCACCGATTCGGACATGGCGAATCACGCCCAGTTTATCGATGAGATACATCGCAGGCCATTAGCGATTCCATGTCGAGAAGTCGTTGTCGATGGGGATAGGAAATCGGATGTCATGTTCCTGGATATACTGCTTGACCTTCGCATAACAAACCCCTTATCCGAATACTTCTTCTGACGCATTCATGCCGGATCCCGCATTGGCCACGACCCGCGCCTGCCACCGCCTCGCTGACTTTCCACCCGGATGGTCGAACGTTTCGAACGGCCCCCATCGAATGGTAACAGGGCCAATCTGACGCTCGCCGCCAGCGGCTTGAACAATTCTGCCGTCTCACGGGAGATCTTCTGCTTTGAAAACAGGATGACCGTGAAGAGATCTTTAGACGGAAGCACTCCACCGAACCCCAGGACCGATTCGATACCGAAAGAAACGACAAACTCCTCTTGGGCCGGCACAAAGGGACTGCCCTTGGCCTCTGCTACATGAAAGATATTGAGTGGTTGCTCGGTCCATTCAACAAGCAGGTCAGATTCAGGTTGTGTTTTTGATTCGACTTTTACCCCGAGCTGTTGCAGTAATTGCGACACCATCGGGAACTGGGCGATAGACTGGTTGCCGGATAATGGAATTGATCGGTAACGCCGGGAGCGACCTCGCTCGTTCCACTCAGGCCGCTCTCCAGCCGTCCCAAACAGCGTAAGGCATTTCATATCCAAAGAACCGGGCCCACAAGCCAAGGCTCGCCTGGCACAGTCTTGGGACTGAGGGTCAAGTTCCCGATAGGCGCGAGTGAGAAAACAGCGGACCAGAGCACAATCCTGCCGACCAGTCTGATCATTCCCAAGCTGCCGATAGAGATAGGAGGCAATCCGCTGGGCAACATCCTGCACGGACGAGGCCCCTGCTCCTAGCTTGCGAAGCTCCGAGGCACATGCGGTCATGTCCGAGATCGAGAAAGAAGCGAGGCTGTACATCATCAAGCCTCTCGATACGTGAGTATGAAGAAAAGGGAGAACAGTCTAATGAGCAGCCAAGAAAACTGTCAAGGTGTCGATGGATGATCTTGACCAACGTCTTCGATGCCCCGACAGCCGCGCAAGAACATCACGCCCATCAATTGATAATCGGTACATATCAAGCCACACGTCGGAGTCTTACAAGCAGGAGGCAAGAGACACGCTTCCCATAGTGAAGGATTCTGCCTGCGTAGGGGTCTGCCGACATAATTTACAACCCTTAATGCGAGATGCATTGGTCCTCTTAGGCCTATCTTTTGAAAACATAGACAAAGTTCAACTGGCACTCCGTTTGCTCTCCGTTCCTCATATGTCGAAGGATGTGAACCCACACCTTCTTCGATCGGATCTCGGAAAATGATTTGAATCCAGAGAAGAAGATCTCTCGTAGGGCGTGCTAGGGTGCAGTGTTCATTTAACTGTTTCAAACAAGGAGGCCGTTATGCATGTGATGGGACGTATCGGGTTCATGGGATTAGGGATCGCGTTAGTGAGCTGTCTCGGCGGAGCACCAGTCTTCGCAGCGGATAAACCAATAGAGGATGGGTCGAAGATTATAATTACGTCTCCCAAGGCCGGGGACAAGGTCAGCGACAGCTTTGAACTGAAATATGAATTGACCAAAGGCTCCCAAGCTGCGCATGCCCACGTGTTCGTGGACAACGAGTATCAGAAGGGGTTTCAAGGAACCTTTAAGGGCCTGAGCAGAGGGACACACCAGATCACTGTGACCGGTGCCACGAAGGATCACGCTCTCGTCGCCGCGAGCCAGACCATCACTGTCGAAGTGCAGTAGCGCTATATCCTGCCGTCTTCAGGCCGCCGGGGCCTCTTGCAAAAGAGGCCCCGGCGCGCCGGATTTCACACACCGTTTCCATCCGAGCCAGACCAACCTTCTTGCTCGCCGAGGCCTCACGATCAGAAAGATGGGAATGGGAGTGGCCAGGTGCCCTTCTTGCTCGCAGAACGCGCACGGTGAAACTGTGCTCGTTCGATGCGCGCAGTCAAGGGCAACCTTGGCCACTCCCCTATAGAGAGGTATAGGGAATCGGAAGGCCCTCGCCCGGGCTAATGGCACGTCTCGGCGCGCAATTAGGGATCGACTGGACTACCTTTCAAAAAGTACAATGTCTCCAATTCTTAGTCCTGAACTTCCGCAGCGGTGGAGAAGGTGTTCTATGAACTACTCAGTCCGCTTAGTTATTGTGCCTGTGGCGCTTTTTATTCTTAGCAGTATGCTCTCTGGTTGTGCCACTGCTGAGCATGGTCGCCGGATTACTCCTGATCAGATCACTTGGATTCAAAAGGGTATCACCACCAGGGCGGAGATTCTTCAGAAGCTTGGAGGACCGATGTCAGAAGTCCCAGATTGGGGCGGGATAACTTATCAGAGCACCAGTGTCACCACGACGATCAAGGAGGGCGACACTCAAAAAACCGTCACCACTACAACGGCCCAGCCCACAAAACAAAGAACAAAAGCTCTCTATCTCTATACGAGGGCTGAAGCAGCAGCATTTGCTGGTGTCAAGACAACCCAGGAAAAGTTTTGGGTCATATATGATGAGCACGGTGTCGTCCAAGACTTTTCTTTCGAAGGAGCCCCTAGTATGACCGTTCGCTAAAGAAACTCCCCTCACAGCCAGCGACCGTCTATGAGATCGTCTCTCTTAATGGCTCGGCTTAAACTCCTCGGTGCCAAGAACTCAGCAACTGGTAAACATGAGCGATCAACTCTCACCATTAATGCCCAGCGTATCAGACCAAGTATCTGTTGGAGATGTAGTGGAACGATTAACCTTATGGAAGTTCGCTTCATTTTCCAAAGATTGGTTCGGGGATGCTCTGAGGGAAGCTGGGGACATGAACAGCATGGACGCGAGGCGAAGGGAAATAGTCTTCGCCGTCTGCATCGCCGAAAATTATTTGGTTGAATGGGTTCGTGACGATGTTCTTCATCGAGAATTTCGTTTGGTTGATCATTATTTCCCCGCCGAAGGAAGGAAGATTGGAGTGACTGACAGGTGGAGGCAAGTAGTTGAACATCTATATGAAGATGGCACTATCAGCGGGAAGCCAGATTGGGGTCAAAAGTTCTGGTCGGACTTCACAAATCTAGCAGAGTGGCGAAATGGACTCATCCACGGTCGAGTCAGCCGTCCGGATACCGATGGACTGGCGTCTAAGGAGAGACCGCTGCCTTCCATCGAGCAATTGCAAGGTTTGGAAGCAGGATGGGCGATCAATGTGGTTACTCGCCTCATATGTGAACTGCATAAGTCGGTTGGGACACCTACGCCAAATTGGCTTGCACTGCCGAGCAAACTTGCGTGAGGCGTTAGCAAAGCCCTCGCGGTCAACTGCCTGATGTGGAAAAGATGTTTTGAGACGCCGTTTCACGGCGCGAGGCGTTCCGCCTGTTGAAATCCCAGCCGTTCACTGATTGCTCTCCGTTGACACCCTTTATAAACGTAGTCTGTTTCCAAGATCGCGGGGTGTCGCTTTTGAACGGGAAGGAACAAAGGAGTCGGGAGTCTTTTGTGATCGCCCAGCGGCGAGAGAATTCCGTTCGGCTTCGTTTCTCTGCGCATGGCAATGTTGACTCTTCCTCTTACCCGTTCCAAACTGTCGATATAAATTGGAGTTAGCTTAATGAAAGGCTCTCAGGATTCTTGGAGCTGCGTCGAGTGTGAGACATCGTTCTTGTATGGAGGTGACCCGGTTGAGGCCCAGTGCCCTAGCTGCGATAGTTCCAACCTCACCCGGTTCATAAGAGTCCAAGATCGTATTTCGTTGGCTGTTGATGAATACTTGATACTGCAGTGCAAGGACCCATCGCTTCCCTCAAAGAGGAAAGTTAGAAGGGAGGTTCGCATCGGTCGCCGTCCTGAGGGCTCTGGATCAGGTCGGCTCGTTGACGAGTTGCGGGTTATGGATGTCGATCTGGATCACTATGCGGAGCGAATAATCGACGTTGAATCGGGCTATGCGATTCGTGAAGTTAAAGAGTCCTTGTCACGTCACAGGGGCGGCTCTGAGAAGCAGAGGAAAGCAAGAATAGAATCGTGAATGATTAGTATCTGAAGGACCAAAAGGACCAAATTGTGTCCGCCCCCGTTTCGCGGCCTGCGGCGTTCCCCATCTGCATGTTGACACCTTCCTCTCTGAAACGTAGCCTGTCTCACATTTCCAGAACGGAGCACTTGCGCGACTATGAAGCCACGGATCACGGTCATTACGTTGGGTGTCGATGATTTGGAGCGGGCGCTGAGGTTTTATCGGGATGGACTCGGCCTGCCGACTCGGGGAATCGTTGGCACGGAGTTCGAGCATGGTGCCGTCGCCTTCTTTGATCTTCAACATGGCTTGAAGCTGGCTATCTGGCCCCGCACATCTCTTGCCCCTGAGGCCAAAGTTCCGCTTGGCCCTCGAAGCGCGACTGAGTGTACGCTCGGCCACAATGCCGCAAGTAAGGCCGAAGTGGATGCGGTCATGGTGCAGGTCAAAAAAGCGGGCGCGACGATCACCGACCCGCCGCACGATGCATTCTGGGGTGGTTACACCGGCTCGTTCCAAGACCCCGATGGGCATGTCTGGGAAGTGGCCTGGAATCCGGATTGGGAACTTCCCGACTAGTCGCAAGCCCGTTTTGCAGCGCGCCCCCCCCGTCCTCGTTCTCGCCAAGACTGAGGTGCGTACAAAATTGAAAAAAGATACAACGAAGTGTACAGAGTTGTACGTATAAGTAGTTCCCACAGTGCTAAGCTGTTGATAATGCAATGATGTCGTGCTGGATCGCAAATTGCTATTCCCTCTCGTGCCAGTTCACTTACATAACGAGGGAGGGAATTATTATGGATTGTCCGAAGTGCAAAGGATTGATGATGATGGAACGGTTCTCTGACTTCTTTCTGGTCTTTTATGCCTGGAAATGTATCAACTGCGGAGCAGTTATCGATAAGACAATCGCCAATAATCGGAGAAACAGCCTCGCCGCCAAAGCCACGAAAGAAGCCGAACCAGCCATCGTGTAACAGAGGGGCCTACAGATATGGGAACTCCGGTATCGCCCGCGGAGTGTGACATCGAGCGGACCGGAGTTGTTTGATGCATTCCTGGCAAGCTACTGTCTTGCGATCCAACTTCACACCAGTCTGTTCTTCATCCCTCACACCTCACCCTTCACTCCTTATACCTTGCGTCCTCCTGCAGTCTGCTAGACTTAGCCATGACATAGTTGCTACTAGCGGATGCGAATTATCCCAACGAACGGCGAGGTGCCTGCATGATCGATTGGCTGATGGCCACATCCATAGGATTCGGTCTACTCGGGCTGTTATTTATGCTGGCCGGCGTGGCATCAGCACGACGGCGGCGGTTCATTCGCTTGTCGTTGCATACCACCTTAGCCTTGGCCTGCCTGGCATCAGGCGCCTTGTTTCTGACACTTCAGCTCTCGTTGCAAAGCTACCGCGCTTTGACGCGCGAGGATCTTGCTGCAACCATTCATGCGGAGCCGGTGGGGCCGTCACAGTTTCGCGTCACGATTCACCTGCCGGACGGGCGAACGGACAGCTACTGGATGGCGGGCGATGAGGTCTACGTCGATGCGCACATTCTGAAATGGAAACCTTGGGCGAATCTGTTCGGCTTGCATACGGCGTATGAATTGGATCGTATTGCCGGACGCTACCACCTGATCGAGGATGAACGCAGGAGGCCACGCACGGTCTACCAGCTGGCGACCGATCCATTGCTGGACCTGTTCGCGCTTCGGCGTCGGTATGCCTGGCTGGAGTCGGTAGTCGATGCGGAATACGGGTCGGCAGCTTTCTTTCCCACACGCGATCGCGTCGCGATCGAACTCCGCGTCTCCACCACCGGATTGCTATTTCGCCCGCTGATGAAGGCGTTCTGATTGTGCGGGGATGTCTCGCATCGGACGCGGCAGTCCATCTCTGAATCTTGACACCTTCCCCTCCGAAACGTAGCCTGTCAAAACCATCTGCCTCCCGTATACCAGAGTGGCGCTATTGCCCAAGGATGAAGCCACAGATCACAATTATTACGCTCAGGGTTGACGATTTGGAACAAGCGCTGGCATGCTCAGAAGATGGAGAATACCAATGACGTTTGAAAACAGGCCTGTGGAGCGGCTCCTATCCCGCCGTGACGTTTTGCGATATCTGGGTGCTACTGGCGCTGCCTGGCTAATGGCCGGCAGTCTGGATCCCAGACGGGTTGCTGCAAGTACGCTTGGCCTCTCATGTGTCGTCCGACCGGAGCAAATGGAAGGTCCATATTTCGTAGACGAACGCTTGAATCGTTCCGACATTCGCTCAGACCCGACCGACGGGCGAGTCAAGCCCGGTACGCCGCTGGCTCTGACGCTACTGATTTCGCGCCTCAACGCGGGAGACTGTCAGCCGCTGGCAGGCGCACAGGTCGACATCTGGCATTGCGATGCACAGGGCCTCTACTCGGATGTACAGGATCCTGGGTTCAATACCATCGGCCAGAAATTCTTACGCGGCTATCAGAACACCAACGAGCGCGGCGAGGTTCGGTTCGTTACTGTATACCCTGGCTGGTACCCGGGCCGGACCGTGCATATCCATGTCAAGATTCGCACCACGCCTGTAGCTAAGCGGAACTTTGAGTTCGCGTCGCAATTGTACTTCGACGATGGGCTGACAGATCGCGTTCACACTGCCCACCCGTATGCCGCGAACGGACCGCGCACTGCACGAAACCAGCACGATTGGATCTTCCGCCGTGGTGGCGATCGCCTCATGCTGGTTCCGACGACTGTGGCTGACGGCTACGCGGCATCGTTCGCCATCGGCCTGCAGCTCCCGTGAAAAGCCATCATGTTGTTGATTGAAATGTACTACGATGCCTGCAAAACTCGACTCCTCCTTGGAAGGGAAGGCTGAGGTGCAAGGAAACAGTCACCCCTCCTGATGGCACGATGTGCTTGTTTTCCGCATCGTCGTTTTCCTTGTAATATCCTCACAAATACGTATACTCCAACATACAGATAGTGTCTGAATCCTCAATATAGACAAGAGAGACAGCGTATGGCCAAGATCGACGAGTTCTTTCGAATGATGGCGGAACAGGGCGCGTCCGACCTGCACATGATATCAGGTCAGCAGCCCGTCCTGCGGGTCGATGGCGAGTTGGAGCGGATTGCCGGGCAGGCTGTTCTCACCCAGGATACTCTCCACCCATTGCTGGACGAAATCATGCCAGGGTCGAAGAAAGACCAATTTGAGTCCACAGGCGATGTCGATTTTGGCTATGAAATTCCAGGGCTGGCCAGGTTTCGTTGTAACTGTTTCAACCACAAATACGGTCTCGGTGCGGTGTTCCGAAAGATTCCCAGTAAGATTCTGACGGCTGAGGAGCTAGGACTGCCGCCGATCCTGACGCGGGCAGCCATGTTGAAAAAGGGGCTGGTCCTGGTCACGGGTCCGACCGGGAGCGGCAAGTCCACAACTTTGGCGGCCATGGTCGACCATGCCAATAAGCATCGAAAAGATCACATTCTGACGGTCGAAGATCCGATCGAGTTCGTGCACCAGAGTCAAGGTTGCATCGTGAACCATCGAGAAGTGGGACTGCATACGATGACCTTCGCATCGGCGTTACGCGGGGCGTTGCGTGAAGATCCTGACATTATCCTCGTCGGAGAAATGCGGGACCTCGAAACGATCTCCCTGGCAATCGAGGCCGCGGCGACAGGACACCTGGTGTTCGGAACGCTGCACACCGAGAATGCGGCCAAGACGGTCGATCGGATCGTGGAAGTCTTCCCCCATGGGGAACAACCCCAAATCCGAAACACGCTCTCAACGGCGCTACGGGTCGTGGTTGCACAGAACCTGTTTAAGCGGATCGACCGGAAAGGACGTTGCGCGGCGCTGGAGATCTTGATCTGCACGTCCGCTGTCGGCAATCTCATTCGCGATGCCAAGACGGTCCAGATTCCATCAGCCATGCAGACGGGAAAAGCCGTCGGGATGCAGACGTTGGACGATGCGATTCAGGAACTCTTAAGCTGGAAGTGGATCTCGCCTGAAGAAGCCTACGAGAAATCCATCGACAAGACTCGGTTCGCCAAGCTGCTCAAGACACCTCCTGACGCGCTCCAATGAGCGACCTGCGCAGTGGGATGCCCGCGCATTGTCGGAACTTACCCCATGAGGGGCTCCCCTTCTTCTCCCCCACCTAACCTCAGAAGTTCCGTGTCATAGCAACGGAAGTAGACTCTTATACACATTGCCAGAAGTGGAGGAGTGTGGCGGCTATACGCCCTTAGCGCGGAAGGCTTCTGTCAAGCGAGCTTTGGTCGCAGGAGAGGGTGACGATATCTCGTGTGTATGATCCTGTTCGGGTGAACGGCGCAGGACTTGGCGTAGGGTACGCAATTGGTCTCGGTACCGAGCGCAGGCTTCGCAGATCCAATAATGGAGTTGGAGATTGAACCTCGTCGACCAAGGCAAGGGTCGATCCAATGCTTGCGACGCCAAATGGGCGACGTCTTTGCAGTGTGGCGTGATATGAGCCAGTAGTGTGATGATCATGTTGCGTCTTTCCCTCGCCTTCGCTGCATCGTCTTGCCCTTCTTCTGCTGAGTCGATTGAGGAGCCGCTTTCTTACGCTGCCGTATAACCACTCGTTTTACTGTGACTTTCTGCCTATCGGAACCGACGCCCAGATCTTCGATCAAGACCCGCAGAGGTTCAGCCACTGACCAAGCCTGGGCGTAACAGCCACGCGGCCGGTGAGGTGCTTCAGCATCGAAAACTTCTGAGACCTGGCCGACACAAGCTTCTTTCAAATGCGTGCCGATCCCATCCAGGAATGAACGCGCCTGCTTGAGTGCGGCGGCTTTCTTTCCATAAACCTTGATCCAGGCTGTCACAAACGTACCTAACAAGAATGGCCAGACCGTGCCTTGATGGTAGGCGCCGTCGCGTTCCACCACGCCGCCTTCGTACCGGCCGCGATAGCGAGGATCTTGGTCCGACAACGTGCGAAGTCCGACCGGCGTCAGGAGCTGCTCTTCGACGAGTCGAAGAATCTGCTGCGCCCGGTCGCGCTGGACCAGCTCGTCAACCAGCGAGATGGCATAGAGCTGATTGGGACGGAGCGACACATCATTCCCGTCTGGTCCATCGATCACATCGTAGAGATAGCCGCCTTGTTCGTACCAGAATCGTTTGCGGAATGATGCGACCGCGTTCTTGCGATTATTCCGGCACCGATCGGCATAAGCCCTTTCGCCAAATTCTCGCGCGAGAGTTTCGCCAACTTCCAACGCACGAACCCACAGAGCCTGGATCTCTACCGGCTTTCCATGACGCGGTGTGACGACCCAATCGCCGACCTTCGCATCCATCCAGGTCAATTGCACCCCGGGAACTCCGCCCTTAATCAAACCATCCTCGTCCATCCGGATCCCATACCTGGTGCCCCTGCGATAACCGTCGAGAATCTGTTTCACGGCAGGCCAAGCGGTCTCGCGCACCCGAGCCTCATCTTGTGACGCCGCAAGGTAGCAATCAATCGCGTGGACAAACCAAAGCGAGGCGTCGATCGTGTTGTACTCTGGCTGCTCGCCTGTATCGGGAAAGCGGTTTGGCACCATGCCTTCAGACACATGCGCTGAGAAGGAGGCGATGATCTGCCAGGCCACGTCCAATCGACCGGTGACTAGACAGAGACCTGGCAGCGAGATAAATGTGTCGCGGCCCCAATCGGTAAACCAGGGATATCCGGCGATCACCGTGTGCTGCGTTCCTCGCTCGGAGAGGTACACTTCCGTTGCACGCCAAAGTACGCCAGCCAAAGAATCAGCGGCTGGGGCAGCCTGCAGAGCTGTATCTCGGCGGGACTTCTCGTGCTTTACGAGGGCCACAACGTCGAGCCGGTCGATGGTCTCGCTGGTGAAAGTCAAAGTCCTGGTGGATCCGGATTCAAGGTCGAACGTGAACTCTCCGGGCGACCACCAGTCTTCTTCGGCATCGAGCCCGCGTTCCTGTTCAATAGGGAATTGTATGTGCCGATACCAATTCGGTTCATGACGATAGCCTCCTGAATGGAAGGCCCGCACTGGAGGCAGATCGGCATAGCAATGCCACAGGACCATTCCACTTCCGACCTGGGCCTCCGTCGAGAGATTTCCATTCTCGTGGTGCGTCCCATGATAGTCCCGCCCGGTGAGCTTTGGCCTCACTCGCAGCACGGCTCTCGATGGTTTTTTACCGACCAGCTTCCATCGCACCATCACAATATCGCGGCCGTAGATCGACAGGATCTCCCGCTGGACCGTTAATCCGTTGCAGTCGAAGGTCCAGGTCGGCCAGGGGTCAGTTGAAAATTCGAAACAGCGCTCATACCCGGACGGATGGACAGCGGCTGGATATAGATTCGTTGAGAGTGGAATCGCCTGGCCGTCGATGTCGAGCCATTCTTCGAGGTGGTTGACCAGAACAAATCGTTCACTCGGCGGTTTGCGGGCTGTCAATAGAAGTGCATGGTAGCGGCGGGTATTCGCGCCCGCGACTGTGCCGGAGGCAAATCCCCCTTTCCCATTCGTCTCAAGCCATTCGAGACTCAAAGCCCGGTCCAGATTCCGGCAATCTTCAGCCCCGATCTTCACGCCTCACCCCTTACCCCTGACGTCTTCACTCCCCAGACTGTTGGATCAGCTTCGCCACCAATCCGGTCCAGCCCGTCTGGTGGCTTGCGCCGATGCCTGCGCCGTTATCCCCGTGGAAGTACTCGTAGAATAATATATTGTTGCGCCAATGCGGATCGTCCTGAAATCTGTTCGTCCCGCCGAACACCGGACGTTTCCCTTCGGCATTCTGGAGGAAGATGTGCGTCAAACGGCGTGAGATCTCGGCCGCCACTTGCCAGAGCGTGGATTGATGGCCCGATCCAGTCGGGCACTCCACCCGATATTGGTCGCCGAGAAAGTAGTGAAACTTTTGCAGCGACTCGATCAGGAGATAGTTGACCGGGAACCAAATCGGTCCGCGCCAATTCGAATTGCCCCCGAACAAACCCGTGCCGGATTCCGCCGGTTCATAGTCCACGCGATGCTCACGGCCCATGACCGAGACTACATAGGGATGATCCTTGTGGTAGCGGGAGAGGGCGCGAATGCCGTAGGGCGACAGAAATTCTTCTTCGTCCAGCATATACCGCATCACAGATTTCAGCCGATCGCGACTCACCAGTGACAGAAAGCGCCGCACACCTCCGTCAGAGGACTGCGTTTCCAGATGCTGCGAAAAATCAGGCCGGTTTTCGATGAACCACTGCATCCGGTGCTTGAAGCGAGGAAGGCTGTCGATGAGTTCCGAGTCGAGCGTCTCCACTGCGAACAGAGGAATCAGGCCGACCATCGAACGGACTCTCATGTGTGTAGTTTCACCGTTCGGCAGGTGCAGCACATCGTAAAAAAAGCCGTCCTTGCGGTCCCACAACTCGATCTTTTCGCCGCCGATGTTGTTCATGGCGCGGCAGATGTAGACGAAGTGTTCGAAGAACTTGCTGGCCACATCTTCATAGGCCCGATTGTCTCGGGCCAGCTCCAGCGAAATCGTCAGCATGTTGAGGCAGTACATACCCATCCAACTGGTGGCGTCCGACTGTTCGATGTGGCCGCCAGTCGGCAACGGCGCGCTACGGTCGAATACCCCGATGTTGTCGAGGCCGAGAAAGCCGCCTTGAAAAATGTTTTTCCCCTCCGCATCCTTGCGATTGACCCACCAGGTAAAATTCAAGAGGAGTTTATGGAAGACACGTTCTAAGAACACCCGATCGCCGACGCCTTTTCGCTTCTTATCGATCTTGTAGATGCGCCAGGCGGCCCAGGCATGAACCGGCGGATTCACGTCGCCGAAGGCCCATTCGTAGGCCGGAATCTGTCCATTCGGATGCATGTACCATTCACGCAACATCAGGACGAGCTGTTCCTTGGCAAACGTGGGGTCGACGAGCGCAAGCGGGATGCAGTGAAACGCGAGATCCCAGGCGGCGTACCAGGGGTACTCCCATTTATCCGGCATCGAAATGACATCGGCGTTATAGAGATGGGTCCAATCGGCATTGCGGCCATGCAGCCGCTCACGTGGTGGTTCCGGCATACTCGGATCGCCTTTGAGCCAACGATTCACTTCGTAGTGATAGAACTGTTTACTCCAAAGCATTCCCGCAAAGGCTTGCCGTTGCACACGGCGAGCATCTTCCGACAGATTGCTCGGTGCAAGGCTGTCATAGAACTCGTTCGCTTCCTTGAAACGTGTCGTAAAAACATTGTCGAAGTCCTGTGTTTTGAAACCCGGGCTCAGCTCGTCGTTGGTGAATCGTAGCTTGATCGTCTTCGTCGCGCCTGGTGCAAGCGTCAAGACGTACTGGGCTGCGGCTTTGGTGCCCAAGTGATCCGGATTGACCGCGTCCTTCTCGCCTTGCACGACATAATCGTGAAAGCTGTCCTTCACATACCGGGCGCCTTCTTCGTCACCATAGAGGCGGCGGGTGTTAGTTTCATTTTCCGTGAAAAGCAGGGTGGGCTCGCCTTCGCAGAGTAGCCGGCGGAGACCGTAGTAGTCATGCTGCGTCTCGATGACGCTCATCTGGTCCGTCGGCTCTCCTTGCTTGAGACGGGGGCGCCGGATGTCCGATCCCCAGGACCAGGTGTTGCGATACCAGATCGTCGGCAGCAGCGTAAGTTCGGCCTGCTCGGGACCACGATTTACCACCTGGATACGGATGCAGAGATCTTCCGGCGAAGCCTTGGCATACTCGATAAAGACATCGAAGTAGCGGTTTTCGTCGAACACACCGCTGTCGGTCAATTCAAACTCCGAATCTTGACGCCCTCGACGGCGATTCTCCCCGACCAACTGGGTATAGGGAAATTCAGCCTGCGGATACTTGTACAGATACTTCATGTAGGAATGGGTCGGGGTCGAATCGAGGTAGAAGTAAGACTCCTTCACATCCTCGCCATGATTGCCTTCATTGCCGGTAAGCCCGAAGATCCGTTCTTTTAAAATGGGGTCGCGCCCGTTCCACAAAGCCACGGCGAAGCAGATCAATTGATGACGATCGCAGATACCACCAAGACCGTCCTCGTTCCAGCGATAGGCACGGGATCTCGCATGATCATGGGGAAACGCTTCCCAGGCCGTGCCGTGAGGACTGTAGTCCTCGCGCACAGTTCCCCAAGCCCGCTCGCTCAAATAGGGCCCCCACCGTTTCCAATGGCACTGACGCTTCGCGTCCTCATCAAGACGCTGCTGTTCTGCCAGGATCGGTGACTGGGAATCGGAAGCGGTTTGACGATGAGAGGCCATAGGACTCCTTCGGTAGAAACCATTCACAACTAGAGTCAGCTGGCTGTGGAAAGTCTTACAGCAGGCTAGTATCGAGCCCCTGATGTAGTCAAGCGAAGACGATAGACCGATGAGCCACCCGCGATGAACAGGGTCTGCCCGTCCTCTCCCCATGCGACGTTGGAGGTTGGTTGCCCGGTCTCGATTGTGCCCAGGCGTGTGCCGTCTGAAGCGATCACGCTCAGCCCGCCAGGCCGCGCGCCGAAGATGTTGCCCTTATCGGAAAAATGTGACTGCCCTACAGGCCTTGGGGAGAAATGAAAAGAAAAGAAGCGAATTGAAAAGCGGAGAACCGACCGGGTCCCAAATCCTGGACTCTCGTTACCTGACAATTGGCAGGGTCGCTGAGTCGAATAGGGAAGACTTCTAAGAAGGCCCGGTGAACTGGCGGAGCGGAGCCACGCTGGGCTCCGCTAACCGCCAGGACGTCAGGAGTCGTTAGACTACGCGACGCTGAGAAACTACTTCTTCGCAGCTTCCGACATCTTCCCGTTCAGCATGACCATTTGGCCTTCCTGTAGCTGCATCTCTTTCCCGTCCTTCGTCATCATCTTGCCGTTCATCATGACCCTTGCGCCGTTCATCATGGTCATCTCACGGTCCATCCGGCCGATTTCCTTCCCGTCCTGCAGGCGCCACATCTTGCCATCCTTCAGCATGACGCCATCCTTTTCCTCGGCCATCGCTGGGACGGCAAGGAACGACAAGGACAAGGCGAGCCCGACAACTGCGAGGGTAATGTTTCTATAATTCATGGCTAAACTAAACCTCCATAAGTTAATGAATGATATAAATGAATTCTCCCTGACAACGTGAAACCTGGAGCGGCAAGGAGGACCGCATCCCGGTTTGGGCGGACTTGTGGCCGGCCTCGTTGCCACTGTCCAACTGAATCGAGGTTGTACCTTTTTCGTTTTAGCCGGACACTTGCCGGTGCTTGTGGTTGGTGTAGTGAGATAGGAGCTGCTGAATCAGACTGAACTAGCCGTTGTAGCGGCAGGCACACATTCACAGTTAGGATTCGACAAACAAGACTGCGCATCACAAATAGCCGCCCGCCTTAAATCCGCAACGGGCAAGCTCATCACGCAATGCGCGTGGAGTTTCCGGAGCGTTTCTTTAACCGTTTTGCTCCCAACACAACAGATAAACAGGATCAGATATCGCGTGAACCTTGTAATACGCGGTCAACCAAGGCCATTAATAGTTCAGAGCATTGTATTATTCACTAGTCCTGGACCCCTGTCAAGTCCACAGGCGGAGGTGCTATACTAGGCCCGTAGAAAACCCAGGGAGCGGATACGATGCTTGCACAGAACATGGCCAAGACCGAAATGACCAGATTTTGGCAGTTCATGTTTGATTACTGCCATGAGGAGTATTCATGTGTGCTCGGGTGGGGCATGGCAGGAGTCATAGCATTCCTGGGAGTAGTCATGTGTTTTGGCTATATAATCACGCGCCTCATCAATAAGAGACAGTAACCGAGACAGGCGGACAAAAGCCGTTTTATTTATTCTCGACCTCCCTCATCAATTCATTTACCCACACCACTGGCCTGGAGCCGAATCTTCTCCTCCACGCTCGCCATTAACTTGGCAAACTGCTCAGGTTGAGGCGCTGTTCTCGGATCGAAACATCCGGCATCCCGCAACATGTGCAAATATTCGAACTCAATGAGCCACTTGCTCTTGTTGGTTCTTTCTTCCGCAAGCGCATAGTAAATCTCATGAAGCGGCGTCTCAGGCGCTGAGCCCTGCATGGCGTTTACATCATTGAGTATGGTTGAAACCGTCTTTTTACGAACGAGCTGCATGCCCATCGGTGAGTTCATAAAATAGACCACGGCTGTACCGGCAGCGATGACCGCGAGAACGATCAAGAGGACTTCCATTGGAATCAGCCTACGCCCGGCAAGGCGAGCAGTACAAGTTGCTCCAGACACGACAAGAAGTATCGAATGTTTCCAGGTGAGATCTCACTCGTGGAGGGGACTATTTCGTCTCGCGAACAGGGAGGAGACGTCGCGCGGGGCCTCCCGGCTTGTTCTGAAAACGGACGATGAACATCTCGCTCACAATGCGGGCGTGATCCTCAGCCTCCTCTCGCGTCGCAAAGCGATTCTCCCCCACCTGCCACCACTGGCTCGCACTGACACTCTCTCCTAACAATTCCGTCACCGAGATCTTCAGCGCCTTCGCCAATCGCACCAGCGTGCTCAATGAAGGGTCGTGCTGTCCCAGTTCCAGCCTCGTCAGAAACGTGCGCGACAGACCGGCAGTCACGGCCAGCTGCTCTTGCGTCAAACCGCGACGGATTCGCAGTCGCTGAAGCTGTTTGCCGAAACGCTGAATCGCACGCATGAGCACCCTGGTACAAAAACTTGAGACAACGAGGCAAGTCTACACCGTCAGCAGATAAAAGTGGATGGGCCTGATAATCTTCTGTGCTCGCGCAACGCGCCCGGGTTCGTCTGTCTGGTTGGCTGGTCTTTCTGGTCTGTCTGGTTCTTCTGGATGAATTTCAGGTCCGACCAACCAGATAGACGAGATAGACCAGATGGACCAGCCTTCGTTGGACGGCCGCAGTGGGAACAACAGGGGCGCCATTCCATGAGAGAAATAGCGAGCTAGCTTGGAATGATCATTGATTCTATGTGGTGAGCCGGCCGGGGCTCGAACCCGGGACCCTCGCCTTAAAAGGGCGATGCTCTACCAACTGAGCTACCGGCTCGCACTGCGAAGCGTGCGATTCTACCACTGACGCTCGACCTGTGACTAGACCGAAGCATACGAAGAACGTTATTTGGTTCATTTGGTTGAAGAAGCCCAGCCTGCCCGCCAGCTCTGGACGTTTTACGTTTCACGTCTCACGTTTAACGACTTAAGAACGCCGTGAACGAGCCTTGAGCGGGTTGCGAAGAATAATGGTTTCACTCCGCTTCGAACCGGTTGAGATCATATCGATGGGACATTCTGAGATCTCCTCAAGATATTGGAGATACCGCTTGGCCTCCGCGGGAAGCTGCTTATATGTCGTCGCGCCGGTGGTCGCACTGGACCATCCCTTGAACGTCTTGTACAGCGGCTCACATTCCGTCAGTGTTTGAAGATCAGCCGGCATATCCCGATAGAGTTTCCCCTGGTAGCGATAACCGGTGCAGACCTTGAGCTCCTTGCAGCCGTCGAGCACATCCAATTTCGTAACGGCTAGCGAGGCAAGCCCGTTCACTTTGGTGGCATAACGCACAAGGACACCGTCGAACCAGCCGCAGCGGCGTGCGCGCCCCGTCGTCGATCCGAATTCTTTGCCTCGCGCTTGAAGCCCCTCTCCCACCGCATCGGTCAATTCCGTGGGAAATGGCCCGCTGCCGACACGCGTGGTGTACGCCTTGGCGACTCCGAGGACCGCGTCGATCTTCGTCGGCCCCACACCGGTTCCCGTTGAAGCCCCGCCGGCCGTAGAACTGGAAGAAGTGACGTAGGGATAGGTGCCGAAGTCCACATCCAGGTGTGTCCCCTGCGCCCCTTCGAACAACACGGTTTTCCGTCTCTCGATCATCTTATTGACGAGCATGGCCGTATCCACGATATGGCTCTTCAGCCGATCGGCATAGACCATATACTGCCGGAACACCTTATCGACGTCCAAACGTTCCAGCTTATACAGTTGCTCGAGAAACCAATTGATCTCGATCACGTTCTCTTCGAGTTTGGTTCGAAAGGCCTTCGGATTGAGCAGATCCCCCATTCGAATACCGATCCGCGACATCTTATCGGCATAGGACGGGCCAATCCCCCGCCCTGTCGTTCCAATCCGGCGAGAGCCCTTCGACTGTTCAGCCGCTTTGTCGATGGCCTTGTGATAGGGCAGAATGAGATGGGCGCGCTGACTCACGATGAAATTCTTTCCGATCTTTACGCCTTGGGTCTGGAGATGGTCCAGCTCTTCGATTAACGACGCTGGGTCCACAACAACCCCGTTTCCGATCACACAGAGCGTCCCACGATAGAGGATGCCTGAGGGGATGAGGTGAAACACGAAGGTGCCGCGTTCATTGATCACGGTATGCCCCGCGTTGGACCCTCCCTGGTAGCGAACCACCGCATCGACATCTCGGGCCAAGATATCCACGATCTTGCCCTTGCCTTCGTCGCCCCACTGCGCCCCGATCACCACAAGATTTGCCATCGCCTGACTTGCTCCCAAAAAAAAGAGCCCTGGCTGGACTCATGGCCAGGGCCGGAGCGGTATGGTAGGGACGCCTCTAGCGATTGTCAAGAAGATGGAGGGGAGCAGCCAGACCATCCTTCACTGCGAGCACGGGACGAAATACATACTCCGTCCAAGCTTGCTCGTCGCTTTTAGGGATGGGGGCTGACTGATCTTCTACTGCGCGCGGCTTTCTCACCCGCCCACCCACTGGCACGCCGAGACGTGCCATTAGCCCTGGCGAGGGCCCCAATGCGCGAAACCTTCGTTCAAGGGGGCGGCCAAGGCTGCCCTTTACTGCGCGCATCGAACGAGCACCGTTTCACCGTGCGCGTTCTGCGAGCAAGAAGGGCACCTGGCCGTTCCCTCCCCATCCTTCTGCGACCGCGCGTTGCGCGAGCACAGAAGATCATCAGGCTCCATCCCCTCCCAGTTTCTTGACTGCCGCGAGAGGGCCATGTTAGCATGATCGCTGTTTCACACGGATTTTCGCGTATTTCCAAGACAACCGACATGGGGCTGTAGCGCAGTTGGGAGCGCGCGTGAATGGCATTCACGAGGTCGCCGGTTCAATCCCGGCCAGCTCCACCAACTTCAACAGTAGGCAGGAGGCGAGCGGCAAGGGGCTACAGGTAAGAGTAATTTTCGGATTTGGCTCCGGGTCTCACGCCGAACTGGTCTCTTCAATTCCTCCCCTCTAACCTCGTGCCGCTAGCCCCTAGCCTATCCGGGAATACATGCTCCAAATCGAGTCGGTCTATAAACAATACTCCACGAGGATTCTGCTTGAGGGTGCGACGGCGCATCTCCGTCCCGGTTCACGGGTTGGACTGGTGGGACCTAACGGCGCCGGAAAAACCACGCTGTTCCGGATGATCCTCGGAGAGGAATCTCCCGATAAGGGAGGAATCCGCAAGCGTCCTCGTCTCCGCATCGGCTACCTGCCGCAGGAACTCGAGACCATCACGGGCAAGAACGTATTGGACGCGACCCATCGCGATCTGTATCCAGAACATGAAGCCGAACGTATCCTCATGGGGTTGGGATTTTCGGAGATCGACTTCAGCCGTGAAGTCGAAAAGCTTTCAGGCGGCTATCGCATGCGGGTGGCCCTCGCGCATCTGCTGCTGACCAATCCCGACGTGCTGCTGCTCGACGAGCCGACCAACCACTTGGATAAACCGACGCAGCGCTGGTTCGAGCAATTCCTCCTGGATTCTGAGATGACGCTGTTGATCATCAGCCATGACACAGCGTTTCTCGATCGTGTCGTCACCCATATCTGGGATCTCCGGCACCATAAGATGGAAGAATATCGGGGCAACTACACCTCGTTTCTCAAGATCCGCGCAGAACGGGATGCTCAGCGTGAAGCTGCTGCGGGACGCCAGGCAAAAGAAGTCGCGCGGGTCCAAACCTTCGTGGATCGATTCCGCTACCAAGCGAACAAAGCCAGCCAGGTTCAATCGCGCATCAAGCAGCTCGATAAGGTCAAAATGATCGAGATCAAGCGCGACCCCAAGCGGGTGAAGTTCAAGTTTCCCCTCCCGGCAGCAAGCGGACGGCAAGTCTTGGAAATACAGGGCGGGGCAAAACGTTACGGAGAGAAAGTCGTCTATGAGCGAGTGGATTGCTCCGTCGAACGGGGGCAACGCATCGCGCTGGTGGGAGAAAACGGCGCCGGGAAAAGTACGTTGCTCAAAATGCTAGCCGGAGTGCTGGAGCCCGACAAAGGCACCAGGACGGTTGGCCATGGGGTCACCCTGCACTATTTTGCCCAACACCAGGCAGAAACACTGAACCCAGAACATACCATTCTCGACTCCCTCTCCGAGGTATCGAGCCAAGCGGAGACGAATTTCCTCCGCGGAATTGCCGGAGCCTTTCTGTTCACCGGCGACGATCAAAAGAAACCGATCAAGGCATTGAGCGGAGGGGAACGCAATCGCGTCGCGCTCGCACGGATGCTGGTTGAACCGGCCAATACCCTGTTGCTGGACGAGCCGACCAACCATCTCGACCCGGCTTCAGTTGATATGCTCACCGATGCGCTCTCTGACTTCCCCGGCACGATCATCTTTATTTCCCACGACCCCACCTTTCTGACCAGAGTCTGCACACGGGTCATTGAGATCGAAGAGGGCAAGGCCCGAAGCTTCTCTGGCGACTATGAGTATTACTTGTGGAAGAAAGCGCAGGAGATCGACTCCATTAAGGAGTCGAGTGACGACCTGAAGGGAGTGAATCGCGAGAAGGAAGTCGGGCCGACCAGGGCCATGGCGTCGCAAGCCCCGTCCAAACCTTCAGCCGGAGATCGCCGTGATTTGAGCAAGACTCAGGCACGACTGGAAAAGCAGGTGGCGCGGGCTGAAGCCGAGATCGCTGAATACGAAACCAAAATCAAAACGCGCGACCTTGAACTAGCCGACCCGGCACTTTATAAAAATGAATCCACCAAATGGAGCGTGCTGCAAACGGAATACGATGGGTGGAAGAAAGATCTCGTACGGCTCACTACCAAGTGGGAAACGCTCTCGGCTGAACTGGAAGAGGTAAAACAGAAGTTGACGGCATTCGCGTAGGCCGCCGCAGGGAGCAGGCGGACTCGTCTGTCTGGTCTATCTGGTTAGGTTCGATCGACCAAACACACGAGACAGACCGGATAGACAAAATGAACAAGATCAGCGGACAGCTCAAAACGAACGCCCTTCTCACCCGCCCGACCCCAGCGCGCCGAGACGCGCCTTCTCCCAAGCAAGGCCGCAGGAGAGAAATAACCGGAGGCGTACCCTTCTCACCCGCCCGCCCTCGAGCTGCCGAGACAGCTCGCACTCCGAGTCGGGTACGTTGAGGATTATTTCGATCCGAGAACGAAGTTGGGGATCGTTTTCAGCTGTCCGCTAGATGGAGGACTTGACCGTTTCTTCGAGGTAGTAGTACAGCCAGCGGTTCTTCTCTTTCGTCACCAGCTCATCCCAGATCACGCCGATAAGAAACCCCTTCTCCCAGGGTTTCATCCAGGCAACTTTTCCATCGAGCTTTTCCATTTGCTCGACACGATCTGAATCGAGAAATGCCAACGATACCGTCACCGGCTGGGCCATCGCCAGCTTCTCTTTCGTATGCAACCCTGCGCCGACTCTATTGACGTTATCCAACACGGCTGTAATCGCCTTGGCCCCGCTCTTAGGTGAAATCAACGCGGAACCGACCAAGGTCGCCCGGACAAACTTGCGCCGTTCGTTCGTCACCGCAATCGAGGCAACCGATTTTGAGCTCTGCCGTTTCACAAGCCTAAGTATAACCGATTAGAAATCTTTGTCCACCACTCTCTGGGGGCCCCTTTAGGTGTCTTTTGGACGGTAGTAACGGCGTCCCTTGAGCGATTCCGGGAGGTGCTCCTGCACCTTGGCCTGGGGATCGTCGTGGACATAGCGATAGCCTTTCCCATACCCAAGCCCCTTCATCATCGAGGTCACGGCATTCCGCAAATGAAGCGGAACTCCAAGATTTCCATGAGCTTTTACGTCCTCCATCGCCTCAAGAAGCCCAATATATGAAGCATTATCCTTGCGCCTGGTGGCGAGATAGATCGTCCCCTGGGCCAGATTGATCTGCGCCTCGGGGAGCCCCACAAACTGCACAGCCTGAGCGACCGCAGCCGCAACTACCAGCCCCATCGGATCGGCATTCCCCACGTCCTCGGAGGCAAAAATAATCAGGCGGCGGGCGATAAATTTCGGGTCCTCCCCCCCTTCCAACATACGAGCGAGCCAGTAGAGGGCACCGTTAGGGTCAGAGTCACGCAGGCTCTTAATGTAGGCAGAGATGACGTTGTAATGTTCTTCTCCGGATTTGTCGTACCGGATCGATTTCTTCATCAGCGCAGCTTCCAGCGCCGCTCCATCGATCAGGCGAGTCCCGTCAGGCCCAGCTGGTTGCTGTCTGACCACAAAGTCCAAGGCCGTCAGGAGCGATCTCGCATCGCCGTTGCCATAGGCAATCAGTCGTTGTCTGGCATCGGGTAACAGGCGGGCATTCCACTTCCCCAACCCGATCGCAGGGTCCGCGAGCGCCCGGTCCAGAATATGCTCCAGGGCCTCATCCGAAAGAGGCTTCAGCACAATGACCAGGGAACGAGACAGAAGCGGCGAAATCACTTCAAATGAGGGATTCTCCGTGGTCGCGCCAACCAGGATGACCGTGCCCCGCTCGACATGAGGCAGAAAGGCATCCTGCTGCGCCTTGTTGAACCGATGAATCTCGTCGACGAAAAGAATGGTCCGTTGACCGTTGATCGCCTGGCGTTGCTCCGCTGTCTTGATGATGGCCCGCAGTTCGGGAACTCCCCCTGTAACCGCCGAGAAGGGCACGAACTGCGCTTTGGTATGGCGCGCGACGAGATGAGCTAGGGTCGTCTTGCCCGAGCCGGGCGGCCCCCAGAAGATGACAGAGGAAAGTTGATCTGCCTCGATCGCCCGCCGCAACGGCCGATCCGGCGCAGTAATCTCCTCTTGCCCGACAAAGTCCGCAAACTCTCGCGGCCTCAGACGCTCAGCCAACGGAGCCTCAACGGATCTCTCTCCATCGGGAGTCCCAAACAAATCAGGAGCCTGATCGCGTGAAGCAGCCATGCAAGTCCTCAAGAATGGGGTGAATTGTATACGTCAGGCTGTATGATCGCAAACGGGCCCTTGATCTGATGGGCCTATCCGATATTCTCGCCTACCAAAGCAAGTGAAAGCCCGAAACGAATTGTGGGGAACCAAGAGACAGGAATCACAGGGATAGTGCGTACCCGCAGGACGCTCAAAAAGTTCATCCAGCAAGGCCGCAGCCGACGGAAGCACCGGAGGCGTAGCATTCTCACCCGCCCAACCCCGAGCTGTTGGAACAGCTCTTTTCCCATGTGGGCTACGTTGAGGATGCTTTCGAGGTGAGAAGGCAGACTTTTTCAACGTCCTGTTAATCGGAGTCGCCTACGCTGCCTCGTCGTATCAGCTTCAAGAACTCGGTCCTGGTCTGCGGCTGACTGCGGAAGGCACCCAACATGGAGCTGCTGACCGCAACCGTGTTCTGTTTTTCAACGCCCCGCATCATCATGCAGAGATGTCGTGCTTCGACGACCACGCCCACGCCACGCGCGTTGAGCTTCGACTTCAGGGTTTCGGCGATCTGGACCGTCAGCCGTTCTTGGACTTGCAGTCGACGCGCAAAGGTATCCACAATGCGCGGAATCTTGCTGAGCCCCACCACTTTCTTATTAGGCAAGTAACCCACATGAACTCTACCGTAGAACGGCAGCAGATGATGTTCGCACATGCTGAAAAAATCGATGTCCTTCACGATGACCATCTCATCGTACTCGATCGGAAAGAGGGCGCCGTTCAAAAGCTGATCGATGTCGCGGTGATAGCCCTGGGTCATGAAGGCGAGGGCCTTGGCCACTCGCTCGGGAGTCTTACGGAGCCCGTTCCGGCCTGGCTTTTCACCGAGAGCCAGCAGCATCTCTGTGACCAGGGATTGCAGAACATTCACATCCGCAGCTCTCCCATTCTTACTGACGCCTTCAACTTCCTGCCGACCCCGCCGCTTGATACCCTGCTTAGCCATGCCGCCCCTCTCTATATCGTAATGCGCTCAGACATCCTTCCGATTCCGACAATTCTACATTCCCCATTGACCATTCAACATTCACCATTCTTAATGCCCCCTGCATACTCGAAGTAGTTGTCGCGTGTTTCAATGAGCCCCACCTTTTTCAATTGCCCGGAGGGGAGACATTTCACTAACAGATCCCAGATCAGCAGCACCAGATTCTCTCCCGTCGTGGTGCGTTCGGCAAACTCAGGGTCTTGATTGAGATCGTGATGGTCGAACCGTGTAATTACTTGCTGGCCCACAGTCCGATCCAGCCGATCGAGATCCATTTCTCCACCGGTCGAGGTCTGAACCCCGCTCTTCACCGTTACCAGCACAACATAGTTATGGCCGTGCCCATTGGGATTATTGCACTTCCCAAATGCAGCTCGGTTGTCTTCGGATGACAGATAGTCCGTATGCAGTCTGTGCGCCGCACAGAACCGGTACCGTTTTGTCACGCTCGCCTGTGCCATCGTCAATTCCATTCACATCCGGAATACAAATAAAGAAGCCAGGACCGCCGCTCAATTCGGACAATCCTGGCTCTCTCTGTCACTCGTTCGACTGATCAACTTGCGCCACCGCAGCGCCGATGCCTTAGGCGCTGAAGGAGCTGCCACAGCCACAGGTGGTCTTCGCTTGCGGGTTCTTAATCGAGAACCCGGACCCTTGGAGGCTGTCCACGTAATCCACTTCGGCTCCCTGCAAGAGAGGAGCGCTCTGCGAATCCATGATGACCTTGACGATACCCTTTTCCACCACGGTGTCGTCATCGCCCATCTTCGACTCGAAGGCCATCCCGTATTGATACCCGTGGCACCCGCCGCCCTTGACATAGACGCGCAGGCCGACAATGTCCTTCTCTTCCACCATCAACTCCTTGATCTTCTGTTCTGCAATCGCCGTAATCGTTAGCATCGTGATCCTCCTCGTGTGACCGGGCCGTCCTTCGAAGACTTGCCTGGGATGGTTTAGTGTAACATCTCTTTACTGAATTTCAATACCCTGGGACTCCGGCTGCGGCATGGTGGGAGCAACCCACTTGCCCTCTGGCACCCGCACAACTACGTCTCCAAGCACTTTAGCCTGGCATCCAAGGCGATGCCAGGGCTCACTGAGGGCTTCCCGATCGAGGAGATCCTGCTCATCGAAGTCGATCTCCGACAGATTCTCGGCGCCCATCTGCACTTCGATCCGGCAGGTGGTGCAGGAGGCGTTCCCACCGCAATCGTGGTTCAACCGACACCCGAGCAGCTTCGACGCTTCCAACAACGAGGTATTGACCTCGACCTCTCCACTCTTGCTCTCAGGAAGAAGAAACGTCACACGTGGCATCGCGACATCCCTCAATGCACCGTGGTGGTGGCCACCACTGGCTGATAGGGGCAGCGCTGCAATCGGATATGTTCTTCAAACTCGTGACGGAACAATTTCATACTGCTCTGCACCAACACGGCAGCCCCGGTCACCAGCGTGCAATAGCCGGTTCCCTTCACAAACCCACAGAGCTGAAGGAGACTCTCTAGATCTTTCTCCGTCCCCTCCCCCTGCTCAATCTTCGTCATCAGTGCGGCGAGATTGATGGTCCCCATTCGACAAGGTGGGCACTGCCCGCAACTCTCGACCTTGAAAAAATTGGAGAACTTGAGTGTCAAGGCCACCATACAGGTCGCATCATCGACCACGATCACGCCGGCCGACCCAAGCCCCGTGCCGGCCTTCTTCAACGAATCGAAATCCATCGTCAGATCGAGCTGATCGGCCGTGACCATCGAGAACGCCGGTCCCCCAGGGAACACCGCCTTGATCTTACGCCCCCCCGGCACTCCCCCCCCACACTTGTCCACAAGTTCCCGAATTGTAATCCCCATCGGCATCTCGTACACGCCGGGTCTATTCACGGCGCCGCTCAGGGAAAACATCATCGTGCCAGGACACTTTTCTGTGCCGACCTCGGTGAACCAGGCCACGCCTTTCAGAAGGATCCGTGGAATATTGCACAAGGTTTCGACATTGTTGACCAACGTCGGCTTCCCATAGAGGCCGAAGTCCGTCGGGTAAAACGGCGGCTTCTGTCTCGGCATCGCCGGGCGCCCCTGCATGGATTCGAGCATCGCTGTTTCCTCACCAGCCACATAACTCCCGTGGCCTTCAAAGACTTGCAGATCGAGGTCCACGCCACTCCCCAGAATATTCTTGCCCAAAAACCCTTGAGCCTTCGCCTGCGCCAACGACTTTTTCAGATTCTCGCGTTCTTCATGATACTCATGATTCACATAGATAAATGCGGCCTTCGCCTGCACCGTGTAGGCCCCAATGAGGCAGCCTTCGATGAGCTGGTGGGGCGCATGCTTGAGCAAGTACCGATCTTTAAACGTACCTGGCTCATGTTCACCTGCGTTACAGACAAAATAATGTTCCTTCACCCGATGGTTGAGAACCTTTTCCCACTTGATGCCGGTGGGGAAGCCTGCGCCGCCTCGCCCACGGAGCCCGGCTTTCTTCAGCTCATTGACGATATCGTTCGCACTCAGCTCTTTGAGACATTTCTTCCAGGCCTCGTAGCCCCCGATCTTCCGGTAGGCTTCGATATCCCAGGGAGCGCCCTCCAGCGTTTGGAGAACTCGTGGTTCAGTCGCAGCGGTCATGCGTCCTTCCATACCCATTTACTTAGAAAGTGGAACGATACTATAAGGTGCCTGGCCGGCATTCGTCAAGGCAATGTACTGATAATAGGCCTGAATCTCAACAACTTAGGGCCACTGCCCTATGCGAAACTGGGCATATGGGCCATGACAGGATGCTGAAAAAGTCCGCCGGCGTAAAAAGACCGTTATTTGGTTTATTTGGTTTGTCTCGTTTGTTTGGTTGATTTGGGTCATCTGGTTAGTTTCGATCAATCCAAAAACCAGATAGACCAGGCTTTTCTCCGACGTGCGGGCCATCGAAGTTTTTGTGCCAAAATAGCTTTTCTGCGGCCTGCTAGGCCTATTGGGAAAATTCAGGATGGTAAAAACAGTGGTGGGTGATGCGCCGACTGCCGACGGGTTTTCCCACCGGCAGTCGTAGGCCATCTTACCTGAAGTGACTGCCGGCCCCCATGAACAGTAGCATGGGAATCGACAACATAAAGTTGACCCGGGAAGCGAGGAGCGCTGTCCGACCCCACTGGGCCATTTCCGGCGGCGCAGGAGTCCCTTGGGCTGCCGCCGTCACCGCCGCAATAATCCGCCTTTGGTTCGGCCAAATTACCGCGTGGACATTGGCCATCATGATGATACCCAATAACCCACCGATTCCCAGCGCAATCGCGCCGGTTCCGCCTCTCTGATACATATAGAGGTACAACACAATCCCGGCCAGCACCGTGACCGTCGCGCCATGACGGAACCAGTTCAGCGCGGCAGGCATCAACTTGGGAATCACGATATTCTTGGTGGGTCCGTCCAGGCTCTTCAAGAATGATGCATTGATCAGGTTGAAGAAGTACAACAACCCGATCCAGACGATTCCAGCCAAGAAATGGGTCCAGCGTAACAGCAAACCAAACCAATCGGCATCACCGACCGCCGTGCCGGTCATCGCGAGATACCCCATGATTAACACCACCGCGAGCGCAAACCCTACGCCCATCGTCTGCATCGGACTCTCAAGAAATTTCATCGCATCTCCTCATTCAGTGTATTACTACGTCGCTCTCTGTACTGTAGCTCTGCTCGGAATGTCAAGCAATCGAGGCCGTCACTCGTCAATGGTCATTCGTCAACCGAGATAACGTCTTCTCATTCAAACCGATTGACGTATGACGCTTGACGGTTTGCTTACGTCATCAGGCGGTCGACTGCGATACAGAGTTCGCGCACCGCGCTGGCAGAGGTCGCTAATCCCGCCCGCTCCTCCGCCGTCAACTCATATTCGACTATCTGTTCCGCCCCGCCTCGGCCCAACTTGACCGGCACACCGACGACGACATCCTGCAATCCATACTCACCCTCGCAGAACACCGCACAGGGCATCACCCTCTTTTGGTCCTTCATGATCGCTTCGACCATATCGACAGCCGAGGCCGACGGGGCATAGAACGCGCTGCCCGTTTTCAGCAGGTCCACGATTTCAGCGCCCCCCTCGCGCGTCCGCTTCACAATCGCCTCCAACCGATCCTTCGACATCAACTCCGTGACCGGTTTCCCCCTTACCGTCGTGTACCGCAACAACGGTACCATCGTATCGCCATGCCCACCCAGCACCATCGCAGCCACGTCGGGGCCCGGCACGCTCAATTCGGCAGCGATGAAAGCACGCATGCGGGCGGAATCGAGCACTCCCGCCATACCCAAAACCCGCGACTTCGACAATCCGCTCACACGACGCGCCACATGAACCATGGCATCCAGCGGGTTGGTGACGAGAATCAGGATGACGTTCGGCGACCGGGACACCAGCGCAGAAACGACCGACTTCACGATTTTCGCGTTCGTGGCCAACAACTCGTCACGGCTCATCCCTGGCTTGCGCGGGATTCCTGACGTGATCACCGCCACCGACGAACCGGCCGTTTCATCATAGCCGTTGGTGCCCACCACGCGGGTGCTATAGCCGCAGACTGGCCCGGCCTGCGTGATATCGAGGGCCTTGCCTTGCGGGACGCCCTCGGCAATATCGACAAGCACCACTTCGTACTCGTCCTTCTCGGCCAGCCGCTGCGCCGTCGTGCCTCCGACATTCCCCGCGCCCACCACCGTGATTTTCGGTCTACCCATTATCGACTCCTCGTGAAACGTAAAACGTGAAGCGTGAAACGTAGTACCCCCTTACGCCTCACGCCTCACCCCTCACGCATGTTCATGTTCCGTCCAGCCTGCGACTTTAAAATTGATCGTGCAGACAAAATTGTCCCCATCATAGAAATTTACTTTGATCTTCTTCTTGCCATAGGTCTTGGCCAGAAATGCGTCCGGGTCATCGACCAATTCCTGATACCCTCCCGCCGGATATTCGCCGAGGTCGTGGAAGACCACGATCATGCCCACTTTGACTTCTTGAAGAATCTTGGCCCAACATCGGGGATAGACCTCCCAGAACTTGGCCTCGATCAGCTCCTTCGTCGGCTCCAGGCGATCCTCACCCGGTTTCATAGGCTGTGCAAACTTCGCCAGCCGTCGGACATAGGGATACTGATGTCCCGTAAACAGCTTGTGCAGCCAAGGCGGCACTGTCGGTCTCTCTGCTGAATTCGTCATCGATTCTTCACGCCCCTTACGCCTTACCCCTCACCCCTTACCTCTTCTACGTCGTTAGTCTTTGATAGATTCGCGGTAATCGCTTCGGCAAGGCTTCGAGATGATCGATGACCGCGAACTGCACGTCGCCGTACATTCTCCGGACATAGCCATCGGCCTCCCGATCGATCGTGACACAAAACGGATGCACCCCCCGCTGACGCGCCTCTCGCAACGCAACCTTGGTGTCTTCCAGCGAATACTCGTCTTTATAGCCATCGTCGAGTGGACGCCCGTCGCTGATGAGAACGAGCAGCCGCGTCCGCGCTTCTTGCGCCAACAATTTGGCAGTGGCATGCCGAATGGCAGCCCCATCACGGTTTTGCTGCATAGGAGCCAGTCCACCCAACCGCTGCGCTTCTTTCCCACCCAACCGATCGTCAAAATCCTTGATCACCAGAAAATCCACCTGCCCCCGACCCTGGCCCGAATAACCGTAGAGCGCATATTGATCTCCAACCGCTTGAAGCGCTTCACACAAGAGCACCAGCCCCTCCTTCTCCAGATCGATCACGCGGCGGCCGCTATCCAACTGGCGGCTGGTTGATCCACTCACGTCGACCAAAAACGCGGCTGCGACATCCCGTTCTTTTCTCTCCCGCCTGATGTAGATCCGGTCCGATAGATCTGCCCCCGCCGCCCGTTCCGCGCACATACGAACTGCCGCATCCACATCGAGATCGTCGCCCTCGGCTTGGCCCGGCACACGCCGCAACCCCGGCGGCCGCAGACTTTCAAAAAATCTGCGAAGGGCCGAAACCTCACTTCCGTGCGCGCTCAAGGTGGCGCCCACAATGTCACCGCTCCCCTCCTCTGCAGCACGCTCGACGACGCGACACCAGTTGAGGCGATAGTCCTCAATCCTCTGGTCCCATTCCGGATAGCGCACCGTACAATCGCCTGGCCCGGCATAATCGGCCAGCGCCGGCTGCTCGACCTTCAAGGCCAAGAGTTCTTCCACATGAGAGGGCAACTGCCGCCCCCCGGCAAGCCTGTCCCCCTCTGTTTCCGTGCGCGTGCCCCCTTGATTCTTTTGACCCTGCGCTGACGACTCCTGTGCTCCACCTGCGGCGCTCGCCATTCGTTCGATATCTTCTGATTGTTTCTGATCGTCCGATGCTTGTCCGCCCCGATCATGCTGACGAATGAACTCAGGATTCATCGCCCCACGATAGGCCCAATTGGTAACAGGGCGATAGTCCTCCCCCGTCTGTTCGGATGCGGAGGGGCCAACTCCCAGCTCTTCCGACGTGTCATCTGTCTGATCGGCTCGGATCATCGCCCCCTTCTGCGCCAGCAGTTCTTCGAGCCGAAGGTAAATATCATGGGCGAGACGCACGGCCTCTTCCGCCGTTGCCGTTGGAGCTAGAATTGTCTGGCACATCGGCCAGAGGATGGCGATCTCGCCCTTGATAGATTCATGAATCGCGACAGGCTGCGACGCGGCGGTCGACAACTGAAGCAGTTGATCGATCACGAGCTCTTTGACGGTCAGCCCATGTGTCAGCGACCGGGTCGTGACTGCCTCCTGAGCGAATTGCTGCAGATCCCGTTGAAGTCCCGGATATTCCCGCTGGAGCAGAAACTCCACCCGCGCATCCTCGATAAGCATCCACAAGTCCTGGATCAGTCCCGAATGGGGATAGAGACGAAACAGCGAGGCCAAGTTGTCCGGCACAGCCTGTTTCGCAGAGCCATACTTCTGCCGCACCGCCATGATCAGGTCCGCGAGCGGCTCAAGGGTCAGCCGGTAGGTTCCAAACTCTACATGCCCCGCTTCATGCGCCGCCATCACCAGATACAAGCGCGTATTCTCCTCAGCCGTAGGGTAGCGGCGGAGCAGCGCCGGCAGCGAGATGGTTCGCCCATCCTGGCTTACCATAGCCCGAGGAGATGTCTCCTGATTCAGCGAATCGGGAAGCGCCTGGATCGTCAGATCCGTTCCGCAGAGTCCCTGCACGAAAAGTTTCACGGTACGAGCCACCTGGCGAAGGGGCACGCCGCTTAAGGCCGCTTCCACCGACGTCAGCGCCTTCTGCGACTCCAGGGCAAAGTAAGCCCTGGCTCCTTCGGCACTGTAGGCCAAGACTTCCATCCCGGCTGTGAACCAGGCCTCGAAGCGAGCCGTGGCTCCGGCAGATTCGCCGATCACGCTCAGCAATTCTGGCGCGCGCCGTAAATAAGCCAGCGCTGTCTCTGCGTCACGTTCTGCCAGCAGAGCCCCATACTGCAATAATTTTAACCGCCACCCCTCATTCGGCACGGCACGCAACAGGCGCGGCGACTCCGATAACCAGGCAATGCCAGACCCAGGGTCACGTTCTGCCAGCAACGCCCCGACCATGACGACCTTGGCCCTCACAGACTGGTCTTCGAGATCGCCAAGGATGAGCGGGCTGGTGCGGAGAAATTCGATGGTCCCGAAATAATCTGTCCTGCCAAAACTATTCTGCGAAATGAGCTTGAGTCCGAACGTCGCCCAGGCTCTGGCCTCTTGGATAGGCAACACCCGCGCGACCGCGGGAATCTGGCGGATGTACTCCAGCGCGACGACAAAATCGACCTGCGTCAGTTCAAACCCGATTTCTAACCAAGCCCCTAGCTGATCCGGCGGGATGACCGTCACGACCTCCGGTGAGACACGGAGAAATTCCAGCGCGACATTCGCATCCTGCTCGGCCAGTTCCAGGGCGGTTTTCAACACCAATGACCGGGCCGATGGTGACTCGATCAGACCCAGAACCAGCGGGCTCTCCTTGAAATATTTCAGTCCGATTGCACCGGACGATTCGGCCAACGCAATCCCCAGATCCAGCCAGGCCACGGCATCACTGAGCCGACCCCGCTGTTGCAAGCCGGGAAACGATTCAATTGCGGCACAAGCGACCTTCGGCGAAACCTCCGTCAATTCATCGAGCAACAGTAAGACACCTTCCACCTGATTCGGCTTCGCAGTGGACTCGACAAGACAGGCCACCAGATGCTGTCCTGTAGCCGGTCCCAGCTCCTCAGCCAACTTGGCAGTCAATTGCTTATGAGTATCCGACAGCTCCATTCGCGATCCAATCCTACGGGATTTTCGTGAAGTGTTGGGAAGTGCTCGATTGTAAAGGACGCCCTAGCGCTTGTAAACTATGACTCTGGGGCACGGGGCTTTCTTCTAACCCCTCGCTCAGTGCCTTTTGCCAAAGGAGTTGCGATGGCCGAGCCCAAGCAAGAGAGTCTCGATAAAATGTGGAAGTATGTGAAGGGCTTTGCGGAGAAGAGCGGGACTGCTATGCATCCCATGCCCGCAGTCACCGAAGCGGTGGTCAAGGGCCTCGCAATGCACATGGACGAGCTGGGCAAACCCCTCTGCCCCTGCAATTTCTATAAGGATAAAGCGGCAGAAGCCAAACTCCGCCGCTGGATGTGCGCCTGCGACGAGATGCAGATCTATAAATACTGCCACTGCCTGTTATTTGTGAGAGAAGACGGCCTGCCGATCACGGAATATCTGCCGGAAGGCCACGAAGGCAGGGAAGTCTACGGCATCGTCACCGATCCAACACCCGACAAAGGCCGCGCCCTTAAACACAAGGCTGCTGCCACACCGATCGCTTCGGGCGACACATCGGAATCGCCCTCACCCACTTCCTAACGGCCATGCCATTGCGCAACCGACCTCTGTGCGCCGCAGTCCTCCTACTCCTGTTTGGAATCCTCTGGTCTAATGCGGTGCAGGCCGCCGAGCCTGGCAATGCGTCTCCCGCCAAGACACCTCAACCGCCAGTCTTTAACGAAAAGGACTTATTCGCCTACAAACAAAAAGGACGAAGCACTCTAGCCGGACAAGCCTTTCTTGCATCTCCCTCCGGGAAAGCCATCACCCAAGCCGGCGCGCCGGTCCATCTCATCCCCATCACTCCCTACACCCGTTATTGGTTCGACCACAATGTCAGAACCACATCCTGTTCAGCGACAGAACCCCCAACCTCCCCTGAAACTGCCTCACCTCCACGCACTCCAACCGATTGCCCCCAGGAAGCACTGACCAGGCTTCAGACGGAAAAGCGATTGGCCCCCTATCTCCGTACCACCAGAGCCAACCCCACCGGACATTTTTGGTTCACCAAAATCCCCTCCGGCCGCTACTACATCATCAGCCTGATCGATGAGGGAGCAGGGCCTCGCCAAGAAGAACGCCTAATAGGGCTAGCCTGGCTGGCGATCGAACTAGACGCAGGCGAAAAACTCACAAACCTAGTAGTGACCGACTGCAAAACCAGCCTTTGCTGAACCTGCCTTCTAAAAAAAACCTCTCTTTGAATCGAAGGGAGTGCGAGCCGATTTCCTGAGTGATTTGAATTATCCTGTCGCCTATCAAAAATAGATCTTTAGGTACGTTGTTTTTGCTCGCTTTCCTGCTTTGCCCATCTATAATTACTTAGCCGACCATCAAATAGTGCGTAGTACGTCCTCAATAATCACCTGGTTTCCAGGCAGAAATGCCACTTATGCCAAAGGTATACACGCCCTCTTTGAGGGCCTCATCAGTATGAATATTTTAGTTTTGTTATGCGCCGCATTATTAATTAGTGGCTGCTCAGCGATATGGCAGGCAGGTGTCTACGACTCGGATACAAACGGCTGGACTTTTGAGGCGCCCAAAGCGGGGTTGGATTTCGAAGGTAGATATACTTACAGATGCGGCGATGAAGAAATTTCAGTATGGTCCACCGTTGCAAAGGTACGATTGGTTGCGATGGGGCCGCCTATAATACCAATGTTTCCTTTCCTGTTTTGGATGGATCTCGCTTCAACAGGTCAAGTAAGCCCCGATGGTAAACCTATCATCGACAACAGACTTACTGTTCGTATGGCAATTAAATCAGCCAATACTACTCAAGATTTGGCGAAGCCTGATGTGTCAGTTGTACTTCCTGCCACTGGGCAGCATCTTGCGTTTGAAAACCGTACGGATGAAATATCCGAGTCAACCGGTAAAATCACAAAGCGAACCATTCGACTCATCTACCCAGTCGAGATGAAGACTACAGACCGTTACTCGGTGGAATTTAGAAATATTCTCAAAAGTTGTGGCGTTCCGTCATTGGAGTTCTCTAAGCGTATACAGACACGGTATCGGCCATTGGGAGGATAACAAGCGCTTCTCGTACAACCCCGAGGACTACGCCTCATGCGGGGAGGGAAACGTTTAGACCATCCCTAAGCTACCGATCCCAGTGAAACGCATCACAATAGTGCTCATATTGTGTTCAAGCCCACCTCACTTTAGCTCATTCCAGCCAAAGTTCGCGTTTCGCTCAATCCTTGCCTAGAGTGGGTCTGAGTAGGCTGGAGGAGGGTTGCGGAAACGGTTTCTCTCCGGGCTCAAGATTCTAGTGCAACACCCGTATCCTGGTCGAACCAGGCACCAAGGAGTTGCACATGGCCCACTATCAACGATTGAGTCTCATGGAGCGCGAAGAATTGAGTCGCATGTTGGCGACCGGCCATAGTCTCCGAGCGGTGGCTCAGGCGATACAGCGAGCCCCGCGCACCCTGTCGCGTGAACTCCCCGCCATCGGACGTCGCCGGCCACCTATCGCGCGGTACCCGCCCACCAACGGGCGCAGCGTCGAGCTCATCAGCCACGCAAACCACGCACGCTCGTTGTCCACACGCGCGTGCGTGCCGCCGTCTTGCATCTGCTCGCGCACCGCTGGTCTCCCGAACAGATTGCGCACGGCTTGCCGCAGCGGTATCCTGACGACCCGACGATGCGCATCTCGCATGAAGCCATCTATACCTATCTGTATGTGCTGCCCAGCGGCGCCTTGAAGCGGGAACTCGCCCGGTATCTCCGCCGCCGCCATCGCTTTCGTCGGCTGCATAAGGTCCGTCTGTCGTCGCGGCCCATTCAGGATCTGGTCAGCATTGATGCGCGACCACCCGAGGTGGCGGACCGTACGGTGCCGGGGCATTGGGAGGGTGACTTGCTCGTGGGCCATGCCAATGCGTCCGCGCTCGGGACCCTGGTGGAGCGGACCACACGGTTTACCGTGCTGGTGCCCCTCAAGGCGAAGGATGCGGCCACGGTGCGTCGGGCCTTCGTACGCGAACTGCGGACGCTGCCGGCTCAGCTGCGTCGCTCCCTCACGTACGATCAAGGACCCGAAATGCGGGAGCATCGGCTCTTCACCAAGCAGACCAAAATGCGGGTCTATTTTGCGCACCCCCATTCGCCCTGGGAGCGGGGCACGAATGAGAACACGAATGGGCTGCTGCGCCAGTTCTTTCCCAAGGGGACACGGTTCACGCAGGTGTCGCGCGCGGAGATCAAGCGAGTGCAGCTGCTGCTCAATGATCGGCCCCGGAAAATTTTGGATTGGCATAGCCCCGCGCATGCGTTTCACCATCTGTTGCACTAGGATCTTGAATGCACCCAGCAACCATTATTCGCCAGAACTCACAGCCATTATTTCAAGTAATGGTTCCCGGCACCTTTTAATTCCCTTGCTGTCAATGCTCCCTCCAAGCTTGCTCGCTTCCTATCTAGGGATGGGGGCTGATTGATCTTCCACTGCGCGCGTCCAACGAGGCCTTCTGAGGCCGCGCGTTGCGCGAGCACAGAAGATCATCAGGCTCCATCCTCTCCTCTGTTCCGCGAGCACAGAGGTCCCCCCTCCGTCACGCCCCTCCACTACTGCCACACCGACTGTTCATTTCAGCCGTCTTTTTCTTCTTTTCTCAACTCGTGGCGGGGTAGCGGAATGGGCGGATCAGCTTCTACTGCGCGCATCGAACGAGCACATTCCTATCGTGCGCGTTCTGCGAGCAAGGAAGCTGGCTGGCTCACGCGCCTGCATCGCACAGCCATCTTTCCAATTCTTATTTCTTTCACATTCCCAGGCTGGCAGGGAGGAGCAGCCCTCGACTGCGCGCGTCGAACGAGGGCCTTCCGAGGCCGCGCGTTCCGCGAGCAAGGAGGGCGCTCCTCACTGCCAGCCACTCACCTCATACCCCTTCTCACTCAAACACCTCGTCACCGCATCGGCGTAAGCAGGGTCCGGATCGAGCGGCCTGTAGGCGCCGCCCACTGAGCCGATGATGACTCCGAGCGCACCACCGACCGCCGCCCCAATCGTCACACCTGGCAACCCACCGATAATCCCGCTCGATGCTCCTATTGCGGCTCCACTAATCAGACCCAGCCCGGCTCCAGTCGCCATATTGCCACTTCGGCCTCCGGTGCCAGGCTTCAACCCGGCTGCCTCGGCCTTCTGCTGACAAATAATCACTTCAAGCTTCGCCATCTCCCGCCCCTGCAGCTGAAACTTCGCATTCGACTTCAACAACGGCCCCTGTCCCGAACAGGCCACAAGACTCAAGACAGCCACAGCCAGAACAATTTGATAGACGGGTCTAGAAATCTTCTTCATCGCCCCCCTCCAGTCACAGGAGGCAAATCTCCTCCTATCGTGGGATGGCTCGGTTGGGCTTCACTGCGCGCCCATTTTTCACTCACCCATCTCTTCCCCCACCTCGTAACGGGATGGACGGGGGTGACCTCAAGTGCGCGCGTCGAACGAGGGCCTTCCCAGGCCGCGCGTTCCGCGAGCACAGAGGTCCCCCCTCCGTCCCGCCCCATCTTTATTGCCATCCCGTCACCTCATATCCTTTTTCTTGCAGACACCGATTCACAAAGTTCGTGTAGGCCTGATTCGGTTGCGACGGGCCAGCAAACGCATGGTACAAGCCG
>NEWR02000018.1:142412-170487 GCA_002869885.2 Nitrospira sp. CG24C
CCCGTCACCTCATATCCTTTTTCTTGCAGACACCGATTCACAAAGTTCGTGTAGGCCTGATTCGGTTGCGACGGGCCAGCAAACGCATGGTACAAGCCGGTCAACAGGCCCCACACTGCGCCAGTCGCAGCCCCGATCATGGAACCACGGCCCACCGCGCCTGAGATGGCTCCGCCGACCGCTCCGGCTGCCGCGCCGACGCCACCACCCACTACGGTGCCGGTCGCCACACGACCGGCCTTCCCACTGCCTTCCTCAGCCCCTGCCGATTCGGCTAACTTCTTACAGTCTTCGATATCCTGCCCCGCTGCCTCTTTCCCTACCGACTGCATATGTTCATTGGGATACAGAACAGGACGAGCGCCGGAACAGGCGCTGAGGAGGAACATTCCACAGACAAGGTACGCGGTAGAGCGTTTCATTCTGTCACCGATCCTTTCTGCATGAGACTGGCAAGGACGCGTTCTGCGGTTACTCCTCGTAGGTGCACACGTTTATGCCGTCCGCTGGCCCCGGATTCAATGTGCACAGCAGCGAGAGGAAGAGACAACGTCCGTGCCAGAAACCGGATCAATGCATCGTTGGCTGCGCCATCGACGGGTGGAGCGGCCACACGAATCTTCAACGCATCGCCGTGAATGCCCACGCACTCTGTGGTCGAGGCTTTTGGTTGGATGTGAACGGTGAGAATCGCCCCATCTTTGGTGTCCTGCACGATCAGCGAGTTCATCCGTGATGGGACCCAGAGGAGGAGAATCAGAAGATGGCTTTTGCCAATTCCAGAATGCTGCGCTGCATATCGGGGTCGTCGGTGATCGGGCGGGCAATCGCGACGTCGCAGGCCCGGTCGGTCGGCACCCCTTGCCGGATGAGCGTCCCTGCATAGATCAGCAATCTGGTGCTGACCCCTTCTTCCAAACCATGGTTCTTGAGGTTCCGCACCTTCCCGCCGAGTTTCACCAAGCTGGCGGCAAGGTCACGGCTGACTCCCGCTTCCCGCTCAACCACGGTGGTTTCGATGTCAGGCGCCGGATAGTCGAACTCAATCGCCATGAAACGCTGCTTCGTGCTTTGTTTCAAGTCCTTGAGCACGCTCTGGTACCCTGGGTTATAGGAAATCACCAGGAGGAAGTCGTCGGCCGCTTCGAGAATCTGGCCTTTCTTTTCGATCGGCAGGAAGCGGCGATCGTCGCTCAGGGGATGGATGATGACCGTCGTATCTTTCCGTGCCTCGACGATTTCATCTAGATAGACGATCGCGCCATGCTTCACGCCGAGCGTCAGCGGCCCATCGACCCAGACCGTCTCTTGACCCTTGAGCAGATATCTCCCCACAAGATCGGAGGCAGTAAGATCCTCGTGACAGGCCACCGTGATCAAGGGACGGCCAAGCCTGTAGGCCATATGCTGCACGAATCGAGTCTTCCCGCAGCCGGTCGGCCCCTTGAGCATAACGGGCATCCTGCTGTTTGCCGCAATCGTGAACAGACCGACCTCGCCACGAACCTCCGCGTAGAACGGCTCCTGCGTAATTCGATAGTGCCCGATGTCGAGTTCGCGTCCTTGCTGCATGACCCTGTCTCTCTGGTCGATCTTGTCTATCTGGTCTGTCTGGTCTATTCGGTTTATCTGGTTCGGTGGAGCCACGATAAACGGAACCGAGACCGAAGATCAAGCGAGGTAGTCTATTTGGTTTATTTGGTCTGTTTGGTTTTTTTGGTTGAACGAAACAACTAAATAACAAAACAAACCAGATCAACCAGCTTATGCAGCTTTCACACTGTCCAGCACTTCCCGCACTTTTTGCGCTAGCGCAGGAGGAGAGAAGGGCTTTGGCAAGAACCCGACCTGGCGACTCACGCCGCCCTGTTCAAACACCGGATGGTCCGGATACCCCGACATGTAAAGCACTTTGATCTCTGGTCGAATGGTCAAGATCTTCTCCGCGACTTCAGGCCCGCTCATCTGTGGCATGACGACATCCGTCAATAGCAGATGAATAGGCCCGCTGTGCCTCGCACTGGCAAGGAGGGCCTCAATGCCATGGCGCGCCTCCAGCACCGTATAGCCCTGGAGCTGTAACGTCTCGTGCACGAGACCGCGGACCGCCGGCTCGTCTTCCACCAAGAGAATCGTTTCGTGGCCACGTGCCGGATCGATTACTTCAACACCTGCCGCCGTTCCTGGCGCCTCTTGTTCGACCCGTGGGAAGTAGACCCTGAACGTCGTGCCGAGACCGGGAGCGCTTTCTACGAAGATACTTCCTCCGCTCTGCTTGACGATGCCATAGACGGTCGAGAGTCCCAATCCCGTCCCTTTTCCTTTTTCCTTTGTCGTAAAGAACGGCTCGAACAGATGCGACTGGGTCTCAGCGTCCATTCCTTGGCCGTTATCGCAAACCGCCAGCGACACATACGACCCCGGCGCCGCCCCCACGCCGTTCAGACTTGCATCTTCCCCAATCGTCACATTCCGGGTTTCGATCGTCAGACGCCCACCCGTGGGCATCGCATCCCGCGCATTGACGACCAGGTTCATGATGACCTGCTCGATCTGTCCTGGGTCCGCCTTGATGGCGCCAGTCGAAGCATCGAGATCGGAATTGAATTCGACGATATCCTCACCGATGAGACGCCGCAACATACCCTCCATATTGGCGACGAGGGCGTTGAGATCGAGAACTTTTGCCGCAATGAACTGACGGCGGCTGAACGCCAGTAATTGACGGGTCAGCCCGGTGGCCCGATCTGCCGCCTTCTTCACCTCTTCCATATCCTTTCTCATGGCATCGGTAGGCCCCAGGCGTCCCAGGAACAACTCGCTGTACCCTCGAATCACCGTGAGGAGATTATTGAAATCGTGCGCCATGCCTCCGGCCAATCGCCCCACCGCTTCCATCTTCTGCGCTTGTTGCAATTGCGCTTCGGTTTCGTGTAACACCGCTTCCGTGCGAGCCCGCTCGCCAAACTGGCCGATCTTGAGACCGATGTCATCCGCCATCCTCAATAACTCGTCATCGGGCTGCCTGACCGGAAGACTGAAGAATTCGATGACGCCCCCAATCTCGGTCCCGGCGAGAATAGGCAAGCCAAAGGCCGCGTGAAACCCAGCCTGTTGAGCCTGTTCTCCGCGAGGAAAATCGGTATCCGCCTTGAGGTCCGCTATCCAGCCCGATTTTCCGCTGGCCCAAATACGTCCGGGGAAATCCTCGCCGCGCGAAAACGTACGCTGCAGGCTATCCAGGATAAACGGCTCGGCCTGCAGGGATGACGCCTTCCACTGATCGCAACAGCGCAACACCCCCGTCGCCTTATCAACCCGCCAGAACAGGCCCAGATCCCATTCTAAGCTCTCCCCAATGGCCTGAATGATTTTCGGCGCCGCCTCTTCCATCGTCGTCGCCTCGGAGAGGACGCGGGTCACCGCATACTGAGATACGACACGCTGTTCAGCCCGTCGGCGGTCTGTGATGTCCCTGATAAAGGCACTGAAGATGTACGCGTCCCCAATTTTTGCCGGTGACACCGAAAGTTCAACGGGAAACTCCCGCCCGTCTTTGTGTCGGGCGACAACTTCAATCCGGCGGTTCAGGACTGCGCCGGCCCCTGTTCGAAAAAACTCACGGAGGCCATGTTCATGCGCCCGACAATCCCGCTCAGGAATGATGGTTTCGGAAAGGGCCCGCCCCAGGGCTTCCTCGCGGGGCCATCCGAAAATTGCCGTAGCCTGCGCATTCCAATCAGTCACCATCCCCGTCGAATCGATGCTGATCACCCCGTCAAGCGCGGTATCGACGATGGCTCGGTTTCGTTCCTGACTCTGGAGCAACGCGGTTTCAGCGGCTTTCGCCCAGGCATTTTCCTGTTGCGCCTGGCGATGCTCTGCGCGCAATTGGGCCGTCGCCCAGAGCAATAAGCCCAGCAGGGGAACCCAGACCACCCCGCCTACAATCCATACTTTCCACAAGAACGCGTGAATAGGCGCCAGGATGTCCTGCCGATCCATTCGCAGCAGGACCGACCAGGCCAGCCCTGCAGATTCTCGAAAACCCCTGGTCTGCGCGTAGCCGGTGACCACTTGGACGTGCCGGTGCACATGCTCTTCTTCGATGTACCCCGGCATGCCGGCCTCGCTCAGCAACACTGAAGGGAAGCTGAGTTCTTTCAGATCGGCGGTCCCCTTGCCGGATCGATCCGAATCGGCAAATACCCTACCCTGCTTCGTCAGCATTTGGTAGGCAACTCGCACGCCTGCTCTTTGTCCTGCTTCAAGGGAGCGAATGGTCCTGGCTGTCACTTCCTCCAAGAATGGAACCGCCACCCGCGAAGTCACGACACCCGCAAACGCGCCTTGCAGATCAAAAATCGGAGCCGTAAACGCGATCGTATCGACGCCACTCTCCGCTTCCTGGACCCCGACGTCGGCAATGTCGAGTCGCCGCGTCTCACGCGCGGCAATAAACGAGGCCGTGCGGCTCTCGTCGCGCCCTACCAGCGAAGACTCCGTCGCCGCCACAACCATGCCCTGACTATCCGTCACCGCGATCGACAGATAGCCCGGGGAATATTCCGTCTTCATCCATCTCAGATACTCGGAGAGATATGTCGGATCGGACGCTTGCGCCGAAAAGGCTCGGGCCATCATGAGAACGTCGCCCTGGCGCTCGAACAGCATCCGGTCGAGCTTCTCCGCCACTTCCGACGCGGCCAGCGTGAGTTCTCTTCCCGTTGCCTCCACGAGGCGATCTTCGACGAACCGGGTCAAGATGATGCCGGCTAAGAGCGCACATACGGTGATGGCGATGAGGAGATAGGACAGCCACCGATAACGGCGAAGATCGAAGAATGATAAGGTCATTGAAGTCTTCATGAAGCACAGGCCGGAAAGGCGGCAACGTTGGGAATCAGTATGATGGGATGATAGGCCTGTTTCGATGCGCGCAATCCTGGGAGCCCTGCATCATCCATTGTATTGATGTATTCGGCCCCTTCCGCCACAGCCATCCGACAGGTCTCCCAAAATAGGTACTGCGCCAGACCCGGAACAGTCCGGTCGGCTACCTCTAAGAGGACACAGAATGTCCTGCTCGTCAACCAATAGCCGAAGGTATACGCGCAGAGCCGACCGTGAATCTTCACGACCTTTCCTGTGAGTCGAAGAGCCGACGCCTGCGACCAGATGACTTCGTGAGCCGACGCCGCATCGGCCAACAGCATCGCACCGAATGACTCAAGCCCTTCCGCTTGTTTCTGCCGTGACCAATCAGCGAGAAGGGCACGACAGTCCTGACGATCGCCAACCTGATAGGTACTCACCTCAAAAGGCTGCTCACGCTCGAATCGATTGCACAGCGCCCGTTGAGAGCGATACCGGTCGCCCGCCAACGCCTCAAGATCTGTCGCGCGATACAGATAGTCAGGTTCCTTGGGCGTCAGCCGATAGCCCAGTCGCTCGAACTCCGAAACTAACTGGGAAGGCACGTTCTCAACTCGGCTGACCGGCGAATCACCGTTCCAGCGCCGCAGCAGCCCCATCGCCCCACACAGAGACTTGTCGATCGAACCGGCTCCGATCGGAGGCAGAGGCATGAACCAGCCATCCGGCGATTGAGCAAAGAGGCAAAAGGCGCCCTCAAGCTCCATCCACCAATAGGCCAGTAATCCATTCCACATGTAGTGATAGACCGGCGAATAGGCTGCAAGCGACTGAGCGTGGCGCCACCCAGACCGGTCTAAGACCGTTGTCATGCGCGGAATATCGTCCAGTGTGAACCGATGCAGCGGCGCAGTCCCCCACTGCTTCGCCACGGCATCAGTGAGGCGTGAAAGAAGCGCAAGCACGACCACGTCCTCTTGAAACCGTCCGATGAGGCGAGGATGCGCGACAACGTGATCCAGGATGTCCGGTTGATCGAGCAAGGCCATCACCCGATCGGCATGACGCTGAATCTCCCCTGGAATCTCTTCTCGCATGAAAGGACATTTCGTATCCCACCCCAACAAGACCTGGTCATGCGGCTCATTCCACATCAACGCCAGCGGATAGAGCTGACAATCGAGCGGACGTTGCTCATAAATACGACAGGTTGAAGTTGCTGCATCGAATGCCGGGCAGAGATACCCCTCGCCGTGAGGCTCGGGAACCAGAATCACCTGCGACCCCAGCCGGTTGGGAAAGGCCGTGGCCTCAATGCCCCCGGCCAGAGCCTGGGTGATTTCGTTCTCGGTAAAATACGGGCGCAGGGCGCTATCGGGGTCGGGAAACCGGCAACAGACATCGCACTGGAGACAGGTGCGGCTCGGCACAAGTTGTGGCAGCGCGATCGGTGGTGTCACAAACGCACCCACCAACTCACCGGTATTTGCGGACATAAAAGGGATCCAATCGATGTGCGGCCCATACTAACACCATTGATAGAGGCGCCCAAGGGGATGTCGTTTTTTGACCGGCGCTCATCTCTGATCCCAATGCGGCGAGCGTCGCTGTCCTTCACTTGCTGCCCTCTTCGCCCCTTGTATGGTCCCAAAGCCCGTGTTACAGTTCCTTGCCCTCACATGAGGAGCGCTCATTTACACGGATACTGCCTCTGTCTGACTTGGCTACCTCCGACCTTCTTCACCGCTGCACAATCATCCGCGACCAGCTGAGCCAAGCTGGTCTCTTTCCAGCTCTGCCAGGACAGGCTTCGACTTCCGAAATCGTCACTGCCACAACCACTTGGCGCATTGCGGTCACACCGTTCCTGCTCACAAAAGATCAGTTAGATTTTTTCCACCGACTCGGACCGCAGCTCCTCTCCTTTTATCAGGCCCTGAACCGCCTCTATCTCGACAGTGTACGAGGCCTCCAGCCAGCCTGGGTCGCAGGATACCTGGACCAAGGGAAGCCGGAGGGGCTCATCACCTATAGCCGCATGAAACGGTTTCGCGACCAGATTCCCGCAGTCATCCGACCGGACATCATCCCCACCCAGGACGGCATGGTGATCACCGAGCTCGACTCAGTCCCCGGAGGAATCGGATTAACCGGAGTATTGGCTGAGATATACAGTACTGCTTCTCCAACCCCTTACCCCTTACCCCTTACCCCTCACCCCTCAGAAATCGTCGGAGGCCCCGAGGGGATGGTCCAGGGCTTTGCAGCCATGGTGAAGGCCCAGCTCGCCCAGCGTACAGGATGTGTCGCAATTCTGATATCGGAAGAAGCCAAAGACTATCGGCCTGAAATGACGTGGCTCGCGGCCCGGCTTCGAGCGATCGGTCTCGATGCCTACTGCGCGGAGCCTCGTCACATTCGATTCACCGAGGAAGGCCTCCGGATCGCCAATGAGGAAATGGACCAGCCGATTGCCTTGATCTATCGCTTCTATGAGTTATTCGACCTCTTGAACATTCCCAAATCCGAACTTGTCCAATATGCACTCAAGAAGGATCGTGTCGCCGTCACGCCCCCATACAAGCCGGCACTGGAAGAAAAGCTCGCCTTTGCCCTGCTTCATCACCCGGCCTTGCGACCCTTCTGGGAAGAGGCATTGGACCGGGAGGTCTTTCTACACTTGACCACCATCATGCCACGTACCTGGATTCTCGATCCTGCACCCATCCCTCCGTCCGCGACAATTCCAGGGTTGGCGATCGGTGGACGGGCCGTCATGAACTGGCAGGATCTGGCCACGGCAACCCAAAAAGAACGGCACCTGGTCATCAAACCATCGGGATTCTCCGAACTCGCCTGGGGAAGCCGGGGCGTATCGGTCGGACATGATATGCCACAGAACGAATGGGCCAGCGCCATCGGCAAGGCCCTGGCCGCCTTTCCCCAAACCCCCTATATCCTGCAGGAGTTTCACAAGGGCCGCCTCTATGAGCTCGACTATTTCGATCCGGTGACCGGTGAGATGAACCGGATGTCCGGCAGGGCCAGGCTCTCACCCTATTATTTCGTGAGTGGCGGAAAGACCGAGTTGGCTGGTATCCTGGCTACCGTCTGCCCGGCGGATAAGAAAGTGATCCATGGAATGAAAGACGCGGTTATGGTGCCCTGCGCGGTCGCACAGGAACAGTCCGAAAGTCATAAAGTCTGACTGTCATAAAGCCCGTATCTATTTCTTCATGATGACTCTCAGACTTGATGACTTTCGACTTGAAGACTGAACGTGTATGCCGTTGACCCTTTATCACGTATCCTGGTGCCCCGACTGTGAGGTGGTGCGCCGTAAACTGGCGGACCTCCACGTCGAATACGAACAGGTCATCGTGCCCGACTTTCGCCCGATGCGTAAAGTGGTCCAAGAAGTCTCTGGCCAGTACTATGTTCCGGTCCTCAAGGATGGAGACATCGTGCTGACGGAAACCGACGACATCCTCGATTATCTGGACAAGACGTACAGTCAGGAACGGATCGCCGGCAGCTGATAGGCTATTGTAAACCATTGAGGAGCAGCCTCGCAGGATGCTCAAGGCCGTTCAGCAAGGCCGCAGCGAGCGAAGAGGCGAGGCGTACGCTTCGGTACGTTGAGCCTCTGAGCGATGCGAGAACGATGCTGACGGACTTTTTCAGCATCCTGCTAAAGGAGAACGGCATGGAAGCATGGAGACGCATACTCGCCGATAGTATCGTGAAGCCAAAGGATTTGGCCGCACGGCTTGGTGTCGATGCGAAAGAAATCGAAGCCATCGTGGGCGACTATCCGATGCGCATTACCCCCACGGTGATGGCGACGATCAAAGAAAAAGGCGATGCCATTTGGAAACAGGTGGTCCCGGACATCGCCGAAATGGAGGACTTCGAAGCGGAAGACGATCCGCTCGAAGAAGACCTCATGAGCCCGGTTCCACATCTGGTCCATCGCTATCCGGATCGCGTCCTGCTGATGGTGACGAACCAGTGCCCGATCTATTGCCGGTTCTGCACGAGAAAACGGCTGGTCGGGAAACCGGGATTCCTCAAGAAGGGCGAACTCGACCAGGCCATCGCCTACTTGCGCGAACATACCGAAGTGCGCGACGTCATTCTCTCCGGCGGCGATCCCCTGCTCCTGCCGGATCATCTGTTAGAGCGCATACTCAAAGCCCTGCGTACCATCCCGCATCTGGAACTGATTCGCCTCGGCTCCCGAGTGCCTGGCACGTTGCCGGAACGGATCACCCCGGAACTCTGCGCGATCGTGAAGAAATATCATCCGGTGTATATGAACTTGCATTTCAATCACCCGGACGAACTGACGCCTGAAGTAAAAGCGGCCTGCGGGATGTTGGCCGATGCCGGGGTGCCACTCGGCGCGCAAACCGTGCTGCTCAAAGGCGTCAACGACGATCCGGACATTATGAGACGGTTGATGCATCAGCTCCTGCTCGCCCGCATCAAACCCTATTATCTCTACCAAGCGGACCTCACCAAGGGCACGAATCACTTCCGCACCACGGTCGAGACGGGACTGAATATCATTAAGTCGCTGCAGGGCCACACCAGCGGAATGGCGGTCCCGCACTTCGTCATCGATGCGCCGGGCGGAGGCGGTAAGATCCCCTTGCTCCCCGGCGACTACATGGTGCACATGGATGCGGCGGGGGTTCTCTTGAAGAACTATGAGAACAAGGCCTTCCATTATCCGCAACCGCAGCAGAGTTCTGCGCGAGAACTGCCGATGGTCAGTGCAGCGCCTGCACTAGGATCGTGCAGCAACGGAGAGCACGACGACCTGTGAGCGCACGCACCACGTCAGGCATTTTGCCCTACCAGCAGATTACGCAGCTGATCGCGGACGGCGCCATCCACGCCGACGTACCGATCGAAGACCGGCAGATCCAGCCGGCCAGTCTCGATCTGCGGCTCGGGCGCAAGGCCTATCGGCTGATCAGCAGTTTCCTGCCGGAGTTGTCCGAGATTACGAGCCGGCTCAACGTCCTGGACTTCTATCAGTCCGACCTCGTGATGTACGAGATGGACTTGACCGAGGGGGCCATTCTCGAAAAAGGCCACGTCTATTTGGTGCCACTGTTGGAACGTGTAGCGTTACCCAAGACGCTCCGCGCGCGGACCAATCCAAAAAGCACGACCGGACGGCTGGATGTTTTTACCCGCGTCGTAACGGACCTCAACACCGGATTCGATGAGATTCGAGCCGGCTATTCAGGGCCCCTCTATCTGGAGATCGTCCCACGCTCGTTCGCAATCAAGGTAAAAACCGGCTACTCCCTCAATCAAATTCGCTTTGTGCGAGGGGACGCCACCGTGGCAGACAGTTCTCTTCAGGCTCTCCACAGGCGAGAGCCGCTGCTCTACCACAATCTCCCCACGAAACATGCGTTGAGCGCCCGTGACCTCCGGACAGATCGTGGCCTGTTTCTCCGCATCGATCTGAAAGGAGACGACCGAAGCAGCTCGCCGATCATCGGCTATCGGGCGAAGAAGAATAGTCACGTCATCGATCTATCGAAAATCGGCCACTATGCGGCGCTCGATTTTTGGGAGCCCCTGTACCGCCACCGCCAGGACAGCCTCCTCTTGGAACCGGAAGAATTTTATATTCTCGCATCGAAAGAACGAATTCGCGTTCCCGCCGGCTATGCGGCCGAGATGGTCGCCTTCGAAGCAGCTTGTGGCGAACTGCGGACCCACTACGCAGGGTTTTTCGATCCGGGATTTGGGTACGGCCGCGGCGAGCTGCACGGCACCCAAGTGGTCCTGGAAGTCCGTCCCCACGACGTGCCCTTCCTGATCCATGATGGACAAACATTTTTTAAGGTTGTGTACGACAAGATGCTCGCACGGCCCAGTCAGCTCTATGGCACGGCCCTCGGATCCTCGTATCAGCGCCAAGGCTTGACCTTGAGCAAACATTTTAAGGCATAGCAGGATGCTCGAAACCCGTGAAACGTATCTCGTGAAACGTCGTTCGCCAAGAATTCTGACGCTTCACGAGCGGCAAGGAACCAGCTGACCATGTCGCCAGAACCGACCAACGAGCCGGAGCGCCACGAGCCGGAGGAAGACTCCGGGAGCGAGAACCAGATGCGTGTCGCCGGGATGATTGTGGGCACAGCCCTCATTTTCATCGGCTTCCTGGACATATTTCTCTCGATCAGTGGGGGATTCGAAATCGACGTCATTCCCTTCTTGATTTATTTCGCCGGGGTCGCCGTGTGGGCGAATGCGGTTGTCGAAAACTTGACCCTCCGCTACAGCCTCATCGGCGGAGCCCTCGTTCTCGCAGCCGTTTTCTACCAATATGGAGAAGTCCTCTTCTGGCACAAGCAAGTGTTGTTTTGGTCTACCGTGGTTGTCGTCATGTATTTCATGTTCAACGAACCGAAGAAGCGCCCCTAACAAGACTGGTCTATTTGGTCTATCTGGTTTGTCTAGTTCATTTGCTTAGTTTCGTTCTACTAAATACACGAGATAGACCAGACAGACCGAATAGACCAGATAGACCACATGAACAAGTCTGCTGATCTGTCATGGCGATGACGGTTTCGATCATCATCCCCACACTGAACGAAGAACGAACGGTCATGGCGACACTCGCACACACCGCCACACTCGGCTTCGATGAACTCGTCGTGGTGGATGGAGGGAGCACCGATAAGACTCCATCACTCGTCGAATCATACCGGCTCAGCGCTCAGTCCTCAGCACTCAGTCCTGTACAATGGGTCACCTCTCCACCTGGTCGCGCCCGGCAGATGAATGAAGGTGCAAAAGCCAGTCGCGGAGAAGTCTTATTGTTTCTCCACGCTGACACGCAACTTCCAGACGATGCGAAAACAAGAATCGACATGGCACTGGCTGATCGACGGGTGGTGGGCGGACGGTTCGATGTCCGATTCGATCGCCCATCGATCTGGGGAACCATCATCAGCAGGATGATGAACTGGCGATCGAAACTGAGCGGCCTCGCCACCGGCGATCAGGCCCTGTTTGTGCGTCGCTCTATCTTCGAACAGATGAGAGGCTTCGCCGACATGCCGTTGATGGAGGATATTGAATTCTCCCGCAGACTCAAACGAAAGGGAGCAACCGCGGCCCTCACTGCGACCGTGATTACTTCTTTTCGTCGCTGGGAACAGTATGGCCCCTTGCGGACAATCCTCCGAATGTGGACCTTACGGTTTCTGTATTGGGTCGGTGTAAACCCATCACATTTGGCTCAATGGTATAAAGTCATCCGATAAAAACGTAAGGGGTGAGGGGTTGCAAAGTTGAAGAATTTCTCAAGACCGGGAGCTTCTCCATCGCCTGACGCCTCACGCCTCACGCCTCACGCGGCTCTCGTAATATTTGCCAAGGCCCCGATCCCGGGTGCGGTGAAGACACGGCTCTGCCCACCGCTGACGCCTGACGAGGCAGCCACTCTGCACGGCAGCTTCGTCCTCGACATGCTGGAGCGGACCACAGTCGCTGCCGCAAAATTACAGCTCCCCTTTCATCGGTACCTGGCCTGCGCACCTTCCTCTGAGCTCGTGTTCTTTAAAATTATGGAAGAACGGCAGAGCGTCCGCCTGTTGGATCAAATAGGTGAAGATCTGGGCCAGCGGATGCACCGCGCCTCTGTCGATTTATTCGCCAAAGGCTACAAGCAGGTCATCATCGTAGGGGCCGATGTTCCGACCTTGCCATTGTCGGTGTATCAGGATGCGCTCGCGATATTGGACCGCTCGGACCTGGTCTTGGGACCGGCCTTGGATGGTGGCTACTACCTCATCGGCCTCAAACGACCGGCAGAACAACTCTTTACCGGAGTACCCTGGTCCACCGACCAAGTTCTCGCCGTCACACAACAGAAGGCCAAGACACTGGGTTTGACGGTCGAACTCACCACCGCCTGGCGCGACGTGGATACCATTGCAGACTTGCAATCGCTCATCGCAGAATGCCAAGAAGACAATAAAAAACCCAAACAAGACCGGACCTTCTCCGTACGAACAGCCGGAGCCTTACAGCTGCTCGCGACCAGACTCAAAACCCGATAAGATAGCAGGCATTCACACCAAGCACGAAAGAATCACCTATGGCTGATCGTGTCGCACTCATCACAGGTGGAGCCAAAGGCATCGGACGGGGGATCGCGCTCGACCTGGCAGCGCAACAGTGGTCGGTCGCCATCTGCTACCGCACGAGTGAGGCAGAGGCAAAAGCCACAGCCGACGCAATCACTAGCCGTGGCGGTCGTGCGCTCTCGATTCGATGCGACGTGTCGGACCCCCAGGCGGCCCAAGGCCTCGTCACCCAGGTTGAACAGCAGTGGGGAAGGATCGATGCGCTGATCAACGGCGCCGGTCCCTACCATCGTGTGAACCTGTTCGAGGAAACAGTCGAAGGCTGGAATGAGATGTTCGACGGCAACCTTCATCCCATTTTCTATCTCGCCAAAGCAGTAGCGCCGGGAATGAAAACCCGCAAATCCGGACGCATCATCAGCTTCAGCATGGCCAACGCCGATCAGATGATTTCCCAACCGGACGTGACAGCCCATTACATTGCCAAAGCCGGCGTCTTGATTCTGACTCGTACGCTGGCCAAACTGCTGGCGCCCCATGGCATTACCGTCAATGCAATATCACCAGGTTTCATCGATTCAGGCAGCGCGCCGCCGGAAGAACTCGCCGGCATGACCAAACGCATCCCCGCCGGCTATATCGGAACGATAGACGACACTGTGGCGGCGGTACGGTATCTGCTGTCCGATGATGCACGATATGTAAACGGTGCAAACATTCAAGTCAGCGGCGGTTGGGGGATATAGCGCGCCACGACGGCGCGAGTGTTAAATTATGAATGTTGAGTTTTGAGTTGAAAGGTCTCAAGAGTCTTGTTAACAGCAGGGGGCAATGCTCCCAGTGATGAGCACTTCAGACCACCCTCTGAGAGGAGCACGCAGAAGTGACGAAGAGAAAGAGTTGAAGGAGGCATCATGAAATCAGAGCAAGAACGCATAGCGCACGGTCGGTTTGTACAGGCCCTCCAACACGAACATCTCACTTGCCTCAAGCCCGGCTGCGGCGGAGCGATGAACGTTACCGACCACAGCCCCCATCTCGCCCGTATCAAGATTTATGAAGCCGAATGCAAACAGTGTCATACCAAGGAGCAGATTACCGGCAAAGAACAGCCGATGCCACCGTGGGACGGCGCCTCAATCACGATGATGGCCGAAGTGCATCTCCTCCACGAGCAACCCATGTGCCCCTTCGACGATACCCCCATCACCTTTACCTCCATGCCCAATCCAAGACGCAAAGCCCGTTACCGCCTCTCCTGCTTCTACTGCGGCAGACATGCGGAGTTGAACTGGCCGCAAGCCCGTTACCGCCTCTCCTGCTTCTACTGCGGCAGACATGCGGAGTTGAACTGGCCGCCGGCGGAAGCAAAGAGATGAGGGAGGGACGGGAGCGGTCAGGTGCCCTTTTTGCTCGCAGAACGCGCACATTCAGAAAGTGCTCGTTCGATGCGCGCAGTCAAGGGCAGCCTCGACCGCTCCCATTGGTAGATGTTCGGAAAAAAGAGGAGTTCGAAACAAGCGAGTTTGGAAGAGCGCTTTGAATGGCAAAATTAGAGGCTTCGCCTCATTGCCCCCTGAGGAACTAGACAGCTGTATGCCTTGATTCAGCTGCCTGTCGTCAATGTACGCGACGACCAATGAATCGCCCGGATGACCCACCCCGCCGCAGTTCTTGACAGCACCATCAGTTCAGCGCCAGATAAATTGATAGGACGCTTCTGATAGGTGCCCTGTGTCACGCTAGTGGAACTTGCCCAAGCAACGTCCCCGCTCACGATGACTTGTACTGCGCTCCGACGCGCCGGTACCGCTTGAGAAAACCGGATGTCTGCTTGAAGATGATGCTCTCGGTACTCCTCGCGAGTTTCGCGATCGCCGTTTTCTAAGATCAATGCGTCTGAGGCCAATAGCCGCAAGATTGTCTGCGAGTCGCCAGCTTCGAGCGCCTGATGATAGGCACGTACGGTCGATGCTGCCGCCGCCGAGTCAGCGTCCGCCGTTTGTGCTTGTACGGGGATGATTGACGCCGCAACGAGAAAGGCGACGATGAATACAGTGCGAAGCAGGGTGATAGATTTCATTGAGTTGGTTAGCCCTGTCTAACTATATAGTATCTGGTTCCGTATAAGTTACCAGGGGTCATATGACGCTGGATAAGTATCCTGCCAGGATTGGGACCTAAGTCCAAGTGATTTGTTCTCGGTTCACCTCTGAGTCGTACTCACGCGGTGGCCTGGCTTGATCACCACCTGCGCACGTTGAACGACTTCCATCATTTATAGGATGCTTCCACCAAGCTTGCTCGCTTTCCCTCTCTTGGAAGGACACCCATGTTGGTCTACGTGCGGCCGTCGAACGAGGCCCTTCCCAGGGCGCGCGTTCCGGGAGCACAGGACCAACGTGGGTGTCCTTCCAATCCCTTTCATCGTGGGGGTTCCGTGAGCAGGGGGGACCGGGCCAGGCGGTCTTCTATTCTCTTCCCCTCCCCTTCCAAGCCGCTGCGAGATCCAAAATAACGAGGGCGACGGTTATGCTCTCACTGCGCGCGTCCAACGAGGGCCTTCCGAGGCCGCGCGTTGCGCGAGCAAAAGAGCATGACCGTCGCCCTCGTCTCTTCGAATCTTTCCTATTTTCCGAACGCTTTTTTCAGCAGCGGCTCTATCTCGCCTTTGGCTGCCATGGGATCGAGCACGTCGGTGTCGCCGTAAAACTGCCCGTCGATGAACACCTTGGGGAGGGTCGGCCAGTTGGTCATTTTTGCAAGCGCTTCCCGCTTGGTGGGTTGAGACAGAACATCGATGAGTTCATACGGATACCCGTACTTGTCGAAAAACTGCATCGTTTCTTTCGTAAACCCGCACATTGGCATCTGTTTGGTGCCCTTGCCGTAGATCAAAATCTTGTGTGCGGCGACTTCCTTGTTAATTTCTTCTTGAATGGGATCTGCCATAGCTCGGCCTCCTAGGTTTCATCTGTGGTTTTAGCGGTGATTTCGAGTGCATGAATCCGCCCGTCTTTCATAGGGGCATCCAACGCCTGATAGATCATTCGATGCCGATCCAACAAATTCTTCCCTGCGAAGGCTGCAGAGATCACCACGACCTTGAGATGATTCATCGTACCGGTCCGATCCGAGACCGTGACGGCAGCATCCGGCATCGTCTTGCGCACATATTCCGTCAGAGTATCTGGTGTAATCATGGCCGCTCCAATCTCGTCAAGTTGTGAGAATACCCTAGCGTCAGGCTCAAAGGCAATTCGGAGTCTATCTGGCCTATCTCGTCTGTCTGGTTCATCTTATTAGCCTTGTTCAACCAAATAAACGAGACAAACCAAACAAACCAGATGAACCAACCGGTGGCGCTGGTGGTGGATTTCAGCACAGGCTGGTGGATAGCCACCAAGTCTTCCTGCGCCTTGTCACGACAAGACACCTCTTTACTGGGAAACTTGGGCCATTGCCGCATGGCCATGCTGGCACGGGCATTGCGCTTTATCTGTGACAAGCACAGGTGAGCCGACCATGAGCGACACATCCACATATCAACCAAGGAGGGCGCCATGAGTGAGTTCAAATCAGGGTTTTTCGTCGGGGGAGAGGCCTGCGAGGGACGAGTGCTGGTGGTAGATGACGAGCCAGACATTCGCAGAGTCGTGAAGATGACGCTGCAGAAAGCCGGCTATGAAGTCCTTGAAGCGGAAAACGGTGAGAAGGCGATCGAGGTCATCAATTATGGCGAAAACCGGCTCCTCCTCGATGTCGTCATCTGCGACATTCGCATGCCGAAAATCAATGGCGCCGAAGCCGTGGCCTATTTTAGGAGCAATTACCCTCGCGTCCCGCTCATCGTGCTGACCGGCTTCCCGGATACCGATATGGCGACCTCCTTCCTCCGGCAGGGCGTCGTGGATTATCTCGTCAAGCCGGTCGAAGGGGAAAAACTGAGAGCAGCCGTTGCGCGAGCCATAGATCAGCGTGAACTTGCACGGCTATGACCCTGTCTTGTTCATTTGGTCGGTCTGGTCTATCCGGTCTGTTTGGTTTGTTTGGTTTTTTGGTTGAACGAAACTAAGCGATGAACCAAATCAACCAGACAGACAAAACAAACCAAATAACCAGACAGACCGGACGCGCCCCAATAGTTTTTCCGCAGGCTCCTAGGGTCATAACTCCCCAAGATGGAGCAGATCCGAATGGAACACTCTGATCGCACCAAAGTTGCCATTCTTGGAGCAGGTCGCGGCGGCCGCGCACTGTTAGATCTGCTGCACCACATCCCGTCGATTGAGATTGTCGGCATTGCAGACCGTAATCCTGCTGCGCCCGGGCTGCAACGCGCGCATGAGCTTCAGGTTCCCGTGACCGCCAATGTGCCGGACCTGATCGGCAACCATGGCGTGAACCTGATTTTGGATGTCACGGGCGATCCGGAGATGGAAACCTATTTGCATGCGCACAAACCTCCTACCACAAACATCCTCAGTGGATCGGCCTCCCGCTTGCTGTGGAAACTGATTCAGCATGAATCCAAGCTCGAAGCCGAACTCCTCCAGTCAGAAAAGCTGGCGGGAATCGGCTCATTCGCTGCGGGAATCGCGCATGACATTAACAATCCCCTGCAACTTATCCTGGGCCTGGCGGAAAATCTTACAGAGGAACGCGACCTGACCGCCGTCCATGAACAGGCCCGGGACATTATTGAAGCCGTCAAACGGACAAGCGCCATCTGCAGGGATCTCACCCGCTACTCACGGCGCGCATCCCCGCACGAGGATGTGCCGGTCTCTGTAAACGGCAAGCTGGACGAGGCATTGAAAATTGCACGCTACGCGTCGAGTTTTCACGATATCGAGATGCTCAAACAGTACCAGCCAGGCGCCACCGTCAAGGGCAATCCGGATGAGTTACTCCATGTCCTCGTCAACCTCATCACCAATGCGGTCCATGCCATGGAGCGCGGCGGCGGCACATTGACGATCGAAACGACCGTCCACGACGGGCAGGTCGACGTCCGAATCTCCGATACGGGATGCGGTATTGCCCCGGACAGCATCCATGAGATTTTCGAGCCGTTTTTTACGACGAAGGCCCCCGGCAAAGGCACAGGGCTGGGACTCTATAACGTCAAAACTATCGTCAACAAAATGCACGGCACCATTGCAGTCGACAGCCGAATCGACCAGGGAACGACCTTTACCTTGACCTTCCCCAACGCCGAGCCGGCAGGACAAGGATCCCTGTTATGAATCCCGCAAGTCCTGCGTCTCGCGCAGAAACGAGGTGGGGACTCCAACTCAAACTGATTCTGTCCATGTTGCTCGTGGGAATCGTGCCCCTCATGGTGGGTCTCGGTCTCGCTTTTTGGCAAGGCTCCCGAGAAATTCAGGTCGTCAACGGCGAAAACTTCAAGGCCCTCGCCGAGGAAACCGCGAGAAAAATCGATCTACTGATGTCCGATGAGGTCGCCCGAACCTCACGGATCGCGACAGACTCTTCGATTATCCTTGAACTCGAGCAACGGCGCGATGCCCTGCAGAGTATGACAGCAGCTGAACATCACAGAGTGATGGAAGGGCTCAAGAAAGGCTGGGAGGCTAAAGATTCAGCGGCAGTCCAGGCCATTACAGGAGGGAAAGTAGCCGGCCTCATGCAGGAATATCTCTCGGGATCCAAGAGCGAAGCCGATCAGCTGATACCACAAGTGGTTCGGTCTGCCACGAAGATGCTGTACATCACCGACATTGAGGGCAACCTGGTTGCCGCGTCGACCACCTTGCCACCATTTGCCAACCAAGACACGGCCTGGTGGAAAGGTGCCTTCCATCGTGGGGTCGGCCAGCTCTTCATCCAAAATGTGTACTTCGACGAACGTGCGCAGGCCTACGTCATCAGCATCTCGTTTCCCATTATGGATCGCATCCGATATGGAGCAGTCGGCGTGCTGCATCGCGTGATCGATGCCAAAGAGCTAATCTCGCCCTCGATCTCTCCCATTCGCTTCGGCAAGACCGGCCATGTGATGCTGATCGACCATCGCGGCATCGTGATGAGCTGTCCCATTCTGCCGACCGGCGTGCGACTCTCCGATACACAGATCGTTCCCCTGGTCACGCCTGTTCAGCCTGGCTGGGTCACTGCACCAAGTGATGGCCACGGCGGACAATCGACTTCGCTGATCGGATTCGCCCCGGTGCCTGAAATCAGCCGTGCCACCAATGACGATCTGGGCAAAGGCTCCTGGCATACTTTCGTGTGGCAGGCCTCCGACGAACTCTTTGCCCCGATTCGTCACCTTCTCACCTGGATGGCTGTCTTCAGTCTCATCGCCGTCGGATTGATGACGTCCCTCGGCTACCTTGCGGCCCATCGTATCGTCAAGCCGGTGCGCCAATTACAGGCAGCGGCACAATTGATCGGGCGCGGTGAGCTTCGACAGCCCATCGACGTTCAGACCGGTGACGAACTCCAAGATCTGGCTAACGAACTCAATCGCATGAATCGCCAATTGGAAGCCGCCTTTGCCGGTCTGACCGACCAAGTAGCCTTCAAAACCCAACAAGTGGAGTCCCTGCTTCACTCGACAGACCAAATACTGGATGCAGTTCCCACCCCGATTATCATGGTCAATCAAGACGAACAGGTGCAGTACATCAACCGGGTCGGGCGCAACTCCTTTCAGGCCATTGATTCGACGAAATCAATCCCCTTATTCGACATACTCCCCGTCGATGCTGCTGCACGGAAACACCTGCGAAACGAATTCCGACGTGCACGGAACGGTGAACCGGTCGCGACTGAATCCGGGGTGGTGGATGCCGCTGGCGTCGACCGCCCCCGTGATCCGTTGGCTCCCGTGATAGGGACGGAAGAACCAAACAACCAACAGGAGATTCAGATTGGCTCCCGTCGGTATCACTATCAGTGGTTCCACATGGCAGGGAGAAACCAGGGAGAGGATCGGATCGGCCTTGTCTTCAGGGACACGACTGACGACAGCCGCCTCCAAGACCAACTCATCCAGGCCGAGAAATCAGGCAGCCTCGGGACTCTCACTGCCGGAATCGGGCATGAGTTGAATAATCCACTCTTCGGAATTCTCGGATTGGGTGAAGCCATTGGGGAAGAAGCCGACCTCGACCGAGTCAGATCCTACGCCCGCGATATCGTCCAGCATGGCCGTCGGATGGCCGATATTATTCGAGACTTCACCGGCGTCACGGCTCGCGAGACATCGGACCAACGGCAACCGGTTCACCTCGAACGAGAACTCGATCAGGCCATCGCAATGCTTACGAACAGCATAGACGCCTCAGGACTTACGATCGAGAGAACCTACGCAGGAGACACCTGTATCCTGGCCCTGCCGGACCAACTCCGTCAGGCTTTCACGAATGTGCTGACGAATGCCATTCAAGCGATGAAAGGCCGAGGGGTCTTATGTCTCTCGACATCCCTAACCGATACATCCGTCGTGACCACGATCGAGGATTCAGGCCCCGGCATTCCAAAACAGCATCTGTCGAAAATTTTCGATCCGTTCTTTACCACCAAGGGACAAGGCGAAGGGTCCGGACTTGGGCTGACCGTCGCCCGCCGGATCATCAAGAAATTCGGAGGGGATATCAGAATTGAGAGCCAGGAGGGGAGCGGCACCTCCTGCATCGTGACTCTGCCGATCATTCCTCTTCTGCCGCCCACACAGGAGGCTTCATGCACCGAGTCAACGTCTCGCTCTACACCGCAGCCCTCTCAGTCCTAATTTTTGCGCTGTGGTGGGAGCCCTACACCCTCTCCGCAAAAGAACGGTCGGGATCGTCCGGCATCCCGCCGGAGAAAGCGGCGGGCTATATTTATGCCGTCATCAAAGCGGATCGCACGCTCTACACGACGGAAATCGTCAATCGGCTCCAGGCAAAAGGCGTCACCACTGCGTCTGAACATTGGGAACAAGAGAATGCCCTCATGTTGCCTGCCCAGTTTCTTCAGCATTCGGGCAAGCTGGCAGCCGAGGACGGAAGCGGGATCCGGTATCGATTAATCGGTCTCTGGCCTATTTACAAGCGCAACGCTCCGGCGAGCGACCTGGAACGGAACGCGTTGGAGTCTCTTCGAAAGAATCCCAACTTGCCGGTCACCGGAATCGTGACCAGCGGCCGCCAACAATACTTTCAGGCCATCTATCCAGACCTCGCCGTCTCACCGGCCTGTATCGAATGCCACAATGGTCATCTGCTCAGCCCGAAACGGGACTTTAAGCTCAACGATGTGATGGGCGGAATCGCTATCACCATTCCGCTGGAATAGCGGGGAATACGTCATTCGTCAACCAAGATACAGTACCCGATTCAGGTCGATTGACGAATGACGGTGGCTCGAGGCTAGGATGGTGTGGCAGGATTGGCTGGTGGAGCGGTTTCAGTGTTGTAATATTCCTCGCGGTAGATCTGCACGATGGTCATCAACAGACTCACCAGGACCGGCCCCACGAAGAGCCCGATGAGGCCGTAGAGCGCCAGCCCTCCGAGAACGCTGAACACAAGGAAGAGCACCGGGATCTGGGCCGCCTGGCCGATCAACCAGGGCCGAAGAAACTGATCGATCATCGACACGACCCCAATTCCCCAACCCAGCATGGCCAGCGCTTTCCACAGCGGACCGACCGAAAGGAAATAGAGCACGACCGGCCCCCACACCAATGCAGTCCCGCCGAAGGGAAGTGGCGCGAGCATCACCGTCACCGCCGTCAGTACGACGGGAAAAGGCATTCCAAGGACCATATAGGCCAGCCCTGCCACGAGTCCTTGAACGATCGCGGTCACCCCGATCCCCTTCACCACAGCCCGAATAGTTTGATCCATACGATCGATGATCCGCTGCTTATGGGACGCGTCCAGCGGAATCACGTCCTGGAGAGTGGCCAGCCATCGCTTGCCATCCTTAAAGAGAAAAAACAGGGCAAAGAGCATGAGAAAGAAATCCGTCACCAGCAGAAAGACGTTCTTCAGCAGATCGCCGACCTGATCGAGAAAGAAACGGCTCAGGAACGTCGCGGACGCGAGAAGCCCCTGCTCCAGAGAATCAGGCGTCAATAACGCGCTGCCGCTGATCTCCTGGAGGAATCTTCCGATGACCGGCCACGCGCGTAATTGTTCGGGCAGCTTTTGGAGCGCCCCGCTCGCGATCCACTCGCGAATGGTCTGTTCAGCCGTACTGGCTTCGCGCGCCAGTAACACCCCCATTATCGAAATCGGAATGACCACGAGAGCCAGAACCAAGAGGGTGAGACAGGAGGCCGACACGATCTCCCGGCCACGAGCGAACGACGTCAGTCGCACATGGAGCGGATACGTAAGATGGGCAAGGAGCGCGGCCCAGAGGACGGGGAAAAGAAACGGCCGAAACATTAGGGCGATCTGATACAGGAGCAACAGAAGGAGCGCAAAGAATACGGCGGTGAAGAGCTGCGGCTTCGTCATGGATCGGATACGAACAGGAGAGAACCGGCAGACCTATCGGTGTGCATCGCCACCGGACTTGTTATTTATCAAGCACGACAACCTGCTTGGCCCGATGTGCGGAGAGATCGCTGACGTTACCCAACAACTTCGGAGACTCGTCTTCCCAGGCAGTCACCCCCATGTCCATCACACCTTGAAGCTTAGCGCCTTCTTCTATGATGAGCACCGGCGTAAGAACTTCTCCGATGAGCGTCGCCGTCCTCATCAGCTGAACTCGCTCGTCCGCCATCACCTTTGCTTTGATGCGGCCGCTGCTAATTACCGTGCCGGCCGTAATCGTTCCCTGCACCAATCCATCTTCGCCGATGATGACTTGCCCTTTGGTCTGAATGTCGCCGTCGAGACGGCCATCGATCCGCACCGTCCCTTCAACATGGATCTCGCCTTTCAACACCACCCCTTTGGCCAAAAGGGTAATGTTGTCATCTGCGGCAAAGCTATTACTTTTCATACATCATCCCCCCTTCATATCCGATCGTTCACGACAGCTTACACTATTCCTCTGAGTGAGTCCTAGGAGAATCCAAAAGTATGCCGGAGCCGTTCCCATATTCCCCCTCCATGCACCTCACAATAGACGACGGGTTCCGTACCCTCGATGAACACCTCAGACACTTGTTCCGGACACTGAGACGTAGCCAGCTGTCCGGTCTTCGGATCGATGTCGCGGGTGACCACACCGGGCGGCTTGACGAATGCGGGGACAGTGGGTGGAATGATCCGTTGCGCGAGATCCATCCAAATCGGTAACGCCGCCTGCGATCCCGTGAGGCGCAAGGCCCGTTCATCATCGAATCCCACCCAGACCCCGATCACCACGTCGGACGTGTAGCCGACGAACCAGGCATCGCGATAGCCGTCGGTTGTGCCGGTTTTTCCGGCCACCGTGCCTTGGAGCCCGAGCACTTTGGCTTTGCTCGCCGTGCCCCGCTGGATGACGCCTTCGAGGAGAGATGTCAACACATAGGCCCCTTGAGGCGAAGCCGCCTGTTGCCGATCCGGCACGCCAGTCCACACAACGTCACCCAGTCGGTCCCTGGTCGACCGCACCGTAGTCGGCTTGACGGCAATCCCTCCGTTGGCGATCGCTCCATACGCCGCTGTGATCTCCATCAAGGACACAGACGAACTGCCCAAGGCCACCGACGAAAGATCGTTGCCGATCGTGCTCGTCACGCCAAGACGGTGCAGCAGCTGCACAATCGACTTTGTTCCCACGGTTTTGGCCGCCTGCACCGCCGGCACATTGAGCGACTGTTCCAACGCGCTCCGCACGGTGATAGGGCCGCGAAATTGTTTGTCGTAGTTCTGTGGAGACCAGGGGCCGGTCTCCGACTCAAAGGTCACCGGCTCGTCTGCCAGCAAGCTCGCCGCGGTCAACTGGCCAGTTTGACCCTCACGGGCTGCTTCCAGCGCCGCAAGATAGACGAAGGGTTTGAAGAGAGAACCAGGTTGCCGCTGCGCCTGGACTGCGCGATTGAATTGACTCTTCCGATAGTCCCGCCCCCCCACCAAGGCCAACACTGACCCGGTTTTGGGATCGAGCACCACCACCGCCCCTTGCACCGGCTCCTGCGAACTTTTGAGATGGGGACGCCCGACCTCTAGCTTGGCCAGCCCCTTCTCCAGAGATTCGGTGGCTGCCTGCTGGACCATGGGATCGAGCGTGCTATCGATCCGCAAACCCTCCGGCAAGGGCACGACGCCGGCCTCTTCCACCTCCCGGAGCACGGCATCGACAAAGTAAGGCGCATCGGTCATGACGTCTTCCGGCGGAGTCACACGCACCCGCTCATTGACGGCGCGTTTCCAGACCTCTTCAGTAATGAGACCTGTCTCCCGCAGACGCCGCAGCACAACATCGCGCCGGCCTTTCGCCAGCTCAGGATGTTTCGTCGGCGCATAGCTATTAGGCCCCTTGATCAGGCCTGCGATCATCGCGACCTCTTCGACCGTCAACTCCTGAAGCGTCTTGCCGAAATAGCGATGGGCCGCCTCGCTCACCCCATAAATCGAGACGAACCCCGCTTGTCCGAGATAGATTTCATTCAGATAACTTTCTAAGATGTTCTGCTTCGTATACTTCACCTCCAGCACCAATGCCGCCAGCGCCTCCTTGAACTTCCGCCCCATCGTCCGCTGCGGCGAGTAAAACAAATTCTTCGCCAGCTGCTGCGTGATGGTGCTGCCGCCTTGTACCACACCGCCCTTCGTGAAGTTGGTCCAGAGCGCCCGCCCTATGGCAATCGGATCGATGCCAAAATGGGAATAGAACCGGCGGTCTTCGATAGTCAGGACCGTCTCAATGATCCGTGGAGGAATCTGCGCGAACGGAATCCATTCGCGCACTTGGCGTGACTCGCCTCGCACACCGCTCAGGAGTTCCGGTTCCAGAAAGATGGGAAAGAGCGCGGTCCCATCGAGCGGAGACAGGACATCCGTCACTCGCCCCTGGTCTAACGGCAACGACACCATGGTTGCGCCAATATGGGCTTCCGGCTGCGGATGGAGATAAATCGTCAGGGCCTCCTCGGTCAGCTGATAGTCGCCAGAAGACTGCACTGGCGCTGTTATCCGCCGATAGCCCAATCGTTGCAGCCGCTCAATAAGGTGGCTGTGCGCAAGCGAGAGATCTGGTTGCAACAGGAAGGGACCACTGTACAACCGCAGGGGAGGATGATCATCGCTCTTGGGCAGTTCAAGAAAGGTCGCCAAATACGCGCCATAGACGACACCGACAAGGCAAAATGCGGCAACCAGACCTGCCAGAACCAAGCTCGCATATGTGACCAACCGGGCAGGTCTATTCACGATCGAGTTCCGATCTTCTGAGGCAAGAGCGAGCCGACAATCATCCCTGCCACCGCCATGAGAAGCCCAACCAGTTGAGGATGCCAGATCGAACCTGACGGGCTGAATAGTCCCAACCCTATCCAGGTTGTCAGCCCGGCCACAAAGGCGCACAAGGCCCCTTGTGTCGTCGCTCGGGACCAAAAAAGCCCGGCACAGAGTGGAACGAACGCTGCGACCAACGTCACCTCATAAGTACCCACCACCAGCTGGTAGATGCTGGAGCTGGAGGTGAGAGCGATCGTCAAAACCAACACTGCAAAGATCACCACAACCAGCCGCATGACACGGAGAAATTCCCTATCGCTGAGGTGCGGCAGCACTCCTTTAATCACATTCTCGCTCAGTATCACTGACGGCGCCAGCAGCGTAGCGCTGGCACAGCTCATCACCGCCGAGAGAACGGCCCCGAAAAATATAACCTGCGCGAATACCGGCGTGTGGCTCAGAATCAAGGTCGGCAACACAAGCTGAGAATCCTGAGCGAGGAGCGTATTGAACAGACCCGGATCGATCAACGTTGCCGCATAGGCGAGATACATCGGCACAAAACAGAAGCAGAAGTAGAGAGTGCCGCCCAGCAACGACCCTCTAACGGCCGTACGTTCGTCCTTCGCCGAAGTGACGCGTTGGAATACATCTTGTTGGGGGATTGATCCCAACATCATCGTCACCCAGGCCCCGACAAAGGGAATCCAGGCTGCAAACGTAGCCGGTGGGAAAAACTCTAACTTGCCGGCGGCAGCCGCATGGTCAATCACAACACCCACTCCCCCCACCAACCCGCTGACGACAGAGGCGATATAGAGCAGTCCCCCCATGATTACAGAGATTTGGACAAAATCCAGAATGGCAACGGAAAACATGCCACCGAAGGTCGTATAGGCCAGAACGATCACCGCGCCGATCACCATCCCGACCGGCTGACTCACGACGCCATCCGTGACCACATTCAGCACTAACCCGAATACTTTGAACTGTGCCGCTACCCATCCGAGATAGGACGCCGCAATACAGACAGCACAGAGAACCTCGATGACGCGATTGTACCGCAGACGATAGAAGTCGCCGACGGTCAGAAGATTCAGCCGATAGAAACGGGGGGCAAAAAATAGCCCCACCAGGATCAAGCAGAGGCTCGAGCCGAAGGGATCGGCGACAACGCCGCGTAACCCTTCCTTTACAAAGGTGGCCGAAATTCCAAGTACGGCCTCTGCGCCAAACCAGGTCGCAAAGACCGTGGCAATCACGACCGGCAGCGGCAAGCTTCGACCAGCCACTGCAAAATCCTTCGTGGTATGAACCCGTCTAGCCGCAGCCAGTCCGATCCCCACCGAGAGGAGCAAATAGAGAATGGCGAATCCTAGAACCATGAAGACAGCTCGGGCATAGGCGAATTCTAGCGAGGCTTCGGCAAGGGCGCAACGGCCGAAGGTTGATCTGGTCTATCCAGTCTGTCTGGTCTATCTGGTTTAACCAAACAAACGAGACAGACCAGATAAACAAGATAGACCAGCCAGCCCCCTGTTCTCAGGCACAAACGCATGGTAGGCTAACAGCAGTCGCTACCAGGAGGGAGGCCAATGAACGATTACAACTTCCATCGTCGAGAATCCTCTCGGAAGACAGCCAGGCTGTGGCCACAGTTCCTCATCGGAGCGATCGGAATAGGGATGGTGTTGGCCTGGGTACCGGCCCAGGCAAGCGAATCACAGACACTGTGGGAATGTTCGAGTTATACCGGCGACGCCCATACCCGTTGCTTAGAGGGATTTGCCGAATCGCAGCGCGACCAGATCGCAGCCCTCCAAGGAAAGTTACAAGCCCAGCAAGAGACCGTCAAGCTCTTAAAAGACCAGCTTGACCGTCAGGCGTCCGCGAGCGCCGAGCTGCAACGTCAACTGGCACAACCGCCCGCCATCGTGCAATCGGTCCCATCCCTCTACACCTATCCCCCTGTGGGACTCGGCCTCTACCTGGGTAGCCCCTGGATCTACGGGTCACCACTTTTTTACCGCCCATACGGTTTCGGCCCACACTTCTACGGATCACGCCACCGGTGGTAACAAACTGGTTTGTTTCGTTTATCTAGTTGATTTGGTTCATCTGGTTAGTTTCGTCAACCAGACAAACCAAACAAACTAAATGAACAAGCCAGGCTTCCAAGCATAATTGTCTTGAGCCCAACCGCAACATCGCATACCCTATGCAGGTCTAGAACTTGTCATATCAGATCGCTGCAGTCACACATAAAAGAAAGGACAGCTCATGCGCTCCATTGTCTCTTGTTTGGTAACCCTACTTTGCCTTGGGACCACTACGGCATTCGCGACGGCCTCAGAGCCTACGACGGATGAACAAAAAACTGTCTATGCCTTGGGATTGGCCATCAGCCAATCGCTCGGGACCTTCAGCCTGAGCGAGGCTGAGCTCGATCTCGTGAAATCAGGCATCACCGATGGAGTCCTTAAAAAGACCCCCAAGGTAGACCTCCAGACATTCGGCCCGAAGATTCAACAGCTGCAACAAGCCCGCGCCTCGGCCGTTGCAGATGCGGAAAAGAAGGCGGGGGCTGCATTCCTCACGAAAGCCGCAACAGAATCCGGCGCCAAAAAAACCGAGTCCGGCGCAATCCTTACGACCATCAAGGAAGGGAAGGGCGCGACCCCGAAAGTCACGGATACCGTGAAGGTGCACTATCACGGA
>NEWR02000018.1:170587-182756 GCA_002869885.2 Nitrospira sp. CG24C
CTGGCGCAATCCTTACGACCATCAAGGAAGGGAAGGGCGCGACCCCGAAAGTCACGGATACCGTGAAGGTGCACTATCACGGAACTCTGACTGACGGGACAGTGTTCGACAGTTCCGTCAAGCGAGGCGAGCCGGCCACTTTTGGATTGAATCAAGTGATCAAATGTTGGACGGAAGGGGTCCAGCAGATGAAAGTCGGCAGCAAAAGCAAGTTGGTCTGCCCATCCAGTATCGCCTATGGCGATAAAGGCGCGCCCCCTATGATCAAGCCAGGCGCGACGTTAGTGTTCGAAGTCGAACTCCTGGAAATCGTGACCAAGGAAGCAGCCCCCCACTGAAGTCTTCACAGGGTCGAGCGGGAAAGTTTCCCGCTCGGCCTCGTGCCATTTTCCGCGCGCATCGAACAAGCAGACCGATCCAATTACCTGTCCAAGCTTGCTTGTTTTCCCTCTCCTGGAAGGGCACCCATGTTGGTCAACGTGCGGCCGTCGAACGAGGCCCTTCTCAGGGCGCGCGCTCCGGGAGCAAAGAAAGCTCCTCATGCCCCTGCGCCACCCCCCCCCACTTGCAGTTCTCCCCTCCAACCCGTACACTAACTACTTCGCGATCCAGCCTGGCCTGAACAGTCCTGCCCGATCGTCACTCAGCTGATCAATCATGTACTCTGTCGTTCGGTAGCGCTATGCCACCTACAATTCTCTTGAGCTGCGAGTCCATCAGCAAAACCTACGGTGTAAAACCGTTGTTTACTGATTTATCAGTTGGGTTGGCCGAGGGCGACCATGTCGGATTGGTCGGGCCAAACGGCTCCGGCAAATCGACCTTGCTGAAAATCATGGCAGGGCTCGAAGAACCGGATGAGGGCACCAGATCGATGCGTCGGCAACTCCGCGTCGGCTACGTACCACAAGAACCGTTATTTGACGGAGCCCATACGATCGAGGAAGTGCTTGCGCAAGTTCTGATCGACGAAGGTCATGACCCCCACGACCATAGCGGCCGCACGGCCGCGGCGCTCAGCCTGGGAGAGTTTCCCGCAACCGATCAATCTACGGCTACGCTCTCCGGAGGGTGGAAAAAACGCCTGGCCATCGTCCGCTCGCTGATGCTGGAGCCGGATGTTCTGCTGATGGACGAGCCGACCAACCATTTGGATGTCGAAGGCATACTCTGGCTGGAACGATTGTTGCGGGCAGAAGCCCGCACCTTTCTCGTCGTCAGCCATGATCGCCGTTTTCTGGAAGCCGTGACATCGCGGATGATCGAGCTCAATCGCAGTTATCCCACCGGCGCATTCGAAGCCAAAGGCAACTACAGTGATTTCCTGGAACAGCGGGACGCTGCGCTGCACGCACAGGCCAACTATGAAGCATCATTGGCCAACCGCGTCCGCCGCGAAGTGGAGTGGCTCCGGCGCGGGCCCAAAGCCCGCACGACGAAAGCCAAATCACGGATCGACTCAGCCGGCCGCTTGATCGAGGAACTGAACAGCGCCGACGCCAGGAAAGACCAAGGTACGGCGGGCATCAATTTCACCGCATCGGGACGCAGGTCCAAACAGCTGGTCGAGGCGACGCAACTCTGCAAATCGCTCGGCGGACGGCCGATCATCAAAAATCTCGACCTGCTGCTCGGACCGGGCCAGCGCATCGGATTGCTGGGTCCGAACGGAAGCGGAAAGAGCACCGTGCTCAAGCTCATCGCCGGAGCCCTCAAGCCTGATGCAGGCACCATCACCCGCGCGGACAAACTGCGCGTCGTTACGTTCGAGCAGCACCGCGAATCGCTAGACCAATCCTGCTCGCTCCGTCGAGCCCTCGCCCCGCACGGCGACTCGGTCGTCTATCAAGACCGCGAAGTGCATCTCGTCTCCTGGGCGAAACGGTTTCTCTTCCGAGCAGAGCAGTTGGACCTCCCGGTCTCCCGCCTCTCCGGAGGCGAACAGGCGCGGCTACTCATCGCCAGGCTGATGCTCCAACCGGCCGATCTCTTGATCCTCGACGAGCCGACGAACGACTTGGACATTCCCACGCTTGATGTGTTGGAAGATAGTCTGGTGGAATTCCCCGGCGCCTTGATGCTGGTGACACATGACCGATGGCTCTTAGACCGAGTCTCCACCATGCTGCTCGCACTGGACGGCACAGGCCAGACCGAATGGTTCGCCGATTATGCCCAGTGGGAATCGGCGCAAGAACGAGCGGCGGCAGAACAAGCTCGGGCTTCGTCATCACGCCCTTCCAAGGCCTCCCGCACCGAGTCGGAATCGACTCCGAAGGCCAAGAAGACGGGCCTGTCCTATCGTGAACAAAAGGAATGGGCGAAGATGGAGCAGCGAATTCTCCAAGCCGAGGAGACCATCGCCACCTGTCAAGCCGCAGTGGAAGATCCCACCGTCGCCTCCAACGCAGCGGCGCTACAAGAACGCTCTGCGGCGCTGGATGCAGCCCGCACAGCCGCGGAGCGGCTCTATAACCGCTGGACCGAACTAGAAGGAAAACAGACAGAGTCGGCGGCACAGCCCTAGCGGCTCTGGTTTATTTGGTCGGTTTGGTTTGTCTTGTTTATTTGGTTGACCAGAAAGACCAGATGAACCAAATCAACGAAATCTGTACAATACGCCCATGCGCATTTCTGCCTCTCTCTCCGCTCTATTGATCGCCACCTTCGCCTTGACCATATCTGGCTGTGAAACGACCGAGAAAGCCCTTACCGCCGCTGGACGAGTCACCAGAGGCCAGACCGGACAGGCCATCATCGATCTCGCTTCAGGAAAAGATCCGGCACAGATCGCCAAGAGGCGTCTCGACCAATATGCGCGCGACCCCGAAGCGCTGGTCAGAGATCTGCGCGAGGCCAAGAAAGACTTCGAGGCCATCCTGGCCGTTCTCGGGGTGAATGTCGGAAAGACCTGGGGAAAGAAGGAAGTCCAACTGCCCGAGCGTAAGAAATATGTGAAGTACACGCAAAACTATAAGAGCCGGGCGATCGTCGACTTCGATTCCGCCGAGATCCTGGTCGAGACACTGGACGATCAAGACCCTCAGAAAAGTCTTAAGAATGCCATCGTCACCACGCTTCTGACCCCGCAAGACCCCCGATCGGTCGATTTATTCTCGGACAAAGAAATCGTTCTCACGGACGACAAGGAGCCCTACCTCTTCGGCCTGGTGCTCGATCAGAGGAATAAGCCGATACGCTCGCCCGAGGAAGCCGAGCCCTTTGCTGCCTATCTACTCGAAAAGAAATATGCCACACGGGTAGTCGATCAAGACGGAACCAAGAAAACAGTCCACTACGCCACAATGGCCATGGTGACCAATCTTCCGATGAAACAGGCAGAGAAATATCGCACACTGGTTCATCAGTTTGCGCAGCAATATAACATCAGTCCCAGCCTGGTCTTCGCCGTCATCCGCACAGAGAGCAACTTCAACCCCTATGCCGTCAGCTCGGCCCCGGCCTATGGACTCATGCAGCTGGTCCCCACCAGCGGGGGCCGCGAAGCCTACCGAAAGGCGAAAGGCCAGGATGTGATCCCTTCACGGGATTATCTGTTTGATCCCGAGAACAACGTCGAATTGGGAACGGCCTTTTTGAATGTCTTGATGTTCAATCAGCTGGAAGCTGTGGATCACAATGTGTCACGCGAATATTGCGTGATTGCAGCCTACAATACCGGCGCAGGCAACGTTTTCCGCACCTTTTCACGGGATCGCACCACAGCGGTCAACCAGATCAACAGCCTCCAACCGGCCGGCGTCTACGACCAGCTGCGCAAGAATCTTCCCTACGAAGAGACTCGCAGCTATTTAGAAAAAGTGACCGGCTACCGCAAATCATTCGTCAACTCGTCTGAGAGTTCGAACCAGTAAGACACTGCAGGTTCATTTGGTCTGTTTGATTGTCTGGTTCAACAAAATAGTCCAAATAACAGTCTTCTTCCGCTGGTGGCCTTTTTCAGCATCCTGCTATAGACGGAGAATGCCAGAAAAGGATGCAAGTCCTGCCGCGTGAAGCATCATTCGTTTCCGGATTCTAACGTTTTACCTTTTACATTTCATGAGCGACGAGGATACAAGAAACAATCAGTCGTGTGATCATTAACCAGCCCAATCGCTTGCATGTAGGCATAGATGATCGTGGTGCCGACGAAGCGGAAGCCGCGCTTCTTGAGATCCTTCGACAATGCGTTGCTTTCAGGGCTCGTGGCAGGAACTTGCGACATACTTGTCCAACGATTCACTTTCGGCTTCCCTCCGATAAACTGCCAGACATAGAGATCGAACGAACCGAACTCTTCTTGAACTGCGAGAAACGCCTGGGCATTGGTCACCGCCGAGTCGATTTTAAGCCGGTTGCGAATGATGCCGGGATTCTTCAGCAGCAGGGCTTTCTTCTTCGCCGTGAATCGCGCCACATTTTTCGGATCGAATTCCGCAAATGCTCGACGATAACCCTCCCGCCGCAGCAAGATTGTTTCCCATGTCAGACCCGCCTGTGCTCCTTCCAGCAGCAACATCTCGAAATGCTTCCGGTCATCGTGAATCGGCACCCCCCACTCACGGTCATGATAGACGATGAAATGCGGCTTGCCACCGACCCAGCCGCAGCGAGCCTTATGATCGGAGATCGGACGGAGAGGCTTAGCCATCATCAGGCTTCTCGTAATTGAGACGAAGAGATATTAGCTAGCCCAAAAATTGTTGTAGCAGCGCATACCCCTCTTCCCATTCACCATGTCCGCTGTCGGCATTGATGTGCCCTGCGTGACCGATATCGACGAAGCTGCTCCCCCAAGCAATCGCGCACTGTTTGGCATGGGCCAGCGATCCGAACGAGTCATTCGCGCTGGCAACCACGAGAGTCCGAAAAGCGAACGGCTCCATAGGCACCGGCACAAATCCATGCGCCGTGGCGGGGAAACTTGCGCTCTGCGGATCGGGCACCGCCACGAGAAATGCGCCCTTCGGAACTAGCGCTGAACGATGAGCCCAATGGGCCACCAGGAGACAGGCGAGGCTATGAGCCACCAGCAAGGGCGGAGAAGGACAAGCCTTCACGGCAACATTCAACGCACGAACCCAATCGTCACAGGCTGGACTGTCCCAATCTCGCAAATTCACTCGCTGCCATGTAGGCTGGCGCAGCCCCCAGAGCGTTTGCCAATGTCGCGGCCCGGAGTTGCCAAGACCGGGCAAAACTAACACCGGCGTATCTACGGACATCTCAGCCTCCGGCTTTCCGACCACTCACGGCGATTGTGGCGTAGTAGATGGCCCAGCTGTTCGGATCGTCGGCAAATCGGCAATACCGTTCAAGATCGGACGGTCCGACGACTCCTGTGGCCAGATATTTCTCCCGCAATTGTTCAGTAGACAACTTCATTACTGTGGCTATGCCGGAACCACCCGCACACAGGGGGGCATCGTTCTCCACGGTCAGACGTTGCAGCCCCCGCCTTTGCATCAAAGCAGGCAACTTCAGTCCCAGTTCGTAGTCCAATCCTCTTGTCGCATACATCTGTTCGATGGCCTGATTGACCTTGCGCAGGGACTCCAATTCCTGCTCATCGCCGGTGATGCCACGGGAGGCTGAAAAATCAGGCTCCTCCAGAACAAGCCAGCCTCCCGGCTTGAGACTGTCGACCATCTTCGTCAACGCCACCTCGTAGTCAGGAAGATGGATCAAGACGTAGCGGGCATGAACCAGATCGAACGACTGCTCTGGAAACTGTGCGGTCCGAATATCGGCTCGTACAATCTCCACCTTCGATTGCCTCGATTCACCGAGGAACTTCGGGTCAAGATCCACCGCCACAACCTGGCCCGTCGGACCAGCCACCTCGCCCATCCAGGTCATGACCGACCCGGCGCCAGGCCCGACCTCAAGACAGCGCCAGCCTGCTTGCAGACCGGCACCGAGGAGCCGCCTCCGACTCGCAGGATCGAACACCTGCTCGATCATCCGAAGCCGTTCCAGTTCTCGTTGATTTTCAACTCGCTGAAAGACGTACTCCGATTGGGCCATACCCCTACCTCGCTCAAAATAGGATAACAATTCTGACGCGCCAAAACAGTGAAGGAGTATAGACGACTACCGTGCGGGGAGAAAAGCTGCCCTCTTCCTTGATGCTCACATATTTCACGCACTTATAAAGAATGGCGCCACTTCTCCAATCAATAAGCAGCCAGTCTCTACTTGATGGCGCCCACACAACTTGCCGCTTTTCACTATTGGTTTCTGCTATATTGCACAAACCAATCCGTAAGGCAGGCGTTCGATCTATCGAATCGCTACCTGCACGGGCGGCCTGGACACCACATTAGATGAGGGCTATTCGATGGAGATCTCGCAGAGAGATGTGCTTCTTGGAACGATCACATGGTGGGGCTTTCATGCGCTCCTCATGTGGATGGGAGCCTGGCATTTTTTTTCTAGAGATCTTACCGATGGCGCCCTCTTCGCGTCAGATTTGTTCGCCGGCGCTCTCATAGGAGCCACAGTACTCTCTCTTCTTCGACTGTCGGTGGGCTGCCACCTCCTTCGCTTTATTTCTCTCATAGGCATTTTGTTAGTGCTGGTCCATCTGTGGCAGGGAAAGGCCCAATGGGGCAGCCTGACTGATGTGGCCATCTGGGCATACACGTTTTACTCCTTTGGCCCAAGTAGTTGGCGGCATTCCCTCTATTCACCACTAGGCGTCTTCGGAAAGTTGAAGACATAGAAACCCGCAGACTGACGGGGCTATTGGCTCAATCCTGGGACGAGCTGTTTTAAAGATTCCGCCTTGCTTTTGATCGCATCGCTACCCGCCGGTGACAGGGCAGACAATTGGTCTTTGGCTTGCTTGATCGTGCCCATATTCTTTTGGAGCGCATCCACATTTTTCTGCATCTCGACCAAAGCGGTCCCGATCTGAGTAACTGATGTTTTTATCCCGAAGAGTCCTTGCGCTGAGGCGACATGCAACGACACCCCTCCTAAGCCAAATCCGAACAGGAACGTTGCAATCGAGAAAATGTACGCCGATCGTGTGACGGTCATAGGCCCCTCCTTGGTGGTGTGATTTCTATCTGCTTTCTCGCGACGGCACGTAACGCCGCTCATTCCGTACCCTTCTCTACACCGAAGGTTGCGTGCAGCTGCAAAATCACTCCTTGCCGCAGACAACCTCCCACAGAGCCTGATTAATACTATCTGGTTCGACCGGTATCCATCTGCCTGTGTCTACGTATCCATCAGCTCGTATCCCGGTTGCCAAACGGTGTGAGAACTCCGTGAAGGCAAGCAATCGAAGGCGCTTTTCCGCGCAGTCGAACTGTTTGTGCGTCTCCGTAGACAAAAACCTGGTGGGTCCTCTCGCACTCCCTTGCATCCACTTAAAGTCAATTAACTGCCGCATCGTCACCAGACTCCCTTCTCTGCGAATGCTGTCTGAATCGACGTAGACAGTCTGTAGCCCTGGTACGAGATAGTCCCTTTCAACCGCCACCCACTCCGCATTCACTGGAGTAGTACTCAGAAACAGAAGGGTGATCAGTACCCATAAACCCGAGAAGTAGGCCAACCGCTGCTTATGGCGGTTCCTCTTCACCTTTCGACGGTTCATATGTGATGCGTACGTGCAGTGCCACATCGGATCAACTAGCTTCATTCCACCACCCAGATCGCAAATCCCTTTGCGTCGCGCAGTACATGATCGGTCGTGCCGCCGCCGAAGATCTGTTTGATTCTGGAAGTTCCCTGCCGCCCCACAACGATGGTGTCATACTGTCCGCTGCGCGCCTCTTCGAGAATACTTCTGGCGATATCGTCATCATGGCCATACTTCACTTTCATGTGGCTCAGGTCGAATCCAGCTTGTTCAAGCGTCTTGCACGCCTCCTTCAGGACGCCGCACTCGGATTCCCGTTCCGTCCGAATCCAGGCTTCCTGCTCATCGCGCAACTGCGCGCTCAATTGCGCTTCAGCGGCAGGATTCTCCGATCCGCCATGTTCCAACAACCCTCGCGGCATGGGCTTGAGCACATGAAAGAGGGTGACCACGACCTCGGGTGTTCGGCCCAGGAGAGATCCAACATACTGGACAACGCGATGGGAGTTCTCAGATTCGTCGACGGCCAGAAGAATTCGCATAGCAGCCTCCTTGGAGGTGCGGATCGAACGATGCAGTGGCCTACATATTATCCTCCTTGAGTTCCCCGTTTCCAAGGGGCTGCCAGGACAAGTCCAAGCTCAATTGCCGAAAGCTAAGAACCTATCTGACATTGCCTTCGCAGCGAGGCGAAATAGCAGCACACTTATGCAGGATGCTCAAAAAGGCCAGACTTCTCACCCACCCACCCACTGGCACGCCGAGACGTGCCATACGCCCGGGCGAGGGCCTTCTAATTTTCCCCACTTCGCCCTCAGGGGCGCAGCCAGACCGTCCTTCACTGCGCGCATCGAACGAGCACCGTTTTATCGTGCGCGAGCATAGGGGACTCACCGGGCCATCCCTCCCCTGCTGGCGGACTTTCTCAACACCCTGTTATTAGTGGTTACGGAAGGATGATGGCTTGCTCGGAGTGGCCGATTGTTTTGAGGGTGGCTTCCAGCGCGTCGACCATCGGCGGAGGGCCGCAGAGAAAGATCACGGTGTCGAGACCAGGGAGCGGGAGATGCTCGCGCAACATAACTTCTGTGATACGGCCCGTGCCCTGCGACCAACCTTTAGGTGGCTGCTCCAGCACATGATAGCAATGGAAGCTCGCGTGTTCACGCTCATTCTCGTCCCACTCCTCTCGGAAGATGATGTCGGTCTCGGCCTTGTTGGCAAAGACCAGAGACAACTCGACAGGGAGGCTCTGGGCAAGAATCCAGCGAATGATAGAAATCATCGGGGTGATGCCAGTACCGCCCGCCACAAACCCCACCTTCTTCGCCATGCCGTCCACCCAGTGGCCACCAGGATTCGGCCCGCTCATCAGCACGGTGTCTCCTGGCTCCCGGTCATGGAGATACTTCGAAATTGTGCCGGTTTCGTACCGTTTGACCGTCAAGTCGAAATACCCCGTGGCACCAGTCATCGACGACGGCGTGTAGGGCCGTTTGACCGTTTTCCCGTCGATTGTCGCGTGGACATACAGAAAATCGCCTGGCAGCATGTCCAAGGTGGAGTCGTCAGGCAGAGCAAAGCAAAACGTCTTCGTGTCGTGGGTATCGTGATGAATAGCCGTGAGCTCGTAAGGCAGAGGCGTCTTCGACTTAATGCGCGTGACAGGTTCCGCACTCATGTGTCTATCATACGATCCTCAGAAAAAGGTCGCAACTGAGGAAAGTGGTAAATGGCAGAGCAGTCCGCGTTGGACGGCTGGGGCTGGGAAGGACAGCGATAACGAAGGACTTGCCCCTTGATCTTAGTCGGATGATGGCTTCTTCATCACATGCGGAAGCGGCAATCAGAAACTGGGAATGTCTCCCATTGCTGGTCTCAGGGGACCAGCAATGGGTCGGTCTTATGGGAGAGAAACAAGCAAGCTTGGAAGAAGCGTTCGTATCAGATTCCAGAACCACAGCCGGTCCGGATCATGCCCCTGCGATTAGGGAACCGTGGTCGTTTCAAACGCTTTGACCACAAGAGTTTTCTCTTTCATCCGTTTCACCAGCCCTGCGTAACTGAGGTCGCGGATAATGCTGGTAAACTGCGCGTGGTAGTTCCCGGTGATGCTGGCCCCATCGATAACCACATCGTACACAAGCCAATTGCCGCGCCGGTTCGCTAATCGGAAATCAAGGAGCGTGTCCATCTTCTGGCCGGCCAGCTTCGTTTTTACTTCGGCGAACCGGTCTTCACGTTGTTCCGACAGATAGGACACCTGCTCGCCCGTATAGTCGTCGATCCTGCCGGCAAACGTATCTCGGAGCAATTGAACAAAGAGGCCGACAAATTCCTGCCGTTCACTGCTCGTCAGCTCCATCCAGGGAACACCCAGGGCACGTTTGGCCATCTCTTCATAACTCACTCGATTCCTCACGACCTGTTCGATCCGTTGGCGCCGCTCCGCTGCGCGACCAGGCTGATTCAACTCAGCATTGTCGAGGATATGAACCACGTCGGCAATCGTGCTCTTCACGGCTGCTGTAGGAGTTTGCTCAGCGGCAACCGCACCAGTTCCAGTTAGCGCCAATAGCCCAACCAGGCTGATGATCGCCGTCCAGCCCGAGCCGATACGTTGTGTGGAACCAATAGAACCCTGACTCACCGCGTTGTGAAATATATGGCCCATGGGCTGGCCCTCCTCAATCGTGCCAACAAGGGAGTCTCATCCTATCTATACAGCAAGACCTATGCTGGACTGGCAAAACGAGAAAACACCATGATCCGACAGGTAAAAGACTAAAGAAGCCAGCGACATGAGTCGATGGATCAGAATCGTTTAATGAAGAGAAGATGCGCCGGACCACTGGCGCGATGGGGCAGAATGACGAAGACGGAACGGACACGTCTCCTAATTGCCTCAGTTCTTGGGAAATGGACACGCATCTAAACTGAGACAAAGAAAGCTAGCGCGCTCGTCGGAAAACTCGATGGACCCATCACCCGCCAGGAAAGGCTCAATTATCACCATGACATCACGCCTCGCCCCCAGGCGAGACGTTCCAACAAAGACTCCAACCCATTTTCTTCTGCCCCTTGCGATGACCAAATCTTGTGAACCATGTTTGCAATCTGAGAATCTACTTGTCTATCTTCTCCATCTTCATGTCCTTGCCGCTCTCCATCATCTTTCCATCCATCATCACCGTCTGCCCCTCCTTCATCTGCATTTCTTTCCCGCCCTTCACCAACATCTTGCCGTTCATCATCACCTTCGTGCCGTCGGACAGGGTCGTCTCGCGATCCATCCTGGTAACCTCCTTCCCATCCTGCATCATCACCATCTTGCCACCCTTCATCATGATGCCATCCTTCTCGGCAGCCACAACGGAGGAGGCAAGGAACGACACGGAAAAGAAGAGTCCAACAACTGCGAGTGTCACAGTTCTGTACTTCATCATGATGTAACCTCCAAATCTCTATTATGAATGTGTGGTGCGAATGAACTGGCCCGGACAACGTGGGCACTGGCCCACAGCCAAGATTCGAGGGATACGACCGCGCATCAACAGAACGGGAATCATCTTGCGGGTCTCCTCTTGCCCAACTTTCTTTCGCGAGCCCGGTGCCGCTCTACGGCTGTCGGTTGCTCGCCTTGAACGGCACGACTTCTAGATGAACCGTACTGATGACTCTGTCTCCCTTTCAATTGGCTCTAATAGTTCAGAAATAGATTTTCTCATTTCCGAGATATTGAAATCTGTTCAAAACAGCTCAGTTCGAGTATGCATCCCATCAGTGCCCTGTGGTTCAAAGAAGATGAATCAGGAAGAGATCGATAAATTGCCAGTAGACAGAAACCGGGTGCCGAGAACCATTGCTCATCAGCTCATATTGGGCGTAACAGAGTGCGTTGTACCCACGCTTGACTGTGCCGACAGTTCATATTCGATGTGTAGGCGAAGCACCACATCGGATCAACCAGTCTCGGAGAGAAGATCAATGTGGAGGGAGTCAAACGAAGCAGGGACAACCACGGAATGCCGCACACAGATGAATGACTCAAACAAAGACTCCTGACAATTTTACTTTAGGGTGCTGAATACGTTTGCCACGTCTGAGGAATGCCAGAGTGAACGAAATCGCATAGGCTTCGAGATGGCAGCAGCCTATCCCAATGACCGTGATTTTGTTATTGCCTGTCAATTGAATCCAAAGCACAGCTCATAAGAGCGACGGAAGGGAGTACGGAAGAGTCAGCACCGTCGAAGCTGAGGATGAGGATCGACCTACGCGCTCGCCCATGAAGCCAAGCAAGCTGATAAGGGTAATGGTTGCTGGCACTTATTGCCTCTTCAACAGAAGTTCTCCAATAGATGTGTCTCCTTGAGGGGGGAGTTTACGGCCCCGCCTGGTTCGGCTCATGCGCGATCAAAACAACACGGGCGACCTCCTAGGTAGGAGGTCGCCCGTGGGTGGCGTTTAGGGACGCCGAAGTCGACTGCGGGACTTAGTACGGGATCACGTGCAAGCAATCCTTGCTCTCGTTGTTCCAGACCACATCGCACAGGTTGGACATGCGCGCGA
>NEWR02000019.1 GCA_002869885.2 Nitrospira sp. CG24C
ACTTTGCTCAAATCGCTGCACCGGGGAGAGTTCCATACCTTCTCGCTCAGATCGCGGGAAAGCTGTTCGATGTGACTCTCAATCAGTTTTACCAATCGGACGGCCAGCATGCTCACCTCAAGTTTTGGCTAAGAAAATGGGAGCGCGCTCCAACAATAGAGCGGCCCCCGCTTGACCCTGAGCCTCACCTTATTGACCGACTCTACAGATGTCAATATATTTTATTGAGGAAACGGGTGGAACAATTTTAATAATGCGAAGAACGGCTTGTGGGCCAGTGCCGCTGTCGGAGTGACGAAAGTGGACAGGCGTATTCTTGGCGTTGGCGCGCTTGGAATCAGTCTGTGTGGCTCTCAGCGGCTTCTTCATCTCCGATATACCACCGTAACCCGAGCGAGAAAGTCGATGAGTTCGGCGATCTGTCGTCGGATCGCGTCCCGGTCTTCGCGCGCCGCAGCCTGTTCCAAAGCGGCGCCCATCGTACTGATCGCGTCGAACCCGTATCCTCCTCCATCCCCCCTCATGCGATGACCGATGAGTTGAATCTGTGCCAGATTGCTTTCTTGCAAAGAGGTTTCGAGAGTCTGCACGTCACGCCGGCGATTCTCTAGAAATCCTGGAACGATCTCTTCAAGGCTTTGGTCGATGTACAGGGTGATGCCGTTCTCGGCGTTTCTATTCGGTCCTGCGGTCATGAGATATGCCGTCCTTTACAAGCCCGGAGGACTTCCAGAAGGGTGTGCTTCTTGATGGGTTTGGTCATATGGGCATCGCAGCCAGCTTCGAAAATCTTGACCCCATCTCCTTTTAGTGCCAGAGCGGTCAAGGCAATCACCTGTGTGGGGGGAAGGTCATGCTCCCGCTCCCAGGCCCGGATTGCTTTTGTGGCCTCATAGCCATTCATCACCGGCATCTGCATGTCCATCAGAATGAGGTCGTAATAGCCATTTTTAAATCGCTCCAACGCGATGGCCCCATGATCCGCGATATCGAGGTGATAGGGAGTCGGTTTCAAATAGGACCGGATCAGCAGCTGATTGTCCGTGGAGTCTTCGACTAATAAAATGCGCAGAGCCCTGACTTCGGCAGAAGCGATGGGTTCCGCTGAGGTTAACCCAGCCATCGGTTGGATCCCTCTGGAACGGTCGAGGGCGATGCTGACGGTCTGGAGCAGATCCGACTTCCTGATAGGTTTGATCAAATAGCCGCCCAGCCCTAGATCGTAGGTGCGGGCGATGTCGTCGGCCCAATGGTCGGAGGCCAGCATCACAATCGTCAGATCCTGGGGAGGGCTGTCTCGTCTGATCTCTTCGACCACTTGAAACCCATCCATTTCCGGCATGCGGCAGTCAAGAAGCACGAGATTGTAGGGTCGTCCAGAAGCAGCGGCTTGCCGCCATTCAGCAACAGCCTCGCGACCGGATCCAGTATCCATCACCTCTGCCCCTAAGGCAGCCAAAGTTTCTCGAAGGATCAGGCAGTTGGTGGCATGATCATCAACCACGAGAGTTTTGACCCCGTGAAGATCGAGTGGGACCATGTCGTGTGCAGGTGTGGGATTCTTATGCACCTCCAACTGCACACAGCAATGAAATGTGCTGCCATATCCAAGGGTGCTCTCGACCCAGATTCGTCCGTTCATGAGCTCAGCTATTTGCTTTGAAATGGTCAGGCCTAAACCGGTTCCCCCGTACTTGCGTGTCGTTGAAGGGTGCGCTTGGGTAAAACTTTCAAAAATAGAACCGAGCTTGTCTGACGGAATGCCGATTCCCGTATCGCTGACAGAAAATCTGAGAGCTCCCGGCGTGGGGAGTTCCGGATCCTGCATGACCTGCACCGTGACGGACCCGCGGTCGGTGAATTTGATCGCGTTGCCGATGAGGTTGATGAGGATCTGGTGTAGTCGGTTAGGGTCTCCGATCATCGCGCAGGGAACGTCAGGCGAAAGATGGCAGGCGAGTTCGAGACCTTTTTCATTGGCCCGCATGGCGAGAATCTCGATGGCTTTTTCAAGCAAGTCACTCAAATCAAAGTCGGTTGATTCCAGCTCCAGATGGCCGACCTCGACTTTAGACAGGTCGAGGATGTCGTTGATCAGACTCAAGAGGTTTCCTCCGGCGCGGCGGAAAATGCGCAAGTACTTTCGTTGCTCAGGAGTCAGATCCGTTTCCCATAGCAGATCCGCCATTCCGATAATCGCGTTCATAGGCGTCCGAATCTCGTGGCTCACACTGGCAAGAAACTCGCTCTTGGCGCGGCTGGCCACCTCTGCGGCCTCTTTTGCGATCAGGAGCGTTTGTTCCGCTTCCTGACGCTCGAGAGCTTCTCGTTTCCGGCTAGCCCGTTCTTGCTTAAGCGCAGCTTGAACTTGCGCCAACGATGTTTGTGGCCGGCGCGATTTTGGTGGAGCCTTGTATCTGGAAGAGTTCGTGGTCCGGGGCATGGTCAGCGTACTTTTAGCATCAAGACCGTGGATGCCTACCTCTCAAGCACCGATCGATCGTTAGTCTTCGTGGGAATGCGGGACGAGTGAGAGTGTGCCGGCTTGTTTGGCCCGATTGCGGCCTTCTTGCTTGGCTTGGTAGAGCGCTTGATCAGCCGCCTTGATCAAATCGGTGGGAGAACTGTTCCGGCTGGGGATCATACTGGCGAAGCCCGCGCTGATGGTGGTACAGCCGCCGTCGGAGTGCGTAATGCCGAGGGCCTCAATTCGCTCCCGAAGCGTTTCCGCCACCTGTGCCGCTCCGTCCGTACGGGTGCCGGGCAGCACAATCACGAACTCGTCGCCGCCATACCGAGCGACGAGGTCGCCTGGCCTGTTGACGGCGCCGGAAATAGCGGCGGCAACCTGCCGGAGGCATTCGTCGCCAGACGTATGGCCAAGAGTATCGTTATAGGATTTGAACCGGTCGATGTCGAGCATGATCAGAGAAAGCGGCGTCAATTCACGGACGGCACGGCGCCATTCCTGGTCCAAGAAGTCGTCGAATTGCCGTCGGTTGGTAATGCCGGTAAGACCGTCAAGACTGGACAGGCGCAGCAGCATCTGGTTCGCTTCCTGGAGTTGACGCATGACTTCTAGGAGTTCCTGTTCCCTGGCCCGCCGCCTGTCGATTTCGTGGACCAGCCGCAACACCGATCGAACACGAGTCAAGATTTCGCTCTTGTTGATGGGTTTCCCGATGTAGTCGAGCGCGCCAGCGGCAAAAGCAAGTTGGAGATCGACGGGATCGGTCTTCACCGTGACCATCATGATGGGCGTGTCGCGAAACCGTTCGACCGCCTTGATCTGGCGGCAGGCTTCGATGCCGCTCATCTCCGGCATGACGATATCCATGAGAATCAGATCGACTCGAGAGCCAGCCGCATGCTTCCCGTCATCGAGCCCCAGAAGACGAAACGCAGCGGCAGCCGAGTCGGCAACCAGGAGATCGTCGTAGCCAGCAGCCGAGAGGATCGACTGAAGCAAAATACGGTCGTCTGCCGAGTCATCAACGATTAAGATGCCCATGTGTTGTATATCCCGTGAGTACGAGTTGCGCGCTTGAAAAATCGTAGCAGTTAGTCCGGGTAAACTCCAGGATAAAGCTTTTTGACGCAATGTTGACAGATGCCGTGGCTGAATTCTGCCTCTGAATGTTCGCCGATATACTCCTCCAACTGTTGCCAGAACCCGCCATCATTGCGGATCTTTTTACAGGATGCGCAGATCGGGATGAGGCCTCTGAGGACTTTGACATCCCGTAGCGCTTTCTGCAGCTCATCATTGCTTCGACGGAGCTCCCCTTCACGCGCTTTGCGGCAGTCCATTTCCTTTTTCAGTGCCAGCGCGGAAGCGACGCGCGCCAAGAGTTCCACGCTGTTTACCGGTTTGGTAATGTAATCAATCGCTCCCGCCGCAAAAGCGGCTTGAAGATTAGAGTGGTCGTTTTTGGCCGTGACCATGATGATAGGAATATCGCTAAGGTGCGGTCGGCCTTTGATCTGGCGACAGGCTTCGACTCCATCCATCTCCGGCATCAGAACATCCATCAGAATCAAATCGATCCGGATGGGCGGCTCCTGGCCGTCCATGTCGAGCATGGAAAACGCAGCCTTTGCCGAGTCGGCGCTCAGAAGATCCGTATGGCCGGATTTTCCAAGAAATGCGCGGAGGAGCACCTGCTGGTCTGGAGAATCGTCAACGATAAGAATGCCCATGCGACTCCTGTCATGCGCACGCACAGAATGTGCGTGCAATCACCTTTTCAGTATAGCAGGCGCTGATTGGGCTATTGGAGCTTGGCACGGACAAGGTCGCTGATCTGCTTGCCGTCTACAGATTGGCCTGCCACGCGAACCATCACGGCTTTCATCACCGCGCCCATCTCTTTCAGAGATCGAGCGCCGGTTTCCTGAATGACCAGGTCCACAACAGTGGAAAGTTGATCGAGAGAGAGGGCTGGAGGAAGATACGATTCGAGAATGGTGATTTCCTGTCGTTCTTTTGCTGCGAGTTCTGCTCGGTTACCTTTTTCAAACTGTTCAACCGATTCCCGTCGCTGCTTGATCATGGTCGTCATCACACGGCTCATTTCGACATCGTCGAGATCCTTCTTGACCTCCAGTTCCCTATTCATCACGGCGGCCTTGATCATGCGAATGACGTCCATCCGCAATTGGTCGCGGGCCTTCATGGCAAGCTTAAGATCTTCTGTCAGACGGTCGTGCAACGACATCGAAATCTCGTGGGTGAGAGAGCGTGACTGGGGTGGAGAATACCCCTTCACTTGACGCCAGTCAATGTATCGTCATCACTCGTACGGTGATCTTCCGAGCATGGTTTTCGTGCCAAGCGCGGAGTATGATACAGCCAAAGCCAGGCTGCGGATCAAAAGAAGCCTGGGGGAATGTTGGGAGGCTGGCCATGGCAAAGCGAGGCTCAGTAGTCCAGCTGATAACAATCATCATGATGGCGATTCTCGTGGCGAATTGTGCAAACGCCACCAAGCAAATGCCTCCAACCTTCAGTTTTCACCCCACACCTTTGATGTTACCGATTCCTGCAGACGTCCAGCGTGTGGCGGTGCTGTATCCGCGTGAAGCACACCCCGATTGGTCCAGCGCCTATGGTCGTTTGGAAAGGGCGGCATTCCAACTCAAGACGTTTCGCCCAAACCTGAGGATCATCGATCGTTCCCATATGCCGGCCATCGTCTCGGAGCAGCGACTTCAGGTCGGGGGGCTTGTTTCCGAAGATAGTGCTGTCCGAATCGGACAGATGCTGGGCGTAGACAGCGTGTTGATCTATCGAATCGAAGGACCAACGTTACGTGACCGACTCTTCGCGCGAGCGCATCGCGATCTTCCGTCCGTGACCATCACAAGCAAAATCATTCGAATAGAGAGCGGGGAAGTCGTTTATCACAACGTGGTGACAGCGCGTGCGGATGAGGCCGAGGGATTCGGTTGGTCACTTTCAGACAGAATCGACTACCACCGATGGAGCAGCGAAGCCTTAGACCGGGGCATTATGCAGACGGTCTATGATTTACACCGGGCCTTTGATTAACTCTATGGAGGTTAGAAGATGCGAATGAGTCATCGACGAAGCCACATGCAGCAATGTGGCTTCGCTATGGTCGCAGGTCTGTTCGTCTTCTCGCTGATCACAGCTTGCGCCAGCGATCAATCCAAGCCCCTTCCGCAGCAGACTCCGGACCAAGTGCGCAGCCATGCAGACCGGGCCTTCGAGAAGCTCAAACAAGAGGAACAGGAACGAGCCGCCCAGCCGCCGGCGCCACGGTAGTGAGTCCGGCATTCTATCGGTTCGATTTGGGTAAGGCCCAGCCCACAAACTGGGTAACCGGTTTTACCAGCGGCAACTCCCAGAGAAGTTGTCGGTGAGATACCCGCGCCACTTGGCGCGCTTCATGGAAAGTACCAAGAAGGCTGGACGAAACCAGCAGCCGAAAGACGCCTGAGAGAAAGAAGACAAAGGGCAAATTGGAGATAGGATGGAGGACAACCCCTCCCCACTCGATTCGGGAGGGAAGATGCTCAACCAACCAGCTTCCAAGCAAGGCTCCTATCGACCATCCTAGAGCATTGACCGTACTGTACAGCGCGATGGCTTTCGCTCGTTCCTCCGGTCTGACCGAATCGAACACATAGTTTTGCAGGCCTAAGGCCAAGCCGGCCCAAATGACGCCGCCAAGAAAATTAACTGCCAACAGAAAGCCTAGATTCGTGCTCACAAGGTAGAGCATCGGCAAAAATGGCACCGTGAAGCCAGTAATGGACAACAATGCTTTGTTTCCAAAGCGATCTCCGAATTGACCCCAGGCCTTCAGGGTAAGAAGTTGGCCGAGAAGACCGGTGGCCAACCATCCTCCGTAGCCGAGATATGACAGGTGAAGATCCTGTAGCATGTACAAGACGAAAAATGGGCCGGCGATCAACACAGACGCATGCATCAAGCCTGAGAAGAACAGGAAGCGGCGAAAGTCCTTCGTCGCGCCCTGGCGGAAGAAATCGCGAAATCCTTGCTGCGCCTCCTGGTGGGCAGTCGGATGCAGATCTTGAACGGGTGACAAGGCCACTGCCGAGAGGATGCGAACACTTCCGGCCAAGGCAAAGATCAGCACGAATCCCCACCAAGCAGCGGTGGAGTCTTGCCAGAGGCTCAACACCCAACCGGCTCCACAAAGCGCGAAGAAACTGAGACCCGCGATAATTTTGGCTCGGCGTGCGAAATAGGCGCCCCGTTCATGCTGATCGATCCAATCCGTAATCAAGCTATTCCAAGCCGGCGCGGTGAAGTGCGCGCAAGCAAAATAGGCAGCGGCGCCGCTGACGACGAGCCAAGGCCCCCACTGCGGAAACGACAACGGTAGGAGCACGATGGGAATCCAGACGAATGCTTGCCCGACGGTGCCGGAAAAAATGAGGGCTTTGCGATCGGGGAACCACTGCAATAACTTCACGGAGGCGAGTTGGGCTCCTGTCCCGATGAGTTGGGGCAATGCCGACAACACACTCAATTGAAAGGGGCTTGCTTGCAGGAGTAGAGCAAAGGCGGAGAGATATTGTTCCCCGCTGCCTTGCGTAATGGCCTGGCAAGCGCCATCTCTGAGGCCGTAGCGAAGACCTTGCTCGTTGGCTCTCTGCGCCTGGGAATTGCTTGGCACAGTCTCTTCCGAAAGTCCTGATAACGTGGAATGCACAGAATCCTTTCCTGAAAGGAACCTCTGATCGAGAGTAGCATAACAGGGGCTCAGAGCGTACAGAGATGAGCCTCTTGGACAATCGGCGATTGACCGATTGCAGATCTCTCGTTACCATAACGGGGCGAGTCGACAACGGATCATGGTGGGGCTAATGACGGAAATCAGAATGAAAGGGATGCAGCTCTTGGCCAGCGTACTTGCTTGCCTGAGCATCATCGTTTCCGCCTGGCAGACAGTGGAAGCGCGGGATCCGTTTGCGCCGAAGGAACAAGCGACAACCGAGATCGATCCCACGCAGAGCCCGTCGTTCGACGAACAGAAAAAGGATATCCCTCAATCTCTGTTTACCTGGATCAAGATGGCCAAAGGGTATGACATGGAGTGGGATACGTTCGGACGGAAAGGCTGGTACACGCAAGATCCGCGGCTGAAACCTATCGAACCGGGATCGGTATTTCACCGGAATATTCCCGCAATCTATATTGTGTTCGAGTCAGCCCCCTTGGAAGATCCTGCCCAGTTCAGCGCACAATGGTTTCAAGAGGGAGAGAGGGGTGTCCTCTCATCCGTGCCGCTCGGCAAAGACACCTTGGAAGTGCCGGGACATGAACGCTATGGATTCCTGGAACTCAAGAAACCCGGAGGCGCCTGGGCCGTCGGGACGTATCTGGTGAAACTATTCATCACGCCGCTCGGACAACAGTCCTTTCATGCGGCCAATCAAGTGGGCACTATGCGGTTTACGATCATTGAGGATCCTGCTCCCGCCGGCGTGAATCCACACAAGTAGACCTCCCAGGGGCACGCACTACTAGCACCGATGCCCATCTGCGAGAACGTTGGAAATGCGTACGGCAGTGACGGATAGAATCATAAAACAAAGAGAAGGAACAGTATGGGAGATCGCATCAAAATCACAGACCCAGAGAAGCTAGCCCTGCTCTATGAGCGGTTTCGAGATGTCTGTCTCGTCGAAAAGGAAGTGTGGAAAGAGATTTTCATGCCACGGGATGTCGCGCAGGGGCCAGTACGAACGAACGTTCAAGACCGCTACGACGTCGAAATCGACGATCAGGCCATCGAAGACGCGTTGGACGCCAACATTCCACGCGGGAGCCAAGCCCTGGCTGCCGCGATCGACGCCTACCGAGCACATATCAGCTTTGTAAAGAAAGGTTAGCGCCGTTAACCAGTCGCATTTTGCGGATCTCATTGCGAAGGTACGGCTGTTTGGCTAGTGAAGTACCGGCTAGTTCAGAGCCTTCAGCGAACCGGTCGAACGAGCGAGATTGACCCGGCCCGCATTGAGCTGAAAGAGGGCGTTGACGAGATTTTCTCTTGCGCGAGCCAGAGCAGAGAGCCCATTGGTCAGTTCGAAATGGCTCGCCGCGGTCATCACCGCATAGCGTTCCTTCGCAAGCTCGATCTCCTTGGTTGCTGCTTGCATGCCGATTCGAGCGATCCCGACTTGCTCCTGCGCCGCCGCCAAGGACGCGGCAGCATCGTGCACTTCCATCTTCACCTGATTGAGCACCGACCGCATGCGGAGCGCTTCCTGGCGCAATTGGCTCCGAGATTCAGCAATCCGGCCTTCCCGTTGCGCGCCATCAAAAATAGGAATCTGCAGCAACAGCGCCACATTGTAGGTATCGAGGCTATTGTTCCAGCGGTTCCCGATCAGGCCATAATCCCCTTGCGCCACGAGTGACGGCAACCGTTCCCCGGTGATTGATGAGTAGGTCAACTCTGTGACCTTGACCTTGGTCATCTGCGCCTGGACTTCCGGCCGATTTGTCAACGCTTCGTCCACCGCCGTCTGTAGATCGGCCAGGTCAGCCACATCCGCCTTGAATTCATCACTCAAGACGACCGGCGTCTCGTATGGCAGGCTCAGGAGGTTTAAGAGATTCAGTTTGGCATGCTGCACATCATAGCGCGCCGACGCCGCACGTTGGCGTTCGCTGGCTAATTGCGCCTCCAGCCTGGCGATGTCGAGGCCCGTCGCGATTCCGTTTTTCTGGCGATGCTTCACCACCCCCAATAAATCACTCATCACCTGTTGATTGGACTCGTGCATCTTCACCATGCCCATGGCCTTCAGCGCTTCCATATAGAGAAGCGCCACACTGGCCATCGTATCGAACTTGCGGATGTCGGCTTCGAATTCCACCACGTGCAGGCGTTCGCGGGAGGCGCGCCATCGCTGAATCAAGCTGATACTGAGAATATTTTGCGAAGCGTTAACCCGGGTATCGAAAATATTGAAGGGGTCGGTCCTGACCGGAGAGAGTCCAAACGTCCCGAGAAACTGCGTCTGTTGGGTCTGTCGGACATTCATGGAGAGATTGGGAAGCAGGGCTCCCAATTGTGTCTGAACTTGTCCCTGCGCCGCTTCGATACGCTCTTTGTAGAGTTGCACGTCCGGATTGTTATCCACGGCCGCCGCCAACGCATCGCGCAGGGTCAGCGTCAACGTCGGCAAGGGCGCCGGCTTCGACAACAGGGCTGGATCGCCCGCGGCACTGCCGACCCCTTGGTCCATCATCGTAAGGAGACCGATCGCCATTGCGCAAAGGAATATCCCAACGGCTCGGATGATTCTCTTCTGTTCCATGATTAAATAATCCGCATCTACCGTTCCCGCAGGCTCTCGTTAATCGATTTCAGCAACGGGCTCAGCAGATATTCGATGACACGGCGCTGGCCGGTCTTAATCTCCACCGTCACCGCCATACCAGGTGACAGATTGACCTGTTTCCCCTCCACCTGCATCGTCGATCGATCAATACTCACTCGCGTCGGATAGACCAAGCCGACCTTTTCTATCGGGGCCGCATCGTCGGACACGCTGACGACCTTGCCGGGAATCGTCCCATAGAGGGTAAAGGGAAAGGTCTCGACTTTGATCTCGACGATCTGGCCGTTCTTGACAAACCCCACGTCTTTATTTTCGACCTGTGCCTCGACCTCCACCGGATGTTCCTGCGGCACGACGATGAGCAGTTCCTGTGCCGGCGTGACGACGCCGCCCACCGTATGAACCGCCACTTGCTGGACCACACCGTCAATCGGCGCCGTCAGGCGCTGGAAGTCCGCCCTCTGTCCCGCCTTGGTCACCTCCTGCACCAGCGACGCCACCTTGGTCTCGATCGTCGAGAGTTCCATCTGTTTGGATTGCTGAAACTCCGACACCAGCACCCGATAGTTTTTTTCGGCTTCTGCGAACGCGGATTGATCTTGCATGAGCTTCTTGCGCTGCCCAGCCAACTCCTGCGTCTTGTCGATCCGCTGCCCCTCGGCTTGCAGGAAATCCATCTTCGTGACCGCCTCATGGTCGAGAAGCCTCTTGTAGGCATCCGCCCGTTCAGCCTCCATGGGAACCGTCGATTCCAGCCGGCTGATATTCTCTCGCGTCTGATCGAGCCCCGCCTTGCGCTGGTCAATCAGATGCTTCGCCGACGCGGCTCTGGCCTGATACTCGGCCACCTGATCCCGAAGGAGTTGCCGTTGCAACAGGACGTATTGAGGATCCCCATCAGGAGGAGCCGCGAAGGTTGAGCGGCCAGCAATGAGCGCGCGGAGCCGCGCCGCTTCGACCTTGGCCGCCCGATATTCATTGGAGGCCCGATCGTGATCGGCCCGGTTCAGCGTGGGGTCCAGCTCGATCAACACCTCGCCGCGTTTCACCAGCTGCCCGTTCTGCACATGGATCGCGGCAATCACCCCGGCTTCATACGGTTGAATCACCTTCGAATAGCCGCTCGGAATAATCTTACCCTGTGCCGTGGCCACGATATCGATCCAGCCGAGATTGGCCCACAGCACCGCGCTCGCGAAGACCGCCATGATCGTCCAGAGGATGGCGCGGCCGATCGGCGAGGGCGGGGCCTGTTGAATCTCCAGCACAGCGGGAAGAAACTCCGTCGATCGTCCGCCAGGAATAGAACCGAGTGCCTGACCGCGCTCGGCCTGCCACGCGGCCTTCCAGACTGTCCAATGCCGTGAAAGTGCGCCAAATGCCATAGTGTGGTCGAGCCTTCCTACGGTCTATGCGGCTGGCACATAGCCATCTTGGTGCTGATACAATCGCGCATAGACTCCGTTCAGACGAAGCAGATCGTCATGCGACCCTTCTTCGACCATCTCGCCTTTCTCAATCACGTAAATCCGGTGAGCCGGCCGCACCGTGCTCAATCGATGGGCAATCACAAAGACCGTCCGTCCTCGACTGATATGGGCCATGTTCCGTTGAATGATCGCTTCGGATTCATAGTCCAACGCGCTCGTGGCTTCATCGAAAATCAGAATGCGCGGATTCGCCACCAAGGCCCGCGCGATCGCAATCCGCTGGCGCTGGCCGCCTGACAGTGAACACCCATGTTCCCCGACCAGCGTGTCGTAGCCTTCTGCCAATTCGAGAATGAACTCATGCGCGCCGGCCAGCTTGGCCGCTTGCATCACCTGCTCCATCGCTAACCCGGGATCGGCGAGCGCAATGTTGTCGCGCACGGATCGGTTGAACAGAAAGTTTTCTTGCAGCACGACGCCGACCTGCCTGCGCAACCAGGCAGGATCGACCTGGGCCAGATCCACACCGTCCACGAGAATGCGACCCCGTTCCGGGACATACAGCCGCTGAATCAACTTCGCAATCGTGCTCTTGCCGGAACCAGAGCGTCCGACGATCCCGATAATCTTTCCTGGCGCCACAGAGAATGAGACCTTACGCAAGACTTCCGAACCATCCGGGCGATAGCGAAACGTCACGTCGTCGAATATGACCTGCCCCGCCACTTGGGGAAGCGTCGTCCGGTTCGGATTGTAGGACGGCTCCGGCTGCGTATTGAGCACATCGCCCAGCCGCTCCACCGACACCCCGACCTGTTGAAACTCCTGCCAGAGGTTGACCATCCGCAACAGCGGCCCCGTGACCTGAGCCGACAGCATATTGAATGCGATCAATTGACCGATGCTCAGATCCCCTTCGATCACCCGATAGGCTCCCACCCACAAAATGCCCACCGTGGTGACCTTCTGAATGAAGGTCGCCGTCTGGCCAGCCACGGTCATCACGCTGGTGGCGCGGAAGCTCGCGCGGACATAGCCGGCCAATTGCTCCTCCCACTTGCGCAGGAGCGGCGGCTCCACGGCCAGGGCCTTCACGGTTTGAATGCCGCTGATGACCTCGACGAGGAAGGACTGGTTCTCTGCCCCCCGATTGAATTTCTCGTGCAACCGGGCGCGGATCATGGGCGTGATGGCCACAGAGAGGATCGCGTAGAGCGGCAGCGACGCCATGACCACCAGGGTGAGCAGCGGGCTGTAGAACCACATGACGGCGAGAAAGACCACGGTGAACAGCACGTCGAGCACGACCGTGACAGAATGGCTCGTCAGGAACTGCCGGATATGCTCCAGTTCACGGACTCGGGCGACCGTGTCCCCCACTCGTCTCGCCTCGAAGTACGCCAGTGGGAGCGCCAGGACATGACGAAATAACTGCGCGCCTAAACCGACATCGATGCGATTGGTGGTATGAGAAAAGAGATAGGTGCGAAGCCCGCCCAGCACCGCATCGAACAGGGCCAGCGCGATCATGCCGATGGCGAGCACATGCAGCGTCGTAAAACCTTTATGCACGAGCACCTTGTCGATGACGACCTGCAGAAAGAGCGGCGTGAGCAGCGCGAAGAGTTGGAGAAAGAAGGATGCAATAAGTACTTCGCCCAGGAACGTTCGATATTTGACGAGGGCGGGAATAAACCAGGTGAAATCGAACTTCAGATCGTGCAGACGGAGATTGGCTCGCTTGGTAAAGAGCAAGAGTTCGCCCGTCCACGCGGCTTCAAACTGTTCACGAGAGAGCACGAGCGGTCGCCCTTCCACTGGATCTTGAATCAAGGCCTTGTCGCCATCGATCTTCGCCAGCACGACATAGCGCCCGTCCGTTCGTTTCGCCACGGCAGGAAAGGGGGTTCCAGGAAGCTTGCCCCACTCGGACTTGAGCAGACCAGCCTTCAACCCGAGGTGTTTAGCCGCACGAAGGAGATCCGTATCGGTCAGGAGTTGCCCCGACTGCGCGAACTGATGCCGCAGTTGCGAGCCATCGGCCGGCAAATCATAAAACCGGGCGAGAATCAGGAGACACATCAGACCAGTATCGGCCGCTCCAATACTGTCGGAAATAGCTGCTGGGCCGGAGTGACTGGGAGAGATGTTCCCACCATAAGATGACATGGCGACATCTTATGGCACTTATGATAGGGGACCAAACAATTTCGGTGATCAATACAACAGGGGATTTTCACTTCGCGCCTTACGGTTCACACCATTCCCGCCCACCTCTTGCTTCAAGTGGTTTCTCCGATGGCAGGGACGTATCGTATGCTCCTTCATCGGCCGCGCACAGGAAAACTCAGGCCGGCGCGAGCCACGCTAGATAGCTGTTTGAGTTCTAACTCCAAGTGCAATGATCTTCCCTCGATTTCATGGACACCGGGTTAAGATTCCATCGCCATGGCTTCGAACTCGGCGGGAGAACGATAGCCGAGGGTCGAATGGCG
>NEWR02000002.1 GCA_002869885.2 Nitrospira sp. CG24C
GGCCTTGGCGCTGACTTCCGCCGGAAGAGCGAGATTCGCGAGCTTGCTCTGTGGGGAGGGAAAGCTGGAACTGACCGCCTTTTGTTCTTTATGGTTTTTCAAGGGGTGGGCTGGCTGATCCCCGACTGCACGCAACCTTCTCACCCGCCCACCCACTGGCACGCCGAGACGTGCCATTAGCCCGAGCGAGGGCCTTCCTTCTATTCTTCTTCCAGTCGCGGATGGAACGGATGCGAGGCGAGGACTAAGAATCTCTTTCGTGGTTCTCCTACACGGCTGGCGAGAAGAGTTTCGAGGCGACTTTGCCGAAGGAGCGAAGCAGCTGAGGCAGTGAGGGGGAGAAGGAAAGCGGAAACTGACCGAGTCCGCGAGGGAATTTCCGAAGGCTTCCGCTCCTCCTCACTGCCTCAGCCGCTCCGGAGGCGCGGGAGCCTCGAACTCTTCTCGCCAGACGTTACTTTTTTTGCGGCTCCAGCATCTTCTCCCCCTTTTTGAACACCCCGTAGATCGCCTGCGAGGGACAGGCATCAAGGCAGAGACGGCAGCTTTCCAGGCAGCGGGAAGCATCGAACTTGTAGGGGGGGGTGGAAAGCCAAGCCCCGGTCGGACAGATCGGCACACAGATGGCTTGATGCGTGCAGCGGTCGGGATGGCGGACAAGGTGATCGCGAATGACCATCATGGGTTTGACTCCTTCAAAGAGACCCTGGGAAAAAATGTCGAACATGTTTCTATCGGGGAGGCTGTCACTCACTTCCACTCCTTCACAAGTTCTTTCAAGCGATCTTTTAATTCCGGATGCTGCTCCAGATTATTCTGAATCGCTCCAAGAATCTTATCGACCCTAGCCGACTTGAGGGCGTCCCTGTCCTTTTTAACCAGTCGGTCGTACTCCACGTAGGCCGTCTGATGCGCAGGTTCGAGGAGCGTCCGTGCTACCACCAACGCCTCTCCCAACTCGTAGGGCTCCGGCGCCATCGCGGGCACGATGGTAAAACTACCATCGGTGCACACCAGCACAGCCGCCCCTTGTTTCCCCTTGAGCGGAATGACAGCCTTGATGGTTTTACCCTCCAAGACTTCCCAGTTCCCGAGTAACCCCGGAAACTGCTTCATGAAGGCCACCTTTTCCAGGTTGGCTTTCCACTTTTCTTCGACTGCCATCTCGATCCTTGTGGTGCAACGCTACGATGTGAGCGGAGGGAGTGTTTTAGGGGCCGGGTGATCGGGCATGATGAGACGGGTCACGACCTCGCCCTTGATGACATGGCGCTCCATGATTTCCGTCACATCGGCTTCGGATTTGACTTGATACCACACGCCTTCTGGATAGATCACCACACTCGGCCCTTCAGCGCAATGATCGAGGCACCCTGCCTTATTTGCGCGAACGACGTCTTTCAAATCCAGCCGCTTCGCTTCCTGCTTGAAGTGGGCATGGAGCGCCTCAGAGCCAAGCTTGGAACAGCTCCCACGGGGGTCGTCGGGGCTCCGCTGGTTGGTACAGACAAAGATGTGGCGTTTATAACCAGACATGATCGATTGTAATTTAGGCTGGAACGGTAACGGTATTGAGCCGTTCGAGTACACGTGTGACGTCGCTGCTCGCAAGTAGAGGTGAGCGATGCTGTGCTGCATCAAGCAGGGCGACAACTTCTCTCAGGCGCAACGCGGCACGCTGGAACTCATCGGGTGTCGACAGTTGAGATGTCTGTCCAGCCTCCAGCTTATCGATCTCGGCAGTGATGTCTCGGAAATCTCGCTGGAGATTTTTCTGCATCGAGCAACCGTCGCAGTACCATTTAGGGCTTTGATCGGTCGAGGGGGACAGCCGGTCGTAGGTCCGACCGAAAAAGTCCTTCCCCAGTGATAACTTCATGAGCGCAGTGCCAGTGGCGCCACAGGCATTGCAAGATCCAACTACGGAATCCATAAGAGCCTCCTCGGTCGATCATGCACTGGCGAACGGACGAATCTTACACCAGGCCTGCAAGCACTGTCCACATCGTGGTGATGTCTTCGAGAGTCATCTCGTGCATTTCCAGAGCCATTGTATATAATCGTGTTTAACTCACGTGAAAAGTCCAGAATGGATCGCGCCAGAAGGGAGAGGCCATGATCGTCGGGGTTCCAAAAGAAATTAAGGATCATGAGTATCGTGTCAGTGTCACTCCCGATGGGGTACGGGCGTTACGTCAAGCCGGCCATGATGTCTTGATCGAACCATCGGCCGGAATCGGTAGTGGATACTCGGATGGAGACTACCGGAACGCCGGCGCTACCACGGCAGAATCAAAAGAGCAGCTGTTTCAGCAAGCGACTATCATCGTGAAGGTCAAGGAACCGCTGCTTTCCGAATGCCGTTTCTTCCATCCGGGCCAGATCCTGTTTACCTATTTGCATTTGGCTTCCTTGCCGGATCTCACGAAGGCCCTCCTGGATACCAGGATCACGGCGATCGCCTACGAGACGATCGAGGCGAAGGACGGCACGTTGCCGATGCTCAAGCCGATGAGCGAAATTGCAGGGAGAATGTCTGTCCAGATCGGCGCGCGCTATCTGGAAAAGACACAAGGAGGGCGCGGGCTTCTCTTGGCCGGTGTGCCTGGCGTGGAACCGGGAAAGGTGGTGGTGCTGGGGGCAGGGGTGGTAGGAAGCGCGGCAACTCGGATTGCTGTCGGCATGGGTGCGCAGGTGACGGTAATCAATCTCGATCTTGAGCGGCTCCGGGCGCTCGATGAACTCTATCGTGGTCGAATTGTGACGCGTGCCTCCACCCAAGCGGCAATTGACGAATCAGTGATGGCCGCAGACCTTGTGATCGGGGCAGTCCTCGTCCCTGGGGCTCAAGCGCCCAAGCTCGTCTCACGTGAATTGGTAGCGCGCATGAAGCCGGGGGCCGTGGTGGTGGATGTCGCGGTCGATCAAGGCGGTTGTTTCGAGACCACGAAACCCACGACCCATTCGGACCCGGTCTATGTGGTGGACGGGGTACTCCATTATTGTGTGTCCAATATGCCGGGGATTGTTCCTCGTACGTCGACTGCCGCGCTGACGAATGCCACGCTTCCGTATCTGTTGCGTCTGGCATCGCAGGGGGTGGAAGAAGCCGTGCGGGCAGACGCGGGACTGGCAAAAGGGGTGAACCTGTCCGGCGGCAAGATTACCTGTCGAGCGGTGGCCGATGCCCATAGCTTGCGTTTCGACCCTCTGATGTAAGACAATCCCCCCTCGCTTCGTGGCTCTGTTGATTTTGTCGGGGCGTAGCGCAGCCCGGTAGCGCACTGCGTTCGGGACGCAGGGGTCGGAGGTTCAAATCCTCTCGCCCCGACCAAACAGAGCTTGCTCGACCCGGGGCCTATTCTTGTATTGAGGCGACGGGATAAATCCCTCCAGATATTGTTACTCTCTAATCCCAGCTTGCTCGTGCCGCCCGCTCATTTTCGTTTTATCGAGTCTGATGCGGGAGGATAAACCCTTCAGTGTCTTTCCTTTCAATACCAAACAGAGCTTGCTCGCTCCAAAGCTTATTCACCCCCCCCAGCATTTCCATTTGGCTTTTCAGAACTGTTGTGCGAAAGTCCCACGCGCGGAATCGCAAAACGCGTGACGCCTCAGCGGAGGTATGAGAGTATCCGTTCGTTGGATAGACCGTACAGTATGTCTAAGTCTATGGCCAAACCGATTGAGCCTCCAGCTCTTCGAGCAAAATTGTTGGTGAAGGGAAAAGTCCAAGGAGTCGGATATCGAGCCTATGCAACTCGCGTCGCATCGGAACGAGGGCTCGGCGGAGGCGTCAGGAACCTCGATGATGGCCGAGTCGAACTAGAAGTTGAAGGCCCCAAAGACCAGATTCTGATTCTGATCGATGACTTAAAGATTGGGCCTCCGGCATCGCGAGTGGCAGCCGTTGAAGTGGAATGGAGTCCGGCCACAGAGCGATTTTCAGACTTTCGAATCTGGTATTGAGCGAACCGGTTTGCAGGATGCTCAATCTGGTTTGTTTTGTTTATCTGGTTCATCTGGTCTGTCTGGTTTAACCAAACAAACGAGACAAACCAAATAACGGTCTTCTTCTGTTGGCGGACTTTTTCAGCACCCTGCTAGGAGCGACGGAACGTATGGCACGAGGAGGTGAGGAGTTGCACGATCTGGGCGAAGCGCGCCGACACGTCGTCGACCATGACGACGAGGATACGGCCATGTCGTCGAGAACGGATGAGTCTCACGCCGGCGAAGACACATCGAGTCGCCGCTCCGAAGGATTAGATACCCTCAAGTGCTACTTGCGCGAGATCCGTCACTCAACCTTGCTGACGTTTAAGCAAGAGCAGCAGCTGGGCAAGCGGGTCATGGCGGGAGATGAGCAGGCGCGCCAACAGATGATCGAATCGAATCTCCGCCTGGTGATCAGTATCGGTAAGCGATATATGCATCGCGGATTCCCCTTCTCCGATGTCATCGAAGAGGGCAATCTTGGGCTGATCAAGGCCGTCGAAAAATTCAACTACAAGCGCGGGTTTCGCTTCAGCACCTATGCGTCCTGGTGGATCAGGCAATACATCGAACGAGCGATTATCAATCAGGGAAAGCTCGTGCGGTTGCCGGTGCATGTGGTGGAGCGGCTGAATCGTTATCTCGGCAAAGTGGAGCGGCTGGTCCAGGAGCTCGGACGAGAGCCCACTGCGTCTGAAGTCGCGTCACGAATGAAAACGACGGACGAAGAGGTGTTGGATCTCAAACAAGTGGTCCGCACGACCTGTTCATTGGACAGTCCGATCAATGAAGGTGGCGACACATTCTTGCGCGATGTGATCGAGGATCCTTCATGTATCTCGCCTGCCGATACGACCGAGGGGGTGATGCGTCGGGCGGAGATGATGGAGTGGGTGCAGGAGTTGCCTGAGAAGGAGCAAACTGTTATTATGTCGCGGTTTGGGCTCGATGGGAGTGAGGCCAAGACATTGGAAGAAATCGGCCGGGAGATGGGGTTGACCCGTGAGCGGGTCCGGCAGATTGAAATGGCCGCCTTGGCGCGTTTGCGCCATACCATTGAACGCAAAACCATGACACAAGCCGACCTACTCTGACCGATGCCTCCCGTCAACTATCACGCCCTCATTCGCGAGGTTCCCGACTTCCCCAAGCCCGGTATTCTCTTCTACGATATCACCACGCTGCTCAAAGACGCCCGCGCCCTGTTATCGATTGCCGATGAGTTGACCGCTTACTATCAGGGACAACGGATCGCCAAAGTCATCGGCATTGAATCGCGCGGATTCATTTTCGGTGGGATGCTGGCCAACCGGTTGAACGCCGGGTTTGTCCCAGTCCGGAAGCCCGGCAAATTGCCCGCCGACAGTTATGAGGTCAAATACAGCCTCGAGTACGGTTCCAACTCCCTTGCCATCCACCGCGATGCGATTAGTGCAGGAGAGCGAGTGCTGATCGTGGATGATTTGCTGGCCACAGGAGGCACAGCAGCCGCAACGGTGTCCCTGGTTCGGCAGTTAGGAGGCGAGATCGCCGGGCTCGACTTTCTCGTGGAACTCCAAGGCCTGAAAGGCCGCGAAAAGCTGGTCGGCTACCCCATCCATTCGACGATCCTCTATCCCTAGGGCCTCCAGGTTCTTCCCCTACAACCCCTTGTCAAAGATCATGGCGCCGTGCTATGAATGCCGAACTTTTTCCGGCTATTCGGCGTTCACCCTAGGAGTAGTATCCGTCATGGCAACGAAAACCCCCGCCAAGAAGAAACCGGCAGCGAAAGCCAAGATGCGGGCGAAGATCGAGAAACCCGCGAGCAAACCTAAGCGCACTCCAGTTGTGGTTCCTGAAAAAACTATCAGCATGGCCGTCTCTCCCCTGGCTGCCAGACCCAAAGAGTCAGCGAAAGAACGCGAAGGCCGGGAACACCGCCGCCAAGTTCTCCATCAGATGTTGATGCGGAAGCGCCAGGAAATCATCAAGGAAATTGAAGAAAGTCTAGGCCAATCACTCAGCGAAGACAAACAACGACGCCTTGAGTCTGCACGAGACGTCGGCGATCAGGCTCTCATGGATCTCGATCGCGAGCTGGGCATCTCCTTGATGGAAATGCGCAATCGCCGTCGGCAAGCGATCGACGAAGCGTTAACGAGGCTCAACGAAGGCACCTACGGTATCTGTGCAGAGTGTGGCGTCGAGATCAGCGAGCGGCGATTAGAAGCAGTTCCGTTTGCGAAACTCTGCGTCGAATGTCAGTCGAAAGAAGAGTTGCTGGAAAAAATTGAGCGAGAAGAAGATCGCGACTAGTGTAGTGCCTCCAACGCTTCTTTACACTCACCGTTCACCCTGAGCCTGTCGAAGGGGGAAGCATCTCAATGACTTCCATTCATGGTTCGACAAGCTCACCACGAACGGACTGTAAAGTGATTACTGAGACACTACACTAGTTGTTTCTCCTCGCAATCGGCCTTATCCCCGCCTCACATGGTCCGCATCCCGTCATCCTGGTCTGTTTAGTCTATTTGGTTTGCCTGGTCTGTCTCGTTCATTTGGTATTCTGTGCCACATGCGGGAGTGGGATCGATGACACCGACAGGGAATCGAGCAGTTGTCTTAGCGAGCGGAGGGCTGGATTCCACTGTCACGGCAGCCATCGCTAAGCAAGATGGGTGCGAACTCTTCTTCCTCACCATGGCCTACGGACAGCGTCATGCCGTGGAGGTGGAGCGGGCACGGCAGGTCGCAGCCGCCTTGAACGTGGCGAATCATCTGGTGATGAATCTGGATCTTCGCGCCATCGGCGGATCAGCCCTCACTGGCCCGACGGCTGTACCCAAGGGCCGAGAGGGCAAAGAGCGTAGCCGGACCATCCCTGTCACCTATGTGCCGGGGCGGAATCTCATCTTTCTCTCCCTTGCCGCAGCGCATGCAGAAGTCGTAGGAGCATCGTTCATCTACTTTGGCGCGAACGTGCTCGACTATTCCGGCTATCCAGACTGCCGGCCTGAATTCATTCACGCATTTGAAGCGGCGGTGAAGGAAGGCACGAAAGCCGGCAGGGAAGGGAACCCGCTCCATGTCAAAGCCCCCCTACTGATGCTGTCGAAAGCGGACATCATTCGGCAAGGGATCGAACTCCATGTCCCATTTCATTTGACCCATAGTTGTTACGATCCGGCAGGAGATCTGGCTTGTGGGCGATGCGATAGTTGCGTGATCCGGCGGGAGGGATTTGCGAAGGCTGGGGTTGTAGATCCCATCGCATATGCGATAACCTCAGGATGTTGAAACAGGCGGCCAGCTTCGTTCTCGCATCGTTCAGATCCTCAACGTACCCCAGAGGGTACGCCTCCGGTCTTCACTCGCTGCGGCCTTGCTGACCATCCTGTTTGAACATCCTGTAGAGGTGCGCATCCGTATGGTCCGTCTGATTAGTCTAATTCAACCAAACAAACCAGACAGACCGAATAGACCAAATGAACAAGGTCAGAGGTTCTAATTCCATGAAAATCACGATGAAGAAAAGATTTCAGATCGGAGTGTGTTTGCTAGGCCTAGTCTTCCTTGCAGCCTGCGATTCCACACAGCCCACACAACCCCCACAAGCGACCGCAAGCGGCCCTGTGCCTACCGAATTCCAAACGGGCGAAACCACATTCAACGCGAACTGTTCAGCCTGTCATGGGAAACAAGCGGCAGGAACCGACCACGGACCTCCATTAGTGCATAAGGTCTACGAGCCGAACCATCACGGGGATCAGGCCTTCCAACGGGCTGCAGCCAACGGCGTCAATGCGCACCACTGGCAATTCGGCAACATGCCGAAAATCGATGCCGTGAAACCGGACGACGTCGATCAGATCGTGAAGTATGTGCGGTGGCTGCAGCGCCAGGCCGGCATCCAATAGAAGGAAGGGGAGCAGCCAGACCATCCTTTGTGCTCGCAGAACGCGCACGATAAAACGGTGCTCGTCCGATGCGCGCAGTGAAGGACAGTCTGGCTGCTCCCCTAAGAGCGAAGTAGGGAAAACCAGAGGGCTCGCGCGCATTTGGGACCGCAAATGAAGGATACAACGCCAGAAGTCGATGCCCGCTATGGAGACATGCTCATGCAGCGATCCGGAGAAGAACGACTCAAGATGGGGTGCGCGATGCGCGAGACAGCGCGTGCTTTCGTCGAAGCCTCTATACGGGAGCAAAACCCACAGGCCACCCCTGAAGCTGTCCGCAAAGGCTTCTTCCTCCGCTTCTACGGACACGAATTCGATGCCGAATCCCGTGCCAAGATCCTCGCCGCCATCGAGTCTGCAGGCCCTCCCGTTACCAGGTAGCCGATCTTCGCTTCACCCGCCTTCGTTTGTCGCTCTCGTTCATTTGGTTTCTTTGGTTTCTTTGGTTTGTTTCGTTCGTCCGATCGGTGAACCAGATGAACCAAACAAACAAAACAAACCAAAGAAACCAGACCAACCAGGTTCTAGACATTCCTAGCCATCCCGCGTAGATTTTCCAATCGTGGCCCCCACTCCTCCCAAACACTTCTCGATGATCCGCGAGTTTCACTTGGCCGACTTTCTGACGCTGGCCAACGCCGCGAGCGGGCTCGGGGTCGTGTTGTTCAGCATGCTCTACATGGGTAGCCAGTCGCCGGCCCATTTCTTCGCCGCTACGGCCTTCACGCCGGCGGCGCTGCTCTTCGACTGGCTCGATGGCCGTGTCGCCCGATGGCGGCGCAAGCATTCGGCGCTCGGGCGCGAGTTGGATTCGCTGGCGGACCTCATCTCGTTCGGAGTCGCTCCGGCGGCACTCGGATTCGCCGCAGGCATGAGAGGCGGGTGGGACTGGATTGCGCTGATATATTTTGTCTGCTGCGGAGTCAGTCGACTGGCCCGGTACAACGTGACCGCCGAGAGCCTCTCGGAGGGCGGAGACAAGGTGGCCTACTTCGAAGGCACCCCCATTCCCACGACCATGCTCTTGACCGGCGTGCTCGCCTTTGCCGGCTGGCAGGGCCGACTGGGCGAGAATCTGTATTGGGGCGCATGGACTCTCGGGCCTGCCGACCTGCACCCGTTATCCTTGCTGTTCGTCCTATCCGGAACCTTGATGGTCAGCAAAACATTGCGCATTCCCAAAGTGTAACGAGATCTCGTCTATCTGGTTCATTTGGTTTGTCTGGTTCCTCTGGTTGGAGTTTCCGATCCGACCAACAAGACAGACAAGATAAACCAGTCCCACGTCGCGCCAGTCTCGATCTTCGCGCTCTTCTCCTCCTCCCCCACACAGACCAGGCCTCCGTCGCGCGTTTCCCGCCCATCGCGCTCGTCTCGCCGTTATCTCTCTTCAATCTTCAGCTCTCATCACTCTCTAACTAATTAATAATACAACCATTTCCCAGTCACACCGCTTGATTTTCAGGAATGAAAACGGTATCTCCGTGCAACCTCATGGACCGGCGTATCTCACGAGGAGGGAGTATGAGCGCACCGGTACCGCGCGATCGAATCAAGAAAACAATCCTTGTGATCCGTGGTCATAAGGTCATAGTGGATGCTGACTTGGCTGAACTGTATGGCGTGTCAACGAAGGTGTTGAACCAGGCCGTGAAGCGGAACAACGATCGTTTTCCCAAGGACTTCATATTTCGCCTGACTAATCAAGAGAAGTTGGAGGTGGTCACAAACTGTGACCACCTCCGCAAACTGAAATTCTCGACGGTTCAGCCATTCGCCTTTACCGAACACGGTGCAGTGATGGTGGCAAGCGTCCTCAATTCAAAACGGGCGATTGAGATGAGTATTTATGTAGTCAGAGCATTTGTGGAATTGCGAGAAATGTTGGGGACGCACAGAGCATTGGCACAGAAATTAGGCGAGCTTGAGCAACAAGTTGGATCACACGATAGCCATATCCAATCCCTCTTCGACGCCATCCGCCAGCTCATGGAACCGCCTCCCTCGAAATCCCGCCGCATTGGATTCAAGGCTTGAGGGGAAGCCCATCAGGTCTCGTCGATCTGGTTCATCTGGTCTATTTGGTTTATCTCGTTTATTTCGTTTGTCTTGTTGGCCGGACTGGAAACCCAACCAGATAGACCCGTTTCGCGCGTTTCCCGCCAGTCCCGCTCGTCACTCTCGTTCATCTGGTCTATCTGGTTTGTTTGGTTCATCTGGTTCACCGATCGGACGAACGAAACAAACCAAAGAAACTAAACAAACGAAATAAACCAGATAGACCATTCCCCAAGTCCCGCCAGTCGCTCTCCACCGCACAGACCAGACAGACCCCCTCAGCCCTTCTCCTACATCTCAGCACTGGACCAGACAACTCAGAACCCATAACTCAGAACTTCCCTGATGGGGCGGGGTGATTTCTCGTGGGGAAAGGGTTATTCTTCGGCGAAATTCTAGCCCTACAATCAGTGGTTAAGGCATGATCAACGAAGCCGATACTTGCCGGAAATATGTCCTCCCGAAGCTCATAGCAGCAGGCTGGGATAACGACCCACGCTCCTTTACCGAACAGAAAACATTTACAGATGGTCGGATCGTCTTAATCGGCGAGAAAGTCCGGCGTCGACCTCAGAAACGAGCAGACTATCTCTTGCGCTACACCCGCGACTTCGTGATAGCCGTCGTTGAAGCCAAAGCCGCATACAAATCACCAAGCGATGGGATGCAACAGGCGAAGGTCTATGCCGAAGTCCTCGGGCTGAAATTCGCCTATGCGACCAATGGGCATGGCATTGTGGAGTTCGACTTTCTCACGGGTAAGGAACGGGAGCTTGAAAGCTTTCCGACTCCTGACGAACTCTGGCAGCGACTCCGCGTAGGCGAGAAGCTCAAGGACGATACGGCAGCCGAACGGCTGCTCACACCCTACAACCATCTCTCAGGAAAGAGCCCGCGCTACTACCAAGACATTGCCATCAATCGAACCGTGCAATCGATCTTGCAAGGCAAGCGTCGCATTCTCCTGACAATGGCGACAGGGACTGGGAAGACGGTAGTTGCGTTTCAGATTTGTTGGAAGCTGTGGCAAGCGCGTTGGAATAGGCCCGGCGAATACCGCCGTCCGAAAATTCTTTATTTGGCCGACCGGAATATTTTGATCGATGATCCCAAGGACAAGATCTTTACCCCGTTTGGCGATGCACGCTGGAAAATCGAAAACGGGGAAGTCAACAAAGGCCGCGAGATGTACTTCGCGATTTATCAGGCGATAGCCAAGGATGAGCATCGCCCAGGCCTGTATAAAGAATATGCGCGTGATTTCTTCGATCTGATCATCGTGGACGAGTGCCATCGGGGAAGCGCAAGGGATGAGAGCAATTGGCGGGAGATTCTGGACTACTTCGAACCAGCCCATCAGCTCGGCATGACAGCCACGCCGTTGCGAGAGGACAATCGCGACACCTATTCCTACTTCGGCAACCCGATTTACACCTACAGTCTCCGGCAGGGCATAGACGACGGGTTCTTAGCGCCCTATCGGGTGCATCGAGTGGTCAGTGCATGGGACGCAGCCGGATGGCGCCCAAGCCAGGGGGATCTTGATCGTTATGGCCGTGCGATTCCAGACGACGAATATCACACCAAGGATTTTGAGCGCGTTGTCGCACTCCGCGCGAGGACGCAGGCGATTGCCCGGCATCTGACGGATTTCATGAAGAAGACAGACCGCTTCGCCAAGACCATCGTGTTTTGTGTGGACCAGGAGCATGCCGCAGACATGCGACAAGCGCTGAACAATCTCAATACGGATGTGACCCAGCAACACGCTGACTACGTCTGTCGGGTGACGTCGGATGAAGGAGATGTCGGGCGTGGGCATTTGGGACGATTTCAAGAGTTGGAAAAGGACACACCGGTGATCCTTACCACTTCTCAACTCCTCACCACCGGTGTCGATGCGCCGACGTGCAAGAACATCGTGCTGGCAAGGGTGGTCAACTCGATGACCGAGTTCAAGCAGATGATCGGTCGAGGCACGCGCGTGCGTGATGATTACAACAAATTGTACTTCAACATTCTGGACTATACCGGTTCTGCCACACGACTATTTGCTGATCCGGACTTCGACGGCGATCCGGTGTTGATCACTGAAGAGCAAGTTGATGAAGCCGGCGTAACGGTACCGAAGACCTATGAGATCGTCGAGGAACAGCCGGTCATGGCGGAGAAGGAGGACACATTTCAGATCTCAGATGACACGGAAGGAGAGCGCCGCAAATTCTATTTTGATGGTGGGCAGGTGGAGATTGTTGCGCATATTGTCCATGAACTCGATCCGGACGGCAAGCAGTTGCGCGTGGTCAGGTTTACAGAGTACACGGCAGACAAGGTGCGCACTCTCTATCCTTCCGCACCGGAGCTGCGCGAGCAATGGGCGAATCCCGAGAAGCGGTCTGAAATTATTCAGCGCCTAGAAGAGCGCGGAATTGATTTCGACAGCCTGGCTACGGCGGCCAATCAACCGGATGCCGACCCCTTTGACCTCCTATGTCATCTGGCGTTTAATGCGCCCCTGCGAACCAGGCGGGAGCGAGCAGACCGACTGAAGAAAGAAAAGAAAGACTTCTTCGACCAATATGGTCCCGAAGCCAAGGCGATTCTCAACGATCTCCTGGAGAAGTATGCCGAACACGGAACGGCGCAATTCATCTTGCCGGATGTGCTGCATGTCCCGCCGATCTCTGAGCGAGGGAATGTCGTGGAGATCGCCAGCCTGTTCGGTGGACCGGACCAGTTGCGCCAGGCCGTTACGCAGTTGCAGACCTTACTTTATGCTGCATAAAGTATCTCAAATCTCAAATTTCAGATCTCACATCTGAGATATGCCATTTGAAATCTGAGATTTGAAATTTCCCCAAGGGACGCCATGAAGTACAAACGCTTCGAAGATCTTCCCGTTTGGCAAGCGGCCATTGAACTAGCAATGAAAACCTACGCCTTCACCAGTCACGACGCCTTTCGCCGCCACGCGGGCTTGCGCGATCAACTAGAACGCGCAACGCTCTCCATCTCTAATAACATCGCCGAAGGCTTCGAGCGCGGCAGCACGAACGAACTCCTGGCGTTTCTGTACATAGCCCGCGGCTCCGCCGGTGAAGTCCGGTCCATGCATTGTCTCCTCGAACGTGTCTCCGAATTCTCTCCTCTGCAATCTGAGATCTGCGATCTGAAATCCCGTGCTGAGCAGGCATCACGGCAGCTCTACGGCTGGATCGAGCAACTCAAGAATGGCGACATCACCGGCCAACGGCACCTGAACGACAACACTCGCGCTCGTACGGCAGTGAAGCAGGACCAAGACGCGTTTCTCCAAGAACTAGACCGCATTCGCCAATCCGGCAAAGATGCATCCGACATTTGAAATTGTTATTTGCGATTTGAAATCTGAGTTTTGAGATCGTATGGTCGCTCTCTGAAATTGGGGATTATGGCTGAAGCAAAACAATCAGCAGCCTCAGTGTGGACCCCCCAGCAACTCGGCAGCTGGCTCCATCTGCTATCTGCAATATGTAATCTGAAATCTGTGATCTGAGATTAAGGAACATGGCCAAGAAAACACACTCAACCGTACCGCTCACCACCGCCCAGCAACTCGGCAGCCTCATTAAGTCTGCGCGCGACATCATGCGCAAGGATAAGGGGCTGAATGGCGATCTCGACCGCCTACCCATGCTCACTTGGATCATGTTCCTGAAGTTCCTGGACGATCTGGAACAAATCCGAGAAACCGACGCCAAGCTCGCAGGCAAACGCTTCCGTCACACCATCGAACCGCCCTATCGCTGGCGTGACTGGGCCGCGAAGCCAGACGGCATCACCGGCGACGAATTGATAGCCTTCGTGAACAACGAAGAAGCGCGCGGTCCCGACGGCAAGAAAGGCCCCGGTCTATTCGCCTACCTCCGCAGCTTGCAAGGCGCCAACGGCGGCGATCGCCGCGACGTAATCGCCACTGTTTTCAAAGGCACAGTCAACCGCATGATCAACGGCTACCTCCTGCGCGATGTGGTCAACAAAGTCCACGGTATTCACTTCACATCCTCCGGCGAAATCCACACCCTCGGCCATCTCTACGAGTCCATGCTCAAGGAAATGCGCGACGCCGCCGGGGATTCCGGCGAGTTCTACACCCCGCGCGCCGTCGTCCGCTTCATGGTTGCCGTCACCGATCCCAGGTTAGGGGAGACCCTCCTCGATCCCGCCTGCGGCACCGGCGGCTTCTTGGTCGAATCATTCGAGCATCTGCGAAAGCAATGCAAGCGAGCCGAGCATTATGCCGTCCTCCAATCCGAAAGCCTCTTGGGCGGGGAGGCGAAATCGCTTCCCTATCTGCTGGCGCAAATGAACCTCCTCTTGCATGGTTTGGAAACGCCCAGGATCGATCCGCTCAACAGCCTGCGCGTAGCGTTAAAAGAGATTGGCGACCGCGATCGTGTCGATATCATCCTGACCAATCCGCCATTCGGTGGCGAAGAAGAGCGCGGCATCCGCTCCAACTTTCCGGAGGATAAGCAGACTTCCGAAACCGCCTTACTTTTCCTCCAGCTGATCATGCGCAAGCTCCGGCGCCCTGGCGCGCATTCTGAAATGCGCGATCTCAAATCTCAGATCTCACGGGGAGGCCGAGCCGGTGTCGTTGTTCCCAATGGCACCCTATTCGGCGACGGCGTCTGTGCTCGCATCAAGGAAGAACTCTTGAAGGACTTCAACCTTCACACGATTGTCCGTCTGCCCAACGGCGTCTTCGCACCTTACACAGGCATTCCGACGAATCTTCTCTTCTTTGACCGCTCTGGCCCTACCAAAGATGTTTGGTACTACGAGCAACCGCTCCCCGAAGGCCGGAAGAACTACACCAAGACTCAGCCGATTCAATTTGAAGAATTCGCCGACTGTATCGCCTGGTGGCACAAGCGCAAAGAGAACGACTGCGCCTGGAAAGTCCCCGCCGCTGACATTCTCAAGAACGGCTGCAACCTCGACATCAAGAATCCTCGCGGCAAAGTCGACTTCGAGCACTTGCCTCCGGAACAACTCGCCGACGATATTCTAAAAAAAGAACAACGCATCGCTGAGATCATGAGCGAGATTCAGAAGTTACTGGGAGAAGGCCTATGAGCAAGTGGTCGCTGGTGCCGTTGGGCAACATCCTCACAGAACGTCAAGAAGTCCCACCAGACTATGCTCTGGCGAGTGGCGAGATCCCTATCATTGCCAAAATAGGCTTTGATGATGGTCGCATTCAACTCCGTGCTGAAGGACAGACCAAGACTGGCATGATACTCATCCGGCCAGGTGACTTTGTGGTTTCTGGTATCAATGCTGCCAAGGGTGCTATTGCGATTTATGGTGAGGAGAATACTCGATCGATTGCAGCCACGATTCACTATGGCGCTTATATTCCCCAGAAGGAGAGGATTGACATTTCGTTCCTCTGGTGGCTTTTGCGAAGCCGCACGTTTAGAGGTCTGCTCTTGGAGTATGTACCGGGAGGTGTCAAAACTGAACTGAAGTCAAAGCGATTGCTTCCAATACCGATTCCCCTCCCTTCGCTTCCGGAGCAGCAGCGGATCGTGGCACGGATCGAAACTTTGTCCGCCAAGATCGAAGAAGCACGAGAACTTCGACGGCATGCTGCAGGAGAAGCTGAGGCGCATCTCGGTGCAACATCACTCGCGCTTTTCTCTTCGCTCCGCCCACTCAGCAGTGTCGGTGAGGTTTGCGAGGTAATCGATCCAAATCCGTCGCATCGCTACCCGGTTTATGTACCAAAAGGTATTCCGATTATTTCGTCATCCGAGTTTGTTGGTGATGATGGCATCGATCCAACACGATCACGGCAAGTGCCAGAGGCATTTTACGAAGCCACACTTGGGCGATATAAGGTCTGTGGTGGTGATGTTGTTTTTTCCAGAAAAGGGAAGGTTGGCTATGCGCGCTTGCACCCCGATGCAAAACGACTCGCCATGACACATACGCTCTGTGTGATGAAGCCAGATCGGGCGAGAATAGAGCCTCGATATCTTTTGCACTTCGCTAGAAGTCCTTTTTTTCTTGAGGAATTAACCGGAACGATGAACCCGAATGTGGGTGTTCCAACTTTAGGGCTCGGAGTAATTCGAGACGCAAACATTCCGCTTGTCCATCTCTCCGAACAACGCCGTATCGTCGCCTACCTCGATGGCCTGCAAGCCAAAGTGGACGAGTTGAAGAAATTGCAGTTCGAGACCGCCGCCGAACTCGCCGCGCTCTTGCCTTCCATCCTCGACAAAGCCTTCAAAGGGGAGCTTTAGAGTGACGCCCCTGCCATACGAAATCATAGAAGGAATAATTCAATGTTTTGGACGCTGCTTTCATTACAAAGATCGAATGGCAGCATTTTTCAAGAATTGCGAAATCCCTCGTTCATTAATCGACAAGCACAGCCAAGAGTACAAATTCGTTTGGGCACGGGACAAAATCAAAGGGGTCGCAAAATCAAAGGGGTCGGGAGTCTTTTCTCGCCGCACGGTCCATCGCTATCTTCCTGAGTGACACGCCCGCTCTCCCCACTTCCCTCATCGAGCGACCACCGCACTTCTACTTGCCCCCTTGAGGGCGGGCTAGATAGTCTCCCACTGCGCGTGGCTTTCTCACCCGCCTACCCACTAGCACGTCGAGACGTGCCATTAGCCCGAGCGAGGGTCTTCCCAGACCGCGCGTTGCACGAGCACAGGAGACCATCTAGTCTGCCCTCACATCCTCCCTCCAAGCTCGCTCGTTATCTCTCAGGGATGGGGGCTGATTGATCTTCCACTGCGCGCAACTTTCTCACCCGCCCACCCACTGGCAGACATTTTTCACCCACCCCACCCTCCGATTGCTTCGCAATCGATCTCCCGAGACGTGCCATTATCCCAGGCGAGGGCCTCCTGTTTTCTTCTCTGCACCATCACACCTTCTCGCCCAGAGGAGTCGCCAGACTGTCCTTCACTGCGCGCGTCAATGATCCTTCCAAGCTAGCTTGCTTTCCCTCTCTTGGAAGGGCACCCATGTTGGTCTAGGTGCGGCCGTCGAACGAGGCCCTTCTCAGAGCGCGCGTTCCGGGAGCACAGGACCAATGTGGGTGTCCTTCCAATCCCAACTCTTGACGGCGCGGGGTTCGGGTAATAGAGTAATCACCATGATACGCGCTATTGTATTTGGATTCTTTCTGATGTTTATGGCTGCTCCGGTGTGGGCGGCTGAGGTTGAACCGTTCAACCCGGAGGCGCCCTTCCAACAAGGGTTGTCCACGGGGCTGCTCCGTTCGCTACTCAATCAAGCCTTCGATCAACTTGAAGACCACATCGAGATCATGGGAAAGCTTGATCCGGATGATGTGAAAGGGAATCGACAGGGACGTTTGCAGTTCAAGTTCTACCCGGAAGGCAAGTCCAAATCAGGCGAGCATCTCGGCGCAGAAGGTTGGTTCCACGCCACACCGGAAGGCGGGCAACAGGATTGGCATTTCAAATTCACGCTGCCGAAAGATCGAAAGCACGCCCCGCTCCAGTTTGAGGAACCGCTGTAGCCTCCCCCGTTTTATTTCTGCCACACATCCATTTCCTGGCCGCGCTCACGTGACCATGACATAAAGCGTCACTACCGCGAGCCCAAAGATGGCGGTTAACACGACCCACTTGAACGATTTCTTGACTTCGGCCTCCATTTCCCGTCTAGACTTATCAAATAGATCCATACGGCACCTCCTTAGTCTATGGTGCGGGAGCAGGCTCCCTGCCATTCAGTAAACCACAAATTCCGTTCTCAATGTAGTACGCCGGCAAAACCCTTGAAGTTATATTATCAGTTCTTCGCTAAATGTACCTCGACCGAACTTTCGTTTTTATCCATCACTGCCATGTGGTTCGGAAGGCCAAGGCTTAGGTTGAGGTTGAGGGTCGAAAAGACGCCGAGTCGGTGCTGATCCATCCCTTCCGTGAGGGCAATGGCCGAGTTGCGAGAATCCTGGCTGTGCTGATGGGATTGCAAGCGGGGTTGCCGGCTCTGTACTTTGACAAACTTTCAGGTCGAAAGCGGCAGGAGTATTTTGCCGCAGTGCGCGCTGGCCTGGACCGCAATTACGAACCGATGACGAAACTATTTATCGCGGTGATCGAGAGGACTTTGCAGATTCACGGGAAGTAATGCGGCGACGAGTTCTCGTTTCAGCAAGCAAGTCGGATGGGGTGAGTTTGACGCCTTCAATGTCTGTGGAAGTGGAGACGGTCATCTGAAACATCGCCCGGCGTTTGGCAGGGTCAAGGAGGTAGGGATTGGTCCTGGTCAGGGAACGTTTCAGCATGCGGCCAGTATAACATGGACTGTGCTTGGCGTCGCCTTTGCTCGCTTGCTTGCCCTTCTCTGGGAAGGGCACCCATGTTGGTCTACGTGCGGCCGGCAAATGCATGTCTTTAACCCGTTTCAGCGAGGGGGCTGGCCTAGTCTCCACTGCGCGCATCGAGCGACCACCGCTTTATCGTGGGGGCTCTGCGAGCACAGAGACTAGCCAGTTCCCTCGCGTTCCCTCTCCAAGCTTGTTTGTTCTCTCTCTAGGGATGGGGGCTGATTGATCTTCTACTGCGCGCGTCCAACGAGGGCCTTCTCAGGCCGCGCGTTGCGCGAGCAAAGAAGATCATCAGGCTCCATCCCTTCCTCTCCACCTTGCGGTTTCCTCAGTCCTCCTCCTAGAATGGATGACCTTGCGAGGTTCCTATGCCCTTCTCGATTCGCCCATTTCGTCGCTTCCCCGTGCCATGCGACGCGACATACCACGTTGGTTCATGCATTGATGCCACGATGACGGAGACTGGAAATGACCGCGTCTGACAGCCATGATCACGAGCCGGAGTGGGCTTCGTGGTCCAACGAGCAGCTCTTGAACCTCCCGATGAGCCAACTCGGCCTCACTCTCGACGGGGCCTTCCTGTCCGCTCAGATCCAGCAACTCTACGCCGAACTCGACGCCCGCCAGCTCCTCTTCCGTCCCCACTGTTGGCTGTCCAACGAATGGTTTTCGCCGGATGGGGTGCCGGGGATTGCCGTGCCGTTTTATCTGGCCCATCCGCGCCTCGCGAAACTGGAACTGGACCAGATGCTCGAAGTTGAAGGCGGGACCCCGGACTGGTGCATGCGCATCTTGCGGCATGAGGCCGGCCATGCCATCGAAAATGCCTATCGCCTCCGCCGGCTCCGCGGTCGGCAACAGATCTTTGGGCGCTCATCTGAGCCCTATCCCAAATATTACCGCCCCCGGCCCTATAGTCGAAGCTTCGTGCGACACCTCGATGTGTGGTATGCGCAAAGCCATCCGGATGAAGACTTTGCCGAGACCTTCGCGGTCTGGCTCACGCCCGATTCGACCTGGGCCGACCGCTACAAGGGCTGGCCGGTGCTCAAGAAGCTGCAGTATGTCGAGGGGCTGATGGCGGGGCTGGCAGCGGTTCCGCCCAAGGTGGTCACGCAGGAGGAGGTCGATCCGCTGCCCGAGCTGAAGAAAACCCTGCGCGAGCACTATGAGCGCAAACGCAAGCACTATGGCATTGAACGACCGTCTTTTTACGATCCGGACTTGAAGCGCCTGTTTTCCGATGCCCCGGCCCATGCCGCGCACCTGAGCGCTGCCACCTTCTTGAACCGCTTCCGCAAAGAGGTGCGCCGCAAGGTCGCAGCCTGGACCGGTGAATATCAATATACGATCGATCAGGTCCTGGAGGACATGATTCAGCGCTGCCGTCAGCTCCACTTGCACTTGCCGCTTGCGGAAGAGCAGGCCAAGTTGGATTTCACGATTCTACTCACCGTCCACACGATGACCTACTTGCGCAGCGGGCGGCATCAGGTGGCGCTATGAAACGGCTCCGCATCCTCGTCTTGATGCATGAGGATCTGGTGCCGCCGGATGCGCCCCTCACCGAACAGGACGTGACCAGCGCCGACTGGAAGACGGAATACGATGTCGTCACCACGCTCCGCACGCTCGGGCATGACGTGAAGCCGTTGGGGGTCAAGAGCGATCTCGGTGTACTTCGGTCTGCCATGGAAGATTGGAAGCCGCATATTGCCTTCAATCTGCTCGAAGAGTTCGATGGAGTGGCGGTGTACGATCAGAACGTCGTGTCGTATCTGGAACTGCTGCACGTGCCCTATACCGGCTGTAACCCGCGAGGGTTGATGCTGGCGCGCGACAAAGTCCTCTCCAAGAAGCTGTTCTCGTTCCATCGCATCCCGTTCCCGGATTTCATGGTGGTGCCCCAGGGGCGGAGGGTCAAGCGGCCGAAGTGGCTGCCCTTCCCCCTCATCGTCAAATCGGTGACCGAAGAAGCATCGCGCGGGATCTCGCAGGCCTCCATTGTCCAGGATGACGACAAACTTAAGGAGCGAGTCGAATTCATCCATGCGAGTGTGGGGACCGGCGCCCTCATCGAGCAGTACATCGAAGGGCGCGAATTCTATGTCGGAGTAATGGGCAATGGGCATGTCCGCGCCTTGCCGGTGTGGGAGTTGATGATGGACAAGCTGCCGGAGGACGCCCGCCGGATTGCGACAGAACGAGTCAAATGGAATCGCACGTATCAAACCAAGTATGGGATTCGTTCAGAGGAAGCCGGGAATCTTCCTGAAGGGAAAGCCGAGGAGATTCAACATCTCGCGAAGCGGGTCTATCGCGCCCTCGGCCTGAGCGGCTATGCCCGCATCGATGTGCGCATGGACGCAGCGGGGCAGGTGTACGTGCTGGAAGCCAATCCGAATCCCCAAATCGCACACGACGAAGATTTTGCGGATTCGGCAGAGAAAGCCGGCTATACCTATCAAGAGTTGTTGCAAGAACTACTGCGCATCGGGCTTCGCAGGCAGCCGGCCAACTCACCCCCAAAGAAACCGTCACCATCGCTCACATAAAGTTACAGGGTGGGTGGCTTCGCACGAGCACAGGAGACCGTCTAGTCTGCCCTCACATCCTCCCTCCAAGCCTGCTCGTTCTCTCTTCAGGGATGGGGGCTGATTGATCTTCCACTGCGCCATCCTCTCAATTCCCTACTTCATTTTAAAGGGCCGCCTGATCGATCCTCGAATGCGCGCGTCGAACGAGCACATTCCTATCGTGCGCGTTCCGTGAGCAGGAGGACGATCAGGCAGCCCTTCCCATCCTTTTTATCGTGCTGTACCTCACGCGAAGATCCCATAGTTTGTCTTGCTAGACCCTTTTCATTATCCCTGCTCGCCTAAGCATCCTGACAGGGCATATCAGCAAGCCATTGATTACGTTGAAATATTAGTCATCCTTTCACGGGTATGTTCATGCTAAGATTCACACGCTGATTTCTTCACGCTATGGGCTCTCCCCTGGCGCAGAAGAAATGGGGAGATGATGTGGCCATCATCTCCCCATTTTTTTGTCTCTCTGACTCCTTGTTTTTGTAACCTCAATCTGCCGAGAGCCTTCTTCTCCGATCACATTCAGACACAATCGCCTCCCCACACCTATGAAGGTCTGGTCAGGAGTACAACCTCTACCACGCGATATTTTTTATCGGGTGACTGAGCCTGTAAAAAATTCTGCGTGAGAATATCTTGGCGGTGAGCCACGTGTGAGATGCGGTTTGGGTCTGAGGGAGATTGAGAAAGAGGGAAGGTGAGGAGGCGACGTGACCGTCGCCTCCTCATGTGCGACGACTATTTCTTCTTCGCCGCCTTCTTCGCGGGCTTCTTTGCTGCTGCTTTCTTCGCTGCCATGAGAACTCCACCCCCCTTCGATGTCAAAATGTTAGTCGGTGTGTGTGTGGTATAGCAGAGTTTGTGCGGCGAGTAAAATTTTCTTTTCTGGATTTCTCCGGTTGGACTGAACGAGAACTCCATTTCAGCAAACTTTCGCCCGCTCGCCTTTCGTCTCTTTGATTCAATGGACGACACAAACCAGATGAACCAAAGAAACCAGGCAGACGAACGACGAGTTAGGACAGCCGGAGCGCCTTCTTCACATCCTCAATCGGGATCTCGCGCCATGCGCCGGATGAGAGATCTTCCAGTTTGAAGGGACCGTATTGAATGCGCCTGAGCCTGGTCACTTCATGCCCTAACGATTTAAACAGTCTTCTGACCTCACGGTTCTTGCCCTGGGTCAGCACCACTTCCAGATGTGATTCACGTCCGGAACTCTTCTGAATCTTCACGGTGTGGCACTGAAGACGCTCGCCCCCCTCAATCACCCCGGCTACGGCCTCTAAGACCTGGGCCTCCGCAATCTCTCCCCGCACAGAGACCAGATAAGTCCTCATCACTTTATGCGCCGGATCGGTGAGATAGCTCGACAGTGCAGAATCATTGGTGAGCAAGAGGAGACCACTGGTCGCCTGATCGAGCCTCCCGACTGCATGCAAATATCCAAGATCGGGCGACAACAGATCGAAGATCGTCTTACGGCCCTTTTCGTCACTGTGCGTCGTGATGACCCCTTTGGGTTTATGAAAGAGGAAAAATCGTTTCACCGAGTCTTGAATCGGTTGGTCATCAACCGAGACGGAGTCTTTCGGCCACAAGACCCACGTGGCCGGATCGCGTACGACTCGACTATTGATGCTCACTCGTCCAGCACGGACCCATTCCTGACTTGTGCCGCGAGAGGCAATGCCAAGCTTTGAGAGCAGCCGATCCACGGTGAGCCGTTTAGACGAAGCAGGCTTATGTGCCATCCTGAACATCTCCAGCTCAACAGAATTTCGTCAGTGCGCATTTCTTGAACAAGCCCGGTCTGTCTCGTCTGTTTGGTCTGTCTCGTTTATTTGGTTGTTTGGTTTCTCTGGGTCAAGCAACAAAACAAACCAGATAGACCAGATGAACCAGATAGACTGGACAGACCAAATGAACCAGCCAGGCTGGCGGACTTTGGGAGCATCCTGCTAATCGAGAATTAGAAAAGCGCTCTCTGGATCGGAAGAGAATGCCGCAACTTCTACAATGCGTCGGCGAAGCAACGCTTCAACCATGGCCGTCGACCCATTGCCAATCCGAACCCAAATCACTTTTGGAGGATGGCCATAGAGAAAGCTGCGCTGATGAAAATCGGCGTCCTTCGTCACAATGCAAAGCCATGTTGAGCAGCATGCTGCCAGACGACAGCGTCGACGGCATCCCGTAAACCCACATCCCGAACATGTCGAGAGTCAGGATATTCTTGTTGTAAAGCTCGAATGAGTCGATGGGAAAGATTCTGACCGAAGAGCAGCTTCACGACGGTGGGATCGACACGAGTTTCCGTTCCCGATCTGCGGCAAAGGCAAGACAGGCTCGAATGTCTTCAGAAGTGAGGTCGGGGAAATCTCTGAGAATCTCCTCTTCGCTCATGCCGGAGGCAAGATATTCCAATACGTCGTAGACAGTCATGCGGAAGCCGCGAATGCACGGCTTACCGCCACGCTTCTCCGGATCGATGGTAATGCGGTCCTTCCAGTTCATACGTCAAAGAGTAGCGCGGGCATCGAGAAAGATCAAGGCCGCCATCGAATGTGCTACAAACCGTGCGGCGCGGGACCGGCTGGTTTCTCTTGTTTACCTGATCTATCTCGTCTGTTTGGTTGAACCAGACAGACCAGATGAACCAGACCAACCCTCTCCCGCCTCTCCCGTCTCGCCCATCTCGCAAGTCTTGCTCGGCTATCCTGGTAGCAACTGCGAAAAACCATTTGCCGCAGGATGTTCAAAAAGTTCGTTCAGCAAGGCCGCAGGCGAGTCGAAACCGGAGACGTACCCTCTGGGGTACGTTGAGGATTTCGACGAGCCGAGAACGAAGCTGACGGACTTTTGGGACATCCTGTTATAGGAGGCCGCGCTTTTGGAGAAAGTCCTTGTCTATGACAGGGGTCGGTTTGGCAGGAAGCTGTCCCCGTTCCTGCAGCAATCGTTCGACATATTTCCCGATAAGGTCCGATTCAAGATTGACCTGATCGCCGGCCTGCTTGAGCCCCAGGGTCGTAACCTTCGCCGTGTGCGGAATTATCGAGACTGAAAACCCACGATCTGTCACCTGGTTGATCGTCAGACTGATGCCGTCGACGGTGACGGACCCTTTCACGATACAGTGGCGTAGAATCTCCGATGGAGCTTCAATCGTGAACAGGATGGCGTTCCCATCCTGTTGGCGGCTGCGAACTGTGCCGATGCCGTCTACATGGCCGGCCACGAGATGCCCGCCGAGCCGTTCGTTGAGCTTCATCGCCCGTTCCAGATTCAGCGGTGCCCCGGCAGTGAGCTGCCCGAGGGTGGTCACGGACAAGGTTTCTGGAGAGACCTCCACGGAAAAGTTCTGCTCAGTCTTGTTCACCACGGTCAGGCAGGTGCCGTTGACGCTGACACTGTCCCCGATTTTGAGGTCGCCCATCACGGCTGAGGCTAAAATTACCATCCTCGTTCCGGCGAGGGTCTTGCCGATTGAGATGATGGCGCCTAGTTCTTCGACAATGCCTGTAAACATATCAGGATATTGAAAAAGGCCCCTTCTCACCCGCCCAACCCCTGCGCGCCAAGACGCGCCTTTCCACGGGCTTCGTTCTCGCTTCTCGCCCAGCCTCGACGTACTTACAGACAGTACGCCTCGGCTAGCCGCTCGCTGCGGCCTTGCCGGAGGCCATTTTGAATATCCTGGAGAAGCTTAAACACGGAGCCTATTCCCCCTTCTGGCTGAACATTTGCCGAACCACATAGACAACCATCACGAGCAGCACGAGCACGCCGATACTGGCCAGTACGCCAATGACGATGTTCTCTGTCGCGATCGCGTTCATCACCGGCCCAGTATATCCCACCGAAGCTACGCCCGTCTCATCGTCATCCAGAATACCGCCGCCGCGACGAGTTGCAGGCCGGCGATGATGGCAAAGGCATTGGCATAATTCAGGCGCGCGATCAGAATCCCTGCCAGAAGCGGACCGCCGGCATGGCCGATGTCTCCGATCGTTCCTTGCATACCCATTCCAGCCCCAATCCCCTTGAACTCGGAACTGTCCGCGACCAGCGCAGAGGAGGAGGAGGAGACGACAGCTTCGCCGAATCCGAAGCCCGCCGAAAGCGCCAATAACAGCCAGAGCATCGATACCTGTGGGATACAGACAAAAGTCGCCGCACAGATCACGAGACCGACGATGATGAGTGGCTGACGCCCGACGCGATCGGACACCCGGCCCATAATCGGCTTGGAGACAAGCGACGTGAGGGCCTGTACCGTAAACAGCAGACCGACTTCTCCCGGATTCAATCCCACTGAGACCCCATAGAGCGGGAGGAATGCCATCAAGGCCCCGTTCGCAATCATCTTGGCTGCGTCGGTCGAGCTGGTAATAAGGACCTTACGATTCTTGGCGACGACCCTGAAGCCCTTCCACATCTCCGCCAGCAGCGGGACCATCCCCTTCTCCTGAATACGCGGGGGGGGCGGTGTAAGATTCAGGCTATAGAAGATGGCAATAGCGATGCAGCCGAATAGACCGGCCGTCACGAAAGCGGAGGAGAATCCCGACACGTAGATCAGATAGCCGCCGATAAGTGGCCCAAGCAACGCACCAGATTGCGTCGAGGCTGTGTAGGTGCCGAGTGCGGCACCTCGCCGCTCTCGATAGAGATCGGCCACAGTCGCCAATGCGCTCGGTGCAAAGATGGCAGTGGCCAACCCGTGAAAAAAACGCAAGGCAGTCAGCGTATCGAGATCTGTTACCCAAGGATAGAGAAACGGCGGGAGTCCGAACGCCACTACGCCGATCCGTAAGAGGAACCGCCGGCCGTAGATGTCGGATAGCGCACCGGACGGCAGCTTGAGGAATACCCCCGTAAGCGTGGAGACCGACACGATGAGCCCGATACGCTCAGGACTGGCCCCCAGTGATTCTGCAAACAGCGCCAACACCGGCATCCGAACCATGTTGTAGCTGATAAAGCAGAACACGCCGACGGTGCAGAGCAACGTGAAGCTGCGCGACGTCGTCATGGTGAAATCGTTCTGGATGGAGCCGCGCCGCTAAGATGGCGCACATTCACCAGCATCTGTTTCAAGAAGTCCACCTCGTCGGAAGGCAACGCGGGTGGTTTCATCGCCTCGGACAACACTCGATCTGGTTCTTGCAGGATCATCGGACTCAACCGGCTGACGGAATCGACACCCTGTGTCAACTTCCGCGTCACCATGCTGCTGACAAGCGAGCGAAACAAAGAAACAAATCCTGACAACAAGCGATTATTCAATCTGGTGTAAGTAACTAACGTGCTGTCCACAGCCTCAGCTCCGTCAGAGTCTGTGACCGGATTTATCCTGAGCAGCACCACGGCCTTGCCGGTGACGTCTGGAAGGAACCGGCTGCTGTGCGAACCTTCCAGATAATAGATCCGGCTTGTGCGATCCTGATAGACGAGTTGGACGATCCCTCCTGTCCCTTCGCCATCGGTGGCCCAATAGCGGCCAGGCCCTCGCATCTCTGCTTGATAGGGCACGATGCCAAGACGATTGAGCAAAGTCGCGGTCATGGGCGGACGATCTAATAGATTCACATAGACCGTTTCAGGTAAGGGCGTTCGCAACGGCCCAAGCTTGTTCGTTGTGGTGTAGTTGCCAATGATGTCTTGCAACCGGCAGGCCCAGTCGGGATCGACCTTCTCAAGCGGAAACGTCAGCCCGGCATGGTCCGGTGATAACGCGCATGTTTCTGATTGCACCGGACCGGCATACAGGGACGTGGCCAACCAGATCACGGCGACGAACGCCCCCAAAGTTGTTCCAAGCCGGATCCGCCACCCCGCGCTCATGCCCCCTGCTTCTGCACAACAAGCACCAGAGAGAAGCTTGCGCGTCACAGATCCCCTTCCACAACCATATCATTCCCGATGCGGCGAACTGTGACGTGGTGCAATGTCAGTGCCTGTGCCAGGCGCTCAGGGCTCCGGTCGCCGATCACCGCCATGGCATCTTGTCCTCCTAGCAAAGTGGGAGCCAGATAGAACAGGACGTGATTGACGAGTTTTGCGCGTAATGCCGCAGCGTTGACGGTACTGCCTCCCTCGATGAGCACAGAGGTGATTCCGCGCTTGCCCAGCACGGTCATAAGCGCCGGAAGCGAGACCCGCCCTTTCTTCTTCGAGAGGGACAGAACCTCCACCCCTGCCCGTTCAAATGGGCGGCGGCGTGACTGGGATGCGCGACTCGTGGTCACGATCAAGGTCCTCGCCTGATCCTGCTTGGCACAGATCCGCGCCGTCATTGGTGTCCTGAGTTTACTATCGAGCACGACACGCAACGGTTGCCGAGACGCCAGCTTGAGTGGACGATCGGACAATCGCGCCGTCAGCGCGGGATCATCGTGAATGACGGTGCCGACCCCGACAACCACTGCATCCACCTGACTCCGAAGCCGATGCGCCTCTTGCCGCGCGCGCGGACCGGTAATCCATTGCGACTCCCCCTTCGCCGTGGCTACCTTTCCATCCAATGTCATTCCGGCTTTCAAGATCACATAAGGACGTCCAGTCCTAACCCAGTGGAGATAGGCGCGATTCAACTGCGCCGCTTCCTCTTGTGCAGTACCAGTCGTCACCGTGATTCCGGCCCGACGTAAGGCGGCAATGCCTCGTCCTTTGACTGAGGGATTGGGATCAACCATCGCCACCACCACTTGCCGCACGCCCGATTGAATCACTGCCGGCGCACAGGGTGGAGTTCGTTTGAGGAGATGGCAACAGGGTTCGAGCGTGACGTACAACGTCGCGCCGTTAGCGCGTGACCCCGCTTGGGTGAGCGCAAGAATTTCTGCGTGAGGTTGCCCTGGACCGTGATGGTATCCGCGGCCCACGATGCGGCCGTTCTTGACCACGAGGGCGCCGACCATGGGATTGGGACTGGTCTTGCCCCGGCCCTTCGCCGCGAGACGAAGCGCCAGGGTCATGAAGTGGCGGTGCGCGGTGGTAGGGGTCACCGTTTCTTGCGCGTGACGCGCGATCGGCTGCGAGGCCGCTGAGCCGACTTCGTCTTCGTGGTCTTCATCGACGCCTTTTTCGCCTTCGCGCTGGCCCCTGGCACCTTGCGCCTAGGAAGGGACCCGCTCGACCCGGCTTCGGCCAAGGCTCCATGAGCTGCTGCAAGCCGCGCAATGGGAACACGGTAGGGCGAGCAGCTCACGTAGTCCAATCCGAGTTCATGACAGAACTCAACGGAACTGGGATCACCGCCATGCTCACCACAGATGCCGAGCTTAATCCCGGGGCGGGTATTCCGGCCTCCGGCGATAGCCTGCTTCATCAAGGCCCCCACCCCTTCTCGGTCGAGCACCGCGAAGGGATCGGATTCCAGGATGTTCGCAGTCCGATAAAAATCGATGAACTTTGCGGCATCGTCACGGGAGAAACCGAACGTGGTCTGGGTCAGGTCGTTCGTCCCGAACGAAAAGAACTCCGCCTCTGTCGCAATACGGTCCGCCGTCACGGCGGCACGGGGCAGTTCGATCATCGTTCCCACGAGATAGGAGAGCTTCACGTTGTACCGCTTCATCGTCTCTTGCGCCACCTCGCGGATCAAATCTTTCTGCGCCTTCATTTCCGAGACCATTCCCACCAGTGGGATCATGATCTCCGGGACAATCTTCTTCCCTTCCTTGGCCAACTCACACGCGGCTTCCATGATGGCCCGAGCCTGCATACGAGTAATCTCCGGCATCGTAATGCCGAGCCGACAGCCACGTAACCCGAGCATAGGATTGAACTCATGGAGCTCCTCGACGCGGGCCAGCAACCGGCGTTTCTCCTCGAGCCTGGCTCCGTCGCGCCCAGTCAGCTCCAGCTGCGCGATCTCCACCATCAACTCTTCACGCTTCGGCAGAAATTCGTGCAACGGAGGATCGAGCAGACGAATGGTGACCGGGTAGCCCGCCATCTCGCGATAGAGTCCGATGAAATCTTGTTTTTGCAGCGGCAAGAGCTGATCGAGAAACTTTTCCCGCTCTTCTTTCGTCCGCGCCAAAATCATCTTCTGCATGATCGGAATACGATCCTCGGCAAAGAACATATGTTCCGTCCGACAGAGGCCGATCCCTTCCGCACCGAAGCCACGCGCGATCTTCGCCTGATCCGGCACATCCGCATTGGCGCGGACACGAAGCTTCCGCACTTTGTCGGCCCATGACAGAATCAATGCAAACCGCTGGTACTTGTCAGACTTCTTCGCATCCAACTTGCCTTGGATGACTTGAATGATTTCAGATTCGACGACGGGCAGATCCCCCTCATACACATTGCCGGTCGAACCGTTGATCGACAGATAGTCCCCCTCGCGAAACACTTTAGCCCCGATGCGAACGGACTGGCCGTCCAGGACTTCGACCGACTCACAACCGGCCACGCAGACCTTGCCCATTTGCCTGGCGACCACCGCCGCGTGGGACGTCATTCCACCCCGCGCTGTCAAGAATCCCGCAGCTGCGTTCATCCCATGAATATCGTCCGGACTGGTCTCCTGGCGAACCAACACCACACGGGTACCGGCTGCTTTCATCGTCACGGCCCGATCGGGAGTGAGGGCAATCTTCCCGGCTGCCGCGCCAGGACCGGCTGGGAGGCCTTTCCCCAGGGGATTGGATTTCGATTCTTCATTCGTATCGAAAATTGGATAGAGATATTGCGACAACTGCTCCGGCCCTATCCGCTGCACCGCCTCTCGGTTCGAGATAAGGCCCTCTCTGACCATGTCGACCGCAATTTTCACTGCAGCAATACCAGTCCGTTTGCCGACCCTGGTTTGCAACATGTAGAGCTTGCCCTCTTGAATCGTAAATTCCAAATCAAGCATATCCCGATAGTGCTTTTCGAGCTTCTTGTACGTGCGCTCCAGTTCCTTGTAGGCCTCCGGCACATTCTTGGCGAGCGCATTGACCGGAAGCGGAGTCCTGATGCCGGCTACGACATCCTCGCCTTGAGCATTCATTAAACACTCGCCGAAAAAATCCTTGTCACCAGTGGCCGGATTGCGAGTGAACGCCACACCGGTGCCGCTCGTTTCCCCCATGTTGCCGAATACCATCGCCACCACATTGATGGCCGTGCCCCACGAATCGGGAATCCCATAGAGCCGCCGATACGTAACCGCTCGCGCCCCGAACCAGGATGAAAAGACAGCGTTGACAGCCAAACGAAGCTGTTCGAGCGGCTCATCGGGAAACTCTTTCTTCGTTTCTTCCTTGATGAGCGCCTTAAAGCTGGAGACTAATTCGCGAAGATGCCGCGCATCGAGATGGGTTTCGTGTGTCACGCCCACCTCGGCCTTCTTGTGCTTGAGGATCGCTTCGAAATGTTCGCGCGGCACGCCCATGACAATACTGCCGTACATAGACACAAAGCGCCGATAGCTGTCCTGGGCGAACCGATCGTTGCGTGTTTTTTCCGCCAGTCCCTCGACCGTCTTGGTCGTCAGCCCGACATTCAATACTGTGTCCATCATTCCCGGCATCGAAGCCCTGGCGCCGGACCTGACCGAGACCAGCAGCGGCCGCACAGGATCACCGAAGCCCATGCCCATCGACCGCTCGACCCGCTTGAGCGATTTCAGCGCGGCATCCCACATGCCTGGAGGATACTGTTTTCCATTCTTGTAATATTCTACGCAGGCCTCGGTGGAAATCGTAAAACCGGGCGGAACGGAGATGCCGAGATTGGTCATTTCGGCAAGTCCGGCGCCTTTCCCGCCAAGGAGCTCCTTCATATTGGAAGTTCCTTCAGCCCTACCGTCACCGAAGTAATAGACGTATTTCTTTGCCACGCTGCCCTCTCTTTGGCGTTGACTTCAGTTCAAGTTAATTCAATGGACAATTGTCGCCCCGTGGCCGGCAGCGGACTCGAGACGTAACCGATACCAACCGACCAGATACCATTTCGCCACCAGCCCGAATGCTATGACTGCTACGACAGCCAGCACCGATATGAGCAACCGATAGTCGGCCTGCCCCGCTCGATCTAGATAATACTGTCCGTCAGGCCCTTGCCGAAACTTGATCTCCCGTTGCAACTGATGCGTCTTGCCTGACGGATCGGACAGATTGATCCACTCCGAGCAGAGACGCACCGGTTCCGTCACTCCCGTGACAGGCTGCCAACCGAGCCGCAGACAAATATCCTGTTTGGAGTTGAATACATCGGGGGTCGCTGCCAGTTCATCGAGATTCATCCCGCTGGCCCATAGTCCAACCAAAACAATCGCGTTGCAGAAAACGATCATGGCGAGAGACACGCCAATGGTGAACCGACGGACTCTCTTCGCCCGACGCTGATCGTCTGACAATGATTGATCCATGGCTTTCACCCAACTCGTCTCTTTACCGAACAGGTGGTCAGGATGAGTCCCCACCTGCGCGCGTCCAACGAGGGCTTTCTCAAGCCGCGCGTTGCGCGAGCACGGGGGACTCACCTGACCATCTGTCTCTACCCCCCTTGTACCACAATCTGTGAAAAGTCCGCGAATGAGTTGAAGAAATCATCCACTTCCTGGAGCAATGACAGCCGGTTGCTCCGGATAGCCGGATCCTCTGCATTCACCATGACCGCTGTGAAAAACGCATCGATGGCAGGCTTCAAACGCACCAACGAGTCCAGGGCCTGGCCATAGTCCCCACTGGTCATCGCAGACAGCATCTTCGCCCGTTCTTCCGCAATGGCCTGGTACAGCGCCGACTCCGTGGGATGTTCGAACCGCGCCTTGTCGACCGGCTTGCGATCCCACTTCTCTTTCTCAACGAGCCGGTGCGCACGCTTGAAGCCGACGATCAACGGATCGAATTCCGGTTTCATGGTCACGGATTCCAGGGCCTTCATTCTCAGAACAAGATCAACAAGGTCCAACGTCTTGTCGTGAGCCGGCTTGAGCACCGCTTCGATGACATCATCCCGCAACGCGTGGACGACCCTGCCATAGTGTCGAACCCGCTCAAAAATGAACTCCATCATCCGTCGCCGGCCCTCTGGCCCGGAATCTTGCCCGCCCTTGAAACCCTCGGCAATGACAAGCTGTCTCGCGGCATCGACGAAGATCCCCACATCGATGCGCAGATTACTCTCAAGAATAATCCGGACGATGGCCGTGGCATTCCTGCGCAAGGCAAAAGGATCTTCCGATCCGGTCGGCACGAGACCCACGTAGAAAAAAGCCGCCACCGAATCCAGCCGGTCGGCCAACGAGAGCACCTGACCAGCGATGGTCTTGGGCAACTCACCTTCTATCGATCGCGGCAGATACTGCTCTCTGATGGCCTGACTGACCGCCGCAGACTCACCATCATGTTTCGCATACTCGCCCCCCATGATGCCCTGCAGTTCCGGGAATTCACCGACCACACCGGTGAGAAGGTCAGCCTTGCAAAGATCCGCGGCCCTCTCGCAGGTCTGTTTCAATTCGTAGTCCTGCGGTCGCACATTCGTCGCGATCATGCTGGCCAGCTTCCTGATCCGTTGCTGTTTTTTCTCCATCGTACCGAGCTTCTGTTGAAACGTGACGCCAGCCAGCTTCGGGATCCGTTCCTCGAGTCTGACCTTTCGATCTTCGTCAAAAAAGAACTTCGCATCGGCCAGACGCGCAGCCAGAACCCGCTCGTTGCCTTCGCGAATCAATCCCATGTCTTTGGCTCGATTGTTCGTCACCGTAATGAAATGGGGAACAAGCTTCCCGGTCTCTTTGTGCATCAAGGAGAAGAACCCCTGATGCTCTTTCATGGAGGTGATTAAGATCTCTTGCGGTACCTCAAGATAGGCAGGCTTAAAGGAACCGATAATGGCATTGGGACATTCGGTCGTATAGACCGCCTGATCCAACAAGTCTCCGTCCACATTCAACATGAAGCCGGTTTTCTTACACAATGTCGCAATCTGTTCTTCAATCATGCGACGTCGGCGCTCAGGGTCAGAAATAACCCCCTGACGTTCAAGCCCCTTCAGATAGGACTCGGAGTCTCGAACCACAATTCCCTTCGCACTCCCTAACACGCGATGGCCTTCTGTCCGGTTGCCGGCAATAATCCCTACGGCTTCGATCGGAAGCGTGACCCCTCCGTACAGCACCACCAGCCACCGTACCGGTCGAGCAAACTTCGCGCCGGTGCTGTTCCACTTCATTGCTTTCGGAAAAGAGAGTTTCGAGATCAACTGCGGGAGGAGTTCTTTCAGAACCACATTGGCAGGCCGCCCCTGCTCCTGCTTCACTGCAAAAAGATACTCCCCCTTCGGAGTCTGGCGAATTTGCAGCTCTTGTACGGAGACTCCTTGTCCTGCGGCAAATCCTGTCGCCGCTCTAGTCGGCTGACCGGCAGGATCGAACGCCACCGCTTTGGAAGGCCCCATGGCTTCCTTGACCATGGAAGTTTGCTGGGTCGCAAGGCCTGCAACCACCAGAGTCAAACGCCGTGGAGTGCCCAGCGTGCGGGTCGATTGAAACGCAAGACGTTGGTCTCGCAACAGCTGCTCAGCCGAATCTTTGAGAGCAGCCAGGGCGGGAGCGATGAACTGGTAGGGAAGTTCTTCGACGCCAATCTCGAGCAACAACTCGGCAGCAGTCACTGGAGAAGGGCGACTCCTCCTCTTCGCAGAGGGAACGGGGCGACGGGATTTCTCAGTCTTTGGCATAGATCCTTCTGCGGTTCTATGGGCGGCGCGCCACGGTTTTGGGACGAGAACCCGACATCTTAACTCCACTATGCCCCGTCCCGCGATTGAGCAGCGGATGCCCCATCGCCGCCCGTTCTTCGATATAGCGCTCGGCACATTGACGGGCAAGGGCGCGAACTCTGGCGATATAGCCTGTACGCTCCGCCACGCTAATCGCCCCTCGGGCATCGAGCAGATTGAAGAGATGCGATGATTTGACACAGAACTCGTAGGCCGGGAGCGTCAACCGCTTGTCGCGATTCGCCAACAGCCGCCTGCATTCTCCTTCGAACGATTGAAACGTGGCCATGAGCATCGCCACATCGCCTTCTTCGAAATTGTAGGTAGAAAACTGCACTTCCGTTTCGTGATGGATGTCTCCATAGGTGACGGAATCGTTCCAGGCGAGGTCAAACACATTATTCACTTGTTGCAGATACATGGCGATGCGTTCAGTCCCGTAGGTGATTTCGACGGTAATGGGATTCAGCTCGATCCCACCGATTTCCTGAAAATAAGTGAACTGGGTGATTTCCATCCCGTCGAGACGCACCTCCCAGCCGAGGCCCCAGGCGCCCAGTGTGGGAGACTCCCAATCGTCTTGAATGAAACGGATGTCGTGCTGCTTCGGATTAATCCCCAATTGGGCCAGACTCTCCAAATACAATGATTGAATATTGTCCGGCGCCGGCTTCAGCACGACCTGATACTGGTAGTAATGCTGCATGCGATTGGGATTCTCGCCGTATCGTCCATCCGTAGGACGCCGGCACGGTTGGGGATAGGCCGCCCGCCAGGGCTCCGGACCAAGGGACTTGAGGAATGTGGCCGGATGAAAGGTGCCCGCCCCCATCTCCAGATCATAGGGTTGATGGATGACGCAGCCTTGGTCGGCCCAGTAGTGATGCAACGTGAGAATGAGATCCTGGAAGGTCACGAACAGTCCAGTCGTTGTTGAGGAAGTCTGAATTCTCGCGCGAGGCGCGTTGGAACGAGCAGAGAAGCTAACAGGAACTTGCAGAAACTGTCAAGGCACAACCCCTCTAGGATCAACAAGTTGCATCAAATTTCCACTGCAAAATCAGGAAGGTTATCGACCATAGCCCTTATACTGTTTCTCTCATTTTTTTCGGATTCCCACTTGACGGAAGTAGCGCGGTACTCTATTGCTACATATCTTGACTGACTAACTCATGATTAGATCGGCACTCCCATGAGGCTTTCCAAAAAAAGCGAGTATGGCCTCCGTGCGCTGCTTGAACTCACTCTTGCTCATGGCAAGCTGACGCTACAGCGCCACCAGATTGCGACGCGCCAACATATCCCGGTCGAGTTTCTCGAACAGATCCTCCTGGCGCTGAAACGAGCCGGTCTCCTTTCGAGTCGTCGAGGGGCGAAGGGCGGCTATACGCTGATCAAGTCACCCGACGAGATTACCTTGGGACAAGTAATCCGCATCTTGGATGGGCCGCTCGCGCCTATTTCCTGCGTGAGCAAAACCGCCTATCAAAAGTGCAGCGACTGTCCCTATGCAACAAAGCCCTACTGCCCGTTGCAAGATGCAATGGGTGAGGTTCGCAATGCCATCGCCGATATTTTGGATCATTACACGTTGAGCCAGTTTGCCATGGCAAAGCCGGCGAAGCGCGCGAGTTGATCTTGCTGTCATCGCCCGATTGGAGGGGAATCATCATGTTTGTCCCAAGCTTGTTTGCTGTCTTGATAGCGTGGGTGGCATTCTCCGGTTCCGTCATGGCCGGAGAGACCAAGGAATTGACCCTGGCGGTCTATAGCGTGCCAAAGGAGGCCTACGAACGCACGATCATTCCTGCGTTCCAGCGGAGCTGGAAAGAACGGACGGGACAAGACGTTCGTATCCGAAGCTCGTATGGAGCATCTGGCGCCCAGGCCAGGGCGATCATCGGAGGGTTCGACGCGGACGTGGCCGTGCTCTCGCTGGAGGGCGATCTCGACCAGATCGCCAAAGCAGGATTGATTTCCCATGACTGGCGAACAGGGCCGCACAAAGGGGTGGTCTCTGCTTCAGTCGTCGCACTCGGAGTGCGGAAGGGAAACCCGAAGGGGATCAAGGTCTGGGAGGATCTCGCCAGACCCGGCGTAGAGGTCCTCTATCCAAATCCCAAGACATCGGGCGGCGCGATGTGGGATGTAATCGCGATTTATGGAGCCGGGCTGAAACTTGCCGAGCAGCAGGCAGGATCCGGAAAGAAACCAAGCGCCGAATCATCTGAAGTCTATGCATCTGGATTATTGAAGCGCATCCAGAAGAACGTGAAGGTGATGGACAAGAGCGGACGCGAATCGGTTACGACTTTCGAGCGCGGGGTAGGAGACGTGATCGTCACCTACGAAAACGAGTTGCTCCCGCGCATCAAAAACCATCGTCCTTACGAAATCATTATTCCCGATGAAACGGTCTGGATCGAGAATCCTGCCGCCGTCATCGACCGGCATGTCGACCAACACCACGTACGCGATGTGGCCGAGGCATTTGTCTCCTTCCTCCACAGCAAAGAGGCGCAGGCCGCCTTTGCCGAACTGGGATTCCGGCCGATCGATCAGGCCGCTGCACAGACACCGGCTCGCACATCGCTTCCCCTCCCAAGCCAGCTCTTTACCATTGCCGACCTGGGAGGCTGGGAGAAAATCAGCGGCACGCTGTTTGGACCTCGCGGGGTCTGGACAACCACCGTCGAAGATCTCGCACGCGGAAAATAAACGGCGGACCGACCATGACGACCCACACGTTACTTCAACTCGCTCTCAGGTCTGCTGCAGTCGGATACGTATCCCTGCTTATCCTGTTCCCACTCGCTGCGATCGCCCACCAGTCGTTTATCGGAGGAATCGACCACTTCATTGAAGACATCAGCACCCCCCAAGCATCCTCTGCCCTGGTCTTGACGCTGGAAGCCGCCTTCCTCACGACGATCATTAACGCCATTTTCGGAACGCTCTCGGCGATTGTACTGGTGCGCTACGAGTTCCCCGGCAGATGGTTTCTCAACGCCCTGGTCGATCTGCCCTTCGCGATTCCCACGCTGGTGACTGGATTGATGATCGCCGCCATTTATGGGCCGACCACCATTCTCGGGATGTGGCTGCAAGAGGGGAACATCTCCCTCTTGTACGCCAAGCCTGGCATCGTCCTGGCGATGCTGTTTGTGACCATGCCCTTCACCATTCGTTCGTTGCAGCCGGTGCTGATGGAACTGGAGCGCGAGCAGGAGGAAGCGGCCTTCTCCTTGGGAGCGAGTCCTTGGACAACCTTTTGGAAGGTCACGGTGCCCTCCGTGTTACCAGGGCTCTTGACCGGTGTGTTCTTGACCTTTGTCCGAGCGCTAGGCGAGTTCGGGTCCATCGTCATCGTCGCAGGGAACATCCCGATGAAGACCCAGGTGGCGTCGGTGTATGTGTATGGAGAAATCGAAAGTTACAACCCCCAGGGCGCCACATCGGTCTCGGTCTTCATTCTGTTGATTTCGTTTCTGGTGCTGGTTTTGTTGGAGCGCCTGACCAGACCACCAGGCGAACGGATGCCACGGTGGTTTCGATGGTCGAAACGGCCCCTCCCCATGATTCATCCATCGGAGATCGGATAACCGCCATGATACGGCGTCTGTTCATCGGTTCAGTGTGCTTCTATTTCGCACTGCTCCTGATCGGTCCGATTCTGTATCTCGCGGTACAGAGTTTCGACGAGGGGATCGCGGCCTTCTGGCGTGAGGTGACGAGACCGGAAGCCTTGCACGGGTTCATGCTCACACTTGAGATTACGGCGATCGTACTGGTCATGAACCTGGTGTTCGGCACGATCACCGCCCTGGTTCTTGTGCGTCAACACTTTGCCGGGCGAACGGTTCTGAGCGGGTTGATCGACCTGCCCTTCTCGGTTTCTCCAGTCATCGCAGGGTTCATGCTGATTCTGTTGTTCGGCCCCGAAACGATTCTTGGTACCTTCTTCGGCACCCTGGGGGTCAAGGTACTGTTTGCCATGCCCGCCATGGTGTTGGCGACGCTGTTCGCGACCTTTCCGTTCGTCGTCCGGGAACTGACTCCCCTGTTGCAGACGATCGGAACGGATACCGAGGAAGCGGCAAGAACATTGGGGGCAAACGAGTGGCAAGTGTTTCTCAAGGTGACGCTCCCCATGCTCCGATGGGGATTTGTGTATGGGGCGACATTGACGGTGGCCAGGGCCATTGGTGAATTCGGTGCGGTGCTCGTCGTGTCGGGAAATATCCTAATGCTGACGCAGACCGCGACCCTACACATCTATCAGAGTTATGTGGACTTCAATTATGTCGGCGCCAATGCCGTCGCCTTGACCCTGTTGGCCGTCTCCTTTGCTATTCTGGCCCTGCTTGAACTCGCGAAAGCCAAAGCCGCTGCAACGCTGACATCGGCCAACTAGAAAGGTACTGGCGTGAAGATCGAGGTGCGGGGGCTCACAAAGCAATTTGGTTCAGTCCAGGCTGTGTCAGATGTGTCCTTCACGGTCAAGGAAGGGGAGCTCCTCGGCCTCCTGGGACCGAGCGGCAGCGGAAAAACAACTGTGCTGCGTTTGATCGCGGGGCTGGAAACGCCTTCCGGAGGAGACATCTATATCGATGGGAAACGGGTCAACGATCTATCCGTGCAGGACCGGAATATCGGATTCGTCTTTCAGCACTATGCGCTGTTCAAGCACCTGACCGTCTTCGAGAACATCGCGTTCGGTCTCAAAATCAAGAAATGGAAACCGGCTGAAATTGAGCCGCGCGTGGCTGAATTACTCAGCTTGATGAGCCTGGACGCGCTGGAACAGCGATACCCCCATCAGCTTTCCGGAGGACAACGCCAGCGGGTTGCGATTGCCAGATCCTTGGCTCCCCGTCCGAGTGTGCTGCTACTCGATGAACCGTTCGGCGCCGTGGATGCGAAGGTGCGACAGGAACTGCGTGAGTGGTTGATCCGGCTTCACGATCGCCTGAACGTCACCAGCCTCTTCGTCACACACGACCAAGAGGAGGCGATGGAGGTCTCCGGACGGATCATTGTCTTCTCAAAAGGCAAGCTTGAACAAATCGGATCTCCTGCCGAGGTGTATGAGGAGCCTGCAACGGAATTTGTGGCGCGATTTATCGGAGCTATGAATATTCTCGAAGGCCAGGTTTTGAACGGAATAGTGAAGATTGGATCGCTCAAGTTTCCCGCCCCCAATATCTCAGACCATGTCCATGTAAAAGTGGGCTTTCGTCCCTACTATGTGAAGGTGGCCGAAGATCCCCACCGGTACCGTCAGCCGGCCACGCTACGGCATATTTACTTTCTCGGTGTGGCCTATCGCCTCGAGATCGAAACGGAAGAAGGGTTGATTCTCCGATCCCGCATGAACAAAGAAGAGTTCCGCCAGTACCGGCTCGAAGTGGGCCAGCCTGTATCTTTCGCCGTGACGCATTTTCGCTTCCTTCCGCAAGAAGGCATATCTTTCCCCTCTTCAGCATCTTCCCAACTGTTCGACGCCGGTCCCCTCACCCCATGACCTGCAACTGAATCTGAGTCTCCTGCTTACTCCTAGACGCTCACGGCTACATGAGCAGGGAGCGGGATGCGCGATGCTCTGCCAGCGGGGCGGGAACCTGTATGGCTTCCCCTTCAAATTCTACAAACCCGATATTTCCACACAACCTCGCCCACATAAAACCTTCCAATAAATTAACTGGTTACAGCGTAGCCCTATGGCACATGCCTTGCTCACCCTTCAATCGTGTCGTTCTTGTGTCCTGCACATCGCGCAGGAAGTAGGCCATGGCTAAATCGGAGCAACATATGAACAATATGACCACACAACAAGACTGCTTACTGCGGACCAGAGTGACAGACACTGCTCGCAAGCCGCGGCACCTAATCGCCATCGTTACCGGCCTTCTTCTTTCGATCATGCCATTTTTTACTGGATGTGGGACCGGAGAGCCCGGCAGCCAATCGACCGTCACGGGGGGGCCCGGCAACAGCGCAAGCGCCACTGCGTCTCTCACTTGGGACCCGGTCACAGACCCCTCAGTCTCTGCCTATTTCGTCCATTACGGTCGGCAATCACCGGCTCAAGCGGGTAGCTGCACATACGAAAACTCCATCTCCGTTGACTCCTCGTCAGCCACGGTCACAAACCTGGACCCTAATACCCTCTACTACTTTACGGTCAGCGCCTATAATGGGCTAGAGAGCGCCTGCTCAAATGAAGTATCGATCATCACAGCTCCATCTCCGATTGGGAATGAGATCAGCCCTGCAACATTTTCCTGACTGGACCAAGCAAGTTGGCAGGCCAGCAGAGTAGGGGCCTGGACAGCGCCATTCTCGTCTCGATCTCCTCAGCCGGCAATCCTACAACCGCTTGACACCTCCTTGAGGTCTTTCGTCTTGCCTTGGCATTGAATCTGGACTAGGCTTCGCATGAAACGGTTTCTTCCCTTTGATATGGCGTGGTCGTGACCTGACAACGATCCAGCGCAACACCGAGGTGGCTCGGCAATTTTCCACTAAGCCCGTCATACCGAGGTACGTTGATGAAAATCGTCATAGGTCTACTTATTGCGCTAGCCCTGATGGTTGGAATAATCCTGGCGCTACCCTTCCTGGTTGACCTCAACAAGTATCAAGACCAATACAAGCCACTCCTCGAAGACGCGCTCAATCGCAAGGTTCAGCTGAAGGACATCCGCCTGACTATCTGGCCGCGGATCGGCGCCAGGGTGGCTGATTTAGTCGTCTTGGACGATCCGGCGTTCGACTCAAGCCCCTTTGCCTCTCTCACCTCGCTGGACATCGGGGTCAAACTCATGCCGTTACTCAGCGGCAAGGTGGAGGTGGAAGAAATCACACTCCGTGACCCTGTTATCACAGTCATCAAGAACAAAAGCGGTGTCCTGAACGTCTCGACCATCGGCCGTACAGGCGTTGAGCTGCCTAAAACTCCATCGCGCGCGCCCATTCCATCGACCGAAGGTCCGCTCAAAATCCTGGCGCTGTTGGCCGTGGATCGAGTCTCTATCGCAGGGGGGAAACTCACCTATCGCGATCTGTCGGCTCCCAAACCGACTGAGTATATCTTGCAGGATATGGAGCTCCTCCTCCAATCCGTTCGGCTCGGCCAATCCCCAAGCCTCCATGTTGGAATGCTCGTCCAACCATTGAATTTACCGGTGAAGCTCGATGGCACCTTTGGCCCTTTGAAAGAATCCAAAGACATCGATGCAATCAATCTCCAACTCGCGTTGGGAAAAACTGATTTTACCATCACCGGAAAAACGGCCGGGCAAAACGCCAGCCTGAGCATCAGTGCGCCGGTCATTCATACGGCTGATCTGCCGATCGACCTGCCATTCCAAAAACCCGTTGATATAAAAAATCTCCACATTACAGCGCAAGCACAAGGCCAAAACCTATTGTTACAAAACCTCTCCTTTCAGCTCTTCGATGGGCAGGTGGCAGCAGAGGGACGGGTCACGTCCGGCTCCGAGACACCACCCTTCACTGGAAAGATCACGCTTCAAGGGATGCAACTCGCTCCAGCCCTCAACGCCATGGCCACCACACAGGTGTCGATCAGCGGAACGGCAGGAGCCGACCTCGGCGTGCAAGGCCGTGGATTGTCCATGCCGGACCTCACGAAATCCCTGGAAGGTACAGGGCACGTAGCAGTGAAAGACGGCAAGATCGAAGGTGTGAACTTGCTTCAGGAAGCTATCTCCATTCTCAAAGTTACCGGCATCTCGCTTGATAACGCCAAGGCAACGGTTTTTTCCACAATTGAGACGGATCTCGCCATTAAGCAAGGAACCATCCACGTCCAACGGCTCTTGATGGATAGCCATGATTTTCAGGCCACAGGAGGAGGCACCATCGGATTCGATCAGACGCTGAACCTCGCTGTGAGCCTCAACCTGTCGCAGGACTTAAGCCGAAAGATCGCAGGTTCATCGCCTGCCGCCAATCTCGCGATGAAAGAAGGCCGCTTGAGTCTTCCGTTGGTGATTACCGGAACAGCCCAGGCGCCATTATATGGGTTAGACATGAAGGGTCTAACCGGAAGAGTTCAGGAACAGGTGCAGAAGAAAGTTGAAGAAGCGGTTGGTGGACTGCTGAAAGGAACAACGAAACCAGAAGACTTAAAACAACAGGGCCGCGACCTGCTCAAAGGACTGTTGCGACACTAAGGAGCCATCAAAAACCGGACATTTCTACTGTGGGAGAAAGCGGACATTTCTATTTGGGCTTGACAGGCTGACAAATTTGTCTTGATCCCCATCGCGACATCGCATAACTTGTAGAACTTTAGGCCTTGCGATATGGACCCATCGCCGTCACACACAAAGAAAGGACCGCTCATGCGTTTCGTTGTCTCCTGTTTGGTGACCCTGTTCTGCCTGGGAACCACGGCATCCTTCGCGGCGGCCCCAGAGCCCATGACCGAGGAACAAAAAACCCTCTATGCCTTGGGATTGGCCGTCAACCAATCGCTCAGCAACTTCAACTTGAGCGAGCCTGAATTTGAGATCGTGAAATCCGGCATCGCCGATGGGTTCTTCAACCGGCCAGCCAAAGTGGACCTTCCGGCATTCGGCGTGAAGATTTCACAACTGCAAGAGGCCCGCGCCTTGGCCGTCGCAGAAGTGGAAAAGAAAGCCGGCGCCGCGTTCCTCGCAAAAATCGCAGCAGAATCCGGCGTCAAGAAAACCGAGTCCGGCGCCATCCTCAAGACCCTCAAGGAGGGGAACGGCGCCATTCCGAAAATAACGGATATGGTCAAGGTGTATTATCAAGGAGCCTTGATTGACGGAAGGGTGTTCGATGGTTTAGCCAAGCAGGGCGAACCGGCTCTGCTGAGAGTGAACGAAATGAGCAAGTGTTGGGTGGAAGGGATCCAGCACATCAAGGTCGGCGGCAAAAGCAAGTTGGTCTGCCCCTCGAGTCTCGGCTATCGCGACAAGGGCCTCCCCCCCCTGATCAAGCCCGGCGCGACGCTCGTATTCGAGATTGAACTCCTCGAGATTATCGCAAACCAAGTATCTCCGCACTGAGTCCAGGGCAAGCTCGAGCGGGAATGGTCTCCCGCTCGAGCTCGTGGCCTTCACCGCGCGTATCGAACGAAGCTACGGGTGATCCCTGCAAGCTCGCTCTTTCTCTCTTCAGGGATGGGGGTGGATTGATCTTCCACTGCGCGCAGCTTTCTCACCCGCCCATCCAGGGGCATACATTTTTCACCCACCCTACCCTCCGATTGCTTCGCAATCGATTTCCCGTGACGTGCCCTTAGCCCCGGCGAGGGCCTTCCGATTCTTCACCTTCCCTAGAGGGAGCAGGCAAACCATCAACGGTCCGAGCCCCCCGTGTGCTGGTGGAAGAGCATGGGGACGGGACGATGCGAATCACGCACCAGGGCCGGCCGCTCGGCTTTCATGCGATCACGTCGCGGCCCATGAAGACGGCTGAGGCCAAGACGGTGTATCAACCCCGGCACCCGGTCACGCCGAGGCCGGATCATCCGTGGCGCCAGCGCCTGTGGCCTGAGCGACGAACACAGGCGACGGTGGCGAGACCCTAAACCGGACATTTCTACTGTGGGAGAAAAGTTTTATTTTTAGGCTTGACAAGAAGGCACATTTAGGCGATTCTGCCGAGCCTTTACCAGAGTCAAGAGCAGTGTTCGCTCAGTGGATCTGAGCGAACCTAGTTGGTATTATGTGTTGAGCCCCATGAGCTAAGACATCGGCGAAAAACGATAATCACCATCAGAACAAGGAGGTGCGAATGACGAAGCGGAAGGTCGGGACATCGGTCGTGATGATGATGTCCATCCTGATCCTTTCAGGAGGGATGGCGTACTCTGAGGAACCAGTGCCGTTACCTGAAGTCCCAGCTGAATATGCCGACAAAAAAATGCCGGCTGGCTGGTTGACTGATCCTAAGGTCCTCGAAGAGGGAGCGCTGATTTACACCGGCGAGGTTAATCCGCAGGTCAACTGTGCCAGCTGCCATGGCAAGGATGGTAAACCAGTGAGAGACCGATCGATGGTTCTTTGGCAATGCAGGAATCAACTTTGACTCTTCGTGGCATGTCATCGGCGAGATGTTAGACCGGGTGTGGCCCGAGGGTAACGTGGCAAAAGCGCCAATTGAGAGCATCCAAAGCACCCTGGTGCCGCCAGGTGGCGCTACCATAGCAGAATTTAAAGGCGAAATGCCCGGCACGTTTGTTTCGGTTGACCACTCGATCTTCCGCATCGAGAAAGGCGCCCTTGGCCTGCTCAAGATAGATGGTCCAACCAATCCTAGCCTCTTCAAAGGGCTGTAGTAATCTGCAGGGAGATGATCAGGATGATGGCAAGACACAGCGGCCTCAATAGCAGCGGTGCTCATGGCATCACGGTCGTGTAAGGGTCGCACCAGAGTAATGTAAGACGGGGAGGGAGAGGCTTCGCCTCTTCCTCCCCGTCTTACGATTGGACAGTGGGCCTGTGTACATAACAACGGCTTGCTCGCTTTCATCATCCCCCTACAGCCACTCGGATGCCCTTGCTCAGGCAGGCTCTGTGGCGAGACCCTCATCCACACCGCGACCAGCGCCATCAACGCCGGTAGAACAGATCGGTCCTGCAGAAGGTATTGACAAAGCAAAGAGTCTCCTGCTATTAAGCATACGCTTTACTTCTCATGTCTCTGAGAGGATGTTCTATGCCGATTCGCAGATTCCAACCATCGGCCACCAGGCAGGCGGGTCGGTTAGTTCCATTTCAGCGGCTTCCAACTTGCACACACACTTCTCCAAACCTAACAAAGCATCCCTCGCTGTGTGGTCTGATATAGTGGGCCACGCAGCAGTCCGGCGGTGCAACAACATCACATACAGGAGGGTCGACATGAAAAGCAGAAGAAACAAATGGGTGAGCAGCCTCGCGGCTGTGGGACTGGCTGTCGGATGCCTGGCGCTGGCTGGTTTGGGCTCAGGAGCCACGCCTGCCGAAGCGTCTGACTCACCGACGGGTCAGCAGGGCGCGTCTCGGTTTGTCGTGCTGGAAGCCTTTAACAATGAGGCGGTGCTGGACAATGAGACGGGGCTGGTGTGGGAGACCATACCGGCGAGAGCGAGGACGGTTTGGAAAAATGCCGCCGGTATCTGTGCGAAAAAGACCGTCGGTGGCAAAAAAGGCTGGCGCTTGCCCGTAGTCAAAGAGTTGGCGACCCTGGCGGATCACACGATATATCCTCCCCCCGCCCTCCCGACTGGCCATCCTTTTTCCAACATCGAGTTTTTTGGCTATTGGACGGCAACGGAGCACGAAGACTATACGATGAGCGCGTGGGACGTAAACTTCGACTATGGCCTCGTAGGCAACGATTTTAAGATCAACACGAACTTTGTCTGGTGTGTGCGCGATAACGCGAAGTAGAATCAGAAGTGAGTCTTAGGTCATTGGGTGATTAAGGGGGGGGGGCGAAAGCCCCCCCTGCTCGTTCCACGGTGATTCATAGATTAGCTTCACGCTGACGGCGGAACACTTTCTACTCCTGGCCCGTTACGGGCATCACTACTGAAAATCAATTTATGAAGGGGCTTCTCGCGCAGGTCACCCCAGCGGTGCTTGACTGGGTTGAGCCCTGGTGAGCAGGGCGGGAATTTGGGGAAACGGAGGGTGTCGGCCAGCACTCTTGAGCGCCATCACAATGTAGTCCTGTGATCGGAGAATTGGGATGAGCCTCGTCCAAATGTGGCGCGGAATTAGGTTTTGTCGAGAGGCTCGACGGCAAGATCGGGGTTCTTTAACGATGTACTGATGGCCTGCGAGGTGCGATGTATCTGCGTTTGAATATCCTCACGTACATGGCCTCGGAAACCTAAAAGATCTGACAGTCTTCCCACTCGTCCGGGATAATAGCCCCTGGATGTAAGCCATCCACTGGCATTCTTCAGGCCGCGCGATAATAGAGGCCCTCCCGTGAGGGCCACCGCATCAACAAGGCAATACCAGACAGCAACCCCACTTGGAGGGTTTCCCTGGGCCAGGCCAAACACAGGGTCTACCAAGGCCCATTTCCAGGCCCCAGCTGCTGTGCCGAGTATCTCCAGCCAAGTTGTAATAAAGAAGGCCGCGAGGTACACCAACGGCGAGCGACCTCTAAACAGACAGATCAAAAACACAGAGAATAGTACTGCTCCCCCTACATCACCCTGTTCTGGAATCCCGCTGATCCCCCAAATCGACCATGCCCCGCACACCACAATCACTGTTGTGGTAATTACTCTTGCATATTTAATAAACAGCCCGGAACGCGCCAACGCAATGGAAGTTAAATACACCATTCCGTGACCGAGTGGCACATAGGCCGGCACATTGTCGAAGCGATAGGTGTAGCCACCCATACAGACAGATGCCACATATTCACCGATTGTCGTAAACGCGACTGCCACTGCAACCTGCAATCGTACATCTCTCGTCTCACCCCGCAAGAACCCAATCAGACATATGAACGCGATACACCCTAGGGCATATTGTTTCCACATGCTCCCGCTTACTTCAAACGCCATACAGATCGCGACAGAGGCAAACGTGACCGCAGCGATGATGTAATCCCGTGTCTGATGCGCAGAAGCAGCATCAGTCGCTGGGAAATGGCGCAACAAACTCGACCTCATTAAATTTCAACCCCTCATGAATCTGTTACTTACGTTCAATTGTTGACCACTTGAATGCGCGATAGAAAACAGGGGCCATCATAGAATACGTCTGATGCCATAGGAATAGGCTGTAGATTCTCCTGTGGTTGAAATCTAACCTGTAGCCGGTCTCACGTCAACTCAACAGGGATCAGTCAAAACCACGAGTCACTCGACTACGGTGGTTTTACGCGCGCAAGGATACCCCTTCACGATCGGACGATCAAGAACGAGCCACATCCATTACAGAAGATACAGAATTGTTGGCAAATAAGAGATTGGCGGGAGAACTGCTGTTGTAAGCAGTCTCCCGCCAAGGGTGACGGAGCATGATAACTGTTCGAAAAGAACCGCGTTGATCAGTCTTTCTCTTTTTTCTCTTCCTTCAACACCATCTTCCCTTGTGCCAGGCTGGCATTGAGATCGTGCTCAGGAACCTTCTTATGGACCAGGTTCTGATGGCAGTCAATACAGGTTGCGCCCTCTGTTTCCATCTTCTTGTGCGCAGCACCATTGCGACGCTGGAGAGTGTTCTGGACGGCATCATGCTGTTCGAGTCATCGAGCCGGAACGTAAAGGGCAAGTCTTTCTTCGTCGCCCGCATGATTGCCACCGGCATCGGTGGGCCATTCGTCTCACGGGCAAACACAAATAACGTGTCCGTTGCGGACCCCTTGCCGGCAAGGCTCGGCGCAATACTGACCTTGCCGCTGATCGCAAGCGACTGTCCAGATGACTTGGCCGGCGCTGCCGGTTCCGCATATCCAGTTCCCATTGAAATAAGCAGCGCGCCGCAGACCAGCAGACTACACTTCATCCAAAATTTGTTGGCCATGTGCATACTCCCCGTTTGTAAAAACACATCACTACGCTCTTGAGTAAACTTATCGCTTAGCGAACAACGCGCATATATCTCAGCATACATCAGAATATGTCAAGTGGGCCTGTGCAATAAACAGAGCGCCCTAACGATACGTGACGGATCAGCGGCAGGAGTTATTGCAGCATGCGAGGCAATGGAAGAGAGCGGCCTGTGGGTTTCTCGGCGTTACGGTCTTTCACGATCGATGACGACGGTGATCCCATCCACCCCTGATTGTATCGGCTGACTCGTCCCCTCTAGATCTCCACTCTGGGGCATGGCCTGGCCAGACTTCGAGAGACGGGCGACAATCACCACAGGGCCTGCGCTGGAAAGTTTTCTGGAGGGCATCGGACTAGTCGAGTCATCGAGTTGGAACGTAAAGGGCAAATCTTTTCTCGACGCCCGCACGATCGCCACAGGCATCGGTGGCCCACTCATCTCGCGGGCAAAGACAAACAATGTATCTGTCGCGGATGCTTTGCCGGCTAAGCTCGGCGCCACAGTCACCGTACCTCTGATCGCACGCGGTTGTCCCGTCTGGCTGGCTAGCGGAGCCGGCGCTGCCGATTCTTTATCCATTCTCTCATGATCGATGACAACTGCGATCCCCTCCCCCCCAGACTGTACCGGCTGGCTCGTCCCCTCTAAATCTCCGCTTTGTGGCATCGCCTGGCCAGACTTTGACAGACGGGCCACAATCACCACTGGTCCGGCGCTGGAGAGTTTTCTAGACGGCATTGGGCTGGTCGAGTCATCGAGCCGAAACGTAAACGGGAGATCTTTCCTCGTCGCCCGTACGATCGACACAGGCATGGGTGGTCCGTTCATTTCGCGTGCAAACACAAACAATGTATCCGTCGGTGACCCCTTGCCGGCCAAGCTGGGCGCCATCGCCACAGTGCCCTTGATTACGCGCGGCTGCCCGGCTGGCTGAGCCGGCGCCGCAGGTTCCGTAAGCGCAGACACCATGCTTTGGCCCCCACCGAGTTGGCTCCGAGCCTCATCGATAGCAGCCGTCAGTTGCTGTGTCATCTCCGGATCTACGTCCGCAGGAAGGTTGGCACGAGCTTGCTCCCAGTCCTTCGCCGCACGAGCAAAGTTTTTTCGGGTGAACGCCACAGTCCCTGCCAGCATCAGCGCCTTCACATTGCGTGGATCGATCTTCAGCGCCTGTTGAATAAGGACTTCAGGCTTCCCCTCCAACTTGCGACCATGGACGACACCCAAGGTATCGGCATAGTCGGCAAGTAACTGGGCGTCATCAGGAATCAGTCTCACAGCATTCTCGTAAACCGCAGCGGCCTCGGCGTAGCGCCCCAGCCCCACGTATGAGCGCGCGAGCAGCCCCCATCCCACGCCATCATTCGGATTCTGCGCCATTTTCTGCTTGAGCCGCTCGACTAATCCTTCCAGTGCGTCAGCGGACGAATGCGCACCTTCTGGTCCCCCTTGCGCAGACAACGAAGCCGCGGTTGGCTGCGTCATGGCAAGTGGATTCCCAATCTGCCAATAGATCAGCCCACTGACCGTCGGAACGATGACAGCCAGTGCAAAAGCCACCGGCCTGCTATTCATCTGCCGCCGGGCCACCCTGGGAGCCGTGTCTGTAGTGCCTGTCTCTTCCAACAAACGCCGTTCGAGCTCACGCCGCGCCTGCTGACACAATTCGTCGGTGAGTACACCGTTTACGCGGTCCTGCTCTAATTCAGCAAACTGCTGCCGGAAAATAGACAACGTCTTCTCCTGCTCTCCCGTTGTGACAGCAACTGTGCGCTTGAGCAGTGGCCACAACAGGAGACCAAGAATAAGAATGGTCATGGTCGATGCGATCAGCCAAAATATGATGGTCAAGGGCGATGAACTCCTTCGGAAAGCAGTTTTTCGACACGGTTATGCTCAGCTTCCGACAATGTCACGTCGGTAACCTTTTTCTGTCTCCTGCGTAGCGCAAACACTAATCCCGTTGCGCCAACTCCTAATAAGAGGAACGGCCCCAGCCAGAGCAATGTGGTCGTGAGCTTCCAGGGCGGTCGGTATAAGACGAAGTCTCCGTATCGAGTGACGAGAAAATCGATGATCTCCTTGTCGCTCATATCTTTTGCGATCATTTCCCGCACTTCTCGGCGCAAGTCCTCGGCCAACGGCGCATTCGAATCAGCCAGCGTCTGGTTCTGACAGACCAGGCAGCGCAGCTCGACAGCGAGGGCTTTCAAACGCGCTTCCGCCTGCGGGTTCGCAGCAAGCGGCTGGGCCTCGTACGCCGTAGCGAGACTTGGGAGTATCAACATGAGCACCCAAAGCCATCTCATTGCTTCTGCAACTCCCTGACCAGGGGTAAAATCTTTTTCTCCAAGATGTCCTCACGTATCGGGCCGATCTGTTTGTAACGGATGACCCCCGCCTTATCGATCACATAGGTTTCCGGCACTCCGTAGACCCCGTAATTAATACCGACACGCCCAGGCTCATCTACAGCAACAATCTGGTAGGGATTGCCCCAATCCTTCAACCACGCCAGAGCCTCACTCCGTTGATCCTTATAGTCCATGCCATAGATGGGCACCTCCCCGGATTGAGCGATACGGATGAGCACCGGATGCTCTTCCTTACAGCCCCCGCACCAGGACGCCCAGAAATTGAGCAGCCAGACCTTACCCTTAAGATCGTTCGACGAAATCACTTTTTCGGGATCATGGAGCTGCTGCAGCGAAAACTCAGGCGCCGCCTTCCCGACCAAGGGAGACGGCAATTCACGCGGGTTGAGCGTCAGCCCAACCGCAAGAAAACCGACCACGACGATGAAGAGCCCGAACGGGATGAGAAACCGGTTCATGAGACGGTCGGCCGCGCCATCTGGGCCGTGGCCGGCACCGCAGCCTCTTTCCGCCGCCAAGCCAGCCGATAGCGCCGATCGCTGACGGCCAGGATGCCGCCCGAGGCCATGACAAGACAGCCTCCCCAGATCCAATCGATGAAGGGTTTATGGTAGAGCCGCACACTCCAGGCTCCGCCTTCAAGCGGCTCGCCTAACGACACGTATAAATCGCGCAGCAACCCCGGTGAGATCGCCGCTTCGGTCATCGTCTGGTTCTGGACGAAATAGCGGCGCTTCTCGGGATACATTACTGTCACCTCACGACCATCCTGGCTCACATGAAACGTCCCCCGCGCCGCCACATAGTTTGGGCCATTGACCTGTTCCGTCCCGTCAAAACGGAATGTATAGCCACCGAGCGTGGCCGTCTCACCAACGTTCATCCGCACGTCCTGTTCCACTTCAAAGCCCTTCACCATAGTCACACCCACGATGAATAAAGCCACACCCGCGTGGGCCACTACCATGCCCCAATAGGCGCGGGGCAGCGTGGCCAGGCGGCCCCCGACGCTGCCGCTCTCGGCCTGGAGCAACCGCTCCCTCAGATCCACCAAGATCGTCGCCAGAATCCAGAAGGCCAACAGGAGCCCCAGACTGATCAGCGGTGTCCATTGGCCCATAAGCCACGGCACCGCCACGGCAGTCGCCAGGCTGACGCCGAAGGCCCAGCGCAGGCGGATGGCCAAGGCCGGGAGGCTCGCCTGTTTCCATTGGGCCAGCGGCCCGATCCCCATCAGAAATATGGCAGGGGTCATCAGGGGAAGAAAGACGGTGTCGAAGTACGGAGGGCCGACCGAGATTTTGCCAAGGTCCAGCGCATCCAAGAACAAGGGATACAGCGTCCCCAGGAGCACTGAGCCCAAGGCCGCCACCAACAACACATTGTTCGCCAGCAACATCCCTTCGCGCGAGATCAGGGCGAAGCTCCCACCCAGTCCGACTCGAGGCGCCCGCCAGGCGTACAGGACCAGTGAGCCGCCGATTACCACGGCCAAAAATATGAGAATGAACAAGCCGCGCTTCGGGTCGGTCGCGAACGCATGCACTGATGTCAAGACGCCGGAGCGAACCAAGAAGGTTCCGAGCAGACTGAGCGAGAACGCCATAATCGCGAGCAACACGCTCCAGGCTTTGAAACCACCCCGCTTGTCAGTCACCGCCAGCGAGTGCATCAAGGCGGTGCCGGCCAGCCAGGGCATGAAGGAGGCGTTTTCGACCGGGTCCCAGAACCACCAGCCACCCCATCCCAGCTCGTAATAGGCCCACCCACTCCCCATCGCAACTCCCACGGTCATAAAACACCAGGCTACTGTGGTCCAGGGACGAGACCAGCGTGCCCAAGCCGCATCCAGCGTGCCCCCCAAGAGCGCAGCGATCGCAAAAGAAAATGCCACGGAGAACCCAACGTACCCCATATAAAGCATCGGGGGATGGATCACCATGCCGGGATCCTGCAGCAGGGGATTCAGGTCGCGCCCATCGAGTGCGGCAGGTATCAACCGCTCGAACGGATTGGAGACGGTCAACATGAATAAAAGAAATCCCACACTGACGAGGCCCATGACGCCCAAGATGCGCGCGCGCATCGCCTCCGGCAGATGGGTGGAGAAGAAGGAGACAGCGACCATCCAGATACTGAGGATAAACATCCAGAGAAGCAACGAGCCCTCGTGCGCGCCCCAGATGGCTGCGAGGCGGTAATGCAGCGGGAGCTGGGAGTTCGACGTGGCTGCGACGTAGAGCACGGAGAAGTCTTTGTCTGCAAAGGCATACCCCAGGCAACAAAAAGCCAACAGGACTAAGAGGAATTGCCCTCGCGCCGCCGGCTTCGCAACGGCCATCAGCGAGGAGTTCCCCACCGCGGCGCCATAGATAGGCAGGGTTCCCTGCACCACCGCCACGCAGAGCGCGAGAATTAAGGCGTAATGACCAACTTCTGGAATCATGTAGGCTCCTAACGTGGATTGACGACCAGAGTGCCGCTGCTCTGCGCCCCTGCGGTCTTGGCCTTGGCGAGCGCGTCCGCTGCTTCCGGCGGCATATAGTTTTCATCGTGCTTCGCCAGCACCTCACTCGCCAGGAAGGCTCCGTTGGCAGCGAGTTGACCCTGGGCTACTACTCCCTTCCCTTCCTTGAAGAGGTCCGGGAGAATTCCTTTGAACGTCACAGGCACTCGTTTCGCCATGTCGGTCACGACAAAATGCACGGTCAGTCCATCGCCCTCGCGGGTGAGGCTTCCGGCTTCGACCATGCCGCCGATGCGGAAGCTGCGCCCCTGGGGCACATCCCCATTGGCCGCCTGCGTCGGTGTATAAAAGAACACGAGATTGCTCTGGAACGCATTCAACACCAAGAATGCCGCCACAGCCAACGCACCGAGGCCCAAGCCGATCAGGACAAATCGCTTCTTTCGAGGTGTCATCGTCTTCAATTCCTCCTACGACTCATCACGGCTCCCTGCCGCAGCCGCATGCCGCCGCCACACCGCGAAAACTTCCCCGCCCATACACAGGGCCGTGACGCCAAACGAGGGCCACACGTAGAGGCCGTACCCGCCCATCGCAAAAAACTCTGCCAGGCTCCCCCACTGCATCAGCGCGCCTCCACCGCGTCCGGCATCGAAGCCTGCTTGCCCCACGACGGGTGTCGCTCCCGTTCGACAATCACGCAACGCATACGGGCCAAGGTCACCGCGATGCTGTACATCCAGAAGCCGAACATCATCACCAACATCGCCGTTACCATCGTCCCCGCCATCGTCGGCGCCGCGGTGATGCTGACCGAGGCTCCTTGATGCAGCGTGTTCCACCACCGCACAGAAAAATAGATGATCGGGACATTGATCACCCCCACCAATGCCAAGACGGCGCTCGCGCGATCCGCGCGGCGCAGGTCGTCGATCGATGAGCGCAATAAAATGATCCCGATATATTGAAACAGCAAAATCAATTCCGACGTCAACCGAGCATCCCACACCCACCAAGCCCCCCACGTGGGTTTCCCCCACATCGACCCGGTAAACAGCGCGAGGAACGTAAACATCGCCCCGGTAGGCGCGATGGCCTGCGCCATCATGAACGAGGGGCGCGCATTGAGCCCCAATCCGAGACCGGCCCAGATAGCCATGATGACGTAGAGAAACATGGACATCCAGGCTGCCGGCACATGCACGAAGATAATGCGGTAGGCATCGCCTTGTGTCACATCGGTCGGCGCCACGAAAAATCCCACGTACAGGCCGACCCCGATCAACCCCAGCGCAAGGGCAGCAAACCACGGGATCATCCGTCCAGCTAGCGGATACAAGGCCTGCGGCGATGAATACTTAAACCAATTAATGCCTGTGCCGCTCATAATGATTTCTTATTCCAATGCAATGCGTAATGCAACAGCAGTGGCCCATGGCGCAAACGCAAATGAGAACAGGAAGCAGGCTCCGAGTAACGACAGATTTGCTTCGCTGCCGATTCCGGCCAAACTATTCGTGACGGCGCCGGCCCCAAAGATCAGCACCGGAATAAAAAGGGGAAGCACGAGCAGTGCAACCAGCAAGCCACTCCCGCGCAACCCAAGAGTTAACGCAGCGCCTATCGCTCCAATCATACTCAACGTCGGCGTACCAAGCAAGAGCGATAACGTGAGCACCCACAACGAGTCCCCGCTCAGGCCGAACTGCAAGCCGAGAAGAGGCGAGAGCAGAACCACCGGCAGACCCGAGATCACCCAGTGAGAGAACACCTTACCGACAACCAGCACCGCCAAAGGCTGAGGGATCAAGAGGGTCTGTTCCAATACACCATCAAGATAATCGGCGGTAAAGAGACGCCCAAGTGATAACAGGCAGGCCAGCAGGGCCGTGACCCAGAGCACGCCGGAAGCAATCACCCTCAGAACTGCCGACTCCGGCCCGACCCCCAACGGAAAGAGGCTCGCGACGATGACGACGAAAAAAACCGACATCGCCACATCCGAACGATGCCGCATGGCCAGCAGAAGATCCCGCCGGATGACCCCGCGCAACGCCTCACTCATGCTGGGCTGGCTCATCGAGTCAGCCTCAGATGCTGGATAGAATCAGTCGGGATAGCGATCTCCTGGTGCGTGGCGACGACCACCATACCGCCATTATTCAGATGCGCATGCAGGCGTTGGGTCAAATAACTTGTGGCCGCAGCATCGAGTGACGCAAATGGCTCATCCAAAAGCCATAACGGACGCGTGGAAAGCCAGAGGCGCGCCAGCGACACACGGCGTTTTTGTCCTTGCGATAGCACCCTCGTCGGCAAGCGATGAACCGGTCGTACGAGGCCGACGGCCTCCAATGCTTTTTGCACGATTGCGCCGGAACTTTCATCTCCGGCGAGGGAGGCCGAGACCGTAAGGTTTTCGACCGGGGTTAGCTCATCCTTGATTCCGTTGAGATGCCCGACATAGGTCAGCTGGGCGCTATAGAGTTCCTTGAGCTGACGGATGTCTTTCCCCTGCCAGAGGATTGCGCCTCCATCCGGAGACAACAGACCGCATAGCATACGGAGAAAGCTGGTTTTTCCGCTGCCGTTCTCGCCAACCACAGCCAGTAGAGTTCCAGGCTTGACCGTCACGCTGACGTCGGAGAACAACTGTCGTTCCCCGCGACTACCACTCAGTGCAACGGTTTGGAACATATCTGGAGAAACCCCACTGAGGTCGAAGGAGAAATAGCACGGCAGCGTTGCGCCTTCATGAATCGTGCTGTTTGTGAGCCTGTTACCGGCACCGTCTGACGTCCCCAAAGTTGCAACTGCCGCTGATCTCGTAAACCAGCCGCAAGGTCGATGTCACTGTATCACCTTGGGGACTCGTGAAAAGGCCACCGGTTGGCTTCGCGATTGTCGCCCATCCGATACTGGCAAGTCAAAGAGACTGGAGGCAGAGAACATATTCAGTTTTTTCGCTTGCCTTGCACGGGGGGGGAGGGGGGCTAGAATCTTGCCCCATCTTAGTGGCATCATAGCGCTACGGCTGACATGGCATGTCGCTACTGCATATTATCATGCAGCGCGGTCGCATCGCCGTACGGACCAGAGGTCATCTCAACGTCCAATAACAGGAGGGTCCGGCATATTATGTTAAGGCAAGTGACACGGGCAGCGGCAACAGTGCTCATTCTTGTTGCCGCACTGTACCACCCCGGCGACGCTGCTGCACATGGCTCAGTAAGCGGGGAAGACGATCCCTGCTTGCGTCGGGTAGGCGAGCGCGTGATACATTTCAGCGCCTATCAGCCGCAATACGAGCTGAGGGATCAATACTGCACGGACATTCCCAAGGAAGGCGACACCTTCCTTGTCGTAGACCTCGTGGATCCGGCCTTGCGCACCGAACCGGTCGGAATGCGGATCATGAAGGGGAACGGCTCCAATGAGTCTGAAGATCAGATCGTGGCAGATATTCGTCCGACCACCCACCCGGATGGAGTGCTCCGGGGCGAAGTCCGTCTTGCCGAGGGTCTCTATACTGTCACCGTTGCGGCGGAGAAACAGAATCTGATGCGGCGACCCCAATATCTATTGCGGGTACACATGATCGATTACCAGAAGCTGATGCGTACCATGACCGTACCGGCAATAGCAGTTCTGATAGTTGCATTGATTGGATACATACTCATACGATCGAAGTGGCTGCGGAATTGGTGGGCAGTCCGCCGTTCGTAGAAAACCGGGCGCTCCGGCCCGCGAGCCTGTGATTCAACATTCGAGAGGGAGGATACTGACAATGGTTGTGCAATGGTTGAGGCCTATCGGCTTGTGCGTCTTGATGCTGGCAATCGGGACACCATTCTTCTCCACCCAAGCCCAAGCACATGGAGGACTGGCACTGGCAGAAGACATGTGCAGGCTCACGATCGGCCCCTACAACATGCACTTTACCGGCTATCAGCCCGACAACACACGCAATAAGGAGTTCTGCGAAGATATTCCGGCGACCGGCCGCACGGTTGTCGTGCTTGATTATATGGAGGATGCGCTCCGCCCGTTGCCTACCGAAGTTCGGATCATCAAGGATACAGGCTCGGAGCAGGATCTTCAGGCCATCACGGTCCTGCACCTGCCGCCCAAGGTCTACCCCGCTGGCTCGGTTAATTTCGAACATAACTTCGACCAACCCGGCAAATTCGTTGGTCTGGTTACCGTTGGTGATAAGCATGTATCGCGATTCCCGTTCTCGGTAGGGGAAACGAAGATTTGGTTACCCCCCACTTACTTTTTGATTGCGCTCGCAGGAGTTGCTGTTGTCGGGGTGATTTTCTTTGCCATGCGCGGGCGTGGGAAAACGTCGAGCAGTCCCGTTTCGTAGACGGAAAGCCCTCCGCGGTCCAAAGCGTGGGCGCAACTCTGGCTCAACGAGGAAATTGAGCTGTCTAAGATAGATAGAATGATGAGGATACTGACGATGTCTTTGCAATTTCTGAAATCAGCGGTCGTGTGCTTCTTGATGCTGGCGCTCGGAGGCCCACTCTCCGCGCAGGCCCAGCACTTTCATGAATTGGACAAAAACTTCTGCATACTCAAGTTCGGACCCTACGGTATGCACCTTACCGAATATCAGCCTGACATCTCAGATCGGCAGGAGCTCTGCGGGGATATTCCGTCGACCGGACGCACGGTAGTGGTGCTCGATTTTATCGAAGGGGAACTCCGCTCGTTACCCGTCGAGGTCCGGGTCATCAAGGATACGGGTTCGGAGCAGGATCTTCAGGCCATCACAATCGTTCACCTACCGGCCAAAGTCTACACAGGGGGGTTCATCAATTTCGAACATACCTTCAACCAGCCCGGCAAATTCATCGGAGTCATCACCGTTGGCGGCAAGGAGGAACATGTCGCGCGATTCCCGATTTCGGTAGGAGAATCGGGAGTGGTTTCGCACTTCATGCACTACATCATGGTCATAGTCCCGCTCGCAGTGATTGCCGTTGGAGCGGCAATTTTCTTGTTCATGCGCGGACGTCGAAAATCCTCGCTTAGCACGGTTTCGTAGCAGCAGTCCGGGACTAATCAGGAGGTCCGATGGAATCACGGGCAGCTTACGCACTCAAGCGCGTCGTGGCAGGCGCGGTACTGGCGATGATGACGTGCCTGCATGTCGCCCCGGCGCTGGCGCATTCAATGCTGGTCAAGGCAGAGCCGCCGCGCCGGGCTGTCCTTGCCAAGACACCAGCGCAAGTGCGACTCTGGTTCAACGAAGAACTCGAAGGCGAGTACGCATCGCTTATTGTGCTCGACGCTGAGAAGCATCCCGTCACCGAGATCAAACCCCAGCTTGCTCCGGATGACCCAAAGTCTATCGTCCTGCCGCTGCCGGAGCTGACGCCCGGAAAGTATTCAGTGAAGTTTCGAGTCCTGTCGGTAGACGGTCACGTGGTGGAGTCGTCTTTCGACTTCACTGTAAAGGGCAACGTGCAAAAGAAATGATCGAGATCATCGGCGCGCTGCTCCGCTGGCTGCAGCTTGCGTCCAACATGATCCTGATCGGCAGCTGCGTTTTTCTTGCGATTGCCGTGCGCTCGAAAACGACACTCGACACCCCATGGCTGGCCCGTCTGGCGCGGGTGTTACCGTGGCTTTCAGTCACGCTTCTGCTGGGGTTACTGGGCTTGCTGGCCACGACGACCGCACAGGCCACGGGCATGGCTGAAAATGCTTGGCGCCCGGGAGCCTGGTTAGAACTCTTACAAAAAACCCGCATAGGACTCATCTGGACAGTGCGTGCGGCCCTTGCGCTTCTCGTGTTCGGAGTGGCTCTCTACATTCGCTTCTCACCTTGGGCGCGCTGGCGGTATATGCTGTGCGCGACCGTTGCCGCGCTCACGCTGGCCGCGGGATCACTCGCTAGCCACTCCGCAGCCGGAGAACTGACAGTGATATCGGTGCTGCCCTATGCGCTGCATATCGTTTTGGCGAGCGTCTGGCTAGGAGGTCTGCCGGCCGTTCTCTCAATAATGTCCGCCACCACCGGGAAACGATCACACGAGGAAGTGGATCGGTTCGACATCCAAACCCTAAAGCGTTTCTCTGCCATAGCGCTGCCTGTGATGGTCGCTGTCGTGGCCACCGGCACCATCGTTGCGAATGACATGGTGGACACGAGCTATGCCGCACTGGCCGCGACGAGCTGGGGCTGGTTTCTCAATACAAAACTCGCACTGCTTGCGGTGATTCTCGTGCTTGCCGCGTGCGCGCGCCACATCTGGATTCCGTCACTCGACAAGAACGCGGAAGTGGCTGCAGCCGGCGGAAGTGGACTTCGAAAGTGGGTCACCGTCGAATTCATGATCGCGTTGGCAATGGTGCTGGTCGCGACAATGCTGGCCAACGCCGTGCCGGCGAAACATGCTGTCATTGAAGACTGGCCCTATCCATTCCGCTTCTCCATCGACGCCACCTGGGGCGGGTTGGGCATGATGATCGGCGCAGGGATAGGAGTCGCGTTGCTTATCCTGGCAGTTGGAGCGATTGCCATCGGTCGAGCCAAACACTGGGAGACAAAGTGGCGCATTGCCATCCCAGCCCTGCTCGCAGCCTGTGCGCTGGTTGCGGCGCTGCCTCCCCTTGCCACTCAGGCCTTTCCAGAAACCTACCGCAAGACGCCGGTCCCGTTCGATGCCATTTCCGTTGCCAACGGTGCGACCATATTCGCGGCAAATTGCGTGCTCTGCCACGGACCCCAAGCCAAGGGCAATGGCGTTCTAGCCAAGACCTTCCCCATACCACCGGTAGATCTGCTTACGGAGCCGCACACAGCCAAACATACCGCCGGCGATTTTTTTCACTGGCTGACCCACGGTATTCCCGGTACTGGCATGCCGGCGTTTGCCGACAAGCTCTCGGAAGAGGATCGCTGGGATGTCGTAAACTTTCTCCATGCCACATCCCGCGGCTATCAGGCGCGCCTCATCAACCCCTACGTCGCCCCCAATCAGCCCTATATGGCCCCGCAGAACTTCTCCTATTCCGCGCATGATGATTCGAGCGGTACTTTGAAGGACTTCCGTCGGCAGAAAGCGGTCCTGTTGGTTCTGTTTTCGTGGCCTGAGTCGCGCGCGCGACTCGATCTGTTACGGCAGGCCTACGCCACCCTGCGCGACGGGAATGTCGCGGTGCTGGCGGTGCCGGTGAATGATCTCAACCAGCAAGATCTCGCAGGAATAACGACAGGCATGACTTTCCCGATTGCGACGCAGGGGGCATCGGAAATCACGCGCAGCTACAGCCTGTTCCGTAGAACCCTCAGTAATCCTGATTTGGCAGGCGAGGGAACAATGCCGAAACACATGGAGCTCCTGATTGACCGTTACGGCTATTTGCGGGCGCGCTGGATTCCTGCGGTGGATGGGACTGGGTGGACAGACATCGGCGAACTGATGCGGCAAGTCGAGCAACTCAACCGGGAAAAAGAACTCCGTCCACCGCCAGACGACCATGTGCACTGAGCTGGTTCCTTCGCGGCAACCGTCAGGTATTATAGGTAGAGATGTCACCTATAGGCAGAGAAGCTCCGGCGAACTTGACTTCTAATACCTTCTCGTATACTTTTCCCCAAATATACTATGCACTTGACTCCAGTACGCTCGAGGCCTAGCCTAGTCAAACTGTGGAGGGCATAGATCATGCGAACCTTGGCCAAGTTTGAACAACGCTTCGCCACAGAAAGCGCATGCCGCGCCTACCTGGCTCGGCTGCGGTGGCCGACCGGATTCTGTTGTCCCCAGTGCAAAACCAATGGCAGTTGGACAACCACACGGTGCCTCATGATGTGCCGCGGATGTGGATACCAAGCTTCGGTCACGGCTGGGACAATCTTCCATCGAACGCGCCTCCCCTTACAGGCCTTGTTTCGAGCCATATGGCTTCTGACCGACCAGAAACATAAACTCAGCGCCTTGGGGCTACAGCGCCTACTGGGCCTTGGCAGTTACAGGACTGCATGGCTGTGGCTACAAAAGCTGAGGCGCGCGATGGTGCGGCCTGGCTGGGACCGCCTGGGAGGCCAGGTGGAAATAGACAAAACATATATAGGGAGCGGCGAGTCAGGAGGAGGCCGTCGGCACCTGGGAAACAAAATCCTCGTGGCAATCGCTGCCCAGATCGACGGGAAAGGGATCGGACGTATTCACCTGCGTCGAATTCCAACCGCCTCCACAAGTCCGCTTGTGGCCTTCGTGAAGGATGCAGTTAAGCCCGGCTCGGTGGTCATCACGGATGGATGGGAGGCCTATGCAGGGTTGACAGAGGAGGGTTTCAAGCACCGGCCACGCGTGATTAACGCCAGCGACAAGTCGGCGTCGGCCTTGCTCCCCCGTGTGCACCGGGTGACCTCCTTGTTCACACGCTGGCTGATAGGTACCCATCAAGGGGCCTTGTCCCGCAAGCAGCTGGACTCCTATCTCGACGAATTCACGTTTCGATTCAACCGTCGAACGTCGAGATACCGCTGGAAACAGTTCGCCAGACTTGTGGCGCAAGCTGTCGCAGCTGAGCCTGCCCCCTTCTCCAGACTAGCTATAGGTATCAGCTAAACATATGCACAATGGAACTGGAGTTAAGTGCATAAATCTTTGCACGTATTTTGCACGCGGAAACAAGTTTCTCCTCTTATATTATGCTTGACATCGAGAAACTGTATCCGCTAATCTCCCCGCCACGCTGGTAAATGGCGGCCATGTTTCGCCGGAGAATTTCTCTCCGGAATAAGCGGTGGGTCTCATTCAGTTTCACCGGGTCTCAATACTTAAACAAGGAGGTCAGGGTATGGGGAGTACAACGTTCGGAGGGAGCGATAGAGGGTACGACATGTCGCTCTGGTATGATTCGAAGCCGCTCAAGATTGGCTGGTTTGCCATGTTGGCGGCGGTGGGGTCCGAGGTCATTTTTCAACGCGTCTTCGGGTATTCCCACGGCTTGGACTCCATGACCCCGGAGTTCGAGAATGTCTGGATGGGCCTGTGGCGGTTTAACGTGATCTCCAACATCATCTTCTCGGCGGCCACCCTGGGCTGGATTTGGAGCACGCGGGATCGCAACGTCGCGAACGTGGATCCCAAGACGGAACTCAAGCGGTATTTCTATTGGATGATGTGGCTCGCCATTTACGTGTTCGGCGTCTATTGGGCCGGCTCGTATACCCTGGAGCAGGATGCCTCGTGGCATCAGGTGATCATCCGCGACACCAGCTTCACCGCCAGCCATATCATTGCCTTCTATTTCACGTTCCCGCTCTACATCACCTGTGGCGTGGCGAGCTATCTGTATGCCATGACCCGGTTGCCGCAGTTCAGCAAGGCGGTCTCCTTCCCCTTGGTGGGCGCCATCGTGGGGCCGATGATGATTCTCCCGAACGTGGGGCTCAACGAGTGGGGCCATGCGTTCTGGTTTGTCGATGAACTCTTCGCAGCGCCGTTGCACTGGGGCTTTGTGACCCTGGGCTGGTGCGGGCTGTTCGGGGGCACGGGCGGCGTGGCGGCACAGATCGTCGCGCGCATGTCCAACCTGTGCGATGTGGTCTGGAACAACGAGAGCAAGGATTGCTTGCACGTGATCCCGTACTAAGTCATACCGGTGCGGTCGGTGGACTGACCCTGCGCTCCGGATTCCGAAGAGCAGGGCAGGCCGGACGACTCGCTGGAAAAAGGGAGACGACAGATGTATCGAACGAGTGAGGAGGAGACAAATGGCACTGTTTAGAACAGCTGAGATTATAAAAGCCAGCAAGCTGCCGCCGGAAGGCGTCAAACTGTCACGGATGATCGACGCGGTGTACTTCCTTCCGATTGCATATCTGGGAGTATTCGCGACCTTTCATATGCACTTCGACCTGCTTGCAGGAGACTGGGATTTCTGGATCGATTGGAAGGATCGGCAGTTCTGGGTAACGGTAACTCCTATTGTGGAGGTTATGTATCCAGGCGCGATCATGTATTACTTCTGGACGTTCTATCGGCAACCCTTTGGTGCAACGTTAAGCATCACAGGGCTCCTTGTTGGAAAGTGGATTACAGTCGTGTTGGCCTGGTACTGGTGGGCAAATTTCCCGGTAAACTTCGTCATGCCTGCCACCATGGTCTCCAGCGCATTAATCCTGGACTGCACCCTGTTGCTGACCAGGAGCTGGATGCTTACAGCGATATTCGGAGTGTGGGCATTTGCGATGATGTTCTATCCTACGCAATACGCCCTGTTCGGGTACAGCAAGCAACCGATGGTCGTGGATGGTCAGCTGCTTTCCTTGGCCGACTACATGGGCTTCACCTATGTCCGGACGGGAACGCCTGAGTATATCCGCATCATCGAAGTCGGTTCGTTGCGTACATTCGGCGGACACACAGTTTGGATCTCCGCATTTTTCTCAGCGTTTGTTTCCATGTTGGTCTACACCATTTGGTGGCAAATTGGGCACTTCGTCGGCCAAGCATTCTTCTGGGTCAAGGGCAAACGCGGTGTCATGTCACGCAAGAATGATATCATGATCGTCGGCACTGATGAATTTGCAGCAAGGCATGGCACGCCGGACGGAGTTGCACCAAAATTGACTTCGGCGCGAACACTTGCGGAAGGGAAATCATGAACGCAAAAAACATATTTAAATTGTGCGTGATCGGTTCCCTTGGAATGGCGACGCTGGGGCTCACCCTAGTGTTCAATGCCACTCCCGCATCCGCCCACGGTGAGCGTTCTCAGGAACCGTTCCTGCGGATGCGTACCGCGCAGTGGTACGACACAAAGTGGAATCCTCAGAAGACCGCGGTTAACGATGAAGCAATGCTGTCCGGCAAGATTCATATCGCGGAAGACTGGCCGCGAGCCGTAGTCAAGCCGAACCGTACCTTCATCAACGTGGGCAGCCCGAGTTCGGTGTTCACGCGTCTCAGTTCAAAAGTCAACGGAACCCCAATGTTCACATCGGGCCCGATGGAGCTCGGTGGGGACTACGAATACGTGATCAAGTTGAGGGGCCGGTTGCCTGGCCATCACCACATCCACCCAATGTTGGCCGTCAACGGGGCCGGCCCTGTTGCAGGTCCAGGGGGATGGATGGACATCACGGGCAACTATAAAGACTTCACCAACCCTGCAAAGCTGTTGGTTGGTGGAACTATCGATACGGAAACTGCAGGCATGGCAGCCGGAATCTTCTGGCATGTCCTCTGGGGTGGTCTCGGCTTCGCATGGATCGGCTGGTTCATGATCAGACCGATGTTCCTGATTCGCGCCAGAGTGCTGGCTCAAGAGGGTGGAGACGCACTGCTGAACGACCCGGTCGACCGAGTGGTGGCCTGGGGAGTTTTAGGAGTGACCTTTACTTTGATCGCGATTGGTTTCTTCACTACGGACCACTCGTACCCCTACACCGTACCTCTCCAGGCCGGTGAACCGAAGATCAAGGCAACGCATTTGAAATCTGACCTCACGATGAAGGTACTCGCAGCTGACTACGATGTTCCTGGTCGCGCCCTGCGTATGACGCTCCAGGTCACGAACAGCGGTGAAACACCTCTCAGAATTGGTGAGTTCACGACAGCAGGCATCCGGTTCCTCAACAAGGTAGGTGTGGCCAACAACCTGGATCCAACCTACCCGGCAGAGATCATGGCTCAAGATGGCTTGCATATGGAAGATGAGTCACCGATCATGCCAGGGGAAACCAAAGAAGTGAAGCTCGACTCCAGAGACTCGCTCTGGGAAGTCCAGCGGTTGATGGACATGGTCAACGATCCGGAGCAACGCTTCGGTGGCTTGGTGATGTCTTGGGACGAATCAGGCAATCGTCACATCAACAGCATCGCTGGCGCCATCATCCCCGTCTTTACGAGGGCTGCTGGCTGAGCTAGTCGTTTAACAGGTCCGTGAGTAAGGCCGATCCGCCTCCCATCGCAAGACGGGACGGCGGATCGGCTTTTTTATGGCCAGAGAAGAATGAAGTGGACCTCATGCTCGAACACCAATGGCTCACCCGAAAACCCGGCAGCTTCACCCAAGCGTCCGGTGGCCACTGACGTGGTCTCATACGAGAGGAGCGGAACCAGGAAGTGATCAACGTACTGGGAAGCGCCGCTCGTGCACGCGATCAGCCAAGCCCACACCGATATCCCCGCCAGCGATCTCTGTCGGCAGCTCAATGTAAGTGCTGCCGCATGCTACGCATGGCACAGGAAGTACGCCTATCTAGGCTTGAGCGAGCGGCGCCTGCTTCGACAGGTGGGCATTGAACCTTGTTGACGGAACAGGTTGAATACCGATCTCTCGCTCAACCAGCGGCTGCCACATCGGTCGAAAGCCGTACGAGACCACGTCTACGACCAGCCAGCGCGAGGGTGAGGTAATCTTCTCTGTGCAAAAGACGAAGGGTGTAAGCTGGGCTACTGTCGAAGGCGAGCCCATTCCACTGAAGGAGGCTTACACCCATGCAAACGCTAGCACCATGGACCCAGCAGTGGCAACATTTCACCTCCGAGGTCCGGGAGCAGTTCTGGGGCGATCTCGCCAGCACACCCGGCAGGGTTGGCAAGACTTGCTGGCCGGCTCTCCGTCGAGGCCAGGGATCGCTATCTGGGGGTCCGAGCGTATGAACGCAGTCCGGCTCGCTCCGATGCCCGAAACGGGTTTTATGAGCGGGACTTTGTGACGCGGCTGGAGACCGTGCGGGTGCGCGTGGCTCGGACACGGCAACGGGCGTTCTTGCCGGCAGGTCTCGTGCGCGTGGAGCGCCGGGCGGCGGAGGTGCTGCTGCTCATTCGGGAAGCCTTTTACACGGGCTCAGTACGCGGACCGTGGGGCGGGTGGTTGCGCTGATCACGGAGGAGCCGGTCAGTGCCGCCACGGTGTCACGGGTGACACGGAATCTCGACCAGGCCGTAGCCCAGTTTCACCAGGCGCGACTGACCGATGACTGGCGGTACCTGTTCCTGGATGGGGTGAGTCTGCGAGTGCGGCGCCCCAGAGGACGGAAGCGGGTCCAGCTCTTAGTGGCCTACGGCGTTCGGACGGATGGCACGCGCCACCTGCTCGGGTTCACTCGGAGTTCGGGCGAGAGTCAGGTAGCCTGGGAGGGTCTCTTGCTGGATCTCTATCGGCGCGGCCTGGAAGGCCACCAGCTCCAGCTCGTCGTAACCGATTGCTGTGTCGGATTGGTGGCAGCGCTGCAAACGATCTACCCGCGCGTGGCGCATCAGCGCTGTTGGGTGCACAAGCTTCACAATTTGCTGGAGGCGGCTCGGCGGCGAGATCATGCCGCCATGAAGACCGATGCCCAGGCCATCTATCAAGCGGCCGGTCGGACTGAGGCGGTGGCCCATGCGCAGGTGTTCGCCCGTCGGTGGCGGGAGGGGTACCCGCAGCTCGTAACCAGGCTACTCCGGGATCTGCCCGAGTTGCTCGCGTTTTTCCAGTGCCCGCGGGCGCTCTGGCGCAAGCTGCGGACGACCAATGTGATTGAGCGGTGCTTCGTCGAAGCGCGCCGACGGACCCGCCTGATGGTGTGTTTTGTGAACGTGCAGAGCGTGGAGCGGATTATCTTCTTCTCCATCTTTAACCAGTTTAACCTGGAGTGGCACCCGCGCACCTTCGCCAATTTACACACGTCGCGCGACCTTACCACTAAGGAAGGGATTGACTTGAGACCACGCAAGATGAGATATAATATTTTGCTGTTCGCCTTCTGGTGTACCTGTTAGAAAACGCCGTCCCCATGGCCGCAATCAAGGCAACAACTACATTCTATGGTGTATGAAGACGATGCGGAAACTGGCTTCGGATTGATGGTTTATTCCTGCAGCGCCACCCAAGCACAATCGGCGTACGTCATGGGAGTACGATCGCGTCATGTATAAGCGATGCAATGAAATAGAACGACTGTCCCGCCTTCTCAAAGGATTTCAGCGCCGCTTCTCGCGGTTTGAAAAAACTCGATGTCATGTTCGTTGCGTTCATCAATTTCGCGTGGATCGCGGACCGTTGATGGCTTGCATTAGTGTGAACATGCTCTAGACACATGGAAAGCGGACTTGCATGAAAAATCTTGTCCTGGTTGCCTTAAAAAGGCCCTATACCTTCGTGGTGTTGGCCATCCTCATCCTGGTGTTTGGGGCGCTGACAGTGGTCAAGGCACCGACCGACGTCTTCCCAAATATCCAGATGCCCGTCAGTTCCGTAGTCTGGCTCTACGATGGCTTGATGCCGCAAGAGACCGAGGGGCGAGTCACACGTGTGTTCGAACAAATGTTGACTCAGACGGTCGAAGGCATCAAGACCATCGTGAGCACTTCTTATTTCGGTCACTCCATCATCAATATTTTCCTTCAGGACGGAGTCGATCTGGCCGGCAGCGAGGCCGATATCGTGGGGATATCGCAGACCTCCGTCAAAGCACTACCGCCGGATGTTGCCGCGCCCATGGTTATGCGGCTGTTCCCCTCCCAAGTGCCAGTGGCCGTACTACAAGTCGACTCCGATGAACTGACACCGGCGGAGCTCTATAATCTCTGCGTCATGCGAATTCGACCCATGCTCGTCACGATACCCGGTGCGATCCTGCCGCATCCCTACGGGGGCCAGGACATGCAGGTCATGATCAATGTCGATCAGCAGAAATTGATGGCCCGTCACCTCACCACGGAGGACGTGCATCAAGCGATCGAGAGACAGAATCTCGTGCTGCCTGGCGGGGACATGAAGATCAAGGAGACCGACTGGCTTGTTCTGACGAACGCATCCCCGTTGAAGATTGAAGAGTTTGACGACATCCCGATCAAGCGAGACGGTAACGCCTTCGTCCATCTTCGCGACGTCGCTACGGTTCGCCTGGCTGGCCGGGTACAAACGAACTCCGTGCTGGTCGACGGCAAACAGGCCGTCATCGTCGTCGTCATGAAGAGCAGTGAGGCTTCGACCATCGACATCGTGGATGGAATCAAAAAAATGCTCCCGCGCATCGCGGAGGTCGTGCCTGCTGATGTGAAAGTGAGTCTCCTCAGCGATTCCTCGGAATTCGTCAAGGATGCCATCGCCGATGTGGTGCATGAAATGATCATCGCTGCCCTGCTGGTCGGCTTCATCGTGCTGCTGATGCTCGGCTCCTGGCGCCCGACGGTCATCGTCCTCACCTCGATCCCACTCTCCATCCTCAGCTCCATCATCGCCCTCCATCTGCTCGAAGAATCGATCAATCTTATGACCCTGGGTGGATTGGCCCTGGCCGTCGGCATTCTCGTCGACAACGCCGCAGTCATGATCGAGAATATCGACACCCACCTTGAGATGGGTAAGCCGTTAGAGGAGGCGATCATCGATGCCGCCAATCAGATCATTCTCCCGACGTTCGTCGCCACGCTTGCCATCACAATAGTGTGGATTCCACTGTTCCATTTAAGCGGCATTGCCGGTTGGGTGTTCCCGGCAATGGCTGAGGCGGTCATCTTCGCGATGCTGGCTTCCTTTATCTTGACCTACACCCTCGTGCCGACCATGGCGAAGTATATTCTGAAGGTTCATCACGCGACCGCATCGGGAGGCGGTGTCTTCACTCGCTTCCAGCAGGGATTCCAGAATTCCTTCGAACGATTCCGCAATGGCTATACCGCACAGCTTGAAAAGGTGATCGCCCATCGCGTGGGTTTCGTCGTCATTTCCATTGTCCTCTCGTTGGGGTCGCTCGTGCTATTTTACTTCAACGGCCAAGAGTTTTACCCCCAGATCAAGGGTGGATTGTTGCAGATGCACATGCGGGCGCCGCTTGGGATGCGGATCGAGGTCGCAGGGCGTGTTGCGTCCCTCGTCTCAAACGACATCAAGGAAATGCTGCCCGGTAACGTCGAAACGATTGTCAGTAATTGCGGGCTCCCCGTCGGAGCGCATAACCTTGCCTTCATTCCAACGCCAACGATCGGCACTCAAGATTGCGATCTGACCATCGCGCTGAAGGATCAAAGGTCGCCGGTGTGGGACATTCGGAACCTTCTCCGAAAAGGTTTGTCGGAGCGCTATCCAGGAACGGAATTCACGTTTCAGCCGGCTGATCTGACCGATAAGATTCTTAATTTCGGCTCGCTCGCGCCCATCGACCTGCAGGTCAACGGGCCGGACCTCTATGCCAATTTCGCGTATGCTCAAAAATTGGCGAGCAAATTCCGCCAGATCCCCGGCGCCGCCGACGTATATATCTACCAGACGATGTTTCAGCCGACTATCCTGGTCGAAGGCAACCGGACATTCGCCCTCAGCATGAATCTGAACCAGAAGGATTTTGGCTTCAACATGCTCCTGGCAACTGCCGGCAGCCAGCAGATCGATCAGAAATATTGGCTCGACCGTTCGACGCAGCAGTCGTATCGACTCAATGTCTATACCCCCCAATCACAGTTGACGAACATTCAAGATCTCCAGACGCTCCCGGTCGCTCCAGAAATGCACGAGCAGCAGGAAGGTTCGGGTGAGGCCCTGCCAATGCTCGGTAGTATCACTAAAGTCTCCCTGGTCGGAACACCGGGTGTGGTGACGCACCGGAATCTGCTGCCGATGATCGACGTCTTGGTGTCGGCGGAGGGACGCGATCTCGGTGGTGTGCTGGCGGATGTCCGGAAGATAGCGGAGAGCATGAAAGGTGAGCTGCCGCGCGGCGCGGAAGTTGAAATCCATGGCCAGTCCGAAGTCATGCACGACGCCTACGTCGAACTATTCGGCGGTCTCTTTGTCGCCATTCTGCTGATCTATCTACTGATCGTCGTCAATTTCCAATCCTGGCTCGATCCGTTCATTATTATTACTGGCTTGGTGGGCGCGTTCGCGGGCATTGCGTGGGCACTGTTCGCCACCCATACGTATATTTCCGTGCCGGCGCTGACGGGGGCCATTATGACGATGGGCACGGCCACCGCCAATTCAATCCTGCTCGTCGCATACGCCCGTGAGCGGCTTGCTGTCCACGGTGACGCGCTGCGCGCTGCGGTCGAGGCGGGGAAAGGCCGTATTCGTCCGGTACTCATGACCGCTGCGGCTATGATCATCGGCATGCTCCCGATGGCGATGGCAAATTCCCAGAATGCGCCGCTGGGTCGAGCCGTCATGGGGGGATTGACAGTTGCGACCCTGTTCACGCTGTTCTTTGTTCCCTGCGTCTATGCCATGGTTTACCACCGGCGGACTGTTCCCCAAAAGGAGCGTGAATGATATGAGCAGCCTAGGTGGGAAAGCCTTTCTGATTCTAGCCGTCATTGCCGCGATCGTGGTTCTCGTGTTCCGCTTTAGCGAGAAACAGATCGAGGCGACCGCCTTGGAGAAGGGCGCCTCGGAAAGCGCCATAACCCCGGTGGCCATCACGCATGCCAAGCAGACAGCGCCGACCTCCACCATTACGCTCCCCGGTAATATTGCCGGGTGGAACGAGGCGCCTACCTATGCGCGTGTCGAAGGCTACGTGAAGGCCTGGTACAAGGACTACGGCGCTGAGGTGAAGAAAGGCGATATCCTTGCCGAAATCACTACGCCGGATCTCGATGCCGAATACCGGCAGGCTGTTGCGGATCGGGAATCCGAAAGTGCCAAGAATGAGCTGGCTGACCTGACCGCCAAGCGCTACCTGGCCATGCGAGAAAGCCACGCGCTCTCCGAGCAAGCCATCTCGGTACAACTCGCCGAGGCGAAGGCCCAGGCGGCGAAAGTCAGGGCAGCAGAGCAAAAGGTCAAGAACATTGAGGCCTTCATTGGGTTTAAAAATATCAGGGCCCCCTTCGACGGCGTGGTGATCCAGCGGAACATCAATGTCGGTGATTTGGTGAGCAAAGAGGGCAATCTCAGCACCCCCAATGCAAAAAACAACCTCTTTACCGTAGCCGTAGTCGATAGGTTGCGACTCTTTGTGAATGTGCCGGCGTCCTTCGGGGCCTTCCTCAATCCCGGCCTGACGGTCGATGTGACCGTACCGCAATTCCCCACTCGCCATTTCACTTTCAAGTTTCTGACTGTGGCGAAGGGGTTCGATGTGAACACACGCACCGCAGTTGCGGTTTTTACCATTGATAACAAGGACCGAGTGCTCTGGCCCGGCTCCTACGCCAACGTTCATCTGACCACTAACGTGGAAAAAGGGGTGTTGACGATTCCGACGAGCGCGTTGGTATTTCAGGAGAACGGTACGCAGGTGGCCATCGTGGGAGAGGATGATCGGCTTCACTTCAAACCGATCACCGTTTCCAAAATCTTCGACAACTACATCGAAGTAACTGAAGGCGTCTCCGAGAGCGACCGTATTGTGAATAATCCGAGCGCCGCGTTGCTCGAAGGAGACAAGGTGCGAATCGTGACGCCAGCAGTTGGGTATGAAGCCCAGAAACCAACAGCGAGTCATACCGGAGGCGATACGAATCATCCAGGAGGCAATAAATGAAAGGGATCCGCATCGGAACCGTTATGGTCATGTCTCTCACCTCCAGCCTCAGCGATAGGGCCGCTTTTTGGCAATGGGTTCGGCAATGACAGACACCTGGCCTACCTGGTTACGGCGGAGTGGCTTCTTGCTGGTCATCTTCAATCTGTCGGCTTGCAGTTGGTTCCCGGCTGTTGATCTGGCACCGAAGTATGAGCCGCCCAAATACGTCGTTCCTGACTCCTGGCATGGCTCAAGTCCCTTCGTGAAGGTGAACCCGTCGGATAATCAGCTCCGGCCGGATTGGTGGAAGCTGTACGGCGATCCAGTCCTGGACAGACTGATAGAGGAAGCTATTGCTGCTAATCCGGATCTTCAAGCCGCAGCCGAACGTTTCGTGCAGGCCCGCGATGAGATGATGAAAGCCCGGTCGCAGTACCTTCCTCGGCTCGGCACAGGTTTCGAGGCCTCACACAATAGACAGTCGGATCACAGACTCTTTCGTCCTGAAGGGGAAGGCGTTCACACCCAAGAAGGCACTCTATTACTTGGAGGCCTTGCAGCTTGGGAGCCAGATTTCTGGTCGCGCCTCCGGAATGCCACACGGGCGGAGATCTATCGCGCCGAGGAACGTGCTGCCGATTGGGCGCTTGCGCGCCTGAGTCTGCAGGCGGAAATTGCCTCGAATTACTTCATGGTCCGCGGTCTCGACGCTCAGGAGGCGATCTATACCCAGTCGATTGAGCTCTACAGAGATACACTCAAGCTGACCAAGTCCCAGTACACCGGGAAGATCGCATCGGCGCTCGACGTCGCCCGCATCGAATCGTTGTTATTCAGCACTGAGACAAAATTGGCGCAGATTCAAGGTCAACGCCAAGTGGGTGAACAGGCCATCGCCATCCTGCTCAATAGGGCGCCTGGTAGCTTCACGCTTGAGCCGGTGCAAGAGCTTCGAGCCGCGACGTTCACGATTCCTGCAACGCTCCCTGCCACCTTGCTTGAGCGCCGGCCAGACGTCGCCGGAAGCGAGCGACGAATGGCGCAGGCGAACCGCAGCGTCGGTATCGCCCGTTCCGCGTTTTTCCCCAATGTTTCATTCCGTATCAACGGCGGACTCGAAGACGGCGTCAGTCTGCTCAAGCTTGTCAACAGCTTCTGGTCCTATGGCTCTACTCTCGATCTACCGGTCTTTCAAGGAGGCTACCGACGCGCTCAATTACAACAGGCATGGTCGGCCTATCGCGAGACGGAGGATCTGTACCGTTCGACCGTGCTCAACGCTTTTCGTGAAGTCGAGAACGGTTTGAGTCTGACGAACCGGCTGACGGTCGCTGCAGAACGGCAGGGCGCCTCAGTGGGGGCGAACCAGAAGGTACAGCAGCTCACTCTTGAACTTTACCGGGGCGGCTTGGCTAACAGCCTTGAAGTGATTTTTGCCCAGGTCAACACGCTCCTGGCACGCATCGACTTGGTGCTGATCAAGACAGACCTGCTGAGGTCCTCCGTCGCTCTCGTTCGAGCCTTCGGTGGCGGATTTGATCGAAATCAACTCCCTTCCGATGACCAGATTCAGCCGTTCAATACGTTTCAATTTACTGACCTCGACAAACCAAAGCCTGTGGGGGGGATCGACGTCAATGCAGGTGAATCAAAGCCTAACAATGATCTGACGAAACCCCTTGTTCCCTGATTAATCGCTCGCAAACCTCGAATGCGTTTTTATTCGCACCATGACGGATTGCCTAGCCGCCATTTCATCTCGGTGGCTGGAATTGGTAATGACGATCCTCCGGCTTACATTAACCAGACTGCCACGCGCCATAAGCAGGAAGAGGTAATCATGAAATCGAAGGCCAGTCTCACAGCGATCCTAGCGATCGTTCTTTATTTGTTCCCGGTGATAGGCCACGCAGCAGACGTGCCTGGTGTCCCCCCAGAAAAAGTCGCAGAATTTATACATACTGTGATTGAAAGCCACCGTGCCTTTTACACGCTTCATGTCGTCGAACGGTTAGAGGAGCAGGGAGGAATCAAAGCGGATGGAGAATGGCGCACGCATAAGAAGACGTTACCGTTACCACAGCAGTTCGTTATCGAATCGAGCAACATGTTCGCAACATTCACAGGGCTCCGTTACCGATTGATAAGTCTATGGCCGATTAATCCCAAAAATGGCCCCCGCGATCAAGTGGATAAACACAGCCTGGAAGCAGTGGTTGCGAGACCGGAACATCCTGTCACTCGTGCAATCACGGTCAATGATCAAACCTTCTTTCACGCGATTTATGCTGATGTGGCTGTTGGTCATGCTTGCGTTGCCTGCCATAATACTCATCCCCACAGTCCTAAGAAGGATTTTAAGGTTGGTGACGTTATGGGCGGCTTGGTCATCGAATTCCCGCTGGGAAATCAGTGAATCCCACTCATTAAACAGGAACAAAACCTCCGTGATTGTGAAGACGGATTCCTTGTGCAGCAAAGACAGACCAATCGTCCCTTCCGGGAGACCGAGGGTGTCAGGAACCATTATTTGTGGCAAACAATGGTTCCTGACACCTTTACCCAACGGATCAGTATGGCACCTGCTACGTAGGGCATGTGCGAGGAAGCACAAGTCTGGCCCGTCCGGCGAAGAAAGGCGGCTTGCTACCCACCCGCCTACAGCAAGCGTCACAAAGGGATCGTCTGGTAGCCCCAACGGCTTCATCGGTGGTCCCTATTATGGAGGAGCCAGAGGCCGGGAGGCGTCCGGTATCCCTAATCTTTATCATCGATATTCCATGGCTTGGGAAGGAGAAATGGAACGTACATGAAAACTCTACTCATTGTAGCCCGGGAGTCTATGTTAAGTGACTTGGAGGAGGTCCTGCAGAGTAATGGTATTACGGCCTATACGATAATTACCCACGTCATGGGTAAGGGTGTGACTGGTAGAGTCTTGGGGACCTTCCTCAACCCTGACATTAATGACATCATTTTTGCAGTTCTTCCCTCCGACCAGGCAGACAGGGCGATCAGCGCGCTTAAAACCTTTCACGCAAGACATAAAAATTTTTCACATGATGACACACCTATCCCTCTCAAGGTGTTTTCATTTCCTTGTGAAGAGGAGATATAGCGCTATGGACTAGACCGTGCCCTGTGTCTTCATACCAGCCTTGCATCCTGTAATCCCTCCCGCTAACACGGATTTTTCAGAGCTGCCCATAGGCAAAGAATGCGATCCTATGACACAGATTGATCCGAGCATGGGCCCCTCTATTACGCTAGAGTCGCAGGCCATCCGAAGGAGGGACCGCATGCCGACGATCACAAGCAAAGAACTGACGACACTGAAGATCGCGAGGCGCCATCACCACACGGTCAGGCGTCTGGCCGTAAAGCGCCTGATGCGGTCGGGTCTGATTATAGAACATCAGCTAGCGTTCCAAGCCCTGATGCGCAGCGCTGACCGTTTCGTAGGCATGCAGATACACCTCCTCGTATTTGATGCTCTTCCAGAGTCGTTCCACAAATACGTTATCCCGCCAGCAGCCTTTTCCGTCCATGCTGATCTGGATGCCGTGGTCTTTCAGTAATCCGGTGAACTCCTGGCTGGTGAACTGGCACCCTTGATCGGTATTGAAGATGGCTGGGGTG
>NEWR02000020.1 GCA_002869885.2 Nitrospira sp. CG24C
CGTCTTTGCCCCATGTTGACCACCTCCTGGGTGAGCATGCCCCACCCTTTTCGAGGTGTCCACTATCTCGGGGGAGGATCACAACACCCACGGCCCTGAAAGGCTAAGGTTTTGCCATGCCGACGAAATGCTACACACACTTGAGTGCTGAAGACCGTGAGACCGTGAGCCTGGGCCTGGCCCACGGCCATTCGCTGCGGAGGATGGCCAGGGTGTTGGGGCGATCCCCCAGCACCCTCAGCCGCGGCGATCGCGCAAACTCGTGGATCCCTGGCTGTGGCAGCATGTCCAAACACCGCTGAGGCAGGGCTGCTCGCCTGAGCAGATTGCCGGGCGACTCCGACACGCGTATCCTGACGACATGCGCAAGCATCTCTCGGCCGAGACGATCTATGCGGGGCTCTATGTGTTGCCACGCGGAACCCTGCGCAGCAAGCTGTTGGCGGCACTGCGTCAGGCGCACTCGGCGCGCCGACCTCGGGCGCGCGGGACGGATCGACGCGGCCAGAGCTCCAACATGACGCCGATTGCCGAACGTCCAGTTGAGGTGGCGACCCGCACCGTGCCCGGCCACTGGGAGGGCGACTTGATCAAAGGGGCCCGCAATGGGTCGGCCGTCGGAACCCTGGTAGAGCGGACGAAGCGCTTGGTCATCTTGGCACGGATGGAGGGGACGGATGCGACGAGTGCCCGACAGGGCTTCCTCAAGAAACTCCGGCATGTACCCGCCCTGCTACGGAAAACCCTGACCTATGATCGAGGGAAAGAGATGGCCGAGCATGAGCGGGTGGCCCAGCGGCTCGCGATTCAGATCTTCTTTGCCGATCCGTACAGCCCCTGGCAGCGCGGCACGAATGAAAACACGAATGGGCTGCTGCGTCAGTATCTGCCGAAGGGCACGGACTTGTCGGGGTATACGCCGCGCAAGTTGAACGCCATCGCGCATCGCCTCAACACGCGCCCCAGGAAATGTCTCAACTTTGCGACGCCCCTGAAAGTCTATGCGCACCTGCGCCATCCTTCACTCGTTGCACTTGGAACTTGAAACCGTCCTGTCTATCCCTCTTCTGAGGTACTCAATTACCCGTCTGAGGTATTCAATTTGGTTTATCCACGCATCTACTCTACCCTGGAACGGAGAAGACGAGGGCTTTGATCAAAAGGAACAGCAAGAGCGATGGTCAGGCAACTGAACTTAAACATCATGGTGCTCGGCATTAACGACCCAACAAAGGAGAGGTGAAATAGTGGCTATTATTACCGGCACGATTGGCGACGATAACTTGGATGGTGGAGCCGATGACGACATCATCGATGGGCTAGATGGCACTGATAAGCTCTTCGGATTTGGCGGCAACGACACGTTGCTCGGAGGTGCGGGGAACGATTATCTCGACGGAGGAACCGGCGCCGATACGATGGTGGGCGGACTAGACCATGACATCTATCTGGTCGATAACGCCCTCGACACAGTGACCGAACTAGTGGGAGAAGGACAAGATACAGTCATTAGTTCGATCGACTATATCCTTGGGTCAGACGTGGAGCTCCTGTATTTAACTACTGGCTCGGTGGCTGTCAGCGGCACCGGCAATGATCTGGGCAACGAGATCGGCGGGAATGCGAACGACAACACCCTCAACGGCATGGCCGGCAATGATGGCCTATATGGACGGGCCGGCAACGACACGTTGATCGGAGGTGAAGGAGACGATTTTCTCGATGGGGAAATCGGCGCCGACACGATGATGGGCGGACTAGGCAACGACACCGCCGTGGTTGATGACGTCCTAGACTCTGTGATCGAACAAGGTGGTCAAGGGATCGATACGGTTATCAGTTCGATCGACTACACCCTCGGGGAATACCTGGATCTTCTGTATTTGGCATCTGGCTCAACGGCTGTCAGCGGCACCGGGAATAATGAGGCCAACGAGATCGGCGGGAATGCGAACGACAACACCCTCAACGGCATGGCCGACAATGATGTCCTATTTGGACGGGCTGGCAACGACACGTTGATCGGAGGCACGGATAGAGATTCCCTCCATGGCGAATCTGGCAACGATACGTTGGTTGGTGGAACAGGCCACGACAAGTACTACTTCAACATCGGCGATGGGGTCGATACGATTACCGACGTCGCGGTGCTGGGTGAAGATCCGGTCTTATCGCCCCTGAGCAATACAGTGGAGTGGGGCCTCGGTATCACACAGGCCGACCTCACTCTCAGCTTCAGCGGCGAGTTCTTCCAGATCCGCGTGGGCGCCAATGGGGATATGGTTCAGATGTCGGGCTTCAATCCGAATGATGTGTACGGCACCCATGCGGTCGAGGCCTACTACTTCTCCGACACCACCTTCCTCCTTTATCAACAACTGATCGACCTCAAGGGATTTACCATCGAAGGAACTGCGAATGCCGACACCCTCATGGGAACGAATGCAGTCGATCATATGTTCGCGTACGCGGGCGATGACACCTATGTGGTGAGTACAGGCGATACGGTGGTGGAACAAGTCAATGAAGGTCTCGATACCGTCCAGAGTGATACGACTTTCACGTTGGGCGCGAACATCGAGAACCTGACCCTCACTGGGACTGTGGCCATCGACGGCACCGGCAACAGCCTGAACAACATTCTCATCGGTAACAGCGCGGCCAACGTCCTCACCGGCGGTGCCGGCGACGACATCTACAATGTGGGCACAGGCGATTCGGTGGTGGAACAGGCCGCTGAGGGATCGGCGGACCTGGTGCAGAGCAGCGTGAGCTTCACGTTGGGCGACAATGTCGAGAACCTGACCCTCACTGGAGCGGACGCGATCGACGGGATCGGCAACAGCCTGAACAACATTCTCACGGGCAACCTCAACAGTGCGGCGAACCTGTTGACCGGTGGGGCAGGCCACGACACCTACGTGGTGGGGACGGGCGATACGGTGGTGGAAAACACCAATGAAGGCGTGGACCATGTGGTCAGCGACGTGACCTTCACGTTGGACGCCAATGTTGAGAAACTGACCCTCACCGGGGCGGACGTGATCGACGGCACCGGCAACAGTTTGAGTAACACCCTCACCGGCAACAGTGCGGCGAATGTGCTCACGGGCGGCGCGGGCAATGACACCTACGTGGTGGGGACGGGCGATACGGTGGTGGAAAACACCAATGAAGGCGTGGACCATGTGGTCAGCGACGTGACCTTCA
>NEWR02000021.1 GCA_002869885.2 Nitrospira sp. CG24C
CTCTACGACCAGCAGGGGAACTATCGCGGCAAGCTGAGTGCGAACCCCGTTGGTCTGTCTGGTTCATGAGTTTCTTTGGTTTGTTTGGTTCATTTGGTATTCCGATCAGACAACCCAATGAACGAGACAAACTAAATAAACCAAACAAACGAGATAAACCAGATCCATCTATCCCTACGGCCGCGGCCTGAGAATCGAAGGACGCTGATCCAGCCGCTGAACCGCTCCACGTGATCGCACTGCAGTTTGACACTTCCCCACAGACTGATTGGCAGTCTAACTCCGAAACCACTTTACCCTTCCCCGCCTTGCGGATTGATCTGAAGCCTTCTACAAGTCGGCTGATTGGATTGTCGACTTGGGATTGGAAGGTGGAACCGCAGGCGGAAAGATCGTGGCAGAAGGACGACCGGAACAGGTGGCGAAGGTGGCAGCTTCCCACGCCAGCTACTGGCAGCAATGGTTCCTGATCCCTTTGTTTCATCCAGGACTCCCCGGTAATTCCTGCTCTGTCATCGAACCACAAGCACGGAACAGTTCGCGTGCTGCACCACCCGCGTCGACACGCTTCCGAGGAGAAACCGGGCAATGGCGCCCAGCCCTTTGGCCCCCATCACGATCAGATCGGCATGGTGTTTGGAGGCGATCTGCATGATCTCATCAGCAGGCTTGCCAAGCTGACATACAGGCTCAGCCGTATATCCCGCCTTGACCAGCTTCTGCGCGTGCTCTTCGACCAACCTACGTCCTACCTCCTTCAACTCCGGGTACTTGAAGAACGGCATCACATGGAGCACGCTCACGTGAATCGGCGCGCACTCGCCCCTGCCGGTCAAACGATCCGGCTGAAACCTGCTCAGCACAAACGCCAGGGCTTTAGCCGATGCGTCCGACCCATCGGTGGCCAAGGTGATCCGCCGCACCGGTGCCGCCTCGTTCTTGACGACCAGGACAGGGCATGTCGCATGATGGATGAGATTCGTCGACACACTGCCGAGCATGAAGCGGTCGAGGGCGTCGAGGCCTTTACTTCCCACCACCAGGAGTCCGTCCCGTTTCGGCGCGCGTTTTAAGATCACTGGGGCGATCGCCCCTTGCTCCTTGCGGACTGTGCCCTTGAGCTTCAGCGCCGCCAACTGCTTCTTGGCATCTGTGATGGTGATGGCCGAGCGCGTTTCCATGCGCGCTATTTCTTCCTGAATGTACCCCTCGCTGCCGGCTGTCACTGGCTGTGAGAGAAACGGCGCACGGAGTGCACCGAGATCCAGCACATGCAGCGCCATGACCGTTGGCTGCTCCACGAACGGCAGTTGGGCCACCCAGTTCAGCTCCCATCGCCCATACTTCGATCCATCCGTCGCCACGAGCACGTTCATGTTGCGCCTCCTTTCGATTGAGTTCCCACCACATTCGAACCGACAGACTGAAACCGGCTGTGAAACGTCTGCGGTGACAGGACCACACGGATCGCGCGCGGCAAAGTGCCGCGGGACTTTTGATATCCCCACCCCGGACAGCCGAATCATCCACTGGCAAGCAATCCGATATGACACAGCGCCGTGATATCCCCCTCCGCACGTTTGCCAAGTCGCTGGCTGGCTCCAGGGGTCCCGATTGGGGGCAGGGATGACTATTAACTTATTGGAGCCTGCCGCGTCCAATCCCTTCGCCACAGATACGCCTCAGCTCCTTGCTCGTCTGTCTGGTCTCTCTGGTTCTTCTGGTTAGTTCCCCCGTGCCGCCAACAAGACAAACCAAATAAACCAAACAAACGAAATGAACCAGTTTCGGCAGTCCCACGAATCCCTACGGCCGCGGCCTGCGAATTGAAGGAAAGTGATTCCGCCCTTAGGGAATAGTGGGCATTCGCGGTCGAGTCTGTTATACTCGCAATTATAAGGAGATCGTTAGAATGAAGGAACAATTCACTGCGGTGTTCCAACAGGTACCCGAAGGGTATATCGCGTTTGTCGAGGAGTTGCCCGGCGCAAACACGCAGGGAGACACGCTCGATGAAGCCAGGACCAACCTCCAAGAAGCTGTCCAGTTGGTATTGGAATCTAACCGTGCGTTAGCAGAAGAATCTCTCGGGAACAAGACCGTGATTCGCGAGCCTCTCGCCTCCATTTCATGAAACGAATCGATCTGATTCGTCACCTCGAACGCTACGGTGTACAGCTCCTTCGTGAAGGCGGAAGTCATAGTGTATACGTGAACCGCTCTGCCGGCAAAACGTCAACCGTCCCCCGCCATCGAGAGATCAACGATTTCCTTGCTCAGAAGATCTGCAAAGACTTAGACATTCCGAAGCCGTAACCACTTCCTACGCGTTGTTGATTCATCCGTTCCGTGATGGGAATGGGCGTCTGGCCCGCGTGCATTCCACACTGATGGTCCTCCAGACGGGACCGCCGCTGCTCGACTTTAGCCTCATGGCGGGGACTGGCAAGACCACATACATTGCCGCGATCCAAGCAGGACTCGATAAGCGCTACGTGCCGATGGAGGGTTTGTTCGGAGAGGTTATTGAGCAGAGCCGGGCGTCTTCTTGATCGGCCGCGTCTTTCTGGATTTGGCGAGGACCCGGGCGATGGAGTCGATGGAGGCCCCGGTCTCGATGGCGGTTGAACTGGCCACGCTGGCGATCAACGCTTTCCGGTAATTTCCCGGAACCTTGAGATGCGGATTGGTTTCAATGAGTGGCTTGTTCTTCATGGCTGTTGCCCCTCTTGGTGAGTGCAATTGTACCGCATGACTTGGACTGAGGCTATCTCAAAATGACCTCTTTCTATAAGGGGTTACTCCGTTTGTCGGAGGCTCGCTATGCGGGTTGTCTTCCTCTTTTTTCTCCGGCTGCTGCCACTGCCGCTCTCCGTCCACGCGGAAGATCTCGGCGAGCTGAGCGCAAACCTCGTGGGTCTCTCTGGTTCTTCTGGTTCATTTCGTTTCTTTGGTTTGTTTGGTTGATTTGGTATTCCGATTAGCCAGCCCAATGAACGAGACAAACTAAATAAACCAAACAAACGAAATGAACCAGTTTGGTCTCTCCCTACGTCCGCGGCCTGCGAATCGAAGGGCGCTGATCCAGCCCGCTGAACCATTCCATATAATCTCATGGCAACTCGACACCTCTGTCCTACGCCGCAGCTCACGGGCTTGTTGTCATAGCCAGGCCCGGCAGGAGAGCGGGAAAAGACTCCCGGTACATTTTCTCTGTTTCAGAACTGGACATAGTCGGCGTGAACATTGGTAGCGAACGCCGTCCCATCCGGCGTGTTGCCTGAGAATCCAATGGCAGAGCCACCGGACCAGGCCCCGCCTTGCTGTTTGCTCAGCCCCCTCCTAAAATGGGCCTCCTTGGATCGTTGCTGGTTGAAGGCCTTGCATGGATATCGCGCACATTTCGAGTGCAGCAGAACTACTAGCGATTGACCACCCTCACTTTGGCAGGATTCAGAGCCAGGGATTTCTCAAGTCAAGAATCGGCATCTTAACAAGTACAAACAGGAAAGCGATCGCCCTAGAGGACTATAGTTCCGGCAAACGTCAGATCGTCGCGCCCGATATAGATCCAGGCGATTTCATGGTGACCATTGCCAGTTCCTTTGTGCTGGTGACCATGAAAGAGGGAGCCAGTAGGCCTACGGTGATCCTCAAGAACTGGAAGAAGGTAGGCCCGTACAAAGGGTCAGGAGACACGAAGTTCTCCGGCACCGTCAACACGTATATGGATTCGGACGGCTTGAAGTGGAAGCATCGATTCAGCAGGTCCCCCGATAAAGACGAGTTAATTGGATTCGGGAGCAATGGAACGAAAATCCTCGTCATCACACTTGAGAACTTACGTTGAACCTCAAAGATGAGTGGAGCAAGAGGTCTTTTTACTTCTTTTGAGAAAAGGAGAATGCCGATGAGACGATCTATCACTCAACTGGCTGTCACGCTGGCCGGAGTTCTGGTCCTAGTCGCCACCACAGTGCTGCCTTTGCAACCGGTATTCGGCGAGGGCGGGGCGCGGCGTGACGTTGTGCGTCAAGAAGAGCAGAACCTCAAGGACGCCCTCGA
>NEWR02000022.1 GCA_002869885.2 Nitrospira sp. CG24C
CCAAGATTGGTTGCGACGAGGGGGGCATGCTTTCGGGCGATGGCCAGCATCGTGTCGGTCATATCGATGCCGATGACGTGGCCAGAGGGACCGACGAGACGGGAGGCTTCGAAACAATCGATGCCGCCACCTGACCCAATGTCCAGCACAGTTTCACCTGGGGAGACGGTCTTGAGTCCGGCCGGCGTCCCGCAACCGTATGAAATTTTGAGGACTTCTTCAGGGATGAAGGATTGAAGATCAACCATGTCGTAACTGGTCGGGCAACACATCTGCTCACCCGTTGACGCAGCCCGAGCGTAACGATCGCTGACCTTTTGGGTAATCTCATCTATGGGCATAGAGTCCTCACTGTTCAAGGCACCTATCGACATGCGTCTATGTATCAACCCTTCCTATTCAAGGTCAATCGTGTCTTTGCAGATAGGCGGATATCTCGACATAAGAATACAGCGAGGGGCATGAGGCTTCTGTAAGCTGGCTTACAGTGACGATACACCTGTTTTCCCGTCGTCGAAGCGGTACAAACGAGTCGCTCGTTCAAGAGAATTCTTACAAGAAAGCGAGTCAGGAGAAAACGCTCTTGCCTTCTTGACTCGGTACCATAGTACAAGGTGTAGACTCTTTCCGAGGAAAAGCCATGGCTTCACAACTAACGATTGGTCAACTCGCGAAGTCAGCCGGAGTCCATATCCAAACAGTCCGATACTATGAGCGGCTCCATCTGCTCGGCCCGGCTGCGAGAGCGTCGTCGGGGTATCGACTCTATGGTCCAGAAGAAGTACGACGGCTTCGGTTTATCAAAAATGCGAAGGAGCTGGGGTTTACGCTGCGGGAGATCGCCGAGTTGCTGAACCTGCGTGTGAGTTCGCGGGCGAGCTGTGGCGATATACAACGGAAGGCCAAAGAAAAACTGCAGTGTGTGAACGCCAAGGCGCAGGATTTACGGGCCTTGGCTCGAGCGCTGGAGCGCTTGATTCGGTCCTGCCGAGCCGGGCAGCCGACGGACCATTGTCCGATTCTCAAAAGCTTGGAAAATGGAAGGGGAGCCTAAGTTGAGGGTGGAGCAAGGAGGTGATGTCCATGAATCCATTCGAGGAAGCTCCTTCCAAACCCAGACCGCAGAAAAGTTCGATGACAATGCTCTCGATCGGTGGATTGAGTACAGCGCTGCTGGCTTCTGTGTGCTGCATAGGGCCGTTGGTCTTCGCGGCGCTCGGCGTAGGAGTCGGGGCCACGGGATTCTTGGCCGGCACGGCCGGATTCTTGAAGAGACTCTTGCCCTATCGCCCGGCCTTTATTGGCCTCACGATACTTCTGTTGGGTATCAGCTTTTATTTGGCCTATGGAAAGTCAGGATCCGCAGCATGTGCGCCAGGCGTAGCCTGCACTTCAGAGAGTCGAAGCGTTGGGAATCGGACATGGTTTTGGATCATGGCGGCGTTCGCGCTGGTGCTGATCCTGGCGCCTTACTGGTTGGGGCTGTGAGAGCAGCGAATAGCTATGGGCTATCAGCTAGTTTCCGAACGGAGGTGAACGCTGATGTGGCGATCGATTCGAATGACTGTCCTGGTCGGTATCATAACGCTGAGCCTGGCAGGGCTGGAGGCATTTGCAGCTGAGATCCAAGGAACTCAGACGGTCACCTTGCACGTAGAGGGCATGACGTGTGGAGCCTGCGTTAAAGACATAAAAGCAGCCCTCGCCAAGGTATCCGGCGTGAGCACTGTCGAGATCACCGTGGGGAAGAAATGGGTCTTCTTCTCCGATTACGCGAACGCGCGTGCTGCTGTGACGTTTGATCCGGAGAAAGTGGGTGCGGAGGCGTTGGTCAAGGCCGTCGAAGCGGCAAGCAGTCCACTGTCAGCGTACAAGGCGCGGTCGCTCGAAAAATAGGTGAAGGGCAAGAGGCGCGAGGCGAGCGGGAGGAGGGAGACGACATCATGGATCAAACAACCAATGTTGAAACTGGACTATTTGCCGAACTCAGAAAGTTGAGTCCTAAAGTCACCGGCGGGCTGGTACGCATGCGCCAGGAAGCCTATCGCGATGCCGCGGTCGCGGCCAAGTACAAGTTGCTTACGGCCATGGCGATCTCCATCGCCATTCGATGTGAGCCCTGCATTCGGGCCTACGTCCAGATGGCTTGCGACAAAGGCATCACGCAAGAGGAGTTGATCGAATTCCTCGAAGTCGCCATGACCATGCAAGGCTGCCCTGGGGAAGAATGGGCCTTGAAGGCATACAAGGTTTATAAGGAATACATGGGCGGAACACTGCCGGGCGAGAGTAATCTGTGCTGTGCACACTGAATTTCTCAGGTCCAAGTGTCGGTCAGGCCTCGCCTCTTCCTGCGGCCGGTGGCTGATGCCGGTCAAAACGTAATGACCTGATACCCCCGCGCCACGAGCTTCTTGAAGCTCGGATGTCCGTCGTACTCTCCTGCCAGCTTCACTCCGCACACCACCACCTCACCCTTCACGCCAAACGCTCCCGCGCAGAACTCGCACGCGCCCCCATCTGATCTTTCACTGCGACATGAGGCGGCATGATACCGGACAAGCACGCACTCTAGCGCGCCTCTCATCAATCCATCTGTAGTCTGGCTCACAGGGCAGCACCATTCATTATTTCAGAACTAGTGAGGTGCCTTACAGATGGCGTGTGCGTCAACAGGTAGGATCGCGCCAGGAAACGAACACAAATATCGATCGTGAGACGCTTAGAAAATATCCAACAGAAGGACACGTGAGTATCTCAATTGGAGTGCATGGAGAAACAATGCTGGTCAAGGAGAATGCTGGGAAAGTCTGCCCAGCAAGGCCGCAGCGAGCGAAAGGCCGAGGCGTACTCTGTTCCGTACGTTGAGGCCTTGAGCGATGCGAGAACGACGCTGGAGGGCTTTTACAACATTCTCATCACAAGGAGGTGCGTTATGACCTGTGAACGATGCCACGGCCTGATGGTAAGCGAGCGGATTTGCGACCCTCAGGGAATGAGCAGCGATCTGTGTGTCGACGGCTATCGCTGTCTGCTCTGCGGCAATATTGTCGACGCGACGATTCTCGAAAATAGACGGCATTCAACCGGCACAATCGAGACCCGCACGGTTTCCGATCCTCACATGTCACGGCTCGTGGCGGCATGAGATGCGACGGACTCATTGAGGAAGTGATGGATGGCTGTTGAAGACGACCCGTTCATGGCATTGCGCATTCAACTTCACCTATTGCCCTGTCCGACCTGCGGCAGTCACGCACTGGTTCCGATGCTCCATTGCGATTACTACCCGGATGGATGTCTCTGGATGGTGCGATGCGATGCGTGCCAGGCTCAGTACCATCTCGACGTCGAAACGGGTCCGTCTGGGTGAGGCACGAGAGGGTTTTTTGCGCCTGGTTCTGGAATGATCGATCTAGAACAAAATCTCAACGAAAGGAGGTGAAATGATGCCACTCGCACAATTGAAAGGGCTCAGTGGGTTTCTGAGCGCGGATCAAAAGAGCGAACTGATTCGGAAAGTGACGGACGCGATCGTGTCGGTTGAAGGAGAAGGGTTGCGACCCGTGACCTGGGTCATCATCGAAGGGGTTCCCTCAGGGGACTGGGGCGTCGGCGGGACACCTGTCACGACCGAGGCGCTGAAGAAGATGGCGGCACAAGGGAAGTAACGGACGTTCATCACCCGCCTACGCAGGAAGCCACAGCTGTAAAGCTGTGGAAGAATGCGCAGCGGGTGTCCTCCGAAGCCTTGGCGAAGGAGGACACGCTTTGGCGGGTTCCGCCGAAGACAATAAAGGGACCACGGCTGTAAAGCCGTGGGGCTCCACCCATCACAAGAGGGAGAACAAATATGCAATTCCCCATTCATACGACGGAGACGGCTCCGGAGGCGTCTCGCGCGACGCTCGAAGCGACGGCGAAGAAAGACGGGTTTCTTCCCAATTTATTCGGCGTACTCGCAGAGTCACCGACGGCAGTGCAAGCCTATGCAGCGATCAATAAGGCCCTTGAGCAGAGTGCGCTCTCGCCGGTGGAGCAGCAGGTGGTGGCGTTAACTGTCAGCGCCACCAACGACTGTGCCTATTGCATGGGGGCGCATTCCGCTGTGGCACAGATGGTGCGCATGCCCGAAGACGTGCTTGCGGCCTTGCGGGATCAACGACCGCTCTCGGACGGGAAACTCAATGCGCTCCGTACGCTGGTGCTGTCCGTCCTGCATCGTCGCGGATGGGTACCGGAGGAGGAGCTTGAGCACTTTGTCGCAGCGGGCTACAGCCAGCGGCATGTGTTGGATGTGCTCACAATCGTGTCGCTCAAAACCTTGAGCAACTATGTGAACCACGTTGCCCATACCCCGCTCGATGCCATTTTTGCAGCGCAAGCCTGGAAATCGAATGTTGCCACAGTTGTCTGATACAGGCCTATCACCTGCTTAAGTCCGGCACCAATGAAGGAGAGGCCTGTGCCAACATAGGCACAGGCCTCTCCCGGCGTGTTCTGAAGTGTATCGTCGCATCTTGTGCAGGCATTGAGCTTGAGGTTAGCAGCGATGTCCAACCATCCAATACTGTCGAACGGTTATAGCAGACATTCACGCACGGCCTCGCCTGTCGCTCGGCAGCGATGCACTAATTCCGTCCAGCAATGACGCCGCCATCGACGTCCCAAATAGCTCCGGTGACCCATTCGGCGCCATCACCCAGCAAAAACTCGATCACCTTGGCCACATCGTCCGGGGAACCGATCCGGCCAATGGGATGAAAACTATTGAATGCGGCCAGTGTCGTATCGATATCTTTTGGATCAATGAAGGCCTGATAAATTGGTGTCTTGACCACCGCCGGCGATACAGCGTTAACCCGAATGTGGTGGTCGGCCAGCTCCATGGCCATATGCTGCGTGAGGGCATGCAACCCGGCTTTCGCCATCGAATAGGCAGAAGAAGGGGTTGCTTTGATGGCCTGTTTCGCCCACATCGATCCGATATGTACGATGGAGCCGCCGCCGTTCGCCGCCATGTTCTTTGCGACGGCCTGCGAAATGAAAAAGAGGGCTCGATTCAGATCCAGGTACGCGTCATAGTTTTGGGGAGTATGATCAAGAAACGGCGTGGGCTTGAAATAGCCCGCCGCATTCACCAAGTACTTGATGTGGCGGGAATGGTCCTCGGCAAACGCCACGATGCGTTGTACGCCGTTCGGCTCAGATAAATTGGCTTGGAGAATTTCGACATTGCCACGCGAAGACAGGTCGAGTTTTGCTGTTTCCAGCTTGTCCAGCGCCTTACCCACAATTACGATTGGCACGTTACGCGCCAATAACAGTTTCGCGGTGGCGAGCCCCATTCCACTGGAGCCACCCACAATCAAAGCGAGTTGCTGAGTGACGCGTTGCATAAGAACACCTCCTTAGCGTTTAGAAGTAAAGGTTTCGACTGTTCCAGGCATCCTCAGCCATGCGCACTTTCTGAACCGCGGTGTTCCAGTGGAAAGGAGGAAAAGAAGGACGGCTATTCTGTTCTGACGACATGAAGTTCTCCTACAGTGCACGCATGTTCTGGTCTTGCGTGCTGGCAACGGTCTCGCCAGATACCGTTGCCAGCAATTGATAATGGCCCATCCCCAGTTCCTTGCCATAGGCCTTGCCCACGAGCACGTCCTGTATGTGCTGATGGTCCCAGGCGCGAAAGTAAGACCGGCCCTCCTTCAACCCGTCGAACTCATGTCCTTCCAACGCCTTGATCACGACCTGCGTCTCAGTTGTTCCAGCCCGTTGGATCGCCTCCAGGATTTGAGTCATCGCCGCATACCCGTGATAGCAACGGGATGTGGGGGTGTGATTGTACTTGTCGATCACGCCCTGAATGAACCGCCGCGAGCTCTCGGACTTGACCTTCGGATCCCAGATCAGCCCCCAGATTCCCGCGTTGTTGGCATAACCGAGCGGGCGGCCGATCTGCTCACCGCCGATCATTCCGCCCACACCGATATGTTCCCGTGCCAGCCCCGCAGCCGTGTACGCCGTCAGCGCATGGATGAGATCCCAACCATAAAGATTCAGAATCACCGCGCCGGGTTTTGCGTTCTTGGCTCTGGCCAGTACCGTCGTGAAGTCGGTGGCACCGAAGGGTGTACTGATGGCGCCGATCACCTCGCCGCCCTCGGCTTGGAGTGCATTTGCCATGGCCTGCTCCGCCGCCCGACCGTCCACAGTATCCGCTGTGATCATGAACCATCGGCTACCATGAGCCTTCACCAGATAGGGGGTGACGGCCCGAGACAGCATCCGGGCGCTCGGCATGAACACAAAAGTGTGGGAGTTGCAGCCAGCTTCCGTCAACTCCGGTACATGTGCCCCCGTGACCATGAAGAGTCGGTTCTCTCGCTTGGCCACCTCCGCGACGGCAAGCGCCACATCGCCGTTGAAGGTGCCCATCAGCACATCGACCCGGTCTTCCTTGACAAACTTCATCGCCGTTTTCACAGCGATGTCTGGATTCGACGCATCGTCTGCTTCAAGGATCATGACCGCCCTACCCAGCACGCCTCCCTTCTTGTTGAACAGATCCACCGCCACATGGGCTCCGTGGATATCGTGAATCGAAGACGTGTTGTACGGACCCGAGAGGGGATCGAGAATCCCAATCTTAATCGGCTCGCTCGCGGCGGCGGTGCGAGGCTTCCCTGCCAGTCCCAGAACCTGATCGATCAGATCACCGAAGACCAGGGTGCCACCGGTTGCCGCAGTAAGTTGTAAAAACCGCCTGCGTGAGAGTTCAGTCATAAGACTCCAAGATCCCGGCATCGCTTAATCTCCGCGACCTTCATGGTTCAAACTCCTTCGACAGATGGGAAGGCCTTCTCAAGGTGAACGCCATCACGATTTTACCGAATGAAGTTGGGTCTCGAGTTCGGTAATTCGCCTCTTCAACGGATCCACAAGTTTGTCGACCTCTTCTACCGAGTACCGTGGGGTGATGTACTTCGGACAATTCCAGTCGAAGGAGACGACATCGATGAAGACCAGCCGCTCCACGCTCGACTGCATCTTCGGATCGGCGAGCTGCGCGACGAGTTCTGGATGGTCATGAGCATCTTCGACGCGGGCATGACCAAGAATCTTCAAGCGCGCTCGGTTCTTGTAGTCCATGAGAAACAGTGCCACTCGGTCGTTCACTGAGACGTTGCCGGTCGTGAGCAGCTGTCGATTCCCCTTGTAGTCGGCGAAGGCCAGTGTCGTCTCGTTAATCACCCGCAAGAATCCCTGAGGCCCGCCACGATGTTGAACGTAGGGCCACCCGTTTTCGCTGATGGAACCAAGGTAAAAGCTGTCCCGAGCCGCGATGAATTCTGCCTCTGCCTGGCTCAGGGGGTCTCGTTCGGGAGCGCCCGCGATCTTGCCCGCTCTCCCGTAGTACCCTGTCTGTGCACGGCACACTGATTCTGTAAACGTCAAGTCGAGATATTTCGTTGCCATTGCTTTTCCCTCAATGCCTTCGGCTCACAAACGGTCGGAGGGGAGTCCTCCGACCGTCTCATGAGACTCGGCTCAAAACACGACTGTATTCCATCCCTCTGCCACGTAACGGCGCAGGCTCAGGAGTCCCGCTGTTCCGGCCAGCGCATTGTCTTTCACGATCGGCACCCCGCACGACTTGGCACCTTGCGTAGCCCCAAAGACTTCCGCACAGCCGCACGAGGCGCCTTGCACGACATCGCGAACTGAATTGTAGAGGCCGTTGGCTGGATGCGACAGTTTGGTCAGTTCAGCCGGCCAACGAGTTCCAGTCCCGTTGAAGACCACGGCGACTTCATCGCCTTTCTGCTTACATTCGAATGCGAGCGCCAGCGCGTTAAAGACTCGTCCGAGCGCTTCTTCTGAACCACCCTTGGGATCAGACATAACAATGATCGCGGTTTTCATAAGTCCTCCTAGGATTGAATGGTTTATGCAATTGTGTCTTGGCCGCATTAATCATGAACACTTCTGCTGTAATTACGGATCCGCCGCTGCGACGCGCCTTTTCTCTACGAGTGTTACTTGAGTGTCGAAAGCGTCCTTACCGTCTGTTCAGTACTCCATACATCGCTGGCTATCATCCGAAAGTTCACAAAGGCGGCTTCATAGCCGTCGAACCCCGGCAGCTTGGCGGCCGCCGTGGCGTCGGTGACGACAACGACCTCGAATCCCTGCTCCAGCAGCTCGCGCAGATGCGATTCTGTGCAGAGATTTGCCGACATCCCGGCGAGGATCACTTGGCTGATATCGGCCTTGCGGAGTTGCAGAATCAGGTCGTTCGTCTCAGGCCCGAACACTTTGTGCGGGCTGGTTACCACCGTATGACCGTCATTGATATAGGGTTTGTAGCGGTCAAGCCAGTCGGCGCCCGACCCGGCGAATCCCTCCTGCGTCAATGCGCCCTTGCGGTCGAACATCCCGATATTGTGCATGAGCACCTCGAGTGCCCCGCCGAACTTCCACTGGTGATCGTGCTGATAGTAGTAGTGTGGGCTGACAAAGATCGGCACCCCGGCTGATCTGGCCGCTTTGAAGAGGCTTTCGATATTCTCGATCGTGTTATTCTCTTGTACGCTTTGGCCGACCACGCCCCAAGCCACTCCCTTGGGGCTGAGAAAGTCGTTTTGCGGGTCGGTGACCACCACAGCTACCCTCCCCTTCTTGGGAGTCAGGCCTGGGCGAGGAATCGGCGCGTCCTGACGTGGCCCGGCATAGTGCGACAGGGTCGGTTTCGGATCCTGCGCATACAGCGACGATGTCAGGGGAAGGCTGACGACAACACCGGTCAGCACTGCAACGATGGACCGAACGAAGATAGTCATGACGGCATCCTTTCTTCTGAGTTGATCAGGGTAAATTCCTTGAAACGCCACAAGCCTTCCGCCTCTAGCCGCAGGCGCAGGAAGAGGCGGCGCACCCGTTCGTGAGCGTGACCTCCGGAAAGTCGATGACGGTCCCGGCAATATGGTTAATGTAGTTGCTGAAGATGTTCAGCGCGACATGGGCCACCGTCTCGACGATCTCGCCGTCGGTCAACCCGGCATGGCGCGCCTGTTCAAGCCCTGTCGCACCCAGTTCTCCCCGCTGCACGACGATACTGCGGGCCAGCTTGAGGATCGCATCGGTTCGATGATCGGCCGTGGCGGCCTGCCGGGCATCGGTGAGGTCCTGCTGGGTCAGCCCCAGCTTGCCGGCGATGAACGAGTGCGCACTGAGACAGTAGGCGCATTGATTCGTCTCGGCAACCGCGAGCGCGATCTGTTCGCGGACCTTCGGGCTAAAGCTTCCGTCCGCGAGGGCCGCGCTGAAATTCAGGTACCCCTTGAGCGCCGCCGGCGCATTGCCCAGAACCCGAATGAGGTTGGGGACCATGCCGAGCTTGCCCTGCACACCGTCGAAGAGGGCCTTGGCGGGCTCGGTGGTTGTCTGGGGATCGAGTTGTGCGATGCGATTCATGTTGCCTCCTTGTTTTGATTGATGAGTGTGTCTGCGCCTCAATGGCTGCAGTTGACCTCATCGTCGCAGGGAGCGTGCCGAGCGGCGTGTACTTCGTAACCAATTGAAAAATATCATTAGCGCTCAATTTCTACTGACGCAGATCATATACGACTATTCGTAATCTACGATTACTCGTTGCTTCTTAGCTCGAAATCTCGTAGTTTAAAGACCGTGAATCCTCACCAACTCCCTCAGGTCATGGTTGCCACAGCCAGTCAACGCGGACTTCGCGATGTGTTGCGGACAATCACCGACGGCATTGCGCAGTGTCCGAACACTGCCCTCACACGGATCTGGCTCGTTACGCCGAATGATCGCTGCGAGGTGTGCCGTGGACGGGAAGATGCGTCAGACCCCACGCGATCTCTGCACCTCGTTGCCAGCGCCGGTGCACCGCACGATCCACAGGCCGACTACGGTCGCCTTGACGGCGGCTTTCATCGGTTTGCAATCGGCGAGCGCAAGGTCGGGCGCGTTGCAATGAACGGGGAAGCGCTCTTGCTGGCCGGAATCCGAGGCGATGAGGAGTGGATTGCCGATCGTCCCTGGTTCGCGCGCGAGGGCATTCGGACATTTGCCGCGCATCCCCTAATTTTCCGGGGTGACGTGCTCGGAGTCTTGGCGCTCTTTGACCGCAGCTTGCTTGATACGGAGGCCTTCGAGTGGCTGCGCATGTTCGCCGACTATGCGGCGGTCAGTATCGCGAACGCCAGAGCGCTTGAGGAGATCGATATCCTTCATGCTCGTTTGGAGGAGGAGAATCTCTATTTGCGCGAAGAAGTCACCGCGGCGCTCGGGATGGGAGAATTTGTCGGCGAGAGCCAGGCACTCCAGCACGTGCTACGCCAGGTTCAGCTAGTCGCTCCGACCGACGCAGCGGTGTTGATTACCGGTGAGAGTGGGACGGGCAAGGAATTGGTGGCGCGCGCTATCCATGACCGCAGCCCGCGCAAAAGTCGGGCCTTGATCAAGGTGAACTGCAGCGCCGTGCCTGACGCCCTGTTCGAAAGCGAGTTTTTCGGCCACGTCAAAGGCGCGTTCACCGGCGCCCTCACGGATCGGCCAGGCCGTTTTGAAGCCGCCGATCACGGCACACTTTTTCTCGACGAAATCGGGGAGGTGCCGTTGCCGATGCAGGCGAAGTTGTTGCGGGTCTTACAGGAAGGCGAATTCGAGCGCGTCGGCGAGACGCGCACAAGGACCGTGCATGTCCGGATCGTCGCCGCGACTAATCGAGACCTCAAACGCGAAGTCGAGGCCGGCCGCTTTCGCCAGGATCTCTATTATCGCCTCAGCGTCTTTCCAGTCCATATTCCCCCCTTGCGAGACCGCCGCGAAGATATTCCGCAGCTCGCGCTGCATTTCATCGCTCAGAGTGCCCGACGAATGAATCGGCGGTCTCCACGGGTGACGCAGACGGTGCTGAACCAGTTGGCCGCCCACGATTGGCCCGGCAATGTGCGCGAACTCCAGAATGTCGTTGAGCGCGCGGTCATCCTCTCCCAAGGTCGTTCCCTGCGTATTCACCTTCAACCCTCGCCATCGCGAGAGAGCAGCGTCCCCTCACCGCCAACTCCTTTGGCAACACGGCTGGCCACGCGTGAAGATCTGAAACGTCAGGAACGGGAGAACATCTCTCAGGCCGTGCGGCTCACGAAGGGCAGGATCTTCGGCTCGGACGGTGCGGCCGTCTTGCTGGGCATGAAGCCGACGACGCTCGCATCACGCATCAAAGCTCTGGGGATCAAGAAGAGCAAGCTGGATTCTTAACCCGCCTCATCGAGTGTTTTCTCGACACCCATCGCAGCCTCCGCCAGAAAGGGCGAGCATCCTGGTACAACTGTTCGGAGTTCCTCTCGTACAACGAACAGGAGGTGGCTCCATAAAGTTAAATCAGATCGCGGCGGTCTTCCCATCGTGTACATGGCAGGCCAAGACTGCCATGGTCGTCTAACGAGAACCGTATCCGGCTGGGATCATTCGATGATCCCAGCCGATTCTCCCGTCATGGTTCACGGTCGATTCATCTTCATAACTGTAAGCTGCCTTACAGCGGGTCTACAGCGCAACCAGTAGGATGTGATCGTACTGGGTTGCGCGTGAACATGATGCTCTCCCACGCTAGAAAGGAGGTGTCTCAATGAGAGAGTCATAACGTGGAATCAGATAGCCACGATGTTTGTTAAGTCTGCAAGAGAGTCGTTCCAAGAATACACACCTATAAAAAAGGAGATTCATATGAACGCGAATATGAAAAAGAATGCCGTGATCCATTCCGCGCTGTTGGTTGCCTTGAGTCTGGCAGGAGCCCAGGTGGCTGCTGCGGAGCCGAAGGCGCCGGAACTGCCTTCTGGCTGGGAAGCCTGCGGGGGCGTGGCCAAGGCCGGGATGAATGACTGCGCGGTCAGGACCAGCCTCCATTCCTGTGCGGGCATGGCCAAGACCAACAATGAGGCCGATTCCTATGTGTTCCTGCCAAAGGGTCTGTGCACAAAGATTTCGAACGGCGCCGTGCTGGCCATCACCAAGGACGATCTTGCGAAGATGAAAGAAATGAGCATGAAAAAGATGTAGGACGACCAGGAATGTCTATTCATGATTCCGCTCCGATCCCGGCGCAAGCCGGGATCGGGCTGCGGTCACACCATTTTCGCGAGATCCTGGACGCGCCCCCTCCGGTCGCCTGGATGGAAACCCATCCGGAGAATTATTTCGGCGCCGGAGGTGCGCCGCTCCACATTCTTGAGCGGATCAGGAGCCGGTACCCCTTGAGCTTTCACGGGGTCGGGCTCTCGTTGGGCTCCACTGATCCCATCGACCGTGCCCATCTCTGCAAACTGAACGTCTTGATTGATCGCTTCGAGCCGGCATTCGTATCTGAACATCTCTCATGGAGTTCCGTCGGCGGGCATTTCTTAAACGAGCTGCTGCCGCTCCCTTACAGTGAGGAGAGCCTGGACCATGTCTGCGCCAGGATCGATCAAGTCCAGACAATCTTGAAGCGCCCCCTGCTCATCGAAAACATCACGCGGTATCTGACCTGGCGGGACTCCACGATTCCTGAGGGGACATTCATGGCTGAGGCGGCCAGGAGAACCGGCTGCGGGATTCTGCTCGATCTCAACAATGCCTATGTCAACGCCGTGAACTTTCACCTGGACCCGATCGAGTTTCTGGAGATGATTCCGGCCGAGGCGGTTCAGGAAATCCACCTAGCTGGCTTCGACCGTTTCGGACGCATGCTGATCGATACGCATGGCCAACCTGTCTATCCGGAAGTCTGGGGGCTCTATCAATGGGCGATCCACCACTTTGGCCCGCGCCCGACGCTGATTGAATGGGATACCAACCTCCCGCCGCTGTCGGTGCTGGTGGAGCAAGCCACGCAAGCCGATGCCATTCTTGGAGGGTGCCATGCCTCGGCTTTGTGAACTGCAACAGGCCTTTGCCAAAGCCATCGTGGAAGGGAAGTCCCATGCAGCCGCAGAAACAATGGCGGAGGATGGGCGATCCCTGCGAAGCCTGGCGCTCTATCGCCGCTTGATTCGGAATAATTTCGTGCAGGTGTTGACGATCACCTATCCGGTGCTGCATCGGCTGGTCGGACCTCGGTATTTCGATGTCCTCGCACGAGGCTATCTCAAAAGATACCCGTCGATGAGCGGCGATCTGTTTTCGTATGGACGTCATCTCTCGGTGATGCTGTTCGAATTACAGGTTCCCCCTCTGCTGGTCGAGTTGGCTCGATTGGAGTGGGTCTGTCATGAAGTGCATCACGCTGCCGACCCCCCACCGCTGTCCCAGGGTCGACTTCAGGCCATCGCGTCGGCGGATCCTGCTCAGGTGACATTCCGCCTGCAAGCAGCCTCGAGACTCCTGTCTTTCTCTTTCCCGGTCCATCGAGTCTGGCTGGCGCTGCAACCAGAGGCGCCCGCAGACGAAGTTGTCGAGCTGCCGCTTCCGGAACAGGAGACCGGCGTCGTCGTCACACGAGGAGACGGGAAGATCCAGGTTACACCACTGGCCAGGACGGACTATTTGTTGCTTGAGGCCATGTCGTGTGGGGCCGATGCGGCATCGGTAGAGCGGATGGCGATCGAATCGGAGCCCGAGTTCGATTTCGCCCGATTCTTGGCAACTGTTCTGAGTCTGCGCATCATCACCGGCTTTTCTGTGACGGAGACCTTATGACACAGGCTAGCGGCCCTCTGAACCGCGCGGTACCCGTCGTCGTCTCCGCCTACCGCCGCATTATCCGTGTTCTGGAATGGCTGATCCCGGTTTTCGACCTCTCCGTGCGTCTGTATCTGGCGCATATCTTCTGGACAGGGGGCATGGTCAAACTTTCCAGTTGGATCTCAACCGTGATGCTCTTCACCATGGTCTACGATGTGCCTCTGTTGCCGCCTGAAATCGCCGCCTATCTGGCCACCGCCATCGAGCTGGGCGGCTCATTGTTGCTCGCGATCGGTCTGGCTGGACGATGGGCGGCGCTCGCGCTCTTCGGGCTCAATATCGTGGCATCGCTCTCGTATGGACAGTTGTCTGAAGCCGCCTTACAGGAATCGTTCTATTGGGGCATTCTCTTCTTATACTTCGTCCTGCATGGACCGGGCCTGCTCTCCGCCGATGCCCTCTTACGTTATCTGTATCGCCGAAAACAAGCGACGGGCGGCGCTGAAAAGGGAGTGTCCGTACAGGCTGCCTTTCCTGGAAAGTAGTACAGATCGCATCACTCAGATCTCTTCTTCAGCACAATATCCCCATAATAAGCTTCCGCTGATTCGCCGGTGTTGTCGGTGTCGGTCATGATGGCGACGCCGGAAATCATCGGCGGTTCTTCGCCGAAGGCGCGTTTGTAGTCTTCGTAGACGTTGCGTTCCTCGGTGATCCAGGTATTGAGCTTGGCCTGGCCGCTTTCCACTACGATCATGTGAACTTGATCAGTATAGGGATTCGGCACGGAGGTTCCCACCGGTGCCCGGCTCTCCCAGATATAGTTAATGGCGCCGAGCGGCGGATAGCGGCCGTAGATCAGCTTGGCTGCTTCGTACTTCGCCTTTCCGAAGAGGCTGACTTTTTGACTGTCGTATTGGAACGTGACATAGATGCGGGCGGGATAGTCGTCCCCTTCTTTCTTGGCCACGTCGCCTCTTTTCAAGACACTCGAGACCTTCCATTGCCATTGAATGATCGGATATTCCTTCGGATCGATCAGGATTTCTTTCGTCAGTCCAGAAGAGGAGGCCTGACTGGCTGCTTTGACGGCGACCGCGTCGCCGTCTTTCACGAGGCTGTAGCGCGTGTGCTGGGGAATCTTGGGGAAGGTGAGCGGCTTCCAACCATCGGGCCAGGGACCATCTGGAGTTGCGGCAGAAAATGTGCCGATCTCTACTCTCGCTGAGGATTCAGCTTGCAGCCGGTTCGGCTCGCCAAGGTTTACCGCGACAAGAAAGAAGAGCGCGATGCTGACGATCAAGAAAGAAATGCGTGGTGTCATGCCCTGTGTCCTTTGGCGTGAATGTGTGGGAACTCCCGATGCAGAACCAGAAACTATTTCCTCGTCCATGCGTACCACTTGCTCAGGATGCTTTTCTGGCGTGAGGTGAAGGTGGTCTTGCGCCAGGCGTTGGCCACCTTTTTCACGACTTCTGCCTGTGTGGGATATGGATGGATCGTCGAAGCCAGGGTCTTCAAACCTAGGTCGGCTTTCATGGCGAGGGTGAACTCATTGATCAGATCGCCGGCATGGGCCGAGACGATCGTCGCCCCCAGAATGCGATCGGTGCCCGTTTCTACAAGGACCCGCGCAAAGCCGTCTGTTTCGCCGTCTAGCACAGCCCGGTCTACGTCGTTTAAGCGATGGGTGAACGTCTCTACCTCGTACCCCTTCTCCTTTGCCTGGGCTTCGTACAGCCCCACGTGGGCGATCTCCGGATCGGTGTAGGTCGCCCAGGGGATGACCAGTGAACTGACCCTCGCAGTGCCGAGACCGAAGGGATGGGGAAAGAGCGCGTTCTGAATGACGATCTGGGCCATAGCATCCGCCGCATGCGTGAACTTGTAGCGTGAACAAATGTCGCCGGCCGCATAGATATTCGGATTGGTCGTGCGGAGCTGGTCGCTGACTGTGACGCCGGTCTTGTCATATTCGACACCGGCAGCCTCTAACCCAAGACCGTCCACATTCGGCTTACGGCCGGTGCCCACTAAGATTTCGTCGACTGTGATGTCGTAGTCCTGGCCATGTGATTCACATGTCAGCCGTTTGCCGGTCGCCGTCTTCTGGATGCTTGACTCCTTGCCGCAACAGAACAATGTCACGCCGTCGCGAATCATGGCCTGCTTGACAATCTCTGCCGCATCGCGGTCTTCATTCGGCATGATCCCGTGTAACGTCTCAATGAGGTACACGTGACTGCCAAACCGGGCGAATGCCTGTCCCAGTTCACAGCCAATGGGACCTGCTCCGATGATCGCCAGTCTTGCCGGCAGCTCGGTCAACGAAAAGATGGTTTCGTTGGTCAGATAGCCCGCCTCCTGTAACCCCGGTATGGGCGGAGCAGAGGCGCGTGCGCCGGTGCAAATGGCTGCTTTGGCGAACTCCAGTGTGGCGCTGCCGATCCGAACAGTCCGAGTGCCGGTAAATTGCGCCTGTCCCAAGAAAACGTCGACTCCCAGACTGGTAAATCGCTGGGCTGAATCCGTCTGGCTGAGTTGGGCGCGCAGCGTCCGCATACGCGTCATGACAGCGGGGAAATCCTCCTTTGCCTCGCCGGAGAAGTGGATGCTGAACTCCTCACCTCTCCGAACATCGGCCCAGGCGCGCGATGCCCGGATCAAGGCTTTGGAGGGCACACAACCGACGTTCAAGCAATCGCCGCCCATGAGATACCGTTCGATCAACGCGACCTTCGCGCCGAGCCCTGCCGCAATCGCTGCCGTCACCAGGCCGGCCGTGCCGGCCCCGATCACAACGAGGTTGTACCGACCGGTCGGTATCGGGTTTACCCAGGCCGGTGGATGGACATGACTGATCAACAGTCGATTGTGTTCGTCATCGGGCACAATCATATTCGACTGAGTAGCGCCCATGAGTGGAGTCCTTTCGGTTGATCAGGGTTCACCGAGCATCGTTTACGGGTGAGAGGGAGCCGCTGGACGATTCACCGGTTCAGCCGGCTTGCCCGTGAATCTTCGGTAAACAATCGGCACCAGGGCGAGCAACCCGAGCAGGGTGAACGCCAGGATCACGTTGGGCGAGGCAATCTCTTTAAGTGAATTGATCGTGCCCAGCTGACGGCCGGCGTAGGCATAGACGAAGCTGCCTGGAATAATGCCCAGGGCCGTCGCGAGCATGTAGGTGCCCAGGCGGACTCGGGTCAAGCCCGACACCAGGTTGACCAAGAAAAACGGAAATAACGGAACGAGCCGAAGTGTGACGAGGTAGCTGAACGCGTTCTTCGCAAACCCCTCTTGAATCGGGCCTAGCTTCTGGCCGAACTTCTGCTCGACCCATCCGCGGAGTAGATATCGCGCTGTGAGGAAGGCGAGCGTGGCCCCGCCGGCGGCTCCGAGATTGACGAGGGCTGTTCCCAGCAGACTCCCGAACAGAAAGCCCCCTACGAGGGTCAGAATCGTGGCGCCGGGAAGAGACAAGCCGGTTACCAGGCAGTAGGTCACGACGAAGCTCGCCACAGCTATGGCACGGTGCTCGTTGGTGAAGGCCAGGAGCCGGTCACGGTTCGCCTTTACGGTCTCCAGCGTGAGATAGGCATCCAGATCAAACCAGAAAAATGCGCCGATGGCGAGCCCCATCACGGTAGCGATGATTATTCTACCGGGACGCGTCCCGCGTGGTGGCTTGGAAGGCAGAGCGTCCAGATGAGAGTCTTGTGCCGGGCGCACTATCCCGCAGGTGCAGGGATCTTCCGAAGTGTCTACCGTTTTCATCATCGTTCTCCCTTTTTAGATTGGCTGATCGGTAAGCAGGATCTCTTCTGTTTCTGATCGACTTTGCGACGCGGAAGTTCTCTCGTCATGGTGTCACGGTAACTCAATTCCAGATTGGAATCTGTGAGCCAATTTACAATTCGCCATGAGAGGGGCGAGGAAGGGCAGCATTAACGTGGGAGTTGCCTGTAGGAAAGCGCTGCGGTTGCCTTCATCCGGTGAATCGAGTAGGCTGTCCGAGTTTACGCGACTACACGATTGAGCCAGCCGTATGGACCGTCCACAAGCCGCCCCCAATAAACTCTGGTTCCTGAAGCACATTCGTTTGTTCGACGGGATCACTCCATCTGAGATGCAGGAGATGGAGAGGATCACTCGCATGGAGGAGGTCAAGAAACGGCAGCCCTTGTACCTTACCGGCGATCCGAGCAGCAACGTGTACCTCCTCAAAAAAGGGCGTGTCAAAATTGCCAACACGGCACCCAGTGGGAAAGAAGTCACCTTCGACATCTTAGAGGCAGGAGAAATTTTCGGTGAACTCGATGTGCTGGAAGATGCTCCTCGTTCGACATCCGCCGAGACCCTCGATGACGCGCTCATCTGTGTAATTCCCCGGAAGGATTTCGATCAGTATTTGGCCATGCATCCCAACGTGACGGTCAAACTGACCAAGCTCATCGGCCTGCGGCTCAAGAAAATCCAAAGCCGTGTTGAAGATCTGGTCTTCCGCGACGTGCCGGCTCGCCTGGCCCACCTGCTCTCGGAGTTGAGCAAGACCGATGGCGTGGCGGACAAGCAGGGTATTAGACTCAAGGCGAAGTTGACTCACCAGGAAATGGCCAACCTGATCGGTTGCAGCCGTGAAACCGTGAGCATGACCATGGGGCAATTCCGGGACGACGGCCTCATTCAGATGGATGGCCGGACGATCACCATTCTGAGCGAGAAGGGACTGTCCAGGTTCCTCGATTGATATCGAGTCGCCTGCCTGCGCTACCATCTCATCTGTAGTAGCGCGTCAGTCACCACATTGCTTGCAACGACGTTATAAGGCTACTTGATCGTTTTCTGGTGCCGTTCGAACACCCGGCGTTCGGCTTCAACCCAATGCTCAAGATCATGCCCATGCTCGTAGCCGCACTCGCAATAGAACTGATAGGCTAGCTGCTGGATTTCTGCACTCAACTGTTCCGGCGTCGTACGTTCCGGCTTGGCTGCTTGAGCCCCGCGTTTGTTGAGCTGTTTCTGCGTCATGGCGTCCTCCTTTGTGTCAACAGAAATTCAGGGATTCTGCGCAACTCATGGCAACGGTTCCCCACAAGAGGAACATGGGATGGCGGAAGTGGTCTCCATGGTTTTCGGTGGAATGGCGACAGGAGTTCCTCCGCGAAGAAGCTGGACCCATCGTGCAGTCGGATATCGGACCACCAATTTGGGAAGCAGCAGCAACAGCGCCACCATCGCCAGACCGAAGACGATCAGTGCCCATTCTCCGGAGGCCACTTGGTTCCCAGCGTAGGTCAACAGAAATGTGGGACCGATCATTCCCAGCAATGTTGCCACCGCAAACGCTCGCAGGGACATGTTGGTCAGCCCTGCCCCATAACTGACGAGGTCGAAAGAAAAGATAGGAAGTAGGCGTGATGCGAAGACAAAGATCGCCAGGTGCCGATCCGAACAACGTTCACAAAACGAGATGTCGATTCGGAGGAGTCTGGTGAGGGCTTCTCGGCCTAGGACGCGACCGATCAGAAAACTGACGACCGCTCCTATTTCTGCCCCGATGACGGCATACACCGTTCCCAGAGTTACACCGAATGTCGCTCCAGCCGCCAGATCCAACGGCAGGCTCGGAATTGGACTGATGACTACGGCAGCTGCCATCATCAAAATGAAGACCGCTGGTGCCAGTGGCCCAACAGCTTTGAGCGCGTCGACGACCCATTGAGGACTCAGAAGCTCCCCAACATCGATCCAGTACACCGCCAAGTAGGTTCCAACGATCAAGAACAGGAGCCCACTGATCTTGAGCAGATGGGTTGTGTTAACGAATTTTGACCTAGTGATCACACTCATCATGAGCCTGCTCTTTGCCTCGCGGAACTCTGTTCCCATCTCGCTACTCTTTCATTTCCTTTTTTACTCTCGCACACCAGGCGCCCTGAATCTGTAAGCTAACTCACTGACCGGTTCAGCTCCCAGTGATACCTGCTTGGGGGAATAGATAGAACGGCTGGAGCCATCAGTGCTTAGCTCGGCGTTCAAGGGACCCCCCATGCAGTTCTGCCATTCGAAGACTCTTCTCAAATGGGGCTCAATTTCTGTTTTGGCCAAGGTGGGTGTTGCAGGACTTTCGATTGTTCTGTGCTCGCTCGTGACGGGACCGGGCTTCGCTCAGACCGTTGAAGAGCTGAAGGAGCAGATGGATAAGCTGGAGAAGCGGCATGAGAGCGAACAGAAGGAGATGCGGCGACGTATTGAGCAATTGGAACAAGCGGCCGAGCCGCCGCCTGCTCCAGAGTCGCGCTTTCGTGTGCGTATTCGGAAGCCGGAAGAGCTCCGGCCGTACAGTCCTGTTGTGTGTCCGGGCTTTATGGAATGCCCTCCGGAACCGCAGCTCCAGTTGGAGGCGCCGAAGCCGACGACTGGCCCGGGCTGGGAATTGGAACTCCAGGCCTATAATCGCTTCCGTTTCAACTTCTACGATAATTTTTCGGATACGCGGAACGCTCCAGGCAGCACCGCCGCGAACCGCGCGTTTGTGAATGACTCATCCTGCTCCTTCAACACGTCCTGTAAGGACGACACCCGCCTCCGCTTCTCGACGATGCGCGGCTATGTTACCAGTGCAATCAAGCACGGCCCGTTCATGGCGGTGGTGTCCATCGACTACGCTGGCGACCAATTGAACGATGGAGTCCTTCTCGGAAACGATTCCGGCCCCCTTGGAGCAGCAGGACAGCGGCAATGGATCGTCAATCCCCAGCTCTATTACCTGCAATACGACGGCTGGGCTCAGGTGAGACTAGGTCGCCAGTATGCCCATGTCGGCAATGGGATCGTGGGCCATATCCCGCGGGATATGATGATGGTGTCCAGGAGCTGGACTGAACGGCTCAGTACTCAGGTCTCCTACGTCTATGGTGCGACGGGTCGGTCGATTCCTAACCAAGCAGGGCCGGTCTTCCAGCCACAAGGTTCGGGAGTAAACGCCATCAACCAGACGACCCAGAATAAGGTCAACGACGTGACCGGGAAGGAAGAAGGCCTGGAAGGGGTGATGCTGATCTTCAACTATAATCCCATGCCCATGAACCGGCTCCAGTTCTTTCTGTGGAAGATGTTCGACACGACCGCTGAGGGAGTCAACAAGCAAAGCCAGTACATCGACGTGAATGGCTCCGGCCGACTGGGCCGTGTGGACTATGCGTTTGAGTTGGCTCACCTGAGCGGCACGACGCCCGTGATCTCCGGCGCCGCAGGCGGCAATTCCGGCACGCGCGAGGACAACCGGGCTTATCTGGCCTATCTGGACCTCCGGTATACGCTTCCCTCTGAGGCTCTGCGAGTCGAAAAACCTGATCTGTTGTCCCTTGGCGCTGCCTTCGGGTTCGGCAGCGGGGACGACAACCCGAACGACGGCGCCAATAAGAACTTCGAGAGCCTCTTCGTGGACGAGACCAGCTTCCGATACAATTTTCTCTTCTCCGATGACATCCACGGCTTCAATGGCCGCGGGTTCGACACCCGCCGCAGCAACGGCTTCTCGAACACCACTTTTATCCAGCCCTATGTGATCGTGAGGCCGGCGGAGAAACTCCGGACAAAGGTGGCATGGACCTATCTCCAGGCCTCGGTCGCCCAGCCGGCTGGGACCGGCGTCCTCGGTCCTCAACCGGTCTTGAGCCAAGCCCTGGCCTTCAGCACGTCCGCCGTCGGTGGGCCAACCAAGGACATTGGACAAGAAGTCGACGTGCTGATCGATTACTTCTTCAACTCACACGCCAGATTGTTTTCGTACTTCGGCATGTTCTTTCCCGGACGCCTGTACGCGCCTTTTGCCGACCATGCCTTGAAGTATGAGATCGGGCTCGAATTGCGGTTCTAGGATCTGCTACGAAGAACTGGCCATTCTGTGAGGGAGAACCTAAGCTCTCTTCCCTCAAATTACATGAACAGGATAGGTTCGAAGAGGCCAACCAAGTGCAGCCAGTCGGCAACGCGTTCTGGATGGAAGAGGAGCGCGACATCGATTTGTGACACCGCTGTGTACGCGCCGATGGCCAAGGCGGTCAGCAGTCCCAGCTTGCGCCAATGAGTTCCCGTTCTCACGATGTCTTCGTCCTCTGTGTCAAAATAGCTCAGGCGTAAAGAATGAGATTCCCGCATACGGCAGCACCCCATTGATGCCGGTATTCCGTTCGCCGAGGTTGGCATTGGAGATATGGTGGA
>NEWR02000003.1 GCA_002869885.2 Nitrospira sp. CG24C
CCGTCCTATCGTAAGGCGCTTGAAGTTATCGTCGGAGATATTCGTGATCCACAATGCACGAAGCAAGCCTCTGCCGGATGCGACACGATTGTGCATCTTGCAGGACAAGCGCATGCGCTGGATGACGATCATGTCAGTGACCAGGATTATCAGTCCATCAATGTCGATGGGACGAAACATCTCTTGGACGGCGCGGTGGCAGGCGGCGTTCGAACATTCATCTTTGCGAGCTCGGTGAAGGTGTTCGGTGAAACAACCATAGGCGCAGTCGATGAGTCAGAACCACCCGCCCCCCAATCTCCTTATGCGCAATCAAAATGGATGGCGGAGCAGCTCGTCGCGTCCTATGGGAAGGGGAGCCTTTCCACTCTCTCGCTTCGCCTTCCCCTTGTCTATGGTCCGACTGAGAAGGGCAATCTTTATCGCATGATCGCGGCGATCGATCGGGGGAAATTTCCCCCGCTTCCTCATGTCCAAGCTGTTCGGAGCATGTTGCACGTAAAGAACTTTGTGCTCGCGGTTCGTGCAGTCTTGCAGTCGGCCAGGTTTCTCAAGCCCATGTATGTGGTCACGGACGCCAAGCCCTATTCCATTACAGAGGTGTACGATCTCCTGCGAAAGGGGTTGGGCCTGCCACCGCCCTTTTCGCGAGTGCCTTTATGGGCACTCACAGCAGGAGGACAATGTGGAGATATTGTGCAGGCTCTCTTCGGAACAACAGCGCCTCTTTCTTCCGCCACATTGGAAAAGCTGATCGGACAGGCCTGGTATAGTCCAGAATCGTTGATCCGTGACATGGGCTATCAGCCTCGCTATACGTTCGAAGATGCTGTCCCGGAACTCATCCGGCATTATCGGAGCTCACAATCGTGATGTGGCTCCTGCTCGCCGGCGGGGTTGCGGCGCTTTCCTGGTGGATCACTGGTCTGTTAGTAAGCAAGGCGTCGTTGCTTCGTTCGATCGATCACCCGAATGAACGATCTCTGCACAGCAAGCCGACGCCACGGTCAGGAGGAGTGGCAATTCTTGCCGGCATTCTGGTTGGATTGGGGGTTGCGGCACTTGGTCTTGCGGTCGCGCCACCCTCGACGAGGTTTTTGCCGAACGGTTTCGCGTCAGCCAGTGTTTGGATCGTCGGCTCAATTGCCCTGGTCGCTACCGTCTCTTTTCTTGATGACAGAAGAGGGCTTCCCGTCGGTCTTCGCTTTGCGGTGCAGGCGATCGCTGCCGGTATTGTGGTGTGGGGGGCCGGATTGACTCTTCCATCCATCCCAATCCCTGGCATCACGACCATCGAGCTTGGTTGGTTTGCCGCGCCGCTGTCGCTGTTGTTCTTGCTGTGGATGACCAATCTGTACAACTTCATGGACGGCATGGATGGTTTTGCCGGCGGAATGACCGTTCTGGGATTTGGATTTCTCGCGTATTTTGGTTGGAGAGCGGAACATCCTTTCATGCTCTTGGCGGCCACTCTCGTATCCATGAGCGCGCTCGGGTTCCTGGTTCACAATTTTCCTCCTGCCCGCATCTTCATGGGCGATGTCGGCAGCATCCCGTTGGGTTTCACAAGCGGCGCGCTCATGCTTGTCGGTCTGCGAGATGGACTGTTTGACCTCTGGGTTCCGATGATGATTTTCTCGCCATTTATCCTGGACGCAACTGTCACCGTACTTCGTCGCGCATGGCAACGACAGAAGATATGGCAAGCCCACCGTGACCATTATTATCAGCGGTTGGTGTTGCTCGGATGGGGCCATCGGAAGACCGTGCTTGTCGAGTATGGCCTGATGGCGCTTTGTGGTCTGTTGGCCTGGGGATATCAGATGGGCGATGACCATGCCCGGCTGGCAATCCTCGGTTTCTGGGGGTTCGTAATGGCATCGTCGATGTTGGCGGTCCATCTGGCAGAGCGTATGGCGGCTCGGCTCGAATCACATGGTTGAGTCCTGACTAACTGGTTGATCTGGTTTGTTTTGTTTATTTGGTTCATCTGGTTAGTTTCGTTGAACCAAACAAACGAGACAAACCAAACAAACCAAATGAACAGATGAGGGATCTCCTATGACTTTGCATGCCTCTGCTGACGATAGGGTATTGCCCGTTGACGGTATTCTTATCATCAACCCGCGAGACTTCATTGAGCGTCGAGAGAATATTGAGCGGCAGCTTCGGTCGCTGGGGTTGGCGTATGAATTCATTCATACCTACGACGCGTGCGATCTCGATCCTACGACGGTTCATCGGCACTTCACGGTTCCGTACCCCAATCTTGGCAACCAATCCTGCGCGATGAAACACCTTGCAGCCCTGCGGCTTGTGGTGGAACGGCAGTGGCCACGGGCTTTGATCCTGGAAGATGATGTCATTCTGGCTCCGGACTTCGTTCAAGGGGTCCGCGATGCGATCACCGAATCATCGGCCATCAGGCATCCTCATGTGCTGTACATCGGGAGCGGTGGAAACTTTTACACGCCCCAAAGTATGCGGGTACCAGGACAACGGCTGTACAGAGCTCCCAAGGGGCGATTTACGGATTCCTATATTCTGGGGGCAGATACCGCAAAGCTTCGGGTGGAATGGATGGAGCAGCATGGGATAGCAGGGGCGATCGACTGTCATTTCGATGCCAGTGATCCCAAGTTGGGCATCGAGTGGTATTGGCTTGAAGATCCGGTGGTCGAACAGGGCAGCAAGAACGGGACATTTCAGTCGGCGATTCAATCTGCGCCGCCAAATGGTATCCAACGCGTCAAATTTTGGTGGGAAAAGATTCGCCGCAAGTATATTTATCAGCTGTGGCGTTAGAAGGGCGACCGTTTGTTTACCGATCATTTCAAGAGTGCCTGGGTTGACAAGTCGGCCATGTGGATTAATGTGGCCCGCGTATCAGCAATTATTGCCGGCATTGGCATTCTTTACTCACCGACCGTAGCGAGTGTGGCGCTGGTCGCCACCTATGTGGCATTTCTGGCGAGCGGTCAAGTGGTTGTTCGTTTCAGGCAGGTGTTCGGGCGTCCCTCAGTCTATTGGGCGGCGATATTTCTCGCGGTTGTGTTGATCGGGATGACCTATGCGTCGGTTCCCTGGTCCGATCGAGGGACTGACCTGCTCAAATGGCGAACCATCTTGTGGTTCGTTGTGCTGTTGTCGATTTTCGACGATGAACGGTGGAAAACGCGGTTGCTGGTTATGTTTATCGTGGGGACAGCTGTGGGCTTGGTGATATCTTTCGTGGCGGCTGCCGGTTGGGTTACTCTATTGCGTGGTCCTGGTGCACTCTTGCGGAATTCTGCGACGCAGAGTATGGGTTTTGCGGTTGCGGCGTTGCTCTGTTTGTGGATGTTCTTGGAGAAATCGCTTCAGGGACACATGCGTTGGATCGTCCCGGTCCTCGGGCTGCTCTATGTGGCCAATATCGCCTTTATTACAAGTGGCCGCAGTGGGTACGTCATCTTGGGGATTGGTTGCGCGGTGCTCCTCCTATGGAAAGCCGCACCCTTGCGGCAACTCGCGGTTGTGTTAGGGCTTTCTATCATGGCGATACTTGCATTCTCCTTGTCCTCACGAATGCAAGACTATATCGCTCTTGGGGTGGACCAATGGGTACAGGAACCTGAATCGGCCACTCTCACCAACATGGCCAGTCGACGGGTGTACTATCAGAACACGGTAGAGATTCTTCAAGACCATTGGCTGATTGGGATTGGCACTGGCGGTTTCAAACAGGCCTATACCGAACAGGTCACCCGCAAGTATGACCCTTCCAATTGGCGAGCTGAGCCAATCGGTGATCCACACAATCAGTATTTGGCGGTGCTTACACAGCACGGGATCGGAGGGCTGGCGGTGTTTCTAGTCTGGATCGTTGCCATTGCCAGAGATATGCGCGGGCTGCCGAAGTATCGTAAGTTGGCGCTGGGACTTCTTTTCGGATGGTGTGTGACGAGTTTGTTCAGCTCTCACTTTAGGACATTTGCAGAGGGGCACCTGCTCACGACATTTCTCGGCGTCCTCTTGTCGGCGCCGGGGATGAACGATCACAGCGAGGTTGTTTCCAGTCCGCGGGACGAGGCATGAGACAAATCGTATCCAAGATGTTTCATTCGTTCGCCGGGCGATACGGGCAATTTTTGCTCGATCATCGGTCCATCCTTGTGGTCTGCACACAGCTTGGGCTGATTGCGGCGGCGAATGTGTCAGCCTTTGCCCTCCGATTCGAAGGAGACATTCCTTCCGATTATGTACGACTGTTCCTCTGGGGCCTGCCCGTTGTCTTGGCAACCTATGGGATTGGTCTTGTCGCATTTGGCATTCAGCGCGGGCTCTGGCGCTATGTCGGTCTTCATGATTTAGGCCGTATCCTCTGGGCCTCCGTTGTCAGTTCCTTAGTGTTCTACGGTGTGCTGCATGGTCTCCTTGGGTGGGTGGCCTATCCCCGTTCGGTGATTATTCTGACTGGCGTGCTCAGTGGACTCTTTCTCGCCGGCATCAGGCTGGTGGTCCGCTGGTTCCGTGAGTGGCTTCACGTCGTGGACCCTACGGCGCGAAGAGTGTTGGTGGTTGGGGCAGGCAATGCCGGTGAGTTGTTGGTCAGGGATATGCTGAGCGATACGAGCGCTCGCTACCGGCCGGTCGGGCTGGTGGACGATGACCCGATCAAGCGGAAGATGAAGATCCACGGAGTTCCCGTCGTGGGGGCTATCGCAGATATCACGAGTCTGGCGCGAAGCCTCGTTGCACATGAAATTATTGTGGCGATTCCTTCTGCGTCAACGTCGTTGAAGCAGCGAATTCTTGCTGCCTCTGAAGGGTGCAAGGTTCCCATCAAGACCCTGCCGAGCGTGAAACAGCTGCTGGCGAATCCGGCGGCGCTGAGACAGGTCAGGCCGATGAGCCTGGAGGATCTTCTGCAACGTGAACCGATCCAGATGGATCGGCAGGAGTTGTATCCGTTGCTTGAAGGGAAGCGGGTGCTTGTGACCGGCGCCGGGGGATCGATCGGGTCTGAGCTCTGTCGGCAGATCGCCCGATACCACCCGGCCACGTTGATCCTCTTTGAGCGGTATGAGAATGGGCTGTTTGCCTTAGACCTTGAACTACGGGCGCTGTATCCAAAGCTCACGATCATCCCGGCCATTGGAGATGTGACGGTTCATGAGCGAGTGACAGAGGTGTTACAGCAGACGGACCCGGACCTTGTCTTTCATGCTGCCGCGCACAAACATGTGCCGCTCATGGAATTGAATCCGAAAGAGGCCGTTCGCAATAACGTGCTGGGAACGAAGACTGTGGCGGAGGCGTCGTTGGCGAGGGGGGTCGATCGCTTTGTGCTGATTTCCACCGACAAGGCCGTGAATCCCACCAGTGTCATGGGCGCTACGAAACGGGTGGCCGAAGACCTGATGCAGAGCCTGAATTGTAGAGGACGGACGAAATTTACAGTGGTCAGATTCGGGAACGTGTTGGGCAGCAACGGCAGCGTCGTTCCGTTTTTCGCCGACCAGATTCGAAGGGGAGGGCCGGTGACGGTGACCCATCCGGAAATCAAACGGTTTTTCATGACGATTCCGGAGGCGGTGCAATTGGTGTTGCAGGCTAGCCTCTTGGGGCAGGGCGGCGAAGTGTTCGTGCTGGATATGGGAGAGCAGGTCAAAGTGGTCGACCTGGCCAGGAATATGATCGTCCTATCCGGTCTTGTGCCGGACCAGGATATTCAGATCCAGTACTGCGGCTTGCGCCCGGGAGAAAAACTTTTCGAAGAACTCTTTGAAGAGGCGGAACAAGTCGAACCGACGCCGCATGCAAAGATCCGGCGTGCCATCAGCGCGTCAGCGATTCAATCGGATCGCCTCGAACGAGCGATCGCGCATCTTGAGGCTGCGGTGAGTCATGGCGATGACGATGAACTGATTCGCCGGCTCAACGAGGCTGTCCCAAGCTATACGCCGATGTCGCCCCGCAATATTGAGCATATTCATTCTCCTTCGCCGAATACCCTGTAGCTTCCGGCCTTCGCAGCCGAAGCGACTGCTTCGGCGGAGTAGGCCGCTATGGGGATGAAGGCGGGGAGAGCCCTCTGTAGCCTTGGCGAAGGAGGGTAGTGGCTTCGGAGAATTCCGCAAGATACCCCGCAGCTTCCGGCCTTCGTAGCCGAAGTGGCTACTTCGGCGGAGTAGGCTGCTGCGGGGAGCTTCATTGAGTGATTGCCACAAGCTGGTTTTTCTTGTTTATTTGGTTTGTTTAGTTTATTTGGTTGAAGGAAACTAACCAAAGAAACCAAATCAACCAGATGAACCAAACAAACATGTTTCGTCGGATAAGAGGAGTGTCTAGAAGATGAGAGGCGTCGTTCTGGCCGGCGGACTCGGTAGCAGGTTGCTCCCGCTCACCAAAGTTACCAATAAACATTTGCTGCCGATCTACGATCGGCCCATGATTTATTATCCCATTCAGGCTTTGGCCAATGCCGGGGTTGACGAGATTATGCTGGTTACGGGAGGCAACAGCGCGGGAGATTTTCTGAGATTGCTGGGCAATGGGAAAGACTTCGGCCTGAAGCGGCTCAATTATTCCTACCAAGAAGGGGAGGGCGGCATTGCCGACGCCCTGCGATTGGCCGAGCATTTTGTCGACGGTGAGTCTGTCTGTGTGATCTTGGGCGACAACATTATCGAGGGCAACATCGCTCCCGCTGCCGATGCTTTTCGGAAACAGCAGCAAGGGGCGAAGATCCTCTTGAAGGAGGTCAAGAACCCGCAACGGTTCGGGGTGCCTATCCTTGAGGGGAATCGCGTCGTAAAGATTGAAGAGAAGCCGGCGAATCCCCGATCGTCCTATGCGGTCACAGGCATGTATTTTTATGATGCGAACGTATTCGACATCATCAAGACCCTTAAGCCATCAGGCCGTGGCGAACTTGAAATTACCGACGTGAACAACGCGTATATCGCAGATGGAACACTGACCTGGGATATTTTAGAGGGGTGGTGGACCGACGCAGGGACGATTGAATCCCTCCACCTGGCCAGTCAGCTAGTGGCGAAAACCGGCGCGAATAAGATGGGGGTATAGAGGGGTAGCGGGGTAAAGGGGTAGAGGAGGGGGTAAAGGGATACGGGGGTAAACGGGGTAGAGGGGGGTAGAAGAGGGGTAAGGGGATAGGGATAGCGGGGTAAAGGGGTAGGGATAGGATGCATTGGAAGGAGCTTGAAGTCTGGAAGAAAGCACATGCGTTGGTGCTCGCGACATACAGGATTACCAGGTCATTCCCAGAAGAAGAGAAGTTCCGATTAACGAATCAGTTCTGCCGGGCGTCGGCTTCAGTCCCTGCGAACATTGTGGAAGGGAACGCGCGGCAGTCAACGAAGGAATACATTCAGTTTCTATGTATAGCAAGAGGCTCATTGGAGGAAGCGCGTTATTATGCCATCCTCGCCAAGGATTTGGAGTATCTGACCCAAACGGACTTTGACAAATTTGAATCTGAGAGTGAATCCGTCAGCCGTATGCTGAACGCACTCGTGAACGTATTAAGGAAGCGGGGGAAGGCCAGAAGAGAGGGGTAAAGGGATACGGGGGGCAGGGGGGTATTGGGAAGGGGATACTGGGGCAACGGGGTAAAGGGGTAGGTCCGGGGAAACAGTGATAGAAAAAGGTAATCCGAACATGGACGTATTACAACGCGACAGCTATCTCATTATCCCATTATCCCCATATCCCATTTCATGCCCTGTTTTCATTGTCCGATTACCCCTCTACCCCGTTTATCCCGCTACCCCTCAACTTCCGTTACCCCCCTATCCCATGTCTTACTCTACCCCTATTATCCCGTTATCCCTCTACCCCAGGCCGTACCCTACCCCCCTGCCCCCCTGCCCCTTTATCCCCGAGGATTCGCGATGCGAATCCTTGTAACCGGAGGGGCCGGGTTCATCGGGTCGCATCTCGTACGTCGCCTGGTTGTTGAAAGCGGCCATGAGGTGGTGAATCTTGATGCGCTGAAATATTCCGGTAATCGCGCAAATCTCAAGGCGATCGAGACGCATGCCCGGCATACATTCGTTCATGGCGACATCAGTGATCAGCCCTTGGTTGAACGTCTCATTCGTGAGCATCGGATTGAGGGAATAATCAATGCTGCGGCGGAGACTCACGTGGATCGATCTATTCTCGATCCGGGAGCCTTTGCGCGGACTGATGTGGTGGGGACCGGAGTGCTGCTTGAAGAAGCTCGTCGTGCAGGTCTGCAGCGATTTCTCCAAGTCAGCACAGACGAAGTTTACGGCAGCGTCGAGACCGGGATGTCGATTGAGAGCGATTGCCTGGCCCCGCGGAGTCCCTATTCTGCCAGCAAGGCCGGTGGAGATCTCTTGGCGCTCAGCTACTGGACGACCTATCGGTTTCCCGTGTTGGTGACTCGTGGCAGCAATACCTATGGGCCGAATCAGTATCCGGAGAAATTCGTCCCGCTGTTCGTCACCAATGCGATCGACAACCAGCCCCTTCCGCTCTATGGGGATGGACGTCAGTGCCGCGATTGGCTGGCTGTGCAAGACCATTGCGCGGCGATCGAGCATGTATTCCTTCGAGGTGAGCCGGGACAGATTTACAACGTCGGTGGAGGCAATGAACGGGAGAATATCACTGTAGCCGAACAGATTGTCGGCCAGCTGGGCAAATCCCGCGATCTCATTCGTTTGGTGCAGGATCGTCCGGGCCATGATCGCCGCTACGCGGTGGATTGCAGCAAGTTGCGTCGATTAGGCTGGAGCCCTGCCGTCCCGTTTGAAGAGGGACTGCGCGCAACCATCCAATGGTATCAGGAGCATGAAGACTGGTGGCGGACGATCAAGTCCGGCGAATTTCGCCAATACTATGAACAGCAGTATGGGAAGCGGCTGGAAGAAGGGGCAAGGATAGGGGTAAAGGGATAAGGGGGTACGGGGATAGAGGGGGTAGGGTAAGGGACGGGGTAGCGGGATAACGGGGTAATAGGGGTAAGGGGATGGGGAGTACGGGGAAAGCAGAGGGGTAGCGGGATAGGTGGGATAAAGGGGCAACGGGGTAGGTCCAGGGAAACAGTGATAGAAAAAGGTAATCCGAACATGGACGTATTACAACGCGACAGCTATCCCGTTATCCCCATATCCCGTTTCATGCCCTGTTCTCATTGTCCGATTACCCCGCTACCCCCGGTATCCCCTTACCCCTCTACCCCGTTTATCCCGCTACCCCATGCGGTGCCCCCCTACCCCGTTACCCCTATTAATATGCCATGCGTATACTCATAACGGGTGCACAGGGGCAATTGGGTCATGCGCTTCAGCAGGCTCTCTCGGGAGAAGATCTGGTCCTGAAGGATCTGCCGGCGTTCGACCTTACGCGACCCGACAGCGAAGCCCAGATCGTGGCTGCGCGTCCCTCCGCCATCCTGCATGTCGGCGCCTATACGAATGTCGATGGGGCTGAGCGGGAGCCTGATCGCGCGATGCTGGTGAACGCTCAAGGTACCACCATGGTGGCTCGCGCTGCCGCAACGGTCAATGCAAGGCTGATCTATCTGTCGACGGATTATGTGTTCGATGGAACAAAATCGACTCCCTATCGTGAAGAAGATATGCCCCATCCCATCAATGTGTATGGTCAGTCCAAGCGTGAGGGGGAAATTGCCGCATTAGCTGGCTGTCCCAACACGCTGGTGGTTCGAACGGCTTGGCTCTATGGATATGCAGGAAATAATTTCGTGAAGACGATTATGCGGTTGGCTACTGAGAAGCCGTTTCTGGATGTGGTGGGAGATCAGCGAGGCTGTCCGACCAATGCGGATGATCTGGCTCTGGTCTTGAAAGATCTAGTTAAGACTGATCTGCGAGGAATCTGTCATGTAACGAATACCGGCGATTGCACGTGGCATGAATTCGCAGAGGCCATTGTCAATCGTATGGATCTTTCTATCCCGGTTCGGCCCATTACGACTGCTCAAGCGGGGCGTCTCGCGCGGCGTCCGGCCTATTCAGTCCTTGCACCAGGCCGGTTGGCTGCGGTGCGAGCACTGTTGCCACATTGGCAGGATGCCCTCGCCAGATTTATGAAAGAGGCTCCTCATCCCGCCTCCTGCTAGTAAACACAGAAGGGTTCAACGATTATCCATGAAAACCTCAACGAAAAAACCAACTCGATCCAGGAAAATTTCGAAGAATGTACTTCGACGGATCCGGCTGTTTGCCACCGATGTGGACGGCGTCTTGACGGACGCAGGTATGTACTATGCCGAGTCCGGCGATGAGTGGAAAAAGTTCAACACGCGCGATGGTATGGGGATCAAGCTGTTACAGCGTGCGGGAATTATCACCGCCATTGTGACGCAGGAACGCACCAAACTGGTGGCACGGCGCGCCGAGAAGCTTGCGATTCCAGAATTGCACCAAGGGGTGATGGACAAGTTGCTGCTCGTCAGTGAAATGGCCGTACGCCATGGGCTTACCCTCAGCCAGGTCGCCTATATCGGTGACGATATCAACGATCTTGAGACGCTCAAAGCGGTGGGATTTTCCGCCACGCCGGCCGATGGGATGCCACAGGTTGCCGCGGCGGTCGATTATATCTGTCAGAAGAAGGGCGGAGAGGGGGCGGTTCGGGAAATCATTGAGATGATCCTAGAATCTCAAAGGTCGAACGTCGAAGGTCGAAAGTCAAAAGTCGCTGTTCCAGGATCAGGAAAACGCTCATAGGACAGGAGATCAGTGTATGGCTGCTCGTAAACCTCGAACTTCGAACCTCGAACTGAAAAACCATCTCTATCCCGTGATCATGGCGGGCGGCAGCGGCACCAGATTTTGGCCGCTCAGTCGGCAGTTATTTCCCAAACAGCTGCTGCGTATTATGGGGGATGAAACGTTGATTCAGCAGACCATGCGTCGCGTCGTCTGTGCATCGTCTCCGAACCGGGTGATGATTTCCACGAATCCCGCCCAAGCCGAGTCCATTCGCGTCCAGCTGAGCGAGTGGAAAGATGCGCTCACAGACAATTTCGTATTGGAACCGGAAGGGCGCAATACCGCCCCGGCCATTGCCTTGGTGGCCTTAGCACTCGTCCGTCGGGATCCTGACGCGATCATGCTTATCGTGCCTGCCGATCATATCGTCAAGGGCCAGCGCGCGTTCGATGCGGCGGTCTCGTTGGCGGCGACGCTGGCCCAGCAGGACTATCTGGTCACGTTCGGCATCACGCCGATCCGTCCGGAAACCGGCTATGGCTACATTCGGCCCAACCGGAAGGTGACGTTGGAGAAACAGGGAACGCTCAAGGGCCATCCGGTCAGCCGATTTGTGGAGAAACCCAATGCCGCCAAGGCAACGCAGTATCTCAAGGCCGGGGACTACTACTGGAACAGCGGCATGTTTGTGTGGCGCGCCGCGGCGATTCTCGATGAAATCAGCCGCCATCAACCGGCCCTCTTCCGTGGGATCGAGCAGATCGGCCAGTTGATACAGGCCGGAGCCACCAGGCAGGCCATCGACGATGCCTACCGGACACTCACGCCGGTCTCGATCGATACGGGAGTCATGGAGCGATCGAAGAAAGCCGCAATCGTGCCCGTGTCCTTTCAGTGGTCTGACGTCGGAAGTTGGGGGAGTTTGGATGAAGTGGCGCCGAAGGATAAGGCCGGCAACGTCGTCGTTGGCCGTGTGGTCGATATCGATAGCCGCCGGTCGATTGTCTATGGAGATCGCCGGCTGGTGGCCACGATCGGGCTCACTGACATGGTCGTGGTCGATACGCCGGACGCCACACTCGTCTGTCCGAAGTCCCGCGCGCAAGAGGTGAAGCAGTTGGTCGACATTCTCAAGAAGCAGAAAGCGCCGGAACATCTGGAGCACCTGACTGTGCAGCGGCCCTGGGGATCCTATACGATCTTGGAAGAAGGACCGGGGTATAAAGTGAAGCGCGTGACGGTGAAGCCGGGAGGACGGCTCTCGTTACAGCTGCATCACCGACGGAGCGAACATTGGGTGGTGATCACCGGGACGGCGCGAGTGACGAGGGGCGAGGAGGTGTTTGACCTCAAGGTGGGACATAGTACGGAAATTCCTGTCGAAACCAGGCATCGGTTGGAAAACCCCGGCCACGAGACGGTGCATATTATTGAAGTGCAAAACGGACCCTATCTGGGGGAAGACGATATCGTCCGGTTTCAGGATGATTATGGGCGAGGCGTGAAATAGTGAAGTGTTAACCATTCAGGTAGATAGGCTGAAGGGGTTCAGGCTGAAGTGTTCGGATCTCTGGCCTTCAGCCTAAAAGCCTTCAGCCTGAACCCCTGAGTAGCTACTAACGAATAACAAGTAACGAGGACCATGGGACTATTTCGCGAATATGATCTGCGCGGTATCGTGGGGCAGGAACTCACCGAGTCGATCACGGAGCAGGTGGCCCGCGCCTACTGCACCTATGTGAAAGACCGTGGGGTGAAGACGATCTCCGTCGGGCGCGATGGCCGTCTGAGTTCGCCTGGACTCCACCAGGCCTTGGTGCGGGGGCTCCTGGCCGGCGGATTGAACGTGGTGGATATCGGGATCTGCCCCTCGCCGCTGGTGTATTTCTCGCTGTTTCAGCTGCCGATTGACGGCGGCATCATGATCACCGGGAGCCACAATGCAGCCGAATACAACGGATTGAAGATCTGTATCGGGAAAGAGGCGATTCATGGCGAGGAGATCCAGGCGCTTCGCGTGGTGATGGAGGCGGGCTCGTTTGTGTCCGGGGCAGGGCAACTCTCGGAGCATCCCATCATTCCCGACTATCTGGCCTATCTCAAAAAGAGCTTTGCCCACGTCAATGCGAAGCGTCTTCATGTGGTGATCGATTGCGGGAACGGGGTGGCAGCCTTGGTGGCCCAACAGGCCTTGGAACTTCTGGGCTGTCGCGTCACCGGGCTCTATTGCGAGCTCGACGGAAGATTTCCGAACCATCATCCGGACCCCACGGTCCTCGAGAATCTCGACGATTTGATTCAAGCGGTCAAGGAGCACAAGGCGGATGCCGGGATCGGCTACGATGGCGATGCCGATCGCATTGGGACGATCGACGAACAGGGCCAGGTGTTGTGGGGCGATCGCCTCATGGTGGTCTACGCCCGCGATATTCTGGCGGCCAAGCCGGGGAGCACCATCATCTCCGAGGTCAAATCGTCGCAGAGTCTCTATGACGATATTGCGAAACATGGGGGCCGGCCGATTATGTGGAAAACCGGTCATTCTCTGATCAAGGCCAAGATGAAGAGTGAACAGGCCGTGTTAGCCGGTGAAATGTCCGGACACATGTTCTTTGCCGATCGGTACTTCGGGTATGACGACGCGATTTATGCGTCGTGCCGGCTGGTGGAGATTCTGGCCAAGACCACACAGCCCCTCTCCGCGTTGGTGGCGGATCTGCCGAAGACGTCCGTCACGCCGGAGATTCGGGTTGACGTGTCGGATGCCATCAAGTTCACGTTAGTCAGACAGGTCCAGGATCGGCTGGCCTTGTGCCTGAAGAGCCGCGAGGCGCTTGGTCCTTCGAAGTCGGTGTTGCGTGATGTTATTACGATTGACGGGGTCCGTGCCATCTTCGACGATGGATGGGGTCTGATTCGTGCCTCGAACACTCAGCCTGCCCTCGTGTTACGGTTTGAAGCCACCTCACCGGAGCGACTCGCGGCTATCCGCGCCGTCATCGAAGGCGAGCTCCGAGCCGCCCAACAAACCCTTGGCTGCTAGCCCGCGCGACGTGCGAGACATGCAGAAAAGCGCGACTGGTGAGACGGTTCGAGGTCCGAAGTTCGAGGTTTCCGGAACTTCGAACCCAGAACTTCGAACTTCGAATCACGCGTCCCGCTTGTCCCGCCCGCCTCGCGTGTCTCGCGCATGCTTCGTGCTGGCTTGCATGGTCCTGGGCGCCATGAGCGGGATGGTTCCGTGGGCTGAGGCTGGGAGCTTGTCCGACAGTGACCTTTCTACTGCGGCGAACGATCCACGACCATCTGCGTCGTTCTCGGCCAGAAATAATCCTCAACGTATTCCAGCGAATACGCCTCCGGTTTTTCCGGGCCTGCGGCCTAGCAGCTGGCCGCACCTCCTTCGCCTCGTCACGAACGGCATTGTCGGACAGGCTCCTAGCAACCTTTCTTCAGTGCGATATTTCCAAGTCGGGGAACAGCTCACCTACGAAATTTCTTGGCTGTATATTACAGCCGGCACAGCGGTGATGGCTGTCAGTGATGCCGGTAAGGACGGAGACCGGCCGCTGGCGAAATTGATCACCACGGCACAGTCCAGGCCCGCCATCACCAAATTCTTTCCCGTGGATAACCGGGTCGAGTCGATCGTGGATCCTGCCACGCTGCTCCCGGAGCGCTTGATCTTCAAGCGGCGAGAGGGGAAGAAGAAAGAAGACTTCGAGTACACATTTAATCAGAAAGAGGGGAAGGTCATAGTTGTCAAAGGCGGGACGACTGAGACATTGGAAATCCCGCCTGGCACCCAAGATGTCATCTCCTGTCTCTATTATGCGCGCAGTATGTTGTCATTTCAGCCCGGCTCATCTCTGACGATGAATGTGCACCATGACAAAAAGAACCGCGCTATAGAGGCGCGCGTCGAGGAGATCGAGACGGTCAGCGGCCCGTGGGGGGAGGTTGAAACGGCTCGCGTGCTGGTTGTCATGCCGTTCCAAGGTCTCTTTCTGAACCAGGGCAACATCCGGGTATGGTTTACCAACGATGACCGTCGTATTCCGGTTCGCATGAAGGCCAAGGTCATCATTGGGTCGATTGTGGCCGATCTCGTCAGCGGATTGCCGGCTTCTCTACCAACTCAGTGATGTCGTCAGCCATTCATTGCCCGCCTCGTTCAAAACGGTTATACTCATTCCTATCATTATGGGACAGTTTCCTCTTACTTTAAGCAGCTTTATCATGCAGAAGCCGGCGGCTCACCAGGGAGTCACCGGGGAACTTGCCGCTCTTCTGTCCCAGATCGCTCTAGTCGGGAAACTCATTGCGCAGGATCTCAGACGTGCAGGGCTGATCGATATTCTGGGAACGACCGGCGAGATCAATGTACAGGGGGAGACAGTCAAGAAGCTGGATGAGATTGCGAACGAAACCTTTCTCAAGGTATTCCACCAGAACGGACTTGCGTGCGCACTGGCATCGGAAGAGATGGAAAAACCGGTCTTGCTTCCGGAGAATTGGCCGCGGGCCAAATACATGCTGTTGTTCGATCCCCTCGATGGTTCATCGAACACGGACTGCAACATGCCGCTTGGCGCGATTTTTTCTGTCGTGACGTCCGGGCACAGCGACCGGATGCCGACCAAGGATGACCTTGTCCGCAAGGGAACAGAGCAGGTGGCCGCAGGCTATCTCCTCTACGGGTCGAGCACGATGTTGATCTATACGACTGGCCAAGGAGTCCATGGGTTTACATTGGATCCTGGCATCGGCGAGTATGTTCTATCGCACGAACAGATCCGAGTTCCTACTCGCGGGAAGGTCTATGGTGTGAACGAAGGCAACTACCATAAGTGGTCTGGGGGAACGAGGAAATATGTCGACTATCTGAAAGTCAACGATACAGCCACTGGGCGGCCCTATAGTAGCCGCTATTCCGGTTGTCTGGCGGCCGACGTGCATCGGATTCTTCTCGGAGGAGGCATCTATCTTTATCCCGGCGAGATAGAGAAGCCGGAGGGCAAGCTTCGGTTATTGTACGAAGCGAATCCCTTGGCGATGGTGGTCGAGCAAGCGGGCGGCAGAGCCAGCACCGGCGCCATGCGCATCCTGGACGTGGAGGCGAAGCAACTGCATCAACGGGTGCCGTTGATCATTGGCAGCGCGGAAGATGTGCGTGACGCAGAGGAATTCATGCAAGGAAGACGAATGTAAATACTCAGGTCGATAGGCTGAAGGGGTTCAGGCTGAAGTGTTCGGAGTTCCGGCCTTCAGCCTAAAAGCCTTCAGCCTGAATCCCTGAGTAGGCACTAACGATTCACGAATCTACGGGAGGAGAGACATGGCTGATCGGGTACAGGAGATTCTCAGCTGGTACAGCAGCGACAATGTGGGAACAAGAACGAATATCGCCCGTCTGTTGCTCCATGGACAATTGGCAGGGACTGGTAAGTTGGTCATCCTTCCGGTGGACCAAGGATTCGAGCATGGTCCGGCCCGGAGTTTTGCCGCCAATCCAGGAGGGTACAGTCCCCTTTATCATTTTCAGTTGGCGGTCGATGCCGGCTGCAATGCCTACGCGGCTCCGCTGGGATTTCTCGAAGCCGGCGCCGCTGAATTCGCCGGCCGGATTCCGCTGATTCTGAAGTTGAACAATCACGATGTCTTGCATGATGAGAAAGACCCCTTGCCCTCGGTCACCGGCAGCGTGAAGGATGCGCTCCGGCTCGGGTGCTCGGCGGTCGGATTTACGATCTATCCTGGGTCATCGCACTGCAACACCATGTATCAACAATTGCGCGCGATTGCAGAAGAGGCGAAGGACTGTGGGTTGGCGGTCGTCGTATGGTCGTACCCGCGCGGGTCGATACTCAGTAAGGAAGGGGAGACGGCGATCGATGTGGTGGCCTATGGGGCGCAGATTGCAGCCCAGCTCGGCGCCCACTTCATAAAGGTCAAGCTTCCTACGGCGCATCTTGAGCAGGCTGCGGCGAAGAAGGTATACGAATCGGCCAAGATTCCGATCTCGACCTTGGCAGAACGGGTCAAGCATGTGGTGCAGAGCTCGTTCGATGGGCGCCGGATCGTCATTTTCTCCGGAGGAGCTAAGAGCGAGGACCAGCATGTGTTCGAGGAGGCGCGTGCCATTCGTGACGGAGGCGGGTTTGGCTCCATCATAGGGCGAAACTCTTTCCAGCGGCCTAAGGCGGAGGCAATAAAGTTCCTCAATACCATTATGGGAATCTATTCCGGCAAAATACAATGAGCCGTGGATGTGGCGATTGTGTGTGAATCGTTCGGTCCACGAGGGATGAAGAGCAAGGATCACCTATGAAACTCGTTCGCGCATGGCTGGTTCCAGTTACCTTGGTCACTGGAGGGATCATCATCGGGATCGTGGTGGCTTCCAACATGGGTTGGCTGCAGACCGGCACGGCCGGGCCTGAGCCGATTCTTAGCCCCATTGCTCTTCCTGTGGCGACCGCGCCACAGTTGCCGATGGGAGGGGGGAGTGGGAAAAACTTCGTTGAGATTGCCAAATTGGTAAAGCCGGCGGTCGTCAATATTTCGGCGACGCGAAGCGGAAAATCAGGAGAAAATCCTCACGGCTCGCCGCTCGACGATCCGTTTTTTCGAAAGTTCTTCGGCGATGAATTTTTCAAGCGGGATGCCCCCCAGCGAGAGCCAAAAGAGCGCGGCCAGGGGTCCGGGGTCATTGTGGAATCCAATGGTTTGATCGTCACCAATAATCATGTGGTGAACAAGGCAGACGACATTCGGGTCTTTCTGTCGGACAAGCGGGAGTTCAAGGGCAAGCTGATTGGCACCGATGCGAAGACGGATATCGCGATCGTGAAAATCGAAGCGACGGGGCTCTCAACCATTCCCTGGGCCGACTCCGATCAACTCGAAGTCGGGGAGTACGTGTTGGCCGTGGGGAGTCCGTTCGGGCTTACCCAGACTGTGACGATGGGAATCGTGAGCGCAGTCGGACGGGCCAGTATGGGTATTGCCGAGTACGAAGACTTCATTCAAACCGATGCGGCGATCAACCCGGGCAATTCCGGAGGCGCGTTGGTCAACGTCCGTGGCGAGTTGGTCGGGATCAATACGGCGATTTTCAGCCAGAGCGGCGGTAGCATGGGGATCGGATTTGCGGTGCCGAGCAATCTGTCACGCGCCATCATGGATCAATTGGTGCGAACAGGGAAGGTCGTCCGTGGCTGGCTCGGTGTCGCGATTCAAGATTTGACTCCTGAGCTGGCCACACAGTTTGGGATCACCGAGACGAAGGGAGTGCTCGTCAGCGATGTCATGGACGATAGCCCCGCGAAGAAAGCAGGATTTGAACGCGCAGATGTCATTATTGACTATGACGGCAAGTCGATGGATTCACCGACGCATTTGCGGAATGCCGTTGCGCAGACTCCGATCGGGAAGAAGGTTTCTGTCAAGTTGATCCGGGACAAGAAACCGAAGACGATCGAGGTTGCAATCGTCGAACAGCCCAAATCGTTAGGACAGCCTGGCGCAGAGGAGAGCAGAGAGTCATCGGTGCCGACGGGGCTCCTATCGGATCTTGAGGTCCGTGAGGTGAACGAGGAACTGGCGACTCGGTATGGATTGAAGGGCGTCGAGCGCGGTGTGGTGGTGGTCAGGGTCAAGTCTGGAAGCACGGCGGAAGAAATGGGTGTGCGCGAAGGCGATATTATTCTCGAAGTCAATCGCAAGGCGGTGAGCTCGCTCAAGTCCTATGAACAAGCCGCTTCCAGCCTTGCCAAAGATCAAGCGGTCCTCTTGCTGCTCAAACGGAAGGGCCAAGCGATTTATCTCACGCTGCGGCCCTAGCTGGTTGCGGAAGAATAAGCTGGTTTGTTTGGTTGATTTGGTTCATCTGGTTAGTTTCGTTCAACCAAATAAACAAGACAGGAGGCTCCTTTGGTGGTGGCGCTCGTGCCGGCTGCAGGCCGCGGGCTTCGGATGGGCGGCTCCGTCCCCAAGCAATTTCTGGCGTTGGGTGGTGAGCCGCTCATCGTTCAGTCGCTGCGAACGTTGCAAGCTGCTTCCGTGATCGACCGGATCATTCTTGCCGTTCCATCTACAGACATCGAATATTGCGAGAAGGAAATCGTCTCGCCATATCGCTTCACTAAAGTGATGAAGGTGGTGGCGGGTGGCGCCGAGCGCCAGGATTCGGTACGGCATGCGCTTGCGCAGGTCCCATCAGACACGGAAATCGTGCTCATCCACGATGCTGTGCGACCTTTTCTGACGATCCGGATGATCGCGGAGGTTGTGGCTGCGGCAAAGAAAGAGGGTGCGGCAATTATCGCGCTTCCAATGCGGGATACTGTGAAGCAGGTACGGGCGGATGGGATGATTGAGCGAACGGTCGATCGCGCTCCCCTGTGGCTCGCCCAAACGCCGCAGGCCTTTCGACGGGACTGGATCGAGACCGCCCATGGGAAAGCGCATGCAGAAGGGATTCGGGCTACCGACGATGCCTTCCTAGTGGAGAGGCTGGGGCACTCAGTGGCGGTGGTGGAAGGAAGCGGAGAGAATATCAAAGTGACGAGGCCTGAAGACCTGGTGATCGGCGAGGCGATCTTGGCTTCCCGAATCACAGGGAGCGGGACGCACAAGACGGACGACGGTTCGAGGTTCGAAGTTCGAGGTTTTCAGAACTTCGAACCCTGAACCTCGAACTTCGCAGCGCGCCAGTCCCGACTGTCTTGCGGCAAAGATTGCGTGGCGAATCATGAGGAGAGCCTATGACGATGCGAGTGGGCTGCGGCTACGACGTTCATCCGTTGGGACCAGGACGAAAGCTGATTCTCGGCGGGGTCGAAGTGCCTCACAACAAGGGTTTGTTGGGACATTCCGATTCAGATGCCTTGGTCCATGCCCTCTGCGACGCACTGCTCGGAGCGATGGGTGAAGGAGATCTGGGCCGGCACTACCCCAGCTCCGACCAGCGGTTTAAGGACATCTCGAGTCTGAAGCTATTGGAAGATGTCGTCGGGAAAATGCGGGGGAAGGGATATCGCATCGTGAACGTCGACACAGTCATTATCGCGCAGGCCCCCCGGCTCAGTTCGCACTTAGCAGCCATGCAAAAGCAGATGGCTCACGTGCTCGGGGTCGATCCTGATCTTGTCAACGTGAAGGTAAAGAGCGGAGAAGGAATCGGCATGATCGGCAGAGAGGAAGGAATCGCCGCGCAAGCGGTATGTTTGATTGAAAAAGGTAACTGAAAAGGTAGATAGGCTGAAGGGGTTCAGGCTGAAGGGTTCGGCCTTCCTACCTTCAGCCTAAAAGCCTTCAGCCTGTACCCCTAACAACTTATGGCATGACGACATTCTGACCCCATGCTCAAGGCTATTAAATCAGACTTACGTGCGGTTTTCGACCGAGACCCAGCTGCGACCAGCTGGCTGGAAGTTGTACTGACCTATGCCGGTTTTCATGCGCTGCTGGCCTACAGAATTTCCCACTGGTTGAAGTCTTACAACGTGCCGTTCGCTCCTCGGGCTATTTCTCAGATTGCTCGCTGGTTCACGGGGATCGAAATCCATCCCTCGGCGAAGATCGGCACCGGGTTCTTTATTGATCATGGCATGGGTGTGGTCATTGGCGAGACGGCAGAAATTGGAGATTACGTAACTCTTTTTCAGGGAGTGACGCTTGGAGGGACAGGGAAGGAGCGGGGTAAGCGCCACCCCACGCTCGGCAGTCACGTGGTCGTTGGGGCTGGTGCCAAGATTCTCGGCGGGATTACGATCGGCGACAATGTGAAGATCGGCGCCAATTCGGTTGTGCTCAAGAATGTCGCCGCCAATTCCACCGTCATTGGCGTGCCGGCCCGCGTGATAAAAACTCAAGGCGAGCGGCTACCTGATGCCACCATGGATCACAGCAACCTGCCGGACCCCGTCAGTGACCGGCTCATGGCACTCGAGCAGGAGCTGATCGAACTGCGCAAGAAGCTCGAAAATCAAGACCCTCCCCGCCTGTTCTAGCAGGGCTGGTTTATCTGGTTTGTTTGGTTTCTTTTGTTTATTTGGTTTTCGGATTAGTTTTGTTCAACCAAACAAACCAAATAGACTAAATAAACAAAATGAACCAGTACTCGGCCCGTTTGTTGTGAGTAAGGGATATGAGAATGCGCCCTGCGGCCAGAACGGGCCGCAGGGCGAGAGTGCTAGCTGGAGAGGCAGGTGCTCATAAATGTCTTACGTTCGTCGCCTGTGAAATTTTTCGCGCCTGCTTCTTTATTGCACGACTTCATTTTGTTCTGCTGAGTGCTCTGCTGAGTTCCACCCGCCGCTTTCATCGGTTTTGCGGAGAGGCATTCCTTCATAAACGCCCTCCGCTCATCACCTTTCCCTTCACCCAACCCTTTGGCATTGGCTTCTGCGTTGCACGTCTTCATCTTGTTTTGCTGTGCCGGCGCCGCCATGGCAAACGGCGCGATGCACAGCCCTGACACAAAGAGGGATACCGCCACGATGCCGGCTGTCTTCGTCATATGCATCTCCTTTGGTGAGAGTGTGGGGTTGAAAATGTGCAGAGTATACCAAATATTATCCGTCATGTCTCTATTAATTTAGGCATCCTCTCTAGCATGTTTTGTCGACGGTTCGAGGTCCGAAGTTCGAGGTTTTTGAAACTTCGAACCCGGAACTTCGAACTCGAATCACCCGTTTCGCGAGTCTCGCCCGTCCCGCCTTTCCCGCTCGTCGCGCGTTGTTACTCATAGTCTACGCGCATGAGACAGAGTCCATGAGGGGGAGCGGTCTGTCCTGCTGCAGCCCGATCATGCGCCCGCAGAACCTTTGTGAGACTGTCGGGAGTCCGTTTGCCCAGCCCCACTTCGATCAGCGTTCCGACCATGGCGCGCACCATGTGTTTCAGAAATCGGTCGGCGTAGGCCTCGATGAAGATCTGGTCGCCGTGGCGGATGACCGCGAGTCGTTGCAGATGGCAGATGGGATTCTTGTTGTCTGTGAGACTTCCTTCGAAGGAGGAAAAGTCTTGTGTTCCGATCAACGTCGCCGCTGCCTGTTGCATGGCAGCCTCATTCAGCGGTTTGTAGATGTGCCAGACGAATGAACGATCGATGGTGGGGCGGGCTGGGCGATGCAGGATTCGATAGGTGTAGAGTTTGCCTCGTGCATCGTGTTGGGCATGAAAGCGGTCGTCCATGATGGCAGAGGAATGAACGGCAATGTCTTTCGGCAGTACGGCATTGAGCGCCCGCATCCAGTTGTATGCGGGCCAATCTAGGTCCGTGCGAAAACTTGCCACTTGCCCACGAGCATGTACGCCGGAGTCTGTGCGGCCTGCGCCGATGACGGACATCGTGGCTTGGCTCACTTGCCGGATGGCCTGTTCGACTGCTTCTTGGATCGTGGGTTGATCGGGTTGGCGCTGCCAACCGGCGTAGCAGGTTCCGTCGTATTCCAGGACTAACTTGACTGTAGGCATCGGCGTGGGGAATAGAGCAGTGCGGGGGTCATCGCGTGGTGAGTTTCGCGGAGGCAAGGAAGGACTTGATGCCTTCCATGAGTGCTTCTGCCACGCGCGTGGTGAAGCGGGTGGTTCGGAGCAGGTCTTCTTCATCAGTGTTCGAGATAAAAGCGATTTCAGCCAGGATGCTGGGCATGCTGGTGAAACGGAGAACGTAGAAGGGCGCAGTCTTCACCCCATGATCCAGCAAATCATAGTGGCCGTTCAGGTTGGTCACCATGGCTTCCTTGGCGGTCCAGGCGAGTTCGAGGGATGATTCGATCTTCTTCGCCGTCAGGAGGTCGGCGACGAGATATTCCCATCCCACACCGGTGTTGTTGAGCGGGGTTCCATTTTCACGGGCCGCCACTTCGAGCGCTCGTTGATCCTTGGCTTCTCCGAAGTGGTAGATTTCAATCCCCTTCACGGAGCGTTGGGGATGCGAATTCACGTGGATCGACACAAAGAGATCCGCTTCCACCGCATTGGCAAACTTTGCCCGGTCTTCCAACTCAACGAACTGGTCTCGTTCACGGGTCATGAGAACACGGACTCCCCGTTGCCTGCTCAAGAGATCGCGCAGTTTCAACGCGACTTTCAGTGTAATGTCTTTTTCTTCCGTCCCACGCTGGCCCCGTGCGCCAGAGTCTCTCCCGCCGTGCCCTGGATCGATCACGATGGTCGTAAATGACTTGGTCCGCGGCTGAGCAGGCTGGGGAGGAGTGGGGTATGGAAGTTCTAGGCCTGGTGTTGATTCAACAGACGGAGCTGTCGGTTGGTTTGAAGGCACCACATCGATGACAAGCCGGTGAGGATTCGTCAATGTGAGCAACTGATAGCGTTGAAATGAACCGGCCGGGAGAGAGACTTCAACAGATTGTTCAGATGATTGGCTGATGATAAACGGCTTGGCAACACGGCCGGCTGTCAGTGCCGATTTGGCGGAATGGCTCAAGGTGGTGTTGGGAATTTCGATGGTGATTCCCTCGGCCTGGAGTTGAGGATGTTTGTTGGGGCGGGCCTTCGCGTCGAGATCGAGCACGAGCCTCGTCAACCCCGGCGAGCTGGCTGTCCGGAGGTTCCGAATCGTCGTCAGGCCTCGCGCAGAAGGAGCCATGTGTACGGGTGAAGTGCGGAATCGGTTGGGCTTGGCAGGAGATTCCTGACGAACAGCGCTCGTCGCAGCTGATGCATGGCCGGTGTGAAACAGATTGAGGGCATGCCCAGGAAGATCGAAGAGTCCGACCAGGAAGGCGAGGGTGAGGATGCGCCACAGGGCTGATCGCATGGGTGTTGACTGCGTGTGATGGGATATAGAGTTTTTCTCAGATGTGTGTGCCGTTGTCAAGGGGAATGGCGCGACGGGCGCGATCCGAAGTTCTAAGTTCGAGGTTCGAAGTTCCAAAAACCTCGAACCTCGAACTTCGAACCCTCGCCCGTCGAGCCCCGCTCGTTTGTCGCGCGCCAATTGACAGTGAGCCCTGTGCGCGGTAGTTTCTCGATCATGGCACTTCATCTCATCGTCGATGGCTACAATCTCTTGGCTCAGACAGGCCGGATCGGTACAGGGACGAGTCTGCATTCCGAGATGGCGCGTGAGTCGTTCTTGCGCGATCTGGCGGCCTATCGTCAACGCAAATCCCATGCAATCACGGTGGTCTTTGACGGATGGCAACAGGGGTGGGGCACGGAACAACGGGAGCATCGGCTTGGTCTGGAGATTATTTTCTCCCGGCGTGGAGAAAAAGCCGACCAGGTGATTCAACGTCTGGCTGCCGAATTTGGATCTGCCTGCGCGGTGGTGAGTTCCGATCGTGAGATTATCGACGCCGCGAATGCGCAAGGAGCCTTTGTGATGAAGGCCCAGGAGTTTATCGGGAAACTGCAGGGGCCGTCGAGCTTGACCCCTGTTACTCCCCACAAAGAGCTGGATACAGGGGAAGATCTTCGACCTCAGCGTGGGCCGGGCAAGAAGGGAAACCCGCGCAAGTTGCCGAAGTCCCAACGGCAGCGCAGCCGGCAGCTCAAGCGATTTTGAACAGGCGCTTCGCGTTCTCGGTGGTGATGCGCCCGATTCGCTCGACCGACAGATCCGACGCATCGGCGTGAAGCTCCGCCAGTTTTTGCGCGACGAATGACACGTAGGCCGGTTCGTTCCGTTTGCCTCGATGGGGGATGGGCGTCAAGTACGGGCAGTCGGTTTCGATTAGGAGACGGTCCAGCGGAGCGGTTTTTGCGATGTCTCGAAGCATGGTTGCATTTTGAAACGTGAGAATTCCTGAGAACGACAGATAAAACCCTAAATCCAGCGCATCTTTCGCCAGCCACGCATCCCCGGAAAAGCAGTGAAAAACCCCGCCCACCTCTGACGCTTTTTCTTCTTTTAAAATCGAAATCGTGTCTTCTTGGGCCTCCCGCGTGTGGATGATCACGGGAAGATTCAACTCGCGTGCGAGCTGAATCTGTTCGCGGAATCGTTCGCGCTGTTCCTTCGGCGACGAATGATTGTAGTGGTAGTCGAGGCCGATTTCGCCGTAGGCGACCACCTTCTTATTCTGCGCAAGCTGGCGGAAATCGTCGTACCAGCTATCGAGGATATGCTTCACTTCATGTGGATGGACGCCGATGGAGGCATAGATGAACGGGTGTTGTTCCGCCAGTGCGACCGCCGCCCGGCTGGTCGCCAGATCGCAGCCGATGGTGATGAAGGCTTCGACACCGGCTTCCCTGGCGCGGGCAATCATCGCCTCGCGATCGTCATTGTAGCGGGCATCGTCCAGATGGGTATGGGTGTCGATGAGCATACTGGTCTATTTGGTTTGTTTGGTCTGTTTGGTTTTTTTGGTTGAACGAAACTAACCAAATACACAAAACAAACCAAATGAACCAAACAACCGTTTTAGGCGGGTTTGGCCACGATCATATCGGCCAGTTCTGTGAGTAAGGCTTCTGTCTCATTCCAGCCGAGACAGGCATCGGTGATGGAGACGCCGTGGGCCAGGGAGATGCCTTGTTTCCAGGTCTGTTTGCCGGGGTTGAGATTACTTTCGAGCATGAGGCCCATGATGGATTGGCGGCTGTCGCGGAATTGGCGGAGAACATCGCGCGCGACCACACTTTGGCGCCGATGATCTTTGCTGGAGTTGTCATGCGAACAGTCGATCATGATGGGGCGAGCAATCCCCTCGCTTGCGACAATGGCTTCCGCGCGAGTCACGTGTTCGGCTTCATAGTTGGTTTTTCCTCCCCCGCCCCGCAGCACGATATGACGATCTGGGTTGCCCATGGTCTTGATGATGGAGGTGAGCCCATCGGCGTTGATGCCCAGAAAGTGATGAGACTGTTTCGCGGCGACCATGGCATTCCAGGCCACCTGAAGATTGCCTTCGGTACCGTTTTTGAAGCCGACCGGCATAGACAGCCCGCTGGCCATTTCCCGATGCGGCTGGCTTTCGGTGGTGCGGGCGCCGATGGCCACCCAACTCCAGAGATCGGCAATGTATTGGGGGGACACAGGGTCTAAGGCTTCAGCCGCGCAGGGAACCCCGCGTTTGTTGATGTTGAGGAGAATCGTTCTCGCGAGTTCCATTCCGGTGGCGATATCGCAGGTGCCGTCCAGATGTGGATCGTTGATCAGGCCTTTCCATCCGACTGTGGTACGGGGCTTTTCAAAGTAGGTACGCATGACGATGAGCAACCGGTCGCGCAACGCATCCGCTACTGGTTTCAATCGGTCGGCATACTCGTAGGCGGCCTCAGGGTCATGGATCGAGCAGGGTCCGACGATTACCAGTAGTCGCTCACGGTCTTGGCCATGCAGAATATGGCGAATGGCATCCCTGGTTTCAACGACTAGTGCAGCGGCTTGATCGGTGATCGGTAGCTTTGACTTGATCGTTCGCGGCGAGGGCAGCGGCTTGATATCGATGATGTGCTGGTTATCAAGGGGTCTCTGCATGGTTTTGCCTGCTTACGATGGACAGCGCCCTTAAGGTAAGAGAGCTTGACGGGGCGATGTGTGCTTGGACGCGTAAAATATAGCGTATACTCAGAAGAATATCCACTGGAGTAGGCGCCTGACGGCTGGAGATGTTCGGTATGGCGCCCTTATCCCGTTGTTTGACAAGCCGTGAAAGCCTATGGTACGTAGCTCGCCTTCAATGATTCTGCACAGTTCCATACGACGTTCGGCCTGTTTTCTTCGGGGCGCTGTGGCGATCGGCCTCGTCCTGCTCTTACTCGCCATTGCGCCGTTTGCGGTGGCGCAGGATGTTCATCACGAGTTGGCGGCGGCTGACCACGATGGCCATGAGCACTCCGACACCGATCTCTGTCAATGGGTCAAGCATCATACGGCTGGATTCCTCGATATCGGCACTCCTCTCTTTACGGCACAGGAACTCGTCGAGCGGCTGGCACTTCCAGCGGACTCCGTTCTGCTTTCCTTCGACCTATCCACGCCTGGTCTTTCTCGCGCTCCTCCCCGCAGCTAGTCACGTCATTTCGGCTCACGCCATTCTGCATGGTTGTCGTCGGACTCTTGCTAGAGAGGCGCAGCGCTTTTTCATCACGTGATGGCAGGGAGTTTCATGCGTCCTATTATGTGGCGTCATTTCATTGTTTTTTTGCTGTATCTTTGTCTCTGCCTGACGGTTCTTCATCAGAATCGTGCTCTGGCAGGCGAGCTCAACTTTATTGAGGGATTGGTCCAGAATCAGGATCTCCGTCGAGTGGGGCAGGTGATTGTGGAGGTGAAGAATCAAGAAGGAATGTTGGTAGCGACCGGCGTCTCGAACGATGCCGGCGAGTTTAGAATCCCTCTCCCTTCCGATGGAACCTATTCTGTTAGCGCCCTGCAAGATACCTATCGAAGCGAATATATCGTGCTGAAGATTGGGACAGAGGCGCCCGACCCCATCACCTTGACCCTGTCCAAGACCAAAGAGATCGCGCTTGAAGTGCGGTCGCCTTTGGCGCCGATTCAATACAAGGCGTCGAGCGAGACCTACTCGGTAAGTCGAAAAGATATCGAAGAATTGCCGCGTGGCAACAATGTCGAGTTACAGGATGTGCTCATCACGATTCCGGGCGCCGTCTATGGATCGCTCAAGCAAGTGCATATTCGGCAGGATCATGCGAACATCCAGCTCCGAATCGACGGTGTGCCGATTCCGGATACCGTGTCGTCCACCTTCTCCGATGTGATCTCGCCGCGGGCGTGGGAGCGGGCGGATATCATCCTTGGCGGCATGGAAGCACAGTATGGAAACAAGACAGCTGCGGTGTTGGATATCACGACCAAGAGCGGGACCAAACCAGGGTTCGGATCCGCCCAAATGTTCGGCGGATCGAACAATACGATCAATCCGTCGCTCGAATATGGAGGCACGATCGGCCAGAAGTTCCGGTTCTACGTGCTGAACAGCCATACGGCAACGAATCGCGGCATCGAGCCGCCGACGCTGGGCCATTCGATTTTTCATGGGCAAAGCGAGAGGAATCAGACGTTCATTCGCGGCGACTATCAACTCGACAATTCGAATAACTTCTCGTTTGTATTCTTGAACTCCGTGGCGAAGTATCAGATTCCGACGTTGCCCGGCCAGACCCCGAATGCCATCGTCACGGGGTTATTGCCTGGATTTTCCCCGGTACCGTCCGCGATGGTCGACGAAAATCAAAAGGAGAATAACCAATATGGGCATATGGTCTGGCGGCACGATGTGAACAGTAGTAACTTTTTCAACCTGTCAGGATATGTTCGCCAAACGCGGGCCACGTTTCGGACGGACCCATTCAACGTTCTCGCCTACACCCCTGACGAGGCTGAGCCGTTCTCGGCTGCCAACCAGGATCGGAATGCCTATTCGGGCGGAATCCGATTCGATCACACCTATATTCCCAACAAAGAACATGTGATCAAAACAGGATTCCAGGTCGATCGGACACAGACGTGGAACAAGACGAGGCTGTTCACGTTCGCGGATGACGGAGCGGGCAATCCGACGGGGCCTGTACTGGGTCTGGATGCGGACAATCGGCTGATCGGCTATCGGCAGGAATTCTGGATTCAGGATCAGTGGAGCCCGAACGACCGGTGGACATTCAACCTCGGTGTGCGGGCCGATATGGTGCAGTATCAGCGTGATGAGGCGCAGATTAGCCCGCGGGTCGGGGTCACCTACAAGTCCGATCCTTCCAATGTCTTCCATGTCTATTACGGGAGGCAGTTTACACCGCCGAATCTCGAAGCGATTTCCTTTGCGAAGCTCAATACCGCCGGTACTAAGGTGGCGCCGGAAGATAGCACGAACAATACGGTCCGCGCTGAGCGCGCTCATTACTTCGAGGTGGGAAGCTACCATGCGTTGAGCAGATGGGCGACGTTACAGCTGACTGGATACTACAAGCTCGCCAATTATCTGTCGGATGCGGGCCAGTTCGGGACGACGCCCTTGTTGAATTACTTTGCCTTTGAGCGAGGGTGGACGAGAGGCATCGATGGAGCTCTGAAACTTCAGATCACGGATAACGTAACGGCGCGCGGCAACGTGGCCTGGGGGCAGTGTAAAGGTTATGGGCTCCAATCAGGCCACATCCTGCTCGAAGCGGCAGAAATTGCCGACATCAACTCGAAAGGCGGGGTGCATTGCGATCACCAGCAGACGCTGACGAGTTCCGCGGTGGTCGCCTATCGCTTTTTGGAGCGGACGACAATCACGGGCCAGACGTTGTTTGCTTCTGGGCTGCGTACGGCGGAAGAGGGAGGGAAGACAAACTCCACCCACAGTCCGTCATACACGATCTATAATATGTCCCTGACGCATGTCATCCCGTTGCCGTGGGACAACCAGAAGCTTCTGTTGGGCTTTGACGTGGTGAACTTACTGGACCAACAGTACCTCATCAATCGAGGCGAGGGGAGTATCGGCCTGGGTGTGTCGCATGCGGGGATGCCGCGGTCGTTCTTCTTCCGTGCCCAATGGTTCTTCTAGCCGGATGCTGAAATAGGGGGCGGGGTGGCTGGGACGATCCCCGTGCTCGCGCAACGCGCGGTCGCGGACTCCCCTCGTTGGACGCGCGCAGTCGGGATCATCCCAGCTACCCCTTATTCAGTGATCGTTTGCTGCGGCCTTACCTGGGACAAGGCGCGTCTTGGCGCGCCAGGGTTGGAGGGTGAGAAGGCGGCCCGTTTGAGCATCCGGCAGTGATAGAGTAGGATGCACACGCTATGAGACAACTTCTCGCGATGTTATTTGCAATGGTTTTGGCTTGGCCGGCGCTCGCGCATGCGGTGGCCGGTGATGAGGCCACGCATGAGGACGACCACATGGAAGATGTGCTGGAGTTGCCAGAGGTCCATGTCCATGGTCTGCCGCTCAATAAGGACCAACAGCTTGGGCCGGTTCCCAAAGCCACACCCTGGCCTTCTATTCCGCCTGCCTTGGACGGCAAAGAACTCGACGATTGGATGAAAGCGCGCATGTTGGTTTCCAAGAATGCGGCGGTGACGGTAGTGGTCTTGGAGCCGGCCAAGCATCGGGAACTCACCATCGCCGGCATGGCTGCATTGAATAAATGGACCTTCGAGCCCCAGTTGAAAGGCGACGAACCCATCGATGGGGAACTGACCGTGCGCATTCACTTTCGCACGAGGTGAGGGATGAAGGTGGGTCAATGGTCATTGGTCAATAGGCATTCGAGATGGGAACAGTGCATATGAGATTCTATCTCTCCCCATTGACCATTGACCATCGACCATGAACCGATCATGAACTGGGACGAATCTCTCTTTCGCGCTATCAACGGGTTCGCTGGCCAGTTGGCCTGGTTAGACGAGCTGGCGCTCGGTCTCTCCAATTCAGGCCTGCTGTGGGCGCCAGGGATTCTGCTGACCAGCTATTGGCTATGGGTGTCATGGCGGGAGGCGTTGTTGGCAGCCCCGGTATTGGCTGCTTCCATCGGCCTATTGGATTTCGTCGGAGCGCGGGTCAAAGACCTTGCGGCCCGGCCACGACCCTGCATGGCGCTTCCGGATATCCACCAGATCGAAGCCTGCGGCAAGACCTTTGGATTTCCGTCGAATCACGCCATTAACACCGCAACGGCGGCAGCCTTTCTCCACGTGCTCTATCCACGGTCAGGCTGGGTGAGTTGGCCATTGGTCGGACTGATCGGTCTGTCGCGTGTGTATATCGGGGCTCACTACGTTACGGACGTGCTGGGAGGTTGGGTGATCGGCGGCTTGTTCGGAGCCGTCGCCGCGTGGCTGCTTTTGCGCTACTCTCGAATTCGCACTTCGCTCCCCAAAGCCGTGAAACGTGAGGCGTGAAACGTGAAACGAGGATCAGCCTCTAAGTTCCGAAAACCTCGAACCGTCGCCCGGCTCACACGTCACGCGAGTCTCGCTCCTCGCGCTTGCCTCGCGCCACCCCGCCATTTCGTCACGAACCGTCATGAATAATGCGGGCTAGTGATCTCAAGACAGCCTAATAGCTCTGCCTGACAGCGCTCCTGGTCGTAGCCACGCCCAATTAACACGATCGCGTGGCTCGGTTCGTCGAGCAATGTGATCGGCGTAATGGTCGCGTTGCCTGGAGGGGCATATTGAAACTCTTGGAGCTCCGGTCCCTTAGCGAAGCGGAAGAAGCCTTTCGCCCGCTCTAGTTCAGGGGGCAGGGTCTTCATCCAGCTCAGGAATCGTACAAGGTTTAACGGGCCAGGCAGCCGAACCGTTGTGGCGATGGGATGATACGAGGCCCGCTTGTTCGTTGTGGACGAGCGAGGCACTCCGAATTCCACATTCACCGCCTGCGCCGACGACCTGCGGGTGATTGGTTCGAGCAGCGATGAGGGATCGATCCTGGCATGACTGGCTTCCCAGACCCGCGCGTAGGGATTCTGCTCGATGATCGAGGTCTTGAACGCTTCCCAATGTCCGGGAACATAGAGGTCTCGTTTATTGAGAATGAGTTCGTCGGCGCAGCGAATTGCCTGTTTGGTGACGAATCCCCCCATGCTTTCCCTGTCTGTCGGGATTGGGTGCAGTAAGGCGATGACTTTTTCTAAGTGCGTGAGGCGCGCGGTGTAAAGATCCGTGACGCCATCGATCACTTCAGCCGGATCGGCCATGCCTGAGCATTCCAGAATAATCACATCCGACTCGTAATCTCGTACCAGTTGTGCGATCCCCCAGGATAAATCCTCCTTCGTGTCGCAACAGACGCAGCCTCCGGCGAGGTTCATCACTTGTTCAGCGATGGTGCCCGCGCGGGGGCCGTCGATGCTGACTTCTCCGGCTTCGTTCATCAAGACGCCGGCCCGCTTGCCCTGGCTCTTCCAATGTTCCAGCAGTCGCATCAAAAGCGTGGTTTTACCCGCGCCGAGGGAACCGCAGAGGACATAAAAGGGAATCGGGGTCTCGGTCATTGTTTTAACCTGAATTATTCATGAGCGAGACGGAAGACGGTTCGAGGTTCGATGTTCGAGGTTTTCGGAACTTCGAACCCAGAACTTCGAACTTCGAATCACCCCTCTCGCGAGTCCCGCCTTTCCCGCTCGTCCCGCGCGCTTAATGGTGCACATGTACAAGTCCCTCGTCCTGGTGCTGCTGTGCCAAGGTGGTGAGATCGCAGTGGATCTCGTCATGGTGGCAACAGTCGGTTCCCATTTGAATCGTCATGTGCTTGATGCCGAAATCTGTGCTGACCCGTGTGCGGATGGTCTGCAGAAGGTCATTGGTCATTGCCGAATCATCTCCGTCGACCAGGATATGACAGGTCATCATTATTAGCCGAGGTTCGACCGCCCAGATATGGAGGTCGTGGACATTTTTTACGCCGGGGATCGCCTCGATGGTTGCAGCTACGTGTGAGGCGCTGATCTTCGGTGGGGTCGATTCCAACAAGACGTCCAGCGATTCCTTAAACAGCGGCCAGGCTCCTTTGGCAATGGCAGCGACAACCAGCAAGCTGATCAATGGGTCGAAAATGGTCCATCCGGTCAGTAAGATGGCTCCACCGCTGATGACGACGCCCAAGGACACCCAGGCATCACCCAGCATGTGCCAAAAGGCGCTGCGGATATTGAGATCATCCTTGGCTCCGCGCTGCAACAGGAGCGCGATGCTCAGATTGGCTGCGAAACTCAGAGCGGCAATCGCCATGACCCAGCCGCCGTCCACCGGGACGGGCTGTAGTAGTCGCTTGAACCCCACGAGAGCAATGCCGAGGGCCGTGAGCAACAGGATGAACGAATTCAAGAACGCCGCAATGATGCCGGCTCGGTGATACCCAAATGTTTTGGCTTCTGTGGCAGGCCTGGCCGTAAGGAGATGGGCGTAGTCACGGTTTTGGCTCCTTGTGGTTTTGATTCGATACGGGGGAAGAGACTTGGGCCCTTGCAGATCTTTGTCTCAGCAAGCGGCGTTTCCCAGCTGTAGGCTGCTTGCGGCACCGGCTTTGAAAAGTCGAACGATAGGCCGAGTTGCCGGGTGAGTTGCGCCGCTGTCTGGGGCATGTAGGGATACATGAGGGCCGAGAGCAATCGCAGCGCCCTCGAAGCTGTATTCAGAACAGTGTTGAGGCGCGGGTGATTCTCAGGATTCTTGGCGAGTTGCCAGGGCGCAGCCTTGTCGATGTATTCGTCGCACAGACCGATGAGTTCCCATATGGCTTGGAGATTTTCCCGAAAGGCGAGTGCGCGATAGCCCTGATCGATTCGTTCAGGGAGGCCTGTCGCTGTTGCGGCGATCAGGGCTTCAAGCTCGGGAAGAGCCGGTGTGCCAACCGCGGGAATCGTGCTGTCGGCGAACCGCTCGATCATGGTGAGGGTACGACTGAGGAGATTCCCGATTCCATTGGCCAAGTCGCTGTTGATGTTGGTGACCATCGAAGATTGCGAAAAGTCTCCATCCTGTCCGAACGGCACTTCACGTAAGAGAAAGTAACGAAACGCGTCGGCGCCGAATTCGTCAACCATCTTGTTGGGATCGACGACGTTGCCGCGGCTCTTTGACATCTTCTCTCCATCCACGGTCCACCAACCATGCGCGAAGATCGTTTCCGGTAGAGGCAGGTTGAGGGCCATCAGCATCGTGGACCAGTAGACGGCGTGAGTCGTGAGGATGTCTTTCCCTATTAGATGGACTGAGGCGGGCCAATACTGATCTCTGGATGGTGTCGGGCTAAGGTACTCCAATGCGGAGACATAATTCACCAGCGCGTCGAACCAGACGTACGTGACGTAGTCTGTGTCGAACGGTAACTCGATGCCCCAGGAGAGCCTTGATTTGGGTCGGGAGATCGAGAGGTCGCCGAGCTTCTGCGTAGTCAAGAATCCCAAGACTTCATTGCGGCGAGACTCAGGGCGGATGAAGTTCGGATGCTGCTGGATGTGATCGATCAGGCGATCCTGATGTTGGCCCATCTTGAAAAAATAGTTGTGCTCGCTGATACGTTCGACGGGTCGTTTGCAGTCAGGGCAGAGGCCATTTTCGACGTCTTTCTCTGTCCAGAATCGCTCATCAAACGTGCAGTACCAACCAGTGTAATCATCCTTGTAAATCAGTTGCTTACGGTAAAGTTCCTCAAGGTATCGTTGAACGATAAGTTTGTGCGGCGCATCCGTCGTTCTGATGAACGCATCGTTGGAAATGTGCAGCCGTTTCCATAGGGTCTGGAACTGAGGCGCCAGCTTGTCGCAATGGGCTTGCGGGACGATGCCGGCTTTGGCCGCAGCCTGCTGAACCTTTTGCCCATGTTCATCGAGCCCGGTGAGAAAGAAGACGTCGCGTCCACGCAGGCGCCAGTAACGAGCAAGGACATCGGCAGCCACGGTCGTATAGGCATGTCCGATGTGGGGTACGTCGTTGACGTAGTAGATTGGCGTTGTGATGTAGAAGCTGTCGGGGGTACTCATCTAGGAGCCTGTCCGGCATTGACCTTTCTACTGCGGCGAACGATGTCCAGGCATATGCTTTGTTCTCGGCCCCAAAAAATCCTCAACGTATTCCAGCGAATACGCCTCCGGTTTTTCGGGGCCTGCGGTCGCGCATCTGTCTGCCCTTCTTTCGCCTCGTGACGAACGGCAATGTCGGACAGGCTCCTGGCGTGACAAAAGATACCAGGTAATAAACGGCGAAAGCTAGGAGCCTGCATGTCTAGGACAAGCCCGGTCTTTCTGGTCTCTCTGGTCTGTCTCGTCTATTTGGTTTAACCAAACAAACAAGACAAACCAAATAAACCAAATAACGATCTTCTTCTGTTGGCGGACTTTTTCAGGATCCTGTTAGACAGGGGTGCCGGCTGGGGCAAGTGCGAGCGCGTCGCGCAGACGGAGCAAAATCATTTCCAGCGCCATGTGGAGATTGAGGTGCCGCGTGGCGCGTTGCTCGGTCATTTCAATCTCACGGAGCAGGTTCAACAGCGCATCGGTGTTGGCCTGTCGCGCATAAGTTTCGAGCGTCGCGAGGTCATCAAGGTTGAGTATCTGGTCGCGGTCTCCTTCGACTTGAATCAAGACGAGGTCGCGAATCCAACGAGCCAGCCAGGCGAGCATGTCTTGTGCGCGATCGGCCTTCGCGATCGTTTCCGCCGAAGACAGGATGGACCCGATCGATTGCAAGGATTGGGGGCGGACTAAGTCCACGAGTTCCTGTTGGCGCGCACGAGTGTCTTTCACATCGGCAGTGAGAGCTTCTCCGAGGCGGCCTTCGCTGATGATGGCGAGGAACCGCGCATCTGAGGGCGGGATTTCACGTTTCAGGATGAGTGCCGCTTCTACCTGTGTGCGAGCCGGCGTCGTAAAGCGCAGGGCCTGACAGCGTGACCGGATGGTCGCCGGGAGGGCTGCGGGACGACTTGAGATGACGAGGAAGAGGCTATGCGCTGGTGGCTCCTCCAGCGTTTTCAACAGCGCGTTGGCCGCGCCGATCGTCATGCGGTCGGCGTTGTCGATCAGACAGATTTTTCGCTCGCCGATGAGCGGACGATACATGATCTGGTGTTCGATCTCGCGGACTTGCTCAATTTTTATTTGCTGAGTGGCCTGTTCCTGGTCCGGCTCGATAACGAAAAAGTCCGGGTGTGTGCGGGCCTCGATCTGTTGGCAGGACCGGCAAGCGCCGCAACTGTCGAGGCCGTTCGTTTCCGGGGGCCGTTCGCAGTTGAGAGCTTGGGCAAGGCGAATGGCCGTCAATCGTTTCCCGATTGCCTCCTCGCCGTGAAACAGATAGGCGTGAGCCAATCGCTCATGGGTGACGGCGGATTGTAAGAAAGCGATGGATTGTTGATGGCCGATACAGTCGTGAAAGGGCATGCTAACTCCGGCGACGCGGTCGAGCCACCCAGCCTACCACGATCTTACTGAGCTCGTCCTGCACTTCTTGCGCAGGCCGATTCGCATTCACGATAGTCATACGTCCAGGCTCTTCCGCTGCGAGCGTCAGAAATCCCCTGCGTACCTTTCGATGAAAACGTTCTGTCTCACGGTCCAGCCGATTCTGTTCCCCGCGATCGGCTCGCCGTCTGGCTAGGCCCACTGATACCGGGAGGTCGAGTACGAGGGTGAGATCCGGCGTGAGTCCGCCGGTTGCAACCTCATTGGCCGCTCGCAGCCATTCCAGATCGAGGCCGCGCGCGAATCCTTGATAGGCAAAGGTAGAGTCGGAAAACCGATCGCAGAGCACCAGGGTACCGCGCCGCAATGCCGGTCTGATGAGATGTGTGACGTGCTGACATCTGGCAGCGAGGATCAGCAGGGCTTCGGTCTGAGGGGTGACTGGTTCGTGGGGCGATGCCGCGAGAAGGATATTGCGGATCGTTTCAGCAGTAGCCGTACCGCCTGGCTCTCTGGTTTGGAGCACACGGTATCCTGCCTGAGTCAGTATCTCTGCGAGATGGCGAATCTGGGTGCTTTTCCCACTGCCTTCGATCCCTTCGAGGGTAATAAGCAGGCCGTGGGTCTGCTGCTTCTTTGTCCCCATTGCTTGGCACTCTCGTCGGTAAAGAAAACGGGTGGGATGGTATTCCAAGTTGTTGAAAATAGCAAGAAAAGGCTTGCGAGGCCCTCGTCACTCTCTGTATGATGACCGTCTACCTTTGTCGGCTCATAGTTATGCTGAAAACCTTGCTAAAACGCTACTTTCTGACGGGCTTGCTCGTGATTATCCCCATCTGGGGAACCATCCTCATTTTGAAGGCCCTTTTCGTGGCTGTCGATGGGATTCTCGGTGATCTTTTGATCCGGTTAGTGCCGAGTCATTATGTGCCGGGCCTGGGAATTCTGGCGTTGATCATCTTGGTTTTTACAGTCGGGCTGCTTGCCACCAATTTCATAGGCCGGCAAATCGTAAAGTGGTGGGAAGAATTATTGAATCGTGTGCCACTCGTCCGGGGGATCTACTCGACGTTGAAGTCCATGATGGATATTTTGTCGCTCTCCGAGCACGCGTCATACAGCCGCGTCGTGATGATTCAATTTCCCAAGAATGGCCACTATTGTATCGCGTTTGTGACGGGGGTGACCAAAGGAGAGATGCAAGATCTCGCGCAGGAGCCACTGATTCATGTGTATGTGCCGACGTCGCCGAATCCCACGTCCGGCTATTTTCTGTTGGTGCCGGAACATGAAGTCACGTCCGTCGACATGAGCGTAGAAGAGGCAATGAAGCTCATTGTCTCAGGGGGGCTCTGTTCGCCGTCCACATCGCTGGCATCGGCTGTAACTACTGCAACAAAATGGGATTCGGTCAAACAGCCTGAAACGGGGGTGCCGATCGGATGAAGCATCCACGATCCATTGCAGTTTCAACGGTGAAGAAGCCGGTCAGCTCCGATCAGCAGGGGAAAATGGCCGGTCTTGCGGTGGTCGTGATGGCTGCCGGGCTTGGAAAGCGTATGCGCTCAAAGCAGGCGAAGGTGCTGCATCCAGTGGCCGGCCAGGCGATGGTGCTCTATTCGGTCGGACTTGGGTTACGCGTCGCAGGGGAGCGCGTGGCTGTCGTGGTGGGACATCAGGCCGATCTGGTTCGCCAGGTGATCGACCGCGCGACGGCGGGGAAGAGCGGCAGCGCTCCCGTTGCCATTGTTGAACAGCGGGAACAATTGGGCACAGGCCATGCGGTCTTGCAGAGCCGCCCGGTGTTTGCGGTGGGCAAGCGGGGTGCCCCGTCTAATTATCTGATTCTGAACGGCGATACGCCGCTGCTTCAGGAAACAACCGTGCGCGAACTCCTTCGTGTCCACGAGGCAGAACGTGCAACCGTGACCGTTCTGACCGCGGTGCTCGCAGACGCAAGCGGATACGGACGGGTCGTGCGAACGAATTCAGCCGAGGGGGGGGTCTCCCGCATCGTCGAAGATCGTGACGCTAATGCAGAGGAGCGAGCGATCCGTGAAATCAACGTGGGCACCTATGTGGTCGACGGAGAGTTTCTCTTCAGCGCCTTGGAAAAGCTCGATCCCAGCAACGCTCAAGGGGAATATTACTTGACGGATATCATCCGTCTCGCGGAACGTGCCGGGCATCGTGTGGCTGCAGTGGTGCTCGATAATCCCGACGAAGGACTTGGCGTGAATACGCGCCGACAGCTTGCTGAAGCCGAGCAGGTCGTGCGGCAACAGATTCGCGATCGCTGGCTGGATGCCGGGGTGACGATGATCGATCCGGCCTCAACCTGGATTGATGCGGCAGTCACGATCGGGAAAGACACGATCCTGCATCCGAACGTCATGCTCGAAGGGACCACGGCCATTGGGGAAGATTGTGTGCTGCGTGCTTTTACACGGCTGACGAATTGCGTGGTCGGCAACGGCGTTGAGATTCTTGATCACTGTGTTTTTACCGATTCTCACATTGAGGACGATGCGCACCTGGGTCCGTTCGTCCATCTGCGCCCCGGTGTAGTGGTGCGGAGGAAGGCCAAGGTCGGGAACTTTGTCGAGATGAAAAAAACCGATCTGGGCGAAGGGTCGAAGGCGAACCATCTGAGCTACCTGGGAGACGCAAAGATCGGAAAGGGAGTCAACATCGGCGCCGGTACCATCACATGTAACTACGATGGTCTGCATAAGTTTCAGACGGTGATCGGGGATGGAGTGTTTCTCGGCAGCGATACGCAGTTGATCGCGCCGGTGACAGTGGGGGCGGGAGCCATCATCGCAGCCGGCACTACGGTCACGGAGGATGTGCCGGCGGATGCCTTGGTGATTGGGCGGGTGCCTCAAGTGAATCGTGCAGGATGGGCGGCGCGGCGGCGGGCGCTGCAAACCGGCGTGAATCGTGAAACGTTAAACGTGAAACGTGCAACGACATCCACTCGCCTGACGCCTGACGCCGCACGTCTTACGACGAAGCGACCGTTGGCTTCAAAGGGCAGGCAAGTGAAGAAACGCAGCAGGGGGTAAGTTATGTGTGGAATCGTCGGATACGTGGGCGATCAGGAGACGGTGCCGATTCTGATCGGCGGTCTTGCCAAGCTCGAGTATCGAGGCTACGACTCGGCAGGCGTCGCGGTGTTGCAAGGAGAAAAAATCGAAATTCGGCGGACGGTCGGCAAACTAGCCAATCTTCAGAAATCGCTCAAGGAGAAAGAACTCAAGGGTACCGTGGGGATCGGCCACACGCGATGGGCGACGCACGGGAAGCCTTCGGAGCAAAACGCCCACCCGCACCGCTCGAAAGGCTGTGTGCTGGTGCACAACGGCATCATTGAAAACTATCAGCCGCTGAAACAGCAATTGGAGGCAGAGGGGTACAAGTTTCATTCGGAAACGGATACGGAAGTCGTGGCGCATCTGATCGATAAATATCTTCAGCAAGGCATGAAGTTGGCCGAAGCGGTACGAGCCGCCACGAAGGACGTTCGAGGGAGTTATGCGCTTGCCGTCATTTCGGAGCAGGAGCCGGGGACGATGGTCGCGGCGCGCTCCGGGTGTCCGTTGGTCGTGGGCAAAACCGCCAAGGCGTCTTTCGTCGCATCCGACGTCATGGCCATGCTCGCCCATACCCGCGACGTGACCTACCTCGAAGAGGGCGACGTGGCGGTGGTGACCGCAACGGATATTCATTTCACCGACGTCGATGGCCATCCGGCTAAACGGAAACTCACGAAGATTACATGGGATACCGCTGCGGCAGAAAAGGGCGGATTCCCGCACTTCATGTTGAAGGAGATTCACGAACAGCCGCAAACGATTCTCGACACAATGCGCGGGCGCTATTCTTACGATACCGGCGAGGCGGATCTGCCGGACATCGGATTGACGCCGAAAGAGTTTGCCGAAGCTGGACGAACCTGGATCGTGGCCTGCGGTACCTCGTGGCACGCGGGGCTGGTGGGGAAGTATCTGTTGGAGGAGATGGTCCGCAGGCCGGTGCAGGTCGATATCGGGAGCGAATTCCGCTACCGCGATCCACTGGTCGGTAAGAACGATCTCTTTATCACCATCTCGCAGTCCGGCGAGACGGCGGACACGTTGGCCGCCGCGCGTGAAGCGAAGGAAAAGGGGGCGCGTGTCGTGTCGATCGTGAACGTGGTAGGCAGTACGCTGGCCCGTGAATCGGACGGCGTGCTCTATACGCATTGCGGGCCTGAGATCGGCGTCGCGTCGACCAAAGCGTTCACCGCCCAGCTTACGGCGCTCTACATGCTGGCGTTACATATGGGCCGCGTGCGCGGAACCCTGTCTGTCGCCGACGGCAAGGCCTGGCTCGATCGCCTTGTCCGGCTTCCGGTATTGGTCGAGCGGGTGCTCAGCCGTGAGGCGGAGATTGTCGCGATTGCCAAGCGGTATTACAAGAAGCGGAACTTCTTGTTCCTTGGCCGCGGGATCAACTATCCGATCGCGCTTGAAGGAGCATTGAAGCTGAAGGAAGTGTCTTACATTCATGCGGAGGGCTACGCTGCTGGAGAGATGAAGCATGGCCCCATTGCGCTCATCGATAAGGACATGCCGGTGGTCGTATTGGCGCCGAAGGATCGGTTGTACGAAAAGACTGTCAGTAACCTGATGGAAGTGAAAGCCAGGCACGCGCCGGTCATCGCGTTCGTGGCAGAAGGCGAGCGGGAGTTGGGGAAGATTGCCGATGCGGTGTTCACGGTTCCCGACACCCATCCGTTGCTCTCGCCGATTTTGTTTACGATCCCACTCCAGCTTTTGGCGTATCATATCGCAGTGCTGCGGGGCGCGGATGTGGATCAGCCACGGAACTTGGCCAAAAGCGTCACGGTAGAATGATCGGATGTTGAAAATGGCTTCCAGCATCGTTCTCAGTCGTCCGTCTCCCTGCGACGTACCCCTGAGGGTACGCCTCAGTCGCCGGACTCCCTGCGGCCTTGCTGGAAGACCATTTTGAACATCCTCGAAGAGAGGGGAGGAAAGAGAAGAGTGGAAATTACGAAACACGAAGTTGAAAAAGTCGCGAAGCTGGCGCGGCTGGAGTTGACGGAGAGTGAGAAGGCGGCGTTCGCGAAACAATTGGGCCAGATTCTCACGCACGTAGAGACATTGAAGCAGTATGACACTACAGGCGTCGAACCGACGGCGACGGTGCTTGGACAAGTCAATGTGTTTCGTCCCGACATTGCGCGGACGTCCCTGTCCGTCGAGCGCGCGGTGGCGAATGCGCCGGAGTCGGCCGACGGGTTTTTTGTCGTGCCAAAAATTATCGAAGATCGTGAACGGTGATGAGTAGGAATACCTGAGGGCTGTCTCAACCTGAACACCCATCACTGATCACCCATTACCCATACCCATCACGAGGATAAAACATGTTCAGGCAAATGTTGCGGTCGAAAATCCATCGAGCCACGGTGACGGAGTCCTGCCTCGATTACGAAGGCAGTCTGACGATCGACGAGGATCTGATGGATGCAGCGGGAATTTTGCCCTATGAGGCGATCGTCTGCTCCAATCTGAATAATGGCGAACGGTTTATGACCTATGCCATGGCGGGCAAACGCGGTGCTGGTGAGATCATCCTCAATGGGCCGACGGCAAGGAAAGGCGCGGTCCGCGATCAGATTATCATCTTTTGTTATGAGTATTATTCAGACGAGGAAATCAAGCGGCATGTCCCCAAGATCGTTCAAGTTAACGAGAAGAACCGGATTGTTGCCGGAAAGCCAAAGCGCTGATGTCGATTCACAAGCTTTCACTCTACGAGCTCCATGAGAAATTCACTGCCGGCGAAGTCACGGCAGTGGAGATCGTGCGTGCCTATGGCTTGCGGATCGGCCAGGTGGAGCCCAAAGTAAAGGCCTACGTTACGCAAGTCAAAGATGCGGCGGTTGCGCAAGCAACCGCGCTCGACAATGCCTTGAAAGGGTGGCGGAAGACTTTGCCGATGATGGGTATGCCGTTGGCGATCAAAGACAATATTTGTACCGAGGGGGTGCCCACCACCTGCGCGTCCCGTATGCTTGGGAACTTCGTTCCGCCATACGATGCGACCGTGATAGCCAAACTGCGCGCGCAGGGGTATCTGCTGCTCGGGAAAACAAACCTCGATGAATTTGCCATGGGCTCATCGACCGAGAATTCCGCCATTGGCCCCAGCCGTAATCCCTGGAATTTGCAGTGTGTGCCTGGTGGATCCAGCGGAGGATCCGCAGCGGCTGTCGCCGCCGACGAATGTGCTGCGGCCTTGGGGTCGGATACAGGCGGGTCGATCCGCCAGCCTGCGGCGTTCTGTGGGGTGGTGGGTCTCAAGCCGACCTATGGGCGGGTCTCACGGTATGGGTTGATCGCCTTTGCCTCTTCGCTCGATCAAATCGGGCCGATTACAAAAGATGTGAGGGATGCCGCCTTTCTTCTCGGAGCCATTGCCGGTCACGATCCGTTGGATTCGACCTCGACCGATGTCCCGGTGCCGGACTATATGAAGGCGCTCAAGAGAAAAGATCTCAAGAAACTGAAGGTCGGCGTGCCGGTCGAGTTTTTTGCGGAGGGGCTGGACCCTGAAGTGGAGCAGGCCGTGCGGGCTGCGATTCAGGAACTGAAAGCCCTCGGTGGGGAGATCAAAGAAATTCAGTTGCCGCGGACAGATGCGGCGGTAGCCGTCTACTATGTGATTGCCACGGCCGAAGCCAGCTCGAATCTGGCGCGATATGACGGGGTAAAGTTCGGGCTTCGCGCCAAAGAGACCAAAGACCTGCTCGAGTTGTATATGAAGACGCGGCAGGAAGGCTTTGGGCCGGAAGTGAAACGGCGAATCATGCTGGGAACCTATGTCCTCAGCGCCGGGTATTATGACGCTTATTATGGCAAGGCCCAGGCAGTACGGACGTTGATTCGCCAAGATTTCGAGGCGGCGTTTCAGGACGTCGATCTCATCGTGACGCCCGTGACACCCACGCCCGCATTCAAGTTTGGAGCGAAGAGCGACGACCCGCTCCAGATGTATTTATCGGACATTTTCACCATTTCGGCGAACCTCGCCGGTGTGCCGGCGATTTCGTTACCCTGCGGATTCAGTCAGGCGGGGCTTCCCATCGGGTTGCAGTTGATCGGCCGCCCTTTCGAAGAAGAGACGCTCTTGCGAGCGGCTTATGCTTACGAACAGAATACGCAATGGCGAACGAAAAAGCCGGCGGTACGGTGAGGGGTAGGGGAAGGGGTAATGGGGGTAGAGGGATAGAGGGGTAAGGGGATAGCGGGAGGAAGAAATATGACATTCGTTGAAATCGCAGCCATCCTTGTGGCTGTCGCGTTTGCAGTGCTGGTGGGTTTTCTCGTGCCCATGTTGGTTCAAATTCGCAAAACCGTGGCGGAGTCCGAACAGCTTCTCGCCAAAATGAACCACGACTTGCCACCGCTGATTGACGAACTCCGGACGATGAGTCACAAGGTGAACGATCTGGCCGAACAGGCCCGCGGAGGAGTTGAGCATGCAACCGTGCTCTTGCACGCGGTCGGAGAAGTGGGGGAGTCGGTGCAACAGGTTCACAATGTCGTTCGAGGCTCAAGCGGATCGATGTTAACCAATGTGGCGAGTGTGGTCGCAGGGTTTAAAGCTGCAACCCAGGTCATGAAGGAACGGTTTCGAGAAGAAGGAGGGCATCACAATGGCGGATGATCGAGGTTCTTCATCAGCGGGGATCTTGCTCGCATTCTTGAGCGGTGCGGCGTTAGGCACGGTGGCGGCGTTATTGCTGACTCCACAGACCGGGCGTGAGTCACGCGAGCAGTTGCGTGGCTATGCCCGTCGCGCAGAAGGCAATCTGCGGGATCTGGCAGGCAGCGCAGGCGAAACGTTTGAGGAGGTCGTGGGGGAAGGGAAGGAATTCGTGGACTCGAAGAAGGCGATCCTGCGCGAAGCGTTCGACGCCGGCCGCGAGGCGATGCGACGTGAGCGCGACCGGTTGCATGAGGAAGGCCGCGGCTGAACGATGATCTACGAAGTCGTCATCGGAGTGGAGGTGCATGCGCAGCTGCGGACGAAGTCCAAGCTGTTTTGTGGCTGCGGGACGGTGTTCGGGCTCACGGCCAATAGCCAGACCTGTCCCTTGTGTTTGGGGCTCCCCGGCACGTTGCCGGTGATCAACCAGGCGGCGGTGGAGATGGCGGTGCGTGCGGGGCTGGCGCTGAATTGCACGATTGCGGAGAATAATCTCTTTGCGCGCAAGAACTATTTCTATCCGGATCTGCCCAAGGGCTATCAGATTTCGCAATACGAAGCGCCGATCTGCGAGCATGGCTGGATCGAGATTGCGGCGAGCGAAGGCAAGAGGCGCGTCCGTATCCGTCGCGCCCATCTGGAAGAAGATGCGGGGAAGAGTGTCCACGTCGCCGGCGCCAACGGGAGCCGCGTCGATTTGAATCGGGCGGGAACTCCGTTGCTGGAAATCGTGACGGAGCCGGACTTGCGGTCGGCCGATGAAGTCGTCGCCTATTTGAAGGGCCTCCGCGATGTGCTCATGTATCTCGAAGTCTGCGACGGCAACATGGATGAGGGGAGCTTCCGCTGCGAGCCGAATCTCTCGCTCCGGCCGTTGGGGCAGAAGGAGTTTGGCACAAAGGTCGAGCTCAAGAACATCAATTCGTTCAAGTTCGTCAAGGATGCCATCGAATACGAAATCAAGCGCCAGACGAAGGTGTTGAGCGAGGGCGGCAAGATCAATCAGGAGACCCGTCTCTGGAATCTCGACCGCGGCGAGACGGCGGTGATGCGCTCCAAAGAGGAGGCGCACGACTATCGCTACTTTCCCGATCCCGATCTGGTGCCGCTCAAGCTTGAAAAAGAGTGGATCGAGGGCTGTCGTAAACAGGCAATCGAATTGCCGGCTGCCCGGCTGAAGCGATTTGTCAGCGAGTTTGGGCTGTCCGAGTACGATGCCGGGGTGTTGACGGCGTCGAAGGCGGTGGCCGATTACTTCGAATCCTGTGTGAAGCTGTTCAATCAGCCTAAGACGGTGAGCAACTGGGTGATGGGTGAGCTGACCAGAGAACTGAATAATTCCGGAACCGACGCGAGCGCCTCCCCGGTTTCACCAGAACGGCTTGTGAGTCTTCTTCAATTGGTTGAACAAGGGACGATCAGTTTGAAAGCCGCGCGCGAGATATTCCCAGAGGTCTACAGCAGCGGGAAGACACCGGAACAGATCGTTAGAGAGAAGGGGCTCATTCAAGTATCCGACGAAGGGGCGCTCGACAAGATCATTGACGAAGTCCTCGCAAAGAATCCGACGCAGGTGGCGCAGTTCAAAGAGGGTAAGCAGCAAGTGCTCGGATTCCTGGTTGGCCAGGTGATGAAGGCGAGTGGCGGCAAGGCGAATCCGGGGAAGGTGAATGAGCTGCTAAAAAAGCGGTTGGCGGGGTGAGGCTGGGGGCCTTCTTTGCTCGCGGAACAGAGAGGGATGGAGCCTGATGATCTTCTGTGCTCGCGCAACGCGCGGCCTGAGAAGGCCCTCGTTGGACGCGCGCAGTGGAAGATCAATCAGAAATAGAACTCATTGATAATGCTCTGCAACAGAGCATGAGCCGAATTTGGCACAGGGCCTGCTTAAGGATACGTGACGAAACCGTCTGTCCCGCTACGGGTGTGTAGACCGGTTTCGTGGTGTGACTGTTCTTGGAGGAGCGCAAGCATGAAAAAGTACGCGATACTCATGGCTCTGGCGGTGATGCTCTGCGGCACGGAGGTATGGGCCTTGCCGTCCGTTTCTTATATTACGTACCTTGATGGAGAATTGCCTGACGATCACGGTAACCTGTACGGAAACGTCACCAATGTTTTTCAGACCTTCCCGTCACCTGCGGGTTTTCCATCTCCGGGTGTTCTGACAGACAAAGTCGTAATCTATATAAATGATTTAAGCGGCAACAGTATCTATATCGACAACATAAAAGTCACGGCGGACCTATCAGGGGCCAATGGGCAGACTATCGGATTTGATGGTAGCGTATTCTTACCGAATTCACAGGTGCTGGAAGTACCGGTACCTGGGGCTAGTTTTGATACGTTCAATATCCAGGGGCTGGGTTTCACCTGGACCCTTGGGAACAATATTTCTGTAACACCCAACAGTAATGACCCTGCACAGCTCGTGATCACGCTACCGGAACGATATACGGTAAAGGATTTTGAGGATGGCAAGATACCGGCCGATAAACAAATCGGTGACAAGATACTCGGTCTTGACTCAGGTGCTTCGTTCCGCTTCTATAGCGCGGACCTTAAGATCATCAACGGGGCCTGTGATATCAATATCAATGGTTGCGGCGGTGGCAACGGCAGTGTCCCCGAGCCAGCGTCCTTGTTGCTGCTCGGTGCCGGTTTAGCCGGGATCGGGATCTGGAGAAGGAAGGCGGGGAGATAGAAGAATAGGGGTTTAGGCTGAAGGGGTTCAGTCCGAAGGTCGGATATCAAATTTCCGAAACCTTTAGCCTGAATCCCTTCAGTCTGAACCTCTTCCTCCTTCAGCCTGAACCCCTTCAGCCTGAATCCCTTTTTCCAACTGCTGAGCCGAGGCTTGCGGATCGACCGAGTTTAGTATATACAGAATGCGATGTTCGAGTGGGATTCCAAGAAGGCAGACAGTAATGAGGCCAAACACGGAGTCTCTTTTGAGGAAGCAAGCAGGGCATTCTTTGACCCAGGAGGATTAGACGGCGAGGATCTTGCGCATTCGTTGAAGGAAGAACGCCGATACAGATTAGCGCAGTCAGTTGCCGGAAATCTGCTCGTCATTGTCTATACGATAAGGAGCCGCGGCCATGAAAAAACGATTAGACTCATCAGTGCAAGGCCGGCGAATCACAAAGAAAAGACGCGCTACCAAGACGCGGAAGATTGATTACTCAGACATTCCCCCGCTGACGGACGAGCAATTGGCTTCAATGCGTCGGGTAGGGCGCCCCCCGTTGGGAGACGAGCCAAGGCAATTGATCGCCATCCGTCTCGATCCCAAGGTGCTTCGCTGGCTCAGGGCCGTTGCGGTGAAGAGGCAGGTACCGTATCAATCGTTGATTAACGACCTGTTGGCGAGCGAAATGAAGAAGGCGGGCTAAATGATTAAACGAAAGAATAGAGAAAGGGGTTCAGCCTGAATCCCTTCGGCCTAAATCCCTCGATCCTGCGCCTTCCGAGTTTTGGCCGGGAAGGGTTTGGATCTTCTGGTAGAGGTTGGTATGAACAGCGTGGGCGAAACGCCAAATCGTGCGGCGAGTTGAGCGATTTGGCGCACGTTCAGATCGCGTTTGCCCGACAGGATCTCCGACAGCACACCCTGGCTACCGATCTCCGGCATGTCGGATTGTGCGAGTTCATGGTCCTCCATGAGACTGCGCAGAATCTCAGACCCGGAGGCGGCTGGCATGGAGACATGGGTGTCCTCATAGGCCTCAATAGAGAGAGCCAAGGTCTCAGCCAAGTCGGCAAGGGGATGGGTTTCCTGTTGACCGATTTCATCCAGAATGTCATCGAGGACGGCAACGGCCCGGTCGTATTCCGCCTTGGTGTGCAACGGGCCCAAGGGAAAGCGTTGACGAATGCGGTGGTAGTCGGCATTCACGTCATGGATGTATTTAGCAAGCATGAATCAGCTCCTCCAGGCGCCTCGGTCATATTCGGCATGCGTGAGCACGTACCGGATGTACACTTTCTGCCGGTTATAGTGGATGGCTACTATCAGCCGGAACTTGTTGCCCCCGACGTTAAAGACCGTGAACCGGCCCACCTGATCGGCAGAGGGAAACGTGATTCGCAGGCCGGCGAAGGAGGCATAGTCGGTCTTCCGAACGATGGCGAACCAGTAGTTCAGCGGAGCCCGTGCATTCGGATGTGTCCGCGCGAACTCCATCAACCGCTTTCGCGTGATGATGTGCACCTGGCGATGCTATCTCAATATGAGATACTTGTCAAGCGCAAGAGGGCGCGTTGTCACTATGAGGAGGGGAAGGCTCCGAAGGTCGTGCGTCTCCATCAGGTCCGTGAGGAAGTCATTGCCGTATGAGGCTTCCCCCCAATTTCTCTTCACATCTCACCCTTACCCCTGGATCCCTTTTACCCCCTACCCCTTACCCGTCGCGCTCGCCTCGCGCCGAATCGCTTGATTTCGCTTGATTTCGTTGACTGAAACTCTCGTTTCTGCCATCCTGGCTCAAATCGTTGGGGAGGCATCATGGCACAGAAAAAAGAGCGCGCGCGAAAAATTGCCGTCGTGGGACTTGGCTATGTGGGTCTGCCGATTGCCGTTGCGTTCGGAAAACAGCAACGGGTGATCGGGTTCGATATCAACAAGGCCAAGATCGCGGAGTTACAGAAGGGTCTTGACCGTACAGGTGAAGTGTCGGATGAGGATCTGAAAGCCACGGACGTTCAATACACATCTCAACCCAGCGATCTCAAAGCGGCTGATTTTATCATCGTGGCCGTGCCCACGCCGATCAATGAGGCCCTCCAGCCGGACTTGACGGCGCTTCGCAAATCATCCGAACTGATCGGCGCCAATCTGTCTCCCGGATCGATCGTGGTCTTCGAGTCGACGGTCTATCCTGGAGCCACTGAGGAAGTGTGCCAGCCGATTCTCGAAGAGGCCTCCGGGATGAAGTGTGGGGTGGACTTTAAGCTGGGCTATTCTCCTGAGCGTATCAATCCCGGCGATAAGGAACATCGGCTGGAAACCATCGTCAAGGTGGTATCCGCCCAGGACAGCGCATCGCTGGAGATTGTCGCCAAGACCTATGAGCTGGTGGTCAAGGCAGGAATTCATCGGGCATCCAGTATCAAGGTGGCGGAAGCGGCGAAGGTGATTGAGAATACGCAGCGGGATCTAAACATCGCGCTGATGAACGAGTTGGCGCTCATCTTTCATCGTCTCGGGATCGATACCAAGTCGGTCCTGGAGGCTGCCGGCACCAAGTGGAACTTTCTCAAGTTTTCCCCTGGATTGGTCGGCGGGCATTGTATTGGGGTCGACCCCTACTATCTGACGAGTAAAGCTGAATCAGTGGGCTATCACCCCCAAGTCATTCTCGCGGGCCGGCGTATCAACAATGGCATGGGAAAGTTTGTGGCGGAGCAGACGATGAAGCGGTTGAGCGATCTGGCTCGTCCGGTCAACGATCTCAAGGTGGCCGTCTTGGGGCTCACCTTCAAGGAAAATGTGCCGGATCTACGCAATAGCAGGGTGCCGGACATTATTCGAGAGTTGCGGGAGTATGGCGTCCAAGTCCTGGTGCATGATCCGGTCGCGTCGCCAGAAGAGGCAGTCGCCGAATACGGGATACATTTGAGCAAGTGGGACGAGCTGAAAAATATCGACGGGCTTGTCATTGCGGTCGCTCATCGATCCTATGCAGATATGGGGATTCCATCATTACTCAAGCCTCTCCGCAGTCAGTGGGAGGGGGTGGTGATCGATGTGAAGTGCCTGTTAGAGCCGGAGGATCTACCCAAGACGCTCAACTACTGGCGGTTGTAGCAGGCCCCGATCAGGTGTTTAGGCTGAAAGCACTAGGCTGAAGGGGTTCAGGCTGCGAATACAGGCTGAAGACCGGGGTTCGAAGTTCCTGGTTCGAAGTTCCTAAAACCTCGAACTTCGGACCTCGAACTGTCGCCCGCCCATCATATCGTGCCAGTCCCGCTCACGCTTCGCGACCTTCTCGACTTCTACGATCCCTAAAAACCTTCAGCCTGTACCCCTTCAGCCTACTTACCTGTTTCGTTCGTCACATCGCCTCCTCGCAGGTGTCTCCTCCCCCTCTTAAGCGTCATATACAGTTTCCATACAAAACTAATAATGTCTGTCATGCGTGACGGGGTTCAGGTGGATCAGGTCCCCGCGACCGGAATAGCGATGAAGGCCTATGTGCCGGCGTCCATCACCGTTGCATAGACTTCGACACTTTCGGAAGCGCGATGGCCCAGGAAGTTGCGTGTGGCTGGAACGACGACGCGGGTTACTACTTAGCCAACCGCAAGTTATGTTCTCAGCCAAAGATTGGAATGTGAGTTATGGGGGAAACAACCGGCGCTCTGTATGCAGAAGACTATTCTGAGTTGGGTACTACATGAGGTCAGCTATGAGCATGATGACAGGTGTGTGTTCGATCCTCGGCATCGTGTGTTTGACAGCGACAACGGTGTTGGCAGAACCGATGCCGTCCGTCATGAACCTGTCCCATGAGGCTGCTCAGGAGAAGCCATCGTTGATCGTGACGACGGACTACATCATTGGACCGGAAGATGTGCTGGATATCACCGTGTGGAAAAGCCCGGATCTGTCCAAGACGGTGCAAGTTCGTCCTGACGGCAGGATTTCTTTGCCGCTGATTGGAGATGTGGATGCTGTCGGCCAAACTAGCGCGCAGTTGACGGAACGAATTTCTACTCGGTTGAAGTCCTATGTGGAAAGTCCCGCTGTGTCGATTGTGGTGAAAGAGGTCAATAGCTATGCCATTTTCGTATTGGGCGAAGTCATCAGGCCGGGCCGCTATCCGCTGAAGAGTAAGACGACGTTGCTTCAGGCGGTGACGCTGGCCGGCGGGTTTACGCCGGTGGCGTCCAGAAATAAGATCGTTATTTTTCGTTTTCCCAAGGAGGGAGACTCCTTGGTGAAGATCAAGGCAAGCTTTGACGACATTGTCTTGCGGGATGGGATCAATCAGAACATCGAGCTGAAGCCTGGCGATACCATCGTCGTGCCGTCTGAGTCGATGGTGGTCATGCCAAGCCGGTAGCGTGACGTGGTGCTATGTCAACTCAACCAAGAAAGGCCACGACGGTCGATGTCTCTCAGATCGTTGTGCAAAGGGGGAATGTGATGCGCGTCCTAACGAGTTGGTTCCTTATTGCCGTTCTGGCGGCCGGCGCGACCGGCTGTGTCGGAGACCAGGTCAACTACAAGGTCGATATGGTTGCGCCCAGCGAGTTTCTCTTAGGCCCGGAGGACGTGTTGAATGTGACCATCTGGAAAAATCAGGATCTTTCCCGTGAAGTGGTGGTTCGTCCGGATGGCATGATCTCAATGCCGTTGGTGGGAGATATTCAGGCTACCGGGCTCACAGCCAATTTGTTGGCAAAGCGTATCGCCGAACGGCTGACTGAATATCTGGCCTCGCCGATCGTGTTCGTTCAGGTGAAGGACGTCAATAGCTATTTCATCTATGTCATGGGCGAGGTGGCCAAGCCGGGCAAGTATTCACTGAAATCCTACGCCAACGTCATGCAGGGGATCTCTCTCGCCGGAGGATTCACACCCTATGCCAAGAAGAACAAGATCAAGGTGCTGCGCGTCATGGCAGACGGTTCGAGCGGCAAACATCAGATGGAAATTCCTGTGCAGTATGACGAGATTCTCAAGGGGAATGCCGTCCCGGGAAATTTCTTTCTCCGAATCGGCGACGTGATTGTGGTGCCGTAATTGAGTAACGCATTGCGGTATGCCTGGGCGCTGGGCGGGTTGGTCGCTCTCATGGTCGGGCTCGGCTCCGGAGCCCAGGCGCAGCAGATGGGGACCGGCGCCTCCGGGATCGGGGCGGGCACGATTCCGGGCACGCCCTTCGGCGGGGCCATCGATCCGAGCATGGTGCAAGTCCGCGAGGGCTTCCAGGTGATTCCCTCGATCTCCGTCGGACAGCGCTACGACAGCAACGTGTTCTTTGTGCCCAAACGCCAGGGGCTCGATCGGGAGGATTTTGTGACCACCGCCGTGCCGCAAGTCCGCGGCTACTATGTCGGGAATTGGTTCGACGTCAATGCGACGGCGGGCGCGATCGGCGAGTACTACGCCAAGCATCCGACCCTCAATTATGTCGGCGCCAATACCGGCCTCGTGCTGAATCTGAGCAAACTGCTGGATCGCTGGTGGCAAGGGGCGACGTTGACGGCCTCGGATACGTACGTCTATTCCCCGCAAGCCCCGGCGTTTATCGTGGGCAATCTGGCCGGGAGTAGTGCGACGCCCTTCGCGACCGGCTTTCAAGTGGGGCGCGCCAACGTGAGCCGGAATATTCTGCGCACCGATCTTGCCGTGCCGCTCACCCAGACGGTCAGCCTGCTGGGGAGCTATGCGACCGGGTTCATCCGCTATGGGACTTCGGACGTGCAGCAAGCCGGGATCTTGATCAATAGCACGTACCAGACCGCTACGGGCGGGCTCTCGCTGAAGGCGTCGCCGCAGGATCTGCTCACGGTGCATGTGGTCAATACGGACTATCATTTTAGCGCGCAAGCGGCCGGCTCCTTTACCACGCGGGGCGGGACCGTGGGGTGGGACCATACCCTCTCGCCCTTTCTGACCCTGCAAGCCCAGGCCGGGGCGACCGTGCTGCAGCGGGACTTGGCGGGCACGAGCTCCGCGGCCCTCGTCGCCCCCATTGGGCATCTGGCGCTGCTCTGGAAGGATCGGACGACCGCCCTGACCCTGGCCTACGATCTCGGGGTCAGCCCCTCGTTTCAATTTCAGGCGCAAGCGCTCCGGACGCACGTGGTCGGGGTGACGCTGACGCAACAGACGGCCATTCCGGAACTGCTCGCCGTCGCCAGTGTCAACTATGGCCGCGGGGATCAGTTCGGGTCCTCGTCCGGGACCGGCCTCTCCTATGCGTCGGTCATGGGGACCGGCGGCGTGGTGTATAAGTTCTCGCCCGAGACCTTTCTCGGCCTGCACTACAGCTACACGAATGTGGATAACCAGTTCAACGGCAACACGTTTGCCTTCGATCGGCACGTGGCGCAGCTCAGTCTGACCCAGGCGTTCTACTAATTCGGAGCAGTTCACGGACTATCGACGTGGGCTCCCGTTTTCTTCCACCAATTCGTCGCTCCGTCTCAACGCGTCGCCGATCCAGGGGGTCACCGTTCACACCGCCTCCTCTGCCCTGAGTGGCAGTCCTTCGCCACTTGTCTCTTCTATCCATCCACTGTGCTATCGTAAGTGAAAAGGGGATCGATCCCACACAGGTGGGTGCCGATGGCCTTGGTCCGGTGCCTCGCCAGACAGGGAGTAGAGAGTGCGACTCGTCCTGCTGTTGATCATTGTCGGTATCATCGTATTCGGTCCGCAACTATGGACCAGGCGGGTGTTTGCCCAGCATAGTGTGCCCCGTCCTGACTATCCGGGAACTGGAGCGGAGTTAGCGCGACACCTGCTCGATCAGTTAGACATGCAACACATCAAGGTGGAAGCGACCGAGCTGGGTGATCATTACGACCCTGAGACCAAGGCCGTCCGTCTCACGCCCGATAAGTTCAATGGGAAATCCCTCACCGCGATCACCGTTGCCGCCCACGAAGTCGGGCATGCCATTCAAGACCGAGCAGGCTATCAGCCGTTCACGGATCGCACGCGACTGGTGAGGGTCGCGCAGGGGGCGGAAAAGCTCGGAGGGATAGTGATGCTGGGCATTCCCATCGCGGCAACATTAGCTCAGACCCCTGTAGCGGGTGTCGTTGTCCTGGTTGCCGGGATGGCCACGATGGGGATCGCCACACTTGTTCACCTTGTCACGCTTCCGGTCGAGTGGGACGCCAGCTTCAGGCGAGCGCTGCCGATACTCCAGCAAAGAAACTACTTGTCGCCTCAAGACGAGCGGGGAGCCCGCCGTATCCTCACCGCAGCCGCCTTGACCTACGTGGCCGCCTCCCTCGCGAGTCTGCTGAACCTGTGGCGGTGGATCGCTTTCCTACGGCG
>NEWR02000004.1 GCA_002869885.2 Nitrospira sp. CG24C
TTGAACATCCTCCGAAGAAAGACCTCAAGCTGAAGGCTACCCTGTGAAAGTTCTCGTTGTTGGCAGTGGGGGACGCGAGCACGCCATGGTGTGGAAGCTCGCGCAAAGTCCCCGTATGCCGACGCTCTACTGCGCGCCGGGCAATGCAGGGATCGAATCGCTGGCAACCTGCGTCCCAATCAAAGCCGATGACATTGTCGAACTCAAAGCGTTTGTGCAGTCTGAGAAGATCGATCTGACAGTCGTGGGACCGGAAGCCCCGCTTGCATTGGGTATCGTCGACGAGTTTCGCAAGGCGAAGCTCAAAATATTTGGGCCGACTAAGGGGGCTGCGCGTATCGAAGCCAGCAAAGTCTTCTCCAAAGAGATCATGGTCAGCGCAAAGATTCTCACGGCACAAGCGCAAAGCTTCGACCGATTGGCCTCGGCGTTGGCCTATCTCGATCAACATGAGCTTCCGGTCGTGATAAAAGCCGACGGACTCGCACAGGGAAAGGGTGTCGTAGTCGCGACGACGCGTGAGGAGGCAAAACAGGCCGTCCGCGATTCGATGGAACATGCGGTATTCGGTCAGGCCGGTCAGCGCGTGTTGATCGAACAATTTTTAGACGGCGAGGAACTGACGGTTATGGCGTTCACGGATGGCCGGACGGTGGTGCCGATGCTGCCGGCGCAAGATCATAAACGAGTTGGAGATGGCGATACAGGGCTCAATACCGGGGGCATGGGTGCCTATTGTCCAGCGCCGCTCGGCACCACGGCGCTGCGGGAGCAGGTCACCCGGCAGGTTCTCTATCCTGCCGTCGAAGCCTTGTCACGTATGGGTTGTCCGTTTCAGGGTGTCCTCTATGCAGGCCTTATGGTTGTGCAGGGGACGCCATTTGTTTTGGAGTTCAACGCCCGCATGGGAGACCCGGAAACGCAGGTTGTACTCCCGCTACTCAAGACCGATTTCCTAGAAGTGATCGAAGCGATAATTGAACATCGGCTCGACCAAATTACTGTTGACTGGCATAATGAAACCGCAGTGTGTGTCGTTATGGCGTCGGGAGGCTATCCTGGGGCCTATCAGACTGATCGCGTGATTCATGGATTACCGACCGAGACCGATGCAACGACTATGGTGTTTCATGCAGGAACAAGACGAATAGGCGCCAATGTGGTTACAGCTGGAGGCCGGGTGCTGGGAATCACGGGACGCGGGAAAACCCTGGCTTTTGCACAAACGGAAGCCTATCGGGTGACTAAGTCGATTGCATTTGAAGGCGCTCACTATCGGACGGACATTGCGCATCGAGCATTTTCACGCCACGCGTAGCGCTAGAAGGGATTAATGGTTCCTGCCAAGGCAAGCCCGCATTATTCACGAAGGTTCGTGACGAAACCGCCGAGACGCCAGGCGAGACGGGCGCGCGGAGCCGTGAGGGAGGAAGGCATACTTGAAACAGTATGTTGACCGACCGAGCGGCGAGCCCGCCCGCCGTCAGGCTTGTTGTAGCGGCGTATCCGCGGTTGCAGTCGAAGCCTTTGTGAATTATGCGGGCTAGGATCGAGCCCTATGGTGCTTCCACCGTTCCCGTACTTGCTGAGCTGGTGCGTCGCGTACTCGGAGCGGGCGGGCTGATCGCTCTGCCGACGGAGAGTTTCTACGGACTTGCCGCGGCCCCGTTTGACGAGCCGGCGCTCGCTAGATTGTGGCAGGTCAAGGGTCGGTCTGAGGGAAAACCGATTCTCGTGCTGATCGGAGACGAGTCTCAGTTGGGGCCGCTGATTCGAAGCAGTCCACCAGTGGCCCGCCTACTGATGAAGGCTTTCTGGCCAGGACCTCTTACCATTGTTTTTCCCGCAGCGGTTGGCCTCTCCGATGCAGTGACGGCTGGGACCGGCTCTGTCGGCGTCCGTTTTAGCCCCTGGGAACCGCTGGCCAATCTGTTGCGTCTGGTCGGGCCGATGACCGGTACCAGTGCGAATCGTGAAGGTCAACCGCCGCCCAGGACGGCTAAAGAAGTCCAAGACAGTCTAGGAGACGTGCTGGATCTAATCGTCGATGCTGGTCCGACCCCAGGCGGGCGACCGTCCACGGTCATCGACGTACGGGGACCGATCCGAATCGTTCGCGATGGAGCGATTGAAAGAGATGTCATCGAGGCACAGTTGGCCGCTCATGGCTTATGTCTCGATGACGCCGATAGGTAAGCACTCAGGTAACGAGGCTGAAAGCTTTTAGGGGTTAAGCTTCTTGCGCTACAAGGATTCATCTCTGCTTGAAGAGATGAAGGGGGAAAGGGGCAACGGGGTAGAGGGGTAAGAGGCTAGCCCCGCATTCGTGCGTTGCGAGAAAATTTAGAGCCTTCAGCCTTCAGCCTAAACACCTGAGTAGGTATGTCACATGTATTGTTCACATTGAAAGGAGAATGCCGATGACTCGAACAGTGATGGTGCGGAACCTTGTTGCGGTAGCCGCCATAACGTTGGTCTCAGTGGGTCTGTCCGGGTGCGATTACTGGCCTCCGGCGCTCCAAACACAAATCGAACAACTCCGCTCTGAGCTGCAGAGCGTGACAGCGGAAAAAGCGCAGTTGCAGAATCAATATGCTTCCTTTGCAAAGGTGAAGGACGATTTGCAGGCACAAGTGGATGATCTCTCGCGGTCGAATCGTGATAAGTCGACCATGATCAACAGTTTGCAGAATAGCTTGACGGCGGCACAAGAACGACTGGCGAAGTCGGGGAGAGCCGCAATGCCAAAACTTGTAACGGCGAAATCCGGCGCGGCGAAGCCGTCCGCTAAGGTCAAGCAGAAGGCTCCGACCAAGAAAAAAACATCGGCTAAAACCACCGGCGCACGCTAGCGCGTTTCGTCTCTGTCGGCTATTTCGTGGTGGGAGACGCTGGCGTGCTGGTCGCTGTGCTTGAGCTTGTGCTCGATGGGGTGCTTGCCGGCGCTGGTGCGGGGGCAGACGCTGGAGCGGAGGGAGCCGCAGACGTCGCCTGATCGGGTGTGGGTGATGCCGGCTCTTTCTTCTCCCCGGTCGTGGCTGTCTGTGCCTCACTACCAGAAGATGGCTTCATCTTGTCGGAATAGTCCGTTACGTACCACCCGCTGCCTTTGAACATGATCGCAGGCGATGAAATAAGCCGCTGTACGTGCTTCCCGCATCGCGGGCAGGCGGTGAGCGGATCGTCCTTCATGCTTTGTTTGATTTCAAATTTATCTGCGCAGCTGTCACACTGGTACTCATAGATAGGCACGTTTCAATTCCTCCAACTAGCCCGGAATCTGGTTCATTTGGTTTGTTTTGTTTATCTGGTTGATTTCGTTTAACCAAACAAACTAGACAAACCAAATAGACCAAATAACGATCTTCTTCTGCTAGGTCAGCTGCTTGAACGCCTGGTCAAGGCGATCCATTCCACGGACAATCGTCTCCATGCTAGTCGCGTACGACAGTCGAATATGTTGGGTGCTCCCAAACGGCTCACCGGGAACGACGGCGACCTTGAATTCCTGCAATAGGTAGTTCGCGAGGTCGGTCGGTGTTGTAATTTTCCCCTTCGGGCTTTGCCGTCCGAGCAACCCACTCACATTGGGAAACGCATAAAATGCTCCTGTAGGCATTCGGCAGTGAACGCCTGGCATTGCGTTCAGGCGTTCGACCATGACGCGCCGCCGCCGATCGAACTCTGTCACCATCATTTTTGTAAAGACACCACCTTCGCGCAAGGCTACGACGGCAGCCTTTTGCGAAATGGAACAGGGGTTGGACGTACTTTGGCTCTGAATGTTCGCCATGGCGGTCAAGAGGTCTTTGGGGCCGGCCGCGTAACCGATCCGCCAGCCGGTCATCGCATAGGCTTTAGAGACACCGTTGATGATCACAGTATGGGCGGCGACCTCCGGTCCTAACGAGGCAATACTCGTGTGTGTGGCGCCATCGTAGAGGATTTGTTCATAAATCTCGTCTGAGATCAGAAGGAGATCCCGACTGAGGGCCAACTCTGCAAGATGTTCGAGCGTCGCCCGATTATAGGTGGCTCCAGTTGGATTGCCCGGGCTATTGATGATAATGGCTTTGGTGCGTGGACTGATGAGCCGTTCCAATTCATGAGTATCGATAGCGTATCCATCCTCTTCACGGGTCGGCAGGAAAACCGGCGTGGCGTCGTTCAGAAGCGTTTGGTCGGCATAGGAGACCCAATAGGGAACGGGAATGATAACTTCGTCGCCTGCTTCAAGAAGCGCTTCGGCAAGGTTGTAGAGCGAATGTTTGGCTCCGCATGAAACCAGCACTTGGGATTTTTCGTACCGAAGTCCCTGCTCCACTTGCAGCTTGTCGATGATGGCTTGGCGTAATTCATCGATGCCGGAGGAAGGCGTGTACTTGGTGAAACCTGCACGAATGGCAGCCTCTGCTGCAGCTTTGACCGGTTCGGGTGTATCGAAATCCGGTTCTCCCGACGAGAAGTCGGCGACGTCGATCCCGCGTGCTGCCATCGCTTTTGCAGTTGCGGCCATGGCCAAGGTGGGGGAGGGGGCGATTCGTCCAGCTCGTGCAGCCAGCTTCATGTTTTCAAACTCCTGATCCGTTCTTGCAGTTGCCGCGCGACTTCAGGATGCAGAAACTCCGTAAGCGCGCCGCCGTGGGTGGCTACGTCTTTAATGATCGTTGAGGACAAATAGGAATATTCTTCGCTGGGCATCAGGAATACGGTCTCAACCTGTTTGGCGATTTTGCGATTGATGAGGGCCATCTGAAACTCATGTTCGAAATCCGAGATCGCCCGTAGGCCCCGGATAATCGCATGAGCGCCGTATCGTTGAACGTAATCCACGAGTAACCCGTCGAAGTGGGTCACTTCGACCTGTTTCATTTCTTTCATCACGATCCGGATCTGTTCCAGCCGTTCTGTTAGGGTAAAGAGCGGATGCTTGGATGGATTGGGTGCGACGGCGACGACCACTTTATCGAACACGCGCAAGCTTCGGGTGATGATGTCAGTGTGTCCATGAGTAATGGGATCGAAGGTTCCTGGATAGATGCCAACTTTCATGATGCGGTGGATTCAGAGGTGGACACTCCATAGAGATAGAGCGCCGTATCGCCATACTGGTATCGCCGCACAAGCACGGCAGGGCCGATCGATACTGGCAATTCGGCATGAGCGTCTTGTTCGATAATCACAGTGGCATGCTCCGATAACAGCCCGGGCCTCCAAGCGTGAATCATGATTTCTAACTCATCCAGATCGGCATAGGGAGGATCGGCAAACAGTATGTCGTAAGGGCCGCCCCACCATTCTTTGCGATCGAGGAAGGCGGCAGTCTGTTCTGTCCAAACCTGAGCTTGATCGAGTAAATGACAGGTCTGGAGATTTTTTCGTAACAGCGCCACGACCTTGGGATCTGACTCGACAAAGGTGACGGCTGAGGCTCCGCGACTCAATGCTTCGATCCCGACGGCTCCCGTACCTGCATATAAATCAAGAAAGCGACTTCCTGATATCTGGGTTCCAAGAATTGAAAAAAGAGCCCCGCGCACCTTATCGGATGTGGGACGCAGTGCATTCCCTTCCGGCCCTCTCAAGCGGCGGCCCCGGTGGAATCCGGCAATAACACGCATAGATTTAAGGAACTACTCAGGCATTCAGGCTGAAGGCTATACATGATCTCGCAAAGCACGAATGCGGGGGTAGCCTCTTACCCCTCTACCCCTTTGATCTCTTCAAGCAGAGATCAATCCTCATTACGCAAGAAGCCCAGCCCCTAAAAGCCTTCAGCCTAGCTACCTGGGCAGTTACGATTTATGGCGAGAGACGTTTTAGGAACTTGTGACTCTAACATAGCGTTTTTGAAGGGGTCAAGGTGAGTGCTGCCAAAACGAGAGGTAGTGCCGGACAATGAAGACAGCGTGGGGACTAGGAGAGGCTAGGAAGGTGGAGCAAGAAGAATGGAAGTATTTTGACGACCTTGGAGCCGGTGGCTATAATGCGCCTGGCGATATGACGACCTAAGAGCAGGAGAGACAGGGGATCAGTGCAGGATTGTCGGCCATCCGTGGCGATCGAAACGGCCGACTCGTCTAGACAGGAACAGCAATGGTTTATGCTAGCGAGTCGCCACTTCCTGGGGCTTGCGAGCGGCCAAGCTCTTTCGCCGATTATTTGAAATGGTGCGATCGATGATTGCGCCGCAGTTGATACATTTCCAAGCATAGAAAATTAAGAAGAAGTCGGAAAACCGCTCGAGCATCATGAGGCCTTTACACTTCGGACATTCCATCGAATCCTCCCAGGGTTGCGGTGAACTGCTGCAGGCGTTGCAAAGCAAGTACTGCACCAATAGATCGCTATACGTAATTTCAACAGTTTAGAGGTACGTATTTGTTTGGAATGGGCAACTAAGGGGGCTATCGCCAGTACAAAAACGTTCAGAGTGTCATTTATTTGTCCTGGGAGGGTAAGTGGCCGGCAATACAGGAGGGCAAGGCATTTCGCGCTGGCCTGAAACGGAACGGCCGCGCGAACGACTGCTCACAGAGGGCCCTCAAGCGCTTACCAATGCCCAACTCCTGGCGATTCTCCTTCGAGTCGGCCGCCACGGGTCTTCAGCGGTGCAAGTTGGAATGGATATCCTGGATCGGCTTGGAGATATCGCCGGACTTGCACAATGTGGAATTGAAGAACTCTGTGCGATCCCAGGTGTGGGGGAGGCCAAAGCGGCCCAAGTGAAGGCTGCCCTTGAATTGGGGAAACGCGCCCTTGCTGCTCCTCTGACCAAAGGTACCAAAGTCACATCTAGCCGTGACCTCTTTTCCCATTACCATTCAACCTTGCGTGACCTGCGTCACGAAATCTTCAAAGTCGTGTTACTGGATGCCAAACACGCCATCATGCGTGACGCCACGGTATCGGAAGGCAGCTTAACGCTTAGCATTGTTCATCCACGCGAAGTCTTTACCCTGGCGGTAAGAGAGTCTGCCGCAGCGGTGATCTTCCTGCACAACCATCCCAGTGGCGATCCAACGCCTAGCCAGGAAGATCGCATTCTAACGGCGCGTTTGGTATCAGCAGGGGAAGTTCTGGGCATTCGAGTTCTTGACCATCTCGTCGTCGGCGATGGACGCTATGTCAGCTTTGCCGATCAAGGCTGGTTGACAAACCATGACGACGGCGTGTGAGCAAAAGGAGAACTAGAGTGATGTAAAAAAGCCTGGTTCATTTGGTTTGTTTTGTTTATTTGGTTCATCTGATTAGTTCCTTTCAACCAAACAAACGAGACAAACCAATAGACCAAATAAACTAAAAGGAGGGCCCCATGAGCGAACCACACAGAGAGTCACTCAGAAATGTGGCGTTGATTTCCAGTGCCGGCGCAGGGAAAACTTCGTTGGCTGAAGCCATCCTTTTTACCACCGGCACTGTTCCCCACCTCGGGTCGATCGCACAAGGGACGACCACCTCAGACTTCGAGCCGGAAGAATTACACCGGCGCAGTTCCGTCAGTACCAGTCTCCTCCGTTGTTTCTGGAATCACACCACCATCAACCTCGTCGATCCTCCTGGTGCATTGAGCCTGATCGGGGAGACGACTATGGCCCTGCGAGCGGTAGAAGCCGTAATCCTGGTGGTAGGCGCCTCATCGGGAATCCGGAGCGAACTCGTCAGAGTCTGGTCTCGCGTCACAGCACTCGGCTTACCCTGTCTGCTGTTTCTAAACGAATTAGATAAAGACGGCGCCTCCCTCGATGAAGTTCTCGCGATGTGTCAACGCGGTCTTGGGATAATACCATTGCCGATCACATTGTCCTATCGCAGCGGCGGTCAGCTCGCCGGCGTGCTGGACCTTGGTCAGCAACGCCTCATCACTTCGCGCAAGGAGACACCCACGATTCAGCAGCTGACGATACCGGAGAATGAACGGGAGGCGGTGGGGGATGCGCGGAAACGCATTCAAGAGGGAGTGGCCGAGCGTGATGACCGATTGTTGGAACAATATCTTGCAGCGGGTGAGTTGACACAGGAGGGGCTGATTAATGGAATGCGCCTTGGTGTTCAGAGCGGCATGATTGTTCCTCTCTACAGCGGTTCCGCCATCGAGAATATCGGGATCGTTCCGCTCCTCAATGCAATCGTCAACTTGTTGCCATCTCCGATGGATCGGGCGTCGAGAGCCCCGTTGGAAGGGCTGCATCCGGATACAGGCGAGGCAGTAACGCGCCGTGCCGTTCAAGAAGACCCATTGTCAGGGATCGTCTTCAAGACGCTAATAGACCCCTTTGTCGGGCGACTGTCTTTTCTGCGAATTTTGTCGGGGGCTCTTCACGCAGACTCGACGATCTTCAACAGTTCTCGTGGCAGCAAAGAAAAAAGCGGGCATCTGTACGCCGTGTTGGGGAAGAAACATACGGCCCTGCCTTCTGCCGGCGCAGGGGATATCGTGGCAATCGGGAAACTCAAAGATACGCAAACCGGCGACACGCTCTGCGACGAACAGACACCCATCTGTTATCAGAAAACGGCGCTTCCACGCCCTGTGCTGTCCTTTGCCATCGAGCCGAAGTCCAATGCCGATATCGAAAAAATCAGTCTTGGGTTGCATAAGTTGATCGAAGAAGATCCGACCCTCGAATTCTCTCGGCATGCCGATACGAAGGAAATGGTGTTGAGCGGGATGGGCCAGTGGCACATCGATCTTGCGCTTGAAAAATTGCGCCGCAAGTACGGTGCGGAAGTGGTGCTGCATATGCCGAAGATTCCATATCACGAAACGATACGCAGCACGGCACAGGCCCAGGGGAAATATAAGAAGCAAACCGGCGGGCATGGCCAGTATGGCGATTGCTGGCTGGAACTCGGGCCTCTTCCGCGCGGGGAGGGGTTCCGCTTCGAAAATAAAGTCGTCGGTGGAGCCATTCCACGAAACTTTATCCCCGCCGTGGAGAAAGGTGTCGTCGAAGCCATGCATCACGGAAGCTTGGCGGGGTTTCCTATCGTCGATTGCCGAGTTGCCGTGTACGATGGGTCGTACCATGCGGTTGATTCATCTGAGATGGCGTTTAAGGTCGCGGCGTCGATAGGGTTCAAGAAGGCCTTGGAGACGGCTCATCCCATCCTGTTAGAGCCGATTATGACGGTGGAGGTTGAGGCGCCGGCAGATCATATCGGAGCTGTGATCGGGGACTTGAATGCGCGCCGAGGGCGGATTCTCCACGTGGAGGCAAGAGACCATACGGAGCAGATCACGGTCCTTGTTCCAATGGCGGAGATGCTCACGTATGCCACGACGCTGAATTCACTCACGGCAGGCCGCGGAAGTTACACGATGGAATTTGTGCGATACGACGAAGTGCCACGTGAGCTTGCAGTTCGAATCGTTGAGGCGCATAAGGTGGAGACACATGCGGGAGCGCATTGAACGCTCTGGTTGATCTGGTTTGTTTGGTTTGTCTCGTTTGTTTGGTTGAACGAACTAACTGGATGAACCAAATAAACAAAACAAACCAGATCAACCAAATAAACCAGGCTAGTCGGTCGATTTGAGCACGACATAGAACGCGCGGGTTTCTCTCAGCACGCGGAGCAGGATTGTTTCGCCACGCCGGAGTTTGGAAATAGCGCTGCTGAATTCTCCGACCGATCCCACATCGACACGGTTCACTTCCTTGATGAGATCACCTTCGTGAAGGCCTTCCAATTGGGCGAGGCTTCCGGGCTCCACTTTGCTGATGAGCACGCCGCGGCTTTCCTCCAGTTTGAATTTGTCGGCAAGACCAGGCGTCAGATTTTGCACATCAAAGCCAAGCTTGACTTCAGCGCGTCCTTGAGGGAGCGAGGCGATCACAGCCTGCTCAGGACGTTCTCTGAGGGAGACGTCTAGCAGCAAGCGCTGCTGATCTCGAACGATCTCAACTTTTGCCGTTGAGCCCGGAAGTAATCCCGCTACGACACGGGAGAGGCGGTTCGGCGTGTCGATCACGGTGCCGTCAATACGGGTCAAAATGTCGCCGGGTTTGATGCCGGCTGCCGCAGCCGGATCCCTTTCGAAGACTTCATTGACCAGCACCCCTTCGCCTTCCTTGACGCCAAAATTGCGTGCCAGCTCCACCGTGAGCGGTTGGATGCCGACGCCCAACCAGCCTCGTGTCACCCGTCCCTGCGTCAGCAATTGTTGAATCACTTGCTTGGCCATGTTGGAAGGAATCGCAAAACCGATTCCTTGGGCGAAGTTAATGATGGCAGTATTGATGCCGATAATTTCTCCGCGCAGGTTGAAGAGTGGGCCGCCCGAATTGCCGGGATTGATCGAGGCGTCCGTCTGAATAAAATTTTCATAGCGCGAGAGATTGATGTTCTCCCGGCCGATCCCGCTGACGACGCCGAGTGTGACTGTCCGATCGAGTCCGAAAGGGTTCCCCACAGCGAGTACCCATTGGCCGACTCGCACGGTCGATGAATCTCCGAACCTTGCGCTTGGGAGGGGATGGTCGGCGGTCACCTTGAGGAGGGCTATGTCGGTATCGAGATCCTTTCCGACAACCTGTGAAATCAGTTTCGACTTATCAGAAAAACGAACTTCGATTTCCGTCGCATCGCCGATAACATGGTTGTTCGTGATGATGTATCCGTCAGGATCGATGACGACGCCGGAACCCGATCCGGAAGCGTTGGGAGCCCGTTCCTGCGAAAGCTCACGCCCCCGTCCTGGCCCGGACAGAGGAATGAGATTCACGACCGACGGTTTTGCCGACTCAGCGAGGTCGGTAATAACCGTTTGCATTTCTTCCAGCATGCGGAGGCCCGGTGAGTCGTTGGATTTAAGTGCGGCGGATTCAGCGGCGGTGGTGTGGAGATCGAACCAGGCGAAGAGTGCGAGGCTGATGAGGAATGGGAGCATACGAGTCATCTTCGACCACATCGCTGGATTGTAAAGCATTTACTGCGTGTGCGTATCTCGTCGGGGTTAAGAGTGTATGGCAAAATCTCCATTCCGGACCATACGCTATTGGCTATACGCCATATGCTCTTTTCTCCGGCTTGGCGCTCCGAGCTTGGGTAAATTCTGAGGCAAACAGCGCGAGATCCTCATGCAATCCGATCACGACCAGGACATCGTCAATGCGAAGTACCAGGGCATTGTCTGGCGGTACCAGAAATGGTCCACGCAGGACCGTGACGAGACGAACCGATGCGGGCAATGCCATCTCAGCGAATGTCTTTCCAACGATCGGCGATCCTTGAACGATCTGGAACCGTTCGATGGCCGCTGCGCGAAGACTCAAATCCTGTTGCAGGGTGAGGAGCTCGTGGTGGATCGTTTCCAGTTTGATCTCACGTATTTGGCTGTCGACGCCGAGCAGCGTTCGTTTAAAGTGCTGAACGCGGTCGCTGGCCTGACCGAGGAATTCTGCCAATTGATCGGAGGGCACAATTGACTCATGGCTGAATGGTGGGCGTTTGGCACAGAGCGTAGCAATCTGACGTCCGAGTTCGCCATGAACCTGTTCGATCTGGTTGAGTAAGCTCGACGCCTGGCTGTGCAAACGGAAAACTTGGGCCTTGCGATTGGCACGTTCGGCGATGGCAAGGATGGTTTCATGGATCGCGCTGCCGGTAATCGACAGTTCTTGTTGGATACGCCCAAGCAGCTCGAGGGACATAAATGAAAAATCTCTTATGTCTGATAAGAACCCAGTGGGTGGGCGGGTGAGAAAGTTGCGCGCAGTAGAAGATCGCAGCCCCCATCCCTGAAGAGAGAACGAGCACTGTACGAGAGGCATGAATGGGCAGTTACTCGACATTGTACGTCGATGGCAAAGAGCTATTCTCTAGGAAACACGAACCTGACCAAGTGCTAATGACATTGTTTCAGGCCTCTGAGAGGTTAATCCGCCGCGGCAGCATTGAAGAAATTGCACCCTCTCTACTTGCAGATGATCCCGAAAATGCTAGTGAACAAATAGAGCTTCTCACTTATGAGATTACGGTGAACGCTCTTAAAGATCGCCTCGACCTCATGGGCTTCTCTATTAAGTTTGCCCGTGATGAGTACGAGCGCATAAGAAACCTCAAGCTTGAGGAATCGCAAAGCGAAACTGAGCCAATCAGTGATGCTCCAGACTCTTGGAACAAATTTGAGGCAACGCAACACGCTCTCCAGGAACTTCCGTTTGACCGCTGGCTGAACACCTTTGAGAAGTTCTGGAACGATAAGAAACTATGGGGAGCCATACCCCGTAGGCCCATGCCGTCAAAAGACTCCCCTCTGGACGAACTGCTCTTGTGGTATGTGAGCACCCAGAGTTACGATATTGCTTACTCGTTCCTCAGCGATGATGCACGACTGCTTCTTCGGGCACTGTGCGAGATTCTCCCTCCACAAGCCCCAGTCATTTACGATCTCTCCGAACTAGCCTATGACAGCGGCGATGCTCAAGAGTTAGCCGCTTTCGCAGAAGCTTATTTGGACGGAGGATATGCGACAACAAGACGGATAATCGTTCTGACGGAGGGGCGTACCGATCAGCGAGCCATCGAAGGATCACTCAAACTGTTACGTCCTGCCCTTGCAAACTACTTCTCGTTTCTTGATTTCGATACGCTAGCTATTCCTGGTGGAGTAACGTCCGTCCTGAACACTCTCAAAGCTCTAATATCTGTTGGTATTGCTAATCGAGTCGTGGCCTTATTGGACAATGACACTGCAGCCCATGCGGCTGTCCAAGCCGCAAAGCTAGGAGCACTCCCACGAAATGCAAGGATTGTATTTCTCCCACGCCTTTCACCTGCCGAGAATTACCCAACTCTCGGTCCAACGGGAATGACGGCTATGGACATCAATGGGCTTGCTTGCAGCATAGAATTGTTTTTCGGAGCAGATGTGCTCACTAAGGACTCTGGCCAGTTAGTGCCTATTCAATGGAAAGGTTACGATGACAAGCTGAAGCGATATCAGGGCGAAATTATGCACAAGGCAGAGTTGCAATCTTCGTTTGGGGAAAAGCTCTCAAAGGCAAAAGAAGACCCTGCACTTCTTGGGACTAGGGATTGGGCTCCCATGCAAATGGTTATTCAATCTCTCGTTGAGGCTTTTCATGACATGCCTCCCATAGATTACGGGTTAGAAAACGCCGAATAGGGGCAAACAAAGGGGTCGGGAATGTTTTCTGATTGCTCAGCCTGAATATCAGGTAAAGAGAACGGTTCAGGAACCGTTCCTCTCCACGGCTGGGATTAAGAACAGAGTCCCACTTCTTTGTCACAAGCTATCTTCGCTTCCCCTACTTCATTCTCCACACCTTCCAGCACTGTATTTTCCGGCGCATTATCTTCCTCGTCTGGTATGAGTGTGCCCATGACTGCAAGGGCGACTAGGATGCCACCGATAACAATGACAGCCCAATTCCAAGCAGAAAACCGATTGTTTTGATCGTGATTTGGACTCACTGTGGTATTGATTCGATTGATGCGCACCTGTACTGGAATGAGAAAGACAAAAGAAAACAGTGTAATCCACCAATATGGATCAGGCAGTTTCCAAAGTAGGGACGTAACTATCCACCCAATGGCAAGAGGACCGGCCGCCAACTTGGTGGCACCAAGCCCAGGCACATCGTAGTCGCGGACTCGGCCAACACACTGGTAACAATAAAAGTAGGCGAAGATCGTGCGAATTGCGGGCGAGATGTTTGTGCGCTCTCGATCCTTGATTCGTCGCCAATTCCTGTCGAACCAGTAGAACTCGTAGAGGCCTAATGTCACGACGGACAACACAACGAATTTGGTTACGGAGACAGGGAAGAATGGCGGTTCCGGCGCGATGCCGGCAAGCGGCATAACGTCGGCAATGATGGATTTGGGAATCGTCTCTTGATCTAGTGTCACCATTAGACCATCCCTTCACGACCTTTTGCCTCCTCACCAATTTACATGAGTCGGTCGAAACAAAGGGGAATCTTTTCTGATTGTTCAACCCGAAAATCTGTCCTAATACTCTAATTCCCTCCGATATATTTCTTGCACCACACCCCTAACCCCTTACGCCTAACCCTTCACGCGCATCGCGCCTCACGCCTGACGTTTCATGTTCCACTGCGCGCAGTTGAAAGATGTGATCCTATTTCTTACCGTAACAGCGAGCATCATGATCGCAGCAAGACCGATTCCGACTGCGTCCACCACCAAATCGTCGATATTAGATTCCCTGCCTTCAACTGATCCTTGGAACACTTCGGTCCAGAGACCGAAGACAAGGGCTGCGGCTGCTGCGACTGGGAGTGCATAGGCTAGCGGCCATGCGCGGCGCTGCAGTCCGCGCGTCAGCAATACTGCCAAGATTCCATAGCCTGGCGCATGGGCCCAATCCAAAAAATTGCCAGGCACTTGCGCCAGCAGCTGTCCGGAAAGACCGATTCCCGGGACGATTACCGCGCCAAAATAGAGCAGGCCCATGTAAACCAGCACAATTCCTAATCCCACAGTTACCTCCCAGGGCCAGACACATCTTGCGAAGATACAAGACCCCAAAGAAGATAACTATTGGGCATTCGTAGGGGGATAGCGGTCAGGGACCGTAAAACGCGAGACAGGACGAGTTTGTCTGTCTGGTCTATCGTTTATTTGGTCTGGTTTGTTAGCCGGACCGGCACACCCAAAGGGACAAGAGCGGCTAGCGGAACTGGCGCGAGATAATAGATTGGCTCCCATCTCTCCAAGCGAGGACGGGCTAGATGGTCTCCCACTGCGCGTGTCCAACGAGGGTCTTCCGAGACCGCGCGTTGCACGAGCACAGGAGACCGTCTAGTCTGCCCTCGCTTGCCCCATCCAAGCTCGCTCGTTCATCTCCCCAAGTGGGTAGCCTGGATTGGCCCTTAACTGCGCCAGTCGAACGAGGCCGGACTTAACTCTTCACCTGCATTCAGCGAGGCGGCTGGTATGGTCTCAACTGCGCGCATCGAGCGACCACTGCTTCACCGTGGGGGCTCTGCGAGCACAGAGACCATGCCAGCTGCCTCGCCATCCCCTTCTCAGGGCGCGCGTTCCGGGAGCAAAAAGGGCCAACCAGGCTACCCACTACTTCCACCCTTCGCCCCCCGTCCCCCCTCCGAACCCTCCGAAGTTCCCGCCGAAGCCCCCCTGCCCGGTTCCCCAATACTCGCCTTTTTGAATCCGTTTGAAGGGATGCCGAAGGTCGGGACGGCTGATCCACCAGAAATACGCGAACGCCCCAATGCCTGTGAAAATGGCGAGCCAAAATCCTAGGCCTTTGGAATGTCCCTTCGCAATGTCGCCGACACGGACCTCTTGCGCAGGAGACGCGAGGGCCACCACAGTGAGATAGAGGCCTTCGCCGAAATGCCCCAAATCAATCGACGGTTGCAGACTCTCGCGGCCGACCTGATTCACCACCGCGGGAGTGATCACCGGCCACATCTTCCGGCCCAGCGTAATCGCGGCCTGTCGTTCCTGCACCGCAACCAGCACCATCACGCCATGTTCTTGTTGCGTCGATCCGATGCCCCACTTCTCATAGAGGGCCGTCGCATACTCGTTGGCCGACCCAAACGGCTTGATGGTCGGAACGGTCACCACAACCATTTCCACGCCGGTTTTTCGCTCAAGATCCTGGCAGACGGACCGTATGCGCTCTTTCCAGCCCCCATCGATCGCCTGCGCATGGTCGCTCACATAGCCTTGAGGCCCCGGCAACGGGATCTTGGATCTTTCGTAAGGAGCAGCCTGAGCGAGCCCCGCGAAGAGAACGAGACAGATTGTCATCGCCATGCAAATGATCTTTGTCATCGCTGCCCAGACTGCGGCAGTTGTTCAACTGTGCGCGCGAGCAGGGTTGCAGCTTGTAGATACCGGTCAAAGAGACGCGGTACTTCGTGGGAACCAGGAGTAATCTGTCCACGCTTGAGCAACCAGCAGTCCAGCAAACCCTGCAGATCCAGTTTCAGCTGCGCAGCAACATCCTCGATCACCGCATCGGAGTGAGAGAGAACTGGACGACCGAGAAGACGTTGGACTCCGCGCAGCAAAGGAAGGGTTGCCGTGATCGAGAGCGGCAGTAAAATCATCGTAGCCTCTTCGCCTCCGCCCCCCTCGACATAGCGCTGGCGCAAACGTAAGACATTACTCGTGAGGCCCTGGACTACGGCCTCTCTCAGCCGATCGGTCTTCACGTGAAAGCCGATGAAGGGATCGCGCCCGGCCAGGACGCGATGCTGTTCTTGGATCTCCAGAAATTCAAGTGGAAAGACGGCTGCCGACCTGTGCAGCTCCTCTTCTGTCAGAAAGAGAGGCGCCAGAATCTGCTCCTTGCTCCATTGACGGTGCACCGCACTGTACTGTTTGAGGACGGCACTGTCGTATGACGAGACGAGAAGGAGGATATTCAGGTTGGACCGCCCTGGAAAAAACTCGCCCCGAACGGCACTGCCATAGAGCAACATACCTTCCAACTGCTCTCCGAATACCGCTGTGACCTCCTTCACATAGGTCTGCAGCCGCTTCTGTATGTCGTTCGGCAACCCCTCGATCAGACGTTCAGCCGTATCCATATCCCTCATGACGACGTCGGATGTGGAGATCTCTCATGTGCACGGATATCGGGGAGCACCCCTGCGGCAATCACGCGATCGAGCCGATTGAACGGCGGTATCGTCCGCAACCCCGCCGTGGTCGACAGAACCTGGTAGCGAAGCCGTGCGTTTCGATCCAGCGTCTGAAACACGCGATCGCGCAGGAACGCCACCAGGGGATTCTCCGTATTCCAATAGAATACTTGTTGATCTGCCAATTGCTGCAACATGGTGACCTGTGGCCGCCTGATTCGCTCAAATTCTTTGAGTCTGGCGGAGGAATAATCTTGATCGGCAAGACAGCCCGGCAAGAGATCTGAAAGAGCCATTGCATCGACCATGGCCTGCATGCGGCCCTGCGAGGCATGGGGATTCATCGCATGGGCGGCATCGCCGATGAGGACAGCTCCATCCGCTACCCAGGTCGGCGTTCTCACCCTCCCGGTCGGCATATAGGCGGTCTGGCTCCAATCGCTCAGACGCCGAAATAGCTTGGAAAACTGCGGCGCAATCTGGCTCCAGGTCTGCTGTAGCGCGGCAATGCCACGCTGCTTCACGGCCTCCATCGAATCCTTGGGAATCATGTAGAAGAGATAGACCTTATTCCCCGTCGCCGGAAAGATTCCCAAAATAGTCTTGCGCCCAATGTAGTAGAACGATTCCGATACCGGCTCCTCCGATTCGAGAATCGCGATCAAATACCCGTCAGGATACAGATACAGGTCAGCGGGAATGTTCAGGGCCTCACGCACTTTCGAAAAGGCGCCATCGGCGCCGACGACAACCTTCGCACGGATCGTATTGGCGCCTTCTGGACCTTGCGTGGATAATCCCACCACCTGGTTTCCCTCGCGCAACAATCCTGTGAAGGAGGTTCCGTAGCGGAGCGTCACGCTCTTCTGTTGCTGCACTGCCGCGACAATGGCATGGTGAGCCACGTTCGGCAAAGTCACGATGGCGCGATTGTAGGGCTGCGGCAGATCGCCATAGTCGATGCTGCAGAGGCGCGTCCCGCCGGCCCGGCAAAAATGAAAGTGCCGCACGGACCTCGTAGCATCGGCCGGTAACGACTGCAACACGCCCAAGCGATCGAGCACATGCTGTCCGTTTGGTTGGAGAATCTCTCCCCGCAACCCCTTGGGTGGGCCGACGGCCTGATCCAACACGATGGTGCTGACCCCCTGCTTCGCCAGCGCCAGGGCTAAGACGGCTCCGCCGCCGCCCGCCCCTACCACCGCCACGTCGGTCTGTTCAGTCATCGTGCCTCAGCCCTCTTACCGCTTACTTCTTACTTCTCACTTTTTACTTCTTGCTTACTTCCATTCCCGATACCGATCGTGATCGTTCCACATTGCCAGAAACTTCTCCCGGGCCTTGGCAGTGATCGCATGGTCGGTAATGACGTCGAGCCGCTCATCGTTATAGCGATTGCCACTCGTCGTGTGGTTCATCGAACCGGACGCATTCACTTCGTCGTCGATCACCACCTGTTTCAGGTGCATCAGCCCATCATGCTGGTTCACGAGAATAGGGATGCCGGCCAATTGTAACGTGTGGAGTGCCGTGAGCTGCTTCACGTCCTCCGTGCGCTTCAGATCGGTGATCAGGCGCACATCGACTCCCCGCTTCTTCGCTGCGACCATGGCCTCCACCGCACGGGGAGAGGTCAATCCATAGACCGCCACATAGAGGTAGCGTGTCGCATGCCGATAGAGCGTGGTCAGGCGATCGAGTGGCGCGTCGTCCGGCCCGTAGTAGACCTCCACCGTCGCGCTCCATCCGGCCCCGGATGGAACTGCGAGCAGCATCCCAACGAAACACAACGACAGCATGCTGCGGTTGGGCATGACCGCTCTCATCGATGGCGGATGGTGAACAGAGTCATTCGAGTTCAAACAACATCTTGAAATGGTCGTCCGTGGCCTCCCAGGCCTGAGGAGCCTCTGTGGCGAGCCACTGTTGCAGGAACTGTTTTTGGTCCGGCGTGAGTACCTGTTTGATCTGGTGTGAGCGGCCTTGGAGGGGCTGCAGAAACCCGACTCGCTTCTGGAAATCCAATGTCGCCGTGCGGACATACATGCTCGTGAAGGCTGTCGGTGAGTCATCCTCTCCGTCGCCTTGAATCCAAACCGATAAAAACTTCTCTAAGTGGAGTCCGGTGCTATCCATTGCGGGATCGGTATCATGGAATAGCTCGTTTTCTGACTCCTTCAGTGGCGTAGCCTCTGCGGACCTGAACATGAAATTGCGTTTCCACATAATATGAGCAGCCATCCAAAAGATGGCATAGTGGCGGCGGACCGCGGGCAATGTCAAGCCACGAGGCGGTCAGTTTCGTTGCCTTGACATTGGCAAAGTTGCTTTGATAACGTGTTGAAATTGTTTAATCTCTGGGCCATGTTAGGAGTCTTCATGCAGGTGAAAATTAACGGTAAGGCAGAGGAGATTTCAGGGGGAACGGTCCTCGATCTTCTCCAGACCAAAAAGATTGAACCGCAAATGGTTGCGGTCGAGGTCAACGACACCATGTTGGACCGGAATCACCTCGCTACCACCAGCCTAAACGACGGCGACCGGGTCGAATTCTTGTTTTACATGGGAGGCGGCCTGTGACCATGCCCCTGCATAAAGATATTACCGAACTGATTGGACGGACTCCCCTCGTCCGCCTCAACCGATTATCCCCTACAGGCGGGGCGACGATCTATGGAAAAGTTGAGTTCTTTAATCCAGGCGGAAGCGTCAAGGATCGAATCTGCCTCAATATGATCGATGAGGCGGAACGACTGGGCACATTAAAACCGGGCGGCACGATCGTGGAGCCGACCAGCGGAAACACCGGGATCGGACTGGCATTAGTCGCTGCGGTTCGTGGCTATAAGCTGATTCTCGTGATGCCGGAGAGCATGAGCATGGAGCGGGCGAGCCTCTTGTCGTCCTATGGCGCACAGCTCGTGTTGACGCCGGCCTGGGAAGGTATGAAGGGTTCGATCCGCGAGGCCGAAAGCATTATCGCGCAGAATCCTTCGTATTTTATGCCGGATCAGTTTTCAAACCCGGCTAACCCGGCGATGCATAAGAAAACCACGGCGATCGAGATTCTAGAGTCGCTCAACGGGAAGATCGATGCGTTTGTGGCGGCAGTCGGCACGGGCGGCACCATCACCGGATGCGGGGAACTGTTTAAGGAACGCAATCCCAAGGTGCTAGTGATTGCAGTTGAACCGTCCGGATCGCCGGTCCTATCCGGTGGAGAACCAGGGCCCCATAAAATTCAGGGCATCGGCGCGGGGTTCATCCCGAAAGTATTGAACCGGGCCATTCTCGATCGGGTCATGACCGTGACCGATGACGAGGCCTATCAAACGGCCAAGCAGCTCTCGAAAAAGGAAGGCCTGTTGGTCGGCATTTCTGCAGGAGCCAACGTGTTTGCCGCGCAGAAGGTAGCCCAGGAGCTTGGGCCAGGCAAGAATGTGGTCACCATCCTCTGCGACACAGGCGAGCGGTATATCAGTATCGAGAAGTATTTCAACATTTAAGGATGCTGAAAATGGCTTCCAACTTCGTTCTCGGCTCGGGAAAATCCTCAACGTACCCCAGAGGGTACGCCTCCGGTTTTCTCTCGCCTGCGGCCTCGCTCGGTGAAGGGCGCGTCTCGGCGCGCCGGGGTTGGGCGGGTGAGAACATCGACCATTTTGAGCATCCTTTGGGATTCATAAACTGACCGTCATGGAATTTACCGAGGATCAGATAAGCAGATACAGCCGGCATATTCTGTTGCCCGAAGTCGGCGGCAAGGGGCAAAAGAAGATTGCCAAGGCTAAGATTCTCCTGGTCGGCGCGGGAGGCCTTGGCTCTCCGGCTGCCCTCTATTTGGCCGCAGCCGGTGTCGGTACCATCGGCCTCATCGACAGCGATGTGGTGGACCTGACCAATCTTCACCGGCAGATTCTTCACCATACGTCAGACGTGGGCCGCCCCAAAGTCGTCTCGGGCAAAGAAAAGATTCAGGCCTTGAACCCCGACGTCCAGGTCTCGATGTACGAAGAGCGGCTGACGGCCGGCAATGCGCTGAAGATCGTCAGCAACTATGATATCGTCATCGACGGGGTCGATAACTTTACTGCCAAGTTCTTGATCAACGACGCCTGTTTCTTTGCCGGGAAACCGTTGGTCCACGGCGGCATCCTCCGTTTCGATGGGCGCGTGACGACCATTGTGCCGAAGCAGTCCGCCTGTTATCGTTGCATCTTCAAGACTCCGCCGCCGCCTGGGCTCGTCGCCTCCTGCCAGGAGGCAGGCGTAATCGGCGTGTTAGCCGGCATCATTGGCACGATCCAAGCCACAGAGGCCTTGAAACTCATTCTTGGAATCGGTCATCCTCTCACGAATCGATTCCTGGATTTCGATGCGAAGAAGACGCTTTTCAGAGAAATTAAAGTGAAACGCAATCCCGACTGTGCGCTCTGCGGAACGCACCCGACGATTACCGAATTGTTTGATGACGGCGATCCGTTTGCCGGCTGTGCCGTCCGGCCGTAATTATTGACCTAGTAAGGTGGAGTCGCCATGGCCACAATGAAAGCCCTAGTCTGTCGCGAGTGCGGAAAAGAATATCCAACGAAGGCGATCCATGTCTGCGAGATGTGCTTTGGTCCTCTCGAAGTGAAATACAGCTACGAGGAGATCAAGAAGAGTATTTCCCGTAAGAAGATCCAGGATGGCCCACACAGTATCTGGCGCTATGCCGACCTCCTGCCGGTAGAAGGACCGAATTTTCTCGGCCCTCATGCCGGAATGACCCCCCTGGTGCGCGCCAAGAACCTCGGCGCCTACCTCGGATTGGACGAGCTCTACATCAAGAATGATACGGTCAATCATCCCACGCTGTCGTTCAAAGATCGGGTCGTGGCCGTAGCCATCACCAGGGCTCGCGAATTGGGATTTGAAACCATTGCCTGCGCCTCGACCGGCAATCTGGCCAATTCCGTCGCAGCCCATGCGGCAGCCGCAGGGATGCGCTGCTACGTGTTTATTCCGGGCGATCTGGAAGCTGCGAAGGTGCTCGGCAACTTGATCTATAAACCCAACGTGGTGGAAATCGAAGGCAACTACGATGACGTCAATCGGCTCTGTAGCGAAATCGCCGGAGAGCATGGCTGGGCATTCGTCAATATCAACATCCGTCCCTACTATGCAGAAGGCTCGAAGACACTGGCATTTGAAACCGTCGAGCAACTCGGCTGGCGCACGCCCGATCAAGTCGTCATCCCCATGGCGTCGGGCTCCCTGCTGACGAAAATTTGGAAGGGCCTCCACGAAATGAAGTACGTGGGATTGATCGATGAGGTCAAAACCAGGATCAATGGGGCCCAGGCCGAGGGCTGTTCGCCAATTTCCACGGCCTTCAAGGCAGGGCGCGACTTCTTCAAGCCGGTGAAGCCCAAGACCATCGCCAAGTCGCTGGCCATCGGCAATCCTGCCGACGGGTACTATGCCCTGAAGGCCACGGCGGAGAGCAAGGGCTCCATGGACATGGTAACCGACGACGAGGTCGTGGAGGGCATCAAGCTGCTTGCGCAGACGGAAGGAATCTTCGCCGAAACGGCCGGTGGTGTCACGATCGGTGTGCTGCAAAAGATGGTGAAAAACGGCACGATCAAAAAAGGCGATCTGACCGTGGCCTATATCACCGGGAACGGCTTGAAAACCCAGGAAGCGGTGATCGATGCGGTCGGACGGCCGGTCCGTATTCAGCCAAGTTTGGTCGCGTTTGAGAAAACATTTAAAATGGGAAAGAACGGTGGTGGTGACTCATGATTAAAGTCCGCATTCCGACTCCGCTACGCCCGCTAACCAAGGGCCAGGGAGAAGTCGAAACGAAGGCCGCGAGCGTGCTCGATATGATCGAGGCGCTCAATACCGCGCATCCCGGCATTAAGGATCGTCTTTGCGACGACACGGGTGAGCTTCGCCGGTTCGTGAATATTTACGTCAACGAGGAAGACATTCGATTCCTCAAGGGCAAAGAGACCTCGCTCAAAGACGGCGACGAAGTCTCGATCGTGCCCGCCATTGCGGGAGGCACATCATGCCGAATGTGAAAGTGCACGTTCAGTTTCCTGAAAATAAGATCAAAGAACCGATCATCTATCAGATCGGGCATGAATTTAAGGTCGTCACAAACGTTAGACGTGCCGACGTCCGTGAAACCACCGGCTGGATGGACCTCGAACTGACCGGTGACAGTACGGAAATTGATCGGGCGATTGCAGGCCTCCGCAAAAAAGGCGTTATCGTCGACCCGATCGAATTGAATGTAGTCGAATAACCCGTTAGGGGTTAGGCGTGAGGCGTAAGGGGCAAATAGGAAAAGCCGAAAAACGTTTCACGCCTTACGGGAAAAAACATGGAACTTACCGAACCACAAATCCAACGATACAGTCGTCAGATTATTATGAGCGACGTCGGTGGCAAGGGCCAGATGAAACTGACCAAGGCTAAAGTCTTGCTCATCGGCGCCGGTGGGCTCGGCTCGCCTGCCGGACTCTATCTCGCTGCCGCCGGTGTCGGCACCATCGGTCTGGTCGATGGCGACGTCGTCGACCTTTCGAACTTGCAGCGGCAAATTCTGCACTCCACTGCCACGGTTGGTATGCCGAAAGTGGAATCAGGCAAAAAGACCCTGTCGGCGATCAACCCGGAAATTACGATCAAGACCTACCACCAGAACGTCGACAGCGACAATATTCTTTCGCTCATATCCGAGTTCGACATGGTCCTGGACGGATCCGACAATTTTGCGACCAGGTTTCTCGTGAACGATGCCTGCTTCTTTGCCAAGAAGACCCTTATTTCAGCCAGCATGTTCCGCTTCGAAGGCCAGCTCACGACGATCAAGCCCCATGCAGGCTATCCCTGCTACCGCTGCCTCTACCCTGAACCACCACCGGCGGGGCTCGTTCCCAATTGCCAAGAAGCCGGCGTCTTGGGCGCCCTCGCTGGGACCATGGGCATTCTTCAAGCGTCGGAAGCGATCAAGGAAATCCTTGGCATCGGAGAAACCCTGGCCGATCGCCTGCTGATCTACGACGCCCTGGAGATGAAATTCAGAAAGGTCCGTCGTCCCAAAGACCCGGCCTGCCCGCTCTGCGGTCAGAATCCGAAGATCAAAAATCTCAGCATGGACTATGCCGTCAGCTGCACGATCTAATGAAGCCAGGTCTTAAAGTCAAACGTCGTCAAGTCCTAAAGTCTCCGTAATGATCGTTCATATTGAAAAGACCTTATGACTTTCGAACTTTAAGACTTTTAGACTTTTAAGCCCGATGACAACTCCCCTTCTCATCCCTCAATCGATCCTCGACGACATGGTGGCCCACGCTAGGGAACTCGATCCCTATGAGTGTTGTGGGCTCTTGGCCGGAATCAACGGAGCCGTTACCCATGTCTATCGGATCAAAAATATCGTAGCGCTTGAAGGAGCTGAGAAACTGTCGTCCTTCGATCCGGCAAAAGCTGCACACTTGGAACGGCTGTCGCCGACTGAACGAGCCGAGATCGCCTTCGTGATGGATATGCAGGATTTTTCCGTTGCGAAGAAGGATATTCGAAATAAAGGGCTCGACCTGCAAGTGGTCTACCACTCCCATCCCCACGACCCGGCACGCCCCTCCATCACCGATATCAAGATTGCCACCGACTACGAAGAAATCTGGCCAAAGATCAACCTACCAATCCCTGCCTACCTACTCATCTCCCTCATGGAGAAATCGAAACCGGATATTCGCGGATACTGGATCAAGGGTGGGATGGTCACGCAAGCGCACATCACAGCTACAGGCTTGTGAAAACGGCCCCCAACGTCGTTCTCGGCTCGTCAAAATCCTCAACGTACCCCAGAGGGTACGCCTGCGGTTTTGACTTGCCTGCGGCCTTGTTGGCTGACCGTTTTGACAAGCCTGCGGAAGATTACTCCTGTTGTGTATGTATAATGACCTTCAATGTTCTCGCATACCAACATAGTTTCTCCGCATCCTGCTAATCACGTTCAAAACGCCACCGCGGCTCGGCACTTTCTGAATTGTTTCCGCTTGGCCTTGGTGCGATAATAGCTCAGGATTTTCTTTCGTAAGAAAGAGGGCTAGTGATGTCATGCATGCGTACAACTCTTCTCGCCGTTTTTTTCTGCTTCTCCCTTCTCGGTCTGATCGCGCACCCTAGCTTTGCCGAAGACAAGAGCTTCTACAGCCCCGTCATTCAAGTCGATACGGAAAATCATCGAGTCTTGATTTCCACGTTTGGGTCTGTTTTTTGGATCGATGCTCCGGACGCGGCCAAACCGCACATCGAGAAACTCCCGGTATCAGGCCTCGTGGATTTCGTCGTCGAGATGAGAGGGAACGAGCAAGCGCCCCTGCTGAAAACCTGGAAAGTAAAATCGGGTGAGACAAGCTGCAAGTACTTCGATGGGAAAACCTGCAAGTAAAGAATGTTCCTTCCTGATCAGCTCGCTACTGCTTCTTTCTCCCGAAGTTGTTTGTCCAACACAAATGTTCCAATCGGAATAATAGACGCAACGAAGTATTACTCCCCGCTACTCGCACAACCTCCGGCATCCCCATGAAGCACTTCATCGGCATAGCAATGAATAACAAGGTGAGAAATGAAATCCCTTCGGCTAACGTGCTATTCTAAAAACTCTTTATTCCTTCTTCCCCACCACAAATAAAATCCAATAACGTGCCCCGGCTCTCTTTCTTTGCCTCGTGGACAAATCATTGGTTCCCGGAACCTTCGGCCCTCACGAACCACCCGGGCCACCGGTCGGCCCGATTCCCACGTACATTCTGAACATTGTGAGGAATATGAGTTATGATGAATCGGAGGTGAGAGACCAATGGGGTTAGGGTCTGAGAAGACCCTGGGTCAACGAGGCCGGGATTGGGACATCCAAAGTCACAATGGCTCGAGAAGTCCATGGGCTAGAAAGGAGAGTGCGTCATGATCAAGAAAAGCCTCATATTTGGAACCATATCTATACTTGTCGCGGTGTTCGCCTATTGGGGGACATCGTCTGGGGCAAAGGACTGCGGCGGAATTCCCGCAGAAAAAGTGGCCGACATGGTGCATGCCGTGATCCAGTCACACCGCACCTTTTACACCGTTCACGTCGTGGAGCGGTTGCAGGCAAAGGGCGTCGTCGTCGCCTCGGAAAATTGGCGGTCCGAAAACACACTTCCCCTTCCAGCCCAGTTCTTGAAAGAGTCAGCCCGGTTGCCAGTGAACACGTCAGCCAAGATTGGATACAAGCTCGTCAGTCTCTGGCCTATTAACAAACAGAATGGACCAAAAACCGAATTCGAGCAAAAAGGGCTTTTGGAAACCCTGCAGCATCCGGATCGTCCCTATACCGAAGTGGTCATGGACGGGCGGAACTCGTATCTCCAAGCCATGTATGCCGACATGGCTGTTTCTCAGGCCTGCATCGGCTGCCACAACGCACACCCGAACAGTCCGAAACAGAACTTCAGACAGAATGACGTGATGGGCGCAATGATTGTCACAGTTCCGCTAAGTCAGTAGCAGTTTACAGATAGCGTCTTGACTTATGCCGCATAATCTCTGCAGTGCCGAGCTGGGTTTTCTCCAGTGCTCGAAGCACGCCGTCCAAGGCGGCGAAGAACCGGTTGCGCATCGCCATACGGCGGGCCAGCTTCCAGCCTCGCTCGACGGAAGCCAGCCGTGGACTGTTCAGCGGCAGAAACAGCAGGGTGCGCGCGGTGCGATATTTTGGCTGCAATGGTTTGAGCAGAACTGCATTGTGGTACCGGGCAATGTCTAGCACCAGCACCGGCACCGGCACCATGCGGTCGAAAATTAAGAGGTCGAAATTAAGGGGTCTGACATTTTCTTGTTCAGAACCTTACGATCACAAAAAGAATTTTCCTTCCTGATCAGCTCGCCACTGCTTCTTTCTCCCGAAGATGTTTATCCAGCACGAATGTTCCGAACGGAATAATAGACGCAACGAATGCGTAGAGTGAAAACATGACGGACCATCGTTGTCTGAAATGTATCGCGGCCAACAGGCCGACATAGAGCACAAATAATCCTCCGTGTATTGACCCCACTACTCGCACGACCTCCGGCATTCCCATGAAGTACTTCATCGGCATAGCAACGAATAACAAGGTGAGAAATGAAGTGCCTTCGGCTAATGCGATCATTCTAAACACTCTGATCTGGCCCATATTTCCTTTTCTTCTTTCATATCCATCAAATAAAAATTCATCAGCTTCAGCTAATATGAGACTGGAGTTATGAGGATGTTCAAAAATCCCGTTCAGCGAGGCCGCAGCGAGCGAAAACCTGAGGCGTACTGTTTTAGTACGCTGAAGGTTTGAGCGAAGTGAGAACGAAGCTGGCGGGCTTTTTCAACATCCTCATCCTCATTCACCGCTACCCGCCATGTCGTCGATCAAAGGCCGATTGATATCGATGCACCCGAAGCAGATGGTATCGAAGAGGGTCTCGGCATCCGCGACAAAGTTCTTCTCGTCAGTAAGTTTATCGGCTATGACCTGGGAGTAACAGGTGTCGCAGAGCATCATCAGCCCACGCGATACACCTACTGTTTTTCTTCCTATGCTCGCAGCCATAACGTCTCCTATACCGACCCTTTCTGCCTCGCCAGCCAAAAGTCTTCAGCTTCGAGGTCGATCCCGCAGACGGCACATTCATAGACCTTCTCGTCAGCCGGAAGCTGGATTTCCGTCCGATCGATGCGCCCACGGCAGACATGATAGAAGCGCCCGCGCGCGTCATCGTTATCCAGCGGATCACTTTCATATATCAGCACCATCGACCTAATCTCCCTTCACGTGAATCGAAGTATACCGGTGGGCAAGATCGATCCGCAACGGCTCGGCGCTCTGTCAACTGAGTAGGCGGTATGAAGACAACCTTGCAAGATGCTCAAAAAGCTCGTCCAGCAAGGCCGCAGCCGAAGAAAGCACCGGAGGCGTAGCCTCTGGGCTACGTTGAGGATGCTTTCGAGGTGAGAACGAAGCTGGCGGGCTTTTTCAGTATCTTGCGCTAGACCTGGAATTGGGCGTCATATAGCCGCGCATACACTCCTTCGTGCCCGATCAACGCCTCGTGCGTTCCTTCTTCGACGACTCGGCCATGGTCTACGACAATGATTCGATCGACGCCATGGATGGTGGAGAGGCGATGGGCAATGATGATGGTCGTCCGCCCTTTCGTGAGATCGTCCAACGCCTCACGAATTTTCACCTCGGTTTCCGTGTCGATATTGGACGTGGCCTCATCGAACATGACGATCGGTGGGTCCTTCAGAATCACACGAGCAATCGATACACGCTGCCGTTGTCCGACGGAGAGCTTGACGCCGCGTTCTCCAATCCAGGTATCGTACCCCTCCGGAAGCGCCATGATGAAGTCGTGTGCACGAGCCACCTTGGCCGCCGCCTCAACTTCGTCCTGCCCGGCCATAAGATCGCCGTAGAGAATATTTTCTCTCACTGTGCCATTGAACAAGAAGGGCTCTTGCTGGACCAGCCCGATTTGGCTTCGAAGAAAGGCCAAGGGCACATCGCGAATATCGTACCCATCGATAGTGATGGCACCTTGCGTCACATCATAAAACCGCATCAACAATTTGAGTGTCGTGCTCTTTCCCGCTCCACTCGGACCAACCAGCGCGACACGCTCTCCCGCACGAACCGATATCGTGACGTCGGTCAAGATCGTCGTATCCGTTCGATAGTGAAACCCGACGTGATGAAAGGCGACCTCTCCCCGCAATCGAGCGACCGGCACGAGCGCCTCCAGACGATCCTTGACCTCCGGAACGAGATCGAGCACCTCGAACACTCGCTCGCTCGCGGCCAATGCATGCTGCAGCATGTGATTGACGGAGTGGATCTGATTGATCGGTACATAGAAAAGCGCAAGGTACGAGATGAACATCACGAGCTCGCCCACGGAAAGACGGTGCTGCAAGACTTCGGCTGTGCCAAACCAGAGCACCATGGCCCCGCCAAGACTCCCGATCAGCATCATGCCGGGGGAGTAGTAGGACCAGAGGTACATGGCCTTCAACGTGTCCTGCCGACAACGATCGCTCTTTCGGTCGAACCGCTCCTGCTCGTAGGGCTGGCGATTGAAACCCATCGTCTCCCGGATGCCTGCCAGCATGTCTTGCAAGAGGGCATTCAGTTCGGCTGCCCCTTTTCGAATTGCACGATAGTGCCCATGGACGCGTTTGGTGAACAGCGCCGCTCCCACCACCAAGAAGGGAATCGGCACGAGCGCCAACAGAGCCAGTTTCCAATTGAGCATAAACAGCATGATCATGATCCCGGTCAGCGTCAGCCCGGCTGTAATGATTTCTTCGAGCCCGTCAACGAAGATGCGCTGCATGTGCTCGGTATCGTTCAAGACCCGCGACATGATCTCGCCCGTCGGACGATTCTCATAGAAGCTGATCGAGAGTCGCTGAAGCGCGGAAAATACCTGGACGTGCAGATCATGCACGACTTGCTGCTCCAGCCCGTTATTCAACCTGATCCGTATCGACCCGCACAGGTTCCGCAGCACATAGGCGGCACACAGCGCGAGAAATACCCACACGAGAAGCTCGGTCTGACCGGCCTGGATTACGTCGTCGATGATGACTTTGATCAGCCACGGAGGGATTAGCTCGAACGCAGTCGCCAGCCCGGCAAATAGAAAGGTGCCGACCACCATGGAACGGTGCGGGCTGAGGTACTGGAGCACTCGAAGCAGGGTTTTCACAAGCGCAGGATCTTCACGGCAGGTTAACCAGGATTATTCATGAATGCCGTCGCGAGGCGTTCGAGACCGAAGCCCGCCGGGGCTTCTCGCAAGTGAGGTCGACGCAGGCGAACGCTCAGTCCGTCGAGGAGACCGAACGAGAAAAGCCCCGCCGGGCGAGAGAATCGAACGTCGTAGCAGGTATTCATGAATGGTCCGGGTTAATTAAATGACAGGAACGGGATCGTGTTGCCAATACTTCGCAAATTCTGGAAGCTGTGTGAGCGTGGACATATCGGTCATCCGATCCAAAAATACCTTGCCGATCAGATGATCCATTTCGTGCTGGATACAGACGGCATAGAGGTCGGTCGCTTCGATATCCAACGCTTTACCATGACGATCCAGCGCCTGAACTCTCACGACTGACGGCCTCGTCACCTTTCCCCGTAACCCATCCACGCTGAGACAGCCCTCCCAGTTTTCGACTTGTTGCGGACCATAGAAGACAATCTTGGGGTTGATGAGGACTGTTCTGGGAAATCCATCTTCCCCTTCACAACCCATCACAACCAACTGAATCGAGCGCGACGCCTGGGGGGCCGCCAAGCCGATCCCTGGCTCATCCAGCATCGTCTCAATCAGATTGTCGATGAATTGCTGCATGTCGTATGTGCGAATATCGCGAGGATCGACCTTGGCCGCAACCTGGCGCAAAATGGGATTACCGAGCTTTGCAATCGGGAGCTTAGACATGGACCGTACCGATCATCCTTCTATTATGCGTTATGACAAAAGGGCGAACTCTCAAAATATAACACAGGATTTTTCACCCTCGCAAGACGCACCGAAACTGGTTGATCTGGTTTGTTTTGTTTATTTGGTTCATCTGGTTAGTTTAGGTCAACCAAACAAACGAGACAAACCAAACCAACCAAATTAACGAGATCGCGCGGGCCGTTTCTGACCCGACAGTTCGAAGCTATCCTTCTGGCCGTTCCACCATTCCGACCACTCGACCGTCCACTCCTGACGGTCTTGGCTGGTCGACGTCTCCCAATCGTGAAACTCCGTTTCATGTCGAGTCAGAATCCAGAGCGACTGCACCGCTGAGAGTGCGACAAAACGTTCGGTATCGGCAATCATCCCGATCAGAACCGGTACCACAGTTTTCTCTCTGACATACCGAGCCTCGAACGCAGCCGCCTTCCGAATCGACGAATTTTGATCTTTTGCCATCACCTCAATTGCATCCACAGCTTTGGCCCCGTCCAATCGAACCGCCACTCGCAAGGCATGTTCACGCACCCGCGGGATCTCGTTTGGTTCCTTGGCTGCTGCGACGAGGGCCGGAACCGCCGAGGCTGCCTTCAACATCGAAATCGTTTCAATGGTGTTGTAGCGAATACGCGGCCCCGGCATGGTCAAGCCTTTGACCAGCACCGGGACAGAAGGCTCGCCGAGGTGGACGAATTCTCCCATTGCCCAAAACTCTTGCGGGCCTTCCAGCAATGGCAGGAGCGCTTCCGCCCGCTGGACTTCGACGGCCGTCAACGGTTTCGTATTCTGAGGAACAGACTCAGCCGGCAGATCCTGTCCCTTTGGAACCACCTCGTAGGGCACCTGAACCGGAATGCCCCATTCTTTATCTGCCGGATCCAGTCCTATGGGCAAGCTCCAAGGTTTAGCCCACAGGGTCTGAGCCATCCCTACCGACACAATCAAAAGGACAAATCCCCAGGAACATGAAGGTCGTTGCTGCACAGTCATCCCCTTTCTCCCCCTTTGCTAGGATTCGTATCGCTCTCGCAGACGAATTCGTACAACAGCGGCGGGCTCACGGCTGAGGACTGAAGTGTTCGGCACTTCGAACCCAGCACTCAGAACTTCGTGTCCCGCCTATCGCGCACATTTTTTCTTGTCTCGCCCAGGTTTCACGAACGACCTATGCAGCGGGTGGGCTCGCGAGAAGAAAACGATGGCAGGCGATCAGCAAACTTAGGAGTCGAGGCCTACCTTGGAATTGGAGTTACGAAGATGCTTGCGGACACGGACTTGCGCTTGGTGCTTGCGCAATAACTGTCGCCGAATGACGTCGCGATCTTCGGCCACAATGCGGACCAATCGATCGACATCCTCCGCATGCTCACGGACCAACTCTGACAACGTCGCCATTTGGCTTTCAAGATGCTCTAGCCGCCAGATGGCATCTTTACTGCGGTCCACGGCCGGCTTCTGAGCCGCCTTCTGTTTCACCAGCGACGTGACCAGTACATCCCGCTTCATACTCGCTCCTTTGCTCGAACACCCACGAATACTCCTAGGCTGACCTGCCTAGTATCATCCGAGATTCTTGCGATGTCAACGAGTCTGCTTTCTTTCTATTTCCTCAACGTCCTGCTACAATTCGCCGCAATGCAAAATATCTTCACCATGGTGCTGGCCGGCGGGAAGGGCGAACGTCTCCAGCCCCTCACCGAACACCGGGCAAAGCCGGCGGTCCCTTTTGGTGGGAAATACCGTATTATCGATTTCACACTCAGCAATTGTCTCAACTCCGGGCTTCGAAAAGTCGCCGTCCTCATCCAGTACAAATCCCACTCGCTCGACCGTCACATCCGCACAGGCTGGAACGTCTTCAACGCCGAACTCGGCGAATTCATCGCCTCGATTCCACCCCAGCAGCGGATCAGTGAAGAATGGTACCAAGGCACTGCCGACGCGGTCTATCAAAACCTGTTTCTGCTCGACAGCGAAAAACCGGACTATGTGCTCATCCTTGCCGGCGACCATATTTACAAGATGAACTATGCGGAGATCTTTCATTGGTTGATTGCCAAAGGCGCCGATGCCGTGGTCGGGGCGATCGATATTCCGATCGAAGAAGCCCATCGATTCGGCGTGATCGGCGTGGATGAGGATTTCAGGATTACGGACTTCATCGAGAAACCGGCGCAGCCACCGGCGATCCCCGGCGATCCTACCCATGCCTTTGCCTCGATGGGCATCTACATGTTTCGCACCAAAATTCTCCGCGAATACTTGATTGCCGACGCCCAAGAAGGCGGAAGTCACGACTTCGGAAAAAATATCATTCCGAACATGATCCGCGATCGACGTGTCTACGCCTACAAATTTGTCGATGCGAACAAGAAGAACGTGAAGTACTGGCGAGATATCGGAACATTAGACGCCTACTGGGAGGCGAACATGGACCTCGTCGCGGTGGATCCTCTCTTCAATCTCTACGACCAGGATTGGACGATTCGAACCTATCAAGGGCAATTTCCACCGGCCAAATTCGTCTTTTCGCAAGATTATCAAGGCGGCAGAATGGGCGTGGCGCTCGATTCCATCGTCTGCGGCGGCTGTATTGTCTCCGGTGGCCGGGTACAAAACTCTGTGCTATCGCCGAACGTTCGCGTGCAAGACCATGCAGACGTGCGTGAATCGATTGTCATGGAAAACGTCGTCATCGGGGCACAGAGCCGGATCAGACGGGCCATCATCGACAAGGATGTCATCATCGCGCCCAACTCGGAAATCGGGTATAACCGAGAGGCCGACGCCCAACGATTTACCGTCACCGAATCCGGCTTGGTCGTGATTGCAAAGGGAACGAAACTGCATGCCTCCCTCGATTCATCCGGTTGATCTGATCATCGCGCTTCGCGACAAGCACTTGACCCCTGCCATCGTGTTCCTTACGTCGCGCCGTGCCTGCGATGAAGCCATGCAGGCGTTCGACCATAGCCATATCCTCCTCCCACCGCCTCGCCAAGCGGCGATTGCCGCTGTACTGGAAAAGGTGATCGCCCAATATCCCAGCATCGCGGAACACCCACTCATTCCGACCGTCCAGCGCATCGGCGTGGCCGCCCATCACGCAGGCCATCTGCCCTCGTGGAAAATCGCCGTTGAGGAATTGATGCGTCATGGCTGCCTCGATGCCGTCTTCGCCACGACCACACTGGCCGCCGGGGTCGATTTCCCTGCACGAACGGTCATCATCACGCAATCCAGCATTCGCAAGTCGCGTGACTTCATGGACTTGACCATTGGCGAAGTGCAGCAGATTGCCGGCCGTGCTGGGCGCCGTGGTAAGGATCTCGTAGGTTTCGCCATCGTCACCCCCTCGCCCTACATCGATCTGAACGTGCTGACCAAAGGCTTCACCGGCCATCCGGAAGCGATCAATAGCCAATTCGTCATCAGCTATCCAATGGTTCTGAACCTGTTAAAAGCGCATCCTCTGGATCAAATCCAACCGATTCTCGCCAAAAGCTTTGCACAATTTCAGCTCAACCAGCGCGCCGAGGTCTTGCAACGCAAGTTGGACGATCTGGGCGATCAGATGGAACCGTTCGGGCCACGAGTCTGCACCGACTGGATCACAGAATGGCAGACCTTCGATCAGGTGCGCCGGCAGAAGTCGCACCGGGCCCCCATCAGAAGACATGAGCCACCGGAAGTCGCCGCGCGTTTTCATTTTCTCACACCCGGTCGCGTGGTGGGCTTCGCCCGTGGACGGGGCGTGGTCCTGCGACAATATCGCAGCAAAGGACAGAAGAGCCCGATGATCACGGCACTACGTGAAGGCGGAGGCATTACCGAATCTCCCGCCTCCACAGTGACCGAAGTGTCCGACCGTATCCTCGATTGCGTGGACGCGCCGGTCTATCCCTGGTGCACACCTGAAAGCGTCGAAGAATTACTCCATCACCTGGAAGAGTTGCCAGGCAGGCTGCCGGAGCTTCCCATCCTGATTCCAAAGGATAATGAACCGATTCCTGACGCAATCGTGCAAACTCTAGGCGACTTTGCCTGTCCGACCTGTCCTTCGCGGTCCGCCTGCCAGACAGACTATCCCCTCGCTTCCAAACTTCGGCAGGAACAGCATCGACACGTCAAATCGATCCAGGCTCTGCGCACAAGTCTCTGGCACCGTTTTCAAGAAAAAATCGACGTCCTGCAACAATTTGGCTATCTCACGCCGACAGCCCATCTGACCGAAGACGGTGAATGGGCCAGGCTCATCCGCATCGACCACTCGCTGCTCATTACGGAATTGCTCAGGGCCGACGCATTCAACGGAGCCGATCCTGCGGCGCTGGCCGCCGTGATGTCCAGTATCGCGCACGATGATGATCGCCCCGGCGCCTTCCCACGCGTCAGTTCCGGGCTCGCTTCGCTGCTCGGACAGGTCCGCAAACTGGCTGTCTCTCTCTCACCGCATGAAGATCCCCCGCTCTTGCGGGCCGATATTGCCGCAGTGACAGAACGGTGGATCGGCGACCCGACGCTCACGTGGATTGGCCTCTGCAAAAGCACCACCATGGCTGAAGGGGATATCTATCGCCTCTTAGCACGAACCTTGGAATTCCTATCACAGTTGCACACACTCAAAGCGACGCACCCAGGATTGGCAGACACTGCGTCGCGTGCTATCGCCGCTCTGCGCAGAGGCGTGCTGGAGGAATTGCCTTGATGTGTCGAAAGTCAGAACGTCCAAAGTCATCATGTCTCGGAAAGACTTTCGACCTGATGACTTTCAGACTTGAAGGACCATCTCACAAACCATGACTACTGAAGAACTCGAACAACTGCTGGCTCAACAACCGATCGCGCTCTTGCACCGGCTTGCGCGCGGGCGTGTTCAACGGCATTTCCGCGCCGGCAAACGCCGTCTGATCGAAGTCTTGCTGCGCCACTCCGCTGAGAACCGCGCAGGCTTTGAGTCCGATTTGATGACCTTGATCGGCGAGAAACCGGTTCACCCTGCGCCACCCCCTCCTCAAGTCCCAACCGCGAGAAAACCGAAATCCACGGCGCCGCAGCGTCGCTCCACGCACAGGCCGGTTGAGCCGGAATCCCATGAGCCAGGAGTTACTCTCTCCAGCTGGTTGGAAGGACTGGGGGTGCCGCCGCCGAAGACCTTTGTTCCGGACGCCTGGCAAGAAGACGCCATCGCCAAACTGAGAGAAGGTGACGTAGTCGTAAGCGTCCCAACCGGAAGCGGGAAAACCTATGTTGCAATTGAAGCGGCTCGCCGCGCGATCTCAGAGAATCGGACTGTCATCTATACATCGCCTCTGAAGGCTCTCTCGAATACCAAGTATACGGAATTTTCAAAAATATTCGGCGCAGACCAAGTCGGCATTCTAACCGGCGATCGGCGCGACAATGGACAAGCGCCCCTGCTGATTATGACGACGGAAATCTTGCGGAATCTGCTCTACGACGCAGGAGGCGGCGAGATCGATATACGGTTGGATACGCTAGGCCTGGTTATTTTGGACGAGTCGCAATATATCGCAGATCCGGAGCGGGGCGTCGTCTGGGAGGAAACGATCATCTTCTGTCCGAGCCAAGCGCGTATGCTCTTACTCTCAGCCTCGATCGGTAACCCTCATGACATAGCCGAGTGGATCACCTCGATCAGACCGACCCCCTGCCACTTAGTCCGCCACAGTACACGCACTGTCCCGCTTCGCGCCGGTTATTTACATCCAAACGGCAAACTCACCCCGCTCTTCCGCACCGTCGGTATTCCACACGGCCATCCAAGCCATCTCCATCCGGAAGCCAAGCGGCTCTTCGCCCAATATGAAGACGAAACGCTGCCGTCGGGACGCCGCCGGTAACCTCCCGCCTCAGCAGATTGACATAATTTAGAAGGTGAAATGGATGCCGGCCGTCAGACCATGGCGGAGAGAATCAAACTGGGTCAGTGGATATTCAGAAGAACCGTTCGTGCCGCGAATCGTCACAGTCCCGTCAACTGCATGGTTCCACCAGACACGGTAACCGACATTCAATCCAATATTTTTGGTAAACATGAACCTGGCACCTACGTCAGCATTGGCTCCAATGCCAAATCCCAGCATGGAGATGCTGGGGTTCTGCTGTAGATCGCTTCTCAGGTGATGGATATCCTTGTTCTCGATGAGGCTCAGCGGAATAAGAGCCGCAGTTCCAACCAAGCTTAGGCGTCGAGTGAATCGATATTCAGTGGAAGCTCCGACTCGAATCGAATGCCAATTTGCCCTGTTCGAAATCACAGTCTCTCCCGGAAGAGGCAGTGGATCGTTACAGGTAGGGATTACGGCTGTATCGCATACCACTCTGTCCAACCCCACCGCGCGATAATCCGTATGCCAATATTGGTACCCTCCGAAAATGTCCAGATAGCCACGGGAGTTCGAAAACTCTTTCACACGCCCGCCCAGATCGGCATTGATGTAATACATACTATTGTCGGCAATGTCGCTGGTCGTCCTTGACACCAAACGTTGCCCTGTCGCGTAGTCATCGTCCGTCAAGCGCCCGCCACCGATGTCTGCAAATCCTCCATTCAGCCGTCCAAATATCCTTGGGGAAAACCAGAACTTCCCCGTCAGGTCGATCACGTTGCTGCCGACATCCTTGTAGGTCAGTTTCGACGTTGGATCGCCAAATCCTGAAACCGAGGAAGCATTATGCGCCCATCGAGTGTCGCCGACACTGATCCACGTCCCTGCGCTGAGTTCGACCTTTGGCCGAGATTCCAGGGCTCGCTCTTCCCCTGCACTCACCGAAGCCGTCGCGATCGCCATCACTCCGCACAGCAAACCGGTACAAGCCTGCCACAATCTTCGGCTCATCGTCTTGCGCCACCCCGTTGAATAATCACCGTGTCCACACAGCGTTGCACGGTCTCAGGCATCACACGCTGGCAGGCGCCACGAATTTCGTCTTCCGCGAATTGCCGCTGAAGATTTATCGCCCACCACACCAGCCATGATCCGATGAGAAAGGTGAGTATCGTGCCGACTATCCATTGCACGACAAGCCGGGCTCCACCCGTGAGGCCTCTCGGACTATCCTGGGCAGGAGTTTCCGGTTGAATTTCCTGTTGGTTCGATACCTCGCTCGACGGCACCAGTGAAGGCTTCATGACGGCTATCCTAACCGAGAGAGGAAATTCTGCACATCGTTTTCCCTTTCTTCGTTACGCGTTCCCGCGCCTGTTCTTCATGAATGTTTCTACTGTAATCCCGATATGCCTGCGAAAGGTCCGGCGGTGGCATCTAAGGGATTTGGTGACGAACCATCATGAATAACGCAGGCCAAAATCGAGTCCCTTGACCCGCTGGCCCAGAGACCTGTATAACCGCTGCCTACTGCAAACAACGAGTTCTGAGTTGTGAGTTTGCGAGCAAACCGGTTTCGGAAGTTTTTCGCTCGTAATGCCCCCTGATCTCCTCCCAACTCAACACTCAGAACGCTAACCTCATAACTGCCGTCAAGAGCGCGCCCGTAGCTCAATGGATAGAGCACCAGACTACGGATCTGGGGGTTGGGGGTTCAAGTCCCTCCGGGCGCACCACAGTAATATCGCGCACAAATGCATAATCGAGCTCCTCACCTTCGTGCAGAATATAGTTGGCGACCACTTCCACCGGATAGACTTCGCCGGACTTGCCGCGATGTCGAGTTTCAAGACGAAGCAACTTCGTGTGTTTAAACTCTTCCCAGAACGACACCCAGGCTGCCGGTGGAAAGTCCGGGTCGATGTCCATCACCGATTTGGTCAGTAACTCCTGTTTGGTATAGCCCAACCGGCGACAAGCCGATTCATTAACGTCCAGGAAACGCCCGTCGTGCCCAATGACAAAGATGCCGTCGGTGGCATGATCGATGGCATATTGAGTCCTCCGCAGCCGGCTATCCGCCAACTTGCGTTCAGTAATATCTGTAGCCACGCCAAGGACATGGTTGACTCGGCCATCCTCACCCTCAATAGGACGCTTCACAGTCTGAAGCCATCGCATCTGGCCCGCGGCGTCCGTGATCCTTTCTTCGGAAATCACTTGCTCTTGCATGGTGTCCATCACCTTGAGATCGACCTGGCGAAAATGCTCTACCTCATCGGGGTTCCCATTGAAGGAGGCGTCGGTCTTGCCAATGAGATTCTCCACCGTCGTCCCATACACGTCTGCTACAGCCTTGTTCGCCAGCGTAAATCGCCCCTCCCGGTCCTTCACAAAGACTAAGTTGGGGTTGATGTCGATGACTTGTCGAAGGAAGGCTTCCGATCGTTGAATCTGCTTTTCCGCGTGCTTACGCTCGGTGATGTCCTGGATAGTTCCCAAATGTCTGATGGGGATTTTTTGATCATCGTATTCGATTTCCTCAAGCCCGTGAACCCAGCGTTCCTCTCCGTCGTTGATCCGGACAATGCGGCATTGATAATCGATGCGTGTTTTCTCCAACTCCTCATGCGAGCTGTACTCGATACATTTCTCCCGTGAGTCGGGATGAAGCAAAGCTACCCATCCTTCCAACGTGTGAAGAGATGTTTCATCGACACCGAAAATCTTATACAGCTCCGGCGACACCTTCCATGTTCCAGTCGCCAAATCAATTACATAGCTGCCAAGACCTACCCCTTGTCGCGGCTCGCGCAACAGAGATTCATTCTCCTGCAACAACTCCTGCGCCTTGATAGTCTTGATCTCGTCCGGCACTTGAAGAATTTTTGGTGTTTCCATAACTGGCGCCTCTTCCGACATATCGCTTTTAGGTATCATGCGCCTCCGACTACGACTCGCCCGCCGTGAAGATAGCCATGGCACGGCCCTCTCACCAGACCTAACACCAGTAGCAGTCGCAACAAAATACCCAACTGCACTTCAAAGTGAGCCGGCAGACCCAACAGAACGCGTTCACATGTCGCACCGATCACTGAAAGATACGCCATTCTTATTGGGAAAGAACCCCTACTTTCGAGGGGGGGCAAATGGAGCCATTTCCCACAGCCACCCTCCATTCCTCATGCAGGTTCATGGCGAAATAGTGGAATGGGCGCGACAGGCACGAGACGCTGAGTTCGACAGGCGACAATCTGACTGCTTTTTCTTCTTCCATTCTTGGCTCGCCCCTCTTACGATACGGTCTAGCCCACATGATTCACGAGGGTTCGTGACGAAACCGCCGAGACGCCAAGCGAGACGGGCGCGCGGAGCCGTGAAGGAGGGAGGCATACTTGAAACAGTATGTTGACCGACTGAGCGGCGAGCCCGCCCGCCGCCAGGCTTGTCGTAGCGGCGTATCGGCGATTGCAGTAGAAGCCTTCGTGAATCTTGCGGGCTAGGAACTGAGGAGATCCACCGCATGTCAGGCTTGTCGCTCGATCAACTCGAACAACTTATCCAGGGCCATCACTGGGATCCCCTTGCGATTCTCGGCGCCCATCCAACGACCCAGGGCAACTCCCCTACCGTTTCGATTCGGTGCTTCCTGCCGGAAGCCAACGAGGTTGCGCTACTACTCAAGACGCAAAGTCCGCAGCCCATTCCCATGAGGCGCATCCATAAAGATGGTCTGTTCGAAGCGACTGTACCAGGGCCACTGGGAACCAGCCCCTACCGTCTCTGCGTAACCGACTACGCCGGGCGGGTATCGGAGCGGCATGATCCCTATGCATTCGCCCCTCTTCTCACCGACTTTGAATTGCATCTTTTCGCCGAAGGAACCTTCTTTAAAGCGTACGAGACGATGGGCGCCCATCTCCGGACAGTGGCAGGTGTCGCCGGGGTCCATTTTGTTGTCTGGGCGCCAAACGCCGCACGAGTGAGTGTCGTAGGTGACTTCAACCAGTGGGATGGCCGACGCCATCCCATGACAAACCGCGGAGCAACCGGCCTCTGGGAACTCTTCATTCCCGAACTGATAGACGGCACGCTCTATAAATATGAGGTCCGGTCGCGCCATCATGACGCCCCGCTCCTGAAAGCCGATCCCTATGCAGTCGCATCCGAACTACGCCCCAAGACCGCCTCGATCGTTCACACAGGCACTCCCTATTCTTGGAAGGACCAGTCCTGGATGACGGCGAGGGCACAGCAAAACCCGCTTGCCCAGCCCCTCTCAATTTACGAGGTTCATCTTGGATCTTGGATGCGTATCCCCGAGGAAGGAAATCGTTGGCTGACCTACTCAGAGCTTGCAGAAAAGCTCATCCCCTACGTGAAGAATATGCGCTATACCCATGTTGAACTGATGCCAATTACAGAGCACCCGTTCGATGGATCTTGGGGCTATCAAACCACCGGCTATTTTGCAGTCACTGGCAGATACGGGTCTCCGGAAGATTTCATGGCCTTTGTCGATACGGCACATCAGGCAGGAATCGGTGTGCTGATGGACTGGGCCCCCGCCCACTTTCCAGACGATCCGCATGGGCTCGCCCAATTCGACGGCACGCATCTCTACGACCATGCCGACCCCCGGCTCGGCTATCATCCGGACTGGCACAGCCGCATTTTCAATTACGATCGTCTGGAGGTTCGGAATTTCCTGCTGAACAGCGCGCTCTTTTGGCTGGATCGCTACCATATCGACGGCTTGCGTGTGGATGCCGTCGCTTCGATGCTCTATCTCGATTACGGACGGAAAGAAGGAGAATGGATTCCCAATCGGTTCGGCGGACACGAAAACATCGGCGCCGTCACGCTACTGAAAGACTTGAACGTCCTGGTTCACCGTGACTTCCCTGGGGCAATAACCATCGCCGAAGAGTCTACGTCCTGGTCCGGAGTCTCACGCCCCACCTATACCGGAGGACTGGGCTTCACGTTCAAGTGGAACATGGGCTGGATGCACGACATACTGGAATATTTTCGCCAAGATCCTGTCCACCGTCGCTTTCACCAGAATAAAATTACGTTTGGCCTTCTCTATGCGTTCAATGAAAACTTCGTTCTCGTGCTCTCGCACGATGAAGTGGTCCACGGAAAACAGTCGCTGCTCGATAAGATGCCAGGCGATGACTGGCAACGCTTTGCCAACCTCCGAACCCTCTATGCCTTCATGTATGGGCATCCCGGCAAGAAAATGCTGTTCATGGGTGGCGAGTTCGGACAGTGGAGCGAGTGGAACCACGACACCAGCCTGCAATGGCATCTCTGCAATTTCGATCGGCACGCGGGGCTTCAACGGCTCGCACGAGACTTGAACCGGCTCTACAGCCAAGAGCCGGCTCTGCACGAACTCGATCACGACTGGACCGGTTTCCAATGGATCGATTTTTGCGATGCAACCCACTCCGTGATCGCCTTCCTGCGAAAGGCCAAGGATCAGAATAATCAGATATTATGCTTGTGTAACTTCACCCCTGTTCCCCGCTACAACTATCGAGTCGGCGTGCCTACCGAAGGCCACTATCGCGAACTGTTGAATAGCGATGCCTCAACCTACGGGGGAAGCAACGTGGGAAACTTGGGAGGGCTCCGTACAAGCGCCCTCCCTTCTCATGGCATGCCCCATTCGCTCGCACTTACACTCCCGCCTTTGTCGGTGTTGTTCCTCAAGCGGATCTGATTCCGCAGGATGCTGAAAAATCCTCTGTTCTCACCCGCCCACCCAGGTGCGCCAAGACGCAACTTTCACCAAGCGGCGTTCTCGCATCGTTCAGACTCTCAACGTACCGCGACCGGGAAAAGAGCTGTTCAGACAGCTCGGGGTTGGGTGGGTGGGAATGCTACGCCTCGGATCTTCACTCGCTGCGGCCTTGCTGAACAGGCTTTTTGAGCATCCTGTAGGAGAGTTATCTCGTTGGGCGCAGTTGCAGACTACCGAAGCTTCACGCTGCCTCGATAAATTATACGGAGATGCTGGAAGGGAGCTACCAGGTCCGGAAGGGGCCGCAATCGAGATGGATGAACTTCTTACGCGGATAAACCCCGACTCCACCGTACTGCAACTTCAATGCGGCATGCCGAAGTTCGCGAATCTCGATACCGGGAATATAGAAATCGAGTGCCTGTCCCTCGATATGTAGGCTGTGCTGCGCGACTCGCCGGCTTCGCTTCACAAGCTGCGCATTGTATCCCGGAGACCGATAACCGGAAATTACGTGGATATCTTCAGTGCTATAGACCGCTTTGTGCACGAGATTGACGTGCTCCAACATTCGCACATCGATGGCGGCGACTTCTCCTGTGTGATGGCAACGCAGAATGTGATTCACCTCGTCCAGCGCCGTCAGGTCATAATTCCCTGCGTCATCACGATAGCGGACTCGCAGCCGTTCGTCGGTATGCACATTGAAGAAGGTGAGTTCACCGTCAGGAAGGTCGTTCGCGCGCGCGGCTGAGGGATACAGCAGTTTGCCACCGAGCAACAGAAGCCCGACAACAGACGTTTTCAAAAAAGACCGACGAGTCCAAGACCAAGAATCTGGATGCTGCAAAGAACCGCTCCGGAAGAAGGTGCACTGCATTCTGTCAGGACAACTCTGGCCCTTGTATCAAAATCGTGAGACTCGGTCAACCCTTCCTATCATTTTTTCCGATAGTTTTTCATGTGAATGCGATCTATCCACACCATCTTGTCTTACGTGATTTGGTCTGCACCATCATCTTGATCGTCATCATACCCATCAACTTTCCTCTAGACAGAAGAACCCGACGCCAGGTAGGATACAAAAGCTATTAGGCAGAACTCTATGGCCACTATTCTTGTAATCGACGACGAAGAATCGATCCGCAGCCTTCTGAAGGAAGTCCTTGAGAGGGCCGGCCACCGTGTGCTCGAAGCCCCCGGTGGTCAGGAGGGCTTGACCCTCTACCAGAACAACACGGTGGATCTCGTCCTCATGGACATTCTGATGCCGGGAACCGACGGCCTCGAAACCACATTGCAACTGACGCGGGAATATCTCGATGCGAAGGTCATCGCCATGACCGGGGCGCAAGGGGAGAAGAACTTCCTTGACGTTGCAAAACTCTTCGGCGCCCGCCGCGTCTTCGAAAAACCCTTCGACCTCGCTCAACTCGTCCAAGCCGTCAACGAAGAACTCGCCAAGTAACCCGTTCTGACTGGTTGATCTGGTTGGTTTGGTTCGTCTGGTTAGTTTCGTTCAACGAAAAACTAAAAAACCAGACAGACCAGACAAACCAAATAACAGTCTTCTAGGGTCGAGCACCGAGCTCTTTCCGTGTAAGCCCGCGCATCATCAGCGAATCGTTGTAGCCCACCTCACTGAGTGCATCCATCATGCGCAAACCCCTAGTCGCTGCCAATTCCTTTGCTTTCATGGAGTTCTTCGCGCTGAACCGCGCCACAGCCGGCTGACCGTTCACAATCTGACAAGCTAGGATCTCGCCGTTCACCTCCAGCATACCCCCCTGCTCGACCAACGTCTTGGCCTGCGCCGAGGTGATGCCATGGAGCTGCGCAAACTCCTCCAGTCCTCCCGTCTCAACCAAACGCCCGTCCGGCATGATGCAGAGTCGCTTGAAATGCGGAGACCAGTCCTTACGAAAGTCGATGTACTTGATATCGCCGCCCTTCGCCACAGCGCGATCCAACGTGCGGTAATCGATCCCCAGGTTTTTCTCATCGAGTTTCGCCTGTAACTCCTCCGGCAACGTTCGATGAAGGACCATCGCCGCCACCTCACCGAGCGGAATGCTGCGCGCATGAGCCAACTGCTCCGCCTCGGCAAATTGCATCAGGTCCAACGTCCAGGTCTGTTTGGGAGCTTCCCCGGTCGGATCGATCCGACAGGCGAACAAGCCACGTGTCAAAATCCCGCCAACCTGCGGATACACGTAGACCCCGCCTTCGGCCAGTAGCTTAGCCATCGTTTCGAGTGGAACTTCATAGCTTTCTGACAAGACCTTCGCATGCGCAGATAAATCTTCCTGCAGCGTCATGGCACAGACCGTCACATTCCCCGGCGCATCGAACTCAGAATAGTCCTCGACAATGTTGTACAGAACCGGGAACTTCGACTTCGCCGCCTTCTTTTTAATCTTAAACATTTCTCAACTCGGCTCTCTCATCTCGTCGTGTGTCGCTCGGATGACCGACTCTTGGTACCCACACCTCACCCCTTGCGCCTTACCCCTCACGTTTCAGACGCCCATACGGCGGCAATGTCATCAATCGTCCATCTTCAACCGGTCCACCGATCGTGAAGTGATAGAGCGATTGGAAGCTCAACCCCTTCACCGCGACAATCTCATGGACGGGATCGTCGAAGAAACAGCCGATCCCTGTGGCCCTGATACCAACTGCCTCTGCTTCCAGGTACAACACCTGTCCTAGCAATCCGGACTCCCAGAATAGACGTGGATACCACCAGGCACCCCCTTCTCGCAAGTGGCCCTCAAACTCAGCCAGCATACCGAACGAGAAGGCACTGTCTCCGGCAATGTCCTGATGGCAACTTACTTGAATGGCCAGTTTCTTCGCATCCCCTTCAAGCAGCCAGTAGAGCGGAAAATCCTCCTGGCAACCCGGGACCGGAGTCCAGCTCAGTTCTGGATTCATGGATTGTTGAATGAAGGCGAGCTTCTTCGGATCGCGGGCTAGAAAATAGAGCCCTGGCGTAAGACCATCCACTCGATGCACAAATATTAAAAGGTGAATCGCCGGATCGTAGGGCCAGACATCCCAGGGCATTGGCCGATCCAATTGTGGCCGATCCGCACGAGGCATCACCAGCTCCATCATGTGAAAGAATGCCGCCGATGAGATTGACGTCTTTCCGTCGAACGACACGGCACTCCGGCGTTGGCGAATGATTTGGCCCGCTGAGAGCGCGTGAGGGGTCAGGGGTAAGGGGTGAGGGGGTTCTTGAGTTTGGGAATCCTGCAATGAAGCGATCAATTGCTGAGACTGAACTTTCCACGAAGCCTCCGCCACCTTATCAATAATGTCCCAATGCACGCCATGCTCGCCACTCAACCGATTGGCTTTCCCATGCCAAGTGCATTCAGCGACATCCTTCACCACATTTGGATCGAGAAACAGTGGAATCTCTTCCCTGCTACCACTGACCCCTAACTCCTTACCCCTTACCTTCTCATCACCCCTTACCCCTAACGCCTCACCCCTCACGTCATCAACAGGCCAAATCACAGCCAAACAATCGGGATGTTCCGGTTCAACGTCTTGAAAGTCGTCCACCCGACTGGTCCCCAGCAGGAGTGCAATAGTGTTTTGCTCCATGCCATCCAGCAGTGCCATGTTCCAGCCCAATGTCGCAGCGGCGAACCGCGCTGAACCGATCGCATGGCCGACATCATGGTTGCAGTAACGGAACGCCCGCTCGCCGTACTTCCAAGCCTCACGCCAATGGACCGAAGTCAGGCCGAAAATAAATGCACCGGAAGGAAAGGGAGCCAGCAGTCGAGCGATCTGTTCAATGGAAAATTCAGCGCGTAACTCCAGTCCATGCTCCTTCGGAGCATAATGATAGAGCCCCGGTTTGAGATCGAGTCCCTCGATCTGTGGCAGCACAACATAACCCTCTGTCGGATGCAGATTGCCGGATGAGGGATTACTCCGCAGCGGCCACTCCGACTCCCCTGCCTTCTTCCAGGCCGACAGCGCAAGGGAGAATTCAAAAAATCTTGAAAGCGTGCGCACCGTGACAGGCTGGCAGGCAACCGCTCCATGCTGGTAGATGGCGTTATAAACCGGCGATACTGGGTCTTCATCCGGCGTCAACAGCGGCAGAGCGATAAGAGGTGCTCCCTCAAACCGCCGAAAGGGATCAGGCTGGTTCGCCCAATCCAGATACCCAAGCGCACGAGCATAGCGATTGAAATGGTGTTTCGTCTGGACGTGATAGCGGATGACCCGGTCGATTGGATCGGTCGGCACAGCCTCAATCGGTTCGTGGTACAAGGGAATTTCGGTAGCCATCGTAATAGTGAGTCACAGTCTACAGAGCCGCGGGAAGGAAAGTAAAACGCGGGATCGTTGTACTGCACATCATTACACATATTGGGGAACCTCTAGCAGGATGCTAAAAAGTCCGCCAGCGGCGTTCTCGCTTCGCTCAGAGGCTCAACGCTGAGGAGCACCCCTCGGATATTCGGAACACTGAAGGGGTTTTTCCGTTCGCCAAGATCTATTGGAAGGGCGAACGGCTCCACGAAGTGCGGTCCGTACCTCCTCGCCTCTTCGCTCGCTGCGGCCTTGCTGGACGGCCATTTTGAGCATCCTGAGGTATTGTGGCAGGAACGGCATTCGGTGAGATTTCAGCGGTATTTTATGGATACACCGAGTTTTTCCGTAGCCTGCTAGGTTCATAGAGCACTCATTGATCTTCGTCTCTCTCCCCACGTATCCTGGCTCAACAAGATTTGAGGCCATCCATGCAATTCGACGCTGCGCTTGCCGCACAAGATACATTCCAACGAGCCGAGACCGAGCTTGGCTCCGACTGGGACACGGCAATTGAATTGGAAGGCATCTTTTCCTCTAACGCCGGATCGACGGCTCGCGAAGCCTATGAAGGTCTGCTCGCTCTCGGCGTTCATTACCCACAGGCCTACTCTTTCCAAGCCTTCTGTATCTTCATCACCTGGCAGCAAGTGACGGAAGAGACGATCGCGCATCATTTTCAAACTGGGATGAGGCTCTGTGAAGCCTTCCTCGCCTCGCATGAAGCGAAGGATGCACAAGACATCGCCTACATCACGGAACTCTATGGTTCATTTCGTGATGGATTGGGGCTTGATGAAGAGGATGAGATTCAAGTCGAGTTTCGAAAAGACACGCCAAAGGGTGGCGATTGACGAGTGCGATTCGTTAGGCGTAATGAGGAAGGGAACATCGCCGTCAAGCCGGCATCGTTCCGATAATATCTTGTCCTAAATTGCACCTTACGCCTCACCCCTTACGGCATTGAAGATGGCTGATGACGACAAACACCGTGCGCGCATTTTTCTTCATCGCGGCCAACTAACACAGGCCAGAGCCGCCTACGAACAGGCAGTCGCAGATGATCGCCTGGCCAAGGATGGCCGCGCCCTCTCCGATTCGCTCGGCAATCTTGGGAATGTCTGCGCGCTCTCGAGCGATCTCGATCGCGCGGAAGCCTGCTATAAAGAAGTGCTGAGCATCCAGCGCACGGAGCTGAATCAAGAGGCTATCGCCCACACGCTGGTAAATCTCGGCAATCTTCACGTCGGCGCCGACCATCCGGAAAAAGCCCGCCCCTATTATCTCGAAGCCTTAGACCTGCTGCATGATCTGAAAGACGATCGCGCGCTCGGCATTCTCTACAATAATCTGGCATTGCAAGAAGCTCGTGAGGGGCAGTGGGAGCAGGCGGTGACGTCGTTCATGCAGGCCCTCGACCATCACAGAGTCGTCGGAAATGAAGAAGGACTGGCAGTAACCTATAGCCAGCTCGGCAAGTGCTTTCTCGACCAAAGCGATCCGACCAGAGCCGAACGCTGTCTGAACAATGCTTCGGAACATTACATCAAACTCGGCAATGAGCCTGCTGAAGCCGCAGTCCTCAGACTCCTTGCCACAATCTATGATACCCGTCACGACTTTGTTTCAGCCAGACGATGTCTTGAACGAGTAGTTTCTCTCGACCAGCGATACCAGCTACCTGAACTTCAAACCGACTCGGCCTATCTTGCGAAGCTGAAACAATCCAGTTAGCAGGCTGTTAAAAAAGCCCGCCAGCGGCGTTCTCGCTTCGCTCCCCTGCCTTCCGAACAGCCTCTACCCACTGTCCAGCATTCTCTTACTTTCCGCCAAGCCGAACCCCGTGTATTTCTGGACAGAATCCAATCCTCTGCTACCTTTGGGACGTTACCCTGTTGCTTCAAGTTTTACCAAAACCTGACCGACAGGATATTGACGTGGATGTTACATGCCATTTTTTCTTCGAATCATCACAACATTCGTTCTTGGGTTCCTCATGACTGCGACCGGCGTGCATGCCGCAGATGTCAGGCCCACGATCACCGTCGGCACACAAGAAGTCGGACTCAGCGCCGGCTATATGCTCCCCCATCGTCTCACACAGGACCACACAACCAAGCAAGAAGGCCCGGCCTTCATGCCCTCCTGGATGATCACCATCACTGACCCAATGGGCGACCAATGGTATCGCGGGCAGGTCTCGGTCGGCGCGGAGATGGTCTACATCCAATTCCAGGAACCGTTTCTCACGCATGGCCTCGGCTTCACCCCGAAAATCAAATACAGCTTCACTGCACTGGACCGTATCCGGCCCTATGCTGAATTTGCCGGAGGCCCCTTTTGGACCGATCTCGCCGGAAAAATTCCGGAAGAGTCCAGCTGGTTCAACTTCGTCTTGACGGCCGGTTTCGGGGTCTCCTATTTCCTGACCGACCGAGCTGCACTCAACGTCGGCTATCGCTTTCATCATATTTCCAATGCCGGCACGAGCTACCCGAACATCGGACTCAATGCCAGTTTGCCTTTTGGCGGTTTCTCATTTTTTTTCTAAATCAGGAGGCGGCGAGATCATGAGCCAGAACTTTTCACGACCATTGATCGGCAGCCTCCTTGCCCTGACACTCGGCCTGGGAACCGCCTGCTCCCATTCGATCGAACTGGCTACTCCCACAGACAGCGCACCGTCCGCCAACGCCACAGTCGCCACGGATGCACGAGTGCCTCTCCTGCTTGAGACGATACGGGTGACCCACAACGGCTCATCGATCGCACCTCCAGCAATTCTTGAGCGGCAGGTGCTCGGCGCCATTGAAGCTACACGACTGTTCTCTCAACATTATCAATCGGGGTACCAACAACCGGAGGCGAACCAGGCTCATGTCACTGTGCGTTTGTCGATCGACAATCTTGTCGAGCCCCATGCCGGCCAAGCTGCCTGGCGAGGCTTCCTCGTCAGCGCCTCCATGTTTACACTGGCGCCGTTCATCTCTCTCAATTACGACTACGGCGCCCAGATGTCCCTTAAGATGGAACGGTGGGATGGGCAGACCAAGCAATACACTGCCACATCCAATGGATCGGCCCACTACAACCTGTTCGGCGCGAACCAGGAAATCATCGAACAGTTGAAAGGACAGGTCACGGAAGCTTGCCTGTCGTCCCTGCTCAATCAGGTCATTCAGGACTCAGCCTTTTATCTAGCCAGTCATGTGCAACCCCAGGATCACCCGATCCGTACTGTCTCAGTCGGAATCCGCCATTCGTCTCCTCATGCAATCCCTATTTCTCAACCGATCCTAGGCGTTTCTCCTCGGTAGCCCTATACAAAACTCTTCATCAGCCTTCATCGCCCTGGCTCTCTCCTTCTTCCCAGTGGTATCATGCCTCCTGCAATCACGAGGAGGACGATGTGGATCTTGATGCGTTCAGACAGATGGTCACCAAAAACCCAAAAGGTTTTCTCGGTCGTTACGGACTCGGGAACAAACTCATTCAAGAAGGCGGCAATCTTGAAGAAGCGGTCGAGCACCTGACCGTCGCCACGCAGCTGGATCCGACCCACGTAGCGTCGCATCTCCACCTCGGACGCGCCTTAGTCTCTTTAGGGCGGAAAAACGAAGCGAGGCCCGTCCTGCAAGCCGGCATCGACGCTGCCCGCTCCGGACGATCGAACGGAGGGGGAGACCTCGTCCCTGAGATGGAAGCGTTGCTAGCCCGCATTATTCACGATGGTTCGTGACGAAACCGCCGAGACGCCAGCGAGACGGGCGCGCGGAGCCGTGAGGAAGGGAGGCATACTCGAAGCAGTATGTTGACCGACTGAGCGGCGAGCCCGCCCGCCGTCAGGCTTGTCGCAGCGGCGTATCGACGGTTGTAGTAGAACCCTTCGTGAATGATGCGGGCTGGAGACATTGGGATAACGAATCAGATAGAGACTGAGCGAGGAGCACCCCATGAAAATTGAAGAAGCCAGGCAGCGAATCGAATCGGCGATGACGCAGTACGGAGCTCATGCCGGGGCAGCGATTGATCTTGTGATCAGCGAGGTGAAGTCTGATCTCGGCCTTGCCACGGCCAATGAGTTAATCGATGAGTTCGATCTCGAACTGCAATACAACATCGCCCCGATAGAACCGGGGTTCTCCAGTAGCTGAACCGAGTACAGCGGGGGTAGCGGGATACAGGGATAGTCGGGGTAGCCTCTTACCCCTTACCCCTGTATCCCTTAATAGCCTTCAGCCTATCTACCTGAATGGTTACCTTTTAACTTTGACCTTTTCCCCAAGATGCCGCTAATTTGGTGTGCCATCTCCGGACATGGATACGGTCACGCGGCGCAAGTGGTGCCGGTACTCAACGCTTTGGGTGCCCTCGTGCCAGATCTGACCGTCGTCCTCCGCACTGCGGTCCCGGCCTCGTTTTTCTGCGACCGCCTGACGATCCAGTGGAAGCATAGTCCCGAACAACAAGACGTCGGCTGTATCCAAGACGGACCCCTCAAGATCGATATTGACGCGACCTGGGCGGCGCACCGGCATTTCCACAAAACCTGGGAAGCGCGCCTGTCCAACGAAGTCGCCTCCATGCAGGCAGCATCGCCCTCGTTGATCATCGCCGACACGCCTTATCTCGCCATTGAGGCCGGTTCTCGCGCACAGATACCGACCGTTGCCTTGGCAAACTTTACCTGGGATCTCGTGCTCAAGGAGTACGGTCATGCATCAAGCCATTCACACCAGCAGTTGATTGAGTACATCCGCAGCTGCTACACGAAAGCCGACATGGCCCTTCGCATCACTCCTGCTCCCAGTATCGATGCTTTCCCCAGCATGATCGATATTGGCCCGATAGCCGACCCCGCCTCTCCTGAACGAAACCGGCTTGCCTTATCCCTCGACCTGACATCCGACGAACGGCTCGTCTTGGTGGGATTCGGCGGTATTCCTCTCACCTCCCTTCCATTGAAGCAAATGGAACAGTTGCGCCCTTATCGCTTCCTCATCGATGGCTCAGCCCCATCGGGCTATTCCCGGATTCATTCCACGAAGGCACTCCCATTCTCCTTTAAAACCCTGATTGCCTCTGTCGATGTCATCATGACCAAGCCTGGATACGGCACCGTCGTTGAAGCGGTCGCGCTTCAACAGCCGATCGTGTACGTCCGCCGATTTAATTTTGCCGATGAACCGCCGCTGGTCGACTATCTGCAGCGCTACGGACGCAGCGTCGAATTGTCGATCGACGACTTCACGCAAGGATACTGGGAGCCGGCCTTACGGCAAGCCTTAACCGCACCGGCAACTTTGCCGCCACCACCTTCAACCGGGGCAGCAGAGGCTGCCGAATTACTCGTTCGATACTGTCGGGCCTAAGCCGCATTATTCATGAGCCATCCTGCTGCAATCGCCAATGCTCAGGCGAGAGGCACGGGGCTAGAGGCTAGGGGGCGAACAGAAGGGATGTCTTCCCTCTCGCCTCGTGCCCCTCGCCTGGCTCACACCACAACCTAAAATACACATCCTTTTGCCCGTTCTATCCGTAGGATGCTATAGTCGTGGCGGACATGAGGTAACTCCAACTTTCCGTCACAACCCGCTCGCGTTATGGACAAAGCTTTACAACAAGCCTCCTCGACAATCGATGCAGCCTTGCTGTCACGTGTGGTCAAAGGAGATCAGCAGGCCTTCAGCCAGCTCTATGACCATTCGAGTGTGCTGTTGTTTTCGTTGGCAGTCAGGATCTTGGGGAACCACGAGGAAGCGGCGGATCTCTTGCAGGATGTCTACTTGGAAATCTGGCGGAAGGTCTCCCGCTATGATGTCGGACGTGGAACCCCGGACGCATGGTTGGTCACCCTCACCAAAAGTCGAGCCATCGACCGGCTACGAGCCAAAGGTACGCAAGGCTCTCGCGCCATAAACCCGCCGGAAACCACAACTGCTGTGCAGGTAACGGAGCCGGATCCGATCCCACTTGGGACGCAGGCCGATCAAGATCTGCGTGGTGCGGTCGTGGCAGCTCTGGCTGGATTACCCCAGGCCCAGCAGCAAGCGATTGATCTCGCATACTACGGAGGCCTCTCGTATGGCGAGATCGCCGCACAACTGAACCAGCCGCTCTGGACCGTCAAGACCAGGATCAAACTTGGAATGACTAAACTCCAAGCCGCGCTCAAACAGTGGCAGAACGAGGGTTCGCCCCAATGAAGCATGAAGAACTCGAAGAGTCGGTTCCCTTGTATGCTGCCGGCGCGCTGGACCGGGTCGAGCGACAGGCGTTGGAAGCCCACTTACTCTCCGGCTGCGCTTCCTGTCACAGCACACTGAAGGACTATCAGTCGATCGCCGCTCTCCTCCCGCTCGCTCTGAGTCCGAGCAAGCCCCCACGCTCCCTCAAAGCCAAGATCATGGCCGAACGAAGCCCTGAACCGATTCCGGCTCAATCGGTACCCAACGATCCAGCCCGGTCAAGCCTGGATCCCGGTGATTGGATGGACCACCTCTTTCCTCCTGAGGCCCCTGTCCAATCTGCGGCACTACCCTGGGCTCTTGGCGTAGGGCTGCTCTTGATCGTGGCGGTCGGCGGGTATTTCGTGTGGGACATCTGGACACAACGTTCCAGCGACATAGCGAAAATTCAGCAACTCGAAGCAGCACTCCTGGAAAAGTCGACGAAGCTTGCCGGTGTAGATCGTGAGGTCGGCGACCAAACCAAAGCCCTTGCCGAATTACGTAACGAACTGCAGCAACGAGCGCACGAAGTTGCTGAAACCAAGGAGTACCTGGCCCAGCGTGAGACTGAGCTGGAAGAGACTCGTACTCAGTTAAGCCAGCGAGGCGGCAGCCGCACCGTCGAGACTCCGCAAGACGAATTCGCCGCACTTCTTCGAGTTCCCAACGTCAAAGCGATCTCCCTCACCGGATCGGACATCGCAAAACTGGCCACGGGATTCTTGCTGTACGATTCTCGAACCCAAAAAGTCTGGCTCTACTCCGTGAATCTACCGGAATGCCCCCCTGGCACGACCTATCAGCTGTGGGCCATTCAGGACAAACCAGTGAGTATCGGAACCTTCCGCGTGGATACGGGAGAAATCACTCACCTCCTAGTCAAAAAGGTATTGAACTTCACGCTTGCAAAAAATTTCGGCGTCAGCCTCGAGCCCTCAGGTGGCCGCACACAACCAACCGAACCGATGTACCTCTTGAGCCGCTCATAGCCCGGTGTGTCTGGTTGATCTGGTTTGTTTAGTTGATTTGGTTTAACCAATAAACGAAACAAACTAAACAAACCAGATCAACCAAACAAACCAAAAAGCAGTGAAGTTTCTTCGTTGCACGACGGGAGCGTCATAGCGACCTTCCTGCTGAGCGAAAAGGCTCGGGAGATCCGTAATGAAGACCCGTCCATATTGGACTATACCCGTATACTGCGCGCTGACCGTGCTCGCCTCCTTTGCTGTCAACCTCTGTCCGGAAGACGCGCTCGCTGTTCGCCCCTTCGTTACGGACGATGCCAGGATTATCTACAAGGGACAAATTGAGGCTGAAACGTATTCCGGCATGACGATGGTGAAGGGAGACCAGCCAGCTATAGAGGCGCGCTCATTGCAAGGCCTAGCCATCACAGACCGCTTCGAACTGATTGCAGGAGGATTCGGCTTCACCTATCAAGACAATCAAGCGCGCCCGCTCGACATGCTGATTCAGCCGAAGTATGTCTTGTATCGCTCCCTCGGCGCGATTCCTTCCGTCTCCGTTGCGGCAGCCTCCTTGTTTCCCCTCAGCGGCAATCGCCAGCATTGGGATGGTTACGCTATGGCTCATGTCAGTTGGTTTCTGTTTACACCGAACGCCGACGCTGATCCGTATGACAATAACTTGGCCATTCATCTCAACCTCGGCACGAAATCACGTTACGATGCAGGCCCAGCGACGTACCAGAGTAAACTGTTTTGGGCTGCAGGTTTTGAGGTGATCACGCCGGTTACACGCGAGGTGCGGTTCTTGGGAGAAATTTTCAACGGCGATCCGTTTTCTTTTGAAGAAAAGTTTCCCGCTTTTCAGTCCGGCTTTCGCTGGTACAAGAGCCCCACAGTCCAGATGGACTTGGTCTTTCGGGGCCTACGGAACGGCTCGCTGGAAACACAAGCCCCGACTGGTGCGGAGTTTGCCCCCGGCTGGAACTATACGATTCAGGCAGGCCTCCGCGTATTATTCGATGTCTTCAGATAATCACACGGAGTATCGAAAACGCTCCTTCCACCAATAGCGCGTCACTTCTTTCTCGCTGAACCCCCATGCTAAGATTTGAGCCCCCTGAGTTGAGGAGGCAATAGTGCCGGAAGACGAGCGCGCACAGGATCTCACGTTTATGCGGATGGCCCTGGAGAAAGCAGCCCTGGCTCCTGCCGTCGGCGAAGTACCGATTGCCGCCTTGATCGTTCGCGACGGTCAGGTACTGGCGCAAGCACACAACTATCGCGAACTTTGGCAGGATCCCACGGCTCATGCGGAGGTGATAGCGATCCGTGCCGCAGCGACCGCATTGGGAACTTGGCGATTGACCGGCACGACCCTCTACGTGACCGTGGAGCCCTGCTCGATGTGTATC
>NEWR02000005.1:0-20201 GCA_002869885.2 Nitrospira sp. CG24C
ATCCGCTGCTGCGACAAGCCTGTCGGCAGGCAGGCTCGCCGCTCAGTCCCTCGACGTACTGCTCCAAGTACGCGTCGGTCCTTCGCGGCTCCGCGTGCCCGTCTCGCCACGCAACGGCGCGATTTCGCGACGAACGGTCAAGAATCATGCGGGTTAGTAGAAGCTGTAGCGGAATAGTATGCTGGCCAAGAAAGCACCGTCACGGGCCGTGTCTGCAAAGGCACTGCCAGGGAGAAAGTAGCCGAGGACAAACTTGGTCTGCAGGGCTGCTATTTCCTGATAGCCCGCAATAAAATCCAGTCCGCTGCCGACATGTTTACTGAGTCCGGCTGGGTCAGTCGTGAGATTGGAGCCGCTAATTGTTGGAGAAGCATGGTCTTGTAAGTAATAGTGATAGACCAAATCGAACGATGTCTTCTCTCCCGGCCTGATGCCTACGCCACCGGTGAAGATCATGAGGTTAGCGAGTCTGGGGTCGAGTACTTCGCCGTAATAATTAAACCGTGCCACGCCGTTGAATTTATCTGAATTTCCCTGAAACCCGCTTTGCCGGAATGAGGTATCGACATTGTCGTTGGGGTTGCCATCCCCTGTGCCATAGGCGTAGCCGACTGTAATGGACGGCTCCATGGCCCCGCCAAAGAGCTGAGTCAGGCCGACATCGATCGCCTCTCCGCGAATATGTTTATTGTTATCCGTGCCTCGCACGATGGCTGTTTGAATCCAGTACTTTAAGTGCTTGAGGATTTTCCCTTGCGACTGCAGGCCGAAAAAAATAGGATGTTTCTGATTTAAGAGTTGCTCATCCTGATATAAGGCAAATAGGCCGACATGATTTTTTTGGCCGAACTTGTAATCGAGATATGAATAATAATTGATGAAGGTTTCCCCTGTATCCTTTCGTTCCCGGTTCAACAAATTACGCTGAAACAGATCGAGGCGGCTAGCCGAGAACTCCACGGAAACGTTTTCATATTGGTAAGCCAGCCTGGCAGCGTCCATACTTTCATTAAACAGCCATCTTCGGCTATCAATGAAACGTTGCCTTCCTACCTGCAACCTCGCTCCATCGACGATATTCTTCAGCGTCAAAAAGGCGAGGTTCAACTTCACCGCCGGGGTTTGAGTATTGTCTACGGTTTCCTCGAAGGCGACAGGCGTCTCGATTGTAGGATTCGCATAGATCTGAAGGTATTGGTTGGGATCATAGGAAAAAGCAGGGGAAAACTTTGGAGTAAAGATGCTGGTCGCATCGTCAGACTGAGCATTGAGGCCGTAACGACGTTTCGTGTCCGCCTGAAGTTCCACGAAACCGCCGAACATCAGATTGGGCCCGATGGGTATCGTGGCTTTCGGTGGTGCATTCGGATCGAACGGTTCGATAGTTGGAGCCTTGGGTTTGGCGGGTATCAATGGTGCATTCGGATCAAAAGGCTCGATAGCTTGTGCATTAGGTATAGTGGGTATCAGTGGTGTATTCGGATCAACAGGTTCGATGGCTTGAGCATTGGGTATAGTGGTTCTCGGTAGTGCATTCTGATCATAAGGTTCCATAACTGGAGTGGTAGGTATGGTGGGTTTCGATGATGCATTAGGGTCAAGAGGCTCTGCAACGGGCGGTTTTGTTAACGACGCATTGGGTGATGATGGCGTTGAAAGGTTCGCAGGCCTATATTTCGACTTGGTTGCGGCCTGCGCCGTATTGGCGAACAACAGCGCAAAAGCGGCCAAGAATATGGTTTGTTGAATTCGAGCCTTACAATGCATGCCTAAAAATGCCGATTCGCATGGAGGATGTCACGCGATTTATGTAAATTGGCGGTGGGTATTTGGCGCCCCAGACCTCGACGAAACAGTGCTCAACTGCGCCACAAGCCAGCATTATTCATGACAGTTCGTCGCGAAATGCCGAAGCGGCGCGCGACAGGTGCAAAGAGCGAGACTTGCATGACGTGTTATCCCTGTTCTTCCTAATCGTGCTTTTCTAGCCCGTCTCGCTTGAATCAGGCATCGGTGATTGCAGCAGAAATGCTCATGAATAATGCGGGTTAAGCATAGGTTTCTGCCTCCCCCTCAGTTTCAGGACGGAGCGTACTCGATGCACCGGCGTCTTCCCACTGCGCCTCGCGCGCCTGGTGAGCAAGCAGGGCGTAATACTGGCCTTTGCGCGCTACGAGCTGGAGGTGCGTGCCTTGCTCGACCAAGCGGCCGTTCTCGAGAACCAGAATCTGATCGAACTGGTCCATGGCAACGAATTGATGGGCAATCACGAGGGTCGTCTTGCCTGTTTGGAGACGAGCCACTGTGTCGCGAATCAGCGCCGCCGACGCCGGATCCACGGCGGATGTCGGCTCATCGAGGATGAGGATCGAGGGCTGCTTGATGATGGCGCGCGCCAGGCAGATCCGCTGCCGTTGCCCCCCGGACAGCGTGTTTCCCCTTTCGCCGAGAATGGTGTCGTAGCCGTCTGGCAGCGCCGCAATGAAGTCGTGCGCGTAGGAGAGCGCCGCTGCTCGTTCAATCTCCTCGCGCGTCGCGTCCGGTTTCCCGTAGGAAATGTTTTCGGCGATACTCGCGCCGAACAACACCGTATCTTGCAGCACGATGCCGATGTGCTGCCGGAGCGATTCACGCTTGTACTGCGCGCTGTTGATTCCATCGATCATGATGGAACCGCTCTGAGGTTCGTAGAGGCGGAGGATCAGGTTGACGATCGTCGACTTTCCGGCTCCGGAGGAGCCGACCAATGCCACCTTTTGGCCTGCATCGATGTGAAAAGATACCCCATGCAACACGTTTGTGTTGCGCTCGTAGCCGAAGGCGACCTGGTGAAACGCGATGTCTCCCTGTAAGGCCGAGGCCTGTCGCGCGTCAGGCAGATCGCGAATCTCCGGTTCGATATCGAGGATATCCGCGACACGTTTCGCGCTGACCATTGCCCTGGAGAATTTGACCGACAGACTGCTCAAATTCCGCAGCGGTTTGTAGAGAGAGTGGCCATAGGAGAGAAAAACGAGTAGATCGCCCGGCGTCATCTGTTTTCCTAGAACCAACCAGCCTCCAAAGAGGACAATCCCGGCGGTTCCGAGCGCCTCCACGATGTGGACCATTCTGGAGACAGAGGCGGTGAGTCTCGCCGTGTGAATACCTTGTTCTACGTGGTGGTCGCTGTATTTCTGAAGCCGCGATTCTTCATGTTCTTCCCTGCCGAATGCCTGGACGAGGGAGATGGCCCCCAAGACTTCATTCACGTGAGAGGCTATTGCCCCTTCGTGTTTCCGCTGTTTCTGGGCGGTGGCCTTGACCTTCCGGATCAGGACGAAGAGGAGGGCGCCCATCATCGGCAGGGTCACCATGGCGACAAGGGCCAATTTCCAGTTCAACACAAACATGATCACCATCATGCCGAAAAGCATCAGGCCATGACCGGCCATCGTCAGCGCCCAGTCGGCGAAGACATCCCGGAGCGCAGCCGTGTCGCTCGATACGTTGGTGAGCAGTTCGCCGGATTTGGTTTGATGGTGAAAGGATAGAGACAAGCGCTGCAAGCGGGAGAACAGTTCATTCCGGAGTGTGGCGCTGAGCAGGAAGCCGACTTTCGACGTCAGATACAACTGTCCATACGAAAAGACGCCGCTCAGGGCGCTAATGCAGATAATAGAACCGGCGACAATGCCGAGCGGCAACAGCAGGCCGTCTTGGAGCGTTCCTTGAAGACTAGACAGGAAAGACGGGAGCGGCTGCTGCAGCAACACGTAGTCGAACAGGAATTTGAGGGGCCAGGGCTTCAGCAAATCGATGGCGACGTACCCGACAAGGCACAGGGCCGCCAAGCAAAGGCGCCCCTTCATCTTCAATAGGTGATTGAGAACGATCTCTTTGAATCGGCTCTGGCGTCGTAAGTTCATCATGTCTACGACCATGAAACCGATTGCGCTGCCTCGACCTGTTGCATGAGGGTTTTGAGTGTGTGGAACCGTACCTGGGGGCAATGCCGCAGCTCTTTCAGCAGTTGGTCGAGAAATGTGAATGCCGTGTCGTCCATGACTTTATGATGCAAGAGAATTCCGACCCGGTCGAGTTCCCGCATTTGGCTGATGAGCGCCGGCACGATCTCATCGGCAGGTTTGAGCGTGGCCCCATCTTTCCAGCGATACAGATCGAGTGTGGTGGAAATTTCCTGGAATCGATGGCCTCGGACAGGCTCCTTCCCCTGATCCTTGGAGAATACGACAAATCCGAGCTCATCCAATACGCCGAAGGTATCCTCTGTGCAACGATTCCAGGGGGGTGTGAAGGCGGGATAGAATCGTGGACCGAAGGCTTTCTCCAGCCGGGATTTTCCGCGCGCGATATCGTTGAACTTATCGGCCAGCGAGCGGCTGATTCCAAACTCGCATTTCCGCCCTTCTTGCTCATGGTTGGTGTGTCTCCAGCCGTGCTGAATCAGCCCGAGGGATTCCGGAATCCATAGTTCTCTCATGAGGAGCTGTCTCACGGTGGCGTCCGAGAGGAGATCGGGTATGATCGCCAGGTTGAGCGGCGCCCCGTGGGACAGGAACAGGTCGAGCAGCCGTATGAGGGTCTCCTCGTCCTCGTCGATGTCGTCGTCTCGGAAGAAGATCCGGACTTCCTTGCCCTCAGCCTGAAGTAACTCGAGGTTTTCCCTCAATTCCTTTTGCCAAGGGATTTGGTGGTTCCCATTTTGAATGGGCAATGAAGCAGAGGCCATGTTACCCGATAGAGGCTGCTTCCTTGCCACCAATTCTTGTAGGCAGGCATCGGTCTTCATGGCGCCATCTTGATCGAGGGACAGTGTTGGTGTCTGGGGCGGAGTTCGGAGAGCCTGAATTATTCGTTCCGCCAAGTAGTCGGGTCGCAACTGTGATGGGCTGACCACGCCGACGACCCCGAGTTGAGCCAGCTTTTCTGCGCGGAGGGTTTGCTCGGTATTCCCTCCACCGGTAAAGGGGACGACCAGGGCCTTGGTGCCTGTGGCCAGCAAATTCATGCAGGTGTTGTAGCCTGCCATGCTGACTGAGAGGGAGGCCTCCCGTAAGTAAGAGAGAAAATTTGGGGTGTATCGCAGGATCGTAACCTGCTCATGCACCACTGCCGACGTGAGGAGCAGTTGAAACTGTTCCTCCGGCATATAGGGCCCCGTCAAGATCATCATGCGGTGCGGGAAGCCTGCTTGAAGCTGCGCTGATGCCTGTAAGGCGCATTCCACCAGTTCATAGCCGACCCTGCCTCCCCCGATGCTCACAAGGATCGTGGGCTGGCCTGAGGCCTGGAGATCGGACGGCACTTCGAGAGCCTGAGGAGCAGGTTGCGAGACGAAACCCGTATATCTGATGTCGCACAGAAGCTCCCGGACCTGTGGAAACGTTTCATTGAGGGTCTGGAATCGCGGGTCTGCGTGGACCAGGAGCAGGTCGAAGTATCGGTTCATGAGCGTGATCGCCCGTTCGTTATGCTGCGTCTGATTCCGCTTATTGTTGACCAGGATGTCGCGAAGACTGCAGACCACGGATGTCGGCATCTTGTTGCGCCGGATCTGTTCTAAAACCGGCACCAGTTCGTACGCAAAATGTTTGCGTCCAAACGGGAACATCTCGATGAGAAAGACGTCGGGCTTGATGCGGGAAAACTCTGTCTGGAGTTGCCGCGCCCGCGCCCGTTTCACTGTCTCCAAGTCCTGACCGTTCTCTGAAGCCAGGATGGTCTTGAAGTCCGATTCCGACTTGATCGGCGGGAGATTCACCACCTCCGTCTGAGAGGGGAATTCCATGCCGGGGCAGAGATCGCCGCCGTTTAGAAACGTGACGTCCCAGTCCTTTAACGCCCGAACAATTTCCAGGCTTCTCACGAGATGCCCCATCCCTAGAACATGCTGGCAATATATGAGCACCCGCTTCTTCATCGTGGCATCTCCTCGATCAGCCGCTCGTTGTCGATCCAGTCTAATATCGTCTCTTGGGCTGCCATATGGATGATTCCCTTAACAGTCTCTTTGATATCAGGAGGCTGTTGAATGTAAGCTCGATAGGCCTTATTGATGAACTGAACCCTCGCGTGCCATCTGATGCGATCGATCGGAACTTCCCACTTCACCTGAGAACGGTAGGAGTCGTACAACGACTTCACCATCCGTCGAGCTAAAGTCCGGCTCACGTCACGGAACTGTAAGTCCACGACAAAATTGGCAATATCCTGCAATGGATCTCCCATAACAAGCTCGTCAAAATCGAAGAAGGCGACCTTTTCCTTTTGGGCCAAGAGCTGATCGACATGGAAATCCCAATATATCGGTCGCAGGGGGATATCGGAGGGGTTCGGGGCGTCGCGGTGGATCCGCTGTGCGAGGAGGTCCAGCTCTTCCACCAGTGAGGGGGCCACCCTGCGTAGTTTCTCGATTTTCTTATCGACTTCAGCGAGGTGCTCGTCCAGAGTCCATTTCGGGAGACCAGCCAAGTCACTGTTATGAATCATGGCCAATCCCTTGGCGACCGTCCGAAGATAAGAATCGCCATTGCCTTCCCCGATCGCACGACAGAGCGGAATCCCTTCGACGCCGAGTTGCCACAGAGTCTGAACCGCAGGCATATATCCGAGTGGTTGCGCGAAGAGCACGTGTTCTTCTACTCCGGCACAACGATTCCACAAGTATTCACTCCTCGCGAAGACATCGCGTCCTTCCCCGCTTCGAAACGTCTTGCCGAAGATGGTAAGTGGCTGAGGCTGATCTGCCGTTCCCCAGCTGAGATCGTACTTGGTCGTGCACCGTATCTCGGGGCGATAGTTTACGACCGACACTTCGACCGACCTGATGTCGCCCGTCCCATCAAGACCCTTCGGAAGGGATGAATAGGGCAGATGCGCCTTGACTTGCTCCGGATCACTTACTTTCGGCAGATGCGGGATCGCCGGATCTGCCGGGAAGACCCACAGCAGCAGATCGAGATCGCAGAAGTGGAGCGGCATGCTGGGGGAAGCTTGGGCGCCGATTCTGTGACCGGCCATGGTGTCGAGTTCTCTCTGGCTTCCTCCGTTTCGAAATGCTTTGCCGTACAGGATCACGAGCCGCTCGTGTGGGGAGTTTCTGCTTCTGACTCCGAGGTGGTAGCAGGCGGCCAGGCTTTCATTCTCGGACTTTTTCTTCGGGGAATACCGCACATGCTGAACGAGGCAACTCGTGATCGTTCTGCCGTCTGAACAAAGCAGAGGAAGGCGCTCCGTGAGCAGGGCCTTCATCGCAGAGGGGTCGGCAAATTGGGTTAGATTATCCATGGAAAACATCTTCTCTCGGCGCTATAGCTTGAGCGCTGCGCTTCTCTCTCCTGCGTGACTTCCGTTCAACCGGATGGTGGCCAGTTGCGGCTGGGCTCCTGTCGTAATTTCATAGAGGTACTTGTGCCTAAAGTTGAGGCTTAGCCATTGCTCCTTAGGCCAATTCAGGAGGGCGCCGAATAGCGCTCGATTCGTGGTCCGGTGCCCCACAATCAATATCGTGCCGCCTGCCTCTGCCGCGAGAATTTCGTCGAGGCAGCCGATGACCCGCTCGGCCAGTTCAGCAAATGTTTCCCCTCCCGGCACTCGATAGTGGATCTTGTCCTTCTTGCGCTCTTCCCACAGGGCTTGAGCCTCCGGGTCACGCTCATCGCGATGACGCCCTTGGAGTATTCCCAGGTGCAGTTCATTCAGGGCTCCTCTGGTATGGATGGGGAGGCCCTGAGCATCGGCTGTCGGTCGGGCCGTCTCGACTGCCCGGATGAGTGCGCTGGTGTAGATGGCAGTCACCCGGACCCCCTGAAGCTGATCCGCCAGAGCCAAACTTTCCTGCACCCCTTCGAGTGAAAGCGGTGGATCAAGTTGGCCTGAAATCCGTTTGTCCCGGTTCAATTCGCTCTCTCCATGGCGGACCAGGTAGATCGTCGTCGGTCGGATCGATCCGAGTCGGTCATGGGCATATATGGCGGTCGCTGTCCCGTTCATAGCTCCGTACCTTGTGCGCGAGAGGCGGCGGCTTGGGAAAGCCTTCCAGCCAGGGCAATCAGTTCTTCAATCATGGCAGGCCTCCCTTCCTTGAGACGCGTCACGCAGCGATAGGCGCGCTCGGTAATGAGCGCCACCGCCGTATGCCAGTTGACGAGGTCGCGATGGACCGGCCATGACACGTGGGTTTCATAGGTTTGAAGGAAGGCCTCGGCCAATTGAGGAACAGTCTCCTCGGAATCTTCGTGGAGAATACGGTAAGTGTGCAATCCGGCAATCAGGCTTCCCAGGTCGAGATAGGGAGAACCGGTGCAGACGTTGTCCAAATCGATCAGCGTCACACGAGCATCGTCGACCAAGAAATTTTTCAAGTGGAGGTCCCCGTGGAGAGTTGCGCTCTGATGGGCAAGAATCATGTCGGCTTGGGCGATCAACCGATTCACAAGGGGGAGAAGAGCCGGGCTACATGTTGGCCGGTAGCGGATCAAGATGGAGGCGACCGACTTGAGATTCGAAATGAGATCAGCCGATGTGACGGAGCGTGCTCCTGACACTGACGTTTGGTGTAGCGCACCGACAGCTCCTGCCGCTTCCCTCAGGAAGGAAAGGAATTCCGGACGGTCGATGTCGCAAGTCTCCAGCGTGATTCCTGGAACAGCCAATTGCCACAGTGTCCTGGCCTGGGTGTCGTACCCAAGGGGCTTGGCCAGCGCCAGCCGTCCGCTGCGTCTGGCCTCACTGTCCCAGAGTTGTCGCATGACCCGATCGGTCTCAGCGCCCTCCTCGTTATAGTAGGTCTTGCCAAAGAGGATTATAGTCTGAAGTCCGTTCTTAAGGGGGTGCGAGAGGTCTACCGACATCTTCACCGTGCAGGTATGCTCTCCGACGTAGTGCACGACCTGGGATCCCGTACCCAGGATTTGCCACCCCTGTCCCAGATGCGAGGCGAGCAATGTCGGTAAAATCACGGATGTAAAGCGCGCCGGCTCAATCGCCGTGGGCAGCGTCGTCATCTTCCGGTCGTTGGGAAAACTCCAGAGCACCAGCTCCAGATCTGGCAGATAGAGCAGGGGCTGCCCGAACCGTGGTTGAACCAAAGGACGCATCCTGCCTTTTTCCCATTGAGACGGGGAGAGGCCTTTGGGGTACGCGCGGCCACAGAGGACTTGTTCTCCTGTTTCTCCGGTCGCCTTGTCCTCGATTTTGAGACGATAGGTAACCATGCAGGAAGACTCCGGCTTATAGCGGACTCGATCAATCTCGCAGCCTTGTATGAGGAAACGCTCCCGCTCCTGTGCGGATTCGAACATCTGTTTCTGCAGCCGGTCTTTCATCGCCGACTGGTCCAGGATCACCGAAAGGTAGGGGAGCAGGGCATCCGTCGGGATCTCGTGGCACGCAAGTATCTCAGAATGTCGGGGAGCGGAGGTCCCGTTGATGACAGCATGGTTCATCATGATTCAGGCCTGATACCGAAAGAGATGACGGCTGTTACGGTCTGTCCTCGAAACGCGCACATGACTTGAGAAGGGCCAATTAGGAATTTCGCTGTGCGAGGCGGCCTGATCTGTGAACAGAAGATCGTCGCGATACCATTCCCCATTTCGTGCAATCGTGATTCGAACAGCCGCCCGTTCGCCGAAGAGGAGTGTCTGCGGGGGTCCGTCGAATTCAGGCGTCTCAACGGAGATATTCGGTTTGTTTCCTTTATCTTTATACGGATACAGGACGGTGAGGAAGCAAGCGCTTGAAGCTCGCTGAGTCAGTCGCACGATTGGGGCATGATGTTTTTCACCGTAGGAGGTGGACACAAAACCTCCCTGGATGGACGGGCGCACGTTCGGGATGAAAGGCTGCGCGAGAATGAGCCGTGGCGTATGGATCGACAGCGTATCGTCCGACACCCTGACTGAGACCCGATCCTGCGCCGAGGGCGAGAGGTGGAACAACAGGTCGTACTCATGGGGCTCGGTGGCTTTCATGAGGTCGACAATCACCCAGTATTCCCCATTGACGAACGCGATCTTCCGTTCGTGCACGACCGGGTATTCGTGACTCCGGGCGACCCCGTGCACGTAATCGAGTCCTTCGTGGCTGACAAAAGCCTTCAATTCCCGTTCCGGTTCTGGCCCAGTGATCTTGAATCGGTTCTTCTTCCACTCGTACCTCGTTTGATTCTTGCCGTCTATGAGCACGGTATTGTGGTAGGAAGTTCCCCGGAAGAGCGCTCGCCAATTGGTCTCCCCCGATTCGTCGTAGGTATAGCGGCCCGGGTCGATGATCAAGGGCTTGCCATAGGCGGCCATCTCGAAACTTAAGAGATCGAGATGCCCATGGTTTCCTGCGCCGAGAGGGCCACAGTCGAAGATCAGATACCGCTCATCTTGAAACGATGAGCCCTGATCGCCCCAGCCACTCCGGAGGGCGTAATACCCGCTGGCGGCAAATCCGCGAGATCGGTCTTTGGGAGGCGATCCGGTCTTTCCTTGGGACGATACATACTTGAGGTGTTCGCTTCCGTAGAGTTCGTAGCCCTGCTCCAGGAGGTCGAGGAAGTTTCGGCTGTCTCCATCGCTCAGGGATGGAATGGTTCCGTCAGGTCTGTGCGAATAGACGGAGAACTCAAGCGCCTTCTTGATTCCCTCGTCCATTGAGCTGGGCATGTCGATCTGATTCATCTGGGCCAGTTTGCGGATCCAGAGGTAATTTTTGAGGACGAGATGATGGTAATCGGTGGACAGTTCGCAATGGACTCCGTCCGGTAGGAAGTCGGTTTGAATATTGTTCGACAGCTCCTCTGTAGAAAACGCCAGCCAGTCCTCTGCCTCGGCGAATTCCGGAAACACTACAGCAGCTAGAAAAATTGCACAGAGCTCCAGGGTACGATGGTTTCTCGCCGGCGTGAGGTGTTCGCGCAGATAACAAATTTGATCATGCAGCGATTCGAGGAACCGAACATAGAACTTGGGGCCAATGCCGACTGATTGGTGGAGCGTCACAAAGTAGTAGTGGGCGAATATCCAATTTTGGATGCGCCGCCCTGCTACGTCGCTGGGCAGGAAATCGAGCGGAACGGTATCGATCCACGAGGATGTGAGCTCGACCCACTTTTCCGCATAGCAGGGCTCCTTGGTCTCGTGGTAGGCCATCCCCTGCCCGACGGAATAGTAAAACTTGTGAAGAAGTATCAGCCATTCACGATCATGACTGGGATTCAGGGTCCATCGGATCGGCGACGGCAGGGTATGGAATTCCCGATTGAACTCAAAGCGATCGTCGAGGATATTCTCGATCTTCTCCCTTGCGGTTTCGACCGCATCCACAACGGGGAAATAGTGGATAGACGTCCTCGTTTGGAAATGACGCAGGATCTGCCACGGCGTCCAGGTATCGTATGGAGCGCGGAACAGGCGTCCGTACCCAGCAGTCGTGGAAACGACCTGTTGATCAGCAGCAAGTGGCATGAGATTCCTTCTGTATAGCCGTTGTGGCGCAGACCGGCGATTCGAATAGCGAGTGAAGCTGTCTCGTGGTCGTTGCTGAGTCGAAGATGCGGCCGATCGTGTCTCGTCCTGCTTGGCCTAATCTCTGTCGCAGTTGGGCGTCGGTCAACAGCTCTTCCATCGCTTTGGCGAGGGCATGTACGTCTCGTTGCGAGACCAATAGGCCGTTGTCACGGTGAACGACCAATTCTGGAATTCCCGAGATGTCTGTCGAGACGACCGGAAGGCCCGTGGCCATGGCTTCGGCCAGCACATTCGGGATGCCGTCACGATCCCCGTTGTTGACGATCTGACAAGGCAGGACAAACATGGTGGCCTGCCGATACAGGGCTCGTAATTCGTCCTGGGTCACGCCTGGCTCAATGACAACACTGTCCTCAAGCGACAACTCGTGGATCAGTTGCTGTACAATTTGGGTTTGCTCATCCGGTTCGCCCACAATCCGGCACTGAAACCGATGCCCGTGGTCTTTCAGAATCCGGCAGGCCTGCACCAGGAAGGGGAACCCTTTTTTCTCGACGAACCGCCCGATAGAAAGGATCACAGGTAGTTCAGGCTCTCCGATCCGGCAGGCCTGCACCAGGAAGGGGAACCCTTTTTTCTCGACGAACCGCCCGATAGAAAGGATCACAGGTAGTTCAGGCTCTCCGTCCGGTGAGGGGTGAAACCTGGTTGTATCGACACCATGGTAGATCGTATGGACAGGCGCCCCGTCAGGACAGGCCTCCTCCAAATACTGTTTGTTGGCGCCGGTGCAGGTCGCGACAAACTGAGCCCGTCGCATTTTAATCTGTAGGAGGTCGCCAGGGTTCAGTTTCGGGAGATAGATGTCCTTGGCATGGGCCGTGAAGCTGAACGGAAGACCGGTCAGCATGCCGGCGAACATGGCCATGGTGGTCGAGCCGTGGCAGAAATGCGCATGAAGGTGGCGGATGTCACCAGCCTCGTTGACCTGGCAGGCGATGAAGCCTGAACGGAGGAAATCTTTGTAAAAGACTTTCTTGGGCCACAAAAAGGCTCCCGACCGGCAACGGAAACTCAGCCGCAGCGCCTCGAACAGGGTCCGAAGATATCGGCGAGGGGCGATCCGAAGCATTTGAAGGTGGCTGGGAAGATATCTTGGGAAGTTTGAGAACAACCAGGGAATGAACCCGCCGTCCTTGGCCTCGTCGGATTCGGGGAGGTAAGTCAACGGGGATGCGATAGCCTGGACACGAGACCCGGTGGCGGCGCTGTCGCCTTGAAAGGCTGAGAACAGGCGAAGTCTGAGCCCCATCCGTTCCAAGAGATAGATCTCGTTTGTGATAAAGGATTCTGAGTTGCGGGGAAAGCCTTTCAAAATGTATCCGATCGTTCCCCGTCCTTCACGAGGTGTCGCATCAGCCAGTTCTGGCTCACGCCAGGCAGGTACGGTGGTCAGAGACTCGTGGGATTCGACCCTCGCCGGCTGGGCCTGCATATGCTCGGAGAACAGCTCTTTGAGGCGTCGACTCGACTGCTCAGAGACAAAATTCTTCACGATGGTTTTCCGCCCAGCCCGGCCGAGTCGGTATCTCAGTTCAGGATTCTCGATCAGACGGCCCAGTGCCTTGGCCAATGATTCGGCGTCTTGTTGTGGAACGAGGAGACCGTTTCGATTGTGGTGGATCAGTTCGGGAATCCCCGATACGTCGGTCGATACGACCGGAAGCCCCATCGCCATCGCTTCCATGAACACGTTCGGAATACCGTCGCGATCCCCGTCATCCGCGACCCGGCAGGGCAGGGCAAAGATGCTTGCGTGGCGGTAGAGGTCCACGACTTCCTCTAAAGTCTTCTTCCCGCACAACGACAGGGTTTCGCCTAGGCCAAGCGTACGGATCAGTTCCTCCATCTCCGGCTGGAGTGGCCCATAGCCGACGATCTGGCAGCGGAACCGATGCCCCGCGTCTACCAAGATCCGGCAGGCGTGAATCAGCGTCAGAAAGCCCTTCTTCTCACGAAATCGGCCTACGCTAAGGATTGTGGGGAGGCTCGTGCCAGCGGAGGATTCGGTCTTTCGCAATCCATCGAACCGCGCCAGGTTCAATCCATGGTAGAGGCGGTGGATCGGTGTGCCGTTGCCGGCAATGCTTTGAAGATGCAAACGGTTCGCCTCTGTGCAGGTCACGACAAACTTGGCGCGATGCATCTTCCGGCGGAGCCCCTCGGGAGAGGAAAGAAAGATGTCCTTCGCATGGCAGGTCAGGCTGTACGGAATCCCCGTGAAACGGTGGACCAGTTCAGCCGTCCCGGCCGGCTCAGTAGCGAAATGCGCGTGCAGATGGCGAATGCCTGACTTTAAGAGAAGCCAGGCCAGACAGCCGCCTTGGATAAACTCCGACCATGACGGCCCTTCCAGTCGTTGCCGCAGAAATCGGAACGTATCCATATATCGCAGCGGGTATCTGGTGAACAGCCGGAGGTGGGCCATCAGTGGACGGCCTTGTCGTTCCCCCATGGATTTCGGAAGATAGGTCACAGGAGCCAGGACTTGCTTGGCCAGGCTGGGCATGATTGCATCGGTCGGGCGCTGGAGAGAAAATAGTTCTAGACTAAGCCCGAGCGCTTCAAGATCGAGGATTTCCTGAAGGATAAAATTCTCCGAGACCTTCGGGTAGGTCTTTAGAAGATAGGCCACCATCTGCCGTTTCGCCTTCATTCCGTAGCCAGCCTTCAGTGAGTGATGGATTCAAGATGCGCCGGTTCGTATGTGCCGTTGAGCAACATCATGACATGGTTCGTGAGCGTGGGAAGCGCGGCCAAATCCAGCGTTGGGCGCAAAGGCAAGTCAGAATCGAGTTCGACGAGAACTGTGCGGAGCAGGTCCTGGGGAGTCAGTGAGTCCGGGTGAATGGTGGCCAGGAGACCCAAGCGGGCCATCCGTTCTGCCCTGATCCATTGTTCTTCGACCGGCCTGACGCGGGGAATGATAATCGCGCGTTTTTTCAAGCTGAGGATTTCACAGACCGTGTTATAGCCTCCCATCGACACCACCAGATCGGAGGCGTTCATGTAGCTCGGCAGGTCATTCGTGAATTCGAGCATTCGAACGCCAGGAAACTGCAGGGCTGACCGGTTTAAGAGCATTCGCTGCGATTCCGACATCTCCGGCCCTGTGACGATCAGGCTCCGGATACGCGCCCCGGTCGGCATCAGTTGCAAGGCCTGGACATAGGTCTGTATCAATGCATGCCCGTCTTCTCCGCCGCCCGGTGTCACCAAAACCAGACGCTCAGAGCTCTTGATTTGCAGCTCTCTTCTGACGGTGTCTCGGTCCCTGATGAGAAACTGCGGCTGGATGTACCCGCAGAACTCGACCTTTTCAGAGGCTGTAATCGGGAAGTTATATTCAACCCGGGGATCGAAGATCTCCGGCGTTCCCAACACGAGCACAAGATCGTAGGCGGACTGCACCGCCTCGTAATAGCCGTTGTCCTCCCACACCTTGGTCGTCGATGCCGGCGCGTCGAGGATGTCCCGAAGAAGTAAGACGGTTTTAGTTTTAGGCATATAGGTCTTTGCAAAGTTCAGCGCCTTTCGCAGTTCATGCTTGACCCCGTAGGGCTTCTTGTCGACGAGCATGACATCCGGCTCGAAATTGAGTATTGCCGAGAGGATCAGATCGGACCTCAGTTGAATCACCTCTTCGATTTTCGAATCGAGATATTTCGCTGAGTACCCCTCGCGCTCCGTCCGGCTGAGACAGGGGAGCTTGATGTAATCGATTCCCTTGGGGATGCGAAAGCTCTGGATCATGGGAGATCCGGTCACGATGAGGATGGAGAGGTCCGGAACGGCCCGGTGCAGATAGGTGGCAATATTCATGATGCGTCGGATATTGCCGAGGCCGAAGGTGTCGTGGGAATAGATGAGAAGCTTCTTCATACCGGCTCCTTTATCCTGTCGGGACTCACAGGGCCCGCTCAAATGAAAGTCTGAACATCCGTTATGCTTCGTTCCCGCTGTATCCTGACTCATGGCTCATTGGACGAGATTCGCGGGAAAACGTAAACGCATGGCCTCATACTTTTCCCGGCACAGGATCCACCGACCAATTCTGTTCGGAATTCAACGACCTATATGATTCATGCAGGCTCGTGATCGTCGCTAAGAGGTCTTCAAATGGGAATGGCTTTGGAAGAAACGCGTCGGCGCCGGCTTCTTTGCTTGCCTGTCTAGTCACTGCGGAATCCTTGGCCGTCATGATTACAATGGGGGTTCCCACAGATCGCCGGCGAAGGGTCCGGCAGATCTCCATTCCGTCGTCTGCCCCGAGAAAGATATCCAAGATGATGATGTCGTAGGTAACGGTTTCGGCCAGAACGAGGGCTTGGGTCTTTTCCGATGCGAGGTCCACCTCATAGGCTTCTGCTGCAAGTCCACGTTTCATGAAGCTGGCAATTCGCTCATCGTCTTCCACCAGCAGGATTCGCATCGTATCTTCCTCCTCTATAGACAGAGCCCATCCGCTACCCGTGCAGCTCTCAGAACGCTCAGGCCTTCGCACATTCCACCTCTTTTGTGGCAGTAGCCTACTAGAAAGAGGTGAAAGGCTGATGAGAAGGAGATGAGAAGTTGATAAGAAATGGGATGAGAACGATTCGAGAGCGATTCTGAGAGAAAGGAGGTTAGGAGGACTGGTTGTCGGAGATCTTGTATCCGAAATCCCGCACGGTCTGAATCAGCTTTTGCTTGGCGCAGCCATCGACTTTTTTCCTGAGATACCCAATGTAGACATCGACGACATTGGTGAGGGTGTCGTAATGGTAGCCCCAGACCTGTTCGAGAATCGACACGCGGCTTAAGGCCTTGCCTGGATTCGACATCAGTAATTCCAGGAGGTCGAACTCCTTCCGAGTCAACGAAATGACCTTGCCTCCTCGACGAACTTCCCGGGAGTCCCGATTCAGCGTGAGATCGGCCACCGTCAGTTCTGCCGCCGATTCCTTGTAGGATGGCTTGCGGCGGAGGAGCGCTTTGATCCGGGCGAGCAGTTCCTCGAAGGCAAAGGGTTTGGTGAGATAATCGTCTGCGCCGTAGTCGAAGACGCGGAGTTTGTCTTGGAGCGTCTCTTTGGCCGTCAGGATCAAGATCGGGGTCTGGACCTGCTCATGGCGCAGGGCCTGACAGACTTCGTGCCCATTTTTCACGGGAAGTAGAAGGTCGAGGACGATCAGGTCATAGGGATCCATGCCCTTTTGAATCCCTTCCTGGCCGTCTTGGGCGAGGTCCACCAGGTAGTTTTCTGCCTCAAGCCCGCGCTTGACGAAACTTGAAATCCGTTCGTCGTCTTCTACCAATAAAATGCGCATACTCATGCATCCTATCTCGATGAAAGGAGGGGCGCTACCTATTTGACGAGTGAAGTCGGGTTTCGTAAACGGGACGCCGTCTTTTTTCGGGAATCACTGTAATCCTCCGCCCGCCGGAGGAGTCCCGGATCCATGCAGGGGGAGTTCAATGGTGACCGTGGTTCCCCGATCGAGGACGCTCGCAATGGAGACTGTTCCCATGTGCGTCTCAGCGATCCATTTGGCGATATGTAGCCCCAGGCCTGACCCGCTCTGGGCCACGTCTTGACGCCCCTGTTTCACACGATAAAAGCGCTGAAACACATGGGGGAGATCTTCCTCCGGTATCCCAACGCCGTTGTCGGCCACGACCACCCTGGCATTGGCCCCGTCGCTCTCCAGATCTACTTCGATGGCTCCTCTCGGCTTCGTGTAGTTCACCGCATTGTCGATGATGATCATAAACAGCTGTCGAAGTCGCTGTGGGTCCCCGTTCACGATGATGGGGGTGTCGTCTCTGCTGTTCAGCGTGACGGTAATGTGTTTTCTCTCCGCCAGCACGCGTGCTTCTCTGTGCACCTCCAGTAGAATATCGAGCAGCTGGGTGGGGCGTTTGGCGATCTCAATGGTGCCGGACTCGGAGCGCGAGAGAAATAACAGATCCCCGACCAACTTGTTGACCTGATTGGTCAATTGGACGATTCGCTCCAGGACTGTTTTGTATTCGGCCACCGGTTTCTCTTTTCCCCGGAGGGTCACTTCTGCTTCGCCTCGGATTACCGTTAAGGGAGTCCGAAGCTCATGGCTGATGTCGGAAAAAAATTGCGATCGCAATTGGTCGAGTTCTTTCAGCGTTTCGTGTGCCTTCCGGATGGCTTCCTCCCCGCGCTTCCGTTCCGTGACGTCCTGCTTGATGCGGATGAAGTGGCTGATTTCTCCGTTCTGGTCGTAGACCGGGGTGATCGTCACCTCCTCCGTGTACAGGCTCCCGTCCTTCTTCTGATTGATGACCTCGCCCTGCCATACCTTCCCGCTGAGGATCGCGTCCCATTGGTTTTGATAGAAGGCATGATCGTGCCGGTCGGACTTTAGGATGCGTATGTCCTGGCCGACTACTTCTTCAAAAGAATAGCCGGTCAACGATGTGAAGGAGGTGTTGGTCCAGGTGACGCACCCTCTCCGATCCGTAATGACGACTGCGTTTGCAGCGGATTCGAGGGCAGTTTCGTGTAGCCGGAGTTGCTCCTCTGCCTGTTTGATCTCGGTCATGTCTTTGCCGACACGGATGATCCCCTGGACGCCGCCATTCTCGTCCCGCATAACTGCATCGGAGAGGAGCATCGGGATTGCCCTTCCGTCTTTTGTCCGGTACGTCGTTTCTCCAAAATCGATTCCTCCCTTCCGTATTCGCTCTTCGGACATTGTCCCAGAGTTCCATCCTCCCTTTTTCTGGAAGAGGATGTCGCTCTGTTGACCCAACAGCTCCTGCTCCTCGTAGCCGAGTAGTCGCAGGGTTGCTTGGTTTACGCTTCGTATGGCGCCATCCGGATTGACGACGATCAGGCTGTCGATCATGGAGTGAATGAGGTTGTCCATGTAATTCTTGGACACGGTGGTCGTCAACAACTGCTCGGTCATGCTGTTGAAAGCTTGCGCCAATTCCCCCAACTCGTCATTGCTGGATACGGGGACGACGGTGCGCAAATCTCCCTGAGCCACCTTCTTGGTCGCTGCGGTGAGGGGGCCGATGACATGAAGGGACTGCCGGAGCAACCAGGTGAACAGGGCGCCTCCCAGCATGATCGTCAAGCCGCTGATGAGCAGAGTTTGAATAACCAGCGTGCCCAGCCGATCTTCAAGCGTCCGCCGGTCTAGGAAAACACGGATCCAGCCGAGCGGTGGGACCGCTCCCTGTCCACTGCCTAAGGCCGGTTTCGTTGAGTCAACCACGGCATTTCCGAATTCCGACACGACATACCCCTTCATGAGCACCTTGTCCTGCTGCCAAGTATCCATCGTCTCGTCCAAAGGCAGATCTTGCGCGGCGAGTTCGATGCTGGAGAATTCGATCCATAGGGTCTTCGGTGAACGATAGGTGAGAATGGCCAGCACGTCCTCCGTCTCACCGAGAGATTGGAGGAGGGAAGTAAACCCTTCGACGTTGCGGGTGCGGTAATACGTTCTCGATTCGGATGCGATGGCCTTGGCGAGTGAACGCCCGCGAATCTTGAATTCCTGCAGCATGGCATCGCGGCTCGATGTATAGGCGAAATAGGTCAGGCCGCCAATTGCAAAGAGGAACACGATGAAGAAAAGAGCCATGAGTTTGCGTAACAGTACGTTCTTCATGCGGCATCTTTAGGGCGATTCAATGATCAGGACCACCTTCACCTGGTCGCTGCCGATCTTTTTCAGGCTCGACAGGCTGACATACCCGACGGCGCCTTCGATGGTGGCGACGAAGTTGACGACGGCTTCGTCGGATCGCTCGATGACGCTCTGCACGGGAATCGGCGTGCCCTGGCGATAAAACACTTCATCCGACTTGGCATTGAGCGCGTGCTCGTAAAATTGCTTTCTGACGGGAGCGGAGATTTCTCGATTGACCAGCTTGATCCTCTCACCGTTCGGCCAATGGATGGTTTCGCCGTGATACATGCCGGCGACGGTCATCTGACGCAACGGCTCGGAGGGGTTATTTTTGTTGACGATGACGGCGATGGACTCAGCGTGGGCGATGGACAAACAGAACAAGAGGGCGAAGGCGAGAACGGCCAGGAGCGTTGTTGACCGGCGCCTGCTTGTGTTTCGTGAGGCGCTCATGGTGTGCCGCTCTAGAAAAGCCAACTGACGGAGGCAAGAAACCCGTCTAAGGATTTCCGTTCGAGCTGGCCGGAGTTGAATTGGTATTCTGCCTTGATGACGTAATCTTGTACTGGGCGATAGTTCAGGCCGATGACGGTGGTGTTCTCAGTCAATTTGCCGTCGCTCACGGCGGCGGTGTTGATCCTGGCATAGCCGTACCGGCCGACGAGCGTGAGGGCCGGGTTGCTGAAGTGTCTTCCCATGACGGTTGAATTCAGGAAGGCCGGCCAGAATCGGTAGTTGAGCTGGGCATAGTAGCCCCACAGGCTTGAGGGAGCCGATGAGTTCTCGATGTCGAAGCGGGCATATTCAGCCTTGAATACAAAATCTTCCCAAAACGGTACGCCACGCGGCCTGAACTCCGCATCCAGCGACGTTCCGACGATCTGGTCGTTTGACGTTTCCTTATAGGCCCCCCGGTAACCGCTGATGCCGACTTCGTACTGGTCCAGGAATTTGAGCGTGCCTCGACCGACGACGGCTTTATTCCCGTTGTTGTCAGTTCGTAGCCCCGTGCGCGCGTCGC
>NEWR02000005.1:20301-24917 GCA_002869885.2 Nitrospira sp. CG24C
TGAGTCGAGCACGGCCATTCTGAATTCCGACACGACATGTCCCTTCGTGAGCACCTTGTCCTGCTGCCAGGTATCCGTGGCCTCGCGCAGAGGCAGATCTTCAGCGGTAAGTTCGATGCCGGCGAATTCGATCCACAGGGTTTTGGTCGAACGATAGGTAAGAATGGCCAGCACATCTTCCGTTTCACCGAGAGATTGGAGGAGGGTGGTAAACCCTTCGATGTCTCGGTTACGGTAATACGTTCTCGACTCGGATGCGATGGCCTTGACGAGCGAATGCCCGCGAACCTTGAATTCATACAGCATGGCGTCGCGGCTCGATATATAGGCAAAATAGGTCAGTCCGCCGACTGCGCAGAAGAACACCACGAAAAAGATCACCATCAGCTTGCGTAACAACAGGTTCTTCATGGGCGGCTTCAGAGCTATTCTATGATCAAGATCACCTTGACCTGGTCGTTGCCGATCTCCCGTAGGCGCGCCAGGCTGATATACCCGACGGCGCCTTCGAGGGTGGCGACGAAGTTAATGACCGCTTCGTCGGAACGCTCGATGACGCTCTGCACCGGGACCGGCGTGCCATGGCGATAGAACACTTGATCGGATGGGGCGTTGAGCACTTGCTGATAAAATTGCTTTCTGACGGGAGCGGAGATTTCTCGGTTCACTAACTTGATTCTCTCCCCGTTCGGCCAATGGATGGTCTCGCCGTCATACATGCTGGCGACGGCAGCCTGACGTAACTGGTCTGCGGGGTTTTTAATGTTGACGATGACGGCAATGGACTCAGCATGGGCGATAGTCGAACAGAGCAAGAGGGCAAGGGCGAGAACGGCCAGGAATGTCGTTGACCGGCGCCTGGTTGTGTAGCGTGAGGCGCTCATGGTTTGCCGTTCTAGAAAAGCCAGCTGACTGAGGCAAGAAATCCGTCTAAGGATTTGCGTTCGATCTGGCCGGAGTTGAATTGGTATTCCACCTTGATGACGTAATCTGGTACCGGGCGATAGTTCAGGCCGATGACGGTAGTGTTCTCAGTCAGCTTGCCTTCGCTTACGGCGGTGGTGTTGATCCTGGCATATCCGTACCGGCCGACGAGCGTGAGGGCCGGGTTGCTGAAGTGTCTTCCCAGGACCGTCTGATTCAAGAAGGCCGGCCAGAAGCGGTAGTTGAGCTGGGCATAGTAGCCCCACAGGCTTGAGGGGGCGGATGAGTTTTCGATATCGAAGCGGGCATATTCAGCCTTGAATACAAAATCCTCCCAAAACGGTACGCCGCGCGGCCTGAACTCCGCATCGAGCGACGTCCCGACGATCTGGTCGTTTGAAGTTTCCTTATAGGCCCCACGGTAACCGCTGACTCCGACTTCGTACTGGTCCAGAAATTTGAGCGTGCCTCGACCGACGACGGCTTTATTCCCGTTGTTGTCAGTTCGTAGCCCCGTGCGCGCGTCGCGGAGGCCAATATCCTGGGCGACGACACCGCCGGTGCTGGAAGTGGAAGTTCCCTGAGCCGCGGCAGTGAACTTATCCGTGAGCCCGTTGATCACCTGAATTTCATAGGTCGCCTTGAGAGTATCGCCGAGGGGAACCAGACCGAAGGCTCCTACCCCCAGATCGGACCAGGTGGTGGGTGTGATACGGCGCGCGACAACGGGACGATCGGTGAGATCTTGGCGAGGGTCAAAGTGATCGAGGTTGAATTTGCCGAAAGGAGTCAGGAGAACTCCGGCGCGGAAGTTGAAAGGCTGAGTCAGGAGGAGATCTACGTATCCCTGTTCCACCTCCGCAGTTCCATGCGGGACACCGAGATCGATTTCGTTATAGAACCGGATGCGGTCATGGAACTGTCCGGAGATCAGCAATTCCATCTTGCCGTCGTACGTCGTTTTTCGGTCCCGAAAATCTTCAAACGAAGCCAAGCCATACCCTCCCAGCTTGACGGCCTGGCCGATCTCATCGGAGAGGGTGCTCTGTCGTTTCTCCACCGAGCCGAGGCGTTCCTGTAGTTCGGACAATTCTTTCTGGTGCTGTTTTTGAATCTGCTCCACCTTGCGTTTTAGTTCTTCGATCGAATCCTCTTTCCGGTCTTCTAGCGACTGGATCGAGGGTTGAGATGGCAGGTTCGGCAATTGGGCTAACAGGAAAGTCGGGCAGGAGCCCCAGAACAGGAGGGCAAGTATCGCGATCGTGCGCGATGTGTAGTTCCTGAGTGGAGAAGCGTCAAAGAGTTGATGCATGAGCGAGCGCCGCTTAGAATCAGGCGGGCTTACGGCTTGAGGGGGCAAATGATCCATTGAGGCACTGTTCCCTTCCCTTCGGGACGGCTCGCGTAGAGCCTCTGGTTGTTGCCAGGAATTAATTCCCATCGATGCGCTTGCGGCTGGTAAGTTTTCTGCTCTCCGAGATAGGAAGGTTGCCGGAGTTCTTCGAGAATCAGATGCAACTCGTCTCCCGCGATGAACGTGAAGCCTTTCGTGCGTCGATCCGGTTTCTCTTCATCCGCAACCGTGAAGGCCACCACTTCCTGCGGAAGGGCCATGCCGAACGCTTTCGATAATTCCTGCGCCAACATCTTCCCCTGCTTCGAGGTAAAAACCCTACGTGGTTGCCCCCAAGAAAACGGCAACAATGAGCTCTCACGGTATTCGAGAGACTCTAAGAGAGTCAACAATTTTTTGGGCTCGATCGTGTAGGGGTGATGATTCGGGCTGAGCGACGGATATCCAGCCGACAATTCTCCGAGGGCAATCAATGCGGTATCCGATTGGTACACAACGAGATTCTGATAGGTGCTACAGGACGCGGAGCCGGCAAGCGCCAGTAAGAGGCAAGCAGTAATCAACAAGTGGAATAAATTGGCCGGACACCTCATCATGTTTGCGCTCAGGGAAGATTTGCCAATTTCCAGGCCAGGGCGGTTGCGAAACGCGCAACGGACTCAAGAATATCCGGCTGTACTTTATCCCCCGTATCCGTCGGCTGATGAAAATCAGGGTGGACTCCGCCGCTGACGACCGTGATGGTCGGGACTCCTGCCTCTTTGAACGGCACGTGATCGCCGCCGGGGAAGAATCCATACAGGTCGAGCTTGTCGGCCAAACCCGCTGCCTGTCCCGCCTCTTGTGCCGTGGTTTTTTCTAACCCTGTGATCCCGACGGTTAACCGTCCGTTTCCCGCTCCGGCATGGTCGATGTTGATCATGGCTTTCGTTGAGCCGAGGGGGACGACGGGCCTCGATGTATAGAGGCGAGACCCAAGCAGATCCCGTTCCTCTCCACTAAAGGACACAAAGAGGATCGTCCGTTGGGGGCGCAGTCCAATGTTTCCAAGAGCCCGCGCCACTTCCAGTATCACAGCTGTTCCAGATGCATTGTCATCGGCGCCTGGAAACCAGAGGCCTGCCGGGCGTCCGAAATGATCGCGATGGGCGCCGATGACGATGGTATCCGGTCCTGTACCAGGGATGAATCCCACCACGTTGGTCAGCAAGCCGTCCTGTATCGTGGACTTCCAGGAGAGGGATGCATACTGGTTGGATTGACGAGAGCGTGCTAAGGGGGCTTTATTGAGTTGCTCTTGGAGGGGGCGAAGCCGGTCAGGGTCGGACCCCTCACTACTTCCGGAGAGGAGAGTCTCTGCCAATTCCGTGCTGACCCATGCGCCTGGGAGAGCTTGGTCAGGGGGGAGTTGCCCATAAAAGGCGCTGGGCCTTCCCGTGACGCCGCGGCGAGTTTCATAGGGATTGAGAATTGGCCCTGTCGCAGTCAAATAGGCCAAGGCTCCTCGATCTCGCGCAAAGCGGACCTTGTCCGCATGGCTGACGGGGCTTGAGTAGTGGTCTGGTTTGCCACGCAGGAAGAGCACGATACAGTTCTTCACGTCAACGCCGGCGTAATCGTCGACTCCATGAGTGGGATCGACAATGCCATAACCGACGAAGACGATTTGACCTTGGAGATCGGCTGACGGGGAATCGAAAACCGGGAGATAGTCTGTGCTCAACTGTGCTGTGACCAACTGGTCCGCTGCGCCGGTGCGAACGACCGGGTCAGGTCCGATGAGTGACGTGGAGATCATCGAGGCCATGAGGCCTAGAGGCGCTCCCTTCTTGGTGCGGGAAAAGGGGAATGTGACAGAGTTGTTGTATATGAGCGGTAGATGTAACCCTGCCGAGATCAATTCCCTTGCGAACCATTGCGCAGATCGCAGGTCGTCTGCCGATCCGGCCTGCCGCCCGTTGAAGCCTGGGCTGCTTAACGTGCGCACGTCGGCGAGCATGCGTTCGCTGGACAGGCTGTCGAGCGTTCGAAGCCATGCAGGGCGGACTTCCTCCGATTGCGCGAAGCCCTGGGCGCCCAGAGGAAACAGATTGAAGATGATTTCCAGGAGAATGACTACAACACAGGAGAGAGCGCCGCTACGAATCGAACCGTTCATGCCGTGGCCTTTCGAAGTGACGAGGGCACTATAGCATAGACTCACCCACATGATTCATGAGCGCTTCTGCTGCAATCGCGGATCCGCTGCTGCGACAAGCCTGTCGGCAGGCAGGCTCGCCGCTCAGTCCCTCGACGTACTGCTCCAAGTACGCGTCGGTCCTTCGCGGCTCCGCGTGCC
>NEWR02000006.1:0-26907 GCA_002869885.2 Nitrospira sp. CG24C
GTGCCGAAGGCGGGATTTGAACCCGCACACCCTTGCGGGCGCTAGACCCTGAATCTAGTGCGTCTGCCAGTTTCGCCACTTCGGCACATCGAGGTGGAACGCGGATTATCCTGAATTTGTGAGCCCCCCGTCAAGCAAGCTGCCGATCATCGAAGATCCGGCTCGCGTGAGGCCCACAATCCGGCCGCCGCGATGTCGCCCCTGGCGCCGCTGATCACAATCCGCTCGTGGACGAGCCCGGCAGCGCCGAGTAATGGAGCTGGTGCAATCCAGGGCGCCTCATCGGCGATCAACACATCGAACCGAACGCGTCGGAACAGGGGATCGTTCAGCACTCGCGATGCCGTGGTGACTACGAGCCGCCGGTTCTGAATGAACGCCTGGCGGTTCGTATCTTCTTCTGCCGAAAGCAATTCGCGAATCTTTTTCGTCCCACCCAGCCGGACGATCTCCTCTTTCAGCTCGTCAAACTCCGGCCGCATGTCTTTCGGCACAGCAGCCTCCGGCACAAGTTCATCGATGCGGGCCTTGGCCACATCAAGTTCCCCTCTCAGCTCGGCGCACTGACTCTCATATAACTCAAGATATTGATGCAGCGATTCAACGTTTTTCCCGAAGGCCTGCAGGCTGAGCCGTTTGAAGAGCGGAAGGTTCTCATACTCAGCCAACGTGGCGTTCACCTCTTTGATCTTGGCCTGCAGGTCGTCGACCTGGGTCAGCAATCGCCATTCTAAGAGGCGCACTTCATCAAGATCCTTTTGCTTCTGCCTCTTGTACGCCAACACCGGCGTCAACTCTCGAAATCGATCGTACTTGCGCCGAAGCGCCGCCTTGTCCGCATGCGAATTGGCATAAAACTGATGCATCTGCGCTTCGAACCCCAACTCCTGAATCCCGATGCCCTCGATCTGCTGAGCCAATGCCATTTCATAGCGACTCACCCATGTCTTATACATCAGCCCCACGGCTTTCATGGCTTTCGCGATGGTTCCAACGAGTGCATCCGCCGCCCGATGATCCGGGCAAACCACCAAGATTCGTTTATTTGCGCGAATCAGTTCGATCGTCAGCACAGCTAATCGCTGCCTGCGCACTGAGAGCTCGTCAGCCCAGACGCTTGTGATTATCGACGATCCGGTGCCTGCTCCGGTAGATTCTTCCGTTGCCGTTGCCGCCTCAAGGAGGGGAGCCAAGCGGTCTGCCGGACCGAGTCGATAGGCGTCTGGCTGTGCGAGCATGTTGCGCAATCGTTTGGCCGACGTGGCTAGTATCCCTGCCCGATCTGGAACCACGGTTGCGCCAGCACAGGACTCTCCGATCATATCGAATGCCTGCACGAGGACGACATCCCCTTGCCCGCCCAACACAATGCCTTCAATTGGCTCCATGTCGTCAGGGGGGATAATCGAGACAGGGGTGTCATGCTCGATGGACAAGCCTTCTGGAAGCGTCAGCTCATACAGATGAAGCGTACCGATGGTACGCACAAGTCGGCCTGTTACCAGAGTAATTGGCTGGTCAAGCGCTGTGTCGCTCGCTTGCTGCGCTTCGGCTTCATACCGGAGCGCCCATGTTTCGAGAAGGTCTCGTGCGGTCATAAAATTCTTGGGACTGTTGCCTTCGAATAGCGGTCGCCATCATACGGTCGGTCTCTTGCACCTGTCCAGCTTGCATTGGGTATCCTGCTGCTTACGATCATCCCACGATCCTGCTCAGGGGAAACATCGTCTGCACATTGCGAATTGACTTTTTACTGGCCCCCCTAGTATCCTCTTTTCCTTTCCAACAGAAGGAGTTAGGGGTATGAAAGTCATTCTACAAGAAACGATGGAGGGGGTCGGACATCTCGGCGACCTGCTCGATGTGAAAGATGGGTATGCACGGAACTTTCTGCTCCCGCGCAAAAAAGCGGTGTTGGCCGACAGTCGCAGCATCAAGGCCTTTGAGCATATCAAGCGCGTAGCCGGCGAACGGGCAAAAAAAGAAAAGCTGGAGATCGAAACCCACGCCAAGAGCATCTCGGCTGTGTCGCTCACAGTGCAGGCCCAGGTCGGCAAGGACGACAAGATGTTCGGGTCGGTCACGACCAAAGACATTGCGGAAAGATTGGCAGAACAAGGCTTTACGGTGGATCGGCGCAAGATCCAGCTGGACCATCCGATCAAGGAGCTCGGCACCTTTACCGTACCGATTAAGCTTCCACGGGACGTGACCGCGACGGTGGTTATCCACGTCGTCAAGAAACAGGAAGCTGAAACGGCTCCCGCTGAGGCCTAACGAGGGAACGAGCTGTCATGAATGATGCGGTCGGTTCTTTAGACGCTCTCAAAGCCACGGACCCGGATGTCTATGCCGCAATTGTTGCCGAGGAAGAGCGGCAGCGTGAGAAGCTGCTGCTGATCGCCTCGGAGAACTTCGCCAGTCTCGCCGTCCTGGCTGCTCAGGGCTCCATCATGACCAATAAGTACGCCGAAGGGTACCCAGGAAAGAGGTACTACGGTGGCTGTCAGCATGTGGACAGGGTGGAGGATCTCGCTATCGAGCGGTGTAAGCAGATTTTCGGCGCGGAGCATGTGAACGTGCAGCCGCACTCAGGGTCGCAAGCGAATATGGCGGCCTACCTGTCTATACTGAAACCCGGTGACACGATCCTGGGCATGGACCTCGCCCAAGGGGGTCACCTCACTCACGGCAGCAAGGTCAATTTTTCAGGAATCCTGTTCCGTGTGTTTTCTTACGGCGTAGAACGTGAGACCGAAACCATTAACTATGACGCGGTGCAGAAGGTGGCGGAGGAATGCCGGCCACGCTTGCTCGTCGTCGGCGCCAGCGCCTATGCGCGCACCTTCGATTTTCCACGATTCCAACAGATCGCCAAGTCGGTCGGCGCCTATCTTCTCGTCGATATCGCCCACATCGCCGGGCTGATTGCCGCCGGGCTGCATCCGAATCCTGTTCCCTATGCCGATTTCGTCACGACAACTACCCACAAAACCCTGCGCGGACCCAGGGGCGGCGTCGTGATGTGCAAGGCTGAGCATGCCAAAGCGGTCGACAAATTGCTCTTCCCCGGAATACAAGGCGGACCCTTGATGCACGTGATCGCGGCAAAAGCCGTTGCCTTCAAAGAAGCCCTTTCACCGGCCTTTACCCGTTACCAGCAGCAGGTCATTGCCAATGCGAAGGTGCTGGCCCAAGGGCTCCTCGACCGTGGGTACAAGATTGTGTCGGGCGGCACGGATACTCATCTCATGTTAATGAATCTGACCAACAAAGGCATTACAGGAAAAGAAGCGGACGCGGCTTTGGGCGAGGCCGGTATTATCGTGAACAAGAATGCCGTGCCCTACGACGAAAAGCCGCCGGCCGTTGCCAGCGGCATTCGGCTGGGAACACCCGCTGTGTCTACCCGTGGGATGCGGGAGGCCGAGATGAAAGAGATTGTGGGCTTAATCGACCGGGCTCTGCAGCATCGGCACGAACCAGCGACGCTCGAAGAAGTCCGCGCTCAAGCTAAAGCACTCTGCAGCCGTTTCCCGATCTTTCATCCCTACTAACCTACATCAGACTGGGCAGGATTGCCGCCTGTGAAATGTCCCTTCTGCGATGAACTCGAAGACAAGGTCGTAGACTCGCGCATGGCGAAGGAAGGCGAGGTTATTCGCCGTCGGCGCGAATGTCTCGGCTGCAAGCGCCGCTATACCACCTACGAACGCGTCGATGAAATCCTTCCTATGGTGGTGAAAAAGGACGGCCGCCGGGAGTCGTTCGACCGTACCAAGATTCTCGCTGGTCTCAAGAAAGCCTGCGAAAAACGGCCCATCAGTACCGCCACTATTGAAACCGTAACGGATCGCATCGAGAAACGCATTCAGGAAATGGGTGAGACCGAAATCGAGAGCCGGATCGTGGGCGAAGAGTTGATGAAAGAGCTGGATCAGCTGGATCAGGTCGCCTATGTTCGCTTTGCGTCTGTCTACCGAGAGTTCAAAGACATCGACCAGTTCATGGACGAGCTGAGAACGTTGGCCCAGCAACGCCGCGAGCGGTGAGGGATGCAGGATCCCTCCTCTCTCCTCATGGTCCTGCCGCCATTCGTCGGTCTACAGCAGAGCACGATTTCTCAACGAGTAGGCGTCACGATGCCGACAACACACGCCATGTCTTCCAGGCGACCACGCAAAACCGGAGTGCCGAGCGGCACGCATGTGGCAATCATCGGTGCAGGCCGTGGAGGCACGGCACTGATGGAAATCTTTGCGACAGATCCGCTGGTCACAATCGTATGCGTGGCCGAGGTTCAGGCCAATGCCCCGGGCATCATACTGGCAAAACGGCTTGGCATCCCCGTGACCCGCGATTACCGGCGACTCCTGGACCTCGAGCGCGTGGATCTCATTATCGACGTGTCAGGCAATGCCAAGGTCTGGGATTTACTCCAAGACTTTCACCGGATGGGCGTGACCATCATCGGCGGAGCCAGCGCAAAATTTATGTGGGAACTCATCGAAGCCCGCATCCGCGCCACGGCAGAGATCGAGAAAACCTTAAATAAGTACCAATCGCTCTATCGTCTATATGTCAAGGAGACGGGTGTGGCAGTGACGGAGGAACGGACGCGCATTGCCTGTGAAATGCACGACGGCCTCGTGCAGAACTTGGCCGGGGTGAATTTCAAATTGGATCTGAGTCTGCAACTGATTCGAAGGCCCTGACCAACTATCTCACCTCGTACGAGACCCAGTATCATATCAAGACACAGTTCCGCGTCTCCGGTGATGAGCAGATTTTATTCCCACGTACAAAGATTTTCCTGTTTCGCATTGTGCAGGAAGCCCTCAGCAACGTGGAGAGACACGCAAAAGCGACTCGGGTCACTGTGGGGCTGGACATCGACCCCACACGCCTCAAGGTCACCATCGGGGATAACGGCGTAGGATTCGACATGGACACCGTGCTGCGCGACCCGGAAAAATGGGATCATTTCGGGATTCGCGGGATCCTGGAACGGGCTCGACTCGTAGGCGGTGAAGGCAAGATCGAGTCTAAAAAAGGGCGCGGCACGACTATCGTCGTCGACATTCCCCTGGTCAACAAGGAGACGATCGCCCATGGAAAAAATTAAAGTGCTCATCGCGGACGACCATCGCGTCGTACGCGAAGGACTGGCTGCAATCCTCAAGACGAAAGACGACATTCATATCGTGGGCGAGGCCCAGGATGGCATGGAAGCCGTCGAGAAGGTGAAGACGTTGATGCCCGACGTCGTGCTGATGGACGTGAGCATGCCACGGATGGGCGGAGTCGAAGCGACCAGGCAAATCAAACGTGAGTTCCCTCACATCGGAATCGTAGCGCTGACCATGTATGACGAGCAACAATATATTTTCGATTTGGTCCGCGCCGGCGCTACCGGATATCTCTTGAAAGACTCCGAATCCTCTCAGATTGTCGCCGCGATTCGCGCGATCTATAAAGGCGAGTCGCTGATCCATCCTTCCGTCGCAAGCAAGATCTTGGCGGAGTTCTCCTTGATGTCTCAGAAGAAAGGGAAAAAGCCTGGGTGGGTCGAGCACGATCTGACGGAACGAGAGATCACAGTCTTACGCTTGGTCGCGGACGGCAAAACGAACAAGGAAATCGCCAATAACTTGGACCTGAGCGAAAAGACCGTCAAGAATCATGTGCGAAACATTTTCCATAAGCTGCAAGTCTACGACCGCACACAAGCTGCTATCCTGGCCATTCGGAAAGGACTCATCGAGTTGGACCCCCGGCCCTAGTCGGGTCACCAACATCAAAACGTCCTTAGTCCGACAAACGACTTGCGGCTCTTCTAGCAGCAATCTGAAAAATCCCGCCAGCAGCCCAAATGCACGACAGGCTCAACGCGCAAGCCCTTACTACAAGTGTCTCGCCTGTCCACCAGTCTCACGCGCCTCCCCAATTACACTCGCTCGTCATGCATAGCGGCGGAACTAGGATTGGTAATCCTTGAAAAGTCACAGGTGTCATGTTTTTGCAACACGACTTCACACGCCAGCAGTTAAATATTTGTCTTTTATTATCAATGATCTATGCTCATTTCTCATGAAAATACCGACTGGCACACGAGTTGCTGATACCCCTGTGTCTAATATTGAGGATAACTTTGTGAGAGTTCAGCAAACCTTAGCGAATGCAGTGAGTTGTGCAGGAGTTGGGCTCCACTCTGGACAGCCAGTTACCCTCACGCTCAAGCCTGCTCCACCAAATACAGGGATCGTCTTCGTAAACCGGAACGGCAAGGACGGGGCCTCCCTCGCTGCCTCCATTGAGCATTTGGTCCCCACGGAACTCTGTACCGCGATCAGCGGCAATGGGTTTCAGGTGAAAACGATTGAACACGTACTAGCCGCGTTGGCGGGACTCGACATCGATAACGTATATGTGGAGATTGATGCCGGTGAGGCTCCCGTGATGGACGGCAGCGCGGCACACTTCGTTCGCTTGATTCGGTCAGCTGGCATTACTCCTCAGAACCGGCGGCAACCCTATCTGAAAATCACACGGCCCCTCGAAGTGGTGAACGGAGATCGGCTGGTTCGCATCGAACCGTCCACGACCACCAAGATTACCTATTCCATCCATTACAATCATCCTTTAATCCAGACCCAGACCTACGTCTATGAGCATTCAGCCCATGCATTTGAGCGTGAGATCGCGGATGCCAGGACATTCGGGTTCTTGCAGGAAGTGGAAGCGCTTTGGGCTCGCGGGCTGGGCCAGGGCGGCAACCTGGACAATACGATCGTCCTCTCTCAGGACGGCATTCTCAATGAATCAGGCCTTCGTTTTGCCAATGAATTCGTGCGACACAAGATCCTCGACTTGATCGGAGACTTTTCGTTGCTCGGTGTACCCTTTATCGGGCACTTGATCGCCGATCGCTCGGGGCATGCGATACACACGCGCCTTGTGCAGCAGATTCTCTCTCACCCCGATTGCTGGGTGTTGCTCGACGGCGACGAAACAGTCGCCGCGTCTAAGCCTCGTTCCGCCAAGACCGCACCACGGCCAACATCGCTTGTGGCCCTTCAAGCCTCCTAACATCGTTCTGTTGAATGAAAGCCTGCGTGTGATCTTGCCGATCCAGGCGAGATGAAATTTGACGTGTGGTTAGCTGAGCTACGATTTAGCGTCGAGAGCAAGTGGCCTTGCTCCCGACGCTCAAATCAAGGCGGGGACTACTTCTTCTTCTTTTTTGCTGCTTTCTTCGTCGCCAAGACTCTCACCCCCCTTCGCGTATTTTAAGGTCTACCTACCTGACTTACTACACTGCGTGGATCAGGGACTCTTCCAATGCCTCAAACGTGTTCGGGCCCACTTTCTTAAACCGCTTATCCCGCTTCAAGGATGTAGCCACAGATGTCAGCGGCGTTTTCCCCTTGATCTGAAGCCCCCCCTCGACCAATCGCTGCACAAGCTCTTTTGCGTGCATCGAGCGATTCGCCTCGCGGAGCATTTCGTACGCAGCCTCTGACACGCTTTTCCCGGAATACTTGCTCCGCCCCATGAGGATTTCCCTCGACTGGTCGGTGACATCCGTATTCGGCCGTTGCCGAGCGCCTTTTTCATCGGAATAAAATTGACTGGAGAGACTGGCGAGCTTGGCCTTGTCGGCTTCAACGCGATAGAGCGTTTCTGCCAGTTCCAAGTATTTTTTAATCGTGGCGATTTCGTCGTCCAAGCGACGCCGTTTCTTTTCGAGTTCTTGTAGCCGGTTCTTGTAGGCGCTGATCCGTTGCTCAAGACCAACCAATATATCGGTGAGTTCTTCCACAGACTTGCCCCCAAGTGAAGCATGCTTGCTTTATAGCATTGCTTGCATAGCAAGTCAATAGGTAAAGTTAGAATAGTGGCTTGCATAGTATGATCGCTTTAATACGGGTCTGTGCTTGTCCAGAATACCATTTGCTCAGCTAATAAACATGACAAGCAACCAGCCAGATCCTAGCCTCAGGGATAGGATTGTTTCCTGTTCGAGAGGTCTTTTGGCTCAATATTAGTAGAAAAGTGGCCTCGTGCTATGATGCGGCCTCATGTCACTACCATATGACAAGACTATCCCTTCCGACACACTCCTTTCAGTCGCCACCGACGCGGCCCGCCAGGCTGGAGCTGTTCTAACGGAATGCGCACGCACCGGCTTTCGGATTGAACACAAGGAGATTATTAATCTTGTCACCGACGCCGACCACCAGGCAGAACAACGGATCATCGATGTCATCCACGCGGCATTCCCGACCCATCGTATCCTTGCCGAGGAGCGTGGACTGACTGAACAATCTCCATCCCGTTACAAATGGGTGATTGATCCACTTGATGGCACAACCAACTTCGCCCACGGGTTCCCCGCCTACTGCGTATCCATCGGAGTGGAATGCGACGGCCGCGGGATTATCGGGGTGGTCTACGACCCGACTCGGGACGAGCTCTTCACCGCGCAAATCGGTCACGGGGCTTACCTCAACGGAGCCCCCATTTCCGTGTCCACAGCGAACCACCTCGATCGCGCACTCCTCGTGACCGGATTTGCCTACGACATTCGCGAAACCCCGAACAATAACTTGAATCACTTCGTGCGATTCGCCCTAAAAGTACAAGGATTGCGGCGAACTGGAACGGCAGCTCTGGATCTTTGCTATGTCGCGGCCGGCCGATTCGATGGGTTTTGGGAAGTGACCCTAAACCCTTGGGACATGGCGGCAGGAGTCGTCATCCTCCGCGAAGCCGGCGGCAAGGTGACAGACTTCAAGGGCGCTCCTCACTCAATATACGGAAAAGAATTGGTCGCAAGTAACGGGCCTATCCACCAAGCCATGCTCGACCTGCTCCAAGAAGACGCAACTCCCTCTTAAAACATCAGTCCCGCCTCGCTCGCATCAAATCAGTCAAATGACTGAACAGTCCAAGGTGGCCACAGAAGCCTTCTGCCAGATATACAGACAGAATGACGATGCGGTATGATCGCCTCCTACAAAGGGAAGGAAATTGGCTGTATGGCACGTTCAACGCCTCCATCGGGACAACCAAACGGAAACCCGCCCCAAACAGCAGGGGCCGATTCACGCACCAAGGATGTGGAACTGCTTCGGGTGCTCGTGAGCCGAAAGGGAACACAGGTCGATGCCCAATGGGCGATTCATCCCCAACTGAAACAGGATCTTCTGCCGCAAGAATGGCAAGAGGTGACCGACCTCATGGCCAAGGTGACGGGCATCGTCGGTACAAGGTTTTCGCAGGTGCTCACACAAGCCGACCTCGAACCGCCCAGCAACGCATGAACGCAATACGATGTTGAATGATGAGTTATGAATGATGAATTAAGGGGTGCAAGCTCATTCAACATTCACAATTTGGAGATGCCTATGGAGACCTATTATCATCCCCATGATTTGGGGAAGTTCGCCGAGATGGGCAAGGGCAACAAGGATCTTTGGGAGAAATTCATGGCCTACTACAGCGCCGTCTTCGCTGAGGGGGCGTTGACGGAACGAGAGAAATCCCTCATCGCCCTCGCCGTCGCCCATGCAGTCCAATGTCCCTACTGTATCGATGCCTACACGCAGGCCTCTTTGGAAAAAGGGTCGAACATCGAAGAAATGACAGAGGCCGTCCATGTCGCCTGCGCCATCCGAGGCGGCGCTTCCCTCGCGCACGGCGTCCAGATGCGCAACGTCTCCGACAAACTCTCGATGTGATGAGAGCGGTGACTCGTTCAGCTAAAGATAGAGGTTTTCTGGGATGGCCAAGGTGAAGTATTTCCCTCGCTCTTCGTAGAGAATTCGTGCGGCCGTCAATACACCGAGCGCTTGATCGATTTCCGCATCAACATTCTCGCTCTTGCCAGGTCGGCTTGCCAGCAGCGTGCGGATCTGCTCGACACTCTTGGCCGCTTCGTTGCAGGCCTCGATGATTCCCGCTGCAGGCCAATCATAGCGCTGCCTAATCGGAGCTTTTGGGTTTCGGCCATCGTAGACGGTGACATAGTCCATCATCTTCGAGTAATAGAGGAACGGCCGATCGCTCGAACCTACCAGTCTCTGCCACTCCTGCACGAGATCGACCAATTCTTGATAGACCTGCTGATCTACGTTCCAATTATCCAGCTCATATTCAAAGTCGTACGCGATCTTTTTCACGTCCACCTGCCTGGCATCGTAGACATACTCGTATGCCGCCCAAGGACCGGTGATACGCACACCATACTCGTGCGGTTTCGTGTAGTAGGGGCTGAATCGTTGGAGCCAGAACTTCCCCGTCGCTTCCGGTGGGTGTAGATGAAACAATGACGGAATCAAGTCGATCTGACGGCGGTAATCCTCGTTCGTTTCTCCGGGAAACCCGAGCAAGATATTCCAGGACACCGCGACATGATAGTAGGAACTCCACTTGAGGCAGATAATATTCTGCATCGGCGTCACGCCCTTATCCATCGCCTGTAATTGATTGACGCTCAGACTCTCTAAGCCCGGCTGCATGCACTTGACCCCCCCGGCAGCGAGCGTTCGAATCTGGCTCTTCTGAAGATTGCTCTTGGTTTCGATAAACACATCCAGATCGCAATGGTCTGCCGCAAACCGACCGAAGAGGTTCTCGATATATTTCATATCGATGATGTTGTCCACCAAGCGAAATCGCGCCGTATCGTAGCGGCTGGAGAGATAGGCCATCTCCCGGGCTGCTTGCTCGGACGATTTAGCTCGAAATTTCATGCTTTGCGCGTTCAACCCGCAAAACGTACAGTGATGTTTTTCCCCCCACCAACAGCCCCGCGAACCTTCGTACAACAAGATTCGATCGAGACCCTGCGCCGCATCGCCCAACTCGGCCAGCAGATGATAGTAGTCGTCATAGTCGGGCGGACCGGTTTGCGCGAAATCCGAAAAGAGCGAGTGGTTCGAAGTGAAGGCAATTGCCGCTCCCTCGCGATAGGTCGCGCCGTTGGGAACAGCGCCTGCTTTCCCTGCGAGGAGGTAACGGACCAATTCCGGAAACACCTCTTCCCCTTCCCCCACCACCACATGATCGATGAAAGGAAAGGCCCGGAAGTATTCCAGCCCCATCTCACCGTCGTAGTTCGCCCCGCCGAAGACGATCGTCACGTCTGGGTAGAGGTCTTTGATGAGTTTCGCCATCGTCAGGCTCGCGACGTTCTGATCGAACGTGGAGGTGAAGCCGACGATCTTGTACTGCCCCCAGTCGATGGCGGTCAGAGCCCAGGTCAAAAACTGTGGGGCAGTTCTCGACGCCATGTCTTCGAAGAATGAGGCCGGATGCCCGCTCTCTTTGGCGAGTTGTTCGAATACCGGCTTAAACAGGCGGGGGTACTCAGCACGCTTCGGATTATCGCGGAACAAGAGGTAAGAAAAAATCCACTCGCCAAATAGCGCCCGTTTCTCGCAGATCATTTCATAGAGGGGCACACCGATCTTGTGGGCATAACGGACGTTCAGATGATGGCAGTCGACAGGAATGTTCTTCGACTTGAGCAGTGCGGAGAGTGTGCCCAATTGGATCGAGGGATATTTCGAGAAGCTGAACGGCATGTTGACGAGCGCCACCTGGGCTTTGTCGCTCATCTGCTGCCTCCTGGGTTCATGACACAACCATCAGACTCGGGGTTAACTTGCAGATGAGCGGAACGGTTCGAATTCGCGATCCGCCTTGGCCGCCAAGTAGAAGTCGCTTTCCGTCAGTCCATTGATCTTATGCGTCCATATCTCGATTTTGCATTTACCCCAAGCGAGATAGAGGTCTGGATGGTGCCCTTCTGCTTCCGCCACAGCCCCCACCTTGTTCACGTAGGCCAAGGCCTGGGCAAAATCCTTAAAGGTATACAGACGCTCAAGATGGCCGGACTGATTCAACGACCATCCGCGCCCCAACTCTTTCAGCAGAGCCTGCGCACGATCCGCCGGGACCGGCGGCACTCCGCCACGGCAAGGGATACATTTGTTGTCAGCAAGGCTCATAACACCACCTCCAGGTAGAAGAACAACGTCACGCATCGATTTTCTCTAGACCAGGTATTCTAAGGGGGCCTTGAGCGGAAGGGCAAGATGGGGAAATTCGGCAAACGAACACATTACCGGGACTTTAGGTTGTTTCCTAGGCATCGCTCAGTATGGTAGGGAAGGAGGTGAAGAAAAGAAAGCCCCAGATTTTCATCCAACCAGCAACGCTATGAGCGATTCCTTGAGCAGCGAGCCAAGCCTCAAATCAACCACGCAGAAGATCGGGTGGTTCACAGCCTCCTGCGTGTTGGTCAGTAACATCATTGGAGGAGGCATCTTCACCACCACGGGATTGATGGCCCGCGATGTCGGTGATCCGATGCTAATTCTCCTGTTGTGGTTCGCCGGAGCGCTCTTTGCGCTCGGCGGCGCCATGGTCTACGGAGAGTTGGGGGCTACCTTGCCTCATGCGGGAGGGGATTATGTCTATCTGCGAGAGGCCTATGGACCGCTGGTGGCATTTCTCAGTGGATGGACCTCCTTTACGATCGGCTTTGGCGCAGCAGTCGCTGCATCAGCCATCAGCTTTTCGTCCTATGCGTTGCGTGTCATCCCGATCGAAGACGAACAGGGATGGGTGGCGAAGGGTCTCTCGCTCGCTCTGCTGTGGATCGTAACCCTCATGCATTGTCGAGGCGTGGGAGCAGGCGGCCGCATGCAATTGCTATTGACGACCACAAAAGTCATCGCCATTGGGGGATTGATCCTCGGCGGGCTCGCAGCAGTGGTTGGCAATGGAGATGCCCTCTTCTCCGGGCCAACGGTACAGCAGCCGACTCTCGGGGCTTCTGCCATCGCGCTCGTGATTGTGACCTACTGCTATCTTGGTTGGAACGTCGCAGGTTACATCGCCAACGACATCGCTAATCCCCGGCGGACTTTGCCGAAGATCATGATCGGGGGAACAGCCTTCGTCGCCGTGATTTATCTGTTGTTGAACGTCGTCTATCTATCGGCGCTCTCGATCACGGAGCTGGCCAGCGAGCCGATCGTACCGGTTGCGGAGAAAGCGGCTGCAGCCTTGTGGGGGCCACAGAGTGGGCGGCTGGTCGCCGCCGTTCTCTGTCTTTCCATCGCGGGAGCGGTGAGCGCCATGACCTGGGCCGGGCCCCGCGTCTACTGGGCCATGGCGTGCGACGGCATGATCAGCCCCTGGCTTGCCCAACTCCACCCCCGCACCACAGTGCCGGCCCGCGCCATCGCCTTTCAAAGCCTCTGGGCATCGCTGCTCATTCTAAGCGGAACCTTCGAGCAGCTCCTTGTTTACAGTGGCCTCGTTCTCTCGTTATTTATGGCCTTGACCCTCTCCACAATCTTTCGTCTTCGTCGTGCAGGCAGTGTGACTCCCCACCAATACCGCGCTCCACTCTATCCCTTCTTACCAGCGGCCCTCGTCATCGGAGCCTTCACATTGGTCATCTATAGTCTCGTCCAACGACCTACAGAATCCTTGTATGGTGCGGTGACTGTCCTGAGTGGAATCCCTCTCTATTATTTCTGGCGCAGAGGTCACGACCACCGCCAACACAAGCCCTGACTGAGCACATTGAAGGGGAAGAGCGAAGTGAGAACGAAGCTGGCAGGCTTTTTCAACAGCCTGCTAGAACGGCACGGGCGACCCTGCACTAGGTGGGAGGTCGCCCGCTCGTGGCGCTTAGGACGCCAAGTCTGCTATGTGGTTGTCTCGGCCCAACTAAAACTGAGGCCCGCGCGACAACAAAGTATCGAACTACCGATCGGGGGAAAACAGAATCATCCCAGGCGCTTATGTTCCTCGCGCCAGCGTCGGTTTCTCCATGATGGAAATCGGCTAGTAACCTATTGGTCTTTGGTGCCGTTATGACACAGCCAGTGGAGAGCCGGCTAGCACGACCGATCAGCAGCCCGCCCTCGAGTCGGCGGGCCTGAGTGGCCAGGTGGAGTCAGGTCATCCATCGTTACCCTCCTCTCTTGAGAAAGTTGGCGGGGGAACCCGTTAACAGCCGCGCGCCCTGTCCAGTTCCCCCTGATCGAGTGAATGAATGGGCCGTTGTTTCTACATACGCCCATTAGAAAATCGTGTCAATGAGGAAATTAATTTTCTCTACATTGACTCGTTGAGCATAAAACATACCCACTGCGAGCGCTGAATTTCAGCGAAACGATTGTGGAAGTCATAGGTCATCTCCGCATCACAGCTGCTCCCCTTCGTGATGTCCAACCAAACCGTTCCTTCTGTTCACTCCTTCGAGATTGGCAGGAATAATCCACCGGCCAGCCTCGTCCTAGCAGGCTGCGGAAAAACTCTGTGGCCACGCGAGAACTTCGATGGTTTACAAATGTGGCGCAAACAGTAAAAGTCTCCAGCAGGATGCTCAAACTGGTTTGTTTTGTTTATTCTGGTTCATCTGGTCTATCTGGTTTAACCAAACAAACGAGACAAACCAAATAAACTGAATAACGGCCTTCTCACGTTGGCGGACTTCTTCAGCATCCTGCTAGACTGCTTGCACTTTTGTGCGTCCACGGGCATAGTGCGGGCCAGACAGACATCTTTTGTGGAGGCACTGATGATACAACGACTGGCGGCAGAAGCGATCGGCACATTCTGGTTGGTGTTCGCCGGCTGCGGAAGCGCGCTCCTGAGCGCCGGTATTCCTGGACTCGGCATCGGGGTCATCGGGATCGCATTCGCCTTCGGTGTGGCCGTGGTCACAGCAGTTTACGCTTTTGGCCATATCTCAGGCTGCCATATTAACCCCGCCGTCACTGTGGGCCTCATGCTCAGCAAACGATTCCCTGCGCACGAGGTTCCCGGCTACATTGCCGCCCAAGTGATCGGGGGTATCCTCGGCGCCGGGGTTCTCTATCTCATCTGCACAGGGAAGGCCGGCTTCGTCCCCGGTGGTTTCGCCTCCAACGGCTACGGCGACCATTCCCCAGGTGGCTATTCGCTGCTGGCCGGCTTCTGCATGGAAACAGTTTTTGCCTTTTTTTTCCTCCTAATCATTCTAGGATCTACGGATAGCCGGGCGCCGCAGGGCTTCGCACCTCTGGCCATCGGTCTCGCCGTGGCCTTGATCAATTGGGCCGGCATCCCGGTCACCAATCTCTCCCTCAACCCTGCTCGTAGCGCAGCCACTGCCGTCTTTGCCGACGGCTGGGCGCTGCAACAACTCTGGCTCTTCTGGGTCGCCCCGATCCTGGGCGGCGCCATCGCCGGGGTGGTCTATCCCTTCCTCGCTGGCAACCCGCCCAGCAGCGTGAAACGCTAGGGAGCATGCTCTACAGCTAAGAGCGAACTGGTGTAACGCCTAGCCCGCATTATTCACGAGAGTTCGTGACGAAACCGCTGAGACGCCACGCGAGACGGGCGCGCGGAACCGCGAAGGAAGGAGGCATACTTGAATAAAAGCTGTCGAGGACGACGCGATGGACCGGCTGCTCATCGTCATCGCCCTGCTCGCTCCCCATCGTGAACTCCCCGGCGGGGACCAGCACCATCGGCGCCCCATTCTTCCCGGTCATCGTGGCCGGGAGCTTCGGGAGGGCCCGGGCCTTCACCGTCGGGCTCCCGTTTCCCGGTGGATGCGCCTTCACCGAGGGTTTCGTCTCACTCGCCGCCCCAGGTGGTTTGGAAGGCGCCGGGGTCACCTCCGGCTCCGGTTTCACGACAGCCGGCTCAGTGGCCCCGGCCAGCCCGCTGGTAAGCCAAACCACAGCTAAAACCATACACAGTATAGCGTGAGCCCTGTATCGCACCGGCTTCATCGACGATTTCCACTTCCTCATGTGAGCAGGGTACCGAAACGGGCAAGGAGAAATCCAGAGGGAAGCGTCGAAGCGCCACCGCTCTGCCGAGGCCTGACTCAAGCGAGACCGGCGACGGTTCGAGGTCCGAAGTTCGAGGTTTCCGGAACTTCGAACCCAGAACTTCGAATCACACCTCTCGCGAGTCTCGCTTTTCGCGCTTATCGCGTGCGACTCCGCCACAAATCATCATGAATAGCGCGGGCTAACTACTCGATCGTTCGCCTGAGGGTTTTGAGCTTCCCGCGCTTCGTCTTACTCTCCAACCGCCGTTGCTTCGAACCCTTTGTCGGCTTCGTGGCTCTGCGTTTCTTGCGCGGGATCGCCACGCTCTGAATGAGCTCGGCCAGCCGAGTGAGGGCGTCTTCTCGATTCTGCTCTTGGCTCCGATACTGCTGGGCTTTGATGGTAATCACACCCCCCTCTGAGATGCGGTGATCTTTCAATTTCAGCAATTCTTCCTTATAAAACGGCGGCAACGACGAGGCGACAATATCGAATTGCAGATGAATCGCAGACGAGACTTTGTTCACATTCTGCCCGCCGGCCCCCTGCGACCGCATCGCATGAATGTCGATTTCGGAATCGGAGATGGTGACGTGTGATGAAATCTGCAGCATCGAAATTGCGGATATTGAAAAAGGAATGCGGGGCGGTCGGGTGATCCATTTTCACGCATCCCCCACCATGAAGCTGTGGTGATGGACGCGCGCAGTTGTGATCAACCCAGCTACCCCTTCGCGCCGAATGAGCCAACTATAGCTTATTGCCCTCCCTCAGGGTAGATCAACTCGGGAAGGCTTGCTTGAGAGGGGAGCTTACTGTAATTCTGGCAGGCGATCGATAATTCTCAACCGGACCTCTTCTCCCACCTGCATTTGCACCATCTTGGTTGTCAGGCTCTCGCGAACCCGATGGGCATCCTCCATCTTAAATTGAATCTGCCCGCCACATCGCTCAACGAGGTGAAAGAGCAACAAGTTTGTGATGTGCTGCAATTCCTCGTCACTTGTGTGAGTACTCAGGTTCAAGATATTGGACATCGAAAAGGCTCCAACTTAATCATCAAGCCAGTCCTATTTATCGCCGAGTCCTCGCTGTTCCACAATGCCCCAAAGGGAGGGGGAGCCCTGGCGTTGCAGAGAAGGCAACTCCCTCGCCTGCCACACCGGCTCACACTTATTAGCACCGGCATTACAATGGCTTACAAGATGGTAGGCTGGTCGAACGCAACGGAGTTCAGTACAGCTCCGAGGTGGGAAGTTTAACGAATCAGGACTTTGAGTCCTGGTATTCTTCGTGCCAGGCCATCTGGATCGCTTCGAGGATTTTCTCGTTCGATTTCTTGGGATCGTCTTTGAAGTCGGAGAGCGCCACGATCCAGGCGTGCATGTCGGTAAATCGAACGGTAAGCGGATCTGTTTCCGGATGTTCTTCGACCAAACGGATCGCAATATCCTCGGTATCCTGCCACTTCAGGTCCATATCCACTCCTCATGTTCCGTTGTAAGTCGACCACGGCATCAGTACGGGATCGTCGCTACGTGACTTCAGAAACCTTTTTCCCCTGCAGCCCTTTCGTGAGCGAATCATTCAAGAGCGCGACGGTCAGCGACTGTGCGGCCTGTTCGAGGCCCGCCATGCGTGCGCGGATGGCGCGAGGATCTGTGCCGTCTTTGGCAACAGACAGCGCCGCCAGCGCGGTCCGAGTGGCGGCAATGTTGTCTGATGCGATGAGGTGGCTTCCCTCCAGGAGAGATTTCTCTGTCGCCGTAATCATTGCGCCGGCATCCAGCCGCGCTTCGATCAATTTGCGGGCGGAGACATCATTCGCAGCAAACTTAAATGAATCTTCGATCATTTGCTCTACTTCATCGTCCGACAAACCGTAGGACGGCTTGACCTCGATAGACTGGCTTTGTCCCATCCGCATGTCCTTCGCCAGTACGTTGAGAATGCCGTTTGCGTCAATCAAGAACGTGACTTCGATACGTGGCACACCGGCAGGCAAGGGTGGCACCTTGAGTCTGAATCGCGCCAGGCTTCGATTGTCTTTCGCCAGTTCACGCTCGCCTTGAAGAATGTGAATGTCCACGCCGGTCTGGCCGTCTACATAGGTCGTGAACATCTCTTTTGCGCCGGCTGGAATGGTCGTATTCCGCCGGATCACGCTGCTCATCACGCCGCCCATCGTTTCGATGCCGAGCGATAACGGGGTGACATCCAGCAACAGCATGTCGGTGGTGCCTCCGCTCAAAATATCGGCCTGCACGGCCGCGCCGAGGGCCACAACTTCGTCTGGATTCAGTTCGCAGTGCGGTGTCTTCCCAAACAATTCCTGAACACGTTGCCGAACGAGCGGCATGCGTGTGGACCCGCCGACAAGCACCACTTCATCGATGTGACCGGGAGTGAGTTCTGCATCCTTGAGCGCTTTGCGGCAAGGAGCCAGCGTGCGTTCGATCAGGCCCATCGTCAGGGATTCGAGCTGATCTCTCGTCAGCTCCCTCGTAAATCTCCCCTTGCCGTCCGGCAGGTCAAGCGTTGCCGTTGTTTTCAGCACATCAGAGAGTCGAATCTTTGTGCGCTCGGCTTCCAAACGTACTGCCTGCATATGGTCGGGATAGGCCTGGAGATCGAGGCCATGTCGTTCGCGAATTTCTTCCAGGAACAGATCGGCGATCAACCGGTCGAAGTCGTCGCCACCCAGATGCGTGTCTCCGTTGGTGGCCAAGACTTCGAAAATCCCATTCTTAAGCTTCAGAATCGATATGTCGAAGGTACCGCCTCCAAGATCGTAGACGGCGATTGTGCCTTGAGTCTTCTGCTGTAGCCCATAGGCGAGCGAGGCGGCTGTCGGTTCGTTGATGATACGCAGCACTTCAAGCCCGGCGATTATCCCGGCGTCTTTAGTGGCTTGCCGCTGGCTGTCGTTGAAATAGGCGGGGACAGTGATGACGGCCTTGGTAATGCTCTCGCCCAGGTGCGTTTCGGCCCTGAGCTTCAGCTCTTTGAGAATCATGGCTGAAATCTGCGGCGGCGAATAAGTTTTCTCGCCGAGTTTGAACCGAATCACTCCACCCTGCTCCGTTAATGTGTAGGGGAAGTAGGCCAGCTCAGCTTGCACATCGGCCAGTCCCTTACCCATGAAACGTTTCACGGAATAGACCGTGCGGGCGGGATTGCGTGTCAGGTGCTCTTTGGCTGGGTCGCCGACGATGAGTCCGTTATCGGTCATGGCAACGACGGAGGGCACCATATTACGCTCGTTCCGTCCTGCGATCACGCGCGGGGCTCCCTTGTCCATATAGGCGACCAACGAATTGGTCGTGCCGAGATCGATTCCGACGATACGGGCCATAGTGATTAGGAGATGGTGGCGACGAGGTCGTTGACGATGTTCTTCACGTAGGTGCGGTTCGACAGGATGTCTCGCATGTGCTTGAGAATTCGATCGCGTTCGGCGCGGGCTCGGTCAGTCGCTTCGCCGCGGTCTTGGAGGGCATCCCATTGTGTGAAGAGCTGTTGTAAAGAGGCTTCCATGTCCTGCTGGCGTCGTTCGAGTGTTGTGCGTTCCGACTGAAGTTTGGCACAGAGTGTGGCTGCGGCGCCCGAATCACGATCGGCAGCACGGTACTCGTCCAGCGTATCTTGAAGTTCGAGGATTTCTTCGAACAGGTCAGCCGGGGGCGAAGTCCGAATGTCTTTCACGGCGCCAGCCTCCAGGTCCAGCAGATACTCGGCCCGTTGAATTGGATCGCGAAGCGTGCGGTAGGCGGTGTTCAACATCGCTGAATTTCCGAGGCTGATGGTCTGTTCTTCCGCGCTCTTGTTCTGATAGAAATCGGGATGGAATGCCCGGCTCAGTTCGTAGAACTTGGTTTCCAGTTGGCGCGGATCGATCGTGAGGCGACGGGGGAAGCCCATACAGGTGAAGTAGTCGAGGTCTTTCGAGACCGGCTGCACCTTGACGCACCGCTCACAGAAGTATTCCCCCGCCATTTCAGACTGGCAGTGCCAGCACATGCTGCGAGCCATCGGTAGCTCACGTGGGCTACTGGTGCTATGGGTGGGTGGGTGGTCCAACGGACTCCTCTGACAGCACAGGCATGGCGGCCTGCCATGCCCGTGGGATCATCGCTGTGCTTTTGCTGACACGTATTTAGGCCGAGAACGACTCTCCGCAGCCGCAGGTCTTGTCGGCGTTCGGATTGACGAATTTGAAGTTGCCACCCATCAGGTCTTTTTGGAAGTCCAACTGCGTGGCCGAGAACGACTCTCCGCAGCCGCAGGTCTTGTCGGCGTTCGGATTGACGAATTTGAAGTTGCCACCCATCAGGTCTTTTTGGAAGTCCAACTGCGTGCCTTGCAGATAAATGGCACTCTTGGCGTCGACAATGACTTTCACGCCGTCAAAATCATGGATCTGGTCGTGCGGTCCGATCTTTTCGTCGAAGTTGATCGTGTAGCTGAGGCCTGAGCAGCCGCCGCCCTTCACACCGAGGCGGAGCCCCCCTTCCGTGAGGCCTTGCACGTTGATGAGACGTTTCACTTCCTTCAGCGCCGATTCGCTGAGCGTAATCACCGGCGCTTGAACTTCTGTATTCGTCGTATCCATGGGGGCGCTCCCTTCGTTCACATTACTTCGCGTCGGCCAGCACTCCGTCGGCTTTCTTCTGGTAGTCCGCGAGGGCGGCCTTGATCGCGTCCTCGGCGAGCACGGAGCAATGAATCTTCACCGGCGGCAGGTTCAACTCCTGCACGATGTCGGTGTTCTTGATCTTTTGGGCTTCTTCGATTGTCTTGCCCTTCAACCATTCGGTGGCGAGGCTCGAGCTGGCGATCGCAGACCCACAGCCGAATGTTTTAAACTTGGCGTCCACGATCGTATCGTTCTGCACCTTGATCTGAAGCTTCATCACGTCGCCGCACTCAGGGGCTCCGACCATGCCAGTGCCGACCCCTTCCTCATCCTTCTTGAAGCTCCCCATGTTGCGGGGATTATTGAAATGATCGACGACTTTGTCACTGTAGGCCATGGTCACCTCCGAAATTTATAATTTACAATTGCAAATTCTCAATTGCCGCTAGTGTGCAGCCCATTGGACTGATTTCAAATCGACGCCTTCTTTTGCCATCTCGTAGAGCGGAGACATCTCGCGTAATTTTGTAACGATCTCAATAACCTTCTTGATCGTGTAGTCAATCTCATCGTCCTGGTTGAAACGGCCCAGGCCAAAGCGGATCGAGGAATGTGCCAGCTCCGTTCCGACCCCCAACGCGCGAAGCACATACGAAGGTTCCAATGTGGCCGAGGTACAAGCAGAACCGGAGGAGAGGGCGATATCCTTCATACCCATCAGCAACGACTCGCCTTCCACATAGGCAAAGGAGATATTGAGGTTGCCGGGGAGCCGGTTGGTCGGATGACCGTTCAGATAGCTTTCTTCGAGGGCCTTCATGATACTGGCCTCCAGCCGGTCGCGCATCGCAATCAACCGCACGGTATCTTTGGCCATTTCCTGCTCGCACAGTTCACAGGCTTTGCCAAATCCCACGATTAAGGGCACTGGGAGCGTTCCGGAGCGCATACCGCGCTCGTGCCCGCCGCCGTCCATTTGCGCCGCGATACGAACCCGCGGATTCTTCTTTCTCACGTAGAGCGCCCCGACTCCTTTGGGCCCATACATCTTATGGGCTGAGAACGACATCAGATCGATGCCCATATCCTGCACATCGACCGGGATCTTGCCGACGCCCTGTGTCGCATCGCAGTGAAAGAGGATGCCCTTTTCCTTGGCGATTTTTCCGATCTCTTTGACGGGGTTGATCGTGCCGATTTCATTGTTCGCCAGCATGATGGAGATGAGGATCGTCTTCTCTGTAATGGCTTTCCGCACATCCTCGGGATTCACCATTCCGAACTTATCGACAGGGAGATAGGTGACTGCCGCTTTGCCCTTCCCCTCTAACGATTTGACGGTATCGAGCACGGCGCGGTGTTCGGTGGACGACGTAATAATGTGGTCGCCCTTCTCTTTGTACATTTCCAACACGCCCTTGATCGCAAGATTGTCCGATTCAGTGGCGCCGCTCGTGAAGACGATCTCTTTCGGGTCGGCCTTGATCAGTTTTGCGATCTGCTTCCTAGCCTGTTCGACAGCTTCTTCTGCGGCCCAACCGAAAGCATGGTTGCGGCTGGCCGCGTTTCCAAATTTCTCGACGAAGTAAGGAAGCATGGTGTCCAATACGCGTGGATCCATGGGCGTCGTGGAATGGTTGTCCAGGAAAATCGGCAGTTTCATCGTTCAACTCCTTGTGCCGCAGGGGACTGAATGGTAATGAGGGGTGTGCCACCCATCATGTCTTGCAAGGTCATATTATTGAGCAATTGGGCAATGCTATCCTGGACTTTCAAGAGCGGTGTGCGGATATGGCAGTTTTCCCGCTGCATGCATAACTCCCCATCCTTCTCGTGCGAACAATCAGTGATACCCAAGGGGCCCTCGATGCTTTCGAGAATTTGCGCGATCGTAATTTGGTGTGCGCGTCGGGCCAACAGGTATCCGCCCTTGGGGCCATTGTGGCTCTCGATCAATGCATGCTTGGCAAGGGTCTGGAGCACTTTGGCCAGCAGCTCGAGGGGGATGTTGTATTCTTCCGCAATTTCCTTTGTGTTCACCACACGTCCAGGCGTCACATCGCCAAACTGGACAACAGCGATGTGCTGAAGGGCCATGAGGGCATAATCCGCTTTTTTCGAAATCTTCAACATTGCTATTGCCGATCTCCAGGGTCGGAGACTATAATGATCTCCGATCAATAAGGTCGCACTAAGAATACCACGCAGGTTTCGAAGCTGTCAACAGCATGAAATAAACATATGCCTGGGTTCGGTTGAGAGTTGAGAAAGGAACGAATATATGGGCGGAACCAATCCCTATATTGAAAAAACTGATTACGAGCTTCCCAGGAAAGCCTATACCATTACTTTTATTGGCCTAGGCGGTGTGGTGACAAAAGTTGAAGTCGACCCAGCCAAGATTCCCTACGGCCCAACGGGGCTTCCAGGGAGTCTTTTGGATGTGGCGATGGGCAATGGAGTTGCGCTGGAACATGTCTGCGGGGGAGTCTGTGCCTGTTCGACCTGCCATGTCATTGTGAAACAGGGGCTGGAGAGCTGTAACGAAGGCACGGATGATGAATTCGATCAGCTAGAAGAAGCGCCGATCACCACCTTGCAGTCACGACTCAGTTGCCAATGTGTGCCGAATGGCACGAAGAATATTGTGGTCGAAATCCCGGCGGTCAATAAGAATCTCGTCAAGGAAGGCCACTGAGGAAAACAGGTCACTGGTCAAGTGTCATTTGTCAATCGTGAGCGAGAACGGACCGGATCGATTTCTTTCGAGTGGCCATTGACCAATGACATTCTTCAGTCATACGTCTCGGTCTTCACCTCCTTGCGGTCATATCCCGCCTCCACAAAATAGGTTCGTAGCGGTCGCGCAAAGCCTTTCGTGCCGCACAGCATCGGAATCACTTTCGGCATTCCCTCAATCAACGGCCTGAGCATGGAGAGCGTGAGGTCGATACCCTGCTGCTCTCCTCCAGCAGCCACCAATGGAAGATAGCGAAACCCTGGATGGGTCACGGCCAGCGTGAGCAGTTCCTGATGAAAGAACAGTTCTTCCTCCGCGGGGGCAACGGCAATGAGGAGAATAGTCGCCATCTGTCGCTGCGCATAGAGGTGCTTCAACATGCAGCGGATCGGAACGAGGCCGGTGTAACGGGCGACGAGTAAGAGATCGCGGTCAAGTTGCTGCGGGATCGTGAAGTTTCCATAGGGGCCTGAGAGCATGACCTCATCGCCAGGATTGAGGGTGTAGAGATACCCAGACCCCAAGCCCCTCATTACACGATCGAACACCAATGTGAGTTCGCCTGAGGCTGTGCTCGGCGCGGCGAGTGAATAGGCCCGGTTGAGCGGGGGCTTGGGGCCGACAGGTAGCTTCAACGAAACCCACTGACCGGGTTGGAACGGAATCTTCTGTGTTTGTGGAAGCAGGACGAGTTGGCGAACGTGGGGTGTCAGATCGGTGACCGAGAGCACCGTGGCTGGCTGCGTGAATTCCGCCATAACGAACCCACCTCCTGCTCTCTTATCAGAAGGCTGGCACAGATGAAAGAGCCATGAGTCGGCCGATTCTGTACAACAGTTTTCCCTGCATGCTATAGAGATACCGATTTTCGACTGAACTCACGGGGATCCAGTATGACACAAGTCCGTGTGCGCTTCGCGCCCAGTCCGACCGGGTTTCTCCATATTGGAGGGGTCCGCACAGCGCTATTCAATTGGCTCTTTGCCCGCCAGCAGAAGGGCGTTTTCATTCTCCGCATTGAGGATACGGATCAAAGTCGGTCGACGGACGAATCGATCCAGGCCATCATCGAAGGCATGAAATGGGTAGGGCTTGATTGGGATGAAGGCCCATTTCGTCAGACCGAGCGGATGGATCTCTACAGCAGTCATGCGAAGCAGCTTCTTAAAAATGGCCATGCCTATTGGTGTCACTGCAAAGCGGAAGAGCTTGGCGCGCGGCGTAAGGAAGCCGAGGCCAAGGGATTGTCGCAGAAATATGACGGCCGTTGCCGTGATCGTGGTCTCACAAATCCGGACGGCGACGCGGCTTTGCGCTTTAGGGCTCCGCAAGAGGGAGAGACTGTGGTCGACGACCTCATCAAGGGCAAGATCCTGTTTGATAATAGCGTGCAGGACGATCTGATCATTCTCCGGTCGAACGGCTACCCAACGTACAATTTTTCAGTTGTTGTTGACGATGCCTTGATGAATATTACTCACGTAGTGCGGGGAGACGATCACCTCACCAATACGCCGCGTCAGGTTCCGATCTTCCAAGCGCTTGGGTTTCCAGTCCCTCAGTTCGGGCATCTGCCGATGATTCTTGGCTCGGACAAAGCCCGTCTTTCAAAGCGGCATGGGGCCACCTCGATCATGGCCTATAAAGACATGGGATACCTGCCGGATGCTATGGTGAATTATCTCGTACGCCTTGGGTGGTCACACGGGGACCAGGAACTCTTCACTCGCCAGGAGCTGATCGAAAAATTTTCCTGGAAGAACGTCCAATCGTCTGCAGCCGTATTCAACCCTGAGAAACTTCTCTGGATCAACGCGGAATATATCAAGAACAGTCCGCCGACCCAGGTCGCTCAGGCGCTGATGCCCCTTTTGGAAGCAATAGGGTTAACAGATGATGTCCGGGCTGCCCCGGCTGGCTGGCTCGCTCAACTCGTAGTCCTCGTAAAGGAACGGGCGAAGACGCTCGTAGAAATGGTCGATTGGGTAAGGCCGTATTTTGGGCAAACCGCGACGTTCGACGAAGAGGCAGCAAAGAAGTTTTTGACGCCGGGCATCGCACCGATTCTCGGCAAGCTGCTCACTCGCTTCGAGGCTCTCCCGGTCTTCTCAAAACAGACATGGGAAGCAGCCTTCAAGCAGCTGGTCGAAGAAGAGGGAGTAAAGATGGGGCAGTTGGCCCAACCGGTTCGTGTGGCCTTGACCGGTCGTACAGCCAGCCCAGGCCTTTTCGACGTGATGGAAGTGTTGGGACGAGACCGAACATTGTTAAGACTCCGCAAGGGAATCGAGCGGGCCTCCCACGCGTGAGGTAGGATGAGGTCGAGGTTAAGGTTGAGCGAAGATCAGATTCTCTTTATCTCAACCTTAGCCTGAACCTCAACCTTCTTCGTGCTGGCGGACTTTTTCAACAGCCTGCTAGCGCCGATCTTGACGAAGCCGCAACCTGTATATTACTGTGGGCGTCGGTTGGGGGATCGTCTAGCGGTAGGACGTCAGTCTCTGGATCTGACTACCTAGGTTCGATTCCTAGTCCCCCAGCCAATAACATTTCCACGCCGTCACCATCAAGATCGTTGTCTCGGTTCCGTACCGCGCTGGGGGATCGTCTAGCGGTAGGACGCCGGCCTTTGGAGCCGGCTACCTAGGTTCGATTCCTAGTCCCCCAGCCACTTTCCTCCGACCGCCCCGTTGCTACTTCAGCGATCCCAGATCGATGACAAACCGAAACCGCACATCGCCCTTGAGGACTCGCTCATAGGCTTCGTTCACTTGTTGAATCGGACTCACTTCGACATCGGACTCGATGTTGTGAGTGGCGCAGAAGTCGAGCATCGCTTGGGTTTCACGAATGCCCCCGATCACCGACCCGGCGATACGGCGACGATGTAGAATGAGCGGGAACGGTTCCAGTAGCGTCGGCTTGTCCGGCACACCCACCAAAATCATGGTCCCGTCTGTTTTTAACAGATTCACATAATCATTGTAGTTGTGCGGGGCGGAGACAGTATCAAGGATGAAATCGAAACGGCGTTGTAGTCGCGTGAAGGTATCGTGTTGCGTGGTGAGCGCGAACTCAGTAGCGCCTAATCGTATTGCATCATGCCGTTTTTTCTCCGATGTGCTCAGGACTGTGACCTCTGTACCCATCGCCTTGGCAATCTTGACGGCCATATGGCCAAGCCCGCCCAAGCCTACCACTGCCAGCTTGTGATATTTCCCCACGCCCCAATGGCGAAGCGGGGAGTATGTTGTAATTCCCGCGCATAGAAGTGGGGCTGCTCCTGCAGACGATAGGGCTGAGGGAATCCGCAGCACGTAATCCTCCTCCACGACAATCTGCGTAGAGTAACCGCCCTGCGTCGGCAGGCCGTCTTTGTCGCGGCCGCTATAGGTGAGGAGCATGCCGGCTTCGCAATACTGCTCCGATCCCTCACGGCAGGCGGGGCAGGTTCGGCAGGAATCGACGAAGCAGCCAACGCCAACGCGGTCACTGGTCTTGAATTTTTTCACCGCAGACCCAATTTGCACCACGATGCCGACGATTTCATGGCCTGGCACCATGGGAAAAATCGATCCGCCCCATTCGTCACGGGCTTGATGAATATCCGAGTGGCAGATGCCGCAGTGGGTGATGGTAATGAGCACATCCTGAGGGCCGACATCGCGCCGCTCGAA
>NEWR02000006.1:27007-32593 GCA_002869885.2 Nitrospira sp. CG24C
CTGGCACCATGGGAAAAATCGATCCGCCCCATTCGTCACGGGCTTGATGAATATCCGAGTGGCAGATGCCGCAGTGGGTGATAGTAATGAGCACGTCCTGAGGGCCGACCTCACGCCGCTCGAATGGAAAGGGTCGCAGGGCAGCCTTAGCGGTCATCGCGGCGTAGCCTTGGGTCAACAGCATGGCTCATGTTCCTTTGTTAAAAGGCCTGATTCAACCGTGACCATAGCAAGATACTCTGGGCTTGCCAACCCCGAAACGGTGTGAACAAGGCCGGCGCCAATCAGCGGCTCGCGCAGATGTTATTTATCAGGTGCCGCCAATGGAATTATTAGGTGGAGCGTACCAGCGGGCACTGTGGGAAGGGGGGAGGATCTGTTCATGGACTATTGAGCTTCATCGTCTTGCTAGGCCTCTGTGTCATCGTCTCCTTCCAACGAGTCTGGGAGCGAGGTGTCCATTGTGAGCGTGGAGCCGGGAATGCGATACCGTTCCGTTGCCCAGGCGCCGAGGTCAGTCATTTGACATCGTTCAGAGCAGAAGGGGCGCCAGGGATTGCCTTCCCAGATGCTGGGTTGGTGACAGAGGGGGCAGATCATGCCCAGCATTATACTATGCTGAGTCTGAAAATCGGTCAGGAACCAACTCGGGCAGATCTCATGTGTTGCGGCGGCTTGTTACCGGGGCGGCTGAGCCTTTTCGATCTTGGCCCAGGCGTCTTTAAGCGACACAGTACGGTTAAATATCAGTGCGCCGGAGGCTGAATCAGGATCGGTACAGAAGTATCCCAAGCGCTCGAATTGGTACCGCGCGCCTGGCACTGTCTGCCGCAAACTGGGCTCAACCAGGCAGCCCGTGATTTGCTCCAATGAGTTGGGGTTGAGATAGGTTGTCCAATCGTGGTCTGGCGGCATCTTCGTGAGATCCATCACCAAGAGGGGGTTGTAGAGGCGGACTTCCGCTTTCACAGCATGGGCCGCAGAGACCCAATGGATGGTAGCCTTGACCTTGCGCTGTTCCTGTGAAGCGCCGCTCTTGGTCGTGGGGTCGTAGGTGCAATGGAGTTCGGTGACCTCGCCGGTCTGCAGATCTTTCGTCACTCCGACACATTTAATAATGTACGCGTACCGGAGCCGCACTTCTCGTCCTGGGGCAAGCCGGAAGAATTGTTTGGGCGGATCTTCACGGAAATCGTCCTGCTCAATATAGAGGACGCGTGAGAAGGGAACTCTCCTCGTCCCTGCGGACGAATCCTCCGGATTGTTGATGGCTTCCAATTCTTCGGGCTGGTCCTCAGGATAATTATCAAGGATGATTTTGAGTGGACGCAACACGGCCATCACTCGGGGGGCGCGCTTGTTCAGATCTTCGCGAACAAAGTGCTCGAGCAGCTGCATCTCGACGATGGCCTCGCGCTTGGCGACGCCGATATGGTCGCAGAAGGCCCGTATCGCTTCCGGGGTGTACCCGCGGCGGCGAAGCCCTTTGATCGTCGGCAGTCGTGGGTCATCCCATCCGCTCACCAGCTTCTTCTCGACCGACTCGAGCAGTTTCCTTTTGCTCAAGACGGTATAGGTGAGGTTCAAGCGAGCAAACTCAATTTGCTGCGGCTGGTGCGGCGCTTCAGCCTGCTCGACGACCCAATTGTAGAGAGGCCGATGATCTTGAAATTCCAGGGTGCAGATGGAGTGCGTGATCCCCTCGATTGCGTCCGAGAGGGGATGCGCATAATCGTAGGCCGGGTACAGGCGCCAGGTACTCCCTGTCCGATAATGTTTCGCGTGCCTAATGCGATAGAGGACCGGGTCTCGTAGGTTGATATTGGGGGATGCCATGTCGATCTTAGCTCGAAGGACGTGGGTGCCGTCGGCGAATTCCCCGGCTCGCATGGCTCGAAAAAGGTCAAGATTCTCTTCGATCGAACGGTCGCGGGAAGGGCTGTTTTTCCCCGGCTCCGTGAGTGTGCCGCGATAGGTACGCATCTCTTCGGCCGTCAACGTATCGACGTAGGCTTTGCCCTTACGGATCAGCCGGACGGCATTATCGTACAGCTGCTCGAAGTAATCCGAGGCAAAAAACATCTTGTCCTGCCAGTCGAACCCCAACCATCGAACATCGTCCTGAATGGCCTGGACGTACTCAGGATCTTCGGTGGTCGGATTGGTATCGTCGAATCGCAGGTGGCAGATGCCGCCCGGAGTATCGTGTGCCAAGCCAAAGTTCAGGCAGATAGATTTCGCATGTCCGATATGGAGGTAGCCGTTCGGTTCAGGTGGAAAACGCGTCACGACTCGGCCGCCATGTTTGCCGGCTTCGTGATCGGCAGTCACAATGTCGCGGATAAAGTTTGAAGCGCCAGTCGGTTCAGACACGATGGGGTGATGACTCCTCTGTGGATGAGAAATGTGCAAGCTGGATGTCGCGGGCTGTTCTATCACAAGAGTGGCGTACGGGAGAAGAGCTTATCCGGAGAGGGGGAACGTCGAAGCGAAACTGAATGTTACGCAGTTTGGTGGGGCGGCATCTGCATCACGCTGAAATCTTTCTGCGCAATGAGATGCCCTTCCATGAGAAGGCGAAATTCGAAGCGTCCAGGAGCGGGGAAATCCAGGGAACGGATACACATGAGTGACAGCTGGCGTTTATTGGGAACCGATTATCGCCGTGCTGCCGCGGCTTTCCACTACATCGCCAAAAATGGTGAGGCCGCTGCCGATGCGGCAGTAGTGTGGGCTGACCGTGACTAATTCGCCTTTATGGGTGTAGAAGTTGCCAACGGTTATGCGAATTTTTCTTTTCTGCATAAGGCAGGCTTCGAACACCGTGTGTCCAGTTGTTCGATCTGCTACGGTGACTGAAGGATTCTCGTCCTGAATTGCCTCGCTGCTGGCCTTTACGTTGATGATGAAGCGGGCCGCGCTATGTGCCGAGAGCGCATTCCGGCGGATATGGCCGATGCGGGTTCCCTGTTCATCGTACAGGTCCATCGTCAGGAGCAACGCCAATGGCTGGGGTTGCGTTTCCACCACCAACTGCTCCTTGCCTTGAAGCTTGACGACGCCGTTCGTGTTTCGAAACACATTTGAACCGACGTGTAACTCAAGGCCCTGTTCAGGCTTCTCAATGTCGATCAATTCCGGAGAGTCTGTGATGCCGACAGCTTTAACTTGAAGAGAGTTGTTCATGTTCCACCATGAGTTTTCTGCTGGGAAGAAGAGGCCGACGACCGAAGAATTTCCTCTTCCAGAGGCCCGCCGCCTGCGCTTTCCGCAAGGTAGGCTATACCACCGTCTCTGTCAAGTCGTGACCGAACCATCGGTGTAGAGGCTTAAATGTTGATTAGAATCGTTATTAAGAATTGAAAAGTGAAAAGCCCTTGTGCTACTGTGCCCGGTCGCCCCTCATCATTGATGATCTGGTCCCATCGTCTAGCCTGGCCTAGGACGGAGCCCTCTCAAGGCTTAAACACGGGTTCAAATCCCGTTGGGACCACCACATTGTTATTACTAAGTATTTTGCCTTCTTGTTTGAGGACCATTGGGTTGGGCCTTAAACATGGAATAGCACCGCTGCTCTAACTCGTCAGCATCCGTCTCGCCGGCTCTTCATAAAACGACACCACCCGCTTCAAATGCGAGGGTCGAATCATGGTGTAGATTTGGGTCGTATCGATGCGCGCATGCCCGAGCAAGGCCCGAACCTGTTCCAAGTCATGCTGTTGCTCCAGCACTTCCATCGCGACCCCATGACGCAGATCATGGGGCTTCAGCATCGGATACCCAATGAGCCGCCCATAGGTTTTACAGAGCCGCCAGATGTTTTTGCCTTGCATCGGTGCTCGACTCTTCCCGATGGTCCGCCGTCCCCACAGAGACCAGAACAGCGGCGTCTCCGGCCCGATCTGACCCACGACACCGGTCAACCGTTCAACGTAGGCATGGAGATACGTCATCACGCTTTCGGGCAACGGAATGTCCCGCGTCTGTCCGCCTTTGACGCGTACCCGCCGCAAGCCCCAGCTGCCGTCGAGGTGTCGTACCTGAAGCGTCGCAACCGACTCGCGCCGCATCCCTGTGTACCGCATGATGAGAAAGATGGCGATATCACGAGGCCGCTGGCGTTGCTGGGCTGCTGCGATCAGCGCATCCATGAGGGCCGGTGTCGGCACTTGTCGCGGTGGTTCCATTCGGTGCGGTGGTCGGTCCATCGCCGCGACGGGATTCACCTGAAGCACGCCCCGCTTCACGAGCCAACAACAGAAGCTCGACAGCGTCGATTGCCGTGAACGCATCGTGCTCAGGGCAAGATCACAACCAGCCATGTCGTCCATCCACATCTGAATCGAGGACAGCGTGAGGTCAGTAGCACGGGCCAACCGTCCCTGTCGGGATCTGACGAAAATCAAAAACTGTTCGAGCACCCAGCGATAGCTTTGTACCCCTCCTTCCGTTTTGCCACGCTGTTTGAGCTGGTACTGACAAAACTGCTCCACGAGATCCACTAACTGTTGCGTCATGGCATTGCCTCTCCGGTCCCTGCCACGACCACGACTTCGCCGGGGGAGAGTATGCGGAGGAACCACCCACCCGTCAAGCGGGGTCGGGAGCAATTCGCAACTGTCTTGTGTAAGCGATTCCGTGTTCGTCATCCGTTCTCTGGCCGTATGCGAGATCGGGGGAGTCTGACGACACCCCCCGACCCCCCTTCTGCGCTCGCGTGGGCACGCCAGCGTCTCTGTGGTGGCACTGCGGTGCCACAGAGCATCGGGCCAGCCTTCCTGCCACCTTCCAGGCTCGCCCGCTGCGAGGTGCCCCGCCCTGCAACTCCGATTGATCCCTGCCCCGAAGGTGGTGGGGGGCAGGGAATTGAGTGTTTATCGCACAAGCGCTTTCAGTTGATCCTTCTCCAGGCTCGCGCCGAATTCCCGTTCCATGCGTGCTCCCATCTCCTGCCAGGTCTTTCCGGCTGCCTTCATCTCCTTGAGCACGTGAAGTGCCTTCGCCAAGGAACGGTCCTCGATATCTTTCTCGTGCTCGCTTCCTCTCCCAAGGGTCCTTGCCATTTTCCGACCTATAGACTTCGTCAATGCCATTTGGTTCACGGGTTCTTTCACGGGCATGATTGCGTGTTTCAGGCGACGGGGCCTATCCCAGTAGGGACTTTTGCAACCGGGACATCGGGCTGGTTTTTGGGGACGACGAGGCCACCAGGCCTTTCCGCACCGATGACAGACGTGCTGCCGCAGTTCTATGGATGGCGCATTTCCCGATGCGAGTACTCTCTGACGAACAGGATTGCTGTCTAATCGGTTGGAAATACTCATGATCCGTTGCCTAGAAATTGCGCCCCCGTTTTACCAGCCGGGGGCTGATCGCCTGCGCGCGGTCGGCTCCCGCCGTCCGGCGCGCTGGCGAAACCTTTCCCAAATCTCGCCTCTGCGTTCCGCCGCATATAGGTGCTGACTTCCTGTAGATCAAACCGTAACGCGGTCTTGACCCTTGTCGCCGGAATCTCTGCTTTGCGAACAGCACGCCGAATTGTATCCGTGCTGACGCCAATGATGGCCGCGAGTTCCTTGATCGACA
>NEWR02000007.1:0-2966 GCA_002869885.2 Nitrospira sp. CG24C
GATTTGGAACCATGTGATGGCCTTCTATGGATTCCCCGGCGAAACGCTCGATGAAGCGTTGGAAACCCGCCAGTTCGTCCTCGAGAACCAGCCGGTAATTCACTCGATGGAGCTGTTCTACTTCGTGGCCTATCGCCATACGCCGATGGTGCGCAATCCGGAGAAGTTTGGCATTACGATCCACAAACAAGAGGAGTACGATCTCCCTCTGGACTATTACTACACGTTGAATGATCCCAGTACCCTCTCATGCATGGATGCGATGCAGATGTGCGAAGAATTCTACAAGAACGATTTTCACCCCTGGGCTGTGCGCGTGAACTCGCGCGAACATGTCTTCCTCTATATCTCGAAGTTCGGGACGAACCAGCTGCCGCAGATTTATGCGAAACAGCCTGCGGCCGTTGGCGCAGCAGAGGGGGTGTCAGGATTGATTACCTGGCCGGTCGCTCATACGGAGGGAGACGAGGGGATGGCGCGGGTCGTGTCGCACGGGATATCGTGAAAGGTGAAACGTTAGACGTAAAACGTAGAGACGAGAATGAGTCTAGTTCAATCCTGGAAGCGACTTTACGTTTCACCTTTCACGTTTCACGTCCCCCTCGTCGGGAATTAGCACGGCAGTGAGCAACGCGTGTGCGGCTTCGATGAGTGAGGTCATCTCTTCTGCCTTCTTGTAGGCCTCCATGTATTTCTTGGGGTTGTTGGTGAGATTCGCATAGCGAGCGGGGTTCCAAGTGTGGAGCAGTGCTCGTCTGGTTTGGGCAAGGGGTTCTGGAGTGACGGGGAGGGTGAGTCCCAGTATCTCCAGCGCATGGGTGACGTCTTCTTGATTCACATCGGTCATGGGGCAAGTCTGGCAAAGCAGATGGACGCCTGTCAAACGCCTAACAAAATACTGCGGGACATGCGAGGTTTGCGCAAAAAGCGTGACGGGTCTGAAGTATTCTCTTCGAGAGTCGCGTCTGTCGCGCACAAATTGCTTGTCTCGCTCACGATTCACCTGATAGAGAGATTTCATGCCGGACCTTCGCACGCTTAAATTTTATCAAGCTGATGTGTTCAGCGGGGATCCATTCGGCGGCAATCCGGTTGCTGTATTTCCCGACGCGCACGGCCTCGCCGACCATCAACTGCAGCAGATTGCCCGGGAGATGAACCTTTCCGAGACCGTGTTCGTGCTGCCTCCGACGGACCAGGCGGCGGTCGTTCGCCTCAGGATATTTACCCCGACGCAGGAGATTCCGTTTGCCGGTCATCCGGTGCTGGGGACATTTTACGTATTGGCTCAGCTTGGGTTGGTTGCCGCCACCGATGGGATTACCCGCGTGATGCAGGAATGCAACATCGGCCTCTTTCCCGTCGAACTCTATGCACAAGATGGGGAGCTTACCCGCGTGGTGATGACGCAGCCTAAGCCAGAGTTCCTCGGGCCTGTAGACGCGATAGAGGACGTGTATAAGATCGCCGGCGCATTGGGCTTGGCCAAGTATGCGATCACCGACATGAAGTGGCCGATCGAGGTCGTGTCCACGGGACTACCGGTATTAATCGTGCCTGTGCGCACACTGACGGCTGTTCGCTCGATCCAGCCGAACGCTTCTGCCATTATGGACATCTGCAGCCGTTTTGGCGCGAACGGCATCATGGTTTTCACGACGGTGACGGTGGAGCCGTCGTCGACCGTGCATGCGCGCATGTTTGCTCCTTCAATTGGGATTCTTGAAGATCCCGCAACCGGCAGCGCGAGCGGGGCATTGGGGGCCTATCTCGTACAGAAGGGCGTAGTGGACGTGGCCCCGACGACAGACATTGTCGTTGAGCAGGGCTATGAGATCGAGCGCCCGTCACAGATTTTCGTTCGGGTCGAGTCGGATGACGATATCATCAAAACGGTCAAGGTAGGAGGGCAGTGCGTGATGGTGGTCGAAGGAACGTTAACCTTTTAGCAGGATGTTGAAAAAGCCCGCCAGCGGCGTTCTCGCATCGTTCAGACCCTCAACGTACCGCAAGGGTACGCCTCCGGTTTCGATTCGCCTGCGGCCTTGCTGGAAGGACTTTTTGAACATCCTGCGAAGATTGAGAAGGGATTCTTTTATCTAAGTTTACGTGACCTTCTTGCTTAAGAGGTTGGCATCCGATGAAGGCGGTACTGTTTCGCGCGCATGGTGGACCGGATAAATTATCCTATGAGGATCTGCCTACGCCGACGATCGGTTCGGAGGAGGTGCTGGTTCGCGTCAAGGCCTGTGCACTGAACCATCTCGATATTTGGATACGACAGGGCAATCCGGCTTATCCCATGCCGCTCCCTCATGTGTCAGGGTCGGATGTGGCTGGGATTGTCGAGCAAGTCGGTAATGGGGTCGAAGGCGTCACTGTCGGGCAGCGTGTCTTTGTATCGCCTGGAATCAGCTGCTGGAAATGTGACCAATGTCTGGCAGGGCGAGACAATCTGTGCCGCTCGTATGGGCTGCTTGGCGCCGTGACGCACGGTGGCTATGCGGAATATGTGAAAGTGCCGTTCCGCAATGTGCTGCCGATTCCGGAGAACCTCTCGTTTGAACAGGCGGCGGCATTTCCGCTCGTGTCGGTGACCGCATCGCACATGCTGTTCGCCCTGGCCGGGCTTCAACATGGAGAAACGGTGCTGATCATGGGGGCGGGGAGCGGAGTCGGGATGATGGCGGTCCAAATGGCGAAGCTCGCCGGGGCTCGCGTGATGACGACTGTCGGGTCGGACGACAAGATTCCCAAAGCCGTGATCCTGGGAGCCGATGCGGTCTTCAACCATACGAAGGAAAAAGTGGCTGAGCGCGTGAAGCTGCTGACTGAAGGGCGCGGGGTCGATGTCGTTATCGAGCATATCGGTCCGGAGGTGTGGGACACCTGCCTGACCTCGCTGGCGAAAGGTGGCCGATTGATTACCTGTGGCGCAACCACAGGAACAGAGGTCATGTTGGATC
>NEWR02000007.1:3066-34652 GCA_002869885.2 Nitrospira sp. CG24C
ATGGAAATGACCCTTCTGCTCAACGCGACGTACGAACCCCTGCGGGTCGTCAATTGGCAAAAGGCGGTTGCGCTTCTCTGGCAGGGTAAAGTTGAAGTCCTCGAGGTCTACGACCGAGAGGTTCATGCAGTGTCGATCTCCATTAAGCTTCCCTCCGTCATGCGGCTCCTCAAACTGGTTCGGCTCAAGGATGTTCACCGGGCCGTCAAGTTTTCCCGGATCAATATCTTTACAAGAGACGGCTATGCCTGCCAGTACTGCCGTCACAAGTTCCGGACCGAGGAGCTGACGTTCGACCATGTCGTCCCTATCGCCAAGGGTGGGCGGAAGACCTGGGAAAATATTGTGACGGCATGCTGGCGTTGTAACAACAAAAAGAGCGGTCGCACGCCGGAAGAAGCCGGCATGAAGCTCACGAAGAGGCCGGTGAAGCCGCGCTGGAATCCCATCGTGACCATTACCATCGGGATTCGGAACACGCCGGATAGCTGGCGTGACTATTTCTATTGGAATATGGAACTCGATGCCGACCCAGCAGAGACGTAACTGCGAATGTTGAATGGTCAATGGTGAATGTTTAATGTTAAATTCTCGGTCGGGTTCTCGGCACGCACCCCTCCTCCTTGACTAAACATTCAACATTCCTTCCTGGCCAACCCTTCCTTACCGTTCATTAAGCATTCACCATTCAACGTTTGTTTCTGCACTGCCCATCCCTTCCCTCTCATTGACCATTTAACATTGGGTGACAGGGTGTTGTATGATACGCCCGCTCTTGATTTAGGAGGAACCGATATGGCTGCAAATTCTGGTTTTCCATTGTCTCTCGATGTGAAGGGGTATCCGGTGCTTGTACTCGGAGGAGACGAAGAGGCTGCGGAAAAAACACAACGGTTGTTGGATGCCGGTGCGAAGGTGACGGTCGTGGCGCCGACCTTACACGAGATACTCAAAGATTTGGCTGCGTCGGCGAAAGTCCTGCACCGTGGGCGGCATTTCCGCGATGCCGATTTGGAGAGCGCGATTCTGGTGCTGAACATGGTTCGGGGCGATCGGGATTTTTCACGAGCGCTGTTCGCGAAGGCACGTGAGAAGAAGTGCTTATTGTGGTCGGTCGACCAGCCGGAATTCTCCACGGTCACGATGCCGGCGGTCGTAGCTTGCGGGCATTTGCGTGTGGCCATCAGCACGAGTGGGGTGGCTCCAGCCTTGTCAGGCTTCATGCGGGAAGATATGGAGAAGATTTTCGGCGAAGAGTTTGCCGCATTTGTGGAGTGGCTTGGCCAACTTCGCGAGCAAACCAAGGCGACTGAGCCGGACTTTGAAAAGCGTCGAACCTTGCTGCGCGAGGCGCTTGACGGGTTTCGTTTGTTGGGTAAGGTCGTTGGCGGAGGGGGCGAGATTTGAACTCGCGGACCCCTTGCGAGGTCTCCAGTTTTCAAGACTGGCACGTTCGGCCGCTCCGTCACCCCTCCGTGCGAAGAATCATCGGACGTCAATGGTCAAACGTCAAGTGTACGAGAAGAAAAATTTCACAATTGTACTTGAATATGCCGTTGATGTTCTTGTCTTAACCCGCATTATTCATGAACACTTCTGCTGCAATCGCCGATCCGCTGCTACGACAAGCCTTCGGGCGGCGGGCTCGCCCCTCGGACCCTCGACGTACTGCACGAGTACGCCTCAGATCCTCCGGGCTCCGCGCGCCGCTCTTGCGACGCGGCTCAGTGATTTCGCGACTAACTGTCATGAATAATGCGGGTTAAGACTTTTCGATTTGCTTTAGACCTCCCATATACGGACGTAGTATCTCAGGGATCAACACCGACCCATCCGGTTGCTGGTAGTTTTCGAGAATGGCCACGACGGTGCGGCCGACAGCCAGTCCGGACCCATTGAGGGTGTGAACGAACTCTGTTTTCGTTCCCTTCTTCTCGACAGCACCCTTATAGCGAATGTTGGCCCGTCTGGCCTGAAAACCTTCAAAATTGCTGCAAGAGGAGATCTCCCGATAGTGGCTCTGCGAAGGAAGCCAGACTTCGATGTCGTAGGTCTTCGCTGCGGAGAATCCCATATCGCCGGTGCAGAGGGTAACGACCCGGTAATGTAGGCCTAAGCCCTGCAAGATCGCCTCGGCATGGCCGGTCAGCCGTTCGAGTTCTTCATACGACTGTTCAGGTTTTGAAAATGCGACCAGCTCAATTTTATTGAATTGGTGGAGGCGAATGAGCCCTTTGGTTTCTTTCCCGTAGGATCCTGCTTCGCGGCGAAAACAGGGGGTGTAGGCCGTATACCTGATCGGCAGTTCGCTTTCGTTGAGTAACTCGTCACGGTGGAGATTGGTCACCGGTACTTCTGCAGTCGGAATCAAGAAATAGTCTTCGTCCCGCAGGCGAAAGAGATCCTCTTCGAATTTAGGTAGCTGGCCGGTTGCGGTCATACTCGACCGATTGACCAGGAATGGGGGAAGAACCTCACGGTAGCCGTGCTGAGTGGTGTGAAGGTCGAGCATATAGTTGATGAGTGCCCGTTCGAGTCGCGCGCCGGCCCCTGTTAGAACCGCAAACCGCGCGCCGGTGATTTTTGCCGCGCGGTCGAAGTCCAGAATGCCGAGTGTTTCGCCGAGCTCACAATGGTTCTTGGCCGGCGCAGTCAAGGTGGGAGGGGATCCCCACCGACGGGCTTCAGAATTGCTGCTTGCGTCTTTTCCTATCGGCACCGACGCATGTGGAAGATTCGGGATACGGAGATTCAGGTCGGTCAGGGGCTCTTCGACCGCTCGCAATTCGTCTTCGATGGCCTTGATCCGTTCGCCGATGGCCTTCATGGCAGCCATGGAGGCATCGGCCGGTTGTTTCGCTCGCTTCAGTTTGGCGACCTCTTCCGACCCCTTGTTCAGTTCGGAACGAAGCTGCTCGACCTGGCTTGCCAAGGTCCGACGTTGTTCGATCAGTGTACGCAGTGTATCCCAGGGGACATCGACGCCACGGGGGCCAAGCTGTTCCCGGATGGGGTCTAAATTGTCGCGGAGTGTACGGAGTTCATACATCGTGAAATATTCCTGAAAGCGGCTGGAATCTAGCATCGAGATAGGGGTTAGTCAATCAATCGGGCCGTGACAATCGGCCTGGGCAGGCCTGTTTTGTCCCGTTGACAGGAGCAGGCGGATCGAGGACCATATTCCGATGCGCAGGGTCATGAATCCGCCTAATCCGTTCGAATCACAGCACCGGGACTTCTTGGAGCCGGCTCCCCAGGTGCAGGTGCAGATGTTTGAAGATGGTACGCGTGACATTCTCAGTCGAAACGAGAGTCCCGATTTGCCGTTTCGGTGGAGCCTCAATCCCTATCGTGGCTGCTTCCATGCCTGTGCCTATTGTTACGCGAGACCGACCCATGAGTATTGGGGATTCGGCGCTGGGACGGACTTCGAGTCTAAGATCATTGTAAAGCGGGAGGCCGCGACTCTGCTCCGCCGGACGTTCGAGCAACCTTCATGGAAGGGCGAGTTGATTCTCTTCTCGGGGAACACCGATTGTTACCAGCCGTTGGAAGCCTCCCTGGAGTTGACGCGGGCCTGCCTGGAGGTCTGTGCCGAGTATCGAAATCCTGTCGGGATTATCACGAAAGGGTTGTTGGTGCTGCGCGATGTGGATCTGCTGTGCCGGTTGCAGCAGCAGGCGTCGGTTCATGTGTATTTCAGTATCCCGTTTTCAGACGATGAGGTGGCGCGTAAGGTCGAACCCCATGCGCCTTCCAGCCGGAAACGGTTCGAGGCGATGGCCACATTGGCACAGGCTGGGATTCCGACCGGCATTTCGCTTTCCCCAATCATTCCCGGCCTCAACGATGAGGACATTCCCGATCTGTTGGCCCGCGCGAAACAAGCAGGAGCCGTGGAGGCAATGGGGACGTTGCTGCGTCTGTCCGGTTCCGTGGAGCCGGTATTTATGGAACGAATGGCTGAGGCATTCCCGGACCGAATTGCCAAGATCACGAGCCGGATTCGGGACGTGCGTGGCGGAGCCATCAGCAAGGGAGCCTTCTTCGAACGCCATCGTGGGGCAGGACCCTACTGGACCATGATCGAACAATTGTTTGAAGTCTCCAGGCGTAAAGCGGGATTGTCGGTGCAGCGCGACGAGACAGTTCCCACCACTTTTCGCCGGCCGGGGATAGAGCAGACGATTCTATTTTGAAGCTGGACAGGGAAAGGAGCGAAGATGAAACATAACCCGGGCTTCCTCAAGATGGTCGATGCGGCGCGAGCAAGGGTCAAGGAATGTACTGTGACCCAGGCGAAGGCCATGCTCGATCGTGGTGAGGTGGTGCACTTTCTCGATGTCCGTGAGGACCGCGAGTTTGCAAAGGACCATGCGAAAGGCGCCCGTCATCTGGGAAAGGGCATTATCGAGCGCGATGTGGAAACGCTCATTCCCAATAAAGGGGAGTCCATTCTGTTGTATTGCGGAGGCGGCTACCGGTCGGTCTTAGCTGCGGATGCGCTTCAGCACATGGGCTATACGAATGTGCAGTCGATGGATGGGGGAATCACAGGCTGGCGAGAAGCGGGCTATCCGATGGAGCAGTGATGGGAACTCAGCTTTCCGCCACGGCCTACGTGGCCGCAGATATTTTCTTCATATATTCATCGACCAATTCCTTCTGCTTGCCCTGCAGTTCCTGATTGAACTCCTGTGCGCGTTTCTGAAACTCTTGGACCTTGAAGTTGGGGTCATGTTTTGCAATCACATATGTGTTCTGGTACCCTCTCGCGCCATGGCCCGTCCGCTGCGCATTGAATACCCAGGCGCCGTCTATCACGTCACGAGTCGTGGCAATGCCCGGCTGGACATCGCAACCGATGATCGTGATCGCGCGGCGTTCCTGACCGTGCTAAGCCACGTTATCGATCGGTACGGCTGGCTCTGCCATGCCTACTGTCTGATGGACAACCACTATCATCTCCTGCTCGAAACCCCACAGCCGAATCTCTCGCTGGGCATGCGCCAGCTCAATGGGCGCTATACCCAAGCCTTCAATCGCCGGCATCGACGAGTCGGGCATCTGTTTCAAGGCCGCTTCACGGCGATTCTCGTCGAGAAGGAGGCGCACCTGCTGGAATTGTGTCGCTACGTGGTCCTGAATCCGGTGCGCGCGAGGATGGTGCCGCATCCGCGCCGGTGGACGTGGAGTAGTTATCGCGGGACGGCTGGAGAGATCGCCGGGCCGGTTTGGCTCACGACGGACTGGCTCCTGGGACAATTCGGGGCGCGGCAGCGGGACGCTCAGCGGCGCTATCGAGAGTTTGTCGCCGAGGGGCGTGAGGGACCGCGGCCCTGGGAGCAACTCCAGGGGCAGATCTATCTGGGGTCCGAAGAATTTATTGCACAGCATCAGCCGGATCGCGTGCTCCGCGAGATTCCGCGCCGGCAGACCCAGACCACGCGGCCTCCGCTGCACGCAGTGTTTCAGCGCCGAGGTGGGGAGGCACGACAGATCTATGTGGCGTACCGGCAATACGGCTATCGCTTGGCCGAGATCGCGGACCATTTGGGGGTGCATTATGCGACCGTCAGTCGCCGCCTCAAACAGGCGGAAGCAGTCAATGTATGATTGCAAGACCTGACCCCTTTTACTGCTCTTGTATGGTTACGATGTGGTCTCCAGACTTACCGGGATCACACACCTGGGCCCGAGCGGAATTCTTGAGGCATTGACCTATCAATACGATGCAGCGGGGAATCGAACGAGTCTGACCAGAAACAATGGGACGGCATCGTTGCTACCCACAGCGGTGGCCTCAGCAACGTATGATGCGGCTAACGAGCAAACCGCGTTCGCGGGAGTCACGTTGCAATACGATGCGAACGGGAATTTGACGAACGATGGAACGAATACCTACGTTTGGGATGCACGGAACAGACTTATGACGATAAGTGGTGGAGTCACGGCGAGCTTTGTCTATGATCCGCTCGGGCGACGGACGAACAAGATTGTCAACAGCGTGGGCTCGCAGTTCTTGTACGACGGGAATGACGTTGCGGCGGAAATTGGTGGGGGAGCCGTAGGAGCCAATTACTTGCGCTCGCTCAGCATCGACGAACCGTTCATTCGGCAATCGTCCGCCGGCAATGAGCATTACCATACCGATGCGCTGGGGAGCAGTCTCCTATTGAGCAGTGCACAAGGTGCGTCAGCAACGACCTATACTTACGAGCCGTTTGGAAAATCGACGATGACGGGTACGTCGTCAAATGCATTGCAATACACTGGACGGGAGAAGGATTCTCCTGAGATCTCCTACTATCGGGCACGGTATTATAGTCCAACACGGCAGCGGTTTATGAGCGAAGATCCCCTTAAGTTTAGAGGTGGGGATTTGAATTTGTATGGCTATGTGGCGGGTAATCCAGTAAGTTTTGTCGACCCAACCGGGATGCTATTTGGCGGGAGAGTCAATGCTGGTGAGTGCTTCGGAGATTCTGCTGCTCAATTTTGGGCTGACATGGCTGAATCTTCCGGTAATGCGCTTTACTATATTCCAGGTGCCTTGGCCGCGTTGTGGACTCCAGGAACAAGCGACGATACATTTTCAACATTAGCTTTGGGAGCTGGAGCATCGTCGCTTGTGAAGAGAGCTGGGACCGAATGGTCGCATTGGATCCCGAGTCGTTACAGTAATCCGGCAAGTAAACACTATAAAGGTCTTCCAGAGGGGCTTACTGAAAACCCATTAAACGGCAACTATCGATCCATTGCTGAACACGCGATGAATGATATTTTTCGAGCCAGAGGGATGGGAAGGGAATTCATGGAAACCCAAATGAATCCTTTCCTTTTGCAGCAATGGAACCGCTTGCCGGATTGGATGAAAGGACTAGGATTGGCTGGGCTGACACAAGCATCGAAAAGTAAGAGTGCCGAGGCATGCTCTAATTAGATTTAGGTGGAGTTCGGTATGCCAGTAAAGCAGCTTCTAGAGTCCTGCAAAGCCATTCAGCTTAAACCTAAATTAAGTGAAGAGGAGATGAGAGAGTTCCAAGGATCCTTACCAGGACCCATTCCAACGGACATAGAAGAATTGTTGCGTTACTCCTCAGGTTTCAAGATAAATTCGATAGAAGTCGATTTCACAGGTCGATCTTACCGATTTGAATTCAAAGAGCTTGTTCCTTACGGAGTTCCGGTTGCAAAGACGGAAGAAGGTAATTTTTGGGTCGTGGATGTCGGTGAAAATGGAATATGGAGTAGCCTCTTCCACATATCCTTCGATCCACCTATTCTATTGGTTCAATACAGTACCTTAGAAGGCTTCGTGGAAGCGGCTCTTTCTGGCCAGCTTGCCGCTACTAGAGAATTTCTTCGCACAAAAGGTGCCTATTCAGCAGGAATTCTCGCGGATCAAGCTAGAAACTCGCCGGACTCAGTTATTGCGCAGTTCGCGCAGTCGCTCCCTAGCAACTCTCGGATATTTGATCTCCGTGGTGATACTGTACCTCAAGGTTTTGAATGGGGTAGCGCTGGACCAAGATCCATGTGTAAGAGGTTTGGTTGCGAGCTAATTTTTGCGACTGAAGAGCCAACAGCAAGAAAGGGCCTACTTAGCCGTTTGCTAGCTAAGTAGTGTGTTGTTCTGTTGTCCCGTCCGCCTGTCCGGTAGAGCCGTTCGGCTCGACTCGCCATGACGTTTCACGCTGACCGAGCCGATTTCCTCTCAGTGACCGGAACTATTTCATCATCTCTTCTCGATTTCTTCTGCTGTCCGACCTCTTTTTATCCCGCACCCGTCTTCTCTAGCCAATTTCTGGCGCACCTCGCCGGACAATTGTCCCCCGATTCTGTTATTACCCCTCACCCTTTACTGCTTACCCCTGACCCATCAGCCTAGCCCGGCTTCGTGGCAAAGACATCAATCCCCGCCCAAACTTCAGCGGGCGTTCGTCCACGTAAATGGTCATGCGGGCGATCATGGTTGTACCAGGTCCGGATCTCCTGCAAGGCTTTCATCATCGCTCGCTCGTCCGCGACGGGTTCTTTCGCCAATTCCCGTTTGACGGTCCCAATGAACCGTTCGACCCGTCCGTTTTGCCAGGGACATCCTGGCTGGATGCGTTGCTGCCGGATGCCCAACAGCCAGAGACCAAATCTGAACAGGCGCGACACCAACACCGCCTCATTGTCCGTCCGTAGGAACTGCGGCTGGCCATACCGCTTCACCGCCTGCACCAGTTCCTGCAACAGCGTCCATGAGGATTTGTCCGTGAGCCGCTGCAACCGCAGACAGGCCCGACTCGCATGATCGAGGATGGCCAATGCGAGATGCGGCTGGCCTTGCTGATCCGTTTTGGTCAACAGATCACAGCCCCAGATCCAATTGCGCCGCATCGGTCTCGGTACGCGGTGCTTCAACTTCCGCCGCGCCGTGAGGATCAGATGCTGCTGTTTCCGGCACGTGTCCGCGACATAGGTCTTACTCACCGTCATCTGTCTGCGTGCTCGCCACCGCCGATTGAAGTGATGGGCAATCGTCCGGCACCCCGCCTGCGGCAGCAGGGCTTTCAAGCGAATCACTTCGTGGCACACCCATGGGGGCTTTGGTTGTATCGGATGCCGCCGTGGTGCCGCGCCTGTCGACGCGATGGCGAGGGAGGCTCTTCTCCGTGACCACGGATGTTTGCCCATCAGCCACTGCCAGAGCTTCAGCGCGATGCCTTTCACCCACGTCCACCCTGTTCCCATGTTCTCCCCCTCGTCCAACGGCTGCACTGGTCAATGCCACGGTTCTACCCTGTCGGTGCAGGGACGACCATCCCGTCATGTGGGGGGACACGGTTGGGGGGAGTCAAAAAAGTGGAGGGCGACGCGATCCCTCAAAGAATGTACAGGCCAGAGACAGCAGGGCAGGGAGCACGGCTGTGATCCTGAACACCGATTACGAAGCCGGATCGCAGACGAATGTCTTGAATTGTGACACGGAGAGGATGGTCGTCGTCACGAGCTTGCGGGCTTGGGCAAAATCCCGGTCCCCGGTGACGAGCCAATCAGCGTGGGCGGCGAGCGCACAGGCAAGGAACTTGGCGTCCGTGGGGTCCGGCGGGTAGAGCGGGACGATGGGTACTTCCACCAACACCGTCACGGTCTCCAGGAATGTAATCCACTGGTGGAGTAACTCCGGTGGCAGTCCGAACTTGGCACGGGCGAGCACCGTCTTATACTCGACCAAAATCTCTGCCGAGACCACCCATTCCCAGTCGGGGCGTGCGACCACGGCACGAAGGACGGCTTCGGGGTCTCTGTTTTTCAGGGCGGCCGACACCACGACGTTGGTGTCGATGACGACTTTCATCGGGCTCGGACGGCTGCCACCTCGGCGGCTATGTCGGCGTCCGTGAGCGTGCGGGCCTGCGGGAGCGCTTGCGTGGTTTTCAACAAGGTGTGCAACATCTCCAGATTGGCCGTTGCCGAGGTGTCGGTGGCAATCATCACCACCTCCACGCACTCTCCGGGTGCAAACGGGAGGTCCGAGAGTGTGACCTGCTTCGGATCACCGATGGTCAGATATTTACGATAGGCTCGCATGGCAAACTCCTTGTAGCGGCCGCGTAATTATGCTCGTGTCATGTTCCGAGTGCAAGCGCCTCGCCGATCTGTGTAGATAGCATATCATCTGTCCGGTTTAGGGTGCGCCCTCAAGGCGGGCCACCATGACACAGGCACGGATGCTACAGGAGGCCTCCTGCCCTCACGGGCCGGCAGCACATCGCCAGGAGACTACGTAGTTTTACCCTCCCCAAGTGTGCTAGCACACTTGGCGGGGTTGCGGTGCAGTGTGTGGTCAGGCATGCTGCGCTCCGGGAACAGACAGAGACCGTTCTTTTGGTTTGTTTGGTTGATTTTGTTTATTTGGTTTGATCAGACAGCTCAGATATGGCTGGAGTTGGTGCTGAACAGGGTGGTGCTCGTATGACGTGGAACGCCACTTATTATTGGCGCACATGGGATTTGGTGGGTTTCTGTGTCGGGTTGTCATTTCTGTTGGTTTCCTGTTCGTCCCCGCTCGTGCGCACGGGCGATCGCGCGGCGGCTGAGGGTTACTGGGATCAGGCGGTTGCCTCGTACCGCGAGGCGCTGAAAAAGGATCCGTTCAATCCGCGCATTCAAGCCAGTCTGGATGACGCGAGGGCCCGTGCCGGGGCATGGCACTTTGCGACAGGGCAGCAGGCGCTGGACGACCATCGGTTGGGCGAAGCCTTACGCGAGTTCAAACAGGCCCTGGCCTTCGATCCCTCCAAACAGGCGCATCATGAAGGGATGGCCGAAGCCTTGCGGTTGAAAGAGGCGCGCGATCACCTGGAGGCCGCCGGCAAGCTCAACGGCCTGGGCCGGCCGGAGGAAGCCTTGGTGGCCTATGAGCAGGCGGTGGAACTCGATCCAAGCTTGACGCAGGCGTTGGATGCCATCACCCAGCTCACGAAACATCTCCGCGCCGACAAGGCGCTGACCGGCTCGTCGCAGCCGATCACGCTCCGCTTTCAGAATGCCAAGCTGAAAGAAGTGTTCGAGATTCTGGCACGGACCGCCGGGGTCAATGTGATTTTCGACAAGGAGGTCCGCGACGATCCCATCACGATCTTTGTGAAGGACCTGCCGTTCGACGAGGCGCTGAACCTCATCCTGTCTACCAACAATCTGCTGACGCAGCGGATCGGGGCGGACACGCTGCTTGTGATGCCGAATACGAAGCAGAAGCAGGCGCAGTATCAGGACCTCTTGCTGCGCACCTTCTATTTGGCTAATGCCAAGGCGAAAGACGCCGTGAATCTCATCCGCACGATGCTGGACAGCAAGAAGATCTATGTGGACGAAAAGGTCAATGCCATCGTGGTGCGGGACGAGCCGGCCAAGCTGCAACTGGCCGAACGGATGTTGTTCGCCATCGATCGGCGCGAGCCGGAAATCGAATTGGATTTGGAAGTGCTGGAGGTCAATCGCACCAAGAGCCTGAAGTATGGATTGAATTTTGCCAAGCAGGCTGGGCTGGGCTTGATTCCTGGCGGAGGGAGCGGCGGCATCTCCACCTCACCAACGCAGTTTACCTTTCAGCAGCTGACCTCGATTGGCCCTGGGAGTTACCTGTTTCGCTTGCCGGCGAGCGTCTTGATCGATTTTTTCAAGCAAGATTCTGATGCCAAGACGCTAGCCTCCCCCAAGCTGCGCGTGATCAACAACAAATCGGCCTCGATCAATATCGGGGACAAGCACGGATGGGGGAATCACAGGCTGGCGGGAAGCGGGCTATCCGATGGAGGCTTGATGGGACCTCAGCACGGCCGAGGTCCCATGCACATCGCTACTTGCTGTTGACTCGATCGAATTCCTTGATCACCTGCTCGGTGAGATCGATGGTGTCTTTGCTGTAGATTACAATCTTGACCGTTTGTTCGCTGCCCTTATCGACAACAAGGGCAAACCCGCCTTTTTCCGCCACGACCTTCGTGGCCGATGAAATTTTCTTCATATATTCATCGACCAACTCTTTCTGCTTGCCCTGCAGTTCTTGATTGAACTCCTGCGCGCGTTTCTGAAACTCCTGCACCTTGGTACGGAACTGTGTCTCTTTTTCTTTTTTCTCGGTGTCGCTTAACTTGGCGGCTTGCTCTTTGAGTGTCTTCTCCGTGTTACGCAAATCCTCCTCGTCACCGGACAACAACTTCTGTCTGGTGGAGACGTATTCCTTGAGCCCGTCTAAGGCTTTTTTGCCCGCTTTCGATTTCTCTAAGACGGCTTGTGGATCGACGACACCCATCTTGAAGGCTTCGGTAGCCTGCGCGGCAGGAAGAACTGCGAGTAACAATAAGCCTGCTGCGACCAAGGGAAGGGTGACCCGCCCCACGAGGGTTCTCGTTCTATGCATAACACGCGCTCCTTGTTGGTTATTAATGCGACCAGGGAACGGGTGCGAGAATAACTGGGGGACCTGGCTCTGTCAAGGGATTGGGATGCGTGGGGGGGGGCTAGACGGCGTCGGAAAATCTATGACGGTGGGTAAAAGCTTTGTTCATTTCGCACAGGTGACATAACAGGCGGGCACGAGTGCAGGCTGCTCAAAAAGCTCGTCCAGCAAGGCCGCAGCGAGTGAAGGGCCGAGGCGTAGCACTTCTCACCCGCCCACCCAAGCTGCCAAGACAGCTTGTCCTCCACATGGGGTACGTTGAGGGTCTGAACGATGCGAGAACGAAGCATGGGAAAAGGCGCGTCTCGGCGCGCCGGGGTTGGGTGGGTGAGAAGAGCGGTTTTTCAGCATCCTGCTAGACGAAGTATCGGCTGGTGTCGAACTTATACTCAGTATTGTCGATCAGGCGGATAATGCTGTGGCGGAAATCTCCGCTCTCATCTTTCTCGGTTAGATCGACCTCACGCCCTTGATCGACCGGGGTTCCCTGGGGATCGGTGATAACTCTCACGAACGGTCGTTCGGCGTTTGTCTTATCTGTAGCCGGCTTGAGCACGACCGCCAGTTCACTGGTTTCCAACATCACCAAGCTCCCAATGGGGATAATGCCGACACAGTTGACGAAAAGCTTGAGCAGTACCGGGTCAAATGCCTTCCCGGACTTTGAGAACATCATGTTCAACACTTTAGACGGAGACATGGGTTCCCGGCGATACACGCGGGAGGAGGTCATGGCATCGTAGCAGTCTGCGATTGTGAGGATGCGACCGGTTAGGGAGACAGTCCAGGGGACGGTCAGCTTTGGATAGCCCGAGAAGTCCAGGTTCATGTGGTGCTCGAAGGAAGCCGCCGCCATCCTGCCAGGAAGATTCGTGATCCCCCTCAGCTTCGAAAGACTCAGGACACCCTCTGTGGGGTGATTGCGCATGGCTACCCAGTCTTCATCGGTAAACTCACCAGGCTTGTTCAGAACTTCAATGGGAATAGTGGATTTCCCGAGATCGTGGAACAGCGCCGCAAGACCCAGGTCGGCCAGTTCCGCTTTCGGATAGCCGGCTCGATTGGCGAGTGCAATGGACAGTAACGACACGTTGACCGAATGGTTATGTGTGTACTCATCGTGGCAACGCAGGGTTGTGAGACCGAGGACTGTCGCTTCATCGTCCATCATGAGGTCGACGATATTTTGGATTGCCCGTTTCGCCTGTTTGAAGCTGACCGTTCCTCCTTCGCGGGATGCTTGTGTGATGGCTCCGACTGATCCTGCCGCATTGGCATAGCCGTTTTTGACTTTCATTTTCCGTTGCAGCTTTAGTTCAGCATCTTTCGTGCCATTCTGCCCGTTGTCCCCTGCCGCTCCGAATCTATTTCGGGCGTCCAGCTGCCGTGGTTCTTCCAGCTCAATGCCGGTGATTTCCCTGGCTGTGATTTCGTCCCGAAGGTCTCCGATGCTTTTGGTATGAGGATCTAGGCTGACAAAGAGAGCGGCGAATTCACGCAGATCCTTTGACCCGACAGCCGACGAGAATGTCACTCCACCGATCTTCCAGGCGTTCAAGGTATTGATAATACTGCCAGCTACGGCCATTTGCTGGGCGGTCACTTTTAAATGATTATCTCCGAGAAACAAGAAGTCATTCTGTAGCCGAAGTGTGACCAGTTGGTCATGGGCCATGGTTTTAATCAAAGTCAGCATGGTGTCGACGGGCTTATCCAGTGCCGAGTTGGTACGTTCATAGATGAAGGAAGTTTTAATCAAGACGTTCAACTGTGTGACCAGCTGAATGCCCAGCATGGCCATCTGCTGATCGAGGATGTCCCCGGCCTCTGATCCGCTGGCAATTTTCCTGGACAAGGACTTTTCATGGGTCAGGATCGGCCGAGCCTGTTCCTCCTGGGCCAGGGCCTCTTTGCTCTTGAAATCACTCACAACAAAAGCTCCTTACTATGATGCTACCTGCTTGAGTTGCTGCTGTCGTTGGGCGAGAGCGATGGCCGAAGCGCAGGCTTGCCGTACTGCGGCGCCACCTTTTTTCAGGCCCAGTTCAAGGGCGGTCAGGGCGGCAGGAGTGGGCAGTTTGCCCAATGCCTCGGCTGCGAGGGTGGCGAGCTCTTCTTTTTTCTTCCGGTTGCTCCAGGACCATTCCGTGAACAGGTTTTCAAAGAAAGGAATAACTTCATCGCCACTGGTGGCACGCATCGCGAAGAGCACGGCGCGCTTTTCACTGTGGGGTCGCGCGATGAATGTGTCAGCCGATACAAGGGGCGACCAGGCTGAGTAGGGAACCGTATATTGTCCGCTCATGAGCAGCTTGAGCGCCGTCAACCTCACCGACTCCTCGGCATCATTCACGAATGCAACCAGTTTTAGCCCGTTCCCGTTGGGGCGATATACTCCGATCGCCCGCACGACCTCTTTTCGTACCTGGACGTCCGGGTAGCGCACCAGTTTTTCAATGGCATCGACAAATCGAGGGTTGTTCCATTTGAGAAGGATGGACAGTAAGTTTTTCACATAGCGGGGGCGGCGGTCGGATAAACCACGAAGTAACGGATCCGGCTGATCCTTCGCGAGTATCTCAAGCGTCTCAGCTATGATCGCCTGATGGGCCGGTGTCTCAAGGTTTGCCAAGAGGGTGCATAAGATAGGGACAGCTGCCGGCGTCAACGATAGCAGAACTGTCGACAATCCTTCCGTGGGTACGCTGGGGGTCTTGTTCAAATATGTCTCGATCATCTTCATGCGTTCCGGACGAGCGAGGTTGTCGAGAAGGGCTGTCAGTTGTTTTTTGTGATCATCGCCGAGATCCGGTCTGATCTCGGCCGTGACATGTAACAGTCCAAGTACACTGTCCAAGACAGTCCATTTGCCCTGGGCTGTCAATGAGTCGAGGACTATTCCCCATAGGTCGAACAGCTTGCTTAGGATTGCAGGTGATTTCTCCGATGCCAGAATCGCCGTGAGCATGTCCAATAAATAGATTGTGTTATCTCTTTTGCTCTCGGCTTCGATCTCCTTTATCAGTGAGGCGAGTTCCTCCTCTGATATCTCGTAGCCCACTTGACCGGACTTGAATCGGCCGGCCCCTCCTCCTGCTGGTTTCTCGCCCAAGGGACTGCTTTCATCGGCTCCAAGAGTCTTCTCTTTTCTGGCTTTGGCCTGTTCCCGATCAAGAAGGTCTCGCAGGCTCGATTCTTGCGCCTCCATCGCTCCTGTCGTAGGCAACGCAAAGACATCCTCACCGGTCGAGGATTTGGCGATTTCCTCGGCAGTGACCATGGTAATAGTCGAAAGGTTCTTGGACCATAAACGAGTGACAATGTCGTCGTCATCTTCATTGGGGTCGAGGCTGCCCCACAGCGAATCAAGCAAGTAGGAGAGATCCTCAGCTGGAAGGCCTTCGAGGAATGTCAGCTCTCGAATACCGTCCGAGTAGAGCTTGAACGCGACGCTTTCATTGCTCGACTCCTGATCCGATTGGTAGACGGCTTCCCCGTTGAAGTACAGTTCGGAGCGTTGAACGAGAAAGGCTAATTTGGAATAAGTAGCGAGGTGCGCCGTGAGCCCCTCGAACAGTTGTTGGAAGAACTTTTGCGCTACGGGGTTCGTTGACCCGTAGGTCCGGCTGGATTTTGCCGTCTTGTCCAAGAGTGCGAGGAGCCGTTTGACGGAGGCCAACTCCGGATTGGCAGGCTCTTTTGCTGGCGCAGCTGGCAGTGCATCGCCGTCTGTCTTCGGCTCGTCCATAGTGACTAGTCGTATCTCGGAGGCGCTGAATCGTCAAGGAAATTGCCGCTCTCCACCCACTGTTCACTGAGGAAGTACGGATGGAATCCTATCCTTGCTGTCCGTATGTGAGGAGGGATTGTGCATCCCATGACCAGGCCGGTAGAATCTGTCTCATCTTGATAGATGCATCGAGCCACATCGTGTGTTTTGGAGACAGCCTTACGGCAGGGTTTCAATCGCCCACTGCCGACAATCCTCAAGGTATCGAGACACCGTATGGGCGGTTCCTGGAAAAATTGACCGGGTCTGCCGTGCGTGTGTCTGTGAGCGGCATCTGCGGTGAATTGACCGGCGAAATGGCGATGCGGTTTCGGGCAGCTGTGCTGAATCACCAGCCGACATATGTGGTGATTCTCGGCGGAACGAACGATCTGGGATGGAATGCCGCGCCGTCAGACATTATGCGCAATCTCCTCACGATGTATGAACTGGCAACAGCGGCAGGGATTCAGCCGGTGCCGGTGACCGTTCCGTCGATCAGAGTGGGTGAGGATCTTTGCAGCGAGGAGGGGCGTCGGTGGTTCGCAGAACATCTCGATCGGCGGCGTCAGCTTAACGGGTTGATTCTCCACTATGCGGAATCGAAACGGCTGGCAGCCTTCGATCTCTTCGCCGCCACGGCAGAGCCCGAGACTCAACAACTTGCGGCCCGGTATTCCAATGACGGACTGCATCTGACCACAGCTGGGTATCGGCTGTTTGCTGAGCGGTTGTACCAGGAGGTGTTTGCTGCGGCGACGGCGGGTGGGTGTGACGAGCGAAAGTCATGATGCGTGACGTAACCGATCGGGACTTTGACTACGTCGTGGCACAGGCAAGGATGCCGGTGTTAGTGGAGTTCTGGAAACCAGGATGCGGAAGTTGTCGAGCGTTGATGCGTGAACTGGAGAAGCTGGAATCCGATGTCTCGGGCAGGGTGTTGATCCTGAAGATGAACGTCGAGGAGAACTTCCAGATTCCAGCAGAGCTGGACGTGAGCTCATTGCCGGTGTTGGCTCTCTATCGTGAGGGAGAGTTCGAACGGTTTATCGGCGGTCTGGGAACCAGAGAGGAGATTCTCAAGCATCTCCCGCTAGAGTAAGAGTCGGCTATAAGGTTCTCCAGGAGCGCCCATCCTTCTCAATAAGGCGATCTGCCTCAACCGGCCCACAGGATCCTGCCTGGTATTCAGGCAACCACCGCAACCCTTGCCGTTGCCATCCTTCCAGAATCTTGGTGATCCAGGCCCAGGAGGCTTCAACGGCATCGCGCCGCATGAACCGGGAGGCATCGCCGGCCATTACGTCCAGGAGCAACCGCTCATAGGCTTCCGGCGATGGACGGCCGAAGACGTCGCTGTATTGAAAATCCATTTCCACCGGGTGTGTCTGTGCGCGTGTGCCCGGCACGCGCGAGACGATGCGGAGAGAGAGCCCTTCCTCAGGCTGGATGCGCAGCGCCAGCACGTTCGGCGGTTGCGGCTGCTGCGCGTTGGCATTGAATAGAATATGAGGAATGTCCTTGAATTGTACCGCGATCTCGCTGGCGCGATGCGGGAGCGCTTTTCCGGTGCGCAGATAGAAGGGCACGCCGTCCCAGCGCCAGTTTTCCACGAAGCATTTGAGCGCGACATAGGTTTCCGTCTTGGAGTCTGGGTGAATCCCGTTCTCGCGACGATAGCCAGGGATGGGCTTGCCATGGGCTGTGCCCTCACTGTATTGGGCACGGACGGTGACGTGCTCGACATCCTGATCGGTGATGGGCCTAAGGCAGCGGAGGACTTCCATCTTGGCGTTGCGCACCACATCGGGATCGAGGGAGTAGGGGGGCTCCATCGCCACCAAGCAGAGCAGTTGCAGCATGTGGTTCTGTACCATGTCGCGCAAGGCGCCGGCTTCTTCGTAGTAGCTGGCCCTGCTCCCGACACCTTCTGCTTCGCTCACCGTGATCTGCACATGATCGATGTACTTGTGGTTCCAAATCGGCTCGAAGATGCTGTTGGCGAATCGGACGACCATCAGATTTTGAACCGTTTCTTTCCCCAGATAGTGATCGATACGGAATATTTGTGATTCCTCGAATACGCGCCCTGTTACGCCGTTGATTGCCTGGGCGGAGGCCAGATCGCGGCCGACCGGCTTCTCGACGATGATACGGGCATAGGGTGTATGAGTCCCCGGTTTCGCCGCCAATCCTGCTTGCTCAAGCCCCTCGCATACAGCCGCAAATGAACTGGGAGGGATGCTCAGATAGAAAATCCGGTTGCCGGGCAATTGGAGATTTCGCTCAATTTCTTCTGTTCGAGACTTCAGTCTGGCATAGGTGTTCGGGTCGTCGTTTCCTCCCGATACATAAAAAAGACGTTGCGCGAAGTCCTTCCACTTGTCTTCTGCCAAGGCTTGCCGAGAATGTGCCATGACGCCGTCACGAAGCGTGGCGCGGAACTCCTCGTCGGTCATCGACGTACGGCCCAACCCAACCACTGCATAGTTCGGAGGAAGGAGACCATCGAGGAGCAAATTGTAGAGGGCAGGAATCAGCCGTCGACGCGCCAGATCGCCTGACCCTCCGAAGATGACGAGGGTACAGGGCTCGACCGGGGGAATCGTTTCCTGTGACGGGCTGATGTCGATACGTGGGCTATTCGGTGGCATAGGGTTCAGGCGTTACCAGACTGAGGGAAAAGTTGATTGACACGCTAAGCACCGTTGAAACTTTACTTTTGCCGTTGATACAGAGAAGGATTCAGGATGCTCAAAAGGGCCGTCCAGCAAGGCCGCAGCGAGCGAAGAGGTGAGGAGGTACGAACCGCACTTCGTGTGGCCGTTCACCCCTAGAATGGATCTTGGTGAACGGATAAACCCCGACAGTGTTTCCGACCTCCGAGAAGTTTTTCTCAACGTTGAACCTCTGAGCGAAGCGAGAACGCCGCTGGCGGACTTTTTCAGCATCCTGCTACCGGCGAACCGCGTGGCCGCCAAAGGCATTCCTCAACGCCGCCAGCATCTTTTCCGCAAAGGACTCGCTTTGCCGCGACCGGAATCGAGTGAATAATGCCGTTGTGAGCGTTGGGACCGGCACATCCTTCTCAATGGCATCGGCGATCATCCAGCGACCCTCGCCGGAATCCTGCACGTAGCCCTTCAACTGTTCTAGCCGTGGATCCTCTTTCAAGGCGCCGGCCGCCAATTCTAAGAGCCAGGAGCGGACAACGCTGCCGTGCATCCAGAGGTCTGCGATCTTTGCGAGGTTGAGTTTGTAGTCGCTCTTCGCCATCAGCTCGAAACCTTCGGCATACCCCTGCATCATGCTGTACTCGATTCCATTATGCACCATTTTCACGTAATGCCCGGCGCCGACTCCACCGACGTGAGACCAGCCCTGCTCGGGTGCCAGCGTGGTGAAGATCGGTGCAAGGTGTTTCACCGGCGCCTCGTCGCCACCGACCATCAGGCAGTAACCGATCTTCAATCCCCAGATGCCGCCGCTGGTACCGGCATCGACATAGTGAATCTGTTTCTTCTTGAGATCCCCGGCCCTTCGGACATCGTCATGAAATCTGGTATTGCCGCCATCGATGACCGTGTCGCCTGGTTGGAGCAATGTTGCGACGGCTTGAACGGTCTCCTCAGTCGGTGCTCCGGATGGGACCATGACCCAGACCGCGCGCGGGGCCTTCAGCTGGCCGACAAGGTCAGCGAGCGAGGAGGCCGCGATGCAACCGACGCCTTCGGCCTGCTTGATCAAGTCGGCTGATCGATCATAGACCACCACTCGGTGCCGGTCACGTTGCAAGCGGGTGACCATGTTCATGCCCATTTTGCCGAGACCGATGAAGCCGATTTCCATAGTGACTCCTTCCAGCAGGATGCTTAAAAAAGTCTGCCAACGCGGAACAGGTCAAGGTTCAGGCTAAGGACGAGCCCATGCGACAGCAGTCTGATGATCGACCCAGGAGCCCTGTCAGTCAATTCTGGCAGGATTCGGTACGTCCTTGAAAAGAGTATCGGCTAGATCGCGGCCAAAGTTGAGCCGCTCCGGTAACGTAGCCGCAGTCAGGAATCGAGCCGCCAAGTCAGCGAGCCCCGCATCGCGGGAGGCGATGAACTTTAGCACGTCAGTCGGCGCGGTGATCCAGAATCCCCGTAGCCGAAAGAACGCGGTGACGGCATCGTCGAAAAATATTGCCAACAGATACTGTGCGGTTGCCGGCTTGTCGGCCAGATCCCGCGCTTTTCCTAGCCAATGGAAGCATTCTGCCTTCATTCGAATCTGTTCATTGATACTGACTGGGGGCGGCCCCTGCCGGAACCGTTGGTGGGCGCGTTCGATGATCTTGGCGCCGATGTTCTCGTGATCGAAGAGGATGCGGGCTTTCCGTAAGAGAGATGGAAGGCGGGGCGAGTGGGGGAGATCCTCCTCAAGTTCCTGGTGCCCACGATAGCGGATGTCGGCTAGGCGATCGGCGACACGGACGATCTCGTGGCCGTCGGCCTGTCCTTTCACGAGCGCAATGAGATCGATGTCGCTGTGAGTCGTGATGGCGCGCCGAACGCTGGATCCTACGAGGATCACACTGACGAGGTCGCCCCCGCGGCGGCCACGGACGTGGCGTAAGGCTATCGTAACAAGCTCCTCAAACCCGGGTTCCTCGATCGGGTCCGGTTGTTCCGGCGGTTCCGGCATTGCCAGGAGTTCTGCCTTTAATTCCTCTGGCGTGGGAATAGGGTGTGTAGCGGGGCTATTCATCTTTAGGCTTCCTGTATGAGCTGAATATGTTTTGGGAGCGATCCCAGCCAATCCTCGAACGGTTGCTCCGCATCGACAACGATTTCCAACTTGCCATTGGGCAATCGCCGGACGACTCCGGGACTTTCTGGAGACAACGGGATTTCGACCCACTCGCGGTTCAGCCCGAGTGAGTCGGTGATCTCAAGGATTCGGCTGATCTGTTTGAACGACACAACTTCTAACGGCATTGGCGATCCATCATGAGGCATTCTAGATTTCAGTGGGAGAGGTGTCAATGAGCAGACGCCTGATTCACGCGAGACGCGCGAGACCGGTGCGGTGCAATGTTCGAAGTTCCGGGTTCGAAGTTCCGAAAACCTCGATCTTCGAACTGTCATAAATCATGCGGGTTAACCTGCCAATACACGGGCAAAGATCTCGCAGGCCTCATCGGTCATGGTGCTGGAGATATCCATGTGGGTGACGGCACGAAAGCTGACGCCGCCGATGGCATTGATCAAGAGCCCCTCCTGCTTCAAGGCGGCGACGATGGTTGCTGGATTGTGGCGATGGCCGATCACATCGAAGATAATGATGTTCGTCTCGACGTCTTGAGCATTGACCCTGACCGTCGGGATCTGTTGCAGCCGGCGCGCCAGGCGTTTGGCGTGCTCATGGTCATCTTTCAATCGTTCGATATGGTGTTCAAGCGCATAAATGCCTGCGGCGGCGAGAATGCCGGACTGCCGCATCGCACCGCCATACATACGGCGTACCCGCTTAGCCCTATCGAGCAGGGCCAGATCGTTCATCATGAGGAGGGAACCGGCCGGCGCCCCCAGTCCTTTCGAGAGACATACTGACAAGGTGTCGAAGTGTTGAGCATAGGAGGCCGGTGGCAGGGTGGTGGCAACGACGGCATTGAACAGCCTTGCTCCATCCAAATGCATGGGGATGCCATGGGTGGCAGCCACAGAGCGTATCCGTTCAATCGTCGCCAACGGATAAATCGTTCCGCCGCCGCTATTATGGGTGTTCTCCAGACAGATCAGCCCCGTTTGAACCGTGTTCGGTTCTTTGGGGCGGATTGCCGCCTCAACCTGCTCAGGTGAAATGAGGCCTCGATTCCCCGTGACCCAATGGAGTTGGACACCTGCCAGCGCCCCGGCGGCGCCCTGTTCGTACCGGACGATGTGCGCAGTGCTTTCGACGATCACTTCTTGGCCCGGTTGCGTGTGGAGGCGAATGGCGAGCTGATTGCCCATCGTGCCGGATGGTACGAAGAGTGCGGTCTTTTTCCCGAACATCGCTGCCATCATGTCTTGCAGCCGGTTCACGGTGGGATCTTCGCCGTAGACATCGTCCCCCACTTCCGCACGTGCCATCGCTTTCCGCATGGCATCAGAGGGCTTTGTGACTGTGTCGCTGCGTAAGTCGATCATCAAACCTCCATGAGAATGCCATACGATCGTGGGCCGCGGCATTCTAGCAAACTTTCTCCTTGCGTGGGAGAGCCGGGCACGGCAGGATGCTGTTCGTATGGTGTGGCTTCGAGACGTGCTCCCGTCGGTGACCGATGCAGAACCGGATGAAGCCGTTCCGGTGGGCTGGGCGTTCCTCTATTTTTTCTGTCTCCTTTGCGGCTACTACATTCTGCGTCCCATCCGCGATGAGATGGCCATCGAGGGTGGGGTGCAGCACCTGCCCTGGATGATGACCGCCACGTTCGTGACGCTCCTGCTCGTGACGCCGCTCTTCGGGTGGCTTTCGACCCGAGCGCCGCGTTATCGATTACTGCTGATTGTCTATACATTTTTCGGCACCAATTTACTCCTGTTCTTTGTGGCGATGATGGGCCACCTGTCTCCGCAATGGACTGCCCGCGCGTTCTTTGTCTGGTTGTCCGTGTTCAATCTGTTCGTCGTGTCGGTGTTTTGGAGTGTCATGGTTGATCTGTTCACACCGGCGCAGGGCGCTCGACTCTTCGGTGTGATTGCCGCCGGTGGCAGTATCGGAGCGATGGTCGGCCCGCTGCTCACCACCGGCTTGACCTATCTTGTTCCGATCCCTGTACTGCTGCTCGTCTCGGTAGGCTTTCTCGTTGCCTGCGGGTTCTGTCTGCATCGGCTGGATCGCTGGGCCATGGCGCAACCGGCTCGACAGGGCAGCGGGCAAGATGAACCAATCGGCGGCAGCATCTGGGCAGGGGTGAGGTCGGCACTCTCGTCACCCTATCTCCTTGGGATCTGTCTCTATCTGTTCTTCCTCACGACGACCGCGACATTCTTGTATCTGGAACAAATGAGGATGGTCAGCGAACAAATTCCCTCTCCGGAAGGGCGCACTCGCCTGTTTTCCCTCATCGATCTCGTTGTCAACGTGCTGACGTTTCTGATGCAGGTGACGATGACAAGCCGGGTGATCAGCCGGTTCGGGTTGGCATCGGCGCTTGTCGTTCTGCCCGTTGCGAGTGCCATTGGGTTTGGCGTGATCGGCATGATGCCGTTCCTGGCCGTCTTGGTGCTCTTTACCATTGTGCGGCGAGTCGGTGAATATGCACTTGCGAAACCGGCTCGCGAGGTTCTTTTCACTGTGGTGAGCCGGGAAGAGAAATATAAGGCAAAGAATTTTATCGACACCGCAATTTCGCGTGGGGGCGATGCGACGACCGGCTGGATTGTAAGCGGCGTGAAAGTATTGGGTGTGACGGCAGGGCAGATGGCATGGATTCTGGTCCCGCTCTCGTTGCTCTGGGGATTGGTTGGGTGGTTCCTGGCCCGACAGGAGGAGAAGTTGAGGCAAAGCCGGACCATGGTCGACCTGCCACCTTCGAAGTAAACTAACTAAGCCATGCCGATGTTTCTCTCTATGCATGCTCCCTCCGCCCTCCTTTACGTGTAAAAAAACCGCATGCTATAGTCGACCGCAAGTGTTAGCGAGAGTCGTTGAGGATCACGTTTCACGTTTGAAGTCTCACGTTTTACGAGGTTCAAGATGCCTGAAGTTCCAGTTAAGATCTACCTTGATAAGCTACTGAAAGAATGCCGTATTACGGCTCGCAGCCTTGCACTACTGTCCGGCCCTGTCAAAGAGAAAGCCTTGCGGGCAATGGCGGATCGATTGGTGGCAGACGAAGAGAAAATTCTGGCGGCGAACGAGAAGGATGTCGATGCGGTTGGAAAGTCCTTCGAGGCCGATGTCATAAAAGACCGGATGAAGGCCGCGGTGGCCCGCCTTCGCATGACGCCGGACGATATCAAGGAGATGGTCGACCGTCTTCGACTGATTGCCGACCTTCCCGATCCGGTCGGCGCCGTCAGGTCGAGATCGGAACGGCCTGATGGGTTGCAAATCAGTCGTGTCCGCGTCCCGATCGGAGTGATCGGCGTCGTGTCGGAGCTGAGCCCGCTTATTACGGTGGAATCGATCGCCCTTTGCTTCAAATCGGGCAATCTCTGTGTCTTTCGTGGCGCGCCTGAATGGAGCCTGACGCAGCAGGTTATTGGGACAGGACTGCGCGAAGCTGCGGAACAGAATGGGGTGCCGGCCGGCGCATGGATCATCATCGAACGACCCGAAAAAGAGGCGGCAGTCGAGCTGATCCGGTCCGGCAAAAGTCTCGATGCGATTATTCCTCGTGGCGGGGCCGGTCTTCGCAAAGCTGTGGTTGAGCAGGCGAAGATGCCGGTGCTTTGCAATGACGGGGGGCTCACGCATATGTACGTGGATGCCGACACCGATATGCCGATGGCTCAAAACGTGGCGATTAGTTCAAAAGTGCAGAAAGCCATGGCCTCGAACTCGCTCGACACGCTGCTCGTAGAACAGGTGATTGGGCGGCAGTTTTTGCCTCCGCTGGTCAACCGCATGCTCGAAGAATTTAAGATCGAGGTACGGGCCTGTCCGAAGACCATGGCGCTCATGGGGCAAATGGCGATGACCGGACATGCTTCGATCATCCTGGCTAAGGAAGAGGATTGGCATACCCAGTTCCAGTCACCCGTGTTGGCCGTTAAAATGGTTGCGAACATAGATGAGGCCTTGGCGCACATCGTGGCGCATGGACCCTGTCTCACCGCTGTCATTGCAACCACGAGTTATGAGTCCGCCCTGCGCTTCACCCGCGAAGTGGATGCCAGCGCGGTGTTCGTCAATGCGTCGTCCCGGCTCAATGCCGGTGATAGCTACGGGATGGGCACCGATATCGGGCTGAACGGTTCGCGTCTCCATGCCAAGGGTCCGATCGGCCTTGAGCAATTGACCTGCGAAAAATATGTCGCATTCGGCTCAGGCCAGCTGCGCTACCCGCATCCGGTGCCGGAGGCGTATTTCGACGCGATCATGCTGAAAAGGCCCTAGTCGCCTGCTGAAAACGCTCTCCTGCTTCGTTCTCAGTCGTGCGAACCACTCAACGTACCCTCCCCGCGTACGCCTCGTGGTTCACACTCCTTGCGGCCTCGCTGGAAAACATTTTGAGCAGGCGTGTTTTGTTTAAGCGTTTCGAGTTTCTAGTTCCGTGTTTCGGATTATGGAAATACCGAGGGCGATCTTGACATCTGAAACTCGAAACTCGAAACCAGCCGACTCCGAACGAGCGACGCTTCATGCGTTACACGCTCACCTGGCTTGGTGGGGCCTCAAGCAGTTCACGTCCGACGAGGCCTATTTTCAATGGCAGCGGGAGACCCTCTCGCCGGCTGAGATCGCAGCATTGCTTCGGGAAGTGGAGCAAAAGCGTCGTGGATCCTCTGCCGAAGAGGTCTCATTTTACGATGCCACCGCCGGTTCGAATATCCTGCCGGTTCTTTATAGCCAACAGTACGACTATTACTTGGCCATCGGTTCGCGAGTGACAGAGCGCATCGGTAAAGCCCGTTCGATACAGTCCATAATAGACGTAGGCTGCGGGGCCGGTATCCTCACGACATTCTATGCGAGGGAGCATCCAGACAGAAGGTTCGTGGGGATCGATCGCTCCTCTGCCTCGATTGCACGAGCGACCGAACAAGCGAAGGCGCTTGGTTTGACCAACGTGCAGTTTGAATGTTTCGACCTCGAACTCATGCCTCCCACACAGTGCTCTGATCTGGTCCTTGCGACGCACGCCCTCGTACAAGCTGAACAGGATTCAGGCGTTCCCAGCCGCAGTTGGAACACCTTTGATCGTGCCGGCGAGAGTGAGCCGCAAGCGGACTTCGAGCGGCGAACGGGGATCGGCGCCAGGCTTGATTGCCTGAACTCTCTGCTTTCTGCGCAGGGGCGCATGATCCTGTTTGAGAAGACCCGTCAGCTGGCAAGACGAGTTCCGCTGCAGCGGGCTTTGGCGGCACGGGGTCTTGGCCTGATCGAGCAGCCAGAGTTGATTCGATACCGACTTGTTGAAGAAATTGCCGACGATGGACCGCTCTATGTGTTGGGAAGGGGAGGGTCGCAGCAGTTTCACTGGGATGATTCGCCGGAGCCGGATGAAGGCCCTCCATTTGATCGAACGAAGCTCAAAGCTGGTTCACCAGATCCTGGCGTGCCGCTCTATGAAAACCACTGGCCTTCCGCGCAACGCGTCTGGGAAGAGCTGCGCGATAAGCGCCTTCTCAAAGAGACCACGCGCCAGGAACCAGATGGCCGCCAGCTGCATGTTGAACTCGGCCAAGCGGAGGAGGGGGTCTATCTCTATTTCGCCAACACATTGGATCAACGACAGTTGGTGCTTGTCGAACCGGCCAGCAAGGCCATGCTGGAATCCTATTATCAGGAGATTGTGGACAGCGCGTCAGGCTAGGAGCCGGTACGACGATCCGCGCGCGAGGCGCTCTTGATGACTAGCACGAGGAGATCTTTTTCTCGAATCACGTAGAGAATCCGATAGTCACCCTCGCGAATTCGATAGAGATGGTCTAGGCCCTCAAGCTTCGTGGCGTCAGGGGGGCGAGGGCTGGCGCGGAGTGCAAGGAGGCGTTTTATGAAAAGCTTTCGAAGCGGTTTTGCGAATCCATAGAGTTGCTGCTCGGCAGAAGGGGCCAGGAAAATTGTCGAGATTGTCTGGCGCAATCAGAGCCCCAAATCTTTCAAAATGGCATCGAATGATTGGGCGCCTTTCTTGTTGGCCTGGGCCAAGGCTGCGCGGGCATCGAGGAGATCGACGCGATCCTCCAGGGCTTCCAGAAGCCGCAGGTCATCGATGGGTATCACCGCGGCGACTGCCCGGCCCCGCCGGCGCAATAGCACACGTTCATTGCCGAAAGCCGCGCGGTTGATCGCATCGGCGAACCCCTCTCGCTCCTTATTTCCTTTCTGATTCCCCATCAGCACACCTCCACGAACAGTGTTGGGTCAGACGGACGGATAGGTCGTTCGACCGGTGCAAGCTGTACAGTGGGTAGGCGGTAAAGTCAATTGACGAGAGAAGGTCACATGCCCATTCCATTTTTTCCGTAATTGAGGTATGAAGTGGGGGCGGCAATTGCGTCGCGGTGCAAAATTACTCATCCATACAACAGAGGAGATACTCAATGGCCAAGGGCATGACACAGAAGAAAATGACCAAGAAGCAGCCAGCCAAGTCGTTGAAGGAAAAGCGCGCCGATAAGATCGCCAAGAAGAGGGGCTAATGTAGTCCACGCTTCAGTCGTCCTGACTGGAGCGAAAACCCACTGCGCCCATCGACGTGCGTCAGGCAGCTAGCAACGTACGTTGGTGGTTGCGCGTTGGGGCGTTTATCTGCCCTGCCCATTCGCCTGGTTACGCGCCGACTCCGTAAGAGTCGTGCCGTCTGGTGTGAATCTCGTCCAGTCTGCAAGGATGATCATGCCGTGGCAGTGCTGCCTTTGGTACTGAACCCTGTCTTTGAGACCATGACAGGTGAAGCTCCAGCCTCTTTCAGTTTATTCCCTAACTCGGACGATAGGAGAATCTGAGGGAGGTCTTCTGTGGTCTGCTCAAGGAGAAAGTCGAATCCGATGACAACATAGTGGAGGGGGTGACCATGCGGCCCATCGACACGGAAGACCTGTGCGCGGCTGGTTCCTTCCGGGAAATCGGTGATGTGGTGTTGGGGAAACTGCTGGCGTAGGTAGAGGCGGATCGCATCGAACTTGGCTATATTGCTCATGTGCTTCTTGTGGATCTTTCCCTGTATCTCTTTTCAATTGTTCGATCAGCAATTACGACAGGTTTTCCCTGGGTGCTCACATCGGGATTAGGCGTAGTATACGCGGTCTGCCTTTGTAAGTCAGGAGGTGAGACAGAGTTGTCGAGGCGCCGTCCTGGTCACTTTTTCCGGTACACGTTTAGCCCGACTTTCTCCTCGCGGGTTGGAATGGTCACATTTCCTTCCGTTGAGGCAATGATGATCGTTTTCCCTGATGCAGAGGGTCCGAACTCTTTGGACAGATCTACTTTGATCGTCAACATTGTTCCTACGACGGTCATCTCCACGTTCTTCATGATAGTGGCCTTTCAGTGATGGACGAAGCGTGAGGACGCTTTGTCAGAATAATGGTGCACCTGTACCGTGAGCGGAGGAGGAAGTCAACCTACGGAAGCGCGCTCCGGATGGTTTCTCTTGTTTTTTGTCTATTTGGTTTGTTTGGTTGAACGAGACAAACCAACTGAATCAGATCAACCCTCACTCCCTTCGAAAACTCAGAACCCAGAACTCAAAACTCAGAACTTCTTCGCCCGTCCCGCCTGCCTCGTGCCCCCGCGTCACCCTCCAGCCAGCACCGGTCGAAAGCCAGCACTGGTCAGGATACGGGCGACGACCTCGCGTTGGTCGCCCTGAATTTCGATCCGTCCTTCCTTGACCGTGCCTCCGGCGCCACAGGCTTTCTGCATCTCCTTGGCGAGGGTCTCTTTTTCGGCCAGACCGATGCCAGTGAAACCCGTGACGACCGTTACGGTCTTGCCGCCACGATGTGCGGTCTGGCGAATGATATCCACTCGCCCACGGTTCTTTTTCCGTGCGAGGGGTATTGTGTTGTGTGGAGCGGCTTCAGGCTGCGCCTCCGGAGCCAGTGGGAGACCTGCATTTTTCAGAGCTGCGAATGGGCTGGCCCAGGCGATCGGTTCACCTTCCGTGGAAATACGTTTTCTCTCTTTCATCGCTGCCTCTTCTTACTGCGGGCTGGCAGGGTGCCATCGCGTTACGGTCTAAACTGGGCTGACGTGTTTTTCAGCATTGTCAATTCGATATGCGCGGTATGCTCTCCGTCCGCCATCCAAATCTGCCTTTCTTGAATGGTGCATTGCAACTGCATGTTGGGTTGCGCGAGTGTGGCCAAGGCCCGGCTCCCATCCAGGGGCAGATTTATCACAGTCAGATTATTCAACCGATCGAGTGTGGCCAAGTTTTTCTCCCACCATTGGTCGGCGCCACGTCCGCCGTAGGTATAGAGGCAGACCTGTTTTGCGCGTCCGCAGGCGCGGCGAACGGTTTTCTCCTCTGGCTGGCCCACCTCAATCCAGAGGTCGATGGCTCCCGTCAAATCCTTCTGCCAGAGAGCAGGTTCCTCTTCTGTGCTCAGCCCACGGCCAAATGCCAAGGCTTCATGGGCGTGCAGCGCAAAGGCCAGCAACCGCACCATCATACGCTCATCGGTTTCAGACGGATGACGCGCCAGAGTGAGTGCGTGCTCCTCATAGTAATGGCGGTCCATGTCGGAGATCTGCAGGGTCGCTTTGTATATGGTGGCGTTTGAAGCCATGGAGCTCTGGTTCCCTGATTCGGAAAGATTCGGGTGGATAAAGCCTGCAGCGGTCACTTACACGTCTTTGTATGCGATGTACCATCCTTCGACCCGTTCCCGCGCCCAGGGTGTCTTTCGGAGAAACGTGAGGCTGGATTTCACGCTTGGATCATGGAGGAAACAGCGGATAGGAACCCGTCGACCCATCTCGGCCCAGCCATATCGCTCGACCAGCTCCTTGATGATGGTTTCCAGTGTGATTCCGTGCAGTGGATCGCGGGGATGGGCGGAATTCATGAGCGCATGGCGAATGGCATAGGGGTAATGGCTGAAGAGCGAGATAATGACGTATAGATTGGCATATTGCACGAACGAGGAGCCACTGGTCTATAGCGACGGCACAAGGGTGAGGGAACTGGTTGGTCTGTCTGGTCTGTCTGGTCTTTCCGGTCTATCTGGTAAAACCAGACAGACGAGACAGACCTCCGTAACCAGAAAGACTAGACGGTCTGTTAGGTCTTGCGCTTGAGCAGATCCGCAAGCTGAGAGAAGGGCGTGAAGGTCGAGGGTTGGTCTTGCTCCCGGCCAGGCGACGCCTCACCAGGCGTCCCAGCCACCTGATTCCGTTGGTGCTCATTGTCGTGGCAGTAGAGACAGAGCAACTCCCAGTTGCTCCCGTCGGGCGGGTTGTTATCGTGATTGTGGTCTTTGTGATGGACGGTGAGCTGGCTCAGTTTCTTGCCGTCAAATTCGCGCCCGCAGTGGCCACAGATCCACGGAAACATCTTGAGCGCGCGTTCTCGATAGGTCTGTTGCAGCTTCGCTTCGGTGTCTCGTGCCATGCGAGTCTCAGGAAAGAAGGCGTCGTACTACTGAGGGATTCTACAATAAGCTTCAGCTAGATGCTCGAAAAGACTGACCAACGATCCGTGAAATGGGAATCGTCAACCGTGAAATGTTTCGGAGGAAGAGCCCGCAGCAGTCCTACGTTTCACCTTTCACGTCTTACCTTTTACGGTTCTTGAGCGTAGCTATATGAGCTGTATGCAGGGCCAGGAAAATATCCTGATGGCTGGTTTGACCCATCCTGCGTGCTGCGCCTCTGCAATCCAGGTCTTGACCGAGTCTGCGACCGTGTCACGTTGAACTGGGTCGAGCGAGACCAGGATTACACTGTTTCCTCCTGCATAGAAGGATGACCCTTCCGTCGTTCCTGATTGCCCCGTTCCGGATATTTGGGGAAATTCGGTATACGCCATGACCCCGGACGTCCGCAATAACTCATGGACGCGTTCTTTCAGTGCGGTGCGAAACACGATCATCAACATGTCCATGGGGTACCTCGAAGAGGGTGAGGGGCGAATATAGCAGGTTCTCGATCGATCTTGGAAGGCGTGGATGAGAGCCGCCAGAGAATTAGGGTGTCTTCGGCTTCCGCTCCCGCGCTCGCTTCTGCGCCTCGGCAATCTGGGCCGGTGTCATCTGCTTGGCAAGATCGTTACGATAGACAGCCGCGCCGAGATGTCCGTTGCCTGCCGCCAGGCTGTACCACATGTGCGCCTGGACTAAGTCCACGGGTCCGCCTTGGCCAAAGGCAGACTGTAGGCCGAGGTAGAGTTGTGCCTTCGCGTCTCCCTGCGCGGCGGATTTCTCATACCACTGACGTGCTATCGCATAGTCCCGCGGGACGCCGTCTCCATTTTCATATGATAAACCGACGGAGAACTGCGCACTGGCGTCTCCCTGTTCGGCGAGCGGTCGCCACTCTCGCAAGGCTGTTGCGAAGTCTCCACGGTTATAGGCTTCCATTCCTGCCTTGAAGTCCGCCCACGCAGGTGTGACGAAACAGACAATCGACAGCACAAGGGCGAAGGGGAATCGAAGCGACATGAAGCGATTCCACCTGGCGCCTTCGCCCTGGAATGACGCAGCATTGTATGAGACGGAGCAACGAAGGGGGATGTGACTCAAGGGTTGAATCGAGAAGGACATGTGATTGTATTCTAGGAGCGCCCTGAGGAAACTGCAAGGCGGAGCGTCAGGGTTGTATCCGAGACGGTCGATGCTTATTTGGGTTTTGGCTTCCACTCCCGCGCCAGTTTCTTCGCTTCAGCAAGCTGGTCGGAGGTCATCCGTGCGGCGAGCTCATCCCGCATGATGGCTCCCGACTTTCCTCCATTCGCTGCTCCCAACTTGTACCACATGTAGGCCTGGACATAGTCTTTCTGCACACCGTCCCCCCGCTCATATAGGAGGCCAAGTCTTCTTTGCGCTAAATCGTTTCCTTGTTCTGCCGAGCGGCGATACCATCGCACGGCCATCTTGAAATCTTGCGGACCACCTCGTGCATAGTCATACAAGCTCCCCAGGTTAGCCTGGGCCTCCGCATGTTCTTGGACGGCGGCTTTCTCGTACCACTGCCGCGCTTGTGCGTCGTCCTTTGGAA
>NEWR02000007.1:34752-160931 GCA_002869885.2 Nitrospira sp. CG24C
GTCACGATGCCGGCGGTCGTAGCTTGCGGGCATTTGCGTGTGGCCATCAGTACGAGTGGAGTCGCTCCGGCCTTGTCAGGCTTCATGAGGGAAGATATGGAGAAGATTTTCGGCGAAGAGTTTGCCGTATTTGTGAAGTGGCTTGGCCAACTTCGCGAGCAAACCAAGGAGACTGAGCCAGACTTTGAAAAGCGTCGAGCCCTGCTGCGTGAGGCCCTTGACGGGTTTCGCCTGTTGGGCAAGGTCCAGTATCCGAAGGTTTGGCTGGATGAACGGGCGGCGAAGACGGGATAGGGTAGAGGGGTATAAGGGGATATGGGGGTAGAGGGGTAAGGTCTGAGACGTGAAACGTTAGGCGAAGAGAAGAGAGGGGGCGCTATGGTGTTGTTGGAATTCAGTATGTCGCCGTTGGGCAGGGGAGAGAGCGTGGGGAAGTATGTGGCTCGCTCGCTCGATATCATTGATAAGAGCGGAGTGGACTATCGGTTGAATCCGATGGGGACGGTGCTCGAAGGGGAATGGGAAGAAGTCTTTGCCGTTGTCAAAAAGTGTTATGAGCGGATGAAGAAAGATTGTGGCCGTATTTCCTGCACAATTAAAGTCGACTATCGGAAAGGCCGCGCAGGCAGATTGCAGAGTAAGGTTGCAAGTGTCGAAAAGACGCTCAAGCGATCGATCAAGCACTAACAGAATGCTGAAACTGGTTTGTTTTGTTTGTCCGGTTGATCTGGTTAATCAAACGAACGAGACAAACCAAACAAACCAACCAAATAACGGTCTTCTTGCGCTGGCAGACTTTTTAGCATCCGCTAAGCATTGCATTGGCCAGAGGCAGCATCATCTCACTCATTGATTCGTAAGCTTTTTCAATTTCCAGAGGAATGAACTGATCGGGATTCTTCCGAAGCTTTCCTGTTGGGGTTCATCTTCAGGGCGTCTCATCCGTCCTTTCTGCTATCACAATCATTCTTCTTCGGTCCGCAGCCTGTCCAGAGACCTGTCCTCCTGTAATGCCACCATTTAAAATGGTGCGGAAAAATAATGAGATATCGATGCTAGGAATGCCATTATTTAGCGATCGTATTTATATTATAGTTCGTATTGCAATGTAATAGTGTACCTATGTAGACTTACGCGCCATCGACGAAGGCTCTTAGTGGGAAGAGCTCACTAAGTGCGGCATGTGGGGAATTTTGGAGAATCGCAGGTGGGGATGGCAAGAGGGATGGTGATCTATGAGCCGTAGTGCGACGGACGAGGTTGAACTCAAGACGCATTCCAGTCTTGATCTCTTGCCGAAGGACCGTACGATTCTTGAGCGAGAGATCATGGAGTTCCGTCCATTTGGATTGGACGAACAGGGACACAAAATCAGAGATCTGAGCGGGATGAGTATCAGGGCTGTCGTCGTCTATCTTGAGAAATCGCTGGCTCGTAAGCGTGGAACCATAGCCGGAAGTCAGGCAATCGAGGATCTCTGTCGTCTATTGAATCTGCGCATCAAAGATCCGGTCTATCATGTGACGCCTGAGTTTCTGAAGAATGCATGGAACAGCTACACCTGTGAGTTCACATCTTATCTGTATGAGTTCTGCGAGCACATGTCCGGCGATCCTCGCTTTGCGTATCTTGGTGGGATGGAGAAGGCGTCGTCGGTCATGCAGGTACTTGCCAGACCGTTTTCACTGCCACAGATTTACGGGATGTTTCCCTACTTCGGGAATAAGTTCGCGTCCGGTTCGCTCGAATTTCGAGTGGTCGAGGTGACGCCAGCCACCGCGACTCTGGCGATGAAATTTTCCGGGCGTGCCCTTCAGCAGTTCGGCCCTTATCGAAGGCGGTGCGCGCACCTGATGTGTCAGGCTGCTCAAGGCATTATGGCGGCAGTGCCGGCTCGCGTTCATGGTCTGCCAGCGGCCTCTTTGACGGAACTATCCTGTATTGCAAATGACGATGAATGGTGCCAATGGGTCATCTGTTGGGAAGGAGAGAGACAGGGCCTATGGCGGCGCAGAGTCTGGCAGATCATGGCAGGATCGGGAGAGGGCTGGTCGTCACTGACTCAATCGAACCGATTCCGTTCGTGCCAACAGGCCGAAGCTATTCCGTCCAAAGGGAATGTGGAAGACCGAGAGGTAAAAGTCACGCCAATCCATGCAGCGGTCGGCGCCACACAATCGAAACGGCATGCGATCTGGTCGCTCTGCTGCGCACTGGCTGGCTTGACTTTGGCCATGGGGCTCCGCGTGATGAATCCCTCGACAAGCTTGGGCGATGTCGTACTTCTCGGCCTGGTGCCCATACTGCTCACAAGAATGCTGATCAATCGCCATCTTCGTCTGGAGAGCCAGCGACGCGAGTCGTTGATTCATGAGCAGATTATGTTCCTGGAGTCGCGGCATGAGGAATTGCGTGAAGCGTATCTGGAGCAGGAGCAGACGCGCGTCGAACTGCGCCGAAAAGTGGCTCAGTTGACGGCACTCCACCAAACCGGATTGCTGTTTAGCTCGACGCTGGATCGAGAGGCGCTGATGCAGAAAGTGCTGGAGGCCCTAACCATCGATCTGCAGTACGATCGGGCAATGATCTCGTTTTACGATCCGGTTCGCCAGGTTGTCATGGATGCCAGAGTGCTCGGTGTCTCGCCTGAGATCCAGGCGTTTGCACGCGCCCGTGAGATTCCCGTCACCGATCCCATGAGTCCGGAAGGTCTTGTGCTGCTGCAGGGCCAGCCGTTCTTAGTCGAGGATGTGCAGGCGGTGTGGGATCGCATCCATCCATTGAACCAGCAGCTGGCCCTGCTGACGCAGACCAAAGCATGGATCGCTGTCCCATTGAAAATCAAAGACCGGATTCTTGGAAGCCTGACCGTGGATCGGATCCATGCGCATAGCCTGACTCAGGACGATCTTGAGTTGATGATCACGGTCGCCCATCAAGTGGCCATCGGACTGGATAACGCGTCTGCGTATGAACAGATTGAAGACTTAAACGTGGGACTTGAAGCCAAAGTGCGTGAACGCACGGCTGAGTTGGAGCAGGCAGATTGCTTGCGGTCTCAATTCCTCTCGCATGTTTCGCACGAGCTCAAGACGCCGCTAACCTCGATCAAAGGGTTCTTGCAGAACCTGCTCGATGGATTAACGGGTCCGCTCAACGAGAAGCAGCAGCGTTATTTGTCACGGATGCTGGGCAATTCAGACCGTTTGATCCGAATGATCGAGGCCCTGTTGGATCGCACAAGGATTCAATCAGGGAGGTTGGATCTCGTTCCGGACGAGATCGACATCGGAAACTGTGTGTCGGATGCAGTCGAGCAATTGCGCCTGTTGGCTCAAGCCAAACAGCAGACGTTGGAGGCCGCCGTTCCTTCTGACCCGCTGATGGTCTGGGCGGATCGTGATCGTTTGTTCCAGATCGTCACGAACTTGGTCCAGAATGCAGTGAAGTTCACGCCGGAGGGTGGCAGCATTATGGTGGCGGTGCGGCAGGAGAGCCAGACGCTCGCCACGGTCTCTGTGCGCGATACCGGGCCCGGTATTCCGCCGGAGTTTCTCGATCAGATATTCGACCCGTTCTTTCGAGTGAAGCAGGTACGGAGCGGAATAAAAGGGCTGGGCTTGGGCCTGTCGATCGTGCGGACGCTGGTGGAGTTGCAAGGTGGGACGATCGCCGCACGGAGTGAACCGGGGCTGGGCGCGGAGTTGTGTTTCACGATTCCATTGCATCCCACGAAGGCGTCTCCACTTGATCACGCATCGGCAGACGCGCCGCGTATTCTCGTTGTCGACGCCGATCCGGATATTCGTCAGCTCTTACAGGATCGTTTGCGAGCTAAGGGATATCGTGTCCAGTCGGCAGTTGACGGGATCCGAGCACTGGAAGCGGTTCAGGCCGAGACGTTTGAAGGCATGATTTTGGATATCGGTATTCCCTCTATGGATGGCCTGTTGGTACTTCAGCAGATTCGAAAATGGGATCAGCAAATTCCAATTGTGATGGTCACGGCGTCAGATTCCAAAGAATCGGCGGTTCGGGCGATCGGCATGGGTGCGCAGGCCTATATGCTGAAGCCATTTGATGTCGACGAACTGCAACGGGTTGCTGATTATTGGTTCCAGCCGTTTGAACGGCCGCCATTGGAGTCTGCAGGGGTGTCGAGTACGCATCGGTGAGCGAGATGAGGAGGCGTATGACCATGAGAGCCGAGGGCAGGGGTTGGAAGACTGGATCGGCTTTTCGGACGTGGGTATTGCTGACCTATGTAATAGGGCTCTGTTTGGCATCTTTGCCGGGGTTGGCCTCAGCGCAGGTGCCTCGTATTCAAGGGCAGGGAAGCGCCGCGTCCGCGATGAGCAATGCCTTTGCCGCCCAAGCTGATGACCCTTCAGCGCTGCACTACAACCCTGCAGGGATGACGCAGTTGCAGGGGATTCAATTCATGGGAGGGGCGCTCGCATCGGGTGGGTCGACGAATTTCACCAGCCTGACAGGCGTAACTGCTCGTGGTGATCGGAATGGGAGTGCAGCCTGGCCCCCTCCCGGCCATATGTACATCACGGCGAACTTGAAGAGTCTAGGAGTGACGGCTTTGGGCGACCTTTCTGTCGGAATTGGTCTGACTGTGCCATTTGGCTCGCTGACTCGCTGGCCGAACGAGGGGCCGTTCAGATCGGCCACGACCTTTAGTACGCTGCCGCTTTTGGATATCAAGCCGACCCTTGCCTATAAGGTCACGGAGAACCTCTCGCTCGGGCTGGGAGCGGATATTTATACGTTCAGCGGACTCATTGGTGAAGGTCATGCCGAAAGGCAGGCGATTCCCGCAGCTGGGGTGAAAACTGAACTCAATGGGAAAGACACCGCAGCTGGTTTCAATGCCAGTCTGTTGTATACGGCGTTGCGCAATGACGATGGAAAGCCTCTGGCAAACATCGGGATCGTCTACCGGAGTCAAGCAACCTTGCACCTGAGCGGCGCATTACTGGCGAATGGAGCCAAAGTGTCCGATGCCAACGCCACGCTGGTCTTACCGCAAATCATTACGGGAGCGATCGCGATCTGGCCTATTCGAACGAACGAACGAGAATGGAAATTGGAGATGGATGTCGATTATGTGGGGTGGAAGTCTGTTCGGAATCTCGATGTGACCTTGGGAAATGGGATGACGATCGCACAGCCGCAGAATTGGCGGAGCACCTACGCCGTGATGTTGGGAACCGAATACAAGTGGCTGGCGCTTGAATCGCTCCAGAACTGGGAGGTGGCGCTGAGGGGTGGTTATACCAACCAGCAAAATCAAACACCTGATGTAACCTATGATCCAGGGATTCCTTCTTCGGACCTTCACGTTGTGGGGGGAGGGCTCGGATTGTTGTGCAAGGAACAGGGATCGTTTCTGGGGCTGATGCGTTGTGGAGATATCGGTCTAGGCTCGCTGAAACCAAAAGCGATTGGACTCGACCTTGCATTTCAAGCGGGGCTCTACGAGGACCGTACGGTCCAGGGCAATCGCAACCCGACCGTTGATGGGCTCTATAGGACCACACTGTATCTGGGTAGTGCGACGGTTCGAATGGTGTATTAACGGATAGGCGAGACGCGCGGGACGGGCGAGAAAGGCGCGACGTGCAAGACCAAGACAAGGTGAGGATCGCTTGGATCTCTGCCCGTCCCGCCTGTCGCGCCTTTCACGCGAGTCTCGCCTGTCGCGCGCCGTTAGGCGGATTCATAAATGCGTGGAACGCGGGAGCCTATTCCGCAGAGGACTTCATAGGGGATCGTGCCGATCCAATCGGCCACTTCATCAGCCCAGATCGATTCCTTTCCCTGCTGCCCAATCAGCGTGACGGTCTCACCGACTGTTACCGGCGCGAGGTCGGTGACATCCACCATGATCATATCCATGCAGACCAGACCGACGATTGGGGCCCGGCGTCCCTGAATCAAGACTGATCCGCGATGGGAGAGCCGACGGCTATAGCCGTCGGCGTAGCCGATCGGCAGTACCGCAATGCGGGTCTGTCGTTTTGCGACGAATGTCCCGTTGTAGCTGACGGAGCACCCTTTCGGAATAGTCCGCAGTTGGGCGACCGTGGTGTGAAGTGAGAGGACTGGTCTGAGGTCAGGATCTGGGATTGTGGCAGGCAGGGTGTGATACCCGTACAGCATAATGCCGGGGCGCACGAGCGAAAAGTGTGCGGCGGGAAATCTGACGATGGCGGCACTGTTTGCCGCATGCACCAATGGAAGAGTGAGACCGCGGAGCCGGACTTGGTCTAGCATGGCGCGAAATGCGGCAAGTTGCTGCTCCGTAAAGGCAGAATCTGCTCCATCTGCATCGGCCAGGTGGGTCATCAGGCCTTCAATTTTGAGGGAGCTGTGCAAGAGAGGGTTGTCGAGGACTGCGAGTAGCTCGTCCTGAGAAAATCCTAGCCGGCCCATCCCGGTTTCGACCTTGAGGTGAATCGGGTAAGGAGCTTGATGTGAATGAGCTGCCTTGGCCAAGGTGGGAAGGATGCGCCCATCGCTGACAACCGGGGTCAGCCGGTGAGCAATCAGGTCGGGAATTTGTTCTTCAAAGAGCGCTCCGAGAATGACGATAGACGCTGAGAGACTGGCTTGGCGGAGTGCGATCCCTTCGTCGAGAGAGGCGACGGCAAACTGTCCGATGCCTTGGCGGGCAAGCGACTGAGCGATCTCGACCGCTCCATGTCCGTACGCATTGGCCTTGACGATCGCCATGACCTCGCAGCCCGGAGACAGGTAGCGCTTGATGCGAGAGAGATTGTGGGCAAGTGCCGCGAGATTGACAGTAGCGTAGGTGGGTAACAAGATTGAAATGGAGGTCACACTTCCATGATTTCTTGTTCTTTTTTCTTTACCACGTCATCGATTTTTTGAATGTACTGGTCGGTCAGTTTCTGGGTATCGGCTTCGGACTTTCGCAGTTCGTCTTCAGTGAGCTTGGCATCCTTTTGCAGTTTCTTCAACTCTTCGTTGGCATCCCGGCGAAACCCTCGTATGACGACTTTCGTATCTTCGCCGTGTTTTTTGCAGATCTTGCTGAGTTCTTTGCGCCGTTCTTCGGTGAGCGGAGGAAGGGGAACACGAATGAGCTTTCCATCGTTGGACGGAGTGATGCCGAGGCCCGATCCCGCCAGGGCCTTTTCGATTTCCTTAATCAAAGCAGGTTCCCATGGCTGGATGGTGATGAGGCGGGCCTCCGGGGTTGAAATACTGGCGACCTGTTTCAGCGGGGTCATCGTGCCGTAGTAGTCGACCCGAACGCCGTCGAAGAGGGCGACTGACGCCCGTCCTGTCCGCAAGCCGGACAAATCACGCTTGAGATGTTCCAGTGCGGACTCCATCTTTTCCGTGACCTTTTGATGTATGGCAGCAGGGTTGGACATGAAAGACTCCCCGGAATGTCAGCGGCGATCGGGGGTGACAATGGTTCCGATCGCTTCGCCGGTGGCGATGCGTTTGAAATTACCTTGTTCCTTCAAGTTGAACACGATAAGCGGAAGGTTGTTATCCATGCAGAGGCTGATGGCCGTGGCGTCCATCACTTTCAAGTTCTGATTCAAAATCGAAAGAAAGGAGATGGTCTGATATTTCTTGGCGGTGGGATTCTTCACGGGATCGGCATCGTAGATGCCGTCGACCTTGGTCCCTTTCATGATGACCTGGGCTCCGATCTCCATCGCCCTGAGCGCTGCTGCGGTATCGGTTGAGAAGTAGGGATTTCCTGTGCCGCCCGCGAAGATGACGACGCGTTTTTTCTCAAGATGACGAATGGCGCGCCGGCGGATATACCCTTCAGCCAGCTGGCGCATTTCGATCGCGGACTGGACTCGCGTGATGATGCCGATGCGCTCAAGCGCGTTTTGCAGGGCTAAGGCATTGAGCACGGTGGCGAGCATCCCCATGTAGTCGGCGGAGGCGCGTTCCATGCCGGATGCGCTGGCGGCAATACCGCGGAAAATATTGCCGCCACCGATGACTACGGCGACTTCGATGTCGAGCGCGACGACGGAGGCGATTTCCGAAGCGAGGCCTTCAAGGATGGATGGCTGGATGCCGTAACCCTGCTCACCGGCCAACATCTCTCCGCTTACTTTGAGGAGGATGCGCCGATAGTTGGCAGAGTTCATGCTTCGCCTAATTGGTACCGTGTAAAGCGTCGGATATTCATGTTCTCACCGATTTTTGCGATCTTCAGCGCAAGGAGATCCTTAATGGTGACGGCGGGATCTTTGACGAAAGACTGTTCAATCAAGCAGCTTTCCTGAATGAACTTTTCAAGCTTGCCTTCGACGATTTTCGGCCATGCAGCCGGGGGCTTGCCCATTTCTTTGGCCTGTCCTTCATAAATCGACCGTTCTTTCTCGATGAGTGAAGCGGGAATTTCCTCCCGTTTGACATAGGAGGGCTTCCCGGCAGCGACCTGGAGGGCCAGATCGTTGACGAACGATTTAAACTCTTCATTGCGGGCCACGAAGTCGGTCTCACAGTTGACCTCGATGAGCACACCGATCTTTCCGCCCATGTGGATATAGGCATGCACGAGGCCTTGGTTGGTCTCGCGGCCGGACTTTTTCAGCGCGGCGGCCAAGCCCTTTTGGCGCAGGTAATCGACGGCCTTCTCCATATCGTCGCTATTCTCGGTGAGCGCTTTTTGGCAATCCAGGATGCCGGCGCCGGTTTTTTCTCTCAGTTCTTTGACAAGCTGACTTGATCCAGCCATACGTGACGGTCCTTCTTGATCAACGGTGAGTATAGTTGCCGCAACCTGCGATGTCCGGCGCTATGAAGCCGGGGCGCTCGCCAAGCTGACGGCCGCGGCTTTGTCTCCTACTGCGGGAACGGGTTTGAACTCCGCTTCGTCGCGCTGTGTCCTCAAATGAGCGCCTTCAATGCAGGCGTTGGCAATAAGAGAGGTGATGAGCTTGATGGAGCGGATCGCGTCGTCGTTTCCGGGAATCGGGAAGGTGATGTGGTCCGGGTCGCAGTTCGAGTCCAGGATCGCGATCAACGGAATCTCCAACCGCTTCGCTTCCTGTACGGCCAGGTGTTCGATGCGGGTGTCGAGGACGAAGACGGCTCCTGGTACACCGCGCATGTCCTTGATGCCGCTCAGATACTTCTGGAGTTTCACGATTTCCTTCTGCATCTTCATGATTTCTTTTTTCTTTAGACCGTATTGGCTGGGGTCCGCCAGCTTGGTCTCCATCTTCTTCATCTTATCGATGCTCTTCCGGATGGTCTGGAAGTTCGTGAGCATCCCGCCGAGCCAGCGCTGGTTGACGAAGAACATGTTGGCGCGCAAAGCTTCTTCTTGAAGGATCTCAGCGGCCTGCCGCTTGGTTCCGACAAACAGCACCGTTTGGCCGGCGGCCACGGTGTCGCGGACGAAGGCATAGGCTTGCTCCATCCGAGCCAGCGTTTGCTGAAGGTCGATGATATAGATGCCGTTGCGTTCCCCAAAGAGGAACTTCTTCATCTTCGGGTTCCACCGGTTCGTCTGGTGCCCGAAATGGACTCCTGCTTCTAACAGTTCCTTGATTGAAACCACTCCCATGCCTTCACCTCCCCTCAAGACTTGCAGAGCGCCTACTGACGCAGGCGAGGGGGACTGGCCCCCTTATTCTCAAGTCGAGCGACGTCCGTGACGCCGATATGAATTTGATACTGTCCTTTCACGCACAAAATTATACGAGAAAGAGACTGCCCCTAGCGTTAGAACCTTGGCACGGTATCATGCTGGCCGTCAGCTTGCAAGACCATCTACGGGTCATTGCTCCCCCGTCCCTTCGCTTGCTGCCCTCTCCGACCGGATGTTAAGATCGCGCAACTATTGGAGGAAACCGGTGCCGAACATTTTGCTATTAGTCTCACCAAGCTGCGGGGCCTGCCCCTCGGCCAAGAGTCTGTGGAAACAGTTGCGAGTGAAATATAGCTTCAGCTATCGCGAGGTCGATATCACCACTGAGGATGGACGGAGCCTTGCCGATCGGCATGCGGTCCGGGCCGTGCCTGCCACGATTATCGATGGGCGGCTGACGTTCGTCGGTGTGCCGAGCCGGGAAAGTGCCGAAAAGGCCTTGTTACTCAAGATGAAACCGCGCGAATAGGGGAGAAGGATTGCTCCATGGCTGACGAAGACTTTGAACTACCGGAGCTCCCCGTTATTGACAAGGGGCCTCCTCCCGAGTGCCCTATGTGTGGCGATCCGATGTCATTCATCGATGGCGACTGGGGCTGTATGGATTGCAATGGTGAACTCATGGGGCCGGAAACCGGATAGCTCACGCAATGTTGAATTGTAAATGTTAAATGATGAATTGTCTGTCATTAAACATTCAACATTTCGCATTCAACATTCGGTATTAGATGCTTCGCATTGTCACCGGGCCTTTTCATCCTGCTCTCGATCGTGCACTGGTCGAAGATATTCGGTCCTGTAAGACCGACAATCCCTTTGCTCCGCTCGCCGTCATTGTCCCCTCGGTCTCCCTGGTCGAACATCTAAAAGAAGTACTCACTCGTCATGAGCCTCGCGCATTCCTCAATGTACACTTTCTAACGTTCCACCAGCTGGCCCTCCGTCTGCGGGATGATCTCGCGCCGTTCGCTGGGACCAGATTGGAACTGCCACTGCAACTGGTCGACGATTTCTTCTGTGAGCAATTGGTGCGGCAGGTGGTTCGGCGCAAGCTTCCAGGGCTTGAACCCCTCACGCGGCTGCCGCCCTCACCAGGAACCTGGAAAGGTCTCTGGGCGACGGTGCGCGACTTGAAAGACGCGGTGGTTGCGCCGGCAACGGCATTGAAGGCTCTTGCGGAAGGGGTGTTTGAGGAAGAAGACCAAGTCTGGCTCCATTCCATATTTACGCTGCATGCAGCCATCAAGGAAGCCAGCCGGTCGCTCGGAGTCGGTTCTCCGGATGACCTGGCTGCTTCACTCAGCCAGGACCTCTCAGGTTCCTCGTTTCTCACCGGACTGCAACGCCTGTTCTACTACGGCTTCTACGATCTCTCGCAGGTCCAGCTGTCATTTTTCCAATCGGTTACGCACGCGGTGCCGACCACGTTGTATTTTCCATTGCAAGACCGCCCGGCCTTTCGCTTTGCCCGCCAATTTTTCGAGCGCCATCTTCTTCCTCTGGCAGACAGTCATGAGGATCGGAATGGAAAAGGGGAACGAACCGCAACGTCGGAACTAGTCGAACTCTCCGTGACGAACGTGATCGGGGTTGAGGAAGAATTGTCGACGGTCTGTCGTGAAATCCTGACCTTGACCGAGGTGAACGGCTATCGTTTCGATGAGATTGGAGTGATGGCTCGTACGCTGGAGCCCTATCAGGCTCGGCTCCAGTCGGTGTTCGATCGTCATCTGGTGCCCTTCACGTCAACGGCTGGGAAGCCGCTGGCGCGCGAACCATTGGTCAAAGCTCTCTTGCGCCTGGCATCGCTCCCATTGAACGACTTTGACCGCGCGGCCATGCTGGATGTGATCACAGCCCCCTTTTATCGTCGTTTACAGGAGGCGGACCCCTCCAGCACGAATTTCCGGCCCGATATCTGGCGTTCGCTGGTCTACACCTTGGGTATTACGAAGGGGGAGGTGGAATGGAAGCGTTTGGGTTCGCCGGCCAGTTTGTCGATTCTACGCGATGCAGAGACAGGTTCTGACGAAGACGATGGGACAAGGGTCGGAACATTCGAGGCGACTCAGCTGACATACTTGTGGGACATCGTGTCGCAACTGATCCATGATTGTCTGGCTCTTCCAGCGCAAGGATCGATTGGAACCTTGACCGATGCATTTCTCACCCTGGTGAAATCCCATATTCACGTGCCGGACCTATTCGATGGAACATCAGCCGAGCTATCCGAACCGACAGCTCTCACTGAGGTCGGCTTGCTGATCCGATCTGCTCTGGACCGACTTCAGGAATTGGACCCGCTTGGAGGCGACCTCTCTTGGGAAGAGTGGGTCCAATTGTTTCGGCGGGTTTTGGATGAAACGAGCATCCCCATAGAAGGCGGACGGCACCAGGGTGTTCAGGTGCTGGATGTCATGACGGCTCGAGGGCGGACATTTCGCACAGTCTTTGTACTTGGCATGAACGAAAAGGTTTTTCCACGATACGTAAGGGAAGACCCCTTTCTTCGTGACCGGCAACGAACCGTGCTGGAATCGACCCTGGGCTACAAGATCGATGAGAAATTAGCAGGACATGAAGAAGAGCGGCTCTTGTTTGAGCTCCTCAGCCGGTCGGCAACCAATCGGCTGTATCTCTCGTACCAGCGAGCAGACGAAACAGGGCGGGTCATGGCGCCGTCAGGTTTTGTCGCTCTTGCGCTGTGCGATCCACGATTCGTCGGAAAGCCGGAAGAGGCAGTCCCTCGACGGCTGACTCAACGGATCAGCAAACAGCCCTCAATTCAAGACCGGTTACCTGCCGAGGAGTTGGCCTTGGGTTGCCTGCTGCAAGGACAGGATGCGCTACCGGTGCTCGATGCAATAGGGCGAGACCGGCCCCTCTTTGAACAGGGGCGCGTCACACTGAGCACCATTGAACGAGAATCCCCTGAGCTAGGCCCCTTCGACGGCATGATCGGCACAGAGGCGTCTGAGTCACCGGCTGTCACCGATCGGAGTTTTTCACCGACAGCATTGGAACGGTATGCGACCTGTCCCTTTCAGTACTTTGCGGAAAAAGTTCTTCGATTGGAGCCGGTACGGCGGCTTCAGCAGGACCATCTGCCTCCCTTAACGATCGGAACTCTTGTGCATGCATCGCTGCGATTGAGCTATGAACGGTTGCTGTTGCTTCAATGGCCTGATAGCTCGCTGGCCGAGGCTACGGTGCGATCAACGGTGCAAGAGGCAGTGACCGAGACCTTTGCCACCCATGCGGCAAGTCAGGGGACAGGGCATGCCCTGCTCTGGACGCTGGCGCGTGAACAGGTGACTGAGTTGGTGACCGCTGCCGTCTCGTCGGACCAGGTAGAGTATCTCGCAACTGGATTCCGCCCTGTCGCCTTTGAAGCGTCCGTCCAGGGCGTTGTCCTGCTGGAGTCCGATTCGTTATCCGGCTCCCTGAAGATTCATGGCACTCTGGACCGTGTCGATTACCGGGCTGATCCCGCCGCGGTCCGTATCGTGGACTATAAATTTAAGCAGGGTAATGAGATCAGCGCCGTGGACCGCAACCTAGCCTTGTCGGCTGTGCGCGGATTGCGGCTGCAACCTCCGCTCTATGCCCGTATGGCCCTGCCCTCGCTTCCCGCAGTCACCGATGTTCAATTACTCTTTCTGGCCCCACAGTGGAAGCAACCTCTCTCTCGTTCAACGTTCGACGCTGGCCTCTGGACCGGCCATACCGGGGACATGATCCGGCAGACGCTCTCCGCATTAGTTGAAGGCATCGCGAGGAGAGAGTTTTTTATTCTTCCCGATGGCTATTGCGACTACTGCGAATTTTCCGGCGCCTGCCGCCGCCACGACGATATGGTTGGGTGGCGTTCGCACCAATCATCTCAGGCCCGTGTCTTGCGCAAGTTGAGAAAACAGAAGGTAAGCGATGAGTGATCTCCTGACACTCTCGGACTCCCAGGGCCGGCTCCTGGCAGAGACAACTTGGGACAGCAATGTCGTGGTGATGGCGGGAGCCGGGACCGGCAAAACCACGATTCTTGTCAATCGCATCCTCAATCTTCTTCTGAGAGAGCCAAACCCCTTGGCCATCACCGAGATTGTGGCCCTGACCTTCACGAACAAGGCTGCGGCTGAAATGAAGAAGCGGCTGCGTGAACAGCTCATTCGTTTGACAGAGCAGACCGATGAGCTGATCTCCATCTTCCGGACTCGCTATCATCTCTCTGCTGAGCAGGTCGGCGAACGGGCCAGAACTGCGCTTGAGCAGATTGAAAAAGCCCAGATTGGTACCCTGCATAGTTTTGCCGCACACCTCTTGCGGCTCCATCCAGTGGAGTCTGAGATTGATCCATTATTTCAAGAGGATGATGGGTCAAATTTTAAGGAATTGTTTGCTTTATCTTGGGATCGTTGGTTGGACGATGAGCTTGGATCAGCCGGACCACAGCATGACCGCTGGCGTCGAGTTCTGGCAGGGACCACTCTCGACGATCTTCGGCAGTTTACCGAGGCTCTCTCCGGGGATTTTGTGGATCTCCATGAGCTGGAACGTCAGTGCCGATCCCTTTCCCTTGAGGGCCCCTTGCGAGACTGGATCGTTGCCATGCATGGGAGAGCCGCTACTCTCCTTGCCGTGCAGGATCGATCCAAACGGCGTAAGGCAGAACAGATGCTTGCTGCCACAGTGCAATCGATGACACTCCTGTTGGAGCAGGGAGCACCGGGGCTCATTCATCTTTCAGAGGAAGAACGGGCAACCTTGGAGAAGGATCTGGGAAAGGCGCCTGCAGGATGGGATGAGACTGCATTTCAGGAGGCGGCCTCCATCATCGGGCTGGCCCAACAACTACTCATAGTTGACCAGTCCTACTTTCAAGAGGTCGTGACCGTCGTGAGACCCTTCCTCGATCAGGTCCAGCAGGGCTTTCGTACCTCCGGGTGGATTGCTTTCGATGGATTGCTGGCACGGGCTAAAACCCTCTTACGCGATCATCCGGCAGTCCGTGCCAGAATCAAACAAACCTATCGGGCAATTTTGGTCGATGAGTTTCAGGATACAGACCCGGTTCAGTACGAGATCATTCTTTACCTTGGTGAACGGGCGGACAGCCATCAGACCTCATGGCAGGACATAGACTTGGAGCCGGGTAAATTATTTATCGTGGGAGATCCGAAGCAATCGATCTATGCCTTTCGCCGAGCCGATATCGAAGCCTTCGAGCGAGTGGTGGAGAAAATTCGAGCTGCCGGGGGAAGGGTCTATTCCCTGGTGACGAATTTTCGCAGCGACGGGGCCGTACTCGACGTCGTGAACAATGTCTTTGACCGGCTCTTTCAACAAGCAGAACACATTCAGCCGGCCAATGAACCGTTGGCAGTCAGGCCACAACGAAAGCCTGAGGTCTCAGTCTCCGGTGTGCAGCTTCGTCTTGTGACATCGAGAGAGGGCGACGAGGAGTTCGATGTTCAGGCTGCAACCAGGGAAGAGGCGGAAGCGCTGGCACGTTGGCTGAAGGAAGAGCTTCTCCCAGGGACGACGGTCATAGATCGCGACCGGCACAAAAGCCCGCTCCAACCGGGCCATATTGCCCTGATTTTTAGAAAGTTGACCCAGACCGAGGTCTATCTCGATGCCCTGCGCCGGTACGATATCGCCTATATCACGGATGGGGAAAAGCATTTTTATCGGCGGCAGGAAGTCATCGATGTGGTCAACCTTCTCCGCGTCATCGACAATCCCCACGACAGGATTGCGATGGTCGGAATCTTGCGCTCACCCCTCGGCGGCATGACGGATCGGGATCTGTTGGCCCTTCAGCAAAGAGAGGGCTTCGACTACCAGCAACGGGAACGGCTATCTGCCTGGAACCATCCGCAGGCAGAAACGGTACGGCGGCTCTATGAGCATTTGGCCGAGCTGCATCGGCTCGCCCCTTTGCGGCCTGTGCCTGACGCCATTGACCTCATCTACGATAGATTACCCATTCTGGAATTAGCTGCGGCGTCCCTCCATGGCGAGCAAGGCGTGGCCAATCTTCGGAAGATCCGGGAGATGGCCGAAGCATTGGCCGATCGCCCCCATCTCACCTTGACCGGGTTCGTTGACTTAATGATGACCAGAGTATCGGAGCAACCGGTCGAGGCGGAAAGCGCTCTGGCTGAGGAATCACTGGGGGCAATCCGCGTGCTGACCATCCATAAGGCCAAGGGATTGGAATTTCCTATTGTCATTCTTCCCGGTCTGCATCAGGGGGCAAAGAATTCTCACAAAGGGCCATCCATCCATCACGATTGGTCGAGCCGCTGTTATAGTCTACGGCTGGGAAACCGCTCGAACCTCGGAGCCCTGCTGGTGGAGATGAAGATGGCAGCGCGTGAAGAAGCGGAACAGCGGCGGCTTTTGTATGTCGGCATGACAAGGGCGCGCGATCTATTGGTCCTATCAGGCGGGCTGACCGCGAAGCCGGGACATGACACGGTTCTCTCTCTGCTTGGAGAAACAATTGTTGACGAGGGGAGCCCTTCGACGCCTGATCAAATCTGTATCGGAACGAGCCATCTCACTCGTGTCATAACGCCGGCCACGAAGGGAGCGAGGCGGCGCAGTCAAAAGTCTTTCTCCACCATGGCTCCTAACCCGCCCCTTGGCCCCATCCTCATACGCCGCCAAGCCAGGAAACTTGAATGGGAGAAGCGCCGTATCACACCGCGACGAGTGACTCCTTCTAGCCTGGCAGGAGGCAGACCCGATGCCGTTTTCCCCCGTACTGTGACAGGCCATGACCCCGATCTGGCTCGGCTGGTGGGAGTCTGCGCCCATGCGGTACTCGAACAGTGGGACTTCACCAAGCCGCGCGCTGAGATCGGCACTGTGATCGAGCAGGTCTGCCGACACTATGTGACACAGGATCATTTGATGGCTGATGTCGCAGGGGATCTCGCTGTTCTCTTTGGGAACTTCCTTTCCTCTGAGCCGTACGAAAGACTGCAACGTGCGACGCTGCTCGGACGAGAGGTTCCGTTTGTTATGCCCCTGGGCGAAGGGCAGACGATGGAAGGGGTGATCGACCTGATTTACCGGCTTGACGATCGGATCTGGATTGCCGACTATAAGACGGACGATGTGGCGGCTGAAGATACACGAGCCCGAGCAGATCGCTATCGACCCCAAGCTGAGATGTATTCGCGAGCCGTCGCAAGTGCTTTAGGGATGGGGACTCCCTCGTTTCAATTTATCTTTTTGCGTCCAGGCGTCGCCGTCGACGTGTAGCAGATTGTTATTTGGTTTGTTTTGTTTATTTGGTTGATTTGGTTCATCAGATTAGTTTCGTTCAACCAAACAAACGAAAGAAACCAAACGAACCAAATAAATATTCATGATTGTCTCGCAGGAAGAATTCGACAGGTGGATACAAGAGGCGCTGGCAGAACTGCCGCCACGTTTTGCCGCGCTGGCGGACGAGGTGTCGATTGTCGTTGAAGAAGAACCGTCGTTAGAAGTTCTGCGTGATCTTGAGTTGGAATCAGAAGACGATCTACTGGGTCTCTATCAAGGCGTCCCGATTGATGAGACATCGTTCTTCCAGCCTGCAGGTGAGTTGCCCGCCCGTATCTCCATCTATCGTGGCCCTATCCTACGTCTCTGCCGAACAAAAGTGGAAGTCATTCAAGAAGTTCGTGACACGGTAGTCCATGAACTCGGACACCATGTTGGGTTGGATGACGAGGAGATGCCGTACTGAACTCAGGTGTTTAGGCTGAAGGGGTTCAGGCTGAAGTGTTCGGAACTTCGAACCCAGAACTTCGAACTTCGTGTCGCGCTTGCCGCGCACCACTCCGCCATTTACCCTGCTGCAACAGAGCCAGACCCTACCAAATAAAAACGGCGGCCCCATTGCTGGAACCGCCGTCTGTGATGGCGCGATGTAAGGTTAGGTTACGCCGCTTGCTTCCGCCGCCAGACCACCACGCAAGCCAGACCTGAGCCCAACAAGAGGATAGTGCCTGGTTCAGGCACCGGGGAACCAGATACGCTCTGCGCACCATCAAAGTTCACCTCTCGGATCTCAATACGTGAACCCACGCCACCGGTGAGCAACGTGAGCGTCTCCAAATCGACTTTGCTTACGTTTAGAACGGAGGAGGCAAATGAATAGGTTTGACCAGGAATTTGACCGACCGGCGCAAACAATGTCGCCGTGCTTTGGATAAAGGTGTCGGATGCATCGAAGAAGTGAAGCCTGAAGGTCTCGACTCCCTCAAGATTCACGTTGATGTCATTCCATAACGTAAAACTCTGAAGATCGAAATTGCCGAGCAGATCAAGAGTAATAATTCCGACCACACCGTCTGCACCAGCATACCCGTTAAAGTTTGCAGTATCGCCGTCAGAGATCTGATTGATGTCGGTGCCAAAGCCAAGGCAAATACTAACCGCACAGGGTGCAATGCCCGTAGTAGGCGTAATAAAGCTAGCGCCCTGAATGGTTACGGCGTTTGCCGGAGACGCACCGAGCGCAAGGGCGGCAACCGCGAGCGCTAGTGACAGTATGTAATTTTTCATTGTTGGCTCCATTGCTCCGGAAGGCATATCACCTGAAAGGTGAGGTGTCCTGTTCATCGTAGACAGTGTAAAAGTGTGCAATTTTAGTTCCATCATGTAAACGCTTGATTTATTGCGAGACGCATTCAGCCCTCATCGCGCATACGTAAGTAGTTTTTACAGTATTCCATCGCCTAACCACTAATGAATAGGCGGCCTTGATTGTCGCGGGAACGACGCGTCACCAGGAAATCCAATACTTTCGAGGTATTGACGCTGTGTCCGATACGACGGAGCCACCTCCCAGGCGTGCTTCACGATACTGTAAAAACTTTTGACAGGTACCGACTGGTTTTTACACGGTGAAGCGGCACCCGTTGCTCAAGACGTTACGTTCTACTGGGGTGGGTGCTGCAAGGATCTTGACGATCGAGGACGATGCAGATGATCGTGGATCGTTTATCACAATAGAACGGTTACTATGGGACAGGCTCCTACCAGGCTGTGAAATGCCTAGCCCGCGCGCATCGAACGACCACCGCACATCTACCTGTTTCCTTGAGGGCGGACTAGATGGTCTCCCACTGCGCGTGTCCAACGAGGGTCTTCCCAGACCGCGCGTTGCACGAGCACAGGAGACCATCTAGTCTGCCCTCACATCCTCCCTCCAAGCTTGCTCGTTCTCTCTTCGGGGATGGGGGCTGATTGATCTTCCACTGAGCGCGTCCAACGAATGCTGGTTCATCTGGTCTATCTGGTCTATTTCGTCTATCTCGATTGTTTGGTTGATCGGACTGGAAATTCATCCAGAAGGACCAGACAGACCAGAAAGACCGGCCAACTAGACAGACGAGTCCGTGCGCGTTGCGCGAGCACAGAAGATCATCAGGCTCCATCCCACTTCTGTTCTGCGAGCAAGAAGGGCACCTGGCCGCTCCCCCCTCTGCTGGCGAACTTTTCGGCATCCTGCTAAATACCTTCAGCCTATCAACCTGAGTACCTACTTATGGTTTGGCCTGCATCAACGTCCGCCGCTGATAGCCTAGGGCGAGCATGAAGACTCCTACCACGATCATGGGGAAGGAGAGGAGTTGGCCCATGGAGAAGGATGCCAGGATAAACCCAAGGTGGGCATCAGGTTCGCGAAAGAACTCCACGATCATCCGGCAGACTCCATAGCCAGAGATGAAGGTCCAAAAGAGGGTGCCTGGTGGCGGTGTGGTTTTCGAGATAATCCATACCAGGGTGAATAAGAATACACCTTCGAGTCCTGCCTCATACAGCTGTGAAGGGTGGCGGCAGGCAGGGCCTCCCGTCGGAAACACCATACACCAGTCGACATCGGTGGCTCGGCCATACAACTCCCCATTGATGAAGTTGCCGATCCGCCCGAATCCTAGCCCGATCGGTGTGACGGCAGCGGCTAAGTCTGCGACCTGGTAGGTGGGAATGCCCTGCCGTTGGCTGAACCACACTAAGGCGATGCTGGCGCCGAACAGGCCGCCGTGGAAGGACATGCCCCCTTCCCAGACTGCTACGATACTGGCTGGATGCTGGATATAGTAGGAGAAATTATAGAAGAGCGTATAGCCGAGCCGTCCTCCGATAAACACCCCGAATGCCGCCCAGACGACCATATTGTAGACCTGGTCTTTGGTCATGGAGAGGCCGCGCGACTCCACTCGACGCTTGATCAGGATATAGGCGCAGGCCAGTCCGATCAGATACATCAGACCGTACCAGCGAAACTGCAAGGGCCCCAGCTCAAGGAAAACCGGACTGATATTCGGATATGGGATCGCGTGCAACCAAGTCATTAGTGCCTCATGTGGCGTTTTGGAGAATAATAGGTGACGGTCTCCATCATTGCAAGCGCGCGAACAGGCCCAGGACAATCTTTTCTGATCCTTACTCAGAGCCAGTTTGAGCGAGCTACCACTTTCGTATGTTGGTTTTCTGTCACGCTTGTGTTGTGACCTGTGAGGAATACACAACGAAAAATCGATCGGTTTGTTTAGTGAGTACAGAGTTGTGACGAATCATGGGATGTTTTTGTAGTTTCTCGTCTGGCACGCTTACTGCTGAAGAGAGAGAACAAGAATATGCAGGGTGTCGGCGATCATGTTCTTCATTTAACTGTTTCAAGGAGGTTCACCATGTCGGACCAGGGACGTCAAGCAGCGAAGGTTGCAGCATTAGTGGCAGGTGGCGCGGTGATTGGAGCGGGGATCGGTTTGCTCTTTGCACCGCAGACTGGGACAGAAGCTCGGCGTGAGGTCCGTCGCTATGCGAAAAAGGCTCAGTTGCAAGCGACTCGATGGAATCGGACAGTCCAATCCGGTGTGAAAGAAGTAATGGATCGCAGTAAGTCTCTCATTCGCAAGGACGATGAGACCGTACGGATCGAAGCAGCATAGTTCGCGTTTCTGAGGTAGGGGGGTTGTCCAAGTCGTTGATGACATGGGCAATCCCCTTGTCATTGTTGGCGATTCGAGGTTTGATCCATTCAGTTCTGTTCGGTTCTCTTTGCTGCTAATCCAGTCGATTCTTCGCTCTGCCTAACACTGTATTAACACTTGCCGGTATCCCAGATTTCCTAGCATCATAACCTGGCCTGCACGGTTGTGCTGTGCCATGGGGTACACTTGTGTGTCACCCGCCAGCGCGTTGGCCACTGGGTCCAGGTTAAAGGCGTGACGGTGCCAGAGTTTATTAGGTGGGGACCACCGAGCAAGACTATTTTCGCTGCTTCCTCCACTCTCACGGCGGCCTTTGCAGACTTCGTGCTTGAAAGCCATGGCGTATGAGTTTACGTTTATGCCGTTTGAAGTGTTGTCTGGAAGGTAGTATGTCGAAAAACTCACTCAACAAGGAGCTGCTCTGATGGAGACTAGTAATTGGGTATTGGGAGATATGTCGTGGGTCATTATAGGGGGGGCCGTTATCCTCGGGCTATTGGTGTTGAATGCGTATGTTCAGCGACAAGCTAGAATTGATGAGGAGCAACGAATAGCACTCCTGGCTTCCGAGCGTCTTAATCGAGAGAGATCAGCAGCTTCTCAGAGTCGTCGACCTGACGACATCTGACGTCCTGGCTGCCTGTGGAACTCGGCGTGTCTTCCCTCCGATTCCGGACACACTTGCTTCCCTCGCATTCTGCCCATGGTTCAAAATCTCACGCCATCTCCGCCCAGTGGGGGAGGGTCAGTTTTCCCTGGATGTTTTCAGCTGACAGCTTTTAGAAGGGTTTTCGATTCCCGTTTGGGGCTGTCAGCAATAATTGGCTCATCCTCTCCGGTTCTCGAACCAAGCATTTACATAATGCTGAAGCCGCACATGGTCGTGCTGCTCAATCAAAACATTCTCCACGGCGGACTCCTGCTCTCTCGACCAGCGCACCACCGCTTCAGGGATCTCGATGCGTTGCTCATTCGGCAGCGTGACCGTCAACGAGAGCGTTTCCCCTGGTCGCATGGGGAGATCACCTGAGAGACGCCACCCGGTACAACAGCTTCCGGGAGGCCGACCTGAGAGAGGCAGCCTGTAAATCTAACACCTATTTAACACTAGCTCACGCGAAGATGTCAGAACAGAAGATTGAAGGCGAGGGAAAGTTGGCCGCAAGTGCTTGATGCTATGTTAGAATCCGCCCCGCTGCCGGAGTGGCGAAATTGGCAGACGCAAGGGACTTAAAATCCCTCGGGCTTAATAGGCCCATGCCGGTTCAATCCCGGCCTCCGGCACCATATTCAAAGAAAGAAGTAACAGCGCCCTCTCTAGATAGTGTCACCAAGACCGCCGCCCGCTGTTTTACTCTAGACCTCCGATCATTTCCCCCGCTCAGCTCTTGCGCCGTCCTTCATCACCCTCCTACAATACGCCTCCTTGCGAGGCCTCTATTGATGGATGATCAGCGGACATCTTTCCGGTTCGGTATCGCCCTTGTGCTGTCGTGTGTTTGTTTTGCCGTTCCTGCATGGGCCGATAATAAGGCTGTCAAGGAGGCCTACGCTCTTGCCCTTGAGCGCGGCGACTACGCCACAGCCATGAGTGAGTTGCGACCGCTGGCCGAGAGGGGGCTCGCAGCTGCACAGTTTAACCTCGGACTGCTCTATGCCAACGGCCAGGGTTTGCCCAAAGACGATGCCCTAGCGCGCCAGTGGTGGGAGAAAGCCGCCGTCCAGGGACATGTGGAGGCTCAGGCTAACCTGGGAGTCTTGCTTGTCTATGCGCGGGGTGGTCCGCAGGACTACAAGATGGCCGTGTACTGGTTACGTCTGTCTGCAAATCAAGGGAATGATTTAGCGCAAAGAAAACTTGGCCTTATGTACGAGCGTGGGGACGGTGTGCAGCAGGACTATATCCGGGCCTACATGTGGTACAGCCTCGGGGCAGCGAAGGGCATGGAAGCTGGGGCTAGGCTCCGGGATGCGATTGCCAAACGGATGGACTCTGACCAGATCGCCGAGGCGCAACAGCTGGCGCGGGAGTGGAAACCAAAAGGCAAATGAACGTAACTACTCTCGGAAGGGATTCAGGCTGAAGGGGTTCAGACTGAAGGGTTCGGAACTTCTGATTCAGACCTTCGGCCTGAACCCCTTCAGCCTATCTACCTGGGTCGTTCTGAGCTAGGCCCGAATGAGAAGATGGTTGATTACTGCAGCACCCCCAATGTGTATACCAGTGGAGGTATCGATAAATAGTTTGAGCCTCATCCGATCATTTGGGCTCACCTGGATTACTTCCACCGCTATCCAGTGTTCGTATACTTTTCTGACTTCCGCCAGCCGGATGTCTATAAAGGCCTCCTCGCCTTCCACCCATAGTTGAACGTTTACAAAGTCTCCTACTCTTAGATGATCAGGGGTAGTGGGCTTACAGCCTGTCTCGAGGCGTTCGAGGACGCACCCGTCTGCTTCAAGCTGCTTGGTTACGTTTGTAAGCACGCAATCAATCAAATACTTGGGGCTATCCCACCCGCTCAGTTGTGGTTGTTTCCTCTGAGTCATCATCATATGTGGAGAATAGTGGCAAAGCGGGTGCGTGGCTATTCCTCAAGAGGTGGGGGAGGCTTACCCCAAAATGGTGGTGTAGGGGTAACTGTCTGTATTTTCTGCACATACGCATGATCTTATGCTCATTATTCATGAGCGATTCTGGTACAATCGCGAATCTTTTAGGAGGATACGTATGGGGCATTCACTCTCTCAGCGATTCCTGATGATTGGAGCAATATTGGCTGGATCCGGCGTTGCTGCCGGTGCCTTTGGCGCCCATGCGCTTAAGGAAATTCTGGATGCGCCTATGCTCCAAACGTTCGAGACCGCAACAAGGTATGTGATGTACCATGCCTTTGGACTCTGTATCGTGTCGTTGGCCATCGATCGTTACCCTGAGCAGGGTCTTGAAAAGTCCGGATGGTTTTTCATCGCCGGAATGTTTCTCTTTTCAGGCAGTCTGTATGTGGTGTCTCTTGCAGGCATCAGGTGGATGGGGGCTGTGACGCCGGTCGGTGGGCTAGCCTTCATGATAGGCTGGCTGCTCTTAGGCTGGGGAGTCTGGCGGGCTGAGCTACCTCGCGGTGGCGCGTAAAAGGGGATGGTTTCTTTTGTTCATTTAGTCTATTTAGTTTGTTTGGTTGAACAGGACTAACCAGATGAACCCTCGCGCTTCACGCGTCGAACTATGACGCGCAACCGACCGTTTTCTTTCCGCTGATCGATCCCCACCCACCTTCGGAATTCACGAAGGTTCCCTCGAGACGCTGCCCTTCTTTGCTGAACTGCAAACTATCTTCTTGAACTCGGCCATCGACTTCCCACCGTAAATAGACGTTCTCACCCAGGACGATCGTTTCCGCGAGTCCCAGCAGGGTAGCCTTCGTATTCCCTGCCGGAGGGAAGAGTAGTATCAGCTTCTGCTCCTGATGGTGCTGCTGATGGTTATGAATGATCCACTGCCAGGTTCCGCAGAGCCGGGCCTGTCCGCGGAGACCACGCACCCGATCCTTCCAACTCCGTATCCGGTCCCATTCCTGGTAGCTAGCCTGCATGGCATCCAATTCCAGGCGAGCAGCTTTCTCTAAGGTTGTTGTCAAAATGGTCGACGCAGAAGCCTCTCCCTGAATCCCCTTGCCCCATTCTGGGGAGGTAACCACCTCAGAGAGTTGATTCAGTGAATCATGCCAGGAAGATTTTCCCTGCTGATCGAGCCATGCTCTTGTTTGCGGAGATCCGTATAGTCGATCGATTTCCGTTGAGAATTGCTGATCTCTTACCGCTTGTCTGACGGTCGAGGCAAGGCGCCAGGCTGCCAGACTACCCATTAACCGATGAACTGCGGCAGTAAGATCTGACAAGAGAAGTTCGTTGGCGAGCTTGGCCTGCAAAGGATTGGCTCCTAATGTCCGAGCCGCATCACCCATCTGGAGCGCAGGGCCGATTGTCGACACAAATAGGGTGATGGCTCCCTTATCGGAGTCTATCTTTCCCAGTTGATCGGAATGGGTACGAATGATCGATGGGAAATCTGGCGTAGAACTCGGAAGGGATTCGTCTGCCGTGGCATTGTGCCAGGACACGAGTGCCGAGAAAATCACCAGAACAAGGGTGAGGCCGATTTGCGATGAGACTGGTCGAGTCACGTGGATGTGATGGCGCATCGCGCTACTCTACCGCGCTTCGATCTACACCCTCAAGCGGGGACTCCTCGATACCCGTAAAATGTAAAACGTGAAACGCATCTAGTGGGAAGACGGCGTTGATAGCAAATGAAATATCGCGTATGGCTCGGACGCGGTGATCTTCATGATACGTTTCACCTTTCACGTCTTACCTTTTACGGTTTCTGCTAAGTGCCTTGGAAGCAGGTCTTCAGAAATGCGGCCGTTGCCTCCCAGGCCTCTGCCGTTGTATCGGCACGATAGTTTTCCACGCGCTGTTCATTACAAAAGGCATGGGGAGCATTGGGGTAAGTCCTGATCTCGACGCGTTTGTGATGCTCAGCCGCCGCAGCGCGCAACCGTTCTACATCCTGACTGGGCACCCATTGGTCCTGACCGGCCTGGTGATAGAGTGTCGGACAGAATAAATCTTTGATTGCAGTTTCAGGCTGCATGACTCGGCCGTAATAGACGGCTGCGGCGCGAAGCCGTTTCCGTTGGCAGGCGAACCGGAGCGCATAGGATCCACCCATGCCGTAGCCAACCACGCCATGGATGTTTCGTTTAATGTAGTCGCGTGTATTGAAGAACTCACAGCAAGAATTGATGTCTTGCAGAACGAGTGATTCGTTCAGCTTGCCCATGAGCGCATCTGCAACCTCTGCGTTGGCCGTGACCATGCCACCCAGTCGAGCGTATAAGTTCGGAATGATCACGCCGTAGCCTTCGCAGGCCAGTCTGGCTCCGAGATCCTTGATTTGCGCGGTTAGTCCCCAGGCTTCATGCAAGAGGACGAGCCCGGGGTAGAGACCTTTTTCCTGAGGCCAAAACTGAATACAGTCTACATGCACATGTTTCGAGACGCGTGTCTGGATATAGGGATCGGCTGCAGCATCGGTCAGTGTAGGAATGGCGAGGCCGCTCGGAAAGCGAACGGCACCCGTACCGATTTGATCCAAGGTAAAGGGAGCGATGGTCGATGTCATTACGGCAATCTCTTTTCCATCAAGGTTTTACGGGATAGGCCCTATTCAGATTGAGCGTGATACGATGCGCGGGTACTATAGGGACCGGGCTGTTGGGCTGTCAATCGACCTCTGGCAGGATGCTGAAACAACCCGCCAACGGAAGAAGACCGTTTTTTTGGTTTATTTGGTTTGTCTTGTTTATTTGGCTAAACCAGACAGACCAGATGAACCAGATAAACAAAACAAACCAGTTTGAGCATCCTGCGTGAGTGTGCTGTCATTGCCCAGACGGATAGATTTACATCGAGTTTTAGTTGATCCTGTAATCAATTGTGATTACAGGATCTTCCCCTCACGATGGATGTGATGACTATGCCCCTTAGAATCGGTCTCATCGGCGCCGGCAGGCATGGTAGCCGGTATATCCAGCATCTTCTGCATGATTTGCCAGGGGTAAGCCTTGCCGCTCTCTGCCGGAAACGGATCGGGGAGAGACTGCCTTCGCTTCCAATGACAGAGATCCCTGTCTATGGGGACTATCGTGCTTTGATTGCCGATCCAACGGTAGAGGCCATTGTAGTGGTGACCTCTCCGGCGCTCTGTCTAGAGATCTGTCTGGAAGCTGTGAAGGCGCGGAAGCCAATCCTCATTGAAAAGCCATTAGCACCGACAGGACGAGAAGCGCGAGTGATGGTGGCGGCGGCAGAGGAGGCAGGCTTGTTGCTGATGACCGCACAGACCTTGCGTTTCGATTCGTCTATTCTACTTTTGAAGGAACATTTGCCGGAGATCGGTCAGTTTCGGTACGCCACTTTCACCAGCCGGATTGAAACGAAAGCCAGTGCCCATGTTCGCTCACCGATGCCAGGTCAGCGCGGAGCACTCTTGGAATTTGGGGTTCATCTCTTGGATCTGGTGCCCTTTCTTACCGGCGAAGAAGTGGTCGCCGTCCGCTGCGAGTTGGACCAGCTTCCGAGCGTGGCGCCGGAGACGATGGCGATCGTGCAGGCACAGACTACAAGCGGCCTGCGATGCATCCTCGACGTTGCACGAGTCGAAGCGGGGCGGATTGCTCGAACGGAGTGGGTGGGTACGAAGGGGCAGATCGCCGCTGATTGGTTTCATCAGCGGGTGAGTGGGGTCATTGGTGATAGCGCTCCTGTGGAATGGGATGTCCAGCCGCAGCAGACGATCCTTGCCACGCTCCGCGCCTTTCTCCATGCCATTGAAACGAACAGCCCGCCGCCTATTACCGGGCGCGATGGTTGTCGAGCCGTCGAGGTGGCCGACGCCTGCTACCGTTCGGCAGAGCTTGGCGGGGCCACGGTTAGCGTCGCATCTCTTCGTTAGAAGAGATCGCCGCCTGTCGCGCTTTTCCCGCCCGCCTCGCCCGTCTCGCTGAGTTATGCGTCGGCGACGATATGCGTATCTGTTTCTTCCACTCCCTCGACTTGATGGATTTTTGTAATCACCACATCCGAGAGGGCTCGCTCGTCCGAGACTGCGATGAACAGAATAATGTCCGGACGTCCGAAGCAGGAGTGGGCTTGTTCGACGCCGGCTAGGCGTTTAAGTGTTTGTAGTACATCTTTTGTCTTCCCGGCCTTGACCTTGATCAGGATATAAGCTTTTGTTGCCATTGAGTCCTCCCTGTTGCAGTTATTTCCCTTCGCCAAATACCCCGTAGATTGCTACGGGGATGAAGGCGAGGAGAACCCTCCGTGCCTTGGCGAAGGAGGGTAGTGGCTTCGCAGAATTTTGCAAGATACCCCGCAGCTCGCTGCGGGGGGCTTCATTGTGTGCTGCCCGGCATCTCCCGCCGTCATTGCGCAAATATCTGATGCATGTTCTGCCCCCGTTGTTCCAGGGCCGTCCTTGCTTTCGTAACAAGTCCCATCAAGACATCAAAATCTGCAGGACTGACGTTGAATTGGCCGAAGCCAGGCGTCAACCGCTCTCGCTGATCAATCGCCGTAACGCCCCACTGTTCACTCAGCGCCTCAAGCGTATTCGACGTCCAGCCTGTTGAGCGGAATCGAGACGCGGCTTCGTTTGCATCGCTGCCCTTCTGTGCCGCAAATGCGTGACCCAACAATGTTTGCACAGCCGGATCACTGCTCTTTAGAAACACCGATTGAAATTGGATGACCGACTTGATGACACGATTCGCTTCGGGAGTCCCTTCGGGTGGAAGCACATTGGCATCTTGCAGCGTTGCAAGGACGGCCATCGCTGCTCCAACTGGTCCGGATGGGGTGATTGCATGGCCAGGCATTTGGGCCAAGATCGGACTGCTTGTCCCAATGATCAAGCCACCAAGGAGTACACACACCGGCATTGGGCCGGGCGACAGGAAGTGTGAGGCATGTACTACCAGGTTTGATCGTAAGGAGAGAGGCTGGATAGGCATGGGGGGAGATTATACAGAAGGGGAGAGGAGGGTGCTAGCGGTTGGATGGCCTTAGAACGACTGGGAAATGGAACCATTTCCCGCCATTTTCCATTGTTTCGATTGCAACGATTCGAAGCGGTTCCTATAATCCACCAGCTCCAGGCCTTGGACCGGAATACTCATGCTCGCAAAAGTTCTGAGTGCGGCACTCGTCGGTATCGATGCGCATTTGATCGACGTAGAAGTCGATATTGCCGGAGGGCTTCCACAGTTCTCAGTTGTCGGCCTGCCAGATACCATCGTGAGGGAGAGCCGCGATCGCGTCCGTTCCGCGCTCAAGAATACGGGCTTCCATTTTCCGGCAAAAAAAATCACAGTGAACCTTGCTCCCGCAGGAATTAAGAAAGAAGGGGCTGGGCTCGATCTGGCCATTGCCATTGGGATTCTCGTCGCAGAGGATGTTATTCCTTTCCAGAATGTGCAAAACCGAGTCTGTATCGGAGAACTCTCATTGGACGGACATATCAAGGCGATTACCGGCGCCTTATCCATCGGGATTGCCTGCCGGCCCAACTATAGTTTGCTCTTGCCGGCTCAGAACAGCCTGGAGGCAGCCGTGGTGCAGGGTGTGACGGCCTATCCGCTTCATACGCTCCCCGAGGCGGTGGGATTTCTCAATGGTACGGTTTCGCTGGAGCCGGCTCACGTAGACCGGGACAGATTTTTCACCACTCGTCCGGTGGAGGATGACGACTACGGCGATGTGAAGGGACAGGACCATGCAAAGCGCGCCCTGGAGATCGCTGCAGCTGGAGGGCACAATCTTTTGATGGTAGGACCGCCCGGATCCGGCAAGACCATGTTGGCGAAACGTCTGCCGACGATACTTCCCCTCATGGAACCGGACGAGGCGATCGAGACGACCCGGGTCCATAGCGTATCCGGGCAGTTACCCGCGAATCATCCTCTGCTGACGATTCGTCCCTTTCGCGCTCCGCACCACAGTATTTCCGATGCAGGACTTATCGGAGGCGGAACAGTTCCTCGGCCTGGAGAAGTGTCCTTGGCGCATAATGGCGTGTTGTTCTTGGACGAATCCCCGGAGTTTCGCCGTCCCGTTCTGGACGGATTGCGGCAACCGCTGGAAGACGGGCATGTGACCCTGACCAGGGCCAGCGGCTCGCTCCGCTACCCCGCCCGATTTATGTTGATCGCTGCGATGAATCCCTGCCCCTGCGGATACTACGGAGATCGCACGCGTGAATGTGTCTGCAGTCCCCAGCAGATTCGCCGTTATCGAGCCAAATTGTCCGGGCCGCTTCAAGACCGAATCGATATGCATATCGAAGTTCCGCCGGTCTCCGTGAGAGACTTGCACGATCGTGGTCCTGCGCCGGAAAGTTCCGCCATGATTCGTTCGCGCGTCCTGGAGGCGCGTGATCGGCAGCGCCACCGGTATCGTCATGACGGGATTCACTCGAATGCGCAGTTGAAGCCGCGGCTCCTAAAGCGGTATTGTGGTTTGGAAACGCCGGCTCAAGAGTTGCTGGAACAGGCGTTGACGAAACTCGGATTATCCGCTCGGGCTCACGGGCGCATTGTGCGTGTGGCGAGAACCATCGCAGATCTTGCAGGCTCTGATAAGATTGAGCTGCTGCATGTGGCGGAAGCGATTCAATATCGCAGCCTCGATCGCCGAATGGAGTTTTGAGGATTCCCTGTGTTACCGAGTGTAAAAGTCTTTCTCTGGTGGTTCATTGTCGGCGCCACCATGGCGCTGGCTGTGATCATGCTGCAGGGCGGCATTCGGGAAGCCATGCAAGCGCAGGGGTCCGTGTGGGAACTCAAATTGGTCGAGCTGTTCACGACCATCATGGGAGGGGGGCTGCTCGGCGGATGTATCGCGTTGATTCTGGATCGCATTAAGAAGTCATAACGAATGATACGCACAACAGTATGAAATGAGGCCATAGATGGATGTGGAAGTAGGTTCGAATCTTTATCGTAACACCGACGGGATGATTGAAATCGAGGGGGTTCCGCAAATTCAGGTGGCGCTAAAACCGGTTACTGGCTCCCTGCTCGTGAATTTTGCCCTGTTCAACGCGGATGGGAAAGTGACGGCGAAGCTCAACGACAGCACTCTGATGGTCAACGAGAAGCGTGCCTACGAAGTGAATAAGACTCCGAAGAGCCTGTTGCTCACCCATCTGGCTTCGGGAACCGTGATCTTACAGATGTCCGTCAAGGCGCCTGACGTGGTGGCCTTTACGAAAGGGGAGTTCCATACGATCAAAGGCCATGTGCTCCAGGTGTCTTCCGAAGAATGGAAAATCGACAAGTTGCGCGCCAGCGGCACAACGCAAGATCTAAAAGGCGGGTCCGTCGTCTTGGGCTGAAGCGTCTTGTTCATTTGGTCTATCTGGTCTATTCGGTCTGTCTCGTGTGTTTGGTCGAACGAAACTAACCAGATGAACCAGATAGACCGAATAGACCGGTATTCCGCCTGTTAGCCTGCGACCGTTGGCACGATGACGATCTGCCGGTCTTTCAGTTCTACGGTTGCCGTGTCTCCATCACGCAATTCACCCTTGACCAACTGACGCGCCATCGGTGTTTCAATCTCCTGCTGGATCAATCGCTTTAAGGGCCTCGCTCCATAGGCCGGATCGTACCCACGCTCACCCAAATGCCGTAAGGCCGCCGGCGTCACGATTAGGGTGATTCGCCGCTCTGTCAATCGTGTCCGTAGCCTTTCAAGTTGAATCTCCACAATCTTAGTGAGCTGTTCCGTCTCCAGCGCATGGAATACCACCGTCTCGTCGATTCGGTTCAAGAACTCAGGACGGAAATGTTCTCGTAATTCCGCCATGACGAGAGCACAGACTTCGTTATAGGAAGCATGCCGTTGTTGTGCCTCAAGAATCTGCGGGCTACCGATGTTCGACGTCATGATCAACACCGTGTTCTTGAAATCAACAGTTCGACCCTGAGAGTCCGTCAGTCGTCCGTCGTCCAAGACTTGCAGCAAGACATTGAAGACGTCGTGGTGGGCTTTTTCGATCTCGTCGAACAGGATAACGGAAAACGGCCGCCGCCGAACCGCTTCAGTCAATTGACCACCTTCCTCATAGCCGATATAGCCTGGCGGGGCTCCGATCAGCCGGGCCACGGTGTGTTTCTCCATGTACTCAGACATATCGATTCGAATCAGGTTGGCGTCGTCATCGAAAAGTGTCGCGGCAAGGGTCCGTGCCAACTCGGTTTTCCCCACTCCAGTCGGACCAAGGAAGAGAAACGAACCAATGGGCCGATTCGGATCTTTGATGCCGGAACGAGCGCGGAGGACCGCATCTGCGACAGCCTGCACTGCTTCTTCCTGGCCGACCACCCGCTGATGGAGCATCTCGCCCAGCTTGAGGAGTTTTTCTGTCTCACCTTCGACCAGCCTGGAGACGGGGATCCCAGTCCAGCGACTCACGATAGCGGCGATATCGTCTTCATCGACCTCTTCTTTGAGCAGCCGGCTTTCTCCCTGTTTCTTGCCGAGCTGTTCCTGCTCTAACGCGAGTTCCCGCTCAAGGCGCGGCAACTCTCCGTATCGTAGTTCTGCAACACGATTGAGATCATAGGCCCGTTCCGCGCGCTCCATCGTCTGCTTCACTTCCTCCATTGCAGCGCGAGTCTTGCGTAGCCGTGCCACCGAGGCCTTTTCGGAATCCCATCGGGTCTTGAGCGTATTCAGATCGTGTTGCTTTTCGCTCAACTCAAGCTCCAGTGTCGCCAGCCGCGCCTGACTGGCTTGGTCCTGTTCTTTCCTTAAGGCCTCCCGCTCGATCTCAAGCTGCATCACCTTGCGCGAGACCTCATCGAGTTCTGCCGGCAAACTATCGATTTCCGTACGCAGCCGGGCCGCTGATTCATCGACCAGATCGATGGCTTTGTCCGGGAGAAAGCGATCGGCGATATACCGGTTCGAAAGTTTCGCTGCGGCGACCAGCGCAGCATCTTTTATGCGCACGCCATGGTGCACTTCGTAGCGCTCCTTAAGCCCGCGCAAAATGGAGATGGTATCCTCCACCGATGGCTGATCGACCAGTACCGTTTGGAACCGACGTTCCAATGCGGCATCCTTCTCGATATGTTTCCGATACTCATCGAGTGTGGTCGCGCCGATCAAATGCAATTCGCCTCGGGCCAGCATGGGCTTGAGCAGATTGGCGGCGTCCATCGCTCCTTCTGCTGCGCCTGCTCCTACAACCGTATGCAGCTCATCGATGAAGAGCAAGATTTGTCCCTCGGCCGCCTGCACCTCTTTCAGGACAGCTTTCAATCGTTCCTCAAATTCGCCCCGAAACTTTGCGCCGGCCACCAACGATCCCATGTCGAGGGTGATGACGCGCTTTTTCTTGAGCCCTTCAGGGACATCACCCTTGATAATACGAATGGCCAGCCCTTCGACGATGGCGGTTTTTCCGACTCCTGGTTCGCCGATGAGTACCGGGTTGTTCTTGGTGCGTCGTGAGAGAATTTGTATGACGCGGCGAATTTCTTCATCGCGCCCGATGACGGGGTCTAACTTTCCTTGCCCGGCTAGCAGGGTGAGGTCGCGGCCATATTTCTCCAACGCCTGGTAGGTGCCTTCCGGATCTTGGCTCGTGACGCGCTGAGAGCCTCGTATTTGTTGCAGGGCGCCCAAGAGCCGTTCCTTCGTCAGACCGAGTTTCTTGAAGACGCCCCCCTCTTGAACCATGGCAAGGACGACATGCTCGACACTGAGATAGTCGTCTTTTAACGTTCGTTGTTCGTCTTCGGCTTTGGTCAAGACCTGACTCAGCCGCGAGGCGACATGGAGTTGTCCGGGACTTGCCCCGGCGCCTTGAACTTGAGGCAGTTTGGCGAGGGCCTGTTCTACTGCCTGGCGAATGGAAGGGACTGATAATCCTGCCTGTTCGAGGAGAGAGGAGGCGAGACCTCCATCCTGTTCCACAAACGCAAGCAGAAGATGTTCCACATCAATCCCCTGATGGCTGCGCCTTGCAGCATGAGACGACGCGGTCTGGAGCGCTTCTTGTAATTTGACTGTCATGCGGTTCATATCCATCGGATCTCTCCTTCAGGCTTAATAGTCTGTGCTGTCACATTCACATAAGCATAGGAATAGGAGAAGTCAACCTCTCACGAGGAGGTGAGGACGGCTTGACCCAAGAAGTACCAGCAGACTATTGTCTTTCATGTCACGTGTTCTGACTGAAACACTCTTGCTCTATCGGAGCGCCTTCCAGAAAACTGGACAGTCCCTTGTCCGGGGCTGGATGACCATAGTCGCCGTGGTGGGGTTTGGATTTCTGTTGATGCTCGCTACCCAGATTGCCTCTCCGCTCGGCATGGTTGGCGGCTTTCTGCTCGGTGCAGTGAATGCGCTTCTGGTTGGCGCCACTCTGAGCTTGGTTGAGCAATCGATTAGCCATGCACGGGCGCTTACCATCAAGGATCTTGTTGCCAGCGTCGGGCATTACTTTTGGGATGTCATCGGCATTGGGTTTATCCTATGGCTGCCGCTGATGGCCCTCGATCTGAGTATGCAGGCAAACCCGTATGGGCAACTTATATCCTATGCAGCCCTGTTGCTCCTCTTTCTCTTATTGAACCCGGCGCCTGAAATTATTTATCAAGTCCGGCATGATTCCCCGCTCGAGGTGCTCAAGACTTCGTACGAGTTCGTCCTTGAGAATTGGATTGAATGGTTTCTTCCTTTTGCGATTATCTTGATTCCCATCGTCCTCTCGCCCACTGGGCTGCAATCGTTTTTTTCCCTCTCCAGCCGCGTGGGGAGGGGGGCAGGTTTGGACTTTTCCCAGGTTCTCGTATTGCCATTTACGATCCTCGGTGGTTGGCTGGATTACGTGGGAATTCCTTCCTCAGTCGGCTGGTATCTTGGGTTACTCTTCACACCACCACTTGCCGTCGCGATGTTGTTGTTTCGTGGCCATCTCTTTGCATCGTTACATGGGGTGTCACGGCGCCAACGCCGGTTTGCCTCGTCAGTCAAGTAGGGAAGAGCTTTCGTGTAGGTAAGAAGATCTTCCGTCTCTCCTGCTTGGAAGCCGCTCAAACCTCCTAGCCCGATTGATCCGTCTAAAGGGCCTCATGATGCATGAGAGAATTTGTTTGGCTGATTCCTTGAGTCAACAGGGGAAATAGTGTATGGAATTGCATACAGTTTCTACAATTATTCTTAAAACTCAAGGCTAAGAAAGCGCTTTTGCCTGTGGGCTTATCGATCTTTTGGCGGATTGTTCTAACCTCCCTTATCATCATCGTGGTGATGGCAGGGGTGAACCTGTACGCCCTGTTTCAGCTACGTCAGTTGACCGCATTAAGTGCCGACATAGCCACTCGACATTACCCGGCGATCGAATCGGCCAAGCGGCTGCTCACCGTGCTCTATGCCCAACTCAATAGCGAGAAGAAGTATCTAGCCGTACGCGATGCCACATTCTTGCAACATTTCGATGAAGAGGTCGACGAATTCCATCGAGGACTCCAGACCCTTGAAGCACGGGAACTCACCCCTCAAGGCATTCAGCTGCTCAAGGATACCAAGCGTTTGCAGCAAGAACGCCTCATGATTTTCCGCTCAGAACTAGAGCATGGCCGCTCGTCTCCATCGGTCCCGTCTGCAGACTATGAAGGTCGTCGCGATGCCTTGATGGACCGTATAGGCGGCATACTCCAGAAATTTATCGATCTTCACGAGACGGGCATCAGTGTCGGCGTCAGCCAGTCACGGGAAAGCTCAGCACAAGCTGAAACGGTGACGGAGCAGCTGGTTTTGCTAGCGCTCGTATTTGGCATTGCGCTCGCCGGTTTTGCCAGTTATACGGTCCTACGCCCGTTGCGCCAATTGCAGACCCATATTAAACAGATTGGGCAGGGGAATTTCCGCACGTCGCTGAATATTCAGGCTCCCAGCGAATTGCGTGACCTTGTCGACGCCGTCAATTGGATGGGCACGAAGCTGCAAGAGCTGGACGATATGAAGGGGGAGTTTCTCGCCCATGTTTCCCATGAATTACGCACGCCCATGGCTTCGATCCAAGAAGGCACCCATCTGTTGTTGGATGAAATTCCAGGCCCCTTGTCGCAAGAACAGCGCACGACCTTGCGTATCATGGCGGACAGCAGCCGCCGCCTCATCACCCTCATCTCTACTATTCTGGATCTCTCCAAGATGGATGCCGGGATGATGGAGTATCGAATTGTCCCGACTGACCTCAAGCGCATCACAGATATGTCGGTCAACAAAGTCCAGCTCCTCGCCGATGCCAAGCATGTGCAGCTGTTACTGGAAGCGCCTGCACAACGTGTGTGGGTCATGGCGGATGCGCTTCGAATTGAGCAAGTACTCGACAATTTACTCTCAAATGCCTTGAAGTTCAGTTCGGAAGGAGGCATTGTAAAGGTACTCATGAAGCCGGACTCACAAGCGGGAGTCCTTGAAGTCAGTGTGACCGATGGAGGCCCCGGCATCCAAGCTGAAGACCTGCCCTATATTTTCGAACGGTTCTATCAAGGACGTACGAAGGCTAAACATGCTACACCGGGAAGTGGCCTGGGGTTGGCACTGGCAAAGAAAGTGGTGGAAGCACACGGAGGACGGATTTGGATCGAAAGCGAAGTCAAGAAGGGAACGACTGTACGGTTTATTCTGCGCCTTACGAAACCAGCGGAAACGGCATAAAGGTTGTCCTCCGAGGCTCTGCCTTGGGGGTTTTGTCGTACCTATTCCTTTTCGCTGGATGCGCGGCATGGTCGCCTGCCCCGCAATTTTCACATCCCTACTTCACGGTTGATGCGGGAGAGGCAAAATCTCTCCAAGCATTGGCGAAAAAGCAGGATGTCCTCGTTCCGAAATGCGCCGAGCACAACTCTTGCGACCATGTCTATTTCACACGCGCGCTGTTGGGACTCTACGAAAGTCGAGACAGCGCCTCGAAATATTTCGAGAAAGTGATCGCCGTGGCGCCCAAGAGCCAGATGGCCGTTTCCAGCAAGCTCTGGATAGATCTGCTTGAGCGTCACGCCGCTCCCGTTGAACAATCCTGGTTCCAATCGGTCGTGGCCGCCCCGGCTATTTCGGAAAGTCAGGCGATCCTGGCTCAGGCCTCAGATCGGCTGGTGCGGGACTTGCTTGATAGGGAATTGGTTATCCAGCAATTTCGGGCTATGAAGGAGGCCGACTCCCAAGCCTTGGAAAGCCTTCAACGGGAATTGGCTGATCGTGAACGGAAGGTGGATTCAGGCAGCGGCAAGAAGGGCTCGACCGATTCAAGCACCGGTTCAAACACCGTGGCGTCTTTACAAAGGCAACTGTCTGATCGAGATAGGAAAATAGAGGAATTGACGAGCCAATTGGAGGCATTGAAGCGCATCGATCAGGAAATGCGGGATAAGGTTCGACCTATTCGTCCCCCATCGACCGTTGCGCCGCCTCCAACTTCGCCGGAATCGACAATACAGTAGAAGGAGCTTCATGGAAAAAGAACATATTCTCGTAGTCGATGATGAAGAGGGACTCTTACATCTCGTGAAGATGCGATTGACCGCTATGGGCTTTGCCGTCACAGGTTGCACCACCGGGCATGAAGCCCTCGCTGTCGCCAAAAATAACCGGTTTGACCTTGCCATTACCGACCTCCGGCTTGGAAACGAAGACGGATTGAATGTGACGGAAGAACTGCTGCGGATTCATCCAGGCCTTCCGGTTATCATCCTGACGGCCCATGGCAGTATCCCCAATGCCGTGGAAGCTATGCAGCGGGGCGCCTTTGGATACCTCACCAAGCCGTTCGACGACAAGGAACTCAAGGCCAAGATCGAAGAAGGACTTTCTCCTCAGCGGATGAGAGGCGAGATCCAGCGGCTGAAGTCTCTTGTCAACGAACTGTACGGAATGGAAAATATCGTCGCGCGGAGTCCCGCGATGCAGCGCTTACTCCAGCAAGTCGTGCAGGTGGCAGACTCCGACGCGACGATTCTCCTCTTTGGAGAAACTGGGACTGGCAAAGAAGTATTCGCGCGCGTCATCCATGCGAACAGCCGACGGAGTAAAGGGCCGTTTGTCGCTCTCAATTGCGCGGCCATTCCTGAAACACTCTTCGAGTCTGAGCTCTTTGGGCATGTACGGGGGGCCTTTACCAGCGCCCATGGCGCAAAGCGCGGTCTGTTTCAAAGCGCCAACGGCGGCACGCTCTTTCTCGACGAGATCGGCGAAATGCCCCTCTCGATGCAAGTCAAACTGTTGCGGGCTGTGCAGGAACGGGAAGTTCGCGAAGTCGGCTCTGAACTTTCAAGCAAGATCGATGTGAGGATTATCGCCGCAACCAACAAAGACCTCGGCGAAGCCGTCAAGAACGGATCGTTCCGGAACGATCTGTACTACCGCATTTCTGTCGTTCCGCTATTTATCCCGCCGCTTCGTGACCGCCGAGACGATATTCCATTGCTGGCGCAACAGTTTCTGACCTCGAGCGCAAAACGGGCGAATAAAGGATTGCGCGGATTTACGCCGGCTGCTCTTAATCGGCTGGTCACACATCCCTGGCCCGGCAATGTCCGCGAATTGGAAAATGTCGTTGAAAAGGCCGCCGTCATGACGCGCCAAGATATGATTACGCCGGATCTCTTGCCCGCTATGGGCTCATCACCGGATTCGCCGCTCAAGCCTTTGACGGAAGCTAAGGAAGAGTTTGAGAAGACCTATCTCAAGAACGTCCTGCAACTCACCGGCGGCAATATCTCACGCGCCGCCCAATTTGCAGGGCGCTATCGGGCAGACTTCTACAAAATGCTCAAGAAATATGGCTTGCATCCATCAACCCTGAAGGCCAAAGCGGAGGCCGATCTTGAAGAGCTTGAAGAAGAAGCCAACCTCACGGAAGCTGAACGCTAGGCCAGCGTTTCGTTTTACAAGGGGTGAGTGGCGGGATGAGACAATTTTCTCGCCTGCCTAACGATTCGCCAGCTCGATCTTCCCATAACTCGACCTAGGCATCGTGCATATTTCGACGCAACGGACAGTTCGCCGCGATGGTGTGTTTCCCACGGCCTCGAGAGGCTTCACCAAATCCACGAAACACCGAGAATGATGAGCCCCCACAATATAACCGACAGGCCCAAAGCACTAAGAATGCCTATTGCGGGCGCAAGGGTATCATCATTAAGATTCTCCTCCGTTATGGCTGGTGCAGGCCGCAGAACAGGGGAGAATATCTCGTTCGCTAAGGCTAGATTCCCTTCCGATCGCGGATACGCCTTTGCTCCCAATTTTTGTTTCCTATTCATCAGCGCACCTCCCTCTGCAGGCTCGCTCGTCCTTGCTGCATCGTAGCCTTCAGTTAGTCGTCAGGCCGCCCGTCGGATGAAGGACTCTGCGCCAAGATAGACGTCACCATCCTGGTAGTCCGGCTCGCCACTTGGGAAGACCAAGACCTTCTTCGGTTGGGCCGGTTGATTCTGCTCGATCACGGAGTCGTGGACACGACCGCAATTCATACAACGCCAACTGGTTGTCCACATCTCACCATAGGCTCCCTCAAGGTCTAAGAAGTGGTCTTCTACCATGAACCCACAACAGCGTGAACAGGTCATGATCGCCCTCCTTGGTGTAGGCTCTGGAACGCATCTCTCATGGACAAATGATAGCGCAAGCCATATCCGGCGCTAGACCCAAAGGAAGTACCTCGGAAGTAGGGTGCCCAAACAGCCTTGCTTCAACAACTCATGAGTAGCGGTCGAAATGAACGCGGCGACTTTCTTTTTTACTTCAGGGAGGGCTTGGGCGTATCCTAATAGATATGAAACGGTGGTATTTGTATCTGATAACTGCGCTGCTCGGGTTGGTGATCGTGGGTTACTTCATTGTCAGAGGGAGTTCTCCCATTAACTTTTCCGACATTTGGAGTAGAAACAATCACGTCACGAACGCGCAGCGTGATGTCGGAAAGATGTCGGATGGAAACGCGGCTCTCCGAGAGGTACTGAGGCTCCGGCGTGAACAGCAACTTCGACCGCTTACTGAACGGGAAGATGGAACGAAAGTACAGGATTTGCCGAATGGTATATACGGTTTCTCAATGTGCAGCGTCGTAGCGCTGCGCGCAAAACGTGGCGACACATTCTCGCTGGAGATTCATAAGTATAATGGCATCGTTTACTATGTTGGGTATGCCTCCGACGAACAGATAGAAAAGTATCTGACTCGTCAAAAAGATTTCCATATCCTCACGTCCCCTCACCCAAGGAAAGGGGCGTCAACGCTGTTCGAAATCCCCGTCGAGTTTGTATCGAAATGCGAGGAACGCCCTGGTGGAGATGGGGGTATGTTCGATCTGTTTGTTACCACTATCCCCGAGTTGCAAACCTAAATCAGCAGAAGTTATGGAGCTGGCGAGAGGAATTGAACCTCCAACCTGCGGTTTACAAAACCGCTGCTCTGCCATTGAGCTACGCCAGCCAGAATGAGATCGCGGTGTGCATGGACACTGCACCGGTCGACCGAAAACCTAACAACTGTGTATGGAGCTGTCAAGCATAGGTGCGTGAGGCTGGCGGGATATTAATACGGCCAGCCGTATGTCCATATGTCGCCATCAACTCAATGTTTTTCCCATACAGTGCGTGAGGAAAGCAGCACGCATAACCACTATTTGGCCGGGGGAGAGGAATTGTCGGAGGTATGGTTGTGGGTCTCAAGGGCCTCTGTAAGGACTCGGAGAGACTCATTGAGAAGGTCAGTTGCACAGTTCAGAGTGATGGGAATTTGTTGGAGTGCCTCCTCCCACCGTTCTTCATGGCGAAGGGTTTGAAAACGGCGATAATGCTCATCCATGATCGCTTGTTTTGCATCGAGCATGAGACTATCCACTGCTGTCATAGATGCCTCCCATTCCTAGGGTCGAGGCTGCAAGGTAGCAGACCTCTATCTAGACAACAATGCTACGAATGGGTGGTATATAAATGATGTGATAGATCATATTTTTATCATAAGTCTTTATTTGTATGTATATTTAGGCGACAAGCGCATGTCTTGAAAGCCCGGCATCGCTTCTTCCGACGAATCATCTATTCTGCATTACTCATGAGGGATTTTGACACAATCACCGGACCACTACTCTGGCGTATGAATTGTGAGCGAGCCAGGCTGAAACGACTCGGATCTGTTGAACTATTGAATGTTGAATGTTTGGAACTCGTCAGATCGAGGCCGATCTGACAATCCAACATTTATCATTTAACATTCCCAATGGGCCTCACCCGTCCTGCTTCTCTCGCAAGTCTCTGGCGCATATCACTCCGCTCGCCTAACAATTTACATACATGTTACGAGGAATTCACAGGACTGGAATGTGTCTCGGTTAAGTTAGGACCATGACACAGAGCACAATGGAACAGACCTTGACGAATAGCTGGCCCAAACGATTCAGGATAATGTTCACGAACTATGACATCGCATGCGCCTTGGAGGCGGGCACGCGATTTATCCTGAGCCTTCTGACTCTGACGATCCTCGTCGGTTTGGCAGGCGGTGTGGTTAAAACATTTCTCGATCTGCGGCTTCTCCTATCCGCTAACGTGGAAGTGGCTCTTCGGCAGGTATTGGTCGATACCCTGACCCTGCTGGCTGTCGTCGAGGTATTGAAGACCACTCGTGCGTACTGCTCTGACGGGCGAGTCCGGGTCACGTTTATTATTGATACGGTCCTTGTCGTGATGTTGACGGAGGTCATCTCACGATGGTTCACAGGCGGGGATTGGCAGCAATTCGCAATACTGGGAGGCATCTTAATCACGCTGGGTCTCATGCGCATCGTGGCCGTTCGGTACAGCCCGACACAGGCCACATCTACACAACAGGGCAATCAACCGGGGCTTGCATTTTTATAATTTTAACAGGAGGTGCCTATGCCGATAAGTTCTCTGCTTGAATCAGCTCAGGACGTTCAATCTTTGCTGCGTGAGCATCCGGATACCGATGTTCTCGATGCAACTATTCTCGACCACCTCAGTGAGCAAACCGTCATCAGTCTGGATTCGCTCATCAGTCTCATGCCTCAATACACCTGGAACCAAATCTTCTACAGCGTAGACCAACTTGCCAGACGCAAGAAGATCGTCCTTCGCCGACACCGGTTTGAGTACATGCTCTTCTCCAACCATTTCGTGGCATAACTGCATCTTTCCCATCCAGCGTTATCTATGTGAGCTTCTGCTGCAAGGGCCGATCCGGGGCTCTTGGGCGTGAAGCGTCGAGCGTGAAGCGCAGGACGGAAAGAGTGTGGCTCTATCGTCGAGAGTAAGATATGAGAAACGCGTAATGCGAAATGTGCTTGCGCGAAGAACTGATATGAATGATTCGGGTTAACTTTTTGCGAGGTCTATGGGGGAAGATTGCGGTGGAGTCGTGTGGCGGATGATCTTGCCCTCCACGAGATAGACCACCAGCTCGGCGATGTTCGTGGCATGATCGGCCATCCGCTCGAGATATTTGGCAATGAAACTCAAGCGAATGGCGCGTGAAATCGTCTGAGTGTCCTCGATCATGAATGAGAGCAGCTCACGGAATAATTGTTCCATGAGATCATCGACATAATCGTCGTCGGTGAGCACCTTGCGGGCGAGCGTGGCATCGTCCTTCACGAAGGCATCGATGCTTTGTTTCACCATCATCCTCGCCATGTTACCCATCATTGGGATATCGATGTAGGGTTTGAGCTGCGGCTCTTCGTTCAGCTCAATTGTCCGCTCACAGACATTCTCTGCCAAGTCGCTGATTCGCTCGAGCTCGGTGGCGATTTTCATCGCCGTCGTCACCAGCCGCAGATCCCGCGCGGCAGGCTGATGGAGGGCGAGCAACCGGATACTCTCTTCGTCGATCTCCACATCCAATGCATTGATCTCGTGGTCCCGTTCGATGACCTCACGGGCCAGGGCCGAGTCACGCGTTACCAATGCGGTGAGGGCCTTGTCGATCTGATCTTCCGTCTGCGCGGCCATTCGCAGAAGCTTGGTCTTCAGGTCTGCGAGTTCTTCGTCGAAGTGGCGATGTGGCATATTATTTACCCGAATCGTCCGGTGATATAGTCATCGGTCTGTTTCTTGGACGGCGTGGTAAAGATTTGCTTCGTGAGGCCAAACTCCACGATTTCTCCGAGGTACATGAATGCCGTCCAATCGGATACCCGCGCCGCCTGCTGCATGTTGTGAGTGACAATAACAACCGTCAAGTCTTGCTTCAAGGAAAAGAGCAATTCTTCAATTTTTGCGGTGGCCACAGGGTCCAGCGCCGAACAGGGTTCGTCCATCAGCAAGACATCGGGTTTGACCGCGAGCGCGCGGGCAATGCACAGCCGTTGTTGCTGTCCCCCGGAAAGACCGAAGGCGCTTGCCTGAAGACGATCTTTCACTTCCTCCCAGAGCCCTGCGCCCTTGAGCCCCTCTTCTACAATCTGATCCAATTGGCCACGGTTTTTGATTCCATGAAGACGCGGCCCATAGGCCACGTTTTCGTAGATCGATTTCGGAAAGGGGTTCGATTTCTGAAAGACCATCCCGACACGTTTTCTCAGGTCGGTGATATCTACATCAGGGCCATAGATATCTGTCCCGTCGAGCAGCATGGTGCCTTCCAATCGAGATCCTTCAACCAAGTCGTTGAGCCGATTGAGGCATCGCAGCAGGGTCGATTTTCCACAGCCGGATGGTCCAATGAACGACGTGACCTGATTTTTGACAATCTCGATATTGATTTTGAAGAGTGCCTGGCGGTCTCCGTAAAAAAAGTCGACCTGACTCAAGGCAAGCTTGACGGCGTGAGCCTTGGAATCATGGCCAGGAGACTGTCGATGATCGTCCTGCACGTTAAGCCTTTGCGGGATAAGCCCTTCCACTTGGGACCGCTGCTCTGTCGAAGGTGGAGAAGGCGGCATAGAAATCCTCTATAACACTGAACCTGCATACTTCTTACGCAGGTGGTTACGAAGGACAATCGCCGTGAAATTCAATAGCACTACGACGGTAATCAATACCAGCGTAGTGATATAGACCATCGGTTTCGCTGCTTCCACATTGGGGGACTGGAAGCCTACGTCGTAAATATGAAATCCCAGGTGCATGAACTTCCGATCGAAGTGAAAAAAAGGCCAGGAACCGTCTACGGGGAGCGAAGGTGCAAGCTTTACGACTCCTGTCAGCATAAGCGGCGCCACCTCGCCCGCAGCACGGGCCATTGCCAAGATCAATCCGGTCAGAATGCCCGGCAGGGCAGAGGGTATCACGACTTTGAGCATCGTTTCCAACTTCGTTGCGCCAAGGGCTAACGATCCCTCACGAAACTCTCTGGGCACGGCAGCCAGCCCTTCTTCTGTGGAGACAATGACCACCGGTACCGTGAGCAAGGCCAGGGTGAGTGACGCCCAGAGAATACCGCCGGTACCGAACGTCGGAGCCGGAAGCCGTTCGGGAAAGAAAAGGGTGTCGAGGGTTCCGCCGATGGCGTAAATGAAAAAGCCTAGTCCGAACACACCGAAGACAATCGAGGGGACGCCGGCAAGATTGTTGACGGCAATTCTCACAAGCCGAACCATGGCGCCCTGTCTGGCATATTCCCGCAGATAGAGTGCGGCAAGCACGCCAAAGGGCACGACGATGAGGCTCATGATGATGACCATCATCACGGTGCCGAAAATGGCCGGAAAAATGCCGCCTTCCGTGTTGGCTTCTCTAGGCTCAGTGCTGAGAACAGACCACACATTCGTAAGATAGATCCAGCTCTTGTGAAACAAACCCATCTCGTTCGGACGTAGTGCGCGAATGATCTGCCCTACGGGAATCTGCTTTTCTCGCCCATTCGCATCCACCATAAGGATAGAGTATTCATCGAATTGTGTCCGTAGTGCTTCCAATTCGATGGTTTTTTCCTGGTAACGAGATTCAGCGGCTACAACTTGAGCTTTGAGATCATCGATTTGCCCTCTCCCCCTCATATCTGGTACAGAGGAATTGCCAATTTCGAACGTACGGATTTTCAGTCTGGCCTGTTCGATATCTGCGTTAATAGAGCCGATTTCATTTTTTTCGATCCTGGTGATCTGTCGATGAAGATCATTGGCGGTGCTGATAAGTGAAACCAGGGCAATCCACCCTGCTTCATTTCCTTCAGCCTGAACTGCCTCTCCTCTGTAGACAGCCTTGATCCTGGCATACATGTTGCCCCATTCGCGCCGTTCCAGAAGTACAATATCTGCCGGATACATTTCCGACACAATCTGATCGTCGTTGACCCATTTGAAGTCGAGCCCGTATATATCGCGATTCCCGATTTTTATACGGAGACGGCCTTTCCCTTCAGGGCGATCCGGGGTGACTGAGCGAGGGATGATTTCGCGCCCGGCCAGTTGCCCCGTCACATGCTGCTTATCTTTCAAGGTGAGTTCGACGATGTCAGAGATCCAAAAATAAGCCAGACCGTTGATCATGATCAACAACAACAGCCCAAAGACCATGAGCAGGGAGACCGAAACGCCGGCGGCACATCCCCAGATAAAGAGATTGCCGGAGGCGAGGAATTTTTTGAAAGAGGTGCGCATTAGTACTGACTGTACTTTGTACGTAACCGTTGTCTAACGACTTCCGCTACCGTGTTGATGAGAAACGTAAACACAAATAGGAGCATCGCCGCCAAGAATAAGATGCGATAGAGGGTGCCTCCATGAGGGGCCTCTGGAATTTCCACGGCGATATTGGCCGATAACGTGCGAAAGCCGTTGAACAGGCTCCAATCCATAATGGGGGTGTTTCCTGTGGCCATGAGGACAATCATGGTTTCTCCAATGGCCCGGCCAAAACCGATCATCGACGCCGAGAAGATCCCAGGGCTTGCCGAGATGAGCACGAGCTTGACAAGGGTCTGCCAGCGGGTGGCTCCCAGAGCAAGCGATCCGGCAATCAAATGCCGCGGGACGTTGGATAGGGCTTCCTCAGAAATACTGAAGATAATGGGGACGATGGCAAAGCCCATCGCAAACCCCACCACCAGGGCATTTCGTTGGTCATACCTGAGACCCCAATGGGTGGCAAACCAGGATTTATAGTCGGCTCCGAACAGGAACGACTCGATCTGCTGGTTCAATCCCAGACAGATCCAGACGGAACAGATGACGACAGGAATCAGAACAAACGATTCCATTCCAGGGCGAAGGCGGCGAACGATTGCGGCTGGGAGATATTGCCAAAGAACCGCCGTAACTATGACAGACAGGGGCACCACCACAGTCATTGCGACTATCGCGGGAAACATCCGTTCGAGCAAAGGCGCGAGCCACAAACCTGCCAGGAATCCCAGAATGACGGTCGGGAGCGCCGCCATGATCTCGATGGTCGGTTTGATCTTGGCTCGAAGGTTTGGGTGCATGAACATCGACGTATAGATGGCGCCTAACAGGGCCAGAGGTACGGCGAGCAGCATGGCGTACAAAGTCCCTTTCAACGTGCCGAAGATCAGAGGAATGAGGCCGAACTTCGCCTCAAAGTCATCGGCGCCACTGGAGGATTGCCACACATGTTCCGGCTTCTCATAGCCTTCATACCAGACAGGTTTGAACAGGGTTGCGAATGTGGTCTCAGGGTGAGGGTTGCGAATCGCATAGGTGAGCAATTCTCCCTGGTCGGTGAGGGCTACGGCTCCATCGGCTTTTGGAGAAAATGTCAGGGTACGAATCGCCTGCTGGTTTCCCTGCAGCTTCAACAGAGTCTGCGAGGAAGTGGAGTAATGGACGAAAAGATTGCCTTGCATATCGCCGGTGATGAATCCTTTGTCGCGAAGCGAGGGAGAAATCACGGTGACGGGAGACGGATGCGCGTCGAACTGATGAATCAAACGAAAGCGAGTCGTCGAGCTTTCTTGAGCCTGACGCACCGGCATCCAGACTGAGACATCGCCGGCGCTGCTGCCGATGGCCAGTGAACGGTCTCCAATCAAGTAGGAGAGGGCGGTGACTGAAGCGCCGGACGGAGACACGGATGTGGCTTCGGTGAGACTCGGCTGGGCATCCTCTCGCACTTCATAGTGGTAGAGGTTCCCGGCGGCTGTTCCAATCGACAGGGTTTCGCCTCGGCTATCGAAGATCACGGCCGTCACTGGCTCAGCGCCATGTCCCATCAGCGCAACCGGAGCCTTGCCAGATGCCAGGGCGGCATACCACAGGCGTCCATGATCCGTTAGGGCTGCGGTGAGTATGCCTCGCTCCGTCGGCTGATAGGCCAACCGAATAATTGGTTCTTTAGAGGGAGTCAATTGCACTGGAGTGCCAAGGGTGACCGTTGGAACAATGAGGCGAGCCCCCCCTTCGTAGCCGGCTGTGAACTCAATCGCCACAGGAATGATACGGCCATCGTCCGTGCCGAAGGCCAATCGATTGCCGATACCGACCGCTCGAGCAATGGCGGTGACGCGAACTTTGGCTAACTCCGGAGGAAGGTCAAGGGTGATGGGCGCGCCGGATTGCACATTGAAAAAGCTGATCTGCCGGTCTGATCCCGCTGTGAGTTGGTAGATAATCTCTTGATATTCATCCATCCCGACCAGGCTGGATTGCGGGAGCGCTCCTGGTGGAGGGGTGCCGGAAACGTGACCGATCTGGGTTCCTTGTGGAGGGAAAAATACTGGGACCACTTCTTTCACCAGGAAAATAAAAATGCAGACAATGCTCAGGATGACGGCGATCCCACCCATGGTGATGACGACTTTGGCAAGCCGATCGAAGATGCGGCGCCTTGTCACGCTGGCTGAGTGGTGCGATATCGTTTGTAGGGGCGTATGACCATACGCCCCTACAGTTGGTGGGGAGGGGGCTAGAGCGGGATCGCCGTCGTTACTCAAGCTTCTTGAGTTCCTTCTCGATTGCGTCGGCCTTCAGCGGGAAAAACCCGTCCTTGATCACCACTTGCTGGCCTTCTTTACTGTAGATGAATTTGAGAAATTCTCCGACGATCGGGTCTAACGGTTTATTGGGCGCCTTGTTGACATAGAGATAGAGGTGGCGCCAGAGCGGATAGGATCCATTGTCCGCGTTTTGTTGGCTGGCTTCTTTGAACGGTCCATCCTCTTTCTCGGCCAGCGGAACAGCGCGCACGTTCGATGTGAGGTAGCCGATGCCGCTATAGCCAATGCCGGATTGATCTTCGCTCACGCTTTGGACTACGGAGGCTGACCCAGGCTGTTCTTTGACTTCGTCCTTGAAATCTCCGTTCTTCAGCGCATGTTCCTTGAAAAACCCATAGGTGCCGGAGGCTGAGTTCCGTCCATAGATACTGATAGGATCGTTGCCTAGGCCATCTGCCAAACCGGCCTGTTTCCAGAGCTGAATGTTCTCATTGTGGCCCCAGCGACGGCTCTTCGAAAAGATCGCATCGACTTGCGCCATCGTGAGGCCCTTGACCGGATTGTCTTTGTTGACATAGACGGCGAGCGCGTCGATGGCAACCGGGAACGCAGTGGGTTTATATCTGAATTTTCTTTCGAAGGAATCCAGCTCGGTATTCTTCATCGTGCGAGACATTGGTCCAAGCTGTGCCGTGCCTTCGATCAAGGCCGGAGGAGCTGTGCTCGAGCCCTTCCCTTCGATCTGGATTTTGACGTTGGGATATTGTTTGCGAAACCCTTCGGCCCAGAGCGTCATGAGATTGTTGAGCGTATCCGAGCCGATGCTGTTGACATTACCGGACACCCCACTGACTTTGACATAGCCTTTCAAGGCTGGGTCAAGTTTGATCGCATCATCGGCATAGACCGATGGGATACTTGAGATAAGAGCCCCGAGGAAAACGGCGCACCATAGACTGGATCGGACAGCTGATTTATTCATTGAGACTCCTTTCGGTACTCATAAAGATGGATGCGGTCTGTTACCAGAGCATTACGTCAATGTTACAACGGTGTTAACTCCCGCAAAAACTCTGCTGATTCCAAGCGTCTGAACCGGGAAGCCGTCGTTAATAATTCCACTGCAATTGAAAACGGACAAGCTGTCCATCGTGGATGGCATAGGGCGGGGTTGTAGGATCTGTGCGTTTCATCCAGGAATAGGCAACGGTCAGCTCAAGCGCCTTGTTGAATTGATATTCCACTCCCACTTCTGTTTCCCGGACGACATTGAAGGGCGAATTGATCCGGTTTTTCTTTCCGCCGGCGTATTGTTGCCAGCGTATGTAGGGCATCACATTGTCCCACTTATACATGGCTTGAACATATCCGCCTTGAAGGTCGGCTTCCCGAACGGCTGTCCGGGCTTCGTTCAGTTCCGGCCCTCTGCCCCAGTTCCATTCTGCTTGAAGCCCGAAGGGTTGAGGGTACAGCACGAAATGTGCGCCGATTCTCTCGTCGAGTATATTCCCGCTGTTGGGAATGGCAACCGCTCCTTGTGCAGCTGTTGCTGTTGTTGTTACTGGAACATTGACTGCCCCACGATACGCATCGACTCCGACTTGCACGATTTGCCCATAGGGCAATTCGAAGGGGTAGGTGGAATGCAGCACGATGTGTTTATTGTCATTGGCTTCATTGACATTCAACGTCTGGCCGTTATGCACCCCGATGCCAAAAATACCGTAGTCTCCGGACCCTTTGAGGCCCTTTTCAACCAGGCTGCGGAATAATTTCCTGGTCTCCATCGGTGTGTAATAGAGGAAAAAACCGGTATCCCGCTCATTGGGTACCGCGCTGTTGATCGCATCGGTCCGATCCAACGCCAGCCGATTTTGGCTGGACTGTAACACTTCAAACCCAAACGGAACCTTCGAGATCCCTGCTCGGATACGGAATTCTTTGTCCTTCGTCAGGAACACATCGGCATAGAGGTCTCGAATTTGGGCAAAGTTTTGGTTATTAAGGGTGGTTCCAGTGGTTGGGGTGCCTTGCGCAAATTCCGTCTGCATATAGAGGGACACCCGTTCGTGGATATCGCCGGAGATGACGATGCGGCCCCGCCGGAGGAAAGATCCTTTATTGTTGCCGATGCCACCGTCGTTATCGCTGACCAGTTGTTTATCGTCAGTAATGTAGTTGTAACGCATTTGGGTATAGCCGCGGATGCTGATTTTTTCATACCATTTTTCGGTCGTGGCTCTTTCTGCAGTAATGGCTTCTTGTTTTTCCTGGTCGGCTTTAGCCTTGAGCCATTCTTCTTTGGTGAAGAGGCCTTTCTCGTAGAGGGTGTCCTCAAGTCCAGCTTGGGCCATGTTGGCCTGGACGATGATCCCAAGGCTGATCACACAGGCGATGGTCGCGATCCACGGTCGTCTCATTCACATACCTCCTGTTATACCTATTGGAAACTATCCATTGGCTTCTATGAGCAAAAATATAGGCCACCCTTATTAAAACGAGATGACAGTGGTGTTACAGGATTGTTAATTTAAGATGGAGATTCGAAAAACTTGGAGCAAACGGGACGAGTGGGACAGGGGAGGGGTTCGAGGTCCGAAGTGCGAGGTTTTTCGAACTTCGAACACAGAACTTCGAACTTCGTCGTAGCCTGCTAGAGGACGCGGTAGTACTGCACCGTGCTCATTCCAGTACCAGCATCGCGCTGGAGCACCACGACCGCATTTCTGGTTACTTCGTTGACCTTCACAGTCATGCGGGCCAAGAACAGGTTGCTCTGGACGTCAATCAGACCTTTGCCGCGGAGTTCCGGTCCAAATTCCGCAAAGCTACTCACACGATCCAAATCTAGAACGGTTTTGTATGGCCGAGATTGAATAATGTCTCCCGCTACGCCTTGCGTTATACGGACATCGAGGGCCTGAAGGACAAGGGAATCCGCCGTGTTCATATTCATCTTGCTGTCACCAGCTGAGTCATAGACGGCCACCAGTTTGGAAAGTTTTGCCAGGATTTCTGGCGTCATCCCCTTAATCAGGCGTAACTCCAAAAATGTCTGTAGCGGAGCATTTGCTGCCCGGTAGGAGGGACGCAGTGATTGATAGTAAATGCTTTCTGCGCCGGAGGGTTCTGGAGTTTCATCCTGATCAACCCAGTCGACGATGGCATCTACCAAGTCCGGATTGATCTGTACAAGTTCGAAGAGCCGCTTGAATTTCCCAACCTTGATCTTCTTTGCATTGGCATCTACAGAGAGGACAGCCAGGTCGTTTAAGTTCAGCTTGCCTCTTTCATCCTCGATCTTCGCGTTCAGCAAACCGTCCCCGATGACATAGTTCGTGATGGGGAAGGCCCACAAGTCGGTGAGGGCATCGAAGGGCTGGCCCGCTTGCTTGTCCTTCAAGAAGTCTTGCTGCAAGACGCCACGGGCTGCCTGCACCGATGCGCGAGCGAGCACGGTCGCTTTAAAGTTATCGCGGAAAGCCGCAGCGTCGCGGTATTCCCGCCTTGCCTCGGCGTCGAACTCGAGAATCATTGCAACTAGGAGGGTAAGGACCAGGAGGGTGAGGAGGAGGGCGATACCACGTTCATCAGACCTTTGCATAGGTCACGATTTTCAGTGTCGCGTCGAGATTGACCGGGTTATCGTATTTGGGTTTCATCTGCAGATGGTGGACCTGGACGTCATAGGGCGCCTTTTCGATGGCCAGCAACAGCGCGAGGAGCTGGGGTAGCGTCACGCCGTCCAGTCGAAGATCGACTGAAGTCTCTTGATAGCCCTGGACAACGATGGGCGCTTGTGGCTGCATGCCGGCGATGCGATCGCGAATCTGCGCGGTTGTCGTCGCTTCTTCCATGAAGGCCAGCAGCGAAAACTGGGCCGGCGGAACTGGCATACGTTGTTCGAGCTTGGCGATGCGCGCCTGCTTGACGACATAGTCTTGCGCGACAAGCGCAAGCTCCTGACTGTCTTTCGCTTTCCGTTTCGCCTGGCGATCGAGCTTGTCGATCGTCGTCATGAGCGGATCGACGATCAGCAGAAAGATAAGCGCAACTGCGACCACGCCTCCGCCTGCAGCCACGATGATGCGCTCGCGCTGTGAGAACTGCAGCCACCGTTCTTTCAGCATCTGCATCATGGCCGTTGCACCATATAGGTCAGGCGAAACACGACTTGGTTCGGCACAGCCCCGACGCGGGTATCGCTGATAGAGACGTCTTGAAAGGTTTCGTCCGAGACGAAAGCCTGTTTGATTTTATCGACCGCATCGAAGGTCGTGGTTTCACCTTCCAAATGGACGCTGGTCCCGTCGATCGTCAGATCCCGCACTTTCAACGGCACGCCTGGCGGCACATGCTTCACCAGTTCTGCAAGGCCGGCAAGGACGTTGTAGCCTCTACCGTCGACAATCGAGAGACCTTTTTCCAGCTGCGACAGTCGATAGCGCGCCTGATCCAATTCCTCGCCTGGGCTTGCGCCTGGACCGAAGGTTTGCGCGTATTGCGCCTGGAGCCCGCTCTTGAGGCTCTTGACCGTCGAATCCTTGAGCATCACGCGCACTGAGAGATCCATCAGCCCCAAAACAGCCAGGATGAATCCACCCCATAAGGCCAGCCGGCGATCCTGTTTCGAGACATCCTTTGTGGCGGATGCGGCATCGGTTCCGGATTTGAAGTCGATGGCGAGCCCTGATCCCGCCAACCTCGACTTCCAGCGGGGGCGGACAATATTTGGATGGATTGCCAATCCGAATGCAATGGAAAATGCGCGGGGACAACTCGATCCAAACCCTTGCCGTGGGCCGACCGGGAGTAGGCCCAGTTGATGCGCCATATGTCCGCTCAACTCTCTGAGCTTAGAACCGCCGCCCGATACCCAGCAATGAGTCAGCCGTTGATGGACTGCGCCTTCGTAGGCATGGAGGGAGACGCGCAGCTCTTTGAGGACCGGTTCGAGCCAGGCATCGACTTCCTGTACGGCCATGGCCCGTTTCCGCCGTTCCGCTTCGGCGAAGCTGCAAGCATGACGAACGGCGAGAGCAAGGGTGAGATGATTCCCGCCCCAGAGTACGGTCCGTAACAGCACCGGACGGCCTTCATGCACCAGGCACAAGGTGGTCTTCGAAGCTCCGACATCGATGATCGCCATGTCGCCGGGAACCTGGGCTCCTTCCTCTTTCAAAAACTGGCTGACAGAAAACAAGGCCATGCCGTCAATCGTGATCGCCGAGGGGTTCAGGTCGGCGGAGGCCATAAACCCTAAATGTTCGGCAATTTTTGATTTGGGCGCTGCGGTGACGAGGACATCGGACCCGGTAATTTTCGTTGCCCCTTCCTGCGATTCTCGCGCCGGCAATAGCAGACTGCCGATGGTGACGTCCTCCAGGGGCATGGGAATCAAGTTTTCCATTTCGAACGGAACAACCTGCGCCAGCTTGGAGGCATCGCGAAAGGGGAAAGAGAGGGTTCTGATAAACACATCCTGGCAGGGGAGTGCTGTGACAATTTCCCCACCGCCATACAGACCATGCTGCCAGAGGAAGTTTCTGAGCATGGCCGTTCGCTGCGCCGGTTCCGTGTGTTTCTGCCCCCCATGAGGCACGGGCTGGTGAAAATATTCCACCGACTCGCGCCCGGTCAGGCGTCGGCGAAACCGCACAGCTTTAAAAGCTGTCTGTCCGATATCGAGCCCGACACAATCAGCAATCATTAACAGCCCTGTTCACGAACCCGGTTTGTTTGGTTCATTTTGTTTATTTGGTTGATTCGGTTCATTTCGTTTAACCAAACAAACGAGACAAACCAAATAAACTAAATAACGTTTTTCTTCCGCTAGAACGCCATTCTCGCGGTCATGATTGGTCCCACTAGTTTGAAGGTCAAGGGGGTGCCTGGTTGAAAAGGCGGCAATGAGAGGCTCGCCGCCTTTTGGGCAAACCCAGCGCCGGGAATCACGGTGACGGTGAGATCCAAAAGGCTCTGCTGCACCGGTTGTTGCAACGTCACGCGCCCCTGAGCCGTAAACGATCCGTCTACACCGTCTCCCTTCAATTCCGTTACGTCGCATGTGCCACCGCGGCAAGCGAGCGAAGCTTGGATCCGATCGAACGAAAGTGAGGGGATCGAAGCCGCGCCGGCAGCAATCTGATCAACAACGAGATCCTTGACTTCAACCTTCACGGTCCCTTCCCCTTTGAGAGCAGCAGAGGCGTCTTGCGCGCTGTCCCATCGATGCTTGAAATCTCCCTGGACAGTTCCTCGGCTCACGTAGGGCTTCAAGATTGCCGCAAGATCTATCTGTTGGAGATGGCCGTCGACTGCAATCGAACCAAGCAGGGACCACGAGGCCGCATTCAGAGATCCCGTGGCTTTCCCAGCCCCCGCTTGCGCCACCCCAGGCAGTTGAACAGTGTAGTCTATTGCCAGTCGCCCTAACAATGCCTGAAAGACTCCAACGGTTGCCCGCACGGCTTCAACTGGAATCGTCCCGATCGTCGGCCCCGCAAGAACGAGATCCCGCCACTCAATGGCTGCGGGAAGTCCTACAGACCAATCGGCGGCGCGGACCTCCCACCCGCTCGCCCGATTGAGTTCGGTCAAGAGGCGGTTCTGGAGCGGGCCATAGGGGAAAGTTAGAAATAGAAATACGATAAAGCAAGCCAGCGATGCCAGTCCCCATCCGAGGGGGGCCTTCAGCTTCAGTGTGTCAGGCAAAGCGATGGGCCAGGTCATCATGAGGCCCCCACCGACACCCACTGGCGGTAGGTCTGGAGTTCCGCTTTCTCTTGGAGCAGCGTCAGTTCAAGCAAGATCGCTTTTGGAGACTCAGTTCCACGGCCAGTCCATTCATCCACCCAGAGCTTGCTCTTACCATCGTAATAGCGCACGTTGAACCCCTTGACCTTGTTAGCTAGCTCGACTAACTCGACCGATTCATCTGTCAGACCGTAGAAATTCCTGCGTACGAATCGAAGCAGCCGTTCGCCTTCTCTGGTATAGACGATTCGCACCAGCTCGCTATCTTTGACCGACTCCGCCCCTCGAAACTGGCCCATCGTGAGAAAGGCCATCGAATCGGCAGGCCGACCATCCAGCAGGCCATTGATTCCTATCCAAGGAGTCTGGCGGCTTTCGGCGACCGACAGCTCGTCGGCCATGACACGCAAGGTACTGCGAACGATCTGTTCAGTAGCTGAGTTTGCCCTTGCCGTGTCGATGGCGCTCAACGTGACATAGAGAGATCCAAAGACCAAGGTGGCCATCATGGCGACCAGTGACACCGCCAGCAGAACCTCGACCAGGGTAAAGCCGTTCTCAGGGTGCCGAAACGACATAGGTGCTGACCTCGACCATTTCATCCGTTTTCCCTCTGGGCCATAGAACCTGAATCTTGATTTCCCGCACTGTCGGCAATTGTGTGGGGGCGACAATCCTCTTCCAGCGATAATTCGCAGGGCGATTCGTAATGTCGGCAGTAGGCAGTGATCCGAATGGGGTCGCAAGGAATTCTCCACCTGTCTCGCCGATGGGTAACTGCGCTCCCAGTTCCGTCTCGATCAATTTTTCCTGCGCGAGGATCGTAGCAGTCGTGATTTCCTTAGCCCTGGCGTGGAGGTCAAGATCCCAATTGCGAAGTCCCAATAGGATCGGCAACGCGAGGGCAAGAATGCCGAGCGCAATCAAGACTTCCATTAACGTGAAACCCCGCTCACTCCCCATAAATACTCGTTGCAATAGTAGAGATTTGTCAATGCGGTGCGATGACCACCTACTTCTATGAGGTCTTAAGCAAGGGTTTCACTCGCTCTGGAATGATAAGCGGCCTGGGAGGCTCAATCCGCTCGTCACTCATGCGGATCGCTCCTGTTACCGGCTCGATAGCAATGGCCAGAATATTGTTCTTTGCATCCATCATATGCATCGTCATCGGATCAATCCTTCCCGTAGGGTAAAAGGATAGATCGACCCGACCGGACTCTTTTTTCCCCTGACTCAGCAGAACATCTGAAACGCGAATTGTGGCGGGGAGAGTCAGCGGTGTGGCCCAGGTTGGGTCGGGCGGAATCTTTTCTTGATTCCCATCCAGAATCATCGGCCAGTACAGCCCTCGATCGAGATCAACGTATAGACGCACCGTCTTCTGGCTCGACATGGCCAGGCTCTGGAGGGATCGCACAGTCCCGACCATCCGCCGGCCGACAGAGCTCAGATTTTCATCCAGCGAAATTCGAGGCAGGACAATGCCCAGTAGACCGGCGAGCAAGAACAGCACAATGATGATTTCCAGAATGGTAAATCCATTACCCCTTACCCCCTTTACCCCTTGCCCCATCCTGCTAGTCCTTATCCAGGTTCCAATTGGTAATATCGGCATTGACGCCTTCGCCACCGGCTTCGCCATCGGTTCCGAGGGAGATAATATCGTACTCACCTCTCTGACTAGTACTCTGACCGGGACTCAGAGCGGAACTCTGACCGGGACTCAGGTACTTGTAGGGGTTGGCCCAGGGATCTTCAGGAAGCTTTGGAAGATATCCACCGATCTTCCATTTCTTTGGGATGACGCCGACTGAGGGTTTTTCCACCAAGGCCTTCAATCCTTGTTCAGTTGAGGGAAAGACACCGTTGTCGAGCTTATAGAGTTGCAAGGCCCCTTCGATGTTGCGGATCTGAACCTTGGCCGCCGTACGCTTGGCATCATCGGTTCGTCCCATGATACGAGGGACAACCAGCGCGGCGAGGATCGCGAGAATGGCCACCACGACCATGATCTCGATGAACGTAAAGCCACCTTCACGCCGAAGAATATGGCGTGAGGGGTGAGGGGTCAGAGGTAAGGGGTAGGAATGTGCATATTCATATGGTTTTGCCCATAGCAGCTTCATCCTCTCGACTTGATCTCTTCCAGTCATCGAACACCTCCCGTTAGACTCATCACGCATCATCCTGCAAGGTCCTGTCCAATTCTCTCTGCCTCTCTTTAGGGGAGCGGCCGAGGCTGCCCTTTACTGCGCGCCTCGCCGAGCACAGTTTCATCGTGCGCGTTCTACGAGCAAGAAGGGCACCTGGCCGCTCCCCCTCTGCTATCGCACCATTTGTCCCATCTCAAAGATCGGCAGCAAGATTGCTACCACAATGAAGAACACCAAGACACCCATGACCAAAATCATGATCGGTTCCAGAAGCGATGTGAACCGTGTGATGACCCGATCCACTTCTCCATCATAAATTTGTCCGATTCGACGGAGCATCTCTTCCATTTCACCGCTGCGTTCACCGACTGCAATCATGTGGGTCACCAGCGCGGGAAATTCACCGCTGCGCTTCAGCGGTTCGGCAATCGTTTCCCCTTCGCGTATATTCTGTCTGGCCCCCTCGACCGCATGTTCCAGCACGCGATTATTCATGACGCGCTTCGCGACGTCCATGGCATCTAACAGCTGCACGCCGCTGGCCAGCATGGTGGCCAATGTGCTGGTGAGCCGCGAGATGGCGACCATACGGGCGACCTCGCCGATAAGTGGAATCTTCAGCAGCCATCGGTCGGCCTTGGTCTGTCCCGCTTCCGTCTTCATCGCCCGACGGATTGCCCACACTGTCAAACCCACCATACCAAGAATCACCGCCCAATAGTCTGCAAGAAAATGGCTGATGCTCATCAGTACAACGGTAGGCCAGGGGAGGGCCTGCTTCAGACTTGTAAAGACGGCGGTAATTTTCGGCACGACAAAGGCCATGAGGAAAAACAGCACCGAGGCGCCGACGATCAACATCAGGGCCGGATAGAGAACGGCATTCGTCACTTTATGTTTGAGCGCCAACTGTTTTTCCAGAAACTCCGCAAGACGAAATAAGATCTGGTCCAACGCTCCGCTGGCTTCACCGGCCCGTACCATGTGCACATAAATCTGGGAGAACTCGCGCGGATAGCGTTCCAGTACCGCGCTATAAGACGCGCCTCCACGGATTTCTTCGCGAATATCGGCCATGAGGCTCTTCACGGTTTTTTTCTCGGTTTGATCGACCATCACTCCGAGCGCTTCAACCAAGGGCAGTCCTGCGACCAGCAATGTCGCCAATTGCCGGGTCATCATCGCCACATCGGTTGTGCTGAGGGCAGGGGAGCGACCGATTCCGGCCGAGGATTTTCCAGCTGAACCAGCTTTGGAACTAGCCGAACCAGAGCTCTGTTCCACCATATCGGTGGGGAACACGCCGACCTTTCGCAGTTTTACGCGCGCAACCTTCGGGCTCTCGGCATCGATGATGCCGGTCGCGGCTCCGCCGTCGTTTCGATAACCTTTATAGTGATAGACCGGCATCGGGCTAAATCTCGACTTCCTGTTGGGTAATCCGCATTAGCTCCTCAGTCGTCGTGACCCCATGAAATACTTTCTCTGCGCCTTCATCTTTCAACGTGATCATCCCTTTCGTCATCGCCGCTTGACGAATCGACGCCGAGTCCGCCTTGTTGCCGATGAGGCGGCGGATCTCATCGTCCAGCACGAGGAGTTCGAAAATCCCGGTTCGACCGCGATAGCCTGTTTGGGCACAGGCCGGGCATCCGACTCCCCGGTAGAATGTGGGGCGTACCCGCGGCGGGACGATACCGAGCCTGATCAGTTCTTCATCTGCCGGATGATAGGGTTGCTTGCAGTCCGAACAGACCTGGCGCAGCAACCGCTGCGCTAAGACTCCCACCACCGAGGAGGCGACGAGAAACGGTTCGATGCCCATGTCGATCAACCTGGTGGCCGCGCTTGCGGCGTCGTTGGTATGGAGTGTGGAGAAGACCAAATGCCCCGTGAGTGACGCATGAATGGCAATTTCTGCGGTTTCACGATCGCGGATTTCGCCGATCATGATGACATCGGGATCTTGCCTGAGAATGGACCGCAGCCCCGCGGCAAACGTCAGGTTGATCTTGGGATTCACCTGCATCTGGCCCACACCGAGCAGCTGGTATTCCACCGGATCCTCGACGGTAATGATGTTCTTGTCCGGCGCATTGATGTGAGTCAAGGCCGCATAGAGCGTCGTTGTCTTCCCGCTCCCGGTCGGCCCGGTCACGAGAATGATGCCGTGCGACAACTGGATCAGTTGCAGGATGATCCCCAACCGATCTTGCGAAAACCCCATCTCCTGCAGATTCAGCAGGCGGTTCTCTTTTTCCAATAGACGCAGGACCACCCGTTCGCCATGGGAGGTCGGCAGCACCGAGACACGCAGATCGACATCCTTACCAGCCGTCCTGATTCGAAAACGGCCATCCTGCGGCAAGCGCTTCTCCGCAATGTTCAAGCTCGCCATGATTTTCAGTCGCGCGATAATACTAGCCTGCAGATGTTTCGGAGGTGTTAAGACGGGATAGAGCACTCCATCGATGCGATACCGCACGACCAGCCCCCGTTCGAACGATTCGAAATGAATATCGCTCGCTCGTTGCCTGACCGCCTGGAAGAGCACGGAATTGACTAACCGAATGATGGGGGCTTCGTCCGTGGCATCGAGGAGATCTTGCGGTTCATCCAACTCATGAGCAATCTGGTCCAGGCTCTCACTGGCCGCAATATCCTCCATCACTTGCTCTGCGCCCGCAGGGCTCGCGGCTTCGTCATAGACACGGTTCAAACAGGCCAGGAGCGACAAGCTGCTTGTCAGCACCGATTTAATCGGGAGTCCCAGTAAAAGGCGAAGGTCGTCCAATGCAGCCGATTCCATAGGATCAGTCGTCGCGACAAGCACCGCTCCATCTTCTACCTTGAGAGGGAGCACATGGTAGCGGCGGGCGAAATGGATCGGAACCTTCTTGACCCATTCATGGTCGACCTGGCTCACATCAAGATTCGGAAGCCAGGGAAGTTCAAATTGAATGGCCAGCGCCTGAAGGAGTTGCTCTTCGGTGATCGCCCTGAGTCGGATCAGGATTTCACCGAGGCGGCCTCCCTTGGCTCCTTGAAGATTAATCGCTTCAAGCAATTTGGCTTCGGTCAAGCCGAATTTGTCTTCGAGGATCGCTCCTATGAGCGGTCGACTGGAACGTTCGTTATTCATCAGCGAAGACCCAATAATGGACGGCTTATCACCGGGAGAACCCTTCACCGCTAGAGCAAACCCGGAAAGCGTTAAAAATTAAAAGAATACTCTCTACCTGATACCCCTGACAAGGTATCTGGTCTATCTGGTTCTTTGGTTGAACGAAACTAACCAGATAAACCAAATAGGCCAAACAAACCGGGTTGTTGACAGCAAGAAGGGGTTGTAACTAACGAGGATACAGCGGACTCAGCGGATGTCGAATGTCATGGCAGTTCGCTGATTGTTGCGCAGGACGTCAAGTTTCACTGTCTTTTCACTGCGAAGCTGTTGAAAGAGCGTGAGCATCGTACCTGGGTCGCGAATGTCCACGCCATTGACCTGCTGGAGGACATCCCCGTACTTCAGCCCAATTCTCTCGTAAAAGCTGGAGGGTGCGATATAGTCCAGGCGATACCCGTTCATCGCTCCATTCACCGAGTTGGGCACGGCCCTCGCCTGAGACAACAGCTTGGGCAGATCGCTCACCGCTTGTTCAACTTCTCTCCGATCAAGCACCGCGCGCACCGGACTCCCAGGCGTGGGAACTACGGCTGATCCAGCTGTGGCTGGGGCAGCCGGGGGTTTCTCGGTCTGCGAGGCGGCGAGTTCCAGCAACTCCTGCTGATCGCCTTGACGAACGACTATTCCGTCTCGGCGGATTTCGCTGATCTCACCCACATCGGGTATCTGTTCATGCAGCTTGAAAAATAACTGGCGTTTGCTGGAGAGTTCTTCAACGATCGCCGAAACCCCTTCACGATCGCCGATCACCACCCCCAGCAGTTTGAGTTTCGACGCCAGATTTAAGGGAGCACGGGCAGGCGGTGCGCTGAACCCAGAGGCGTTTATGTTAAGGGGGTCCGGCGGCAGAGGAAAGAGTCCGCTCGTCCGAATGCGCTCAACTAAAACAGGCAGGGCAGCTCTCACATCAACCTCTCGGTCGGAGGCAGACGATGGCGCGATCAAACCTGTCGGAACAGACAAAGCCTCGGCAATCACCGCGTTCACGATGTGGGCCACGAGAAAAGCGCAACACATGACAAAGGCGAATATGAGGCCCCGACGTATAGTGATCGTCTTCAAGACTTGCACGTATCCCTCGTCCCCTTCAGCGAGGCCATTCTAATGTGGAGAGAAGGCTTGGCGCAAGACCACGGAGCCTGTAGACAATGCTTCGCGATCACGCCATAATTTAACCGCTTCCAACGAAATGTAAGGAGTGGACTTGTGAAAAAAGCGTTGATCACCGGAATTACCGGCCAGGATGGGTCGTATCTGGCAGAGTTGCTTCTCGGGAAGGGCTATGAGGTATACGGTATTATTCGGCGGTCGAGTTCGTTCAATACGGGGCGAATCGATCCTATTTATGAGGACCCGCACGTTCCACATCGGCGACTTGAATTGGTATATGGCGACCTCAACGACGCGAGTTCGCTGAACCATATCATCCGAAGGATCCAGCCCGATGAAATTTACAACCTGGGCGCACAAAGTCACGTGCGCGTGAGCTTCGATATTCCCGAGTATACCGGCGAAATTACCGGGCTCGGCGCGATCCGTCTCCTGGAAGCCATTCGGGAGTCAGGGCTGAAGCCGAAGTTTTATCAGGCCTCGTCGAGCGAGATGTTTGGCAAAGTACAAGACGTGCCCCAGCGCGAAACGACGCCGTTCTATCCCCGCAGTCCCTACGGAGCGGCTAAAGTTTACGCCTACTGGGTGACGGTCAATTATCGAGAAGCCTACGGCCTCTTTGCCTGTAACGGCATTTTATTCAACCATGAATCGCCCCGGCGAGGCGAGACGTTCGTCACGCGCAAGATTACGAAAGCGGCAGCACGAATCAAGTTGGGTGTCCAGCAGGATCTGTTCCTGGGAAATCTTGACGCCAAGCGCGACTGGGGTTTCGCCGGCGACTACGTCGAAGCCATGTGGATGATGTTGCAGACGGAAGTTCCCACCGATTATGTCATTGCCACCGGTGAAACGCACACCGTCAAGGAAATGCTCGAGCTTGCATTCGACCGTCTGAAACTGGATTGGAAGAAACATGTCAAGATCGACCCGAAGTATTATCGTCCCACCGAGGTAGACCTCCTCATCGGCGATGCGAGCAAAGCGAAGAAAGAGCTTGGCTGGCAACCGAAGGTAAAGTTCCAAGAGTTGATCGCCATGATGGTTGACGCGGATCTGGCCATAGAGAAAGAAAAACTGGATGGCACGAGGAAGAAAGGCTGAGGGTTTAAGATTGGAGGCATTCACGCGGTTATGACATTTTCTTGGAAAGAGCAGCGTGTCGTCGTCACGGGGGGAGCCGGCTTTCTCGGGTCGTTTGTCGTAGAACAGCTCCGGGCGAAAGGCTGCCAAGAGATCTTCGTTCCCCGCAGCAAAGACTACGATCTCGTGCAGATGGAAGCGGTGAAGCAACTGTACCGCGATCGAACCCCCGATATGGTCATCCATCTGGCGGCACGGGTCGGAGGGATCGGCGCGAACCAAGCCAATCCAGGAAAGTTTTTCTACGACAACCTGATGATGGGGGCTCAGCTCATCGAAGTCGGGCGCCAACAGAGACTGAAGAAGTTCGTGGCGTTGGGCACCATCTGTGCCTACCCCAAGTTTGCCCCGATTCCATTTAAAGAAGACGACATCTGGAATGGCTACCCCGAAGAAACCAATGCACCCTATGGCCTTGCAAAGAAAATGATGCTGGTCCAGTCGCAGGCCTATCGTGCACAGTATGGGTTCAATTCCATCGTGCTATTTCCGGTCAATCTCTACGGCCCTCGCGATAACTTCGACCTGGAAACGTCCCACGTCATCCCCGCCCTCATCCGCAAATGCGTGACCGCACGAGAAGCAGGCCACGGCACACTCACGCTGTGGGGGGATGGATCGCCGACACGAGAATTTTTGTATGTGGAGGACGCCGCAGAAGGTATCCTGCGCGCAGCTGAGTACTATGAAGGCAGTCTACCCGTAAACCTGGGGACAGGGGAAGAAGTCACGATTCGCGATCTTGCCACCATAATTGCCGCGGAAGCCGGTTTTACGGGACAGATCGCCTGGGATACCACCAAGCCCAACGGGCAACCTCGACGGTGTTTGGATGTTAGCCGGGCCAAGCAACTCTTTGGTTTTCAAGCGCAGCAATCGCTCCGGGAAGGACTCAAGAAAACCATGCAGTGGTTTGCTGCCAACCGCCACAATCTTCGGCAGGTCACTTTCTAAAGAGGCTAAGGCTGAGGCCCAGGGGGAAGGCTGAGGTCGAGGCTAAGGTTGAGCAAAAAGACTCAACTTACTTAGCCAGAACCTAAGCCTCAACCGTAACCTCAACCTTCCGCCCAGGCAGCAGGATCAATTATGAACGAATCTGCCGAACCACTGGCTCAAAGACATTGAAACGTAAAGGGTTTGAAAACCACCTTGAATGGTCCAAGACTTGCGAACTTATTGCCATTGCACCCATACCCCACAGGAAACAAGAACGTGAACGAAACCAACGCATTATCCCTGATACAAGAGAACCGTCCAGCCTCACGCCAATCTTCGTCGGAGAATGAAGTGCGTGCTCTGATTCTGGAAGCGACTTTACAGACCATCGATGCCACTGTATCGACAGGGGCACCAGACGGACACGAAGCATACGAACAAGGTTCGGCGCTTAAGAATGTAGGCCTGTTCAGACAGGCAGCAGAACATTTCCAGAAAGCTGCACAAGACCCCGCATATGCGCTCAAGGGTTTGGCCCAAATGGGCCTGTGCCTCAAGCAGAGCGGAAAACAAGAAGAAGCCGTCGCGGCCTTTCGTCGAGCCCTTCAAATACCCACGACATCAGTGAAAGAACAAGTGCAAATCCTTTATCTCTTAGGGCGGACATTAGAGTCTCTCGGGCGTATCCCTGACGCGTTGGAGGCCTATCGATGGCTCCGGCGTGAAGCACCGCAATATCGTGACGTCACCATGAGAATCGAATCGCTCAGCACGAGACGCCAGCACACCACCGGTCGCTGATTTCACACCCACCAGATCATCACCGTGACCGCACCCCTTCGTAGAGGGGTCTCACCGTCGGCATCGGCTCCCATTTCAAGATGGCTAGAGAGTCTTCGACATAGTTCCGCGTCCTCATTCCGTTCAACACAGAGGCCACACCGGGGGTGCTCGCCAGCACCGACAAGGCTTTTCGTGACAGTGATTCTTTGCGTCTGGCTTCCGGCAGCAGGGGATCTAGGGCCGCTGATAGCATGGCGGTTTTGGCACGACTCCGCTCGGTGGCTTCTCGACGAAGCCCGCCTAACAGAATGAGTAGCTGCGGCACATAGCGGTCACGCCAGGCCTCCCATTGCTCGGCGGCCGTTCCGGTCAGATGCCGTGTCAGCGCTTGCATCACTTGATTGATATGCGGCGCGATCATCTGATGCTCGATCTGTTCCCAATGTTCCAGGCCTTGGATCTGAGGCCTCACGCGCGGTAGCTCAATGGCCCAGGTAAAGAAGTCTGCCGGGGCCATCCCTTGACCGCTATGTTGAAGGGCCGGGGCAATGGCCTTGCGATATTCCTCTTCAAGCGCCGCAACTGTCCGGCATTGGCGATCGAAATCCACCGGGTCGCCTTCGAGTGGGAAATCCGCCAATCGAACCACACCGCTCATGTTCGTCGGCATGGCATTGAGCGGACGATTGACCAGCACGGCAATCCCTTCTCGTTGCGCCACCTCCAACACCGTCTCATGCTGATCTACGCCGGTATTGGACATCACCAACGCGCCTGCTTCGTAGAGATTCATGGGGCATTGCAGCACTGCGAAGTGGTGACGGGCTACTTGCTGCGATACAGCGGCAGCTCGCGCCGCATCGCAGAGGCGAGAGAGTGACGTCGCCTCGGCATTGGATGGGTCTGCTGTGACCGTATTCGACGACACGCCGTAATAGCTGATCCGCCCCGCCGCCACTTGCGACTCAAAAAATGCGAAAGCCTGTTCAATCCGGCGGTAAAAAGCATCCCGCGTCGCTACGAGATCTCCTCCTTCATGAGGCGCTGCCTCGGACAGAAAGTATTCCGGGTTGTGCAGTAAACAGACATCGAGCTTAGTTAACCCAAGGCGGTCCAACGACAATGCGAGTTGATCGGCTAGATACTCCGGGTGGATACAATGCCAGATGCCCTCGCCATATTTGACCATGTCAGGGTAGGGGCGCCCGGCCTGTTCCCGTGCCTTCGCCTGTTTCAAGTTGTCTCCTTGCACATAGCCGATCTTCGAGACGACGATCACCTCTTCACGAGTCAGCTCTCCGTTCTTGATCGACTCGCTTAAGACAGAACCGACCAGACGTTCACTGTCTCCGTCCATGTAATTCGTCGAGGTATCGATTAGATTGACGCCTTCTCGCAGAGCCTTCTTGAGGGCCTCTCGATGTTCCGGATCTGTTGTAGCGACCCGATAGGTTCCGAACCCGAGTCGGGACGTTGTCAATCCTGTGGCGCCGAACCGGCCATAACCATGTTCCATACGGCCTTCATGGCGAGAATGACTCAGGATACGCGCAACATACCTGGCTGTTCCCTCAGGACTCGCTGATCCTGCGAGTGATGCTCCTTGCAAGAGTGTCTGTTGGATAGGCTGATCTGTCCGTCGTGACGCTGACAACAGTGCCTCTGCAACCTCCCGTGGGTCGGTGAGCGGACGCTGACAGGAAAAGTTTCGACAGATATAGAGGGCCGCTTTCCCATCCAGCAATCCCTTGCCAGCCAATAGGGGATGGCTTGATGGCGTCCCGGTTCCATCGCTGGAGGCAATCACACGATTCGGCAAGAAGAGCTCGCGCACGGCGAGCTGCAATGCCTCCAGCCCAGGATCGCTGGGCGCTCCGACAAAAGCCAATTCAATCGGCCCTTCCCCTAACAGATCAACCGAGGCAAGCGTCTTGGCGAAGGCTCTCGGATACCTGGCTATCTGGCGGCCATAGGCGCGAATTCCACCGATTGCCGCCTCGCGCAGATCCTGGCGATCGTAATGAAAGGAGAGTCTGGCGAGGGCTGAAACCGCCACGGCGTTCCCACTGGGTGTTGCACCATCCGCTCCCTCCCGCGCTCGTATAATCAACGTTTCATGAGCCGTTGCGGTCGTGTAGAACCCTCCCTGGTCCTTGTCCTGGAATGAACTGACCATCCGCTCCCCCAATTGAAGCGCGGTCGTGAGATAGCGTTCCTGCCCACAGGCTTCATAGAGGTCGATCAAGCCTTCTGCCAGATAGGCATAGTCCTCCAGGACTCCATCGAGATGGGCTCGGCCCTGCCGCGAGGTACGGAGCAGTGTTCCCTCTGATGTTCGATGCACCAGCAAGAGAAAGTCTGCTGCCTTCATGGCTCCATCGATGTAGCGTCTGATTCCTAATACACGGCCTGCCTCGGCCATCGCTGAGATCAGCATGCCATTCCAAGCTGTGATGATCTTGTCGTCGAGTCCGGGCGGAACTCGCGTTTGGCGGGCGCGATAGAGGAGGGGACGTACGCGAGAGATCGTCTCGCTCAGCTCATCGATGGTGAGGTTCAATTCCTTGAGTACGGCCTCGATGGGACGCAGTCGATTCGGGATATTTCGATGCTCCCAATTTCCCTGGTCGGTAATGTCGTAGCAGGCGCAGAATCGGCGGGTATCTTCGGCGTTCTGCAGTACGGCCTGGATCTCAGCCGGCGTCCAGACAAAAAACTTGCCTTCGACCCCTTCTGAGTCCGCATCCGTCGCGGAATAAAACCCTCCGGCTGAGTCGGTCATTTCCAGGAGAATATAATCGAGGATTTCCATGGTGACCTGGCGATAGGAGGCCCGCTTCGTGACTTGATAGGCTTCCAGGTAGGTCCGGGTAAGCAGGGCATTGTCGTAGAGCATCTTCTCAAAATGGGGCACTAGCCAACGTTCGTCGGTGGAGTAGCGCGCAAACCCGCCGCCGATATGATCGTAGATTCCCCCGGCTGCCATCGCATCGAGCGTGCCGGTGACCATCTGCAAGGTTCGACTCTCTCCTGTTCGACGGTAACAACGAAGGAGCAATGAAAGTCCGGCGGAGGGGGGGAATTTCGGCGCACTGCCGAATCCGCCATGTTCTTCATCAAAATTCTCACGGAACTGGATCACGGCCTCATCAAGCACGGAGATGCTAACTGAAACCGGGGACACCGCCTTGAGTTCGTTCTTCAACCGGTCAGTCAATTGACGCGCTTGACTCGTGAGCTCGGCGGAATCTGTTTCCCATGCTTCGGAGATTTTTTTGAGTAGGCTGGGAAATCCTGGCCGGCCCCAGCGATCGTCAGGAGGGAAATATGTTCCGGCAAAGAATGGCTCTTGGTCCGGTGTCAGGAACACAGTCATCGGCCATCCACCCTGGCCATGATTGAGGGTCACCGTAGCCTGCATATAGATCTCGTCGAGATCCGGGCGCTCTTCTCGATCGACCTTGATACAGACGAAATGCTTGTTCATGAGTGAGGCAATAGCTTCATTTTCAAACGACTCCCGCTCCATCACATGGCACCAGTGACAGGCGGAATAGCCGATCGAGAGCAGGATAGGGCGGTTCAGTGTTTTCGCCGCTTGCAAGGCCTCGGGTCCCCAGGCGTACCAGTCAACCGGGTTCCCGGCATGTTGAAGGAGATAGGGACTAGTTTCGTGGATGAGGCGATTAGACTTTGCCGATTCCGGTGACGTGGACATGGTTCACGGTAGCATCGAGGCCCTGGAAGGGTCAATGAGCAGAAAAATGAAAGAGGCCTGCGACCGTTATTTTTCGCATGTTCTGTCATTGAATAGATGAAAAATGGTCATGCAAATTTGGTTCTGGCCAAGGCCAGCCTTGTGGTAGTCTATTCGAAAGATCGTAACTGCTCAGGTGTTTAGGCTGAAGGCTATAAATTATCGCGCAAGGAGCGAATGCGGGGGTAGCGGGATACAGGGATAGTCGGGGTAGGCTCTTACCCCTCTACCCCGTTGCCCCCTTACCCCATAGTTACTGGACCAGCCATGACTGACATCGGGCCCTATTCCAACTATCGCCTGACCGTACGCCTTGAACTCGCCAATACGCCAGGCATGTTCGCAAAGGTGGCAGCCGTCCTGGCCGAAGAAGGCGCCAATTTGGGCGCAGTGGATATTGTTTCTGCAACGGCCGATTGTATGGTGCCGGACGTAACCTTCGACGTCCAAAGCGAAGCGCATGGAGAGAAAGTGCTTGCTAGGATCGGGGCGCTTCCGGACGTAAAAGTACTGTCGGCCTCCGACCGAATTTTTCTTTTGCATCTTGGCGGGAAGATTCGCGTGCAAAGTAAGTTCCCCATTACGACAAGAAACGTCCTGTCGATGGTCTATACGCCTGGAGTCGGTCGGGTTTCGCAAGCGATCGCGAAGGACAAGACCAAAGCCTATGCCTTTACCGGCAAGGGGAACACGGTCGCCGTGGTCACCGATGGGTCTGCGGTGCTCGGCCTTGGCAATCTCGGCCCTGAAGCCGCATTACCCGTGATGGAAGGCAAAGCCATGCTGTTCAAAGAGTTTGCGGGAATCGACGCATGGCCGCTCTGTCTCAATACGCAAGATCCTGACGAGATTGTTCGTACGGTTCAGGCCATTGCTCCGGGGTTCGGCGCCATCAATTTGGAGGACATCAGCTCGCCGCGCTGTTTCGAAATCGAGCGCCGCTTAAAAGCTACCTTGGATATTCCGGTGATGCATGACGATCAGCATGGCACGGCCGTGGTCATCCTTGCCGCCTTGACGAATGCGCTCACCGTGATCGGGAAACGAATGGAAGACATCCGCGTGGTTGTTAATGGTCTTGGCGCCGCTGGAACCGCCTGCTGCAGGATGCTGCTTGCCGCCGGCCTCTCGCACCTGGTCGGATGCGAACCTCAAGGCATCGTTTTGCGGGGAGACGGCCAACAACTGCGGGCTTGCCGAACGGATCTGGCCCCCTGTATGACCAAAGACCGTCCCCAAGGGACACTCCGAGATGCGCTCAAGGGGGCCGACGTCTTCATAGGCTTATCCGTCGGTAACATCCTTACAGCGGAAGACCTGGACCTGATGGCGGCTGATCGCATCGTCTTTGCCATGGCCAATCCCGACCCTGAAGTCCCTCGTGAATTGGCTGCCTCCCACTGCCGGATCTTTGCCACCGGACGATCCGACTATCCGAATCAAATTAATAATGCACTCGCATTCCCCGGTATTTTTCGGGGTGCACTGGACGTGCAGGCCCGCGACATCAACGAAGCGATGAAACTGGCTGCGGCTAAGGCCCTGGCAGAGACCATTCCCCCTGCAGCTCTCAGTGCGGACTACATTATTCCGAGCGTGTTCGACAAGGGAATCGTACCGCGGGTAGCAAAAGCCGTGGCAACAGCCGCACGCGAAACGGGTGTGGCGCGCCGCCGCACCAAACTCAGCGACGACTTCGCATCCTCTTAACCCGACATTTCACATGAATTCAGCAGTTTCCACTGCTCTTCTGGCATGGGGCCTGGCTGTGCTACAATGCGCGCCTCTTGTTCATTTGGTCTGTTCAGTCTGTCTGGTTTATTTGGTTGCATGATACCAACCAGATAGACAGGACAGACCAGATAACCAGACAGACTGGGTTTGTCTAGGTGTGCCGACATAGTTTTCTGCAGTCTCCTGGGAGAGAGTCTGGGCATATGCCATTTACGCAAGGCAAATTTATCAAGTTTCAGAATGGGATGAGAAAACGGATCGATTCATTACGACCGAAAGCCGAAGAGAGTCTGGATCTCGCCGTCGATACGATGATGCAGGAGCGGGTCGACAGCTTCTTTCGCGTTGAAGAGGGGCTGGAGGAAATCATTAAATCGCTGCTCCAGATTGAAGAAGAGATCGCAGAGATCCGTGATCTTTCCGGCGCCATGCGCCTGGAGTCCCGTCTTGAGTTTGTCGAAGACCGATGGGACGATTTTGACAGCGAGATTCGAGAGCGCCCCCGGCGCCGGCGCAAGAAAATCAGCCTCGCCGATATGTTGAAAGCCGCCAGTGGGGGAGGCGGCGATCTGTCGCAGGGGTCGAGCGGGATCAATAACGCGATGGACGCCTATGCTGCGATGGGCGTAGAATTTGGCAGTTCGCTGGCCGATGTCACCGCCTCATTTCGCCACAAAGCCAAGCAACTCCATCCCGATTCAAACAACGGCGACCGCAGTGCCGAACCAGAATTGAGACGTATGTTAGAGGCCTATCAGTTCCTGAAGGAATACTTGGGCCTGAGCAATGTTGAACCTCCGCATTCGCCAGACGCCACCTACCGTCCAACAGAATGATATATACGTGACACCCAATTCACCTCTGCCGTATGTGACTGATCAGCAAGGCCTTGAATCCCTCTGCCACACGTTGCGGCAGAGCCCGCGGCTGGCGCTAGATACGGAGTTCGTCGGGGAGGACACCTTTATTCCACGACTCGAACTGATCCAAGTCGCCACCGACACCACCGCCGCCGTCATCGACTTTCCTGCCGTCCAAGCCAGCGGATCGCTCGACGTCTTTTGGGAACTCATCTGTGAGGCCAAAATCGAGAAAATCTTTCATGCCGGGCGGCAGGATCTCGACCTGTTCGCCACGCATGCGGGGCAGATCCCGAAGCCATTTTTCGATACGCAGATCGCCGCCGCCATGGTTGGATATGGCGCCCAAATCGCTTATGCAAACTTAGTCCAGCGCCTCCTTGGCACCAGGCTGGCGAAAGCCCATACCTTTACGAACTGGAGTGCGCGACCGCTCTCGGATGGCCAGATCGCCTACGCATTGGAAGATGTCGAGTTCCTCCTGTCGATCCATACGCATTTACAGGATCGCCTCCGCGCACTCGGCCGATTGGAGTGGGTCAGTGAGGAGTTTGCACGCCTCGAAACTGCGGTGGGAGAAAAAAGTCGAGAACCGCAGGAACGCTATCAACGAATTCGAGGGTGGGACACGCTCAAGCCCAAAGGGGCTGCGGTGTTGCGTGAGTTGGCTGCTTGGCGGGAAGCGGAAGCTCGCCGCCGGAACGTGCCTCGCGGACGTGTCATGCGCGACGAGGTGCTGCTCCAGCTTGCACGCCATCCACCGAAATCGGTCAACGATCTTCGTGGCCTCCGTGGCGTCCATTCTTCCGAGGTCGATCGGCACGGGGCACAATTACTAGCGGCCATTACCTCGGCGCTCGCGCTTCCACCATCGGCCTGGCCGGAGGTTCCTAGTGAGCGAAAACCTGATCCTGAGTCGACAGGTATCGTCGAACTCCTGCAAGCTGTGCTGAAGGCTCGTGCAGCAGAGGAGGGGATCGCTCCCACTATGGTGGCCACCAGTGCCGACCTGCAAACTCTCGTGGAGACCAAGCAGAATCGAACGGCTCTTGATGTGCCCATCCTCCGCGGCTGGCGACGACAGCTGGCCGGGGATCTGCTCTTACAAGTATTAGATGGAGCGGTCACCATTACCGTAGACCGAACCTCCGGTGCTCTTCGAATGACCCAAGACCTTCCTTTGAATACTTCACGCTGACGCACCGTCGAGTAATCCTCTCTATCTCCTGTCTGACAACCTCCTCTGACTGTTCACAAATGGCCTTGAGGCGCCCTTGCGCTTGTGCCTCCCTCACAAAGCGATCACAGACGCCGGATTCTCCCTCAAAAACCATGGTTTTACCTGGTAGTTATTTTATCGCTCTCTACCGCGTAGTGCTGGGCTGGTATGGATCTGGCAGTTCTGCTAGGGCCCCGGTCCACTCTATTCACAGGATGAGCCATGCTAAGTCAGCTCTGGAAATCTATCCTCGCGCTTCTCTTCCCTGGAGGGCTGATTCTTCTCCTTGCGATCGGATTTCTTCGTCCCCAGGGGCTCCCGACCTGGTTGCAACAGCCGATCGCCGCCCTACCGTATATCGTCCTCACGTTTGGGCTCATCTTTGGCTGGTACCTTGCCAGCAGTCGCATGATCCTCTCCCTGCTTGTGTTGGTGCTGGCCGATCGGGCCATGGTCCTGATTCCCACTGGCGAAGCCGATCAGGAGGCCGTACATCAAACGATTGACGCTATGACCGCGTTTCTCGTCCCTCTCAACCTGCTGGCCTTCTCCATCCTCAAAGAAGGTTCACTTTGGACATCTCGTGGCCTAATGCGCCTCCTGCTCGTCTTGATCCAACCTATTCTGCTGCTCTGGCTCTGCCTTCCGGACCAGCATGATCTGGCGACATCATTATTTACCGGAGCATTTATTCCGCTGATGTTCACGGAATGGACGCCGATTCCGCAACCGGCGTTGGTGGCCTTTGCTACAGCATTGCTGCTGCACGGCATACGATTCGTCCTTCATCGCGATGCGCTTGAAGGAGGAGCAATCTGGGCGCTAGTGGCCATTTTCGTGGCCTACCATACGAGCCGTTATGGCTGGCATTCGACAAACTTTTTCATGACGGCAGGACTAGTTCTCTTCGCCACATTGCTTCAGTCCTTTCATCGGCAAACCTATCGGGACACACTTACCGGCATCCCCGGTCGCCTGGCCTATAACGAAGCGATCGGACAACTTGGGAAGCGATTTTCCGTTGCAGTCATCGGTATCGACCAGCTCACTCAGTATGCCAATGTCCATGGAAAGTCTGTCAGTGAACAGATATTAAAACAGATCGCACCGAAAGTTCTGGCCGTCTGCACAAGTGGGCAAGTCTTCCGTACGACTGGAGAAGAACTCACCATGCTGTTTCCTGGAAAATCGACTATCGAAGCTCTCAGTGCCTTGGATACTATCCGGAAATCGATCGAAGCGGTCTCGCTGTTTCTCAGAGGAAGAGAACGAGTGTGGGAAAAGGAGCGAGCGGCTCAAAAGACCGGACCACGCGACCAGGCGCTTCCTGTCACCCTGAGTATTGGCGTAGCGGAAAAACTGAACGACAGCGCGACACTGACGCTGGTGATCATGTCGGCGTACCGCGCCCTTTATGAAGCCAAAGGAGCAGGGGGGAACGTTGTAAAGCGTGGGACCGAAGAGAATGTGCCGGTACGGCGTTCCCCTACAGGAACAGGAAGAGTTTCCTCAATGAGCGAATACGGAACGTAGACCAGGCGTAACTACTCAGGTGTTTAGACTGAAGGCTATAAAATATCTCGCAAGGCACGAATGCGGGGGTAGCGGGATACAGGGATAGTCGGGGTAGGCTCTTACCCCTTTATTTCTTCAAGCAGAGATGAATCCTCGTTGCGCACGAAGCTTAACCCCTAATAGCCTTCAGCCTATCTACCTGAAATTTACGGCCCTGCTACAGCAGCTCCTTCACAGCCTCTGCCGGTCTAGCCAAGATTACCTTCTCTCCCTTTTCGACAATCGGACGCTGAATGAGATCCGGATGGGCCACCATCAGATCCAGCCATTCATCGTCAGACAGGATCTTTTTAGCCAAACCGAGATCCTTGTAGATGTCCTCTTTGGTTCTCAGAATATCCTTCGGTGAGAGCCCCGCCTTTTTTAAAAGATTCTTGAGTTGAGCCTTCGTGAAGGGTTTCTCATAGTAGTTAATAGCCGTGAATGGCTTGCCACTTTCTTTTAGCAGTTGCACGGCCTGACGGCAGGTGCTGCAGGTCGGTTTTTGGTAAATCGTTACTGCTGCCATGTTCAAACTCCTTGTCTAAGCAGGATGCTGAAAAAGTCCGTCAGCGGCGTTCTCGGTTCATCGAAATCCTCAACGTACCTCTGAGGGTACGCCTCCGGTTTCGATTCGCCTGCGGCCTTGCTGGACGGCCATTTTGAGCATCCTGGATTTATTCGGTCTCAGCACCGTATGGAAGATCCCAACGGTATTTGGTGTGTTAATCGAGTTTTCCTGCGACCTACCCAGCGTCTCGCCTGCCTTGACGCCATTTTTATCCCTGTGATACATCAGCCCTATCATGCTTACATCAACGCCATGATGCCGACGCCAATCTTTGGAACCAGCTCCAGCGGTCAGTTTTCCTGCGCGACAGCCACGCACCACACCTTACGAGACCTCCGCACCAAGCGCAAGGGACAGCCGGTGTTCGTCGTCGGGCATGTCTTGGCTAGGAAAGGCCAGGAAGGAAGCTTTGAAGTCTTTAACGATCGGCTGGCCATTGTCAAATTTTCCGACGGCGGCGCAATCGGCTATGATCCGCAGGAGTTGCTCTTACCTACCGAAATCGACGATAAGGGCACCGCATACTTTGAAATTCGCCCCTGCCGGCAGTGCGAGCAACTCTTCCCTTTGACCGCTGAAGATTGTGAGTCGGCAGAAGAACCCTCCTCTTGTCCGGAATGCCGAAGTTCGAAGTTCTAGGTTCGAAGTTCCAGAAACCTCGAACTTCGGACCTCGAACCGTCGTCCGTCTCGCTCGCTATCCTGCTAGTCCCTCAACGGTGCAACCTCAATCGCTTTCTTAATCAAACAATCGCCGGCAAAAGACTGGAGAGACATCGGCAGCATGCCGGCATCGATCACGTGCACCGTGACAATCTGGAAGCCTTCAGGGCTTTTGTACCCTTCAAGCCTCATAGCATGGCAGATCTCGAGCTTTTTCCATATCAGATTACTTAGGATTGTCTCCGATGCGAGGAGCTTCATATCTGACACTGCGTCATTGATCGAGACCTTCGCCGTTACCTGCGCCTTGTCTTTTGGCTCCTCACTTACCACGGCAAACGCAAGGGTTTCGCCATCGGCCTGTGCCAAGGTGACTGTTCCCATTGCAATGAGACCGAGGATTGTCAGCTGGAGGGACAGATACACCGTCATTGCGTGCTTCCTCGGCATATCCGATTCCTTGTGTGAATAGCCGACAAGGTGAGTATGCCAATCGATACGAGTCATTACAAGATCCTGCTCTCTTGTCTTGTTCATTCGGTCTGTCCGGTCTATCTGGTTAGTTTCATTCAACCAACACACCAGACAGACCGAATAGACCAGACAGACAAGATAGACCGGGCTAGACGTGTAGGCCCGACAGCATATATCCTGCCGCTCAGGGAAGGAGAAAAATTATGCCGCATGATTTTATGCCGGGGCTTGCCGGCATCCCCGCAGCCAAATCTTCGATCAGCGATGTGGATGGGCAACGCGGCGTGCTCGAGTATCGAGGCATCCGCGTCGAAGAGCTTTGCCTGCGATCGTCCTATCTTGAAACGGCTTATCTGCTGCTGTTTGGACATCTTCCCACTCAACCGCAATTCGCGCGATGGCACGAGGACATCCTCCATCACCGCCGCATCAAGTTCAAGATTATCGATTTGTTGAAATGTCTTCCGGAGCAGGGACATCCTATGGATGCCTTGCAGGCTGCGGTTGCCGCGTTGGGCATGTTTTACCCAGGACGGAACGTCCAGGACATCGAAAATAATTATTGGTCGGCTGTCCGTCTCGTTGCCAAACTCCCCACGATCGTTGCAGCCTGGGCGCGTTTGCGGCATGGGGACGAATACATCTCACCGCGGGACGATCTCGGATTTTCTGAAAACTTTCTCTATATGCTCACTGAGACGGTGCCGCTTCCCTTGTGGGGAGACATTTTTGATGATTGCCTGATCCTCCATGCCGAGCACACGATGAATGCCTCAACCTTCACCGGTATGGTCACTGCCTCAACCCTGGCCGATCCCTATACGGTCGTCGCATCTTCAATCGGGGCTCTGAAGGGCCCGCTGCATGGAGGGGCCAACGAAGAAGTTGTGGAGATGTTGAAGAAAATCGGCAAACCAGGGAAAGCCAGACCGTACCTCGAAGAACAGGTCCGTGCAAAACAAAGGCTGATGGGCTTCGGTCACCGGGTGTACAAGGTCAAAGATCCCCGGGCGACGATCTTACAAGGTCTCTGCGAGCGGCTCTTTAAGGAATGTGGCACTTCACCGTTATATGAAGTCGCCCTAGAAGTCGAACGGGTTGCAGAAGAGCTGCTGAAAGGGAAGGGGATTTATCCCAACGTCGATTTCTATTCCGGAATCGTCTACGACAAGATGCGAATCGAAACCGATCTGTTTACCCCGTTGTTTGCGATGGCGCGGGTATCTGGGTGGGTAGCCCATTGGCTTGAACAGCTTCGAGAAAACAAATTGTTCCGGCCTGACCAGATTTACTCCGGTGAACATGGTCAACCGTATGTGCCCATCGAGCAACGATGAAATGTGCGTGACATAAGGGTTGGAGGTCCGAAGTTCGAGGTTTTTAGAACTTCAACCGTGAATATCGAACCACCGTTCTTGCGCGTCTCGCGCTTTGCTCCCCCTTGACTCCGCGACAGCTAGAGTTATCTGTTGCTTTATACAGAGAAGTCGGCGCGCGCTGCCAATAGATATTCTAAATTTCTGAATAAGTACAACAAGGAGGTCTACTATGACGCTCGTACGGTGGAATCCGTCTCGTGAACTCGAAGAGATGTCGGATCGGTTGAATCGGATGTTTAACCGTCAAGCTCTGCCTCAGGCGAATGCTAAGGAGACGATGGTCGTCGCCGATTGGGTGCCTTCCGTGGACGTCAGCGAAACGGAAGGAGAGTACCAGATCAAGGCAGAGATCCCTGACGTGAAGAAAGAGGACGTGAAGGTGATGGTCGAAGACGGTGTCCTCACGATTCAGGGCGAGCGTAGGCAGGAGAAGGAAGAGAAGGGCAAGAAGTACCATCGGATAGAACGCTCCTATGGCAGCTTTGTCAGGAGCTTTACATTGCCTGATCTCGTGGATGAGGCGAAGGTCAAAGCGGAATTCAAAGACGGGGTTCTGAATCTCCAACTGCCCAAGTCAGAGAAGGCGAAACCGAAAGCGATCGAAGTCACGGTCGGTTAATCGGCAACCGTAATATCCAGTCTGAACAGAGGCCCGCTCCGGCGGGCCTCTTCTTTTGTAGCTGGCATTCTTCTCAAGAGTTCATCTGATTGTTCTGGTTCAACTAAACAAACCAAATAGACCAAACAAACAAGACAAACCATCGGTTCTCATGCTACTGCCCTTGTACTAGCTGGCGGCTAACGTTTATTATGGCGCCCGTAACAGCTGACACCCAACACTGGAGTAGTATCCATGAAGAAGACAGCGACTCAATTGGCATCTGCAACCAGAATCGAACGAGACACAATGGGCGAGCTGGCTGTACCGGCCACGGCCTATTACGGAGTGCAGACCGCCCGGGCCATCGAGAACTTTCCGATCAGCTCCTTGCGATTTCCCCGTTCCATGATTCGGGCGATGGGAATGGTCAAACGCGCTGCCGCGACAGTCAATCAGTCGCTGGGCCTCCTCGACAAGAAAACGGCTGATGCGATCAATCAGGCAGCCACGGAAGTGGTCGAGGGTAAACTCGATGCCGAATTCCCCGTAGACATTTTCCAAACCGGTTCCGGCACCTCGACGAACATGAATGCCAACGAGGTAATCTCCAATCGCGCCACCGAACTGTTAGGCGGAGCGCGAGGCAGCAAGCTGGTGCATCCAAACGACCACGTCAATTTGGGGCAATCCAGCAACGACGTAATTCCCACAGCCATTCATATCGCCGCCGGAGAGATGATGCAGCAGCAGCTCATCCCGGCCCTCACCAGTTTGCAGAAAGCACTCGCTCGTAAAGCCAAGGAGTTCGACAAGATTGTGAAAATCGGCCGCACCCATTTGCAGGATGCGACGCCCGTGCGATTGGGCCAGGAATTCGGCGGTTATGCGCGTCAAATCGAACTTGGCATTCAACGGGTCAAGCGGGCACAAGAGGCCATCAGTGAAGTCGCACTCGGAGGAACAGCAGTCGGCACAGGGCTCAATTGCCATCCGAAGTTCTCCGCTAAAGTATTGGCAATCGTTTCAAAGGAGACCGGCTGCACCTTTACAGAAGCGAAGAACCACTTTGAAGCGCAGTCCGCTCAGGACTCATTAGTGGAAGCGAGCGGGGAGTTGAAGACCATCGCCGTGAGCCTCATGAAAATCGCCAACGACATTCGCTGGCTCGGTTCCGGTCCGCGCTGCGGGCTCGGGGAGATCAATCTGCCGGAGACCCAACCGGGCTCGTCCATCATGCCGGGCAAGGTCAACCCGGTCATTGCCGAGTCGGTGACGATGGTCTGCGCTCAGGTGATCGGCAACGATGTGACCGTCACAGTGGGAGGGCAGGCCGCTAACTTCGAACTGATCGTCATGCTGCCGGTGATGGCCTATAACGTATTACAATCTATTGAACTCCTCTCGACAGCCTCGACCAATTTTGCAGTGAAATGTATCGACGGCATCAAGGCCAATGAAGAACGTTGCAAGAGTCTGATTGAAGAAAGCTTGGCCATGTGTACGGCCTTGGCGCCGGAAATCGGATACGAAGCTGCCGCGAAACTTGCCAAGGACGCCTTCAAGTCCGGCAAGACCGTGCGCCAGATGGCCAAAGAACAAAAGGTCCTCCCGGACAAACGGCTCACCGAACTGCTCGATCCCTGGCGCATGACCGAACCAGGCGGACCGGTGGGAAGCGCAGGGGGGTAGGGACGGGGTAAAAGGGGTAACGGGGGTAGCGGGATAAGGGGGACAGGCTCCGCCGCCTTCAGCCGTGCCTGTGCCCCTTCTCAGGCGGCGTTTCACGTTTCACGAACGACGCTTCACGCACAAAAGCAGCTTTGACACCACAAAAGTCTCTATGTTAAAGTCCGCGGAACTGTTGAGGTTCTAGGCATTTTCGCTCACTTTCCCCAGGGAACAACGTATGAGCACACCGACATCGCATGTAATCATTGTGGCTGGCGCTGGACCGGCTGGAATGGCCGTGGCTAGTTCACTTGCGAAGGCCGGCCATGAAATCATTATCCTGAATCGGGACATCAAGTTCGGCGGGTTGGCTGAATACGGGATCTTCCCTGCAAAGCTTAAACTCCGCGGCGGTCTCAAGAAGCAGTACTGGGAATTACTCGAGCGGTCGAATGTCCACTATTTTGGCAATGTCGCCATCGGCAACGGCAAAGACCTTACCGTCGAAGAGGTCCGAAGTCTTGGCGCAAGTGCGGTCGTGTTCTCTATCGGTGCGCAGGGGACCAAGGCTATCGGTGTGGAAGGAGACTCTGCCAAAGGCGTGTTCCATGCGAAGGATGTCGTGTACCACTTTAATCGGCTTCCTGGGTTCGGCGATCGCCCGTTTGAGATGGGCAAGCATGTGGCAGTGATCGGCGCCGGCGATGTGATGGTGGATATCTCGCACTGGCTGATCCGCTACAAAAAAGTCGAGCGGGTCACCGCGATCGTGCGGCGTGGGCCTGCAGAGCGAAAGTACAATCCGAAAGAAATTCGAATGGTGTGTGCCAACATGGATGTGGAGGGGATCGCCAATGAGGTGGCCCGGATTAAGGATCGACTTGTCACAGTCGGCCAGAATGCAGACGAAATACTCAAGGGGCTGACGGACGAGTTTACGAAATGCGAGCCGAAGGTCAGCGAGACGAAAATGGGCTTCAAGTTCCTCGCCTCTCCCAAGCGCATTCTTGTCGATGGGAACAACCGCGTGCGCGGCCTGGAGATGGAAGACAACAAGCTCGATCCAAAAGGCGAGGATACGGTCGCCGTCGGGCTGAAACAGTATTATGAGTTTCCTTGCGACTCCGTAGTCTTTGCCGTCGGCGACAAAGTCGATGAGACCGTCGGACTACCATATAAGAGCGGCCTGTTCGTCACAAACCCCAATAAGACCGGCAACGATCCGGACGACGCGCTCTTCCAAGCCTATGACGAAACCGCAGGCAAGGTGGTGGACGGCGTGTTTCTCGCCGGGTGGGCACGAAAAGCAAGCGAGGGCCTAGTTGGCATCGCCAAGCGGGATGGAGATTGGTGCGCTGAAGTGGTAACCAAATACCTCTCAACGAAAACACCGGGTAGCCACTCTGGCACAAAGATCGTCCTCGACAAGCTCGCTTCAACACTCACGGCGCACAAGAGCCACCCAGTCGATCTGGCAGGGCTCCGCATACTCGAATCAAATGAAAAAACTCACTGGGGTGAGGACTGTATCGGAGAGTTCAAATTCACGAACAACCAGGAAATGCTCAAATTGATCGAGAGCGGGAAAGCCTAGCCCCCACGTCTTTAATTTCTACCCATCCCCCCATTTGAGTTTTTCTCTGAGCACGTCGTAATAATTACTTTCGGGAAATCTGATCAACCTGGTCCGGTTCTCCGATGTCTGAATCACGACCGTATCTCCCTGCGTGATCGCCACTCCCACCTGCCCATCGAGCGTCGCCATGGCGCCGTCATCTTTACTGGTGAGGGTCACTTCAATCTCCGCATTACCCGGCACAATCAATGGCCGATGCGTCAGCGTATGGGGACTGATCGGCGTCAGAATCAATGACTGGACTGCCGGGTCGATAATGGGACCGCCGGCTGAAAGTGAGTAGGCGGTCGATCCCGTCGGGCTGCTGACGATCAACCCGTCGCCCCGCAAGTTGGTGACGAACCGCCCTTGAATCGCGATCTTCAGCTCGATCATGCGGGCGAGGGTGCCCTTACTGATCACGACATCGTTCAATACCACCCCTTGTGCGACTGTTTCTCCATGCCGATGAATATGCGTCCGTAGCATGAGACGTTCATCGAGGACAAAGTCATTCGCAAATACCCGTTCGAGCGAGGGGTAGAGATTCTCCAGACGGACCTCCGTCAAAAATCCTAACCCGCCCATGTTGACCCCCAGAATGGGAATGCTTCGTTCCCCGGCAAGTCGAGCGGCACTGAGCATCGTTCCGTCGCCGCCTAAGACCAAAAGCACGTCTGCCTTGCTTGCCAGCTGAGTTTTCTGATACCCACCCTGTTCACCGAGGAGAATCGCCGATGACTGGTCCAAAATCACATCGATGCTTCGAGCTCGGAGCCAGGCAACCACATCTTGGAGCGTGCTCTTGATCTCAGGGAACTTCGGCTTTGCCAAGATCCCGATACTTTTGTTTTTCATTGCTAAAACCCTGTCGTGGCGCTATTTAGATATGGGCTGGAATGTCCGAGATTGTATCGGGAGGGTTCTTTTGAAGTCAACGAATCAGAAGCACATCAGACCTCTCTGTACGATGTTCCGTCCAGACCGGCTTTGGCATGTACGATTGTCTCACAGCCTTGACACTGAAAATCCTTCTAGATAGTATTAGGTCAGATTTTTCGAGAGCTTTGCGCATACGGAACCGGTTATAGGCTCCCCCTAAAAGGAGGCAGGATGTTCGAAAGATTTACGGATAAGGGCCGGAAGATTATCATTCTCGCGCGGGAAGAGGCTGAGCGGCATCAGAACGACTACCTCGGAACCGAGCACCTCGTCTTGGCCATCCTCCGCGAATCCGACGGAATTGCCCTGATGATCTTGAAAAAGATGGGACTCTCGACCGAACAGATCCGTTTGGAAATTGAACGGAATTTGCCAGGCGGCGGAACCACCATGACCTTTGGAGAGATCCCTTTCAGCCCTCGGGTTAAGAAGGTCATTGAGTATGGGGTTGAAGAAGCCCGTCTCCTTGGACACAATCATATCGGTAGTGAACACCTCTTATTGGGCCTCCTCCGAGAAGAGGAGGGGATCGGCGGAAAAATTCTCCGCAGCCTGGGAGCGAATCTTCTGACTGCCCGGCAATTAACCGTAACCTTTCTCCGAAAGTCTGCCCCGCGTGAGCGTGATCGGAAGAGCAATACCCCGGCGCTCGATGAGTTTGGTCGCGATCTGACCCAGCTTGCTCAAGCCGGGCAACTGGATCCCGTTATCGGCCGAGCAGACGAAATCGAACGGGTGCTTCAGATCCTCAGTCGCCGTTCGAAAAACAATCCTGTACTCATCGGGGAAGCGGGTGTCGGCAAGACCGCCATTGTCGAAGGGCTTGCCCAACGAATCATCCAGTCCGAAGTGCCGGACAACCTTCTTTCACGGCGGGTCATTGCGCTCGACCTCGGTTCGCTGGTCGCAGGGACCAAATATCGCGGCCAGTTCGAGGAACGGCTGAAGGTCGTGATGAAAGAAATCGTCCAGGCTGGCAACATCATCATCTTTATCGATGAACTCCATACCTTGGTGGGAGCAGGGGCGGCGGAAGGGTCGATCGACGCCTCCAACATGCTCAAGCCTGCGCTGTCGCGTGGCGAAATTCAATGTATTGGCGCCACGACTCTCGATGAATATCGAAAACACATTGAGAAAGATGGAGCGCTCAAGCGACGGTTCCAACCAATTCACGTACAGCCGCCAAGTCTCGACGAAACGGTGTTGATCATCCAGGGGCTCCGTGACCGGTACGAAGAACACCACGGTGTCGATATTTCCGAAGAGGCCATCCTCGAGGCGGTGAAGCTGTCGGATCGATATATCAGCGATCGATTCTTGCCGGACAAGGCCATCGACTTGATCGACGAGACCGGATCTCGAGCCAAATTGCAGACCTACGCCTTGCCGTCGGATTTGAAGGCTATGGAACAGGAGTTAAAAAAGGTCTCGCGCGATAAGGAACTGGCGATCTCGATGCAGAACTTCGAGGAAGCTGTTCGCCATCGCGAAGAAGAGGAACGGCTGCGGAAATTGTTGGATGAGTCTAAGCGTGAGTGGAAAAAGAGCCAGGAAAAGAACAAACCGACGATAGGCAAAGAAGAGGTGGCCTATGTCGTGTCCAAGATGACAGGCATTCCACTCTTCAAGCTCGAAGAAGAAGAATCGAACAAATTGCTGCGCATGGAGGAATTCCTCCATAAACGCGTGGTCGGACAGAACGAAGCGATCTCCGCCGTGGCCAGAGCTATTCGGCGGTCACGCGCCGGTTTGAAGGAAGCGAAAAAACCCATCGGGTCTTTTATCTTCCTAGGACCGACCGGGGTTGGAAAAACTGAGTTGGCTCGGACGTTAGCGGAGTTCCTCTTCAATAGCGAGGATTCACTTATTCGAATCGACATGTCCGAGTATCAGGAAAAGTTCACGAGTTCACGACTCTTTGGAGCCCCGCCTGGGTACGTGGGATACGAAGAGGGCGGCCAATTGACCGAACGAGTCAGGCGCCGACCCTATTCCGTTGTCCTGTTTGACGAAATCGAAAAGGCCCATCCTGATGTGTTCAATATCCTGTTGCAAGTATTGGACGATGGGGTGCTGACCGATAGCCTCGGACGTAAAGTTGATTTCAAGAATTGCGTCATCATCATGACCTCCAATATTGGGACCAAGATGATTCAGAAGGGGGTCTCGCTCGGATTCCAGAGCACGGAAGGCGATCAGGAGCGTCATAAGAAGGAAGAAGTGCTGGGAGAATTGCGCCGCTCGTTCAGCCCGGAGTTTTTGAACCGGATCGACGAGATCGTGGTCTTTCATCAGTTGGATAAGACGCATCTCTACAGTATCCTCGATATTCTCTTGGGTGAGCTCAACCTGCGTCTCCTCGAAAAGGGTGTGGAACTTGAGGTCGATGACGAAGTTAAGCAGTGGTTAATAAAAGAAGGTTATGAACCGCTGTACGGAGCCAGACCGATGCGCAGGACGATACAGCGCGCGATCGGCGATCCGCTCTCCGAAGAGATGATCAGAGGACGATTCAAAGAAAGCCGAAAGATTCGTGTGGTACTTCGTGACGGCGCTCCGGCATTCATCGCGCAGGAGGCGATGGCCGGCGTCTAACTTCCAGGCCCTGTGCCTGCGCGGTCTCTTTACATGGAGTTAGGACAAGGCTCTTGTGGCATTAGTGGCCACAAGGGCCTTGTTATTTTGATTCTTGCAGCGTATCTTTTTTCCCGTACAGGTTCGTGATTAAAATGACTTCATGATGATCTCCATTGACCAGCTAGCCTCCACCTGGATACCGGGCCCCATCCTTGGTATTGAAACGTCATGCGATGAAACGGCTGCATCGGCGCTTGCCGCAGACGGTTCCGTCCTCTCGAACGTTATTGCGTCACAACATGACGTTCACCAGCGTTTCGGAGGCGTCGTTCCCGAGCTTGCCTCCCGCGCCCACGTTGAGTCGATTGAACGTGTCGCCGCTACGGCGCTCCAACAAGCCGGTCTTGCATGGACGGATCTCGCCGGAATCGCCGTCACCCAAGGCCCAGGGCTGGCAGGCGCTCTGCTCGTCGGGGTCAACTATGCAAAAGCGCTGGCCTATGCCTTGAATATTCCGGTGGTTGGCGTAAGCCATCTTGAAGGCCATATCGCCTCCGCATGGCTTCAGTATCCAGCGTTTCCCTTACCCTGCGTGGTCCTCGTTGTCTCAGGTGGCCATACACATCTCTATTATAAGGACCGAAGTGGTCACCGCCGTCTCCTGGGAGCGACCAGAGACGATGCGGCAGGGGAGGCCTTCGATAAAGGTGCTCAATTACTTGGACTAGAATTTCCAGGAGGACCAGCCATCGATCGCCTGGCTCGACGGGGGAATCCTAGCGCCATTGCGTTTCCCCGTTCCTATCTGAAACATGGAAGTCATGATTTTAGTTTTAGCGGTTTAAAGACAGCATTGCTTTATAGACTTCAAGCAATGGATGAGCAGTCTCGTGTCGCAAACGTTGCTGACTTGGCAGCCGGCTACCAGGAGGCTATCGTGAGCGTCTTGGTTGAAAAGTCGTTTGCCGCAGTTCGGTCATCCGGCGCCCGTGCGTTAGCCGTCGTCGGAGGGGTGTCCGCTAACTCTCGGTTGCGCGCATTGCTTCAAGAACGAGCAACTTCCGAGAGCTTGGAGTTGAGTCTCCCCCCGCTGTCCTACTGCACCGACAATGCAGCGATGATCGCGGCAGCAGGGAAGCAGGCTCTTTGCGCAGGGCTCCGTGCATCATTGGATATGGATGCCAACGCCTCGCTGTCTCGTTTAATTGGTTTGTTTGGTGTGTTTTGTTTATTTGGTTGAACGAAACTCACCAGTTGAACCAAATCAACCAAACAAACCAGAGCAACCAGATAGACCGGATCGACAAGACAGACCGAATAGACCAGACAGACCAGGCATCCTAGGACGATAAGGAAACGACGGCCATTCCAGAAATTCACGGACAGGTTCTCGGTCTCCGTGCCGGCCAGCTCACCATGCTTGAGCGACTGTATCGACGGCGTATGCCCGTGGATGAAGTCCTCTCAGCTGAAGCTGCAAAAACTCTCGCACAGTTTACGCACGAGATTCGGCGCCCTATCGGACTGGTCATCACCAGGCGTGGAGCTGTCCAAGACGTCTTGGTGGGAGCCGGCGCTGAACCCTCACCGACGACCCTGGCCACCTTCCGCGCAAGCCCGCGATCGCTGCGCGGCCTTCGCCTGATACGCTCGCAATTAAAGGAATTACCCCTGACTCAGGAAGACCTTACGATGCTGGGTCTGCTCCGGCTCGACATGATTGGAATGTTGGCGGTTACCCCCAAAGGCGAACCAGGGTTACTCTCCCTGGCTCATCTGAATCCACCCAGTTCACAGGGGCAGCTGTATACCCTCTTGAAACCCACTCTGGTGCATCAATGCTCGGTGAATTTCGAGACATTCATTCGCGAATTAGAGGCCGACCTCCAGCGTCAGAGCGGTTCTCATGCGATGGCTCAGGGGCAGACCGCCATCCTCGTGAGCGCTTCGCCCAAGAGCAAGGCTGAACAAGAAGAACGCCTCGCCGAATTGGCCGAACTGGCCTCCTCGGCAGATCTCACGGTGATCGATCGATTAGTGCAGCGTACACAGAGCGGCCATCATCGGTTTCAATTGGGAAGCGGCAAACTCAAGGACGTCCTGATGCAAGCCATGCAAAAGGGCGCGGACTTGCTCATCTTCGATCAGGATTTGGCGCCTGCTCAGCTGCGGGCTATTGAGGAGATCACCGATCTCACGGTCATCGATCGGACCCAGCTGATTCTCGACATCTTTGCGCAACGAGCGCATAGCCGAGAAGGAAAAGTGCAGGTCGAGTTGGCGCAACTCCGTTATCTGCTTCCCCGTCTCTCCGGTCAGGGGACAAGCCTTTCACGCTTGGGCGGCGGCATCGGCAGCAGAGGGCCTGGTGAAACGAAGCTCGAAACGGATCGACGTCGTATCAGAGAACGCATCGACTATTTGGACCGAGAGATTGCGGGCTTTGCCCGTCACCAAGACCAACGGCGATCCCGCCGCATCCGGCAGGCATTCCCAGTCCTGTCCATCGTGGGGTATACGAACGCCGGCAAGTCGACGTTGCTCAACGTCTTAACAAAAAGTCAGGTGGCCACGGCCCCACGCGTCTTTGAAACGCTCGATACCACGAGCCGCAGGCTGCATTTCCCACATGGCAGGGAAGTCATCCTTACCGATACAGTGGGGTTTATTCGCGACCTGCCGAAAGATCTCCTCGCAGCCTTCAGAACGACGTTGGACGAAATGCGCGATGCCGATCTCCTCCTGCATGTGGTCGATGCAGGGGCGAAAGACTTAGACACCCATATTGCATCGGTCGATACCGTGCTGCAAAGCCTCACCCTCGATCAGATTCCACGGGTCTTGGTATTCAACAAGTGCGATCAGCTTCCAACTGGGCAAGCGGAGGCCCTGTGCCGTCGGTATGGGGCAATCGGGATATCTGCGCTACACCAGGAAACCTTGCCTGCGCTGATGCAGCATCTCGAAGAACAGCTGGCCACGCTTGTCCCACTTGCATCTCGTCCATGACCCGCTGCACAATTGCACGATTTTGGCACCACCCATGACAACAACATCTCTGCCATCGTCGGATCATCGAAGGCGTCTCCGGGAGATATCGAAGACGCTTCAACGTACGATGCCGAGCCCAAAGATGGAACTCGACCATCGTTCCCCCTGGGAATTGCTTGTAGCCACAATCCTTTCCGCCCAATGTACCGACCAGCGAGTCAATCAAGTCACTCCATCGCTCTTTCGTCGTTATCGGCAACCAGCAGAACTGGCTGCGGCTCATCGTCCTGAGCTCGAACAGCTCATTCGTTCCACGGGTTTCTTTAAGAACAAAGCAAAACATCTGGTCGCTTGCAGCAAAGCTGTGGCCGAGCGTTTCGACGGCCAGGTTCCGCATACAATGGAGGAATTGATCACCTTGCCGGGCGTCGGCAGAAAGACCGCGAATGTCGTCCTCGGGAATGCTTTTGGCCAGCCCGGTATCGTCGTCGACACCCATGTGAAGCGCGTGGCGAAGCGACTCGGTCTGACCAGATCAGATAATCCTGACCTGGTCGAACAAGACCTTCAGCAGCTCCTGCCGAAATCCCAGTGGACGGCTGTCTCACAACGATTATTACTGCATGGCCGCTACATCTGTCTTGCGAGAAAACCGCAGTGCCGTACCTGTCCGGTCTATCAGCACTGCCCATGGAAAGAGAAAGGCCCCCAATGATTCGTAGCATGACCGGTTTCGGTCGAGGACTAACCCCCTGGCAGGATGGGTCCGTGACGGTGGAAATACGCTCCGTCAACCATCGCTTTCTCGAAATTGCCTGCCGCTTACCCCGGCCATTGAGCCACCTGGAGGACTCCTTTAAGAAAGCCATTCAGCAATGTTGTACCCGCGGACGTATCGACATGACCGTGACGGTCCAGGCCGGCAAGGGCCGTGCTGGAAGCGTCAACCTTGACCAATCCCTCGCGAAACAGTACCATCAGGCCCTTCGCACCCTGAAGAAATCCCTTAAGCTCAGTGGGTCTGTCGATTTAGCTCTCATAGCTGGTCTCCGTGACGTGCTCTCGGTGTCGGATCAACCGACGGAAGACCCGAAATTGGCGAAGATCGTCCAGCAACTGACAAGCCAGGCGTTGAAAGATCTTGAGGGCATGCGAATGCGCGAAGGAAAGGCCTTGGCAGAGGATATGAAAGCACGGATTCAAACGATCCGGGGACACAAAACCCTCGTTGCAGCACGGACCCCTCTGCTCGCCCAAGAGATTTTCGACAAAATGAAGGTCCGCGTGGAGAAACTGCTGGGGTCTGAAATTCCCGATCCTCCACGGCTCTACCAGGAGCTAGCGGTGTATGCAGACCGTGGCGACATTACAGAAGAAATAGTCAGATTGGACTCGCATATGATACAGTTCGAGCAGACGCTCGACCGTGCAGACTCTGTGGGCAAAACGCTCGATTTCCTGCTCCAGGAAATCGGGCGGGAAGTCAACACGATCGGCTCAAAAGCTAATGACGCGGAAATTGCCGGTCATGTGGTTCAGATGAAGGCCGAGCTGGAACGTATTCGGGAACAGGTCCAGAACGTCGAATGAATTCAGCCCCCACAACCAGCCCCTCGGCGCCGGTATCCGGCCATCCACGATCCTCGATGGATCGGCGGGGGATTCTTTTTATTATCTCCGCACCCTCCGGAACGGGGAAAACCACGCTCTGCAAGCAACTCACGGTGAAGCTTCCCGGGCTATGGCATTCCATTTCCTATACCACAAGGAAGCCGCGTTTAGGTGAAGAACATGGGAGCGACTATTATTTCGTCGATGAGAAGACATTTCAAGAGATGACCGCGAAAAATGAATTCGTCGAGTGGGCTCACGTATACGGAAACCTCTACGGGACACCTTGGAAATCGCTGACAGAAAAGATCGATCAGGGGATCGATGTGTTACTTGAGATCGACGTACAGGGGGCCATGCAGGTCAAAAAACGATTCGAGGATGCGGTGTCGATCTTTATTCTTCCTCCCTCAATGACCGTGCTCCGGTCCCGACTCCACACCAGGGCCTCCGATACGCCGGAAGAGATTCAACGGCGACTGCACAAAGTGAAAGAAGAGGTCTGGTCCTACAGGGAATATGCCTATATTGTTCGAAACGAAGACCTCAGCCGATCCCTTCGTGATCTCGAAAGCATCTTTTGGTCGGAACGCTTAAAGACGAAACGGTTGAACATGACGTGGCTCGAGAATAATTTCATTCTTGACGATGAACAGAAAACAGGAGATCACAAAGATCTTCCCTAACCTAAAGGAGTACTGCTTCCATGATCGACATGCTGAGACTTTTGCCCCAATACACTACAGACGAATTCGACTCACGTCACCGGCTGGCGATCATCGCAGGCCAGCGGGCGAAGCACATTTTGCAGGGGTCGCGTCATGCCCCTTCGCGCTTTACCAAAGAAACGACCATCGCCCTCGATGAAGTGCTCCGGGGGCAAATCAGCTACCTCGTCGGTCAAGAAGCGCGGGATGCCATGAAAGAAGCGAAGCGCGGGAAGGAAGGCGAAATGGAGCGCGTCGCCTTGATGACCGGTGACGATGCGAAGGAGATTAAGAAAGAGCTGAGCGTGTATGTCGACGATTCCCCGGCGCCGGCGCCGGCTGAGAGTGAGGAATAAGAAAGGTAGCCAATGACGATATCCGGCTCCATCGGGCCGACATTGGTTGGCAAACAGATTGTGCTGGGCGTGACCGGCAGCATTGCAGCCTATAAGGCTATCGCGTTGCTCCGGACCTTGCTCCGAGAAGGAGCGACGGTGCAGGTCGTGATGACGCAGTCAGCCACGAAGTTCGTCACTCCGCTGACCTTTGAAGTGCTTTCCGGCCACCCAGTCTCAACGGATGTATTCGAAGCGCATCAGGAGATGAAACATTTGTCGTTGTCCGAGCAGGCAGATGCCATCGTCATTGCCCCCGCCACGGCCAATTGTCTTGCAAAGTCAGCGTTGGGGTTGGGCGACGATTTGCTCTCTACTATGCTCCTTACCGCACAGTGTCCGCTGATTGTGGCCCCCGCCATGGACGGAGGAATGTGGACTCATCCATCTGTTACCGAACACGTTGCAAAATTACGTGCGAGGGGAACGATCGTGGTGGATCCGGAAGTCGGCCCGCTGGCTTCCGGGCGAATCGGTCAAGGCCGTTTGGCAGAGGAAGCCACAATTTTGGAAGCTATTCAGGCAGCGTTGGCTCCACGACGCGATTGGCAAGGACATCGTATTCTGGTTTCGGCAGGCCCGACGCAAGAGGCGATCGATCCGGTGCGTTTCATTTCAAACCGCTCCTCCGGCAAGATGGGCTATGCGATCGCCGAAGCCGCCCAGGCAAGGGGAGCACAGGTAGTCCTTGTCACCGGTCCAACGGCCTTACAACAGCCAAAAGGCATCGAGGTCGTTTCCGTCGCCACGGCTGAAGAAATGATGAAGGCGCTGTCCTCGCGCCTCGCATGGTCCACAACGGTGATCATGGCTGCCGCTGTGGCAGATTTTCGACCCGCGAATCCCGCGTTGCAAAAATTAAAGAAGCAGGGGCGAACCGGCCAGACGCTTGAACTCGAACGGACCACGGATATCCTCGCCTCCTTATCTGCCCAACGGACCACGCAACTCATGGTCGGCTTCGCGGCTGAAACCAGCGATCTGATCGCCCATGCGAAACGCAAACTGACGGAAAAAGGCCTCGACCTCATCGTCGCAAACGATGTCACGGCATTGGGAGGTGGATTCGGCAGCGATCAAAACACCGCCACATTGATCGACCGGGAGGGGGTTCTGACAGAACTGCCGATGATGCCGAAACGAGCGCTCGCCGATGCAATCTTGAACCGGGCGCAAGAACTGCTCCGTGTCAGACAATCCAATCAGACATCCAAGCTAGTCCGGGGAAGACGCTAGAAGCCTATGGCTCAGAATCAGCAAGCCGCCGATATCTCCATGGAAATCGATCGATTGGCCACCCAGTTGGCCAAAGATCCACATTCCAAAGTGTTCATGCCACTGGCCGAAGAGTACGGAAAGGCCGGGATGTGGCAGGAAGCAGCCGGCGTGCTTGAAGACGGCTTGAAATTGTATCCAGGTTTTATTACCGCCATGGTCGCACTGGGACGCGCCTACGACCAGATGGGGCAGACCACGAAAGCCAAGACTATTCTGGAAGAGTCCGTCAAGTTGAGTCCGGAAAACCTGCGCGCGCACCGGACCCTGATCAAAATTTATACGAGTCAGGGGCTGAAGGAATTGGCGCTTCAGTCCTGCGCCGTCATTCTGGCAGTCAACCCGCGTGATGAAGAAGCGCTCTCAGTTCAATCTGCTTTGGGCGGACCGCTGAAACAAGAGAAGGAAGCGAAACAGTTCAAGCCTGCGGGTTCGCTGAAGTCTACCCTTCCCCCCCAGCAGGTTGATGCACCGCCTGCTCCTGCCGAATTCACAGCCTCTGCCATCAAGACGAATGCCGTGCCTGATCTAACTGCCTCAATGGTGAACGAATCGGACATTGCTTCTGCCGACCCACTGAGTGTGAAAGCGTTTCTTATGGAGACAGCCCTTCTCCCAGAGGATCAGACAGGGGAGCAACCAGCAATCGCAAAACCGGACGTACAAGCTGCCGATACCGAGGTGATGCCTCCTCCTTCTCCTCACCCAGGAGCCGTGGCCCAGCTGGAAGCCTGGCTTCATGCCATTGAATCACGTCGTCAGGATCGAGATACCACGAACGAGCCGCAGCCAAAAACTTCCTAATCTTTTTGCATGTTTGACCGGTCTGAGGCAGACTGCTACAATGCCGCATTGCTGGACCCCTATCACGAGGAATCGTCCTCACCTATCCAGTATGTGCATACAACAACATGCTACGAATACGAGTTTTGCACGGTCCAAATCTAAATCTCCTCGGGACAAGGGAGCAGTCGATTTACGGCACCCTGTCACTCGATGCTCTTGATTCAGCCATCACGACGCTGGCGAAGGAATTGGCAGTGGAGGTGGACCTGCGCCAGTCGAATAGCGAGGGTGAACTGGTCACCTGGATCCAAGAGGCTCGGACCGAATACCACGGGATCATCATTAACCCTGCCGCCTATACGCACACCAGCATTGCAATTCGGGATGCTATTGCGGCAATTGGACTGCCAACAGTTGAGGTCCATCTGTCCAATATTCATCAGCGTGAAGAGTTTCGCCATCGATCGCATATTGCAGGAGTCGCTCTCGGACAGATTACCGGCTTTGGTCCGACCGGCTATCTCCTCGCCCTTCGCGGCCTGCACGACCACTTGACCGCATCCCGGCGCGGGAAGAAGATACCCGCACCGGCAACATCGCGACGAACGGCAAAGTGAATGAGACAGTGAGCCGGACGAGCGGCTTTTGACAGTCTGAAGGGAGTACCGAGTGATTTCTACGACGGATTTTCGCGGTGGTGTGCGGCTCATGGTTGATAACCAGCCGTTTTATATCGTTGAGTTTCAGCATGTAAAACCGGGCAAGGGCGGAGCGTTCGTGCGCACGAAGCTCAAGAGCTATCTTTCAGGCAATGTCCTGGATCGCACCTTCCGATCAGGAGAACGGTTTGAAGAACCGAATCTTGAAGAACGGACCATGCAATTCCTCTATGCAACGGACGATGCCTATACCTTTATGGACACGGAGAGCTTTGAACAACTGACGTTCGAAAAGGGCAAGCTCGGCGGCAACGCGGACCTCTTGAAAGAAGACATGACAGTGAAGATCCTTGTGTACGAACATCGCCCGATCGACGTCGAGCTGCCCAACTTTATCGAACTCAGAGTCAGCGATACGGAACCGGGTTTCCGTGGCGATACCGCGACCGGTGGCACCAAGCTCGCCACCCTTGAAACCGGCGCCACCATCAAGGTTCCGCTCTATTTGGAAACCGGGACCGTAATTAGGATCGATACCCGTACCCGAGAGTATGTGGAGCGTGTTCGGTGAGCAAACGGACGTCCGGCAAATCGAAGAAGGGTGTGCCGCCGATCATTCTGCCTCAGGCTTTTGCACCGACTCAGAGCGGGCAGAGTTCACGCTTACTGTCGGGACAACAAACCAAAGACATTCAGGAATTGATCGAGCTATTAAAGAAAAATAACCTGACCGAATTGGAGTTGGAGCGCGACGGACTCAGAGTTCGCGTGCGATACGAGGTCGGCGTTAAGTCGATCTCAACCACTGTTGCTGACCAGGGAGCAGCCGGATCGACCTCAGCCGTTCACGCGCCCACCGTGGCCGGCGCTCAGGCCGAAAACACGACAGGGATGGTCACCATCGTGTCTCCGATCGTCGGAACGTTCTATCGGTCTCCCTCTCCCGATGCCGACCCCTATGTTGAAGAGGGTGATTACGTGAAAATTGGGCAGGTTCTGTGCATCGTCGAAGCGATGAAGCTGATGAACGAAATCGAATCGGAGGTCAATGGGCGGGTCACGAAAATTTTGGCCGAAAGCACCAAGCCGGTGGAGTATGGCCAAGCGCTCTTCCTCGTCGATCCGACAGCCACGCCTTAGTCTTCTTCCCTCGATCCACATCGGAGTACTCGATTGTTCAAGAAAGTATTGATAGCCAATCGCGGTGAGATTGCGCTCCGCGTGATTCGTGCCTGTAAGGAGCTCGGCATTAAGACCGTGGCAATCTTTTCTGAGGCCGATGCGGCAAGCCTCCATGTCCGCGCAGCCGACGAGAAGATCTGTGTCGGGCCTTCTGACGCAGCGCTGAGCTACAGAAATATTCCCAACGTCCTGAGCGCCGCCGAGATCACCGGGGCGGATGCCATCCATCCCGGCTACGGGTTCCTCTCCGAGAACGCCCATTTTGCAGAAGTGTGCGAGTCCATCGGCGTCAAATTCATCGGCCCAACGTCCGAACACATCGCCCTCCTGGGCGACAAGGCCAAAGCGCGTGAAATCGTTGCCCGCCGTGGCTTACCCGTTACACCAGGCAGCCCCGGCGAACTGAAGAGCGAACAGGGAGCCCTCGAAGCCGCCGGCAAGGTCGGCTATCCCGTCATCATCAAAGCCTCAGCCGGTGGGGGAGGGCGCGGCATGCGCGTCGTCAATAAAGCCGAGGATCTCGCTCGCGCGTTTCAAGCCGCTCAGGCCGAAGCAAAGACCACCTTCGGGAACGATGCCGTCTACCTCGAACGATATTTTCTCGAGCCTCGCCATATTGAAGTGCAAATTGTCGCCGACCATCGTGGGCATGTCGTACATCTCGGCGAGCGCGACTGCTCGATCCAACGCCGGCATCAGAAACTGCTTGAGGAAACCCCGTCGCCTGCCGTCGACGAGAAACTCAGACGGGAAATCTGCCGAGTTGCGGTCGAAGCCGTCAAAGCCGTGCACTACAGGAATGTCGGTACCGTCGAGTTCCTGCTCGACAAGGACCACAATTTTTTCTTCATGGAGGTGAACACTCGCATCCAAGTAGAGCATGCGATCACCGAAATGGTGACCGGCTTCGATCTCATCAAGGAGCAGATCAGGCTCGCCGACGGTCAGTCTCTCTCGTTCAAGCAGCAAGACGTCAAGCTTATTGGGCACAGCCTCGAATGCCGCATCAATGCCGAAGATCCTGAAAAGTTCACGCCTTCTCCAGGAATGATCACCAAATACAGCGCACCAGGCGGATTCGGCGTGCGCGTCGACTCGGCTATGGAATCGAATATGATGGTCGTCCCCTTCTATGATTCGATGATCGCCAAGGTCATCACCCACGGGCGAGACCGTCAAGAATCCATCGCCCGCATGCGGCGTGCCCTCGACGAATTCGTGATCGAAGGCATCAAGACCACCATTCCGCTCCACAAGCGCATCATCAATGACCCCGACTTCCAAAAGGGTCACGTTTCCACGACATTTATCGAGCGCTTCCTTGCCAGCTAACTCAGGCGAGACGGGCGAGAGAAGCGAGACAGGCGCGACCCGAAGTTCGAAGTTCCGGGTTCGAAGTTCCGGGAACCTCGAACTTCGGACCTCGAACCATCGTCCGTATCACACGTCACGCGAGTCGCGCCCCTCGCGTTTGTCACGCGCTCCCCACAAAATATGGGGGCTTCATCGGACAGGCCACATTGCTCATTATTTAGGCAAACTGCTCTGAGGTCTCTCAATATCGGCCATTGTTCATCTGACAAGCAGCTCATCCACAGATTTATCCACAGAAGCTGTGGAATGGGATCGCTGTCACGTGAGAGGCGAGTTACTTATTCTGCTTGGTTGGCTTTGGAGATGAGGGTTTATCCTGGCCATTCGCTGTGATCTTCTTGACTGCGCTTCCGATCGCAGACCCAATCTTAGGAATCTCGTTCTCAACATTCTTGGCCGCGGTCTTCAGTCCTCGTCCAAGGTCGTCTACGGTGAGACCTTGACTCTCCCCTGTGGTGCGACTCTCAGCAGCGATAGCAGTCTGTATAAGCCCTGAAAACGATAGGACTGCGACGATCATGACCATTCTATTCATGCGATACCTCTCTGTTTTCGAAACTATATCATGTCTTTAATCCTCTGTTGCTTGCAACTTCGATCTCAGCCCACCTAAAATGCATCTCCTGCGAAGCCTATATGCCATTCACGATTCGCCCTTACCGTCGCGTCTCTGGACCATATTCTGTGATCTATAACGCAGGCTCATTCCTCAAACTCTCTCAGCCCTTCATGTTGGGTTTCTGGTTGTTAATTACGTTTCTAGTCCTGAGTAGTGGCCCCGTGTATGCAGAGTGGGTGTTGGTGAGTGGCGACGACGCTGCAGGACTGGCAGTGTACGTCGATCCAGCGACTATTCGCCGTAATGGGAATCTGGCAAAGATGTGGCAATTATACGACTACAAAACCGTTCAAACAGTGGCGGGCGATTCGCTTTTGTCAATCAAGCGATTCAACGAATACGATTGTACGGAAGAGCGCACACGTATGCTTGGGTATACGTGGTTCTCGGGCAACATGGGACTCGGTAAAGTGGTGTACAGTACCACTGAAAAACTACAGTGGGAACCGGTTGCCCCTCGTAGCATCAATCATACTCTCTGGAAAGTGGCCTGCAATAAGAAATAACCACGCGAGACGGGCGGGACAAGCGGGATGAACGAGATGGGTTGATTTGGTTCATCTCGTCTATCTGGTCGGTGCTGTTGCTCGACCCAGAGAAACCAAACAAACCAAACAAACGAGATACACCAAATAACGATCTCCATGAATGCCGTGGGTTCTCACCCCCTCTCAAGCCTCTATATCATTCTCGATCCGTTGGTCTGCCCTGCGCGTCCCTTGGTCGAGGTGCTGACGGTGGCGGCTGAGGCCGGCGTTTTTCTCTTCCAATATCGCAACAAGGCAGGATCGATGAAGGACGCCTACGTGGAAGCGTTGGCGCTCCGGCAAGCTGCTGCTCAAGCAGGTGTACTTTTCATCGTCAACGATCGCTGTGACTTGGCCCTGGCCGTAGATGCCGATGGCGTGCATCTGGGGCAGGGAGACTTGCCGCTCGACTTGGCGAGAAAGGTAATGGGCCCTGACAAACTCATCGGGATTTCCACGCACAGTCCTGACCAGGTGCGGAAGGCCACCGCAGGAAAGCCTGACTACCTTGGCTTTGGTCCTATTTTTACACCAGGCTCAAAACAAGACCATGATCCGGTGGTTGGGCTTGAAGGGTTACGTGCGATCACCGGACTCACGTCGTTGCCGGTTTTTGCGATCGGTGGCATTCAGATCGACCAGGTGGGGGCGGTGATGCTCGCCGGTGCCAAAGGCGTTGCGGTCATTTCAGCGATTCTGAAGGCCCCGGATATCAGCCGCGCCGTGAAAGCTTTCCTGCACAGATGTGAGCCCGCATGATTCATGAAGCTTCTGCTGCAAGCGCGGATACCTTACTCAAGCGAGACGGACGAGACTGGCGGGAAAAGCGCGACAGGTAACAGGGCTCACACGTCACGCAAGTCCCGCTCTTCGCGCTTGTCGCGCGCCACTCCACCATTTCTCGACGAACCTTCATGAATAATGCGGGCTAGGACCAGACTCGCCAGCTTTGTGATCGGAGCGGTTCCCGCAAGACGGACCAGATCTTTATTCCACTCTTGATTCACACGTGGGCGATATAGGATGGGCCCCACCACAGGAACCTGTGAGAGCTGTCGAAGTAGGGTGACTGTCGATTGTTCCTGCAAACGAGCGGTTTTCGTACACACTGGACGACGCTGATTCAAGACCAGGGCCAAGATGGGAATATTTCGCTGGCGGAGTGCGTGAAGCGTCAATAATGCATGATTGATTCCTCCTAAGCCAGAATGTCCGACCACGATCGCTGGCAATTTCAACTGGTAGATGAGGTCTACGACGTTGAGCGATGAGGTCAGCGGCGCATAGACACCACCGACTCCTTCTACCGCCATGAATGTATGTTTCTGACGCAGGGCATGGAAGGCCCGTATAATGGTGGCGATACGCACGGTCGTTCCTTCCGCTCGTGCAGCAGAGAGCGGCGCCGCTGGAAGTCGAAAGACATAGGGACAGACTTCCGCCACCGGATCATGGTTTCCAGCCGCCCTACGCAACCGTGCTCCATCAGACCGCGCCTTAGCCGATGGTGAAACCCCTGTTTCAATCGGCTTCATGACACCGACATCGATTCCCCGTTGAATCAGGCACCGCACGAGCGCAGAGGTCACAAGCGATTTCCCCACGCCTGTATCGGTTCCTGTAATAAAAACCCCTCGCGAGCTGGAATCGGTAGCTAGTTGTTTGGCTCGTTGCATAATTAATTTCTGGTGGAAACTGGAACGCTGCTCCCCGCAGGATGATCCAAAAGGCCGCCAGCAAGGCCGCAGCCGAAGAAAGCACCGGAGGCGTACCCTCTGGGGTACGTTGAGGATGCTTTCGAGGTGAGAACGAAGCTGGCGGGTTTTTGGGACATCCTGCTAAAGATTTCGGCTGTCACAGTTCCACACCTGCCCCGATACACCGTTAAGTTGCGCCAGATAGAAGACAGTCTTGGCCACTTCCTCTCGCGAGGGTGGCTGGCCTAACACATGGTCGTTCCAAGTATCGCCTTCCGGCATGGCCCCTTCCGATAGTCCAGTAGCCTGCCAGCCTGGTAAGAGGAGATTCACACGAACATTGCCCGCTCCCCATTCTTTGGCTGCGGTCTGTACCAGACCGATAAGACCGGCTTTTGAGGCAGCGTAGGCAGCCTGGCCAATCGTCCCATGGAACCCCGCATACGACCCGATCACGACAATGGATCCACCACCGTGAGCGAGGAGGGGCGGGGCCATAGCGCGAAGACAGCGAAATGTTCCAGTCAGATTCGTGTCTATGACCTCGGCCCAATCTTCTTGGCGTTGTCGAAGCAGGAGATGGCTCCCTCCGATTCCGGCATTGCAGACAAACACAGACGGCACAGGTACTAGCCGACAGAAGGCTTCCACCATCTGTTGCACCTCATGAGACTCGCGAATATCGGCTTCGTAGAGCGTCCCAGTTCCACCGGAAGCCACTACTTGCTTGAGCGTGCCTTCGGCTGCTGTCTTGTTTCGGTGATAATGGACCCCAACAGACCAGCCGTCCGTTGCAAAGGCGAGGCTGATCGCTCGGCCAATCCCTCCTGACGCACCGGTCACAAGCACCGCTTGTTTCTGGTTGATTTGGTTCATTTGGTTTATTTCGTTTGTTTGGTTTATCTGGTTAGTTTGGGTTACCCATATAAACCAGATAGACCATACAAACCAGAAAGACCAATGAAAGGCAAGCCTGCTCCCTCCCTTGCCGCCTCCAGGATTGCTATGGTACTTTCACCGCATCGTGTAACCAGTGGAGGATCTCGCGCATGCCGCTGAAGAAGCCAGGATATCGAAGGGCCTTCATGTTGGGAACAGTTCTACTACTTGCCGGCGCCGCCTGGTCCACGTCGTTTGCAGCGGAAGAGGCTGGTATCATTGCCCAGTCCGCCGACTACTTCCCCGATCAGACTGGAAACGAATGGCACTATCGAGGGCAAATTACCGAAGGGCCGCTGCAAACGGTTGAGCATAAATTCTTCTCTAACGTATCATCGGTCACCGGCACAAAAACCATCAAGGGCATGACGGTCACCGTGTTCCACGATACCAATCCAGGCAACCATGGCACAATGGACAGTTTCTACCGGCGCGATAGCGTCGGCATTGTCTATTACGGCTCAGAGCCGGGCACGCCCTTTGAGAAACAGCTCGTACCCTATCAGATCGTACGCTTTCCGATGAAAGTCGCGTCGTCCTTCCCGCAATTCAACCGTAAGGATCTGGACTTTGGGAACGATCTGAATCGGGACGGCATCAATGAAAAGGCCGATGCGCAGGGTGATGCATCAGTGTTGGGACAGGAATCAGTGACCGTGCCGGCTGGTACGTTCAAGGATGCCGTGAAAGTAGAAGCGCGCATGCGCATGCACATTTATCTCTCCGGCACGAAGAAGACGGTCCAGGGGACCGATGTGATGACCGCGTGGTTTGTGAAGGGCGTCGGCTTGGTGAAATATGTCGAACGGCAGGAACTGTCTCCGCTGGAAGACCGGGGCGTGGTGACGGATATTATGGAAGAGCTGGAGTCGTACGAGATCAAGCCGTCAAAGGCCTCACTCGGGCGGAGCGAAACCCCGCCGGAGGGTCTGTTCGCTGATGACGCGGGTGACGACAAATTGCATCAGGTACTCTTCCCCTCCGGCTTTCGCCCCGACACCGGACAGTCGATGGCCCCCAAACGGCTGACGCCCCACTAACGCGCCGGTGATCGGACGATTCAGATAGAGATTTCCGATGTCGAATCCTTGCCGTGCTAACTCCAGATTCGATGGGCTTCGTGAATAGACTCCGCCGGTGAGGGCATAGGCTGTCGAATTAGCCATCGTCAGCGCTTCTTGGAAGGACTCAGCCCTCATCACTGACAAAACCGGCCCGAAGATTTCCTCCTGGGCTATTCGATGCGCTGGCGCCACATCCGCAAAGGCAGTCGGCCCGATATACCAGCCTGCTCCTGTTACAGTCCCTTCGACCAGCAGGCGGGCTTCCTTCTTCCCAATCTCGATATACTCCTGAATTTTCGATTGCGCGCGACGATCGATCACCGGCCCAATTTGTGTACCAGGCTGTTCAGGATTCCCGACTTTTAGACTCAGCACTGCTTCCTTCAGGCGCTCCAGAAAGTTGTCGTAGATCGCCGCATGCACGATCGCCCGCGAGCAGGCGGAACATTTCTGCCCCGAATAGCCGGTGAAGGATGAGACCACGCCGGTGATCGCATCATCGAGATCCGCCGTTTCATCCACGATGATCGCGTTTTTCCCTCCCATCTCAGCCAGCACCCGCTTTACCATCTGTTGCCCCGGCCTCAGAGTACCGGCATCTTTCATAATGCTCAGCCCCACGTCCTTCGAACCGGTAAAGGCAATCGTGGCAATGTCCAGATGCTGTGCCAGTGCCTGTCCAATGTCAGCTCCTCCCGGCAGGCAACAGAGAACCTCTCCCGGCACACCAGCCTCATGCAAGATCTCCGTGAGCCAGTGCCCCATCATTGGCGAGCGCTCGGAGGGTTTGAAGATCACGGGATTTCCGGTGACCAGCGCCGCTGACACCATGCCGGTGGGAATCGCCAGGGGGAAATTCCATGGGGCAATGACGGCCGTCACCCCACGAGGGCTATAGAGACGCTGGTTCAGTTCTCCGGGCTCCTGTCCTAACCGTTTTGGGGGAGCAAGCCTGCGCCAGTCTGCTGCATAAAATTCCAGAAAATCGATTGCCTCTGCAATGTCCGCATCCGCTTCCCGCCAAGGCTTTCCACATTCGTATATCTCCCATGCCGCCAACTCATTGCGTCTGGCTCGCATGATTGAAGCAGCGGCACGCATGATGTCCACTCGTCGTTCCATGGTCGTGTCGCGCCAGGATTCCCATGCCTGAACCGCCAAGCGCACTGACTGTGCAACATCCTCTGAACTCGCACTTAACAACCGGCCTACGACTTCACCCGGACGTCCAGGATTACGGGACTCAATGAGCGGCCCTGTCAGGCGCTGCTCCCCAGACAACGAATTCCACTCTCGGCCCAGCTGCGACCGCACAGCTTCCAGAGCCTGCTGCATCGCCACGCGATTGTCGGCCAGAGAAAAATCCTGCTGCGGTTCATTTCGAAAATTCTGCGTACTGGTCGGTTGAGGGAGGGGGGGCTGCTTTTGGGTCAGTCCTTCTAAAACCGGCGGAGCCAACAACGTGCTCAACGATTGAGATTCTACGTACTCCTTGCGCAGAAACGATTCATTCGACGTATTTTCCAGCAATCGCCGTACGAGATAGGCCATACCTGGGAGCAAATCGCCCACCGGAGTATAGAGCCGTAGTCGTCGGCCGTACTGCATAACCGCATGCTGAAAAGGCTCGGCCATGCCGAAGATCATCTGATATTCCCAGGTCTCTGGAGGGAGCCTGAGTGATTCCGCGACTGCTTCGATGTAAGCCAGCGTACGGAGATTGTGCGTGCCGAAGGTCGGTCGAATGAGAGATGACTGGGACAACATGAGATGCGTGAGCGATTCATAGCTGGCATCCGTCTCCGCTTTATGTTCAAAAAGAGGAATTGGCCAGCCTCGTTGCCGGTAGCGGATCGTGTCTGAATCCCAGTAGGCCCCTTTCACCAATCTGATTGAGATGGGCGCCCCACGCCGGCGTACCCAGGCCAGGAGCCCTTCGATATCTTGTGCGGTCTCCCGATGGTAGGCCTGCAATGCGAGCCCTGCATAGGGATAGTCCTTGTAAGAAGGTTCTGCGAAGAGCCTGGTGAAGATCTTCACCAGCAAGGATTTTGTCTCGGCTTGTTCCATGTCAAAGATCAACGACGCCGGGAGGCGCATCGCCAGATCGAGGATAGGTCGGAGCCTCGCCGCCACCGAATGGTAGCTTCCTTCCGGATCGATCGGGTCGAGATGAGGAGAGAGGGCGGAAATCTTAATGGAGAGCTGGACACTCGGTATCGGTCCGAGATGGTCCCGTTCTAGGAGCGATTGGGATGGCCAAGATACCGCCTCTCGCGCGAGCAGCGTGAGAGCTTCCACACAGCGGTCACGGTACCGATCAGCCTCATGATCGCTGATGGTCGCTTCGCCCAACAAGTCAACCGAGAAGGCCCGTCCCTGTGTCCACAGATCGGTCAACCGTGGAGCTGCCTCGGCAACCGTCGCTCCAGCGATAAAGGTACGTGCCATATGTTCGACCTGGCTTCTGATCGCCTTGCCGCTGAGCCGAGCTCCCAAGCTGGTAGCGGAAAGGGCCTTGAGTCCCCAATGCGTGCCGAAGAGCGCGGTCTCTCCGTCTCCCAAGTACTCGCGAGCCAGGGCGACCACCTGCTCATCGTCTGTGATCGAGGGCAGTACATCGATAAATCGAAACAATTGCGCCTTGAAAAGATTGTCATGCATGGCCAGATTGAGCGCCTGGTGCGACCACCAGCCGCCCTCAAAGAGAGTCGGAGTTCGACCGGCAGAGAGACGGGCGAGCTGTTCGCCGATACGGGATACCATAGGTTCGAGGGAGGAAGTAGCGTCCGGCATCTATACCTCACTGTTTAGGGAGAGGCGGAAGCACCGTCAGTATACACTGCGAGCATTCGCTTGAAACATTAGCGAGATTTCGGTATGCTGTTGTACTACTAGTGTACCCTTCCCAGAGCTCGGCTTCATGACGTAAAAAATCTGTGTGCGCTAAGGAGAGGTAATGCTCGCGACAACAACTGACGCCACACCTGCTACATCCCCGTTTTCTGCGTTTAACTTTGCGCTGTTCTGCGCCATCGTCGCTGCCAACACGATCGGTCTCCCACTCTACGGCTACTACTACGGATTCAGCCTCTTCGATTGGGGACTGTTCTTTGCCATGTACATCGTCACAGGCATGGGTATCACCGTCGGCTATCACCGGCTGATTTCGCACCAGAGTTTCGAGTGCCCGAACTGGGTCAAGGCCTGTATCCTCGTCGCCGGCGGATGGGCACTGCAGAACTCTGCCCTCAAGTGGGGCAGCGACCATATCCGCCATCATGCCAAGACTGATGAAGAAGAAGATCCCTACAACGCGAGCAAGGGATTCTGGCACAGCCACTGTGGCTGGCTCTTTTACAATAGTATCTATCGTAAGGAAAAATATGAGGTCCGTCTGCGCCGCGACCCTATTGTGATGTGGCAACATCGCTACTATTGGCCGATCGTCGTCACGGGGCTGCTGCTTCCATTCGTCCTAGGTCTATGGCACGGCGGCTGGCAGGGAGGTATCAGCGGGCTTCTCTTGGGTGGTCTCTTTCGGTTGTTCATGGTGCTGAACTCTACCTTCACGATCAATTCACTCTGTCACATGGTCGGGGCACAGCCCTACAGCAAAAAAGACAGCAGCCGCGATAGTTGGCTGGTCTCCTTCGTGAGTTTTGGCGAAGGGTATCACAATTTTCATCACGCCTATGCGCGCGATTACCGCAACGGACCGCAGTGGTACAATTTCGATCCCTCGAAGTGGATCATTTACACGCTTTCGCTGATCGGCCTTACAAGCAACCTTCGCCGCAACGACCCCACCGTTGGATAGGCGCCTCGCATTGAAGAGATACAGGGGTAGAGGGGTACCGGGGTAGAGGGATAAGAGGCTACCCCGACTATCCCTGTATCCCGCTACCCCTGTATTCGTGCTTTGCACAATCATAAATCGCCTTCAGCCCATCTACCTGAACCCCTTCCTCTTGCGCATTAGACCCATTTTCTTTCACCCAGTCCTTCGCTTATGATGGAGTTGCTGGCCTGTGAGCCAGTCCAATTTGTTCTGCACGTAGAGAGGAGCGCTTCATGGCTGATCAACATCCCGCCGGACCCCAGACCGGTCACGGGAAAGACAATCTCATTCCCGGTGTTAAATATGTCATCGCCGTCAGCAGCGGAAAAGGCGGAGTCGGCAAGTCCACGGTTGCCGTCAATCTTGCCGTGGCCCTTGGCTTAACTGGCGCCAAGGTCGGCCTGCTCGATGCGGATATCTATGGCCCGAACATTCCCATGATGATGGGTGTGTCCAAGCCTCCGGAACAGATGGATGGCAAGATCGTTCCAGCCGAAAGTCACGGCGTCAAGCTGATCTCTATGGGCTTCTTTGTACCGGAAGACACAGCCGTGGTCTGGCGAGGCCCAATGGTCCATACGGCCATTCAACAGCTCTTCCGCGATGTTCTGTGGGGCGAACTGGATTACTTGCTCATCGATCTGCCGCCCGGTACGGGAGATGCGCAGCTCACCTTGACTCAGTTGGTACCACTGACCGGCGCTGTGACTGTAACGACACCGCAAGAAGTCGCCCTGCACGATGTCCGCAAAGGCATGATGATGTTCCAAAAGGTGAATGTGCCGCTCCTGGGCATTGTGGAGAACATGAGTTACTTTCTCTGTGGCCATTGCGGCGAGCGAACAGAAATATTTTCACACGGGGGAGGGGAGCGGGCTGCCGCAAAGCTCGGAATTCCCTTCCTTGGCCGGGTACCGATCGATCCGGCCATTCGCGACGGCGGGGACTCGGGCAACCCAATCGTCATGGCCGATCCAGCGTCTCCACAATCGGCGGCATTTCGAGAGATCGCGCAGAAAATTATTGCGGGAGTCACCGGCGCCGCAAAAGGAGTCCCACCGATCGAAAGCCTGTTGAGTAAAATTAAGAACCCGTTTGCAAAAACATAATCGGCAGGCGAGATGGTTTCTCTTGTTTATTTGGTCTATTTTGTTTGTTTGGTTGAATTAGACTAACCAGATGAACTCGTCCCGCCGTCTCGCGAAGCGAGGCCACTGATCATGATCATGCCAAGTATGGACCGGAGCGACGTCTTATTCCTCTATCGTCAAATGCTGCTGATTCGCCGGTTCGAAGAAAAATCGGCGGAGATGTACGCCCTCGCAAAAATTGCCGGTTTCCTGCATCTCTATATCGGCGAAGAAGCCATTGCAGTTGGGGCAATGGCCGCCCTTCGACCGGATGACTACGCGATCAGCGCCTACCGTGACCACGGACATTGTCTTGCCCGAGGCTCTAATCCAGACCAGGTGATGGCTGAGCTGTTCGGCAAAGCGACGGGCCTGTGCCACGGCAAAGGAGGCTCCATGCACCTGGTGGATGCTCCACGCCGGTTCATGGGCGGCTACGCCATTGTCGGTGGCCACATTCCCCTTGCCACAGGACTCGCGTTCGCGACCAAATATCAAAAACTCGACCTCGTGACGGTCTGCTTCTTCGGTGAAGGGGCGATCCCCAGCGGCCAGGCCCACGAAGCGCTGAATTTGGCGGCCTTATGGAAACTCCCTGTGATCTTCGTCTGCGAGAATAACCGCTACGGTATGGGAACGCCGGCTGAACGGGCCATCGCACTCTATGCGGATGTGGCAGGGACGGCCAGGTCCTATGGCATCATGGCAGAGCGCGTGGACGGCATGGATGTATTGGCCGTTCGCGACGTGATGCGCAGGGTCGTCGAGCAGGCGCGCGCGGGGCAGGGCCCATTTTTCATCGAGGCAATGACCTACCGCTTCATGGGCCACTCAATGTCCGACCCGGCGCATGGACATTACCGAACCAAAGAAGAAGTGGAGGAGCACCGCAACCGCGACCCGCTCCTATTGCTGAAGCAGACGATTCTGAGTAACAATCTGGGTACCGATGCCGATCTCCTACAGCTTGAACGCGAAGTCGGGGAGGTCGTGACGGCCGCCGTCAAATTCGCGGATGAAAGTCCATTCCCCATCCCATCGGAGCTTTATCATGACGTTCTGGCTGACTAACCGACTGCTGAAACAGCCGCCAGGTTGACACATGTTGATGTCCTATCGGGAAGCGCTCAATCAGGCCATGCGGGAAGAGATGCGTCGAGACTCGCGCATTTTCCTGATCGGTGAGGAAGTGGGTTACTACCAGGGCGCCTTCAAGGTCAGCAAGGGTTTCGTGGAAGAATTCGGTCCACAACGGGTGGTGGATACGCCTATCACGGAGGCAGGCTTCACGGGGCTGGCAGTAGGAGCCGCCATGGCGGGGTTGCATCCCATCGTCGAGCTCATGACCATGAATTTTGCCATTGTAGCCTTGGATCAGATCGTCAACAATGCCGCTAAAATTCGATACATGTCGGGGGGGCAGCTGTCGGTGCCGATGGTGATTCGGGGGCCTGGCAGCGCCGCGCACCAGCTTGGGGCGCAGCATTCACAAAGTCTGGAAGCTTGGTTTTGTCACGTGCCGGGATTGAAAGTGATCGCGCCGGCTACGCCGCACGATGCGAAGGGCCTGCTGAAGAGCGCGATCCGGGACAAGAATCCTGTCATCTTCATCGAAGCGCAATTGCTCTACGGAACGAAGGGCGATGTTGAAGACGGTGAATACACAATCCCCATCGGTGTGGCCGAGGTGAAGCGTGCCGGGCGCGATGTGACGATCGTGGCCTATTCGAAGATGCTGTTGCTGGCCCTGGAGGCAGCCGATCAATTGAGTCGAGAGGGCATCGAGGTCGAGGTCATCGATCCTCGCACCCTCAAACCCTTGGATCTTCCAACGATCGTGGCCTCGGTCAAAAAGACAGGACGTCTCGTGATTGTCGAAGAGGGCTGGCGGTTTTGCGGTCTGGGCGCGCAAATTGCCGAGAGCGTGTACACGGCGGCCTTCGACTATCTGGACGCTCCCATCCAACGCGTGACCGGCGAAGAGGTGCCGATGCCCTATAGCCGCCCGTTGGAAGACGCCGCCATTCCGAACAAGGCGCGGGTCATCGAAGCTGTCAAAGCACTGTGCAGCGCACAGTAAACGAACGAAGGAGGCACGTATACCATGTCGTCACAAGCCCAGGCCCCCGGTCATATCGAAATCACGGAGACGCTCGTTCGGCTCTATGTGTTTCTCACGCAGTATCTCGATCGCTGCCTCGATGAGGCAGCCAGGAAGTCATACCCGGACGAGGAGCTGCACGCGCATCTCTCCAAGACACGCGCAACGATGGCGGACATTCTGGCGGTGAATCCCGTGGTCAAGAGCAAAGTCGAGAAGGAATGCCAGGATGTACTTGCCCTTGGAGCCGCGATTTTGAAAGGCGGTCATGAGCGAGCCTCGGCGTTGGAGCCGATGCAGGCGCAGCGCGCCATCCTGCGAAGCAAAACCATTGCCTTGAGCGATCTTCTGGCGGTGTTCCGAGCACTCTGACAGAGGGGTCAAAACCCGTTCTTTGGTTTGTCTCGTTTGTTTGGTTGAACAACACCAACTAAATCAACCAGATGATCCAAATAAACAAAATAAACCAAACAAACCAGATAGACCAGATGAACCAGACAGAGAAACATCAATTAGCCGGCGTCGATGGACGCGAACGCGGCTTCAGCAGGCCAGTCGTGTTTGAGCAAACCGACGGAGGATATCAAGCCATTCTGCGATATGAAACGACGCGTGTGGCGACTACTCCGCACGACACACTGGGGGCGGCGTTGGAGGAGTTGATTCGCATGCTCCAAGGCCAAGGCTATTCGCAACTCCGTAGCCAACTCAGCGTTCGGGAGGGCACCTACTTGGGTTCTCGGGAGCCTTGGATCGAGTATCCGGACCCAGCGAGGCAACCTGAAACATCTGATGGATTGATCAGCAAGTTCTTTACATGGTTTCGTCGCCCTACTATTAGCTAAATGGTAATGATGATTGAAAGACAACTCCAAATCTTAAGGATGCTCAAAAAGGTCATCCAACAAGGCCGCAGGGATGACACAACCGGAGGCGTAGCCTCATGGCTACGTTGAGGATTGTGTCGAACCGAGAACGAAGTTGGGGGACTTTTTCAGCATCCGTGAGGGATTATTATGGCTAGTCGCGTCGTCATGCCAAAATTAACCGATACGATGGAAGAGGGCATCCTCGTTGCGTGGAAAAAACACGAAGGGGATTCGGTGCAGGCAGGGGATGCACTCGCGGAAATCGAAACCGACAAGGCCATCATGGATCTCGAAGCCTTCGCCTCCGGTATCCTGCGTAAGATCCTGGTGCAGGACGGCGCAACCGTGATGTCCGGAACGTTGATCGGCGTCATCGGCGGAGCGGATGAGGATATTACATCGGCACTGGCCGATACGATCACTGCCGGGCCGTCGGCCGGTGGTGGAAGCCGGACAAGCGAGCCGCCCGCTGCCGGTCCGGCACCCGGCATATCCACGACTTCAGAGGAAACCCACGTCATCGCGTCGCCCCGCGCAAGAGCCCTTGCTGCAGACCGGGGGATCGATCTCTCCACCATCATTGGAACCGGCCCCGGTGGGCGAATCGTGGAAGAGGATATTGCCAATGCCCAGCCGACGCCAACGTCGAAGTTGCCGGCCGGAATAGACCAACCGCTCAGCCAGATGCGGAAAGCCATCGCTCGAGCGACGACCCAGAGCAAAGGGCCGGTGCCGCATTTTTATCTGACGAGCGAGATCGATATGGAGCAGGCAGAGCGGTTCCGTGATCAGTTTAAACAGAACCGAACCACGCATCCCTCCGTCACCGACCTGCTGATCAAAGCCGCAGCGATCGCGCTCACCCGCCATCCGGACATCAATGTGTCGTTCACCGGCCAGGCTATCAGACGGCATGCGCGCATCGATATCGGCATCGCCGTCGGCATTGATGACGGCTTGATCACACCGGTCATTCGCAATTGCGGCGTAAAGTCCCTAGACGAGATCACGATCGAATCGCGGACGTTGATCGACAGGGCCAGGGAGAAACGCTTGCAACCGCAGGAATATACCGACGCCACGTTCTCCATCTCGAACTTGGGCATGTTCGACGTGGAAAACTTCATTGCGATCCTCATTCCCCCGCAGGCCGCATCCATCGCCGTGGGATCCATTCGCGACGTGCCTGTCGTCAAAGACGGAGCAGTCACGGCGGGCCGGCGCATGAAGGTGACCCTATCCTGCGACCACCGGGCTCTGGATGGTGTGCAGGGAGCCGGCTTCCTGAAAGAATTTAAATGTATCCTTGAACATCCTTCGGAGTTATTCCAGTCGAAAGAGAAACCATGAGCTTTATCCCACTCGACCAGCTCCGATCTTCGTCCTCAGACTCATCCAAGGCTAGCAGCCTTGAGCCTTCAGCCTTCAACCCTGCCCAACGCCTTCCCCCCTGGTTCAAAGTCCAAGCGAAAACCGGTCCCGACTACCTCGACATCAAGCAGACGATGGATCGGCTCAAGCTCCATACCATCTGCGAAGAAGCGCGCTGTCCGAATCGATGGGAATGTTGGAACGCGCGCACCGCGACGTTCCTCATCCTGGGAGACATCTGCACCAGACGCTGCCACTATTGTTCAGTCGAGACAGGCCGACCTCTAGCGATCGATCATGAAGAGCCCCGGCGCGTTGCAGAGGCGGTGCAGGCGTTGGGTCTTCGACATGCCGTGATCACATCGGTGAACCGGGATGAACTGGAAGATGGCGGCGCCGCGATCTTTGCCGAAACGATCAGGCAAACCAGACAGCTCAGCCCTGGCTGCACGATTGAAGTCTTGATTCCGGATTTCGAAGGGAATGAAACAGCCCTCGCGATGGTTTGTGATGAGAAGCCTGATATTCTGAATCACAACATCGAAACAGTCCCTCGGTTGTTTCCGGCAATCAGACCACAGGGAAAGTATCAACGTTCGATCGAGTTGCTCGGCAGGGCAAAGCAATTGGGTATGCGGACCAAGTCCGGATTGATCCTCGGGATGGGAGAGACGATGGACGAAGCCCGGGAGGTCATGCGCGACCTCCGCTCCGTCGGCTGCGACATCATGACTATTGGACAGTACCTTCAACCGACGAGAGAACACCTTCCGGTCGCGCGCTTCTACGATCCCAGCGAGTTTGCCATGTTGAAAGAGGAGGGGAGGGCCCTTGGCTTTACCCACGTGGAGTCAGGTCCACTCGTCCGCAGCTCGTACCACGCAGAACAGCAGGTAGCTCCCGAAGTATAAAGGGGTCTGCCTTGACCATGAGCCACAACCACGTCGTCATCATCAGCGCTCATCCGGATGACATGGAAATCGGCATGGGTGGGATGGTCGCCAAACTGGCGGAGTCCATGGCGGTGATTAGTTCTATCGTCGTGACAAACGGTGGCCGGTCGTCGAATCCATTCGCGTTCACGGAGCAGCGGATGGCCGAAGTGAGACGAGAAGAGGCTCTCCGTGCCGCCGGCGTCTTGGGAGTGAAAGACGTGATCTTTTTCGACGAACCGGATGCGGTTGAAGAAATCAATACCGCGTCTGTCGCAGGAAGACTCGTCGAGATCCTCACCCGTCTCCAGCCAACTGAGGTCTATACGTTGGATGAGGAACTCGACCGGCATCCGGCCCATCGCCTGGCCGGCAAGCTGGCGAGAGAGAGTGTCCTTAAATCAGGCATCGTCCTGAGCGGTGGCCTCTGGGCGTACGAAATCTGGGGCCCCTTTGCGATCTGGGATCGCCTTGAGTACATTGACCGCTATGTGGCCAAGAAGATGGCCGCCATCGCGGAGCATCACAGTCAGGTGGCCACGATACCCTATGGGGAAGGAGTCCTTGGATTAAACCGCTGGCGAGCCGTGTTCGCCCATCCCAAGGCTAGCGCTCCGGCTGGCCAGTATGCGGAAGCCTTTCGACGGATCACCATCTCTCCTGTTCTGAAATAAATTCCGTTATCTCACCCACGTCCATCGGGTTCACCTGGTCTGTCTGGTTCTTCTGGTCTATCTGGTCTCTCAGGTCTTTTTTGTCTCTCTAGTGGGATTTCCGATCTGGTCAACCAGACAAACCAAATAGACCGGATAAACCAGACAGACTAGCCCCGCGTCTCGCGTGGCCGTAGGCCAACCCAGAACTCATAACTCAGAACTTCCCCAAACGGGTGGGGTGCTTTCTCCTGGGGAAGCGAAGCCTATGAAGTGCCGGGGCAGGTTGAGGCGTCCGTTATCTCACGGGGCACCTCAACCAGTCCCCTCATTACTATGAGTGGCTATTTATGTGGAGGCATGCTAGTGTGCAAGCGTTTCTCGCGGCGGGCCTCGCGTGAAACATCAAATCGAACGGCCCATTTCGGATGTTGTTGTTACCGAGAATCTGATCGGAAGTCTGACCTAGGTCGCCTGTTCCTTGCGCCTTCGGCCCTCTCCTTCCCCTCGTGAAATAGTTCTCGTGTTCCCCACAATATCAATTTTCAGAAGGAGGACCCCCATGGGTTCAAAACTTTATGTTGGCGGGTTGCCGTCCCCCACTGCCAACAACGAGAACTTTCACAGGGTAGCCTTCAGCTTGAGGTCTTTCTTCGGAGGATGTTCAAACGGCTTTCCAGCAAGGCCGCAGGCGAAGGTAAAACCGGAGGCGTAGCCTCTCGGCTACGTTGAGGATTTTGCCGAGCCGAGAACGACGCTGGAGAGTCGTTTCAACATCCGAATTAGTGGCGGAAATGGCGCATGCCCGTCAAGATCATCGCCACCCCCTGCTCATCTGCGGCTTTGATAATCTCGGCATCGCGAATCGAACCGCCAGGCTGAATGACCGTGGTAATGCCGGCTTGAATGGCTGCATCCAATCCATCCCGGAACGGGAAGAACGCGTCCGACGCCATCACGCACCCCTTAATCGGCATCTGGGCCTTCATCACCGCAAGCTTCACGGAATCGACCCGGCTCATCTGGCCGGCGCCGATCCCCACCGTCTGGCCCGGCTTCGCATATATGATCGCGTTCGACTTTACGTGTTTGCAGACCTTCCAGGCAAAGGCGCAGGCCGCATATTCCTCGTCCGTCGGTTTCCGCATGGTCGGTACCTTGAGCGCTCTCAAATCGGTCAAAACACCGAGATCCCGATCCTGCACGATCAATCCGCCCACCAACTTCTTAAGATCGAAACCTTCTTGTTTCACTTTCATGAGCGGCCCGACATCCAGCAAACGCAGATCCTTCTTGCGTTTTAACTCTGCCAACGCATCGTCTGCGAATCCCGGCGCAACCACCACTTCGACAAACGTGGCGGTAATTTCTTTTGCGGCGGCCAAATCCACAGGGCGATTGAATGCAATGACGCCGCCGAACGCTGAGACAGGATCGGTCTCACGGGCTTTTACATAAGCTTCGAGAGGCGTCGCACCCAATGCCACACCGCAGGGATTATTGTGCTTGATAATCGCCACGGCGATCTCGTCATATTCTTTTGCCAGTTCGAGCGCCGAATTGGCATCGAGGAAATTGTTGTACGACATCGCCTTGCCGTGCAGGATTTTTCCACGGGAGACCGACGGCTCGGACGAATGCAGTTCTCGATAGAATGCCCCTTGCTGATGCGGATTTTCACCATAGCGAAGCATCTCCGCCCGTTCGAACTGCAACGACAATATTTGGGGGAATTTAGTTTCGCTGCCCTGCACCTGCTTTTCGAAATACCCGGCAATCAAACTGTCGTAGCGCGCCGTATGTTGAAACACCTTCATCGCTAACTCACGACGCAACTCACGCGATACCATTCCTGTCTTCGCGGCATCGAGTACGCGCTGATAATCCGTCGGATCTACGACTACCAAAACATCTTCGTGGTTCTTGGCTGCGGATCGGAGCATCGACGGTCCACCGATATCGATATTTTCAATGGCTTCTTCAAAAGGACAGTGCGGTTTCGCAATAGTCGCCTCAAAGGGATAGAGGTTGACCACGACCACGTCGATGGGTCCAATTCCATGCTGTTCCATCTGCGCGACATGGGCAGGGAGCGAACGGCGTCCCAGTAGGCCACCATGAATCTTGGGGTGCAGTGTCTTGACACGGCCATCGAGAATTTCCGGTGAACCTGTGTACGCCGCCACATCGGTCACCATCACTCCTGCTTCGCGCAAGGCCTTTGCCGTTCCTCCGGTCGAGAGAACCTCAGCCCCAAGGGCCGCAAGCCCTTTCGCCATTTCCACCACGCCGGTCTTGTCCGATACGCTGATTAATGCCCGCTTAATGCCGGCCATAAAAACTCCTTTGAAGACGATCGCGAGATATTATGAGACTCGGAAGGCGGGCGAAGAATAACAAATGAGGGTACACCTTACAAGGGGAATGGCGAGCCTACGGATCGCCCATGAATCAGGCTAATGTAAAGGTTGAGGTTAAGCGAGGATCTTACGTGTGCTCATATAAGTTAGCGCTGCGATTATGCGAGTTTGGCTCATAAATACTGTCTGGTATGAACTCGTGCAGTATGGTAGGGTCACAGGACTTTCAGCTACCTTCCGCTCGAGAGTTGATTCATGATGCGGAGAGCGATTCTAGGCGCAGGCGCTATCGCGCTTACTTTTATTGCTGCGGTCTGTATTCCGCGCCATCTTCCGACATCGACAGCCTCAAGCTCCCTCACTCCTGCCAGCTTTCATGCGCATATAGAGAAGGGAACCCTGACCCTCCGTGGCTCGCTCCCCAGTGAGGCTGTCAAAACCACAATCCTTCAGCGAGCCCACGAACTGTATGGAGCAACGCCTGACCGGGTTGTCGATGAGTTAGCTGTGGACCCGAGCGTGGGACCCGCAGCGTGGGTCGATAATGTTCCCAAGATCCTTCCCATCTTAGGGCGCATGGTGGAACGAGGTTCCGTCATCATTGATGGGCGGTCGCTTGTTCTCAGCGGCCGAGTCGATAGCGATCGCGCCAAGGCCACCATGCTGCAAGACGTTGCCCCTTTGACGCAAACAGGACTTAAACTGGAAGATCATATCCTCGCGGCTCAGCTCACGGCTCCTTCCCCTACGCTCCAGAAGAAATTAGATGAGACCCTCACGCAAGGCTCCATCGAATTTGAGTCGAACGCCACGACGATGCTTCCTCGCAGTCGGGCCACACTCGACCAGCTGATTACGATCTTGCTCCGTGCTCCTAACACCGCTATTGAAATAGGCGGCCATACGGACAAGTACGGTGCGCCGGACTATAATCTTCAACTCAGCCGCCGCCGCGCTGAAGCCGTGCGGCGCTACTTTATCAGTCACGGCTTGACCAATCAGTTCACCGCCGTCGGCTATGGCGACTCACGACCGCTGTCGGTGGCGCAGACGCGGGCCGGGTTGCAACGCAACCGTCGTATTGAATTGCGAATAAAAGGAACTGGTGACCTATGATCACGCTCATCGGCCAGATTTTTGGTTGTCTTCTCATTGCAGGGGGCATCGGCGTCGTGGTTGGATGGCTGCTGCGAAATCTGTCCGCCAGCCTACTCACACAACAGTTCACGGAAGTGACTGCCACCCTACGCGTCAAAGAACAGATGCTGGAAAAGGCGCGATATGAGCTGAACGTTCAAACCGCTGCGATGCAGCTGCTCGAAAAAAAGATGATCGAATCGGAAGAGCTCAGCCAATCCACCCAGCAGGAATTGGCATCACGAAACGACCGCCTTCTGGCGCTTCAAGAAGAGCTGTCCCTTCGCTCACAGAAGCTGACGGTCCTCGAAGCGGAAGACGCCTCTGCTCGCCGACGCGCGAGCGAGCCTGACTCGGTTACCGCAGCTGCACAGGCGGAAGAAGTTCAGCGATTGCATCTCACTAGCCAAGCTGCCCAGCAAACACTCGCATCAAACGAGCAAGAGCGACATCATCTTCAACGTCGCATCGTCGAACTGGAAGCCGACGTTTCAGAAACCGATCTGCTGCGCGCGCGCCTGAAGGAACTCGAACCGGCCCAAGGGCGGGTCCATTGGCTGGAAGTGCAACTCTCCGATCGAGAGGCCGAGCATCGAGCCGCACTGCACCGACTCGACAGCCAACTGGCCGAACGAGACCGGCGCATCGATACACTCGAACATTTCCAGGAGCAGTTGAAGGAGCAGAAGGCATCACCGACTGAGTGGGAGACGAAATATGCCCGTGCCCTCACGCAACACGAAGCACAGATTGTCACGTTACAAAACCAACTCGCAACACAAGACACACTCCAAGCCCGGCTCCGGCTCGATGAACAACTCCTGCATGAGCGAGACGCACAGATCCATGCCTTGCAGCGCCAGGTTCAAGAACTCGAAAAGCAACAACAACTGACCAGTCAAGTGAAACTGGCAGAAGAAAAGCAAGAGGAGCAAACCCGTCTTCAAAAACGCCCAGCCAAAGTCCAGGCCCCAACCAAGACCAAAGCCGATAAGGAAGCCGTGGCCCCTCGCCAGACCAATCAGAATGGGAGTCAGCTGAGCCTACAGATCGAACAGACGAAAGCGGCAAAGAATGTACAGAAAGACGACTTGAGTAAGATTCACGGCATCGGCCCTGCCTTTGCGCGAAGCCTGAATAAGATGGGGTTGTATACCTTCGTTCAAATCGCACGTTGGAAGCCGGAGGATATCGACGAGATTGCAAAGAAGCTCTACACCGCCCCAGACCGGATCAAGCGGGGCAAATGGATCGATGAAGCCAAAAGAGAGCATTATCGCAAATACGGTGAACAACTCTGATTCAGGGCGTAACCAGAGATTCCATTCCCATAACCATTTGAAACTATAGATAATACACCCTTCTTTCGACGCGAAGCCTCCCCCGTGCAACTGCTGTCCAAAACCCAGTTGGAGCTATCCGCATAAGATAGCGCTGTTGCGAACCTCATGAATACATGATTTGCGATGGCGTCTCTCAATCCCATATGGAAACCAGACATTCTGATCGTATCCTGTCCAAGATTCAGATATTGAAAAATTATTTAGCTAAAAGTGGCTCCTGCCACCATTTTTTCACTTATGTGGTAGGTTTTACTGATACTTGCAGATGTCAGTTCGTCCAAGAGGTGATCCATGAAGAGTGCAGCGATTTTAGCAGCTGGAATTGTTGCATTTGCCCTCCTTGCCTTTCTCTGCCTTCCACGACACGCTTCTCAGCCAATAGCATCGACCGTTCCCATCCCTGCGAACTTTCATGCGCGTGTAGAGTATGGGATGCTGATCCTGCGTGGCTCACTTCCCAATGAGGCCAGTAAGGCCGCAATCCTTCAGCAGGCCCAAGCGCTCTATGGAGCCACGCCAGGAAACGTCGTTGATGAATTAGCAGTAGATCCGAGAATGGGGACTGTCGCCTGGGCCGACAACGTCGCCCAGATCCTCCCTGTCTTAGGGCAAATGAAAGAACGAGGCTCCATCATCATCGACGGCCGCACGATCGTCGTCAGCGGCCAGGTCGGCGGCGATCGTGCCAAAGCCACCGTGCTACAAACTATTGCCCCGCTGACGCAAACAGGGCTGGAATTAGAAGATCGTATTCTGGCTGGTCCAATCATGGCGGGTCGGTCTACGAAGGCTCTCTCTCCCACAGCCCCATCCCAGAAAGCTCCAGCAACAAAGGCTCCTTCAGTGGTGATGGCCTCATCACCAAAGACCCCCGTCCCCGCTGTCCTATCCCAGAAAGTTTCCGTCACGAAGACCCCCTCCCTGGTGCTGGCCCAGATCCCAAAGGCTCCATCTCTACCAGTAACCCCATCACCGGCCGTTCCATCGCTGACTGTCGCCTCCCCCGCCTCGCTCCAGAAGAAATTAAATGAGATCCTCACTCGTTCGTCCATTGAGTTTGAATCGAAGAGCTCAACGATGACTCCTGCCAGTCTGGCCACTTTGGACCAACTGACTGCTGAATTACGACAATCCCCTTACACCGCCATTGAGATCGGTGGCCATACCGACAAGTACGGTGAGCCGGAATATAACCTTCAACTTAGCCAACGCCGCGCTGATGCCGTGCGGCGCTACTTCAGCAAACACGGCTTAAGCAATCAGCTCACTGCCGTCGGCTATGGCGACTCACGACCGCTGACGGTGAGGGGGAATCGGGCCGCCCTCCAGCGCAACCGGCGAATCGAGATACGATTGAAAGGACAGCCCGAGTTATGACCATGTTCATCAACCAAATGCTGGGATGCCTGCTCATTGCCGCTGGAATCGGCGGAGCAGTCGGATGGCTACTGAGGCACGTGTCCGCCGGCAAGGACGCACAGCTGCTCGCCGACGTCACCGCCATGATGCGCATCAAAGAACAGATGCTGGAGAAGGCCCGGTATGAACTCAGAGACGCCACCTCGAAATTACAGGCGATTGAAAGCCCCGTGACCACACCCCAAGGGGTCGAGCTGCAGCTAGCCGAGCGAGGCCGGCGCATCGGCGAACTCGAGCAGCACATTTTGGAGCTGAAGATGCAAGCGAAAGACCACGAGTCTCTTAAAAAAGTCGCCTGATCGTAACCGGCACAGACATCAATTCTATCCCGCGCCTCTCAAAAAGCAAAATTTTCTGTCGTGCTGGCGGAAATTCCCGTTGCATTTTTAAATAGATCCATCTATACAAGCGATCCATGAACGCTCAGCAGCTGGAAGAGATCAAACGTCATTTTAGGGTCGTATCCGAAGCGCTCAGAAGCGACATCCGCCGGATTGCAGAAGGCCACAGCACTCTGTGCCATGAGTTAGAAGAACCGCGCGGAGAAATTCGTGACGAGTTCAAAGAAATACAAGCCATCCAGCACAGCCACACTCTCGAAATAGACCTCTCTGACCTGAAGAACCGTATAGATTGCCTCGAAACCAGCCGCACCTAATTCATGCAGACCCATTCAATCAATTAAAGCAGAGCGGGGTGGCAGAGCCCATCGCTCCAGCGCCTCCCGGAGTGGCCTGAATACTCCCTGTGCTCTCGCAACGCGCGAGCACAGAAGATCATCAGGCTCCATCCCTTCTCCCCTATTTTATTTTCAAGGATAGCCTGGTTGATCGTCGATTGCGCGCGTCGAACGAGCACATTCCATCTAATTGACCCTTCCAAGCTCGCTTGTTTTTCTCTCTTGGAAGGACACTCATGTTGGTCTAAGTGCGGCCGTCGAACGAGGCCCTTCTGAGGGCGCGCGTTCCGGGAGCACAGGACCAACGTGGGTGCCCTTCCATCCCCTTCAGTGCCCCAATCGTCGCCAGGGAATGGCGCTTTCTCGTTCTTCCTTGTATTGTTTAGAATCATGAATCTCCATATCTTTTCTATCTCCCTCTTTTTTCTTTCCCGGCAGCACCCAGTAGTCGAGCGCAAACCATTTATTCGAGAGGCCTTTCAAAAAATCCATCTCAGTGCTGGGCCGTTCTAGATCCTGGCGGAAGGCGGTGGAAAACTCGCTTCGCACATACGCGTCGAACACGATCGGTTCGGCAAGAGATTGTCTGAACGGTGTTTGATGAAGGGTCGAGACCTTCCCGCGAATTTCCGAGATCGTGGCGTTGCGGGAACCCAAATGATCGAACACATCGTAAAACCACATCTGAGCATGAGCGTTAAACAGGCCCGCAAGGCCCCCGATGATATATTTCGGCGGGCCGAGGGCGAGCATATCCAACGTCTCAGCATAGGTGCCGGCAACGACCCCGATCTTTGACACAACGTCTTGCGCTCCGCCGCTGTCGGTATTCAGGAAAATATGAAAGGCGTTGGGGAAACGTTGATCGACATAGGCCTGACCGACATTAGGACCGGCCACCCCAAACACCTTCTGCACAGAATACCCGTGGTTTGCGAGGATACGTGAGGCACTCGCGCTCCGCTGCACGCCGCCGCTGTGACCGGATAGGTACAGCCGATCCGCCTGCCCCGCATGACGCATGATGTAGGCCGCCTCGTTATAGCCCGGCCCATGCGATAGGTTAAGCATCGACCACAAAACGTCGGTGATCGTCCCATGGCGATAGGGAGGGCTATACACGTCGTAGTCCGGATAGGCCGCTTTGGCCCACGAGGCCCACAGTCCTGTGTCCTGTCCCCATTTGTCACCGCCGTAAATCCCACGTGAAAGAAAAATCTTTTCACGGGTACGGCCAGGCTCTGGCGCAAAATCCCAATCCATGTATTTGGGGCCTGTGTTGAACTGAAAGAGCTGCCCGACGAACGGCACTTCGCTGATGAGGTTCACCAGGCCCGGCAGGAAATAGTAGTGGGGCCGATGTCCAACCTCCACTTCAAGCGCATTCCATGCCGTCCGAATGTTCTGTGCCGGATAGAAGAGGGGATTGTCCCGTCCAGACAGGATGCCTGCGACAGTGCTGAAGGGTATTTTGGCCAACTCAAAGGCGGCATTCTTGACCCCGATGGCCACGGCAAAGGGATAGCCGGTCCAATAGAGTATGCGCCGAGTGGTGGAAAGCGGGGGTGCGTCGGTCTTCGCATCCGTGATGTCTTGTGCGTCCGGCCCCTCGTCTTTGCCGGGCACACCGCCTTTCTTGTTATGCGCGAGAACGGGCTGAGGCGTGGCTTCGTTGGCATAGTCCAACTCATAGCCGAGGTATTCGATTGTTGTCACACTCGGATCTGAGGCGCTTGCCCCCAATGTGAGCGTATCGATGAAATAAAACCGCATCCCATAGCGAATCAGCGTATCGTCTTCGTCCCAGGGAATTTCATATCCCAATACGAAAAACCGAACGTTGCGCGCCTTATCGGCACGCACATCCTTCACTCTGGAAAGCAGTCTACTGAGAAGATCCTTCGCCTGATCAGCCTGATAGGGGTGTTTATCTTTCTCATTCTTGTACGAAAGGATCTTGTACAGGGGCCTGGACCTGCTTGAGCACAGGCTCCCTTCTTTCGCTTCTGGATTCCCGAACCACTGCGAACGGCGGTCGCAGGATCCTTCATCCCACATAAGCCCTTCGACTTCCCCCTGCCGTTCATCTGCAACGACCGGTACCTTCAGGATTAGTTCCTGCGCAAACTGTCTGGAGTTCAGATACTCCTCAAAACGCCGCAGTTCCTGATCCGGGTCCGTCGTTTCATAGGCATAGGAAGCAAGCCATTTGACCGACCTCTTGCTGAGAGGGGTCGTCGTGTCGTCTCTGTAACAGGCCAGATTCTTCACTGTTTGATGAAGCTGACGCTCAAGTGCGATTTGGAAGTCGCGAATAGTTCCGGAATGGTCTCCCAACGGACCATTATTTCCCTTCAGCACATCGTCCACCACAGACTTCAACACCACGGTGCAGTCAGGTTTCAGAACGGCATGATCCGTTTCCAGCGCAAGATGATATTGCAAGTCGGAAGACCAGACTGCGCAACCTTGCAACAAGAGACAGAGCCCCAGGGCAGGGAAACCAAGCCACTGTATCTGTACCATTGCCATACTCTCCCTCCAGGTTACGTCATGCTCCCTTGGACCGCGTGTCCCTTATAACGACTCAGGTGATAGGCTGAAGGTGTTCAGCCTGAACCCCTGAGTGGTTACGTTCCCTTTATCAGCGTAATCACGCTCGCCATCGTCACCTGGTCGTCATCGAAATCGCCATGTGTCGTACTTTTCGATTCTTTGCCGGGAGCAGCCCAAGTATAGACGTTTGGTAAATTCTTCGATGCAATCTTGTCATTGAAATATTTCTCAAGGCCGAGTATCGGTGTCGATCGTCCTTGTTCGAGCGACTGCGACACCAGATAGAGCAGCGAGCGACTGTAGCCAAGAATTGGTTTGCAGGTCGGGTCCTTCTGTTCCATGTCGTCGGATAGATGGAACTGGTTAAAGCGCTTGACCTTGCCACTCTTAATGGCTGGCACGACCGTTTCCTCGAACAGATCCACTCGTACCGCCGGCGCCATAAAGTTCACGCTTTCGAACGTCCATCCCTGCCCACCCAACCGATGGACGACATGACTATGCAGGATCGATCCGGCAGAATGGCCGACGAGATGCAGTCGCACCTTGGACAGATCGGCAAAGTACGGTGATCGTTGGCAGGCCCTGTAGAGCTTCATACCTCCACTCTCTGCCGTATTGGAGATCGCATCCGCATTCTGTTTCATCTCGCTCCAGATCGCCGTCCCAGGCCTGGCCAATAGTTTTTCGAGCCGTTCATTCAACCAAATCTTGGCGCCGTCGAGGAACCCGCCGGTGGGACGCGGCTGGCCTTTAAAGATATCCTCAAGGCGCCCTGTTAGCGTGGACCAGAGGTCTGTTTCCCACATGAGGAAGATAGGGAAAATCTTCTGTTCGTACAACGCCGGTATCCATTTTGCTGCTGTTTCTCCCGCATCGTCCTCGGACGTAAGACCGCCATGTGCATAGATGGCGATATCCACAGGATCGTTCTTGCCCAGGCCCCATGCCGTCCGAGCCATGCCGAGATGGTGCGTAACCAGCGCCTCGATGTCGGAGTCTTGTGTACGAAAAACGCCGGTGTTGCTGAGCCTCCCGTTATTCTCCATGTCGATGATGAAGGGGCTGATTTCGCGTCTGCGTAACGAAGACTCGCCGGCGAGCTGCACTTTGCCGGACTCCAGACGCAACGTCGGAGACTGGGCGATCGTCAGATGCTGTTCAGTCACCACCCCCAGCTGTGCCACCCAACAGTCCATCGCATTGTCGAGCCAGTCTTCATACCGTAATACTGCGCGACCCTTGGCACCCCAACCTAATCCCCACGAGTTATGCACTATGAATCCCACCTGGTTATAGCCGACGATCGCAAAAGCATGGCCACCGTCGCTCAGGCTTGCCTTCCGATGTGGAATCGCCCAGAGTCCGCCTTTGGTCTGCGATTTCTTAGAGAATCCATCATCCCAGCCTGAATGGCAGACCGCGCTGGCATAGAGAATGCCGATCTCGTTGAGGGCGACATGCATATCGGTGATAGACCCTGTGTCGATGCGGTAATAGGCCCCCAAAGGCCGCCGCACAGCATCAAGCCACCAGTCGTCTGAACATTTTGCAACGTGGTCTGTCGGCATCTGTTCCGAGGTCCAGAGCCTGTCCGCGCAGGCGCCGTGCTTGTACCAACCTTTCATGGCGCCGCGCAGACTCGATCCAGTATCGACGTCCGGGGCGCCGGGAAATTCATCGTAGCGTCGCGCCATCGAATACAGCATGTAGGGGGACACGCGACAATCCATCTGCTTACGTTTCGCGGTTTGTTGCAAATGAGCCACGACACTTGCCAGGGCGAAGCCTGTACAGGCGTTAGTCTGTCTCTGATCGAGCACGGGAATGTTGGTCTTCGGATCAAGCGTCACGTTCGGCACCACTGCGACCGGCGGCTGATAGAATCTGTCGCGCAAATCGAGGCGATCGGGAACCGCGCTCCGCTTTAGAATAGCCTGAATACCGGACTTCTTGGTTCTTCCTGCTGTGATCTTATTCTTCGCCATCAGAACCTCCTTTCAGGATGCGTACAGACACCGATCGAGAATCCGCTCTTTGATTTTCATATCGGACAAGCGTAGGTCGTATTCTCAGACGATTCACGTCTTCCGTCAAGCATCAATCGGCTGAACTTTTTTCAGTTGCCCATATTTCAAGAAACTGAAAACGCGCTCCAATGCCGGCTAGTTTCGTTTGACTTTCCATTCCCTGCCCTCCTAAAATCCCGCTCATAAAAACTGCTCAGCGATCCGTGAAAAGTGAAACGTAAAACGAGAAATGTTTCGGAAGAATACTGCTCGGCAATCCAACATCTCACCTTTTACGTTTTACCTTTCACGCTTTTTGAGAGCGATTTTTTTCAGCCCCCTGCAAAAGCGGGTGTAAGGAGGTGGCGGTTTGGCTAAAGAACAGAAATATCGAGGCGAGGTCCCCCTACACGACAACTATGGTCCGGAGGCGAAATACGCAGTCGAAGCTGAGGCGCTGCTGCCGACTACGAAGTATGAGGAAGAAATAGCTCGAGGTCTTGAATTGGGCCTGCCAGGCGCGGATTCCATTAAGGACCGCAGGATTCCCACGTTTAGCCGAGGAGAGCTCCCCCACTTCGCCGGAATCAATACTTTTGTCAAAGCCCCCTACATCGAAGATGTGCGCAAATGCGGCCAGTACGACGTGGCCATTCTCGGAGCGCCATTCGATGGCGGTACAACCTATCGGGCCGGCACGCGGTTTGGCCCTCAGGGTATTCGTAAGATCTCGGCTCTCTATGGATCCTATAGCTTCGAGCTCGGCGTGGATCTGCGCGAATCCATTTCCATGTGCGATCTCGGCGATGTGTTTACCATTCCCGGCAACATTGAAAAGACCTTCGATCAGGTCAGTAAGGGTGTTTCGCACGTCTACGCCAGTGGGGCCTTTCCCGTGGTGCTCGGTGGTGACCATTCCCTTGGCTTCGCAACCGTGCGGGGAATTGCCGAGAATCTCAATGGAGGTAAGCTCGGCATCATTCATTTTGACCGGCATGTGGACACACAAGAGACCGATCTTGACGAACGTATGCACACCACACCTTGGTTTCACGCGACGAACATTCCCAATGTGCCGGCAAAAAATCTCGTGCAGATCGGGATCGGTGGTTGGCAGGCGCCACGGCCCGGGGTGAAGTCCGGACGTGAACGTCAAACCACCATCATGACCGTCACCGATTGTGTAGAGATGGGAATTGAGAATGCCGCGAAGCGAGCGCTCGAAGTGGCCTGGGATGGCGTCGACGCCGTCTGGTTGAGTTTCGATGTGGATTGTCTGGACGCCGCCTTCGTGCCTGGAACCGGCTGGCCTGAGCCTGGCGGGTTCTTGCCGCGTGAAGTGCTGAAGTTTCTGCAAGTCATCGCGGATAGTAAGCCGATTGCCGGAATGGAAATTGTGGAGTGCTCGCCTCCCTACGACTCAGCCGAGATCACTGCCCTGATCTCCACTCGCGTAATCATGGATGTATTGGCCTGCCAGGTGCGCTCAGGCCATTTGCCGAACCGGAGAAAGCCCTAACCAGCATTATTCGTGAACACTTGTGCGTGAAGCGTCGCTCGTCTGAAGAAAAGAGCATTTGGCGTATGGCTTGTGGCCGATAGTAGGTGCAGAATAGCCAGGACTTTCTTTGTTCGTGCCATGCGCTAGAAGCCATTCGTTATCTGCTCCTGCTCACTGGAATCTGAACACTGATCGCACCGGCAAGATCGCCTTCCTGGGCGCCTTCACGTGGATAGCCTGAAATATCCAAGATACCTCTGGGGCTGCCATGACAGGCCAGACAGTCTTGCGAATAATAAATCGGGGTTAATGCCCTCAAGGTCGTTTCATTATCAATCCATTCGGTGATGGGGATGTTTGAGGCCGGTTGAGTAGCCAGCCGTCTCAATACGTTTTCTTCGTATGCGTCAGGCGCATTTTTCAAATTCCTCGGATTGAGCGTGGTTTGTTTTATCTTCACGTGAGAGCGGTTGGAGAACTTTCGAGCGGCCTGGCTGCCAAAGGTGGCCGGAATGAAATTCTTATACCCAATGCCTCTTTGGTTGATGACGAGTTGTGCATCAGCCACCACCTCCTTGCTCGACTGAAGCAGAGTCGGTAACAATTCTTTCGCGAGAGAAGGAAGATGCGAGGAGAGATGCTTCAGATCTATGTTTGTCTGACGGAGAAACTCATCAAGAACCTGCCGCTCAAATACCTCTGGCGTAAATCCCTTATCGCCTTTCTGGGGATCATCAATAAGCTTTTGATTGCGATCGACGATGAGGCGTCCAACATTGAGCAGCGTTGCTAAATACTGGGCTGTTTTTTCGGTTTCTTCACGTAGTACCTGCGCCAAGCCAATACTTGCCCACACAAGAAAAAGCACGAGGCTCAGGGATATGAACAGAAGTACCCGAGACTTCATCAGTATTTCTTTCTTGCTCACTTTTCGGTCGTCAAACGACACTGTCCCTGATCATAATGTTCCGGCACTTTCGAGACTTCAAACGGCAAGCCTTCTGTGGTCGCCCGTCGAGTCGGTGCATAGGTTTCTTCCAACCAACGCCTGCGCATCTGTTCCAACCGCCCTGATTCTTCCAATCGATACAACAGATTATTGAGGAACCACTGTAGTCGCCTTTTCTCTTCAACTGTGACAATAGAGAAATGTTCTTGCGTCAGGAGCAAGGGCGTTCCATCATTCCTTGTGAGGAGGCGCCAGTCTGGCCAGACATGCTTTGTCACATAATCGAGAATGGAGTAATTGGTCAAAATCACGTCGATGCTCGGATCTTTCGTCTCCACCGCAGCAGGAAGCGAATCGCATATCAGCAACAGGATATTTTTAAGATTGGCTTGTGCATATAGTTGAGATGTTCTTCCCTTCTGAGCGGCAACGGTCAACCCAGAAAGCCCTGCCTGAATTACCGACAACGTATCGGAATTTCCAGCCTGCTTTCGAAACTGTTCCCAGACTCGCTCCGCCACTTCCGGTTTTTGGATGATGGCCCCGATGCCGCCGTTATGAAAATACGGAATTGAGTACCACAGGCCGGCAGGTCTTGCGCCAGGAACATTCCCACCGATAGATGAGACAAAAAGATCGAGGTGCCCTTCATTCATCTCGATGAAGAGGTCACGGAACCTGGTGAGCTGCAATGTAGGAACGATGGGTTTCTGACCGCCACAATATATGGTCAGAGCGTCGGCCACCTCACGGATCAGCTCCACATCGAGGCCTGTGACACGAACCCCTTCATCGGTGAAAACAGCTGGAAACACAAAGGGACGAAACGGTTCAACGGAAATCCCAACACGCAACTGCCCTCGTGAGCAGATAGCAGACATTTCATCGAATGCAAGAGGCTGTACCAGTTCCACAGCATCGAAGACAAGTCCGCATCCTTGCAGAAAGAATCCGAGTGCGATCAGGAATGAGACGATGCCTTGTGAGCTAAAGTCCTTCAGCCGACGACGCAGTTTCTGTGTATGCGATCGTAAGCGTATGATGGATCTACCAACAATCATAAGTTTAGAATCGAACTCCGGTTGTAAAAAGCCATTGCTCTGACAAGTTAGATTTATCCTTGAAATCAATTTCAAGTCGTGTGTATTGGAGCCCTATATCGACCGAAAATCCTTGCGCCACAGGAAATCGTACTCCTACCTGGCCTCCATAGAGATAACCTGGAGAATTAGCGTCTCGCCCCGGAATCGTTCCTCCAACGAGTGCTCCAAGATATGGCACCGCCCGGTCTTCTAACGGCCCAAAGAGCACATGTCGAATCATCCGATTTATCGGGTAGTCTTTTGGAAAATCCAAGATATCGATGAAATTATTCCAGCGGGGATTCAGATACAAAGAATTTTGGTCAGTAATAAATGTAGGGGTATGCTGACTATAGTATTGATAGACTGTTCTCACCTCAAGGTTGCCGTAGCGAAAGGCAGTGAGTCCAGCCTGGGCAGCAATGACTCTGGTCTGTGGCGCAAATGTTCGCTGATTAAATGAAACGTCAAAACTAAATGGACGAAGTGGGAAAAACTCTGGAATCGACTCTACGGCTACCGCGTGAGATGGAAGCGCCATTGCCAATATGATACTGCCAATTAACAAAGCAGCGTGGGTTAGAAATCGCCGGAGGTATAGTCGCAGCCATCCCCCGCTCATATCAGATGAGCTCTTCATTGAATTCTTTTGAACAATATCTCACCGGGCGTCCCATCAGCAAGGTGCGTTTCTGAGTGCACGCGGCAAGGCATTCGGTGAGGGAGAGTAATTCCTTCAATCAATCCCTGCGGATTTTGCCGATCAGCACATATAGCGTAGTGACACCTAGAATACTCCCCAATACCAGAGGCACGGCCCAGAGCTGCCACCAAGGCGCATCGGGTGACACAGCATAGGCTCGCGGCCAGGAGATGTTGACGAATTCAAACAGCGACCAGAGGAAGGCTGCCACATTGATCACCAATCCCCAGATGCCCAGCTTCAGCTCACCCAGCGCCGGGTTCCAGCGGCCTGTGAGGCGAGTATAGAGACCGACCCCGGTGGTCATGGCGAACATCGCGTACAGCCCGCCTGTGCCGAAGGCGATCACCGTGGCCACAGCTCCATCGTTCAGCCCGAACAGCAGCCCGAGGCCCGCCAGCAACACCACACAGATCACCGCATTGCGTGGAATCTTGGAGGTTGTCACCCGGCTGAACATCGTGGGCATATTGCCCTCGCGGGCCATGGAGTACACGATACGCGACGTGTATTGCACCATGGAGGCTCCGCAAGCCAGAAACGCAACCATGACGATCGCCAGAAACGGTGTTTCAGCCCAAGCTCCAAAGCTGCTGGTTATCACAGGGGTGACGGGATCGGACGCGGCACTGGTATTCACCAGTGTGTCTCGATTGAAGCTCAAGGTCAGGGCGGCGGAATTGAAGAGCACCACCCCGCCCACCATGGAGAGGGACAAAAAGATCGCGCGTGGGACCATCCGCTTGGGGTTGTGGGTTTCTTCCGCAATGGTGGAGCAAGCATCGAAACCGATGAAGGCCCAACCCGCAACGGCGAGCGCCGCCAGAAATGCAGCCGTCTGGCTGGGCGCAGTCCC
>NEWR02000008.1:0-24103 GCA_002869885.2 Nitrospira sp. CG24C
GTGACACTCGACGCGGCTTCGCGCACGGTCGTGAGGGTGGTCGTCAGATTGGTCATCGCGCTGTTGAGACTGACCTTGATCTGCTCGAGATCGCCGTCACAGACACTCGTCATCTGATCCGTCAGATCTCCTTGGGCCAGGTTGCCTAGCACGCGTTTCGCTTCCACCATAAACTGCTCCATTTTCGCCGCCTGTTCCCGCTCCTTCATCATATTCGCCTGCAACTTGTCACCCATCTCGTTGAAGGATTGGGCCAGGACGCCTACTTCATCCTTTGTCGCCACTGACGACCGCGCCTTCAGGTCGCCGCCGCCGAGGGTCTGGGCTGCATTGACCACATTGGCTAAGTTACGGGATATAAAGCGGGCAATCAGCCAGCCCATGAAAATCCCGAGGAGAATCACCGCCGTTGTGCCGACTGTCAGGGTGAGCATTGTACTCGTTACCGTCGCAGTCCCAGCGTCATTCATGTCCTTGGCCACCTCTTTGACCGTGGCAACCAACTCATTCAAGGCAAGTATCGTCGTTTCCATTTTCGGGCCAGCATTTTTAATCGAAATGGTGCGAGCCTTGGTGCGTAGCGCCTCCATTTCCGCATTCGTCGGTGCGTTCCAGGATTGCTGGATCGTCTCATACAAAAGATTTGTTGATTCAACGTATGCCGCATAGGCCTCACGAAACTTTTGGAGATCCTTCGCCTCATCTCTGCCGGATTTTGATATCCGAAGAACTGTCGCTGCATAGGCTTCAAGCGGCTTTTTAACCGACTCTGTGATCTCACCATCGCGCGACACAATTTTCTTATAGTCCTCTACCGTGGAGGCATCAAGCGCCAGAAAGTCGTTGGTCCTTGTCCGGTTTAGGTTGCTCGCCACGAGGGCGAGGTCTGTTCCGGCGACGGTGTAATCTTCATAAACCACCCGCAACTGTTCACGAATTGACGTAATTCCCTGAGTGATGATTCCCCCCATCACCGCTACGAACACCCCCGTCAGCGCGAAGCCCAGTATCAGCTTCCACATCGTCTTCAAATTCCCAAACCAGGTCACCATGTTTCGTTCCTCCAATTAGTTAATCCTGACGCTACGCGCTTCGCCTTATGCGAGTGACAAATAATACCTCACGCATCGGCGACTGACGCTGCTTCCTGCATCTCGCTCTCGGTCAGCAGCCGATCGATATTCAAAAGCGCCACTAGCTTGTCACCCGATTTCCCGATACCGGTTAAGACACTCACATCCACCTTGGCGCCGAACTCTGGCGGCGCCTGAATGTCTTTTTTGCTGATGTTGAGGACATCCGACACGGAATCCACCACAAGTCCCATAATCCGGTCCTGCACGACCACGACCACGATAACCGTAAACATCGTATAGTCGATCGTCGGCATGCCGAACTTGGTGCGTAACTCGACAATTGGGACGATCGTGCCCCGGAGATTGAGCACTCCCTTGATGTGCGGCGGTGTGTTTGGGATCTTGGTTACGGTCGTATAGCCCTTGATCTCCTGCACACGGAGAATATCGACGCCATAGAGTTCTTCACCGAGTTGAAACGTGAGGTACTGGCTCCCGTCCGTGGTGAGTCCGATTTGCTGATTGAGTTCCTTCGTCGCGGTCTCAAGCGTTGCTGCGGCCATTGGGTCCTCCCTTATGAGTGGTGTGCGGGACGGGAAGTTCGAAGTTCTGGGTTCGAAGTTCCAAAAACCTCGAATTTGCTCCCGTCTCGAATTTCCGATCCGCCTCTAACTCAGAACTTAGAACTCAGAACTTCTTCGCCTGCCTCACGCCGCCACCAGCATGGATTGTCGCGACATTTCCAGCAGCCCTCGAACATCCAGAATAAAGCCGACTGTCCCGTCGCCCAAGATGGTGGCGCCCGCGACCCCGGCGACTTTTCGGAAGTTCTGCTCCATACTCTTGATCACGACTTGCTGCTGGCCAAGGATTTCATCAACCATCACTGCGACCCGCTCCCCCTCAGTTTCAAGGATCAAGAGGATCGCCTTGGTGGGATCGGTATATTCCGGCTGCAGGCAAAAGACATCGTACAGTCGCATCATAGGCAAGTAGGTGCTGCGCACGTTGATGAGTTCGCCTTTGCCGATGACGGTCTTCATCACCTCAGCCTTCGGCTGGATTGATTCCAGGATGGACAAGAGCGGCACGATATAGGTGTCTTTGCCGACCCGGACCGTCATCCCTTCGATAATGGCTAAGGTCAGCGGGAGCTTGAGGGTAAAAACCGTGCCTTTCCCCAGCGCCGTTTTGATGCTGACGGTACCGCCAAGCCCTTCGATGTTGCGCTTGACGACATCCATCCCGACACCGCGGCCCGAAACGTCCGTCACCTTCTCCGCCGTGGAAAATCCAGGCTTGAAGATCAAGGGCCAGATCTGGTCGTCGGACAACTTTTCATTTTCTGCAATCAAGCCCTGTTTGACGGCCTTTGCGAGAATCTTGTCACGATTCAGCCCGCGCCCATCGTCCTCGACAGTAATACAGATGTTGCCGCCTTCGTGGAAGGCGTTAAGCCGGATGGTGCCCAGCTCCGGCTTATTGTTATCAAGGCGCTCTTCCGGGGGTTCCAGTCCGTGATCGGCTGAGTTTCTGACGAGGTGGATCAAAGGATCTCCGATGGATTCGATGACCGTCTTGTCGAGTTCGGTCTCCTCGCCTGAAAGGACGAGTTGAATCTTTTTTCCGGCTTTGGCAGAAAGATCGCGGACCAGCCTGGGGAAACGGCTGAAGGCGGTGCCGATGGGCAACATGCGGATGCCCATGACTCGTTCCTGAATCTCGCGCGTGTTGCGCTCCAGCTGCGCCATCCGCTCAAGCAACACAGAGATCTGGCTCATTTCGAACCGGGAGCCTAAATCGCTCAACATCGACTGAGTGATGACCAATTCACCGACGAGGTTGATCAGTTTGTCGATCTTCGCCGTATCCACACGGATCGAGGCGGTATCGGTTTTCTTCGATTGGGAGGCGGACTCTTGCTGCTTCTGCTTTTGCAATGCCTGCTCAACCTGCTGCGGCGTAGCGGCGTGCTGCTCTATGAGAATCTGACCGACTCGCTTTTGCTGCGCCAGCGCATGGTCGAGCGTTTCGCGCGAAACAATCCCAGACTCGACGAGAATCTCTCCGAGGGGCTTGGGCTCAGCGCCGTCGACGGCGCTCGTCTCGCGTGAAGCGGTTTTCGTTCCGGATTCGAACGCTTCACATTCCCGTCCGGATTCTGGCGCTTCACGCTTCACGCTTAACGATTCACGCTCCTCAATGACAAGCTTGCTGTCCTCGCGCACAAACTCAAATACCGCATCCACCACCTGACGGTCCTTGACGGTTTCCAATTTCATAGTCCAGGCGAGATAGCATTTCTCAGGATCCATCGCGACCAATTCCGGCAGTTTCGATGTGTCGACAGCAACCTGTGATAATGTCCCGAGGTTGGCCAGCTCCTTGAAGATTTGCAGCGGGTCGAGTCCGCGTTGAAAGAGCCATTCCGGCGGTGTCCAGGCGATGTGAAAACAGCGAGAGAGGTTAGGCGTGAGGGGTAAGGGGGTAGAAGGAGGGGCTGAGGCCTCAACCTTGGTGTTGCTCGCCGTGGCCAGTTCTACCGTGAGCCGTTGGACAGTATCGCCGTCGACCGGCGAGCCGGTCTTGGCTGCATCGATCAGCGTCTTCAAACAGTCGGTCGATTTGAGCAGAAGATCGGCAATCTCCAGGGTGACGACTTTCTGCCCGTTGCGAAGCAGGTCGAGCAGGGTCTCCATCTTATGGGTAAACTGCGCGACGGCATTAAACCCGAACATGCCGCTGGTGCCCTTGATGGAATGAGCCGAGCGGAAAATTTTGTTCAACAGATCCAAGTCGTCTGGATGCTGCTCGAGCGCCAGCAATCCTTCTTCGACGATGGCCAAATGATCGCCAGCCTCTTCGAAAAAAGCCTCTTGAAATTGAGAGAAATCGTTGCTCATGTCTTTTCTCCGCTCAGACCGTCCTCAAGTTATCACGTCCGAACGTCATCAAGTCTTCTGACTTGAAGACCTTCAGACATGTCGACATTTGACTTGCCTTCATGCCGGCAATATTTTGGCGATGATCTTCAACATCACCTCAGGGTTGAACGGTTTCACGATCCATCCGGTCGCGCCAGCGTCTTTGCCTGCTTGCTTCTTGTCTGCCGCCGATTCGGTCGTGAGCATCAGAATCGGAGTAAACTTGAACGCTGCCATCTTGCGAAGTTCCTTGATCAGACTGATTCCGTCCATCTTCGGCATATTCAGGTCCGTGACGACGATGTTTATCTTGGGCCCACCGGCGACCTTCGTCACCGCGTCTTTCCCATCTTCGGCTTCCAATACGTTGAAGCCGGCATTGGTGAGTGTGAACGCCACCATCTGTCGCATGGTGGGCGAATCGTCGACGATTAGTGCTGTCTTGATCATCACTTCCTCCAACTATAAACGGCGTACTAGCAAACCGTGACGCGTCCTCTGCGTGAAACGTCGCTCGTGAAGCGTGAAGCGCGGCAGAACGTGACACGTATCTCATGAAGCGTCGTTCGTTTCCGGATTCGGACGCCTCACGCGTCTTTCTCATCTCGTCTGACGCTTCACGCTTCAAAACAGCGTGACTGAGTCTGACTCCGCTTCTGTCTCTTCCGTTTCGATCGGCACTGGTTCTTGATAATCGGGGGCAAGGGCGGCCGCATGGAGACGGCGCTCTTCTTCCATGGTATAGCTCTCTTCAAGCCGCTGCAGCGTCGCGATTTCCTGTTTGGCGTTTTCGTCCTGCGGCCCCTTCAACAAGGCATGGAGATGCTTGTGCCATTGATCCAAGGCCTGAGTGACATGCTCTAATTTTTGCTGGGTGATGTCCTGAAATTGCATCGCCACCACAATCTTAGACAGATTGGCCGATGTGTCCGCGGGACTTGACGCCGTACCCGGCAAAGCTAGAGCGCTGATGTGCACCATTAAATCCATCGCCGCCCGTTCCGTCTGTTGAGTCACGGCTTCCATTTGTTTCTTCAAGACCGGAATGATGGATACGGCACAGGCGGCAAATGCTTCCCATGCCTGCTGCTGCGCTTTTAGGCTGACGAGTTCACTCGCCTCGCTGTCGCGTGAAGCGTCGTTCGTCAGGACTCGGAGTTTCTGGTTTCTAGTTTCAGTTTTCATGTTGTCCGGAAACAGTCTCTGAAAACTTGGAACCAGAAACATGAAACTTGAAACGTTTCACGTACTGCTATTCGCTGAGCGGCTCTGAGAACCCGAGCTGAGTCAGCTTTGTCTGTAGCTCTTGCGGGATGCCGGTGACGAGGATCCGTCCAAGTTTCCGAGCAGCCCACATTAGTTGAATTGCCGCTGTATCCACGAGCGTGACCTTTTTTAGGTCCATGCAGACAAGCCCATCGTTCGCAATCAATTGGGTCAGCGATTCTTTGAATGAAGCGGCTTCAAAGATCGTCAATTCACCCTCCGGTTCATATTGTCTTGAATTTGTGTCCATCTGCGTTACTCGCTCCTGACGCTGTTCCCGTTTATCCTATCTGCTCAGGTGTTCAGGCTGAAGGCTACGGGCATAGGCTGAAGGTTGAAGGTCGGAATTCCGAACACTTCAGCCTGAATACCTTTAGTCTATCTACCTGAGTCGTTACCGTTCACTCCGTTATTCCCTATCTAGTTCGTTATCGGTTGTTCCTTGTCGCTACTTGAGCATACGGCGTTATCCTGTTCAGAGTAGTTCACTGTCTGGGGAGGGGCGATGGCGGCGGCGTAGAAGGGGAATCCTTCGGCACCACTCCGTCCCCACCCACTGGGGGGTTCGCGAATAGTTCAAGAGCCGTCCGTTCCTCTTCCTGTTCGAGAGGATACGGAGCCTGCTTGCGCTCCAACACGACAATCTCCACCCGGCGATTCTGTGCCCGATGTTCCGGTATCAGGTTGTCCGTCCGGGGATGGGAATCTGCGTATCCAACGGCTGACAGGTTTTCAGACGGTACCCCATACTGTTCGCTCAAGCTTCGTACGACCGCCACGGCGCGGGTGGCGGACAGCTCCCAGTTCGATGGGAATTGCATTGTGGCAATCGGCACATTGTCGGTATGCCCTTCGACACGCACATGACGGTCCAGCTCCATCAGCACTTCACCGATCGCCTGGATGAATGGACGGGCCTCGGACCGAAGAGTAGCTTCTCCAGCGCGAAACAACACCGTATCCGGCAACATCAAGACGATATCTCCGTTCGTGAGTTCTTTCAGTTGAACGATTTCTAAATGGGTTTCATTCTTGAGAGATCGTATGATCTGGCGGAGACGCCGCACCGCCGGTTCCTTTGCCTCTTCAATGGTCGGCTTCAACGACAAAGCCCTGTTCTCTCCAATCGCGAAGGGCTTCAGAATACTCGAGGGGCTGACGACAGGATTGAGCGCCGCTTTAATCGAATCGCTCACCGTTCTGAACTTGCCTTCGTTCACGGATGAGATCGAATACATCACGACAAAAAAGGCAAAGAGCAGCGTGATGAAGTCCGCGTAGGACACGAGCCAGCGTTCGTGGTTTTCATGTTCCTCGTGTTTTTTCTTACTCATAGCGCAGAAGGGGTACAGGGTACCGGGGTAGAGGGATATGGGGGTAAACGGGGTAATGGGGCGGGATGCGGGGGTAGTCGGGATAAGGAGATACTAGGGGTAAAGGGATAAAAGGGGTAGCGGGGTATTCGGAGTAGAATTTACCGCCTCCTTGCCCCTATTACCCCAATTTACCCCCATGCCCCCTTACCCCCTTATCCCGTTTACCCCCTTAACCCCTGTACCCCTTATCCCCTTTACCCCTGTATCCCTACTTCTTCTCTTCCTTCGTCCGTTCCGATTCCGGCAGATAGCCTTCAAGTTTTTCTTGCAAGAGGCGCGGGTTCTCGCCTTGCGCGAGACCGACGAGACCCATGATGATCATCGTGCGCGAAGCCGCTTCTTCCTTCAGCTTGAACTTCATCTTTCCGGCAAGAGGAAGAAACAACAGATTGGCCGCCCCGACTCCGTAGACGGTCGCCACAAACGCGACGGCGATGCCACCGCCCAACTTGGAGGGATCGGCCAGATTCTCCATCACGTGAATCAGACCGAGTACCGCGCCGATGATTCCGACGGTGGGTGCATACCCGCCTGCGGACTCCCAGACCTTTGCTGCGCTGATCCCTTCCTCCTCATGATGCTCGACGTCGATCTCCATAATTTCATGCACGACCTTCGGATCTGTCCCATCCACGATCAATTGCACACCCTTCCTGAAAAACGGGTCATGGATATCTTTGAGCTTACCCTCAAGCGCGAGCAACCCTTGCTTGCGGGACACATTGGCCAAATCGATGATCGTCGTGATGATTCCCTTGTTGTCATGCTTCGGATCCATGATCCCAAGACTCAACAAGGACACCCCTTTCAGCACGACTGACAGCGGATTCTGAACGCAGATCGCTCCGATGGTTCCGCCCATCACGATGATGAAGGCGGTGAGCTGCATGATCGAGCCGACATGGCCGCCTTCAAGGATCTGCCCGCCAATGATCGACCCGAGGGCGAGAACAATTCCGACGATTGTTGCAATATCCAATTTAGTCTAAACCCTGTTCATTTGGTTTGTTTGGTTTGTCTTGTTTATTTGGTTGATTTGATTCATCCGGTTAGTTTCATTCAGCCAAACAAACCAAATAAACTAAACAAACCAGATAGACCAGCCAGACCGTTTCATCTCGCTCCCAGCTGGATGAAACTCATTTGAATCCAAACTCTGACAGCAATTCGTCCGCCAGATCCTGCTTGATCGCCGTTGACTTGGATGCTTCCAGTTGCTTGAGCATTTCACCGGCCTTCCCTTGAGTCTCGGGCGTAGCGCTCTCCTGTTTCAGACCGAACACGACCACCAGCTCGACGAGCTTACACTGGACGTCCTCGACGATGGTGACAAGCTTCTTCACCCGTTGCGCGACAAGATCCTGGAACGACAGGGCCGTCATAATGTCCATCAGATGTTTGTCGTCCTGCGCCAACTCGCTAGCAGTCTTACCCAGACGCGCTGCGAGAGTCTTACAATCGACTGCTTCCAATGTCGAAACCACCGAGGCAAATTCTTTGGCGGCCATGGCTCGGTTATCCTGAATGATCTCGGTCAAGCGCATCACTTCCATTGTGCCCGCTTCCGTCATTTTGTTCAGATCGAGCAGATGGGCTGTCGCTTGAGGCAACTGGGCGCTGCCGGCCACCATCGGGGCTCCGACATCAGCCATCTTCCGCATGGCCGTTTCGAGATAGCGGGCCAACTCACCGAGTTCGTCATATAGCTTTGGACTTCCATTCAGCACGATTACCTCCTGATGAAGATCGTTATTTGGTTTCCGTGGTTTGTCTGGTTTGTTTGGTTGGACGGAACTAACCAAATCAACGAAACAAACCAAAGAAACCAGATAAACCGCCGCTTTGTTGGCTATTTGAATATCTTGTTCATTTTTTCCTGTAATATTTCAGCGCTAAACGGCTTCACGATGTAATTGCTCACACCTGCTTGAATCGCTTCGACAAGATTTTCCTTCTGCGCCTCCGCTGTCACCATCAAAACAGGAATGCCTTTCAACTTGTCGTCGGCACGAATGGCCCGGAGCAGCTCGATGCCGGTCATAACGGGCATGTTCCAATCGGAGATGACGAATCCAAATGAATCCGCCCTGAGTTTGTCAAGCGCGTCCTGGCCATTCTCGGCCTCTTCGACATTCGCAAACCCAAGCTGCTTCATGATGTTCTTGACGATTCTTCGCATGGTCGACATGTCGTCCACGACGAGAATTTTCATGTTCGGATCTGCCGGCATGGGCTGAACCTCCTTATTATTTCCGCGAGACACGCGAGACTTGCTAGAAAAGCGCGACGGATCAAACCTGTCATCTTCACGAGTCGCGCCAGTCGCGCACGTCATCGCTCTTCCCGGATAGACGACCATCTCTCAGAGAGATTGGATCGTCAGCCTTGATGAGAGCGACTGTGCATCCATTCATGGATGTCGCGACGGAGGAAGCGCCAATGCTTCCCGATCTTCGACGCCGGCAATTCGCCGACCCGAGCAAGCTTGTACACGGTGGACTTGGGCACCCGAAGGAAATGGGCCACGTCCATGACCGTCAAGATCTCGCCGTCCGTTGATGGCGCACCATTCGGTTGCAATGTTGTTAATGCAGAAACCGCGTTGTTCATAGTGAATAGGATATCGGCGCTGCTGAGAGAAAACTTAAGTCGGCGCGAGCGAAGCGTGAGGGGTGCGATGGGTGGGATGAGGGATACAGGCTGAAGGGGTTCAGGCTGAAGGCCGGAATTCGAAATTCTAAACACTTAAGCCTTCAGCCTATCTACCTGGGCAGTTACCTTCAGCTTATGAAATACCGACAATCACTAACCGGCAGGAAAATGCTCGAACGGTTGGAATGAAGATACAGGCGTCACTTTCGGGTCATGTGCGATACTCTAGCCCCTTTACCCCCTTATCCCTTTATCCCTTTATCCCTGCTCCCTTACCCCTGCCCCCCTTAGCCCTGGCTTCCCCGTCGGCGGCCGCGCAAACGTTCTGCCTGCGCCTGGATGATGTGCCGGATCAAGTGTTCCTGATCGTCCGGATTAAGCTGGATAAATTCCGTCGCAATGTCGTAATTGATACTGTCTTTCACCTGGGTTGATCGAATGACGCGGGCTGTCGTGTGAATCGGTATGAAGGGTGGCAAAATTATTTTTAGTTTCAACTGGTCGTCGACGGCAAAGTAACGCGGCGAGAGAAACCCGATACCACCCCCGCTCAACGTCACATCGGTGGCTTGCGCCATCGCGACTCCTTCCGGCTGCATTTTTGCAAGCTGCTTCACGAGAGTTTCCAACAGCCAATCCACTTTCATGATCCAGGGGAGCAGAGGCGATTCCGCCAGCTGTTCTCCGCTGCGGAGCAATAAATCGGATGTTGGCTTGGCTATGGCTTCCGAGATCGCCTCGTCGCTTACCGGTGGAATGCCTGGCGTAAGCCCCTCAGCTGGGTCGGTTAGCAACCGGTATTCGAGGAGCACCCGATCGTCGATTCGAATCCATTCCCGTCGCTCGTCTGACAAGCTTTTGGTTGTTTTTGTGGATGGCGGCAGCATAGTTGTACTCATTGTTTAGAAGACCGTTGGTTTGGTTAGTTTGTTTAGTTTTTTTCGGTTGATTTGGTTGAACGAAACTAACCAGATAAACAAAACAAACCAGATGAACCGGACAAACCGACGCGGCGAAGAAGCGTCATGCCAATTGATCCATGATAGGCTGTTCTATCTCCCTCAACCCTTGCCAGGACCGTACGCCTTGCAAATTCTGGCGGATCTTCGCTGCTTCGTTCAACTGCGATTGGACGGCTAAACGAGCATTCGTAATTCGGGCTTCGACTTCCCGGTCAAATACAGTCAAATCCGTGGCGAGCGCAGGAGGCATCGGATGATCGGATAGATGCTCTCCGCGCAGCCGGTAGCAATCCTCAACCCGATCCCACTGCCCGAGTTCCGCAGCCCGACCGGCCTGCGCCGTCAAAACGCGCATGTTCTGCTCCCACGCCAGCGGACTGTCGAATGGTAAATGGTCAATGGTGAATGGTGAATGTCCGGAATTCATTCGATCCTCTCTCAGATCCAGCGACTGCCGACTCCTTCAACTCACCATTGACCATTTACCATGAACCATTTCCCATTCGCCATTCCAGCATTCACAATTTTCCATTCACCATTCCCAATGCCGGCTGGGCCTGCTGCTGAGCCACCTGGTGCCAGGCCCCGCGCATTTCCTTCAGACATCTCAGCGGGCCATCGAGACGGCGGGCATCGTTGTGCAGGTTAGCCTGAGTCATCTCCGAGAGCATGTATTCATAGAGGCGGTAGAGCGACTTGGCGATCTCACCGCCTCGTTCAAAGTCGAGTGTGCTGGACAGTTCACCGACAATTCCGATGGCTCGCCCGAGAAACCTGGCCTTGTCGGCCTGGTGCCGCTTGGCGATCCCCTCACTCGAAAGTTCGATCGCCTGAATGGCGGAATCGTATAGCAGGACGATGAGTTGAACGCCTGATGCGGTCAGCACCTCCGTTTGACGATATCGTGAGGCTGCTGCTGTGCTGGACAAGGTATTCATCATCGTTATCCCTGTGATTGTAAGAAGGTGGTCTGGCCTTTCAGCCGGCTGAGGAGGCCATCGAGCGCTGCATACTGTCTCTTGAGCGCTGCTTCGTAGGCTGAGAGGGCATCTTCTTTCCTGCCGATTTCGACCGTCAGGTTGCTGAGCTGCTTGGTCAACGCGTTTTTGCGAACCGTGAGCGCGCCTGTGCTGATGTCATCGATCGCATCGATGGCCACATTGACTCGCTGAGCGACGCCGGCAATGGTTGCTTGATTGATGAACAGCGATTTGACGGCGTTGTAGTTGATGCTGAGTACGCTGTCCAGCTTGGCATCGTCAACGGTGATCGCGCCGTCACGTTCCGTTTTAAACCCGATTTCCCCCACGGACGAATAGCTGGTCAGCCCGCTGACAGGAGCAGAAAGAGCCTGCCGGAGTTGTGACAAGAACCCTTTCGCCGTCGGTTCGGCGAAAAAGAGCGCGCCTTTTTTCGTGGCGACATCGTAAGTGGTGCGTTCGTTTACAAACTTCACGATGTCGTTATAGGCTGCGGCAAACTTTTTGATGCTCTCTTTCACCGCGCCGTTGTCACGCGTGACATTGACGGAGACGGTGTCGGACCCGGTTGTCTTGAGAAGCGAAAGCGTGACGCCTGGAATCGCGTCTGTGAGGACATTGCTGCTGCGCTGCAGCGTGATGGGGTTCAACGTCGGATCGCCGACGATGGCGATGGCGTCCTGTGCCGCCTGCAGGGTATCGGCGCCTCCTGTGCCGCCGCCGTTGGTAAAATCCAAGGTCGTGCCGTCGGCCACGATCGTCACTCCATTGCTAGCCCCTGACGCAGTGGCCGTGAGGATCACGCGATAGGCCGGCGTGGTATCGCTGCCGGTGTTCACAATCGAGGCGGTCACACCGGCGCCCAAGTCGTTGATGCCGGTCTGCAAATCTTCGAGCGTGGCGGTACCGCTCAATGTCACAGTCTGGTCGGTTCCCGTTCCTACGCGGAAGGTAAACGCGGCCGACGCGCCGCTGACAATATCGGTGGTGGCGCTCGCAACAGCCGTAGCGCTCTTGTTAGTAATCTGATGCGACTGCGCCAATTGCGTCACCCGGACCAGATAGGATCCTGCCGTCGCAGCCGACGATGCCGAGGCGGTCAAGACGGTCTGGTCCGATACGGTTGTGCTCGATCGATCGAAGGCAGTCGACAATCGCAGGGCGTCTCCGGCCGATTGCAAGGCCAGCAGTTTTCCTCCAAGCAACGCGTAGTCTGTCAATTTCGACTGTGCCGTCGCTTTCTTCTGGCTGAGTTGATCGATGGGAAGACGTTGGACTTTAACCAGTTGATCGACCACTTGCCCGAAATCCAACCCGTTGCCTAACCCACCGAACGAAATCGACGCCATATCTTCGGCTCTCCTCTATTAGGCCCGCTCCCGGACCAAAAGGCCTTTCATATCTTCGGATTGCTTGGCCAGATCTATAAGTTCCTGCGAGGGAATTTGGCGAATGATCTCTCCGGATTCACCGCTAAAAATCTTGATCACCGCCTTGTGCAGATCATGATCGATCTCGATTTCCAATCGGGAGGTGGTTCCACGAAGTACTTCCTTGACGCGAACTGCGGCCTGCTCCACATCCGACTTTGTCGGCGTCGGTGCTGGAACAGGAACATTGAGATCGGCGCCCAGCCTGCCGGCCCCGCCATGAACCGGACTCCCATTGCTCTCGGACTGGCGCGGGAGAAAATCTAAACCTTGAGGCGGTCGAATGTTTTGGACCATAGATGCCTCCCTCGATAGGACGTTTCCTCATCCTCCGACGGAGGCCCGGCCGCCGATACGGCGACCGGGCGATGGCTCCGGCGGAACGATGTGTCGGTCTACCGCAGCAACGCGAGGGCCTGTTGCGGAAGCGCGTTGGCTTGCGCCAACACCGCGATACCCGATTGCACCAGCACCTGATTCTTCGTAAACTGCGCCGTCTCGAACGCGATATCCGCGTCGCGGATCCGAGACTCAGCGGCCGTGAAACTCTCACTCGTGATTTGGAGGTTCGAGATAGCTGCCTCGAAACGGTTTTGAATCGAGCCGTATTCCGCTCGGGCGGTCGCAATCGAACTGATCGCGCTGTCGATATTGCTCAACGCACTCTGGGCATTTGCCGACGTCGAGATGTTCACAGTTCCCAGGCCGATGCTCGTGATGTCTAAATCGTTCAAGTCGGCTGTGAGCGAGTTGCCCGAGCCGCTCTTGAAGCCGATGAAGACCTCGAACGAATTGGTGGCCCCGCTCAAGAGCGCCTGACCGTTGAACTCGGTCACGGTGGCGATCCGGTCGATTTCAGACCGGAGAGATATGAACTCTTGATCCAAATAGGACCGTTCCGTAGCGCCGACTGTACCGCTGGCGGACTGCGAAGACAGCTCACGGAGACGGGAGAGCAAGTTACCGATGGTGGCCGCAGCTCCGTCTGCGACCTGCGTCAAGCTGATGCCGTCGTTCGCATTACGCGTCGCCTGATTGATACTGCGAATGTGCGCACGCAACGTTTCGGACACGCCGAGTCCGGCGGCATCGTCCGCTGCGCGAGTGATCCGAAGGCCTGAAGACAGCCGTTCAACTGACCGTTGCAACTGATTCGTGTTGACAGTCAAATTGCGCTGAGCCGCAATCGAAGCCGGATTGTTATTGACAATTAAAGCCATGGACCTATTCCTCCTTGAAAACAGAACGAATCAACCACTCGTACTTCCCGGCATCCGTGCCAGGATTGTTTTGACCTGAGACTCCACCGATAGCATGCATACCGGTAAGGTTCCCTGGTCGTGCATCCCTTATCGGCCCCAGCCGCTCTACACTTGAGCGGACCGCTGGCAAAGAACAGAGGGAGGTCACAGTGGTCAACAACTGACTGTATTCGGCACGAAAATTCATGAAGAGCATATAGCTTATGGCACATAGCACGTACTCGGATCAGAGCCATTTTCTATCCTCGATTAGCACTTCAGTCCCGTGCCATAAGCCATACGCTCTTTTTGTCGAACGACGCTTCACGTAACGGACCGCCTATTGCCGCAGAAACTTCCATGATTAATGCGGGCTCGATGCCAAATGCGGGATGATCTCAAATTCAAGGATATCCGCCATGCGAATCGGATCTTGAATGGTCCTGGCCTCCAAGAGTTCCTGAATCCAGGATGACAGGCCTTGCAGATCGCCTCTGACCGGCCGGCCAGGCCCGGCGGTCTGAATAAGTTCCACATAATCGGCCAACTGTCCGAACCATCGGTCCAAGGCTGAAGGAATGACTCCGCTCATACGCAGCGGCGTAAGGAATCCCTGGGCCTCGGCTTGCAATGTCGAGGCAAACTTGGTGATGGCCGGCGCAGCATTCGTCATGATCTCCTGAATATTCTGTGAACAGGCATCGATTGGCCCGACCTCTTTGAGAAGCTTACTCAACAGCCTGGGCTGAAGATCGCGATCCGTGATCGGACTCCCACCAAGCTTCAGCGAAGTGACCAGCCGACTCTGCGCATGAGCGCGATCGCTAACCTGGGTCAGAGCCTCACTGACTAGTTGATCGTCACTGACGTCCCACTGATCCTGATCGAGTGTGATACGCATCGAGCTACTCCTTTCTACAGAAATGCCGTTATTTGGTTTCTTTGGTTTGTTTTGTTTATTTAGTAATTTCGTCCAACTCGAAAAACCAGACAAGCAAAACAAACCAGATAGACCTGTCTCGCCTTCCTGGTTCGCCTCTAACTCAGAACTTCCCCTTGCCTTCCAACCCAGAACCCAGAACCCAGAACTTCTGTGCCCGTCCCGCCTATCCTGCTGCGGCGCTCGGCACCATCGGCAACGGGCGCCGTTGTGTCTCGATCTGTGCCGATGTGGTTGACAACAACGATCCGGCTCTGGCGATACGCTGCTGCCATCGTCGATAGGCCTGCATGTGCCGATCGGCCAACATCGTCAGGCCGACGACATCGTCGTTATGGATATCTCTGATCATGGCAACGGTGGACGGGCCAGTGACCGAATGGGCCATCATCCGTGGCAACAGCTGCTCTCGCTCTTGGCGGAGCAGAGCCTGTTCCCGTTGTAGAACTGAGACCGGCAGCGGATGACGCCTCGTGAGCGCTGCGATATACCGGGCATGCTGTTCCAACTGACGCAGAGGCTGAACCGCTTCTTTCATCCAAGACAACGACTGGTCTCGGTCCGGCGCCGGCTCAGAGACCGGAGCTAATTGACTAGGCGTGCCAGTGAAATCTTCGTACCAGAATCTCCTCCAAAAGTCGGCATACCATGCGGCGCTTGCATCGACATGTCCCGCGCGCAAGATGAAGGAGCCGAGTCCATCGGCATCTGCGCCGGATTGATAGACACGTACGCCTGCGCTCCATGAGGGAAATGGAGCAAGTCCAATGGCATGGAGACAGAGGTTTACAATCTCTTCGAGGACCAATCGATCTTTACAGGCATGGTGGGCACAGATCTGGTCAAACCCGCAGGGCGAACAGGCGAGATCCGGCTGAATCACCCAATGGCCTGGCCCATAGGGCCCCGTTTCATTGTGATCGACATGGCCGACCGACAGATCGATGACCGAAGTTCCAACACCAACCGCAAGGTGCATCGGTCCCGTGTCGTTGGTGAGGAGCAGTTGACAGCGCGACAACAGGCCGACAAGTTGATTGAGCGTCGTCTTGCCGCTTGCATCGAGAATTGGTGCGGTTCCCCCGTCGGCACGGTAAGTCTGCTTGGCCTGTTCGATGGCTTCCGCCTCGGCGACCGTGCCAATCAAGACAAACCCTACACCAGGGTGATGGCTCAATCGTGCCATCGTCCGGCCAAAATACTCAGGCCGCCAGGCTTTCATGACATCGCTGGCTCCGACCTGTACGGCGATCCATTGCCTGACGGCCCGGTCAGGAGACCGGAGAAATCCCTCTGCCCAGGCTTTCCCATCAATCGGCACTGTGACCGACAACGGTGAGAAGGAGCCGGGACCGCTCCCACCCATGGCATAGAGGTCCACCAGGTTGAACCGGTTGAACCGTCGATGCCGATGCAGGTCCGTGAAATAGGACAGCCAGGAATTCTGCACGGTGGGGCCTCCGTCAGGCCCTGCAATGATCCCTCTTAAGTCCGACGCACCGATATACGACGCAAGTAGACCGGTCTGGCGATTGAAAGTGAGATTGACGATGCGGTCGTACCCTGCATCTCGTAGCGGCTTAGCCCAACCTGTCATCTCGCTCATGAGCGCCACAAGACTCCTGGATTGCGTGCGGCAGTCGTCGAGTAATCGAGTGAAGTCGCAACTGATGACCTGCCGGAGTCCGGTAAGAAGAGAGGCCGTCGGCGCAAAACTTCGATCGACCACCAGATCGATCGCAACATCGGGCCATTCCTCGCGCAATCGGGACAGCAAGGGACCGGTCTGAATCAGATCCCCCATGCGAGTCACGTTGATGATCAACACTTGTTTTGTCATATCAAGTCGTCGCGGCGCAGGTAGATAGGCTGAAGGGGTTCAGGCTATCCACCTGCGCCCTTACACCAAATCTTTCGTCTCGGACCGGTACTCATCCAGCATGAGCAGCATCAGATCTTCCCGTGACAGGGTTCCCATAGGACCGCGTGACCGGATCTGCGCTGCAAGCTGCTTCAGCTCCACTCGTTGAGTGGAGGGAAACGTTCGTAAGACCGACGCGACAGATGGAAAAGGTTCGGCTGCGGCTACGGCCAGAGTTTCTGCCTGACGGTCTCCCCGTAAAATTGACCCGATACGATCCGGGCTGGCGACGCCGATCCGAGACAGCAGGTCGCGCATACGGTGTTGATAGGTATGTTCGGCAAGCACACGTTGACGGGCTTGCGCTGCCATGGCGACGCGCTGCGCTGGTTCGTGGAGCCAGCGAGTGATTTCTGCTGGGAGCGCCTCTGGTGACGACAGGGTAGCGATTTCATTCTCGGCCAAGAGATCCGGCATCAGCGACCGACGGTCGGCAAGCTGAAAGGCTCCACAAGCAGCCAGCTCGAAGGTGCGTGGATTCACAAAATCCCCTTCAGGATCAAGTCCGGTCCCGGCCCAGGAATGCAGGTTGAGGTTCACGGAACTCGCGTTGAAAATTTTTTGACAGGTATCGGTGTCGACCCGAGCGCCATTGCGTTGAAGTACGGAAGTCAGACCGGTCGCGCCCTCCCATTCGTTACCCCAGAGTTTGAATGTCCAATCATGCCCGACGAGCCGGGGAAAGATCTCACGGCGGTTGGCATAGCCTGCGCCGACGAACGAGACATCCGATCCGTATTCTTCTCGTTCTTCCTTGGTCAATTCCAAAGGCCGGTGCAGGGATGGATCGGCCGCCATGGGAAGGTAGCGCACGTCCTTCGCCCCGGCCCGTTTGAGCGCTGCGATGCAAGGCTCTTGCTGGATCACGAACCAAAAATCGTAGCCCGCCGCCAACTGTTGCCAATAGGTCAGATGCCGATAGTTTTCGACGAACCACATCGCCGTCAGAAATTTTTTGCGCCTAAGATGCTCCAGCGCCGGAAGAATTAATGGCGCCTGTGCGAGCGACAGCACCAGATCTGGTGGATCTTCCGCCAACTGAGCCATCGTGACCCGGCTCAGCATCTCCGCATATTTACTCTGCAAGGCCAGCCGATGCTGCGAGTTCTTGAGCAATTCCAGTTGCTGATAACTCGTGGCATGGACACTATGATCGAGCCAGCGTACGTCATGTCCGAGCGATTCAAGCGCGCTGACCACATACCGAGTAATGGGCAGTGAGCCTCCATAGATCGGGCCCACGACGGCAATGCGCAGTTGTCCGCCGGCTTGGGTTGCAACCCTCCGCTGCAAGGCCGTTTCAATGGCACGATGGTCGTCCGCATGTAATGCAGCAGCCGGGGCATAGGTGACGAGTCGTAGTGGATGGCCGGCAGAGGCGACTCGTTCACTGATCGCCTCTGTGGTACCCCAAGCCCAGGAGATCCGATCAATCCAATCGCCCCAAGTACGAACCGCCGCCGCATCGGCTAAGACGCGTAAGTCGGAAACGACGAGGACGATGGTTACTGTTCTGGGCAGACGTGCACACAAGGCCTCGACGTGGTAGAGCAATCCTACGCCGAAGACTACGATTGTCTCTCCCTCCTGATGGGTCTGGCTCTCGGCCCAGGCCTGCGCTTCTTTTATGGGGTCGTAGGCGCTGTGAATCCACCGCCCATTCGCGCGCGCCGACATCATACCGGTGCGTGCCGGCACGATCTCCAGCGTGCCTCTCCCGCTCTGGCGAATGGCCGCTGCCAGAGCCGGGTCACGCTGTGCCAGTCGGCTGATATTGATTTCGAAGGAGTTCATTGCATACCTTGCAGCGATAAGTGCTGTTCTGTTAATTGATGCCACACAGCGGATCGCTGATCTTCTTGTGGGTCACTGTCGCCCACTGGTCTAAAGATGGCGCCCCATTCGTCATGGTGAGACTGCCACAAGGACCACCCAGCGACTGGTTCTTGTTGCATCGCTGACACCGGATCTCGAATCACCTCCACGCTGGCTTGAATTGGCCAGGCCTCCGGCTTGGCGCAATCCGCTTGCCACACCCAATGACCCTGTCCATAGGGTCCGGTTTCATGCACGCGCGCGTGTGAGAAATAAAACCCCATCGCGCTGGTTCCGACAGAAGCTGCCAGATGCAGCGGACCAGTGTCGGCGCCAACGGCCCAGTGACATCGTTTCAAAATCGTAGCGAGTTGCGGAAGGGTCGTGCGCCCGGTGGCATCCCATAGGCGTCCTCCAATCATGGGCGAGAGCCCATCCTGAATCGCCAGGGCGGTAGTCTTATCGCGTTCGGATCCGATCAGGACGACCCCACAGGGTGAATCCTGCGCAAGCAGCGTTGAAATCCATTCGATCCAGACCGATTGGGGAATCGATCGATCCGCATCGCCTGCCCCTACGACTACCGCGATCCATTGCCCTGCCGAGATACCGACCTCAGCTAGGTCGCCAGGAAGATCTATCGAGGAAAGACGCAAGTGGGGCGGAACCGATGGAGGGGTTACTCCACACAGTCCACAGAAGGTATCGGAGAGATGAATGCGATTGGAGCTCCGCGTCTGTGCGATGTGGCGCAGATACGATGCCCAGGGCGACAGCTCTTCGTTCAACGGCCCGCGCAGGTTGGGGCCTTGAACCTCTATGGCCAACAGAGTGCCTGCCAGAGTTGCCCGTGGGTGATGATTCAGCACGTAGGCCATCTTATAGGGCTCGGTCGTCAACTCGGTGAGGTACTGCTCGACTTCGCACAACCTCGATCGCGCAAACTCTCCTGCGAAGGACTCGGCCCATGCGTGCCATTGTTCCCCATTCCACGGTAAGACATGCCCCACGTTCGGAAAGAGCCGGGCGATGTCCGCCAGCGGGGCAGGACAGAGCAGATCGAGAGGCCTGTGCGGATCGCGAGCCGTGAGTGAGACGAAGGCCGGCAAGCTCTGGACCAGATCGCCCAGTCTGGCGAGTTGGATCAGCAACCTACGTTCTGTGGCTCCTTCATCATGCTGCATGATGCTCGGTCAGAACCGGCTCGTTCTCATCGATGGCGCTCGCCAATTCACTGAGACCGTCAAAGGCCTGGTCCAGCAGACTGATCGAATCATGTTCACGACGGGCATCCGCCCTGCGATTGAGACGGAGGAACACGCCAGCCAGCGCAAACCGAAGACTGAGGTCTCCGGGATTTCTGGAGACAAATCGCGTTAGATGCTCGGCAAGCGCCTCCCACCGCTCTAACGCCGTGCCGGCTCTCAATAGCCAATGAACCGCGTCCGCGTCGTCGGGGTGCCGGTCCAAGACGGCAGAAAAGGCGGTCCAAGCCCGTTCTGATTGTCCGAGTCCTACGGCAGCCATCCCCTGCCCCATCCAGGCCTTACGATAATCGCCTCCGCAGTCAAGTGCCTGTTGAAAAGCAGAACTTGCTGCATCGAACACTTGCCGCTGCATGGCGATGATGCCGCGCACGATCCAGCCTTCCCCATGTTGCGCATCACTGGACAGCAGAATGTTCACGTGAGAATCGGCCTGCTCAACCAGCCCCTGATTGAGGGCGCTTCGGGCAAGGGCGACCCGCGCATCAGGGTCCTCTTTCACACTCAGTACCCGTCTCCAGAAGGCATCAGCCAGAACTTCAGCGCCAATCCACTTGCACACAAATGCTCCCCTCCGAAGGACCCATTCATCGGCCGGCCATTCCTCAACCCTGGCCATAAGCTCTTTGAGGGCAGGCAAGTCCTGACGCAGGGCGGCGAGCTGGGCATCTGCCGCGATTTTCCATTGCCGCTTTTCCTCCGGGTCAACGAGTGGATCGAGACGACAGCAAAGCTCTTGCCGGTCAGGCACGGACCGGTAGGCATACCCATCCTGCACGTAGATTGCATCTTCATCGGCCAGCCACCACTTATGACCCCATCGTGCAAGCAGCCGGCTGGAGTTTTCCCGTTCATGGGCCTTGCGTCCAGGAGTCTGGCTTTCTAAGTGATACACGACGCTCTTGGGCTGGTAGACGATCCTCCACCCTCGCTCACCGATCTTCAGGCACAGGTCCACATCCTCAAAACCGTTTTGATAGCCTTCATCGAATCCCTCGACGCTTTCGAATACTTCCCGGCGCACCAGCATGCACGCCGCTGTGACGCATTGAAACTCCCGGCGGCGATTGACAACCGGTGCGTCAGCGGGAAATCCTTTATAAATGTGAAAGGGAGAGAACCAGATACGCGAGAAGGCCACGCCCGCATGTTGAATGGTGCCGTCTTCATACAACAACTTGCTGCCGACCACCGCGACGTCGGGGTGATGCTCGACCTCATCCACCAGAGCATTCAACCAACCCTCGGTTGGTATGGTGTCGTTGTTCAGGAACAGGAGAAACTCCCCGCTTGCAGCTTTGGCTCCCTGGTTACAGGCAGTGGCAAAACCATAGTTTTCTTGATTTCGAATGACCTGAACGTCTCCGCCCAGCTCAGCAAGAAATTCTGCAGTGCCATCGGTTGAGGCATTGTCCACGACGATGACTTCATACTCCGGCATCGTGGTGAGGGAAGCCAACGTGGTGAGGCATTGGCGAGTCAGCTCGAGTTTGTTGAATACGGGGATGATGATCGAAGCTTTGAAACGACGCGGCGATATCGTGCTTGCTGCGGTAGATGGGATGGACCCCACCGCCCGATCGACGGCTTCGCAGATGCCCCAGGCATAGGCAGACTGTAACAGTGTCTGATAGACGGGATGGAGCACATGTTTGAGATAGGTTCGGTCGAACCGTTCTGCTCCGGATCGGATCAGCGCCAATTGCTCCAAATCAGGCTTTTCCAGCTCTTGAGTGACCCGAACGAGCCGTGCGATCTGAGTCTCCCCAAGCGCATTGCGGGCTTTGAGCGCATCGTCGATCTTGAGATGACTACGGCTCAACTCAGGATGTTTACGCGCCAGCACAACGGCCATGTGTCCGGCCTTGCGCTGCCGCTGGACAAATCCAGCCACGGTGATCTCATGATGGTGAGAGGTCACTGCCATGGCGTTGTAATGCAGCTGTACCCCCTGCGCGCTCAAGCGATATCCCAACTCTACATCGTCATAGGCTGGATAGGTAAAATCCGGATCAAAGAGGACGGCTTGCTTAAAGAGTAGATCCCGCTTCAATGACAGATTGCTGGTGTAGAAGAGTCGAAAGTCAGCCTTTCCTTCCCGCACTTCATGAAACGAGAACTGCTGGCCCCCTTCCGGCGAGACAATGAACTTCATAAACGGCGTGACGGTGATTTCAGGCGACCAATCGATGAAGCCCAGCATGGCATCCAGTTCGCTTGGGTGACGTTCGTGGAACGTGGCATGGGCCTCAAGAAACGACGGCTCCGGGATCATATCGTCGCCGGTGATGAGGATTACGTTTCCTTGAGCCGCTTGAATCCCGAGATTGCGGGCCGCATTGGCGCCGGCATGTTTCGCCGCGAGGACGCGGAGGCCGAATGAGGGGCTGAACTGCCCGACCATCGAGACTGTGTCGTCTGCAGATCCGTCATCCACGACAATCACTTCAAACTTCTCAGGCGCCAAGGTCTGGGACATCAAGGCGAGCAATGTCTTCCGTAAGATGGCACGCCGGTTATAGGTCGGGATGACAACCGACAAGGCGAACCGCGCGGGTGAAGGAGTCCTCATTGGAGTGTAGGCCACAGAGGGCTGCTGTTTGATTGGCTGAGGTGGCGGTGGTGCCGACGGTGCCAGCGCGAGCAGGTCTCGCAGTTGCGCAACTGGTCCATCCAGGCGATAGGCCCACCGCAACAGCCGTTCATAATGTTGCTGCGCTATAGCCTCCAAGGGCTGGGAATGGCCTCCGACTTGCCGCCTCTGTAGTAGCGCGAAGCCTTCGTCCAGGAACTGCTTGCCTGCCTCCATATCCGCCCTGGTGAGGTTGGGCGTATGCATGGGAATCTGGTGGCCGCCATAATCTTTCCATTGCTGTGAATCGATCCAGCCTTCGCGGAGGCCTTCCGTATGAAGGGGTGTGCCGGGATAGGGCGTAATGATCGTGACGCCGATCGTGTCCGGCTTGTACCGCTGAATCAGGTCGTAGGTGGCAACAAGGGATTCACGGGTCTCTTGCGGGAGGCCGACGATGAGGAGGAAGTGAAGACGAATACCAAGCTGGAAGGTCTTTTCTCGCAGATGCGCCAGCATCGGGATGGTCAGCCCCTTTTTCCCTTCTCGCAGGTGCATGACCTGTTCGTCGCCCGTTTCCACTCCGACGAGCAGACCGACGCAGCCAGCAGCGCGCATCTTCTCCAGCAATATATCGCTAAGACAATCGACTCGCGTTTCGCAGACCCATTCGATCGGCCAACCAGCGGCGATAATCAAATCGCAGAGCTTGGCAACCCGCTCCTGGTTGAGCGTGAAGGTCGCATCGCGGAAATAAATCTTGGTGATGCCCTGCCGTTCGACGACCTCTTTCAACTCGGCAAAGATTCGCTCAGGAGTCTGTGATCGCCATTTGACCCCCTCAACCAACGGATATGGACAATAGTACCCGCAGGGATAGGGACAGCCACGGCTGGTTTGCAATGTCGCGACGGGAGTGCCGAGCAAGGGATAGATGTAGCGCTCGTTGGGAAGAAGCTCACGGGCAGGAATGGGCAGCTGATTGAGATCTTCAACCGGCGATCCTTCATCGAATCGGAACGATGGTCCAGTATCCGGTGCGCCGGCTTCGAGCCAGGCCGTGCCGGCTCTGCTTCGACCGTAGGCAATATCGGTGATCGTGAGGTCTGCTTCGCCATGGATCACCAGATCGGCGGCGCTTTTCTCTAGGAGCGCCTTCAACACCGCATGATCCCGCACCAGAGTCTTTCCGGCTATTCGCGCCGCCGGATGTCGACGTCGAAGTTCCGCGAGGAACGCAGCGTCTTGCTCCAAGGTCGGGAGCGACACCGTTCCAACGATGAAACCCCATTGCTGGCCTTCCAATCTGGCGTAGACCGCGGCTGCGTCCAAACCCAGTGGGTCGGCATCGATCAGATCGACCCATTCGCCTGTCTGACGCAAGGTGGCAGCCATGATGGCCAGGTCCAGGGGGGGCAGCAACATACCCTCGCTGCCGTCGAAACCGAGGCCACCCGCCATGCTGCGGCTGACCGGACGGACTGAAAGGGAGGGGCTATTGATCAGTGCAATACGCATGCTTTCTCCAGTGATTGCGTGGGAAGCTGACCGAGTGCGATCAGTCGTTCTTCCGATCCGCCGTCATACGCAAGGGCAATGGCCTTGGTCAGCCATTCGTAATCCGTGTCTTTCATCTTGGCTTCGTTCGGAGTCCGGTTGGATCCATTGAACGGGTCCACCATC
>NEWR02000008.1:24203-116173 GCA_002869885.2 Nitrospira sp. CG24C
CTCGGCCATCTGCTTGACGACGTCCGGATACCGGCACATCAGATCGGCGCGCATCTGACAGATGTAGGGCTCCGTGAAGCCCGCAGCCTTATACTGGACACAGAATTCACGGCTCCAGCGGTGATTGATGAAGAACAGATCGTCGTGCGCCATCCAACTCTTGAACTTGAACCGTTCTTTCAGATATCGCAGCTCGCCGATAACGTTTTCCTGGCTCCGCATCTTGACTCGATTGCCGAACACGGCCCGTTCGGCTGGCTGACAAAAATTGCATTTGAACGGACAACCTCGCCCGGCATTGGTCGTGACAAACGGTGTCGGCATACCCGGCACCATCGGCGTGGCCAATTCGCCGCTCATGTCGAAAAGATCGCGGTCCACCCAGGGGATCTCATCCAGTACCGGACCTTCGCCAACGATGAGGCGGTCAGCTTGTTTCCCCGCCGCGAGTGTGCCGAGCAATTTGACGAAGCTGATCTCACCCTCTTGCGTAATGATGTGGTCGATAAGCCGGTTCGCCGTCACTTGCTGAGTCTTGATCGTGGCATGGACACCGCCGAGCACGACGACGGCATCTTCCCGCTCTTCCTTGAGAATCCTGATCGCACGAACAACATCGGGATAGTGGAGACTCCATGAGGTGAAGGCCCAGATTTTTGTGGTTCGCCGCCGGATCTCTTCGCGAAAATGAGTCCAGTCTCTCAATGTGCGGAGATCGATCAGATCGACCGTATGGCCGGCGGCCTTGGCTGCTGCGCTGAGCGACGCCAGGCCATGGTCGATGAAATTGGCATCGATGGTGGGTTTCTTCCCGAAACTATCGAACCCCGGCAGTGCGATCCCAGGGAAAATCATCGTCACATGCATGTCATGGCTCCCGGTTGTCGGCGCAATACAGCCAGGAGAGCCGGCAGCTGGCCGCTTGTGTCATACCACTTGAGAGTCGCGGCGAGTCCGCGAGACAGAGACCAGCGTGCGTAGGGGCCGATCTCTGCGCGAAGCCTGCTGTTGTCGTAGGAGCGGTGGCAGCGTTCCTCGGTGCCCATCAATACATACGCAAAATCAGGCGCGATCGGGAACGATCGTTCGGATAGCTCTGCGGGCTTCCGCATCAGTTGAACGCGGTCGGTCAATTGCGTCAAGCTTGCCAGTGTGGCCAGATAACCTTCGATCGTGACCTGCTCCTCCCCTGTTATGTTGTAGGTGCCGGCGAGCCGATGATCGACAGCTCGAGAAATACCTTCAACCAGATCGTCGATGAAGAGCGGCTGAAACAGACGATGTCGAAGCTTCGTCCAGATAGCCAGGATCGGCGTAGCCCCCAGCAAAGCCAACAGGGAAGGATGGAGAAACCAGGCGCTCCCCGGTCCATAAATGTTGCCGATGCGAAGCACCAAAGCCCGATGGCCCGGCAACGATCCCCACTTGGTCACGAGCTCTTCTGCCTGAACTTTCGACTGTCCGTAGTCCGAAACCGGACGGCAGGCACTGTCTTCCCGAAGAGGAATTTCGTGATCGGATCCGAGCCCCTGCGCCTCGATACTGCTCGCATACACGACATGGGGAATCGCCAACGCATCCGCTAAGGCCAAGACGCGGCTGGTGCCGTCGACATTCGCAGCCCGGAGCGTGGGGCTACTGACAGATACGTCTGCGGCAAAGTGGAACATGGCGTCGGCCGGGTCGAGAATATCCGGTTGCGGGATGCGCTGCTCGTCGGCAAGATCGCAGGCCACGACCTTGCATCCCTGTTGGGCAAGTGATGTTGCCCGCGGCGCCGACGGATTCCTCGTTAATATAGTGACGCGCGTTTTCCCCTTGATGAGGCGCGCACTGAGCTGTGAGCCGATGAAACCGGCTCCGCCCGTAATGATGACGTGGCGCAGAGGCTTTGTTGGGTGTTCAAGCATCGGTGCGTCCTCTCCTTAAATCACAGTACGACTCGAACTAGTGCAAGGCTTAGACCACTTGTTAAGGAATCGAACCGGAAAGAAAAATGTGCGGCAGACAACGGTTTGCTGTGAGACTCGCTATTGTGAGAGAGATCCAGCCAGGCAAGAAATGCCTAGCAGGATGCTGAAAAGTCCGCCCGCGAAGAAGGCCGTTATGTGGTTTGTTTAGTTTGTCTGGTTATTTGGTTGAGCGAAATTAACCAAAGAAACCAGATCAACCTTCGCCCGCAACTCCGTCACGGTTCTGACGCCGGTGTCAAGAACCCCCAATCGGTATGCCGTTGCATCACGGCATACTCAATGGACTTCTGAACGCTCCCTCCCCAGCCACGGTATTCGATAACCTCTTTCCCGTTATAACGGAACTCAATTCCAAGTGAGAGAGCGCCGTCACGTTCTGTTACATTCTTGATCGTGCCGGCGAGATGCGTAACGTGCCCGACCCCGATCAGTTCGAATTCTAAATAGACCGTGGAGCCCAGTACGACGTCCGTACTGGGCCTCTGTAGAATGATTTGGCATCCCGACAGGCTGATATCTTGTAGTAACCCTCCGATGGGGACAGACCCATCCCGCAGGACAAGCGTCGCGTCTCCTGGTACGCCTTTCATTAAGAGTAATGGCTCATTGCTGGCGACACGCGTATCCTTACGGAGATGGATTTCTTCAGTTCTGCGGGGAAATTTGAGATAGAGAAGTGGAAGCGGAGCCATCTGTGTCATGCAAACTTCGCTTGGGTATGCGACGAGCTTGCCGGCCACCATCGAGCGGACGAGACAAGGAGTTCCCGTTTCGCACGGAACCGCTTGCCCGAAATGAAACGGCCATTCGCAAATCAGCCAGGCCCGCTCTTTCCAACCCAGTAATGTAGACCCACAATTCACTTTGTCGTGACCAGCTCCAATGACCATCTGAAGCGGTAATCCGACTTTGAGAATCGACGAATGTGCGAGGGCATGCTCTGCTTCCATCATGCGGCTTCCTTATCGAGATAGATGCGAGGGTTGATTCCCAAGACGGTTGGATCAAGGATCGACCGGATCGTCTGTTCCGGTCGGCGACGCTGCGCCGCGAGATCGAGGTCGATCGGAGTGGCGAGCCGACGCCCGGCTTCATCCGTAACCAGCACGACCAGGGGCCTAATTGGAGCCTCGTGATTAAACTGCTTGACAATCGCCGTCTCCCCCGTACTGAGCGAGACACATGAACCGACGGGATAGACCCCTACAACCTGTACGAACTGCTGGACCAACGTCCCGTCCACATGACCCTGAGCTCCCAATTGATAGAGAAACTGCAGCGTATCGTGGGGTGTTTTCCCTTTGTGATAACAGCGGTCGCTCGTCACGGCATCGTAGATATCCACAATGGCGGCAATGAGGCCGAACTGACTGATGTCTATTTTGAATCGGTGATGGGGATAGCCAGTCCCATCAACGCGTTCATGGTGCTCCAATGCAGGCTTCAGAAACATATCGGTGAGGCCGGTGGTGTTCGACAGTATCTCCGCGCCACGCAGAGCATGTTGCTTCATGATCTCGAACTCATTGGCCTCATAGCGGCCAGGCTTGTTCAGAATCTCGACCGGAATCAGCATTTTCCCGATATCGTGCAACAACGTACCGGTCCCTAGCTGAAGCAACGACGCCCGTTCATACCCGAGATGTTTTCCGACCGACAGAGCCAGGGCGGAGGTGTTGACGGAATGGAAAAAAGTATATTCGTCGAATTGTTTGAGGCGTGTCAGGCTGGTAAGCGCGTCAGGATTGCGCAGAATACTGTCAGCCATGTTCCCGACCACATCGCTGACTGCCTCCATATTCAGCGCGCGGCCCATCCGAACATCTTCCATGGCCTGTTGAATGACTAATTTTGCGGCTCTGTAGGTTTGTTTTGCTGCCGGCAGCTCTTCGGCAAAGGGAATGGCCGGCGATTCAGGCTCCTCAACCTTCGCCGGTATAGCCGACGCGCACGAGCCGGAGTCCTGGCAGGCGTCGTCCGTCTCGACATCAAGCCGTTGAACACCGCTGCTGCGCAGTTGTGTAATTTGCTCTGAGGACGTGATCGTGAATCGATGCCGCAAAAAAGGCGTAGCCAGCCAGGAGCGGTCGAGTTTCTCGACCTTCATGCCGATTTTCAGTTGATCAATGGAAATTCGTTTACGCATCCCAACTACTCAGGTAGATAGGCTGAAGACTGAAGTGTTCGGATTTCCGACCTCCGACCTTCAGCCTGCATCCCTTCAGCCTGAACCCCTTCAGCCTAAACCCCTGAGTCGTGCATCGGACACCAACAGGCCCTGATGGACTCTATCGGTGTCGAAGGGGGAATCTTGAGGAGAGACATAGCCGGCGCATCGAAGGCCAGGGGACTGGCTCCGACGTCTGCGGCGGTGCCTGTCCCGTTACTTCTCCGCCTGTCGCGTTTTTCCGCAGTCTCGCCCGTCTCGCTGGTCTTAAGTTCAGCTCGATTTCCCCCGATAGAAATGGGACAGGTGAGGCGGGTGACGCAGTTCTGGGTTCTGAGTTCTGAGTTTTCGGATCTCTCTCAGATCTCTGCACTGATCTTTCAGTGTTTCCGGATAACTCAGAACTTCGAACTCAAAACTCAGAACTTCCCAGTGACTCAGCACTTCGAAGGCCTAGGCATCATCAATGAAAAACATAAAAACGATCACAATCGACCAACTCAAACCGGGAATGTTCATCGTTGGAATGGACCAGCCTTGGTATCGGACCCCCTTTCTCCTCCATAAGCGTCTCATCCGCGATACAAAAGACATCGCCCTGCTCCGACAGCATGGGATCAGAGAACTGAAGATAGACCCCAGCCAAGGCCTCGATGCGGAGCCGGATCCGTCAGGAGTAGCGCCTCCGACGTCGAACACACAGGGCACAGCTGCCGTCCTTCAGTCGAACCTCGCAGGAAAGCCTGCCTCGACAGAAAAGGCTCCGCAGAGCCCTGCCTCCGTGGAGGTCAGAGAAACGCAACCACCGTCACCTGGCACACAGAAGGACAAGCCGCCGTTGAACAAGAGGGAAGCAACCGCCGCCCCTCAGCCGAACCATGCGGTGCAGTCCCCTTCACCAAAACAAGCCCCCCTGCCTTCCTCCAGCGTAACAATGAACGGCGTACAACCGCTACCGCCTATCACACAGGAAGACGTGCCGAGGACATCGACGATGCGGGAACAGGCAGCGGCTGCCCAAGAAACCTACAGAGAAGCAGCCTGTTCGATGGAACGTATGTTTGAAGAGTTAGAGGCGGGAATCGTCCCTCGGCCGGATACCCTGCGAACAGTCGTCGGAAATGTACTGTCGCGTGTGCTGGACAATGGCGCCTCCATGCTCAGTCTCCTCTCTTTCCAAAAGATGAAACGGTTCGACCGCACATTGGCCTCCCACGCGCTCGATGTCTGCACCCTCTCACTCATTGTGGCGCATGACTATGGAATTGCGGAGGGAGACCTGGACGCGCTCGGCGCCGGCGCCTTGCTGCACGACATCGGCTATGTCCGGTTGCCGCGGAACCTGTACCGCAGAGGCCAGAGCATCACCGAGCAAGAGCGCGCAACGATGCAGCAGCATCCTGAGCTGGGACTGGCGATCTTACTGGATGCCAAGGAGGAACGGGACGCGGTCGTCCGGATTGTCGTGGAACATCATGAGTGCGGCAATGGGAGCGGATTCCCGCACAGACTCACGGGAGACTCTCTCTCGGTCTTGGCGCAACTGGTCGGCTTGGTTGATGTCTATGACGGCATGGTGAGTCGCCGTGGAGGACGTCCGGGGATGCTGCCGCACGATGCCATTCGAGAATTGTTCCGCCTTGGGGATACCGGACAATACCCAAAGGATTTGATCCAATCCATGATCGGCAGTCTAGGCGTCTATCCGATCGGTAGTCTGGTCCTGTTGAACACGGCAGAACAGGCGGTGGTCGTAGGGATGAATCCCACCCAACGGCTCAAACCGGTCGTAAAAGTGATCACAGGACCGCAGGGGGGATCCTATCCCACGCCGATTCGCATTGATCTTGGAACCCAGGTGCCAGGGGCTACAGTACGGGCCATCACAAAAGTGCTGAATCCCCTCGATGAGCGCGTGAATGTAGCCATGTTTCTTAACGACATCCACGAAGAGGCAGCCTGATGAAACAGAAACCAATAAATCGCGGTACTGCATCCCATTCTTCGAGTTCGTCTGCATTCCATAGCCGGATGAGCCCCGCAGTGCTGGACACACTCCCGATAGGGTTCCTGCTGCTCGATAGCCAGCTTCGCGTCCTGTCCATGAACAGGGAGGCCGCTCGTCTGGTGGGACATTCAGCAGAGTATTGCGCATCAAAGCTTCTGCGGGAGTTACTGCTCCAGCAGCCCGACACAACCGGTCACACCATCGCGACGCTCATCCAAGCGTCCCTTCCCGAGCACCGGCCCATACAAGCAGCGCGCGCGACGCTCAAAGACCACACCAACGAACCGCACCAGATCGAATGGACCTATGTTCCGCTGGATGTAGAAGATGATCCCGGCGGGGTGTTGACGCTCCGCGACCTGACTTGCGAGAGCGAGTTACAGCAAGATCGCGACCGACTGGCGCGCGTCGCAGAAGAAAGTCCTTCCCCCATTATCGAATTGGACTCCGATGCGAATCTTGTCTATGCGAACCCTGCGATGACACAATTGCTGCAGCGGTTTGGATATGCTGCCGGAGGATTTCCCTCCGTCTGCCCTGGCGAGCTGGTGCAACTTGTTCAACGCTGCCTCGAGACAGGAAAAGAGATACGGGGGCAAGAGGTCCGCTTAGCACAGGCCAGCTTCACCTGGATTTTCTGCCCAGTCCCTTCACATCGATTGGTTCGGTGCTATGCAGTAGATATGACGGACGTCACGGCAGCCCAAGAGGAGCTGCGCCGGTCGGCGGAACATCTCCAGAACAGCAATTGCCAATTGGATCAGGCACTCCAGGAAGCGCAGGCTGCCGCTCGCGTGAAGACGGCGTTCCTGGCAACCGTGAGCCATGAGTTGCGGACGCCGATGAACGGAGTCATCGGGATGACGGACTTACTGATGGATACGGAGCCCTCGGAAGAACAACAGTCCTATATCGAACCCATTCGACAATGCGGCGAGGCCTTGCTGGGCTTGATCAACGACATTCTTGAATACGGCAAGATCGAAGCCGGCAAACTGGAGTTGGAATGCATCGACTTCAACCTTCGTACGACCGTAGAAGATGTCTTGGGTCAATTCGCGGAACAAGCCCAAAAGAAAGGGCTGGAAATCACCGGCCTGGTGCATGCTGCCGTGCCGACCGGTCTGCGCGGCGATCCGGGGCGGCTTCGTCAAATTCTCACGAACTTCGTCGGCAATGCGATCAAGTTTACCAAACAGGGCGATGTGACGGTTCAAGCCTTCCTTGAGAAGGATCTGGTCGATGCGGTGGTCGTCAGATTCGAAGTCACCGATAGCGGAATCGGTATCCCTCCGGAGGTACAGGCGCGACTGTTCCAACCGTTTACTCAGGCTGACAGCTCCACTTCGCGCAAATACGGGGGGACCGGGCTAGGGCTCGCAATTTCAAAGCAGCTCATCGAGCAAATGGGCGGCAGTGTCGGCATCACCAGTCAGCCGGGACTTGGCAGTACCTTCTGGTGTACCGCCCATTTCACTAAACAAACGATGTCTCCCTTGGCCATCGTGCCGTCGGCTGAGTTGACCGGACGGCGCGTCCTGATCGTAGACGACAATGAATCGAACAGAATCATTCTCCATCATCTCGTCACTGGATGGGGCATGCTCGACGATCAAGCCCAGGATGCCGCCTCAGCCATCGCGCTGATCGAACAACAGGCGGAAAAAGGCGTGTCGTACGACGTGGCCATCGTCGATATGTTGATGCCGGGCAAGGATGGATTACAACTCGCTAAGGAGCTAAAGGTTCATCCTGTCGGATCTCTCGTCCGTCTTATCATCCTCACCTCACTCATTCAGCGAGGGCATGCAGAACTGGCACGCCAAGCCGGATTCCTCGCCTATCTCACCAAGCCCATCCGCCACGATCAACTCTCGAACTGTTTGAGAACCGTTCTGGGTTTGCCGGGGATCACGGGGGAAAGGACGCTGACAGCCGTTGCGGCGCCGGCACTGCCGCTCATCACACGGCACACTCTCTCAGAAATAGAGTCAGCGCCAAGAATCCTGGTGGCTGAAGACAATCTTATCAATCAGAAACTGACCGTTCGTCTGCTGGAGAAGCTCGGCTATCAAGCGGATGTCGTGGAAAACGGCCGCGAAGCCATAGCGGCATTAGCCCGAAACTCCTATGCCATGGTTCTGATGGACTGCCAAATGCCGCTCCTCGATGGATTAGAAGCCACGCGCCTCATTCGCGAACGCGAAGCGTCTTCGGTACGTGAAGCGCAAGATGAGATGCAAAAGACCCGTGACGCGAATTCTTCTACCCCTTACCCCTTACCCTTTACCCCTCGGCGCATTCCGATTGTCGCCCTCACGGCCAATGCCATGAGCGGGGATCGAGAACGTTGCCTCGCAGCCGGTATGAACGATTATTTGACGAAGCCTATCCGGAAGGAAAACCTCAGGGGAGCCCTCGATCGATGGATTGCTGCGCCCATCCAGCCGCAGGCTTCACCGACCGGCGATGCAAAACACAGCACCGATGGAATAGACGCTGAGGTTCTCCCGGTCATCTTTGACGCGCCTGCGATGTTACGAAACATCGGAGGCGACACCGCACTATTGGAAGACCTGGTTGAGCTGTTTCTTCAACGCTACCACGCCATGTTGGAAGCGATCCGCGCAGCCTTGGCTACCCGAGATCAAAAAGCCGTCGAGCAGGCCGCTCATGCGCTGAAAGGGACTGCCGGAAATCTCTGCGCCTCGGAGGTGGTGTTGTACGCTGGACAATTGGAGGCGTTTGGAAGACTCGGTACGCTGGGTGAGGGCCCGGTGATCTATACGCAGCTTGAAAAAGCGGTACTCCGCCTCGTTCAACTTTTTAAAAAGCGCAGCAGGCTCCAACACGACATCAGGAAACATGCAGCATAAGAGCCACGCTGAAGGCTGAAGGGATTCAGGCTGAAGGCCAGAGATCAGAGAACGAAGCTCCGAATACTTCAGCCTTTACCCCTTCAGCCTGCACCCCTGCCCCCCTTCAGCCTGAACCCCTGCACTCTGTACCCCTTCAGCCTTTTCATCCTTCACCCTTGAGCCCGCCTCACCCATCTCCGCTGAAGCGGAAGAGGCCGGCGGAATCCAACGCGCAAGCACCTCGGCTAAAATTTTTGATTGCATGGGTTTGCTGATGTAGTCATCCATGCCGGCATCGAGACACTGGATACGATCTTCGGGTTGAGCGTTGGCCGTCATGGCGATGATCGGAATGCGCCGAAGATGCGCGTCGTTCGTGATGCGTGAAGCGTGAAGCGTCATTGGGATTTCATCTGACGTGTTACGTTCAACGCCTAACGCGTCACACGTTTTGTGTATCTCGTCTGACGTTTCACGTTTCACGTTTAACCTTTCACGTCTTCTAATTTCCGCCGTCGCGGCGAAGCCATCCATCTCCGGCATCTGGCAATCCATGAGCACCGCCGCGTAGTTAACCCGCCCGAGCGCCTCGAGCGCCTCTTTGCCATTGGCCGCCAAATCCACCCGATACCCCAACTTCTCCAACATCCTGGTCGCCACCTTCTGGTTGATGACGTTATCCTCGGCGAGCAGAATCTTGCGGGTGCCCTGGGCCTTGCCCTCGGCTAAACTGTGGCGCGTGATCAATACGGGAGGCGCCTGCGGCGCCACCACGGCGAGGAGGCACTCATACAGGCGCGATTCATGTATCGGTTTGGTGAGGTACGCGGTATAGCCTGCCGCCTGCGCCGCCTGGGCATCGCCCCGCTGTCCCTGGGACGTCAAGAGAATGAGCCGGGTGGGGGCCAGCAGCGGATCGGCCTTGATCGCCTGGGCCAATTCAAAGCCGTCCATCCCGGGCATCTGCATGTCAATGATGGCGAAGTCGCACACGGTACCCTCCGCAACCGCGGCGCGCAAGCAGGCTAATGCCTCCGGGCCGTCCACGGCCAGTCGGCACCGGACGCCCCATTTCTCCGCATAGACTTCCAGAATGCGGCGGTTGGTGGTATGGTCATCCACGATACAGAGGCTGCGCCCGCGCAAATCTTGCGCAGCCCGGTTATCCATCGGTTGCGTGCTAGGCGGCTGAGTGGCGAGGGAGACCGTGAACCAGAACGTACTGCCTTCCCCCGGACGACTCTCCACCCCGATCTGACCCCCCATCAGCTCCGTGAGCTGTTTGCAGATGGCGAGCCCCAACCCCGTGCCGCCGTACTTGCGTGTGGTCGAATTATCGGCCTGGCTGAAGGACTGAAACAGGCGCCCTTGCGCCTCAGGGGACAGGCCGATGCCGGTGTCTTGGATCTCAAACCGCACCGTGACCGAGTCATCGGTGCCGCCCGCCAGCGACACAGAGAGCACGACTTCGCCCTGGGCTGTAAACTTCAGGGCATTCGACAGGAGATTCAGCAGAATCTGGCGCAGACGCCCGGGATCGCCCCGGAGAGCGGAGGGGATGTTCGCATGGACCAGGCAGGCCAGGTTCACCCCCTTGTCAGCGGCAGACTTGGCCACCAGATCCAGCGTTTCGTCGACCGCGGTGCGCAGGTCAAAGTCGATGATTTCTAAGTGCAACTTGCCGGCTTCCATTTTTGAAAAATCGAGAATGTCGTTGATGATCATGAGCAGGTGCTCCCCACTGCTGCGGACGGTCTCGGCATATTCCCGCTGCTCGGGCGTGAGGTCGGTATCCAGCAGGAGGCCGGTCATGCCGATGACGCCGTTCATGGGGGTCCGAATCTCATGGCTCATGGTCGACAGAAAGGCCGACTTGGCTTTGACCGCTGACAACGCCTGGTCCCGGGCATCGGCCAGTTCAGTCGTCCGCTGGCGCACTTTTTCCTCCAGTGTGACGTTCATCTGGAGCAGCTCCCTGGACTGGGTTTTGATGAGCCCAACCGTTACCTGGGTCGCGGTCACGGTTTGTTCGAATTCCCCTTGATCGGTTCTGCGCTTCGCCTTAGCCACCTTCTCATCACTCCCCTGGAACAGCACCACGTCGCCGGAAAGATCAAAGATCGAGAAGGCTTCTTCCAGTTGCGTCAGAATCGAATTGAAGGCCGCACCCACCCGCTTCATGACTAACCGAATGACAAAGAAGCCGATCAGGGTTGCAGCCAGCGTGAGAGCGATCGTACGCCACATAGCCAGTGTGATTTCATGTTGTATCCGAGTCAGGGAGTATTCGATACGAATCCACGCGGCAATTTCTCGTCCGATATACAATGGCTCCACGAAGACTAGTCCCGGTTCGCCGGCTTGGTTGGGGAACGGACTGAGCTGTTCAATGCCGGAGCTTCTAGACGTCTCCCACTGAGGATCGTTCAGGACGGTTCCGATCCGTTCAGAATTCTTGGCTGCAACAATCAGGTTGTCCGGATCGATCACATCCAGTTCCCGGATGTCGGGATTGTTCTGATGGGCCGACAACGCCTCCTGAAAGCGAAACAGATTATTGAGGATCGCTGTCGCTCCGGTCACGGCAAACGCTCGGCCTATCTCACGCACCTGATTTTCGGCTGCCTGGTAGAGAACCTGCGTCTGCTGGGTGATGGTCCATGCCGAACTGCCACCTAGGATCAGCAGGATGAAGAGGCAGAGCCCGAGCGCCAGTCTGTTCTGCAGACTACCAGCCCATATGCGCATGAACCCTGTCCAGATGGGGATCGATCGTGTCGGCATGGTTGTCGGTCTCGTGTTCCTATGGGTATTGAAACGTCACAGACAACTCGCCCTGCGGTGGGACGGTCACCTGCTTCGTGAGTGCGCCCAGCGTTTCGTGCCAGAGGCTGATCTCATGCTTTCCGGGGGGAACGCCGGCGATCGAGAACCGGCCCAGGGCATCGGTCGTCGCAACGAAGCCGTGATCGCTCACCATGACATAGCCATGCATGAATGGATGCGCGTCGCACGTCAGCTTCATCAGCCCAGGACTCCTCACCTTCTTCTGGACTGGCTTGCCTCCGGCGACGAGAGCCACGTTTAAGAATGTCCGATTGTCCGCAAAGATATGGGTGTTGTGCATCACCGGATCCTCGTTTCGAGTCTCAAGAAGATCGCCCGTCTTTGCCATCCCGACTCGCGGATGGAAGGCGCAAGTCCGGTTCGTGACCGTGGGGATGGTCGAGGGCTGCTCGGTGGCCGGCATGACAGGCCTGTCCTGCAGCACTAGGCTGACGACCGTGTCTTTGACGCCGCCGGATGAGGGATCGACGATCATCGGCTGAATGGACTGTGACGCGCCGCAGGTCTCCGGATTGCGTGTGACCTGGACGACCTCTGGCGGAGGGACTGCGCCGCGAAAGATCACGCGCCCCACGATCGTCGCGCCCGCCGGCGCAGCGAGACCGCTGTCTGCGGCGCCCCACGCAGGCAGGCTGAAAGCGACCAGCGCAATCCATGCCCCTCCGAGGGCCATGAGCGGTCGAGGCAAAACGATCGTCATGGCTTCACCTCCGGAGAGAGCGATAGGATGTAGTTCACCACATGCCAGAGTTGTTCTTCTTTCCCGGCGAACTGAAGCCCCGTTCTTGTATGAAGCGCGATTCGTCAGATCTGTGGGTGCGATGCGAAGCCCTGCACCGTCGTGCAGACTTCCTGCCTCAGCAAGGGGACCGTCGCCTCCCCCACTCGAACCGTGACACACAAAACATTCCAAGGATCGATAGAGTGTCCCGCCGGTCTCCAGGCTTTCCGGTGTGGGTGGGATCGATGGCAACCCAATGGAAAGGGGCTTTGCGGCTTCCTGGCGAAAGACATCCGATAATGATTTGATGTAGGCGATCAGCGCCCAGCGGTCTTCGGCGCTGAGGCCGGCGAAGGATGGCATAAAGCCGGGGATTCCTCGGGTCAGCGTTCTGAACAGATCCTGATCGGTCGGCGCCTCGCCTGAGGCGGTGGTCCGCAACTTATACTCGCCGACTGTGAAGTCTCTCGGCCTGGGCGAAGAATAACGGCCAAGGAACCAGCCGGCCGGGCCATCGCCCTTTCCCGTTCCCCCATGGCAGAACAGGCAGGATCGTTCATAGATCGCTCGCCCCTGTTCCCTGGTCGCCTGAGTCTCGTCGGGCTTCATGGCCTGCGCCAACGATGCTGCGCTGAACATCGCAAGGCCGGCGCCGATTGCGACAACGGTACGGATTCCCATAGCCCGTCTCCTTCAGAAAATTATATCGATCCCGGAAAAGAAGGCGTTGCGGAGGTTCCGCGCGGCATGGTCGCCCTCTTCAGCTTTTCTGATATTGAAGTCGTTACGCACAAAAATCGCGACATTGGTCCGCAGAAAGTGTTTGGCCTGCAGGCCGACAAAGGTCACCGACTTCCGCTGATCCAGCATTCCGCCTGCATCCAGGTTATCGTACCGCAGCGACAACAACGTCTTATCCGTGACATAGGTATCGGCGCCGACGGTCAGACCGGTCGCGGTCGTGTCGAATAGGCCGGCAAACGCCGTCGGTGTCTTATTGATCTTATCGATTGAAAAGGCGGCGTAGACATCGAGCATCTTGTAGGTCGCCCGCGCCGACAGCCCATAGCGATTCCAATTCACATCGTCGTGCGTCTGCAATTTGGCATTGCTGTTGCCTTGATACACGAATCCTGAAATGTTCGCGGAGAAGTTGTTCGCCCGGCCGTAATCGAACCGAATCATGCCGTAGACATCCTTCCCCTTGTTCGAATCGCCTATGGGCTCGTTGGCTCCGTTCAACACCCCGACCTGATAGAGGAACCAATCTCCGAACGGACGCCCATGCACATCGGCGCCGGTCTCGGCCCCTGAGTTAAAGAGCGAGGCAGCGAAGGGAGACAGATAGTTACCAGACCGATCGTAGAGGCCGTAAAACTTTGTGGCGAAGGCGCTGGGCGAGAGGCCCACCCGGTTCAATCCACAGGGAGCGAATGCCGCACATCCGCTTGTCTGGCTTTCCCCGACATCGCCCAACTGCTGGCGCACCGTGGCATAGGACGAGAAGGTGTTGGGATCGAACTTTCCGACTCGCAGATGCGCGAGATTATGCGACCCGAGGTTGTTAAAGGTTACGAAGCCCCGCTCTACAGCGGCGCCACCCGCTTGGACGTCATGGCCCAACTCGACCATAAAACCAACGTTTTTCGCCACGGTCCCGCCGGCGAACAACACGAAATTTTCAGGAAACATAAACTCGGATTTGTTTTCAACCACCCCGGCATCGGCGCCTGCAGGGTTCTGCTTCTTGAAACTCCAATTGCTGAACGCGTTGCCGACCAGGCGGAAGCCGATATACTGGTTCACATCGTCCAGATTTAGATCGCCCAACTTTTTCTTACCGGTACTGCCGCCGTCTTCGGTCCCTGGGAGCTGATACCCATTCTCCAGAAACCGCTGACCGTACGTATTCAAGATCGGCGGCGCCGTATGACAGGCGGTGCAGTTCACATCGTATTTCCTGGCAAAGGCCGGGATCGCCTGCGCCTCCGTTGCCACAAAGAGTGACATCAGCGTGGCAAGAACGCTTACCGCCAGACAGACGGCGCACAGGCCAATCCATTTGCGGACTAAATTATAATCACGCATAGTATCGGGAACAGGCTAGCCACCCATACCTTCTGAGTAGTAAATACACCCATAGGCCCTATCGGCTCATTGCTGTTCGTTCTTGAATGAAGGCCGAAGGGATACAGACCGAAGGTCGGAGGTCCGAACCCTTCAGCCTGTATCCCTTCGGCCTGCACCCCTAGCCTAAGCTGGAATCGCCTCAGCAGGCGTCAGGCTCTGGCTACGCTCGGCGTGGTTTGGAGCGGAAAATACCGGATAGCGAGTGGGATAGTCTTCGGAAAGAACAAGTTGCTTGCAGCGTCTCGTGCGGGGGTTCATGAGGAGGGGGCCGCGAAGATTGGCGGTCATGGCAGTGGGATCATTCGATGGAATGGTGAGGATGACCACGAGGCTCAGCTCATCAGTCTCATTCCCTTCCACCTCAAACCGCGCCTCTGGCGAAATCGTGACCTGGTAGTGTTGGTTGAACAACGCGGGATCGATGATCACAAATGCAAGGGACGCCTCTTCCGCACAGTGCAACCATTTAAATGGCGCGTCGGTGTCATGATCGAGTATCACATAGCTGGTCCACTCTGGAAATCCGAGCAACCCTGACGGAAAGGTCAGGAGTGACTCACGAGGGACATCGAACGGACCAAAGCGAGTTGACGCGACATTCATAACAACGGTTCCTTAGGGTTAGGCAAGTTTCTTTCGCAATAATCGCCGAAAGTCGTCGAGCGGTACCACTGGCGTGCGTGCCGCAAGTTGGTTCTCCTCTTGAATCCTGACACAGACTTCGTCGCGATGGACTTCAGTCGTCCGTGGCGCTTCGATGCCCAAGCGAACCTGTCCATTCGTTACCCCCAGCACCACGATCCGTATGTCAGGACCGATGGCCACACCTTCACCGCGTCTTCTTGTCAGAACCAGCATCCGTGCAGTCCAATCTCTAGGCCGTGGCGCGTGACACGCGAGATATGCAAGAAAAGCGCGATTCGACGTTCGAAAAACCTCGAACTTCGAACCTCGAACCACCCACCATCCTGCTCAGCCATCAGCGGAGAAACCTCAACAGCGACAGATCGAACAAGCGTGAGAATGTTTGGCTGGTCGCCTGGTAGGCTGTTTCCTGCAGCTGAAGCTCAGTCAGCGCTGTCGCCAGATCTGTGTCGGTTTGATCCGACAGCGCTCGATGAATAGCTTCTGACACAACCAGCGAGGTCCCGTAGGCCGTATCGAGACGATTGGCAATGGCTCCGATCTGCCCTTGCGCAAGACTGAATTGACCGATCGCCTGGTCGAGCTTTCCGATGCCCGTTTCAATCCCGGCCCCGCTGTTTGTCTCCAAAGCGGTCAGTAGGTTGGCGAGATCGTCAAAGATATTCGTGGCGGCTCCCGTGAACACCTGATCGCCAGGGAGAATAATTTGCGTGGTTTGGCCCGGGCCAACCGCAATCGACTGGCTCTCGCTATTGCCCTGATAGGTAACAGCATCGCCAGCGCCCAATACGAATGGAGGCGCACCGGTCTTGGTTCCGGCAAACACCGGCTGCCCGCTGACTTCTGTATTGGCGAGTTGGATCAATTGCCGATGCAGTTGGCGAACCTCCTGCGCGATCGTCACCCGTCCTTGCGCTGATGTTGTATCGCTCCTCGCTTGCACCGCCAGTTCCCGAACGCGGCTGATCAGATTTTGAGCTTCCCCCAAGGTCTGGTCGGCCACAGTGACGCGCGCCGTCCCGAACTGTATGTTTCTGATCCATTGATCGTTCTCGGCAAGCGCGGACTTCTCAAGAATGACTTGTCCGAAAATACTGGGGTCATCGGAAGGTTTGGCGATACGTTGCTGAGTCGCGATCTGTTCGTGTGCACGAACAATATTTTCCTTGATGCGCTCCAAGCTCCCTGCCGTCGAGCCAAACAACTGCTGATCAGAGACTCGCATGGTCAGTCCCCCTCTTTCCGGTTTGTTTAGTTCATTTGGTTTGTCTTGTTTATTGGGTTGACCGGACTGACCAGAGGAACCAAATCAACTAAACAAACCAGAAAAACCAAATAAACCAGATCATCGTTTGATGGATAAAATGGTTTGAAACATCTCGTCCGCGAGTACAATCATGCGCGAGGCAGCCTCGAAACTCCGTTGATACTGGAGGAGATTGGCGAGCTCTTCGTCCATCGATACACCTGAAATGGACGCGCGTTGAGACGTTAATTGAGCATGAAGAATCTCTTGCGCCTTGAGATTGCCATCGACGCCTTGCGTAATCGAACCAAAATTCCCGGCGATGGTGCTGTAATACTCTTGAAAGGTCACATTCCCGAACGAGGCGAAGTCCTGGCTCCTGAGACCGGCCAAGGCCAGGGCATTCGCATTATTGCCAGGAACTCCTCCCGCCGTCGACGAGGCCGCAATCTGCCGGACATTGGCTAACGAGACGGCGATCGTACTGGCCGTCGTCCCAGTCGGAACAAAAAGATCCTGATTGGTGGAGCCATCGAGGCCGAAACCCAGTCGATGTTGTTGATTGACCTGAGTGACGACTTCCGAAGCCAATGTGTCGAGGGAGGCCCGCAACGACGGGATGGTTTGATCGCGAACGTCCAGGAGCCCTTTGAGCCGCCCGCTTTGAATCACAGACGTCAGACTCGTCGTCGCCCCTGCCCCCACGCCATAGTGCACATCGAGCAGCCCATTGTTGCCGGAATTTGGGATTGCGACCAGCTGGTAGGTCCGCTCCTTATCAACCAGAACGTGCCCACGGCCGGCAGATACGGTCAATTGGCCCGTGGCGTCTTCGATCGATGACACCTCGATCAGCTCGCCCAGTTCGGCGAGCGCGACTCCCCGTTGATCGCGCAGATCATTGGGCTGTTGCCCACTTGATTCTGCGACGGCAATTTTGGCGTTCAAATCAGCGATCCGAGATGTCAGGCGGTTCACATCCGTAATGGTTTGCCCGACTTGACGATCGAGAAAATCCTGCGCGGCAGTCAAGTCCGCAGCCGCCTGATTGAATCGGCCCGCGAGCGCCGTAGCCTTGGAGAGGAACACTGTCCTGGCAGACAAGTCGTTCGGGTTGGTCGCCACGTCCTGAAGCGCGCCGAAAAATTCATTGAGCCCCGCCCCGATACCGAGATTATTGGCATCCCCAAACAACGGCTCCAGCCTGGCTAGGGCATTGCTCGAAGCGGTAAACTCTCCCAGCCGTTCACGCGAGGCGAGAAGTTGCCCTTCGACAAAGGCATCGAACGAGCGGCGAATAGCCTCGGCATGCACCCCCGTGCCGATCTGACCGGGCGATCCATTCTCCGGCCGGTTTTCGGCCAAGGTAATATGTTGCCGGGAAAACCCCGGCGTATTGACATTCGCAATGTTGTGCCCTGTGACGGAAATAGCCTGCTGGGCGGTAAACAAGGCGGATTTGCCGATCTCCACCAGTCTATTGATCGACATTTGCCCCTCTATCTTCGTGAAACGTAAAACGTGAAAGGTGAAAAGTTTCGGATGAAGAAACTTCGGCAATCCTACGTTTCACGTTTCACGCCTCACAGTTCACGGTTCACGGTTCCTGCTAGCCCTTCTGTCGAAATATCATGGCGCCCATGCCATATTCGTCAGGTTCTCCGGATCCGGAATAGAGCCCCAGAGGAGCCGTGGCCTGGCGCACAACGTTCAACCCTTTTCTAATGAAGGTCTGTAGGCTATTCAGTATGCTGGCATTGATCGATATCTCGTGACGAAGCGCACGAATCTTCCCGGCCATCCCCGTATACAATGTTTCCAGCCTCTGGGCATCGGCCGTTTCGATCCGTTCAAGAATGACGCTCAGGGAGATGGCCGACGAAGCGAGGTTCCAACGATCGGCCAGTTGTGCAACCCATGCCGTTCGCTCCGTTTCGAGCAGGAGAAGCTCATCCAGCAATGCGGCTCGTTGACGATTGACCTCAGCCATGTCTGTCAATGTGAGTGTTCGAAGGGCCTGCCGTTCCCGCTGAATATTGTCCGCCAGCGCATCGCACTGGGCTTCTTCACGGCGCAGAATGTGATCCAGTTGTTGGAGGGCTGCCACGTTGTCCTGCATAGTTTTCGATACCAGTGAAGTGTGAAGCGTTAATCATGACGCGTGTCTCGTTATTCGCGCGAGACTCGCGGGGCGGTGAGAAAACAGAAGTGTTCGGATCTCAGACCTTCAGCCTGCACCCCTTCAGCCTTCCCAACCTATTAGAGAACCGCGTCGGTGAGCGTCTGACGGATGAGTGCGTCGGCAACCTGTCTCCCTGACACCGCATAGGTGCCGGCCTCTACCGATCGGCTAATCCGTTCAATCCGCTCTTCTCGTGCGGCATCGGGCTGATCGGCCAACGTCTTGATCCGCTGCATCTCCTTGGCCCGATCTGAGATCTGCACCCGATCCTGGCGTCCGTCCTGCTGTGATTTCGACTTTGCACCGACAGCATCGGTTCCCTGGATACCGAGTAGAATCTTCGCAAGATGATCTGGCTTACCATGACCGGAGATCTGCATGACGATGGCTCCTCTCTGTTCCTTCTTTTACGAACTCAGCCCGATACCCTGTTGAGGGTGGGGGGATGATCCTTGTCGCCTCTAGTATCGGCTATCGGTTCTGAAAACTTGAGGGGGGTGGCGTTTTTTTCTGTGTATTCACGAATCATTCTTGCCAATCCAATCCCGCCCGCCTCGGCAGCCAACCGGCCGATTTCCTGGTCATAAAAGGAGTAAAAATAGGCCCCCCCCTTGTTTTCCAGCGCTCCCTTTGGAACGGTTGCTCTCATCTCTTTCAATAGGTTAGAAATAAAATAGGCTTCGAATTCATGGGCTGCGTCTTTAAGATCTGCCAGATGCGCCTGACGACCTTCGGCAAATCCCTGAGGAACTTGCGACAAGCCAAGCTGGGTTCCGGCTAAATTTCCGATCGGGCTAAGACTCTTGATATCCTGATACATGGCATCACCGTAAGTTAAGCATACGCAAGCTAATCAATGCTTTAACTATATAACGTCAAGATTTGCCTGAAGTGCCCCAGCTGCTCTGAGAGCCGACAGAATAGCGACCAAGTCCCTGGGGGTCACTCCGACTGCATTCAGCGCTCGCACGACTTCCCCAAGCGTGACCGTCTCATCCACAACTACCAGCCTGGACTCCTGCTCCTTCGCCTCCGTCTGAACATCTTCGGTTACGGTTGTCTGTCCGGCAGCGGACCCGATCAACGGCGCGGATGGCTGCGACACATTGAGCGTATTCTTCACTGAAATTGTCAGATTGCCATGGGAGATGGCGCAAGTAGAGATACGGACATGTTCCCCCAGCACCACGGTACCGGTTCGTTCATTTACGACGACTTTCGCAGGCAGGTCGACATTGACATCCAAGCCTTCGATCGTGGCGATGTATTCCACGACTCGGCCACGAAATGTTGCCGGAATCGACGCCCGAACAAGTCCGGAATTCACCGCCGTCGCGCTCCCCTTGCCGAACACTCCATCGATCGCTTCCGTCGTTCGGATCGCCGTCGTAAAATCCGGTTGTCGCAGAAGCACCGACACGGTCTCCCACGATTCGATATCGATGCCTGCATCCTTTTCAATGATGGCGCCGCCAGGCACGATCCCGGCTGATTGATGGTTCTTCGTGACAGTGGATCCGCCTGCCCCGCCCGTTCCTCCCAAGAATCCCCCGATGGAAACCGGTCCTTGAGCCACGGCATACACTTGCTGATTCGCCGCCTTCAACGGGGTGAGCAACAAGGTGCCTCCTTGCAAACTCTTCGCATTGGCCATGGAGGACACCAACACATCGACCGTCAAGCCGGGCTTGGCAAAGGGCGGCAATTTGGCCGTCACCATCACCGAAGCGATATTGCGCGTCAGCAACTGGATCGGATCGATCACGAGGTTGATGCCCATCTTGTTGAGCATCGACATCATGGCCTGGATCGTGAACTGTCCGCCGATGACCTGATCGCCGGTTCGATCTAAACCGACGACGAGGCCATAGCCGATCAACTGGTTGTCCCGAACGCCTTCGAACGACCCCACGTCTTTGATCCGAACCGCATCAGCCGGTAGGGCCCACAGAAGGCTCCCCAATACCACCAGTCCGATGCTTATTCGCGCTCGTATCATGTCGTGTGCCTCGCTTGGGTAAAGGGTGTATCGGCTCGTTTGCGAAATAATCTGGTGAACCAACCTTGTTTATCAAGGTCGGCGAGCGGTATGGAGGACGATGGCCTTGGATCCATTCCAATGGCTGAACGAACGGAAGGGTGTTGAGGGGGATCGACCTCTGCTCTGCGTACGACTCCATTCAGCACCATCAGCTCCAACGATCGCATCATGGCCATGCGGTGCCAGCGATCCCAACGGATGCCTTCAGTTCGTCTCATGGTATTTTTCATGGCTCCTCCGTCCTTTAGCTGGCAGCGGAAAAACTATTTCGGCATAGCAGAACTTTGGAGTGGGTACGTCTATGACAAGAACAGAACACCCACACAGGATGCTCAAAATGGCCACGGTTCTCACCCTCCCAACCCCGGCGCACCAAGACGCGCCGCTCCGCAGGCACGGCCGCAGCGAGCGAAGAGGCGAGGCGTACGCTTCGGTACGTTGAGCCTCTGAGCGATGCGAGAACAAAGCTGGCGGACATTTTCAGCATCCTGTTAAATTGGGCTGATCCAATCAAGGATCCGTACGAGCCATCCCGGGCGTTGAATATCGCCCAGAACCCCCAGCCCTGAATACTCGATCTTGGCATCCGCGATGGCGGACGAGAACACCGTATTCTTCGTATTGACATCTACCCGACGGACGATGCCGGCGATCGTCATCAATTGCTTCTCGCTATTGACCGTCACCTCCCGGCGTCCCTCGATCCGGAGATCGCCGTTGGGCAGCACTTCCGTGACGACGGACGAAATGGTTCCCGTCAAGGTACCTTCACGATTCGTAGTGCCCTTGCCCTCAAACTTGTTCGAGGCGCTCGCATCGATGCCAAGCCCTCGCCTGGCTTCACCGCCGAGGCGAATACCTGGAATGCCGATGTATCCGATGGCGCTGCCGGTTAGACTGTTGTTGATGGTGGAATCCCGCTCGGCTGAGGTGTCGGCAGACTTCGATCCCTTATGATTTTCAATAATTTTGATCGTCAGAATATCTCCCACCCGCATCGCCCTCATATCTTCATAGAGATAGGCGCGGCCGTTTTCTTCCTGCCAGAGAGAACCCAGCGTTTTCGGCGCCGGCAAGGAAGGGACCGTGAGCGTCGAAACGACTTTTGGCGACGATGACGCACAGCCATAGCTCAGCAGCGCCACCGTCAACATGGCCGCCGTCATAACTGCAAGATGCTCAAAATGACCGTTCCGCAAGACCTCAGAGGATCTACCACTTACCAAGGGGTGGCTGGGATGATCCCAACTGCGCGCGTCCAACGAGGGGAGTCTGCGACCGCGCGTTGCGCGAGCACAAGGGATCGTCCCAGCTACCCCGCTCATTTTTTTCAGCATCTTGCTAGTAGTCAACACGAACAGCTCCCGGTCCGACAATCTTTGCGCGCAGCTCTTTGCCTGAATCGACATTGGACACCGTGGCGGTCTGCCCAAGCTCCCCGCTCGACTTCGCCAGGCCGACCACCTGAATCGAAAGCCCTCCGTGCCTCGCCTCGATGGACACGCGATCTCCCTTGCGCACGGCATAGGGCTTCTTCACCATCCCGAGACGAATCGGGTTATTGGTCTGCAATGGACGCGCGGCGCTCTTCCCGATGACATCCTTCACGTTCATGATCAGCTGATGGTCCAAGTCCATGAGTTTGACACGATGGACCGCGACATCCTCCGCTTCGATCACGCTGTCGACTTGGATGACTCTGGTCGGGACAACGGCATCGATGGACGCCGACACATCGGCAACGGCGTCGATCGTCTGCCATGGCTCCCCGTTCGTACTGACCTGGACATGAAATGCCCGGCGACCAAGTCCTTCTTCAACTCCTTTTGAAGTGACCCGCAGGCCGATGTTACCGGAAGGGGTTTTTATCGGATCGACCGGATCCACCACGACAGCATGGATAGCACGGACCCGCCCCGCCATCTCTTGCTCAAGTACTCGCAGAATACTTCGTTGGATTTGCTCCGGATGCAGCTGATGAACCGTCGGCCTCGATTCACTACGCTTCAAGGCTGAGCGTTGCTCAGAACCAGCCTCCCCGGCAGGCGCGGCCTCCACCATGACCGGCCCAAGGCATATCGCGGCCACGAAGATCGACTGCATACATATACGAGGTACGGACATAGAAAAGACTCCTCCGTGCAACGCACTTACCGTTTCAGATTGTTGGCGATCGACATCATTTCATCCGATGCTTGAATCGTCTTTGAGTTAATTTCATAGCTCCGTTGCGCGATGATCATGTTGACCATCTCCTCGGCCAAGTTCACGTTGGAACTTTCGAGGAAACCCTGTTGGATGGTTCCAAATCCGGTCGAGAACCCGCCGGTGCCTTGCAATGGAGGCCCTGAGGCGAAACTGTCGAGGAATAGATTGCTTCCCATCGCCACAAGTCCGGACGGGTTGTCGAACTTCGTCAACTGGATCTGGCCTACTTGCGACGCTTGGGTCACGCCGGGGAGCAATACGGATACGGTGCCGTCTTGGCCGATGTCGAGCTTCAATGCCCCTGACGGGATCGTGATGACGGGATTGAGGAGATCGCCGTCTCCGGTTACGAGATTTCCGACGTTGTCACGCTTGAAGGAGCCGTTGCGGGAGTACATGACCGTCCCATCGGGCCGCGAGACTTGGAAAAACCCTGGGCCATCGATCGCCAAGTCCAATTCATTGTTGGTCTGCCGCATGTTCCCCTGCATCCATTCCTTGGCCACCGTCACAGGACGAACTCCCGCTCCGATCTGAATGCCGACGGGAAACACCCCGACGTTCGACGCGTTGGTGCCTGGCATACGTTGAACCTGATACAGCAGATCCGCGAACTCCGCGCGGCTGCGCTTAAACGAGTTCGTATTCACGTTCGCCAGATTGTGGGCAATCGTGTCGACATTGATCTGTTGCGCGGTCATTCCGGTGGCCGCCGTCCACATCGCTCTGATCATACAAACCTCCTAGCCAGCTGGTTGCTCTGGTTTGTTTGGTTTATCTCGTCTGTTTGGTTGAACCAGATTAACCAAATGAACAAAACAAACCGGATGAACCAGATCCCGTCGCGCCTTACAACACTCGCCCAAGACTCTGAATCGAGATTTCCGCCATATGATCCAACGTCTGAATCAGTTTCTGCGACGACTCATAATTCCGCATGCCCTGGATCATCTTGACCATCTCACCGATTGAGTTCACGTTCGACTCTTCGACATGCCCGCCCTGGACTTGCGGACTCTTCGCCGGTTTAGCGGAGTCGGAGGTGAACAGTCCTTCGAAATGCTTCTGCGGCATATGATCCGCGGGAAAATCCATTATCTTCAGCGTCGCAACCGGCCGTCCATCGACGTCAATTCCCCCTTGCGCGCCCACCTGGACCGTGCCGGGAGGAATCTTGATTTCTCCCTTTGTCCCCATCACCGGATATCCCAGATTCGTGACTAAGCGGCGCTGAGAGTCCAACGAGAACATGCCGCTCCTGGTATAGCGAAGGCCCTGAGGAGTCTTGATCTCAAAAAATCCGCTTCCTTGGATAGCCGTATCGAGAGGATTCCCGGTGATTCTGAGTCGGCCTGCCTCAAATGATGTGTGGACGGCGCTGGGAGCCGCAAAAACTCGTTCGGCTGGGCCGGCAGGAATAACGCCAATCTGCTGACCAAAGCCGGCTGAGTGCGCGAAGGACGGCATAGCAACTTGCGCGCGCGCCATGACGGATTTAAACCCCTGGTCGTCCTGTTTAAATCCAGCCGTATTGACATTCGCCATATTATTGGCAAAGACCTGCATCTGTCGTTCTTGCGCCAAGGCGCCGGAAAGGATGGGATAGACAGCTCTGTTCATGTGTGCTTTTCCAAGTTGGACTGCTCGACCACATCACATCGCAACATGCATGCCATCACTCCATGGGATAAATTTCTGCAAGCCGAACGATCGTCCTGCTGGTCCAGGTGCTGTGAATACAGTGCCATGGCATCGTCTACATCCACGGAAATCCTTCGATCAATGGCGGTGCAAGACGGACTGATAATACGAGCTAGGAAAAGATTGCCGGAGTGGGAAGAATGTCGCTGGTCGGAAACGTCGAGAGCGGGAAGGTGAAATGTTAAATCGTCAATGGTGATGAATTGCTGGAATCGTAGGAAGTCGCGAGATGAGATGGGGAAAGCAGCGGGAGAAATGAGCGCTATTTGTCGCCTGATGAATTGTGAATTATCGAAATCGTCGGCAACTGGCTCTGCGAGCGCATCTAATGAACTCCGACCATTGACCATTCAGCATTCCCATCAAGGCTCATTGCAACACTTCGAGCGTCCCTTTTAGGTGAAGAACCGCTTGAGTGTGGATCTGACATACGCGAGACTCCGTGACTTTGAGAATTCCGCCGATTTCCTTCATCGTCAATTCTTCATAGTAATACAGTGTGAGCACAAGCCGTTCCTTCTCTGGCAATTGCTGGATCGCATCGGTTACCCGCGATCGCTCCCGATCGTTGAGGATCATCGCAAGGGGATCTGGGTGCTGCCGGTCGGCAAGCATGTCGACAATTTTGGGCCCGTCGGACTCATGCAGGTTGAAGTCATCCAAGCTGAGCAGAACGGCTCCCTGGGACCGCACAAGAAACTCATCCAATTCAGCTGGAGACAGCTTCATCTCTGCCGCGACTTCCTCATCTGTCGGAGGGCGTCCAAGCCTGTTCAACAGTTTGGTATGAGCGCGTTGCAACAACGAAACGCGCTCGTGAACCGACCGGGGAATCCAATCCATCGAGCGAATTTCATCCAACATGGCGCCTCGAATACGGAACTCCGCATAAGTTTTGAACTTCGCTTCCCGAGTAGGGTCGTACTTATCCATCGCATCCATCAACCCAATGATGCCGACCGACACAAGATCTTCCGCATCCATATAGGCGGGAAGACGGTAGGCCAGGCGATAGGCCATCGCCTTCACAACATGCGCAAACTCTTTGATGATCTGTTCGCGATGCGAGTCGGATGCGGGAGCGATGTTCGGGCTTCGCTGCGTCGCTAGATTGTTCATAATCAGTGTGCCTTCTTTATTCGTAAAAAAGTGGCGCGCGAGGAGCGAGCCTCGCGTGACGATCGACGGTTCGAGGTCAGACGTTCGAGGTTTTGGGAGCTTCGAACCCTGAACTTCGAACTTCTGGTCGCGCCAGTCACGCTTTTCACGCCAATCTCGCCCGTCTCGCTTGAGTCAGACATGTCTAGTTCATAGGAACCAATTGCTGCCACAGAAACTGCACGGTACTCTTCGGCAGCTGAGGATCGGGCCACTCAGCGACCTTTTTCGCCAACTCGACAAAGGCCCGGCTGGAAGGTGATGCGGGAAAGCGTTCTGTGACTGCCTTCTGCTCGATGACGGCCATCGGCAGGTAATCGTCGAGGGGAATGAACCCCAGGTAGTCAAGGCTGATGTTCAGAAAACGCTCCGCGGCTACATCGAGCTTGCGGAATGTCTGAGTCGCGTCACGCTGACTTTTCACCATGTTGACCAACACTTTAAATCGGCGTTCACGATGCTGCCGGCATAACACCTTCATCAGCGCATAGGCGTCGGTCAACGACGTCGGCTCCGGCGAGATGACCACGATGGTCTCCTGGGCGGCGGCGGCGAAATAGGTGACATTGGGAGATATGCCGGCTCCGGTATCGATCAACAGCACCTCCACATTGTCAACAACCTGCTCCAACTCAGTCTGTAAGGTGAGTTGCTGTGTGTCGGTCAAGGCGGTGAGTTGCGGCAGGCCGGAGCCAGCCGGCAACACCTGGATTCCAGCCGGACCTGGAATGATGATGTCGGACAGACTGCGTGATCCGCACAGCACATCCTCCAGCGTATACCGAGGCACCAACCCCAACAGCACATCGATATTGCCCAGGCCCAAGTCCGCATCCAGTACCAGCACCTGTTTTCCGGCTCGCGCGAGCCCCACTGCGAGGTTGGCGACCACATTCGTTTTCCCCACCCCGCCCTTCCCGCTGGTTACGGCGATCACACGGGTACACAGGCTCCCTTGAGCCATTGCCGGCATCGCTGTCTCCTGTTCACTGAGCATGTTCTTCATGTGCGGAGTCTCCCTACTACGCTTGTTGTGGCGTCGTTCCGCCCATGGATACAACCGAGTCGCGTCCAATGGATGACGAGAGGCCTGATGGTGTGAAACGGGCTGAACCCCTGTCGAGTAACAGATCTGCCAACCGCGCCGATTCCGCCGGCTCGAAATCTTCCGGTACCCGCTGGCCATTGCTCCAATAGGACAGGGGCAAGGCGGTCTGGTACGCCAGTTCGAAGAGATTGCCGTATTCCTCCGTCTCGTCCAGCTTGGTAAAGAGCAACCGAGACGGCGCGCAGGCTGTGTACCTCGCCACGGTGCGGCGAAGATCCTGCATCCTCGTGGTGGCGGATAAAACCAGATGCGTCTCGATCGATCCGTACGAGTCTTTGATGCCTGCCAGATTCATGAGCTGCGCCGTCTCATGGGGACCGAGCCCCGGCGTGTCGATCAGGATCAGGCTTGCCTGGCGATGACGGCGTATACCTTCGACCACTTCAGCCGTGGTCTGAGCCGTTTCGAGAGGAACACCCAGGACATGCGCATACGTGCGGAGCTGTTCGACGGCGGCCATCCGGCAGGTGTCAAGTGTGATCAGGGCAACCGACCTGTTTTCTTGAAGCCGGTAGTGGGCCGCGAGTTTCACGATGGCCGTGGTCTTGCCCGCCCCGCTCGGTCCGATAAACATGGCGACCTTGTAATCATTCTCCGCGTCCAGCAGGGGTCCGCTTACTCGAATCCGCTCCATGCAGAGATGATGCAGTCCATCCTGAATCTCGGAGTCCGATTGGAGAGATTCCGGTGAAAGACGGCGGCGAAGCGCGAGGCAGAGATCTTCGGCAGTTGCGGGCCGTAATCCCTGCGTCACCAGCAAACGGCAGGCTCGCGCCAACGGCGCAGGAAAGCTCGATCCTGCCGTCTGCGACTCATCGGGTAATGAGGACGTGAGCTGCTGCTGCAGATCCAGGAGTTCATGCTTGAGCCGGCGAAAGCGCCATTGTGAGACTGATTGCGGCGCCGGTTTCGTCGACGGCGACGAAATTTTGGCCGTCTCTACCACGGACTCCGTCGGATGAGGGGCGCGAAGCAATGAACTTAATGTGTCCTGAAACGCGGATGCCGACCCTCTCTGATTCTCGACCGGAAGGGCAGCATCCTGCCTGAGCGGAGGAGCCGCCTGCTGATCAGGAACCGTCTGCTCGGCAGTCGAATCGGTCGCAGCAGTCACCTCTAAGAGCGATCGCCCAAAAATCGAGAAGGGCAAGCTCCCCCGCTTCACCCGCTTCGTGGAGAGGATGAGCGCATCCGGCCCCAACTCCTCCTTGATGGCGCGGATGGCGTCATGCATGGTGTCGGCATGAAAGACTTTCATCTTCATCATTCACCTCACGGTAGAAGAGTTTCGCCGTCCAGCTTGATGGTATCCAGCGACTGAAGCCGGACCATCGAATCGAGTTCGTTGAATCCCACCACCGGCACGGCGTGCAATATCCGATCGGTCAAGCGGCGGATATGGCGCCGGAGCGCCGGTGAGCAGAGCAACACCGGTTGATGGCCGCGCGCGGAAACGCGTTCCACTGCTTGCTTCAGCGCCGCCAGCAATGTGTGGGAAAGACCTGGGTCCAGGTTCAGCATGCCCCCTTGGGGGATCGCGGCAGCCTGTTCGCTCAAGGATCGATCGAGCCGTGGATCGAGCGTGATCACAGGCAACGTGCCGTCCGGTGCTTGGTATTGACGCGTAATCGTCCGGCCCAACGCCTGCCGCGCCATTTCCGTAAGCAGCTCAGGATCTTTGGTGATGCCCGCGTGGTCGGCCAGGGCTTCGATGATCGATCGAAGATCGCGGATCGGAATGCCTTCACGGAGCAAGTTGCCAAGAACACGGACAACCGTTCCAAGCGGAAGCAAGGTGGGAATCAACTCTTCAACCAGTTTGGGATGGACCTTCGCCACCTCGTCGAGCAGGGACTGCACCTCCTGCCGCCCCAACAATTCATGCCCATGGCGTTTAATAATTTCAGACAAATGCGTGGCGATGGCTGAACTGGCATCCACGACGGTATAACCGGCCAGTTGCGCTTGCTCGCGCGTCGACTCCGGCACCCACAGCGCAGACAAGCCGAACGCCGGTTCCTTTGTGGCGACACCATGAATGAGGCCCCGTTGGGCGGTACCCGGATCGATGGCCAGCACATGCCCCGGCAACACATCGGCCTTCGTCAGTTCCACGCCTTTGAGCATGACGGCATACTCGTTGGGGCGCAGTTGGAGGTTATCGCGGATATGGATGGGCGGCAGGAGAAACCCCATCGTATCGGCAAACTGTTTTCTGAGGCCCTTAATCCGATCCAGCAACGCGGTCCCATGTTTACCTTCCACTAACCCGATGAGCCCGTACCCGACCTGTACTTCCATCAAATCGAGCGGAGCCAATTGAGGTACGGTACTTTCAGCTTGTGGCGGCGAGGAAACCGGCGCCGCCTCGGTGGGCTTCTTTGCCTCCAGCGACAACCGATAGGCGAACCAGGCCGCGACTCCCCCCAATCCGAGAAACGCCAGATGGGGCAAGCCGGGGACGACTCCGAGCGCCAGCAAAATCCCGGCGGCCGTGCCGACGGCTTTGGGTGACAGCAGCATCTGCCGCGTAATCTGGCTCCCGAGATCGGCGTCCGCGGCAGCGCGCGTCACCACGATGCCGGCGGCTGTTGAGATGAACAGCGCGGGAATCTGCGCAACCAGTCCTTCTCCGACCGTCAAGAGCGTATAGGTTTGCGCGGCCAATCCGGGACTCATGCCCTGTTGTAAGATGCCGATGGTCAGTCCACCGATGATGTTGACCAGAACAATGATGATCGCCGCGATCGCATCGCCCCGGACAAACTTGCTGGCGCCATCCATGGAACCGTAGAAATCCGCCTCTTCTGAGATCTCCCTCCGCCGCCGCCTCGCTTCCGTCTCGTTGATCAAGCCGGCATTCAAATCGGCGTCGATGCTCATCTGTTTGCCAGGCATCGCGTCCAAGGTAAACCGGGCCGCCACTTCGGCGACGCGACCGGCGCCTTTGGTCACGACCACGAAGTTGATGACGACCAGGATCGAGAACACGACGAGCCCGGCCCGAATCACCTCGCCCGCTGCCGCTGCGCCTTCATTGCCGTGCAACAGAATCAGCCGCGTCGACGCAATGTTGAGAGACAAGCGGAATAGGGTCACGATGAGGAGAATGGATGGGAACGCCGAAAATTCGATCGGCCGTCGAACTTGCAACCCCACGAGTAAGATGATCACCGACAGCGTGATGTTGAAGGCCAGAAGAAGATCCAGAAAAAACCGTGGCAGCGGCAGGATCATCAGCATGATGACACCTACCACGCCGACTGATACCAGAATATCCGGATGCTTGATAAACGACGAGGGAGACAATGTGTTGGTGTTGGACTCTGATGCCATACTTCCTTACCCCTTACCCCTTATCACTTATCACTTACCGGACCACCCGTTCAGACACCAGCCCTCGCGCACGGAACACAAACGCAAGAATCTCCGCCACCGCACGGTAGAGATCGGCGGGGATCGCTTTGCCGACGTCGACAAGTTTATAGAGGGTCCGAGCCACGAATTTGTTCTCGACGACGGCCACCCCGTGCTGCCTGGCCACCGCGCGAATCCGTTCCGCGAGGTGACCGGCTCCCTTCGCGACGACGATAGGCGCGGACATACGCGCCTGGTCGTACTTGAGCGCGACGGCCAGGTGCGTCGGGTTCGTCACGACCACGTCCGCTTCCGGCACGGCCGCCATCATGCGTTTTCTCATCATGTCCCGCTGAACGCTACGCACCCGGCTCTTGATCAACGGATCGCCCTCTGCGTCACGAAATTCTTCTCTCACCTCTTGAACGGTCATCTTCAGGGACCGCTCCCATTCCCACCGTTGATAGAGAAAGTCCGCCCCCGCAACCACGGAGATAGCCCCCACGATCACGGCCGCGGTTTTCAACGTCAGCCACCCCATGACTGCCAGAAGCCCCCAGATGTCGTAGTCCACCACCTCCGGGAGTCGCGGAAGATCCTGCCAGAGCACGAACGCGCCGATGCCGCCGATGATCGCAATTTTGAGCAACGACTTGATCAACTCCGCGACAGACCGGAGGCTCACGATGCGGCCGAATCCCTTGATCGGGTTTAACCGGCCGATGTCGCACGGAAGGGAGGATTTCCACAGCAACCCGGTCTGAGCCATGGTGGCCCCGGCCGCGACGAGCGCCAACCCGCCAAGGAACGGCAGCAGAAGCAACCCGCTCGTGAACCCTACCTCAATGACCAACGAATGCAGCTGCTGGACCGTCAAGCTGGTATGGACCACACGGTCGAACGACCTTGTAAGACCCACACGGGTAATATCGGTCAGCTGATGGATGCCGGGACCGGCAAATAGCGCCAACAGGCCGATGCCGGAGAACAGCAGCGCCGCAGTGGTCACATCGCGGCTCACCGCAATGTTGCCATCCTTGCGGGCATCCGCTTTCCGTTTCGGAGTCGCCGGCTCCGTCTTGTTGTCCTTATCTTCAGCCATGTCCCAGTATCCTCATGAGCCTCTCGATCGTGTCGTGTAATCCTATAAACTCCCGTTCAAACAGCAAGACTGTGTAGGGTAACGCCAGACCTAAGACCAGCAGTCCTCCCGCGATCGTCAGGGGAAAGCTCAAGACAAAGACATTGATCTGCGCGACGGCGCGTCCCAACATGGCCAGCAAGAGATTGATGAGAACCAGGGCGACGAGTACCGGCGCCGCCAGCTTCAAGGCCACCAGAAACATATGCTGCGAGAGCTGGAGCACTTCCTCACCGAGAGCAGGAGAGAGCCTGGCGCCGAATGGCGGGATAGTGTCGTAACTCGACACGATGGCAGCCACGACGATCATGTGCGCATTCACCGAAAGAAACACCATCGAGGCGATGATTCGAAAATACTCGCTGATCAACGACGACTGTTGGGAGGTCATGGGGTCCAACAGCTGCACCGCGCCGAATCCAATCTGTATCCCAAGCAGATCGCCGGCCACTTCAAGCGATGCAAACAGCAATCGGACAGCCAGCCCAATCACCAGGCCGATGAGCAGCTCACTCGCAAGCCCGGCCGTCATTTCGATCGTGTCTTGCGACATCGGCGGAAGCCGAATGAGCGGCGTGAGGGCGATCCCCAGCATCACGACAAGCGCGATTTTGATTTGAGCCGGAACCGTCCGCCCGCCCAACATCGGAAAGGCCGCAACGATACCCCCGATACGGGACACCAGAACCAGAAAGGACTGGAATTCCGGCAAGAGAAGATGGAGTGATGGCGCTGTTGTCATGGTTCTTCCGTGATCGATTACAGCAATGCCGAGTCAGTGCGCATAGTTGGGGATGCTCAAAAATAGCTGCGTCATAAACGACGTGAGCACGCCCATCATCCAGGGCAGAAACACAAGAATCACGGCGAATACGCCCACCACTTTCGGCACGAACGTCAGCGTCATTTCGTTCAATTGCGTCATGGCCTGTACCACGCTGACAGCAAGGCCCACGACTAAGGCAAGTCCCAGCATTGGCGCAGAGATAAGCAGCGTGGTTTCGATGGCTTGGCGACCGATCTCTGTGACCATCTCAGGTGTCATCTCGCTCGCTCCTTTCGGATCTCGCTCAGTAACTACGCAGGTGTTCAGGCTGAAGGCTGCGGGCACAGGCTGAAGTGTTTGGAATTTCGAACTCCGGCCTTCAGTCTGAACCCCTTCAGCCTATCTACCTGAGCAGTTACCTCGCTCATTGAAAGCTTTTCACCAACGACCCGACGACTAAGTTCCACCCATCGGCCAGCACAAAGAGAATGAGTTTGAATGGGAGGGAAATCATGGTTGGAGGCAACATCATCATGCCCATGGACATCAGCACGCTGGCCACCACCATGTCGACGATCAGAAACGGAATATAGATGAGAAACCCGATCTGAAACGCGACGCGCAATTCGCTCAAGATATAGGCGGGAATCACCACATGGATGGGAACCTGATCGACCGTTTCAGGCTTCGGACGCTTGCTCAGCTCGATAAAGAGTTCAAGATCCTTGTCGCGCACCTGTTTCAGCATAAATGTACGAATCGGCTGAATACCCCTGGTCCAGGCCTCTTCGTGAGAGATCTGTTCTGCAAGCAAGGGCTGGAGGGCTTGGCTATAGACAGCCTCCCCTACTGGGGCCATCACAAAGACCGTAATGAACAAGGCCAGGCTGATGAGAACCTGATTGGGCGGCACCGACTGCGTCCCTAAGGCCTGGCGGAGAAATGAGAGGACGATCACGACCCTCGTGAAAGACGTGACCATGATGAAGAATGCCGGCGCCAGGGAGAGGACCGTCAACAGTGCAAGAATTTGAAGGACGACGGCGGTCTGTTTGGGGCCCGTCTGGCCGAGATCGATCGTGACCGAAGGATTGGCCGCGCCGATGGCATCCTGGGTCATTCCAAAAAGCAGGCAGATCAGGGTGAGCAGTAAGAAACCAGCACGGTAGACTTGTGGCAATCGCACGGAATACGTCGGCAGTGGACATATGCGGGCGTTATCCGACATGGCCACCTCCAGTCTCTGCCTTCCCGTCGCGCACTGGAGCCTGAGGATCATTGTGCGCTGACGGCCTGCCTGGCACGACCGATCGACCGGATGTCGCCGCGGACAGAAACTGTTGGACTCGTTCCCGATCCGTGATGTGGCCGAGCGGCACCAGATCCGTCGGGGTCATGCCGACGATGACGAACTCCCCCGCAACCGATACCAGAGAAATAGTCTTGCGTGGGCCGATATACCCGCTGCCGAGCACCTGGATAATCTGCGTAGACACAGGCCCGCAGAATCGCGTGCCGGCAAATCGACGAACCAAGACGAGAAGCCCGCCTATGAGCGCAAGCACAAGGGCCAGAGCTGATGCCATTCGTATAATACTGTCCCAAAAGTCGATCATCTTGTCTTCGTTCCTTCAACTTGTTTACTTGGTTTCTTTGGTTTGTCTCGTTTGTTTGGTTGAACGAAACTAACCAGGTGAACCAAATAAACAAAACAAACCAGATAAACCAGCCGGACCCTTATGCCAGTTGCTGAACTCGTTCGGCCGCGCTGATCACGTCGGTGAGGCGAATGCCGAATTTCTCGTTCACCACGACCACTTCACCCCGCGCCACCAGCTTGTTGTTGACCAGCACTTCCATCGGTTCTCCCGCGAGCTTTTCGAGTTCGATCACTGATCCTTGCCCAAGCTGCAGTAACTCTCGAATGACCATCTTGGTCGACCCGACCTGCACGGTCACCTGCATCGGAATGTCGAGGATAAAGTCGATGTTCTTGGGCGCCGGGGCCGCGCCTCCTCCGTCAAGCGATGGAAATGACGCAGGAGTCGGTGGAGAAGCGGGCGCGGGCGTGGAAGCATTCGTTCCGGGGTTCACTACTTCGTTGTCAGCCATAGACGGTTCTCCTCAGTCGTGCACGTCGCTTATGCGACGACCTTTTCAATGCGGCAGGCGTGATTTCCCTTGGAGACGCCGGGGCTCCCTTGAAACTTCAGGTATCCCTCGACAAAACAATCGAGCGGGTCGCCGGGCCGCTGGTCTAACAAAATGAGATCTCCAGGGGCAAAATCCAACACATCTCGTACCTTGACCGTGGCGGTTCCAAGCCGAACCGTCACGCCAAGCCGGCATTCTTGTAGCTTTTCATGAAACCTGGTTGCCCAACTTCCATCTTGCTCAAGTTGATCCGAGACGATCCCTGAATAGAGTTTCTCTTTAATAGGCTCGAGCATCGAGTAGGGATACACTAAAAAGAAGTCGCTGGTGGTCTCCCCAAATTGAACCTGGAGGGTGGTCACGAAGACGATTTCCGATGCGGAGACCACCATGGCAAACTGAGGATTGACTTCAGAACGGACCAGTCCAGTCTTGACGTCGAGTGCGGCGCGCCAGGCTTTCTCCAAGTCCTCAAACGCCAGATGTACGAGCTTCTTGATGATCCTCAACTGAATCGGCGTGAAATCCCGGCCTTCAGGCTTGACATGCGTTTGCGCCTTCCCTCCATAGAAATAGTCCACCATGAGGTAGACCAAGAACGCATTGATGACAAACAGACCATTCCCCCGTAGCGGGTCCATGCGAAACACGTTCAGCGAGGAGGGAATCGGAACGGTCTTCATGAACGCGCCGAACTTCATGATTTGCGTCCCGATAATATTGAACTCCACCTTCGTGCTCAGCAGAGCGCTCCATGAGAGGGACAGGTGCCTAGTAAACCGGTCGGTAATCAGCTCGAGCGTCGGCATGCGCCCGCGAACGATGCGTTCCTGATTGAAGAGGTCGAACTGCCTAATCCCGCCGGCCGGCTGTCCCTCTTCTTCCGCTTGGGTCTCAACCTCCCCGGAGACAACCCCCTTTAACAGCGCATCGATTTCGTCTTGTGAGAGTATTTTTTCCATAGCAGCGATGTCTGACTATTGCACGACGAAGTCCGTAAAGTAGGCGGCCCGCACAGCAGGTTTGGGAAGTAGGCTGTTGACCCGTTGCGTAATCTCATCGCGCAACTGGAACTTACCCTGAGGAGTGCGGATCGATGCCGCATCCTTGCTTGTCAGGAGGACAAGAATTGTGTCCCGTAATTGCGGGACACGGCTGGCGAGTTCGACCGAGGCGTCCGGACTCTCGAGCTCAAACTTCACAGTCAGTTTCAGATAGCGCACTTCCGGCGTATCGGCTAAGTTCACGATGAAGGGGTCAACATCGTAGATCGCGCCTGGCGCATTGACTTTCGGAGCGTCATGTTTCGCTTCAGCCTCACTGTGCCCCGCCGCCTTTATAGCCGCCGCCTCTGCTTTCTGATCGTCGCCCCCATGCCCTCCGGCCATAAACTTAAAGAGCGCGAATGCCCCTCCAAGTCCCAGCACAAGGGTCCCTGCGACAATGATGATGACCATTTTCATCGGAATCCCCGCCGCAGCCTGCGCTGGAGCCGGCGTCTCCTCCGGCGGCTTGGTTTCTTTCTCTGCCATATGTGCCTCCTCCAACAATCGAACCCTGTCGACGAACGTGAAGTTTGCAATGGCTATGCCATCGGCAAAAAGATTCACACGAATGACGCATCCGCCACAAAAGGGCAATTGGCGTGTGAATACGATGGGCTGTGGCAGGAGAAACGGTGCGCGCCTCTGCCAGAGGCTTGACGATGTCAAAATAATGACGCCTGCAATCGAATAGACAGGCGGCGTGGGAGAGAAAACATCAGCGATGTTCAGGCGAGAGGCACGGGGCCAGAGGCTAGAGGCGATCAGAAGGAATGTCTTCCCTCTAGCCCCTAGCCCCGTGCCTCTTGCCTAACCAGTTGGTACGATTTCTCGGACTACCGTATGAATAGAGAGCTACCGCTTGAGATTCACCAGCTCTTGCAGCATCTCATCGCTCGTGGTAATAGCTCGGGAGTTCGCTTGAAATGCCCGCTGAGTGATGATCATGTCGACGAATTCTTTACCGAGATCGACATTGGACTGCTCGATGGTTTGGGAAATGAGCCGTCCTAATCCATTGTTCAACGGCGCCCCTGCCAACGCCGCACCAGAGTCTACCGTTTCGGCGAATCCATTCGCACCTGAACGTACTAGGCCATTTGGATTCGTGAATCGGCTCAGAACGACTTGGGCAAGGGTTCTGGTTTGACCGTTGCTAAACTGCGCCACCACTCGACCTCCCGAATCGATCGACAAACTCTGAAACGACCCGGAGGTAAACCCATCCTGAGTTTGGTCGGTTAAATTGGATGCAGACCCAAATTGCGTGATGGCTGAGAAATCCATGGCCACCGTCAGCGGCGTGGCCGCCCCGCCGGCGATAGGCAATGTAAATGTCTGCGCCCCGCCGCCTGTCAGTATGCCGCTCGAATTGAATACTAAGTCGGTCTGGGCCGTCGTGGCGCCGCCATCGATTTGAGAATGGAGGTTCCATGTGTTGGCCACTGCGTCTTTTACGTAATACATCCGAAGCTGGTGCTGCGCTCCGAGTGTGTCGTAGACGGTGATGCCGTTTGAAAAGTTATACGTCGTGGCATCGGTCACGTCGAATGCGGCCGCTGGAACGGTAGAGCCAGCATTGAGGTTGGCCACCACAGCCGCGGTACTGGTTGCCTGTGGAGCGATTGTGGCTGTTGACAAGGTAATATTTCCCACCGTTCCCAAGATGACCCCCGTCGCTGACGCTTGATAGCCCTGCAAGAATCGGCCGCTCGGGTCCACGATCTCTCCGAGGCTGTTCACTTTAAAATTGCCTGCACGGGAATAGGACGTCGTTCCCGTGTTATCGGCCAGCTGGAAAAACCCATTCCCATCGATCGCTAAGTCCAGGGTGTTCCCTGTATTCGAGAGAGAACCCTGGGTAAAACTCGTCTGTATATCGTTCAAAAATACGCCCAATCCAACCTGGCTAGTACTCGACCCACCGCCAAGCGAGGCTGAGACCAGATCGGCAAATGACGCATGGCTCGACTTAAACCCCACCGTCCCGACGTTTGCAATATTGTTCCCGATCACAGCCATGGCATTTCCATATGTATTGAGCCCGCTGACAGCCGAAAAGAGTGAAGTCAAAATTCCCATGTTCCGTCTCCTTTGCTTATTGTAATGTCCCAATAATCGACTCGACTGTCCCGCTTTCGCCCGATACAAGTCCCGCCTGCCCCGCCTACGCCTGTTGCACGTTTGGCTTCTGTGCCGTTGCAAGGCTGGACTCCTGTAACTCAACGCTCCGCTTCATCAAACTGACGAGGTTGGTCATCTGACTCAATTGACTGAACTGCGCCGTCTGCGCAATGAAGTCCTGGTTTTCGAGAGGCTTGAGCGGATCCTGATACTTGAGCTGGGTGACGAGCAGCTTTAAGAACTCGTCCTGGCCGAGTTCTTTCGGTCCGGTGGCCGGCGTGGAGGGCGTGGCTGTTGAATTGTTTATCGCAGAAAAGTCGATCATGATGATGTCCTTTCGTTAAAAAGAGGTAATTACTCAGGTGTTCAGGCTGAAGGTCATGAATTATCTGGCAAAACACGAATCGCGCCATTCAACACCATCTCGGTTTCTACGACCTTGGGTTCGAGAAGAGATGAATCCTCGTTGCGCAAGAAGCCTAACCCATAATAGCCTTCAGCCTATCTACCTGAGTCGTTGTTCCACGGCTAAGCAAACAGACTCAATGCACGCGGAAGCCGATGATCGGGCCGTTCGCGATCTTCGCCTTTCTGGTTGTGATCTCGCGATGCCGGCTGCTGGTCCGGCGCTTCACCGTTCCGTCGCGGCTGCCGATCCTGCAACGATTCTTGTTGGTTTCGCTGATCGATGTGTACCTGAAATTGCCCTAGTTCCAATCCGGTCTTGGCCAGACTTTGCTGAAGTTGATCCTGTCGCCCCATGAGTAATGCGCCGAGATCGTTTCGATCGGTGGTGAACTGTGTATGCACCATCTGATCTGTCATGGAGATCCGCACGCTGAGTGGACCTGAGTCATGAGAGGGCAGCTCCACATGGACGGACTGAACCTTTCCAGATGCCGAGGTCACGGCCGCCGAATGATCTTCGCTGAGAAAGGCCTGTGTCATCTTGAGGCGATCTGCCGCCGGCGTCACGACGGACGCGCCCTCTCCCGGCGCCGATGACTGCGCCTGCATCGCCGACGAGAATTGGCCATTGAAGGGCTGAGACTGATTTCCTCGCGTCACCGATTCGGGCGGCCCACTCTCACCGAAACGAAAAAAGGTTCCGTCTCCTGCTCCCTGTGCATCAGCCCCGAATGGGTCTTGTTCCCCTCCCTCGCTAACACCAATCACAGGGACCGATAGAGATTGACCAGTCAACGTGGTCTGTTGAGCCCCCTGCTCTTGGACCATCGCCAATGGCTGAACTCCTGCCGACAGACGCTCAAGAGATTGCCCCCCCACATTCACAGATGTGGCGGGAATTACAGTCTTCGCACTCTGGTCCTCCATAACAGGAGTAAGCCCTTGATTGGTCATCAGGGAGCCCGGTGGGATCTTGGCTGGAAGAGTCACGTTACCTGACGATTGATCGAGGGGAGCAGGAGAAAGAGCGACTGGAATGCTGCGATCGTTTCGAATGGGTACTCCATCCGTAGTTCGAGCACCTTCTTGCCTCACAGCTGTCTCACCTGAACGATCAAGATCGAGAACCGGCTGGGGCAGGGAATCGATGGAAGAGTCATTGGTTCTAGGCATGCGCGGATCGACCGGCGTAGGCTCCGATCTCATTGAGCGAACGTCAGGGAGCGCAACGACAGTCACGCCATGCGGAAGGAGAGGAATCGATTCGACGTTCTGTAGTTGAATCTTTGTGGAGCCCTCTAAAGACTCAGCCTTGTCGGCCACTGGAGAAGCCGCCGCAGGAAGATCCTGCGCTGCGAAATACGACACGACTGCGATATCGCTCAATGCCGATCCAGTTGCATGGTCATCGGTTTCCATCGACGGAGCTGGTTCTATCGGGTCTTCGGGATTGGCGAGTAGAAGGAGCTGCGCATCTGATAAATTCCTGGCCACGTCCTTGAGAAGGACAGAAAATGTTCCGCTCTGAGCGGATTGCAGAGACAGAGTGTCCTCGCTCAATGGGCTTGAATTCGTCGACACAGCAGAACAATCTGCAGGGGAAATAAGAAGTCCAATATCCATAGTGCCGATCAACCCCTTCAACCTGTGCACAGAAAATCCGAATACTGGATCGGAGCATCTTCAAGCTCTATGCCATCTTGAAAATCGTCGGATATGCCGATCGGCGTGGATTTGGCGCAGGGATCGAGGGCTAACGGAAGGATAATAGGGAAGAAGATGCAGGGTGCGCAGGCAAATATTTCCGTGTAATAGAATGAATCGGGCTACGGAGTGGCGAGAAGTTCTTCCGTCAACTTCGCCGCACGTTCGACTTTTACCTGAGCCAGAATCGCCCCGGCCGATTTCGTCTTAACCAAACGAAGAATCTCCAGCGCTTTCCGGTCCGCCATTCGCTCGATTCGCGCAGCCGCCTCCTCGGCAGGCATACTTTCATACATTTTTGCCAGCTGCGCTAGCTGTTGCGCGCGAATGTCGCCTGGTCGTTTGCCCTGTGAAGCTTGTTGAACCAAGACCGCCTTCTCCTGCTCAAGGCGGCGTTTTTCTACCGCTTCGACTTTGGTCAATATCTGCTCAACCTCAGCTTTGAGAATCGCTAACTGCCCCTCTGCCGTCCGGACTGCTTTCTCGCGACGATCCAAATCCTGCTTCCGCTGCTGAAACATAGCAACTATTTCCTCCGGCACAACGAGAGCCGGTCCTTGAACCAGCTCTATATCCGACTCGGTTATTTCGTCTCCGGATTTTCCCATTGGTTCTGCCGGATCTGCCGATACCGGCTTTTTCGGCTCCACCCCCTGTTCGGCCGAAGCCTGGACGAGCTGGACCATCGTCCAGGCCATCGCGATGATCACGGCAATCCCGACTCCGACTGCCCAGAGCCGACTGATCCATCCAGGATGCCCAAATTGAGTTGTGTTGTGTATCCGGCTTGTCTGGTTCATGTGGTTCATCTGGTTTGTTTTAATTATTTGGTTCATCTGGTTAGTTCGTTCAAGCAAACAAACCAGACAAACCAAATAACAATCTTGTTGGCGCTGCTGCGATCACATCACACTCATACGACGCGCCGCCTCATCCATTTCCATTTGATCGATTCTGTCTTGTACAAGCTGGCGCTGTTGGCGCATACGTTCAGCCAGACGATCGAGGGTGCGACGATCTTGCATGGCTTCGCGCAATTCATTCTGCTTCTGATCCCATGCCTTACTGAGCCGCGCTTCCTCCTGCCGGGCTTGCGCCAATAAGGCAGTCCCGGCCTGAAAGCGGGACTGCCACACCAGAAATTCATCCAGCGCCACTACTCCACAGGCCTTGGCCAGGTATGCGTCTGTCGTGAGTCTCATATGTTCATCAAGCAGACGAGCGCGCGCTTCTGAATCTTGAAGTTCCTGGCGCAGTTGGAAGAGGTCCATCCGCGCGACCTCTTCCAACTGCGCCCGATAGCGCCGCAGCACATCGAGTTTCATGCTGTCGCCTTTACCAGTGTAAGTAATTCTTGGATCGAGGAGCCCATCGAGACAGATTGCTCGATATCCTGACGAAGAAAAGCATTGATGCCGTCTTGAGCTTTCACGGCTTTGTCTAGATCGCGGTTGGTGCCAGCCTTATAGGCGCCAAGCAGGATGAGATCCTCAGATTGTTGATACCGAGCCTGCAGCTCGATCATGGACCGAACTGCGGTATAGTGGTCGCGCCCCACAATGTCTTTCATCACCCGACTGGTACTGTTCAAGATGTCGATTGCCGGAAAATGGTTGCGCGCGGCCAACTGCCTTGAGAGCACGATGTGGCCGTCCAGGATCGACCGAACCGTTTCTGCAATGGGGTCGGAGAGCTCGTCGCTCTCCATGAGAACCGTATAGAGCCCGGTGATCGCGCCTGAACCGGAGCCGGTTCCGACCCGTTCCAGAAGTTTGGGCAACATCGTAAAGACGGAGGGGGTATACCCCTTTGTGGTCGGCGGTTCCCCGATGGCGAGTCCGACTTCGCGTTGGCTATGGGCCAGACGGGTGAGAGAATCCATCATCAAGAGGACCTGCTTGCCGCAGTCGCGGAAATACTCCGCAATCGAGGTCGCAATCGACGCGCCTCGTAATCGCACGAGCGGTGGTTGGTCTGATGTCGCCACGATCACCACCGAGCGGCTGAGCGCCTCAGGAGTTAAGTCGCGCTCCAGAAATTCGTTAACTTCCCGCCCCCGTTCGCCGATGAAGGCGATGACATTCACGTCGGCTTTCGTGTAACGGCTGATCATGCCAAGCAACACGCTCTTCCCGACACCGGAACTGGCAAAGATGCCGACCTTCTGACCACGGCCGCACGTCAGACAGGCGTTGATCGCCCGGATGCCCAAATCGAGCGGTTCAGCGATGCGCGTTCTCTTCAACGGATTGATCGGCGCGGCATGCAACGGATAGCGTTGTTCGGTCATGAGGGGACCGCGGCCATCCAATGGCTCCCCAAGCCCGTTGAGCACACGACCGAGCAGTTGTGGGCCGACCGGAACCGAGGCACAGTGCCCTTTCATCAGCAGCCGGCTGCCTGGCCCAATCCCGCGCATCTCACCGAGCGGCATCAGTAACACGCGGTCGCCGCGAAATCCCACTACCTCCGCCTGCACGATTCCCTCTCCATCTTCGCGCGTGACGTCGCACAGTTCCCCGACCGATGTCATGGGGCCATAGCCTTCGATCACAATCCCAACGGCCTGCGCCACACGCCCCGAGACCGCAAGAGGGTCTGTCTGTTCAATGAGATCGACGAGATTCACGATGCCCTCGCTTCTGTAGGGCCTCTCCGAGCCGCAGCAACTGCTGGTCCAGTGAGGCATCAACCAGTCGATTCGTCGATTGTACGACACAGCTTCCGCGCGAGAGAGACGAATCGCCTTCGACATGCATCGCAAAAGCCGGGGGCCGATCGCGGCACAACTCCGCGCGAGCCGCCTCTAGGACCGGGGCATCGGTGGGATGCGTTCGCACCGTGACGACCCCTGCCTCCCGAACCGTCGCCAGGGCCGACTTCAGCAATGCGGTCACGGCATCCTGACGTTCAATAATCGTGTCGCGCAGAATGCGTGTCGCCAGGCTGAAGGCTAGCGCCGTCACGTCATCTTCGATGGTCTGGTGCAGCGATGCTCGAGTGTCATCGAGTCGCCGAACTGCATCGGCCAAGAGCATCTGCTCCTGTCGTCTGGCTGCCGCGACTCGCGCGTCTGCTCGTCGTTCACCCTCAACGATACCTTGATCGTAGTCCGAGAGACTCTGATCGCCGACAAACCGATCGCCGGTGCCGAAATCAGTCAGCGCAAGACTGCGGCAGCGAACCCCCGAGGCGCGAATCACCGCCTGCTTGAGGACCGTATTCTCCGAACGCAGGTGATACAGATCAAGGAGGCGATTCACGGTCAGCTGTAGCGCTTCGACTTCGAACGGTTTCATCAGAAACTCCGCCGCTCCAGCCTTCATCGCCTGAACCGCGAGATCCACCGTGCCATATCCGGTCATCACCAGCCCCATCAGGCGGTGGTCGAGTTCACAGGCCTGCTGGAGCAGCGCGATGCCGTCTTGGTCCGGCAATTTAACGTCGGTGATCAAGAGCGAGACGGGAGACTCTTTCAATGATGCATAGGCTTCCCGTGCAGACCCGACCGCGCGCACACGATGCCCCGCCGATTGCAACAACTTCACTAATAGTTCCCTGATCGCCTCCTCATCGTCGACGACTAAGATCGAACTATTTCGTTGCCCACTGGGGCTGGCGTATGGCTGGGCGACTGCCGACTGTCCATTCACAGCCTGTTCCATTTACAGCATTGCCTCCGCTCCACCGGCGCTGGCGATGACGATGCGCCCTTCTTCTTCAAGTTTCCGGCAGACTTTGAGGATGTTCTGCTGCGCCTTCTCGACATCCGCCACCTTCATCGGCCCCCTTGCCTCCATGTCGTCTTTCAACATCTCCGACGCCCGACTCGACATATTTTTCAGGAACTTCTCCTTGGTTTCCGGGCTCGCGCCACGCAATGCCACAGGAAGATCTTCCTTGCTGACCTCTTTCATGAGCTCTTGCATGCCACGGTCATCGAGCTTAATCAGATCGTCGAAGACGAACATCAATCCTCTGATGGTATCGGCCAATTGCTGATCGCGCTCGGCGATTTTCGACATGATGCTCCCCTCCGTGGCTTTGTCGAGGGTTGTCAGAATATTCGCCGCCGCTTCAGCGCCGCCGACACTTTGCGCGCGAGTGCCGGTATTCGCAACGAGTGAGCTCTGCAATGCGTCGCTGAGTTCCTCCAGCACGCTGGGCTGTAAATCCTCCATCGTCGCAAGGCGCAGAGCGACATCCACTCGAAGGGATTCAGGTAAGTCGGCCATGACGACGCCTGCCTGATCCGGATCCATGTGCGCCAGTATCACGGAGATCGTCTGGGGATGCTCGGTCTTGATCATTTGTGAAACAGCCTTCGCATCGACCCACTTCATTGCGTCGAGCCCCGGATACACCTTGCTGGTCATGGACTCGAGCATGCGGCTGGCTTTTTCAGGGCCGAGCGCCTTGGACAGAATGGTTTTGATGTAGTCTTTTCCATGGAACGACATCTGACCGTTTGCGCTCGCCTTCTCAAATTCATCGATGACGATCGATTCCTCTTCCCTGGTGATATTCGCCGTCGCATTCATGGAGGCCCCCAGTCGGCGGATCTCCTTAGGGTCAAGGCTCTTCATCACCAATGCCGCGGCGTCCTCTCCGATCGCTTTCAGAAGGATCGCCGCCTTTTGCTCGCCGCTGAGTTCCGTGGCCATCGCTACATGCCCCTTACTAGCTGGTCTTCAGCCATTGTTTGACAACCAAGGCCGTAGTGTCAGGGTTGCCCCGAGCCATATCGACAATCTGTGAGCGGGGCTTCCCCGTCAGCGACGCTTCGATCTGACTCACCGATGCGGGAAGCGGCGGCGTAGCCCCATCCGCTGATGACCCGGCCGATGACCCGGACGTCCCCAGCATCGACATCAATGGACGCACCACCATGAAGAGGATCAGGAGAAAGAGGCCTCCTCCGACCCCATAGCGGATATAGGGCGTGAAGGAGTTGGCCGGTTCTGCCGCAGCCTCGATGCCCTGCGCTGGAGCCTCCTCCGTCGCGATGTCGAATTGCACGTTGGTCACCTGGACTTGATCCTGCCGCTCTGCCGAATAGCCCATGGCTTTCTTGACAATCTCTTCGATACGCTTCATGTCCTCTTCAGGCCGTGCCAGATACTTCTTCGCCGTATCGCTTCCGGCCTTCCCTGCCTCAGACGGCGCAGCCATTTCATAGATACCGTCCACCAGCACCGCCACGGAAAGCTGCTTGATGCTGCCGCTGGACTCCACGACGCGGGAAACTGTCCGGCTGATTTCGTAATTCACGGTTTCGTTTTTGGTCTGATTGTTACTCGAACTCGTTTGAGTCGGCTCTTGAACTGTCCCTTCCGGGACATTCGACTGGACGCCCGGTACGCCACCGGATACGCCATTGAGCCCATTGGCCTTTTCCTGTCCACGCTGCTCGCTTCGAACGACTTGACTGTTCGGATCGTACCGCTCTTCAGTCGTTTCCACCTTACGGAAGTCAAGAATACTGGACACCCGCACCACGGCTTTATTCACCCCGACGATTCGTTCCAACATCGTTTGGATGCGTGTCTCGATATCCTTTTCAACCGTGCGCTGGTATTCCAACTGCGACCCTGTGAGTCCCGCTGCGTCGTCGCTGCCGGCTGCCGATGAAAGGAGCCGTCCATGGCCATCCACCACGGTAACATCCTTCACTTGCAGGCCCTCGACGCTGCTCGACACGAGATGAACAATCCCATTCACTTGTGTCTTGGCAAGGGCTTGCCCATTTCGCAACGACAGGACGACGGAAGCGCGCGACCGATTGTTCTCATCGTTGGAGAACAACCGCCGTTCCGGGGTGGCGAGGTGCACACGGGCCCGTTCGATCTCTGGCATTTGCGCAATAGTCCGCGCCAGTTCCCCTTGCAACGCACGGCGATAATTGAGTTTCTGGACGAAATCGGACATGCCGATCGACGTTCGATCGAAAATCTCAAAGCCTACTCCGCCCCCATGAGGAAGTCCCTGGGTGGCCAATTGCAATCGCAATTCATGAACTTGTGCGCTGGGAACAAGGACCGTGTTGCCGCCTCCGGTCGTCTCATACGGCACTTTCGTCTCTTTCAGCTTATCCACGATTCCTCCCGCATCTTCGGGATTGAGGTTCGTGAATAGCACCTGCATATCGGGCTGTTGCGTCCACAGTGCGATAGCGATAAGACCGGCAATAGAGCCGGCAAGCGCAACCAGAACGATCATGCGTTGGTTAATGGAAAACTTGGATAACATAGGCGACCTTACTCCTCGCTAGCGGACTGTGAAAACGGTCTATCTCGTCTGTCTGGTCTATCTGGTTAGTTGAATTCAACCAAACAAACCAGACAGACCGAACAGACCAAATGAACAAGTTAGGCTAGCGGGCTTTTTCAGCATCCGTTAAATCTGCATCCGCTGAATTTCTTCATACGCCGACACCAACTTGTTCCTGATCTGCATCATCAGCTGGAAGGACACATCGGCTTCCTGTAAGGCCACCATCGTCTGATGGATATTCTGCGTCTGACCGGTCATCAGCGCTTCGGTCGCCTGACCCGCTTCCAGTTGGATGTCGTTGGCTTTACCGATTGCTTGCTGCAGCGCATTCATGAATCCGCTTGATGGAGCGCCGCCGGCCGCATGAGAAGCGGCGGCATTTTCCCCCAAGGATACTGTCGACAGTGTAATCGCTTTGATCTGATCCACGATCACCTCCCGATCTCCAGCGCCTTATTCCACATGGCGCGGGTTGCGTTGATCGCCTGCACATTGGCTTCGTAGGAACGGGACGCCCCCATCATGTTCACCATTTCCTCCATGACATTGATGTTCGGCATCTTGACGAATCCCTTTTTGTCGGCGTCCGGATGGCGTGGATCATAGATGACTTGCCCGGGCCGCTTATCTTCCTGCACTCGCAAGACCTTGACGCCATCGAGCGCATGAGCCCCCGGACCCGTCGACACCTGCCGAAACGTCCGTTGGAACGGACTGGCAATCGGGGTGGATTGAAACACCACATCCCGGCGTTTGTACGGGCCGCCTTCTGGCGTATGGGTGGACTGGGCATTCGCCAGATTGCTGGAAATCACATTCAGCCGTTGACGTTGCGCATCTAAGGCGGTCACAGACACCGCCATGCTGTCGGTCATGTCCATAGTCGTTCCTCCAGGCTAAAGGCTAGGGGCAAGGAGTACAGACCTCTCGCCATTATTGTTTAACGCCCCTCGCGGATGGCGCCCATCAGTTGCCGAAAACGGATCGCCATGATCGACGCAGCCGTGTTGTACAGCATCGCATTCTCCGACATTTTGGCCATTTCCAGCTCGATGTTCACTGAGTTGGCATCCAAGGGAATATCCCCCGCCGGCACGGAGCCGAGCTGGCCCGTTACCTGTTGCATCGGATTTCCGCGTGGACCGATGTGATGCCCCTGAGTCACCGCGAGCGTGACAGGTCCTCTCCCTTGTTGCGCGGATTGCAAGGAATCCTGAAAATTGAGTTCGGTGGCGCGATAACCCGGCGTTTCTTCGTTCGCGATGTTCGAAGCAATCACCCTCTGTCTGGCTTGCCGCAAGTCCAGTGTACGATTGAGTAATTGCATGGTGCGATCAATGAGCATCATGGTCTATCCCTCCTGTTATCGTCTCGTACCGACTCAGGGGGCCAGGCTGAAGGTCGAAGCTCCGAACACTTCAGCCTGAACCCCTTCAGCCTATCTACCTCAACAGTCATCTCTGCCGATCGGCAAAACCTGCCGGCTGTTTTCTGCCCACACCGTGCGGCATGGCCTGATTATGCAGAGTCCTGGCAACTTACCCCTCGATACTCGCGAAGTTTGTTACGCAACGTACGGATGCTGATCCCGAGTTCTTTCGCCGCATGAGTACGATTCTCCCTCACGCGTGTGAGGGTCTGAAAAATCAGTTCCCGCTCCATTTCCCACAGAGAACCGTTTCCAGAAGGCTGCGGCACCGATGAGACTGGAGCGGGAGACACCGGTTGTCCGACGGATTCCACCAACAAGTGGCTCGGAAGGATCGGCTCGTTCCCGGCTAAGAGCACGGCCCGTTCCATGACGTTTTGCAGTTCGCGCACATTCCCTTTCCATCGTCGGTCTTGGAGCATCGCGCAGGCCTCCGCCGACATTGTCGGCAGCGGAAGACTATTGCGCGCCGCGGAGACTGCCACAAAATGCCTCGCGAGCAGCGGAATATCCGCGGGCCGCTCCCGCAACGGAGGGACCGTGACGGGGAATACGTTCAACCGGTAATACAAGTCTTCCCGAAACCGCCCCTGCTCCACTTCGTGATAGAGCGATCGGTTGGTCGTCGCAATGACCCGAATATTCACGGATACAGGGTCCCTCCCTCCGACGCGATCCACTTCCCGCTCCTGGATCACTCGGAGCAACTTGGCCTGCAGGCCCATGTTCATTTCGCTGATTTCATCCAGCAACAGCGTGCCGGTATGCGCCATCTCAAACTTGCCGATTTTTTTCATGATGGCGCCGGTAAATGCGCCGCGCTCATGGCCGAACAGTTCGCTCTCCAGAAGCCCGTCGGGTAAGGCCGCGCAATTCACGGCAATAAACGGTCGGTGGGCACGAGGGCTTCTATTATGAATAAAGCGGGCCAGCAGTTCTTTCCCTGTGCCGCTTTCTCCATTAATTAGGATCGTCGCTTGACTCGCAGCGACTCCCTCAACGGTGCTGAGCAGGCGGACCATGCCAGGATCTTGAGTCAGGATAGACCGCTGGTCGATCGGCGCAGGAGATGACGCTGAGGCATCAGCGCCACGCGCTTTCAGATTGGCGATCACACGCTCGAGCAAGTCCGTGGAGAACGGCTTGAGAATGTAATCGCTCGCCCCGTATTTCATCGCGTCCACGGCAGTCTCCACCGTCCCGTAGGCCGTCATCAGGACCATCAACGTCTGAGGCGAACGGCGTTTAATTTCCTTGATCAGATCGAGACCGCCAAGACGCGGCATCTTCAGATCCGTCACCACCAACCAGGGTTTGTAGCGGCTGACCCGATCCACGGCGTCGGCGCCATCGATCGCGCCCTGTACGTCATAGCCGAGACGACGAACGGACTCCACTAAGGCCGTCCGCATGGATGGATCGTCATCGACGATCAAGATTCGCTCAGCTTGCGTGGGAGCTTCCGTCGCAAGGCCTGCTGTGCCGTGTTCGCTCATGCGGAAGTCTCCTCTTCAACGAAGTGGCGTTCACCGATCATGGCAGAGACACCGGTTCCGGCTCCGCGATCAGGCTCAGGACGTTCAGGCGCCTCGATACGAACCGACTCTCGGCGATGCGGCAGTACGATCGTCAATGTCGTACCGCGCCCTTCAACGCTTTCCACGTCGATCCGGCCCCGATGCGCTTCGACAATCGCGTGGACAATCGCCAGCCCTAACCCGGTGCCTTCGTCCCTCGTGGTGAAAAATGGGTCGAAAATCTTCGAGCGCTGGGCCGGCGCAATGCCTACGCCGGTATCCGAGACCGAGAGACGAAACACCGGCCCTCCGGGAGTCTGTTCCTCTGTAAGAGCCGCCGACAACGTCAGCGTTCCACTGCCGGGCATGGCGTGAATGCTGTTTAGAATCAAGTTCAGGAGCACTTGTTTCATTTGCCCTGCGTCGCACCAAATCCGGGATGCCAGAGGATCGACTTTCAGGCGAATGTCGATTCTGGTATTGGCCACGGCATGGGCGGCGAGCGTCAAGGCATCGAGCATGAGCGCTTCCGTCTCATGCCACTTTCCATGGGAACAATCCGGTTTGGTATAGAGCAGAAGGTTGGTCAGAAGACGATTCATCATGTGGACAGACGATGAAATATGCTCGGCGTACCCTCGCAATGCCGGGGCGCCATTCAAATCACGGCGCAGCATCGACGCAAACAGTTCGATACTACCCAAGGGATTCCGGATTTCATGGGCTATCCGTCCGACCATTTCACCCATGGCCTCCAGCCGATTGCGGCGCTGCAGCCGATCCTCCAGTTCTCGCACCGCCGTGACGTCCTGGATCAACAGCAAACTCCCGGCATGGCGCCCATCGCTGCTCCGCAAGTCGCGCTTGGAGAGTGCGACAGCAGCCCCCTGTTGTGTCGTCAAGGGATAGCCGCCGCCGTCCAGCTCCGCCTCCCTAAGACAAACGGCTAACGACCGGCCGATTATCTGTCCGCGCTTGAGCCCGATGAATTGCTCGCCGGCCTGGTTACAACGTGTAATCAATCCTTCCGTATCCATGACGAGCAATCCCGTTGAAAGAGACTCCACAATCGCCGTCAAGTGCTCCCGCAATTCTTCATTCGTGCGCAGATTCCGGCTGAGCGCCTCGTTGCGGTCGGCCAGTTCTACGTCAAGCTGCTCCAATCGTGACGTCATCGTCTGATAGGACTGTTGCAACGTCGCCGCCGCATCGTCGAAACTGCGAAAGGCTTCGTGCAACAAATCGCTATCCGCAGTCGCAGAAATAGGCTGTACGTTCATCACATTATTCTCCTTCATTCGCCTTTGTCGCTTGGAGGCCTGGTTGCATCGCTCCCGCCGCCCGATGGAACAACGGATCGGTAAATTCTGCGTCTGGCGCCGTGGCACTCGACCGGGCTCCTTGAGGATTCTTGGCCTCAGGGTTCAGCATGATCTGCACCCTGGCCCATTCGGCCTCTATAGAATTAGGTCCAGCCTTCAGCACCTGCCGGTAGAGCTCCACGGCATGCTCCCGGTGATTCAGCTGTAAGAGCAGATCGGCATACGACAGAAGATCCTGCGGCTCACGGAGGACGTTGTTTCGCAATGCATTCTCGAATATCGCTGCAGCCTCTTCTCGCTTCTGTTCTTCGAGCAATGTCCGCGCAAGCGTCAGAGACATCCAACCTTGCGCCGCATCGCGCGGGTGCAACTTGGTCCAGTGCCTCATGACTCTGATAGCGCTCCGGCGATCTCCCTGCTCAAGCATGGCCGTCGTCAATTGCCGTGAGACCAGCGGCGATCGTGGGCTCTGCGGATACTGAAGGCGGAAACCTTCGAACACGTTCCTGGCAGCCGCAGGATCGAGCTGATCCAAATAACTCTCGCCAAGGCCAAGAAGCACCTCTTCGTGAAATGCAGTCGCCTTCCGATTCTTCACCAACGTTTGATAGAGATGCACCGCTTCGGTTGAGAAGCCCAACCGGCGATGCCTGTCGGCCACCTCCAATAATGTCCTTGTCCCTATGTAATGCTGCTCTGGGGCATGGCCATGGCTATGGAACAGCATGACCGCCAGGACATCCTTCTTGTCCTTGAGCGCCGTTTCTAACTGGGGCTTCAGAAGCGAGGCCAGATGGAGTCCGGCAGTCTGAGGCCAGGGATCATCTGGAATGACACCGGTTCGCCGAGTGACGTCTTGATAGACCTTGATGCCTCGCACAGGGTTTCCTCGTAACTCATAGTGCTCAGCCAGGTAATAGAGCGCCTCACTACCGAGAATATCGTTCTGATGTTCAAGAGCGATGGTCTTATAGATTTCCTCTCCTTCTGATGCATCCAGGTAGGAGAGGCCCCTCCCCCGGATCATGCCTTCAACTTTTTTTTGCAAGAAGCTCTCTCCTGCAGACGCCGCAATTTCCTGTTCTTGCCGTGCCAGGCGTATACGGGCGGCGACCGCTGCCGCCATATCTGCATACTGAGTCCGGGCTGCTGCATAAAAAAACTCTGCCTTTGTTCCCAGACCGAGCCGGCCGTGACTGTCTCCAAGGCGCACGAGCGCCGTACCAGCGTGCCGGTGTGAAGGGAAGAGGTTGTACAGGAGGAGATCGATCTCGCATGCTCTTTTCAGTTCCTGAACCTCAATGAGGGCATCGCCATACTGCTGCAATGCATCGGGATTTTGCTTGAGAAGATTCCGCCAGCGCCGATACAGGAAGTCGTATAGCGGTACCGCGTCACGCTTGCGCCTTTGGACGTAGAGGGCATTGGCCTGATTGAACGTCGCCCGTACAATAAGACGATCATCCATCGCGCGTTCTCGAACCGTTTCGAAGGCCCGTTCCGCTTCCGTCCATCTCCCCAACTTTCCAAGTGTGACCCCCAACGCGAGCAACGATCGATCCGCATCGTGATGCGGCAGGCCGAGGGAAAGAGCATATTGGTAGGCGACAATGGCCTCCTGGTACCATCCCATTTCGGTATAGAGATCGCCGACCCGCCAGTAGGCCCTGAACGCATTGGGATTCTTCGTATATGCGCCAATAATGCTGCGATATTGCGTAATCGCCTCTCTGCGCCCATGGTCGGTCGGATCCTCCAGCAGAGTGAGTTCCGCCATGAATGCCTTCAACGGCGGAATCAATGGACTGGTGGAATCGAGAGCGGCAAGCGCATCAAACCCTGCACGGGCTGCGGCATACTGCCCACGACCGAGCGCCTTCACTGCTTCCTGGAATGGTAACGCCCCTGGCCCCTCGACGGTTCGATCATAGCGGGGCCCATCGTCAGGCAAGGCGAGCGGGGAAGCCTCCGACCTCGCCTGAGGGGACATCGTGCGGGTGGGCGATGGCATCGCCTGAGGCTCTCGTGGATCAGCGGCAGATGCAATCTGAAGCGCAGATCCATGCGCAAACACACAGACGATCAACAAATTGCATAATGTGCTCATTCTCATAGACAAGTTGTAGGTTCAGCAAATTCTGTGCCTTTTGTATCGGGCGAATAAATGCGGGCCATATGAGGACAATCGCGATTCGGCGCAGGGTGCGTCAGTAAAATCTGTCAAACGTCCGACGCTTTGATCCTGCGTCCGTCAATCGATTGACGCCGGTGCTGTCGAGCAGATGTCAGAATTCGACATGAGTGGGTCTGGCAGGATGCGGAATAGCTATGGGATAGCAACTCGAGACTGGCGAGACACGGAATGTTGAGTCACTGGGAAGTTCTGAGTTTTGAGTTCTGGGTGCTGAGTGCTGAATTCTGAGTTTGAAGTTCAGAAAACCTCGAACTTCGAACCGTCGTCCGTCTCGCCCTTTCCGGTTCTCCTCTCACTCAGAACTCAGAACCCAGAACTTCTTCACCCGTCCCGCCCGTCCTGCTTGTCGCGCAGCTCATGCTGCAGAGAACTGCTCAGAGACCCGCAGCCCCTGGGCCTTCGACACAAACCCTTTCCGTTTCATCTTCTCGATGAGTGTGGTGCGGTTCACCTGGAGCAACTGAGCCGCCTTACTCGTAATCCCATTGGCCTGGCGAAGCGCGTCCACAATCAACCGGTTCTCGAGCTGTTCAATCTCTCGCGGCAAATTCACCCCCTGGTCGCTGAAGTTGATGAAGTGCGCTGCAGTCTGTTCCGCGGCGACCGGAGAGCGCCTGATGCGTTCTGGAAGATCAGCGGCTTCGATTGTCCCTGAGCGGCTCAGCACCGCGAAGCGCTCGACCATATTTTCTAATTCTCGAATATTCCCCGGCCAGTGATATTCCATCAAACGGGCCATCGCGTCCGGGGAACAGCCTGTCATCTCAGTCGGCTTGCCATGATTCAACTTCGCAAGAAAATGGTTCACCAATTGCGGGATATCGCTTCTGCGCTCCCTCAGAGGTGGAATGGTGACAGGAATCACATTCAGACGATAGTACAGATCTTCCCGGAAACGCTTCTGCCGGACGGCCTCCTCCAAATCTTGATTGGTGGCGGCGACGACACGGACATCCACGTCGATCGTTTTCGTACCCCCTACTCGTTCGAACGAACGCTCTTGGAGGACGCGAAGCAGTTTCACTTGCAGCCCGAGGCTCAACTCGCCGATTTCGTCGAGAAAGATCGTTCCACCGTGCGCCGATTCAAAGCGCCCGATGCGCGTTTGAACTGCGCCGGTAAACGCTCCCTTCTCGTGCCCAAACAACTCAGACTCGAGTAGGTTCTCAGGAATGGCGCCACAGTTGACCGGGATGAGCGGACGATCTTTACGCGCGCTGTTAAAATGCAGCATCCGCGCGACCAACTCCTTGCCTGTTCCACTCTCCCCCTGGATCAAGACCGTGCTGCCGTGATCTGCAACCTTTGTCACAAACTCAAGGACCTGCCGGATCGGTTCGCTGGTGCCGACGAACTGCTCCATTTGATATCGGTCACGGACAGATTTTCGAGACGACAGCGTGCTCTGCCTGCGGCGATAGGCCTCCAGCGCCCTATTGATGGTAATCGTAAAGACCTCGTTGTCGAACGGTTTTGTCAAGAAGTCGAAAGCGCCGGCCTTCATGGCCTTGACCGCACAGTCGATTGAGCCGTAACCGGTCATCACAATCCCAATCACCTTGGAATCGATCTGGTGGATGCGCTCCAGAACGGCCAGTCCATCGATATCGGGCAGCTTTAGATCAGTCATCAGCACATGAACGGGAATCTCTTTGGCCACGCGAATGGCCTCCAGTCCGCTCCCGACAATCGTCGCCTCATGACCTGCTTGAGAGAACAGCCTCCGGAGCAGGTCCTGCAGGCTTTCATCATCTTCGACCACAAGAATCGATACCGTACTCATACTGGTATTCCCCTCGCTTTCTTTCTTGCTGTCATAAAATTTACGCAGTGCATCAATACTAAGCGTAGAAGAAATTTTCATATTCGAAAGTGCGTAATGGCCCTTATCAAGAATGAGTTTCAGCCATATAATGATGGAGCCCATAGATCCTATATGTAATTGACATACAGTCTATTCAGCTCTATTCGTATGGTCTTTGGCAGTGGAGTGAGCTGTTGCGGGGAAGCATGCCAACACGCCTTCAAGTGAAAGCGTCTATCTTTCTTAGAATGCCGCGGCTAGAGGGAGGGAAACAAGCCAGTTGCGAAGGGTTACTGCGATTTCACGGGGAGCTTATAGGTCGGCAGCAAAGATTGGAGACCTGATCGTTTTTCCGAAGGCGAATCGCGGACGAAAAAAGCTGCAGCTTGAGCGCGCCTGGTCACTTTCATCTTCTGAAAAATAAACCGGATATAGTTCTTCACAGTCTTATCGCTCAGTTCGAGCGATACACCGATCTCCTTATTCGTTTTCCCCTCGGCTACGAGCGCGAGGACACGCTGCTGCTGAGAGGAAAGGGTCGCCCGCTGAGGCTCTGATGCCTTCTCCTTCTGCTGCTGCATCCTGGTGAGAAGCGGCTGTGTAATGGCCGGATCGAGGATCGACTGCCCCTGGGCGACGGCATGAATCGCTCGCGCTAATGCGTCGCCATTTATTTGCTTCAACAGATAACCGGACGCCCCCCCGACGACCGCGGCATGCACCGCGTCATTATCCTCATAGGAAGAGAGAAAGAGCACCTTCGTGCCGGGGCAGGAATTCCTGATCGCACGGCAGGCATCCACTCCGCTACCACCAGGCAAGCGGACGTCCATCAGAACCACATCCGGCTGAAGGCGGCAGGACTCGCCTACAGCATCCTCGACGGTAGCCGCTTCGCCGACCACAGTGATATCGTCCTGGCGACTCAGCATCGTCTGCAATCCCTCTCGAACAATTTCATGATCGTCTACGATTAACACGCTGATTGGTTTTATGCTAGGCCGAACCAAGAGGCTCCTCCTTCGTGGAAGGATCTGATGATCTGTCGATCTTATACGAGTTCTTTTGGGTCTATGCGTCTGACCATGCGGCAGGAGAATATGCAGGCTCCGCATGAAGGAGAGAGTGAAAGAGCCGTCATACACATCTAGTCCCAGGATTCGACTGCCTCGTCATTGCAGAGGAATCATAATGCTACTTGCGATACTTAGCAATGCGTCTATTCAGCTCTATTCGAGTCAGCCATAGAGACAGGAATAGAATTAACCTCTTCCGTAATGACTGACATCCAATAGATTACGTATATTCACTCTCACTCGCAGAATAGCCTTTCGCGACAGGCGAGGCTGTCAGGAAACGCGCGACGGCCTCAAACCTGAAGTGTTCGGATCTTCGAACTCAGCACTTCGAGTGGCGCCTGTCTTTCTGGTTCATCTGGTCTGTCTCATCTGCTTGGGTGAATGAAACTAACCAGACAGACCAGACCAACCAGATAGACGCTTCGCCTCCGGGTTAAGGTTCCGAGCTATTCTACCGACAAGAGCTTGTACGGGGAGCCTGTCTGACATTGCCGTGCGTAACGAGGCGAAGGAGGTGCGGCAAGATGCGAGGCCTCAGGCCCAAGGCTGACCCTCGTTTCACGCCTCACGTTTCACGGTTCTTGGGAGCAACGTGGATACAGCCATACGTCACCCGCACGATGTTGGAATGATTGCGCAGCTCGAACAAACTTTAGTTGAACGGATCGACAAGCATCGGATCGAGCTACCTGTACTTCCGCAAGTTGCTGGCCGGGTCATGGCCCTGGCCAATGACCCATCAGCAGATGCGGTCCGCCTGTCTGCCCTCATTCACCAGGACCAGGCATTGGCGGCACATGTTCTGAGAATAGCCAACTCGCCCGCCTACATGCCGCGGACTCCGATTGCCTCGCTCCAACATGCCGTCGCCATGCTTGGCATGAGTCAGCTATCGGAAATCGCTGTTACGGTTTCTCTGAAGAGTGTGGCAGTCAAGATTCCCGGATACGAAGCGGACATCCAGCAACTCTGGCGGCATGCGCTGGCCAGCGGGGCCTACGCGAAAGAGATCGCGCGCATGCGCCGGTACAATGTGGAAAGCGCGTACCTCTGTGGGCTCCTGCACGCGGCTGGAAAACCGGTTGTACTACAAGCCGTCACGTCCATTGCCGCAGAAATGCATATCGTGCTCGAGCCCAGCACTGTGCATGCCTTCCTCGACGGCTATCATCCCCATGTGGGTAGTTTGATTGCAATTGAATGGGCTTTGCCTCCACAGGTCGCTGAGGCCATCTCCTATTATCGGATCTATGAACAGGCGTCCGCTCATAAGCAGGAAGTGATGATGACCTGCCTGGCTGACCGGCTGGCGACCTTCATACTCGTTCCCGATTCATTCGACGACAACACGTTTCGCGAGCACACGGTCTTTGCCGATCTCAACCTCTACCCCAACGATATTGATTCATTACTCAGCCTGAAAGAGAAAGTGCTCAATCTCGTAGACACGATGGCGCAATGAGTACCCTACTTCGCTATGACATTATCGTAATCGGGAGCGGCCCAGCCGGCCAAAAGGCTGCCATCCAAGGCGCCAAAGCGGGCAAACACGTGGCCATGATCGAACGTGAACCGGGCGTCGGTGGGGGCTGTGTGTATCGAGGAACGATTCCAAGCAAAACACTCCGCGAGAGCGCGGTGCAAGCGGATCGGATGAAACAATCCTCACCTATGCTGGACAGGCAAGCCCCCGCCAACATCATGGTCTCTACCCTGATGCGTCGATTGGATGAAGTCGTCACAGCCCATGGCGACTATATGATGAATCAGCTGACACGTAATGGCATCACCTTGTTCCACGGCCGAGCCCAATTTCTCAGCGACAGCCTGATCGAGATGCTCACGGTCGATGGCATCAAACAAACACTCACCGCCGACACGATCGTCATTGCCACAGGATCCAGACCCCGCGCACCGGTCGAAATACCGATCGATCATGAACATATTCTCGACAGCGACTCAATTCTCTCGATGATCTATCTGCCACGCTCCCTGACCGTGCTAGGCGGAGGCATCATTGCATTGGAATATGCGTCGATTTTCGCCGCACTCGGCGTGCAGGTCACCATCATCGATCGGTCCGATCGCCCGCTTCAGTTTTTCGATGCAGAACTTGTCCAAACATTTGTGCAAAGCTTTGAAGAAAAAGGCGGCTGTTATTGTGGGGGACAATCCATCAAAGAGGTTCGGTGGGATGGCATCTCTCAGGTCGTAGCGACACTCCAAAACGGGCAGGTATTCACGAGCGATAAGATGCTCGTGGCCTTGGGACGGCAGGCAAATATCGAAGACCTCAATCTCAGCGCTGCAGGCTTGACCGTCACCGAAAAGGGAACCCTGGGTGTCAACGAACATTGCCAGACGGCTATTTCACATATTTACGGCGTCGGCGATCTGATCGGCCCCCCTGGTCTGGCCTCCTCCGCCATGGAGCAGGGCCGGCGTGCCGTATGCCATGCCTTGGGTCTCCCTGAAGGACAGTCAGCCGACATCATTCCTGTCGGGGTGTACACCATCCCAGAGATGGCCAGCATCGGGCTCGATGAAGCAGCGGCTCGGAAACGCTATCGAGAGGTCATGATTGGCAGAGCGAAGTTCAGCGAAATAGCCCGCGGCCAGATCTCGGATATTCGCAACGGTTTACTGAAGATGGTGGCCGATCCGACAGGCGAACGCCTCCTGGGCGTCCAAATTGTCGGAGAAGGTGCGACGGAACTGATCCATCTCGGTCAGATGGCGCTTCAGCATGCGGCCACAGTCGATTCATTCGTTGAAAATATCTTCAACTTTCCGACGCTGGCTGAAACCTACCGTGTCGCAGCCCTTGATATCGTGGGTCAACGCCAAAAACGTCTGGCCTCGGCAGCCGCATAAAACCCGCGCGACTGGCGGGAAAAGCGAGACGCGACGGCTTGAGGCTCGAAGTTCGAGGTTTCTGGAACTTCGAATACTTCAGCCTTCGGACTTCTCACTTTGGCCTTCGTGGCGTGCCGACAATCCCACGGCAAAAAAACGTTCGTCAATCACGCCAAGAATATGCCCTTGAAGCTCGTCACGATACGGCGCGAAGCTCTCATCGTGGAGATACCGATTGATCGTGGGGGGCAGCCGCCGCCGCCAGGCCTGAGCCGCCTGTCTCGCGCCGTCGGCAACTGGTCCTCCCTGTATAAGTATGGTACGGACTTCATGCTCGAAAAACCCCACATGGACTTCTTCATCTTTCAAGATCGAGCTCAGATCAGGCCGCAAACCGACTAACAGCCTTGCGAACTCTAATCCCACCGTTTCGTACCCGTAGAGATGCACCGCAAGAACCCTCCATTGACTGGGCATACGAGGGAGAGCCGTCTTACCGTGTGAATTCATACCCAGCAGCATCTCAAACTGTTTGAGATGCTGCGCCTCTTCTTCCTCATGGCGACGCAAGAACTGCAGCACCCCAGACGGAACGTCCTGCGCCTGCGCAGCGCGTACCGCCCACAAGGCCATAGCCTCCGCCTTGAGGAATTGTTCCAGAATCGCCCGTTCACAGGAAGAAGGAAGCGGATGAGTCATGCGCTGAGTCTACTAGAACGATGGGGCAGAACCAATAAGCCTGGAACAGGCTTGGTCAATCTGGTTTGTTTAGTTCATCTGGTCTGCCTGGTTTTTTTGTTGAACGAAACTAACCAGATGAGCCAAATCAACCAAATAAACAAAACAAACCAGATCAACCAGCCCGTTCTCACGGGCTTTCGCGGGCTAGACAGTCTCCAAACCATTCCTGTATTCTATCGGGATTGCGTACCATCCTTTCTGGCGGTGTAGCTCAGTTGGTAGAGCAGCGGACTCATAAGCCGCGGGTCTCCCGTTCAATCCGGGACACCGCCACCAAACCCACCTTGATTAACCCGCCGACTCCATGGGTTTCGACACGAACCGCCATGAATAGCGTCACTGCCCGCAGCACCCGCCTGAAAATATTTTCCGCTGTTGAGAGACACTCCAGCAGCGTTCGCAGAACTCAATGGTTGAATGGGTCATCCCATCGATAGATGTGATTCGGTGCTGGGCCATCGTTCCACAGTCAGAACAGACACCCGCGAGTCGAATATCTGCCTTACGCTCTCGGGTCAGCATATGACACAACCTTTGTGTTCGGACGAACGCATCGATTGCAGACAGCTGACATGAACTCCTGCCCGCCTTTGAGACTCACCAGGTTTCGCCACAACCGAGTCGAAAGCGGCTCCGCCTTGGCTCGGTATAAGTCCCATTGCATCTTACGTAACTGTCCATTTAATGAATCCACCGTTCGTTCCAAGTCACCGAGCCGCTCTGTTCTAAAGGATCTTCCTGCTGTGAGCATCACGCCCTCCCTTCTTTCATTAAATAGAATGCTGAGTTTTGAGTGAGTCCCAGTAACTCAGAACCCAGAACTCCTAACTCAGAACTTCTTCACTAGACCGTACAATGCCGAATCACGCCGATGAGAATGCCTTCGATATGAAACGTATCTGACGGTTTCACGATGATCGGCTGCATTGCCGCGTTCGCAGGATGCAGCTCAATGTGCGAATCCTTTTTGAAATAGGTCTTGATCGTCGCATCATGATTGACCAGCGCAACGATGGTCTGCCCGTTTCTGGCGGTCTCCTGTTTCCGCACCACCACCAGGTCGCCGGGAAGAATGCCGTCATCTTTCATGGATTCCCCTTTGACGCGGAGGGCAAACGTCTTTCCACCGCGTAACATGCTGGGCGGCACATCGGTCAACTCGCTTTGCTGCACCGGTTCGATCGGTGAGCCGGCTGCCACCATCCCCGCCATGGGAATTTCAGATGATCGCCCCAACTGGGCCAACATAACCTGAACCATTCCGGGAATGCGGCGCATCCCCGCTTCGTAACGAGCAACCGATACGCGCGTGGTCCTCAACGCATCAGCCAATTGCTGTTGCGTCAGTCCTAGTTGTTCTCGCACTCGTTTAAGATCCGCCGGCTTCATGATGTAACCAATGGTTACATACGCTGCAACAGGCTGTCAAGCCCCAGTATTGGGACTCCTAATATTGGAGCGGAAACCCCAATCTACGAGAGGGTCTGTGCATAACTTGAGTGCGAACAACGCTCCCAGTAACGAGATTCAGAATTACGATGCAGGAAACACCTGTATTTAACTAAGATTTGTTGTTTCTGCCTTATTTCCTTAGAAGCACCACCATATCTTGTGGTGTGGAGACTTGTGGGGCCAATGCTTACATTTTAGGCAAAGACGTATTTGAGGCAGGAAAATACCCACTATTTCGATGGCGGAATGATCTTATGAACAGACTTATCCACAGAAGCTGGGGAGAGGGTTTTGTGAATATTTCGCTTGACCTTTCTACTGCGACGAACGACCCATATGCAGCTGAGTCGATCTTGGAACGAGATGCACCGCACCAGCCTTGATCACGGCTGCAACCAGCGAGCCTGTTTCGAGACCAAGTTCTTCTCTGGCTCCTCGCGTAATCACCGCCCGCAGGGGAAAGCCGCAATCGACCGTAACCGTCACCAGCACACCTTGCGGCAGCATCTCGGTTATACGTCCAGACAAGTGGTTACGCGCGCTGGTGACTCCGCTCCCTGATTGTTCAAGTAAAACATCCTCCGCGCGGATGCAGACATACACAGCTGTTCCATTCACGTCCGCTGCCAAGCCCTTCAGCATCGTCCCATTCACCGACACGGTCGCCAGTCCATTGTCGTTCGCGACTACGTGACCCTGCACGACGGTCTCGATACCGACGATCTGCGCCACCTCCGCATTGGCTGGCCTGGAGAACACCTCCTGAGGCGAGCCGGTTTGAAGAATCGTCCCACCCTGCATCACCGCAATCACATCGCCCAACGTCAAGGCTTCGGCCCAATCGTGCGTGACAACGACGGAAGGAATGTGCAATTGCGTCAACAGCGCCCGCAGTTCTCCGCTCAAGCGACTGCGTGTCGGCGCATCCAATGCCGATAGTGGCTCATCGAGCAACAAGAGTTGCGGTCGTCTGGCAATCGCGCGGGCAAGCGCCACACGTTGCTGCTGCCCACCAGATAGCTGCGCCGGCTTGGCCTGTTCGAGCCCCTGAAGTTGCAACAAGGCGATCAGCTCACGGACACGCTCCTGTCGCGCTTCAACCGGCAGATCGCTCAATCCATACTCAATGTTGCCGCGTACAGTGTGGGTGGGAAAGAGCGCATAGTCTTGAGCCATGTAGCCGATCCGCCTCGCTTGCGGCGAGAGACGAATGTTGGACGCCGCATCGAGCCAGGTCGTCGGACCGAACTGAATCAGCCCCTCTTCCGGCCACTCCAACCCGGCAAGACAACGCAGCAGGGTTGTTTTCCCGGATCCTGATGGCCCGAAGAGAATCAGGACTCGCGGAGGATCCAGCGGCAACGTAAGCTGTGTCGCCGCCGTAAACCGGCCGGGATAGGTCTTGCGGCACTCAACCGTCAGCGCTGCGGCCATACAGCCCAGACCTTTCGATTCATCGCGTAGACCAGCAGCAGCACGCTATAGGAGACTGCGAGCAACAGCAGCGCCGTCTTAGCGGCCCCGGCATAGTTGAGCGCCTGCACTTCATCGTAAATATCAATCGAAACCGTTCGCGTCTCGCCCTCAATATTGCCGCCGACCATCAGCACCACACCGAATTCTCCGAGCGTATGGGCAAAACTCAGGACCGCACCGGTGATGAGGCCTGCCGTCGACAGCGGAACAATCAGACGAAAGAAGGTCTTGAGCTTCGACACTCCGAGCGTCCAGGAAGCTTCGATCAACCGGCGATCGACTTGCTCAAAGGCCGCGGCAAACGGCTGCACGGCAAACGGCAGACTGTAGAGAATCGACGCGAGAAGCAGGCCTTCGAAGGTAAAGGGGAGCGGATGCCCGACCACGTCGCTGTAGAATCGACCGACTGGGCTGTGTGGACCGATCGCGACCAGAATATAAAAACCCAGCACCGTCGGAGGCAGAACGAGCGGCAACGCAACCACCGACTCCACAATGAACTTCCAACGCCATTTGGAGAACGTGAGCCAGTAGGCGATGGGCAATCCGACAACGAGCAGCACGGCCGCGGTGAGCAGCGCGAGCTTGAAGGTGACGGCGATCGCAATCCAATTCATCGTTGTCTCGTCATTGGTCAATCGTCATTCGTCAAACGTCCATTGAGAGTCCACAAAAGTTGCCCGTCTATGGTTTCGCACCGCCTGGAATGGTGAACCCGTAGCGTTTCATCATGGCCTGCCCTTCAGCACCCTGGACAAACGAGAGAAAGGCTTTCGCACGTTCCTGGTTCTTCGCGCTCTTGAGAATCACCGCGCCCTGTTCGATCGGTGGATACGCATCGGCAGGGATCTCCCAATAGTGCCCCGCTGCCTGCATCGGTGGTGCGAGCGCGAGCGACAACGCAATAATCCCGACATCCGCCGCACCGGATTCGATGAACTGGGCGGCTTGAGAAATGTTCTCTCCGAGCACCAGCTTGTCTTTAACGCGATCATAGACCTGGGCATGTTCCATCGCGGCCACTGCCGCTCTGCCATAGGGTGCATGCTTGGGATTGGCGATGGCGATTTTTTTGATCGTCGGCTCAAGCAAGACATCCAGCCCCTTGGAGAGATCCAGACGCGAGTCCTTGCCGGCCCATAAGACAATCCGCCCGATGGCATAGGGATAGAGCGAGCCGGGAACGGTCAGACCGGCTTCTTCCAATTTCCTGGGATACGCGATGTCGGCTGAAAAGTAGAGGTCGAACGGCGCGCCATTTTGAATCTGCGCGTAGAAATTCCCCGATGATCCAAGCGATAGCCTCACGCGATCGCCGGTCGTTTTTTCATACTCGGTGACGAGTTCTCTGAAGACAAAGTTTAAATCCGACGCCGCCGCAATCGTAATGTCCTCGGCAACCGCCCCGTTCACACCTGTGATGACGAACAGACACAACGCAATCATCACTCGAATCATGGGCCAGCCTCCCTACAGTCTGACTCTCATCTGAAGATAGAAATAATCCGTATCTTTGTTCCCGCCGGCGGGTAAGTTGGCGGAAACGGGAAGCCGGTCGAAATAGGACCCCTTGAACCAATGCACGTACCCAACATCGAAGTCCATGTTGCTGCTGACGACCCATTGCGCACGAAGTTCCACATCGTGACCGAGATAGTTTCCTGCCCCTCCTGTGGAGTCTTGCAAGAGGCCACCTGTATATACTCCGCTCGATTCCGCCAAATACCAGAACCGTTGCTTGACTTGCACTGTCCAGTTTTGGTCGGGTTGGACAATCAGCCTCCAACCGGGAGAACTGATGTTGGACCGAAAAAATGCTCCGAAATTTCCCGTGGGCATCAAATCAAATCGACGGGCGCCGAACAGGGGATCAAAGTCTCCGTTCTGGCTTCCTCCCGGGGTGCGAGTGCCGCTGGCGTAGGTATACTGCACCAAGAAACGAGGGGTCCACGGCAGATTAAGCGTATACCCAGCTTGCGCGTTTGGGTTATAGGCAAAATGATCGACGTTGCCTAAGCGTCCCGTTTGTATAGCCCCCTCGAATTCATAATCGAATTCGCTGATCGCGGGAGACTTGAAGAGGCGAAGACCGTACGTACCGTATGTACGGTGAAGACTTCTGTTTTGCAGTTGTTGATCGTTTAACCCGAAATAGAACGCATTCACGTTGAGCCAGGGGATGTGCTGGCTCTCCACGTAGGTTCCCCAGAAGACACTCCTTGCAGTCTGCTCGTCGAGTTGTACCTCATTCCGAATGACCGGCTCTACCAAAAATGCCCTGAACCGCCAGGTTTGGCCTTCGCCGATTTGCCAATGGACACCATCGAAGGCATTTGTGGTATTCCGGAAATCATTTCTGGCGACATACCGACGCATTCCAAAATCCATAGTCATACGGCCGAAATGCAAGTCCGTTCGTAATCCGCTCCCCCCAACATTATTCACGGTCACCGACCCCAGTAACTGCACAATGTCAAATTCGTTGACCGTCGTGTTATTCACGAAATCCCCGGGGGCATTGTTCCCGTAGGCCCGTGAATCCTGCCCTTCAAAGAGAAACCGGAAGGGGCCATTGCCCCCCAGTCCTACGCGCACTCTGGATCGAAGGACCATCTGGGAATCTGTTTGCCCGCCTCCAATGGCTTGAGTGGATCGCCAGGGATGGTCGTACGATTCAAACCTGGTCCGATTTTCGATGCCCAGATCCACCCAATCGGGCAAGTGCATGGCAGTTTTCAAATATCGCTTCCATTCAATATCCCTCCGTTGGTTGAGGACCGCATCGGCAGGCTCGATCCAGTTTTTTCCAGTTTGTGCTGACGCTTTGAAGTATTCCTCGTTCGTGATCAGCTCCTTCGCGCGCATGAGTTTGAGCACAGGGTCTTCCGTGCTCTGAAACACCCACTTTCCGTCTTTCTGCACCATTTCGCCGTACTCGACGGCCCTCACCGAGCCCGCTCCCACAAAAAGAAGGACGCTCAGGAGGGTCAGTCGAACAATCAGTCCAAATACGGAGGATGGTCCGTCAACCGACACGTAGCGCATGGAGCTTTCCTGTTTCGCTGGTGTCATACCCGCCCAGCGCCTCGATCTCATTTCGAAAGGGGCGGCTGACAAGCGTCTCGAACAAATGGGTTAACGTTGGATGGGACTTCAGATACGTTTTGGGCACGACAAGGTCGTACCGAGCGGTTTGGAGAGGGACAAAGTCGAGGCCGAAGAGTTGCGCCGCGGATCGAATGCCGATTCCGACGTCAGCCTGACGGCTTGCAATCGCGCGCGCAATTTCGAAATGCGAGGCGACGATCGTGCCATAGCCCCTTACTTGATGATAATCGATTCCCGCCGCGCGCAACCGCTGATCCAGCAACAGCCTGGCTCCGGCACCCTCCTCTCGATTCACAAGTGTGATGTTGGGATCGGCTACGTCGCTGACTGCACGGATAGACTTGGGATTACCCGTTCGAACGAGTAAGCCCTCTTCCCAAGTCGCAAACGTCACGACCTCATAGTTCGAACTTTTCAATGTTCTCCGGAGGAATGGCAGATTCGACTCCCCGGTCGCCGGATCGAAGAGATGTAGACCTGCGACATGAACCTCGCCCTGCTGCAAGGCCTGAAGCGCCGCCATACTCCCCATCGTCCAGCCGACCAGGGAGGTCTGGTCCTTGCGCCGGCGCATGTGCTCACCTGCAAGGAAGATCGCCGGATCACAGCCTGCCACAGAGATTGATTGTTCAATCGCCTGACGATCTCGCGAGAGTTTCACGCGCACCGTTGCATCCGATGTCTCACCATGCGACTCGACGACATAGCCATCAGCTGGAACGGTAAAAGAAAGCGCCTCGCCCAATCCGCTTACCGGTCGCACGACTGTCTTCGAACCCACTGTTGACACCTTGACTCGGATGGGTGATGCGTTCATGTCGCTTTGCGGGAGATGGCCGATTAACTTGCCCTCAATGATGTCCTCGGCTGTTCTGAGGTTGAAAAGGTCTTCCACGCGACAAGCCAGCGCCGAAGCCAAATGAAGGGCAACGCCTGTTGTCGGTAAATACAGATTCGACTCAATTGAAGACACCGCCTGCCGTGTGATCCCTGCACGAACAGCCAGTTCCCCCTGTGAGAGTCCCTTCTGTATACGGAGAGTTTTAAGATGATTGGAAAAGTCTTGAATCGTTTCGGTCGGCTGGTTCGAATTTTTCATAACCATTGAATAGCAAGTATACTGTCTATATGTCAATTATTATGTCTCTACATCTTAACTTTACATGCCAAAACAGATCATGTAGCCAGTTCATTGTACCAATAATTTGCTTGATGACACTATAAATTTATATTGTTGACAAACTATATCTAGTTAGTTTATTACATAGACAACGATACTTGATCGGTAATGTGTAGATTGCTTGATGGCTGAGAAGGAACTTCTGAACATGAGTACCCAACAGCGAGTGATTCAGAGCCAAGAGCATAACCAGGACATCGCGGATAAGATTCTTCTCGCCATCAAGGACCTTCGCTTTGGATCGGTGGAAGTCGTCATCCACGATTCAAAAGTGGTCCAGATCGAACGCAAGGAAAAGATCCGCATCGACACGAACTCTTCAAAAACCACCTAATCGGGGAGGTGAATGTGGCCACACAGTACTGTTGTCGGAGCTAAAGGAGGATACACCGCCGTCCAGAAAACTGGAGGCACACGCTCCACATTGCAGTCATATACGTCAATCTGTAACTGACCGGTCAACCGGAGGTTCCATGCAAAAAAGGAAGGTCGCGCATGAGACATCTCCGGTTCATTATCGTCAGTATGGTATTCACAGGCTTGGCCTTGGGGCTCGTCCCGAAGGGATGGGCGGTGGAAGAAGGCCAGCTACTCAAAAAAGACGGCCGATGGGAATATATGGCCAGTGAAGATCCCGGCCTCAAATATCTACTCCTCAAGAACATCATTTCCCAAGATGAATACGACAAGGGGCTGCGAGTATTGGAAACCAGAGAACGCGTCTCCAAGCCGAACTTCACTATCGACGTGAATAACGGGTTGAACATCCGCGTCGGCTCGAAATTCCTGCTCAAGATGAGGCTGCTTACCCAGGTGCGCTATTCCTTCAGTCAATATAATGAAGCCTGGGGGACTGTCGGAGATTCAAGGAATCCTGAAATTTTGGGAGGCCAAGTTGAGTTTCGGGGCATCAGAAATCAGAGCGATTCGAGCACGTTTACGATTCCTCAGGCACAGCTGCAATTTATGGGACACGCCTTCGATCCAGATCTTCGCTACAATTTTTCGATACAGCTGAATCAGAACGCCTTCAATCAAGAGGGTGGCAGCGGCAGAGCCTCGCTCGTCGACGCCTACATAGGTTCCTGGCACGTTCCATTTGCGACGATCCAGGTCGGGCAACAGAAAGTCTGGTTCAATCGCGCCCTCATCAGTTCGACCGCCACATCCTCCTTTGCAGACAATCTGCTTGTCCAGCGAACGTTTGCCGCCAACCTGATCAACAGTCGCGATATCGGAATCGTGGTGTTGAGCGATGAAGAAAAATATAAATTCAACTATGCCTTCGGGATCTGGGGGGGAGTCGGACCCAACCTCACGAATGAGGGTACGTCCGTCAGCCAGGCCCTCCCCAACAACGCCAGCCTCCCCACCAGCCAGCAACGGACCTTCAACTACGATACACGCTTCCGGAACGGCGAGATGATGTACACAGCCAGGCTGTTGTACAAGTTTTCCGGCAACCCCGGCTACGGCCAGGGAGACATCCTCAATTCTCGTGTGCCTCAAGTCGCGATTGGGGCGGGGTATGCCTATAACCCAGCCCAAAACTATTTGAGCTCCATCCGATCCGACATTGTCTCACGCACATACCGCCAGGGCATCACGGGTAGCAACAACGGGAGACTACTCGGTGGAGGGATCTACGATTTCCAGACCTATGAGGTGGATCTCATCGCGAAGTATCAGGGCTGGTCACTCCAATCAGAAGGCTACTATCGGCACCAGCGGGTGCGGAATACGGACGATGGATCCATTCCCTTCACCCCGGCGACCGCTGTGGTATTAGGCCCTCCCGTGGACCTCGGCCAAGCCTGGGGCTGGTACGTGCAGGTCGGCAAGTACATCATTCCGAGGAAGCTCGAGCTAGCCGTCCGGTATGGGGTACTGGATCCGTCCACCAAACAGAAAGACGATTTGACCAAAGAGTTTGGCGCCGCCTTAAGCTACAGCTTCGACGGTACATACAACAATCGGCTGATCGTAGACTATTCCCATCTTACATTGGGAAGCGGCGGACGGGCCCCCGACCGGTTTCCATTCGAGAGCTTGCCGGGATTCGGACAAGATCTGATCGAGAATCGGATCAATGTACAGTATCAATTCTATTTCTAGACAAACAACGGAAGTCACCACAAAAGCCAGGAGGTACGCCATGCCACGCCGAAACTTACTCTTGAGAAGCCTGTTGTTCCTCGGTGTCTTGACCACGACTGTGTGGACAGCGCCGTCTGTGCAGGCGGCGCCTGAGACCGTCACCATCGCGGCCGCCAACAGCCTAAAAGATGCATTTCGAAAAATACTCCCGCTCTTCGAAGCGCACAATAAGGACATCAATGTGAGAGTCATCTATGGGCCGTCTCTAACCCTCAGCAAGCAAATCGAAGAGGGCGCACCGATCGATGTGTTCCTGCCTTCGCAGGTTGAAGAAATCGACCAACTCGAGAAGAAAGGGCTCGTCATTCAAGGCACAAGACGTGTCTATGCCGGCACCTCGTTGGTCCTGATCGCCGGCACTGAACTCCCGGCGCCGATCGCGTCGGTCCAGGATCTTCGCACAGCCTTGATCCGGTACATCGCCATCGGCGACCCAAAAACCTCATCGGTAGGCAAAGTGGCGGCTCAGTATCTCAAGTACAGCAAGCTCGATTCCCAACTGAAGTCGCAAGTTGTCTACGCCGAGCATTCGCGAGCCGTCCTGGACCTGGTCGCCAAGGGCGAAGCCGACCTCGGCATCGTCTACCGTACAGACGCCGTATCGAATAAGAAGATCCGTATTCTCGATGATGCCCCAGAGGACTCGCACCAGCCGATCCACTATGGAGTCGCTGCCGTCTGGACCGCGAAGAATATCTCGGGCGCAGGGGATTTCATCAATTTTCTAGGAAGACCCCAGATACAAGCCCTTTTGCAAGACCACGGCTTCGATCGCATAGCTGAGCCGCAGGTCGGCCTCGCTCAACGACAGGAGGGACAATAATGAATCGCTACCAATACAATTTGACGCAGTGGTTGGCATGGTCCCTGCGCGCACTGTTGCTCACCGCCATCGTAACCATCGTCGCTGGTTGCGCGAGCCAGCCTGTCTCGTCGGGAAGGACAATCCTTGACGCAGGGTTGAATACGGTTCGGTTGGAACAGGACCCCGACTCGGTATCCAATGCGCATCCTGCCACGCTAACTCCAGCGGAGGTCGGCACGTTGCTCCGTGGAGTCCGCGCATCGGAACGGCGGAACATTGTTCACCGCCTGATTTTCGGTCAAGCCGATCAAACCAGGGCATTCCGGAAAGAAGAGATTTCCGTGTTGGCGGTGCCTCTTTCAACAGCGCTGTCTCTGGCTGAGCCGACAGAACGTGTCTACTTCAACTTGAGTCACGCCACGGATCAGGGAGATCAGGAAACTACCACGGGCTGGGTCTCCATCCAAGGCCCGATTCTGCACCTGATCATCAGCGACGTGCACGCCCGGCATAGCCCTGGTCCCGATATCAGCAAGTACGACCGGCAACTGCCAAACATTCCAGAGGCTTCGGCATTATATGACGTGATTTTCGAGCCGGAGGAGTTTCTGGCTAAGGCAAGTTCGACGACCCGTTTCTGGGCACCGGATCAGCGGGAAGAGCTGCAGATTCGGTATCAGGAGGCACTTGCCGGGTTGACCGTTCAGCCCGCCCCAGAGCGCGACGGAAAGAAGACTCCACCGCAACCCTGAGCACACACACTGAAGATCCTGGGGTTTCATAACGAGTAGAAAGGACCCTCCCATGATGTTGAAGCCGTTCGTTCTCACGCTCGCGCTCCTGACCGGAGCCTTCGGATTCGTTTCGTCTATCCAGGCGGCAGAATCCGTTTCAATCCTGAACGTCTCCTACGATCCGACGCGCGAACTCTACCAGGAGTTCAATACGGCGTTTGCCAAACACTGGCAGGCCAAAACGGGCCAGACTGTTAAGATCTTGCAATCCCACGGAGGATCGAGCAAGCAAGCACGAGCCGTCATCGATGGTTTGGAGGCCGACGTCGTCACACTGGCGCTGGCTTACGATATCGACGCCATCTCCGAGAAAGCCGGGCTGCTTCCAGCAAACTGGCAGAGTCGTCTTCCCAACAACAGCGCACCCTACAGTTCGACGATCACGTTTCTGGTGCGTAAGGGCAATCCCAAGGGCATCAAGGATTGGAACGACCTGGTCAAACCCGGAGTCTCTGTCATCACCCCGAACCCCAAAACCTCCGGTGTCGCCCGCTGGAACTACTTGGCCGCCTGGGGCTATGCATTGAAACAGTCGGGCGGCGATGAAGCCAAAGCGAAGGATTTTGTCTGGCACCTCTTTAAGAACGTGCCGGTGCTGGACTCGGGCGCTCGCGGCGCCACGACCACCTTCGTGGAGCGGGGCATCGGCGACGTCCTGATCAACTGGGAAAATGAAATCTTGCTGAGCACCAAAGGCTCGGGCAAAGACAAGTTCGAAATCGTCGTGCCGCCAATCAGCATCCTGGCAGAACCGACGGTCAGCGTCGTAGACAAGATCGTGGACAAGCGAGGCACCAGGCAAGTCGCCCAAGCCTATCTGGAATATCTCTATTCTGAAGAAGGCCAGGAGATTGCCGGCAAAAACAACTACCGCCCACAGCTTCCTTCGGTCGCAGCCAAGTATGCTGCGAATTTCCCGTCAGTGGAGCGGTTCACCCTGCAGGAATTCTTCGGCAACTGGCAGAAAGCGCATAAGGCGCACTTTGCCGATGGCGCCAGCTTCGACCAAATCTATTTGCAGGGGGCGAAGTAGCGGCGCTGAGACACCCTTCAGCGATGAGGAATGTTTGGTCAGCTGTCCCAGCTGATCACCCAGCAGTTAGGATAATCCGCCTCTGCAATCGGAGGCGATGAGAAATTCATGGCCATGGTGTTGAAACAGCCCAGTGTCCTTCCGGGATTCGGTCTGACTCTGGGATTTGCATTGTTCTATTTCAGCCTGATCGTATTGATCCCCCTCAGCGGTCTCTTCGTCAAGACGACCACACTGACTTGGGAACAATTCTGGCACACGGTGACGGAGCCGCGTGCGATTGCCTCCTACCAGCTCACATTCGGCGCCTCATTTTTGGGGGCCTTGATCAACGGCTTCTTCGGATCGGTGGTGGCCTGGGTTCTTGTGCGATACCGCTTTCCCGGGCGCTCGATCGTGGACGCGCTCGTGGATCTGCCCTTTGCCCTGCCGACCGCCGTCGCTGGAATCGCCTTGACTGCCATCTATTCGTCGAATGGATGGATTGGGCGCTATCTCGAACCGCTAGGTCTCAAGGTCGCCTTTACGCCCCTGGGTGTCCTGGTCGCACTGACCTTCATCGGATTGCCGTTCGTGGTGCGAACGGTTCAACCGGTACTCCAAGATTTGGACATGGAAGTGGAAGAGGCCGCCACCACGCTGGGAGCCAATCGATGGCAAACGTTCAGAGCGGTGATCGTGCCTGAACTGTGGCCCGCCCTGCTGACCGGCATGGCGATGGCATTCGCCCGCTCCGTCGGCGAATACGGCTCGGTCATCTTTATTGCCGGCAATATGCCGCTCAAATCGGAAATCACGTCTTGCCATGGTCCACGTGCCCGATCGTCCCGACATTCACGTGCGGCTTCCGCCGCTCATATTTCGCCTTCGCCATAACTGCCTCCGTTGCTTACGTAAGGTTAAGGTTCAGGCCAAGGTTGAGAAAGCCCTCTCGGTCTCTCCTCTTCAACCTTGACCTCAGCCTCAACCCGTGACCGAACTTCTGGAGCCCACGACGCGGATCGAACGCGTGACCTCGTCCTTACCAAGGACGTGCTCTACCAACTGAGCTACGTGGGCCTTTTCTTCGTAAAACGTCAAACGTGAAGCGCTGGAAGCCGCCGCACTATTTTCGTTTCACGCCTCACGTCTTCCTTTGGAGCGGGCGGTGGGATTTGAACCCACGACAGCCAGCTTGGAAGGCTGGAACTCTACCACTGAGCTACGCCCGCCTCTTCTTTCAGTATCGAGTGCTGAGTGCTCAGTACTGAGACTGACATTCCAACAGACTTCTCTACTCAGAACTCAGCACTCACAACTCAAAACTTGCCCGCGTTGGTGGGCAGGCAAGGATTCGAACCTTGGAAGCCGATGGCAACAGATTTACAGTCTGCCCCCTTTGGCCACTTGGGTACCTGCCCGAAAATCCCTGCACACAACACAATAATTAAAATCTAAACGTTCAATTTATAATTGTCTTTTTCATCCAAATAATGAAAAAGACAATGTACGCCAGTCCACAGACAGCTACCCCTTCCTTACTGAATAAGGATGCAGGCGGTGAGGCTGTGGACCAGCCTTGCTCATGAAACGCTGGATTCTATTGATGAAGTCTGGTGAAGTCAATACCCTAAAGCATAATTATCTTGCTTTTTGTCAAAATATTACTTACCGACCGATATTTCCCCTCATGCTATCGTTCTGCTTCCCTGTCATTTCACCGCTCCCTTCCCTTGCCCAGCAACACAGCAAATACTCTGGCTAAGCCGTTTCCTCCGAGTGCCTCACAAACATTTCATAAACTTATAGAAAGGTGTCTCTACTATCCACACTGACCATACCGGTCAACCCCTTGGCCGAGACCGGAAAAAACCTCCCTTGCACGGGCCAGTAGATTGGGAGAAAACTCAATGACTTCCTTCAAAATGACCGTGGCTTCCGATTCCGACAACCGGGATGCAGGGGCCAAATACCGCTTTCGAACAACGGCCCGCTCGGCAGAATCCTCCGGTTCATAATACCCACGGAATGTTCCTTCTCGATCGGCAGTCCTGAGACGGCTCACCCATTCATCCTGACTCTTCCCCGGTTTCTGAATCGACCGTCCTGTGCCGCCGCTCAGCTCCAACTGGTTCCACACGGTCCACCCGATAAACACCGCCCACGTTTCGTTGAGCGCTTCCCAAGATTCACGTTCCGTCAGATACCGCTCCTCAGTTTCGCCCTTCCTCTGTACCACCGGTGTGATCAACACCGCTCCATAGTGACAAGCCTGCTGAGCTCTCGCAATAGTGAGCACAGGATTCGGCGCTACGCCAGGCGATGTCTCAGCTGCCGTCACCAGGTAATCGATATAGGCATGGAACAATTCGTGGAAGAGTGTTTCGATCTGGGCATGGGTGAGTTGCCCGAGTGGACGTAACGTAGCTCCGGCTCCATTAAAGGACAGCGCGCGGTTGAGTACCATCCGATGCTCCGCGGGATGATATTCAGCGGCATAGCTGCGCAAATCATCGAATTCAAACCGCACGAAGCTCGATGGAACTGCCTTGAGGAACTTTGTCGGAAGGCCTAGCGCATAAGCCTCACGAAGCAACTGTCCCCACATCCGGTCGGCTGACGACAGACGCTCTTCCGACATCCCCACATTCGGCACGAGGAGAAGTCCACCCATGAGGAGGCCCATCACGACCACTCTGTATAATGTGGACACCATCAATCGTAACCCGCATTACTCATGGCCAGAATGCTCAACGTGTAATGTTGAGTGTTCAATCACTTAATAAGGGGTGGCTGGGATGATCCCAACTGCGCGCGTCCAACGAGGGCCTTCTGAGGCCGCGCGTTGCGCGAGCACGGGAATCGTCCCAGCCACCCCGCCCCCTTTTCAGCATCCTGTTAGTGATCATCGCGAGAATACCAGTCATGCCGCCCACCGCCTTCTTCCACCAGAACCAGCTGGTCCAGCAGCCTAGGCGCAACTGGGTCCAGGAACCGGGACGGCTTCGACAGCACCATGCCGCTGCCCCTGTCAAACACATTGATCGGGTAGGTCAAGTACAGATGCCGCTTGGCTCTCGTCACGGAGACATAGAACAACCGGCGCTCCTCCTCCAGCCCCTCATCTTCACTGAACGAATAGACCGATGGGAATCGTCCATCCACGATCCAGATAACGAAGACACATTGCCACTCAAGCCCCTTGGCAGAATGAATCGTGGACAACACCAGTCGTTCATCGTCGCGATCGGACGCGTCAGATCGAGCGGCATTTCCGTCCGGTGGCTCCAGCGCGAGATCGGATAGAAATGTTTCAACCGCCTGATACCCCTCCGCGATCGTCTGCAAATGATCCAGATCCCGCGTGCGCTTGGGGTAGTCGTCGTAATGTTCCTTCAGAATCGGCAGGTAGTACTCATAGATATGACCCACTTGCTCAGCCGGACGAAGGTCTCCGGATCCGGCAAGGCTTTCGAGCGTCAGGGCCAAGTCTTTGAGTCCTTTCCCCGATCGCCCCGTCATCTCACTAAGAGCGCGATAGGGATTGGGCGATTTCACCAGTGCGGCCATGACATCCTGCGCCTTCTTCGGTCCCACCCCTTCGACGAGCATGAGTACGCGATGCCAGCTCACAGCATCCAAGGGATTGGCCACGACGCGCATGTGGGCCAGCAGATCCTTGACGTGCGCGGTCTCGATAAATTTGACCCCGCCGCGCTTGACGAACGGCAGTCCGTGACGAGAGAGTTCGATTTCAAGGTCGAACGAGTGAAAGCTCGACCGGAACAACACCGCCATTTCTCCGAGCGGAACCCCTTCCTCCCGCAGTTCCAAGATCTTTTGCGCAATGAAACGCGATTGGGCATTCTCCCCCGCCGCCTCCACCAAAACTGGCAACGGCCCATCGAGCTTCCTCGTAAAGAGATGTTTGCTGTATTTTTCCTTCGCCTCTTCGATTACGGCGTTCGCGAGATTCAGGATCGGCTGGGTACTGCGGTAATTCTCTTCAAGTTTATAGATGGTGGTGCCGGGAAAGAGCGCGGGAAACTCCATGATGTTCTTGAACGTCGCTCCTCGGAAGGCATAGATCGACTGCGCGTCGTCGCCCACGACCATCACGTTCTGGTGGGTGGATGCGAGATGCCGGACGACATCCGCCTGCAAACGATTGGTGTCCTGATACTCATCCACCAGGATGTATCGATACAACGATGAAATCGTCCGCCTGATTCCTTCATCCTCCATCACGAGCCGCCGCAGCAACACCAGCAGATCGTCATAATCCACCAGTTGACGCTGACGCTTCGACGCCTGATATCCCCGCTGCAACTGCTCCAAGGCATCCAGATGGTCTGAAAAATGATCGAACTCTTCGACCACGATCTCGGCGAGTGGACGCAGGGTATTCTCGGCCTTGCTGAACATCTCCGCAATTGTCCCCTTACGGGGAAACCGCTTGTCTTTTTCGTTCAACCCCAGCTGTGCGCGAACCAAGGCGATCAAATCTTCAGCGTCGCCCCGATCGAGAATCGTGAAGCCCGGCTCAAGGCCGATGGAGCGGCCATAGCGCCGGAGCAACATATTGGCCACTGAGTGGAATGTGCCGCCACGAACCTGTTCACTGCGTACGCCAATTAATTCACCGGCCCGTTCGAGCATTTCCTGCGATGATTTTCGCGTAAAGGTCAGGAGCAGAATGTGGGAGGGATCGATTCCCGAATCGATCAAGTAAGCCACACGGTAGACCAAGGTCCGCGTCTTGCCGCTGCCGGCGCCGGCAATGACCAGCGATGGCCCTTCACCCGCAGTCACAGCCGCAAGCTGCTGGCTATTCAACGCCGCCGCATAGTCGATGGAGAGCTTCCGGGAAACGGCCTCGTCAACCGGACGCTTCAGCACATACGTTTTGGTTTCTTGTTCCATGGCAACTACTCAGGTGTTCAGGCCTGAAGGCTGAAGACCGGAAGCTACAGGGTATTCGGCGAAGGAAAATAAATTATCTCGCATCAAAACCTTCGGTCTAAAAGCCTTCAGCCTATCTACCTATCTACCTGGGTAATTACGTTCCATGTACCTTAAGGAGAGAGGGGTTGAAAAGACGCCGGATAAGCGGCGGGGCTGTATAGCATACGGCCTAGCCCCTTTCAACGAGCGAAAAAGAGGGTCAGCCAGATGAGCCCGTTGGATCGACGATCTTCTCTACGCCAGGGGACGAACTCGAATGCGACCACGAGTCACAACAATCATGGCTCCGGACTTCAAGTCAGCCTGATAGTACGTTAACACCTCTTGCATGGCCACCGCCTGTTCCGCGATCGGCAATTCGAGAAAACGGATAATGCCTGAATGGGGACGGCGTTGGACCACGATCAATTCCCCGAAATCCTTGTCTTCAGTGACGACAATGCGTCCTTCTTGATGTGCCAAGGCCAACACCGTCTCGTCCGAGGCGCATGGATCTCCCTCTCCTACGAGACGGACGTCGTGGCCAAGGCTAGTCAAGAGTGCGCGAAGAGAGCGAGAAGAGCTGCAGACATCGAGAAGAAACTTCATGCAGATTTGGTCAGAGGCATTCGATCGTGCACATGATCACCACTCAAAGACCGATGCGCAAACAGGAGGCAGGCCTGAATATCGTCGCGTTCCAGAAACGAATACTCCTTCAAAATGGTTTCCGGCGTATCTCCGGCGGCAAGCATGCCAAGAACATGCTCGACGGCGATTCGCAAACCTCGAATAATCGGTTTGCCTCCGAAGATCTGAGGATTTACCACGATGCGCTCCAGTAATTGCTGTTCATTCATATACGCCCTCATCGAGAATGAGCCCGATAACGAGTAACTTTACGCCGTCCGATACCAAATGACAAGCCGGTCGATCTCACCACTCACCTTTCACAGATCAGCGAGCAGGCCGCCAAAATCCCTGACAAGGCGTGAGGTTGAGCACCGATCCCATCGGGACTTCTGTTCTATTGTGGACAGAACAGCGCGGCAGCAGATCTAATCGAGAAAATATTCCCGACCCCTTTTTATTTTCCCAAGGCCTTGTCGGCAAATACGGTGAACCTTTGACGGTAAAACATGCGGTGATATAGTTGGCAAGAAGTTTTTATAAGACGATGGGAGAGACACTGTGCACTTTGTTCGTATTGGCAAGAAAGCCGTGAACCTTGATAGTGTGAGCTACTGCGAAGCACAGATTTGGCAAGATGAGATGTCGCTAAAGATCTTTTCGCTGGATCCGCAAACAATACCCCGCTGGTAATCGCCGGAGACGACGCCAAGGAACTGTGGAAGTATATGGAGTCTGTTGCCCAAAAGCCCGTCTGACACCCTCACCTCCCCTCAATTCTCTGATTGTACGATTCGCCTCGCTTTTTGATTCTGGCAGAAGCTTGTGCCGAGTACGGTTCCTGACACCGTTTTCCACCCCAGGTGCCCTCCTTGCTCGCAGAACGCGCACGATGAAAAGGATAGGCAGGGGGCACCCATGCTGGTCCTGTGCTCCCGGAACAGAGGACGGGATGGAGCCTGAGATCTTCTGTGCTCGCGCAACGCGCGGTCGCGGATGACCCTCGCTTGGGCTAATGGCACGTCTCGGCGTGCCAATGGGTGGGCGGGTGAGAAAGTTGCGCGCAGTGGAAGATCAACCAGCCCCCATCCCTGAAGAGACAACGAGCGAGCTTGGAAGGATCATTTATGTTCGATACGCGCAATCGAGGATCGACCAGGCCACCAGGAAGCAAGTGGATGAAAAACCAGAGCGCTCATGAGTGTCATTGTATGGCAGCCCAGAAGCTTGCGCCGCTTTGCCTATCAGAAAATGGCGGAGGGGGCGAGATTTGAAGCCTCTACAGTGTCAGAGACTAAGTAACCTCATCGGTTCGTTCTCAATCACTTATAGAGGAGTCAGAGGCAGGCGAGGAGCCGGTCAAACCTGATCGGACACGATAGTTCTGCCACAGTTAAGCAACGGCCTCGGCATGTCGAACGTTTATAGGCAAATCATAAAACCACTCAACAATTCTGTTGCGTTGACCGACTCTCGCCAGATTGGGGATGTTTTTCACTCTCGCCACGGTAGGCATTATTTCGTCCTGACAGCTTGTCGAACTCAAGATGGTACGCATGCAAACTTTGGAATAGCTCATCGTCATCGAATGCCTTAGCCACCATTGCAAAGGAGATGATGGCGCGAAAGAAAGGATTATACAGGTCATTACGGTGTTCTTCGTGCCGTGAGGTTCCTCCCATGCCGTGGATACGAAATCGTGGCGGATTCCCTTCAAGCATGTCCATGATATGTGGAGAGGCACCGTGAACAAAGCCTGAGTATCCGCTATGGATCGTATGGGAGAGAGTCACGGCAGTGCTTGGGTCGGTACCCCCTAGGTCTACCCGCGCAATGTAGGCGCGAATCTTCTTGCGAGACACCATTGGCCGGTCATGCGAGGACTCAACTGCCGTGGGTCCATCGAACTCTTCTTTGTAAAAGGCATCGAGGTATTCCTGATGAAGCGGTGTACGTTCTCTTTTGATGACCGCGAAGGCCAAAAACAAGATATCTTCGTGAAATTCGTCGAGCATTCGCTGCACCGCCGCCTGTTCTTGAAGGAGCCCGTTCTCAAGAAGGAGCCTGGCAGCGTGAAGACCCGAGACCACGCGTGCAAGTTTCTGAACCATTGCTTGGTGAATTGTCTCTTCCTTATATCGAAAGACGAAGGCATCCCCATGCGGTACCCTCTGCGGAGGCGGCACCTTGTCCTCAAGCCTCTTGAACGCCTTGTCTAAGTGGTGAAGAGCTTCATTATACAGACCATTCATGACGCGCAGATTGTATCGCAGGCATTACAGTTCTACCAGCGGGGAAGTATGCGCTCGCCAGCGCGTGTCCAATTCGGTGTCAGGTCTTGCAATCACACATTTACCATTGGCACCTCGCGCCACAGACAGTCTCGGCTGGGACCCCTTTGTTATTTCTCGTCTGACTCATGCCGTTCGAACATAAAAAGGTTCCCGTTTCCTCTGTTTTCATTCTCGCCTGCGCAGCCATGTGCTCTACTGCGTCGCTTCTTTGATCTTAGCGGCTGTCTGTTCAGCTGACTGCTCCAATGTGCCTTCCACCTGACGGGCATTATCCATCGGAGTCTTTATCGCATCCACCGCAGCCTGTCCTGCTGCTTGCGTCGCCGCACTGCCGGACGCAGCCGCAGCCTTCGCCTTCTCCGCCGGCGTCTCCTGACTACAGCCTGATAGGCCCAACACCGTTAGCACCCCAACAACGACGGTAAAACTATATCTGGACTTCTTCATCGCCATCTCTTCAGCCCTCCCCAATTCTCCATTTACCATTCACCATTTTCCATGCTGTCCAGACACGATCGTACCTGCGAGGTGCCATACCGACAAGCGATTGCGAAAACAAGTACTTTGCTCGCCGGACCTGTCTCCGTTATAATCCCGCGACTGAACGGGAGATTTTATGGTCACCGCCAACCAAGAATACCAACCGCAGCTTCGCCAACTTGCCGAACTTATACTGGCTGTCGCGGGAGAATCCGTGACCGTCATGAAACGGAATGCCCCTGAGCGGGCCTTAAAATTGAAACGCCAGGATGAGTGGGGTATCTACCTTGAGTTCCTCAAGGTCATGTTCAATCTCACCGATCGGCTCTCTGCCCTGTACCTGCCGGTCAAAGACCAGCCTCAGTTCATGGACGGCCTTGAAGATGCCGTGACCCTGCAATTGAAGAATGTGTTGGAACCAGCATTTGGTTCCGGCTCCGATCAAACGGAAATTATGCTCACAGTCGGTACAGCGGTGGCGGAGAGCCGGCAGACCTATGAGCGGTTTCGGTTCCTCGTTACTGAAGACAGTCCCGTGAAAGAGGAAATGTTGAAAGCCTTTGGCGGGCGAGTCGCCGACGCGATGGGAATCGCGGAAAACGCGCAAGTATCCTCCGCCGCAACGCTCTGCGCGAGCGCCGTGATTCCAGCCATCAAAGCCATCTTGGCCGGAGATCTCCCTCCAGCCGCCACAGTCGGTACAGAGGTTCCCGTGGCGACCCATCCCCCGTCCGCCTCACCACTCCCCACCGCGACGCCTGGCCCCCAAGGTCCGACAGGAAGCGAAATTAAACTGGTGAGCGTCATTTCGACCGTTGCCGGAGAAGAAGTGGAAACCCGGTGGGGACTCCATCCTCGATTTCGACAAGATCTTCCCCCGGAGGACATGCAACAAATCGCTAAGCTCATGAACCGAGTTGCTAAAATACTTGGCGAACGATATGCCTCCGTGGCATTCTCAGACGAATGGACAACGTGGCATAAGGCCGGTCACGCCTGATCGGTTTGACCAATCACGCTAGGCCATTCACTCACGACAAATCCAACACCAGCAACGAGGAGGTTCAGTGGATAACTCGCGGACAGCAGCCGACTTACCGAACGACATTCCAGCCAGTCTCTCCCGTCTCAAGGAATTGGCGTCGAATCTTTGGTGGAGTTGGACTCCGGAGGCCCGTCGGCTGTTTGAAAACATCGATCCGACCCTCTGGGTGCTGACCCACCACAACCCCGTCGAACTGCTGGCCAAAGTCAGGCCAGACCGGCTCATGCACCTCACCCAAGATCCCTCGTACATGCGGATGTACTCTGCTGCCCTCAAGACCTATGACGAGTACCGTCAGAATGGACACAGCTGGTTTAAAACACAGCACAGCGATTTGAAGTCTCCCATCATCGCCTATTTCTCTGCGGAATTTGGCCTCCACCGATCCATTCCCATCTATAGCGGTGGTCTCGGCATTCTTGCCGGAGACCATTGCAAGGAAGCCAGCGATCTCGGCGTGCCCCTGGTAGGGGTAGGATTCATGTACCCGCAAGGATATTTTCGGCAGAGGATCACACCGGAAGGATGGCAAGAAGCGGCCTACGCCCCCTTCAACCAAGCAGAATCGCCGATTCATCCCGCCCTCACTCCATCGGGAGATCCATGCAGGATTACGGTCGAGATCGGCAGCCGGGTCGTGGCGGCATCCGTCTGGAAAGTGCTCGTTGGACGGGTACCCCTCTACCTCATCGACACAGACGTCCCGGAGAATAGTCCGGAAAACCGAGCCCTCTCAGCTCGCTTATATGGTGGCGATCAGGAGATGCGCCTCTGTCAGGAGTTTCTATTGGGTATCGGCGGTGTCCGAATGCTTCGTGCATTGGGCATCGCACCGACGGTCTGGCATGCGAATGAGGGCCACTCCGCCTTCCTTACGTTGGAGCGCATTCGCGAATTGATCCAGAAGGGATCGACACACGCGGACGCCTGCGAGACCATCCGCCAGAGCACGGTGTTTACCACCCATACACCGGTGCCGGCCGGTCACGACGTATTTCCCCATCACCTCATGGACCGGTACTTCGCCGGCTACTGGGAGCAGTTGGGCCTCTCGCGAGAAGACTTCCTTCGCCTGGGGGACACCCCTGAATCCCAAGGGCAGGGCTTCAACATGACGGCACTCGCCATCCGGCTGGCCGCCCATGTGAACGGAGTCAGCCGTGAGCACGGGCGAGTCTCGCGAGAAATGTGGCGGCATATGTGGCCCGGGCTACCGACTGAGCAAATCCCGATCCGCAGCGTGACCAACGGCATCCATGCGCCGACCTGGATCGCACCGGAACTCAACCAACTCTACGGCAAGCATCTCGGCCCGGAATGGGCGGAGAAATGCGACGATAAAGCGATGTGGCAACGGGTCATGGATATCCCGGACCAGGAGCTCTGGGCCGTGCGCCAAACCATGAAACGCAAACTCATGAGTTTCATCCGGGAACGGGCCAGGAGCGGCTGGATGCAAGGCCAGCTCCAAGCCTCGCAGGTTCTGACACGAGGCACGTTGCTCGACCCTGAAGCGCTCACCATCGGCTTCGCCAGGCGCTTTGCCACCTACAAGCGGGCGACTCTATTGTTCCGCGACCTCGAGCGGCTGAAACGATTGCTTCATAACCAGTGGCGTCCCGTCCAATTGATCTTTGCCGGCAAAGCCCACCCGGCCGATGAACCTGGCCGCTATTTCATTCATGAAATACTGCGCTTTTGCGACGACCACCAATTGGGTGGCCATGTGGCGTTCGTAGAGAACTACGATATGCATATGGCGAAGTTCCTCGTCCAAGGAGTCGACATTTGGCTCAATACTCCACGCTTTCCCTTGGAGGCAAGCGGAACGAGCGGGCAGAAGGCCGCGCTCAACGGCGTTATCAACCTCAGTGTCCTCGATGGATGGTGGCCTGAAGGGTTTAACGGAGCCAATGGATGGGGCATCGAGCCCTTGGTTGGGAACCAGGACATTCAGGCCCAGGACGAACATGACGCGCAACAGCTCTACCGCATACTGGAACAAGAGGCGACTTCCCTCTACTATCAACGAGACCTGGATGGGATACCTCGCGGCTGGTTGCAGCTTATGAAGGAAAGTCTTCGAACCAATGCTCCCCGCTTCTGCACCAAACGGATGGTCAAGGAGTATGTCGATACGATGTATGCGCCAGCCATGGTCCGCGCGCCTTCGGCATGGTAACGGGCCGGCGGCGATTCGTAAAATGTGAAACGTTATACGTGAAACGTTACGGAGGAAGAGCACTCGGCAGTTCTACATTTCACCTTTCACCTTTCACCTTTCACGTGCTGGAGAGAGTCCGTCGCTGCGCTGCCACAGCACACCTGCAAGTGCTCCTGCTGCTCACACTTGTCTCAATCCTCGTAAGCCCGCTCCTTGCCAACGCAGGCACGCTAACGGCGCAGACCGGCTCAGCGCTCGAACGTGAGGCCACAGAATTCTTCAACCGTGCCGAATACGGCCAGGTTCTGAAGCTCTGGCAGTCGCTTCCGCCTGAAACCGCAACATCGAAACCGTTTATCCGCCTGGCCTTCCAGAGCTCCCTCAAACTAGGGCGACCGGAAGAAGCCCTCACTCTCTATCAACGGCTAGTCCCTACAGATCAACCGGACGATCCGGCCCTGCTACGGCCCTTGTCGCTCAGTTTTCTGACGAGCCACGTCCGCGACTCACAGGAATATGTGCGGATCGCGGCCTACACAATCCTGGCTGAACTCGGCCTCCCGGAAACACAAGCCGTCCTGGAAGATGGGCTGCTCGACGCATCGGTCCTGGTACGGGCTCGCGCCGCAGACGCTATCGGCAAAGCTGGACTTGCAGGGAAGTCCGGCCCCTTGCGACGGGCCCTGAACGACGCGATGCCCGCCGTGCGAATTGCCGCCATGAACGCGCTCAGTGAAGCCCATGTCACCGACATCATGCCCTACCTCATCGAGGTGGCAAGAGTCGACGACGGGCCTGAAGCCGTATTCGCCTACGCCGCACTGTATCGGCTCGGCAAACAGGACATGCTGACCGATATCACCGGAGCGGTGACGCTTCCGGACCCCGAAATCCGCATGGCAGCCTTAGGAGCATTGGGGCGGCTGAAGCGCCCATCCAGTCTCTCGGTCCTGAGCCAGGGAGTGTACGACCCTGAGCCATCGGTTCGCGCGTTTGCCGCCGGCGCGTTGGGAGACTATGGACAAGCCGGAGGCGTTGCGCCACTCACCCATGCCCTAGGGGATGAAAGCGCGCACGTGCGCGCGGTGGCAGCGACGAGTCTTGGGCGGCTGGGAATTCGCGACAATCTCCCATTGCTGCGGGTTCTCACGCGCGATGCCAATATGCAGGTACGGGCCAGCGCGGTAGAAGGCTTGCTTCGATTGGGCGACACATCGGCTGTCTTACTTGCCGCAGACTTGGCGAAACACGCGGACCCTTCTATCCGAGCAGCGGCAGCCCATACGTTGGCTGCCACCTCCGACAAGCAAGCGGTGGCCATCCTACAGACGCTCCTGCAAGACCAACAGCCACAACCTCGTCTCCTGGCTGCAAAAGCACTCGGCAAGATCGGCGCACCGGTGATGCCGCTGCTCAAAAAGACCTTGCAAGACTCGGATCTCTCCATTCGTTTAGCTGCCGCAGGCAGTCTGCTCCAACAGCTACGCCGTTCGGCACCGATCCCCAGATCTCGCTAGCTGAGAGGGTTGCGTCCACAATGTGGAAATTTATCGCCGTTCTTGCCCTGGCTGCCGTGTCGTTCGGTCTCGGATTGTATTTTGGCCAACGTCCGGTCGGCACATTGCCGCAAACGGTCTCAGACCTCCAACATTCCCTCAAAGACACCTCGCGCAACATCATCGACACGACGATGGGAATCGAGAGAGACCTGCGCAGGCGCCAGGGACTGATCGAAGCCAAATCACGGGTGGTGCAGGCGAAATCTGAATTGTTCGATAAACACCTTGGAGAGGCTGCCAAACAACTGGGTGAAGCGGCCGAAACGCTGGACAACGTCACGAAAGGCGCAAAGCAAGACGAGACAGTCCTTGCCCTGCGTGCGCTGACCGGAACGCTTCGAGAAGTGCGGCTGGAACTGTCGATGGGGAAACCGGTATCGATGAAACGGCTTGATGAAATTCAGCGTGAGGTCGATCGGCAGCTGAACAAATAACGTAACGACTCAGGTAGATAGGCTGAAGGTGTTCAGGCTGAAGGCTTTTAGGCCGAAGACTGAAGGTCGGATTTCCGAGCACTTCAGCCTGAACCCCTTCGGCCTGTGTCCCTAGCATTCAGCCTGAACACCTGAGTACTTACCCAGCATCCTGCTACGTGGCGGCAGGCTGTTTCTTCCACTTCGCGAGTATCCGCTCCACCCGCATCCGTACGACCATATCCGGGTCCTTCATCAACGGCTTGATCGCTTCTCGGCCCCGGTCATCGCCAATCGCTTCGAGCGCCGCCGCAGACGTCAAGCGGGTAAACCAATCGCTGTCGGCGAGCATATCGATCAGAGGATCGATCGCCTTGGCATCTTTGATTCGCCCCAAAGCCAGCACCGCTTGCTTTCGGACCATTTCGTCTTTGTCTTTTAGCGCTTTGACCAATCGCGTCAACGCCGGTTCACCCAGCTCGACCAACGCGTTGAGCGCATCGTCTTTGAACTCATCGTTTTTCAGCTGAAGCATCAACGGATCGAGCACCCGCTCGTCGCGAATCTTCCCCAATGCGGCAAGCGCATACTTTCGGACGTCCCAATCGCGGAGCAACTTGATCAGTAATTCAACGGCGGGAGAACCGATCTGCCCCAACCCCTCGATCGCCACTTCCCGAACTTGCCAATCACCGTCGCGCAACGCATTACACAGCGGTTCCACACAACGCTCATCACCCATTTCACCGAGAGTAATAGCGGCCTCGCGGCGGACCACCCAATCAGGATCCTTGAGCAGGTCGATCTGGATCTCGATCTCATCCTTGACCTGCTCTTCTTCAAGGGCGACCTGTTCAGTCGGTTCCGCTGTCAGCTCTGCCGATACCTGGGGCACCCCTGTAAACTCCGCCGCCACCTGATCGGTCAATGCATCGGTCACCGTCTCTGAAACGGCGGGAATCGCGCCTTCTTCTGTGGGTCGTGATGGTTCCATACGTGCTACCTTAATGATTCACTTTCCCGTCAAATGCCCGGACAGAACAACTACTTTGCGGCAGGAGCAGCCGTTTTCTTGCTCGAAGAATTTTTCTTGCGCAACGCTAACGCACGGCGTTTCCGTTGTGTCCGCCGCAGCCGTTTCTTTAGCGAACGAAGGGCCTCATCCACTTTGGCATCCTTGTGGTCGGTCAGTTTTGCCGCCACCTTCTTTTTCAGTCTGGTTTCGTCCGATTCATTCGTCGTTTTCTTTGCCATCAGGATTCGGGCCTCCCTGTATATCTCATCGATCGCGTTGACTGCGGTTCCCAGCGGGATTTGGCAGTTTAGTAGAGAGCTTCACACCCTGTCAACCGGAGCCGCATGCGGCCCAATCGTTCAACGTTAAACGTGAGCGTCCTGACGATTAACGAATAACAATTAACGAAGCGGGACCCGCCCCATTGCGAATTGACACCCTCGCCCCCTCGTCTCTAGAATGCCGAAATGATCAACGAACGCTTTCTCAAAGCCTGCCGGCGTGAGCCGGTCGATTGTACGCCGGTCTGGTTCATGCGCCAGGCGGGCCGGTATATGGCGGAATATCGCGCGCTCCGCGTAAAACATTCGATCCTTGATCTGTGCAAAACGCCCGAGTTGGCGGCGCAGGTCACGCTCCAGCCAATCGATCGCTTTCCGCTCGATGCAGCCATTATCTTTGCCGACATCCTGTTACCACTTGAACCGATGGGGCTCAGCCTGGAATTCGCGGCAGGCGAAGGACCGGTCATCCATAATCCGGTGCGAAACCAAGCAGATATTGAACGGCTCAACGTCATCGACGGCGGTGAACTCGACTATGTGGCCGAAGCCATCCGTCAGGCTCGGCACGCCCTGAATGGGAGAGTGCCGTTGATTGGATTTGCCGGCGCGCCGTTCACACTGGCCAGTTATGCGATCGAGGGCGGAAGCTCTCGAAACTATCTCCTCACCAAACAATTGATGTATAGCGAGCCGAAGGCCTGGCACCAACTCATGGACAAGTTTGCGCGGGTCATCACGGGCTATCTGCGGCGGCAGATCAAGGCCGGCGCGCAGGCGATTCAACTGTTCGACAGTTGGGTGGGGTGCCTCTCGGTGGGCGACTATGTTGAATATGTCATGCCGCATGTCCAATTGATTTTTGAAGGGCTAAAAAGAGAAGGCGTGCCGATGATTCATTTCGGCACCGGCACTTCGGCCATGCTGCCTCAGATGCGAGAAGCGGGCGGCGATGTCATCGGGATCGATTGGCGCATCCATCTCGACGAGGCCTGGGCGACGGTAGGACACGACGTGGCGGTACAGGGGAACCTCGATCCCCTCACATTGTTTGCCCCATTGCATGAAATCGAACGGCGCGTGGAAGATATTCTCCGCAGAGCTGGCGGGCGCCCTGGACATATCTTCAATCTGGGTCATGGAATCCTGCCCACAACGCCGATCGAACATGTAGCCGCGACCATCGACATGGTGCACAAACTCAGCCAAAGATAGGAAACGTTAATCGTGAAACGTGAATCGTCATTCGAGAAGACTCCCTGCGTTTAACGAATCACGATTAACGAGGAGAAGGCATGTCAGCATCGCAACGTCCCATCGCCGTTCTTCTGATGGCCATGGGTGGGCCGGATAGCCTGGAAAATGTGGAGCCGTTTCTCCTGGATGTGCGGGGTGGCCGTCCCACGCCGCCTGAACTTGTCGAAGAGATTCGGGAACGGTATCGGGCCACGGGCGGGAAGTCTCCGGCAGTCGAAATCACCAAGGCTGTCGCGAAGAAGCTCGAGCAGCGGTTGAATGAATCCAGTAGCGACCAGTATCGGGTCTACGTCGGGTTACGGCATTGGCATCCCTTTATCAAGGAGACCTATGCCGAATTGCTCGGCGACGATCCAGAACAGATCATCGGCCTCTGTCTGGCCCCCCAACAGTCCTCTTTGAGCACCGGAGCCTATCGAAAGAAAGTGGAAGAGGCACGGTCGGCGCTGCAGAATACCTGCCCGGTAAGTTACGTCGGCAGTTGGCATCGGCATCCAGGACTGATTGCGGCGATCGCCGAGAATATCAATCAGGCATTGCTGAAGTTTCCTCCCGACGTGCGTGCGACGGTGCCGATACTCTTTACGGCTCACAGCCTGCCGGAGCGTATCGTGGCAATGAAAGATCCCTACCCCGACGAGGTGAAAGGCACGGTTGAAGCGGTGACTGCGCTACTGGGCGGCAGGCCCACTCACTTTGCCTACCAAAGCCAGGGCCGATCGGGTGAAACGTGGTTGGGACCGACCGTGGAGTCGGTCGTGGACGAGCTGGCGCGCAATGGACGTCAAGAAGTATTGGTCGCGCCGATCGGCTTTCTTTGCGACCATGTGGAAACGCTCTACGATATCGATATCGAATTGAAACGATTCGCAGCTGGTCGAGGTCTCCAACTCGAACGGATCGCCATGCTGAACGATTCGGCTGCGCTCATCGACACATTGGCCTCTGTGCTTACTGCACACGAATCCTCCCTCTGTCTTAGCCCGCATTATTCATGAACACTTCTGCTGCAATCGCGGAGACGAAAATCAGAACTCATTGCGGTATTCTTTCTTCGCGCCAGGATTATACAAAGGGCGCTCGACCTCGCAAGCGCGGTGGCGACGCACCTAACGGCGGGCAGGCTCGCCGCTCGGCCCCTCAACATACTGCACGAGTACGCATCGGGGTCTCGCGGCTCCGCATGCCCGTCTCGCAACGCGACTGCGCGATTTCGCCACGAACCGTCATGAATAATGCGGGCTAGATCGTGAGCAACCTCCGCACAATCGCCGTCATCGGTGGTGGGATCTCAGGACTCTCAACTGCCTATGCCCTTCACGAACAGGCTGCGGCGGCCGGTATCCCGATCCGCTGCACCGTAGTCGATAGCGCTCCCGTCTGGGGAGGCAAGATCGTCACCCACAGGGTCGGCGATCTTGTGACGGAGGCAGGCCCCGATTCCTTCCTCTCTCAGAAACCAGCCGGTCTCGAACTCTGCGACAAATTGGGGTTGACCGATCAACTCATCAACACCAACGAGACAGGCAAGAGAGCCTCTGTCTACTCACGTGGCCGCCTGCATGAACTGCCAGAGGGATTGGTGATGATTGCCCCCAGTCAGCTGGGGCCCTTTCTCCGAAGTGGACTCTTGAGTTGGGCGGGGCTCGCACGGATGGGACTGGATTTGGCCGCGCCGGTGAAGCGGTCACAAGAAGATGAGTCCTTGGCCAGCTTCTTCCGGCGGCGAGTTGGTCGGCAGGCGTTCGAGCGAATGATCGAGCCATTGATGGCCGGGATCTATGCGGGCGACGCGGAACAGATGAGCCTGCAAGCCACCTTCCCACGGTTTGTCGAATTGGAACAACAGTACGGGAGTGTGATTCGCGGGATGATGGCGTCTCGGAAGGACGGCCCGCCTGCCACGCGCTCCGGTCCGAAGCGGACGATGTTCATCAGCCTGAAAAACGGGTTGTCGGATCTAGTCGCTACCCTTGTCCACCGATTGACAGACCAAGGTGTCACGCTCAGGGGAAACTGCGTCGTCGATGCATTACGGGTACGTTCCCATCAGCCTGGTCGCTGGATGTACGACGTCATCCTCCATGACGGCTCAGCCCTGTCCGTGGACAGTCTCGTGCTGGCAACCCCGGCCTATGTGTCGGCAGAATTGGTTCGTCCACTCACCCCCATTGCCGGCGGGTTGCTGGAGATGATTCCCTATTCTTCGACGGCGACGATCGCGATGGCCTACCCGCGTGCATCGGTGTCCGGCGCGGCTGAAGGCTTCGGCTTTGTCGTCCCGAGGGTAGAAGGACGCGACCTCATTGCAGCGACCTGGACATCGCTCAAGTGGCCACACCGCGCTCCGCCAGATCAACTCCTGGTGCGTTGTTATGTCGGCGGAGTCGGGCGAGAAGTAATTTTACAGTTAGATGATCAGGCTTTGGTTGCGCGGGTCAGGACAGAGTTGGCCAGTATGTGCGGCGTGACCGCGGAGCCGGGGTTTGTCGAAGTCAATCGCTGGATGAGGGCCATGCCGCAATACACGCTGGGGCATCTCGAACGGCTGAACCAGATCGAAGCAGCGCTCAGTCGATATGGGGGACTGGTCCTCACAGGCGCCGGCTATCGCGGCGTCGGGATTCCTGACTGTATCCGTGATGGAGCGGTCGCGGCCGAGCGGGTGATGCGATATTTATCGGGAGAACGATCGTAATTCGAAACGTAACTACTGAGGTAGATAGGCTGAAGGGGTTCAGGCTGAAGGCTTTTAGGCCGAAAACTGAAGGTCGGATTTCCGAGCACTTCAGCCTGAACCCCTTCGGCCTGTACCCCTACCTCGAAACAAGGAATTGCCATGGATACTCAAATAAAAATCATCGATGTGACCGGACCGTACCGCGAACCTCACGAGCAGGTGTTTTCCTATGACTATTCTATCCAACGGGCCTCCTGGGCGACCGCCCAGGCTGTGCGCGTGAAGGTGTCCATTCCGGATGAATTGGATGTGCTTCGTGGCAAGATTTTTGGAGCCGTCGCAGGAACACCGGGTCAGCAACTCATAATTTCGAAATGCCTGTCGCGGCATATCGCAGACGAAAAAATCCGCATCGCCGAAGCAGACAGCATGTTGTCGGAGCGCCGCGATACAGTCGTGGCCCCCTACACAGGGCCACTGGTTCATCTGTTCCCACGGCTCGATACCTGGGCGGCTGAACAGCGAGATGCGTTGCGGGCAGAAATTAAGACGCTGGTGGGACTGTAATCCGGCCGTGACTGCGTGAAGTGCGAGACATGCGAGAAAGGCGCGACGTGAAGGTTGAGGCGTGAATACAGGTAGCGAGTCGATCCGAAATCCCCTACCGGACAGGCAGATGGAACAGCCGCACACCTTGCGCCGCTCTGGCAAAGGTGATACCGTACCGGCATGACACAATTGGCTCAGCAACTGGACCAGAAGCTCGCCACGTGGAGCCCGCAAGTCGTAGCGCAGGTCGAACAGATCGTGACCGAAGTGATGGAGTTAGCCGACGCCAACGCCGTCGATCTCCTCCCGTCTCGCACCGTAGTCCAAGAAGTGCTCAATACCCTTGATGAAAGCCAAGCCGGGTGAAATCTGGCTGGCCGATCTAGGATTGGCCGCCAAAGTCCGTCCCGTGCTGGTCGTCTCCCGTTATGATCCTGACCCGCCTCGTGCCCTCACCATCTATCTCCCACTGACCACCCAAAACCGAGGCAGTCGCTATGAGGTATCGGTGGGTCCACTCCCATTTCTCGATCGCACCTCTGTGGTCAACGTCCAGGGGATTGGGGCGCTGATCGAACCTCGGTTGGAACGCAAACTTGGCCAACTGCCGGCGGACACCTTTGCCAAGGTCAAAGAGGCTCTGCGCTTCGCCCTCGAATTGTAGGCTCCAGCGCCCCCTTCGCCTGCCATCGACCCCGCCCTCGTGCTCAAGAAGCTAGGACAACTAGCCCCGACCGATCAAGCCGCTCTTCGGCAGGCGCTCAGCATCATTCTTGGTTAGACCCACCGCACCTACTTCTTTTCTTGCGCGCTTGCTTCGAGTATCGCATTCATATCAGCCACATGCGCCATCAGTTATTCTACCTGTCCTCGTTTTCTTGCTTAGCCTGGCCAATTTTCCCTCACTTATGGAGTAGGTCGGAATAGCAACCATGCAGCCGTTCCTGCCGAAACAGATGAAGCGATGAGAAGAATGATTAGTATCTTGCGAAAGCCAACAAACTTTTCCTCCAGATGAGCCAGCCTAGTTACGGGATCCGGTTCTTTGAGGATGTTTCTCTTGTCCTGCGCATAACGAAGACAAAAAGCAACAATCGTCAGAGGGCCTATAATTGTTACGTAGCAGAACTTCTCAATCGCAGAAGCATTCCCTCCACGGATGGCAAGGAGAACTGGCCCAATAAATAGACCGATTGTCGCGAAAATCTTTAGGAGATAAGAGCTATCCAATCGAGATGCCCCTCAAAGCGTATGCAACCCCCAATCTGACCCTAATCAATCGCATTATGTTGGACAACAAGTATTTCCCTAAGAGAATTAACACTAAAGGTCCTTAACAGTGTCAGGTCTTGTAATCACAAATTTATCCTTAGCGTCAATGCTGCAAGACAGCTAATGGTAGATTCTACAGATTTCCCCACCGGAGGCAACGAGAATGCCGCTTCGATCATTCCGAGTAATCGTTGCGGGAAGAAATTGAAACTTGGATGGACGGCAGCTGGGTTGTTGTCGCAGCAGGCTGCTCAAAAAGGCCGTCAGCAAGGCCGCAGCGAGTGAAGACCGGAGGCGTACCCTCTGGGGTACGTTGAGGATCTGAACGATGCGAGAACGCCGCTGGCGGCCTTTTTCAGCAGCCTGTCAGAAGATTTTTCGATACTGACGCGAATGCACCCCCGACTCATCAGCAAAGCCGAGGGAGGCGCTGTCGGGATTGCCGGTATCGTTGAGATCGATGCGATAGTAGCCGCGGATGGCTTCCATCGCCGTCTC
>NEWR02000008.1:116273-124629 GCA_002869885.2 Nitrospira sp. CG24C
AAGGCCGCAGCCGATGAAAGCACCGGAGGCGTAGCCTCTGGGCTACGTTGAGGATGCTTTCGAGGGGAGAACGCCGCTGGCGGGCTTTTTCAGCATCCTGCTCGTTAGAAGATTTTTCGATACTGACGCGAATGCACCCCCGACTCGTCGGCAAAGCCGAGGGAGGCACTGTCGGGGTTGCCGGTATCGTTGAGATCGATGCGATAGTGGCCGCGGATGGCTTCCATCGCCGTCTCAAAAGGAACGGCCTGCGGATAGAGGTTGCCCGGCGCATGCGCTCCGCGGGTCAGGGTGCGGATCACGTCGGCCTGCGCGTACTGGACATCGGACACAATGTAGATATCGGCAACGGCATGGCCCCCCAGTTTGTGACCTGGCGTTGTGGCCGGCAAGAGTTCGGTCAAGGTGCCGGCGAGCCGATCACTTTTAAACCGCTTCAAGAGTCCGGCGACTTGGCTGTCGGTCGCTTCAGGAGGAACCGTGAGACTGATGGCATTCATTTCCAAAATGGTGGCCTGGACTTTAAAGAGCACCGGCGCCGCTTCAGGATCTTCGATGGTCGGTCCGGTTGGTCCTTCCGTTCCGGCAGCTTGCTTGTTCTTCGAACCGGGCACGATGAGGAACACAAACAGCCAGAGTCCTAACAACACGCCGAAAATGACGATCAAGGGGTGAATTCCGGCACGCTTGCCTTCCTGGTAGGGATTCTTCGACTCCTCACTCATAACGGCGTTCCTCAGTAGCGGTGACAGAACTCTGCTTCTTGGCTTCGTCCCACAGTCGATCCATTTCTGCGAACGAGAGGTCTCCAACCGTACGGCCTAACGCGATCGCCTGGGCTTCGATGAACTGAAATCGTTCGACAAACCGGTTAGCGGCTTGGCGCAGGGCGTCTTCCGGATTCACCTTAATGAAGCGGGCGAGATTCACGAGTGAAAACACCACATCGCCGAACTCCGCAACGATCTGCGCTTGTCGAGCTGTTGCGGCGCCGGCGTCAGACTCTGTCTGGTTCGACATGGGAGCCCGAATCGCCATACGAAGTTCCTGGATTTCTTCTTCGATCTTGCCGAGGACCTGATCGAAGCCCTTCGCGTCATGGGTCCAATCGAAGCCGACACGTGAGGCGCGGGCTTGAAGTTGATAGGCTCTCAGAAGGGCCGGCAAGGTTGGCGGCACTCCGTCGAGCACCGAGTCTGGCTGGCCGGAAATCTGGCGCTCAGTCCGTTTGATGTCTTCCCATCGTGCAACTACTTGATCGGCATTCGTTGGAGTCGGGTCTCCCACTCCATTCCCAAACACGTGGGGGTGCCGTCGAATCAGTTTGTCGGCCAATTGTTCAAGCACGTCCTCGATGGTAAAGCTGCCTGCTTCTGACGCGATCTGACTATGAAAGAGCACTTGCAACAACACATCACCCAGCTCCTCTGGAAGTTTAGTCTGATCCTGCCGGTCGAGAACTTCTAACACTTCGTAGGTTTCTTCGAGCAGATAGGGTTTTAGCGATTCATGCGTTTGCTTGCGGTCCCAGGGGCATCCCTCCGGCGCGCGCAACGCGGCCATCAGTTTGACGAGTGCATGAAATCGTTCCGACATGATTGCCCTCATGGTCAAATACAGTTGGGCGCTCATTATACCCGGTTCTCGACAGGCTTCGTAACTACTGTCAGGTGTTCAGGCTGAATGCTAGGGGCACAGGCCGAAGGGGTTCAGGCTGAAATGCTCGAAAATCCGACCTTCAGTCTTCGGCCTAAAAGCCTTCAGCCTGAACACCTTCAGCCTATCTACCTGAGTCGTTACCAGGTTTCAACCCACTGCGCGGCTTGCGTATCGATCGACGTCGCTTGCGCATCCATCCACGCAGCTTGCGCCGCTTTAGGGCCTATGGTAGGGTACGGTCGCTGCATCTGGAGCGGGGGAAAGGCCTGTGGCCGCAGAACAAGAAGAAGGATTTATCGTGCGGGATCGGCGGAGCGGAAGTAGCTCCGACCGCCCTTCCGCCGCTTCGCCAATCGAGCTTGGGATAGAACCCCACCAGCAGACCGCACCCTCCGATCCGCACCAGGGATCGGGAATTCCCGTCACCTTTTCATCCTTCGTCATTTCACTGGGCAGCTCTTCGATGATGTTGATGGGGGAACAGCTGGATCCCCAACAGCCTCCATTGCCGCCGAATCTGCCGCAAGCGAAAGACATTATCGACTTGCTCTCAGTCTTGGAAGAGAAGACCAAGGGCAATCTCACGACGGAAGAACAAGCGGTGTTGCGGGATATGCTCTACGCCCTTCGGATGAAGTACGTGAGTTTGGCTGCCAAATAGTCGTACCCCCTGCCGCCTGTCGATCCCAAACGTGCCTGTGAATATTCTTTCTTCCATACGAATGTGACACCGACAATCGGGAATGCCGGATGTGAACGATATCAACAAAGACATAGACTCTCTTCCCGGAACAAACCCAAACCGTGATTCCATAACCAGGATCACGCCGGCTCTTGCTGGAGCTGGCCGATCTGCTCGGCTATCCAGACCTGCCCCGGAGCCGGAACCTGGAAAGATGCATTTGCGCCCGGTCTGGATCGTCCTGATTCTGCTGCTCCCCTGTCTGGCTCTGACTTTTTACTACTCCCAAGTCGTGGCTCCCGGTGGCGAGGAAACAGATTCTTTTCTGCCGACCACCAGCTATGCATTCGTGCTCCTGCTCATCAACCTCGATCTGATCGGATTTGTCGTCCTGCTGCTGCTGCTCTCCCGCAACCTCATCAAGGCCTATTTCGAGCGGCGGCATCGATTATTCGGGTCCGGATTTCGAACGAAGCTGGTGGCGGCCTTCATTGGCTTTTCGCTCATTCCGACGGTGCTCCTTGCGCTGGTCGCAAGCGGGCTGGTGAATAAGGCCGTGGATGTCTGGTTCAGCGATGAGATTGAGCAGGTCATGCGGGATTCCTATGACGTGGCGCGGATGCAGCATGCCGGTCATATTACCCTAGCCGTAAACAGTGCCAGAGCGATCAGCCATGAAATCTACAGAGAAGATATGTTGCTGGCGGAACAGCGGGATCTCCTGGTGGCTGCGATGGCGCGCAAACGGGCTGAGTTCGGCGTGGCAGGCATTGAAGTCTTCTCGGCCAAAATGGAAACCCTCACCAAAGCGCTGGATCTCGACGTGCCCTCATCGGCTCTCGATCTGCCGATCGGCCAGCTCGTGCTCCAAGTCATCAACGGGAAGCAGGAAGTCAATGCGGTACAAGAAGCACAAACCGGGCGCTTAGTGCGGGCTGCCGCCCCTATCGCGGCAAGCGGAGGCGGCGGCGAGATCGGTGGCGTAGTCGTGGTGGAAGCCTATGTGCCTGAATCGTTGCTGGCGAAAATGGAAGGGATCGGCCATCAGTACGACGAGTACAAGCAGACCAAAGCCATGAAAAATCCGATCAAGGCAGGCGCCTATCTCTTCGTGGCCGTCATCACGGTGCTCATCTTATTCGGGGCGACCTGGTTTGGGTTTTATGTTGCGCGGGGTATCACAGTGCCGATTCAACTGTTGGCCGAAGCCACGGAGGCCATTGCCCAAGGGGATCTCTCCGTCCGGATCGAGGCCAAGGCGACCGATGAAATCGGCACGTTAATCGATTCATTCAACCGTATGACGTCGGATCTGCAAGGGAGCAAGTCCGAGATCGAAGAGGCTAATATCTCGCTACGCCACAGCAATCTTGAACTCGATCGCCGCCGTGCCTACATCGAAACGGTGGTCGAGACGATCGCCGCAGGCCTGCTCTCCATCGATAAAAACGGACTGATTACGAATTTCAATCCCTCCGGTGAACGAATCCTTGGGCTTGCAGCGGATCGATTTCATAGCAGACCGGCCAATGAGGTCTTCAAAGAGTTTCGACTCGATCTGTTCCAGACAGTCTACGATCGGATGTTGGCCGATCAGCGAGATACGCTGGCTCTCGAAGGCCAGATGGAAATTGACGGAAGATATTTGACCATCGGGCTTCATGGCTCGCGCATGAAGGATGAAGCGAATAAGGACCTCGGTATCGTGCTGGTATTCGAAGACCTCACGGAGTTGATCAAAGCGCAAAAAGTGGCGGCCTGGCAAGAGGTCGCGCGACGGGTGGCCCACGAAATTAAGAACCCGTTGACGCCCATCCAGTTGTCTGCACAACGTTTGCGGAAGAAGTTTTCCGAGAAGTCACCGGATTTCGAGACGGTCTTCGACGAAGCCACGAACGTGATCATCAACGAGGTCACGAGCCTCAAACATATGGTCGACGAATTTTCGAAGTTTGCCCGGCTGCCGACTCCGCAGATGGCGCATCAGTCGCTCCACGATGTGATCAACGAAGTCACGCCGCTCTATCGAGGGGCCCACAAAGATGTGGAGCTGATCGTGGCGCTGGACGAAGATCTCCCGTCGCTCAACTTCGACCGAGAACAGCTCAAGCGAGTGATGGTCAATCTGCTGGACAATGCGATTCAGGCGATGCACCAAAAAGGGAGGGTGTGGCTGTCGACGAAGTATGATACCAAACGCCGGCTGGCCGTCGTGACCGTGGCGGATGAAGGCCCGGGCATTGCGCCGGAAGACCAGGAAAAGCTGTTTGTGCCATACTTCACACGGAAGAAGACAGGAACGGGGCTGGGGTTGGCGATCGTGCGGCGCATTATTACCGATCACGAGGGGCAGATTCATGCGAGCCAAAATCAGCCCAAAGGAGCCGTATTCACGTTCGAATTGCCAGTCTAAACACGTAAGGGGTAAGGGGTTAGGGGTAAGGCGGCGAATACCGTGCTGCTCCGGGACACCTTACGCCTTACGTTTAACGCCTAACGGAGCGCTATGTCTGCATCGATCTTAATTGTGGATGACGAAGAGCCGATTCTCACGTCCTTGAGCAGCATTCTGCGGGATGAGGGGTATGAAGTGGCGGTGGCCAAGAACGGCGTGGAGGCATTGCGTGTCTACACCATGGATCCACCCGACCTCATGCTCCTCGATATCTGGATGCCGGAAATGGACGGCATGGAAACCTTGCGCCGGGTTCGTGAGCTGACGCCGACGGCACAAGTGATGATGATGTCCGGGCACGGGTCGATCGAAACGGCGGTCAAGGCGATCAAGCTGGGAGCCTATGACTATATTGAAAAGCCCCTGTCACTCGAGAATGTCACGCTGCGCGTCAAACATGCGTTGGATCAACACCGATTGGAACAAGAGAACCGGACACTCCGGACTACGGTCCAGCGGAAGTTCGAGTTGGTGGGACAGTCGCCTGCGATGCAACAGTTGCGGCAACTGATTGAAACAGCCGGACCGACCAATAGCCGCGTGTTGATCGGGGGGGAAAACGGAACGGGGAAAGAGCTTGTGGCCAGGGCCATCCATCTGCAAAGCGCCAGGGCCGGTCGACAGTTTGTCGCGGTGAACTGTGCCGCCATCCCGGAGACCTTGATCGAAAGTGAGCTGTTCGGACACGAAAAGGGCTCCTTCACCGGTGCAACCTCGATGAAACGAGGACAGTTCGAGCAAGCGGACGGGGGCACGCTATTTCTCGATGAAATCGCCGACATGAGCCTGAGCACCCAAGCAAAAGTGCTGCGGGCGCTACAGGAGCAGCAATTCACTCGTGTCGGTGGAACCAAGCTCATGAAGGTCGATGTTCGGGTGTTAGCCGCGTCCAACAAGGATCTGATCAAGGAAATCGAAAAAGGCACGTTTCGCGATGACCTCTTCTACCGGCTCAATGTGGTACCGATCGTCGTGCCACCGCTCAGGGCACGTCAGGAAGATATCCCGCTGCTCATTCGCCACTTCATGAAGGTCCATGCGGAAGAGCAGGGGTTGCGGATGAAAGAGGTTTCGCCGGAAGCGATGGCGGTATTTCAGCAATATGACTGGCCTGGAAATATTCGAGAATTGCGGAACTTGATCGAGCGATTGATGATCATGGTGCCAGGGCCCGTTATTGAGGCGGCCCAAGCAGGTCTCTCATTACAGGCGCGTCCGATTGGGCCAGCGTCCCAGTCGGCAGCTCCAGCGGCCAATCCAATCTTTGCGCAGTCGTATGACTCACTCAGAGACGCCCGCAATGCCTTTGAAAAGGACTATATTGCGCGAAAGCTCCGTGAACATCATTGGAACATTTCTCGCACGGCTGAAGAATTGAAAATCGAACGAAGTCATCTCCATCGGAAAATCAAGCTACTGGATGTGGAGATGCGGCCAGAAGGGTAGCCTGGCCGTCCTCCTGCTCGCGGAACGCGCACGATCGGAATGTGCTCGTTCGACGCGCGCAATCGAGGATCGACCAGGCTACCCTTGAAAATGAAATAAGGAATTGAGAATACGCGCGTTGACCTCTGCAACAGCCCTCCGCTAAGATGCGCCCTCCTATGACAACCTATCGAGATGCCGGAGTCGATATCGATGCGGGCGACGAGTTCGTCGACCGCATTTCACCATTGGTGCGATCCACGTTCCGGCCGGAAGTCTTGACGGACCTTGGCGGGTTCGGTGGATTGTTTCGGCTGCAGGCCCATCGCTATGCTGAACCGGTTCTGGTCTCCGGCACAGATGGGGTCGGAACGAAATTGAAAATCGCCTTCCTCACGGATCGTCATGATACCGTCGGGATCGATCTGGTGGCCATGTGTGTGAACGACATCGTGGTCAGCGGCGCCGAACCGCTGTTCTTCTTGGATTACTTCGCAACGGGAAAGCTTGCCGTCCCCAAGGCTGAGTCTGTGCTCAAGGGGATTGCCGAGGGCTGCCGCCAAGCCGGCTGCGCCTTGATCGGCGGGGAAACCGCCGAGATGCCCTCCTTCTATGCAGAGGGCGAGTATGACCTGGCAGGGTTCGCCGTCGGAGTGGTGGATCGGCCCAAGATCATCGATGGCCGCAACATCGTACCGGGCGATGCCATCATTGGATTGGCTTCGACCGGTCTGCATAGCAACGGCTATTCACTGGCGCGTCGTGTCTTGTTGGATCAGGCCAAACTCAGCATGACCAGTCGCTTGCCTGAGCTCGATCAGCCTCTGGGGGATGTCATGCTGACCCCGACCAGAATCTATGCCAAGCAGATTCTCACATTGATCCAGGAATATCCCATCAAAGGCATTGCCCATATCACCGGCGGCGGCATCACCGAGAATCTCCCGCGAGTGTTTCCGTCAGGCGTGCGGGCACAGGTGCAGCGGAGCGCCTGGTCCGTGCCGCCTATTTTCCAGGCGATTGCGCGGCTTGGACAGGTCGAACGTGAGGAAATGTATCGCGTCTTCAACATGGGGATTGGATTGATTCTCGTGGTGCCGACGTCATCCGCTCAGGCAATCATTGCGCGCGCCACGGCATTGGGCGATCCGGCCTGCCGAATCGGGACCATCGTGTCATCGACCGGCATCGAACCATTGGTGGAGTATGTCGATTAAGCGGAAGGACGCGCTGCAAGTCGCCGTGTTGGCATCCGGGCGCGGATCGAATCTTCAGGCGGTCATCGACGCGATCGAAGCGGGAACGGTTCAGGCAAAGATCGTCGCCGTCATCAGCAACAAGAAAGATGCTCCGGCATTAGAACGAGCCCGCCGACAGGGACTGTCCAGCCTCTTCGTCGATCCCAAGCCCTATGCAGGCACACCCGATAGTCGTGAGGCCTACGATCGCGAGCTACTCGATGTGCTTCGGCGGCACGATGTGGAGCTGGTGTTATTGGCCGGGTACATGAAGATTGTCACAAGGGTTCTCGTGGAGGCTTTTACGAATCGCATGATGAACATCCATCCGTCCCTGTTGCCCTCCTTCCCAGGATTGGATGTACAGAAGAAGGCGATCGAGTGGGGCTGCAAACTTGCCGGATGTACAGTCCACTTTGTAACCGAAGGCGTGGATGAAGGGCCGATCATTCTCCAAGTGGCAGTTCCGATTCTCGATGACGATACTTCCGATACCCTGGCCGCTCGAATTCTCAAACAAGAACATAAGATCTACCCTCGAGCCGTTCAACTTTTCGCCGAGGGCCGATTACGGGTTGAGGGGCGTCGCGTATTTATCGAAGATGGAAAGCCGGAGGGTGAGGCGGTGATCAGCCCCTCTTAGCGCTACGGGCAGGCAGGATGAGGTCGAGGCTAAGGCTGAGCGAAGTGCATCATATTTTCTCAGCCTCAACCTTAACCTGTTCTGTGTAGAGACTCAGGAAACGCTTGTGTATAATGCGTCGATCAGTGAGACGCTCGTCTCACTGATCGAATGCCGTCGAGTGGGGGGCTAGCTCAGTTGGGAGAGCACTACGTTCGCAACGTAGGGGTCGGGGGTTCAACTCCCCTGCCCTCCACCAGCCTTCGCTAAAGCTT
>NEWR02000009.1:0-23363 GCA_002869885.2 Nitrospira sp. CG24C
AACAGCAACCTGGACTTTGCCTTGTCGAAGAACGGGCCGGTGAAATTCCCTGCGATCAGCGATCCTTCAGACCGTTTGGACGTACAGTCCATCGGGCCGACAGAGGTCTACGATCAGGTGATTGAGGGCGGTTCGGGAGGCCTGCAAGCTCTGGCCGGTGAGTTCGTATTCCATTGCCACATCCCGCAACATTATGTGACGGGCATGTGGGGGTTCTGGCGTGTGTATAACACGCTGCAAGCGCCCGGCTCTCAGACCGATGTGATGAAGCCGCTGGTCGAGCTGCCGGATCGCATCGGCAAGATCAAGACTGGCACTCCGTCGGATAAGCTTGTCGGCACCATGGTGGACTGGTACGGCGGCAAGAAATACGAGATCACCAAGGACAAGACCGATTGGAAATCCAACCCGGTCAAGGTCTCCATCAAGGACTGGGTGGAGATGATGCTCACGCCGCAAGGCAAGCCGGGCAAGAAGAACACAGAGAAAGAGCAGACGCTAGCCTACGATTCTACTGTTAACGACTGGGCTTGGGATGGGCAGAAGGCCCTCAGCGAGCCGGAGACGACGTATGAGTGGGTGAATTACAAGTCGGCGACGCCGGGCAAGCGGCAGCAGATTCTCTTCGATCCGCAAACCGGCAAGATCGCCTGGCCATGGCTGCGGCCGCACTTGGGTCGGCGTGTGCCGTTCTCTCCGAGCCACAGCGGGGCGCCGTGGCTGGAGCCGATCCATCGCCGCGACGATGGCAGCAATTCTACCGAGCCGCCGAAACCGGGCGAGCAGGGGCCCTGGAGCCTGTGCCCGGAAGGGGCGCCGATGAAGTACTTCAATATCCACGCGATCGCATTGCCGATTACGCTGAAGACGGCAACGGCCAAGACGCCGGCGATTGTGGATCCGGGAGGACTGCTCTACGTGCTGCATGAAGAAGAGCAGGAAGTCCGGAAGAATCCTGCCAAACAGATGCCGCTGGTGATTCGCGGCAACGTGCAGGATTGCATCGACGTCGTGTACAAGAGCGAGTTGAAAGATGATGTGAGGCAAGGGTTCTCCAGCAAAACGAACCTGCATCCGCACATGTTCCAGTTCGATACGCAGGCGTCGGACGGCCCGATCATCGGCTTCTCCTATGAGATGTCGTTGCGGCCGTTTACGATCCTGAAGGACGAGCATCCCGGTAAGGGGATGCCCGTGCCGATGAATACGACGATGGATGCCGATGCCGCGAAGGGGACGGCCAGCATCAAGGTGAAGGATGCCTCACGCTATCACGTCAAGACCGAGTTGGGCGTGGGCATGGACGAAGTGGGTGCATTCGAGTCGGCCCGCATCAGCAAGATCGAAGGCAATACGATCACGTTCGAGCGGCCGCTGAAGTATAGCCATAAGAAGGGCGAGATCGTGTCGGTGGAGTGGATCCGCGAGCGGTGGTATGTGGACGCCGACTTTGGCACCACATTCTGGCACGACCATGTGTTTGGATTGGACGGGTGGGGCCACGGTTTCTACTCCACGTTCATCGCCGAACCGCCTCGGTCCACCTATCATGACCCGGTGACCGGCAAAGAAGTCCGCAGCGGGCCGGTGGCGGACATTCACACTCAGGAACCGGTGTCCGCACATATCCGGGGCTCCTTCCGTGAAATCGTGACTCAGGTCATGGATTCCAATCCCCGGACCTCGGAACTCGTCACGGCCGACAATCCACAGGCGAGAGTGGGGGCCGTCTCGGTGGACGGCACTCCGTCTGCGGTCTATCCGGCCAAACTCAACATGTCGCCGATGAAGTTTTTAAACGGCGGCGAAGCGACGACGGGCGGCGGCTACAACATGCGTGTAGAACCCTTGTCGGTGCGGCTGGCGAACAATCCAGATCCGTCGCAACTGTTCAGCAGCCTGATCCACGGCGATCCCGAGACCCCGATGTTGCGGGCGTACTTGGGCGATCCGATTGTGGTCCGGTTGATCGAAGGGTCGGCGAATGAAGTGCACTCCTGGCACATCAGCGGCCACTGGTTCCCGATGGAGCGCTACAGCGCGAACTCCATTCCTCGGAGTTCGCTGCACGTGGTGATTGGAGAGCGGTACGATGCGGCAATCCCAGCCGCGGGAGGACCGCAACAGATGGCGGGCGACTACCCCTACTACAGTGGTCGCGCGTCGCATTTCGTGGAAGGCAGCTGGGGCCTCTTCCGGGTGCTGGACAAAGCGGATGCGACATTGAAGCCGCTGCCTGGCCGTGAAGAGATTCCGCAGTCGGCCAAGTCCGTCTGCCCGGCTAACGCGCCGGTGAAAACCTTCAATGTCGCAGCCATCGACAAGGCGATTCGCTATAACAAGGGAACGCCAGGCGTGATGGAAGTGGACATGGAGCGGAAGATGGTGCTGGGCAACGAGACCGGCAAGATGTACGTGCTCGAAGGCGAAAAGGTTAAGGTCGCCTCGGGCAACATTGAACCGAGCCCACTGACCCTGCATGTGAACGTGGGCGATTGCATCAAGGTCAATCTCAAGAACGAGATGGCCAAGGAACGGGCCGGGTTCCATGTCGACCATGTGGCGTTCGATCCTAAGGAATCGATGGGGATCAACGCCGGGAACAACCCGGGCGATCAGACAGTGGCGCCCGGGCAGAAGAAAACCTACACGTTCTTCGCCCATCCGGAGTTCGGGGAGAATGCCGCCTTGATTCAGGATTGGGGGAACGTGATTGAAAATCCGCGGAACGGACTCTTTGGGGCGATCATCATCGGACCGAAGGGGTCGCAGTATCGCGATCCGGCGACCGGCGAAGATCTGGCCCAGAAGAGTTCCTGGCGGGCGGATGTGATTGTGGATCGGAACCAGCCGGGCAACGAGGCTCGACAGAACTATCGGTCCTTCGCCCTCCTGTTCCAGGACGAAGACAACATTATCGGCACCAGCTTCATGCCCTATATCCAAAAGGTGGCAGGCGTGACGGCGGTGAACTACCGATCCGAGCCGACCGATTACCGGGTCGAGAAGGGCTGTGCGTACAGCGAAGTGCTTGTCTGCGTCAAGACGGGAGATCAGCCTGCGACCCCGAGCATCGCGGCGCATGTGGGCGATCCGGTCGTGATTCACGTGCTGGGCGCGTTTAGCGAACAGGTGCAATTGTTCAGCGTGTCAGGTCATGAATGGAAGCATGAGCCCTACATGAGCGGAGGGGATCTCGTGAGTACGATGGAGTTCGGCGGCACCGAGGTGATCAATGCCTGGCTACATGGTGGGGCCGGAGGTCCGAACGGAATCCCCGGCAACTATCTGTGGCTGAACCAGAGACCTGGGTATCTCGACGCCGGTCACTGGGGGACGCTGACAGTACTCGACCGCGGCAGCCGGGCGATCTTGCCGTTGGGTGGGCAGGTACCGGCCACACAGCAAGCCGAGGAGCAGAATCCGGCGCAGACCATACCGGTATCGATGAAAGCCAAGTAGTCCTCATGATTCAGGATGGTTTGTCGCGAAATCACCGAGCCGCGTCGCGAGACCCGCGCGGAACCCTGAGAACCTGAGACGTACTCATAGGGTACGTTGAGGGTTCAAGGGGTGGCTCGCCGGAGCAGTGGATTGGAGATCGCAACAGATCTGTTCATGAATGATGCAGGCCGGTCCGGATCGGATACAAGGAAACCGTGCGGGGGAGTCCGACAGAGTCAAGTCCGGATTCCCCCGTTCCTTTTTGCGGATAGAGGGATGAGCTCCGCCGTCTGACTTCGGCGAGCTCAGTCGAGCCGCGGCGTGCCTGCCCCATCGGTGGAGACGCAACATTAGCAGACGCAAGACGTCGGAAAGAGGCAGCAGTGAAACGGTCGATTATGATGGGCCTGTGTCTTGGTGTGGTTGCTCACGCGTGCATGGGGCTGGGAGTCCTTGGGACGGCACTCGCGTATGACACGGTTGTCGTGAAGGACGGGGCTGTGCTGCGGGGCACGGTGACGTTTCAAGGGACGGTGCCTGAGCCCAAAGAATTCGAGTTGCGCCGATACCCGGATCGCGCCTTTTGCGGCGCCATTTCCGACGGCGCGGGGAATCGGCATCTCAAGGAAGTGAATATTGGACAGAGTGGCGGTCTCAAGGATGTGGTTGTCGTCGTGGAAGGAGTGCAGGGCGGGAAGCCGTTCACCTTTACGAATGCTCGGATCGAATCCGACGTGTGCGAGTTTCTTCCCTTCGTCACGGTCGTGAGCGATAAGCGAGAACTGACTGTGATCAATCTGGATCCCGTGTCCCATGATATTCAAGGTTACACCTATGACCAGTCTGGCGTGGACATCGTCCTGCACCGGCCTTCGCTGACAGCGACTGGGACCACCGATATTGTGCATCTGGTCAAAGGGCGAAAAGTCCTTACTATGCAGTGCGGCATGCATCCCTACATGCAGAGTTGGGGGTATGCGATCGACAATCCCTATTATGCTGTGACGGACCAGGATGGCGCATATTCCATCGGTGATCTTCCTCCCGGTACCTACAGCGTGAAAGCCTGGCATCCAATTCTGGGCGTCCAGGAACGAGAGCTGACGGTCGAGCCGAAGAGTACCGCCACGCTTGATGTGCGTTTTGACGCGAAGTGACGAAGGCTCATGGTAAAAAACAGAGCGTTAGGAGCCCTCAGCGTTGTCACACTGACTCTCTTCGTCGGGGCGTCCTTCGCCCAGGCGGAGTCGCCGAAGAATATTCAGGATCGCGGGAAGGCGATGCTCCGGGATGCCGAAGAAATGGTTATGCATGGAGGGATGGGTGATGGCAAGGCCATCCTGCACCACTGCGGTGAAGTGGTGCAACAGGCAGAAGCTATCCTCAAATCGTTGCCGCCTACCGATGAACATGGCAAGGAAGCCGTGCCTCATTTACAGGAAGCCATCAAGCAGTGTAAGCGAGTGGCTGAGATGGGGGACAAGGTCGATCCTGGAGCCAGCTTGAACCCTGCCGCCAAAGCCCGTGCAGCGGCCAGGGAGGCGATGAAGCATCTGAATGCGCTACGGGATAGTGGCGCATAGTCAGCGACAGTCAATTGCAAACGAGTATGAAGGTCGATGGATTGCGATGAAGTCATATGCAGCGAAATCGTCATCAAGCATCTCTTGACCGATGACTATTGACCAGTGACCATCTCCGCACCATTGACGGTTCTTCACCGTTGACCGCTGACTAATGACGGGCCAAGTGCCAGGCTCAGGCGGCGACTGTTCTAATCGGGGGAATTGATGCGGCACCTAAAGCTCAATATCGACCAAGAGGTTGAGCGAGCCATCGAAGGAGTGGATCTCGCGGAAACAGGCTGTAGCTACCGCGATCAGAACGAATTTGTCGTCCTAGAGCATTTCCTCACTCAGCCCCTGGTCGATCAATTTCTCCTTGAGGTGGATCGGCTGACGCCCGACGTGAATCGGAATTATGTTCCCGGACACAAGAAGGGAGGCAGCGTCAGTTTCTACTCGATTCTGAGCCAGGCGTCGGCCCTGCTCTCCTTCTATCGGTCGCCGGCCCTGCTCACGTTTCTGAGCCGGCTCGTGGAGGCTCCCCTCCTGCTCTGCCCTGAAAACGATCCCCATTCCTGCGCCCTCTACTACTACCAGCAGCCAGGCGATCACATCGGCTTTCATTACGATACCTCCTACTACAAAGGGAAACGCTACACAGTCTTGATCGGCCTGGTTGAGCGATCGGAACACTGCCGCCTGGTAGCCCGCGTCCAGAAGCACGGAGAGACCGACGAAATCAGGGAAACGCGGATTCCCATGGACCCTGGGACGCTCGTGCTCTTCAACGGCGACAAACTCTGGCATGCCGTCACGCCCCTCGGAAAGGACGAGGAACGGATCATCCTCACCTTGCAGTATGTGACGAATCAGGAGATGGGGCCGTTCAAGAAGATGTTTTCCAATCTCAAGGATGCGGTGGCCTATTTCGGACCTGCCGCGCTGTTGCCGTGGAACCCGTCGAAAGAGAAAGGGTGAGCCATGCGTTTGGCCCTGCGGGTTCCCCATTCCAAGTCTGAATCATTGCCTCTCGTGCTCAGCATGTACCGTTCCGCTCCAATGTTTCAGATTGAGACGGAGGGCCGGACAATGGCGTACGTGGCCGTCTTTCCTGATCTGTCTCTGTCGTTCGATCTCGTGGAACGATTGATCGAGGCTGCAGCTGAACTGCCTGACGTCCAGGTGTCGATCGATGAGCGGCCTGTCGAAAGCCTGACGAAGTTCTTGAGCGTGGTGAGGTGTTACCGTGAGAGCTTGGCAGAACTCGATCCCCAGGCCCATTGCGCGAGGCAGGCAACAAGGATAGGCGATGTGGGCAGCTGCCCTGATCGCGCCTGCGTTTCCCATTGCCAGTTCATCTGTATGCGCTGCATCCAAGTAGTCCGGGGGATCGGCGCCCAGCCAGTTCGCGATCAATTGAAGGCGATTGCGATACAAGCCGAAGTGGAGTGGTGCCCGAATCTCAGACTGTTGTGAGGGGCGGGGGCGAATGTGGAATGTTTAATGGTGAATGTTGAGTTCAAAGGTACGTGCCGCGCCGCCACAATGATGAACAAGTCATGATACGAAAGCCCTGTCTCATTGAGAATTGCAGCACCTGTGCGTTTCGCACGAAGGCGGTGATGTGCGACCTCGAAGGAGACGATCTCGCTGAATTTCGGAACATCAAACGCTCTCTCGATTACGCGTCTCAGCAGACCGTCTTCTATGAAGGCCACGTATGTTTGGGCTTCTACTTGTTGTGTGCGGGCAAGGTCAAGCTAACTCGTTCTTCGGCGCGAGGCCAGCGGCAGATCCTCCGGATCTTGGGGCCTGGTGAGCTGATCGAAAAACATGCATTTGGCGAGCGAGCGCTTCACGAGGTGACGTGCGAGGCCTTGGAGCCCTCTCAAGTCTGCGTTATCGACAAGGAGCGCTATCTCGCGGTCATCCACCGGAATCCTCAACTGGCGATCAAGCTGATCCAACTCCTCAGTAATGAGCTGAAAGTGAATATGGAACAGCTTGACCAGTTCACGTTCCAAACTGCCCGCGCGCGGTTGGCCTGCCTGCTATTGGAACTCGATGATCGATTCGGCAAAAAATGCGCCGATCAAGTCCAGGTTGGGCTCACTCTCAAACGGGAAGAAGTGGCTGAGATGGCCGGGATCACGGTTGAAACCGCCATCCGCCTGCTCAGTGCGTTTCGGGATGAGGGGTTGCTCACCATCGATGGAAGGGCCATCACGCTGCTGAACCCTGACCGTCTCGCCAGAATTGCCCGCCCCTGAACCACAATCAACCGTAAAACGTTACTCGTGAAACGTCGTTTGTGAAGCGCGGCAGGAAGTTCTGAGTGCTGAGTTTCGAATACCTCGAACTTCGGACTTCGAACTCTCTCCCGTTTCGGCTTTCTTATCTGCTGCTAACTCAGAGCCCAGAACTCAGAATTTCTTTGCCAGGCTACCCCGTCCCGCTTTTCTCGCAAGTCTCGCGCGAATAACGAGATGCGCTTCACGAGGAACGCGCTTCATGCTCCTCGCCCGTTCTTTATAGGTATAGGTCCAATGGCCTATCCGAAAGTACTGATATGAATCATAGACCGGGCTAACCGATCCGAGTGTGGTCCTCCTTCCTATTCGGTAGAGTGAGGGCGCACGTGTAAGGAGGCCTACGGGTCTCACAGTCGATCCCGTTGTCTATCTCACGCGAGAGCACGAAATGATGGTGTTGAGCGCATCCCTCCAGCTGATCCTTGGTCGGAAGCAGGAGAAGGAAGAACAGTTTCAGAGCATCTCATGTAATTCTTTTTCAAAAGGAGGTAGGGAACATGGCTACAACATGGAGTAAAGACGTTGGGTACGATATGTCCCTCTGGTACGATTCGAAGCCGCTCAAGATTGGCTGGTTTGCCATGTTGGTGGCGGTGGGATCTGAGGTCGTGTTTCAGCGTGTCTTCGGCTACTCGCACGGCCTGGACTCGATGACGCCGGAATTTGAAACTGTCTGGATGGGCTTATGGAAGTTCAACGTGATTTCCAACATCATCTTCGCAGCCACTACCTGGGGGTGGATTTGGAGTACCAGGGATCGCGACGTGGCCAACGTGGCCGTCAAGACGGAGATCAAGCGGTATTTTTACTGGATGATGTGGCTCGCAATTTACGTGTTCGGTGTGTATTGGGCCGGCTCCTATACCCTGGAGCAGGATGCGTCGTGGCACCAAGTGATCATCCGCGATACCAGCTTCACCGCCAGCCATATCATTGCCTTCTACTTCACCTTCCCGATGTACATTACCTGTGGCGTGGCGAGCTATCTCTATGCCATGACCCGGCTGCCGCAGTTCAGCAAGGCAGTCTCGTTCCCGTTAGTGGGCGCGATCGTGGGGCCGATGATGATTCTTCCCAACGTGGGCCTCAACGAGTGGGGGCATGCCTTCTGGTTCGTCGATGAACTTTTCGCGGCGCCGTTGCACTGGGGCTTCGTGACGCTGGGCTGGTGCGGGCTGTTCGGTGGAACGGGGGGCGTGGCGGCGCAGATCGTGGCCCGCGTGTCCAACCTGTGCGATGTAGCCTTTAACGGCGAGAGCAAGGACTGTTTGCACGTGATTCCCTACTAAGGAGTGTAGTCGTCTTCGGTGGGCTGAACACAGAGAGGCCGGCGGCGTCCTAAGCGCCATCCACGGGCGACCTTCCTTAGGGGATGGTCGCCCGTGCTGTATCTAATGTGAAAGAGCCGACCGATTTTCAGGAGCCGATGACCTCGAGTGTAAAGCGTCGGGGCCAGCAATGTTTAATGTGTAATGTTGAATGGTCAATGTCGAACAGGCTTCTAAGCCCAGAGGAGTGAACCACATGCTTACGCTGCTCATGTCTCGGGCCGGTGAGTGCAAGGCGGCAAGCCGGCAGGAGAGCCAGCCAGTTTCTCCTGGCACAAACCAAGGAGGGGGATTATGACACAGGGTTGGACGAGAAGCAGGAACATTGGACGGTGGTGTACAGCAGTTGCGATCGCAGCGGGGCTCGCTGTCTGTGGTGTATTGCCGGCCTCGGCTGATGACAGTACGACAGGGAACCGAGTGTTCTTTCGTGGAGGCTTCGCGGGTTTGAATAGTGATCGCGGCGGTGAAGTGTTCACCGATGTATTCGGTGCCAGCGGTCGTAACGATAGAACTTCCGGCTACTATATTGGCGCCGGAACTGACCTTATGTTGACCAGAGATTTATGGGGCATGATGAATGGGATTGCGGTCGTCGGCGAGATCGGCGTTGAGTTCAAGCGTTTCGGTTCGAAGACCGTTCTTGAAGCGGTCCCATCCACCTGTGCCGCTGCCGGGGTCCCGACCTGTTCGGTAAGGACCAACACGGTGCAGGTGACAATGTTAACGGTGGATGTGGCGCCGAAGATCAAATTTCGACAGGGCACAGATTTTCAACCTTGGGTCATTCCTGTGGGGTTGGATTTTCACGTCATTAGCCCACCGTCCAATGCAAGCAGCTATTTGGACATCGGCATACAGTTCGGAGCTGGGTTGGAATATCGGATTTGGAAAGAACTATGGCTCGGGGTGGATGGCCGATACCACTTGGCCTCCAATCAAACCAGCACCGTGAACAATTTCGGGACAATCGGCAGCTATGTAGCAATCGGATTCTGAAACACAATGATGGAGCGGGACTGGCTCAGCCGCTATCTCGAGCAGCGGGACAGGCACCGCCGCAGACGGCGGAGCTAGTCCTCTGGGATTCTCGTGAATAATTCGGGTTAAGCGCAAAGGAGGTGGGTCATCATGATCACGGAACTGCGCGCCATGTTTTTTCTCGCGGTGTCTTTCGTTTTCTTCATGATCATCATCGGAGTGCTCGGGCTAAGCACAGTCATGAGTTCTGGCCGATGGAGTGAGCGAACGAGGGCAGTTGGCTAATGAGCAGAGAAGTTCTGAGTGTTGAGTCCTGAGTTTTAAGTGCTGAGTTGGGTCCGGATAACTCAGAACCCAGAACTCATCACTCAGAACTCGGCGAAGCCGAAGACTCAGCACTTCATGTCTTGCTTCACGCTTCACGCCTGTCCTGAGCGCAGTCGAAGGGAACAACGCTTCACGCGCAAGCGCTTCAGAGAGGAGTTTCCATGTCCACCCCTGAACCGACCCCAGCACCCCAAGCCCCGAAACGCCAATATGTGAACTTCGCCTTCTATAAAATCGACCCGGCTTGGCGGCGTCTGCCCGAGAGCGAGCGCACCAAAGGCAAGCAGGAGTTTATCCGTGCGGTCGAAGAATATACCGGTAAGGTGCTCGTGGTGGCCTACTCCACCGTCGGCATCCGCGGCGATTGCGACTTCATGCTCTGGCGGATCAGCTACGAAATGGAACTGTTCCAGGACATGACCACGAAGATCTTGGCCTCAGGGTTGGGGCAGTACCTCACCACGCCCTACTCCTATCTCGCGATGACCAAGCGCTCAGTCTATGTGGATCACCACACACACGACAATCAAGAGAGCAAGCGGCTGACCGTCGTGCCGGGCAAAGCCAAGTATATTTTTGTCTATCCGTTCCTCAAGACGCGCGACTGGTTCTTGCTCAAGAAGGCGGCGCGGCAAGGCATGTTGGACGAGCACATTGAAGTCGGCCATCGCTTCCCGTCGGTGAAGCTGAACACGACCTACTCGTTTGGGTTGGACGACCAGGAGTGGGTGGTGGCGTTCGAGAGCGATAAGCCGGAAGACTTCTTGGATCTCGTGATGGCGCTTCGCGAAACCGAGGGCTCCCGCTATACGTTGCGCGATACGCCGATTTTCACCTGCATTCGCAAGAGCCTCAAGGAAACGCTCGACACGCTCGGCGGCTGAACTGGTCTGTTTGGTCTATCTGGTTGGTCTGGTTTGTTTGGTTGAACGAAACTAACCAAAGAAACCAAATCATGCGTGCAGCTTCGATTTCTACCCGCAATGCCCCATTTCAATCGGGTTTTTGTCCATGAAATTAGACAGCGCAACTCATTGTGTTCATTCGTATCGACTCCAGCGATCTCTTGGCAGGTCTAAGTCTGTGGAGGAATGCACCATATTTCTTTCGCGCACGTATTCTCTCCCGTGGGCTAACCTCCGTACTAGGAGCCTGTCCGACATTGACCGTTCTACTGCGGCGAACGATCTGTGACCATCTGCATCGTTCTCGGCCCTGAAAAATCCTCAACGTATTCCAGCGAATACGCCTCCAGTTTTTCCTGGCCTGAGGCCTCGCATCTGGCCGCACCTCCTTCGCCTCGTCACGAAGGCAATGTCGGACAGGCTCCTAGTCGATGAAATATCTGAGGAGGCGTCGCGTAGAAGTCTAGGCACGGCTGTTGCTGATATATAGCGTTGCGGTGGAGGTCTGGGAGATGGAGAGAGGGTCGCCAGAAGGGAGAGCTGTATGAGAAAGATCTATCCGCCTATGGCTCTGTTGATCTTCGCACTCGTTGGCCTGGTGGGCTGCAATCAAGAACCGCCAGCAGTCGGGGATGCGAAGCCGACCCGTGTGGCGGAGGTGCAGCAGGCCTTTCGCGAACTCTGGCTCGGGCATATCTTTATGATTCAGCACGTCGTATTGGTCAATGTGACAAACGATTCGTCGGCGCGGGATGCCGCCGACAAGCAAGTTCTGACCAACGCAAAACAGATAGCGAACACCTTTACACCCTTCTACGGCGAAGCGAGGTCTGAGAAGCTCTATACCCTGTTGGCCGCTCATTACGCCTCGGTCAAGGAATACTCTGAGGCCACCATCGCGGGGAATCAGCGCCGGCAGGATGCTGCACTTGTCCTTTTGGCGTCCAATGCCGACGACATCGCCGTGTTCTTCAACGGAGTCAATCCTCACTACCTGGAGAAAGATACAGTTCGTGGTCTGATCGCGGCGCATGGAGCCCACCATGTTCTCCAAATCAACCAGTACAAGAATAAGAAATATACAGAGCTAGAGGAAACCTGGGCGATGATGCGACAACACGTCTATGTCATTGCAGATACTCTCATGACGGCATTAGCGAAGCAGTTTCCGGACAAGTTCTCATAACCGGTAAGTGTTCCCGTCTTGAAGTCGAGAATGCCCAGCCAGCATGACGCTTCGTCAATGGGGCGCCAACCATGCTCGGCACCATGCGCGCGTGGACCAGGAAGAGGATCCCTACAATGCGACGAGAGGATTTTGGCACAGCCATTGTGGCTGGCTCTTCACAAAACGCGCACACCGGATCGAACGATACGCGCCAGGGCTGCGCGAGGATACGGTGGTGATGTGGCAGCACCGCTGGTATGTTCCCCTCCTCCTGTCCGGGCTGGCGCTGCCGTTTCTCGTAGGTTATGCCTACAACGGCTGGAGTGGCGGTGTCGGCTGTTTCATGCTGGCTGGTGTCGGGAGGATCTTTCTGGTGCTGAACTCCACGTTCTGCATCAACTCTGTCTGCCATCTATGGGGGAGTCAGCCCTACAGCCAGTCCAATTCCAGTCGGGACAGCTGGTGGGTATCGCTCATCACGCTGGGCGAGGGCTACCATAATTACCATCACACCTTTCCACGGGACTATCGGAACGGGCTCCAGTGGTACAACTTCGATCCGTCGAAGTGGCTCATCTACGTGTTATCCAAGCTTGGACTGGCCGAAGGGCTGGTCAGATGCAATTCGGGTGTTTCAAGTTTTCGGAGACTGTTCCTGACGACATGAAACCTGAAACTAGAAACCAGCAACACCACTTCCGAACGACGCTTCACTCGCAAGGGCGTTCATGAATAGCGCGGGTAAGGGAACTCGTTTATGCGAGGACTGACACGAGAGCAGCAAATTTTCTTGAAAGTAACCGGTGCCTATGTGACAGAGGAACGGCCTGATATCAGTTTCCAGTTTGTCTTTGATGGCGTTCACCAGCCTGCGATCGGCATTGGTTCAAGAGTTGTGGACGTGTCATTTCACAATGCAGAGCGGCTCTTCCAACGGATATTTCTGGAAGGAAGTATGGGATTGGGCGAAGGGTATTCTGAAGGGCTTATCGAGGTGAAGGATGAAGACTATAAAGAGTTCTTGTGCATTTGTGTTTATGCGACTTCTTTGCGGATTCTCCGGCATCTATCGATATTCGACATGATGGCAGTCGTCCGGGCCAGAGCAGGCGGGTATTTTTCGAAGCCCCGAGAGAATGCGACCATCGACAATCATTATTCTCTTAGCGACTGGTTCGAGAGCGACGACGATTCGAATAGATTTTTCCACTATTGGCTCGATCGGGATCATCGCATGTATTCGTGCGGGACATGGGATCCGGAGACCAAGACTCTTGAGGAGTCTGAAACGAACAAGCTGGAATTGTATGCCAAGCGAATGGGTATCGATGAACGCAGCCTGGGGGGGACCCTTCTCGATTTGGGTTGTGGATGGGGAGGGGTATTATTTTTCATGGCCGAGCGATTCGGCATTCGCTCGAAGGGTCTCACCCTGTCCACCGCGCAGCATAGTTACATTACAAAGGAAATTCGACGCAGGAACTTGCAAGATCTCGTCACGGTGGAATTGAGAAATGTCCATGACATGGAAGGGACGTACGACTACATCATTTCAATCGGCATGTTAGAACACATTAGCGACTTCGATGACTTATACGAGAAAACCGCCAGGGCGCTGAATCCTGGCGGGCAGGCGCTGATGCATTCGATCTATTCGGAGTCATGGTTCTATAAATCGGATCGATGGTTTCTGAAATACATTTTCCCGTACGGAGCTTGTCCGAACTTTTCTTCCAACATGAGATGCTTCAGGAAATATTTTAATGTTGTGGAACCGAAAAAGATGCCGTACTTGTCGTATCCAAAAACGCTCGACGCATGGTTTGCAAATTTCTGTAAGGCCGAGCCGCAGATTCGCGAGCTGCTGCAACAAAAGAGCAAAGTCAAAGATGTGGAATTTGCGATAAGAACCTTTAAGCACTACTTAGCAATCGCGTCCGTCAGTCTGTCATTCGCTGGGTTTGTGGGACACACTCTCGTCAAAGAGCCTAGAATTTAATTGCAGCCTGCATGTTCTATGAACGCCGCCATCGCCGATGGCTGACTCAAGCGAGACGGGCGAGACAGGCGAGAAACGCGCAGCAGGCGAGACGGACGACGGTTCGAGGTCCGAAGTTCGAGGTTTCTTGAACTTCGAACCCAGAACTCAGAACTTTGTTTCCCGCCTGTCGCGCGTCATGAGTATTGTGGGCTCATCAATAGAGTGGCGGCAATGATGGTTCTGCTGGTCTGGCTCCATGTGCTTGCGGCGGTCAGCTGGATCGGCGGAATGATTTTTCTTTCCCTGGTCCTGGCTCCCTTGGTCAGAAGCCGTAAAGCCGCGCCTGAATTCATGGCGCTATTTCGTTCTGCTGCGCGACGATTCCGTTTTGTGGTCTGGGGCGCGATCGCCGTCCTACTGAGCACCGGTCCCGTGCTTCTTCAACAGAGAGGCCTTTCTCTTCTCGATCCAACTGAATGGCCACATGTCTTGTGGATGAAGCTTGGATTGGTCGGCGCTCTCCTTTTCTTCACAATTGTGCATGATCTTCTGCTCGGGCCACAGGTGAGGAAGATCAGTGCTCTCCCGGAAGGCGACAGGTCGTCATGGGAGCGGACGATAGTTCGCACCTCCTCCTGGGTGCCTCGCGTCTCATTGCTGCTTGCTCTTTTAGTGCTTGTCGCAGCGGTGCTGCTTGCGCACTCCTAAATTCCTGCGCTGTCGCTTTCCGCCACAGTGCGAGTTTTCTCTGCTGTAGCAAGATTCCCCATAAGTCCCGGCATCCACTCGTTTGAATGGTTCAACCACTGAATAACTCTAGAAAAACTTGTACGAATCTCTGAGGGACCAACGGCCTTGGGTTTGCAAAGATCTATTCGCGACGTGCTCGCTCACTCTCGCTTGGTGAGGGGGAGCGGTGCGGTCGTCTCTGCCCCTACCTAACCAGCATAGGTGCCGGCTATGCCAGTGGATAAAAAAGTATCTTTTTCGATTTGGTATGTGGTTCTTGCGATTATTGCGATCGTGCTCGTGCACGATTTCATCGTGGCCACGCAGAAGCTCGAAGAGCTTCCGTACAGCGAGTTCAGGACACTCCTGGCGGCCGGCAAAGTGGTGGAAGTGACGGTCACCAATCAGAGAGTGACCGGGAAGCTGAAGCTGGAAGAAGGGGGCAAAGAGCAGAAGCTGTTTACGACCATTCGGGTTGAAGATCCCGAGCTGGTCAAGGAACTCAGCGCACGCAACGTTACGTTTAGTGGCGTGATTGAAAGCACCTTCCTGCGCGACCTCCTTTCCTGGATTGTCCCAGCGGCGATCTTCGCCGGCATTTGGCTCTTTATCATTCGGCGCTTCGGGCAGGGGCAAAGCGGGTTCATGACGGTGGGGCAGTCGAAGGCGAAGATCTATGCCGAGAAGGTTACGAAGGTCACCTTCGCCGATGTGGCAGGCGTGGACGAGGCGAAGGAAGAACTGCGCGAGGTGATCGAGTTTCTGAAGACACCGGAAAAATTCACGCGGCTCGGAGGAAAGATTCCGAAAGGGATCTTGCTCGTCGGTCCGCCTGGAACAGGCAAGACGCTCCTGGCCCGAGCCGTGGCGGGAGAGGCAGGGGTGACGTTTTTCAGCATCAGCGGGTCCGAGTTCGTGGAAATGTTCGTCGGAGTGGGGGCAGCCCGCGTGCGGGACCTGTTCGAGCAGGCGAAGAGCAAAGCGCCCTGTATCATCTTCATCGACGAACTGGATGCATTGGGGAAAGCCCGTGGGATGGGACCGATGGCCCACGAAGAACGTGAACAGACGTTGAACCAGTTGTTGGTCGAGATGGACGGCTTCGATCCCCGCATCGGTGTCATTCTGATGGCGGCGACCAATCGGCCTGAAATCCTGGATCCCGCACTCTTGCGGGCAGGTCGATTCGACAGGCAAGTCTTGGTCGACCGAGCGGATAAGATCGGTCGCCTGGCTATCTTGCGTGTCCATGCGAAGCAGGTGACCTTGGGGCCCGATGCGGACCTCGAGGTGATCGCCGGGATGACCCCCGGCTTCTCGGGCGCCGATCTCGCCAATATCATCAATGAAGCGACGCTCTTGGCTGTGCGCCGGGATAAGGAGCAGGTGGGCCTCCCGGAATTGCAGGAGGCGGTGGAGCGGGTTGTGGCCGGATTGGAAAAGAAAAACCGGGTCCTCAACAAGATGGAGAAAGAGCGGGTCGCGCACCATGAAGTGGGTCACGCATTGGTGGCCCTGTCGTTTCCTGGAGCAGACCCGATACAGAAGATCTCGATCATTCCCCGCGGGATCGCTGCGTTGGGCTATACCCTTCAGCTCCCGACGGAGGACCGCTTCCTGATGACCAAGACGGAGCTGGAGAACAAGATTGCCGTCTTACTCGGAGGGCGGAATGCGGAAGAATTGATCTTCGGCGAGGCGTCTACGGGGGCGCAGAACGATCTGGTCAAGGCCACGGACATCGCCAAGAGCATGGTCAAATCCTACGGGATGAGCGAGAAGCTGGGGACCATCACCCTCGATCGTGAACGTCAGCCGCTCATGCTACAAATCCAAGCGCCTCAGGAGAAAGGCGACTACTCGGAGGAGACCGCCCGCGAGATCGACTGTGAAGTGCGCCGTATCGTCGATGAGCAATACGAGCGCGTGAAACGGCTGCTGACAGAACGAAAAGCTGCGCTTCTCGAAGGAGCGAAGCGGTTGCTCGATCAAGAGGTGATCAGCGGGGCGGATCTCAAAGCCATCATGGACAAGTATTAGCGAGCGCGACTGGTGCGCCGGATAATGGTTCGAGGTCCGAAGTTCGAAGTTATTGGAACTTCGAACCCGGAACTTCGAACTTCATCTCGACCCACCTCGCTTGAATTGGCATGGCAATGAAGATCGATCATGAAGACATCGTTCAAAACCGGTCTGAGTTTTGGTCTCACGTCCGGCGTGATTACGACATTGGGGTTGATGGTGGGACTCCATTCAGGCACTCACTCACGAACCGTCGTGGTTGGCGGAATTGTGACCATTGCGGTTGCCGACGCCCTGTCCGATGCGCTGGGCATTCATATTGCGGAAGAGTCAAGGAATAATGGGGTCGTGTCGGAAATCTGGGAATCGACCATTGCCACCTTCGCAGCCAAATTCCTGATCGCAATGACCTTTGTGGCGCCGGTGCTGTTATTGCCCTTGGGGGAAGCCATGGTGGTGAGCGTAGTATGGGGTCTTATGCTGCTTGTGGGCCTGAGCTACTTCTTGGCGCTGGCCCAGCAGATCCCGGCCTGGAAAGTTATCGCGGAGCATGCCGTCATCGGGATGAGCGTAATTGCGATCACCCACTATGTGGGCGGCTGGATTCACTCGGCGTTGGGTTAGCAGGATGCTGATAAAGTCCACCAGCATAAGAAGACCGTTGTCTGGTCTATCTGGTTTGTCTGGTTTTTTGGTTGAAGGAAACTAACCAAATAAACCAAATCAACCAGATAAACAAAACAAACCAAGTCAACCCTCGCCCGCCTCGCTTGAGTAATGCGGGGCTGGCGCGAAACTCCCCACAGAGATTCCCTGGTCTGTTGCACGAGGGGCCAGAATGGAGTCTTGCGGTGGCCTATTGGAAGAATTCAAGAGGTCTATGTCTTGCAGACATAGAAGCATGCGACGCATACGATCCCGTGGTCGTCATGGGCGGGCGTCGCACACAACCACACTAGAGAAGGAGGTTCGCATGAAGCAGCTAGTAGGAATGTTGGCCCTGGCGATCGGCGTGGTGTTGGTGCTGAACGGTCCTGCCTGGAGCGATCAGAAAGGTAAGGGGAAGAAAGATGAAGTGAAAGAGACGGTTGAAATGGCCGCAACGGCTAAGGTGACGATTGACCAGGCGATCAAGACGGCGTCGGAGAAAGTGCCGGGCAAGGTCGTCGAGGCTGAGCTGGAGAAGAAACACGATAAGCTCGTGTGGGAAGTCGAAGTCGTCACGGCGGAGAACAAGGTGATGGAGGTTCACATCGATGCGGAGTCGGGAGCCGTGATCGACGTGGAGGAAGAGAAGCCGGATAACGACATGAAGAGCGAGCAGAAGCGGGAACGCAAACAGCAGCACAAGCCCTAATTCAAACGAGACAGGCAGGACGTGCATGACAGGCGAGACTCGCGAAGATGAAACTTCCGACCCGCCCCGTTTTTCTCGCAAGTCTTGCGAGTTTCGCGCGAATAACGAGATACGCTTCACGAGGAATGCGCTTTCCGACGGTGCGTTGGCTTATACCAGTGGGGTGATGGTATCTATTGATCGAACCTGACAGCTTTAGGATCATGGTCGGATACTGTCTCGGACTTTGGTAGTTTTTTCAATGATGACCGCACCGCCCATCGTTGAGACGTGGTATTCGCGTCAGCCCGATGCTCTAGCGAGGGCTCTTCAGACAAACCTCGAAGGAGGCCTGTCAGATCATGAAGTCCAGCAACGGCTCGTGCGAGAAGGTCCCAACGAACTGCCGGAAGCTCAGCCCCCTTCCCTGCTGAAACTCTTTCTCTCCCAGTTCACGAGCGTCATTGTCTGGGTGCTGATCGGGGCGGCGGTCATCTCCGGTCTCTTGGAAGACTGGCTCGATGCGGCGGCCATCCTGGCCATTGTGCTGCTCAACGGTCTGCTAGGGCTCGTGCAAGAGTACCGGGCCGAGCGGTCCTTGGCTGCGCTGCGGAAAATGTCGGTGGCAACGGCCCGGGTATTCCGTGACGGCGTCCTCCGGTCCATTCCCGCACGGGAATTAGTGTCAGGCGATCTGATCCACCTTGAAGCGGGCGACCGTATCCCTGCCGATGCCCGGCTGATCTACACAACGAATTTCCAGACGCAGGAAGCGTCACTGACCGGTGAATCGACGCCGGTTCAGAAGCAGGCGGACGCGATTGCCGGAACCGACGTCCCGTTGGCCGATCAGACGAACATGGCCTTTATGGGCACCGTCGCCGTGTCCGGTAAAGCACGGGCTCTTGTCGTGACGACCGCCTTGCGCACCGAATTGGGGCGGATCGCCGCGATGCTCCAAAAAGCCGCGGAGGCCGAACGGGCGGAAACTCCCTTGCAGCGCCGGCTCGAACAATTCGGCTATACGCTCTTGTGGCTGGCGCTGGCGGTTGTGACGGTCGTGTTCGTCTTGGGCTATCTGCGCGGCGAGCCTGCGATCTTGATGTTGCTGACGGCAGTGAGTCTCGCGGTGGCCGCCGTTCCGGAAGGGTTGCCCGCCGTTGTGACCGTCACGCTGGCGTTGGGCGTGACTCGGATGGTGAAACGCCATGCGCTGATCCGCAAGCTGCCCGCCGTCGAAACGCTCGGCTCCGCCACGGTCATCTGCTCCGACAAGACCGGCACTCTCACGAAGAACGAAATGACGGTGACGAAGTTGTTTGCCGGAGACCAGGTCTTCGAAGTCACGGGCGAAGGCTATGAACCGGTCGGGGAAATTCAAGAAAAAAGTTCTGAGTTAAAAGTTCTGAGTTCTGAGTTATCCGGAAAAGGAATTGAGCTGCGCTCCGATAACTCAGAACTCAGAACCCAGAACTCAGAACCGAGCCAGTCTCCCGCCTTGCGCCAATTGTTGACTGCTGCCGTGCTTTGCAACGGTGCGACATTACGAGAGGAGAATGGAACGTGGCAGGTGATCGGCGATCCGACGGAAGGTGCATTGCTGGTCGTGGCAGCGAAGGCAGGGCTCACAATCGAGACACTCGATTCGGCCTTTCACTTCCTTGGAGAGGTGCCGTTCGATCCGGAACGCAAGATGATGACGATTGTACGGCGGACACCGGACGGCCCGGCCGCATACGTCAAAGGCGCGCCGGATATCTTATTGCGGCACTGCACGCATAGGCTGGCTGCGGACGGTACGATCGAAGCTCTGACGGAATCCATTCGTGCCTCCATTCTTGAGGCCAATGCGGCATTCGCGCATCAGGCGTTGCGTGTGCTGGGGATGGCCCATCGGCGATTGGATCGTGAGCCTGACGCCTATCAGGCTCACGAATTGGAGGAACGGCTGGTCTTTCTTGGTCTTGCGGCCATGAAAGACCCGCTGCGGTCTGAGGCGAAAGTTGCTGTTCAGGCCTGTCACGATGCCGGCATTCAGACGGTCATGATTACGGGAGATCACAAGGATACGGCCGTGGCGATTGCAGAAGAACTGAGAGGGGTGAAGGGCCCAATACAGTCGTTGTCGGGGGTGGAGCTCGATCGCTTGTCCGACGATGAACTTGCCCGGATCGTGGACCAGGTGACGGTCTATGCGAGAGTCTCGGCGGAGCACAAGCTGCGCATCGTCAAATCCTGGCAAGCACGCGGCGCCATCGTGGCCATGACGGGCGACGGAGTGAACGATGCTCCGGCTGTTAAAGCGGCGGACATCGGCGTGGCCATGGGGGTGACCGGAACCGATGTGACGAAAGAAGCTGCCGATATGGTGGTGACGGACGATAATTTCGCCTCAATCGCCGCGGCGGTGGAAGAAGGACGTGGTATCTTCGACAACATCCGCAAGACCATCCATTTTCTCTTGTCGTGCAATGTCAGCGAGGTGCTTGTGATGTTGTTCGCCGCGTTGATCGGGCTTCCGTTACCTCTGTTGCCGATTCAAATTCTATGGATGAATCTCGTGACGGACGGATTTCCAGCTTTGGCTCTGGCCGTGGATCCCAAGTCGCCTGATCTGATGAAGCAGCCGCCCCGCCGACCGGACGCTCGGTTATTGGACGGCGGCACACTCCTGGCCATTGGGGCGCAAGGGGTCATGTTGTGCGCGATCGCGTTGGGGGCATTCGCCTATAGCCTGTATGGTCTCCATCAGGAGGTCGAGCAAGCGAGGACCGTCGCATTTACCGTGATGGTGGTCGCGCAATTGGTGCATGCGTTCAACTGCCGAAGTGAACGGTTGTCTCTGTTTCAAGTCGGCCTGTGGACCAATCGTCCGCTCCTCTTGGCCTTTTCGCTCTCTCTCGGAATTCAAGTTGCCGTTCTGACTATCCCGGCCGCCGCGCCGGTGTTCAAGATTGCCCCGTTGCCGATCGAAGATTGGGTCATAATGGGAGCCATGGGCTTTCTGCCATTCTTCATTATGGAACTGATCAAGGCGCTGCGACGACGATGAATGTGTTGGCGATCAATAGCGGAAGCTCCTCTCTGAAGTTCAAGGTCGTTGAGTTTGACGAATCTCCGAGGACAGCCGCCCGCTTCATCGCGAGCAGTCGGCATGAAGGATTCATAGAAGAAATCGGGCCTGTGGCGAAGATGATGCTCCGTCACTCCGGGAAAACGGTTGTCCAGGCAACCGGCCCTGTTTCGACCCATGCTGAGGCGGTCCGCAGCATGATGCAGATGTTAGAAGAGTCGAGCAAGCTTGAAGGGCGGGATCTCCGCGTCGACGCGGTTGGACATCGAGTCGTGCATGGAGGGGAGCAATTTCGAGAGCCGGTCGTGATCGACGACGACGTGCTGGCTGCAATCGATCGTTTGGCTGAATGGGCTCCGCTTCATAATCCTGGATCGATCGCCGGGATCAAGGGCGCATGTGCTGCTCTTGGACCGCACATCCCGATGGTTGCCGTGTTCGATACGGCCTTTCATCGTTCGATCCCGCCGCGGGCTGCGACCTACGCGATCGATCTCGATCTGGCCCGCAAGCACGGCATCCATCGTTATGGATTTCATGGCATTGCCCATGCGGCATTGGCCGGTATCTGCGCCGCAGCAGTCAACCGTCCACTTGCCGAACTCCGGCTCATCACGCTGCAACTCGGCAATGGCTGTTCTGCAACAGCGATCGATCGGGGATGCTCGGTGGATACGTCAATGGGGTTCACACCGCTCGAAGGTCTGATGATGGGGACCAGATCGGGCGATCTGGACCCGGCAGTGATCGGGCATCTTGTTCGGAGAGAAGGTCTGTCGGTCGATGAGGTCGAGCGTCTCTTGAACGAGCGTTCGGGCCTGCTGGGGGTGTCTGGTCTGTCGCGCGACATGCGCGAACTCCTGAAGGCAGCCGAAGGCAAGCCGGATTCACGCGCCGCATTGGCGGTGGATATGTTTTGTTATCGCGTGCGTAAGTACATCGGCGCATACCTGGCCGTGCTGGGGGGAGCCGATGCTCTCGTCTTCGGCGGCGGCATCGGCGAGCGGTCTGCGGTCGTCCGTGCGCGGATTTGTGAGGGGATGGGCTGGTGCGGGTTACGGCTTGACCCCTTGCGCAACCAAGCGGCCGTAGAAATCAGTTCCGGTGAGCCGATGAAGATCAGCGAAGAAGGGGCACCGTTGGCCTGCTATGTGGCAGGCGTGGATGAAGAGATGGAAATTGCTCGTGCCACGTTCGACTGCGTACTGAAGAGGCCGGCGAGTAAGTAGGATAGGCTAAGGCCGAGGTTAAGGTTGAGAAAAGAGCTGACGTCTTCGTCTTAGCCTTAGCCTGAGCCTTTTCCTGTATGGAGTACCAGCCATGAAGTCTGCATTAGGAAAAAATGAACTGGCGCTGATCGATGCCTATTGGCGGGCGGCCAATTATCTGTCCGTTGGGCAGATTTATCTCTATGACAATCCCTTGCTCAAGAAGCCGCTGACGCGCGCCCACATCAAGCCTCGGTTGCTCGGTCACTGGGGCACGACGCCTGGGTTGAACTTCATCTATGTGCATCTAAACCGCGTCATCAAGGAGCAGGATCTCAACATGATCTATATCGCCGGACCAGGCCATGGTGGGCCTGGGATTGTGGCAAACGCCTACCTTGAAGGGACCTATAGCGATGTTTATCCGACCGTTTCGCAGGACGAACGGGGCATGAAACGGTTGTTCAAACAGTTTTCTTTCCCGGGCGGTATTCCCAGTCACGTCGCGCCGGAAACCCCTGGCTCCATTCACGAAGGCGGCGAATTGGGGTATTCACTCTCGCATGCGTTCGGAGCCGTATTCGACAATCCCGACCTAATCGCGGCCTGCGTGGTTGGCGATGGTGAAGCGGAAACTGGCCCGCTTGCGACGAGTTGGCATTCCAATAAATTTCTTAACCCACTCACCGACGGCGTGGTCCTGCCCATTCTCCATCTGAACGGTTACAAGATCGCGAATCCCACGGTCCTGGCCCGTATCAGTCACGACGAGCTGGATCATCTCTTTCGAGGGTACGGCTACATCCCCTATTTCGTCGAAGGCCACGATCCCCGGAAGATGCATCGACTCATGGCCGCGACGCTTGATGCCGTGGTCCGGGATATTCGGCGTATCAAGGCGGCTGCGCGACGGGACGGCGTCAAGAAGCGGCCGCTCTGGCCCATGATCGTGCTCCGGACACCCAAAGGCTGGACCGGTCCGAA
>NEWR02000009.1:23463-81069 GCA_002869885.2 Nitrospira sp. CG24C
GCCCAAGGGAGCGCGTCGCATGAGCGCGAACCCTCACGCGAACGGTGGCCTGCTTCTCAGAGATCTGTGTCTGCCTGATTTCCGCGACTATGCCGTCAAGGTCACAAAGCCAGGCGCCATGGATGTCGAGTCCACCCGCCTCATGGGGACATTCTTGCGGGATACGATGAAGCTGAACATGGAGAGCCGGAATTTCCGCCTCTTCAGCCCGGACGAGAACAACTCAAATCGCTGGCAAGATGTGCTGGAGGTGACCAACCGCGCCTGGATGGCGGATCGCTATCCCTACGACGACCACCTGGCGCCGGACGGACGGGTCATGGAGATGCTCAGCGAGCACCAGTGCCAGGGTTGGCTGGAAGGGTATCTCTTGACCGGCCGGCACGGGTTCTTCTCCTGCTACGAGGCGTTCATTCACATCATCGACTCGATGTTCAACCAACATGCCAAGTGGCTAAAGGTCTGTGGCCACATCCCTTGGAGGCGACCGATTGCCTCGCTGAATTATCTCTTGTCCTCCCACGTCTGGCGGCAGGATCATAATGGATTCAGCCATCAAGATCCTGGCTTCATCGACCACGTCGTGAATAAGAAAGCTGAGGTGATCCGGGTCTATCTTCCGCCCGATGCCAATACGCTCTTATCCGTCACCGACCACTGTCTGCGCAGCCGCAACCACGTGAATGTCATCGTGGCGGGCAAACAACCGGCCCCGCAGTGGCTCAACATGGACGATGCGCTCAAACACTGCGCCGCAGGCATCGGCATCTGGGAATGGGCGAGCAACGACAGAAACAGCGAACCGGATGTCGTGATGGCCTGCTGTGGCGACGTCCCCACGCTGGAAACGCTGGCGGCCGTGTCGTTGCTGCGCGCCTATCTGCCCGACGTCAAAGTACGCGTGGTCAACGTCGTAGATCTCATGAAGCTGCAACCGACCAATGAGCATCCGAACGGATTGGCCGATAAGGACTTCGATGCCCTGTTTACGACGGACAAGCCGGTCATCTTCGCCTTTCACGGCTACCCCTGGTTGATCCACCGCCTGACCTACCGGCGGACCAACCACAAGAACCTGCATGTGCGAGGATACAAGGAAGAAGGAACGACCTCGACCCCGTTCGATATGGTGGTGATGAACGATCTCGATCGTTTTCATCTGGTCGCTGACGTCATCGACCGGATACCCCTGCACGGTTCCCACGCGGACTATGCCAAACAGGCCCTCCGCGACAAACGCTTCGAGCACAAACAGTACATCGCCAAATATGGCGAAGACATGCCGGAGATCCGCAACTGGCGATGGAGCGGGACAGGGTGAGTGCTGATCTGGTTCATCTGGTCTGTCTGGTTGATCTGGTTTGTCTGGTTTTTGTTGAACAAAACTAACCGGATAAACCAAATCAATCAGATAAACAAAACAAACCAGATCAACCAGACAGACCAGACAACGGTCTTTTCGGATGAAAGGCCTATGATGGCATCAGCCAAAGCCGACCCCAACTCAACGTACGAGCACCTCCTCACCCTCTGGACATCCGGAGTGCGGGACTATCACACGATGCTGACCAACTATCTCACGGCCAATTCGATTTTTGTCGCAGTAATCGGGCTGATCGTGTCGCGGGAATCGCCGGCTTTGTCCTTCACCGTGCTGATCGTGCTCCTTTGTGTCTTCGGGATTCTCCTCTGTCTCCAAATGGCGATCGTCCTTGGAAGGCTATCAGGTCAGAACGCGCTGTGGGAATGGCGATTGAGGGGAATCGAGCTAGATCCTGAGTGGCACGACGAGAAGCTGCTGACAAATCTTCACCGGCTCCACGAGATCCAGCAGCCGATCGAGGATCGGCGGAATGAGCCACCGGTGTTTGAACCGAACTGGGCTTTCCGCCAGCACCGTCAATGGTGGGCCCATCGCGCCATCAGTTTTCCGTGGTTTTTCGGGAGCGTGTATACGTTGCTTCTTCTGTGGAGCGTGACAAAGCTCCTGAATGTCTGAGCTGCCCGAGAGGATTTTTCTTACGATGTCTCATACGTCGAGTTTTTGGAGCAGCCCATCGGCTGAGGCCCTGAAGCAACTCGACTCAGGCCCCAAAGGACTCTCCGGCGATGAGGCGCGACGGCGACATCTGCGCGATGCGCATCTTCTCTTGAAACCGAAGAGCCGGCTGTCTACCTACGAACTGCTATTTCGGCAATTCACCAGCCCGATCATCCTCATCCTCCTGGCAGCCGCGGGGCTGGCCTTCTTTCTGGCTGATCCGACCGACACGGCGATCATTCTTTTAATCGTGCTTGCCAGCGGCCTGCTCGGGTTCTGGCAGGAACGGAGCGCGAACCAAGCAGTGGCCAGCCTGCTCGCGATCGTGCAAGTCAAAGCGGATGTGTTGCGCGATGGAAGCCAGGCTTCTGTGCCGGTCGATGAGGTCGTGCCGGGCGATGTCGTCCTGCTCAGAGCGGGCGATACAGTCCCCGGCGATTGTCTGCTGCTTGAATCGAAAGACCTGTTCGTGGACGAAGCGACGCTCACGGGAGAAACCTATCCGGTCGAGAAGATCTGCGGCGTCCTGCCGATCGACAGTCCCCTGGCTCGACGGACAAATAGTCTCTTTCTCGGAACCCATGTTGTCAGTGGAAACAGTACGGCGCTGGTGGTGCACATTGGGTCGGACACGGAATTTGGGAAGGTCTCTGGCCGATTGCAACTCAGGCCGCCCGAGACGGAGTTCGAGCGAGGCATTAGGCAATTCGGCTATCTGCTCTTGGAAGTAACCGTCGTGTTGGTCGTCGCCATTTTTGCGGTCAACGTGTATCTGGCCAGACCCGTGCTCGAAGCCTTTCTGTTCTCTCTCGCTCTCGCGGTCGGCCTCACTCCGCAGCTGCTACCGGCCATTATCAGCATCAATTTGGCCCATGGGGCCAAACGTATGGCCCAGCAGAAAGTGATTGTGAAGCGGTTGGCTTCGATCGAAAACTTCGGGAGCATGACCGTATAGTCTCTTTCTCGGGACCCATGTCGTCAGCGGAAACAGTACGGCGCTTGTGGTGCACATTGGGTCGGACACGGAGTTCGGCAAGGTCTCAGGTCGGCTGCACCTCAGGCCGCCGGAGACGGAGTTCGAGCGAGGCATCCGGCAATTCGGTTATCTGCTCTTGGAAGTGACCGTCGTGTTGGTCGTCGCCATCTTCGCGGTCAACGTGTATCTGGCCAGGCCCGTACTCGAAGCCTTCTTATTCTCCCTCGCACTCGCGGTCGGCCTCACCCCGCAGTTGCTGCCGGCCATCATCAGCATCAATTTGGCCCATGGGGCCAAGCGCATGGCCCAGCAGAAAGTGATTGTGAAGCGTTTGGCCTCGATCGAAAATTTCGGGAGCATGACTGTCTTCTGCTCGGACAAGACAGGGACATTGACTGAAGGACTTGTCCGCCTGAAGGCTGCCTGCGATATCACGGGGAATCCGAGTGAACGGGTGCTCTTGCACGGCGCGCTCAATGCGAGTTTCGAAACCGGGTTTCATAATCCGATCGACGAAGCCATCCGTACTGCTCGCTCGTTCGATCTCTCCCCCTATCGGAAATTGGATGAAGAGCCCTACGACTTCGTCCGCAAACGATTGTCCGTGTTAGTCGCGACGCCGACCGCCCATCTCATGGTCACCAAGGGGGCCCTGGCGAATGTGCTGACCGTCTGCTCAACCGCCGAGACTGCGGACGGCACGTTGGTTGGGCTGGTTACCGTGCGAGATGCAATCCAATCGCAGATGGCGCAGTGGGCCGGCCAGGGATGGCGGGTGCTCGGGCTCGCCTCTCGCGAGATGGGCGCACGAGAGGGCATCACCAAAGACGATGAGACGGATATGACGTTCTTGGGATTTCTGGTTTTCGAAGATCCCATCAAGGCCGACGTCGTTGAGACGATTGGCCGCCTCAAGAGCCTGGGTGTCACTTTGAAGATCGTGACCGGCGACAATCGTCTCGTCGCGGCTCATGTCGGACAGGCGATAGGCTTGTCGAATGGAAATCTGTTGACCGGCGAGGATTTGCGGCAGATGAGCGACGAAGCGCTGGTGTCGCGCGTGAATGACGTCCATGTGTTTGCCGAGGTCGAACCGAATCAGAAGGAGCGGATCATCCTGGCCTTGAAAAAGGCAGGCCACGTCGTAGGCTATGGGGGCGACGGCATCAACGATGCCTCGGCATTGCACGCGGCGGATGTCGGCGTGTCCGTCGAGAGTGCGGTGGATGTGGCCAAAGAAGCGGCGGATATCGTGTTGCTGGAAAAAGATCTTGGCATCCTGGTCGACGGCGTGCAGGAAGGGCGGAGGACGTTCGCCAACACGTTGAAGTATGTCTTTATGGCGACCAGCGCGAACTTCGGCAATATGTTCAGCATGGCGGGGGCATCGCTCTTTCTGTCTTTTCTGCCTCTGCTGCCCAAGCAAATATTATTGACCAATCTCCTGACCGACATTCCGGAAATGACCATTGCCGGTGATCGCGTGGATGAAGAGCTGATCGATCGGCCCAGGCGGTGGAACATCGCCTTCATTCGAAAATTCATGCTCACGTTCGGTCTCGTGAGTTCCATCTTCGATTATCTAACTTTCGCGGTGCTGCTCTTTGTCTTTCACGCCGGTGTCGAGGAATTCAGAACCGGGTGGTTTGTGGAGTCGGTGATCTCCGCTTCGATCATCGTCCTGGTCGTAAGGACTCGTCGGCCGTTCATTCGCAGCAGACCGAGCCGTGGCCTGCTGGTTGCCACGCTCGCGGTCGTAGGACTGACGCTGCTGTTGCCCTATACGCCGTTGCGCGGGCCGCTGGGGTTCGTGCCGTTGCCGCCGCTGTTCCTGGCGGCATTGCTCTGCATCGTCGTCGGATATGTCGCCGCGGCTGAAGTAGCGAAGAAAGTCTTTTACCGGTATGTCCTCTATTGAAGCGGGATCGCTAACCGAATCTCATTCGATGGTGATAAGGTTTTTGACCCGCTCATATGCGGCGTCCGGCAGAATGTGGTTCTCTAACAGATCTGTCTTTGCATGATAGGGCCGGCCCTCGATGATCTGTTGGGCCACCGGTGCGCTCACGCCAGGCAACGTAACGAGCTGCTCGATCGACGCTCTATTCAGGTCGATGGCCGTTATAGAATCGCTCGGTCTCCAGAGCGGTCGCTCCAGCCGTTCCAAGGGAATATCCTGTGGGCGCTGGAGCTGTGGGTCGATCTGCGGTCTGCTCCCGTCGGCAGCACGCGCCACTGGGGATAGGCATGCAAGACCCAGTATTAGGACGAATGTATGTGTGTACAGTGTGCGCACAGTTTGATATAGTGACTGCCTATACAAGGAGGTCGTCACATGAAGCATTCGGGAACCCAAGCTGTCGGGGGGCGTGGGAAGACCATCAACCTCCGCGCCAGTCATAAACAGAAAGCCTTGATCGACCGGGCGGCGGAAGCGCTCGGTAGAAGCCGGTCTGATTTCATGCTCGACATCGCATGCCGGGAAGCGGAAACCGTGCTGCTGGATCGGCGATACTTTGCGCTCCCTCGGGATATATTTCAACGGTTTACCGCTCTGCTCGACTGCCCACCCACGCGTAACCCGAAGCTTCAACGTTTCCTTCGGACCAAGGCCGTGTGGGACAAATGAGTGCGGACCTTGATGCAATCAGTCCGCCAGGAAAATTGTCCGCTGCACATAACCTCTCGGACTTTGATTCCGGAGAGCCGGTACTGGATGACTGGTTGCGCCGGCGTGCCCTTCACAACGAAGCGAGCGGAGCCTCGCGCACATATGTTGTCTGTATAGGCAAGACTGTTGTTGGGTACTACACGCTTGCTGTCGGCGCAGTTGCGCATGCGGAAGCGCCTGGACGGGTGAGGCGTAATATGCCTGACCCGTTGCCAGTCATGGTGATCGGAAGACTTGCGGTCGATAAGAGCCTCCAGCGACGAAGCATCGGCAAAGGATTACTGCGTGACGCGGTGTTGCGCACAGTACAGGCTTCGGAGATTGCCGGTATCCGGGCGATTCTTGTCCATGCGATCTCAGAGCCAGCCAAGCGATTCTATGAGGGATGCGGTTTTATAGCCTCACCCATCGACCCGCTGACGGTCGTGCTTACGGTTGCTGAGGCGAAAAAAATCTTGACGGAAACACACTGAGACTCGTGTAACAACCTGCTACCGCCGGTGAATTTCATTCCAGACGCGGAAAATAGAATTTCCGGTTTTATCTATCGATTGACGAGTGACCGTTGACATTCTCGTTTCTGTGGCGTCTTGCGACAGTGACCAGATTCTCGTCGGGGTATTTTTCGCCACTGCGGATCGCGTCGTCAGACGCAGGCACCCTTCACAGGCTAACTCACTGGTAGATATCAGTATTCCGGCGGTCGATCTAGTGTTTGTGATGGCACAGCACTCGCAATGTTCCTGGCAGGCTCCTAGGAAAAGGAAGAGTGGAGTATGCGTTTCGCCGGAATCGTGCTCAGTCTTTTGATGGGGATCATCTCGTTTGGATGTTCCAGTGGCTTCGGACTCAAGGATCTCTCTCCCTGGGCATCATTGGGTGATCCGGTCAACGGGCGGGAAATCTATGTGAACCACTGCATTCATTGTCATGGGGCCGATGGGAAAGGGTCGCCGGGGATTGAGCTCGTTCCGCCCCCGGCGGATCTTAGTTCGGATGCCGTTCAGAGTCGACTCGCCCACACGTTATTTCGTCGTATTCATGGGGGCAAACCGAACACCGCAATGGCAGCCTGGAAAGGTGCACTGTCCGATGATGATGATATCTGGAATGTCCTGGACTATGTGCGAACGCTGAGGGACGCAAAATCCTCGCAGCCGTGAGGGTGCCTCAATCTACTTGGAGTTGTCTCGCGGTACCTCTCTGTGCGGACTAAGGAGGCAACGAAATGAAAGCTGTATTGGTCGGAGTTGCGCTGCTGGCGTTTGCCGGAGGCGCAAGTTTGAAAGAATTGAACGTGTCTCAGCCGGAGCGTGATGTGCTGAGCGGCAGAGTCATCTATTCGACGATCTGCATCCGTTGTCATGGGGTCGAGGGTAAGGGGGATGGGCAGATGAAGTTCACTCCTCCGGTCGCTGACCTCACCTCCATGGCAGTTCAAGGGAAGCTGGATGCGAGGTTATTTAAGAGTGTGCATGACGGCAAGCAGAATACCGCGATGGGAGCCTGGAGGGAAGCACTCACAGACGATGAGATTTGGGATGTGCTTGCCTATGTTCGAACGCTGGCTCCAGAAAGAGCCGGTGGCATGGGCAGCGGGCTTCGATGAGATCGCTGCTCTGCCGGATAGCGTTGGGGCTGTGGATCGTGACGATTGGGGCTGCTGGCTGGTTTTTTGTGCAGGGGTGGACGACGCAGGGCACAGATGGACGGATGCAAATCGTGCTGGCACCGGCAGAGCGAGACTTGATCCTGGGCGAGATGCGGATGCTTTTGAAGGCGGTTCATGGCGTGGTCACAGGCCTGGCCGGCCAGGATCAGGAGGCAACTCGAGCGCAGATTGAACAGGCAGCCCGTTCGGCTGGAATGGGTATGGCGGAAGACGTGAACCCGGCGCTGATGGCGAAGCTGCCGCTGCCGTTCAAGCAAATGGGCATGTCGATCCATCACGATATGGACGCGCTGGCGGATGCGATCGTCCAGAAAAAGACGCCACAACAGATTCTTCAGCGCCTCTCAAGCATGACTGCCCGTTGCACGGCGTGCCATGACATGTATCGATTCTCGGCAGAGCGTTAAAGGTGAAACGAGCAAAGTGACCAACAATGAATCATTCCCGACGCTAGTTTTTATCCTGTTACGTTTAACGTCTCACGTTTCACGCTTTACGTCTTCTGCCGAGGCAGGGGCGAGACATATGGCATCAAGGCTTGCGCATCGTGCGAGTGAAAGTCCATATGGCTGAACAGCAGGGCGAGCAGGCGGCGAGCAGTCTGTGCGATCAACTGCAGATCACAGGGAAGGAACTGCAGACCAGGCTGGCGTTTCTCTCCTTTGGTGAACAAGACGGGCGGAATCTCGTCGAGATTCACGACGTGGTTTCTTCGCATATCGACGAGATCATCGGAGAATTTTACGACCACTTGCTGCAATTCGAGGAGTTGCGCGGGATCCTGTCAGACCAGGCGCTCGTGGAGCGACTCAAGGGGACACAACGCCAGTATTTACTCAGCCTTGGACTATCCGCCGACTGTGTCGAGTATGCGGAGGGGCGGCTTCGAATCGGATTGACGCACGAACGAGTCGGACTCAAGCAGAAATGGTATTTGGGGGCGTACCACAAGCTCTATGAATTAATCCTCCGACGCCTTGCGGTTCGTTATTCTGGAGACGCGAGCAGGCTGTCCTCATTGGTCCTCACGCTGAATAAGATCATCACACTCGATGAGATCTTTGTCGTGGAGACCTATTACCATGCGACGATGCAGCGTTTGGAAGACAGCCTGCATCGACTGAACGCCGCCCATCGGCAGCTTGAAGACTTCTCCAGGCGGGACTCTCTCACGCCGGTGGACAACCGGCGCGCCCTGATGGAGGCGCTGGCCACGGAGTTTCACAGGAGCCGCCGTTATCAGCATCCGTTTGCATTGTTGTTTCTCGATGTGGATCACTTTAAAGAAATCAATGACCGGCATGGGCATGTGTTCGGTGATCACGTGCTGCTCCACGTGGTGCAGTCGGCCAGGGGAATCATCCGTCCGTCCGATATCATGGGCCGCTACGGGGGTGAGGAGTTTGTGATCGGATTGGTGGAGTGCGATCAATCCGGCGCCCTGCAGATTGCCGAACGCATTAGGCTGAAAATCGCACAGGAACAGTTCTCGTGGGAACATCGTTCCACCTCGGTAACGGTCAGCATCGGGGTCGTCATGTTATCTCCGGAAATCGATCAAGTCGAGACGCTCGTGACACGCGCGGATCAGGCCATGTATCACGCCAAGCGCAGGGGGCGAAACCGAGTCGAGTTGTACAGCGAAGCCTGCGAGTCGATGTGAAGGAAGGGGCATCTTAGCTAGGCAAGTGAGCACTGTTGGGCAGGGAGTGGTCAGGTCATGGTGAGGCGCAGCAACCAAAGCACCAATAGGCGTGCACAAGTTCATAGTGGGCAGGACCCGATCCAACAAATCCAGAATGCGAGGGCCGCCATCCTATCGTTTTTGCGCAAACGCGTTGGGGATGATGGCGTTGTGCAGGATCTCTTCCAGCAGAGTGTTCTCCGAGCCATAGAACGTCAATCCTCGCTGCGGCGTCGTGAGGATGCAGTGGCTTGGTTCTACAGCATTCTCCGACATGCCCTGGTTGACTATCTGCGGAAGCGCGCGGTCGAAGAGAGGGGAAGGAAAGCCTATAGCCAGGCCCTCATTCACTCAGGCCATGGCAAGGTGCCTCCATTTGAGGAGGTCGCCAGCAACCTGTGCTGTTGCGCATACGCGATTCTGCCCAGCCTGCGGCCAAGTCATGCCGAACTCATCCGGCGTATTGATCTCGGGGGCGAATCATCCAAAACGGTCGCACAAGATTTAGGCATCACCCGCAATAATGTGAGGGTGCAGTTACATCGAGCACGCCAAGTCTTACGAGCACGTTTAGTGCGCTTTTGCGGTCGGTGCTGTAAGCGCGATTGTCGGGACTGCACGTGTGATGTGTCTGCGTTTCCGACGATGAAAAGCCGGCGGTAGGTTTAAGCGGTGCTTGAAACAGTTGTCTTCAGCACAGCCGCAGGCATCTGAAACCCGAACGTCTTCCATGGACGCTGAGTCAAGCGTCATGCGATCGCGTTCAAGTCTGCTTGGGAATCGCGAGACAGGTCTGTGCTTTTCAGGAAGTACTCACGCCGCAAGCGGTTCGTACGTTCATCCGTGCCCCGCGGCCACGGGCTTTGTGGGTCACAAAAATAGACCTGCACCGTGGTATCGCCCGTCAATCGTTTGTGCTGGGCCAATTCCATTCCTCGATCCCAGGTTTATGACCGGGGCAATGCTGCTGGTAATTGTCGCATCTGCGTGCCCGTGCCGTCACCACGCTGGTGGTGTCTTCCCCCTGCACCTTCACGAACAGGGTGAAGCGCGGCTGACAAGTCGTGCTCGCGCTTTGCGCATGCCGCATCCTGCACCGGAATCGGAGATGTCCGACTAATTCTTTCTTGAGCACCCTTCCCAACTCCACCTTACCGCAGATGGTGTTGCGTTGATCGCCTCAACCTACCGGGTGCGGCATGCGCGCGGGGACCTCCAACTGTAATGCTGGAGGGTCCTCAACGTCTATATTATAAAGAGGTGCGTCAGTGTCTTGGAATGAAGCTCCCCGCAGCAGCCTACTCCGCCGAAGTAGCCACTTCGGCTCCGAAGGCCGGAAGCTGCTGGGTATCACAGAACTAAAACCGTCGGAGATGCCGGAGATCTTCGGGGGCGCTTCCGCATCCGCAGCGGGCCACAGGGCGTTTGTTGTGACCGTATTCGAGCAGGTTGAATCACGATGGTGCAGATGAACCGAATGATGGGAAAGCCGTTATGGAATACGAGGAAAATCTCAGCTTGGGGACGGTGGATAGAAGCGAAATATGATGTTGCCAGGCATGAATCGGCATTACGGTTATACCTTGAGCATTCGAGAAGGATCGGCGGATGGCGGCATGAAGGGGTATCACTCACACTAACAGGAGGGCATCATGACGATTTGGAAGCAATGGATTCAGCGTAGTGTTTTGTGTGGTTTGCTGCTGGGAGGGTTAGTCACCTTTGCGACGACCGCGAGTGCTGCCGACTCTATGCCTGCTATAACTGATCACGCTGGAATGACAGCCTGGTATGAGAAGGAAGCGGCTACTAGTCGGCAAAAGGCGAAGGACATGGCGGTTATGCAAGCAGAGTATGCAAAAAGCCCAAGCTTCGTCCGAGGTATGGCTGGTTTGGGAGGGAAAACGGATATTCCTCGGCACTGCGAGCTACTTATCAGTAGCTATACGAAGACTGCTGAAGAAGCCGACCAGTTTGCCAAGATGCATCGCGACATGATGAAGTAGAACCAGTGACCCATATAGGTCATGCTGGTGCGAATCGATGTTGAAGTGTGCCCTTCCCATGATTTTACAAATACCTCGATAGGGGGAGAATTGTGAAATTGGAGGTGATCATGCCAGCAAGAACTCAACGTCGGTATACCGAGGAGTTTAAGTAAGCGTGAGGCGGTGCGGTTGGTGCGAGAGTTCGTCCATCCGGTGCCCCAGGTCTGTCGGGACCTGGGGACTCCGGACAACGTATTGTATCCGTGGATCTCCCAGCACCGGCAGGCCGAGGCCCACGGATCCACACGGGCCTATGAGCTCTATGTTGAGAGGGGCTGCCGAGAAGGCTGTACCCTGGAAGATTGGCTGGGCGCAGAACGGGACATCTTGAGTCGTGAATTCCTGCTTTAGCGTGATACCAAGGGATGGCGATCCGATCCCGCCCGTTTTCATCTCGTAGCCGTGAGCGCGTTGGAATGATGCGAAGGAGTCACGGGCTGAGGGGGAAAATCGTGTAATAGACAGGTCTAACTTGTTTTCTCCGGTTCTTACTTGTCACGACCCCCAGATTATCAGAGCCCAACTCTGGGCCATTAAGCTTTGACGAGCTCCTGCTATTTCAGTTAGCACAGGTTTTCTGGAGTAATGAGTAATGTTGCTGGAATGGGCGGGATCAATCACGTGTGCGGTCTTGAGAGGTGTGAGGCGCTTCGCCACAGAAATCGGTATAGAGACTGACCCGAAATGTCTCAACGCCATCGAACTATGAGGTTCGAGGCGTGGGCTGCTGGCTCACATAAGCTTATGGAATCTATGAGGTGCGTACTAGACCCCTCTCCCGGTCTTTCTGGCATCGCCATTGCTGAACAAGGTAGAGGTGAGTCGAGCAGACTTGACATGCTTGTTTCCGTTGCGCAGACTGAGCGGTGAAAGTGAGCGGACTTTCAAGAACAGGGTGACTCCATGATTCGACGAGTGAATACGACATACGTTGCTCTGGCATTCTTCTTCGTCTTGTGCCAGGTGATCGGCACGATGTGCACCTTGCCCGATCTCTCGGTGGTGGGAGGTGCGGCGCTGCTCGTGGAAGAGGAAAAAACCTGTCCAATGGAGGGGGCCACTATGTGCCCGCCATCGCTTACCTCGTCCCCAGAACGTCAGACAAAGAACAGTTTGGTCTTGGATATCGATCCTGCGACGATCTTGCTCGGTTCTGCTTCCATGCGCACTGTTCCCTCGGCCCTGACGCGCGGCTCCTGGAGCTGCGCCTCTTCTCTTGTTCCCATCTCCATAGAGACTTCCTCGGTCCTCCGAATCTGATTCTACACCTCCAGTGCCTTTGCTCGCCGCGCAGCCGCTTTGGTTGAGCGGACGATGCCACATTTTTCTTCAATGAGATTCAGAGGTGTTATTGTGAAACGATTACCCGTTCATATCCTGTCGAGGGCTTGCTCTGCCCTTGCAGTATATATTTTGATCCTTCTCTCACGAACAAGACAAATGAACTCCGACTCCATAGCCAGACGGATGTTGTTGAACTGCATAGCGGCACTGGCACTGTTCGGCTCGTCCGAACTGCTCGTCCCTGTCTATGCCTTGGATAACACCACCATCAATCCCGGTTCACAAACCGCATTAAGTGGAGATGTTATCGATCTGACGATCGGCGAGCAGTTGTTCCGTCTTGACGACAGAACTGCGCCTGCCATCACGATCAATGGGACCATCCCCGGTCCCGTCATTCGGCTGAAAGAAGGTCAGCTGGCGACCGTGCATGTCACGAACCGCCTGGAAGACAGTTCGTCGATTCATTGGCACGGGTTGCTCCTGCCGCCCGCCGTGGACGGCGTGCCTGGCGTGAGCTTCGCCGGGATCAAGCCGGGCGAGACCTTCACCTATCGCTTTCCGATCAAGCAGAGCGGCACCTACTGGTTTCATAGCCATTCGGGCGGCCAAGAGCTTTTGGGGATGTATGCGCCGATGATCATCGATCCTATCGAGCCGGAGCCCTTTCGCTACGAGCGTGATTATGTGGTGATGCTCTCGGATTGGAGTTTTGAATCACCTGAAACCCTGTTCTCAAATCTGAAAAAGCAAGGAGGCTACTACAACTTCCAGAAACGTGCGGCGGGCGAGTTCTTGACCGATGTCAGGCGCATGGGTTTATGGACGGCGATCAAGAACTACTTGATGTGGGACCAAATGCGGATGGACCCAAGCGATTTTGCAGATGTGACAGGCTACACCTTCACCTATCTGATGAACGGCTTGTCGCCAGCCGGCAACTGGACGGGGTTGTTTCGTCCAGGGGAGCGGGTGCGGCTGCGATTGATTAACGCGGCCAGTATGACCTTCTACGACGTGCGCATTCCGGGGCTCACGATGACGGTGGTACAGGCCGATGGGCAGAACGTCCAACCCGTCGTGGTGGATGAACTTCGCATGGGAGTGGCTGAAACCTACGATGTGATCGTCGAGCCTGCCGAGGACCGCGCCTACACCATCTTTGCCGAGACAATGGATCGCAGCGGCTATGCGAGCGGCACGCTCGCTCCTCGATCGGGCATGGTTGCGGCAATTCCTCAACGTCGGCCCAGACCGCTCCGCACGATGGAGGATATGGGCATGAGTATGGAGGGCATGGACATGGGGGGTATGAAGAACTCCCATGGCGTCAAGACCATGCCTGACTTGGAACCATCCGGCAACATCCCTGAGAAGAAACCTTCTGGCGAAAGTTCCCACAGTGAACATAGGCAACATGATCCGGGAGCACCGCCCATGCGAGACATGCATGCGATGCCGGACGTGGAAGCGGGCGTTCAAAGCCGCTCGAAGATACCCGGCGCCGAGCCTGTCAAGCATGGCCCGGACGATCATGGTCCTGGTAATCAAATGGTGGCCGAGTATTCGCGGAACCGGTTGGGGGAACCAGGTAGAGGACTGGAGGGCAGTGGGCGGCGGGTGCTGCTCTACACCGATTTGAAAAGTCTGGCGCCCTATCCTGACCAGCGGGAACCGGAGCGGGAAATTGAGTTGCATCTTACCGGCAGCATGAACCGGTACATATGGTCGTTCGACGGCAAGAAATATTCAGAAGCCCCAGATCCGATCCGCTTTCGCTATGGCGAGCGGGTGCGCTTGACCTTTGTGAACGATACGATGATGGAGCATCCAATCCATCTGCACGGCATGTGGATGCACCTGGAAAACGGAGCAGGCGAATACCTGCCACGCAAGCACGTGGTTGTGGTCAAGCCGGCGGAGCGGCTGTCCGTTGCCGTCACGGCAGATGCCCATGGGCCCTGGGCGTTTCACTGCCATCTACTCTTCCATATGGACGCGGGGATGTTCCGCGTTGTCGAGGTGTCGGAATGATGAGAGGCGCAATCTCTCTTGCCAGATTCTCCGCAAGCCTCTGTGCAGCCGTTTTGGCCTTCTTGCTCAGCGACGGCATCATCCTGGCGATCGTCGCGGCACAACCTTCGATCGACTTCCCCATGGCTCCAAAGAAGTCAACGGTGACTGATACGGCCAAAAACAGAAAGGCGCCAGCCGGCCCGACCGCTTCCAAGGCCTCTGTGACCGTCGGTTCTTTTGCCAAGCAGGAAGGCACTCGGTCTAAGCTTTCCACGCCAGGCGACTGGCCTGCTCCTGTCAACGATCAGGAGCATCGTCTATTCACTCTCATCGACGTCCTCGAATACCGTCCGAGAACAGGTGGGAGTCAAGGGCATGACGATTACCGGTGGGATATCGAGGGCTGGTACGGCGGGGACTACAACCGAGTTTGGTTCAAAAGCGAAGGGCAGAAGGACACCGCCTTCAAAGCAGACTACGACGTGGACTTTCAACTCCTGTATGGCCGGTTTATCCAGAAATATTACGATTTTCAGATCGGTCCGCGCGTCGAGACACAAACATTCCGCGGGCACAACGTGACCCGTGGGCTCGGTGTGATAGGAATTGAAGGGCTTGTCCCATACAACTACGAATTCGAGTCTTCTCTGTTCATCGATCAGAACGGCGCGGTGTCCGCCAGGCTGGCATTCACGAAAGACCTATTGCTGACGCAACGGCTGATTCTCCAGACCCGCTTCGAGACCAACGCCGCCGTTCAACGAGTCGAGGAATTCACGACTGGTTCCGGGCTCAACAACCTCGAATTCGGGGGGCGGTTGCGTTATGAATTCCGGCGCGAGTTTGCCCCCTATGTCGGCATCTCCCTCGACAGGAGTTTCGGCGAGACCGCCACTCTCGTGCGACAAGAGGGGGGCAACCCAAGTCAGATTCGATTTGTGGTGGGCGTGCGGGCCTGGTTCTGATTTCTTCTGTAGCATCTCGCAACAATCGCGAAATCGGCGCTGTGGCTTTTCGCTGCAGGGGGATTGGAGCTTTAGACCAATTATGTGATTTGAAAGGAGAAAAGGATAGGCCGGATCCTCTTGAAAGTGGCACAGTCTTGGCACAAGGGGACGGTATGATGCGGCTGTTGCCGACTATTCTATGGGTCACTCTGCTCCTGGGCTGTTCAGGCGAGAATGCTCGGGTCAAGGCCGGTCAGCCTCAGATGACTGACCAGGTCGGCAATGTTGCGATCGACTTCGCTCCTCCCTCACCGGAAACCATTCCAGGCAGTCAAATGGGTGAACAGATCCGGCTTGGCTATGAGATTGTCGTCAATACACAAGAATATGCCAAACCCTATGTCGGCAATCGCCTGAACTGTACCAACTGTCATCTCGACGGCGGGCTTAATCCGAACGCTGCCTCTTTCGTTGGCCTTGCTGCCGTCTACCCCGAGTACCGCTCCCGCAACGATCGGGTGAATACGCTCGCAGATCGTGTGAACGAGTGCATGCAGCGGAGCCTGAATGGGAAAGTGTTCCCGCCGGATAGTTCTAAGCTGCAGGCGGTCGTGGCCTATATCACCTGGCTCTCAAGCGGAGTGCCGAGCGGTGCGAAAATACCTTGGCGGGGTCTCCAGTTCATTCAGTCACGGCGCCCAATCGATTCAGAGAACGGGAAGAAAGTGTTTGCGAGTAAATGTGTTTTCTGTCACGGCTCCGACGGCCTGGGCACGATGGCGGCGCCGCCGGTCTGGGGGCCCCAGTCCTACACCAGTGGCGCAGATATGGCGCGGGTGAGCGTGGCCGCTGCTTTTATCAAATCGAACATGCCTCGCAGCTGGGGTTGGAGTCTGTCGGACGATGACGCCTACGATGTAGCGGCGTACATCAATGCCCAGCCAAGGCCTGATTTTCCTGGAAAAGTGAACGACTGGCCGAAGGGCGGCAAGCCTTCCGATTCGCCATATTAGGCGCAAAACGTTAAACGTCAGGAGAGCCGTCATGAAACTCATAGTCTCATATCATGGCGGGGTTCGGCATGACATCACGAGCGGCAAGCATCGCGTCGTGACCGATCAGCCGGTCGAGGATGGGGGGCAGGATGCCGGCATGAGCCCTGTCGAACTCTTCGTCGGTTCACTGGCTAGTTGTGTCGGTTATTTCGTGGGCCGCTACTGCGACCGCCATCAGATCTCGACCAAAGGGTTGAGCGTCGAAGCGGAATGGACCATGGCAGAACAGCCTCATCGGGTAGGCCAGGTGACATTGGCGATTCACTTGCCGCATCGCATCACGGCTGAACACAGCGAGCGGCTCCTTAAAGTGGCACATGGCTGCACCGTGCATCAATCCCTTGCGGTGCCTGCCGGCGTGGCGATCGAACTCAACTCCCATCACCGTGGGGGAGAAACCATCGTGAAAGGAGCGGTGACATGAATGTGAGAAACCGGGTGGCTCTTGGAAGCATAGTACTCGCATTGCTGGGGCTAATCTCGCTCCCTAGTCCGTCGGTCGCGAGCGATCAGTCGCGAGCGACAGAAATCATTCAGCAGACCTGTGTGCAATGTCACAGGCTGGAAGGTCAGGCCGATTCTCGTTTCAATCTCAAGGCGCCCGACCTGATCTGGGCCGGCAGCAAGTATCAGCGGCCCTGGTTGATCCGGTGGCTGACGGGCAAAGAAGCGCCCTTGTATGCGAAGGGCTATCGATGGGATCTGACCGAAGTTCCGTCGAAACATCCGATGGTCACCGAGTCGGAGGCCAATGCCATCGCCGACTACTTTGCTGAGCACAACAAGGATCCTCGCGTGAAGGTCGGAGCGTTCGATCTTTCGAAGGTGACGAAGTTCGATGCTGCATTCGGTGGCATGGCCTACAAGGCGCACGCCTGCCTCGGTTGTCACGTGATCGAAGAGAACGGTAAGTTCATCGGCGGCCCGCAGAGCGCATCGCTCGTGGCGGCTGGACAGAGGTACGACCAGGATTGGCTCTTCCGTTTCGGACTGAATCCGCAAGACTTCGTGCCGCATAGCGGCGAGTTCCTCGCTGATGCAACGGAGCCACAGCTCCGCGCAGTGATCGGCTTCCTCATGGTGCAGGGCGTGAAGGACTTCAAGTATTACGAGCCCTGGACGAGCCCGGAGTTCGGGATGGCCAGCGTGGATCGCGGGAAGGTGATTTATAAAGAATATTGTTCGCAATGTCACGGAGCGACGGGCAAAGGGGACGGACCGGCGGCTTCCGGCCTGGAACCTAAGCCGGCGATTCATGCCAACATTCCATTTGAGAAGCTTCCGAGTGAGTATTTGTACAACGTCATCAATCATGGCGGAGTGGCAATAGGCAAATCTCCGAATATGCCCTATTGGAATTTGACGATTGGTCAGCAGGGCGTGGCCGATGTGATCGCGTATCTGAAGACGACCTTCAAAGGTGTCCCGGATATGGCGGCTGCCCAAAGGGGGGGAGCAGGGGTAACCTGTGTGCAACCGCGCAAGACGGCACAGGCGCCGGACGAATTCTTGACCAAGACGAATCTGCTTCCTGCTTCAAGCGGAGCGATTCAGGCAGGGAAGACACTCTACTTGAAGACAGCCCAACCAGTGGCTTGTGCGATGTGTCATGGAGAACAGGGTGACGGGAAGGGTATCATGGGAGCAGCCTTGGTGCCCCCGCCCAGGAATTTCACGTGTAGTTCGATGATGAAAGACATTCCCGATGGTCATCTGTTCTGGGTCATCAAGAACGGCTCGCCTGGAACAGGGATGATGTCGTTTGCCGGGTTGCCTGATGAGCAGGTGTGGCAACTGATTCACTATGTTCGGTCGCTGGCGAAGTAGAGGGGTAAGGGGGGAAGGTGTAGGGGTAAAGGGATAAAGTTTGGGGGAAATAAACGTGAACGTCAAGGAGTAGGAAAACATGGCGACATTTATTATTTCCGGCAGCCGAGGCACTGATGATCCGACCATGGCAACGTTGCCGTTCATGGCAGCGAAGGTTGCGAAAGAGCAAGGGCACGAGGTTGTGCTTTGGCTCTGGAATGAAGCGGTCACGCTTGGGCGCAAAGGAACTGCGGATCATGTGACGGGGGTGAATCTGACGCCACTGAAAGATCTATTGGCAGCCGTGCAAACGGCGAATATCCCCATCTGGGTCTGCGGAGCCTGCGCGGTTGCGCGTCAGATCGGTGCGGGAGAACTTGTTTCTGGCGCGACGATCAAGGGCATGACAGACTATATCAAGGCCGTCGCCGAACGTGACCGCAACGTGGCATTCTGATAGCGCGGCGAAGAAAGGAAGCTCTGTATGGCAACCGATAGCGAATCGGCAGGGAAGTCAAAGGGTCGAGCTGGCCGGCGGGATGAGGCGGACATCGATGAGAGCAATGAGCTGGAGACCATTCCCACGATGGTGCCGCGGGAAGGGGACGGCTATCGACTCCCGCGCACCGGATCTGTCGGCCAGGGGCTGGGGCGTATCGGCGAATTGGGCAGTGCCTTGACCGAGGATGATCTCCGAAGGGTCAATACGAGAAAAGGTTTTATCCAATTGCTCGAGAGCAAAGCCGTCGATATCGAGGAGGTGCGCAAGACGCTGCTATATGAGCAAGAATTGCGGCAATTACAAGTTGAATTGGTCAGGCTCCAACGGTGGGTGCAGAACAAGGGTGAACGAATTGCGATCCTGGTCGAAGGGCGCGATGCGGCAGGGAAGGGCGGCACGATCCGTCGATTCACCGAGCATCTGAACCCTCGCGCCATGAGGGTGGTCGCGCTGCCCAAACCCTCGGATGAAGAACGGGGGCAGTGGTACTTTCAGCGCTATATCCGCCAGCTGCCCAACAAGGGCGAGATCGTGTTCTTCGACCGTAGTTGGTACAACCGGGCGGTGGTCGAACCGGTGATGGGATTCTGTAGTAAGAAGGAGCACCAGCGGTTTCTGCAGCAGGTTCCTGAATTCGAACATATGCTCTACGAAGACGGCGTGACGATCATCAAGTTTTGGTTCTCCATCTCCAAGGAGGAGCAAGCGAAGCGATTCGACGCGCGCCGGCAGAATCCGCTCAAACAATGGAAGTTGAGCCCGGTCGATGACAAGGCGCAAGAGCTGTGGGATTCCTATACCCGGCACAAAGAGGAAATGTTCAGCAAGACGCACACGACATTCAGTCCCTGGATTATCGTGAAGGCCAATGACAAACAGGCGGCGAGATTGGAAAGCCTCCGGTACGTACTGAATTTGTTGCCCTACAACGGCAAGGACGAAGCTCCGATGCGTCTGGCGCCGGATCCCAACGTGATTATGCGATTCCACCGCAAGATGGTGGTTCTGGATTTGTAATGAATGGGCGAACGCGGCACGACACAACACAAGAGCAAGACCGCTCCAAATGAGAGAAGGGGCGGGGTCAATCAAGGACACAACGAATATAGGAGGAACCAGTCATGATGAATGCTTCTAGATATGCAGCTATCCTCGTATGGGGATCAGTCGTACTCTTCGGTGCTAATGTCCAAACTGTTCGAGCTGATGGAGATCACGGAGGAATGATGTGTGGCGACATGTGTGAAGGCCACGGACATGACAATCAAGCCGGGCACAGTAGCCATGACCTGAAGCATCTCCTCAAGCATGGGAAGGAGATCGGCCTCACATCTGAGCAAATCAGCAAGCTGAAAACCATGCAGCTCGACCTGAGTCGGGCGCAAGTCAGAGCGGAGGCCGACATCAAAGTCGCAACACTCGAGTTGCATGCGTTGGTAGAGGACGAGAAGGCTGACTCGGCAGCGATTCAGGCCAAGGTGGACCAGCTCAAGAAGGCGGAAGGCGGTCTTTTGTTCACGACGATCAGGTCGCGGCGCGACGCGAATGCGATATTGACTCCAGAACAGCGTGAGAAAGAACACGCATCTCGGGAAAAAATGATGGAAATGATGATGGGGGGAGAGGGCCAGCATTCCGGTGGAATGAGTGGGATGAAAGGCATGGGGCATGGGAAAGGTGGCGGAGTTGGAAAAGAGGGGGCAGCTGAGCATAAACATTAAGGCATCAGCCGGCCTTAGACAGCACAGTTTCTCAGCGAAGGAGGAAGGTGATGAAGCCGAGTATGTTTCAGCTACTGATCATCGTGGCCTTTTCTGCCATTCCTGCCGGTGCTGCCGAACGGCACATGATGCAATCGTTGGTGCCGGCCGACAAGCGGGCCGAAGCGCGCGCACTCATGAGTCCATTGCCGAAATCCCCTGAAACCGTTGCGCAAGGCAAGGTGATCTACGACGGCAAGGGCGCCTGTTTCAACTGTCATGGGAAAGAGGGAGACGGCAATGGGTCTTTGGCCGCTCAACTAAATCCTTCGCCCCGCAATTTCCGGCACCATGGATTCTGGCGCCATCGGACGGAAGGCGAAATTTTCTGGGTGATCAAGCACGGATCGCCCGGTACCGGTATGGTTGGATTTGGAGAGCAACTGACGGACGGAGAGATCTGGTCCCTCATCCAGTACATCAGAAACTTCGGCGGAGAGCATGGGCCAGGCATGATGGGCAGAGGACAAGGTATGGGGCCAATGATGGGGTCGGGAAGCGGCATGGGTGGAATGGGGCAAGGCAGGCCGAGGGGCGGGATGGGTAGCTGTGAGGGTGACGCCTGTGGCCGATAACCGTAATGCTCAATTTTCGTGGTGGAGTATTCAACACGGATCTCTAGTGCAGTGCGTCATAAGTGGCCGTACACACCGTTCGTGCTGAGCCTGTCGAAGCATGAGCCCTTCGACTCCGCTCAGGACAGGCCTGTCGAAGCCTGCGGTGAGCACGGTCGAATCGGATGAGTCGAATCGGATGAACAGAAGTCGTTGAAACCATGAACCCTTCGACAAGCTCAGGGCGAACGGAATATGTCAAGAAATGTTAAACGTGCTGCACTAGCTCCCTAAAAATAAGTTGAATCCTTTTAAAGCTATGTGTCTCCCACAGTCAGTCGAACGTGTACGGTCGTTCTCGGCCTAGATGAGCTAGGCTGAGGCTCCCCGTGCCAAACCACAGGAGGTCTCCATGATTCGAGCATTGAGTATCGCATCGGTATTGAGTTTCGCCGTGTTCTCTATGGGAGCTGCGTTTGCTCAGGAGCACGCCCCTGCTCCAGCCGCTCCTGCGGCGGAGAAGAAGCCGGGTCCGGCTGATGGCTTTACTCTTCATGTTATGGCCCCCCACAAATTTGAAGACGGCACAGTGCATGGCCCGTATCACCATTATTGCAAGGGAATTTCTCCTGAAATTCTGCAATGTCTACTGTTTGAATCGACCGATCCCAATGCGCGGCTCACGGATGTCGAGTATTTCGTGGCCAAGTCCGTCTCGCGGAAGGATGTACCGCTGAAAGCCTGGAACAAGTACTACCATGACCACGAGGTAGAGATTGCCACCGGTCGTGTCCAGATTCTCGATATGCCAGAAGCCCAAGCCAAGGAAGTCGCCGCAGTTGCGGCTCAGACAGACGGGATCATCTTCCATCTCTGGCCGGATGGAGCCAAAGCGCCCACAGGAGTGGTTGGTCACCCGCAGTCCGTCGGACACAAGCATCGAACGAAGTAAGTAGCCAGCGTAACAAGCCCGGTTTGTCTGGTTTATCTAGTTTTCTGGTTGCCTGCTTTACCCAAATAAACAAGACAAACCAAACAGACCAAATGGACAAGCTGGGCTGGCGAGGGGAACCTGGCAACAGGTTCTCCTCGCTCTGCTCTATCTTATTCGAAGAAGGACTTTCGTCATGACCAATCGAGTCGGGATTACGTCGATGATGTTATTGGTGGTTGGGACCCTCGTGATTGTCGAGGGCCTGACGTGGGCGGCTGACAAAGCTGTCATGCGCCCACGTGTGCCACGCGATCAAATCGAAGCTGCCCGTGTTGTGACGAATCCGCTCCCTGCCGACGAGGAAACGATTGCGAAGGGCAAAGCGTTGTATGAAGGGAAAGCCTTTTGCAAGGTCTGTCATGGGCCGGATGGGAAAGGACTGGGGGGAGATATTGCGCCGGGGAGCCTGAAAGGCCCCTTACCGAGAGATTTCACCGACAAGAAGTGGCAAGTTGCTCGCACCGATGGGGAACTGTTCTGGATTTTGAAGAATGGCAGCAAGGGTACGGCGATGGCTCCCTTTATTCCCCTCGTACTGACGGAAGAAGAAGCGTGGCAGGTGTTGCGATATGTGCGGTCATTCGCGGCAGTAAAGCAGTGATATGTCTGCCCAAACGATGTCTGCTGGTCCCATGGAGAAGCTGACGCCGTCCTTTCAATGGAGAAAGGCGATGAAGCCGCGTATGTTGCCGTTGCTGGTCGTTGTGGTTTTTCTTACCATCCCCTCCTGGGCTGCCGAACGGCAGAGGGTCCAGTTGTTGGTGCCGGCCGACAAGCTGGCCGAGGCGCGCGCGCTCACGAGCCCCTTGCCGAATTCCCCTGAGACCGCCGCGCAGGGGAAGGCGATTTATGACGGCAAGGGTGCCTGCTTCAGGTGTCATGGGAAAGATGGGGACGGTAATGGGCCTTTGGCCGCCCGGTTGAATCCCTCACCGCGCAATTTCCAGGACCACGGATTCTGGAGCCAGCGTACGGAAGGCGAAGTCTTCTGGTTGATTAAAAACGGATCGCCCGGTACCGGCTTAGTTGGATATGGAGATCAACTGACGGACGGAGAGATCTGGACCCTCATCCAGTACCTCCGCAGCTTCACCGGTGAGCATGGGCCGGCATGATGGGACAGGGTGAAGGATGGGCTGCCTCTAAATCCAACTCAAATCCATAACGATTTATCTTCTGTTTCACGGGTTCTACAATTGCCTATCTCATCCGCGTTGCGGGTTGTTGCCTTTTGCGACAGCGCTCTTTTCTCCTAAGACCTGGAATGCCCCAGGGGCAGGTCTCCGCTCCTCATGCATTTCTTTAAGGGCTCGTCAATTCACAGCAATCGGCGATTGCCTGGATCTGCTTTTCTGGCATGGCCTTCGCTTTTCAATCAAAGAGAACCCTGTTTACCCAAGGAGGAACTGTTATGGGCAATCGAGAGACGCAATGTTCGGCGCCGGCTGTTGTACTCGCATTGTTAGGGGGAGCTGTGGCTGGAGTGGTGGCAGGCCTTCTTCTTGCCCCCAAGTCCGGGGAAGAAGCGCGGCGAGCCTTGAAAGACTATGCGAGAAAAACGGAGGAAGAAGTTCTAGAAAGGGCGAAGGAGGTGCGAGCCGCCCTTGATGAGACCATCGATCGTGGCACAAGGTTCATCGCAGAGAAAACGGTGGCTGTCGAGGCGGCGGTGAAAGCCGGGCGAGAGACCATGAAGGAAAAAGTGGACAAATGTTGCAACTGACGTTGCCGTCGTCGGAGAGTGATGGTGCGATTGAGAATTCGCTGATCTTGCGTGTCAAGGGCTGAAAATCGATACCGACGAACTAACTCGTTGATTTATCTTAGAAAAGCTCATAATGTCTCTGGTTTTGCCCCTACCATTATATAGGGAGAAGCAGGCCCTCCTTGGAAGAGTCGCTCTGGGGGCTCTTTGTCTTGTGTTATCAACTGGATGCAGCAAGGCATATCCTTTCCACGGGGAACAGCGCCCCAATCCCTATCTCACCTCCGATACCAGGCACTCCATTCAATTGTCGTCACCGGCAGGGAAAGAACATCGTGCGGTGATGTTGCAGCATCTGGAATCCATTCAGGTGATCGTGAACGCGCTGGTTGAGGAGGACTACGAGTTGGCAAAAGGCTTGACCGAATCCCACCTGGGATTCTTCATGCATCGGCAGGCGATGGCGCAGCAGCAGCCAGAAAATTTTCCACCCGCCTATCACGACTTGGCCATGGCGCATCATGCGGCGGCGGAAGAGTTGGCGCGCATCATCCCCACGAAAGACCTGAAGCAGATCTTGCCGCAGTTCAATAACGTGATGAAGGCCTGTGTCGCCTGTCATTTGGAGTTTAAAGTCAAAAGCGGTTCGTGAAACGCTTCTTAAGGGATAAGAGCGTATGGCCGATGGCTTATAGCTGATGGTACGGACCTTCTGTTTTTATTCTGAACCATACACTATCAGCTATATGTTCTTCGCTTGCATGAACAAGGAGTCTCACGAGTGAGCAGCACACCATCAGCGAGCTCTATGAACAAGATTATGATCGATTGGAAGGGTAATGTGATGAGTGGCTCGACGCATAAACCTCTCCGAGGACTTATTCTTGCCTGCTTTCTTCTGGTGGGGATCCAGATCACAGACATCTCTCAAATGAATGCCTGGGCTGGTCCCTCGCCGTCGCCCAAGAGCACAATGCCGGCAGGCGATGCCGAGCGGGGCAGAGCGGTCTTCAACGGGAAGGGTGTCTGCTACTACTGCCACGGCGTTGATGGAAACAGGGACCAACGACCGCAACTCACAGCTGACACAACCGCGCTCATTGCTCAACTTAATCCGCCACCGGTCGATCTGAAAAATCCGATGGCACTACACCTGAAAAATGATAAACAGCGCGCGCGCGCGATCAGGGGAGGACACCCTGGCACAGGCATGTTTCCGGACAAGAGGATGACGGATCAGGAGCTCACTGACACGTTGGCTTATCTGGCTCTCCTCCGGGGCGAAGGTTCGCCAAAGCGATAATAAGAGAGGGTTAGACGTCTTGGCACACTGCAGCCGTTGATCTCGTACAACAACTCGGTTTCATCGCGGCGCTGTATCGGTTGCCTCTCTACTTGGCGTCGGGGTTGCTGTTGACAAGGTCATAATCTGTGCTGGATCCGGGGATCTGCATGCCGAATAGAGTGCCCGGTTCCGGGCTGAGATTCACCACGAGTTTTGACGGCTGGTGTTCTCGTGCCACCCATAGCTGGATGGTACTGTCCCCGTGGTATACGTCGTCGTTCTTGTACCAAGCGCCAATCTTATGGACGGTTCCTCTCCCCACAAGAATCAGATAAGCCAGTTGGGCCGAAGAAGCAAGACCGCTGCCAAGCCGACCATCACCAGGCCGCTGGTCAACTTCAGCCAGCACCCTGCACGCTCTTGCAGTTTCCTGTGACTCAGTGTGACCACCGCGATCATGACCATAATGCTGTCATCGAAGATGTAGGCCAGGTTATAGAGGCCGAGATAGCCATAGTATTCCCACGCCGGCATCTGTTGCAGGGTCAGAATCTGCGTGTAGAGCGCCGGGAGCCCGGCGGTACAGAGCAGTTCGACCAGGTTCACGAGTCCTGCCAGGATGATGATACCCGCCATGGCGCCGGCGAGGTTCTCGGCTTGGAGTATTCGGCGGATTCGGGCGTACAGTCCCGGTTTTGCGGATTCGGGAATGCTTAGCGAGATACCGTGATGCAGCGCAAAGAAGTCCTTCACATTGACCGCTCCCACCAGGAGAGCGATGCCGCTGAGACCGATCTGGATAGGGCGTGAGAGGCCGATCAGGAGAAACATGTTGAGCCAGGCCGCCATGAAGACAAAATAGACCAAGCCGCTGACGGCGACGAAGATCCCGGCGATGAGGGCCATTTTCAGTCGATCACGAAGGTTGACGAGCAATGAGAGAAGAAAAAGCAGCACCCACATCGCGCAAGGATTGAACCCGTCTAAGAGCCCGATGACGATGGTGAACAGCGGCAGGCCGAGGTTTCTGACGCGAAGCTCGCCGAACCATTTGGTCTGGATGCCCTTGACTGCCGCAGGCGGTGCGGCGCCTTGTGCATGCCGGTCGAGTCTGGCGAGGATTTCTGTTCCAGTCGTTTCAGCTGAGAGGAAGCCGATAATCAGCTCTGCGCCGATAAGAAAGGTGGGGACGCCAATGTTGGCTATTCCCCGTTCCGCAGCCAGGGTGGCGAGTCGCTGCCGCGCGGCTGAGTCTTCTGCAACGTCGTAGATGGCGATTCGAACAGCTGGACGCTCTCGCTTGAGTTCTTTGAGGAAGGCTTTCGCAGTCTCGCAATGGGGACAGCCGGCACGAACGAAAACTTCCATCTCTGGAGCCGGTTCTCCAGCCTGGACAGGTGTTCCAAGGAAGAACAGGAGAAGAAAAATAGACGCACCGAGTTGCCGAGTAAGTCTCTGCAGGCCTGTGCGCTGAAAGAACACAATCTCGTATTAACTGACAACGTCCGGGGGTGACACAGCCCTGATATACGACAGCACATCCAACATCTGCTGATCCGTCAGTTTGCCGCGAAAGCTGTGCATCGGGCTGAACAACACGCCATTCGAAATCGCCACGAGCAATTCCCAATCACTCTTGGATTGAGTGATTAGAGACCGAAGGCTGGCCGGTCGTACGATCAAATCCTGGCTCTCCGGGCCTTTCCCATCCAATTTGTTCCCATGGCAACGGAGGCAGTTCTTCTCGTACACCGCTTGCCCTTCCTTGGGATTCCCGCGGGCAGTCTGCCCGGAGGCCCAGGTACTTCCCAACACGACCAAGTACATCGCAATGATCACGCTAAGGGCTTTCATGCAGTCAACTTCTCCTTGGTTGGTGGTATGGGTATCTAGTCATCTGTTCTCAACGGACAACAAGGACGGAAGTATTGGCTCGATGCACGATTCCGTGCGACACGCTGCCCAGCAGGAATCGTTCAAATCCCTTTCGCCCATGAGAGCCGATCACGATGAGGTCGTGGTTTTTACCTTCTTCGCACACAACAGCCATAGGATCACCTTGACGGACTATGGTAGACACGGTGAAGTGTGGGCTGCCTAACGCCTGAGCTGTGTCTTGCACGACCTGCTGAGCCCGCCGGTTCTGTTCATCAGACCAGCTTTTAAACCCTACCATCACATTGGGCTCGACCATTGCGAGCGAGGGGACGACCGAGAGGACTGTGACCGCGACGGGGTTCTTGAAGGGGTGCGAGGTCAGCCACTTCTGCAGGCGGGTCGCATCCTCAATGCCCTCGACCGCCAGGAGGACGCGGGTCACGGGTCTAGCCTTTCCTTTCACGATCAAGGTCGGCACCGTGGCATGGAGCAGGATGCGGTGCGATATGCTGCCGGCAAACATTTCCGTCAGCCGGCTGTGATCGTGTGTGCCGACAGCGATGAGGTCGGCCTTGACTGCGGCGGCGCTGTCGAGTATGAAGGCAGTCGGGTGCTGGACTTCGCACATCGTTCGGATGGAGGGAGTCTCCGACGGTAGCAGGATGCGGCAGCGCTCGATGGCCTTGCGACCGGCATCGATCAAGGCCTGGCGGAAATCGTCGTACCCTTGCAGATTGGTTGCTCCGGCCACGAGGGGAGACTGGAACATGCCAAGATCCACGCCATGCACGAGTACGACTTCGTCAGACTGGTAGAGCAACCCAATCTGTTCCACGGCAGCAAAGGCATCATCAGACCAATCCACGCCGGCTACGATTCTCATTGCTGCCTCCCATTTAGAATAGCGGGTGCGGGGCTGTGCCGAACGGCATGACCCGTGGCGTTTCTCCGGCATTTCCGTGAATGCGCCAGACGCCGCCCTCAAGCGTGAGAAAATGCACTTCTTGGTACCAGCTGTCGATTGGGATCCGGAGGCCGCTGATCTTCGAGACGCCAGACAAGCTTCCCGTGCAGGTCACTTCGATGATGGCGTTGGAGCCAGATCCCACCTTGGCGATCTTCGAAAAGAAATGCACCTCGCTGATATCACGATATTCCTCGAACAGGTTGGACCAGATTTTACGAACATTCGTCTGTTTCAACCCATGATAGTTGTACTGGGTGGCATAGAGCGCCATGACGCCGTCAAGATTTCCCGCCGCGATGGCTGCTTCAGCTTTGTGAAACACATCTAGTATCTGATTGACGGTAGGTTGATCCACCTCCACGATCGCGCCAGGTGGAATAGACGTCGCCGCCTCTCCCGTTGTTCCGGTCACAAGGCTGACTGCTGCTACTGCGGCAAGTATCCATCGAGTGGGGCAGGACCACATTATGTTTCTCCTCAACGGTTGAGACCAGGGTTCAGTTGGTCCATGTGACCCGCACGAATTGTTCATCCTGGTCGTAATGCAACTGCAGCTCCCCGTGGTAGGCCTGTTTCAGCGCATTACCGATTCGCCTGGGCAAATGAGTATCGGTCGTTGAAATGACCAGGCCCTCAGGCCGTGATTCAATGGCCATGATCCGGGAGAGCGGGTGTTCCTTTTTCTCCTTCTCCTCCGTGTTTTTGACGACGCCGATCAGCTGTTCGTGCTGGGTGTCTTTGAACGGCCCTTTGATCGTGACGAGGCCCTTGGGGTACTTATCGTGAATCCTGTGACAAGCCGGACAGAGAATCTCGTGTGCGCCTGCCGGTTTTGCGTCCCAGGTCCAGCGCCCTTTGTGAAAGACTCCCCCGCATGTCGGACAGACAGTGGGCTCCTTGAGCTTCCCCTGCAGTTTATAGGTGTCGTGTTCGTACTCTTGGTACGTTTCGTCTCTACGAGCGCCCAATCCTGCCGGGATCTTGGAATGTGTGGACATGTTGCTGCACGCCTTTCTTGTGACAAGACATCCTATGAGGCAGGCGACGAGGGCTGGCGTTCGAGCATCGCTTCCTCGGCCAGATTGAGATACTGAATCACGTCGCGATCCTCGACTTGCGTGAAGTCCATGAAGAAACTCCCCACGGTCTCGAATTGGTCCGGTGTCATGAGAACCACCAGCTCGTCCACATGTGCTCGAACCTCTTGGGTCGTCGACGGGGGTCCGACTGGAATCACCCCCACGAGACGGTGAGGTTGTAAGCCTCTGATCGCGAGTGCCGAGGCCAGGAACGTCGAGCCTGTGGCAATACCGTCGTCAACCAAGAGCACGGTACGGCCCGTCAGTTGGGGCAGCGATCGTCCCTGCCGGTACAGATTCCTGCGCCTGGCGATTTCTTTCTCTTGAACCTGGATCAAGAGGTTCAGCTCGTGCTGAGATAAATCAAACGAGCTGACTGCCTCTTGATTCAGATAGTGTGAGCCAGTCTCGGTCACCGCTCCAATCGCATACTCAGGATTGCCGGGCGCTCCAATCTTACGCGTGATAAACACATCGAGCGGGACATGGAGGGCGAGGCTGAGTTGATAGCCTACTGCCACTCCACCGCGAGGGAGCGCGAGAATCAACGCCGTCGGATCGTTGCGGTATCGACTCAGCTCATCGGCCAGTATCCGGCCAGCCTCTTCCCGATTGCGGAACATTAGGTGTCGGCCTCCTTACGCAAACAGGCTTAGAAAACTCTGTGGCAAATCTGAACAAGCTGGTCCCTCTGGTCTATCTAGTCTGTTCGATCCATCTGGTCGTTTGCTTGCAAGAGACTACGCTCTTGGACCAGATAGACCAGACAGACCAAATGAACAAGACAGACCCGGACGATGTTTCCTCATAGGATTCCGTGTGTGACTCCCACGCCGATCAGAAACATGGCGAGCATCACCAGCAGTGCGATCAGCCACCATAGATGACGATAAGGCTCCCTGGTTTCGTGATGCCCATGAATGCCCCACGGAAGTTCAAGATAGTGAGGATGTCTGATCATCATACCCTCCTTCCTTATGAAACCTTTACCTCTATCGATTTCGGTTTCGCCTTTTCCGACTTGGGCAGGTGTACTTTCAAGACACCGTCTTTGTACTCCGCACTGACCTTGTTGCCGTCGGCATCTTCCGGCAAGGAGAAGCTTCGCATAAAACTTCCATAGGCGCGCTCGACCCGGTGGTACTTCTTTCCTTTTTCCTCTTTCTCGTACTTCCGCTCGCCGGAAATGCTCATCACGTCATCCTGGACCGTCAGTTTGACGTCTTCTTTCTTCACTTCCGGTAGATCCGCCTTGATGAGATATTCCTTGTCATCTTCTGTAATGTCGACGAGCGGCGACCACTCGGCGACGGTCATGGCTTCCTTTCCCGCCTCGGTCCGAACAGCAGGGCGACCCAAGTAGGTCGAGAGGCGGTGCTCCATATCCTCCAAATCCTTGAACGGATTCCATCGCGTCATGACTGGTTCCCAACGAGTTAATGCAGACATATGACTATCTCCTTGTGATTAAGTTGAGAGTGAACGTCGATCGGGCCGACCTTCCTGCAGGGGCAAGAAGGTTAATGTATAAGTGCCACGGCCACTGGGCGTGAGCTTGATCTTCCTGTTTCTACTTAAACGGTCGACCGCGAGAAACACTTGGTTCCAAGTCAGATCGGTGCATTGGCGCGCCACCTCTTCCAGGTCGCAGATATGGGCTTTGCGCACGATGTCGATTACTTGATCTTCTATGGTCGGGTGTTGTGTCATGCTCCACCGACTGAATAACGAAATGAGTTGCTATGAGGAGGGTAGTGCATTGTTGGTGCCACAGGATGGTGTCGCGGGGTGTAGAGGGAGATGTTCGCCAGGACAAGTACTTACAGGCTTAGAGTAGGTAAGGGAGGGCTGCACCAACCGGCAGGTTGAGGAGTTTTGGGCCAATCGCAAGCAGGGGGCTGTTGCCAAATACCTCAGCGGAGAGCCGAAGGACTGTGTGAGCAGGCGCGATGATGCGGGCGTGAATTTTAAGAGCAGCTAGAGGAGCCTGAAGAAGAGAACAAAACCGGCACTATGTCTCCTTGCCTTCCCGTTTGAGGTAGGGATCCGACACGATGGCGCCACATTCAACGCAACGCACCTTGCCGGCATTGTGTTCCTCTTCCGTGACACTATCGGAGATTATGCGGCTGTGGGTACAGGCGCGAGGGCGATCCACTGGCGGAAACTCTGGACGACTATCTTGATCGGTGAATGCCACGACACACCCCAGGGAAGCGAAGATGAATGACTAGCAGAGATACGTATCTCTACCTCTTCTTGTGTAAACAATGCAAGGCCCAAGGTAACTACTCAGGTGTTCAGGCTGAAGGGGTTCGGGCCGAAGGTCACGGACGCAGGCTGAAGGGATTCAGGGGTTCAGACTGAAGGCCGGAGGTCCGAACCCTTCAGCCTGAATCCCTTCAGCCTACCGATTTCAGTCTATCTACCTGGGTAGTTACGGCCTAAGATGATTATGGGGAATAACGGGGGCGTTCTGTCGCTACTGAGCGGCGTTTTATGCTAGTAATTACAATGACTTATGACTATTGAGGCTGATGGCCTGACTCCGTGCAATGTCGCCTTGATCGTGATGCCGGTTGACTTGGTGCAAATCGTCACTATCAAACACGCAACCTGGAGGGTTACCTGTCGTGTGCAAGAGGAGGCGAGGTCTGGTTTCACGTAGTGAAAGAAGGAGATATTGTATGAAAGGAACTGCGACGACGAAAACGAATCAAGGCAAGAAGTCGGCGCTCGATTGCTGTCATCGATGCGGCGGTTTGATGGTGTCGGAACTCTCTACTGATACAGGGACGGCGGAGTGGCATTGTGTGACGTGCGGTGATCGGGTCGATCAGGTGATTCTGGCTCGCCGTCGGCATCGGGAAGTGCGGCAAGAGGCTGAACAGGTGTTTGCTGGTTCAGGCCGTTTTGGCTTGAACTAATCTGCACTATTCGTGAGCGAGGCCTTTTTTTTCTTGTCCTCGCCGACGGTGCGCTCGCGCAGTCGCCTGACTAACTCCTGGTAGGACGCCGAGCGGATGATTTTCTCGAATTGGCTGCGGTAATTCTTCACCAGGCTGACTCCGTCCACGATGAGGTCGTAGGCATGCCACGTCCCGTCTTTCATGTGCAGCCGGTAATCCATCGGAATTTCGACTTTGCTCGACCGCAGCCTGGTTCGTACCTCCGCATAGTTCCCCTCAGTCCGTTCAGAGAGATAGAGCATTTGTTGTCCTGAATACCCTTCGATTGTTTCGGCATAGCGGTCGGAAAGAAAGCTCTTGAAGAGTTCGACGAATTCGGTTCGCTCGCCGGCTGTGAGTGGAACCCAGTGGGCTGCGAGCGCTCGTTTCGACATTTCCGCGTAGTCGAAGTGGGAAGCGATGACCTCTTCCAGCATATGCCGGCGCGGGATGAGTTTGGCTGGATCTTTGAGCTTCTCGTCTTCGAGGATGCGGAAGACTTCGGTGAGCGTCGAACGGACGACCTCAGTGGGGGGCTCCGAAGCCTGGCCCGGTGAGCTGAACGCGAGGGAGCAAGTAAGGGCGACAAGAAACAGAGGAAGAGCGAAGGCTATGCTCCGAGCTGTCCGATGTCCGAAGTTCCGGGTTCGATGTTCCCAAAACCTCGAACCTCGAACTCTGAACCCTTCCCTCTCCCGTCCCGCTCGCTCGCCCATTTCTAATGTCTCGTCAATCCAGCACGAACGTGACTTTGAGGTCCACGCGATACAAGCTGACTTTGCTGTTGTCGACCACCACATGTTGCTCCTTCACCCAAGCTGATTTGATACCGTGGATGGTCTTGGCTGCCCGGGTGATGCCGTTCTGAATGGCATCTTCGAAACTCTTCGGCGATTCGGCACTGATCTCGATAACCTTCGCGACGGACATGGGATTCCTCCTTTGTTGCGCGCGTGAGCGCGGGTCATGACAAGTTAATTGCTGGAAGGTTTCTTTATAGACTTCCCGTTGTTCTCCGAGCACGAATAGTTCGTACTGCATCAGGCGTGCCTGTAGGTTCTTGTGTTCTTGGGCCACAGAGTGCGATGAAACGTAGCGTTTTGCGGCAGAGAGGCAGCCTCACATGGGGAGTTAGGCGTCATCCTGTTGACCGGGGTTCAACGAAGGGGAAATGAAGAGTGCAGATCATTTGGATCATCGAGGGTTTATCCTGCGCGTATCGATGGCATCGGCATTGCGTCACACTATGATTATGAAGCGAAGAGGTGTGCTCCAGATCATCCTGATCCTAGCGGGAGCCCTGATCCTGTTCCAATGCCGACCGCCGACTCCTATCGCTGCTGTCGTGGAGTTTGCACCGGGGGTTGGAGCGGATGCTGATCAGCTGGTCGCTAAGGAGCTAGTGGCTGCGTTCAATGAAGCCGAAACGGCGGTCAAGAAGGCCGATCTCGATACGCTTATGAAGTTCTACGCCATGGCCTATAACTACCACGGCTTAAAACGGTCTGATGTGCGCCGAATATGGGAAGAAGTCTTCCTGCATTACCGAGACATCAATTCATCCCATGTCTTCACCGAACTGAAACTGGTCCAGGTTGACGGCGTGAGAAAAGCCTATGTCACTTGCACCGGAGGGCTTCAGGGGACGGAGAAACAGACAGGGAAACCCGTCACCATTGATAGTTGGTCGCGCGAGGTGCATTACCTCGTCAAAGAGGCAGGGGCCTGGCGGTTCCTCGGAAATGTGGGAGGAGCATCCCCTTCAGCTTCACCAGCAAGCGCTCCCCATCATCCTCTCTTCTAGCAGCCTGCTGAATATCCGTCAGTCTGTCTTGTTCATTTGGTCTATCTGGTTTGTCTGGTTTTTTGCTCGAACGAAACTAACCAGATAAACAAAACAAACCAGATCAACTGGACAAACCAGCCTAGCCCTCAATCTTCGACGGCTCGTGATGAAATGCGGCGACCTTCGGGCGAACGAGATCGGCAAAGTCCTTGTACCGCAGCTTGATCGCGCCGACGTACGTTCCGGCTTCAAACACGATGGACTTGTCTTCCGTCAGGAGCTGATCCACATACACTTCCACGCCGTAGAGATTCCCGAACGGCGGCATCGTGCCCACTTGGCAATCGGGGAACAGATTCGCGCACTCGGCTTCTGTCGCTAATCGGATGTCACGGGCCTCCAGTACATCCCGCAATCGCTTCAAGTCAACCCGCCAGGTTGAGGGGAGTACCGTCATTACGAAGTACTGATCGGCCTTGACCACGACGACTTTGGCGACAAGTTTTCCCGGCACATCTAGCGTGTGGGCCACGTCATGGGCGGTATAGGCCTTTGGGTGGTTGACCACTTCATAGGGAATCTTGTTGGCCTCGAGATAACTCTGGAGTCGTTTCAGCACTGGCATGGCAACCTCCCTCGTTCGGCAAGAATAGAAGTGTGCATGGCTCGTATGAAGTATGAGATGAGCAAAGAAAATGCCATGGATGTTTCACGGGGAGAATTACGCAAACGTGTGAAGAACAGGGGAGTTGGCCCCCATTGTGGGAGAGGATCGAAGTGCCTCGCATTTGTGCTCGTGGCATTTTGGGACAATGTTCCCGCAACCGATGCCTCGATATGCTACGAGATGGCGTGAAGTGTGAGCGAGTGAGGTGCGGCCTGAAGGCTACACATTATCTTGCAAGGCATGGACGCGGGGGTAGCGGGATACAGAGATAGTCGGGGTAGCGGAATAGAAGCGTAGACCTTTTTCCCATTACCCCTGTACCCCGTTGTCCCCCTTATCCCGTTTCTACGACCTTTGGTTCCAGCAGAGATGAATCCTCGTTGTGCAAGAAGCCCGACCCCTAAATGCCTTCAGCCTATCGAACTGAGTAGTTCGAAATATTGCTGTCGCTTTTTGGGCAAGTTGAAAATTGCACTTGTAGCAAAATGCTCCATCGCTGGAGGATTACCGAATGAGAAATCCCTTCTCCTATTCGAAGAGTCTCGAGGTTTTCCTGAGAATATATCTCCCGTGAGATCTGTCAGCCGCCAGGAATGTGAATTGCGTATTCCGTATTAGGAGCTTCTTTATGGGGAAAAGTTTCCCAATGCAACGCGGCAAGGCTCATCCCACGAAGGAGGTGTTTCGATGCACTACCGAAGACTTTTAAGCTTTTTCATGCTCCCGGTCATGATAGTCGTGGTCATGATAGCGGCTTGCGTCCAGCAGCGCCATCCTTCCGAAGACCGAGTCCCCCCCTCCGCAATGAAGGAGGCCCTCAGCTATAAAGCCCCCTTTGGAGAGGCTCGTACTGCCCCGTCTGAAATCGTCGCAGCGGGCAAAGCGCTCTACGAGGGCAAAGGGGGGTGTCATCTTTGTCACGGGGTCAGCGGAAAAGGCGACGGGCCTGCTGCGAATATGCATCAACATGTGACAAGGGATTTCACGAACTGCGCCTTTCAGAAAGAGCGGGAAGACGGGGAACTATTTTGGATTATCAAATACGGCAGTCCAGGCACCGGGATGCAACCACTCATTCCCGCATTGTTGTCGGAAGAGGAAGGGTGGAAGGTTGTCGCCTATGTCCGAACATTTTGCGCGGCACAGTCGTAGCATCACGTTGTTTGGCAATAACGGCTTCGAGGGGAGCAGGGTCCGTGACACCTCAATGTACCGGCGTATGCCGGTGTGAAGGAAAGGGACACAATCATGAGTGTACATGCGATTACCAGACGTCGCCTCGTCGTCTGTCTGCTTGTACTGATCGGCCTGTTCAGTTACGAGATCAGCGTTCTAGTGCCTGAGGCTCATGCTATCTATTCCCGCGTTTGCACGGAAATACGGATTGCCATGCAACGTCTGCCATGTGCCGGGATTTCCGAAGTTGAATGACTTCGGGAACCAATTCCGAGACCAGGGGTATCAATTCGACGCGGATGTGGATCTGCCCACTCACCCCAATAGCACCATGGGCTACTGGCCCCTCTCAATGCGCACGACGGTCGGCTATCAGGCGTCCAGTGTCCGAACGGATGGCAGCGGGGTCACGACCGGTGGATTTGGTTTTACGGGGCTGGATATTTTAAGTTTTGGGCTCCTGCACCGCGACATCTCGTTTGGCTTGGTATTGACCCCTGCGCTCGGAGGCGCAGGGTTCGGTACGGGAGCGTCAGACGGCGATTTGGAGGCTGCTTATGTCCGGTTCAACCGGCTCGAACGGTTTCTTGGTGTCAAAGGCGAGCCGGGAACCTATCTCATGAATTTCAAAATCGGGAAGTTTGAACTCGATGTGCCCTACAGCGAACCAATTCCGAGACCAGGGGTATCAATTCGACGCGGATGTGGACCTTCCTACCCACCCCAATATCACCATGGGCTACTGGCCTCTCTCAATGAGGACGACGGTCGGCTATCAGGCGTCCTCGGTTCGAACGGATGGCAGTGGGGTCTCGACTGGAGGGTTTGGTTTTACAGGGCTGGATATTTTAAGCTTTGGGCTCCTGCACCGCGACATCTCGTTTGGCTTGGTGTTGACCCCTGGGCTCGGGGGAGCAGGGTTCGGCACGGGAGCGTCGGACGGCGATTTAGAGGCGGCTTATGTCCGGTTCAACCGGCTTGAACGGTTTCTTGGTATCAAAGGCGAGCCAGGGACCTATCTCATGAATTTCAAGATCGGGAAGTTTGAACTCGATGTGCCCTACAGCGAAAAACGGAGCCCCACACTCAACACACCCTTCGTGATGTATCACTATGTCGCCGGTACCCCCTATTTCGCCGGAGCTAGCGGGACATCGACCAGTAGCTACCTCAATCCCAACTCTTTCGCGATCGGTGAAAATTCACCAGGAGTTGAAATGGCCGGTACCACTAAAACGGCGATCACCGACGGGGTCTTCCGCTACAGTCTTGCGGGGCTCAGCACGAACACATTTTCAGGCCCTGTCAGCGGCGGCTCCGGCACGGGAGGGCGAAACGTAAATTTCTATGGCCGCATGACCCAGTCGTTCGGGGGCTATGGCATTGTCACAGGCCAGCGCATCGGGCTGTTCGGCGCGTACGGAAATGCTCCGACGATAGCGAATGCCACCTGCCCCAGCTGCCTGGCCGTTGCAGGGAGCGGTCAGCCATTCTATCGAATCGGGGCCGATGTCAGTTTCACCTACGATGGACAATGGAATCTCTTTGGCGCGTTCGTGCATGGGAACGACAGTAAGAACCTCTTTGTGTCGCAAGGGATTGCAAACGCCCAGAATGCCTCATGGAACGGGGCCTTTGTTGAGTTAGACTGGTACCCGACTCAATTGCCGCTGGTCGGAATGCCCGGCTGGTTCTTCGCCTATCGCTATGACATCATCAGAAACGACCGGCAAGGCGATCCGACGTTCGCCAAAAACTACAATGACGTCGACTCCCATACGTTTCTGGCCCGATATTACATCCACCAGTCGAACCGGACCGATATTGCACTGCATGCAGAATATGTCACCTACCGCACAGTCGGCGTTGGGTCGGCAAATGCTGTGCTAGGAAACGGGACATGCGCTCCCGCATGCGGGAATCTACTGGGCCAAACGATGCTCGTCGGGTTCGACTTTGCCTATTGAAGATAAACGAGAGGGGGACATGGTTGTGCAGCGCGCGACTCGCGCCTTCTGTGGAGGATCGGCATGACAGTGGGCAGGAAAGAAATGCGAGCCCGTTCAACTCCTATGTTGATAGTGGCTGTACTGGCCGTTGTCTGTAGTCTCGGGGCGGTATCAGCCAGTCGGGTGGTCTGCGGTATGTGTGAAGAAGCGGATCGATTTGTCCGGCTGCAGGTTTCCACGAAAAATCGTCATGCTACACACACCCAACATTTTTCCCATCCCTTCCGTTGGAGCGCTGAACAATGGAAGCCGATCCTGCGCAGTATCCATGTCCAGAAACGTGGCCAGGGAGTACTCTTTTTCCCTGCTCCGAACGGGCCGACGAGGCCGGCCTTTACGCCGGCTGAGGTGGACTATCTCAGCGAAACCCTGACGCGGGCATTTGCCCAGGCGCAGCCTTCGGAGGTGGTGGTCTTCGGGTTGACGAATCCGAAGACACCAGAGATGACCGAAATCACGACGGGGGCCTGGTATGTCATAGATGCGCAGCTGTATCTGATCTTGGGGAACTATCGTGAAGCCTTTACGATGTCGAGTGTCCGAGAGCTGCTGTGGCAGGATCCGCTGCACATGATTGCCGGGGCCCTCTATGAATTTGTGCCTGGTCCATATCAAAGCTTGCATCGAGAAGACAACGGACTTGGGACTTTTCTGATCCCTGAGGCTCCCGAGTTAGTCCTCACCTATCAACAGCTCTCCTTGGGTGCTCCCCCGGCAGAGGGTGGCCAGGAGAAAGGATCGTCTTCTACCACTTATCCTGACTCCTCTCTCGAAGGGAAACTGCAACGGCTCAGGCAGATCCACGATGGCGGATTGATCACCGACGACGAATTTGCAACGAAGAAGAAAGCGCTCCTCGACGGGTTTTGACCACTGAAATCCACAAGCCAATAGGATCATTCCCTCCGCTCGGTAATCCGCCCTGTCGGTTCTTCGCCTCTGTCATCTCCGCTGGCGCATTTTGCCACAGGCTTTCATCCGGAACGTGGCAAAAGGCTTCTAGATCGGCCATTTCCATCCATAAAATCGCATGTTTTTCGTGGCACACCTCATGCTGATTCGGTAAGCGGAGGTGTTTGACCATGAGGCCGGGAGTCTTCTGTAGGTTATTGAAAAAGCTGATCAGCCTTGTTCTTACCGCACTCTCGACGTCCGAGAATGGCGAAGCGAAGTTCCGAACACTTCAGCTTTCAGCCTTCAGCCTTCAGTCTGCCTCGCTCGTTTCACGCTTCACGCTTCACGCACATCACGCAGCTGTTCTACTTGCCGCCTTTGTCCTCACTGGGTTCCTTGCCTGCGAGAGAACTCCTGAGCAAGCGCCTGAGATCAAGAAGGCAGTTGTGGCCGAAAGGACAGGAGTGATCCATCTCACTGCCGAAGAACTCGCGCGGACGGTGATCGAGGTCGCGCCGGTTGCCCGTGGAGCGCTGCTGGTACCCAGGCAATATACCGCCACAGTTCAAGCCAACGAAAATGAACTGGCTGAGGTGACCACGCTCATCAGGGGTCGGGTAGAGAAGGTCTACGTGGACGTCGGCCAAGATGTGAAGAAAGGCGCCTTGCTGGCGATGCTCCACAGTACGGACCTCGGTGTGGCGGAGGGGGCCTATCTAAAATCTGCCGCAAAGCTGCACGAGGCGAAACTGGCGTATGAGCGCGCCAGGGACCTGCATGAACAAAAGGTTGTGAGTCTGGCCGAGTTGCAGCGCCGCGAGGCCACGATGAAAACGGCCCAAGCCGAAGCGCGCGAGGCGAGGAACCGTCTGGAACTGCTCGGCGTCCCCCGTCAGGAAGTCGAGCGGCTGGATCGCGAAGATACGATCAAAGCCGATGTGCCCCTGCGCGCGCCGTTCGACGGCCGGGTCATCATGCGCAATATCACGAGGGGCGAGGTGGTCGAGACGCAGCAGAAGCTCTTCACCGTCGCGGATCTTTCGGCTGTGTGGGTGGTCGGCAACGTGCCGGAGAAGGACGTGCAGTTCATCCGCAAGGACCAGAAGGTCAATGTGATTGTGTCCGCCTATCCCCATGCCCTCGTTCCTGGCACGATCACCTACCTCGGAGATGTGCTCGATCCTGCCACCCGAACGATGCGCCTGCGGGTGACGGTGCTGAACCCCGATCTGCTGCTGAAACCGGAAATGTTCGCCACCGTCCTCGTCTATGCGGCGTTGATCCCGGATGCGTTGACTGTGCCGATCGCAGCAGTCCAAAACGGTCTGACTGGGAAGATGGTATTCGTTCGGCGGGGAACGAGCGATTTTGAGGTGCGAACGGTCAAGGTAGGAAGCGAGCAGGGAGAGGTGGTGACGGTGTTGGAGGGGGTAAACGCCGGCGAGCAGGTCGTGACCAAGGGATCGTTCGTACTCAAGTCTGAGATGGAACGGCACAAGATCGAGCCGACCCCATGATTGCGTCTCTTCTGGAATTTTCGCTGCGGCAACGGATATTGGTTCTGGGCTTGGCCTGCTTCTTGTCCGTCGCCGGTGTCTTCTCCTTTCAGTCTATTCCGATCGATGCCTATCCGGACGTGACGAACATTCAGGCACAGATTTTGACCGACGCGCCTGGTCTCTCGCCGGTCGAAGTCGAACGATTCATCACCTATCCGCTCGAACTCCAGATGACCGGCCTGCCTGGGTTAGCGGAGATCCGATCCCTCTCTAAATTCGCCCTCTCCCAGGTCACGGTCGTGTTCAACGATGACGTCGATACCTATTTTGCCCGCCAGTTGGTGCTCGAACGGATCATCGCGGCAAAGGAGCGTTTGCCGGCGGGGATCGAGCCAGTGATGGCTCCCGTCAGCACCGGGCTGGGTGAGGTCTATCAATATTATGTCGAAGGCCCTTCGACCCTTCGACAGGCTCAGGACGGGCAGCTCAGGACAGGGCCTGATGCGGCGGCAACCGACCCCGCGATCATCGAGACGGAGTTGACGGATCAGCGCACGCTCCAGGACTGGGTTCTGCGCCCGCTGCTGAAGGGCGTGCCAGGCGTGGTCGATGTGAACCGCACGGGCGGGTTCGTCAAGCAGTATCAAGTCCTGGTCGATCCGGCCAAGCTTCGCAAGTTCGATCTGACGCTCCACGATATCTACGAGGCGGTGGCAAAGAACAATGCCAACGCCGGGGGTAATGTGCTGGAGCGCCATGCGGAGCGCGCGATCGTCCGTGGGCTGGGCCTGATCAAGACCCTGAGCGATATCGAGTCCATCATCGTAAAAGAGTCAGGCGGCACGCCGGTTTTCGTTCGCGACGTTGCGGAAGTCCGCATCGGCCACGCTGTTCGCCATGGGGCGGTGTTGCTCAACGGCGAGCGGGAGGTCGTGGCCGGCACCGTCCTCATGATACGCGGGGGCAATGCGCGTCAGGTGGTCGAAGAGGTCAAGACCAAGGTGGAAGACCTCCAGCAGAACCATATTCTTCCGGCTGGCACGAAGCTCGTGCCCTTCTACGATCGCATTGAACTGGTGACGGCGGCGATCAATACGGTGCGGGATGCCTTGATCGAAGGGATCGTGCTGGTGGTCTTCGTCTTCTTCTTCTTCCTGGGCCACGTGCGTAGCGCCGTTGTCGTGACGGCCTCGCTCATCGTCACCCCCCTGATCACGTTCATTGTGATGCAGCGGATGGGGCTCTCGGCCAACTTGATGACGCTCGGCGGGCTGGCCATCGCCGTCGGCGAAATCGCGGACGGGTCGCTGGTCGTGGTGGAAAATGTCTATCGGCACCTGGCGCAGAATAATGGCTCAACGAAGAAGAGCACGTCGGAGGTGATCCTTCAGGCCACGAAAGAAGTGGGCCGGCCGATCCTCTTCGGCATTCTCATTATCAGTGTCGTCTTCCTGCCGCTCATGACGCTTCAGGGCATGGAAGGGAAGATGTTCGCGCCGCTGGCCTACACGTTGGTGATCGCGCTCCTGGCCTCGGTCGTGGTCACGCTGACCCTGTCGCCGGTGCTCGCGTCGCTGATCTTGCGTGGGGACCATCCGGAAGAAACGCGCCTCACGCGATGGATGAAGCTACGATATCTGCCGGTGCTGACCTGGACGCTCCAGCATCGCAGCCTGGTGCTCAGCTCCTCAACGGCGCTCGTGCTCTGCAGTCTCGCACTCGTTCCGTACGTCGGGAGGGAGTTTATTCCTCTTCTAGAAGAAGGGGCTCTCACGCCGCAGGTTGTCCGGCTTCCAAGTGTGTCGTTGCCGGAATCGATCGAGATGGAGAAGCAAACCCATAAAGTGATGCTGGAATTTCCCGAAGTGCGCATGGCGGTGAGCAAGATCGGGCGTCCTGACATTGCCTTGGGGCCGGAAGAGCCGAATGAGAGTGATCCGGTCGTGGCCCTGAGCGATCGGAGCACATGGAAGACGGCGAGCACTCAGTCTGGATTGACCGACGCCATCAGGAAAAGGCTGGCGGAGATCCCCGGGATTTCCGTCCTCATGAGCCAGCCGATTCAAGAACGGGTCGACGAGCTGATGTCCGGCATCAGGGCGGAATGTGCCATCAAACTGTTCGGAGAAGATCTTGATGTGCTCCACGACAAGGCAAAGGAGATTGCCGCGCTGCTGCAGCAGATCGACGGCGTGAAAGATATCAAAGTCGAGCAGCTCGCCGGTCAGCCCTATCTCACTGTCGACATCGATCGGCAGAAGATTGCCCGCTTCGGCATCAACGTGGCCGATGTGCAGGAAATTGTGACCACCGCGATCGGCGGCAAGGTGGCGACCCATGTCTATGAAGGCGAGCGGCGGTTTGAATTGACGCTTCGGTTTCCGGAACCGCAACGCAACAGCATCGGCGCCATCGGGGAGATCAGGGTGAAGTCTGCGTCCGGCGCGCTGATCCCGATGAGCGAACTCGCCACGATCGAGATGCGCGAAGGCCCGTCCCGCATCAGCCGCGAAGGTGTGAAACGGCGCATTTACGTCGCCTTCAACGTCGTCGGGCGCGACATCGGCGGCGTCGTGGATGAAGGGCGGAAGAAGCTGGCCTCACAGGTGAGCCTGCCTGAAGGGTACCATGTGACGTGGGGTGGGGCGTTCGAGAACATGGAGCGGGCGAACGCGCGGCTGTTGATCGTGGTGCCGATCACGCTAGGACTCGTGTTTTTTCTGCTCTTCTGGGCCTTTCACTCGCTTCGTTACGCGACCTTGATCATTATCAATCTTCCCTTCGCTTTGATCGGGGGCGTCGTGTCTCTGTGGCTGAGCGGGCAATACCTGAGCGTGCCGGCCTCTATCGGCTTTATCGAACTCTTCGGCTTGGCGGTCGGGAACGGGATCGTGCTGGTTTCCTATATCAATCAGCTGCGCAGTGAAGGCACGCAGATGGACCAAGCGATCGTCAAGGGTTGCGTCCTCCGGCTCCGCCCGGTCATCATGACGATGATGACGACGCTGGTGGGTTTGCTGCCGTTGGCGCTCGCGCAGGGGATCGGGGCCGAAGTCCAGCGGCCGCTTGCGGCCGTCGTCATCGGCGGCCTCTTCACCTCAACGGTACTCACGTTGCTGGTCTTGCCGGCCCTGTATCGTTGGTTCGCAGAAAAAGAAACGGGGAAGGAGTATGCGCCTGAATGGGTGTAACGGGGCAGACTCGTGGGTCCTCTGTGCTCGCACAACGCGCGGCCTGAGAAGGCCCTCGTTGGATGCGCGCAGTTGAGGCCCCACAAGCCCGCCCCTTTGTAAGAGGTAGCGAGCAAGCTTGGAGGGAGCATTATAGGGGTCGTTCGACGCGCGCAGTTGAGGACCCACGAGCCCGCCCCTTTGGGAGAGGTTGCGAGCGAGCTTGGAGGGGGAGGGAGGGTGGTCTGTTGATCTTCTGTGCTCGCGGAACGCGCTCGGGCTCGTCTGTTTGGTTGGCCGGTCCTTCTGGTCTGTCTGGTTGTTCTGAATGAATTTCCAGTCCGATCAACCAAACAAACCAGATAGACGAGATAGACCAAATGGACAAGCATTCGTTGGACGTGCGCAGTAAAGAGCAGCTTTGTTGAGTTCAGGCTGCATGACACAACCGAGGAGGGTTAAACATGAATAAAAGCTTGAGGTTTATCGTCTTACTACTCTTGTTCACAGGAAGTATTCTGCTTGCATCTGTGACGCAGGCAGATGCTGAGTCCAAGGCTCATGGCGGCGATGTGGCGCGTGGCAAGACTCTGTTTGCCAGGTACTGCACCGGTTGTCACGGGCCGGATGGCGGAGGGGATGGGTACAGATTTGCCCGTGGGCCGGATGCGGCTAACCTCACCTCACCATCGATCAAAAAGAAATCCGATGCCGTCCTGCTTAAGACTATCCATGAGGGTAAACCGAATATGCCGCCTTGGAATACCCGCCTGTCGGAAAAAGAGAGCAGAGATGTGCTGACCTATGTGCGGACCCTCGCCAAGTGAGGCGATGCGATCAGCATAATTGTGGCGGGTCTGGCCTGGGCGAATCGGGAGGGGAAGGATAACGAGCAAGCTTGGAGGGAGCATTGATAGTGGTCAGCCGAGCAGAAACAAGGAAAGCCTAGGCAGCCAGGGGAGGATGGCGATGCCGAGGCAAATGGAGAGGGCCACGATAGAGGCTACCAGGTCTTCGTCCAGATGCGTTTCTGAGGCGAAGATTACAGCGTTGACAGCGGATGGCATCGCGGAGACCAGAATTACAATCGCTCGTTCCAGGCCGGTCAGGTCCAGTATGAGCACGGCCGCGAGGCCGAGCAGCAATCCGCCACCCATCCGCACTGCAACACCCAGCAGGGCTACGGGCACATTGTGGCGCAGGGCGGTCACGCTGATCGAGAGTCCCAGCACCAAACTGGCGAGGGGCGTCGTTGTGAGATGAATGGGCGTGAGTAGCTGATGCAGCAACGGGGGCAGACTGAGGCCGGCCAGCTTCAACGCGAGGATGCCGCACAGGGCCCACAGTGGTGGAGCGGAGAAGAATCGGACCATCGTTGATCCGGTAGTGGGAGCGCTGGCGCCAAACCAGACCGCAAGCCCGTATACCACGGTGAGTGTCAGCAGGCTTTGGCCCACATCAAAGAGCACTGCATGGCCTAATCCCTCTTCTCCAAAGGTGGCGAGGACGACCGGATAGGAGAAGTACACAGAGTTGATGAGACCGGTGGCGAGGAGGAAACCTCCTTGCTTAGGGCGGGTCAGTCGCAGTAGGCGGGTGAGCAGCCAGGAACAGAGGAGGAGCGGGAGGGTGATGAGGCAGGCTGCAGCAGGAAGCTTCCACTCAGTGGAACTAAATGTAACGGCGTCCAGGGAGACAAGGATCGTGGCCGGCAGGCACAATGAAAATACCAACGTCGCCAGCCGTTCTGCATGGGCTTTGGTGAGCACCGCAAAGGATCGAAGCAGGACTCCCACAACGAAGATGGCGATGAACACTTGGAGGGAGACAGGCATCAAGGTGAGAGTAGCAAAGATATGAGGGCGCAGCCAGCCTCTGACCATGACGTAACCCCCCAGCGCCAGTTGCAGTTGGGTAGGCGGGGCATTGTAAATCCTGTATGCTGAGGAATTTGAGCGTTGCCATCGTTTGCAGAGAGGATCCCGACGGATGTCTCAACATCAGGTAGAGCCTCATGTCTTCGTCATCATTGGTGCGACTGGTGACCTCACGCGCCGGAAACTGTTGCCCGCGCTGTATCATCTACGGGATCAGGGAGTCCTGGAGACTCGCAACACGCTCATCGTAGGCGCGGCCCTGCCTGAGATGGGTGAAGAGGGGTTCCGGCTCTGGGCCCACGAAGGTTTGCACAAAGCCGGCTGGCACAACGACCATGAGCTGCGCACCTGGTGTGACGAGTGCCTCCACTATCAGAGCGTGCATGAAGGGGGAACGCAAGATTATGAAGCGTTGGCCGGGTACATCCGGCGGTTGGAACGCGCGCACAAGATGCCGGAGAACCGGGTGTTCTATCTGGCCTTGCCGCCGGACATCGTGCCGACTGCGATGGAACATCTCGATCACGCAGGGTTGCTCAAGAGTCACGGGTGGGTCCGCGTCGTGTTCGAAAAACCGTTTGGCCACGACTTTAAGTCGGCCCGCCAGCTGAACACCACCCTGCATCAATACATCGAGGAATCTCAGATCTACCGCATCGATCATTACCTCGGCAAAGAAACGGTGCAGAATCTCCTGGCATTCCGTTTCGCCAACCCGATCTTCGAATCGCTCTGGAAGCGCGACATGATCGAAAACGTGCAGTTTACCGTTGCCGAAGATCTTGGAGTCGAGCATCGCGGGGCCTACTACCAGCAAGCCGGGGCGCTCCGCGACATGGTCCAGAACCATCTGACTCAACTCCTGACCGTCGTCGCGATGGAGGTGCCTGTCTCCTTCGATGCTGCGGCCATCCAGAGCGAAAAGCTGAAAGTGCTCCATTCTATTGCGCCGATCTCTCAGAAGGATGTGGTCTTTGGCCAGTACACGTCGTGGCAAGTGGCCGACCAAACAATTCCAGGGTATCGCGAAGAACAGGGGGTCCCGAATGATTCCACCACGGAAACCTATGTCGCCCTGAAAGTGGAGATCCACAATTGGCGGTGGAAAGGCGTGCCGTTCTATCTGCGGACCGGGAAGCGATTCCCGCGCAAGCTCACCCAGATCGCGGTGATCTTCCGCGAGGCGCCCGCCCATGTCTTTCCATCCATCGAACCGGGCAGCATCGTCTCCAACAAGCTGCTTATTACCCTGCAGCCCAGCGAAGGGTTCTCCCTCTGTTTTTCCGTCAAGAGCCCGGGGCGTCCGTTCCACCTGAGCGACCATGCCTTGCAATTTGACTATCAGAAAGCCTTCGGTGAACTCCCCGAAGCCTACGAGACCCTTCTGCGCGACGTGATGATCGGGGATCAGACACTCTTCGTCAGTGCGGAGTTCACCGAAAAGGCCTGGCATCTTTACGACCCGATTCTGTCCGGCACGCAAATTGTGCATCCCTACTCGGCCGGCACGTGGGGCCCCAGCGAGGCAGACGCGCTGATGGAACGGAACGGACATCAGTGGCAGCTTGGCTGGTAAGGGGAGGCGGGAAAGGCCAGACCGTCCTTCTTGCTCGCCGAGGGGTGGAATGACACCCGTGCTGATCCCTTGCTCCCGGAGCAGAGAGGGGATGGAGCCTGATGGTCTTCTGTGCTCGCGCAACGCGCGCGGGCTCGTCTGTCTGGTTGGCCGGTCTATCTGGTCTGTCCGGTTCTTCTGACTGAATTTCCAGTCCGATCAACCAGACAAACCAGATAGACGAGATAGACCAGATGAACCAGCATTCGTTGGACGCGCGCAGTGGAAGACCAATCAGCCCCCATCCCTGAAGAGATAACGAGCAAGCTTGGAGGAAGCATCTGTAGCCTCGCTCGACGGCCGCAGTGGGACCAACAGGGGTGGCATTCCCAGGGAGAAAGGTAAGCGAGCTTGGAAGAATCATTTAGAAATATGAGTGAAAGGAGTAAGGGGCGTTGGATGCGCGCAGTGAAGGACAGTCGGTCCACTCCCTTGGGCGAGAAGGTGTGATAGGAGACGAGCGAGCGGAGCCGCTGCGGAAACCGCTGTTCCTTCTGTGCTACCATGCTCCAGTTTCTTCAGGTTGCCGGTCTGGCCGGACCCGGCGATGGGTGTACCAACAGGTCGTCGTACGTTCATAGGTAAGGTCGCAATCATGCCGTTGATTCCTGAGCCGCTACAACATCGTCTCATTCAGCTTCGCCGCGTGCTCCACGAGTACCCGGAACTCAGTGGGCAGGAAGTGAACACTGCCGCTGTGATCTGCAAATTTCTCGATGGGCTGGCCATCAAGTATCGGGCTCACGTTGCCGGACACGGAGTCGTCGCCGATATTCCCGGACGCGCCGGAGTACCCTGCGTCGTCTTGCGTGTTGATACGGATGCGTTACCGATCCAGGAAGACACCGGTTTGGATTTCGCCTCGGTGCATGACGGCGTCATGCATGCCTGCGGCCATGATGGGCACACCACCATGTTGCTGGGCGCGGCGGCGCTTCTCTCCGAGGAGAAAGACCTGCCGGCTCCCGTGCGATTGATTTTTCAGCCGGCAGAGGAAAAAGGCACCGGCGCGCTGGCCATGATCAAGGCAGGGGCGCTGGAGGGCGCTGGCATGATTTTCGGCGGCCATCTCGACCGTCACTATCATCCGGGAGCCATCGTCGTGTCCGAGGGCGCCGTCAATGCGTCGTCGGATAATTTTACGATTGAGATTATCGGGCAGGGTGCACACGGAGCCCGTCCCCACGAAAGCATCGACGCAGTCGTGGTCGGGAGTCTCATGATCATGGCGCTGCAAACGATCGTCTCGCGCGAAGTCGATCCGGCCCGTCCGTCGGTGGTGTCCGTGGGGCAGTTCCACGCAGGGACTGCGCCAAACGTGATCGCAGGACTGGCCAGGCTGGAGGGGACGGTTCGTGCCCAGGATCCTGCTGTCCGGCAGCAACTCCTCGCCTCCGTCCGCCGCATTGCCGAATCGATTGCCCAACTGCACGGCGCCAAGATCCAGGTCACCGTGAATGAAGGCACGCCGCCGCTGATCAACACGTCGGACATGGCGAGCCTGGCGCGCCGCGCGGCAGTTGCGGCGGTGGGAGAGGCCAATGTATTGCCGCTCAAGACAGCCAACATGGGTGCGGAAGATTTCAGTTACTACATGGAGAACATTCCCGGCGCCTATGTCCGGTTCGGGAGTCAGGTTCCTGGCAAGGAAGGCTTTCCCGCACATTCCAGCAAGTTCGATTTCGACGAAGAGGCTTTGGCCGTCGGCGCGGCCTATTACCAGGCCATTGCCAAGATCGCCGGCCAGCGGCTCAGCGAACAAACGCCCCGTTCCTGACCCAGCAGGCTGCGGGAAAACTTTTTGATACGCTAGAACTTCGATGGTCTGCACGTCTGGAGCAGGCCCGGTTTGTCTGGTCCATCTGGTTTGTCTGGTTGATTTAGTTTATTTGGCTAGCTTCATTCAACCAAACAACCAGATAAACCAAATAGACCAAATGAACAAAACTGGCTGGCGGTCTTGTTCAGCATCCTGCTAACGCATAGGGCTGTCATGATTCTGATTAGAGAAGCTCGCGAAGAAGATGTCGGCCAGATCCGCGAGATCTTTCTCGCGGTCTACGGTGCCGACTATCCCCATCATGAGGTGTACGACGAACTCTGGTTGAAGCGTTCCGTCTTCACGGACGAAGCGCTGATTCTCGTCGCCGAAGAAAGCGACACGGGGCGAGTCATCGGCACAGCCTCCGTGCTCTTCGACTTCGGGGCCCATTCCGATCTCGTCGGAGAATTCGGCCGCCTCGCCGTCCATCCTGACTATCGGCGATTACAAGTCGGCAAGCTGCTCATGGAGAAGCGGCTCGAATCCATTCAGAACCGCCTACACGTCGGCTTGGTCGTCGCGAGGACTGTGCATCCGTACGCCCAGCAGATCAGTCTCGCGCAGGGGTTCATCCCCACCGGTTTTTTGCCGCTGAAGCATTTCTTCCGCCACCGTGAGAGCTTTGCGTTGCTGGCCCGATATTTCGGTGACGCGCTAGCCTTACGCCGCAACAATCCGCGGATCATTCCCGAGGCCTACGCCTTAGCCAATCTCGTGATGAGCCGGCCGCCGCTCACGCCGGATTTCATCGTCGACGAAGATTCCGCTCCCTACCCCTCCGGAGGAGACTACACCATCGAACAGTTGCAGGCTGAAGGTTATCCGGCTTTGCTGCGCATCGAGCGGGGGCGGGTGCGTAACCGGGAAATTTTTGGCCCCATGCGGCTGGATTATGGATTCTTCAAGCTCCATGCGCGGCAAACCAGTTACTTTCTGGCCCGCTCAGGCGGCCACATTGTCGGGGCAGTCGGCTATACGATGGATCCGGTCGAGCACACAGTCCGCGTGTTTGAGTTGATTGCCCTGGCCGACGACGTCGTGCGATTTCTTCTCTCCGAGCTGGAACGGAAATGCCGGGAGGAGATGGGCATCGAATACATCGAGATCGATGTCAGCGCCTATGCCCCCCGGATGCAGCGCACGCTCTTGGAGCTGAATTTTCTGCCGGTTGCCTATGTGCCGGCTATGGTCTTCTATCAAGTGGAACGGCTCGACATCGTGAAGATGGTGCGGTTGAACAAACTGCAAGATCTGGGGCCGCTCGCACTGACAGAACCAATGCAGGCCGTCGCCGATGTCGTGATGCGCGGTTTTTCCAGCTGCGTCATTGCACCGCGCATGGCACAGGCGATCAAGGAGATCCCGTTGTTTCACGGGATGAACAGCGAACAGGCGACCAGGCTCGCCGGAGCTTGCACGGTGCGGGACATGCTGGCCGACGAGCGCCTCTTCGTCGAACAGGATCCGGCCGACCGTCTCTACATCGTGCTGCAGGGACAAGTTGCCATCAGCTGTGGAACCCCTCCGGCCACCATCGGCACCGTCCGCACAGGGGAAACGTGCGGCGAAGTTTCGCTCCTTTCGGCCAGGCCCCACTCTGCCACGGCCACGGCGAAGGGTCATGTGGAGGTCGCAGAATTCCTCCAGCGCGATCTGACGGATCTCATCCGTCGCCGCCCCGATATCGGCGTGATCATCTACCGCAACCTGGCGGTCGGACTGGGCGATAAGCTCCTGCGCTCCAGCAATTCACGGCGAGACCAAGGGCTGGCCGAGTCGGAAGTCCTCCATCTGACATCGGAAATTTCCTCAGCCAAGAACTAGCGTTGTGGCTCACTAACGGCTTTACGATGCTCGATCTTCTTTAGGTCTTGCAATCAAACATTGAAGAACTCGTCGCGCGCGCGGCGATTGGCTCTCAATATTGGCCTGTCTCTATCATGACCAAGCCCAAAATCTTGCGCAAGCTCGAAGGCGGTGATCGCCGGTCGATTGGCCGGTCCAACGAGGTCGTTGCTGAGGTGCTCGCTGAGCGGAAGCTGTTCAGTGATCTGTTTGCCGGCTTTTCCTTCGATGATCCGGTCGTGCGGGCCCGGGCCGCTGACGCCGTTGAAAAAGTTTCGGTGATCCATCCGGAATACCTGCGTCCCTACCGAGCCACACTCGTTGGCGAACTCGCTCGCTGCGAGCAGAAAGAAGTGCGCTGGCACGTCGCCCAAATGCTGCCTCGCCTTCGATGGAACGCACGCGAACGGCAAGAGGTCTGTGACATCCTCACAGGTTATCTGTGCGACTCCAGCAGTATTGTGAAGACTTTCGCCATGCAAGCATTGGCCGATCTCACGACTCAAGCCCCCGAGCTTCGTCCCGCCGTCCTGCGGCAGTTGAAGAAGTTGACGGTACGCGGGACGCCAGCGATGAGAGCACGAGGTCGGAAGTTGCTTGCGGAGCTTAGCGGTTCAATCAGGCGCCCGGCCAGAAGCGCCAAAGGGCGGCGTGCTGGTTAGAACATGCAACGGTATTGGATACGCTTTCGCCCCACCGCGCAGCGATTGCAGTAGAAACGCTCATGAATCATGCGGGCTAGACCACTTGCTCGCAGGGGAGGAGGAACACATGGAGAGGGAAGGTATTGTCTTGTTGTCGTATCCCTTCTTCCGCTTTCAAGCGCGTGAACCCATCGATGAGGCGGTAGGCAAGCTGTTCCGATACCGCAGTGAGGATCATAGAGTTGGTGCCCGGTGACAGAAAGAACTGAACGTTGGGTCCGGTCTCCCCCCTGCCGGCTACATTGTGCAGTTCAGTAAACGCGTTGACATCATATTCTTTCAGCAGTGCATGGATCTGTTCTACCGTCGACTGACGAAAGACGATCAGCAGCATTTTCATAGAAGACACTCCTATGCAACTACGAGAGGGGTAGCCACGAACCAATCTATAAAGTAGAGACGAGAAAAAGACAAGGGCTCCTCCGGGAAAAGAACGAGATGGATACACACCGGGCTTTCAAGTAGACTTGTTTTCCGACGAATGGCCGACGGTGGTATGCCATGCTGCAAAGGCTGGATGTGGCAGACGTGTCATTCGCAGCTTCATCAGGCGGGATAGTATTGCTAACAGGAGGCATCAGATGAACGATCAAGACACAAAACGCGCGGTTGGGATACTCAACAAAATTATGGAACATGAGTTGGCGGGAGTCGTACGCTACACGCATTACTCCCTCATGGTCTATGGCTATAACCGCATTCCTATCGTGTCTTGGCTAAAGAGTAATGCTGACGAGAGCCTTGCCCATGCGTATAAAGCAGGGGAACTGGTCACCTTACTCGGCGGCCACCCCTCGTTGAAAATCGGGACACTCTTGGAAACCGAGAAGCATGATGTGGGAGATATCCTGCAGGAAAGCTTGGAGCACGAGAAGGCCGCTGTCTGCGCCTATTACGAACTCCTGAAAGTCTCCGAGGGAAAGTCCGTTTTGTTGGAAGAATATGCACGAGAGATGATTGTTGGCGAAGAGCTGCACCTTGACGAGGTGAACAAAATGTTGCGCAAGTCAGGCGATGTCAAGCCATTTCGCCCCTAGCCCTTCACTCAACCGGAAGATATAAAGAGCGGCTGTGAATCATTTCGTGGTGTGAGTGCAGTGGAGATTCATCTCGCCCCCTGTGATAAAGTTTACGACCATTACTAACTCGATGGAGGAGGACATTATATGCTGAAGGAAGTTTCAGGAGATATTTTGCTGACAAAGGCGGAGGCGTTGGCGCACGGTGTTGCACCCAACGACAATTTTGCAAACGGGTTGGCTTTGGCGCTCAGGGAACGGTGGCCGGCAATGTATAAGGACTTCCGGCATTACTCTCAGACGTTTACTCCCAAGAGCGGCGAGTTATGGACTTGGTCCGGCGTCGGAGCTGTTCGGATTGTGAATCTATTTACTCAGGAGGCTGCTGCCAGTCACGGAGCCAAGCCGGGCCGGGCCACGATCGAGAACGTGAATCACTGTCTCAAAGCGTTGTGTAAGGCAATTGAGACTGAGAAGTTCAAGAGTATTGCGCTTCCACGCTTGGCCACTGGTGTGGGCGGGCTCGACTGGAAAGACGTCAAGCCGGTAATGGAAAAACATCTCGGTCACCTGTCCATTCCTGTGTATGTGTATGGCACCTATCATCCTGGGGTTCAGGCAGAAGAATAGGGGTAAGCAGGGGCAATCGGGAAGGTGAGGGCGGACGAGCCAATCCTCTGTGCTCGCGCAACGCGCGGTCTAGGAAGACCCTCGTTGGACGCGCGCAGTTGATGATCGGCTCCGCCGCCCTCACTATAGAGCTCATCTCACTTCTGCTATGCGGGTAGAGGGGCAGTTTGGGGTTCACCCAGGCCGCCCTTTCTGTGTCACATTCGAGCGCGGCGGTGGGGAAAGAAAACGAGCAAGGATAGTCTGACTATTTCCTCTCGTTCACCCTCTCTCACTGTGGTGCATTTGCCATCTCCACAATGACAGCCCGTAGGCCGGAGACGACGCGCGCCATCCGTTCGTACTGAACAAGCTCGGGCCTGTCGGCTGGTGAATGGTAGGCGGGATAGCGGAAAGGGGCGGTATCGGTCACCATCACGGCCGGGTATCCCTCCTTCCAGAATGCCCAATGGTCGGACCACCCGACGCCGGGAATCACGTCCCACAAGGCTCCGCCTTCGGAGGGAAATCGGGCCTGTTGCCGAAAAGATCCCACGAGCTGCCGCACCAGGGACCCGTTCTCCACGTTGCTGACGAAGGCGATGAAGTTTCCGGTAGAGGGATAGATGAGATTCAACGGAAAGGGAAGGTGTTGGCTCCCCGGCTCGTCTGAGTAGTACCCAATGGTCTCCAGGCTGAGCATGAGGACGATATTTTCGCCCCGCTCGCGGCTGCGCATGGCGTAGACGCGGCTTCCCATATGTTCGGTTTGAAAGAGCGGCGGCTCCTCGTTGGCAAACGATACAAATCGAAGGGTGCGGGCCGGCGTAGCTTCCGCGAACGCACGAGCCAAGGCGAGCGTCGCCGCCACGCCGCTCGCATTGTCGTTGGCGCCTGGACTTCCCTGCACGGAATCATAGTGCGCGCCGATCACGATGATGTCGTCCGGTCTTTTTCCTCCTCGCACTTCCGCTTCGATATTCTCACAGATCTTCCCTGCAACCTCGTAGGGTTGCAGGCGAACTTCATATCCGGCACCGGCGAGCGTCGCCCGAATATAATTCGCCGCCATGACGAGCCTGTCGTGGTGAAAGACGTTGCGCTCGCCGATCTGTCCGGCGAGCATCTGTACGTGAGAATGGAGTTCCTGCTCCAGTCTTCGCTGCTCGTCTGTCAGCGGTGGCAGCGGGCCCTGGTGGCTTTGCCCTGGCATCCGGATCATGGTGCTTCTGCTGTCATGGCCTCATGAGACTGGTAATAGGAGGCACAGTCCTCCTCCCGTCCCCGTACGATTCGCTTCCCGCTGAATGGGGTTTGATGGCTGGTGATCACGGTGCACTGGCGTTCGCCATGGCCATCATCGTAGTAGAGGATGACCCAGTCGCGTGTTTTGTTGAATTGATGGGCCAGGGCGCTGTTTGAGAACAGGGCGGTATAATGGCGGGCGCCTCGCTGTGTATGGAGGATCGGCAGCCAGGCTTCTTTCTTTGGATTGAAGCGGTGCGGCGCAATTCTCTGCAGTCTGCCGGCCTGGGCGGCTTCGCGATACTCCCTGTCCACATCAAGCAATTCATCGACGGATGGTTCACGGGCTGTGCGTGGCTCGGCTACTTGATGCGGTCTCCGAACTCGCCCCAATCGAGCAGTAAGGGAGTCGACGATGCCCTGGAGTTTCTTCGGACCGACCCCTTCGATGTCCGCCAGTCGTCCGTCGTGCGCCGCCATTTCCAGCTGTTCCAACGTTTCAATATGCAGCTCGTCGTGCAGCCGATGGGCGAGGGCCTGGCCGATCCCTGGGATGGACGCGAGCAGCGAGACCGGATCCATGCGCCCGCGTAGGCGATCCAACATCGGCAGCCGGCCGGTGACGACGAGGGTATGAATGGAGCGCGCGAGGCTCACCCCGATGCCCGGCAATGATTGCAGCCCGTCTGTGCCCTGTTGCTGCGCGATCTCTGCGGCGGGAACCGCCAAGCGCTCGATTGTCTCTGCCGCCGCGCGATAGGCCCGCACGCGAAACCGATTCGCGCCTTGATCCTCCAAGAGCTGTGCGACCTCCCGCAATCGCCTGGCGATGTCCTGATTCTGCGTGATGTTTGCCATGTCCGTGCTGGACCTCATTCGTAGTGAAGCGCCTCGATCGGGTTCATTTTCGACGCTTTGTTCGCGGGGTACAGGCCGAAGAAGACGCCCACGATCAGAGAAAATAGAAACGCAACGGCGACGGCCTCCGGAGAGATAATAGTCGGCCAGCCGACCATCGTGGTCAGCAGTTTCGCACCCCCAATGCCGGCGGCTACACCGAGGATTCCGCCGATTGCCGTCATAATGATCGCTTCGATCAGAAATTGAAGCAGGATGTGCCTGCGCTTCGCACCGACGGCCATGCGCAGCCCGATTTCTTTCGTCCGTTCCGTGACCGACACCAAAAGAATATTCATGATGCCGATGCCGCCGACGATCAGGGAGATCGACGCAATGCCCATCAGCATGAGCATCATGGTCCGGCTCGTGCCGGCAATGGTGTTGGCAATATCTTCCATGGTGCGGATGGTGAAGTCGTCCTCCTCCGAGGCGGGGAGGTGATGGCGCGCCCGCAAGAGCTCTTTGATGTCTGCAACGGCGGCAGGGATCTCATAGCGCGTCTGCGTGGCGACCAGGATGATCCCGACAGTTCCGAGAAACTTCGTGCCCAGGACTTTTCGTTCAGCCGTCGAGAAGGGAAGCACTACCATGTCGTCTTGGTCCTGACCACTGATCGATTGCCCCTTTGGTGCCAGGATCCCGATCACGCGAAGCGGGGTGTTTTTGATGCGAATCTCGGCTCCCACCATTTCTTCACCCGGCTCGAACAGATTCTGGGCTGCGGTCTTTCCCAGCACGACTACTTTTGCAGCGGAATCCATGTCGGACTGCGTGATGAAGTTGCCCTGGGCAATCGGCCAATTGCGGATGTCGGGAAATTCGGGCGTCGTGCCAACGACGACGGTGCTCCAATTCTTGTTCTCGTGAATGACCTGCAAGACGGATCGCGAGCCATATATCACCATCGATACACTCCCGACTTTTGTGCGGATGTCCTCCGCATCGCCGACCGTGAGTGTGGAAATGGATCCTAGCCCGCCCCGCACGCCCCCGACGGTGGTCGCTCCGGGGACGATGATCATCACATTGGTGCCCAGGCTGGCGATTTCCGCTTGGACGGAGGCGGTGGCGCCTTGGCCCAAGCTGACCATCGCCACGACGGCGCCAATGCCGATGATGATGCCGAGCATGGTCAGTCCGGCGCGCAGCGGATTGCGGCGGAGGATGCGGAGGGCCGATAAGGTCGTGAGCCAAAGAAAGGACATGGTGTGGGGGTGAAGGGTTTATCTGGTTTGTTTCGTTTGTCTGGTTTATTTGGTGCGTCAGGCTCAAACCAAAGAAACCAAACAAACCAGTTTTATCTCATCCTCGGTCCGCCATCGAATCCCGGCGGCAACTTCTTCAGGGCTTGTTCTTCTGGCGTCTCAATCCCCAGGATTACCTGGTCTCCCTCCTTCAGTACCCCTTCGGCGATTTCTGTGGAGAGGGAGTCGGCGATGCCGGTGGTGATCACCGCCTGGCGCACCTGCTTCGCCTGATCCATCACCCAGACTTGGGTGACCTTGCGGTCCACCGGGACGCCCGGCATTCTGAATCGCAAAGCCCCGTTCGGTACGCGCAGAGGATTTTCTTTCTTGGCCGTCACGATTGTCACGTTCGCCGTCATCCCTGGCTTGAGCTTGAGGTCTTGATTATCAACCGTGATCACCACGTCGTAGGTCACCACGTTCTGGATGCTGATCGGCGCGTTGCGCACCTGCGTCACTGTGCCCTCGAAGAATTGCTTGGGATAGGCGTCCACGCGGAAGTTGGCGGGCTTTCCTTCTGCCAAGCCTCCGATGTCAGATTCGCTGACGTTGGCGTCCACCTGCATCTGTGTCAGGTTCTGTGCGATCACGAAGAGGGTCGGCGTTTGGAAACTGGCGGCGACGGTTTGGCCGACATCGACATTGCGGGACACCACGATGCCGTTGACCGGGGAATAGATCGTGGTATAGCCGAGATCGAGCTTGGCCGAGGCCAATGTGGCCACCGCTTGGTCCATCTGCGCTTGCGCGACTTCAACTTGGGCCTGGGCGTCACGGAAGTTTGTGGCGGCGAGGTCGAGATCCGCCTGAGAAACGAATTGCTGCCGGAGCAGGGTCTTCATACGATCGAGTTCGAGTTTCCGCTGATTCGCCATGTTCTTTGCTTTCGCCAGATTGCCATGCCCGCTCTTGAGCGATGCGCGGGCCTGACTCACCCTCGCTTGGAACGGTTGCGGATCGATCGTGGCCAGGATCTGGCCCTTCGTGACTACGGAATTGAAGTCCGCCATCAGTTGGGTAATTTTGCCGGAGATTTGGCTGCCTACCTGCACCGACACGACCGGATTGACCGTGCCGGTGGCGGTGACAATCGCGGTGATGGGGCCTCTATCGACCAGCGCAGTGTTGTAGTGGACCGGCGGAGTTCCAGCCATCCACCAATACCAGGTTCCTGCCCCGATGATCGTGAGGAGGATCGCGATGCCGATGTGCCAGGGAAAACGGAGCCCGGTCCGTGGTGGAGGGAGTACGGGCAGGGAGGCGGGGAGCCGGTGCTCGTGGTCGGATAATGCACCGGACGAATGGCGAGCCGGCGCTGAAGAAGATCCGGGGGGAATGATCTCGGTGACAGGGACCTCACGAGTCGGGTCTTGGGGGTTACTGGTCATGATGTACCAGCTTGTTGCGTGACTTTGCCTGCGCGACTGTTTGTGAATCGGTTCACGATGATCTTACGACTTTCTTCTGCGAATAACAGCGCAAGGGCGCCCAGCGCGAGTGGCCCGAAGATCCAGACAGGCAAGGGGCTAGTTCCGAAGATTGCGTTGCCCCAGGGGGTATAGATGATGAACGCGAGAACGACGAGTTCTGTCGCGATTCCCCAGAGGAGCAATGGATTGCTGAACCAGCCGAGTCGAGAGAGCGACA
>NEWR02000009.1:81169-83940 GCA_002869885.2 Nitrospira sp. CG24C
AAGGTTTCAACGGACGTCAGTTGCTTGATGAGTGCGTGGCGTTTGGCCATGCGCTGGCTGCCCAACGCCAAGGCCAGAGTCACAGTGGGGAGCAGTCCTTCCGGCACGTTCGCCACGATGATGCCGATTCCGAAGATCGCACTGATCCAGAAGCCCAAACCCATGGAGACGCCGATGACGAAAAAGACTCCCCCCATGGCGACTGACAGGATTGCGACGACATGGGTGACCTTCGCGATCTCTTTCTGCAGCGGGCTGAGGCCTGTTTCCATGCTTGTGGAGAGGCGGGCGATCTTGCCGAACTCCGTCTGCATGCCGGTGGCGAATACGACCGCCTTGCCTCTGCCGGAGAGCACGGGGGTACCGGCGAATACGAGATTGGGAATGTCCAGGAGATGTCCATCGGTCACTGGCTCCGCTGTCCGCCGTTTCGGTCTGGATTCGCCTGTGAGAGAGGAGGTGTCGACCAGCATGTCGGCTGCTTCAATGAGCCGTCCGTCGGCAGAGATCTGCTCTCCCTCCTCGATCAAGAGCACGTCACCCGGCACGATCTCGCTCCGCGACACGTCAAGCGGTTGGTTGCTTCGAAGGATCCATGCCCTGGCAGGAAGGAGTCGATGGAGGGCATGCACCGCGCGCTCCGCTTTATATTCCTGAAAGAAGGCAAAGACGGCGTTGATGACGATCACGCCGAGGATGGCCCAGCCCAGCGTGGCCATCCCTTCGCCCGGCTTCATGAACTCTGCCGTGAAAGCCAGGGCGACGGCGACCCAGAGCAACAGGGCCAGGAAGTGAGTGAACTGGTGGAGGAGTCCTCGCATCAATGAATAGTGACCCGGCTCCTCCAGAACATTGGGGCCATATCGACTGAGCCGTTGCTGTGCCTCTTCGGGCGACAAGCCGCTTTCCCTGGTTTCCAGGCGTGCGAAGATTTCAGCAACCGTGAGTTGATGGAGCGGCAGCTTATCGAGGTCAGACACGCCGGCCTCGCACGATCAGGACGGAGCAAGGGGCGTGTCTCAGGAGACTCTCCGAGACGCTGCCGAGATGGAGCCGCTCGCTTTTGGTCAACTCGCGAGACCCGATCACCAGGAGGTCGGCATGATTCGCCTCCACCTGTTTGACGATGGTGTCGATGACGTGGTCCATCTGCACATCTGTGACGATAGCGTAGCCTTCTTTCAGGAATTCATCCCGCAATGATGTGACCAGTCGCGTGGCGCGTTCGAGGACCGGTTTCTCCAATTCTGCGACTTGGGCTTTGGACAAGTATCGAACGGCCAAGTCAGTCACCGGTCTTTCGGCAGAGGAGAAGATGGTGGTCGTGGCGGACTCCGGAAGAATGCGGGATCGAAGAAATCGAGCAGCGGCTCGGGACTGCTTCGAGTCATCGACAGCGAGGATCACCTGCCTCAGCTGCGGGAGCGGCTGTTTCACGACGAGGACAGAGCAGGGGGCGATCGACGCGATCTGCCGAGAGATGCTTCCCATCAAGAATCCTCGAATGTCGCTCAATCCTCGGGATCCGATGAGAATGAGATCGGCTTTGACCCGCCGCGCCTGTCGCACGATCGTCCGGGCGAGGGGACCATGGGCTAAGACGTGGTGGAGGGTGGTGCGAGGGCCGGTCGTGGCCTGTCCGAGGGCGACTCGTGCGGTTCGCTCTGCCTCGCGGAGGAGGATGGCACCGGCTTTTTCCATGGCGGCCAGGGCACGCTTCTCTGCCACTGGATTCCTGCCTCTGCCAGCTTGGAGGGCCGATGGATCGACCACATGGAGCAGTGTCACAGCCTCCGGCTCTCGGTCGGCAAGCGCTTCGAGTGCTTGTATTCCCCACTGCGAGCATTCAGACCCATCCACAGCACAAAGAATTCTCATGAGAGGCTCCCTTCTTTAACGACGCCAAAAACACACAGGCCATTCCGGGTATCAGTTCTGCATTGGATGTGCCCGTGTTTGGGCGAGAGGCGTGGGGCAAGAGGCTAGAGGCCTGTATAGTTTTGCCAGTACGAGGGGTTATGAAGAGGAATGGCGCTCCGGTTACGGTTGTTACTGCGGCATTTTGCAGCAGAAAGGTGACCGCCACTGTGGTGATTGGCGTCAGTCTGTCTTGTTTATTTGGTCTGTTTGGTTATTTGGTTGAACGGAACTAACCAGCTGAATTAGATCAACCAAACAAACTAAACAAACCAAATGAACCAAATAAACGCTCGCTAGCCAGCTAGGTTTATGAGGAGGGGGAGATATGTCGACAAAGAAGAAGCCGAAGAAGGTCAGGAGAGGTACGAAGAAGGAGTTTGGCCTGATGACGGTCAAGCAGGTCATGCAGAAAATGGTGCAGTCCGCTCATCTCAAGACCAAAGGCGATGTCATCGCATCGCTCATGATTGAGGGATTCGGGGCTGTGCCAGTGGTAGACGCCAAAGATAAACTCCTGGGCATCGTCAGCGAGCATGATCTGCTGGCCGCCATGGATGACGGGCGTAAGCTTGGCGACGTCGCCGCTAGTGAGATCATGACGTTTAACCCCTATTCGATCCACCCGGAAGCAATACTCCCGACGCTGGTTCATGTATTTGTAGCCAGCGATTTAATTCGTGTGCCGGTGGTGGATGCCAAAGACAAGCTCGTGGGCATCATTGCCAGGAGGGATGTGATACGTGCATATCTGTCAGCCGGGCGCGCGGGATGCTGAAAAAGGTCGCCAGCTTCGTTCTCGACTCATCGAAATCCTCAACGTACCCCTGAGGGTACGCCTCCGGTTTCGATTC
>NEWR02000009.1:84040-108449 GCA_002869885.2 Nitrospira sp. CG24C
ATTCTCTTGAACAGTATCTCCGGGCTCGTTTTGGTCCCGCAGTCACGTTGGTGTCCTATGAGGTAATCGGCAAGGCCAGTTCGAAGGGGGCTCAGAAACAGTATGGCTATGGCACGCCGGTCAAGTTGACGTTCCGCTTGGGCCGCCACGTGCAGTCGGCTGTACTTGAGACCATGAAGCCGGGGCCTTTCGGTCATGAGCATCCGGCGGATCGGGCCCAGGCGATCCTGTGGGACTATGACTCCTATGGACGCTTGCCGCGCCATGTGAAGGCGCTGGACGTTGGCGCTTTTACATCCGATCAAGAACTTATGTCGGTCGCGTCGGCGCAGGAGTTTTTTGTCCTTACCCAATGGACGGAGGGAGCCAGCTACCATCTCGATTTGGAACGATTAGCCAAAGGCGGAAGGCTCAGGAAACAGGATCGAGAGCGGACGATAGCTCTGGCGCGCTACCTGGCGGAAATCCATGCTAGAAAGCGGCGAGATCCCGCCCTCTATCGGCGCCGGCTCAGGGAATTGATCGGTCACGGCGAATGTATTATGGGATTGACCGATAGTTACCCGGATCGTTACGAGTTCATCTCGGCGGATCTCTTACGCGGGGTTGAAGAAGCCTGCAATCGCTGGCGCTGGCGACTGCGCGGAGAGAGTCAGCGGTTGTCGCAAGTCCATGGAGATTTTCATCCCTGGAATGTCTTGTTTCGGAAGGGAACGGATTTTTCCGTGCTTGACCGGTCACGAGGGGAGTGGGGGGAACCGGCAGACGATGTGACCTCGATGACGATCAACTACCTGTTTTTTTCGCTCTGTCGCTGGGGCACCTTGCAGGGACCCCTGGAAGTGCTGTTCCGCCTCTTTTGGGACACCTATATGGAGGCAAGCCACGATCAAGCAATCACAGAGTCAGCCGCTCCCTTCTTTTCGTTTCGAGGGTTAGTCTTGGCGAGTCCTCTGTGGTACCCCAAACTGTCGATCGAGGTGCGCCGGACCATCTTCCGATTTATCGAACATGTGTTGGATGAGCCGCGCTTCGACCCATCGCGGGTGAACGAATATTGCCGGGAGTGAAGGGCGTGAGTGATCTGTGATGAGCGAGTACGATGAACGAACAAGCCATTCCTGATCACCCCTTACCCCTCACCCCTCACGGGTTAGCTTTTGCCATCTGGATCACCGGCCTGCCGGCCTCGGGCAAGAGCACGATTGTCGCTGCCCTGAAGCCGCAGCTCGAAGGGCTTGGATTGACGGTCGAGGTGCTGGAGTCCGATGAGGTCAGGCGAGTTCTTACGCCGATACCGACCTACTCAGAAGCGGAGAGGGATCTCTTCTATCGGGCCTTGGCATTCACCGGACAGAAGCTCGTGGCGCATGGTGTGATCGTGGTCTTCGATGCGACGGCCAGCCGCAGGGCCTATCGGGACTTTGCGAAGTCAGTAATCCCTCGCTTCATCGAGGTTTCTGTGGAATGTCCCCTCTCGATCTGCATGGAGCGAGACAAGAAAGGAACCTATAAAAAGGGCCAGTTGGGCGAATCTCTTACGGTCCCGGGACTCCAATCTCCCTACGAAGCGCCGATCGACCCGGATCTCCGAATCGACAGCATCGCCACTTCCGCAGGTGATGCGGCAGGTCAGATCCTGGTCTTGGCCAAAGCGAAATTCATAGAACCGTAAAAAGTAAGACGTGAAAGGTGAAACGTCGAGATGCCCGCTGTTCGTGCCGCTAAACCGTTCACCTTTTGCGTTTCACGTTTCACGAACGACGAGAACGGCCTATTTGAGCATCCTGCTGGAGATGATTCTTACTGGCGGGGATATGGAATTCTACGCTCTCTTTTCAGTATGATGATCTTCATGTCACCAAATCGGCGAGACTTTAACCCTGCCGTTTTATTCCGCAATCCTCACGTCATGACCCTGCTCCCAGGCCGTTGGCCTCGCCGGGCGCTTCTTGCCGGAGTACCGATCGAATCGCGGCTCTTCACCACCGAGCCGCACACCCAGTTACTCGGCTTCTGCCACTGGCAACCACACCGCACCGTCTGCCAGACCGTGGTACTCGTGCATGGCTTGGAAGGCTGCAGCGAGTCTCACTATATGCGCGGCATCGCCGCGAAAGCCTATCGCGCAGGATTCAATGTCGTCCGGTTGAACCAGCGTACTTGCGGCGGAACCGAACACCTGACGCCGACGCTCTACAACAGCGGCTTGAGTCAGGACTATCGAGCCGTCGTCCATGAATTAGCGCGCGTGGATGGACTCAATCGGATCTGGCTTGTCGGCTATTCGTTGGGAGGGAATCTCGTTCTGAAAGCAGCTGGAGAAGCCGGCTCGTCAGAGGCATCCTTGGCCGGCGCGATCGCGGTCTGCCCGACTATCGATCCGGCGCAATGTGCCAAAGCCCTGGAAGAACCTCGGAACTGGATCTATCACCAGCACTTCTTGATGCAACTCAAAAGGCGCATGCGACGGAAAGCGGTGCTCTTTCCCGGCAAGTGGAATCTCACCGGACTTGACCGCATTCGAGGCCTGACCGAATTCGACGACCGCTACACAGCCCCGGATGGAGGGTACGCCAGTGGAGCCGACTACTATGATCGCTCAGGGGCATGCCATGTACTCGATTCCCTCAACGTTCCCACCCTCATCATCACGGCACAAGACGATCCCTTCATTCCCTATTCCATGTTTACGTCGCCGCTGATTCAGTGTCATCCGAAAATTCGGGTGATCGCGCCTCGCCACGGAGGCCATTGCGGGTTCTTTCAATGGACCGGCAAAGGAGAAGATCCTTACTGGGCTGAGAACCGGATTGTGGATTTCCTGCAGGAACAGTACTGTCACATCTAAACTTGATCAGGTCGTTGCGTAGGGGTTCATCTCCGCGAGTCGCGCTTGTCGCGTACGTTCTGTTTGTCTCGCTCACCATTCACGAACGACGCTTGATGCGCAAGAGTAGCGGATCGGCGATTGCAACAGACATGTTCATGAATAATACAGGTTAGGCCAGCGACTCGACGGCGACGCGTAGCCGCTCGGTCAGCTTTACCGCCGCATCTGGGTCTTTCGTGTCGCACGCGACGTCGAGTGGCTTTCCGACGATGACGCGCAACCGCGGGAAGCCGATTCTTCCCCACGAGAGGGCCCCTGCTGTGCCGACGAGGCGAACCGGCACGAGCGGCGCGCCAGTCACGAGCGCTGCGTGCGCAGCTCCCTGCTTCCACACCCGGTCGCCGCGGACGGCGCCTTGCGGGAAGATGACGACAGCCTGTCCTGCTTCAAGCGCCTTCAGCACCAGCGCCGCAGCGTGATAGTCGCTGCGGCCACGCTCAATCGGGATCGCGCCGAGCCCCTCGATCATCCATGCGAGCAGCCTGGACCGCCAGAGTTCTGCCTTCGCGACGAAACGCAGTTCCCGCGAGATCGCCGCACCGAGGATGATCGGGTCGAGTACAGACTCATGATTCGGTGCGACGACCACGGGCCCGGTCGCGGGCAGGCGACCGGCGCCGACCACCTCGATTCGATAAATGGCCCGCACCAAGCCGCTGAAGGCTCGGCGAACCTGTGCGTAGGTCTGGAGAGAGGATGGAATGAGATCCTCATCGTTGTTTGTCTGATGATCGATAAGAGTTTCCATCAATCTTGGTTCAGGGGTGTACATATTAACTCTGCCTGACACGATGCTCCCGCGTGTCTCGCCCGTCTCGCGTTTCTCGCTTTTCCCGCCTATATCATGAGTGAAACGCCAGTACTGGGCATGGCGTTTTGTGCAACACGGCATGGGATACGCTTCCGAGCACGAAACGGGTGATTCCCTGCCTGCCTCTTGTGCCCATCATGATCAGGTCCGATCGTAGCGTGGCTGCTTGTTGCAGAATCATGGTAGCCGGTGTTCCGATCACTGCGACCCCATGCGCCTTATAACCAATGGCGCGTAGACGTTCTGCCACACCTTCGATGTAGTCTGTTTGCTTCTCCAATATCTCAGTGGCGGCGGCCTCGGCTGCGGCACCGCTCGGCCACGGAGGTTCTGTCCAAGGCAAGACCGTCATCAGCGTCAATTCAACCGCCTCATGAAACGGCTTTAGTCGCAGAAAACGAATCGCGGCTTCCGCGTCCGATGGACCTTCGAGCGGAAGCAGAATCTGTTTCATGGCCTTGACCGGGCCGTTCACGATCAAGGTGGCGCAGGAGGCCAGCGTGAGGATTTGGTGCGACACACTGCCGAGCAGCCGCTCCTTGATGGGGCCAAGACCGCGCGCTCCCATCACGATGAGATCGGCTTTCTGTTCCTCGGCCATCGACACGATCACTCCTGCCGGAGACCCGACTTTAAGGTGTTTCGTCGTGGGGCCTGCGTGCAGCGGGAGAAGGGACTGAACCCGATTGAGTAGCCGCTCGCCGTCTTCCTTCATGCTCTGCTCAAGAGTCTTGTAAAGTTCCTCTGCCGCTTCCGGCATCATCTCAGGGTACGCTGGCCTGGGGACATCCAACGCATGAAGCAGGGTGAGCTGCTCTGCCCGGGCCAGGTAGTTCATGATGTGAACGGCCTCATAGGAATTATCCGATCCGTCAACCGCGAGTAATGTTTTCATTGAGGACGCTCCTTTGTTTGTTGTCTAGGGTCAAAATATTTCTGAAACCAGAGGAGAGCATGCTCTGCAACCTGTTCAAGCGTGCCGGGCTCTTCAAAAAGATGCGTTGCTCCGGACACAATCACCATTCGTTTAGGGCAGGAGAGAAGCCGATAGGCGGCTAGATTCATTTCGATGACCGGCTCGTCGTTTCCTCCGACAATCAGCATCGTCGGAGCGGCGACCGACGGCAGATAGGCTTCGGCCAGATCTGGTCTGCCGCCCCGCGACACGACAGCCTGAATCGACGACGGATCGCGGGCTGCCGCCTGCAGGGCCGCGCCCGCACCGGTACTCGCGCCGAAATAGCCGATGCCCAGGCCCTTTGTCCTGGCATCCTGTTCGAGCCAGGCTTTGGCCAAGAGCACTCGATCTGCCAACAGGTCGATGTCGAAGACCTTGCGGCGGTCATCGGCCTCATCCGGAGTCAGGAGATCGATCAGGAGCGTAGCGACTCTTCCTTGTTGGAGATAACGAGCGACGAAGTTGTTGCGTGGACTCACCCGCCCGCTTCCGCTTCCGTGGGCGAAGACCACGATTCCCAGCGGCGACGGGGGAACTTCCAGATAGCCGTCCAGTCTGAGGTGACCGGATCGGATCGTCACCTCTTGTGGCGTTTCCATTTTTCTCAATGATGTCATTGCCGCCCGCTCGAACAACCCCTTGCATTCACAAGATCAGCGTGGCGTTTCCCAGGTACCGCGCCACACTGAGAATATTTTGGGCCACGGTGGCCACCGGACCTCTCGCGCGAGCCGGCAGAACCTTTCCATTGCAACATTTCAGCAAGTCCAATGCCGCTGTCTTAATGACTGCGTGAGGGGTAAGGGGTGAAGCGTAAAGGGTGAGGAGTGAAAGGCATTTGGCTTCGTTTCTCTTCTTACTCCTCACGCGGCAGGTCTCACGGCGTTAGCTTCCTGTCGCTTTCTGCTACAGCAGAGAAAATGGAGTTGTAGCAAGACACCCCCCTCACAGAATGCGTGGAGCTGATGGCGAATGACACAAGGGGTACATGAAGAGCGAATCTCTTGTTTCCATTAGCCATTCGCCATAAACCATCAGCTTTGATCTGGTGGCACCGGCCTTGCTGATGACAGGGAATGAATCAATTCTTTGGGAGGTGACATGGCTGAATCGCTCTTCACGAAGATCCTTGTGCCGGTAGACTTTTCTCCTTGTTCAGAAGAAGCCTTCCGTGTCGCGTTGACGCTCGCCAGAACCTTTCAAGCCAAGCTGCTGCTGTTGCATGTGATAGACACCAGTACCCTGGCGACCTTCAATCAGATGGGGTTATTGGCGGTACCGTCAGACGCACAGGGTCAGAAGCGGCGGCTGCGTCATCACGCAAGACTCAATGTGCGTCGATTGCTCGAATCAGAGGCAATCAAGGGTGTGACCGTGACGCGAATCGTATTGGAGGGCGGGCCGTTTGTGGAGATCGCGAAGACGGCCCGGATGGAAAAAGTGGATCTGGTGGTGATGGGGAGTTATGGAGGTCGCTCAGGTAACGTGGACAAGATCTTTTTCGGCAGTACGGCAGAAAAGGTAGTGCGGACTGCGGGCTGTCCGGTGTTGACTGTTCCGTTGCCGCCTAAGCCGAGTCGTTCGTCATTGGTGAAAGGTAAAACGTGAAATGTCTCGGAGGAACAATATTCTCCAGTCACACGTTTCAACTTTTACGTCGTACCTTTTACGGTTCCTGAGAAGGAGGGATATATGAGCAGTCAAAAGATGCAGTGGGGATGGGTTCTTGTGCTTGCCGTTACCTGTGGATTCTGGTGGGAGGCGGCGGAGCCTATTTTTGCTCAGTCGGAGCAAGTCGTCGAAGTCACGATCAAGGATTTCAAGTTCGTGACCAAGCAGGGGGTGCTCCGCCTTGGATTCCCTTCAGTAATTAAGGTTAGGAACGAGGATGCCGAACGGCATGACTTTGGCTCGGCCATGTTTGAGGGCCTTCCAACCCAGATCGAGAAGGACGGGGTAATCGTCTATGGCCGAGGCCTGGGTGGAGTATTCCTCGATCCCAAACGGGATGCGGTCATTCGGTTCAACATGTCACGGCCTGGCCGGCATGAGTTCCGGTGTTCAATCCATCCGAACATGAAGGGTGAGTTGTTGTTGCTCAGCGCGGAAGCAGTTTAGACGATAGGCGGGACTTGCGAGACAGGCGGGACGAGCGAGATTGGTGATACAAGGTGAAAATTCGATCCACACTAGTCACGCTTTTCGCGCATTTCCCGCACGTCTCGCGGGTATGAGGAAACGAGTACCATGATTAAGCGGATTTTGTTTGCGACTGATTTTTCACGATGGGCTCGGCGGGCGGAGGACTATGCCTGCTCTCTTGCCTGCTCGTGGAAGGCCTCTTTGACGGTGCTGTGCGTTGCGGAGTTTCCACCGGGACTGAATCCCGATTACCCGGTCAATCAGCAATATTTGGCTGATCTGCTCAAGAACGCATCGTCGCAGTTAGACGATCTCAAGGGCCGTGCGGAGCGGCGAGGCATTGCGGTCACGACCAGGATGGCTGCGGGCATTCCGAGTGAAGAGGTGATTGCCGCGGCGCGCGCGGAAGATTCAGACCTCGTCGTCGTAGGGACCAGGGGCAAGACCGGTCTTGCCCACGTCTTGTTAGGAAGTACTGCCGAGCGGGTCATTCGTGGAGCTCCCTGCCCCGTGCTGGCGGTGAGAACTGAGCCGGCAGACAACGAAGATGGGAGCGTCTTGTCGAGGCCTGTTACGCTGGAGCGCATCCTCGTGCCGGTCGATTTTTCCGATTGTTCCCTCGATGCTTTGAAGTATGCAGCTGTGGTGGCGCAGCAGGCTCAGGCCTCCCTCCTGTTGCTGCATGTCTTGGAGCCGGTATCGTACGGCTTGGACTTTACCCTCGGCCAGAGTAGGGCACGACATTTGGAAGTCGAGACCTGGACGAAACGACTGGAGGAGTTGGCTGCTACCCACCAGCATCCCAATATGGTGGTGGAATCTCGGCTGCGGGGAGGCTTTCCGTCCGATTCAATCTTAGATGCTGCTAAGACCCTGCCCTGCGACCTCATCGTCATGGGCACGCATGGGCGCCGAGGGATTTCACACACCATTTCCGGCAGCGTGGCGGAGGCCGTTCTGAGAAAAGCGCACTGTCCTGTCATCGCGGTGCGCAGCCAAAAGTTCGGACCAAGTGATTCCGAAAGCAATGTCTCCAATTATCCATAATTAGCCAAGGAGTTTGTGATGGCAAGTGCAACAAAACCTACAAAGAAAATGAAATCTTCGATGCGTTCGCCTTTGGCGGCATCGCCGCGGTCTATCGAGTTGCCAAATGGCATGAGGGAACGGATTGCGACAAAGGCTTTTGAGTTATGGCAAGAGCGGGGATATCGTGACGGACATGATTTTGAGGACTGGCTCGACGCAGAGGCCATCGTGATGGAAGAAATTCATGAAGCTCGCGAGTGAAACAACAGCCGGTCTCTGGGTGCCTCTTGTCCCGCCGCTCGATTTGTTACTCGCCCGGTTGGACTCCCTTTCGTCGGAGCCAGCGATGGCTGCCCAGCGGCAGATCGCCATGCGTCTTGCCCTCCAGCCCTACCTTGAAGGCGAAGCCGGGGGTCTGTTGTCCCCGCTGCCGCAGGAAACGGACCTAGCCAACCTCTTACTCTATTCCGACTTCTACCCGCAGGACGGGCAACTGACATTGATTGAGCAGTTACGTGACGTCATCACGGAGCATATCCCGCAAGAAGAGCGTGAATGGTTGGATCCGCTGAAACATTCCTATCTCGATCTGGCAGAGTTCCTGTCGTTCGACGAGCAGGACCAGCGTCTGGTTTTCCGCTCAATCGGAGATGCGCGGGTCTATCGCGTGCCGGACGGAGCCTTCCGCAAGGAACTGCAGCCTGGACAGGTTCTTTTCACGCGGCTGATCCGTGAGCCGGGCGATGTGGAGTGGGAACGGGCGATCATTGCCGGCGCCGCGATCGTATTGTCCAACGAGGATGGAAAGGGTCTGCTGATGGCCACGCGTGATTATCAGCGACAGGTAGAAATCACAGCCGGATCGTTCGAACTCGGGGATTGGCAGGAATTCGCCAAACGCTATGGACATGTGTTGTTGTGGACCTTCGCGCGCATGAGGTTTGCCGCGCTCATTGACGCTGTGAAAAGTATTCACTATGTGGGAGAAGGGGGGAAGCCCTATCTGTATGCCTTGGCCCTGTACGATCATTGCGAGTACGGATACATGGTTGAAATGCTCGCAGGCTTGGAAGGATTCGAGCGTGAAGCAACCCTTTCTCTACCCGGTGGAGTCTCAACCTCGAAGGAGGCGCAGCACTTCGTGCAGCGAGGGGCATCCGGCTCCCCTGAATCAGCGGTGGCCGTACGACTGATCCTCACGGCGACCCAGTTGTGGGTGGAGTGTGATTCGCGAGAACGGTTCGATGCTGTCAAGCACAAGCTGGCGGCAATGTTCGGATTCTCTCTTCATTTCCGTGGCGAGATTTCTACGCCACCGCCCCGGCAGCTCAAGGAGTCAGAGTTGGCCGTCGATGGTCCTCTCACGTTGGTGATTTCAGCGGAGGAAGATCGGGCCTTCTTGAACGGATTCTTAGAGACCTTGTACTTAGAGTGGGCGGAACGGGCCTGCCCGTCGCTGGATAATCAGATGCCGCGTCACGTTGCAACGTCAGCAGCCGGTCGCGAGCAGGTTGCCGCCTTGATTGCCGACATGGAGCGCCACGATCCTGGAACCAGACGCGTGGGACAGCCATCATTCGACTATAACAGGCTGAGAGCCCATGTGGGGCTTGACTAGCAGGAGCCGTGAATCGTTAGACGTGAAAGGTGAAACGTAAAACGCAGGACCGCCGAAGGTTATTCATCCGAAACCTTTTACCTTTTACATCTCACCTTTCACGAACGGCGCGGACGGACTTTTTGAGCATCTTGAATAATGTTGCAGCAGTGAGGTGATTCGATGAGGACTCAGTACGGGACGAGGCTCGCCGAGGCGCTTGAATCGTGTCGCCCTGTCCCGCCGGACAAGCCGAACATCCTCAAGACACTATTGGCTGTCCAGTCTGCTCTGGGATATGTGCCGACGAGTGATCTTCCTCAGATTGCACAGGTATTAGAGGTGACGGATGCCCAGCTCGCCGGGGTCTTGTCCTATTATTCAGACCTCCGGACTCAGCCGCCTAGCAGGCATCTTATTCGAGTCTGCAGGGGAGAATCCTGCACGGCTAACCATGGCCTGCGCGTCCTCCTTGCAGTCCAAGATCACGTGCGCGTCGCTGCTGGAGACAGAACGCAGGCAGAACGGTTCACTGTGGAACAGATGTCCTGCGCGGGAAACTGCGCTGTGTCGCCGACCGTGATCGTTGACGACGAAGTGCACGGGCGCGTCGTGCCTTCGCAGATGGCGGCGTTGCTGGAACGATACAAATAAGTTCTGAGTCGTGAGTGCTGAACACGTATTCTCGTTCATAACTCAGAACTGGAGCGATAGCGACATGGTCCGGCTCTATCTCGCCAACGATACCTCTTCCTGTGCGGCCGGCGCTGGACGGCTTGCCGATGCCTGGTGTGAGCGTCCTGAGATTCAACTGATACGCACGTCCTCGCGCGGAGCCTTCTTCCTGGAGCCGATGGTAGAGAGAGATACTCCCAATGGGCGTGAGACATGGTTCAATGTGGCGCCGGATGACTTGCCTCGTATCGTAGCCGGGGTGGGAGGGACGCCGGTTGCAGAGATACCGTTCTTGCAACAACAAACCCGCTTTACCTTTGTTAACTTCGGCATCACCGAGCCGCTCGCCATCGATGAATATCAAACAGGGGGGGGGCTCAAGGGATTGGCGGCAGCACAAGGCCTGTCGCCGGAGGCGATTGTCGAAGAGTTGCGGATTTCCCGATTGCGAGGTCGCGGGGGCGCGGCCTTTCCCGTGTGGAAAAAGTGGCAGGTTGCGCAGCAGGTTGGGGCAGAGCAGAAGTATGTCGTGGCGAATGCCGACGAAGGGGACGCCGGCACCTATTGCGATCGGATGATCATGGAGGGCGATCCCTTCCGATTGATCGAAGGGATGCTCATCTGTGCCAGGGCGATTGGGGCGACGCGCGGCTATATCTATTGCCGGTACGAATATCCGGCAGCGGCGCAGACTATGCGGTTTGCGATTCAGAAGGCGCGCGAGGCGGACCTATTGGACTGCGACGACTCTCCGTTCGATCTTGAGGTGGTGGTCGGTGCCGGCTCTTACGTCTGCGGCGAAGAAACTGCTCTGCTGGAATCGCTGGAGGGTCGCCGTGGCGTCGTGCTGGCCAAGCCGCCCTACCCGGCCGAGTCCGGACTCTATGGCAAACCGACGATCGTCAGCAATGTCCTGACCTTCGCGACGATTCCCAACATCCTGGCAGAGGGCGGCGCCTGGCATGCCTCCCTCGGCACTGAAGGGTCATGCGGGACGATGGCACTGCAGCTCGGTGGCAGGGTGAAGCAGCCTGGTTTGGTGGAAGTTCCATTTGGTCTGACGCTCCGTGATGTCTTGGATCGATTCGGCGGTGGCATGGCACCGGGCTCACGATTCAAAGCCGTCCAGGTTGGGGGGCCGTTGGGGAGCCTGTTCCCCGAATCGCAACTCGATATCCCCATCTGCTATGACGCCTTTGCCAAGGCCGGAGCCATTCTCGGACATGGGGGCATCGTCGTCTACGATGATGAGACGAATATGGTCGAGTTGGCGCGGCACTTCATGGCCTTCACAGCGGATGAGTCTTGTGGAAAATGTACACCCTGTCGCATTGGATCAGTGCGCGGGCGTGAAATTCTCGAACGGATTCAGAGAGGGCAGGGAACCGCAGAGGATCTCGCCCTCTTATCCGATCTTGGAGAAACCATGAAAGCGACCAGCCTCTGTGCGCTAGGTGGGCGTGCCCCATACCCGGTGTTGACGGCGATTGAACATTTCCCGAATGAGTTCAGGCGATGTCAGAAAGTCTAAAAGTCTGAAGGTCATCAAGTCTCCTGGGTGAGAGATGTCTTGCGACTTGATGACTTTATGACATGACGACTTGATTGACGCAGGGATAGACCGATGCAACTCAATATCAATGGCAAGACGGTGGTAGCGGAACCAGGGGACACGGTCTACCAGGCTGCCAAGAAGGCCGGGATTTCGATACCCAGCCTCTGCGTCTCGCATCACCTCGCTCCCTTCGGTTCCTGTCGACTCTGTGTCTGTGAAATTGACGGGCAGTCCGGGACTCCCGCCTCCTGTACGACGCCAGTCAGACCCGATATGGTCGTCCAAACCGAGAGCGATCGTCTCAGGCGGCATCGCCACAATATCGTCGAACTGTATATGTCCGAACAGCCTGAAGGCAGCGAGATGTCGGGCCCATTACGCGAACTGAGGCTCGCATGCGGCGTCGATAGAGTCAGGTATCCCGACGGGGCGCGGAGCAAGCGCGCTTCCGTGCGCGATGACTCGAATCCGTTCTTCACCTTCGACAACGCAGCCTGTATCTCCTGCGCGCGCTGTGTGCGGGCCTGCGATGAAATTCAAGGGACTCATGCCTTGACGATGTTCGGGCGTGGATTTGAGGCGAGGCCATCGGCAGGACCGTACCAGCCATCAGCTCGTGGGTTCGCCGATTCGAACTGTGTCTCCTGTGGCGCCTGTGTGAAGGAATGTCCGACCGGTGCGCTGACAGAGAATACGGTGCTGGAGCAGGGTGTGCCAACCAGAACTGTGCGGACGACCTGTGCTTATTGTGGCGTCGGCTGTGCGTTCGATGCGGGTGTGCGGGATGGACGAGTGGTTCAGATGTTGCCGTCAGACGATGGGCCTTCGAATCGGGGACAGGCCTGTATGAAGGGACGGTTCGGTTGGACCTACAACGATGCACCGGATCGGCTGAGCGTCCCGCTGCTGCGACGTGGGAACGACTGGGAAGAGATTTCATGGGAATCGGCTTTGGATCTGGTTGCGCAAGAGTTCACGCGCATCAAGGGCGCATTCGGTCAGGATGCCCTCGCAACAATTTCATCCAGCCGGGGCACGAACGAAGAAAATTATCTCTTCGCCAAGTTCATGCGTTGCGTGATTGGTACGAACCATATCGACAACTGCGCCCGTGTCTGCCACAGCGCGACCGTCACCGGCATGATGGAAACGCTCGGCGCTTCCGCTGCGACCAATTCCCTTCAGGATCTCGATGTGGCTCAGCTGATCATGGTGGTCGGGGCGAATCCGACGGAGTCCCATCCAGTAGTCGGGGCCAGGATCAAGCAGGCGCATCGGCGAGGGGTGCCCTTGATCGTGATCGATCCAAGGCGCACGGAGTTGGCGAGGCTGGCCGATCTGCATCTGCAATTGCGACCAGGCAGCAACGTCGCCTTGCTCAATGCGATGGGCCATGTCCTGGTCAAGGAAGGGCTCCTCGATCAGGCCTTCATTTCGGCAAGAACAGAAGGAATCGAAGATTGGATCAAGACCGTTTCGGACTGTACGCCGGAATCGGCTGAGGCCATTACCGGTGTGCCGGCCCATCTTATCGGCCAGGCGGCGCGACTCTATGGGAGCAGCCGCGCCTCGTACTGTTGTCATGGTCTCGGTGTGACGGAGCACCGCTGGGGTAGTCATGGGGTCATCGCGCTCTGTAACCTCGCTTTGGCCACCGGCAACATCGGAAATCCTGGCACCGGCATCAATCCCTTGCGCGGACAAAACAATGTGCAGGGAGCCTCGGACATGGGCTGCCTCCCGACCTACTTCGCCGGCTACCAGAGGTTGGACGATCCGAAACTGGCAACGCTGCATCAGACCGTCACCGGCCGTCCCTTGCCTGCGAAGCGCGGTATGAAAACACCCGACATGTGGGATGCGGCCATTGCGGGACGGCTCAAGGGGCTCTGGATCATCGGCTATGACGTCGCGCAGACCGATCCGAATTTGAAGAAAGTGCATGAGGCGTTGAAGCGGGTGGAATTTTTGGTAGTGCAAGATCTGTTTCTCTGCGAGACGGCGAAGTTTGCGCATCTGGTGTTGCCGGGCGCCTCGTTTCTGGAAAAGGACGGCACCTTTACCAATCTTGAGCGTCGTATTCAGCGGATCAGGAAAGCGGTGGAGCCGCCTCACGGGATCCTGCCTGATTGGCGCGTGGTCTGCGAAGTCTCAAACCGGATGGGCTATCCCATGCCCTATCAACATCCCTCTGAAATCATGGACGAGATTGCGACGCTCACGCCGATGTGTGCGGGTGTGTCCTACGACCGGCTCGACCAACATGAAGGGCTGCAATGGCCGGTGCCGACTGCTGGGCATGAAGGCACAGCGCTGATGCATCAGGAGACCTTCCCAAAGGGGAAGGCACAATTTGTCGCCGTCGAGTACTTGCCGCCTGGTGAAGCTGCGAGCAAGGAATATCCCTTCGTGCTGACCACGGGCCGTATTCTCCAGCATTACAACTGCGGAGCCCAAACACGCCGGACGGACATTCTCGAATTAGTCGATACAGACGTGCTAGAAATGCATCCGGATGATATGGAGGGACTGCATTTGCGTGACGGTGAAGTCGTTCGATTGGTGAGTGCCCGTGGCGAGGCCCTGCTTCCAGTTGTGGGAAGTGAACGAGTTCTGCCGGGGCATCTCTTTACTAGCTTTCACTTCCCTGCATCTACAGTGAACGCCTTGCTCTCGTCGAGTGCGGATGACAGTTCAAAATGCCCTGAGTACAAGGTGTCTGCCGTGCGCGTCGAGCCGATTGAACGGGAGGAACTCGATCCGGAAGATGAAGCGGAGCTGCGGCACATGCGAGCCAGGTTGATTACATGATGATAGCTGAAAGCTGATTGCTCGATTAACCATGGATCAAACAATCGCCACGCCGACTTCCCTGCTCGATGCCTACGCTCCCGCACAGATCGCCATGCGGGTGCGTGAAGTCGGCGTCACAAAAGCTGCGATGCCGGTCCTGACCATGTTCGCCCTGGCCGTCTTGGCCGGGGCCTTTATTGCGCTGGGCGCCCTGTTCTATACCGTTACCATGACGACAGGGAAAGGGGTTGCGGCCCCCTTCGGCCTCCACCGCCTCGCGGGGGGTGTCGCGTTTAGTTTGGGTCTTATCCTGGTGGTGGTCGGTGGAGCGGAACTCTTTACCGGCAATAACCTGATTGCCATGGCCTGGGCTTCCGGTCGGGTAACGACACAACAAATCATGCGGAATTGGGGCTGGGTCTATCTCGGCAACCTGGTTGGAGCAGTCGGAACGGCGGCCTTAGTATGGTTGGCCGGTATACAGAGCATGGGCGACGGAGCAGTCGGAGAGACGATGGTCCAGATCGCGCGCAGCAAGATTTCGCTGGATCCGGTCTCGGCGGTAGCCCGTGGCATCCTCTGCAACGTGCTGGTTTGTCTGGCGGTCTGGTTGTGCATGGGTGCGCGGAGCGTGACCGATAAGATTCTTGCCATCGTCTTTCCGATTACAGGGTTCGTCGCCTGCGGGTTTGAGCATTCCGTTGCCAACATGTATTTTCTCCCGATCGGCTTGGCGCTTGCCGCGGGGACCTCGGCGCCGCTTTCAGCTGTTGATGCGATCAGCAATCTCGCGCTAGTTACGGTCGGTAACATCTTCGGCGGGACCGTCCTCGTCGCACTGGTCTATTGGGCAGTATATTTGAGAAGTTCAAATGAGATTAAAGGAACCACCGCGTCATGAATTCTTCTCGCACAATCGTCGGCATCTTAGTCGGCGGCGGGCCGGCTCCAGGCATCAACAGTGTCATCAGTGCCGCCACGATCCGGAGCATCGTGGGTGGTTGCGACGTGATGGGCATCTTCGACGGGTTCAAGTGGTTGATGGAAGGGAGCATGAGTCACGTAAAGCCTCTCTCGTCTGAGGATGTGAGTCGCATCCATTTCCGAGGTGGCTCGTTACTCGGCACGTCGCGGGCGAATCCCACGAAAAAGGCGGAATTGATCGAGCAGGTTCTATCGACCTTGGCTCGCCTGGGCATCACCAGGCTGATTACGATTGGCGGTGACGACACGGCCTATTCCGCGCTCAAATTGGAAGAAAAGGCGGCGGGTTGTCTCTCCGTCGTGCATGTCCCGAAGACGATCGATAACGATCTGGATCTTCCTCACGGCATTCCGACATTCGGGTTTCAGACCGCGCGGCATGTCGGTGTAGAGATTGTGAAAAACTTGATGGTAGACGCGCATACGACATCCCGCTGGTATTTCGTCGTGACGATGGGGCGGAAAGCCGGCCATCTGGCATTGGGAATTGGAAAGGCGGCTGGTGCGACCGTGACGCTCATTCCTGAAGAATTCCGTCAGCGACCGATGAAGCTGGCGACGTTGGTCGATACATTGGCAGCGGCCATCATCAAACGGGCGAGCGAGGGACGATTCGACGGTGTCGCCGTGTTGGCCGAGGGGTTAGTCGAAGTGCTGGACCCTCAAGACTTGGGAGGGCTCGATCATGTCGAACGGGATCAACATGGCAACATCAGGCTCTCGGAGATCGACATCGGGGATGTGCTCAAGCGCGAAGTCAGCAGGGTGCTGGGTGGATTCGATCTTACGACGACGATTGTACCGAAGAACGTTGGGTATGAGTTGCGCTGTGCCGATCCGATCCCCTTCGATATGGAGTACACACGCGATCTCGGGTATTGTGCGGCGCAGTTCCTCCTCGATGGAGGCAATGCCGCTATGGTTTCGATCCAGGAAGGGCGGTTCACGCCGATTCCGTTTAAGCAGATGTTGGATCCCACCACCGGACGGGCGAAGGTTCGAATGGTGGATGTCGCCTCCGAGTCGTATCAGATCGCGCGGCGCTACATGATTCGTCTGGCTCCGGAGGATATGGCAGATACGCAGACGGTAGGGCGCTGTGCCTCGGCTGTAGGATTGTCTGCGGACGCATTCAGAGAGCGGTTCAGGTCTATCGTCTAACAGGCTGCGGAAAAACTTGGTTTATACATAAAGCGTAAATGGAATCTTACATATGGTGCTGATAGCAAAATAATCGCAGGATGCTCAAACTGGTTTGTTTTGTTTATTTGGTTCATCTGGTCTATCTGGTTTAACCAAACAAACGAGACAAACCAAATAAACCAAATAACGGTCTTCTTCTGCTGGCGGACTTTTTCAGCATCCTGCTAAAGGAAGGATCGGGGTGTGCATATGAAAGGAATCATGCCATGAAGGTGCTTGTTGCGACGGATGGATCGAAGTATGGGCAATGGGCGCTGAAGTGGGTGGCCAAACTGCCGTTCGTCGAGCCGCCAACGGTCATGGCGCTCCATGTACTCGATAACGCCAAGCTCCTTTTGCCGTTTCGGACGAAGTTAGAGACTCAGCGCGTGGAGGCGCATGCGGCAAGAGCCCTTAAGAAAATCACCAAGCAGTTGAGATTACTGAAGCTCGATGGCGCGGCCCGCAAGGAGCAAGGAGCGGTCTCCCAGACGATCTTGAAACGGGCGCCGAAACGGGACGGGCTCCTGGTAGTGGGCAGTCAAGGCCTCGACGCCCTCGACCGCTTCCTGCTCGGCAGTGTATCGACTAAACTCATCCAGCATGCGACCTGCCCGGTGCTCGTCGTCAAGGGCGAGGCGCCGCCGTTGCGGCGGATTATCCTGGCGACCGATGGATCGGAGGCCTCGGCCAAAGCGCTGAAGTTTATCCTGGCCAAGTTTCGGCCGGATCGATCGATCAGCAAGGGGAGGCGCGCGCCGATTCATGTGACGGTGGTCCATGTCATAGCACCACACCCGTTGGCCCCCATCGATGTCGGAATGACGATACCATGGATCAAGCAGCGGGGGCTGAAGGTAAAGGAGACAGGCCGGAGGTTGGTCGAACAGAGCGCACAGAAGCTGATCGAGGCGGGATTTACGGCTGAAGCTTTCTGTCGGTTTGGTAATCCTGCTGATAAGATCATGGCGGTGGCCTCCCAACAGCATGCCGATCTGATCATGATGGGAGCCAAAGGGCTGTCCGACATCGACCGGTTTCTCCTCGGGAGCGTGTCGACGAGAGTGGTCCAGCACGCGCATTGTGCCGTGCTCGTTGTACGATGACAGAGCAAACGTGCTGAGAGATCAAACGAAAGGACGAGAAACATGAAGTTGCTTGTTGCGACGGATGGATCGAAGTATGGGCAATGGGCGCTGAACTGGGTGGCTACGTTGCCGCTTGCCGAGCCGGCAACGATAACGGCGCTGCATGTACTGGATGTCGCCGCGCTCCGTGCGCCGTTTCTCGCGCAGCCGGTCATGGTCGGCACTGAACGGTACATCCAAGAGGAAGTTCAGCGCATGGAAGCTCGTTCAGTCAAAACACTCAAGGAGGCCAGACAACTGTTGGCCTCGCTGAAGCTCAAGGGCAGGGTCTGCAAGGATCAAGGGCCGGTCGCACCGACGATTTTGAAGCATGCGTCGAAACGGGATGGGCTCTTGGTGGTGGGCAGTCAAGGCCTCGACGCTCTCGACCGCTTCATGCTCGGCAGCGTCTCGACAAATCTCATCCATCATGCGACCTGCCCCGTGCTCGTCGTCAAGGAAGAGGCGGCGCCGTTGCGGCGGATTCTCTTGGCGACCGATGGATCGGAGGCCTCGACCAAAGCGCTGAAGTTTATCCTGGCCAAGTTTCGGCCGGATCGTTCGATCGGCAAGAGAGGGGGCGCGCCGATTCACGTGAGCGTGTTCCATGTCTTGCCGTTGGTCATGTATCCCGGGCTGAAGGAAGGAAGCAAGACATTACTCGAACAGAGCGTGCAGAAGCTGGTCAAGGCGGGATTTACGGCCGAGCCTCTCTGTTACCTTGGAAACCCAGCGGAAGAGATCATAAAGGCAGCCTCTCGACAGAAGGCCGATCTGATCGTGATGGGGGCCAAAGGGCTTGGCGCGATCGCCCGGTTTCTCCTTGGGAGCGTGTCGACGCGAGTGGTGCAGCACGCGAACAGTTCCGTGCTCGTCGTGCGATGACAGGGTAAAACCGACGTTCTGGAAAATCTTGCACGGAATTATGCGGAGAAATATGGCAGAGGGGGCGAGATTTGAAAATCCTGAAAGCCTAAATCAGGCCGTTGCGCGTAGGTGGTGGTGAACGATCAGGCTGAACCCGCATTATTCACGAAGACTTCTACTGCAACCGCCGATACGAAAATCAGAATTCATTGCGGTATTCTTTCTTCGCGCCAGGATCATACAAAGGGCGCTCGACCTCGCGAGCGCGGTGACGACGCACCTAACGGTGGGCGGGCTCGCCGTTCAGTCAGTCAACATACTGTTTCAAGTATGCCTCCTTCCTTCGCGGCTCCGCGCGCCCGTCTCGCGTGGCGTCTCGGCGGTTTCGTCACGAACTCTCGTGAATAATGCGGGTTAAGGGAAATGTGTCGTTGACAGGGGGCTTGTTTACATCAGGCCCCATGCCTGGCCTAATAGGCTGCGGAAAAACTCGCAGTACACATAAAACACCGTTGAAATATAACTGAGGGAGCGACGGCCCAAAAAACATCAGGATGCTCAAAAAGTCCAGACATCTCACCCGCCCAACCCCGGCGGTTATAACACCCTCCCGCCCTGAGTCTGCCAAGGCAGACTCTTCGCCCTGGGACGCGCCTTTTCCCAAACAAGGCCGCTCCAACTCTCGCTACCTCTATTAGGGGAGTGGCCGAGGCTGCCCTTTACTGCGCGCATCGAACGAGCACATTCTTATTGTGCGCGTTCTGCGAGCAAGAAGGGCACCTGGCCGCTCCCTGCCCATTTTTTCAGCATCCTGCTAATAGGTTCCCCACGCGAAATACTCTCCCTGCGACTTACCTCTCATTCTGCCAGCCACATCGTGGGCGACAAGGAGCTGTTTCATCATCGCAGGGGTGTTGCCACTGTCTGAAATCTGTGGCCATGTAACCTTTACTCTGTATTGTTCTTCTGAGGATTTCGTCACGATAAACATGTGTGAGAGCGGAGGATTAGGCGTGTCGGTGACTTCAAACCCTTTGAATTTTCCGATCAGGTAGTCTCGAATAACTTGTTGGTTCTCTTCGACGAAGGCGTCTTCTGTTTCTTTGCTCATAGAGTCATCCTCCGTTGGGGGCGAAGTCTATCAACAGCGGGGAAAGGCCAATGCCTTCAGTATCGCAGGAAACTGCATCTTCTCCAAGCCATCCCGTAATCGAGTCAACGGAGTGAGTTCCCTGTGCGTATACACCGTATCATGCACCGATTGGAGACGGCCGCTTTTTCAAGAGACATGGTCTCGCGTTTGGGGCGGTCGTTGCTCATTTACCTTTCGGCTTCCACTCCTGCGCCAGCTTTTGCGCCTCGGCGATCTGGGCAGGGGTCATCTGGTTGGTGATCGTATTACGGAGTTCGTTTGCTGGCTTATCTCCGTTCGTTGCCGCCAGGCTGTACCACTTATACGCTTGGACAATATTTTGCGGTACCCCTTGACCCTCATCGTACATGATAGCGATTTTCGTTTGAGCGAGAGCCTCTCCTTGGTCTGCAGCCAGACGGAACCATCGCAGGGCCTGCTGATAGTCTTTCGGGGTTCCCTCTCCGTTAAAATACAACGTCCCTAGGTTGAACTGCGCCTTGGCCTGTCCCTGTGCCGCCGCTTTTGCATACCACTGCCGTGCTTGGACATCGTCCTGCGGCACACCTCGGCCTTTGCGATACAGCACTCCAAGGTTGTACTGCGCGAGGGCATCTCCCTGCTCGGCAAGTGGTCGCCATTCACGCAAGGCTGTGGCGTAGTCTCCACGGGTAGTGGCATCCATACCAGCCTGAAAGTCCGCCCATGCGGGCACGGCGAGGCAGATGATCGACAACACAAATGTGATGGTGAATCGAAGCGACATAGGCACCTCTACTGCGCGTTCATTCCCAGGCTCGCTCTACGGAAAGATCCATCCTGTGCGGCTTTCGACGGTTCCCACAAAGTCCACATTCTCGCCTATTCCCAAGCTTTTTCACCACGCTTCAGGAGGCTGTTCAGGAGCCGCTTCATCTTTTCCTTGGCCTTCTCCCGGCGCCGGCGCTGGCGTTCGGCCATGCGTCCTGCAACGAAGGCCGCCCGCACATTCGTCGATCGTTTGAGAAAGGCCTGGATATAGGCTTCAGCCTTAAAGGCGTCTTGGTGCAGGCCTAAGAGATTCTGCACGGCGCAGGTTTTGTTGATGAAGCGTGAGGCGGACTTGCCGACCGTCGATTCCGCAAGTTCGGCGGCATAGCGGACCCGTTTGGTTCTGATCCTGATCTTGTGAATATTGGCATTGTTGGGTTTGTCACCTGCCTGGTGAATCTCCTTTTGGAGCTTTTTAAACTCCTGCTTGGCAAGGTCGTGCAAGGTTGCGGTGGATTCGATGGCGGTGGGGTCGTGCGGCGCTTCCCGGACCTGCCTGATCAGGTCGAGATATCTTGGGTTCTTCATCTGATTCAGCAGGATCTCCTGAGCCTTGCTCCGCTGGGCTTCCAGATGTGCGATGAATGGAATCAGAGGCCGTCGGTCTCGCGCCTCCAGTTTGGCAGATTCCTTACGGAAATAGGCGATTTGCACGTCGAGGTCGCGGGCCGGTCCCAGCAATTGGCTGAGCCAGCGCAATTCATCCCGCAGCGAATCTGCCCATTCAGGAATCAGCAGGGGCCTGGCAGCCCGCAGGACGGCACGCAACTGTCTCGTCGCCACGCGCATTTGATGCAGGCTTTCCGGCTCTCGTCCAAGCCTCACGCCCGGGTCGTGCGCAAGCAGCCATCGGGCGTGCCGTGCGAGGGCCCACCTCACATGGGTCAAGGCAGGCGCATCCGATGCCGGGGGCGTCTCAGGATTGGAGACTGCCAACGAAAGTGCGCGAAACAACTTGGGGCGTCCGTCATGATCCTCGGCTCCCGCTCGACGGAGTTGCCGTTCGAGATCGGGCAATGTACGGTCCTTTCCGTTCACCTGCTCGATTTCAAGTTCTCGAAAGCGCTGAAGCACCTCTCCGTCTTTCATGACGGAGACATGGTCGAGCATGACGTCCGCGACAGGGGCATGGTCGATGCGCACACGCACACCGGCCCTCCAGACTCGTAAAGTTGCCACAGGAATGAGCTCATGCTGTCCCAGATGGAGCGAGAGCAGATCGCGGAACAATGCCGGTGGAGTGGATTGACCATCGGCAAGCTCAACTTCTTGCCGGTCCTTCATCAGCGGGATTTTCAGCTGCCAGGCCTGTTTCCCACGCTCGACTCGATGGCGAAGGGTGATCCCCGCATGGGCCAGATCGTACTGGGGGGTATCGTAATAGGTCGAGATCAGCAGGCGTCGTGGAATCGGAGTGCCGGGGAGCGCCGGAAGACGGAAACGATCATCGACTGTCAGTTTGATTTCACGCTCGATCGTGGATCGTACAGCCGGGTTGACGACAATAGGATCTGGCGGTTTCAAAGGTGGTTTATCGACATGGACCATTACGATCTCCTTGAGGAGCTATGAAGTATCACAAATGGCAGGGGAAGGAAGCAATTCATAACTGGTTCATTTGGTTTGTTTGGTTTATCTGGTTAGTTTCATTCAACCAAATACCAAACAAACTAAATAGACCAAGCAAACCAAATGAACCATAAGTAACGGTTTAAAAGTGGTATGCGACACCGGCTACGGCGTTGAAGGAGCTGTATACGCCGCTAAATCCAAAGCCGGCGGGATCGAGGTTCGTGATCGTGGCGTAATTGTATTTCCCCTCTACAAAGAGTCCCCATTCTTCAGTCGCCAGCACTTTCAATCCTAACTGTGCATTGAGTCCCGGCACCACTTGGCGGCCGTCGATCTGGCCAGAGCTGCTGAAGTGGAACGCGCCGCCGCCGACACCGACATAGGGCTGGAAGGTTGTCCCAGGATACCGAGCCACCACATTGAAGAGGACGGTGACCAACCGGAGCGTGCTTTGGGTCACGGGCAATGTCGATTGCAGGTTTTCCTGAAATGTGCAAGCGTTATTGGGGGTAGGAAGCGGACAAGCGGGATTGACATTTTTGATGACAAACGTAATGTCCTGGTCCGTCGTAAGGGTCTGTGTTTTGATCGTAGGAGTCGTCGTAAAGGCTTCCAGCTCCATCCCCAGCCAAGAGAAGCCCTCTTCCTTGAAGAAATATCCAGCTTTCACGCCGTAGAGGGGAGACTGTTTGAGGGAAAGGTCCGAAGTGTGGAAGTTCTGGGTTAATGTGTCTCCATTTATAATATTAGTACTGTTGAACCCGATACGATTCACTGCAAATGTCTGCCCATAATTATTCATGGTCGCATCCTTGAGCGGTTGGGCCGCACTGTAGCCTCCGTAGCCTCCCAGGTACCATTCACTGCGAGCCAGCTCCACCTGGAGGAGCAATACCATAAGTAACACAACAAATGTTACGAGCCGATTCAATTCCACGCCTCCTCGTCCCGGTTGCCTGTCCGTGCAGGTGTCAGAAACTAATCGACAAAAAACTTCGCCACCATAGTCCATCGGCAATGACGTACCCATTACGCGAAGATTAACGTTTGGTTAATTCGGCGACGAGTAAATCTGGGGAAACGATCGAAGGTGTCGAGTCGGTCAGCGGATTTCGATCGTAAGAATGCGCGGGGTTTGGTCACGCACAATATCCAGCTTCACCCTCCGTTCGTCCTTCAACTGCTGAAGGGCGGCAATGACCATGTTTGGATCGCGGGGTTCCATTCCATTGATGCGCTTCAATAGGTCGTCCGACTGTAAACCCATTTGCGCATATAATCCGTCGGCGCGCACCGCCTCAAGGAGCATGCCGTTGAACCGCCCCTCGACCATCGATACGACCGGTTGGGCTTGTAATAGTAGGAGAGGGATGTCCGAGAGGGCCTTTGCCAATTCACGTCGATCGATGACCTGAATCGGTCGATTGCTGCCATGAGAGGTAACGGCGGCAGTCGGCGATACCATCCTCGTGAGACTGGCAAGCTGTATGGAACGGGGGGGCTGAGAGAGAGCAGGAAGCCGTCCTTGTAAGGATTCCGGGAGAGGTGGAATGCGCCGGGCTTGATCCAGGTCGGTGAGCATCGCCAGTTCGAGCCATTCCTCTTGTCCCCCGTCTTTGAACAACACGCGAGTTTTTTCAATGGAAACAAGTTCACCCACGTTAGGAACGCGGTCATGGAGGTGCAGCAATTTCTGTTGCTGATTAGTTCGATCCTGAATGATCGCCATCGGCTCATCTCCGATGCCTAGCGCTGTGCCCTGCAGCAACAGCTTCTTGGCCACATCGAGAGGAGGTCCCATTGCAGCGCCTGTCGAAGACCCTGCGGTCTGTGATGATTCCGGGGGGAGTGCGAACAAACCTCGAGTCATCAGATCCTGTGCCAACTGCTGAGGAGACACAGAATGCTGGAGAGTATCGTCATGAGAGGGCAATGGGGGAGGAAGCATATCCTGGACGATCAGCGCTTGGCCCACAAAGGCGTTCACGATATGTGCGGTAATGAAAGCCGAGAGACCCAGGATCAGACAGAGGATCAGCTTTCGAGTGCCGGGAATAGGTAAAGCTGAGCGCATGGCTCTTCCTAACAACAAGCCGGTCTCTATGGCAAGAGCAAAACAGGCTTAATTACGAGTGTTTCTGAGAATTAACAGCCGGTAAATATCTCGATAACATTTCCGTAACGTCCTGCCGGTATCTCTCTTCCATAGCTATCAGCGGATTTCTGAAAAGCGAACCGATCATTCGGACAAGAGAACTATGCAAATGACTTCTCCCGGATCA
>NEWR02000009.1:108549-200169 GCA_002869885.2 Nitrospira sp. CG24C
CACACGTCCCGACGACGGCGGCCTGCGAGACGTGCCACCGGTCGACGACGACGTTTGTGGGGACCGCATTCAACCACACGGGGATCACGACGGGCTGCGCGACGTGCCATAACGGAACGACGGCGCGGGGCAAGGCGGCCTCGCACGTGCCAACGACGCAAGCGTGCGAGACGTGCCACCGGTCGACCACCACATTCCTGGGGACCGCGTTCAACCACACAGGGATCACGACGGGCTGCGCGACGTGCCATAACGGGACGACGGCGCGAGGCAAGGCGGCCTCGCACGTGCCGACGACGCAGTCGTGCGAGACGTGCCACCGATCGACGACGACATTTACGGGCGCCGTGTTCAACCACACGGGAATTGTGAGCGGGTGCGCGACGTGCCATAACGGCTCGACGGCGCGGGGCAAGGCGGCCTCGCACGTGCCGACGACGCAAGCGTGCGAGACGTGCCACCGATCGACGACGACATTTACGGGGGCGCTGTTCAGCCATACGGGGATCACGACGGGATGCGCGACCTGCCATAACGGGACGACGGCGTTGGGCAAACCGGCGAACCACATCCCGGGTACCACGGCTTGCGAGACCTGTCATAGGTCCACAACGGCCTTTTCAGGATCGAGATACCACAGTTCGGTGGTGGCGACGCCAGGGCAATGCAACACCTGTCATGAGCGTGGCACGAACTGGTTAGGGGTGCAGGGTAAGAGACCGTCAGACCATACCGGTAGAGAAGCAGCGCCAAACTCTTGTGATAACTCAGGCTGTCATAGGGTCAGCGGAAGTTTTTAACGAAGCCATCAATTTGGTGACGTTGCTCGATAGATCAAGTTAGCAGGGGGGAGTACCAGGCACTTATAGTTGCTCTACAGCGATTGCAAACGCCATCGTAGTTAGCTCTTGCCGATGGACTCCGAATTAGCCTCGAGTTGAGCAAACTTCCCATCTATTAGAGGTTTTCATTGACGGGAGTCGATACAAGAAAATTACGCCTTGCGGCGTGGGCAATCATTCTGTGCGGATTCTTTTCCCTCAGTGCCCTTGTCGCACCGGCTCCGGTTGCTGCGCAAGTGCTTGACCACATCGAGATTGTCGAGACTCCGACAGCGGCGGAGATTCATATTGTGTTCAATGCGCGGGCGCTATATCTACGGCACACTCCCTCCCTGCAGGGCGATCTCATTCGTGTGTTTCTCGACTTCCCCGATCTGGATCGCTCCTTCCGATTTGCACGTGAATTGGCTTCGTCGCCTCCCAGCGACTTGGTCCCAAAATTCACCGTGACCTTTCCCGACCAAGGGACAAACGGCCTCTCGATTCGATTTGCCAAGCCGGTGCAATTTCGCGTGAGCCAGCGGGACATCAGAAGCAGCAGCCGGATTGTGATTTCCGTCAAGTTAGAGAGGCCGGCGCTCCTCCCACCGCTCCCGCAAGGGGTCGAAGCTCCACCGGCGACACCTCCGGACGCGAGGGAACCAAAGTTGGCATTTGAGATTCCGCCGTTCAGTCCCGGGATGAATGCCGAAACCTATGCCGAAGATTTGATGAAGCTAGGCCGTAAGGGGCTGAACGTCGGAGAGAACGAGAAGGCACTGCAGATATTCAACGCACTCCTCAATCTCCCGCCAAATAAGCAATCACAGGCAGCTCAGGAGTGGGTTGGAGTGGCCAGGCAACAAAGCAGAGAATATGAGAAAGCCAAAACGGAATATGAACTCTACCTCAAACTCTACCCCGAGGGAGAAGATGCGGTGAGAGTGCGACAGCGGGTAGCATCGTTGCAGGAGCCCATCAATCAGCGGGCACAAACCAAAACAGCCAGACCGGCCAAGAAGATAGACGAAATGCGGTTCTACGGGAGCGTGTACTCGTATTACTATGGAGGGTATTCCCAGACGGAAACGACGGACAAAGTGGCGAATACCACCACGAATAGGGACAGCCAAGACCAGTCCTTGTCGCAGACGGCGTTCGATGTCACGGGGCGATACAGAAAAGACGAGTATGACAACAAGCTCGTCATGCGTGGTACGCAGTCGTACGATCTATTGGCCACCTCCGATACGAGACGCAACATCAGCCGTCTCAGAGCCCTCTACTATGAACACTCGAGTCAAGATTCGTATTTCATCCGGGTCGGCCGACAACCCGGGAACACCGGCGGCGTGTTGGATTTCCGGTTCGACGGAGCCTGGGTGCGGTATGTCGCCGTACCGCAATTTTTTAATGTGAACCTCATCGCAGGTCAGCCTCGGCAATTCAGCTTGACGTCCAACTTCGTGCCCGACGATCCCCGAAACTTCCGGGCCGACTTGAAACGCTACTTTTACGGGGTAAACGTAGACATCGGTCCGATCGGACAGACCTGGAACAGTAATCTGTACTTCATCAACCAGATGGTCAATGGCGTGGTGGACCGACGGGCTGTGGGGACAGAATTACGGTATGCGGCTAACGGGAAGAACGCCTTCAGCCTGATCGACTACGACGTATCGTACAATGTCCTCAACGTGGCGATGCTCAATGGAACCTGGGTGACAGAAGGGACCACCTACACCCTACTGGTCGACCATCGTAGAACGCCCTATCTGCAAACTACGAACGCGCTCTTCGGGACCCCGAATGCCACGCTTCAAACCATCAATTCAACAAATGAAAGTCTCTTGCGCGAGCAGGCTAAGGCCGTGACCGCGACCAGCGATCTGTTCCTCGTCGGTGTGCTCCATGGTGTCAGCAAGGATTGGCAGCTTGGCGGAGATTTTCGGTACAACAAGATTTCTGGAACGGGTCAAACGAACTGTTTGATCATTCTGCCGGGCACGACCACGCTCTTTATCAATCCGAATGCCCAAACCGACGCCGCTTGTTCCCTGCAAGCTCAGCCAGGGAGTGGCAGCATCCTCACCTATTCGGCTCAAGTAATCGGGACGAAGTTTCCGTTTGAGAATACGACTTTTGTGGCGAATGCCAGCTATATTACGAGTCCAGCCTACCGAGCGCAATCGCTCACGATCAATTCATTGGCTCGCTTCGGACCACAATTACAGATCGACGGATTCGTTCTGCTCTATCACCAGAAGGATAGTTTTAACGTAGACTTGTATCGCGCGACTCCGACGATCCGCATGAATTACCGTTTCTTCGACGACTGGACCTTCGAGGCTTCAGGCGGGTATGAGAAAACGCTGACGAATAGCCCGCAACAAAAGGACTCGACGGCGCGACAATTCTTTTTCTTCGGTCTCCGGCGGGACTTCTCTTAGCATGCATATCTATGACGCTAGCGGCGCGCGACAAGCGAGCAAGGCGAGACGATCATGACCCTCATATTTTGGTTTCTCGCTTGGGTCATGACGTTGCTTGTGCTGGGTCTGCTCCTGTGGCCGTTGCTCAAGCGCCAAGCGTCATCGAAAGAGGAAGAAGGAGAGAAGCCGCTTTCGGTCTATCGCCAGCAATTTGCCGAATTGGAACAAGACCATAAGAACGCCATGTTGACCGATGAGCAGTATCAGCAATCGAAACGAGAACTTGAACGACGGCTCCTCGATGAGACTGGGCCTGCCGAGGCCGCTTCTCCGTCGCGATTGTGGCCGGTGAACAGCCGAGCGGTCGGCGTGGCAGTAGCGGTCATCATTCCGATCGTCAGCGGATTACTATATTTGGAGTGGGGCAATCAGCAGGCGATTATACTTCCCACTGTATCCTCGCCAGCAGCACAAGGCAGGCCGGACTACACCCAAACAGCGTCCGAAGGGCTCGACGCGCTTTCCGAGCGGCTGAAAAAACGACTCGAGCAGAGTCCTGACGACGGAGTGGGGTGGGCTCTTCTCGCTCGTTCGTATGTAGAAATAGGACGGCATGCCGACGCGGCGCCGATCTATGAGAAGGCGATGAAGTTGATCCCCGACGATCCTCAGATGCTCGTCGACTATGCCGATGTCCTCGGTATGCTGAATGGCCGAAAGCTGGCAGGCAAACCGGAGCAATTAATTCAGCAGGCGCTCAAGATCGATCCAAACCATGTCAAAGCGCTGATGCTGGCCGGGACCGTGGCGTTCGACCGCAAAGAGTTCGGACGGGCGGCGCAGTATTGGGAACGGGCCAGCGCCAACCTTCCGGCAAATGTGGAGACGGAGGTCCGACAGGATCTGCTATCGGGTATTGCCGAGGCCAAAGGGTTAGCCGGCGGGAAACCGGTAATGGCCAAGGCGGTTGCTTTGGCGGTCCCTTCGACAAAGCCTGGTGGTCAGGCTGCCGCAATCAGCGGAACCGTGAGCCTGGCGTCCGGTCTCGCCGGGAAAGTCGCCTCAACGGACACGTTGTTCGTGTTCGCGCGCGAAATGAACGGCCCACCCATGCCGGTGTCGATCGTGCGGGCTACGAAACAGGATCTGCCATTTACGTTCCGACTCGATGACTCAACGAGCCCCATGCCGTCCAGAAAACTGTCCGATGTAGGCTCGGTGGTGATTGTGGCTCGCCTGTCGAAGTCCAGCCAGGCTATGCCACAAAGTGGAGACCTAGAGGGCATGAGTCAGCCGGTGAAACCTGGTGAAAGTAAAATCACCGTCGTCATCGATCGTGAAAGACCATAGGACGGAGCCGGTCGCATGTCGCAATCATATCTCACCATGTTGCTCTACCTCCTGCCGGTGGTTTTCGCCCTGACGCTGTATTACCGCCGTCATCGGAAGCGGGATACCCACTATCGTGCCCGTTTGGCTGAGACGGTTGAGGCGAGTATCCCTGAGCCGCTCACCCTACACCCCGTCATCGATACCAACAAGTGCATCGGCTCAACCGCTTGCATCAAGGCCTGTCCGGAACATGCGCTTGGGATCGTCAGGGGGAAGGCGACGCTCGTCCAACCAGATCACTGTATCGGTCACGGCGCCTGCCAGGCCGCTTGTCCTGTAGAAGCGATTCAGTTGGTGTTCGGGACGGAGAAGCGCGGCATCGATATCCCGCAAGTCAAACCGACTTTTGAAACTAACGTCGCCGGCATCTACATTGCCGGCGAGTTGGGAGGGATGGGGTTGATTCGCAAGGGCGTCGATCAGGGGAAGCGAGCGATCGAGACGATTCGGAAAAACAAGAGCAAAGGGGGCGAGTTGGATGTGGTAATTGTCGGCGCAGGGCCGGCCGGTATCTCCGCATCGCTGGCGGCGAAAGAGTCAGGATTGCGATTCGTGACGGTCGAGCAGGAAGACTCACTCGGTGGCGCAATCTTCCACTACCCACGCCGAAAACTGGCCATGACGGCGCCGATGATATTGCCCATTGTCGGCAAGTTCAACAAGTACGAGATCAGTAAGGAAGAGTTGCTGGATTTTTGGGGCAAGATTACCCGTGAGAACAGTATCAAGATCAATTTCTCGGAGCGTATGGATGCGATCACGAAAACGGGAAACGGTTTCCTGGTGAAGACTTCGAAGAATAGCTACAAAACGAAGAACGTGCTCCTTGCCATTGGTCGGCGCGGCACGCCTCGCAAGCTTGGTGTGCTGGGAGAAGAGCAACCCAAGGTTGTCTATAGCCTGATCGACGCGGAACAATACCGCGACCAACATGTGCTGGTGGTGGGTGGCGGAGACAGTGCGGCGGAAGCGGCCCTGTCGATTGCCGCAGAACGAGGCACCACGGTGACCATTTCCTGCCGCGGCGATGAAATTTTTACCCGCCCCAAAGACAAGAACCGGCAGCAGCTGAAACAGTGCGTCGAGCGCAAAACGCTCACGGTGTATGTGAATGCCACCGTAAAGGAGATCGGGCCCGATACGGTGACGCTGATGTACGAGGGTAAGGACATCACAATAAAGAACGACGCTGTGATCGTCTGCGCCGGCGGCACGCTCCCGACGGCCATGCTGAAAGAAATCGGCGTCATGGTCACGACCTACTACGGTACGGCTGTGGCGAAATAAATTTTTCAGGAGGTACATATGTGGAGCTGGATCATAGTCGCCGGCATGATGATCTTGTCGATGAACGCTTGTGGGAATTCACGGCCTCTCCCTACAGCGGAAGACAAGTCGACTCACGTTGTCTTGCAGGCAGCCGGGTCGAATTCCTCTATTCAACGGCTGCGCATGCAGGCCGAGCGGGGAAATGTTGAAGCGCAGTTTGCGTTAGCCCAGGCCTACGATCGAGGTCGAGATGTTCCGAAAGACAAGACCGAGGCGGTCCGATGGTATCGACTTGCGGCCACGCAAGGGGATGCGTTTGCTCAAAATGCTCTTGGCGATAATTACTGGGAGGGTACGGGCGTGCCGAAGGATGATACGCAAGCCGCGCGGTGGTGGCGGCTTGCGGCAGCCCAGGGGTTTGCCCCTGCCCAACATAGTTTAGGAAAGATACTCTCGGGAGGCGGTCAAGGCGTACGAACCGACAAAACCCAAGCGTATATGTGGCTGGCGCTGTCTGCCGCCCAGGGTGACGAAGAGGCCAGCCGACAGGGTAACCTCCTCTCCAAGCAATTGAAGCCCGCCGAAGTGACGAACGCAAAGAAACTGGTCCAACAGTGGAAGCCCACGAGAGCCAGAGTTACGATCAACAGAATTGCGCAGTAACGTCTAGCGCAGGATAGCTGACCAAGACTAGCGGGACGAGCGAGACGCGAGGGTTCGAGGTTTTCGGAATGCCGAATCTCGAACGTCATACGTTGGCTCCTGCCTGACATGATGTTCCTGCCCATCTCGCTCGTCATGCACCGCTTGTGCCACAGCATACGCTTCCTTCTCCTTTCTCCACCGAAAGATTCTCCCGACCCACCTCATCGAAAACCATCGCAATATTCTCCTGAGAGAGGGCGACCCCCTCTTAGGTAGTGAGTAGTCTTTCCCCTGCCAAATTGGGTGAACTTTCATGCGAGAAGTCGTAGTCGCTCGACTGCTGCATGAAGTCGCAGGCGCTTATACCTGTGGATGCATGCTCAGTGAATAGTGGTTATCGCGCAGTCAATTAATCGAACTGTCAATGAGTGAATGAACAATAACCGTGGCGAGATGGAATGTCTTTGGTGTGCTTGGCAAGCATTCGTCATTAATACAGGAGGGAGTTATGAAAAGTATGATCAGTAGGGTGAGGCAAGTTGCATCAAGACTTAGCTGGTCCAAGCCGGGCGAGTCCAAGGAGCTAGGGCAGGGCGTTGTCGACCGGAGGGGACGGCGATTTCGTGTGACGACGGGGCTCGCAGGATTGGGAGTGGGCACTGTGGTTGCCGTCAACGTGTTCTACGCGTTTGCGGCTCCGCTGCCAGGCGGTACATTGGATCCTCTGTCCATTCCCAAATACGTCACGGACTTGGTCATTCCGCCGGTGATGAAGCAGTCCCACATGGGGAAGGGGAAAGATAAGGGGGATCTAACGGACGACTATCAGATCGCGATTCGGCAATTCAAGCAACAGATTCTGCCAGCTGGTTTCCCGTCGACCAAGGTGTGGAGCTACGGTCCCGAGTCAGATCCCACTCCGAGCATTGCGCCAAACCCAGGCTCGCAGTTCAACTATCCAGCCTATACGATAGAGACTATTGCCGATCGGCGCGTCAACGTCCGTTGGATCAATGGCTTGGTGGACAAGACCGGGAAATACCTTCCTCACCTGCTGCCGGTTGATCAGACGCTCCATTGGGCGAATCCTTCCCAAGACTGTATGCATGGCGATGCGCGAACTGATTGTATGGGCAAAGACCCAGCAGCCTATCGAGGTCCTGTCCCGATGGTCACCCACGTCCATGGCTCGCATGTAGATCCGGACAGCGACGGGAACCCTGAAGCCTGGTGGCTTCCGGCGGCGAAGAATATCCCTGCGGGCTATGCGCGGTCTGGCCAACTGTTCGATGACGCAAACGGATCGAATAATGGCAATCGGGGCTATGCGGATTTCTCGTACCGGAACGATCAGCCTGCGACCACGCTCTGGTATCACGACCATACGCTGGGGATGACGCGGGCCAACGTCTATGCGGGGCCTGCCGGTTTCTGGCTGGTTCGTGGTGGGGACTACGACGGTGGACAAGACGTCACGATGAACCATGGGAAGGCCGTGCTGCCTGGGCCGGCTCCGGTGGCGGGGCAGGGCCTTCTTGACCTCAATACCCCTGGAAACAAGATTCGGAATTCCATTCGCGAGATCCCACTTGTGATCCAAGATCGTTCTTTCAACAGTGACGGGTCGCTGTTCTATCCTGGGAACCGGGCGTTCTTTGAAGGGATGCTTCCCGAGCAACTGAAGGTTTTGTTCGCTCCAAATTCCGATGTGGCTCCGATCTGGAACCCGGAAGCTTTCTTTAACGTGATGGTGGTCAATGGGGTCAGCTGGCCGAAACTCGAGGTAGCGAAATCCGACTATCGGTTCCGGCTGCTGAACGGGAGCAATTCACGATTTATCAATCTTGCGTTGTTCGTGGTGAAGCCGAACGGCGAGATCGATCCGACGCAGGAGATCCCCTTCTATCAGATCGGTGCGGACCAGGGCTTTCTCCCCCAGGTGGTGAGGACCAAGATTGGGGAGCAAGTCGCCTTGACACCGGGTGCAGGGGAGCCGGTATCGAGTCCGAGTCCAGACAATCAGCGGGCGTTGCTGATGGCGCCGGCTGAACGTGCCGACGTTATTGTAGACTTTAGCCAATTGCCGGACGGGACGGTGGTCCGGATGATCAACACTGCGCCGGATTCTCCCTTCGGTGGGTTTCCGGTTGACCCTGCCGATCCGGACACAACCGGGCAGGTTATGCAGTTTGTGGTGAAGCATGCGCTCACTGGTGTGGAAGGCTCAACTGACGGGAAAACGACAGTGCTTGCGAACTTGCAGCTGAATGCGGAACAGGCGTACGGCGCACCGGTCGTGACGCGACTGGTGTCGTTGAATGAAGAATCATCCTCGAACGTGTGTGTACCGGTCGATTCGGAAGAGAACTTTGTGCTGGATGGGGAAGGAAACCTGGTGCAGACCTCCTGTGGTGAGGGGGCAGGAGCCTTCGGACCTTCCGCTGCTAAGCTTGGAACCGTCACGGGCTCGGGAGAATCGGCCGGGGGGAACCCCTTGCAGTGGACGGACGAGACAGGCGTGAGTCAGCCGACGAAAGTCACGTTGAAGAGCAAAGCCACGCTTACGGTGAACGTCACGGAGGCGCCGAAACTCGGCGATATCGAGGAATGGCAAATCTATAACTTTACGGCGGATGCCCATCCGATCCACCTGCACCCGGTCCGATTCGAAGTGGTCAGACGAACCGCCTTCGATGGGTCGCCAAGTCAACACGGTGATCTGCCCTTAGGAGAGGCGGGTTTTAAGGACACAGGAATTTCCTATCCAGGAGAGATTACGACCATCAGGATCAAGTTCGATCTCCCGGGTCTCTATGCGTGGCATTGCCACATCGTCGAGCATGAGGATAACGAGATGATGCGCCCGTTCGTGGTGCTGGCTAATCCTCCAGCGACGCATCATCACGACAACGGTGATCGTGACCGGCATCATCACAAGAAGATGAAGCATCACTACCGCTGGGCCGATCGGCAACAGGGCAAATAGAAGGTTACAGGGGAGAGGGGCTCGCAGGGCTTCGTTTGTGAGCAAGAGACGAGGGCCGTCGCAAGGCGGCCCTCGTTTTTAACGTGCCGACCGTAACGGAGGTCTCCATCGCCGTGGAGCATTGGCTAACGATCAAAACTCATGGGCGGTTCCCTCGAAGAGTTGAGCTTCTTGGGGTTGAGGAATGGCGACCATGATAGTCGTCCCTTCTTCTGGAACCGACTCGATGGTCAAGTGCCCTCGAAGATTCTTGACATGGGTAGCCATATTCGTGAATCCAAGGCTATTGTTTCCGATCTCGGCTGGCCTGAACCCAATCCCGTCATCCCGGATTTCCAGCCTGGCTGTTCCTTCTCTTAGCTCAAATCGGATACTCCCGGAGTTCGCTTGAGCATGATGCACGGTATTACTGACGGCTTCCCGCGCAATTGCGAGAAGATGGATTTCTTGCTCCACGGACAACCTGCCAGCGGCAACCGGATCCACATCGATCAGAAAGTGGGGGCAGGGACAAGAGTCGTTATGTTGAACCAGCAGCTGCAGCGAGTGCAGTAAGCTATCGTGGGGTGCCGTCCGAGGTTCAAGCCGTGCGGTGAAGTCACGGGTCTCTTGGATGACTCGGTGCAGGTGAGACAGTGCGAGATCGAGTTGCTTCGGGGCGCGGTCGGGAGCTTGAATAAGTAGGAGCTTTGATGCCTCCATCCCCATGCTGACTGCAGACAGGGACTGCAACAAGCTGGCGTGCAGATCGTGATACAGTTGCGCACGTTCTTCTCCGAGCCGGTGGAGCCGCTGCGCGCTGCGCTGTTTCATCTCTTCCATGTGTCGCCGTTCGGTCACATCACGGACAATGATTGTATAGTGGGCGGCGCCGGCTATGTCCATTCGGCTCACTGAGAGTTCGATTTGGAACGAGGTACCGTCTTTACGTCGCCCGACTGCTTCTTTGCCGGATCCGACCACTAAGAGTTGCTGCTCATTGCCGGTACTCGGAAGGTCGGAGTCGCGCTGTGTTCGGTGAAGTAGCGTCTGCATCTCATGCCCGCGCAATTCAGCCGCGCTCTGACCGAAGAGCATGCATGCCGCGGGATTGACCGATTCGATGATCCACTGGGCATCTGTGACCAGGATTCCATCCGCAGCATGGTCCACAAGGCTTCGCAAACGCTCCTCCTTCTCCCTCAGCTCTTCCAGCGACCGGATTGCCTGTGCGCGCGCCTCCTCAAGGTCGTTTGTTCGTGCGATGACTTTGGATTCAAGCGACTGCGTGAGATCCTGCAGTGTGCGTGTCTGTGCGGTTAGCGCAATGGCTGTTCCGGTTGCCACGGCGAGGAGCCGTTCGAAGTCTCCGCGATGGGCGTCTTGAGATACGGAGAGAGCGAGAGAGGATTCTCCAGTCCCGGTCGAAACGCCTGCCCTTTGTAGAGTCGATACGACGCTTTGCAACACCGTGGATGTTTTCTGAAGCACATGTCGAATGGCATATAAGCCGATCAGCATAATAGCCAGTGTGACGGCGAGAAGCTGCCAGAGTGTTTGAGCTTGCTCGCGTTCGATTTGAGAGAGAGAGACAACCATGCGGACCCACGCCGTGAGTTCATTTCGGTCGAACAATGGCTCGATGATGACCAGCGTGGGCCCTCCCTCGTCCAGGGAGGTTTCAAGAATGACTTCGCGTTTTGTTTTTCGGGCTTCGAGCCACCACGGATCGTCCAGCACAGTTCCAATCCGGCCTGGGTGCTTTGCGGCAACGACCATGCTGTCGTTGTCCACGATGTCGATATCCAGCAGAGAGTCGTCTCGCATATACAGCTGCAACGATTCCTGAAGGCGGTATAGATTGTCGAGAACGGCGGCGGAGCCAATGGCGGCGAATGTGCGGGCCACGGCTCGAGCCCTCTCCTCTGCCGCCTGCCGGAGCGCATGATTTTGCTGAATGACGAGAAATGCAGTTCCGGTTCCCATGACGAGGAGCAGAATAAGGCTGAGGCTTACACCAAGCCGGAGGCCGAAGTTGTGAGTCCATGCATAGCGCAGGCGTTTCACAATTGAGATGTAGATAGTCGGCATCGGCTCAACTCACTTGTTCAGACGGAGACCGTAGTCGGTTCCGTCTTGATGAAATTCGAATGTGACGGCAGCTTCTCTGTTCAAGGGAACGGTTGCATGTGCTTGCTGTTGACCCAGGCGCTCATGCCGAACGGAGCTGTTATGCTCGCCAGCCGGCACGTTCAGGATTCTGATATACCCAGACCCATCGGTCACCCCAAAATACGGGCAGGGCCGATTCATAAGTTTCCCTCCGACAGGAAGTCGAGCTTGAGTACACCGGCACTTGTGACGAGTTCGTGCTTAATGGCATAGGCTGTCAAAGCAGCCGTGGTTCTCAGGTTGAGCTTCAGCATGAGGCTCGCACGGTGCTTTTCCACGGTTCTGACGCTGATGCACAGACACTCGGCGATCCCCTTGCTGGTCGCCCCTTCGGCAACCAGTTTCAATACTTCCCGTTCACGAACGGACAGTCTCTTCCAAGGAGTCTCCTCGCAGGAGGAGGGGGATTGTTTTCCCAGGTATCCACTCAGAACTTTATCCGCGATCATGGGGCTTAGGTAGGTTTGCCCTTGTGCCACGCTGTGAATGGCTGTTCGTAGTTCTGTGTACGACGATTCCTTGGGAAGGTATCCGGTGGCTCCTGCCTGAAGAGCAGCCCGGATGATCGACTCGGACACGTGAACTGTAAGAACCAGGCATTTGATAACGGGATGGAAAAGCCTGATCTGGTGGATCAACTCGGTTCCATGAATCCCTGGCATGGACAGGTCTAGAAGCACAAGGTCAGGTTGGAGCGTGGCAATTAAGCGTAGCGCATCGGTGCCGTTGCCTGCCTCGCCGATGACATGAAGTTGTGGATCAAGGGCTAACAGAGAGGCTAATGCTTCCCGAACGAGGGTATGGTCTTCCACCAGGAGAATCCGAATGCGTGAGTCCGGGTCGGGGTGCAGCTCTTCTCCTGAGGGGGCCTTATTCAATGCGCCATTAGGGCTTGCAGGTTTCTTGTGGTTCGATCGGTGGTTCATAAGGCATGCAGCGCACTGTACTCTCAACCTGGGCGGTATGCCCTGATTGCCGGATGAAGGTAATTCATTCCAAGATAACTTATCCCACGGCTGAGCTGTGTCACGAAATACATTCGTAAATCCAACAGGTTGAACTCCTCACTAGTCGGATCAGTTTCCCGAAAGGGCAGTCGACCGTAACAAAAGTGTAAATGCCTAAGGTTACTCTCGTGGGCGGGTAACTATACCTATCAGCGACTGCAGCGGATCCCCCACAATGACTGTTATCTTGAGGGTATGTACGCCTGTTTTCTTTCAGTGAGGGAGTATTCAGCAACCTCATCAGACTCCCACCAGCGCTAGCCTTCTTATCGGCCAGCATGAGCTTCCATCCCCTCCCAAAGTAAGGGCTCAAGCCCCCAGAATGTTGGTATAGACATCCCTCAATAACGCTTCATAATGATGCCAACCATGACGGGCAAATATATTTCAAGATACATCCCGTCGAATAATTTGATCAGTGAGGGGGAGTGGCTATGAAGATTGAACGGTCATGTGATTCGTTTATGGGGTTGCAGAATGTGGCAGTTATAACGATATTGTCAGTAAGCCTTGCGATGGTGGTTGCCATCGGTTTTCCTCTCAGGGCAGTTGCGCAGGACTTTGCTATGGTTCCCACTCCAACGGAATTCGTACATCCTAATGCAGCAGCGCCCGTCGCAACGTCGGTATCGTTGGATGTTGCCGGCTTGAACAGAGTCCCTGCAAGTGCAGGTTATTCGGCCAGTGCTTCCCACGCCAGTATCTTCACTGTGGCTGGCACGGGCAACCTCGGTTTCAATGGTGATGGAGTTCTCGCCACCACAGCCCATTTCTGGTTCGCTGCTGCGGTGGCCGTGGATGTCGAGGGGAATGTGTTTGTTGCGGACTCCTTCAATAATCGGATCAGACGCGTGGATGCCAGGACGGGAGTGATCACCACGGTCGCAGGAATAGGGCACCAGGGGTTTTCCGGCGATGGAGGTCTGGCGACTGAGGCTAGTCTTGATAGCCCTGGGGGCGTCGCAGTTGACGCTACAGGGAACATCCTCATAGCCGACACCTTCAATCACCGCATTAGAATTGTGGACCACCGAACTGGAATCATCAGCACCTTTGTCGGCTCGGGCAATAAGGGGTCGGCTGGCGATGACGGGTTGGAGATTCGCGCTCAACTGTCAGAGCCGACGGGAATCTACGTCGACCCGACCGGGAACCTTCTTATAGCCGACACGGCGAACCATCGGGTTCTGCTGGTCGAAAAGGCTACCAGCGTGATTTCTACGCTGGCCGGCACAGGCATACCAGGTTTCTCGGGTGATGGCGGCATCGGATCGGCGGCGCAATTGAATGGTCCGACGGCGGTGGCGGCCGATGGCCATGGCCAGGTGTTAATCGCCGACACCTTCAATAATCGAGTCAGGCGGTTGGATACCCGCACGGGGACGATCACGACGATCGCAGGGACCGGTGCGCAGGGCTTTGGAGGCGACGGGGACTTCGCGAGCAAGGCAGAACTGACAGAGCCTTCTGGAGTGGCTGTCGATGCGAAGGGCAATATCCTCATTGCCGATACGTTTAATAATCGCATTCGTCGAATCGACCGTCTGTCGGGTATTATTATTACAGTGGCGGGTGCCGGGACGCGCGGGTCGTCAGGGGATGGGGCCATGGCGTTATCTGCAGAACTCAATAACCCAGTGGGACTAACTCAAGACGCATTCGGCAACATCGTGGTGGCAGATGCGGGGAACCATCGCGTACTCCGTGTGATTGCCGAAGCACAATAGCTTCGACCGCAGCGGTATCGGGCGCGCAAAGGCTTGATCATAGCAGCGTTAGGTTACCGATTCCGAAAGGCGCCGCTGCCGGCTTTGATCGTCTTCCACGAAGAAGTATTGTGGCATCGATCGCATTGGGGGCCTAGCCCGCCGTCGTGCTTATCATCCCTCCTATGGCAGCCGATACAGACAGTCGGGGCTACAACTTTACCCTCCATCGGCTTCTTATGGCAGTCGTAGCAGTCAAGCTTCTTGTGCGCACCGTCCAGTAGGAACTTCGTTCGTAGATTGTGATCGAAGTCCCAGAGCTTCCAGTCGCGTGCGGTGTGGCAGCTCTCGCACTGCTTGCCAAGCCGCCTCTTATGCACATCTTCTTTCTCGTGGCAACCGATACAGTCTAACGATATATTCTTGAACAGCAGTGTCGTATGACATTTCTTGCAGTCGATGATGCCATGCTGCCCGCGGAGGAGGAACCGACTCTTGTTATGGTCGAACGTGACGGTTTTCCATGACGATTCGCGATGGCAGCTCTCGCACTGCTTCCCCTCCTGCCCGTTATGCTTGTCATCTTTCTTGTGGCAGGCATAACAGTCGGTGGGCGTTTTCTCTTTGAAGAGGTGGCCCTTATGGCAGGTTTCGCAGGCAAGCCCAATGTGTTTCCCTCGCAGGGGGTATTTGGTGTGTCGGTCATGATCGAACAACAGCTCTTTCCAATTCTTTTCGACATGGCAATCCCCACAATTTTCACCGTATGTACCGTTATGCTTGTCATCTTTCTTATGGCAGGCATAACAGTCGGTGGGCGTTTTCTCTTTGAAGAGGTGGCCCTTATGGCAGGTTTCGCATTTTGTGGTCTTGTGCTTCCCGTTCAATGAATACTTGGTGTCGCGGTTGTGGTCGAAGGTGATCTCTTTCCAAGTGCGATCCGTATGGCACACCTGGCATTTCTCTCCATAATCCCCTTTGTGCTTGTCGTCTTTTTTGTGGCACGAGTAACAGTCGAGCGGCGTCGGTTTGTAACGTTGGTCAGCATGACAGTCCTTGCACGCGACTTTTTCGTGTTTCCCGAGTAATGGGAATGTCGTCTTGTTGTGATCGAAGAGGTGGACATCCTTCCACTCTTTTTCTGTATGGCATTGTTCGCAGGCACGGCCGAGCGCCCCTTTGTGCGCATCGTCCTTTTTATGACAGGCATAGCAGGTGGTCGGGGTTTTCTCCTTCGCTGCCGGAACTGTGTGGCAGCTTTCACACTTCGCCGTTTTGTGCTTGCCCAGTAACAGATATTTGGTGTCCTTGTCGTGATCGAACGGGGAGGTCTTCCAGTCCTTACCGCTGTGACAGGTCTCGCATTTTTCGCCAAAGACGCTCTTATGGTAATCGTCCTTCTTATGACATGAATAACAATCGACCGGAGTCGGTTTATAGCGTTGATCGGGATGGCAGGCCTTGCATTTTGTTTCGATATGCTTGCCTTGGAGCGGAAACTTGGTCTTGTCATGGTTAAACGAAGGCGTATCTTTCCAGTCCTTTTCTGTATGACAGGTTTCGCAGGTTCGATCTAATGTTCCTTTGTGTTTGTCGTCCTTTTTATGACAGGCATAGCAGGTGGTCGGGGTCTTCTCCTTCGCTACCGGAACTGTGTGGCAGCTTTCACACTTCGCTGCCTTGTGCTTGCCCAGTAGCGGATACTTGGTGTCCTTGCTGTGGTTGAACGAAGAGGTTTTCCAGGCCTTATCGCTGTGACAGGTCTCGCACTTGGAGTCGAATATGCCTTTGTGATAGTCGTCCTTCTTGTGGCAGGTCAGGCAATCTGAAGGGGTGTCTCGATACTTGACCTTGGGCTTGTGGCAGGCCTTGCATTCTGCCCTTCTTGGATCGGCATGTATGCCGTTGAGCGCAAAGTTCGTTTGCCGATGGTCGAAGGTCGATTCGTTGATCGGAGCGATATTCTCCCCTCGTCCTTTGTGGTCTGTATGGCAGGCATTACATTCCCGCTGCTCCTTCAAACGGCCATGAAATCTCTGCTTGCGATCGATGTCTTCCCTGATATCTTTGTGGCAATCCTGGCAAAGCCGAGTCTGTGCCGCTTTGTCGAACCGTTTGTGGCACTTTGCGCAGTCTTCTTCCCATTTCGCATGTCCCTGGATGACTTGACCCGGCATCAACGCCGATTCAAGACTGTCGGCCCATGCGTACCCAATGTTCCAGGTGCAGATGAAGGCAATACCGATGATGAACCGGCGGAAGATGACTTTAGACGTATTCCTGAAATGTAATTGGCGAGAGAGGGAGGGTTGCGAACATGTAGATTCTGCAGACAAGGAACACCAGGTGGGAGATAACACGCTGGCCAAGGCTACTCGCGACGCGAAACCGAGGACCATGCAACCGTATCCTTTAGAGTGGCGCCACGGAGGACAACCGTCTTGCCGCTTGAGAGCCCGCTGAAGAAGGCACTTCGTCCGATGGCTCCATACCGTCCCCTGACTCCGCTTTCCGGAATTAAGGACGTGTCGATGGAAGTCCCAAACAGGACAAAGATTGGATCTGTGGCCGACGTGACCAAGCCCTGGATCTGAACGTTCGACTTGGGGTCGGTTCGTTCCACCTCTCTTGCCAAGACGGAATTTCCGCCACTTTGTCGCCCATGTATCTGAAGATGGTCGCTGCTGCGGAGATCGGCCAGGCGCCGTGGATTCCCCTGACCATGAAGCGCGGTCTTGCCGTCGAATTGGATGACAAGACCTGCCAAGCCTGTCAGTGTCAAGGTACTGTCGCCCGAATTGATCGTGGCCACATTCGCTTCCAGTTCCGCCTCTCCTTCAAACTCCACTTTTGTCGCGTTCACGATGCCGCCGATCAGCGAGCCATGTATCTCTAGCTGGGCGCCAAGCAGGATGTCGTTGAGAGTTCCACCTTCGAAGGTCGTGCTGTCGTGTATCTGCACATGTACATTGCCCAGGTAGAAATCGCCCGGCGCGACTACCTGGGTCACAAATCCACGAATTTCAGCCCCTTCGCTGTCGTCGGTGCCTAGCCCGTCCGGCTTTATCTTGGTCGCAGTCATCTGGATGTCGTACGACCCTGACCCTCCCGATGACACATGGCTCCCTCGGACGTCCACCACCAGGCCGTTCCAAGAATTGCTCGTGTGATTCTGCATCTCACGCAGGTCGGCATTGCGATAATCGACGGTGAGGGAGCCAATCTCGAAGGTCGATAGAGCAGCCTTGTGGTTCTTAATGACGCCTTTGACCTCATAGTCAGGGGTTGCTTCAGCCTTCAGGTCGATGAGAGTGCCGACAATGACTCCGTCTCCTGTGACGAACCCGCTCACCTCTACGAGGTCTCGGCCAGGCACGAGACTGAGAATATTCTGTTCGGGGATTGTGGCATCGACGATGGTTTTCGCTGTGATCGTCACCGTCTGACCCAAGACCACGAGGTTCGATCCATCCGGGGCCACCGCTTGGACCATTCCCTCGACCGTATCTTCATAGAAGAGCCTGTTGGCTGTTCGTTGTGGGAGATCGTTCGTTCCGTAGTTATGGGTCAACGTGGCGTTGACGAGCACAACCATTCCTTTCTTGAGATCACTTTGGCTGCCGGATTTTCCGTCGACCGTCATGGTCGTGGTGGTGGTGTCGTACTCGTATTCGGATACGAAGACGCTGCCGAATCCGGTAATTGGGCCAGAGGCCACCGAGGCGGTATTGCCTGTTCCACCGATTCCTCCGCCGGCTTGTGGGCTAGGGCCGCACGATGCCAGTAACAGGAAGAGAGCGAGGGGGGCAAGAATATTCTGACAGGCCTTGGGTCTCATGACGAGGGATTCTCGCGACCGGAATCCAGTTGTTCCTCGAAATGGTAAACTCCGAGCCCCACACGCACGCGACCGGTCCCCTTCGAAGCCGGATTGACATCGCGATCGCGATGCGCAAGCCAACGGTCGATCGCCTCCAAGAGCTCCTGCCCTTGGGCGGCGGCGAGGGTCTGAAATTCTCTCGCAGCCTCAACAGGCACGTTGTCGTACATGACCTTGCGTTGGAAGCGAGGCTTGGCAGGATTTTGGTGCAGGTTATAGTCGATGGTCATGATCAAATCCGCTGTGTCGCTCCCGAGAATCTGCAATTTCTCGACCGGACCTTTCTGAGGGATGTACCCGCGAGAGAGCAGACAAATTCGTCCATCTTTCAACTGCTTTACTGCGCCGGCCCGCAGCAATTCGTCCACCATCGCGCGTACCGGGATGTCTCCACTGTAGCGTTTGACCAACGTACTGAACGATGCGCGTTTCCCTTCCATTGGAAGTGGATGAGGATGGCCCTTCCCGTCTCCAAAATCAGGATCCCGCACCCATCCTGTAATGACCCGCGAAGCCCGGTGATACTCTTCCGCCGAGACTGGTTCGGTACCGGGTCGTTGTGCCAGCAATCGCTGTACTTCTTTGCGCGTCAATCCGGTGAGGATGGCAATCCTGGATGTCGTCTGTTTTTTGCCTGCGATCCTGAACTCAGTGTTCGCGACCTCCACATAGACCAGCTTGGCAAGTTCGGCGAACGTTCTATGAGAGACATTGTTCCGCAGGAGAATTGTCACCAGTGGACGCAAAAGCTGCAGTGTGGCAGCAGACAGCGCTTGTAGGGGCTTGGGCCGGGCCATGTTGGGAATATAGTCCCACGGTTTTATCAAAAGCAATGGGTTGAGAAGCGGGAATATCCTTGCGTTGGATCGTCGTCGGGTATGTCATTACGGCTGAGGTGGTGGAGAAAGTTTTTAACCGGCGTGCGGTCTTTTGAAGTGGGACCGCCGTCAGAGTCTTATTCGACGGCGATGAGATTTCTGACTCGGTCGTACGCGGTATCCGACAGAATGTGTCTCTGTATCAAATCTGTCTTGTTGTGATAGGGTCGGCCTTCAATGACCCGTTGGGCCAGCGTTACGCTCATGCCGGGTAACGAAACGAGTTGCTCAATTGAGGCCTTGTTTAGGTCGACCGGCTTTATGGGACCGGCAGGTGTCTGTAGTGGGCGCTCCAATCGTTCCAATGGAATGTCCAGCGGGCGCTGGAGCTGAGGATCAATCTGCGGCCTGGTCCTGTCGGCAGCGAAGGCAACTGTGCATAGGCATGTAACCCCCAGTATCAGGAGGCAGGCGATGGGAAACCATACGTGTGTGACCTGGCATACAAAACAGCACAGGCGTGGTGATTGAGGCATGGAACCTCTGTGCGAGAAGGTAGTTCCTATACCTTTAGACGCGATAAGGGGTCCGGCGTTTCCGCTGCTGTGGAGAATATGGAATCGGAGGCTTGAATAAGAGGTACAGACGGGACGAGCATAACCTCGTGATTTAGAAAGTGGGGCACGACGAGGATGCGGCGCGCTGGGGGTAGGGGGCTTGAAAATGGTCGGAATAGGCGATGTTATTCTGCCGTGGCTACTTGGATAGAGTCCTCGGCGGACTCAGCTTGTTGGCCCGATGCGTTTCCAAATCGATCTGCTTGAGGGCGCTGAGCTGATCCGTCAACTCCGCGATCCGCTTTTCGCGATCACGAATCTGCCGCTGAAGAATAGGGACGGCAACATCCGGGCTTTTGGCCGGTTCCACGGTTCGCCCTGTGGCCGTCGTACGGGCCGTACGCGGTTGGCCAAGCCAGGTGCGTACCAACCCCTTCATCACCCCTAGTAACGCGCCTTGGGGTTCATCGGCGGAAGTGGAGAGGGCAGGCCGGTGGGCTAGGAACCGAATCCAGCGCGCACTGGAATCCGCGAAGGGGCCGTTCGGCGCGGCGGCCAGCGCCTGCTGAAAGGAGGCTGCCGCCGCCTCACCATTCTGGAATAGCGCGAGCATCGCTTGGGTGAAATGCACCTGATCGCAGGACTGGTCCTGTGTGCAGGTGCGGAGGAGCGGTTCTTGTTCTCGCTGGATCGCGTGCAAGAGCGCAGTGTCAGACGCCTCGGCGTGAAAGACCGGCGACGAAGCCGGTGCCGGAGCTGTCGGCGGGGCTCCGGGCAACATCGTACAGCCCCAGAGCATTCCCATCAGCACGAGCCCAGATCCATACCGAAGCTGCATTAATCACCCCTTGTTGCGTCGAGCGCCCAGTGTCGGCACTGAGACAAGTGTAGCAGATAGCATGAATTTTGCTGGTTCAGAGCAGAGACAAAGATCGGGACATGAGCCCTGAAGTTTGTGCTGATGGTCTATCAGGTTTGTTTAGTTCATCTGGTTCGTTTTTCCCAACCAACCAAACGAGGCAAACCAAACAGACCTGAGCAACCAGCCCGTTCTCACGGGCTTTCGACACGAACCGTCATGAATAATGTGGGTTAACAGTTTTTCTTGTAACCGAGACGGAGAGGAGGGTACTATAGTATCGATTGGCTCAGCTGCGTCACGACCTTTAGAGGGAGCCGCTTAGAGCATTTCAACGAACTCATTGACAATCCGGTCATCCTCGTATTTATAAGGTGTTGTGATAACGATCCGTTTATGCTTTTCCGTCCTCATCTTCGGGCTGTTGCTAAGCACCATATTCCCGGCCGTGCAGATCGGGTGGTCTTTCAATATCCTGTGTGGTTCGACCGGCGATACCGGGCGTGGGCAACCCTGCGATTTCAGCGACGCAGGGACGGTGGCCGACTCCGAAGACGATTCGCCGCAAGAGACGCAGGATGGCTACGTCGTTTCTCGGGTGCCTGTCTCAGATGGGGGAGCAAGCCGCTTGCACGCCTCGATGAACGAGAGTCCTCCCGCCACACTTCTGGTCTCCCGGCTCATACACCCTCCGACCGGATCGAGTTAGCGCAGCGACGAAGGTCTGTTTCAACTTCGATCTCGATCAGACAACATCATGGTGATTCCGAAGGAGGCAGCAGATGCTGGCTCGGTTATGTAATTGTGCCCTATTGATGGCCGTGATGGTCGTAGGGATGAGTGGGGCGCTGATGCCGTCCTTCGCCCAGGCGAAGGAGCAGATGCCCACGTTCGACCTCGATCACATCGTTAACTTGGCGCTGGAGCGGAACCCAACAATCGCCGGCGCCCAGAGCGTGATCGAGCAGAATGAGGGCAGGCAGATCCAAGCCGGCGCCTATCCCAATCCCACGATCACGGTCCAGACGGCTGACGCGGCGCTTCGAGACCCGAGTGTGGGGAGGCGTATGGGAGAGCGCGCTGCGTCATTGAGTCAGCCGCTAGAATGGCCCGGCAAGCGGGCGGCCCGTCAGGATGCGGCAGATGCAGGTCTGGCAAGCGCGACGGTTGGACTTGAAGAAGCCAAGCTCAATCTCATTGCGGAGGTGAAGCAGGCATTCTACGAACTGCTGTTGGCGGAACGGACGGTAGACCTTCTTCAGCAGAACCTGGAGATCGTTCAGGAAGTGGCGCGTATCGTCAAAGCCCGTGTCAGATCCGGTGAAGGCCCCCAGTTCGAATTAGTGAAGGCGGAAGTCGAGGTGCTCAAAGCCAAGCAAGAGATGACAAAAGCCAAGAATGTCGTGCGAGTGAAACTTGTCGGATTAGACACCTTGACGTCGGGAGCCTTAGGACCTCGGTACAAGGTCCAAGGAGATTTCCGGATACTTCGGGATCATCTGGACGCCGAGCAGATGGCGGCGCGGGATCCCTCGCAACATCCTACCCTCAGACGACAGGGAAAACTGGTGGAACAGGCTGAGTTTACCGTTTCCAAGGAGCGGCACAGTCGTGTGCCGGATGTGACCCTGTTCGGCGGGTATGCCAGAGAGGTAGGCCGCGAGGCGGTGGTGGCGGGCCTGAGCGTGCCGACGCCCTTGTGGTATCGGCAGCAAGGGCACATTGCGACGGCGCTCGGGGCTCAACGAAAAGAAGAGGCGGAGCTGATTCGTGCTAGAAATGACATCGGCCGTGCCATTAACCAACATGCCCGCGAAGCGGAAACGGCGCAAGACCAGATCCTCGTCTACGAAGAAGGGCTCTTAAAGCAAGCACAAGAAGCGCTTCGCATCGCCCAATTGAGCTTCCGCCAGGGCGCCTCCAGCCTCCTGGATGTCCTCGATGCCCAACGGGTCCAACGCCAGATCACCGTAGATTACAACCTGGCGCGATTTGAACTCTCCCTGGCGCTCACGCGGTTTGAGCGCGCCTTGGGCGCTCCGCTCTGATGCGAAGAGGATAGATGAAAGTCATGGTGAATTCTTCCGGACGATGCACCAATCGATGCGAATGCCATGGACGCCTGCGAGGCCGTCTAAGCGCAACCTGCAGGGTCTTCTTCGGCCTGCTGCTGGTGGCCTTCTTCACGGGCTGTGACCGTGCGCCGACCCCGGCCCCGGCTGAGGAGAACAAGACGAAACATTCGGCCGGCGAAGCGCGTCTTGTTCGGCTCCCATCGGATGAAATCACCCGATCCGGCGTGACGGTGGAGCCGGTGGGCCGAACGTCATTTCGTACCTACCGTACTTTCCCAGGCGTCGTACGGCCGAACGAAAACGCGTTGGCGAATATCACGACTCTTGTGCGTGGGCGGGTGGCCGAGGTGCATGCCGACTTGGGACAGATGGTCAAAGCCAATCAGCTGTTGGTGGTGCTCCATAGCGGTGATCTCGGACTAGCCCAGTCTGCCTATCTCAAGGCCCGAGCCAGGCGGCATGTCGCAGAGCAAGCCCATGAGCGGGCGCAGTTTCTGTACCAAGAGAAAGTCATCGGTTTGGCGGAGTCCCAGCGCCGCGAAGGAGAAATGATCGGTATCCGCGCCGAGACTCAGGAGGCGCGTGAAGGGCTCCGGTTGTTGGGCATGGGCGACAAAGAAATCGGAATCCTTGAGCGGACCCAAACGATCCGCTCGCAGGTTTCCATTGTGGCGCCCTTTGCCGGACGGGTGATCGCGCGCGATCTCACCAAAGGCGAGTTGGTTGAAACCAGCCATAAACTGTTTACGGTGGCCGATCTCTCGACGGTCTGGGTGGTGGCAAATGTATCGGAAAAAGATGTCTCCTACGTGCAGCGTGCGACCGCCGTTGCGAATCAGCCGGTCGAGGTCTTTGTGACGGCCTATCCCGACGAGGTGTTCCAAGGGACCGTCTCCTATGTCGGCGATGTCCTCGATACCGCGACGCGGACTATGCAGGTACGCCTCGTCTTGGAAAACTCCAAGGGTCATCTGAAGCCGGAGATGTTCGCGACGATCCGCGTCTCGTCCGAACCGGCCTCGGATGTCCTGGTCGTTCCCGAAGCAGCCGTTCAGCATGACCGGGACCGCAGTTTCGTGTTTGTGCAGAAGGAACCAGGCGTCTTTGAAGCGCGGACGATCAAAATGGGCGAGAAGAATGGAACCTTTGCCGAGGTTCTCGAAGGGTTGCAGGAAGGAGAAGCGGTCGTCAAGGAGGGCGGCTTTACCTTGAAATCCGAGCTATTGAAGCCTAAAGACTAAGCATGGTTGACAAACTTCTTGAGTTTTCTCTTCGCCGTCCCTTACTCATCCTCACGTTTGCCGGTCTCCTGACCCTTTTGGGGGCCTATGCCTTCCGTACGATTTCGATCGACGCGTTTCCCGATGTAACGAGCGTGCTCGTGCAAATCGTGACGAAAGCGCCTGGCTTGTCCCCCGAAGAGATGGAACGGCTGGTGACCTTTCCCATTGAGCAACAAGTCACCGGGGTTCCGCATCTGACGGAACTACGCTCGCTCACCAAAGTCGGGCTGTCGTTGATTACGGTGGTGTTCGACGATCATATGGACATCAACCTTGCCCGCCAACTTGTGCTCGAACGGCTGATCGAAGTGCGGGAGAACTTACCGCCCGGGTCTGAACCGATGATGACCCCGAACAGCACCGGACTGGGAGAGGTGTATCAGTACTATCTGGAAGGCCCTTCGCATGCCGGCCTGGACGCTGCTGAAATGGAACACGAATTGATCGAGCAGCGAACTGCGGTGGACTGGATCATCCGGCCGTTGCTCAAGGGTGTCCCCGGAGTGATCGACGTCAACTCGCAAGGCGGGTATGTCAAACAGTACCAGGTGCTTGTCGAACCTGAACTGTTGCGCAAATACGATCTCGCGCTGCACGAGGTGTTCGCCGCCGTGGCGAACAACAACGCGAATGCTTCCGGCAATGTGCTGGAGACCTATGCTGAAAAGTACATTGTCCGCGGCGTGGGGATGATCCGGAAACTGAGCGACATCGAGGACATCGTCGTCAAGGAAGCGGGCGGCACTCCGGTGCATATCCATGACGTCGCCCAGGTACAAATCGGTCATGCCATTCGCCATGGCGCTGTCGTCTTGAACGGTGAGCGAGAGGTGGCGGCAGGGATCGTGCTCATGCTGCGCGGCGGTAACGCCCGCGACGTCGTGGAAGGCATCAAAGGCAAAATTGCCGAGATACAGGACAAGGGGCTGCTGCCGGCAGGATGGCGGATCGTTCCCTTTTACGATCGTATTGAATTGATCTCCGCCGCCTTGAAGACCGTCTATAAGGCGTTGGGGGAGGGAATTCTCCTGGTGGTGGTCGTGCTGTTCCTGTTCCTGGGCGATACCAGGAGCGCCTTGATCGTGGCGGCGACGCTCATCCTGACGCCGCTCGTGACGTTCTTCGTAATGGATCGGTTCGATCTCACGGCCAATCTAATGTCCTTGGGTGGTCTGGCCATCGCCATCGGCATGATGGTCGATGCCTCGGTGGTGCTGGTGGAAAACATCCACCGGCATATGTCGGACCCCCGTCACCAAGGCCTGCCTCGACAGGCCCTCATCCTCAATGCCGCTCGGGAGGTCGCCCGCCCCGTGGTTTTCGGTATTATGATCATCATCATTGTCTTTATGCCCATCCTCTCGTTCCAAGGCATGGAAGGAAAAATGTTCAAGCCGATGGCCTATACCATCATGATTGCCCTGATGGTGTCGCTCATTCTATCGGTCACGCTGTCGCCGGTGTTGTGTTTACTGACTTTGAAGGCGGGGCATGCCGACTCCGAGCCCTTTGTGCTCCGATGGGCCAAGCGGCTCTATCTTCCTCTGCTGCGCTGGGCGTTAGGACATCGGAACACGGTGCTGATAGCTACTGGACTCATGCTGGCAGGAAGTATTGCGCTCTTTCCATTTTTGGGGTCGGAGTTTGTCCCCATTCTGAATGAAGGCACGATGTCCCCCCTCACGATCCGCTTGCCGAGCGTTTCGTTGGAGCAGTCGATCAAGATCGAACGGGAGGTGCAGAAAGCGGTGCTGGAGTTTCCTGAAGTGCAGATGATGGTGTCTAAAATCGGACGCACGGAATTGGCGAATGACCCGCAAGAACCGAACGAAAGCGATTCCGTTGCGATGTTGCATCCGATCGAGACCTGGACGACAGCCCCCACCATGGCGGGGCTGAAAGAGCGAGTCCGCGAGCGGCTGGCACAGGTGCCAGGCGCCAACTTTTTGATCAGCCAGCCGATCCAGCAACGGGTGGACGAATTGATTTCCGGGGTGCGCGCAGAAGTGACGGTCAAACTGTTCGGGCACGACCTGGAGGAGCTGCGTCGCACAGGGGACGAGATTGCCGCTGTCCTCGGCACAATCCGAGGCGTCAAAGATTTAAAAGTAGAGCAACTCTTCGGCCAGCCCTACATCACGATCGATATCGATCGGGGTAAGATCGCCCGGCATGGCATCAACGTCTCGGATGTCCGCGAGGTCATCGCAACCGCGATCGGAGGAGAAGCCGCGACCAGGGTCTATGAAGAGAATCGCCGGTTCAATTTGGTCGTGCGGTTTCCAGAACAGTATCGGAACAGCATCGAGACCATCGGGAACATTCGACTGACGGACGGCAGTGGGGCCTTCATTCCCCTCAGCGATCTCGGTGTCATCCGGATGCACGAGGGACCGGGGCGTATCAACCGTGACCATCTCCAGCGGTATCTGCCGGTCAGCTTCAATACGCACGGGCGGGACATCGGAGGTATTGTGGCTGAGGCGCAACAGCGGATGGCCAAAGAGGTTCGGCTCCCGGACGGGTTCCATGTCGTCTGGGGCGGATCGTTCGAAAATATGGAGCGGGCGCTGGGCCTTATCAAGATCATTGTCCCGATTACCATTGTCGTGATCTTCCTGCTCTTGCTGTCATCGTTCTCCTCGATGAAGCAGGCGGCGCTGATCATTCTCAATCTCCCGTTTGCCCTCATCGGCGGGGTTGTCGCTTTATGGGTAACGGGGGAGTACCTGAGCGTGCCGGCCTCGGTCGGATTCATCAATCTCTTCGGCGTGGCCGTGTTGAACGGCATCGTGTTGGTGTCCTATATGAATGCGCTGCGTCGGCAGGAGGGAATGGGCATTGAGCAGGCGGTGATGTCCGGCTGCGTGATGCGTCTCCGTCCCGTCTTGATGACGGCGCTGGTCGCGTTGCTGGGATTGGTGCCGCTTGCCTTTGCCAATGGAATTGGATCGGAAGTTCAGCGGCCTCTGGCAGTCGTGGTGATCGGCGGACTAGTCAGTTCGACACTCTTGACGCTGATTGTGTTGCCGGTGCTCTATAAGTGGATCGAAGAGCGATCCGCCGTCCCAGGTCCTTCAGCGATCGTCACGGGCGAACAGTCCTGACGTTTCACCCTTCACGTCTCACGCGCAACGATCTCCTATCTTAGCGGACCTTCTCAACATCCTGCCCGTCATCGGGGAGTGCTGTCTGAAGTGGTGTTGCCGAAGTAGGCGATGATGAGTCGCGCGTCGGCGATAGGTTCTGTCGTGAAGGGGGCTGTGTGCTGATGGGTTACGGGGGTGCTCAACCGCTCAGCCGCTTGGCGGATAGGAAGAGGGAAGGACGCGTCCTGTTGAATGTGCCGGAGCTGTGCCATCGCATCCCCGCGCCATCGTGGGATAGGGAGCCGCGCGATCCACGCCTCGGTGGCGCAGGCCACGGCGCGTCGAGCACAGACTCGCGCCTTCCCGTGGTTGCCGCATTGCTGTGCGGCTTGGGCTGCCGCCAGTTCCTGTTCAATCAGTGTTGCTGGAGTCACGGAGAGGTTCTTCAGCCCGCATTACGCGCGGGTTCTGTGTCTCTGATTTCCACATGCCACCCAAGCGCCGAATATTGCGCCTAAGATAATGCTCAGCGCGTCCAGGATATGTCGGTACCAGCCATCCGGGCCGAGTTTTAGATCGGCATTCCCGGCTTGAAACCATACGAAACCCAAGAAGCCCAGGGCGGCAACGGATACAAGAGCGGCCGCAATAGTCGCCACCCGTTGATGGTAGCGTGGCACAAGGTAGACGATCATACCCACAAGGGCGGCAGCGGCAACGAGCCGAGTGACGAGAATAATGTAGGTGCCGCTAATGGGCATCCCATTCATATCCGGCGCGTCCCAAAACTCCTCGACCACTTCAAATCCGTGGAAAAAGCCAAAGGTGGTTCCAATAGAATAGTTCGCTCCGAACCAAGCCGCGAGCCCCGCCGGAACTGCGATGGCCCATCGAATTATCGTCACTGCCAGTTTATTGTTCATAGGTTCACGCGGCCATTAGAATGATCCATTAGCTCTTGTCACGGAGGCGACTCTGACGTGAGTTCGCCAAGCCCCTATCATATAGCTTGTGCAAACTCGGAACGCAATCAGAACTATGGGCCTCGACTATTGGGGACTGGCGCCCTTCTTTTTGGCGCCTGTCCCCGTCTGACAGACAATCCCCTGAGCTCTGCAGGCTGGTATCGCGACGTGGCTCAGCGATTTCGCGACGAATCGTCATGAATAATATGGGCCAGGAACAGCGATTCAATCAAATTAGCCCAGGTGCTTTCTCTCAGGGAAACGGGTATTCTTTGGCATAACCGTTGAATGGATATCGAGCCTGCTGAAGATGGCAACGGGAGCAAGCAGAGGAGTCTTCGATCTCTGGATGAATGTATGCTTCTGAGGCCCGATCTCATGTTCTTCTTCTGCTCCAAGGTCCGCTGAAATCCCAATGTCGCTTCACCCTGACTTTCCGACCTCGCCGTACGCGCCAAACGGTTTCGCCACACTGGCGGCAAGTTTCACGGAGTACAAGAACCAGCCATGATGACCTTCCGCAATCATCGTCTGCGCGATTTCGCCGTGCCGATGGGCACCAATTGGCTGCTCAACGACCTTGCCGAAGCCAAGGGCAAGCAGGAACTGTACACCCGGCAATCGCCGCAAGTGCTGAAGGCCCTGCGCGAAATGGCCATGGTCCAAAGCGTCGAATCGTCCAATCGCATCGAAGGCGTCACCGTCGCGCCAGACCGGCTGCGCCCGCTCGTCCTTGGCAACGCTCGCCCCAAAGACCGGTCCGAGCAAGACATCATGGGGTATCGCCGAGCCTTGCATCTCATCCACACCGAAGTGGAGACATTGCCCATCACTCCCGACCTGCTGCGCCGCCTGCATCGGCTCTGTCAGGAAGGCAGCGGCGATGCCGGTCAGTTCAAGAAAGTGGACAACGAAGTCATCGAACTGCTGCCAGACGCCGCGCCCATCATACGTTTCAAGTGTGTTCCCGCCAAAGCCACGCCCGCCGCCGTAGACGAACTCTGCCTCGTCTATCGCCACGCCATCGACCAGGACCATATCCCGCCGCTCGTGGCCATCGGGGCGCTCGTGCTCGATTTCCTTTGCATCCACCCGTTCCGTGACGGCAATGGCCGCGTCTCCCGCCTGCTCACGCTGCTGGCACTCTACCAGCACGGCTATGAAGTAGGCCGGTACATCAGCCTGGAGAGGCTCATCGAAGAAGGAAAAGACGACTACTACCACGTCCTCCAGCAAAGCTCTCAGCGCTGGCACGAGGGCAAACATGACCTCCTGCCCTGGCTCAATCATTTTTTGGCCATTGCCCGCCGCGCCTATGGTGAATTCGAGAGGCGCGCCGGAGAGGTCAAAGCCCCGCGCGGGGCAAAGGCTGGGATCGTACTCGCGGCAATCCGCCGGCAATCAAGCGAGTTCCGTCTCATTGACATCGAGCAGGCCTGTCCCGGCGTAGGCCGGGAATGGATTCGCTCCCTACTCACCGAGTTGAAAGCGGAAGGCGAAGCGGATTGCCGGGGCAAAGGTCCGGCAGCCCGCTGGCGTTATCTGGGGAGTAAGGGTAGTAACTCGTGAGTAAGGGTAGTAATAAGGGTAGTAACATGAGAGGACTCTTTCCCCGAAACGTTTCACGTCTCACGAATCGTGGACGGACTTTTTGAGCATCTAGCCCGCATTATTCATGAGCGCTTCTGCTGCAATCGCCGATCCGCTGTTGCAACGAGCCTGCGGCCTGCGGGCTCGCCCCTCGAACCCTCAACGTACTGCACGAGTACGCCTCGGGTCCTCACGGCTCCGCGCGCAGGTCTCACGACGCGGCTCAGCGATTTCGCGACGAACCGTCATGAATAATGCGGGCTAGAGACGATTCAGGTCCCAACACCATACGAAATATGCCACCGTGCGTTCTGTATAAACCGAGTTTTCCCGCAGGCTGTTAGATCTATCTGGCTCCCTTGTTCGATAAGCCTGAGACCAGATAGACCAACCCAACCAGTTGCGCTCTCACTCTGTACGCTTCACCATTCACGTCTCACATCCCCCAAAGTCGGGGTGCTTTCTCGCGGGGAAACGGGTATTCTTCGGCGGCAAACTGGACTTCCTTGTTGATATGCCGACACTAAATTGGATTGGGAAAGAGGCAGTGGTGAATCATCACCACCAGGTGCCGTTTCACTTGCTGAAAGACGTGCCTGATTTGGCATGTGGCGAGCCCGGCGACGGGAATCTCATCGTGCAGGGCGACAACCTCGTCGCGCTCAAGGCGCTGCTCCCGTATTACGCGGGGCAGGTCAAGTGCATCTACATCGATCCACCGTATAACACGGGCAACGAGGGCTGGGTTTACAACGACAATGTGAACAGCCCGGTCATCCGTGAGTGGCTAGGCAAAGTTGTGGGCAAGGAAGGCGAGACGCTCGATCGGCATGATCGCTGGTTGTGCATGATGTATCCGAGGCTGGTGTCGCTTCGGCGGTTTCTCCGCGCGGATGGGGTAATCTTGGTGAGCATTGATGACAATGCCTTGACCAACCTACTTCACGTCCTAGAGGAAATCTTCGGGGCCGTAAACCATCTTGGAACTTTGGTCTGGGAAAAAGGTAAGAAAGGAGACTCCAAGTTTTTTTCAGAGAATCATGAGTATATCGTGGTTTTCGCACTAAACAAGTCCCTGCTCATCGAAAGAAAGATCAAATGGCAAAAACGTAAGGAAGGTGTGGATCGGGTGTTGGAACGTTACCAGTCCTTTCGCGCAGACCTCGACGAAAACCACACCGAAATCCGAGTGGCGATGATGAAGTGGTATCGCTTACTTAAGAAAGATGATCCTGCCAAGGCGCACAAGCACTATAATTGGTCGGATGCGAAAGGGTTATACTTTGCGGCAGACTTTGCCGGGCCGGATGATGGACGGGAGAATCGTCCGCGTTATGACATACCTCATCCTGTCACAGGTAAATGCTGCAAAAAGCCATCAACTGGTTGGAGGTGGGATGAGGAAACTACCAAGGTTGCACTAGCAGAGTATCCACCGCGCATTCATTTTGGACCAGACGAAACAACTATTCCATGCAGGAAGACATATCTTTTCGAGGTATCCCAAGAACCTTTTCCGACCGTTTTCTACAAGGACGGACGAGCAGCAACTTTGCTTGTTGAGGAAATCCTCGGCAAAGGTGCTTTTGCTTTCCCAAAAGATGTGAGTGTCCTGAGTGATCTCATCGGGATGATCTCCAAGCCAGGAGATGTGGTTCTAGACTCTTTCGCAGGATCTGGTTCAACCGCCCATGCTCTTTTAGAACTCAACTGCAGTACTCCTCAAAGCGAACCGCGTCGTTTCATACTGGTTCAACAGCCGTACGAAACTGAAGAACAGCGGCTCAACAACGAAAACATCTGCAGAGATAAGACTGTGACCGAGGGGCAGCAGACGAGCGAGTATGTCCGGCCTATTCTCTTGATCCAGGCTGAACGTGTCGATGCCTGTGAGCCGCTACGCGACCGGCTGGTGCGGGAGTTCGGTCTCTCGAAGGACGAGGTAAAAATCTCCGTCGGCAAGCTCGATGAGTTGAAAAATGTGAAGGACATCGCGTCGCCGAAGTGCCTGGTGCGCGTGATTATCACGGTGGAAAAGCTGCGGGAGGGGTGGGATTGCCCATTTGCCTATGTGTTATGCAGCCTCAAGGAGACACGTTCGGTTACGGCCATCGAGCAGATTGTCGGACGCATTCTCCGGCTGCCGCTCGCCCAAGCGAAGCGGCATCTCGATCTCAACTGCGCCTATGCCTTTTCGGTATCGGATTCGATCACGGACGTACTAGCGGAATTGCGTGAGGCGCTGGAGCATAACGGCTTCACGGCAGCGGAGGCCGAGCGGATCATCATTCCAGTGCCGCAAGGAACCTTTCCGCTCGGTGTGCAGCCACAGACCGTGAAACTTACACCGGCCGAAATTGACGCGACGGTGGCCCCCATCCAGGTATTGGCCCTTGCCGGCAAGGTGCGAATTGATACCGCAACAGGCGAGATCACCATTGTAGTCCCGCTCGATGATGCCGACACCGAGAAGCTGAAGAGTTGCGTAAAGACTCCCGAAGCCAAGATTCAGGTGGAGGAAGCCGTCACGCTTGTGCGAGAGGCGGAGAAGGCATTCGGCGGAAGTGGGGCTACACGCGTCCCCTCGCCGTACGAACGTCAACTGGATTTTCTTGTACCACTGATCTGTGTCTTTGAAAATGGAACGTTGTACGAGTTCGAGAGCACGTTTCTGATCGAACATCCCTGGAAACTCAGCGAAAAGGATGCCTCGCTGCCATCAGGGTACAACCCTCTCGTCCGTCCGGTCGGTTATGCTGGTGTGGTGGATGTCGGCGCGAAGGGAGATGTGCAGACGATCGTCATCAAGGATCCTTCAGAAGTAGATTTTATCGGGACGTTGCATCAGCAGACGCTCCAGCTCGGGGGTACGTACGATTGGTCGATCGATAGTCTTATTGCCTGGTTGGATCGAGAGATTGATCATCCGGACATTCCAGCCGGTGAGTCGGCGGAGTTTCTGAGAAAAGTTATCCGAGGCCTCATGGCGAAGCTGGGCATGACGGATGTCAGCACCGTGGCGCTCGATCGTTTTCGGCTCCGTGACGAGATTGCAGCTCGTATCCAGGATCATCGAGAGAGCGAGCGCAAGGCATCGTTTCAGTTGTTGCTTCTGCCGGCCTCGCCGCTGACTGTTGACGAAGGGCGCTCGATCAACTTCAAGACGATGGGCTATGAACCGAGCCGTGTCTATGAAGGGGGCTTTCAGTTTCAAAAGCACTATTTTGGGCCAAAACCGGGAGAACTATCCGAAAAGACGGCCGATGGTCAGGCCACGGAAGAGTTTCGTTGCGCGCAGTTCCTCGATGGTTTGCTGCAAGTGCAGTTCTGGGTTCGGAACCTTCCTCGCAAGCCCACGTCATTCCGGCTGCAAACCTCAACAGACTGGTTTTATCCAGACTTCCTTTGCCAACTTGCTGATGGGCGAGTGCTTGCGGTCGAATACAAAGGGAAACATCTGTACGACGCTGTGGACGCTGAAGAAAAGCGGGCAGTTGGTCAAGTCTGGGCCTCCCGAAGCGGCGGACGGTGCCTATTTGTGATGCCAACCGACGGGGACTTTTCTGTTATTAATAAAGCAGTAGCTTCTGCATAGGGTCCACCAAGTTGGTCGGGAGCCTTTTCTCGCCGGAGTGTCCCCTGCTCCTTCCCTATCCAAGAACCAACCGGATTTCATCCCAGATTGAAAGGGACACATGAAAAGCCATCGTACAGATCTTAAGAATATCGCTCGCCGCGCCATGGTCGAACGAGGCCTCTTGCCGGATTTTTCTGCCGCGGCGATGGCCGAGCTGGCCCGTGTGCAGACGGCTGCTACTGACGCGCACTCGGACATGCGTGACCTAACCGGTCTGCTCTGGGCGTCGATCGACAACGACGATTCCCGAGACCTCGACCAACTCACCGTGGCCGAACCACATGCTGATCGGTCTGTCACAATCCTGGTCGCGATTGCCGACGTGGATGAGCTGGTCATAAAGGAATCAGCCCTGGATGCTCATGCCAAGCACAATACGACGTCGGTCTATACGGCAGGCGGCATGTTTCCTATGTTGCCGGAAAAGCTGTCGACCGATCTGACATCACTCGGCGAAGGGCAAGTCCGCTTCGCAATCGTGGTGGAGATGGTGATTGCGGAGGATGGGGCGGTCCTCAGTTCGACTCTCTTTCGGGCGCTTGTCCATAACTACGCGAAGCTGGCCTACAACAGCGTCGCCGCCTGGCTCGCAGGGGAGGCGCCTGCACCTGAGCGGCTCGAAGCTGTCTCCGGTCTTGATGCACAACTTCGCCTCCAAGACCAGGTCGCGCAACGGCTCAAGGCACGACGCCACCAGCAGGGAGCTCTGAGTCTTGAAACGATTGAGCCACGAGCCGTGTTTGATGGTGAGGCGCTGACCGATCTCAGGGTCGAGCAGAAGAATCGCGCCAAGGAACTGATCGAGGATTTTATGATCGCAGCGAATCAGGCCACGGCGTCCTATCTGAATGGAAAGGGCATGCCCTCCTTCCGCCGCATCCTGCGCTCTCCTGAACGCTGGCAGCGGATTGTTGAGGTGGCCGCTCGCTGGGGCGAGCACTTACCCTCGGAGCCGGACGCAGGTGCGCTCGAATCGTTCCTTGTCACGCGGCGGCAGGCCGACCCCCTCAGATTTCCCGATCTCTCCCTGGCCATCGTGAAGCTCATCGGCAGAGGCGAATATGTACTGGACCAGTCGAAGGATGGCTCTCCTGAACATTTCGGGCTTGCCGTGAAGGGGTACACCCATTCCACGGCTCCCAACCGACGCTTTCCCGATCTCATCACCCAGCGGTTGATCAAAGCGGCGCTGGCCGGCGCACCAACTCCCTACCGTCCGGAAGAATTGAAGTATCTGGCCGGTCACTGCACCGAGAAAGAAGACGACGCGGAGAAAGTCGAGCGGCGGCTCCGTAAATCCGCTGCTGCGTTATTGCTCGAATCGCGGATTAGGCAGCGTTTCGACGCCATCGTAACGGGCGCGTCTGACAGAGGCACCTGGGTCCGGCTCCTTGAGCCACCGGTCGAAGGGAGATTGGTGACGGGCGAGCGTGGCCTCGACGTCGGAGACAAGGTGCAAGTAGAGCTTATAAGCACGGACGTCGAACGAGGGTACATCGACTTCGTCAGAGTCGGATTGTGAGGGAGGCGCCGGCCTCTGGTCTCTCTGGTTCATCTGGTCTGTTTGGTTTGTCTCGTCTCGTCTATTTGGTTGAACCAGACTAACCGGATAGACCAGACAAACCAGCCAGTATTCCCGCTGTTGCCATCAGCTTCGTTCTTCCGTCTGCGTCTCTGGCGACTCCAAGCTGGTGCGGCCGAGCGTGCCGTTGCGGTAGTCAGACAAGAGAATCCTCGCTGCTTTGTCTCGATCTATTCCGCCGCCGCTTCTGGGCAATAGGCAGCCACGCTTTTTGCCGATGGCGTCGATCACGCCTGTACTCGTTAGTCCTTCCACAGCAAAACTGTAGCGAGCCGTGAGCCTGGCTGGATAGCGCGCAAGCAGGATGGTGGCGAGAAACTCGGCGACCGCTTCGTCATCCACGACCTTGTGGCCTATCGCGTTGACCGTGGCGAGCAGGAGGCCCACGTGAGGATCTTTGATGGTCCCCCACAATAGTCCTGGTGAGTCGGTGATGGCCATGTGGTCGTTCAGTTTGTGACGCTGCTGGACTTTGGTCACGGCTGGTTCGTCGCCCACACGAGCGATGCGACGCTTGAGGAGCATGTTCATCAGGGTTGATTTGCCGACGTTGGGGATTCCCATGATCAGCATGCGCAGCGGCTTCGCGCTGCTGTTGCGATGCGGAGCGAGCGGCTGACAGAGCTGGGGGATCTTGGCGGCATCGCCCGCATGATGACAAGAAAGGGCGACAGCGCTGACGCCCGGTTGTCGGTTATACAGGTCGAGCCAAGCTTGTGTGACGGTGGGATCGGCGAGATCGGCCTTGTTGAGGACTTTCAGGCTAGGGCGCTGGCGAGCCAGGCGCAGTTCCTCGATCAGCGGATTGCAGCTGGCCTTCGGTATGCGCGCATCCAGCACCTCGACGACGACATCGATCACTTCCATTGTCTTGGCGGCTTCTTTGCGCGCCGTATTCATGTGACCAGGGAACCACTGGATGGACATGAGGGGAAAGACTTTCCAATAATAATGACTGTACTTTATCAGGATGCTGAAAAGGCCGCCAGGACCACAGGGCGTGGCGCGTGAAGCGCGTGACTCGCGAGAAAGGCGCGATCCGAGGTTCGAAGTTCTGGGTTCGACGTTCAGAAAACTTCGAACTTCAGATCTCGAACCCTCGCGTCTCGTCCGTCCCGCCAGTCTCGCGTGCCAAAATAGTATTTCCGCATCCTCCTGGGCCTCGGGAGGATTTTTCTCGCACCATTGCTGATCTTGTATTGGGCCGATCGGCTCAGCCGACTTGGGCCGGTTCGGCGGTGAGTTCTCGCGGTTCCAGTAGGGCTCCGACTTCTTCGGACTCCGTCTCAATTTCAAACCGCTCTCTCCTGATCTCGTTGCCGGTTCTACTTCGATAGACCAGCTCATCCGTGTCGAGATCATATTCGGGAATCTCGGCGCTCTCCCATCGCTGCACGAAGTAGTGGGCATAGAGGGTATAGAGGCCGTGGTCCTTGCGGTTGTGCCGCAGGACATACTCCGGCATGGTCTGGACATCCAGGTCGGCATGGTAATGCTGGAGCCAGAGGTAGTCTCCGAGGATCACCAATTTCATCAACGGGGAATCCGAGTAGAACTTGAGTTTAATGACCTTCCCCATAGCCTTCAGCCGCTTGAGGAGCTGGATACTTTGTCGAACTTCTTCCCGGAATGTATTCAACGTGAACTCGGGATGGCCGATCGCCTGTATGCGCGCGCTCGCTTCCTGGCTGTAGGGATTCACCAGCATGATTCTGGCCCCCAGGCATTTGTCGAGGACCGACGACAGACCCCCTACTTGATCCACAAAGGTGCTGTGGCCGCTTGACCCGATGACCGAGATGGTTCGGCCTGTGCCCTGCTCTTCTTTGAGTTGCTTGATGTGCCGTTGCGCTCCCCGCGTGCGGCGCGGGAAGAACGAGACAAGGCCGGCGCCTGCCGCCACGGCAGCAAGAGCCCGATCCCGTATGCTGCGATGGAAGTAGTTAAGGCAGGCGATCAGGAGGATCGCCACCGTCATTTCCACGGCAATGAGCGAGAGCAGGTCATGTTCGACACGAGACCAGAACGACAAAAACTGTTTGGCGCCTGCCGGGAGCGAGAGCGCAATGCCAGCACTCAGGGCGACGACGATAATGTGATAGAGACTTCCTGCGGTATTGCGGAGGAAGTCTCGGACTGTTGACCATATTTCTTGAAACAAGGATGCACCTCTTTAAGTAAGAAAAGACGACCCCACGGCGATGTCGGGCTAGCAATGCGAGCGATGGATGGGTACGCCTTAGGCGGAGTGCTCGGCAGATGCAGAACGGCTGCGTGCGGACAAAAAAAGATCGCGTGAGACTTCGTGTTTCCAGGAGGACTGCAGCCTCCGAGCACGGAAGGTCTTACGCGATCACGTTGCACCCTACCACGAACGTATCAGCCACGCAACTGGTTGCTCCAGTTTGTTTGGTTTGTCTCGTTTATTTGGTTGAACCAAACTAACCGGATAAACCAGATGAACCAAACAAACCAAAAGAACCGGTCTGCTCGTTACCGCAGAAGTTCTCGGCCGTGAGGAGTGGTCAGATCTTGGTCGGGGCCAAGGGGGACGATACGGGTTGGATTGATGTCGTCGTGGGTGATGTAGTAATGCCGCTTGATGTGGTCGAAGTTCACGGTATCGGCGATACCGTCGGTCTGATAGAGGTCTTTGAGGTAGCCGAAGAGGTTGGGGTAGTCGATGATCCGTCTAAGGTTGCATTTGAAATGGCCATGGTAGACGGCGTCGAAGCGTATGAGGGTGACGAACAAGCGCCAATCGGTTTCGACGAATTGTGAACCAAAGAGATAGCGTTGGCGTGCCAGCCTGGCCTCGAGTTGGTCGAGGGCCTCGAAAAGGCGCAACACAGCTCGTTCATAGGCCTGCTGCGAAGTGGCAAATCCCGCGCGATAGACCCCGTCGTTCACGTTTTCGTAGATGAAGGTATTGAGGTCGTCGATCTCCTTCCTGATTCCTTCCTGATACAGATCGATCCTGCTCTCGGTGAAGCGATTGAACTCGCCGTTGAACATGCGCATGAGGTCGTCGTCAGAATTGGTGACGATGCGCTTTGTCACCCGGTCCCACAACGCGGGGACGGTGAACCGCCCCCGATAGTTCGGATCGGTGGCCTTGTAGGCCTGGCTGAGGAACTGGAATCCATTGATGGGATCGATTGAATGCCCCGGTCCTTCGCGGAAGGCCCAGCCTCGCTCGTCGCGGATCGGGTCTACGACCGTCATACCGATCACGCCTTCCAGCTTCTTGAGTTTCCGCACAATAATTGTCCGATGCGCCCAGGGGCAGGCCCATGAGACATAGAGATGGTAGCGACCGCTCGCTGCCTGGTAGCCTGAGTTACCGTTCGCGGTCACCCAGCCTTGAAAGGCATCCGGCTGTCTAATGAAGGAGCCTTCGAGGTTTTGCTCATCTGGAAATTGTGCCTGAATGGTCATCGTCTGGCTCCTCGTTTCTCTACCGTAGCATATTGCGGAGTGAGGGGGGGAGGGGGGGAGGGGATGGAGGCTGATGATCTTCTGTGCTCGCGCAACGCGCGGCCTCAGAAGGCCCTCGTTGGACGCGCGCAATGGAAGATCAATCAGCCCCCATCCCTGGAGAGACAGCGAGCGAGCTTGGAGGGATCAATTAGATGGGTGATGGTTGCTCGATGCGCGTAGGTGCGGATTGACTGAGACCATTCTGAAAAGTAAAATGCCAACATATTCTCTTCCGGAGAACGGTTGGTAGTCTGACGAGAGGCTATCCAGAAGGGGAGGTAGGCGGCAGTGTCCATTCAGTTGGTTCAAACTAAGGAGGTTGCGATGAATGTGGTGGGACGTATCGGGTTCATGGGATTAGGGATTACGTTGGCGGGCTGTCTTAGTGGGGCGCCAGTCTTTGCAGGGGATAAACCAGCGGCTGCACCAGTAGCGGACGGGTCAAAGGTGACGATTACGTCTCCCAAGGACGGGGAGAAGGTCAGTGACACCTTTGAGGTGAAGTACGAGTTGACCCAGGGCTCCGTAGGTACGCATGTCCATGCATATGTGGACGATCAGTATCAGAAGGGTTTTAAGGGGGAGCTTAAGGGCCTGAGCAAGGGGACGCACAAGATCACTGTGACTGGTGCTACAAAGGACCACGATCCTGTCACGGCTAGCCATAGCATCACCGTCGACGTGCAATAGGGCTATCACCAGCCATCTTCAAGGCCACCAGGGCCTCTTGTGAAAGAGGCCCTGGTGCGCCGGTTTCACAAACCGTTTCCAGCCCTTCTCCTGGACTGACTCACGTCATTTCCTGGCAGCCTATTTTATTTTCCGATCTTCCATTCCGCAGAGCATTACGGCATCGGGTTGGGGGGCGCCGGCGGATTACGCTGTGGGCCGGATCGAATTTCACTCGATGGTGGGGTTCCGATCTTCAACATTCGCGTAAGCAACGGAATCGCTGTTCCCTGCATCACGACCGACGTGAGCGCGATAAAGAACACCATATGGAAGATCATGTCTGCCTTCTCGATCCCGGCCACTAAGGGAAACGTAGCCAAGATGATCGGCACAGCCCCACGGAGCCCTGCCCAGGCTACAAGCGTCTGCTCTCGAAGGGACATCGGCGAAAAAGCCAACGCCACGTGGACACTCGCAGGGCGGGCGATGAAGATCAGGAAAAGGGAAATCAGGATGCCTGCCCCAGCGATTGGCACGAGCCTTGCTGGAAATACTTGTAGCCCCAGCGCCAAAAACATGGTGACTTGCATCAGCCAGGCCAGCCCATCGTGAAAATGCAAGACACTCTGCTGGTGAGTAAACGGCTTTCGCTGCATGACGAGCCCTGCCAGGTATACGGCAAGAAAGCCACTTCCGTCCAAGTAGTCGGTCAGGCCGTACGTCAGCAGCGCCAGCGCCACCGACAGTACCGGATAAATGCCCTCCAACTCCAAGTCGAGCGCATTGAACGACCGTCGCATGATCTCGCCCATCGCAATGCCAATCGCCGTTCCCACGCCCATTTGCATCACGAAGAATACGACAAGCTCCCCAAAAGAGGTTGAGGGTTCCGTCAACAGTCGAATCAGCGCGATCGTCAGCACGACGGCCATCGGATCGTTGCTGCCTGATTCAAATTCGAGCAATTGGACCAATCGTCTGGGGATCTTGGTCCTCCGCGCTCGTAGCACCATGAAGACGGCAGCAGCATCGGTGGACGATACAATTGCGCCGAGCAAGAGGCCCTCCAGGAATGAGAACCCTTGGACCCAGGCAACAAATATTCCGATGAGCAGCGCAGTGATCAGAACTCCGATAGTCGAGAGCGATAGCCCCTGCCATACGATGGGGCGCACCGCCGTCCACTCCGTGTCCAATCCGCCAGAAAATAGAATCAAGACGAGCGCAGTGATACCCAGTGACCGCACCAGAGACGGATTGTCGAAAGTGAGGCCGCCAAGACCGTCGGACCCCGCCAACATACCGATGGCGAGAAACAAGACCAGCGAGGGGATGCCAAACCGATTCGAGAGCTTGATCGTCAAAATGCTCAGAATGATGAGGCTTGAAAAAACGATGAAGATCACGCCAATGGACGTCGGCATCGTGCTTGTCTTTCGAGGTTGTTCGACGAGACCCGATGCGGTCTATAGCACAGACGACCGGATCACGCTAGCCACAAGATGAGGAAAAGAGCGGTTACCTAGGCAAATAGAGAGGCTGGGAGAGGATAGGCGGTAGGACTTTCGCTACGCCATCGAGATTCGCAACCCCGGGCTGCTTGGTCCTGAGTACCAGAAAGTGCTTGAAAGCCATGGCGTCACTCGCGGGCCAGTACACAAGAATGCAAGAGTTCACCGCGGTATTCACGGTGCTGCGACTTCTCGCGCCGTTCAAGATGTCCTATGCAGCCGCGAAGAAGCGGCCAACCCGTATGCCAAGATCGTGGAAGAGTTACCACAGAGCGCCGAGAGACGGGGCAGTTGGTACGACAGGCCCTCAGCGAAGGCTGTCACGCGTACGTGTAGGTCAATAATCGCTCAGAGGGGAATGCGCCGTTGCCGGCATTCTCAGAGGTACTTCGCGCCTAACAGATGTTTTCGCTCAGTGAACCCCTCTATCAGACCCTGAAGTCGGAGGGATGATGGATCGGTCGGGGTCAGATGACTTGAAAGGGGTCACGGGTGTTGGCGGCAACCAATTCACCGCAGGCAGTACAGTGATAATTATCGGTCAAATAATCGTCGTTGTTATGTTCCAATTCCAGGTGCAGATGCCTACAAGGTGGATTGTCCCCCTCTGCCCACTTCTCGCGTAACGAAGCAGCTTGTGCCTTGGTCATGATGCCCACCCCCATTGTTCGATACCGTAGCCGAGCCCTTCATCATCTAACAAATTGGTCAACGAGATCAACTGGAGATTGTACTGATCCATTGTCGTCCAAGGCATAATTTAACCAGCGCGGGCTTACCTGCAACTCCTTGAAATCATAGGTGACGTGTTTTGCGTGCAAATCGAGGTCTCCTGTCCGTACAGGTGCTGGTTAAAACTCAGGAGGCGCTGCTGCATAAGCTTGAATTCATTGTTTCCAGAGCCATTTAGGGCGTCCATCAATCCCATACGGATCAGGCATTTCGGTCAGACGCTGTACAAGATCCAATTCTCAGAAAGTTATTGGTGGACAAAAGACAAGGTTGGTTGCGAGTCTTTTCTGATCACTTGGCCCACAGTCTTTCCGGTTGCAACTTTCTCTTGGTTATCCGTCGCGACCTTGCGCTTTTCCAATAGAGTTCCAGTATTTCAACACTTAAGCCGATACGTATGGAGATGAAATAAGGGAGCACTATTTTGGAGTTTCAGGAGGCAGGGAATCCGGTGCGGAGATAGATTTTTCGGGCGTATCTCGTGAGGTTCGGCTAGAGTCAAGCCAAGCTTACGAGTAAGAGACGAGATGACAGCAGCACCGCGCTTCGCGGCGTGGTGGCGTATCGGCGGTTGGAGTAGACGTCGTCGTGAGTAATGTGGGCTAGAGGTCACTTTCATGCCTCATAAACAGGTCGTCATTATCGGGGGTGGGTTCGGAGGCCTGACGGCGGCGCAATCGGTGCACGATGCCGACGTGGTGCTTATCGACCGCACCAATCATCATCTGTTTCAACCCTTACTCTACCAGGTGGCCACTTCCGCGCTGTCTCCTGGCGATATCGCCTGGCCGTTACGCACGATCTTTCGGCGGCATCCGCATGTTCGCGTCGTCATGGATGAAGTCTTATCCATCGATCGTGCGGCGCGTCTCATACGATTGCGGGACAGCAGGCCGATTGGGTTCGACGTCCTTATCGTGGCGCCTGGATCGCGGCACTCGTATTTTGGGCACGACGCGTGGGAAGAGTCTGCGCCAGGACTCAAGACCCTCGCCGATGCCGTCTACCTTCGCGAGAAGATGCTGCTGGCGTTTGAGGAGGCTGAACGCCGACGCATGGCCATCGGCACAGGAGAGCGACTTACCTTTGTGATCGTGGGGGGAGGGCCTACCGGCGTGGAGTTGGCTGGCTCGTTGGCGGAGATCGGGCGGAAAGCCATGGGGCCGGATTTTCCGAACTTGCGCCTCAATGATCTTGCCATTCTGCTCGTGGAAGGCGGATCTCGCGTTCTACCAGGGTTCAGCCCCGATCTGTCGGCGAAAGCGGCGGCTGCGCTCAAGCGCAAAGGCGTCACGATCAAGCTCAACAGCCTGGTGAGTGAGATCCGTGCCGATGGCCTGATGATCGGGAGCGAATTCGTTCGGTCCACGCATATCATCTGGGCGGCAGGCAATAGGGCGTCGCCGCTTCTGACTTCACTCGGACTTCCCCAGGATGGGTCCGGCCGGATCAAGGTTCAACCGGATCTGACGATTCCAGAAGATCCTTGGATTTTTATTATCGGCGATGCCGCGCATTGTGCCGATCCGGACGGGAACCCTCTGCCGGGAATCGCTCCCGTCGCCGTGCAGCAAGGCCGCTATGTCGCGAGGCTCATTCGTGAAGAAACTGCGCCTGATCAGCGCCGGCCGTTTGTCTATGCGGATCAAGGCATGCTGGCGACCATCGGACGTGCACAGGCTGTAGCGCAGATCGGCCTCTTGCGCCTGTCCGGCCTGTCCGCCTGGTTGCTCTGGTGTGTGGTGCATGTCTTTTTACTCATCGAGTTCCGCAGTCGTGTGCGGGTGATGTCGGAATGGGTCTGGTACTACCTCACATTCAAGCCGGGCGCAAGAATCATCTATATGAAAACACGTCAGGCTGGCGAAGAATCAGAACGTCGCCGTCGCGCTTCGCGGGGTCTGACTCGAAAGACTGATGTGGTTCCGACAGAGAAGATTGAGAAACAGGCCATGTAACTCACATCTTGCAGTGATGCCATACGTCCTACCCCGTTTCGTAAAGTGCCACCCCACGCGAACACGCTCTCCAGCTGAAGCAGACTGTTATCAGGTTTACCGGGGCTTGTCTGATTTTGGGGTTGAACGAAACTAACCAGATTGCCTGAATCGATCAGACAGACAAAAGCAACCAGATGAACCAGACAGATCAGGTTTGCCTCAGATTCGCAAGCCTGAGACGTTCTGCTTTGCCGAAATTCTTTTTCCGTAGCCAGCTAGCCAGCCATTGACCTGTCAAAAGAATCCACTTACTCTATAGCCGTTTCTGCGAGTATGAAGGTCATTGTCTGATAGTAAGCGACTGAATTCACGCCTATCACGTCTGATTGAAGGAGGCCAATGATGACAATTTACGGTTCGGTGTGCAGAGGTCTGTCTCGTCTTACTCTTGCCATCGTGGGGAGTGCCCTGGTTTGGGCTGGAGTGGGAATCGGGGGCATCGCTCCGGCCTCAGCCTATGAAGTGTGGCTGACGGATCAATCCGATACGGCGAAAGAAAGCGGCGGCTTTCTCCATATCTATGACGGTGCAGCGCTCGCGGCAAATCCTGCCACAGCGAAACCGGCCGTCACGATCGATCTTTCCGGTGAGATCAACGCATTTTGCGAAGCGGCAACCAAGAAGCCGGTCCGGCGTCCGCATATGTTGTTCTTTAACAAAGACCAGAGTCATGCGATCCTCTCTTTCTTGAGCGGCCATGTGCTGTTCATGGATGCCAAGACGCGTAAGCCGGAGGCCTGCTTATCGATGGGGAAGAATGCCCATGCGGCCTGGCCGACGCCTAACCAGAAGATGGCGATTGCGGCGAATATTATCGACAAGAAATTTGTCCGTATTTGGACTGACTATGCGGCTCATACATTCAGCTTCGACCCCGAGAAAGATGTGGTGAATCTTGCCTTGCTGGAGGGTGGGGAACGCCCGGATACCTCGCCGATATGCCCCATCACGGAGTCATCCAGTCGCTATGCGTTTGTGACGCTGCGGGGAGGCGGGCTATTCGTATTCGATGTTACCACCACGCCGATGAGCCTTGTGGCCACACTCAACAATAATGAGATCCATCCTGCCGGCTGTGGCGGCATTCAGGTCGGTGAGACGATGTATGTCAACTCCGGTGGCGGCTGGCCGATCGCACCTCTCTCCTACGATATCTATGCCCTCGACCTATCCACCCTTCCAAAATCTGTTTCAGCCAAGCTGGTGTCTTCACGGGATGATCAATTTGCTGACTCCCATGGGATGGCCGCGGTTGGACGTTATGTCTGGAGTGCTGACCGAGCAGGAAACAATATCGAAATCATCGATACGGTCTCAAACTTGAGTGTGGGCTCGATCGATATAGTGACAGATGGGAACAAGGATCCAGCTCCTGATCTCTTGGACAACGCACCAGACAATCAGTATGTGTTCGTCAGCCTGCGCGGTCCTACCCCGCTTACAGGGAATGACAAGATGGCGCACAATGCCAAAGGAACGATTCCTGGCGTCGGCGTCCTTCATGTGGATGGCGGAGGGAAGGTCGGTCACTATAAGGGGCAGGCGGTCGTTACGAATATGAAAGACGGAATAGATACAGCGGATCCCCACGGGATTGCCGTCCGGAAGTAACGTCGCTCTTGGGAAACAGCGCGAGGCCGCGGCGTTGTCGCCGCGGCCTCGCCTCATTGTACTCCATCGTCAATACCCCTCGAAGGCATCAACAGTCTGTTCACCTTGGAGAGTATGGCATGCCCTTGGCCACCTATAATAATGTGCCGGTTCCTCCGTTCATGTATGGCACAGCGTGGAAAAAAGAGGCCACGACGGAGTTGGTGCAGTTAGCCGTGGCGGCGGGTTTCACAGCCATCGATACGGCCAACCAACTAATCCACTACCAGGAAGCGTTGGTGGGGGAGGCTCTGTTGGCCCTCGCGCAGCAAGGGGTCACGCGAGATCGTCTGTTTCTCCAGACCAAGTTTACGCCGACGAATGGCCAGGACCATCGTACCCCCTACGATGCCTCGGCCAATCTCAGCACCCAAGTGACTCAGTCCTTCGACAGCTCGTTGGCACACTTGCACACCGACTATCTCGACTCCTATGTCTTACATGGGCCCTATCAGCGGCAGGGATTGGGCACTGCGGACTGGGAGGTGTGGGCCGCCATCGAAGGGCTCTATCGGTCAGGGAAAACGAAGATGGTCGGCATTAGCAATGTCACGGCCGAGCAACTCACCCAACTCTGTGCCCGGGCGGCGGTGAAACCCATGGTTGTGCAAAACCGCTGTTATGCCGCACTTGGATGGGACAAAGAGGTGCGGGAGATCTGCCGAGCCCACGGCATCATCTATCAAGGCTTTTCGCTGTTGACTGCGAATCAAGGAATCTTTGCCGAGCCAGCCCTTCGGGCCATCGCCCAACGGTTAGGGACCGGACTTGCACAAGTCGTCTTTCGGTTTGCCATGCAGATCGGGATGCTCCCGTTGACCGGCACCACGAACCCGCAACATATGAAAGAGGATCTCCAGGCTGAACAGCTTACCCTCACTCTCGAAGACATGCAGTTGATCGAAACGATCGGCATGTAATCACGAAGCCCCGCAGAATGCTCAAAAAGTCCGTCCAGCAAGGCCGCAGCCGATGAAAGCACCGGAGGCGTAGCCTCTGGGTTACGTTGAGGATGCTTTCGAGGGGAGAACGCCGCTGGCGGGCTTTTTCAGCATTCTGCTATGAGGGGAGTTCGATGAGCCGAAGGGTATAGAGATACTGGTAGAGTCCTTTATGGTCCATCAGTTCAGCATGAGTGCCGGTTTCCACGAGGCGCCCTTTGTTGAGGACGAGGATGCGATCGGCTCGTTGAATGGTCGTCAAGCGGTGGGCGATCACAAAAGTAGTTCGGCCTTTCATGAGTTGTTCTAGCGCCTCCTGGACGAGTCGTTCCGACTCACTGTCGAGGGCAGAGGTGGCTTCATCCAACAACAAGATTCGTGGATTTTTTACAATGGCTCTGGCGATGGCGATGCGCTGTCGCTGTCCGCCTGATACATTGATTCCCTTTTCCCCCACGATGGTCTGATACTGGTCCGGGAAGCTCATAATGAAGTCGTGGGCATGGGCCGCACGGCTCGCTGCCACCACCTCTTCCTGACTGGCCTTCTCGTATCCGTAGCGGATATTGTCGAGAATCGTCCCGCCAAATAAGATCGTCTCTTGCGGAACCAGCGCAATCTGCCGATACCAGCTGTCCATGGTGACTTGACGGAGATCGTGCCCGTCGATGGTGATGCGTCCCTCAGTCGGATCGTAGAAGCGGTGGAGCAAGTTCATTACGGTCGTTTTCCCGGCCCCCGTGGGACCGACGATGGCGACCAGTTCACCTGGCTTCGCTTCGAATGATATATCCGCCAAGACCGGTTGGCGTGGATCGTAGGCAAAACCGATATGCTCAGCCCGGATATGTCCTGAGACGGAAGATAGCGTTGTGGCTGTGGGAGAGTCGCTCACCTCAGAGCCTGTGTCAAGAATCTCGAATACCCGTTGGGTGGCGCCCTGCGCCTCCCTGATCTGTGCGAACACGCGGGCAGCGGAACTGAAGGGGCCGATCAGGATCCCGGCAAAGAGGACGAATGCAAAGAGATCGCCCGGTGACACGCTCCCATCGATGACTTGCCGTCCCCCATACCACAATACCGCCGCCGCAGCAGAGAAGGTTAGGAGGCTGATGACCGGAATAAACACCGCCATGACCCCGGCCTTTCGCATCGTCAACGCTAAGGTCTGTTCGACTTGCGCGGCAAACCTGGTCTCTTCGCGCTGTGTTTGGACGAAGGACTTCACGATCCGGATGCCGGAGATCACTTCCTCGATCAGGGTACTCATTGCAGCGGTGTGATCTTGAATCGAGGTCGAGAGGGATTTCAGCCTTCGTCCAAAGACCTTGGCCACAAGAACGAGCAGCGGGAGCAGAATCAGGATCAAGAGGCAGAGCCGCCAATTCATCATCAGCAAGAATGTGATCCCTCCGACGAAGGTCACGAGTTGTTTGGCACTGTCGATCGGCGTTTCGGTGACGACCGACTGGACGACCGTCACGTCATTCATGAGCCGTGAGAGGAGTTCGCCGGTTCGCCGGCGGGAGAAAAAGCTTACCGATAGGGTATGCAGATGCGCAAAGAGATGGCGGCGAAAGTCGGCGATGATGCGTTGCGAAATCCATGCAGTTAAATAACTATGGCCCATCGAACAGAGCCCCTGCAGCACGACGAGCCCGAGAAAGACGGTAATCAAGTCCGTCATTCTGGACTGGTCGTGTTGCACGGTAATGACGTCCCACAGGGTGCCTGCCAGCCGTAGCAGGGCGAGATTGATGGCGGCGACACCCATGACCAGCAGGCCTGCCAGCACCATACGGGACAGGTAGGGTTTCAGGAATGGGAGAAATCGTGAGAAGGTGGACATGGTGAGGGGGGCGGTCTTAGCGGAGGTGGCTACGGAAAACCTGGAGCGAACGGTGGAGGGGCGGAAGCCGCCGCCGGAGACAGCTACAGCTCTGTGATGGACTCGATCATGTTCTTGTTGATGCCCACGAAGTCCGAGCGATCCTTCTCATTGATCATCACGTCTGTGAGGCTGATGAAGAGACGTTGCTCTTCATTGATCGCATCGGACACACGATTCCGCATGGGGGGAATGAGAAAGTCGCCAACGTAGTTGCAGCTCACAGTCCGGACGCGGATGCGAACTTTCTTGCCCTCTGGCACGGCTCCCCCCCCTTCTCAGGTGAGTCTAGCTTTTACGGCGTTCAAACTTTTGACGCCGGCGCAGCTTCTTGTACTTGTGCTTGCGCATTTTTTTACGGCGTTTTTTCAGCACACTGGACATACGTTCTCTCTCCTGCAAAGGGCGAAGTTTAGAAGTTTCTGCCTCAAATTGCAAGGTCATCAACGGATTAAATTCATCATGGTTGGGGCGGGGCCGATCGTCCGGGAGGAGAATCGATGATGCAGTGAGGGTGGGCTCACGGGCCGCTTGACCTACCTGATACCCGTTCCTATACTGCAACCAGCATGTCATCGCACAAATTTCCACTGTTTCCCATCTTGGTCCTGCTCGGCTCGATATCCTTGCTCGGCGTCGGCTGCGGCGGCAAGGCGAATCCACACCCCGAAGATCACGAACGGTACCTCCGTATCGATCGGGCAGTGGAATCACTTCGTCAAGCCTACGTGAAGAAAGATTCCTCGGATCTGGCATCGCTCATGACGCCAGGCGACCAACTTGAGCGGATGCGGGAAGAGGCTCAGGGTGATTTTGCAATATTTAGCGCCATCACGTTGGACTTCGCGGTCGAGCGCATTATGATCCAAGGGGATGACATCGATGTGTTCGTGCATTGGCAGGGGCTGTGGAAAAAAAACGCGGACGATCCGGGGCTCCGCCAACGAGGCCATACACGACTGCAGTGGGTCGGAACAAAGTCGATTCTGTTGCGCGGAATTCAGGGCGATACTCCCTTTGGTATGAACGCCCGGCAGGCCCCGATCGATCCCGCATATTCCCCCAAAAAGAAGTAATCCATGCCACTTCGTCGATCTCGTGCTCAGGTTCAGGCTGATTTTTTGGTCATCGGGAGCGGTGTGGCCGGTCTCCGCGCGGCGTTGGAGCTGAGCCGTTCCGGTCGTGTCATGGTGCTGACGAAAGGGCACCCGCTTCAGAGCAGTTCAATTCATGCGCAGGGCGGGGTGGCGGTGGCGATGAGTGAAGAAGACGACGTGGCCATCCATTTAACCGACACGCTCAAGGCAGGGCATGGGCTTTGCCGGAAAGAAGCGGTGCGGGTGCTTGTTGAAGAAGGACCTGAGCGGATTCAAGAATTGATTGGATGGGGAGCTAAGTTTGACAAAGTCGGCGGTAAGTTTGCCTTCGCTCGGGAGGCGGCTCACAGTCGAAGCCGTATTCTGCGCGCGCGTGGGGATGCCACGGGGAACGAGATGGTGCGAGTGTTGATCGCCGAGGTGAATCGGCAGGAGCATATTCAGCGGTTGGATCATCACTTTACCGTAGATCTTGTCGTCGACGCCGGACGTTGCTGTGGGGCTGTTGTGCTGGATGAAGGGTCTGGCCGCCAATTCGTGTTGCCGGCTCGCGCGATCGTGCTGACTACCGGCGGCGCTGGGCATATCTATGCGCGGACGACCAATCCTCCGAACGCCACCGGCGATGGGATGGCCATGGCACTGCGTGCGGGAGCGGTGCTTCAAGATATGGAGTTCGTGCAATTCCATCCCACCGCACTCTATTTGCCGTCGAGTCCGCCATTCTTGCTGTCGGAAGCGATGCGAGGCGAGGGTGCGCAACTTCGTAACAATAAAGGGGCGCTGTTCATGCAGCGATACCACCCCATGGGCGCGTTAGCGCCGAGGGACATCGTGTCCCGTGCAATCTTGGCGGAGATGGCGGCGACGAAAGCCCGTCATGTCTATCTTGACGTCACCCACTTGGGAGCGGAGTTTGTGAAACGGCGATTCCCGACGATTTATGCCACGTGCCTTCGCTATGACATCGACATTACGGAAGAATGGATCCCTGTGTCTCCGAGCGCACATTATATGATGGGTGGGGTCTGGACTGATCTGAACGGTGCGACAACAGTCCCAGGGCTTTTTGCCGCCGGGGAGGTGGCCTGTAGCGGTGTGCATGGAGCGAATCGTCTGGCGAGCAATTCCTTGCTCGAAGGGTTGGTGTTTGGCGTACGCGCGGCATTAGCAGCCGTGGCGTTTGCAGATAGGCACGAGCGTCCTATACTATCGTCTCAGGAGTCTACGCTTCGATCAGGCCAATTCGGTACATTGGAGGATGCGGAAAAGTTGCGAAGCTCACTCAGGCGGACGATGTGGGGACAGGTCGGCGTCATTCGCTCAGGGGAGTCGCTTATCCGGGCTTGTGCGCAACTGTCCCGGTGGGCTCAGCTCGTGACCCAGCCATTTGCAAGCCGAGCCGCGCTGGAGGTAAAAAACATGGTGCAGGTGGCGCAATGCGTCGCGGAGGCTGCGTTGTGGCGAGAGAATAGCGTCGGGGCGCATTACCGGTCAGATTTTCCAGAGGTCAAGCGGGCCGGTTGGCAACAGCACAGTCGCCTATCGAGCGGGGAAGTCGTTAGCGGGAAGAGATCTCAGAAATCTCGGGGGTTGCTGTTGTCTCTGCGGGGGCGTATCGGCTGACCGGACGTTCCATGATGACGCCATCGCGGACCAGGAATGTGCGGTAGTATCGGAGGACCTTCCGAACGTATTGCCGGGTTTCATCGAACGGGGGAAGTGCCTGATACCGTTCGACTGCATTTTCTCCGGCATTGTAGGCCGCCAAGGCGAGCGGCAAATTTCCATGGAACCGGTTGAGCAGTTGGCGTAAGTACTTGGCCCCTCCACCAACATTATCGTCCGGATCATACATATCACGCACGTCCATACGCACGGCTGTCTGCGGCATCAACTGCATCAGGCCAATCGCGCCGGCGCGAGAAACCGCCCGTGGATCGAAGTCCGATTCAGCTTTGATGACGGCTCGGATCAACGCGGGATGAAGCTGTTGTTGCGAAGAGTGCCGGCGAATGACTGGCTCAAGTTCTTGCTCGGACAAAGTGGCGTGGAATTGGCTGGACTCGATCTCAATTTTTCGATAGCGCGAGTCTGACGGGACGTTGGTGAGGGAGATCGAACCGTCGCGCCCGATGAACTGGTAAATTTCCGCCTTGGTCGTTGGTACGGAGAAGGTTAGTGAACCAACCCCTGCGATCACCATCGCGGTGAGCCCAATGGCAGCGTGCCGCCGCAGAGATGTCATTATGAGAGAAAAGATGTTGTGCATGGTTGCAACGATACCAGTCTGCCACTGGGTGTCAAGAAAAAGCATGTCTTGTGCCCGGTGCCAGCAGTAAAATAGCATGAAAAAACAATGGGGTCTGTGTGGGTGTGGGACGGCTAGGGTTCTAAATAACGCGTTCGATTGGCCATAAATAGTCCGTGGAGCTGATGGGTGAGAGGTCCAGTGGTTCCATTCCCAACCGGATGTTCGTCCACCATGGTGACCGGCATCACTTCCATACTTGTGTTGGTGAGAAAACACTCGTCTGCCTTCAGGAGCGCCTCGATGCCGAAATGTCCTTCGTCAATCGGGATCTGTGCTTCTTGAGCGAGGCTCAACACGATGTCTCGCGTGATTCCGTCCAGTAGGCCGCATGCAAGTGCCGGGGTGCAGAGCCGGCCTGCTCGGACAAAAAAGAGATTGCTGACGGTGCATTCCGTCAGATGTGACTCCCAATTGAGCAGGATACTGTCGAAAGCGCCGACAGCGATCGCTTCTCGTTTGGCCAGGATATTGTTCAAAAAGTTTGTGGCTTTGATCTGGGGTGAGAGAGCGCTGGGTAGGTTCCTTCTCGTTTTGGCAACGATTAGCTGCACGCCAGTTCGGTACTGTTGGGGATGGGGAGGCTGAAGCGGTTTGGTCATAATCACCACGGTGGGGGTTGGGCATAGGGCTGGATCAAGACCGATGTCGCCGGCCCCTCGGGAGATGGTGATGCGAAGGTATGCGTCGGTGCGTTCGTGCCCGACGTCATTCCGTGTCATCGCTTCGTGGAGGAGCGCCGGCCATCTGTACTCAAGAATGGGGATAGCCAGGCCGATCGCGTCCGCAGACCGTCGAAGCCGGGCAAGATGTTGGTCTCGCATGAAGATTCGGCTCCCGTAAGAGCGAATCGTTTCATAGACGCCATCGCCATAGAGGAAGCCATGATCGAAGACGGAGACGACGGCGTCCTCTTCTTTTACGAACCGATCATTGAGGTAAATCCACATCTGTTAGTTCTGTCGTAGTGCGCTGAAAAATGCCTGGGCCTTCTGAATCGTTTCTTCGTATTCTTTGGCCGGATCAGAGTCGGCGACAATTCCGGCACCGACCTGCAAGTACCCCTTTCCTGCACACCATACCAAAGTTCGAATCACGATATTGATATCAAGGTCGCCATTCCATCCGATGTACCCAAACGATCCGGTGTAGGGGCCACGGCATACCGGTTCCAGCTCTTCGATAATCTCCATACAGCGAATCTTCGGCACGCCCGTGATGGTGCCTCCAGGAAATAACGCTCGAATCAGATCGAAGGGTGTGACGTCAGGTTTTAAGGCGCCGCTAATATTGGATACGATGTGGCTGACGTGGGAGTATTGCTCAATCGCCATGAATTCATCGACTTGCACGCTGCCGTATTGGCAGACGCGGCCCAGGTCGTTTCGTTCGAGATCGACGAGCATGAGGTGTTCTGCTCGCTCCTTTTCATTCGCAAGCAATTCGCCGATGAGGCGTTGATCGTCGCGTGCGTCGAGTCCGCGTGGCCTGGTTCCGGCAATCGGTCGCGTATCCGCCTGCCGGTTGTGCAAACGGACCAGCCGTTCGGGCGAGGAACTGATTAACGTCACATCGTCGAAGTGCATAAGCCCTGAGAAGGGCGAGGGGTTGACCACTTGTAGACGTCGATAGAGCTCCTGCTCGTAGGGCTGTCGATCTGTGCCATCGTGGTAGGCGCTGGGGGGTTGCAGTGTGAATCGATGCGACAGGTTGGCCTGGTAGATATCTCCAGCTGCAATGTATCCTTGGCAGCGTCGGACTCGATCGAGGTAGGCCTCCCTGGTTTGGTCGGGGTGAAAGGCCATCTGATCGAGGGGGGGGAGATTCTTGAGGGGGGCGGGCCTTCCGCCCAATCTGGCTTCGCACTCGGCCAGCCGGTCTAAGCCTTCGTGATAGAGCCTCTCGCGGGGCTCTCCTAGAAATCGTTCCATGGGCGGGCAAAAAATAATCTGTAGACGATCGGTTTGATGATCGATTGCGGTAATAATGTCGTATAGGCCGAATTGCAGATAAGGCAGCTGCAGATCGTCTTTGGCCATGGATGGGAGCGTCTCAAATTCGCGCACGAGGTCGTAGCTGAGGTAGCCGACGGCTCCGCCAAAAAAACGGGGCAGGCCTGGAGGAGGCTCTATTTGGGGGGCAGCGAATAGGCGACAGAGGGCTCCAAAGGGATCTTGCGAGAAGTATTCGCGTCCTTCGTGGGTGCGAAGGGCGGCCTGTCCTTGTCGCCCAGTTAACACTGCAAAGGGGTTGCTCCCTAGGAATGAAAAGTGATTCCCGCCATCGGTGCCTTTCCCGCTGTCGAGTAGGAACGATGGCTGAGAAGGTGAAGCAATCAAGCGGTACAACTCAAACGGTGTCCTTCCTTGGCCGTCCAGCGAGAAGACCAGGGGCTGTGGAGGCCCACTAAGGAATGATGGTTGGGAGAAACGAGTCATGGGTAACCGTGTATCGCTCTACACATAGGCCGCACTCACTATATCCCACTGTTTCGGCTGTGTCACAGCACCTGGATGACTTGACAATTTCATAGTGATTCTGTTTGAATTGCGCGCCCGCAATCGGCAGAGTCTTTGCGTCATGGGCCGCATCGCACTCTCCACCGTGGGTACGACATGCCCCCTTCACAAGATCCATTGTACGCCGGGCTCGGCCAAGCAGTCAGGATCGGAACAGATCTGGTCGCTGCACTGATTGTCGGAGGAGGATTGGGATGGGTCTGTGACACCTACCTCTTTGATTCTACCCCCTGGGGGATGGTCGGAGGTCTTGTGTTGGGTGTCGTGGCAGGGATCAGGAATGCGTACCGGTCGGCGCAGCGGTGGCCGAAGACATAACGGCGCTCAATAACGAAAGTACGAAAGAGCCATGGAAGAAAGTCCCCTTCATCCGTTCGAACTTCATGACTGGATCCCGATTTCGCTTGGCGGATTAGATATTTCCATCAATAAGGCCGTTGTCATGATGTGGGTGGTCGTGTCCCTGGTGACGGTGCTCATGGTGATGGCAGGATCGGCGCGCAAGCTGGTACCCGGCAAGTTGCAGAGCCTGGCGGAGATGATGGTGGATTTCATTCGCAGCATGATCATGGATACGATGGGTAAAGAGGGGATGCGATTTTTCCCTCTCATCGCCACCCTGTTTCTCTTTATTCTCTTCTGTAATCTTATCGGGATGATCCCCGGCAGCTACACCGTGACGAGTCAGATTATCGTGACGGCCGTGTTCTCCTTCCTGGTGTATGGGCTCAGCTTGGTCATGGGATTCTTGTTGCATGGGGTGAAGTACCTTGGTGTTCTCGTTCCGCCTGGTACGCCCGGGTGGCTGGTGCCATTGATGATACCGATTGAGATAATGAGTCAGGTGGCGCGGCCCATATCGCTGGCCGTTCGGTTATTTGCGAATATGACGGCGGGCCACGTGCTTCTTGGAGTCCTGTTCGGCATGGCGATCAGTGGTGGACTGTTGATTGGGTGGTTGCCCTTTGCGTTCACGATTGCGATAAATGGATTGGAAGTCGGTATCGCGTTCATTCAAGCCTATATTTTTACGATGTTGACCTGTGTCTATTTAGGGGACGCATTTCATTTGCATGGTGATGATGGCCATGCGCACTGACAGGCTGCCGAAAATGCTCTCCAGTAGCGTTCTCAGTCGCCGTCACTCTTTCGACGGACACAAGCAGTACGCCGAAAGGTGTTCGTTCCTTGCGGCCTTACCGGAGGACATGTCGAGCAGCCAGTTCAGAGTTGCAGTGAGTTTTTATTAAAGGAGGATAGACGACAATGGATTCAGCAGCAGCAGGGTTGATAGGCATGGGATGTGCTGCGGCAGGGTTTGCCGGAGCCGGTGTAGGGATCGGCTACATCTTCGGGAAGATGATTGAAGTGGTGGCGCGCCAGCCGGAAGCGGAAGGCCGCGTCACGAAGTATATGTGGATCGGGTTCGCGCTGGTGGAAGCCATCGCGCTGTACGGCCTGGTCATTGCCTTCATCATCATGGGCTTTCGGAAATAAACGGGCTACAGGGGTAATGGGATAATGGGGTACCCCCATACACCCGTACCCTTCTACCCCGGGGAGTTGATATGCCGCAGTTTGAATCTCACTTTTTTTCTTCCCTGATTTTCTGGGAAGTCCTGTCATTCGCGATCCTCTTCTTCGTGCTCTACAAGTTTGCCTTTCCCGGCATCTTGGGCATGCTGGAAGAACGGGAAAAGAAAATTAAGGACAGTCTCGATCAAGCTGAGCATCACCGGTCTGAGGCCGAACGGAAGCTCAAGGAGTACGAGGCCAAGCTAAACATGGCTGCGAAAGAGGCGGATGGAATTCTGGCTGCCGCAAAGGAACGGGCGCAACGGCTCTTGGAGGAAAATGAGCAGCGGATGACGACCGAAGCCGAGCGGATCAAAGGCGATGCGACGCGTGAAATCGATCATGAGCGTCGCAAGGCGATTCAGGATATTCGTGCTCAAACCACCGAGTTGGCTCTGATGGTTGCCGAGAAAGTTGTGCAGCGAAGTCTGAATGAAGCGGACCACCGGAAATTCGCAGACGAGGCGCTTGAAGCTTTGTCAAAATCCTATCAACGGTAACTCTCGGACCGGGCGGGGTCAGCCCAGGCTGACCCCGCCTGATCTGTATCCTTCTAAATCCACACAGACGAAGCGAAACCCGGCCTTACGGAGACGGGCGCTGATGTGCGCGCGCAGGTCCGGCTGATTCAGCCGAAAAAAGTCCTCTGCTCCGACCTCGATTCGCGCCAGCTCTCCGTGCTCCCGCACACGTACATGACGAAATCCCTCAGCCTGTAGAATCTCTTCAGCCTGCTCCACGCGACGGAGACTCTCGATCGTGATCGGAGTGCCGCGTGGAATTCGTGAAGAGAGGCAGGCGGCTGCCGGCTTATCCCAATTCGAGAGTCCTAACGCCTGGGCGAGTGCCCGTACGTCGGACTTGGAGAGAGAGGCTTCGACCAGCGGGCTTCGAACTTTCCACTCGCGAGCGGCTTTGATTCCTGGCCGATCGTCACCGAGATCGTCGAGATTCGTCCCATCTACAACCCATCGTCTTGCTCGCGGCTCGCGTAGTCCGTCCAGCAATTGATAGAGGTCGGTTTTGCAATGGAAGCAGCGAGCTGCATCGTTCTGCACGAAGGCTGGAATATCGAGTTGATCGGTATAGACCAGTTCATGCCGCGCGCCGATCTCCAAGGCCACCTGCTTCGCACCGTCGAGTTCGATCGTGGGAAACGTCGGGGAGACGGCAGTGACGGCCAACGCCTGTGCACCGAGTTGCTCCTGGGCAACTTTTAAGACGACGGTGCTGTCGATGCCGCCGGAGTAGGCGACCAGGACAGACTGCATATCCAAAATCGCCTGGCGGAGTGTCGCGAGTTTACCGTTGAGGGATTCGGTCATCATGTTGAGTCCCTGCACTGTTGCCTACCGCTTGACCTTGGCTTTGGCGATGTTGCCCACTACCACTAAGGCGTACCGTTTGGGGTCTAGGTACTGTTTGGCGACACGCTGCACGTCTTCCTTCGTGACCCGCTCTATCCATTTTGGGTATTGCGTAAAGTATTCGAACCCCAGACCGTAAAACTCCACTTGGGCGAGCACCTGCGCGAGTTTCGCAGTGGAATCAAACCGTAAGGGAAAGCTGCCGACCAAGAATGATTTGGCCTCGGACAATTCCTGGTCAGATACGGGTGAGTCGCGAATCGACTTGATTTCCGCTAGGACGCCGGTGATGGCTTGATTCGTCGTCTCCGTCTTGGTTTGGAGGTTGACCCAGAAAGAACCGGGCATCAACCGAGCGTCGAAGTGGCTCATGATCCCATAGGCCAATCCCTGCTTGTCCCGAATCGAATCCATCAAGCGGGAGGAAAATCCACCGGCTCCCAGGATGTAATTCATCACCGTGACCGAATAGAAATCCTGGTGCGCACGCGGAAGACCCCCATGGCCAAGCACAATAGTGGATTGGGTGAGATCCTTTTCGATGAGCTGGACCGTTCTCCGCTCGACAGGCGCGGGCTTTTTCGTGCTCCGTGCTGTCGACGTCCCTTGTTTCCAGGTTTCAAAATGGGTCTGCACCAGTGTGGTGGCCTGTTCAAGCGTCACGTCGCCGACGATGGTCAGGATGATTTGGGAGGGGGAATATTCCCGTCCATAGAAGGCTTGCACATCGGCCAGAGTAATCTTGGCAAGCGTTTCTTCCGTTCCATTGACAGGCCAGCGGTAGGGGTGTCCGTGGAAGACGAGCTGATTGAAGGCCTTCATGGCGATATGGCCAGGGTCATCGTTGTCGCTTGCCATCTCACCCAGAAGTTGGGTGCGAATCCGTTCAAATTCCTGCTTATGAAACGCGGGGCGTTGCAGCATGTCCGCGAGCAGGGTAAATCCGAGGTCGATGTCTTTTTTGAGTACGCGGGCGGAGGCGGTGGTGAAATCCTCTGAGGCTTTGGCTTCCAGGGTTCCGCCGACGAAATCGATTTGCTCCGCCTGCTGTTTTGACGTACGTGTAGTTGTTCCTTCGTCCAGGAGGCTAGCGACGAGGTTCGCGAGGCCTGCCTTGTCGGAAGGATCCTGTGCAGAACCAGCCTTGATCAGCGCGTGGATTTCTACGATAGGAAGGAAATGTTGCTCAAGGACGAGCACCGTGATGCCGTTTGTCGTCACAAATTTTGTCGGCGCAATCTCTGCTGCCGCACTGGGGCCGCTTGCCAAGAAGTAGGCGCAGAGTCCCATCACGAAGATCTGGAGAGCCAGTCGTTGAGGCGCGATAGGCAATCGTCTCGCCGTTGGCATGATTAGGGATTCCCCTGTTGCGCCGCGGTGGAGGGTGTTTCTGGTTGTTTGGGTGGCACGGGAATCAATGTGCCGACGGTCCGATTGTCTTCCGTCAAATAGTGGCGGGCGACATGTTGGATATCTTTGGCCGTCACTGCACGAATCCGTTCGACAAACTGGTCGATTTTCCGCCACCCGGCGCCGACGGATTCAGCCTGCCCGAGTAACATGGCATGCCGGAAGTTGGAGTCCTGCTCGAAGATATGGGTGGCTTCAACCTGGTTCTTCGCCCGTTGGAGTTCTTGCTCTGTCGGCGGATCGGCCTGGAGGCGTTTGATCTCTCGGTGAAGGGCTTCTTCAACTGCCTCCGGTCTTTGGCCCGGGCTCACGAGGGCATAGAAGTAGAAAAGTCCAGGATCGGTCTGCAGTAAGTTGTATTCTGCTCCAACCGCGAGCGACGATTTTTGCTCATACACGAGGCTCTGGTACAGGCGTGAACTTTTCCCATGCGACAGAATTGAATCCAGAATGTCGAGAGCGTACGAGTCTTCGCTCGTAAAGTTCGGCACGCGATAGCCCATCATGACGAAAGGGACTTGTGCATCTCGCTTGAGGAGGAAGCGGCGTTCACCTTTTTGTTCCGATTCCATGGTGGCAATCAGCTTGGGTTCCGGCCCTCGCGGGATCGGCTCGAAAAGCTGCTTGATCGTGGTGAGTAGGCTGTCGGCTTTGATATCGCCCACCACGACTAGGGTTGCATTATTGGGTGAGTAATAGGTGTCGTAATGTCGTTGTAAGTCATCCAGGGTCATTGCATCCAAGTCGCCAAACCAGCCGATCACCGGCCAATGGTACGGATGACTGAGATAGGCTTGGGCGAACAGCGCCTCGACGAGCGCACCTTGGGGGTCGTCCTCTGCGCGAAGGCGTCGTTCTTCCTTCACGACTTCTCGTTCCGTCGCCAACTCTTTCGTGTCGAGCAGAAGCCCTTGCATGCGATCGGCTTCAAGCTCCAAGGCCAGCTCGACGCGGTCGGCTGCGAGATTCTCGAAGTAGGCGGTGAAGTCCTGACTCGTAAAGGCGTTGTCCATTCCGCCATTCTTCCGAATGAGACGGGAAAAGGTGCCCTTGGGATATTTCGCAGTACCCTTGAACATCATATGCTCAAGCATGTGGGAGAGGCCCGCACGGCCCATGACTTCGTTGCGTGAACCGACTTTGTACCAGACCTGGACAGTGGCAACCGGAGCTTTGGGGACTTCAACTAACAGAACTTTCATCCCATTGGAGAGGATAAACTCACGAGGTTCGGTTGCGACAGCGGGCGATGTGAAGGCAAAGATGAGACTGGTTGCGGCAATCAACCAGGAAATTTGCATGCTGTGTCGAGAATTGAGCCAGGTCATGTTTGGGCGGTGCGCACGTTGCATGCTAGCAACGGGGTTCAATTTGTGTCAAGGCATGTTCTGCGTATTGGGGTGCAAGATTGCCTAATTGGCCGCAAGCGCCAAGGACGTCGCGCCCCCGACTCTTACGGACGAATACGTCAAGGCCCGCCTGTCGCACAATGGTTTGAAAGGCTGAAATGTCGCCTTCCGATGGACGGCGAAAGGGATTCCCAGGGAATTCATTGAACGGAATCAAATTGATTTTGCACGCGATCCCACGGACGAGCTTGATGAGCCGGCGAGCATCATCGGCGTGATCGTTCACCCCGGCCAGCAGTACGTACTCGAAGGTGAGTCGTCGGGTCGGCGGCAAGGGGTAACGGCGGCAGGCAGCGAGCAAGGTTCTGAGCGAGGCGATACCATTGACCGCCGGCATCAGGCTGGCACGCTGGTCGTCCGTCGTGGCATTCAGCGAAATAGCCAGATTGACACCGAGTGGCGCGATATCATTCAATCGCGCCGCCAGACCTGCAGTTGAGACCGTGATGCGTCGCGGTGACCATCCAAGTCCCCATCGTTTGTTGGTGAGCCGGCGAATGGCTTCTGACAAGGCCTCCATGTTGGCCAAGGGTTCCCCCATCCCCATAAAGACGAGGTTGGTGATTCGTTCACTGGGATCGAGGCGATCTTGGGCGGTCAGCACCTGCTCCATGATTTCATGTGGCTTCAAGTTGCGTTTCAATCCCATCGTACCGGTCAGGCAGAATCCGCAATCCAGGGTACAGCCGACCTGCGTCGATACACAGAGGGTTAAGCGGTTTTCGTCTGGAATCAGCACCGTTTCGACAGTGAGCCCATCGCTGAGCGTGAGTACGAGTTTTCTCGTGCGATCGATTGAACGGAAGACCGTACAGCCTGTGGCACGCGGAATTGTGGCTTGCGAGGCCAGTGCCGTTCGCTCCGCTTGGCCGAGGTCCGTCATCTGGTTGATGTCTTTGGCTCGACGTTGATAGAGCCACCGCATAATCTGACCGGTTCTGTAGCGGGGCCATCCGAATTGCTGCACGAGCCGGCCCATCCCTTCTTCATCAAGGGCCAGAAGATTCGTGGGAGCTGTGTGCGAGGGGAGGGAGTCTCGTTCGTAACCCATAAGGGCAGCCTACCACAGCCTTAAAAAATGGAACAAGGTATAGGATGAGGGTTTGCTGGCAACAGGGGCGGCACACTGTTATATATGTTACAGATCGAGAGGGAGACGACGGGTGCGAGACTATCCACGTCAGCGAGTCATTCGAAACCTATTCCTTGCCACCGCTATTGGTTTCTGTGGGTTTACGCTGCTTCCCACCCAGGCATTTTCCAGCCCAGCCTCTCCGTTGATACTGGGTGATGGTGATATTTGCGAGAGGATGGAAGATTGCTTTCAAGCTGCCGCACTGCCCAAGGAACGGTTTAGTAAGGCCCTCAATAAAGAGCAAGTTTTGTTGCTCAAGCTGGAGCGGTTGCAACGGCTGATGGCGCGATTTCCCGCCACAGTCTGGGCCAAACGTGCCGGTGCATTGTCAGGAGTGTTGCTCATTGAACGGAATCCCACCGCGGCAATTCAATTTCTTCGCACGGCACAGCAAGACTTTCCGGTCTTGGATGACTATATACGATTCTGGATGGGGGAGGCGCTGCTGAATCTCAGAGAGGCTAAAAAGGCGGCGGAGATGTTTGCAAGTATTCCACAAGTGGTGCCTGATTCCTATCTGCTGACGAAGGCTGCGTATCGAGCAGGGGAAGCGTGGTATCAAGCGTCGAGTTGTCCGGAAGCGACAGCATGGTTCGCAAAAGCGATGGAACTGAATGATAAGGAGCTGGGGGGAGCCCAGGCGCTTCTTCGGCGGGGCGACTGCCAACTGCGAAGCAACAATATCTCGGAGGGTCGTGAGACTCTGATGCAGCTCTGGGTTCGGTTTTCCTACAGTGCTGAAGCGAAAGAAGCCGAAGCACTATTGAACTCGAATCTTGGTGGCGCACCCTGGGTGGTTCAGTCGAGCGATCGGCTGGCTCGGGCTCAGGCATATCTTGGGCAATCCTTCCATGCTGAGGCAATCGAAGAACTCCGAAAGTTTCTCGTGGCTGATCCCCAGTCGCCTCGCCGCGCTGATGCGAAGCTGAAGCTCGGCATTGCGCAGGTACGGCTGAAACAATATGACCAAGCGCGCGAGACGTTTCGTGCCCTGGTGAAAGAGGGGGGACTGGAGTCCCAGGAAGGGTCGGTCTGGCTTGCCCGCACCTATCTTCGGCAAGGGCAAGGTGACAAGCTATTGGATCTCGCCCGCACGACTCAGACATCTTCGCTCTCTACGGAGCAGAAGGGCCAGATCACCTTGTTCGCTGGGATGTGGTTGGAAGATCAGAGCCGGTTTGACGAGGCAATAATACGGTACCGACAAGTGGCAAAGGTCGGTGAGCCGGCGTCTCAGCGAGCCGAGGCACGGTGGCGCGCGGGCTGGGTCCATTACCGCTTGGCACAGTATCGCGAGGCTGGTGATGAGCTGCGTCAACTTGCCGGTCAGCACGACAGCGACTTTGAGCCACAGGCGCTCTATTGGATGGGCCGCGCGGCTGAATTGAGCCAGCAGCCTCATGCTCACGATGTATATCTTCAACTCTGTCAACGATACGTCCATACCTATTATTGCCAGCTGGCTCGCGAACGGAGCGATATTCCGCTGGCGGAGCCCTCTGCATCAGAACCGATGTTGGCGACTGCCCCGGTGAATGGAGGATTGCCTGGGAAGGGTGGGACTACACGCTTGGTGCCTGCCAGGGCCGAAATCGAACAGCAGTCGGCATACCATCGGGCCATTGAGCTTAAGACGCTGGGGTTGGACTTGGACGCTACGCGTGAGTTAGCAGGGTTGACCGATCGCTATAGTCGAGACCCCGACGCGCTCATGGCGCTTGCAACGATGTTGAGCGAGATGGGCGCCTACCACCATGCGCTTCGACTTGCGAGGGCTAGGTTCCGAGATAAATTGGAGCGAACCGGCGGTATGGTCGATCCGTCGTTGTGGAAGGCGGCCTATCCGACAGGTCTCCTTCCCACGATCAAGGGCCAGGGGGCGAGCGGTGTTGATCCCTATCTCGTGGCAGCGATTATTCGAGAGGAGAGTCAGTACGATTGGCAGGCTGTATCACGGGTCGGTGCGATCGGCCTAATGCAGGTAATGCCGGGAACTGCCAATAATGTCGCGCAGCGACTTGGACTTCCCGCGGTCGGACGGGATGACCTGTTCGATCAAGAGACCAATATTCGGATCGGCGTCCACTACGTCGGACAGTTACTCGAACAATTTTCCGGGAACGTCGCGCTGACCATTGCCTCATACAATGCTGGGCCATTAGTTGTAGCAAGCTGGATGGCACAGCACCCTGGACGAAGTCAGGATGAGTTTGTCGAACTGATCCCGTATCAGGAGACGCGGCAGTATGTGAAGCGCGTATTGCGAAGTTACCGAGAATACATACGGCTAGACAAAGCCTCCTGATGCCCATTTCTTGACAAGATCTAGACAAGTTTCTATATTGAGCCACAACCTGTAGGGGATTCTTAAGGAAGAGAGTGGGGGAATGGCACTCGATCGAATGGATGCGCTTGAAAGCCGTATTAGAGATTTGGTTAAGCTTGTTCAAGAGTTGAAGAAAAAGAATGCAATGGTTGAAGAGGAATTAAGGGCCGTTCGACAGCGACTTGTGGAGAAAGATGATTCAAATCGACGGTGGGAACAAGAGCGTGTCGATATCAAGTCTCGTATAGAAAAGGTTCTCGGCGACATCGAGTTGTTGGAGTGTCTTGAAGAACGTAAGGAGGTGGCTCTTGACTAAGACTATTGACGTAGAAATCTATGGCCAAAGATATGCGATTCGCGGCGAAGCGGACGAAGCTGATGTCCGGCGGCTCGCGAGCTTTGTAGATGGCCAGATGCGCCATCTCGCGGAAGGGATGAATACGACAACCCCCTCCAAGCTCGCCGTGCTGACTGCTCTCAATTTGGCCCATCAGTTGTTCGAGCTGGAACGGAAGCGTGCTCAAGGTGAGGCGGATGTCGAGCGGCGGATGAAGTCGCTTATGGAATCGATCGAGGAGCAGGTTCCGGTCTCGCTCTTTCGCTAGATTCAACTTGCAAAGGGCGGCCCTCTTTGTTATCGTGGCCATGTGTGTCGGGACGTAGTGGATTCTACCATTGGGATACGAATAGGTCACGATCGAACCGGTTCAAGAATCCGGGGATATGACTCAGTCACTGCGGAATGGATGTGAGTTTTTGATGCTGGCGAAATTACGGCAGTTAGAATGTGCACAAGGGTTCGTCCACCTCAGGTATAACCTCTTGGAGATGTTGGGCAAGGTCATGGAGTTCATGCTGCCGTCAGGGAGTACGATTTTCGGAAACGGCCAAACGCTGGTTCCGGTTCGCACGCTGAATCCTCTCATGCAGATGGGAGCCCGACGTAGATGGACATCGTGGAATCTGTCCTGCACGGGACGTACTCGTTATCTCAATCCAGCAAGGCATCCATCTCCGTGGAGTCCATTCTCGGACTAAGTCTGTAGCTCTCGGTTCTGGCCGTTTTCTTCATCCCATATCTTCCACGCCGTTCCCTTCTCATTATCAGACCGTCGAATAACCTTGTATCAAGCGAGGCTGAGAAGCATGATTCTTCTCGCCTCGAGACTGTAAGGGGGGAGTCCCAATGTCAACCTCAATTATTGCTTATCTGTTGACAGGACTTGTAGGAGGACTGCTCGGAATCGGTCTTTTTGAGCTGATTCGCCGCTCATCGGGAGCCACGAAAAAGGCACAGGAAGAGGAGCAGGCTCGCCAGGCTATACAGAATGCTCAACGGGAGTCGGAGAACATCGTTAAAGAAGCGAAACTGGAAGCGAAAGACCTTCTGTTGCGATCGAAAGAGGAACTTGAGAAGGAACAGAAGGCCAAGATGGCCGAGTTTGCGAATGTCGAAAAACGTTTGCTTCAGCGGGATGAGACCATCGAGAAACGGGTCAGTGTAATAGACAAGCGGGATAGCGAGGTCCAGAAGCGAGATATGGAGCTGGCGAAGCGGGAAGAGAAGTTGGTGGGCAAGGAAGCCGCTTGTACTCGAGTGGAAAAGGAGCATCGTGAGGCATTAGAGCGCGTTGCGGGGATCACGGCCGACGAGGCGAAGAAACAGCTTATTCAGGAAATGGAAAGCCAGGCGCGGCTTGAGGCCGCTGGACATTCCAAGCGGACGATAGAAGAGGCGAGGGAGAATGCGGAGCGGGAAGCACGCGAGATCATTACTAATTCGATTCAACGGGTGGTGCGCGATTACGTTTCTGAATCCACTATTTCTGTCGTGCCGATTCCGAACGACGCGATGAAGGGACGGATCATCGGGCGGGAGGGGCGCAACATCCGCGCGATTGAAGCCGCAACCGGAATCGACTTGATTATCGATGAGACACCTGAAGCCGTCATCGTGTCGGGCTTTGACCCGCTGCGCCGAGAAATCGCCAAGGTTTCGCTCGAACGGTTGATGCATGACGGCCGTATCCATCCGACGCGAATCGAGGAGATCGTCGAAAAAGTCAAAGTTGACATTGATAAGCTTATGTATGACGAGGCCGAAAAAATCATCTTTGAGTTGGGGCTTTCGGATTTTCACCCGGAGTTGATCAAGGTGCTCGGTCGGCTCAAGTATCGGACCAGCTATGGCCAAAATAATCTCTATCATTCGCGTGAAGCCGCGTACATCTGCGGCATCATGGCTTCGGAGCTCGGCCTCGACGTGAAGTTAGCAAGGCGGGGTGCACTCCTGCACGATATCGGGAAAGCCGTCAGCCACGAAGAGGAAGGCCCGCATGCCATGCTGGGCGCTGAGATTGCCAAGAAGTACGGCGAGAGCGAGAAAATTGTGAATGCCATTGCAGGGCATCACGAACAAGTAGAGCCAATCTGCCCAGAATCGGTGCTGGTCGCTGCGGCTGAAGCGTTGTCTGCAGCCAGGCCTGGGGCGAGGCGGGAGGCCTTGGAGACCTATGTGAAGCGGCTGGAGAAACTAGAGTCGCTGGCTACGACCATCAAGGGAGTGCAGAAGGCCTATGCCATTCAAGCAGGCCGAGAAATCCGCGTCATCGTCCGACAGGAAGACATTACCGATGCTGAGTCGTTCCAACTGTCTCGGGATTTGGCGAAGAAGATTGAGCAGGAGCTGACCTATCCCGGTACGATTAGAGTGACCGTGATTCGTGAGAGCCGGTATGTGGAGTACGCCAAGTGAAGGTTCTCTTCATCGGCGATATCTTTGGAGAGCCTGGACGCCGTGCGCTGGCTCGGGCTGTTCCGAGGCTGGTGGCTCAGCGGCAAATCGACATCGTGATCGGGAATGGAGAGAATGCAGCCGGTGGGTTTGGCATCACACCGGAGTTGGCAGAAGAATTATTCGATCTCGGGCTCGCGGTGATTACAACCGGAAACCATGCCTGGGATAAGAAGGAAATTCTCGACTACTTTCCCCGTGAGCCACGACTACTTCGTCCAGCCAATTATCCGAGCGGTGTGCCGGGCCATGGCAGTGTGGTGGTCGAGTCGGCAGGTGGGGAGCAACTTGGCGTTCTCCAGCTCATGGGGCGGGCGTACATGCCGACATTGGACTGTCCGTTCCAGGTGGCAAAAAAAGAGTTGGCCGCGTTGAAGAAGCGAACGGTTGCTGTGATTGTTGATATGCATGCGGAGGCAACATCAGAAAAAATGGCGATGGGGCACTATCTGGACGGAGAGGTTGTCGCCGTAGTCGGAACCCATACGCATGTGCAAACGGCCGATGATCAGATTCTTCCAAAGGGGACCGCATATCTGACGGATATTGGGATGACCGGTCCACTCCACTCCGTCATCGGAGTGAAGAAAGAGTTGGCGATCGAAAAGTTTCTGACTGGGATGCCACGTCGCTTTGAAGTGGCGTCGGGTCCCTCCGTCTTTTGCGCCGTGCTGCTCGAACTTGATGCGCGTCTTGGCAAGGCGTTGTCGATCGAACGAATTCGTATCATCGATTAAAGGAGACTCACCACGAGCCTTCCCAGTTTTCCCGACCTCTTCTCTTCAGCCCCTCCCCCGAAACGAATATTCACTGTTTCGGAGTTAACGGGGTTGCTTCGCACCTCAATCGAAGAACAATTCTCCGACATTTACCTGGAGGGTGAGCTCTCCAATCTCCGCGTTCCTGGATCGGGACACGTCTATTGCACGCTCAAGGACAAGACAAGTCAGATTCGGGCGGTGCTGTTCCGCTCTGCAGCTGTACGATTGCGCTTCGCTTTGCAAGAGGGGATGCAGGTGATCGTGCGAGGGAGGCTTACGGTCTACGAGCTGCGAGGAGAGTATCAGATTGTGCTGGATGCGGTGGAGCCGAAAGGAGTCGGCGCATTACAGCTTGCATTTGAGCAATTAAAGGAACGATTGGCGTCGGAGGGACTGTTCGGTCAGGACAGAAAGAAATCGATCCCGGCATTTCCTCGGACTGTGGGCGTAGTGACGTCACTGACCGGAGCAGCCATTCGCGATATCTTGGCAGTTCTTCGGCGGCGCTGGCCGACGATTCATATTCTAATTGCCCCGGTTCAAGTCCAGGGAGAGAGTGCCGGGCGTCAAATCGCTGAGGCGCTGGCTCATTTGAATGACTGGGGTTCGGTGGATGTCATCATTGTTGGGCGAGGCGGAGGATCGTTGGAGGATCTCTGGAGTTTCAACGAAGAAATCGTGGTGCGTGCTATTGCTGCATCCCATGTCCCGGTGGTGTCGGCGGTTGGGCATGAAATCGATGTGACGCTTGCTGATTTCGTCGCAGATTTCCGTGCTCCGACGCCCTCGGCAGCAGCGGAGGCTGTGGTTCCGGTGTTGGCCGAGGTTGTGGAACGATTGCGGGAGCTGACGGTCCGTACGGGGCAGGTGATGCTCCGGCATTGTGCCTTCGAACGGCAGCGTCTGGATGCCGGCATTCGAGGGGTGAAGGATGTACGCTTCCGCCTCCAGGAAGCGGCACAACAGACGGACGATATGGTCGATCGATTGCGAGAAATGGTCCAACAACTGCTTACGTCCGGGCGTGAACGGGTTCACGAGGCGCGCCGCGATCTATCTGGTCTCAACCCTATGCTCGCGATCAAGCAAGGCCTGGCGACAGTCCCGCAATACTCGAAGCGTCTTGAAGGGCAGATGGGAGTCATGTTGGCGCAGCATCGTCACCGGATCTATGCGACGCTGGCACAGCTCAATACTCTGAGTCCCTTGGCGATTCTTGGACGTGGCTACAGTATTCTTCAAACGGTACCGGCTGGCCAGATTCTCCATCGAGCGAACGACGTGGAAGTCGGACAGGAGTTGGAAGCTCAATTGGCAAGCGGGCGACTGAGTTGCACTGTCACGCGGGTGTTTAATGATTCCTCAGTTTAAAATCGTTGTGTGGTTGAGTATAATGGGCTTTCATTCCCTTAAGAAACGAGGCGTGTTGTGGCAGCAGTGAAATTTGAACAGGCAATGGCCCGGCTGGAAGCCATCGTTGGTGAGTTGGAAAAAAGCGATCTTCCTCTAGACGAATCGCTTAGGATATTCGAGGAGGGGATTCGCCTGTCTAAGAATTGTCTCAAGATTTTAGAAGAAGCCGAACATAAAGTAGAAGTGCTCGTGCAAGATAAGAACGGCAAGAAACGAATTCACGCCTACTCTTCAGACAACGAAGCCGACGAACCATCATCCTAGTCTTGGCTTCTGTCTCCATCCATGCCCCGATGAGTGGATTTCCTAGTCAATATGTCCTCCCCCTCGCGTATTCACAAAGAACGGCTAGATCGTGTGCTTATGGTTCGGGGCTTGGTGCCCAGTCGGGAAGCTGCGGCCAGAACGGTCTTGGCTGGTGGAGTATTGGTCGATGGGATCATGGTGGATAAGCCCGCGAAGTTGGTGCCGCTGGATGCGCGGATCGAGATCGTCCAGCCAGCCTTGTTTGTCAGCCGATCGGGCGACAAATTGGCTGCGGCGCTTGATGCCTTTCGTATTGACCCGAAAGGAACAATTGGTTTGGACGTCGGGTGTTCGACCGGCGGATTCACCGACTGTTTACTACAGCGGGGAGCTACCCGCATTTATGCCATCGACGTGGGGTATGGACAATTTGAATGGAGGCTCCGTAAAGATTCGCGTGTTGTCTTGCTCGAACGGACCAACATTCGGTATGTTGACCGTACAACGGTTCCTGAACCGATCGACCTGGCGGTGATCGATGTGTCTTTTATTTCTCTGACGCTGGTGTTGCCTTCGGTCATCCACCTACTCAATAGCTCCGCAGTGGTCGTGGTATTAGTGAAGCCACAGTTTGAAGTCGGTAAGGGGCAGGTGGGGAGAGGGGGAATCGTGCGAGATGATGCGCAACGTGAGGCGGTGACTGAGAAGGTCATTGCCTGTGCCGCTCAGTTGGGGCTTCAGCTGAAAGGCGTGCTCGACTCTCCAGTCGTAGGGCGAAAAGGGAATCGGGAGATTCTTGTTGGTTTTGCACGCGCAAGAACAAGTTGATTTGATAGGAGTTGGGCAGATGATGTCACAGATTCATATGCGATGGGGGCATGCATGAAGGTACTCGTGACCGGAGGCGCCGGTTTTATCGGGTCTCATTTGGTCGATCGTCTTGTCCAGGAAGGGCACGAGGTTGTTGTCGTGGACAATCTGTCCACGGGGAAGCGGCGAAACCTCAATCGCGCCGCTCGTTTTTGCAAGCTAGATATTCAGAGTTGGCGGCTTGAACGGGTGTTTCGTAACGAACGGCCCAATATTGTCATGCATCTTGCTGCACAGATGGACGTTCGAAAATCTGTGGATGATCCAATTTTTGATGCTCAGGTGAATGTCCTTGGGATGTTGAATGTATTGCAGCAAGCGGTCAGGCATGGTGTCCGTAAGGTGGTATTCTCTTCTTCCGGTGGAGCCATCTACGGCGAGCAGGAGATCTACCCTGCCCCAGAGTCTCATGTCATGCGGCCTCTATCGCCCTACGGCATCAGCAAGCTGTGCGGGGAGCAGTATCTATCTTACTATCAACGGGTCAGCGGACTTCAAATGGTGAATTTGCGTTATGCCAATGTGTATGGCCCACGTCAGGATCCAGATGGAGAGGCCGGCGTGGTCGCGATCTTTATTCAGAAGCTGTTGAATAACGAGCAAGCGATCGTCAATGGCAATGGACGGCAAACGCGAGATTTCGTCTATGTCGAAGATGTCGTTGAGGCAAATCTTGCGGTGATGGGGCAGGAAACACAAGGGACGTATAATGTTGGAACGGGGGAAGAAACCTCAATCAACGATTTGCTCAGGATTTTGATCTCTCACACAAATTCGACATGCAAGGAAGTTCATGGGCCAGCCAAAAGTGGCGAACAGGTACGGAGCGTGATTGATTCGGGCAAGCTCCGTCAAGAATTGTCCTGGGAGCCAAGGACCGAACTCAGTGAAGGGCTCAAACGTACCGTCGATTATTTCCGTGAGCGCATGGGGTAGAATCAACTGTGTCGTTCAGGTAGGAGGAAGAGCCTGTGCTCGCGGGCCTTGGTGGGGCTGGTCAATATCGAGGGACGGTTCCATCTACCTGGGTTGACCAGGCGTCGATCCCTCCCACTAAGTTTTTCACTTTCGGAAATCCCTGTTGAAGCAGGAAGTTCGTTGCATCGGCGCTTCTCATGCCATGGTGGCAGATCGCAATGATCTCGGAGTCGCGGTTTAATTGAGCGAGCGATTGAGGAAGTGTTCCGAGGGGAATTAGGATTGAGCCATCCACCTTTGCAAGGGAATATTCCCATTCCTCCCTCACATCAACCAGAACTAACTTGTCTCCGTTATCAAGGCTTTTCTTAAGTTCTTTTGGGGAAATGGCGAAGTCCATTGAGAGACCTCCTTGTTTAAGATCATTATCTTATGTGAGGGGTGAAAAGCTTGTCAATGAGCCTGAGTCAATGGGGCCGACAGCTCACTCAGTCCGGCCTTATCTGAGATAGACGTAAGCAACTAGTGGTGGCGGTATCTTTTTTTTGAGAAATAGAGTGAGGGAATGTACATTTTTGTTGATATTTCGCCTTTATGTGGTAATACCAACTTAGGTTTAGGCATGGGGGAAGAGCTGGCAAACAGTAGAGTTGAACTTGAAATCATAAGATATTGATAAATTGCAATAATCACTTGATTTTTCTGTAGTAGGCCCAGGAATTGCTTTATTATTCTATCGAGAGAGAATGGCGGGGGGCATCGCAGGACCGAAAAGTTGTTTTGCAGTGGTTACGCCCCTTATGAAGAAGTCACCAGCGCAAATCCTTGTGGTTTTGGTTGCGGTGAACAGTCAGAAAGAAGCGGTCAGGATTGGCGAAGGAATGGTGAATGCTCGGCTGGCTGCCTGCGCAAATATCATTACAGGGGTTCAGTCGATCTATCATTGGAAGGGAAAGGTCGTCAAAGCCAAAGAGGTTCTGCTGATATTGAAATCTACAAGGCTGCGGTATCGTGCACTTGAGAGGGCGATCAAGACGATGCATACGTATGAGACTCCTGAGATCATCGCGTTACCGGTTAAAGAAGGTTTTGAGCAATATATTGGGTGGGTATGTGAAGAGACCCACAGCTAATAGATAGTGACAGGGCATTACCAAAGTTAGGGTTGACTGAAGCAACCTGGGTCGGTACACTCGCAGTGAATTATTGTAGGAGGCGGGTGAGCCCATTCAGCAGGGGGTGAAGATCATGGGACAAGTGAATGGCGTAGAAGACAGCGATGCCTATACCGTAGTGATCTTTCGTGGCTCAACTGCTAAGCCACTACGGTTTAGTTTTCACCGCAAATTTGTTAGTAAGCTATTGATTGCAGGAGCTATTTTTGTTCTAGTCGATATTCTTGTCATCTCGCATTATGTGGTAAGAACCGGTGAGGTTTGGGAATTGTCGGCATTCCGTGATGAAGCCATGAGTGCGCGGGAACAGACCGCAGCCTTTTCTGGCGCGGTTGATGATCTGAAGAAGCGTTTAACGAGTATGAAGGAAGTCAATCAGCGGCTTCGTGTCATGCTGGGAATTGAGCCTACCAAAACTGGGGACATGGTTAATGGCCGAGGTGGTGTGGATGGTCCCCTTCCTGATGGCAATACTCTTCCTTCCTATGAGAAGGCCCTCACGAGCGACAATGGGGCTCAGCGCCTCAGTTCAGTAGAAGCTGGTCAGAATGCTCTGGTTGGCCAAACGAGCCTATCTGGAGGTTCGAACGATGTTACTGAGCAGGAAATGATTGCCTCGGTCAAGGAGGGTATCGATTGGCTGTCGAAGGAAGCTACGATTCAGGAACAGTCGCTTGAAGAGTTGTCGTTAGCTGCCGAAAACAAGTCCTCTCGATGGGCAGCGACCCCATCAATTTGGCCGGTAAAGGGGTGGGTCACTTCCGGGTTTGGGCCAAGGGTTTCTCCATTTACAGAAAAGCCCGCATGGCATGATGGGCTAGATATTGGAGCTGCTGCCAATGCACCTATCCAGGCACCGGCTCAAGGCCGAGTGACAGCAGTCGGGTTCGATCCTAAACTGGGGAATGTTGTAAAAATTGACCATGGATTCGGCATAGAAACGCTCTACGGCCACCTGGCCAAATCGTTAGTGAAAGAAGGGCAGCGCGTAAAGCGTGGAGAAGTCGTTGCCTTGGTTGGCAGTACGGGACTAGCCACGGGCCCCCACTTGCACTACATGGTCAAGGTTCATGGTCAGGCGTTAGATCCGGTAAAGTACATCCTCGAATAGTTACGGCTTCCCGCTTAATCACTGGCTTGTCATCAACCGATTAGATTGATGACAAGGCCACACTGAATCTACCTCTTTCATCCAACACAGCCACCGAATCGGCTCAATTCCTATGCTATACTGCCGCTCTGCTACGGTTGTAGAGATTGTGCCGTTACTCAGCCTATGACAGATATTGAGATCAACCGATCAGTAAAGGCGCGTCCAATTCAGGACGTTGCCGACCAGCTTGGCATCCAGACCAGCGAGTTCTTTCCATATGGAAGACTCAAGGCGAAGGTTTCGCTTGATGTACTCGAGCGACTTCACGCTACGCCTCTCGGCAGGTATATCCTTGTGACCGCCATTAATCCGACCCCGCTGGGAGAAGGTAAGACGACAACTTCCATCGGGCTTGCCATGGGTCTTTCCCGCCTTGGCCATCGAACGGCCGTCACGCTTCGCCAGCCTTCATTAGGGCCGGTGTTTGGGATCAAAGGGGGGGGTACGGGAGGAGGAAGGGCGCAAGTCCTTCCGATGGAAGATATCAATCTTCATCTGACTGGCGACGCCCACGCTGTATCTGCCAGTCACAATCTCTTATCAGCATTTGTGGATAATCACCTGTTTCATGGGAACGGGCTTAAAGTGGATCCCAACCGGATCACCTGGCCACGGACGTTGGGAGTCAGTGACCGGGCGTTACGGCAAGTCTCGCTGGGAGAGGGGACTGCGGGTCGCACGGGCCAGTTTGTGATCACCGAAGCTTCCGAAGTCATGGCGATGCTCGCATTGGCATTGAGTCAAGCTGATCTGCGACAGAGGCTTGGGCAGATCGTTATTGGATTTACAACCGATGGTAAGCCCTTGCGGGCAGAAGAGTTTGGATGTGCCGGATCCATGGCGGTCTTGCTGAGAGAAGCGCTGTTGCCAAACTTGGTTCAGACGCTGGAGGGAACCGCAGCATTCGTGCATACGGGTCCGTTCGGTAATATCGCCCATGGGAATTGTTCGATTCTTTCCGATGCTATTGCATTGCGTTGTGCGGACTATGTCGTTACGGAAGCTGGATTTGGGAGCGATCTCGGGGCGGAGAAGTTTTTCAACATCAAGTGTCGTCGTTCAGGATTCAAGCCTGCGGCGGCTGTGGTGGTTGCGACGCTTCGCGCGCTCAAGCTTCATGGCGGAGGAGGAGCGGTCAAAGTTGGAACACCGCTTCCGGCAGGGCTTACCGGGCCCAACCAGGAGGCATTGGTAAAGGGCTTTGCGAACTTGGAGCAGCATATTGCGAACGTGAAAGCCCATGGGGTGCCAGTAGTGGTGGCGGTCAATGCCTTTATCGATGACCCGGTGGCTGAGCTGGAATGGGTTCGAGAACGGTCTCGAGAGGTTGGGGCGGTGGATGCCGCGGTCTCAACCCATTGGGCCGATGGCGGGAAAGGGGCTGAAGAGTTGGCAGAGGCAGTGGTCAGCGCCGCAGCGAAATCGTCTACGTTTAGGCATCTATATGACGCCGCCTGGCCGATTAAGAAAAAAATCCAGACCATTGCCATGCAGATGTACGGAGCTTCGTCCGTGTCGTTCGATGCACAAGCCGAACGAGACATTGAGGTGGCGCAGCAGCTCGGACTCGATCAGTTGCCCATCTGCATGGCCAAGACGCCGTTATCACTGTCGCACGACCCGGCATTGAAGGGGCGCCCGTTTGGGTTTACGCTGCCAATCAAAGAGGTGAGAATACTCGCAGGGGCTGGGTTTCTGACGGCGGTCTGCGCAGGTATTCAACTCATGCCGGGGCTGCCCAAGAAGCCGGCGGGGGAACGCATTGGAATCGATCCAGGTACAGGCGAGATAATGGGACTGTCCTGAAGATTAGCGCTGCTTAAGATAGCGGAAGAATTCTGAGTCTGGACTCATCACCAGGGTGGACTTGTCTTTGAAGGTTTTCTTGTAGGCTTCCATCGAACGAGTAAATTCGAAAAAATGAACATCTTGCCGGTAGGCGTCGGCATAGACCTTGAAAGCCTTCGCATCCCCTGCGCCTCGCAACTCTTCCGATTCCTTGTACGCCTGAGCTAGAATAATCTCCCGATCCTTTTCCGCTTCTGAACGGATTTTCTGCGCTTCCTCAGCGCCTTCTGCACGGTATTGTTTTGCTTGTCGTTCCCGCTCAGCTTGCATTCTGGCAAACACGGCCTTCTCGTTCTGCTCAGGAAGATCGGCACGTTTGATTCTCACGTCCTGAATCTCGATCCCATAGGCGGACGCTTTTTCATGCGACCGCTGGGTTACGATTTTCATGAGATCAGCACGGTGGTCCGCGACGATTTCTAGAAGATCATGACGTCCGAGTTCGACCCGGAGTTCTGAGTAAATAATGTCGTTGAGCCGTTGCAACGCTCCCCGTTGAGTTTGAAAGTTCTGATAGACTTTCAGTGGGTCGACAATCCGCCATTTGGCGTAGTTGTCAAGTAGGAGGGTTTTCTTGTCCTGGGTGATCACATCTTGCGCATCTGAGTCGTAGTCCAGCAGGCGCTTATCGAAGTAGGTGACCTCTTGAATAAACGGCACTTTCACGTAGAGCCCCGGCTCTGTGATATTGCGAACAGGCTTCCCGAGTTGGACCACGATCGCATTCTGGGTGATGTCTACGGTGAAGAGCGGTGAGGCGCCTAGGAAAAACAACCCGCTGATGGCCACCGCCAGTGCAATGATGAATCCCTGTTTGGTCATGGTTTGTGGTCTTCAGTGGGGGTGCTGGTCATGGGTTTGTGGCGATCGAGTGGAAGGTATGGAAGCATACGATCGGCTGCCTTGCCATCAATGATGATTTTTTCGACGTTCGGGAGGATTTCTTCCATGGTTTCGATATAGATCCGCTTGCTGATGATGTCTTTAGCTTGATTGTATTCTTTCAGGGTTGCCAAAAACCGGTTGGCCTCACCTTGGGCGCGATTCAGCCGTGCCTGGGCGTTGCCCTTGGCCTGGTTCACCACCTGAGCCGCTTCACCTTGGGCTTTGGGGAGGATGTCGTTGCGATAGCTCTGAGACTGGTTGATCAGTTTTTCTCGATCTTCCTTCGCATTCGTTACATCCTTGAACGCAGCCGCCACGGCCTCGGGAGGGCTGACGTCCTGGAGCTGGATGGCTGCGACCTGGATGCCGCCCTGATACTGGTCAAGAAGGGTTTGCAGGAGTACCTGGGTGTCCTGCTGGATCTGGGCTTTGCCGGTCGTCAGCGCCTCGTCGATCTTGCCCTTGCCGACCACTTCCCGCATAGAGGCCTCGGCAGCTTTGCCAATCGTCTCATGGATTTCCGCAACGCTAAAGAGATAATTTGCCGATTCTTTGATCTTGTATTGCACAATAAATTCGATGGCCAGGATGTTCATGTCACCGGTAAGCATCAAGGCTTCTTGCGCCAGCATTTGCTGGCGGCCTTGCCGATCTGTCCGGAAGCCTACCTCGATGCGGTGGAGTTTTTGGACTTTCGGTTGTAGGACGGTTTCAATAAAAGGGATCTTCCCGTGAGGGCCGGGTCCCACGGTTCTGACAGGGGCGCCGAACCGCTTGACGACGCCCTCCTCATCCGGGGCGACGATAAAGACACTCTGCCAAGCAACAAAGACGAGCAATCCCGCCACGGCAACATTTCTGAAACCGCTGGAGGGCATCAGATTCTTGAATGAGGGCAGCAGATTCTGGAATTGCGACTGGGCCTGCTTGAGGGCCTCCTCAAGCGGGTCGCTCTTCTTACTCCAAGGATCTTTGGGGTCCCAAACCATACGAAGTATTTGACCGAAGATAATTGAGAGGATCTCTGTCCGCGCCACCTTAGCAGACTGTCTAGAAGCGACGCAATCACGATAATTTCCAGATTGGTTCCTCATGCATTCTTGATGTGCATGATGGGATGCCTGTGCTTAGGGGAAAAGTCGGGCCAAAATAGCGGAACTGTGCCTCGCGCTTGGAGATGAGGCGCAACGGGACTTTCTCAATCGGCTCAAGGATTGCGAGCGTTGCCTGTATGAATTGACCGGTGCCCGGCAATCCGGCAGGCCCTGTGTTTCAGTCAATGACAACATCTATCCTCGCATTCCGCTCACATAGGCCGCAGTCAGCGGATCACGGGGCTCTTCAAATATCTGCTTAGCCGTCCCCGCTTCAATCAGCTGCCCAGCTCCGTTTTGCACCCAGAACAAGGCAGCGTAATCTGCGATGCGACGGGCCTGCGCAAGATTATGGGTCACGATCAACACGGTATAACGACTCCGCAGGCCGACGATCAGGTCTTCGACGACGCCACTGGAGAGCGGATCGAGCGCGCTGCAGGGCTCATCCATCAGAAGCACTTCTGGCGAGAGAACCAGCGCTCTGGCCATGCACAATCGTTGCTGTTGGCCACCTGACAGTGCCAATGCCGGTGAATGCAGGCGGTCCTTGACCTCGTCCCACAGACCCACATCGCGCAGGACTGTCTGGATATTGATGGCAATCTGTTCCCGATCTCTGAGCCCGTGCTCGCGCAAGGGGAATTCCAGGTTCTTCCAGATCGAGAGGGGGAACGGATTCGGCTTTTGGAAAATCATGCCGACACGTCGGCGCAAGCGGATCACATCGGTGTGCGGAGCCAACACGTCGAGGCCGTCGAGGAGGATGCGCCCCGATAGCCGGCATCCAGGGATGAGATCGGTCAGGCGATTCAGCGAGGTGAGAAAACTGGTCTTACCACAACCTGACGGGCCCACAAGCGCCGTGATACATCCTTGGTTGATCGAGAGTGTCACGTTGTGGAATGCGGGCTTCTGGCCATAATGCAAGCTGAGCTGATCGACGTCGATGAGCGGCTTGGGGACGCAACAGGCCGGTCGCTCCTCCAAGGAAACCCAAGGCTGTATACCTGGTATGGGGGTAGATGGCCTCATATTGTGACGATCCTCCGGCGCAACCAGTGCTCGGCCAACCACGACGCCGTTCCATTAATCGCGAGCAGTAAGACGACCAATACCAACGCCGAGGCATAGGCATTGGCGTCCCCTCCTGGGACGTTCATCGAGAGGTCGAAGATGTGAATAGACAGAGCCCGACCGGAATCGAGCAGCGATTCCGGCATACGATCCACATAGCCGCTCGTGAAGATGAGTGCAGCCGTTTCCGCAATGGCTCGACCCATTCCCAGCACCAGACCTACCAGGAGTCCTGGCACGGCCGCCGGCAACAAGAGATGCACTAGCGTCGTGGTCCGTGAGAGACCTAGGGCGGCGGCGGAGAGCCGGTAGCCGGTCGGCACGGCGCGGAATCCTTCCTCCGTCGAACGGATAAGGATCGGCAACACCATGCAGGCCAGCGTCAGACCGCCGGAGAGGATCGAGAAGCCTAGTCCCAGTGTCTTGCAAAAGAAGGCGTTACCGAAGAGCCCAAAAACGATCGACGGCACGCCAGACAGCACATCGAGACTGCGGCGTGTCAGCCGCCCGAACAGACTGTCATCCGTGGTGAACTCCGCTAGCAGAACCGCGGTGCCGAGGCCGATAGGAACGGACACGCCAAGACAGACACCCAAGATCAATGTCGTTGAGATAAGAATGGAACCGATCCCGCCTTCGCGCCCGGCATTCCGAGGGGGAGTAGTCAGAAACGTCCAAGTGATGTGACTCAGAGCGTGCCAGATGATATCGCCCAAAAGCCAGCAGAAGGTGGCGGTCACGAGAGCTACCGCGCTCCACACCAAGGTCGAGGCGAGTAATTCCCGCCCATCAAGATTTCGTTCCATCATTTTAACCATGAACTCTTCCGTGGCTGATCCAGTCTGCGGCGGCGACGAGCGCCGCTATCATCGCCATTAGGACGAGGCCGCTGACGAACAACGCGGCGCGATGGTCCCCGAGTGCGTAGGCCATTTCGAGCGCAATGTTGGCGGTCAGCGTACGTATTGGACTGAACAGACTGTCAGGCGTTTGTACCACGTTCCCGCAGACCATCAGAATGGCCATTGTCTCTCCGATGGCCCGGCCGGTCCCAAGGATGACGCCGGTGAACAATCCTGATTTGGCCGCTGGGAACACGACTCCCCGAATGGTCGCCCAGCGCGACAGCCCCAACGCAGCCGCGCCACGCACATACTGCTGGGGTACGTTGGTGAGGCTGGCGTTAGCCATTAAGGCGATCGTGGGCAGAATCATGATCGTGAGGATGACGATTCCGGCTAACAGGCTCGGCCCAGGTGGGCGGATCGCCCCGATCAGTGGAACGAGCACGACGAGGCCCCAGAATCCATAGACGACTGAGGGAATACCCGCGAGGAGCTCGATCAGCCGTCGGTAGGGTCGTGCAATTGCCGGCGGCGCATAGTAATGACAGAACACTGCGGAGAGGATACCCAGTGGTGTTGCAATCAGGACGGAGCCGACCGTAGCGAACAGGGTTCCCCACAGCATCGGTGTGAGATTGTACAAACCTTCGGCGGGATGCCAGGAAGGATCGGTAAAGAACCGTGTGATGCCCACATGCCGCAAGACCGGAAACGCTTCCATGGCGAGGAACGTCACGATCAGAAGCACGATCGTTCCCGCAATCACGGCGACTCCTCGCAGCAACCAGAGTAGGAGCTGGTCAGTCTGCCAACGGGACGAAGTATTGCTGCCTAATGAGATCATACACTGCCTTTGATTGGGCGAATTCGATAAAGGCCTTGGCCAATCCTGCCGGTGAAGTCCGGGTCACGATATGCAGGGGCCGGGAAAGTGGAAAGACTCCTTTCTGCACGTTCTCGGTGGAGGCCGCTACGCCTCCGACCGGAAGCAGCTTAATGGGTACCCCGCGAACGGCGTCGTATTCAGCCGTCCCGATGGACACATACCCTATCGCATTGCGATTCCCGGCCACGGTCTTGACTCCCTGCTCATTGTCACCGATCACAACCTGTGCCTTTATATCCGAACTCTTCAGCTTGAAGTGCTGTAGGAATACTTCCAGCGTGGATCGCCCGTCAGCCTTGTTGACGACGGTGATCGGTGCATCCACCCCACCGACCGCCTTCCAATTGGTGATCTTGCCTGTATAGATCGCGACAATCTGCTCGTCAGTGAGGGCCTGCACAGGATTCTCACGATGGAGAATGGGGCAGACACCGTCGCGGGCAACCGGAAACGCGGAGAGATCCCGCTCATCCTCCTTCATCGCCCGCGAGACCATGCCGATGTCGGAGAGGCCTTGGCGGGCATCGGCGACGCCGCGTGACGAGCCTCCGCTCTGCACATCAATGCGTACGGTTGGGTAGAGGCTCTCGAAGCGCTTGCCGATTTCAGCGATAAGCGGGGCGAGGGTGCTTGCGCCGGTAATCACAAGCTTCCCAGTCAATTGATCCGCGGCGGCACTCTGGGCTTCGACTGACGCCGGGATGTACATGAGAACTGCCATCGATAGAGCAACCAGAGGTGCGTATTTTTTCAGCATAAACAAGGCACGACATGTACTCATCTAAATACCTCGATGGACTGGCCATCGACAATTATTCAGGTGACTGTTCCGCCGCAGGAGGACCCGGCTCCTGCCGTGCAGCCGTAGCAATGGTTGCGCGTTGTGATTTGTCGCCGATTGAGTTGAACTGGATCGAAGTCGCGGATATGGGCGGGCGCGCCATGGTCCACCGGCAGATCAAGCATCTGGTTGAAGTCACAGTCGTACAGGGTGCCGTCCCAACTCACTGAGATGGTGTAGCGGCACATGACGCCAGCCGCGGCAGCGGGATTGAAGGCGTTGGCCAATCGTTCCATATACTGCTCGTAGTTGCCGCTCTCCAGGAGAAACTCAAGAAACCGGCTGATTGGCATGTTGGTGATCGTATAGAGATGGTTGAACTCGACACCATGGCGAGCCCGGAGTTCTTTTCGAAACTGCGCTTCGATCGCTTCTTGCTGGGGAGGGAGAAAGGCTCCGACCGGATTACAGACGAGATTCAGAGACAATCCACTGCCGGGTCGTCCATAGCCGAGTTGGTTGAGGAGGCGCAGCGCCTGGATCGATTTCTCGAAAATGCCCTCGCCCCGCTGCGCATCGGTCTGGCCGGCGCGGTAATAGGGCAGCGACGCGACGATTTCCACACGATGCCTGGCGAGGAACTCTGCCAAATCCGCTTGGGAGGGGAGGAGCAAGACAGATAAGTTACAGCGATCCATCACGTGGCGACCCAGTGCTGTGCTCTGTTCAACCAGCCAGCGAAAATTGGGGTTCAGTTCCGGTGCCCCCCCCGTGATATCGACCGTCGGAATATCGGTCTGAGCGAGCGCGCGGATGCACTGCTCTGCCGTTTCGCGAGCCATGCTCTCGGTGCGATCCGGGCCCGCATCAACGTGACAATGTCTGCATGTCTGATTGCAGAGCTTGCCGAGATTGATCTGAAAGACGGTGATCCCGGTGGCGCGAAGCGGGAGCAGGCCGATGCGATCGAGTTGCGTCTCGAAGGGGGGGCAGCTCACGGTCCTCCCGAGTATCTTCAATTGCGCCGTTGAGGAGGCGAGGGGGCTCTGTTGTCCCAGTAGGGTCAGCGCCATAGGACTTTTTTCACAATGTCATGGCCCGTTTCGGGATCGATCATCCAGATCATCTGCGTGACTCAGCGTCATCATGCATCAGCAGCAGCTCCCATTGGGGGCGCAGGTCACGGCCTCACCGATGACGCTCTGGCCTGCGCGGTTGATGATCGCAAAATGGGGAGCGTAGGCGTCGCCTTCCAATACCTGTAGCGTCTTGGAGCAGATCTCCAGCGGTTCGCCTCGGCGATACTGATGGTGATCGTCATCGGCGGCTTCGACGAAGGGTCCGGCGAGCATGGCAAAATGCCCTTGCCAGGCACATGGAGTATCTGCCGGGTAGACCGCAGTCCATCGATTGTCGGCTCGATCCAACCACAGTGGGCTGGAGGACAGGATAAAGTGAGAAACTAACGGAGCTTGGCTCAAGAGGCAGACAGTCTCTGGCGTGATGGGCTGGGGAATGCCCCGGAGGTACGTCGTGCCCAGTTCATCAACCACTCGGCTGAACGGCCCGCGGAGCGTGGCATAACGAACGTCCGACACAAGCGCACTCGCGGGAAGTTTATATCCCGTCAAGGTGACGGAGAAGAAGTGAATGCCGTCGATCTTCTGCCAGGGCGAGGACTTGATCAGATGAATGCCCAAGAAGCCAGCTCCCACCATTCCCCCAATATAGTCGGCAAGCGTCAGCGCTCCAGAGAGACAGTCCCCCCACTTTTCAGCGTCATGCACCAAATACTGCGGAACTGGCTGGTCGGCCACGATGTCGGAAATTGTAAATCGCCCACCCGGTTTAGCGACGCGAAACATTTCCCTGAAGACCTTCCGTTTATCCGGCGCCAGGTTGATGACACAATTGGAGATGATCAGATCGACCGTGCCGTCGATCACCGGTATCGCATCCGCCGTCCCTTTGCGAAATTCGACGTTGGAGGAGGCGTATCCAAGATTGGTTGCGACGAGGGGGGCATGCTTTCGGGCGATGGCCAGCATCGTGTCGGTCATATCGATGCCGATGACGTGGCCAGAGGGACCGACGAGAACGCAAAGGATCAGGTCGGCAAGCCACGAGTACCACATGCGTCAGAAGAGTCGGGGCGGATCAAGAGGATCGGCTGGTTGAGGATAAACGAGTCTATCTCCGTCGATGACTGCAAATGGAGTCAGTCGATGTTCGTCTGCCTTGACCTGCGAGAGGATATGCCTGACCTCCCAGCCACGGCTCACCAGCGCATCGGCGATCAGCGAGCGGTGGCAGCGCCAAGGGACAGCCTCGGCGCACATGATCGCCGTCCTCGTGTCCGTGCCATAGGCCATAAGCTCTTCAAGGGTACTTTGAAATTCTTCCCTCTGCATATAGTCGGCGTATCCGCGAAAACTGGCATTGCGCCATCCGTCGTTGATCGAATCCTTCCGAGCCTTTCGAAGGCCCCCAAGCGACGGCATGTGGAGAGAGAGGAGGCCAGCCTCTTTCAGACTCTCGGCCAACCTGTCCGTATTGAATTGTGGATTGTGTCGTGAGCGTGGAATCGTTCGGACGTCTACGAGGAGGTGGATCTCATGCGCGCGCAAGAGATTCATGAACTCACCGATCGGTCTGGTCGAATGGCCGATGGTCCAGATTGTCGATTGCCGAGGCATGGATCAGTGTGGCATAGAGCGCAGGGAATCGCCACGGCTGGATAGTGCGAGGCTCAATCCGGCGGCAATTTTTCCGGGTCGATTTCTAGCAGCCGCAGTCGGCCATTCGCGATGTGTTCGGTCTTGTAGAGGCGATCGCCCAGCTGCATGGTTCCTACAAGGAGATTGCCGCTTGCGACAAAGGTAAAGTCTCCCTTCGAAGGCGGTTTAAATGTGCCACGGATGACGGCGCTATCGTTGCTGCGGGAGACCGTCGACGTGATATCCAGCTCGTGGCTGGCGCCATCAAAGAGCTCAATGGTGATTCTGGGATGGGGCCTAGCTCCGGCATCCTTTAATACTTGAAGGAGTGGGAGATCAAGTGCGATCTCTCGATCTCGGAGGACCCAAGGCTTTCGCATCGTTGCAGGCTGATCGGCAGCGGCGGGAGGAGGAAGGGCTGTCTGCCACAAGCTCTTTGGTGCCGGGCGTTCATCAGCCCATGAGATCTGGCTACAGACACCGCCGAGCACTGCGGCGAGAATAAAATAACTGAATCGGTAGACCACAGAGTTATTCCCTTGTACCCGGCTAACGTTGGCCGCCTCATTATATAGAGGGATGCGGTTCGGCGCGATCATGAAATAATGGAGTGGGGCCGATCCTGTCTAAGCCTTTCCGGTCAAGGGGAAATAATCCGCAAGTTTGCCGGCGCCGCGGGAGGCGTCACGTCCGTGGTCCCTGTGCGCCACGCGGCCACGATCTGACGCACGTCGTTCAGGGAGCGCGCGTTGTCCGCGGAGTTCGTCGGATTGACGCTGTGATCGATACCGAGAGGGCGTCCGTTGTAGAGGAGTCGTGGATTGGAGAAATACTTCACGCGCGGGCAGGACACAGTCGGGCAGGCATAGGCCATGATCGTCCGGAACCGTCCGACTTCGTCGCGATAACCGTAGGAGTAGGCGAACACACCCGTGCCACCCGTGGCCCGGTCGTGTGCGTTGCCCATGTTATGTCCCAATTCGTGCGCGAGGGTATCGTTCGCGACGCAATCGCGAGCCGTCACACTGAACGCAGAACTGGCAAAGCCGGCACGTGGACCGTTTGCCATCACGTACGCGATGCCGCAAAAGCCGCCGCCGTCGTCCACGATCAACGCAACGAGATCGGCATTGTGCTGGTCTCGCAATTGATGCACCTGGTCCATGATCCCGTCGGTCGTACTACGCAAGCGGGTGAGATCAGCGTCGATAGCGCCTGATTCCGTGTAGGATACCTCGGCCGTATGGACGAGCCGGAGCTGCATAGCGATCTGGCTGTTACTGTAGGCTTGATTTGCCGAATCGACGCCCAATGCGATCAACGCTTCCATCGCAGCCTGGCCACCTTCCTGGGTTTTTGCCGCAGACGTATAGACGACCAGCAAGTCGACAACAGCATCACCCGCTGCTGCGGCAGTGGTATCGGTCTGCCGTGAGGTTCCTTCCGTGGGAGGTGCCGCAACGGGATCATCGTCGGCCACGACGATGGGATGGTGATCCGGGGGTAAGGCTTCTTCATCCACTTCTACGAGGCGATGAAGGTTTCCGCCGGCCGCCTCGATTTTGTACAGACGGTGGTTCGACAGAATCGTTCCGGTCATAGTCGTGCCGTGAGTCACCAAGGTTACGTCGCTTCCTGTTTCTCCTCGCAGCCGCCCGCGCCAGACCTTTGTCTGTTTGGGGTACTCGCGCGGCTGGTCAAGGTTCAGCGTTCGAAGCCCGGTATCGAAGAAGTTCAGGGTCACGTCGGTTTGGGCCTCGGCACGAGGGCGATTCATAACATCCAATGCTGCGGGGTTGAGTGTCATGGTACGTTGCCGCCGCACCCATCGTTTGAGCGCCCGGGGCTCCGGCAGGGCCTGGGCGATCGGAGGGGGCGATACATATGCGGTTTCCGCGAAGAGCGGTATTTGGGGCGGCGTCGATGCGGACATCACAGCCGAGGCGGTGCCGAATACTGAGAGGCAAACACAGGCGACCATCGTGCATGAACGAAAGAAAGAAAAGCGGTGTCCTGCACCATTTGCTGGTGACTGTGGAATTGGCGCAGTCGGCTCCATACAACCCTCCCTCTGCCCACCGGTCTGTAATACTCCCGGAGAGAGCAAGGGCGATGCCTTCCCCTGGAATAGTATCCCTGGGGCAAAGGGGCCTGATCTTCTACAATATCAAGCGATTCTGAGGCTGACAAAAGCAGCTTACAGATAACTGGAAGGGAGCCCCTGCAACAGGGACTAAAAGTGGAGGGTATGACCTACGCAGAAACAGGTTGGATGATCGGTCCTGCCTGTAGTGGGATGGGACCGTTCCGGTATGGAGCTCAGTGTTCCCTTTTCCGAGCTACACACCACATGTTGTCGTTGGTCCACAACCGGTCAAGGAATGTAAATTTGACAATCTCGAATCCCTGCTGTCCGAGCATGGTTCGCAAGGTGTTCGGCGTAAAGTAATTCACATGGTCGGGGAGCCGGAATCCACACCACTTCTTTCCTCGCACCCGTCGATTCCAGCAAGCGTAGTTCGGCAACTTGAGGATAATCGCGCTCTTGGCCCGCAACACGCGTGACAGTTCTCGCAACACTTCTGCCGGCTGCACTTCGTGCTCAAGATAGCTCTCGACCAAGGCCCCATCACAGGACGCAGCCTCCAGTGATTGGAGGCCCGATAGCACGTCGGCATGGATAATGCGCCCGCCGCGGCTCTCGAAGATCGGGCGGGCGTCAGCCACTATCTGATTTGAGATCTCAATGCCCAACAGCTTGCACGAGGGCGGAAGCGGGCCAAAGTTACCTAAGCCACAACCAAGGTCGACGATCCAGCCTTGGCGAAAATACCGATAACCAAGCGAAACGTGTTTGTTCCGTCGTATCACGGTGTTCGTAAGGCTCCGTACGCCTCTTATTGCAGACCGAACAACATTCTCGCTGCGACTGTACGACTTCCGTCGTGCTTCATTCTGAATCCCAGACGTGTTCTCCCATGGGAACTGACCCTGTAGGGTGGCGTAATCAGGAGGATTTTCCAGAAAAACAAAGCCGCACGATAGGCATTCCTTGAGAACCCAATCGCCTTGTGAGTAGCGATTCTTTCTTAGCTGCGTCCCACCAGTCTTACAGGCGGGACAAGTCCTGCTCAGTAACATCGCATCATCCATGCACACGTGGATACGTGGGCAACCGTTTCAGGATTCATGGTGAAAGATCCCAAGAGAAAGTTGGTCGATCGTCTTCGACGAACGGAGTGCGGCCTGTATTGCAGAGCTAGACCCAAGGGCCTCATCCAAAATAATGATCCCACTATAGGCCTGCTCCTGTTGAAAAACCAGACGGAAAGGAGAGGCGATCACTCAGAGAGAGGATTACGACGAGGCTCTACGAAATCGACTCAGGCCTTCGTGACTCTGGTGGACTGTGTTGCCCACGCTGCGAGATGTTCAGAGTCTTCAATGATGTCTACAGGCACTTCATAGAAGGATTTGAGTGTCTGTTTGGCGTTGGGTCGGAACGGCTTCATGCCCTGTTCCTTGTAGAGGCCGACCGTTTTCGGCGAGACTTTGAAGTAGAGCCGGCCCTTATGGATGATGCCGAAAAAGGTTCCGCGTTGGTAGAGTCCATACCCGCCGAACATCTCGCGGCAGGTGACGCCGCGCAGATCGGCCAGTTGATCCAGCACATAATCTTTGAAACCGTCGTGAGTGGTCGTCATGGGCGCATCAGCGTGGTTTGCGCGCCGCCACCATTCGGACGGCGATAGGGAGTGCGATGCCATCCGATTGGCGGTACTGATCGACAGAGGTGATGGTGCGCCCACGCGCATCTATCTTCTGTTGGTCGGACAACTTTGCGAGCAGATTCTGGATTGGCGCGGCGATGTCCGTCAGGCTGGCATAATATTCTTCTCCCGATGCAAATCGCACATCGGCGACGAATTCTTCTTCGGACAGGTTCGTGAATCCTGCCTGCTGGAGCATTCCCGCTAGATCGCCCGGCTTTGCAAGCCTGAAAATTCCCGGCGCGGTTGGATCTGGTTGTGGAAGATCGAGGAATTGCTTGATGACGTTGATCGGAATCATGAGATAGGGGTTTTTGTCAGGCGAAGACCAGACAGCCGCAACGACCCAGCTTCCAGGTTTCAGCACGCGCGCGATTTCAGCGGCGGCTTTTGGAATCTCCGGCAGAAACATCAAGCAAAATCGGCTGGTCACCGCATCGAACGAGTTTGCTTCAAAGGGTAGTGCGGTCGCGTCGCCTGTGCGGAACGTCACGTTCGCGAGGCCCAGCGCCTTGGCCTTGCGACGTGCAGCGGCAAGCATCTGCTCGGCGAGATCCAGCCCGATCACGCTTCCACTCGGACCGACGGTTTGTGCGCCGAGCAGGGCGGGATAGCCCGTGCCCGAACCGAGATCGAGAACCTGCATACCCGCCCGTAGTCTCGCATCGGCCACGAGCCGGTGATTGAGAAATGCCATCTGCTCGTCGAAAAACCGATCCCACTTCTCCCAGCCCCCAGCGACGCGGTTCCAGTCCTGCCGTTGGCCTTCGATAATCTGTTGAGAAGATTGCTGTGTCATGTGTGTTCTTTCCGTGCCATGTCGGCACAACGATTAGCAGGGTCAGCCTCCGCTCAAGGCGCAGATGATGTGGATTCGATCGTCTGGTTGCAGCGCAACAGACAGATCCCCTATCTGTTTGTCGTTGACGAAGATTCTGATGTGCGGTCGAATCCTGTCCTGTTCGGTGATGATCCGGAAGCGTATGCCGGGATAGTGACGATCCAATGTTGATAACACGTCGGCCAGGGACTGGCCATCGGCCGCCAGTTCACTTTTCTCTTTGGTGTAAGAACGTAAAGCACCGGGGATGTGGACTATCACGGTCAGAGCTCCGCTGCTTCCAACGAGTAAATCTCAGGAAGATGCCGGACCAGACAAGTCCAACTTGCGCCGCCTGTCCGGCTCGCCCAAACCTCGCCGCTGGTCGTGCCGAGATATAGTCCCACAGCCTCGTGCGCATCTGCTGTCATTGCCTGCCGTTTCACCGTCCACCAGGCATTTGCGCGGGGAAAGCCCTTGTCCTGTCTCGTCCAGGTCTTCCCGCCGTTATGCGTGACGTAGGCAGCAGGTTTTCCGCCAGGACTCACACGCGGCCACACAGTCGAGCCGTCCATCGGGAATACCCAGACGGTATTGGCATCGCGCGGGTGCAGCACCATTGGGAAGCCGATATCGCCGATCTTCTTCGGCATATTACTGCCAATGCGCATCCACTCGTTCGATGGTCTGTCTATCCGGTAGATCCCGCAATGGTTCTGTTGGTATAAACGGTCGGGATTGGTCGGACAGAGCCGGACACAGTGGGGATCGTGGAACGTGACGGTAGCTGCGTCGAACCCCTCGACTGTTTCGAGCCCATTGATCATGGGCGCAAAGGTTCGTCCGCCATCGGTTGATTCGTGCACACCCCCTCCCGACATGGCGAAGTAGAGGTGCTTTGGATCGCGTGGGTCAATGAGAATCGAGTGCAGCTTCGGTCCGTCCGGGGTGCCATCCTGCGCGCTGCCCATCCACTCGCGGTACTGCGGATCGTCGTTGATATACGAAAACGGTTTCCACGTGACGCCGCCGTCGTTGGAGCGGAAGAGTCCCTGTGGCGAGGTGCCGGCATACCACAGCCCCGGCTCACCGGGATGTCCAGGCGTAAGCCAGAACACATGATCCACCACCCGCCCGTTCTGGCCCTCCGGCGCTTTGGGAAAGGCCGGCGGAGTTTTTGCTTCTTTCCACGATTTACCAAAGTCCGTGGACCGGAACACCGTCGGCCCCAGATGTCCCGTGCGAGCAGCCATGAGTATCGTACGTCGGTCGCGTGGGTCCAGCACCACATGATGCACGATGTGGCCCAGGAACATAGGCGCGGACAGTTTCCACGTGCGGCGGGTACGATCGCCGCGCAAGATGAATGTCCCCTTGCGTGTGCCGATCAGCAGCGCTACAGCGCCGGTGTTACGTTGTGATGAAGTCGCCTTCCTCGATCGCGGCATCGGAGCCCTCCCTGTACGAGGTTACTTGATCGTCTGCAACGTCTCGCGCAATTCCTTCAACTCAGTACTCAGGAGATCAAGATGCAGGTCGCGCTGCGGTTGATCGCCCTTGAATTTCCACAGGCGCCCGAAGATTGCGCCGAGTTCCTTCTTGTGCGTCACGGCGAGGTCGTAAGCCGGCAACTTGGTTTGCGCCTCCGTCACACCGCAGAACGCATCATTGAGCGCATGAAACTGATTGTGCAAATCATCGAAGGCGGTATCGACGCCCTTCCCGCCCTTGGCCTTCGCTGCCGTGGCTTCCATCATGTTCGTGAGGTTGACCATCGTCTCTACGCCGCTGGCGCCCTTTGCTTGCATCGCATAGTCGCCTGCTCGGGGATAGAACAGATAGCTGCAGCCGGAGAGTCCGAGCAGCAACATTGACAGGATGAAGGTTCCGATTAAGCGGTGCATTGGAGCCTCCGTGTATTGTGAAAGGTGACTCCTTGAGAAGGGCTGTTCCCTGAGTGATGAGCTCAGGGAACAGCTCCCCAGTCAAGAGTTCGTTTAGACCGTGACGGTGACCGTCTTGATTGCCGCCTTCACCTGGGCCGCCATTTCCTGCGGGATTGACTCCAGTTTATGGCACTGCTTGGCGTGGGTGGCTACCAACTGCATCAGTTCCGCCTCGGTCTCAGCCCGCACCTGGAATCCGCAGCCGCCCGTCGGTTGGACATCCAGACATCCGAGTTGTTTGTACGGTTTTGTCGCCATGGTCCGTTCCTCCTGTGTGATGAGGTGAAGTAATAAGGTGTATAGTTCAGCACGTCAGCCAGGCCGGGTCAATACCACCTGACGGCTTCAGTCTGACTACATGGAATAGAAGAACTCCTCCTTGACGATTTTTCCATTCTGAACCGTGTAGAGACCTGCTTCATCCAGTGTCATGCGTTTCCCCGTGTGTTTGGGCGTGACGTCATACTTGAAATGCAGGACAAAACGGTCGCCGTTGGGATAGGGCCCTTCAACCGTGCCGCTGTGGATTTCGTGATTGTCGACCCACCATTGATTCTTTCCCTTGATCTTCGCAATTCCTTTCTGGGTCTGTTCCATGCCTGGCATGGCACAGGTCTCGAGGCTCTCGATATTCGTCGAGTAAAAGCGATCGATCGCTTCCTGATTTTTGCCCTGCCGGCACAGTGCTGCCACTTCTTTCCCGATGTCTACGGCTGTCATGATGAGATCCTCCTTGGCTGATAGGTGATGGTTCTGTTGACTCGGCGTACCGCTTTCCGCTTCGCAGGGGGCATGCTCGTCACGAATTTCTGCCTCCCTGTGGGGTCGTGAATTGGGGTCAGACCCCTGGTTTCTGGCTGAGCTTGCGAAATTCCTCGCGCGCGGCACTCACGATTAGCGGTGGCGCCTTGTCTGGACTGCCGGCATCGAACGGCGGCTGTGGATCGTACTCGATGAGGAGTTGGGTAGTTTGCGCCGCGGCGGCCCCGAACTCTTCGGCAACCAGGGTGAGCGCCATGTCGATCCCGGAGGAAACGCCGGCGGCGGTGAAAACCTTGCCCTGGCGGACGACCCGCTCTTTTGTCGGGATCGCACCAAATTGCTTCAAGACGTCGAGCGCCAGCCAATGCGTGGTCGCCTTCAGCCCTTGCAGTACTCCGGCGGCGGCAAGGCCCAATGCACCGGTGCACACGGACGTGGTCCACTTCGTTGTCTTGTGCACCTGCGCGATCCATTCCAAAACCAGTGGGTCGCCCATCACCGCTTGCGGATACGCAGTGCCGGGCACCAGTAGGATGTCGGGCCTAGGCGTTTCCTCAAGGGTGTAGTCCGCCATTAAGCCCAGTCGGCCAAAATCTGTGCGCTTCAACCCCTTTTCACGTGCAACGAAGCGAACGTCAATACCGAGCCCCGGTGACTGCAGTACTTCGTAAGGGCCGATCGCATCGAGCGCGGTCACGCCGTCGTACAGCAATATCGCGACTTGCATCTTCCTCTCCTCCTGTCATCGATTGTTATAGGTTTTTGAGGAGTTCCTGCCCTCGTCCCCCTCTCCCACGCTTCGAGCGGACTGACCTTCCCCCGATTGTTTCATTCTCCCTCCCTCTGGAGCTGTCAGAATAATTGGAGGAGGTCCAGGAGTCGCGATCACAGGATCGACAATCGCGCCGCAATTGAGACAGCGCCAGCCGGAGATCTCATATCCCGCCGAGTCGAATTCAAGATTGTCATACTGTTCTCGAACCATCAGCCCAGCACAACGTGGACATGTCATTGGACACCTCCTGTCCTGAACGATTTCTGTCGCGATAAGTATTGAACGAACGTTCCATAATAGGTCGAAAAAAATCGGTTCAGTCTAAGATCGAGAGTGCAGTCTCTGCCGTCTGATTCACCGCGTCAGCCGGCGCTCCCGCTTTAATCATCACAATGGTCCCTTGCAGCATCGTCGTGAGAAAGCGCGCCAGCGCACGCGGATCTTTATCCTTCTTCAATTCACCCTGCTGTTTGGCACGGGCTAAGACCCGAAAGAAAGTGTCTTCAGCCATCTTGAGGACCTGGCGGAGTGTGCCTGCGATCTCTTTCTCATGCGGCGATAGTTCCATCACCGTGTTGGCGATGAGACAGCCTCGGCGCTGGGGATCGGCGAGGCCGCCTTCGATCATGCCCCGGATAAATAGACGGAGTGTGGGAAGCGCCGGCCCAGGCTGATCGAGCAACGAGAATTTCTCGCCGACGAATCCGTGGCAGTACCGGTCGATCACTTTTAAGAATAGTTGGCGTTTATCGCCGAAGGTGTCGTAGAGCGAGCCACGATTCAGGTCCATTGCCGTCAGGAGATCTTCCATCGACGTGGCTTCATAGCCCTTGTGCCAGAAGACCTGCAAGGCCTTCTCGATCGCTTCATCGGGAATGAATTCTTTTGGACGGGACATGGGAGGGGACTCCAAAACTCGTGACGGGGCCACATATACTCCATAGTGGAACGATCGGTCAAGTATAAAGTTGCCAGGCGGGAGGCGCGCCGGGGATGTCGCATTGCGTGAGCACAGGGGACTCACCGGGCCATCCCTCCCCTGCTGGCGTACCGTTTCAGCATCCTGTTAAAATCCCCCGCCATGCCGATTGAAACCTATACCGCACAAGTTGAGTCGATCGAGAATCTCACCCACGACGTGCGCCGCCTCGATCTGCGGCTGATCGAACCAAAGACCATCGATTTTAAACCTGGCCAATTTGTGTCGTTCGAGATGCCGGATCCGCAGACCGGTCGCCTCCTCACGCGTGCCTATTCCATCGCCTCGCAACCCAGCCGCTCAGGCGTCATCACGCTGCTATTCAATCTGGTATCTGG
>NEWR02000009.1:200269-223253 GCA_002869885.2 Nitrospira sp. CG24C
ATGCTCGTGCAACGCGCGGTCTCAGAAGACCCTCGTTGGACACGCGCAGTGGGAGACCAATCTAGTCCGCCCTCAAGGGGAACGGTAGACGGACTGTGGTTGCTCGATGCGCGCAATGGAGACCACACCAACCGCCTCGCTGGATGACTGATGCACCACGTTCTGAATTAAGCCTATGCACGGGTGCCGAGAATGGTTATTGGCACCATTTTCTGTTCCCAGTTCTTCCCCTCTTTCCCATCGCAGTCTATTTCGATGTAATGATAAACACGGGATGATTTCCTCAGATGAAACAGGTAATCTGCCGACATGGAAATGATTGAGCCCTCCCTATCTCCCAAAAATGCACGAAAGCGTACGGTCAGGCTTGACCTCACTCACAGCGATGTCGCAAGCCCTCCTTCACTCGAAGAGGTCGACAAGCTAACCCTTCTCGCGGAACGACGATGGAGTGAGAAGTTAGTTGTAGAAAAGGACCTCTCTCGATCGCTTGTAAGCTTCCAGGCTAACAAGGGAAGGGCGGTGTATCGGTGGTTCAAATTCAAAGAGGCATTCTCCGCCAGCTTAGTGGAATACCTTCTCAGTCGTTATCGGATTTCCAATGGAGTGCTGTTAGATCCTTTTGCCGGAAGTGGTACTGCTCTGTTCGCGGCGGGCAATCATGGAATGCGAGCTGAAGGGATTGAGCTCTTACCAATTGGGCAAAGGGTGATTACAACTAAACAGCTTCTCGATTGGGATATTCAACCGAGGGACATTGGACGCTTGGAGTTTTGGCTGAAAGAACACCCTTGGAAACAACACACTGGAACGAAAAAGATCAATGAGTTGCGGATTACACGCGACGCATACCCGAAAAGCACCCTTGTGGCGATGGGTAAGTTTCTCAGTGCCTTCGAAGGAGAAAACGCTCGTGTTCAAGACGTCTTAACCTTCGCGCTTCTTTGTGTTCTTGAATCGATCAGTTTCACCAGGAAAGATGGTCAGTATCTTCGGTGGGACCATCGTTCTGGTAGGCGGCAAGGAAAGAAATCCTTCGATAAAGGCGAGGTCCTGTCATTCGACAAAGCTATTCACGATAAACTGCAGCAAATAGTCGACGATCTCCAGTCGGCGGACATACCGCAAGACTTATTTGGAGGAGTGCAAGCAAAGACAGAAATCTCATTACACACTGGGTCATGCCTTGCGCTATTACCGAAACTAAAAAAGAACCATTTTGACTGCATTGTTACCTCCCCCCCATATTGTAATCGCTATGACTATACCCGCACATATGCGCTCGAACTAGCGTTGTTGGGTGTCGATGAAGAAGCTCTCATCCGTTTTAGACAAGATATGCTGAGTTGCACGGTTGAGAATAGGGCGAAGGATCTTCTGGCATTAAACAAGAAATGGGAAGCTCCCATTACCGTATGCAATGAACATGTTCTTCTTCAGACTGTCCTTGGCTATCTAGAGGATCAAAAAAAACAAGAACTCCTGAACAATAATGGCATTCCCAGGATGGTTCGTGGATATTTCTATGAAATGGCTTGCGTGATAGCCGAGTGCGCTCGCGTACTGAAGCGGGGGGCTCCACTCATGATGGTCAATGACAATGTCCGCTATGCAGGCGCGAGCGTGTCGGTTGATATCATCCTGTCAGAGATTGCAGAGCGGTTAGGGTTTGAGACCGACCAAATCCTTGTGCTGCCAAGTGGAAAGGGCAACAGTAGCCAGCAAATGGGATCTCACGGGCGCGATCCGTTACGGAAATGTGTGTATGTCTGGCGGAAAATCTAAGCGAATGCCCAAAGCCTATTCACAGCATCTTGATTCCAGCAAGGACCTCGTTACTACATATGAAGCCGTCCGTGCTGGATTCGTTGCACTCGCCTTAGAAAAGAATAGAAGAGCGACTCCGCTTGTGGCAGAAGCGAGAGCCTTGAAGGCAGCGGCCTCCAGGGCAAGAAACCCGATAGGCCTTCTAGGTATTGCAGAAATCCAGACAGCGTTACTCACTGCTGCCGGAGTATCAGATAAAGCTGCAAAGCATTTGGAGCCTTCCAACAAACAAGAGGCAGTAGAAGGGTTAATTCGAAAATATCTTGAACCCGCTGGAGTCAATTTCGTGGAAGAGCTTGTCTTTCGCTTTCTCCTCACGCGGGGCGATACGTTGGGTGGGTCTATGCGTAATGTTGGTGGATTTCTCGCGCAGAAAAAGCTTACTCGCTCTATCATTGCCCACCTTCGGCTTGCCGGCAAAACCAGTAAATGGCTTCATTCTAAGACCAAAACCTGGGTAGATCTATCTGGAGACGATACAGATGTAGAGCTTTTTCTGCGGGGCTTATCGTGGTCGTCACCACGTGGCCATCGCACGTTGATTTACAATCGGACAATTCCATTTCTTAAGAATAACGTTGACCTCTCCTTGTTCGACTGCTCTCATGAACAGTTGGCTAAAGATGTTTACGGAAATGCTGGGGCATATATGGCAGTAGGAGCGTAAGCTCCCCCGTCAAGGAGACACTTCTAAAGGAGAATTTCCGACGGTTTGGTGAGCCCGAAACACGGACGGGGGCATCCCGTCCAACGTGTCATGGGGCCGCTCTTCGTTGTACTCCCGCATCCACTCCGCACTGATCTCGCGCACCTGCTCCAGCGACTCGAACACGTAGGCGTCAAGCACCTCGTGGCGGAAGGTCCGATTGAACCGTTCCACAAAGGCATTCTGATTCGGTTGGCCAGGCTGAATATACCGCAGCGCGATCCCTCGGTCCGCACACCAACTCGCAAATCGATCGGCGAGGAATTCCGGGCCATTGTCGAGCCGAATCGCCTGCGGCTGCCCGCGCCAGGCGGTAACTTGTTCCAATATCCGAATGACCCGTTCGGCGGGCAACGACGTGTCCACTTCGATCGCTAAGACTTCTCGGACCCCTTCATCGAGAATATTAAAGGTCCGGAACCGCCGCCCGCCGTACAATGTATCGCTCATGAAATCCACGGCCCAGCCCACATTCGGCTGCGGGATCACGTCGAGTGGCTGGACTATCCGAGTCGGAACCCGCTTCTTGGTTCGGCGCGGCACATTGAGCCGGAGCTGGCAGTACACGCGCCACAGCCGTTTGTGATTCCACTGATGGCCGGTGTTCCGTAACCGATCCACATATTTCCAGAACCCCCAGCGGGGGTTCGTGGTGCTCAGAGTGGTCAAGGCCTCAATGACCGGGCCATCGCGCTGGGCCCAATTGGCCACCGGCCGGTAGTATGTCGCCCGGCTCAACCCCACTGCGGCACAGGCCCGCTGAATCGGAAGGCCGCCTTGCGTGACCAGGTGGGTCACGACCTCCCGCCGCTCAACAGGCCTTAGAGTTTTTTTGCGATGACATCCTTCAACGCGGCATTCTCCAAGGAGAGATCCGCATACATGCGTTTGAGACGACCGTTCTCGTGCTCGAGTTCCTTCAACCGCTTGATGTCGGAAGCCTCTAAGCCGCCGTACTTGGCTTTCCACTTATAGTACGTCGCGGAACTGATGCCGTAGCTTCGCCAGATCTCGTTGACGGGGCGACCGGCATCGGCCTCCTTGAGGATTGATACGATCTGCGTCTCGGTGAACTTCGATTGGCGCATGGGAACCTCCTGGCTAAGGTGACTATTGTGCCAGAAAGTTCTCCTTTTGCACTGTCTCAGATTGGGGGGAGCTTACGCTGAAATCATCTGGATATCGGCCAGATATTCTTCTCTGCTCTGAGCTATGCCGATAACCCTTCTGGAGACGTGACCTATGAGGAGCCCTCGTTCTCTCTGAAATGTATCTTCCTGAGGATCGGGCTCAAGGTTTGCGATTTCAGCATGAGTTGCTCCCGCGCCAAATAAATATACGATCTTTTGTTGTTGTGAGCCTGCCACAATTATCTACGCCGTAAAGGATATATAATCCTAACCACCCACATTACTTCAGGACTATACATTCTTCGCAAGGAAGTTTTCAGGGTATTATTTTGGGCTTTCCCCAATCTGCTTGTACTGCGGTTGAAGAGGGAAGTATCTTGTGTTCGCTGGCTGTTCCACGCTCCGGAGCGCTCGTCGTCTGGATGGTCTGGTGACCGGCCATTCTTTCTCCTTTTATCTAAGTGCTCGCGACATCAAAACCACTTTGGAAGGTCCGCTCGCCACTTGAGATGAGACGGACTATGAGCCGAATTCCTTGTGCTCCGGTCGTGGCGTTGTGGATATCGGTGTGACCCAAAACCTAACAAGTCCGCCACCGACTGTAAAATTGAAAAAGAGGAAACATTGCGTCGTTCTTCACAAAGGAAAATCGCGAATTTGCTTCAACGCCGATATTTTGATTTTCCTCATTACAACAAAAATAATCCGCTGGACGAACTTATCTTTATTCTTCTGAGCGTTACGACAACCGAGGCTGTCTACTCGCAGACTTACCGGTCCTTCAAAAATCGTTTCCCATGCTATGCAGACCTTTTAAGAGCTTCCATTCAAGAAATTGCCAAGCCAATTTATATCGGGGGGCAATTCACTCAAAAAGCAACAGCCATCAAATCCATCATTGGAATACTCAACGATCGTTTTGGGCGACCATCCCTATCGCCATTGCATAAAATGTCAGATGTGCAATGTGAGGAATTCCTTACATCGCTGCCGAGAGTTGGGAAAAAAGTAGCACGCTGCGTGATGTTATATTCCCTTGGAAGGAAGGTGTTTCCAGTTGATACCCATTGCCGCCGTGTAGCTCAAAGGTTGGGCTGGATAGATTCAGAAGAGTTCGATGAAGATTTACTTCAGTCAATGATTCCGGGTGAACTTCGATTTTCACTGCATGTGAATTTCATCTCATTGGGGCGTGAATTTTGTACTTCGAAAGCACCGTCATGCGGCAAGTGTCCTCTCAAACAGCTTTGCCCCAAGATTGGTCTTAGCAAAGGCACCAGATAAGGGGGCGGGTCTTGCATCCCAACAATGCGGAGCCTTGTTCGCACGCGAGGATACTACCTTCGTCGAAGTGAGGATCAGTTGGAGCTGGCTGGAAGGACAGGGGGCCATCTTTAAGATTGAACGTCGGAAGACGCAATTCTGTGCCTGAAAGTGGGTTTTACCGATTGCATTCCGCTTGGTTGGGGCCTAGGCTATACCACGAATCAACTTCTATCCCATCATTGCGAGACGCCTGCGGAGGTCAGTCCTTGTGGTGATCATTCCATTACACATGTTTCGTGCGACGCATTTCATGTCGGATGATACCCGCTATTCTGGCGGGTAGAGGAGGGTATGATGGCTGATCTGGTTCGAACTGTTCAATATTTCAAGGTGCAGATTGCGGATAAGCCCGGGACATTGGCCGGCGCGCTGGCTCCGCTGCGTGAGGCCGGAGGGAATTTGCTGGCCGTGCATGCGTTTCCTCGGAGTCGCCGCACACAAGTGGATGTGGTGCCGGAAGATCCCACTTCGTTCAAGGCCATAGCGAAGATGCATAAGTTGAAAGTGCAGGGACCGAAAATGTGCTTGCTGGTGGACGGCGATGATCGCCCGGGAGCGCTGGCCGATCTGACAGATCGACTCCGCTTAGCCAAGATCAACATAATCTCGGTGACCTGCCTTACTGCTGGCCAGGGACGCTTCGGCGCCATTCTATGGGTTAAGCCAGGGGATGTGAAAAAAGCCGCCAAAGTCCTCGGCGTCTGACAAAGTTAGCGACGCATGTCTGAGGATTCAGTAGGCTTTCTGGAAATCCGGTTTGCTGAGCACGCGCACGATGTCGATACGGGTTCCGGATCGTTTGAACACGACCCGATAGTCTCCTGCTCTCAATCGGTACAGGTTATCCTTATACCCCTGTAGCTTCTTGATGCGTTTTCCGTCTGGGATGGGATCGTTGCCGAGGCGGGTGCAGTCGGTGAGGATCTGATTGGCGATCTTGTCTGAGAACCCGTCAAGGTCGCGTTGGGCTTTCTCGGACAGATAAACCTGGCAGGTCATGCCTTACGGACCTTTTTCCTGCTCCGTTTGACCTTGTAATCAGACAAGGTCATCGTTCTGCCTGCACGGATATCTTTGAGGCCCTCTTCGATCTTCTTGCGCAGTTTCGGGCTGTAGGCCAGCAAGGCGTCTTCGATGTCGTCTTCTGTCACAGGAACGAGCATCGCCGTTGGCCGCCCGTGTGTGGTCACGAGCACGGTGTTTCCTTGCTCGACGGTTCTGAGCATCTCGGAGGTCTTGGTCTTGAGTTCGCGCACGCTGGTGAACTTCACGGGCTCTCCTTATTATGTGGTTGCAAGTGTGACCACAGCGTACGGTCTCAATGCAGTGAAGTCAAGGGCGCTCCGTTCATGCCGAAACAGGGGGGGCGGTTCGCTCTGACCCACCGCCGCTACGTTCATGTGATCGTCACAGGTTCCCTGTGCCAAGAAGGGGGTCGCCAAGTAAGGAATCGGGTCTTGCAATCCCACATTGTGGAATTTGTCCGCGCATGAAGAATCAGCCATGGCGATGGCAGTTGTGTCAAAAACATAATTGGAGACGACGGATGAAACCAGGAGAGAACAAGAAAGCAGGACTAATCACAGACTTTCTTGTGAAAGACCACGGGCGACTGGAAGGGCTGCTGGAATCGGCTGTGGCGCAGGTTGGCTCTGTGGATCAAGGAGCCTATGATCAATTTCGAGCAGGGCTTCTTCGCCACATCGGCATGGAGGAAAAGATTCTCTTGCCTGCCGCACAGCGGATTCGAGGCGGGGAACCCCTTCCCATCGCAGCGAAGCTTCGGCTCGACCATGGGGCCATCGCGTCGTTGCTCATGCCGCCTCCCACGGCCGCGGTCATTGCAAAGATCCGTGCCGTTCTCGATGTCCACAATACAATCGAAGAAGGTCCGGGGGGCCTGTATGAAACCTGCGACGAGCTGGCAAGCTCAGAAGCGGCGCAGCTTCTGGCCAAACTTCAGGCTGCACCGGAACTGGCTGTGCTGCCCTGCTCCGATAGTCCCGCCGTGATGCCGGCTGTCCAGCGAGCACTGGAGCGAGCTGGTTATGATGTCATCGACGAGAAAGCCTGAAACCGGGGTGAATTTTGGACGGTAGCCCCTGCGCTGTCAACGTAGGCGCTGGAGTCTGAGAGGTCCACCGTTCTCCGGCAGGGGAGCGAGGCGTTTTGAGTCGACTCCTGGTAGTTCGGCCAGTGCGGCCTGAAGGGTGGCTGGCGACGTCACAAAATTTGCCACAGTAAAATTGATGGTCGGCGTACTTTGGCCGCTGGTGATAGTCACCAGGTCTGGGTACAGCCCGCAGGCATCTTCCTCCTCACAGATAAACCCATTGTCATCGCGGTCTGTCCCAGCGATGACAAAATAAACGTCCGGCAGTACCGCTGGTATGGCGAACGCATAGTCTTGTCCCACGCTTGTCTCCACCCACGCTACGGTGGTGAACGATTGTGGGTTGACTATGAGTACAAAGACGGTCCCTACATTGCCGTCTCCTACCGCACTCACCTTGACCGTGACATCCACGGTGGCGCTAGGATTTTGGTCAGCGTTCGAGGCGATGGTGATCCGTCCTGTATGGGTTCCCGTGGGGAGCAGGCTCCGGTCCACCCGCGCACGGAGACTGAGTGGCGCGTTCCCCGATGCCGGCGTAAGCGTAAGCCAGGGGACGTTATCCGTTACGCTGTTGATGAAGAGCGCTCCGCTTCCTGCGTTGACGGCGGAGAAGGCCAGGGTGTCGAGCATGCTATCGAAGCTCAGCTGCGTGGCAGAGACAGTGAGGATCGAGGCTGTGGGTGGCGGTCCTCCAATTATCTCTATCGCTGCTTGGACTGCCTGTGCGGCGTTGATCAGGCCGTGACCCACATCATTGTCTCTTCCGGGCGGCCCCAAGTCCGTTGTAATCCGTCGAGTAGTCTGCTGATGGGTGCCGGCCAAGAGCAGGTCGAGATCCAGCGGGGTGAGCCTCGGATTGACCGCGAGCATCAAGCCTACAATGCCTGCCACATGTGGCGCCGCCATTGAAGTACCGCTCGCGAAGGCATAGCTGTTTTGCCCGTTCAAGGGATTTCGCCAGGTGCTGAGGACCCCATCGGGGTTTCCATCCCCATTCACATCCGTCCCTGCGATTATCTCACCCCCTGGCGCGGCGACTGCGATTCTCGAACCAAAGGATGAGTAGTAAGCTGTGTTTTGCAGAATATTCACGGCTGCGACGGAGACGACTCCGTCGTAGGATGCCGGAAATTCCAACGCTCCAGGTGGGCACCCCGGCTCCCCTTCACGATTGTTTCCCGCTGCTGCCACGATGATGATACCAACGCTTCTTGCCGCTTCGACCGCCGCTCGCTCAGTGGGGTTCTGCGCGCAGGCGCTCAGGCTCATGTTGATCACATGGGCTCGCTGAGGGGGAAGCGCGCCAGAGAGATTCGGGAGGCCTGCTGCATACTTGATTGCTTCGGCGAGATCAAGGGAACTCCCGCCGCCTTTACCCAGCACGCGCAGCGGCATGATCTTGGTCTGCCAGGTGACACCGGCGACGCCTACGCCATTGTTTGTTACGGCTCCGATCGTCCCCGCCACGAGGGTGCCGTGGTAGCTGTGTATGCCGGGACCGTTCGCGTCATCTCCGGTATCGGTGGGATCCTGATCTCGGCCATTGCCATCCCCTGCAACAGTGGGATCGGTGATAAAGTCATACCCTGCAATGGTACGTGTTTGAAGATCCGGGTGGTTGACGACCCCTGTATCGATGACAGCCACAATGATCGAGTCACTGCCGGTCGTCAGCTCCCAGGCCTCTTCGAGCGCAATCTGCTTGTAGTGCCACTGGGTGGGATAGAAGCTATCGTTTGGGATACGCCGCGCTTTTAAGCGGTAATTACTGTGGGCATATTCCACATCGGGGTCAAGGCGAAGCCGGCGAATCGCATCGTAGGTGCGGGATCGCAACGAATTTCGTTCGCTGGTTTGGTGGCCTTCTTTTTTCAGCTTGACCCCAGCTACTCCGGCACGCTTCTGCTGCAGGTCCTCCACGGACGCTTCAGATTGGTCGAGTGTCATCAGCTCTACATCGTCAGGATTACCCGCCGTGACTGAGAGACCATGTTTCGATGCGAAGGCCGAAGGGTTGAGTGCTTGCGTGGATGGCTTGCCCTTCCGCTTGACGACGACCTCGCTCGGGATAATCTCGACTCCTGGCGGAAAGAATTCGACCGCAGCGTCAGATGACAGACTGCTCAGTGTCCTGAATGAGACGGTGTAGCTGCTTGCCCCTGCGAAGGCTCGCACGCCGATCAGAAAGATTCCTGCCGGCGCGGTTTCCAACAGCTCGATACCTGTATTGCGAGCTTCCGATACCTGCAACACGGCTCCGCTGCTATCGAGAAGGAACAAATCCAGGTCATTTGCAATGTGGTCATCCTCTGCAATCGTGAGCACAATCCGCACTGGTTCGGTTGCAGTCAGGCGATAGAGATCCTGAACTCTGTTTCCTCTCGGCAGCTGAAAGCCACCATCTGGATCCGATGCCCGTCCCGCCACGGTCGTCGCCGTGGTGACAGTTTGCGCTTGGAGGAGCGAATCATTCGGTTCGAGTTCTAGATCGTTGCCAGGCGGAATATTCAACCGGCCGGATGCAGTTCCTGGACTGGGAGCAATCACGGGACCATCGTTCCCGCCTCCGGAACCACTCCCGCCACAACCTGCGATCAGGAAAAAAGCAACGACGATGATGAGAGTGGGAATCCGGTGCTTCACGCAGGATCCTTTATTGGCGCCCATTAGAAGGCTGTCAGCCTACCGTCAACTTAGGACCTACGTCAATGAGGCTGAAGGGAGTGGTAGTGGTGCGGTTTGAATTTTTCTTCGCTGATCTTTCAACTGGTTAGGATTAAAACTGATCTGCGCCCCAACCGTGCGGAGCGTGTCTCGTGCAGCGTTCTTCTTGTTGGTCTTGTATTCGTCTCTGCCGAAGTTAGACTGTCGTGGAATGGCGTTCAGGGGTACCGACTGATTCGGCGGTCATGTGGACCGGGACATTTGGCTTCAAGGTCAGCAGAGGATCGAGAAGAATAGTTTGTCCCTCGACCAGTCGGAGGCGGGCTTTCGAGGCGAGTGTTGCCAAAATCAGCAGGCCTTCTAATTCCGCACATGATTCGCCCACACACCGGCGCCCACCTCCTCCAAATGGAAAGTAGCTGAAGGCCGGCCGCGGAACAGAAAATGAGACGTTCTCCGTTTTGTGCCGAGCTCCCACGGCAGCGAGCTCGGTAAATGCTCCGGAGTTTCTTGCCGGCACTCGAAACAGTTTGTGCCTGGTCCGTGCGTGGCGGTATACTCGGCGTTGGAGTTCACGCTCATGCCACGAAAACGCCTTGAGACGTTCGACCCCCAATCCTTCCTTGCCACAGTCGGCCGGGGCAAAACCACTCTGTCGATTGGCAAGAAGAAGGTCATCTTCTCGCAAGGGGATGCGGCGGATGCTGCGTTCTATATCCAAGAGGGGAAGGTCAAGCTCACGGTGATTTCCCACCAGGGGAAGGAAGCCGTCGTCGCGATACTGGGGCCAGGGGATTTTTTTGGCGAGGCCTGCCTGGCCGGCCAAGCTTCTCGTATGGCGACCGCGACTGCTCTGGCTGCCTCCACAATTGTGCGCATCGAGAAAGCCGCCCTGATCCGGGTGCTTCATGACGAGCCCGCATTCTCCGAGTTGTTCCTGGCCTATGTGCTGTCACGCAATCTGCGGATCGAAGAGGATTTGGTAGATCAGCTCTTTAATTCCAGCGAGAAGCGGCTGGCGCGAGTGTTACTGTTGCTGGCCCACATTGGGAAAGAGCGCGAGCCTGAGCCTGCCTTGGCGAAGATCAGCCAGGAAACGCTAGCCGAGATGATCGGCACCACGCGGTCTCGCGTGAGTTTCTTCATGAACAAGTTCCGCAAGCTGGGCTTTATTGAGTACAACGGTGGTCTGACCGTGCACAGCTCCCTCCTGAATATCGTCCTCCACGATTAGGTTCCTCTTCATTCTCGCTGGCGGCCCAGGAAAGGCGCGACGCCAGCGTGGAAATATTTTTCAAATATGAGCAGTTTTGAACAGCTCCCTGTTGAGCAGAGTGGCAGAATATTGTGCCGTAGCGTTTCTCATCTCCTGCCTGAAAGGGAGGCCCCTAGTATGTCTCGTCACCTGACCGTTTCAGAGCAAATCCTTGAAGTCATGCGACGCACTCCTGATTGTAGGCTCGATGACTTGGTGTTGAGCTGCAAGAGTTTCCCCTTGCAAGCTGTGCTTATCGAGGTAAGCCGCTTGAGCCGGAAGAATCAACTGCAGCTGACCCTTGGCAGTACGGGATCCTTCACCCTGCAGCTGCTGAGCGAGAATTGCCGGCCGAGGCTTGTGAGGGGCCTCTTAGCAAGAGGGGAAACCATGGAAAAGGAGAACGCCAAATCTCAGAAGGAGAACAACGGTCAGAAATTATGGACAGTGCGCAGAAGCAGTAAGCGTGTGCCTCAACCTAGCTCTATCTGACATGCAGTGAAGCTGAGCTGGAGGCTCTGAGGTTGAAGGGCGAGCCAAGCTAACGAGGTGCGTATGACCTGTCATCGGTGCCGTGGACTGTTGGTCAACGACCAATCTGCGTTCATAACCCACTATGATCTGAGAGCAGAGTCTGGTTTTACAGGCTCGACGTTACGATGCATCAACTGCGGATACGTCGAAGACCCCGTGGTTCGGGCCAATCGCCTTCATCCGCCTGTGGCAGATCAGCAGGCTGTACCGAGGACTCGGGTGATATGCTGAAGCCTGCCCTCCGGGAGTTCCACGAAACACGCTTCCGGATTCAGAAAAGTGAAGGTCGCCGGGGTTGCGATGGGGGAAGCGGGTCTTGCAGCCCACCAGTGCGGAGTTCGTCCTCGCGCGACGATTATTTTGTGCGGAAAAATGAAAGAAGCGGCAGGTGATGCGCCTGCTTCAAGGGCAGTTTGGACCATCGAGTAATGACAGTTAACCCGCAATCTCTCGGCGCTTAGAGGACTTTTCGCAAGTGTGCCTTCCTGCGAACCAGCACTTGCTTCTCCGCCTGTAGCCAGTACTCAACATCACGCCCGGTCTGATAGCCACCCTCGCAGTACAGTTGATAGGCCAGAGACCGAATCTCATCTTCCATCGATTCATGCGTAGTGGATGAACCTTCCGCTGCTTTGGGCTGTCTTGCCATGATGCCTCCTCCGTTGCTGTATGAATGACAGGAAAATGTTTCGTTCAAACTATAGCACCTGGCATCAGGGCTGGCGAGAAAACACGGATATTCGACCATTCTGATCGCCTGTCCGTGCGCGCGGGATATGTTGAGGCGCTATCCTATCGATGCGGGTTAGCCGTGACCCGCTGTGGATTCGAGCTGCCGGATGGTGCGGGTTAGCCGCTCTTGGTTGGGTGAGGTGAGGGACTGAAACTGTATTCCGATCCCATGTGCGCCGGACCAGCGTATGACAGCGCCTTGAATTAGGATGGGGGTCGCTGCTTCGGGGAGATAGAGCAGCAGATCCACTTTCATTCCAGCGGAGGCCCGAAGGGGGCTTTCTACTCGACATCCTTTGTGTGATAGGTCCAGAGCCTTGTCGATCGGATGGAGGTGACCTTGATGAACGAGGGTACCGGAAAAATCCGCTTGGAATCGAGGATATTGTCGCACCACCATAACCTGCTCCTTTTCTACGGTCTTGCCGCTGGATGATTCTATGGACTTCTCAATGGTGGGACAATGCAGATGTAATGCCAGTTGGATACGATTACGGCTGCCTGCTTGTTCAGGATTTTCGTACTTGAAACTCAATAATTGAGATGGCCCTGTCCCTTCATGCTCACCAGTGCAGGCAATCGGAAACACCCTGCTAATGTTCCGATACCCTCGTGTGCTGCGGCGATCCTGGGCGCCTGTCTGTGCAGTGCGGTGGATGGGTATGGTCGAAGATCAGAGGAGTGGGGACTTAGTGTCCCGGTTACTTGGCAATCGTGATGCTGGGAACTCCGACGCGCGGCACTTCGCTGACGGTCATCTGGAACAAGAGATATAGCATTTGGAAGGCTTCGCGGTTCCAGCGTGCTAAGGGGCCGGTGGTGTTCACGGCGTAATACTTTCCATGGGACTGAATCGATAGGTCGGCTCCAGAGGGAGCGCTATCCGATAGCAGGAGCTCCATGGTGTGGACGGGATTTTCCTGGACCGTTGGGGTTCGCAGATCTTTCTCGACGTGGTATTCAGGGTCTTCCCCAAGCGATCGGCCCAGGAAGTTGAGAATGGTGTTGAAGCTTCGCAACCGGAACTCTCCCTTGATGGGGTATTCCCCTCCGACGTGACCCGGGCGGATGTCGAAGGACACGTCGCTGAGCTGCCCCTCCTCCGTTTTCTCGATCAGCCGGGCCCGTTCGTCGGACGAGAGCGTGTTAGGGTCGTAATTGGTGACGAGAATTTGTCCCGTGATTTGTTTCTGAAGGGTATAGCTCTTGTCTTTCTGGCTATAGGTCACAAGATACTCTTTCTGTAACGCTTGAAAGCCTTCGGCCGTGACTGAGTCGGCTGGAATGGTCCAGGTGCGATGGTAGACGAGCGGTTCGACATAGAGCTGGTTTAGATCCTGAATGGCGGATAGATGCGTGACCACGCGTCGGAACATCTCATAGCCAGACCGATCTGCCGGCGTATTGCGGTAAACGACTTCCTGCCCATGCTCCATGATCCTCATCTCCTGGGCCATCAATCGGAGCAGCAGGTCGATGTCGTATCGCTGTCGAAGGAGGAGGAGGAACTTGGCTTCCTGAAAGGGAGTCAAGAGCCGCTTGGTGAACTCTTCTCCCTCGATCGGCGCGATACTGATGGTGGGGTTCTCCGCCACGCTGCCTCCGAAGATCGGCATAAGCGCTCTGCTGGCCTCTCCCGTGAGTGCTGGAGTGGCTCCGGCGCTCACACGGAAATCGAACGTCGCGGCGATATTCGAAACGCCGGTGAAGTGAATCGGTTGATGCTGATGGGCGCGGGCGATGTTGATGAGCAGTTGTTTGGAGATGGCATCCGTGATCGCCTCATCATAGCTCGTCACGGCGCGATTCAGCGTGATGGGCGAGAGGCAGCCGGTCACGGTCAGGCTGCAGAAGATTCCCGCCAGGGTCAACCACATGAGAAGCTTTGAACGCGGTCCTATTGTCATGTGAACAACCGTCGAGCGAGCCCGAGAATCTTTCTGCAGGTTTGTAGCATAACCTGCAGCGGCTGCCTAGCCCGGACTATTCATGAATACCTACTACGTCGTCCGATCCTCTCGCCCGGCGGGGCTGTTCTCATTCGGCCTCCTCGACGGACTGCATGTACGCCTCCGTCGGCCTTACTTGCGAGCAGCCTCGACGGGCTTCGGTCTCGAACGCCTCGCGACGGCATTCATGAATAATCCGGGCTAACGGGTCGCACATGTTTCGTGGTGAAAAACGAAAGGGGTCGAGAGGCGTCATTGCAACCTCTCGACCCCTTCGATCGCGGCAGTTAGTTCAGCGGTGGAACCACTCCGGCAAACGTCAGCATGTCGGTGATGCGAAAATCGCCTGGCGTTGCAGACGGCAGTACCGGTATCCAGTTCGGCCGAGCGGCCAGATAGGAAGAGTCATCGGCCTTCAGGAGGCCGATAAAGACCTCACCGACGATGCGGCCTCCCACCGGTCCTAAACGGAGACCATCCTCCATGAGTTCCGCTTCTTTCAAAATGTAAAACCAGAGCGGCGTGCTCTTCTCCATGCCGAAGGGCGTGAGGGCGTCCAGCTGGACGGGGGTCAATGCCGGAACGCCCATCCTCCGCGCAATCGCCTGGCCGGACGGTATTCCGAAATTGACGTGCCGCATCAGATTGCGTGAGGCCAGCGACTGTACCCCATCGGCCGGCAGACCAGGGGCAGGTCCACGCGAGCCTGGAAGCAACATCACGACGCTGGAAAGCTTGCCGTCGATCTTCTTGTTGGGCCGGAAATTACCATCGCCGAAATTGAAAAACGTTTGCCAGTCGACAAACCGACGCGGTGCGCGCTTCCCGCCACGCAGATCGATCGGATCTGGGTCGTTAGGGTCCTGGGCATCGTCGAAGAGAAAGGCGAAGAACGGCGCTGCCGGCGTGACGGTTGGGCCAAAGTTGAGGCGGTAGCTCGGACGAATTTGCGAATGGCCGAAACGGTAGGCTGACACTGAAAATTCGATGGGGATCAACGGATTCCTTTTGTCCACCTCGTAAAACCGGAGTCCTTTTTTAAGGATGTCATCGACGCGCTCTTGGCCTATAGTCAGCGGCAGGAACTCGTGCAGAATAATCCACTGATAATGCCAGCGGACCTGGCGTTGGGCCAGCTTGAAGATCCGGTCAGCCGATTGGTCGGCAAGAGCGGGATCCTTGCGTAAGTGGTCGATCACCGCATTATGAAAACGCAGCATTGCCATGTGGAACTGAGCAAGGATCACGTGTTCGTCGTTCCGGCTATCTCCGAGGATGGCGGCATTATTGCTGGGATCACGCGGTAGGTCGAAACGGATCGCTCCGTTGCGGGAGACCTTCTCTGAGCCCGGGATAGGTTCCACGCGCAGCTTGATATCACCCGAACTCACATCATACAACTCCGGGGATGCTTCTGGTCCGCTGCCATAGACACTGTCCAGATCAAACGCCGCGGTGCGAAAATTCGTCGTCTTTTTGGGATTGCTCCGTTCGAGTAACGGGGATCTCGGGTCGAGCGTCACATCGTGGTCCAGGAACTGACCGAAGAAGGTCACGCCGGCCGTCATCTTGTCATTGTCGGGGTTGTTCGGACTGAATTGCCCGGGGTTTAAGATCGACTGAATGGGGTCGCTCAGGATATCCAACGCGTCGATGAGGCCCCCTTTTTCGCCCAGCTTTTTGGCCTGATCCCGCGCGGCATCGGTCGGCGGGGCGAAGGGTGGCAGCTCAGGAAACATGCGCGTGAAAGAATTTTCCTGAGCGTGAGGCCGGTCCTTCATGCCGGGAAGGTGCAGGTTATTTCTCCCATCGGCGTGAGCCGCAGTGATGCCGAGCAGGAGCGTTGTAGAACACAGCACTCCTGCTAGGCCTGCCGACAGGAATTTTTTGCGACGTTGTGACATGGTGTCCTCCTCATAGCGTTACAGGGCTCTGATATCCGGGATTCAACCGTTGCTTCCCGGTGTGAACGAGATGCGAGCCAGGCTCCGCAAGAACTGAACCATGGGACGCGAATAATTCATCGCGTCCCTATCCAGGCGAAAAGAAAGAGAAGCGCTTCTGTGTAGGATGTTCTCGAAAGCGGACAGTATGGGAACGAATACAGTATGCGAAAGAATCCATCGGCTCTAATAAACATACAGCGCGACCTCTCACATCAGCGTAGCGGAGCGAGGGTTCATCTGGTCTATCTGGTTTGTTTGGTTGATTTGGTTCATCTGGTCTATTTGGTCTGTCTGGTTCAACCAACCAAACCAATAAAACAAGATAGACAAGACAGACCGAACAGACTATTTGAACAAGACAGGGGAAAAGACGACTCTGATTGCATTGCAGCAGTGGTCTCCTGATAATGCGTGAATGCTTCTGAGCCTGGCGGTATCTATCACCGACAAAAGGTATTGAATGTCTTCCATGTCTTTGGCCCTGCTCATCTTCGGTGTGTGTTATCTGGTCATCATCACCGAGCGGATCCACAAGACGATTGTGGCGCTATTAGGTGCGGCGGTTATGATCGGGTTCGGCGTGGTGTCGCAAGACGAGGCGTTCTATTCCCATGAGTTTGGCGTCGACTACAACGTTGTGTTTTTGCTGATCGGGATGATGGTGATCATTAACATCGTCCGGGAGACCGGTCTTTTCGAAGTGTTGGCTATCTGGGCGGCGCAGCGGGCCGATGCAAAACCGTTTCGTCTGCTGGTGTTGTTGGCACTGTTGACGGCTGGGCTCTCGGCCATGCTCGATAACGTCACCACTGTGCTGCTCATGGCGCCTGTCACGTTGGCCATTACCAAGCGATTGGGATTGAATCCCGTTGTATTTCTGGTGACAGAGGCGCTGGCATCGAATATTGGTGGGACTGCGACGCTGGTCGGCGATCCCCCCAATATCATGATCGCCAGCAAGGCCGAATTGAGCTATCTCGATTTTCTCGTGGTCTTGGGTCCGATTGCGGTGGCGATTATGGTCGTGTTCGTGGCTGCGCTATGGATCGTCTATGGGCGAACAATGACTGTGGCCCCGCAGCTCCGAACGGCGGTGTTGGCATTGAGTTCACGGGAGGCTGTTTTAGATCGACCGTTCTTGCACCGCTGTCTCTGGCTGCTCGGGATTGTCAACGTAGGGTTTTGCCTGCATTCCTTCATTCATCTTGAGCCGGCCACGATAGCTCTCCTTGGCGCGAGCCTGTTTATGCTGATCGGTCATGCGAGACGGACGCGGGGGAGTGCAGTGGAGTTGTCAGCTCTCACCGATGTCGAGTGGAAAACCATCTTCTTTTTTATCGGGTTATTTATACTGGTCGGTGGATTGGTGAAAGTTGGCGTGATTCGTTACCTGGCAGATCAGTTGGTATCTATGACGCAGGGGAATCTTACGGGATCCACAATGGCGGTGCTTTGGGGGTCGGCAATTCTATCAGCCGCAGTCGATAACATACCCTACGTCGCGGCCATGAATCCGTTGATCGTGGACCTCGCCCGGTCGCTGCACCCAGAGATTTCGGATTATGCCACTTTGGTGCATCAGCCGGACATCATGCCGCTGTGGTGGGCGTTGGCGCTTGGCGCCTGTCTCGGGGGGAATGGCACGATCATCGGGGCGAGCGCGAACGTCGTGATTGTGGATTTCGCGCGCAAAGCCGGCTATCCCATTTCATTCTGGCAGTTTTTCAAGCTTGGGTTTCCCGTGATGGTGGGGTCGGTACTAATGAGTGCGGTATATCTCTGGTTCCTCTTTCTCCGCTGACATAGCAGGATGCTGAAAAAGTCCACCAGCCTGACTTGTTCATTTGATCTGTTCGGTCTGCCTGGTCTGTCTCGTTAATTGGTTGAACGAAACCAACCAGATGAACCAAATCAACCAAATAGACCAGACCAACTAATCTGTGTGAAGGAATCCCCTTGCTGCTGTAGCCCATGACCTACAGCAGCGATGTCCTTGTGAAATCAAATTGATAGGGCGGTTTTGATCTCGAAGGGTGAACTCGTTTCCCTTCATAGGGACGTGCTCAATGGAGAATAGAAGGGTGCAGTACGTGGAAATACCCCCATAACAATAGGGTCAGCCCCACTCTCTTGTGCGGTACGGTGTTTGCTCTCTTCCTCCATGAAATCACAAGACATCATCTCACCTGTTGAGACCGGAGGCCTAGTCATGGCGACGCACACTTTTGAAGCAATGTTCTCCCACTCCGCGGCGGCTCCACAGCGGAAACAGAAGGTAGGAAATAAAGACATCGATCAAGTGTCTGTTATGACGCCGGTTATGGCTACCCTTCCAGAACGCCGGCGTGAGGCGCGCATGGACTATCGGCGCATGTGCTCGTACGCGGTGTTCAAGCCCATAGAGGGAAAGTCGGTCGTTATCGAACAAGGAGAGGCCTTCGCACTCAACCGGAGTACGGAGGGGATACTCCTCCTTATGGGCCAAGCCCCCCACGCAAAGCAGTTGATAGAATTGCACACCCCACGCGCTGGATGGGGCCGGACCGTGACTGTCTTTAAAGTCCGATGGGTCAAACCCGTACAGGTGGAGTCACTTGGGAGTCTGTACCTGGTTGGATGCCAACGAGTGTTCGATTCCTGTCACCACCTATTATTCGACCCTCTCACCGCCACTGACGGTTGATCCTCCCTCTCGGAACGCGCCTTCCCCTACCAGCCACTTGCCCTTGCTGATCCATGGGGGTATGATCAAGGCCCCCTGCTCACTTGCATCGATAGGAGGTGCTATGGCTGTCCGCACCACTTCCACAAAACCACGGGTTTCTCTCGATCGAAGCATCGAACGGATGCGGAAACAGCTCACCGAATTCGCCCCGTTTCTGGGCAAGGGCACGTCAACGCGCAGTCTTGACGAATTCGATCTGGAAGCCGAACGGCTGATCGAAGAGCTGCTTGGACAGACGTCTGACTTGCTGCATGCCTATGAGTATGCTGAGCTGGGTGAGGCGGCGGGATTGGTCAACATGACGGACGAGGCGCCGGAAGGCACCGGCATGGATAGTCAGCGGCAAAGCCTGTTGCAGCGTGGACGAGTGCTGGAAAGCTGTGTATCGGAATTGGAAGCGCGCCGATCTGCCGGAACGAAGAAAAGCAAGATCGTGCGAACACTCATCGGCCCGCAGATCGCCGAGCATATGTCCAACGAAATCCGTAACGTGTCGCAGGACGCGAGCCTACGGCAGGCCGGGCAACTGATGCAGGAATGGAAGCTAGGATCGCTACTCGTTACAAACAGCCAATCGTATGTCGGGATCATCACCGATTCGGTCCTGGCCCGTGAGGTGGTGGCCAAGGGACTGGATCCCAATACGACTGTTGTCAAAACCTGCATGCGGACACCTGTGCCAGCTATTGAAGGCGATCGGCCGATTATCGATGCCGTGCATATGATGAAAGAGCGGTCTACCCGGCATCTGGCCGTGACGCAAGATGGACAGATTATCGGTGTGATCTCCGTCTCCAATATTTTGCGGTACTACTCGGGTATCGCCTAACCACATGCCGCTCGTCGTTCATGAATTGTGAGCGAGACAAGCAATCCGTGTGCGGCAGGTGCGACTCGCGAAGATGAAACATCCGACCTGTTCCGCTTTTCGCACAAGTCTCGTGAGTCTCGCGCGAAAAACGGGATACGTTTCTTGTTCATGGCATCTGTTCTTATTTTTAGTCATTCGCTCCTATCAGAACAGGAGGTGAGAGATGGGTCCAACCAAGGCGATCGTCAAAGAGAATGGGCTCTATGAAGTGGCAGGAGAAAAGCTGATTAAGGGCGGGTTTGTCAGCCGGCAGGAACTTGAAGACTATGTGAACCATCATTATTTAGCATTGCCAGTGCGCGACAACGCGGGGAACCCGTGGCTGCTCGATGGGAAGCCGGTGTATTGTTTTCGTGGCACGCAATACGAAACAGTAGACGATCAGAGGGTCCATCTCGCGCGCTGTTCGGAGTGCGGCGGCATGGGAATCAGATCAGATGAATTTACGGTCGAATCGGATTGCATTCGTTGCACAGCTTGCGGGCATGAATTCGATGCGCGATTGGAAATGATGGAAACATAAAGAGGGGGTAGCCTGGTAGGTTTCCCATGCTCACGGAACCCCCCACGATCAAGCTGTGGTCGTTCGACGTGCGCAGTGAAGGAGCGGCGGCTATTCCCCTTACTGCGAGGTTAGGACAATCGGAAGGCTCTCGCCCGGGTTATATATAATGATATCTCAGGGTGTGCCAGTGGGTTGGTGAAAAGGTTGCATCCGCAACCCATGTATTCCAGGGTTGACTCTTTTCTGGCCTGGAAGTAGATTATTCTCGCTTTCCCCCATTGTTGTTACAAGACGCTTCTGATCTGCATGACAGGTGTTGTGTATGATTGCAAGGCCTGCCCCTAAGCTTCCGACTCACGACTCTATTGCAATCGTCGTGTCACTCGATGCGGCACATTCAATGATCGCGTTGCCTGTCGAAGTGCCGGGGGCCCATATCAGAGGCGGCGAGGGTGTCACCGGGCCGGATGATGTTCCAGGAGGGGCGCGTGTCTATGAAGAGTGGGGCTATGCAGAGCGCGCGTGGTATTTGGAGAAGCGTCAAGGCTTTATAGGGGTGCTCCGTGCGCTTTTCTTACCGACGGAGGGTGTCGTCGAGGTAGGGATTCATCAATCGATCTGGGCCGAGCGGGCTCAGAAGCCTCCGGTTGAAGCCTTCAAGTTTGAGATCCGCAAAGCTGAGTACCAGAGATTGCGGTCCTATCTCCGGGCGACCATTGCATCAGAAGAGCCGGTAAGCATTGTCGGTAACAGTCGGTTTTGTGTCGCTCGGTCGCCCTATCACCTGTTCCACCATTGCCATCATTACACAGCAAAGGGTTTGCGTGAGGCAGGGTTGCCTATCTCGATGACGGGAGCCTTGACCCGCAATGGTTTTGCCAGGCAGCTTCGGCGCATCATGCTCCTTTCCTAAACTTACGCGAGTCGTGCGAGAGGTTTGCCATTGACCATAATAAGATAAGTATAGGATCAATGACCGGATCCATTTATGAACATCGATTGATCTCGATGATATTGCTTTTCCGAGAGAATCGTTGCTTGCCTGAGTCTATTTGGTATATGGCATGAGCTATGCATTGGGAGAGCATGTAGCCTCGGAAGTGTTATGTGCCCCGATTCTGTTGACACCTATATCAAACAGAGTTAGGATTTCGTCCATCATACATACTAATGGCCGTTGTGGCATTTCTAAGTTGGTATGATGAACACAAGCGGCTGCGTAAATGTATTGGGCATTGGGGTGGTTCTGAGTTAATTTAGCGAAGGAGGTAAGCGTATGGCTTCAACATGGGGCGCTACTGACCGCGGGTACGATATGTCGCTCTGGTACGATTCGAAGATTTTCAAGGTCAGTTGGTTCGCGATGTTGGCGGCCGTCGGGGCCGAGGTGGTCTTTCAGCGCGTCTTCGGGTTCTCCCATGGGCTGGATTCGATGACGCCGGAGTTCGAGAACGTGTGGATGAGCCTGTGGCGCTTTAACGTGATTTCCAACATCATCAACGCCTCGGCGATTTTGGGCTGGATTTGGAGCACGCGGGATCGCAACGTGGCGAACGTGGATCCGAAGACCGAGCTGAAGCGGTATTTCTACTGGATGATGTGGCTCGCCATGTACGTGTTCGGCGTCTATTGGGCAGGGAGCTACACCCTGGAGCAGGATGCCTCGTGGCACCAGGTGATTATCCGCGATACGAGCTTCACCGCCAGCCATATCATTGCGTTCTATTTCACGTTCCCGTTGTACATCACGATGGGCGTGGCGAGCTACCTGTATGCCATGACCCGGTTGCCGCAGTTCAGCAAGAACGTGTCGTTCCCGCTGGTGGGAGCGATCGTGGGGCCGATGATGATTCTCCCGAACGTGGGCCTCAACGAGTGGGGCCATGCCTTCTGGTTCGTCGATGAATTGTTTGCCGCGCCCTTGCACTGGGGCTTTGTGACCTTGGGCTGGTGCGGATTGTTCGGCGGGACCGGGGGCGTGGCCGCCCAGATCGTCGCCCGGATGTCGAACCTCTGCGATGTGGTCTGGAACAACGAGGACAAGAAGTGCTTGCATGTGATCCCCTACTAAGGGATCAAGAGCCTGTGGGTGTTAGCCCCGCGCTCCGGATGCCGAAGCGCGGGTCTGGCAAAACGGCTAGCTGATAATAAGGGGATCTTCGGCGTCCTACACGCCATCCAGATCTCCTGCGGGCCTACTGAGCGATGAGCTCGAACGGGCAAGACTCTCAGAGGTGAGAAGGAGGGTAGCGTGGACAAGATGATCGTGTGTGCTGTAGCACTGGTGGCAATAGGCTGGTGGGTGACTGTCGCGCCAGGGAGAAGGGCTGTCGCGGTACAGCGGCAGACTGGAATCGGTCGGTCTCGGATGAAGTATGGAGTACTCCGTTGACCCTTGTGATCGCTATCGAGGACTCCAGTGGAATCGAATGGCCAAGATCAGAACGGCCATGGGGGTGGAGCACAGCCAGATGACTGACTACTTGTTGTCCCGTGAGGTGGCCTTGGAATGGGTAATACCTTGCAGATTGTTCTGACCGGCGGAACAGGATTCATCGGACGGCCCTTATGTGCCTCGCTCTGTCAGGGGGGGCATCGGATCACCCTCCTGACGCGCAGGAAAGAAGAAACGCAACGGTTGTGTGGCCCATCTGTCACGGCCGTCGAGTGGAATGGCCGGGAGGCGGGAGCCTGGGAG
>NEWR02000009.1:223353-225217 GCA_002869885.2 Nitrospira sp. CG24C
CCTGAGCAGGTCCCGCAGCATGCGGGCTCCGGCAAACGGATGGTCCAGATGGAGCTCGTCGATCCGACGCATCAGCGCCAGCGCTGTTGCCGACACGGGCGTCGCCTGGTAGTACGCAGTCGCCCGCGAGAGTTCCAGGAGCTGGCATTGCCGCACGATAGGCAGTTTGTGAGTTCGGTCGATCATCGCTTTGCGCTCAGCAAGTCCGTCTTGATGAGCGCGTGTTCTAAAAAATCATTCTCCATCGCCAGTTGTCCGATCTTCGAGTGGAGGGTCTTGAGATCCGGTGTGTCTGACGTCGGTTTCGTCCCGCCAAACACGTCCGAGGCCCGCGCCAGCAATTGCTGCTTCCCTTCGGTGACCTGGGTGGGATAGACGCTGAATTGCTCGGCCAATTCGGCCAACGTCTTGTCGCCTTTGACGCCCACCAAGGCCACCTGCGCCTTGAAGCTCGCTCCGTGATTCTGTCTCGTTCTTTTCATCGCCTCGCTCCTCTGGTTTGCCACCACCCGGTGGCTTCGGTGAAGCCAGGCTACCACTTATCACACTGTCAGAATTTCCGAGACCCCTTCTGAGGGAGAGGCGTAGCCTCTCCCTCACGCGGATTACACTGGGACAACCTTCAGAACCTTGATGCCCTGACTACCACAAGCTTCGAACCGCTATGTTTTTAAAGTACAGTGGGAACCTGTCTGTGCATTACTTCAGGAGATTCTTGTAGATCTCCGGTTGCTCTGCGCCTTCCACCTTGATCAGGCCAACGGCACCCTTTGCAATGCGGAAGATTGTATGGTCAACATCGATGTAGGTACCAGGGACTTCGACCTTAACCACTGCCATGGATGAACCACCAGCCGGCACCACGGAGGGTTGGATGTTCTACAGCGGTGGCACAGTGATAGAAATAGAGGCCGGTATTGAAACTTGGTCTGATCTGGTTACGGGGGGCCGGTCACAGGCTCATTTTGGACTAACAAAGGGCTTGACTCTTAACCGGACACTCCGATATACACTGGGAAATTCTGCTATGTTATTCTTTCCCTCACACACAGACAAAGTGCCAGTGCGACCCTCACATAAGAAAAGACCAGTTGCACATTTGCCTGGAGCAGTTCGCCCAACCATTTCAGAGAGGAGTTCAACCATGATGAAAAGACAATCACCTCAATTGATAGCCATCGCAGGGGCCATGGTCCTTGCGATGGCCGGATTGATGGGATTGCCCTCCGAGGCATCCGCGAAGACCCATGACATCAAGATGACTGCCCTCGAAGCGGAAATCGTGATTGAAGGAACGGGAACGAAATATAAGGCCTGGACGTTCAACGGCCAGATGCCGGGGCCGGCCGTGCGGGTCACGCAAGGCGACACTGTCAACTTCACGCTGGAGAATCCCAAGACCAATGCTTATCCACACGCCATGGACTTCCATGCGGCGGAAATCGATTTCCTGAAGAACTACCGGGCCATCAATCCGGGAGAAACCATTTCCTTCACCTTTGTGGCGAAGAAGCCCGGCGTATTTTTCTATCATTGCGGAGCAGCGCCTATGATCCAGCACGTCGCGCGCGGCATGTTCGGCGCGATTATCGTCGATCCCAAGGATCCAAAGGTCTGGCCGAAAGCGGACCGGGAGTTTTTGTTGGTCCAATCTGAGCTCTGGAAGAACCCCGACGATGTCGAGGCCATGTTCGCTCGGAAGTTCGACTATACGGTCTTCAACGGAGGGATCTGGAAGTATCATCCCTTCTTCATCGGCGGGGAAGCGCTGGAGGCGAAACCGAATGAGCGGGTCCGGATCTATTTTGTGAACGCGGGCCCCAACGAGTTTTCCTCGCTCCACCCGATCGGCGAGATTTGGGAC
>NEWR02000009.1:225317-277828 GCA_002869885.2 Nitrospira sp. CG24C
CTGCCTTCAATGCCCTGGTTGAAGACCTCGTCAAGGCATTGGATACGTTCAACGTGCCAGCCAGGGAAAAGAACGAACTCCTTTCCGTGCTGGGTCCTATGAAGTCCGACATCGTCGAAGTGCCGTAAAGGGCGACGGGCAGGCGGTGAGATCTTCGCCGCCTGCCCATGAACGCGTCCAAGAGAGGACCACTGCAACCCTGCCGAACCGGAGCTTCGCACAGTCCGACAAATCGATGAACCTACCCACGCTCAAGCACAACTGTCTGATGCTTACGATGACGCTCACCGTGGGTCTTGGGGTATTTCAGCCGGCCAGAGCCAGCCAGGCTGCCATGGAGAGAGTTCCCGTCGCGCTGACAGGACCTGGTTGCGACAGCCATGAGAATGAGCTAAGCAGGGCGTTGCTCGCCTTGCAGGGTGTCAACGCCGCGCATTTTCATCGCATACCCGATCACGTCCTGGTGGATATCACCGTCGGCATGATCGTGCCGGAAGAACTGGTCCGCCATCTCAATACGGCGGCCACGTCATGGCAATGCCGCGCTGAAATTATGCAGTCCTGCATCACGGCAGCCCCTGTCCCCCAGACTCGAAAAGACGCACCATAAGTGGGCGATTGAAATCCCACCAGTTTCGCACGCGATGCAGGATCATCGCCGGACTGATGTTTCTCCACGAACAGCCACTGCCCTAGCCCGCATTATTCACGAAGGCTTCTACTGCAACCGCCAACACGCCGCTGCGACAGGCCTGGCGGCGGGCGGGCTCGCCGCTCAGTCGGTCAACATACTGTTCAAGTATGCTTCCCTCCCGTCGTAGCCTCGGCCCTGAAGCCTGCCTCGCCCACTCCTCCAAGGGGGCCAGCCCCCTTGGAGCATCCCCACGAAGGGGGCACACCCCCTTCGGTGCCCCCAATCAGGGCAAAGCCCCGCTTCGCGGCTCCGCGCGCCCGTCTCGCGTGGCGTCTCGGCGGTTTCGTCACGAACCCTCGTGAATAATGTGGGCTAGCAGGCCTCGGTCAGTTCCTGAAGCAGACGTTGGCGGACAATTTATCCAAAATGTTCAAGAAGCGAACGCCGCCCAAGCTCATGAGGCGTGGGCGGCGTGGGAGAGTTTATTTTGTGATGTGCTTCGCTGCTTCGACAATCGAGCGGGCCCCGATGCCGAAGTGATCGATGAGTTCGTCCGGCTTCCCGCTGTGGGGGATCGTGCGAACCGCAAGCTTATGTACTTTAATGCCTTCTGGTCCAACCGCACTGAGCACCGCATCTCCAAGGCCACCGTGCGCATAATGATCTTCAACGGTGAGGATACGCCCCTGCGTGGCCCTCGCACTGTCAATCAACGTCGTACGGTCGATAGGAGCGATGCTGTAGAGATCGACGATCCGCACGGAGATGCCGGCGGCTTTCAATGAATCGTATGCCTTCAGGGCTTCGAAGAGCGTGACGCCGGCTGCGACGATCGTGAGGACATCCGATGCGCTTTGGCGAATCACCTTCGATCCGCCGATCTGGAACGTTTCATCGGACCCATAGAGAACCGGACACTTCGGGCGTCCGGCCCGAATGTAGACCATTCCCTTATGTGCGGCGGCCAGTTCGACAAGCCGATAGGTAGAGGTTGCATCGGACGGATACAATACGGTCACGCCCGGCTGCGCAGCCATCATTGCGATGTCTTCCAGACCCATTTGCGAGGGGCCGTCTTCCCCAATGCTCACGCCGACGTGTGTGCCGACAAGCTTGATGTTCGAGCCGCTGATGGCGGCCATACGGATGAAATCGTAGGCCCTGGCGAGGAAACAGGCAAACGTCGCTGCGAACGGGACTTTACCGCATGCCGCGAGGCCGGCTGCTGCGCCGACCATGTTTTGCTCGGCGATGAAGTTCTCGAAAAATCGGTTGGGGAATTTCTTGCCGAACTTGTCCGTGTAGGTCGAGTTTTTCACATCCGCATCGAGTCCCACGACCAGTGGGTTCACTGCGCCAAGCGCTTCCAGGGCAACGCCGAACGCTTCGCGTGTCGCGGCAGAGTCGCCTATTTTGTAGGGCGAAGGTGGGAGAGGACTGATAACCGACGGCCCCTGAACCGGCATCGATGGTTTCTTCAATGAAACGGTGGCGCTGCTCGGCCTCAACTGCCTGGTCAACTCATCGATCGCCTTCTGCATTTCTTCGCCTTTGGCGACCGGCTTCCCATGCCAGCTGGGATGGTTCTCCATGAAGGAAATGCCCTTGCCCTTAAACGTTTTGGCAAGCAGCACCGTCGGTTTGCCTTTGGTGCCGGCGGCGGTATCGAACGCCGCGAGCAGAGCTGAAAGATCGTGCCCATCGACCACCAGCGCCTGCCAACCAAAGCCGGCCCATCGGGAACGGTAGCCCTCCATGTCATGTTGCAGCATGGTGGGGTCGCTTTGACCGAGCCGATTGACATCCACAATGGCACAAAGATTATCCAGCCCATGATGGCGCGCGACTTCAGCCGCTTCCCATACAGATCCTTCGACGGACTCTCCATCGCCCATCAAGACGTAGGTTCTGTGATCGAGCTTATCGACGTATTTTGCATTGAGCGCGATTCCAATACCGACAGGCAGTCCCTGCCCGAGCGAACCAGTAGCCATATCGACAAACGACAAGCGCGGTGTCGGGTGGCCTTCGAGATCGGACGTCAGCGTTCGGAGCTTGAGAAGCTCGCTCTTGGGAAAGAGACCGGCTTCCGCCCAAGCGGCATACAACAGCGGGGCAGCATGCCCCTTTGACAGGACAAATCGATCGCTATTGAGAGCTTTAGGATTTTTCGGGTCGTATCGCATGACAGAGAAAAAGAGGGCTGCGACGATGTCTGCAGCGGAACAGCAACTCGATGGATGTCCGCTCCCCGCTTCGCTCGTTGCGCGAACGCTCTCGATCCGGAGCTGTGTGGCCTTGTTCTGCAGTTCTGTAAGCAATTCGGGTGAAACGGTTGAGCTAGCCATCGGAAACTCCTTTCGGGATTGGATGCCAAGAATACTGCCTGATTCTTCCCGTCTTCTCTATCGGCAGCAACAAGGCGGGGCTTGAGGCTAGCAAAATAAAACGGGGGGAGTCAACAAACTTAACCAGCTGTGGGAAAATTCGGTTTACACTCAATACACGTTTGAGAGATTCCACAAATGGCGCAAGGGAACCGCTCTCACGTGCCGCAGCAGCTCGTGGCCTATTTCTTATAAAGGTCGATAAACAGCCACGCCGAGAGAATGTGATTCACACGATCGTTCGCGGCCGAATGCGTTTGAATATATTGGTTCATATAACCGATTTCCGTCTTGATCTCCGGACTGAAGCGATATCCGATCCCGACAAAGCCGCGGTTTTGATCGAACCCCAGGTGCGTTTGGAGCCTTGGCCCCCAGTCCGTATCATACAGATTGACGAACACCTCATCCCACACCACGAAATCTGTGCCTTGAAGAAAAGAGATCGGCCAGGAGAATTTGAGAAATTGACGGAAGCGCGAGCCGGTATCGCTGCCGTTTGCTTGCCAACGTTGTTCCAGCCGTGGTCGGAAGGTAAAGGCGCCGAAAGGCGTCGACCCTGACCACATATATTGCTCCCACATTCTGTTTTCCGCGATCTCCCCCCCCTGCCCGTCCAGGTAGTTCGTGACGCGAGCATACCCCATCCACACAGTGGATTGGTCCGTGATCGCATAGCCAATCCCGGGACGAATCAGCGATTGGTCCAGTGCGATGTCCGACGAACAACAATCTCGCGCTCGAAGCTGACCCTCCATCCACCAGAGCCATCGTTTGTGGTCAGGACTCACGTACCCGAAATTTCCTCGTGCCAGCGCAGCTCCCCATACCCGGCTATCATCCTGTAACTCCCCTCCCCAGGCAGCCGGCGAAGCAAACGGCATCAGGGAACAGACGACCATCGCAACGGCGAGATATAGCGCCGGGATGAATCGTTCAGCCGGTCGGATGATCGAATAGCGAGAGGCCCTCTGTGTATTCATAGCCAGAAACTCCAAGGAAGATTTGAAAATATCCCGCATCATCCACCGCATTGCTGGGAACGACGGGCGCGACCATAACACAACCGTCCTGAGCCAGACTACTGCCGATCATGACTAACCAAATAAGCAGTCGGCAGGGTCAACCACAAAGGGATGGATGTTAGAAATCGTATCAAGCGCAAGTGGCTGCGGTCGCCGGACCTAAGACGTGACTATGCGAAATTTGTCTTGAAGAACAACGGGATAGCTTGACATGCCGTATGTCTTCACGCAGACTCCCGTACATGCAGAACCAGACCTGGCAGACTCTTCTTGCCAAACTCGCTGAACATGCCGGCATCGCGACCGACTATTACGATATCGCAGGCAATCTCCACTTCACCTCAGATGACACCAGGCGCGCCATACTGACTGCCATGGGTTTCTCAGTTGATTCGACTGAGTCGCTGACAGAAGCACTGCAAGAATGGGATGAGGCGCCGTGGCAACGCCCCTGCAACTCAGTGCAAATCCTGCGTGACGGTGAATCGGGTTCTACTGTCTCCTGTTATCTGACACTCGAAGACGGGAACGAAGGATCCGCCGTAGTGGAGTGGCAGATCTGCGACGAAGCGAACCGCGTGGTGCAAAAAGGACAGGCAGGGCCTGGGCTTTCCGCTACGGAAGTCCGTGTTCTCAAGGGTCGGCGGCATGTGCGTATCGAGATACCGGCTCCACAGGGTCTCTCCCTCGGGTACTACAGTCTAACGATACGGGCAGAAAGCTTGGTCGGAGGAAATGTGGGAACGATGCGTGTCATCGTAGCGCCACGCCAATGTTACGTCCCGCCGTTCGTCGAGGCAAACCAACGGTTGTGGGGACTAGCCTTGCAACTCTATTCGTTGTCTTCCGATCGTAATTGGGGATGCGGCGATTTCACCGATCTCGGACGGATTGTGGAGTGGGCGGGCAAAGAGCTCGGCGCCGGGGTCATTGGACTCAATCCTCTGCACGCACTGCGGAATACTACGCCGTACCACATCAGCCCCTATGCGCCGAACAGTCGGCTGTATCTCAATGAACTCTACATCGATCTCGAGCGGTTGCCGGAATTTTGCGGATCGGAAGAGGCCCAGCGACGATTCCATGCTCCCGAGTTTCAAGCCACGCTTCGGGCGCTGCGAGAGGGCCGTCTGGTGGACTACGACTCCATTGCGGCCGCCAAACGCACCATGCTCGAATTGGCCTACCGCACATTCCTGACGGAGGCTTATAGCGGAGAGGAGCCGAATCTCCATCCAAAAACGGCGCGCGCCAGGCTCTTGGAGCAGTTTATCCAGTCTGAAGGCATATCGCTCGAGTTGTACGCCACCTTCCAGACGTTGGAGGAAGAGCGCCGGCTGATTCAATCCAAGTCGGCCACCTGGCACGATTGGCCCAAACAATTCTTGATGCCTGGCCATGCAGTTCGTGAATATGCCAAGCGGCACCCAACGCGCATCCGCTTTTTTCAATACATCCAGTGGGTGGCAAGCGAACAGCTGAACGAGATTCGAAGGGCGACCGAGCGGCTGGCGATGCCGATCGGGCTGTATCATGACTTGGCTCTTGGCGCCGATAGGAACGGGGCCGAGGCCTGGATCTATCAATCGGTGCTGGCGCTTGGAGCCGACTGCGGAGCCCCGCCGGACGCGTTTGCGCCGGAGGGACAGAATTGGGGTCTCCCTCCGATCAACCCTCATGCGTTACGCGCCAGCGGCTATGAGCTGATGATCCAGTTGCTGCGCAATAATTTCCGATCCGGCGGGGCCATCAGGCTGGACCATGTGATGGCCTTCTGCCGTCTGTTCTGGATTCCGCACGGGAAGCCCGCGTCCGAGGGCACGTATGTCTATTACCCCTTTGAAGACTTATTGGCGATCGTGGCATTGGAGAGCGTTCGATCCAAAACCTTGGTGATCGGAGAAGACCTCGGCACGGTTCCCGACTGGGTGAGAGAGCAGTTGGCGAAGGCGAGAGTGCTGTCATATCGGGTCTTTTACTTCGAGCGTGGCGCAGACGGCACCATGAAGTCGCCTGGCGACTATCCCGCACAATCGTTGGCTGTCGCGACGACGCACGACTTGCCGACGCTGACCGGGTTTTGGTCCGGCGAGGACTTAGAGGTGCGAGCGGGATTGGGCGCCATTACAGATGACGCATCGCGCCATCGGGCCTGGGAAGAGCGCCAGCGCGACAAGGCACATATCCTCAATGCGCTTAAACGGGAAAACCTCCTCCCAAATGGCGTGACTGAGGATCTGGCCACCGCGCCCGCCATGACGGCTGAACTCTGTCGAGCGATTCATCTCTACCTGGCCCGCACGCCGTCCTGCATCGTGCTGGCGAACCTCGAAGACGGCTTAGGCGAACTGTCGCAAACCAATCTTCCCGGGACGGTCGATAGTCATCCGAACTGGACTCGCAAATACGCGGTTCGTGTGGATGCCATTGTATGCGATGCGCGCCTGCGGCAACTCGGGGCTGTCTTGCGTTTGACCCGTCCGCTAGGGTAAGACCCTCTCTCAGGATGCTGAAAAAGACCGCCAGCTTCGTTCTCGCATCGTTCAGACCCTCAACGTACCCTGAGGGTACGCCTCGGTCCTTCACTCGCTGCGGCCTTGCTGGACAGTCTTTTTGAGCATCCTTCTGGGATGTTCCTTTCTTGTCCCAGACGTGCAGGCCCTCGCGTTCTGCTGTGCCGAAATGGTTTTTTCACAGCCTGCTAGAGATCGGACCATGGTTCATCGGCAGCTTACGTATCTCCCATTCCCATGTTGAAGCAAAATCGCATTGTGCTGGCGGTCGCAGGGGCGGTGTTTCTGGCGATCGTCGCGCTTGAAATGGCTGCCCCGGCGAACGTGGTCGGCGCCTACGGTTTTGTATTGCCGATTCTGTTGGTTGCAACATTGCGCAGCCGCAGTCTGATGATCGTAACGGTGCTGGCCTGTATCGTGGCGACCTATATGGGACTGATGCAACCGACCAAGCCTGGGCGGTTGCAATCGGCGGTGATCAATCGCAGTGTGGTTGCAGGAGTGCTTCTGATCGTGGCCTACATCGGGATGACATGGGAAGAGCGTAAGACGAGAGAGGCGGCGGCACGTGCCGCGCTCGCCCGGGAGACGGAAAATCTCCTGAAGGCCAATACGCAGCTGGTCGATGCGAAAGACCAGTTGAATCGCTCGGAACGCTTAGCGGCAGTGGGACAACTGGTGGCTTCCGTCGCGCATGAGATCGGAACGCCGCTCCACTCGATTGCCTGGCACGTGCAAGCGCTGGCTGAGGAGCCTGGCGTCACACCTGAGATGAAAAAGCGAGTGACCGTGATCGATGAACAGCTCACACGAGTGGTTCGAATCATTCAGGATTTGCTCTCCTCGACCAGACAACGCCAACCCGACCCGGCATGGTTGCCCGCGGATCAGATCATCAGCCCTGCCGCTGTGCTTATGGAACCGGCCTTCCATGCGAAAGAGATTGCCCTGACGGTCGAGATTCCCGGAGATCTCCCGCTCGTATGGGCCGATGCGGAAAAGATGCATCAAGTAATGGTGAACATATTGGCCAATGCCTTGGCCGCCACCCCACCGCATGGAGCGGTGGGCATATCAGTAGAAGGCCGTGCGACATCGCCAGACGAACTCGACCGTGGCCGCCGGGTGGCCGATACAATGTCTCCTCTAGTAATCACCATCACGGTGCAGGATACAGGATGTGGCATGCCGGAGGCCGATATACAGAAAGCCTTTGAACCATTTTTTACGACTAAAGCGGTTGGCACTGGCACCGGTTTAGGGCTATTCTTGAGCCGCGAAACGGTTCTGGCCCATGGAGGCAGCCTTTCGCTCGAAAGCGAGACAGGCCGTGGCACGACCGTCACCGTGACCTTGCCTGGATTAAGGACCGAGCCGACGCACATGACGGAGAAGAACTGATGCAGCCAGCAAACATTCTTGTAGCCGACGACGATGCAGTCGCACGCGACCTCTTGGCTGAGGCCTTAAAGAAGGAAGGCTATGCCGTTGAAGCCTTCGCCAGCGGAGAAGAAGTGATCGCTCGCGGGCGCCAGGGGAAAGTGGATCTGGTGCTGACAGATATTCGTATGGGCGCGGTCGATGGACTTACGGTCCTGCGCGAATTTAAACGCATGAGTCCTGACACGGCGGTTGTGGTGCTGACCTCGTTCGGCTCTCTTGAAGGTGCGATCGAAGCGATCAAGCAAGGAGCCTACGACTATCTCGCCAAGCCGTTCAAGAAAGAGGATATCAAGCTGGTGGTCAAGCGGAGTCTCGATCACTGCCGGCTCATCCGAGAGAATGCCCGATTCCGCGAAGAGTTGAAGAGCAAAGATGAATGGTCCCCGCTGGTGGGGAGCAGTCCTGCCATGCTGGAAGTGTATAAGCTGGTGGCGCGGGTGACCGAAAGCAAGAGCACGGTGCTCCTGCAAGGCGAAAGCGGGACCGGCAAGGAGTTGATAGCGCGGGCGATCCATGCGAATGGGCCTCGTCGGGACAAGCCATTCATTCCGGTGAATTGCGGAGCGTTGCCGGACACCCTTCTGGAATCGGAAATGTTCGGATATGAGAAAGGAGCCTTTACCGGCGCGACGGGAAACAAAATCGGCCTCTTTGAATCCGCCAACGGAGGCACACTGTTTCTCGACGAAATCGGTGAAACCGGTCAGGCCTTGCAAGTCAAACTATTGCGGGTGATGCAAGATCACGAAGTCCGCCGTGTCGGCAGCACGACATCGACGAAAGTCGATGTCCGTATCATCGCTGCAACCAATCGGGACCTCGAACAGCTCGTGAAAGAAGGGAAGTTTCGGGATGACTTATTTTATCGGCTCAATGTCGTGCGTATCACCTTGCCGTCGCTGGTGGAGCGGCGGGAAGACATTCCGATGTTGGTGCATCACTTCTTGCAGAAATGCGCGGCGGGGGCAGCGCATGCAGTGCGCGGAGTGCTCCCGGAGACGATGACATTGTTGATGCAGTATCGGTGGCCCGGCAATGTGCGCGAGTTGGAAAATGCCATTGAGCGGGCTGTCTCGTTGAGTCACGGTCCCCTCCTCACACCGGACGATCTGCCTGCGTCGCTGCACCGGACAGAGTTGCCGTCGAAGGACACCGCCGGGACAATTGATCACAGCGATGAGGGGGGCCTGACACTTGAGGAGATCGAGAAACGCCATCTCATCCGCGTGCTGAAAGAAACCAAGGGAAATAAAGTCAAAGCCTCTAAAATCCTCGGCATCGACCGGCGCACGCTCTATCGGATGGCTGAGCGGTTTGGGTTAGATCTTGGCGATGATGCCGACAACGGAGAGACCGAGTAGGAAACTGGGCTGGTCTGTTTGGTCCATTTGGTTGATTTGGTTCATCTGGTTGATCCGGTTAATCTGGGTTAACCAAACAAACAAGACCAACCAAATACACCAAATAACGGTCTTCGTATAGGAGGACGCGGCTGAGTTCGCGAAATGCAGGGTCACGCGGCGTTACTGGTCTTCAATCTATAGACGAGATGGGTTTCAGTCTGCGAGACGCCGTCGATCTCGTGAATCCGGCTCAGCACCAACTGGGTCATGGCATCCTGGTCCGACACTTCCACCACCACAATAATATCCGGCTTGCCCCAGCAAGGGTCAATCGTCTTGATCTGCTTGATCCCGCACAGAGCCCGAGTCACATCGCTTGTCCGTCCCGGATGTACATTGATGAACACGTAGGCCCGATCCGACACGACTCTCCCTCCATCGATTGGGGAGTGGATCGTGTTCGGCACCGAAGAAATAGCGGGACGTTGGCCAACCTGGTGGATGCTTGCCGTCTCTTTCGCCGTGGAAACGCCCGCAGCCGGGGTGGTGCGTGTGACAGCGCCGGATTTAGACTTCTTCATTTATAACCTCATTTCGGGGCGACAAGCACGTCGATAACAAATGAATCGGTCACGCTCGTGAGACTAGCTTCGAGGCCTCGCGGGTTCCCGATTCGGCCTTCGGGATCGTACATAAAGCACAACAGCGTTCTGCAACAGCCGTAGGAACGATACCGTTCGGCGTCAATCCGAAGCTGGTCGGTGAGGTCTTTGGCGTTGAGACCGGGACGTGTCTTCTTCACGATCACCGCAAGACGACCGTCGTTCAGTAAGAGCGTCGTGCGCGGGGTTCCGCTTGAATAACTCGGTGTCCATTCATCTGTCTCGATGTTGTCGAATTGTATCCGCAAGAGCGCATGCAGCAAGTCTTGCGCATCGAACTCGTCTTCCACAGATAACGTGGCTCGATATTCCCCACGAAGCCGCAACTGCCGGGCGACAGAGTGGAACCGATAACAGAGTGTCTTCACGCGTTCGACAGGGTCCGATCCTGCCTGAGAAGACTGCGGTGCAGGCTTCTGGTCCGAGAGGGAACCAGCCGGAGCTGCGGGGTGCGACTGCAGTTGCGTAGGAACGGGAGGCGCTTCCTGTATCTGGGGCTGCAGGCTGGCTGCGGGAATGGGATGCGCAATGGGCGTTGCTGCGCCTCGAAGCGGCTGCGCTGCTGTACCTGCATATGACAGATCTGCCGGTACGGTCTGTACCGCTGGTGAGAACGGCGGCAGCGGCTCCGTGGCAACTCGAATAACCGGCTGCGGAGGCAGAGGCGGCATCGCTGGTGCCGGCACGACTACTGGAGTCGGAACTGCTGCAGGTAGAGATGTGGGTGGTCTCAGAGATTCTGGCATTTGCCAAGGGTCTGAAAAAGTCTGTGCGGCCGGAGGGAGCGGAGCCGGACTCGGTACGGCGATCGCTGGGACCACACCGAGATCCGTGGCTCTGACCACCGGCGGCGGTGTGATCGGTCCTGTTTGCGTCATCGCCATCTGAACTGCAGGGTTTGATGCCGGCACTAACGTCAAGTGCGGGGTGGCCGGCATTGACGAGGCTGGCGGCGCCGCTGGGATCTGTTGGAGAGGCGGCCCCCCTTGCAACTCAAGTTTTTTCTGGTCCAGCGTGGCAATCAGAGACTTGATCAGGGCAATGCTCTGCCGCGTTTCATCAGGGCCACCCATGAGTAATCTGTGCAGACGATGGGCTTGGAACTCCGGAGATTTTTCACCAAATGCGCGGCGAATGCATTCACGGAATTGCAACTCTGTTCTGGCCTTCGCTGCGTCAAGATAGGGAAAGCCTTCTCGGCCAAGATCCTCCACCTGTGAGAGAAATTCTTTGAGCTCTCCCGCGCCGCGTGTGAGTTCCTCAATCGCGGCAGCAGTGGCGGCTTTGGAGCGCACACGGGACGGTTCTGATATTTTTGCTCGTGCCATAAATGTGAGGAAAGTCTAGCCCAGCATCCACAACGTGACAAGGAAACATGAGAAAGCAGACAAGCAAACTTTATGTCACCAGAAGAAGAATTCAGTTCTTGTAGCGATGATTGAAGCAGGCAGGATGATGAGCGGTGAAAATTGGTGCCCCCGATACGAATTGAACGTACGACAAACGGTTTAGGAATGTGAGCAAGACGCTTTTAAAAAGGCTCGGTGTTTCAAATGGTTTCCCCGTTTTTCATTTGTATACCGAGACTTAGGAGCGTTCTAGCAACTCTACTGATTTCAATGGTTCTCATCTATTTAGATATCTTTCAGCACAAATTTAGCACAGTAAAGGAAGTTTCCAGAAGGCCACCCAAGCACCGGTTCGTTCTCTGGACTCCCTGGATCGACAACAAGCAAAGGCGTTGAAACCCGTCACTCACCCCATTTTTCTCAATTGCATAAGTTGATGATCAAAGGTCTGGTCTCCCAACAAAGCCTTTAACTTCATCTCTTTCTGCAAGCGAACCACTTTTATATCTCCTCCAAGGCTTCTATTGTGTCCCGCCGTTCGACCCTTCTCCTGGCACAATTTCAGCACAGCACGGTGAGGTGAACCCCTCAGTTGACGAAGCGGATCGGCGTCCCCTACCAGATCCGCGAGCTGTGCGACCCGGAGGAATGGGCAGGGTTGAGACTTTCATAAATTCGCCTTCATTGTGTCGGCTGTGCGGATCAGCGACTTCGCGACGAACCGTCATGAATAATGCGGGCTAACGGTTGTTCTTGTACCCGAGGTTGAGAGAGGCGTACTATGGCGTTGAATGTTTCATCTGTACCACAACCGCTTCAAGGAAAGCCGCCGCGGCACAGTATGCATGGCGATGGTCATGCTGCTCTGCCTCTGTATCATGGTGCAAATGCTCGGCGTGCCCGTGACACTCCTGAATCCTGGAGGGGCAGCCGACACGCTCGCCGTATCGGTCTCCGAAGGGTTCTCGGTTCCTTCTTCACTCCCTCAACTGACGCCCTCGGTCGAAATGGTTCCTGTGACTGACGCTCAACCATCCGTCCATGTGCCGGTTCTCACCTCTGTTCTGTTTCATCCTCCTATTCTCTAGTTCCGTTTCCTTGCTCCACACCACAGCGGCACTTCTTCTGCGAGAAAGAGCGTGCACTCATGTGTCCGTTCGCATTCGAAGGAACGCTGTTGCTGAGACAACTCTATTTCGTATGTGAAGGGGTACTCCAATGCAACGTGCGGTTCGATGCCGAGAATCTCGAAGTAGCGATCAGCCCGACGGCGGCAGTTCAAGTGGAGAAGGGGCGCTGACGTCACCACCGATTACCGAGGGGCCGCCTTCTGCGTCGTCAGCAGCCTGCATGACGGCATGAATGTCGTTGCCAAAGAATTCGCTGCAGCGCAAGTCGACGAGCAAGGCATGCTGATCCTGAGCCAATTTACCAGCGCGGCCACTGAGTTACTCGATGCGCTGATCATCAATCTGTACAACATTGATCAGTGTGCAGCCGCCCTGCACCTGGCCCTGACCATGTCCCCAACCGAACAACGGACTCGCATGCACAGCATGCGCGGCATTGTGCAGGAATTTAACGTGTACCGCTGGGCCGGGCGCATGCTGATGGATGCGGACCGCATGCGGCAACGGGCTCGCCTCGTCCGCCAAATGGGAGTACGTGACGCGCGAACGATCATAGGGGGCCAAGCATGACGTATTTGTTATCTGAGGAGGGGCGTCGGGCACTGCGCGCATTGGCTGAGAAACCCATCCTCTACGCCTTCGATTTCGACGGTACGCTCGCGCCGATCTCGTCTGATCGTGACGCCGTCCAGATCCCACCTTCCATCAACGAGTGGATCAAGGAACTGGCGAAACGCGCTCCCTGCGCCGTGGTCTCAGGCCAAGCGCTCGCCGATCTTGCTCCTCAAGTACAGCCTGATCGCCTGATTCATTCCTGGTTTACTCGCGAAAAACTTCTCCGTCTTCACGTACAACTCTGCGTCGGAGTCCTCGTCGAGATCCTTGCCGATCCACCCATTCGGCAAATTGTCGCGCAACCGTGTGACGATATCTTTCGCCGAATTTTCCGCTTCAGACCTGTCTGAATACTTAAAAATACAACTCCACTTCGCGCCATCTGATTCGTCTTTATCCCTCACCAGACATTGCTTGGCGCCGGCAAAGGATACTTTGGACTGCCAGGTTGTCCCTGTCTTGTCGACCGCTCTATGCCCTGTTCTTAACGTCTGAAAATCTCCAGCGGATGCCGCGAGAACAGCGTGAATCACTTTGCGGTCGTCTTTCTCGACCGGGCCAACTGCACCCTGAGGACTGTCAGGCGGACAACCCTTCCCGGTGCAAGTGATCCGGTACATCGTCTGCTTCCACTTGATCTTTGAGCGAAACCGTTCAAAACTAACTTCATATTGGCCGGTATTTTCTCCCGACATATCCATGTTTGGTTGATAGGGGTTTGAGATCCAGAGGAAACGGTCGTCTTCAAAAGGGAAAGGATCGTTCACGGTCAGCATCAGGTTGCCGGAACTATCGTTATAGCCGACGATGAGGGCCATATGTTGAGAGATTCCATCTATCTTGAACCCGGACGGGGACACTTCGGCAATAATAGGACGGCCCTCATCGATCTCTTTTTTCACTTCCAGTTCTGAAAGGCTGCCGGCCTTCGATTGAACTGTCAGCGCGATATCTCCGGCCGTACCACCCGGCTTGGCCATGACAGAATACTGTTCAAGCATTCGAACCATGGAGGCTTCATTGCCGGACGGAAGATCACATTCCAAACAATCCGGTGTCCCCGAGCAAAGCTTTTGCTCATGCACGATCCCGCACTGATAGTCTGTCCGATGAGCAGCCGGCACATAATAGTATTTGAAAACCATTTCTCCGACGGCTGCCCAGTTCCAACTGGGGCGCTCCTGAAATACCGGAGGAATATGTAATACAGCTTCCGCCGCCATGGTCGGGACGACTGGTGCCGACAGGGTAAGGAATAGCCCGACCCCGAATGCCGTCATCCTGTGTTTCACCGATTTCCTCTCATTCATTTTTGATATCTCTTACTCAAGTCCCGAACTCCTGCGTTAACATATCGAGTTCTTGCCGGCATGGGTACATCGTAGGGAAGCTTATTCTAAGAGGGCACTCTACCCGGCGCAAGGGACGAACTACAGGGGGTTGGGCACCGGGTATCCGATTCGTACCCGGACCGTACGGTGAGGAGCCGGGGGGCAACCCTGCCGTCAGAAGGCTCGTTGTGGGGCAGATCGGCGATTGCCGAAGAATTGCTCGCGACTCATACGAGCTAGCGAGAAGTAGCAGCCCTTTCCAATGAGGCAGCGAGCAGGTCTTTCTTTGGAGGGATCTGTGTCAGCAGATCAGCCCGAATATGAAAAACGCCTGGGATCCGTTGACCCATGGCGTAGGCCAACCCATTAGCATGGCTCCCAACCGAGAGCTTTCCTGCAATCTTCCCATTCCTTCCCGTAGCGATAAATTCCGCTGCCGGTTCCACGAGGCCATAGGGAGCCAGTGGCCCAGCCTGTTTGGTCACGCGCTCCTCGGCGGGAACATTGGCGACACGGCTGACAAACAAGTCGGTGGCCTGTTGGTCCAATTTCTCAGCCGGCTGATCTTCCAAAACCCACTCGTTCTGTTGGTTGATCAGGACATATTGTTCGGTCGGCGTCTTAATGGAGAGCATAGCGATGTCGGTGTAGTCGATGCCAAGCAGCCGCTTGTCTTGAAAGTTAAACAATTCCTTGGTCAGGTCTCTGATCGCGACGGGACTGATGCGATAGAGCGGCCCATTGGGACTTGTTTCCGCAATGGCTTCGCCACTGGCCGGATCCGGCTGGTACAGCTTGACTGTCTGGTCACCATCGGCCGTATGAATGGCGACTTTCACTTTCGGCACGGTGAGTGTTTGGGCCAAGGCATCCCGTTCTGGACCCGGATCGACGATGCCCATCGCTTTGAGGTCTTCAAGCCTGAACAGCAAGGCTCGCACTTCTGTTTGATCGGCTTCGGCCTCAATCGGGTAACGGAGCTTCCATTTGCTCTTCGGCTTCTCCTGTCCCTGATAGAGGACAATTTCGGTGGTTGGATAGGTCAACCGGATCCGTTCGACATCGCCCTGTGACATATGCAAGAGATCCTTGCGTCGAAAGGTCATCAAGGTCTTATTCACGAAATCTTTGGGTGCCAGATTGGTCAGTAGGATCTTTCGGTCCGACCCACGAAGGACATAGAGGGTGGAGGAGAGGGGGCCACTATCCCCGATAGAAAAGGTCTCCCGTGCGGCGCCAGCTTCGACGGTGATGGTTGCCACCGGGTTGTCGAGTCCAAAGGGAGCAAGATTGGTCGGGCGGTCCTCGACGACTCGGGCCACAATGCCTGTGACCAAGGCCCGGATGAGATTCTGCACCTCCCGTTGATCGGCGTCGGTTTTGAGCGGCGCGGTCAATACCCAGCCCTTCTCAGAAGTCCGAGCAAAGACGAGTTCCTGCTGATCAGATTTGATCGTGAGCCCGGAGAGGGCTTCCTGGTCAAAAACTAATACCTTCTTTTCGGTGGTGTCTTGCCGCTCCTGCGACTCCTTCTTCGGAAGTTCGACTGCATAGAGGTACAGGCCGAGTCCGGCCAATAGAAACACCATGACGAGTGTCGGCCAATATCTCATGGGGCTAGAGGCGTCGGCGTTTGCGCCATACCATGATGCCAGAGAAAAGCATAGCGGCAGGCAGGAGGACGACTTGCAGATAGAGCAGTGTTCGCTCCTCTAACGGGTTGGGTGTAAACGGCCGTAGCGCGGAATCCTTCGGGATAATCGCCATCATGTTCCGTTCTTCAGCCAGCCACCCGGTCGTGTGGAGGAAGAAGTCGCTGTTGCCGGGAAAGTTTACAAAGGCATTGGTTGCAAACGTGGAATTGCCAATGACGACGATCGCCGGGCGAGGCTTGCCTTCCTCCGGTGCGACCTTTGGCGCGAGGGCCGCAGCCATCGGCAACGGGCCTTTGATGTCTTCCTTTTCATCGAGGTTGACGACACGGCCCTTCAGGTCGGTTTCTGCCCAGCTGTTCGGCGACGTACGGGCGAGCGGCACATAGTCCCATGCGCTACCGGCCTGTTCATCGAAGGTGATATGGCGCGCGAGGGGAAACAGCACGGCTGCGGAGAGGTCCTGCGTAATTTCGTGTTCAGTAAACGTGCGGACAAGCAGCGACGTCAGGTCGCCTTGCGCTAATCGATCTTGGAGATCGACCAAGGCCCCAGGACCGACCCCTAAGCCCCACCGCTTGAGCAGAGGATTCAGATCGGCCTGTGTATCCGGGTCGATGAGCAGCAGAAGATGGCCGCCCTTTTCCACATAAGTATGAATCCGTTCCTGCTCCTCGGTGATCACCGGTCTGCGAGGGCCGGCCACGACGAGGATGGCGGTGTGATCCGGCACAGCTGTTTCTTTCAGCAAACTGAGCGTGCCGACATCGTAGCCTTGCTTGATCAAGATCTCTCTGGCGGCAAAGAGTCCGGTCCGCTCCCGATCGTCGAGGCTCGGCTCCCCGTGCCCTTCGAGAAAGAGCACACGTTTCTTGCTGTCTTGGGACACACGAATCAGTGCCCCTGTCAGTTCCACTTCCGAGGGAGCGGTGACCCGAACAGTTTGTCCGGCACTTTCAAAGATGGCCGTGTCGGTTCTTGAAATGCCATATTGTTGAGCGATTTTTGGCTGACGCTCAGGGTCGACAAACTCCACGGAAATCTTCGAGCTGGCTTGCCGATAACTATCAAGCCGTTCTTTATAGGCTTGGTAGCCTGGGTCCTTTTCTCTGGTGAATACGGTAATGGTCACCTCACGCGGAAGATTCCGCAACACGCGATGCGTTTGCGGAGCGAGAGAGAAGTTTTGGTTCTCTGATAGGTCCCAACGAATGGAGTGGCGGGCAGCCAGAAAATTGACGATCATGAGAATCGCGACAAAGAGGAAGATCATCAAGATGCTGTTCGCGCCTATACGAGTAGAGCGGCGGGCAGAAAAGGCTTTCAGCCCGCTGAAATGAACGACAACGAAGGCAATGAGGCAGAGGAGGGCCGATACTTCCAGGAGGGTGGCGATCCAGAGCTTCTCCGGGACAAGGCTATAGCCGATCGCTCCGGCCACAGCCAGAGCCACTCCAATCACACCAAGCGGAACCGTCTTGAGGTTCATTTCCACCGCGCCGAGTCCACAACTCGGTGAGACAAAAAGAGCATCAGGGCCAAACTGCTGAAAAAGTACACGAGATCTTTCGTGTCGACCAGCCCTCGCACCAAGTGATCATAGTGCTCCATAAAAGACAGGTACGAGACGGCCTGCCCGATGACCGTATCCCCTAACAGGGCACCCAAGCCAGAAAGGAGCCATAGGACTAATAGCAGGCCGATACTCACAAAAGCGGCAACGATCTGATTTTCGGTCAGTGCCGAGGCCAGTACGCCGACGGAGAGAAAGAGGGCGCCGAGTAAGACAAGTCCAAGATAACCGGTCAGCACGGGATACCAGTCGAAATCACTGAAGAGCGCGAGCATAAGCGGCATGAGGCCGGTCAGCCCGAGTAAGCTCAAAAACACAAGGAATACGCTCATGAACTTGCCGGCCACAATTTCGTTGATGCCGATCGGAGAAGTCAGCAAGAATTCGAAGGTGCGGAGCTTGCGTTCTTCGGCGAAGAGCCTCATCGTCAGGATCGGCAGGATTATCAGAAGGATAAACCGCATGCTGGCAAACAGATTCCGGAAAACCAAATCGTTCAGATTGAGCTGGGCGCTCCCCTGCACCTGCATCAGCTGAATCGCCTGGGCTCCGGCAAAGACCAGGTAGAGATAGGCCAGCAGTCCCACGATCAACAGAAACACAGCTCCCACGACATAGACCACGGGCGAGACAAAGTACGAGCGCAATTCCTTTGCGATGATGGCTTGGACTGGCGTCATACCGGCTGCCCTGTAGATTCTACTGACGCGGCGACGCTGTCCGGCGCGAGGCCTTCCTCATGCCTGGTCAGCTGGAGAAACACGTCTTCTAAGGTCATGGAAATGGCTTTGAGTTCGAGTAGCCCCCACCCATTGGTGACCGCCACACGGGCCACCTCTTCCCGCACGTCCCGGCCAAGTTCACATTCCAGGAGAAAGACGCCTGGGGCGCCGCTGGTGAAGACGTTCTGAACCCCCGACATTCCCTTCAAGCGACTGCCGGTATCTACGGCGGGAGATTTGAGGGTGAGCGAGATCTTTTCGGACTGCCGCAAGCGCGCAGAGAGTTGTTCAGGCGTATCTTCGGCCACGATGCGCCCGCCGCTGATGATCACGACGCGCTGGCAGACGGCGGTGGCCTCAGGAAGGATGTGGGTGCTCAAGATGACGGAATGGGACCCGGCCAGGTTCTTGATCAACTCTCGGATCTCGATAATCTGTTTGGGATCGAGACCGACGGTTGGTTCATCCAGAATTAAGATCGGAGGGTCGTGCAGCAGCGCTTGGGCCAAGCCGACACGCTGGCGATATCCGCGCGACAGGTTCCCGATCAACCGGTGTTGCACCGTGCCAAGTCCGAGCCGTTCGACTTCACGCCGTATGGACGCAATAAGTACTTTCCCACTCAGACCACGGAGACGGCCCACGAACTGAAGATACTCTGTAACCGTCAACTCCTGATAAACCGGCGGAGTTTCAGGCAAATAGCCAATTCGGCGTTTCACCTCCATCGGCTGGTCTGCACAGTCGAATCCCGCCACCCGTGCGATGCCTTCGGTGGCCGGCATGAAACAGGTCAGAATACGCATGGTAGTGGTTTTCCCGGCTCCATTCGGCCCCAGGAACGCCAACACCTCACCCTTGGCGACGGAGAAGCTGATGCGATCGAGGGCGGTATGTTGTCCATACCGCTTCGTGATCTGCTGGACTTCAATCATATGTGGTGAATTGTAGATCGGTTGAGTTGGAGAGTACTGCCCAGGGTGAGGTCATTGCACCCTCACCGATAGCGCATCGCATCTTACTCAGTCGGGTTGGGGCAGTCAATATCGTGTTTTAGGAGCCTGTCCGCCTGCAACTTTACACCTTTTCTCCATCCTGCTAGAGTCCGCCCTCGGACAGGCCCAGAAGGGGAATCGATCAGTGACAGGGATGCGTCATGTGAGGGTAGCGCTATTTGCAATCGCTTCGTTGATGGCGCTGCTCTGCATTCCACCCGACAGCTGGGGAGCCAGCGGGCGAACCTATCGAGTCCATGGCCAGGTAGTGGCAGTGAACATGGTCCAAGCCCCCCATATGATTGTCGTCAAAACACCCTTGAACAAGCATGATGCTATGACCGTAGGGGCCAGGGTGACGTCCCAAACAAAGATTGTCCGAAAGGGAAAGAGGATCGCACTGGAGACCATCAGAGTAGATGAGGCGGTCTGGCTAACCTACGTTAAACAGAGAGACGGGGTATTCGCCCAGGCCATCCAGGTTCAGTAGCACTGCGAAATTTGACAAATAGTCCACATAATATCAGTGAGTTACAGGTTACGTACTTATCTTCAAACCCAGAGAGACTATGTGCCGGTTTCAGACAGATGACTTCAGGATGTCCGCGTTAGGCCATCTATCAGTTGACTGGCACGAGCACTTTCTTCTATAAGTGTGCCACCTAAACCCTATCTCAACATTCAATTTTGCAAAACCTCTACGTGGACAACAGCTCTTTATTAGTTTCTCCTTTTCCCTTCACCCCAACGTAGGGGGCTAGGGCTACGGTTTCGGTATTGTGGGGCTATCGGTTGGACCGTACTGTGAAGGCACACAGGCCAGTATCCTATATGACGGCTGGTTCAACCGAGAACAAGAGGTATTAGATGATCATCCGAGCTCGTGAAAGCAGTCGGCGGTTGTTTTGGGCAGTAGGCAGTCTTGGGATGCTCCTCAGCGCCTGCTCCTGGGTTCCCAAGGGGGAGTCTCAACTGGACGTCGGGATTGAGGATCGAGGAGTGGCTTCCTGGTATGGCCAGTCATTTCATGGCAAGCAGGCAGCCAACGGTGAATTGTTCAACATGGAGGCCTTGACTGCTGCCCATCGGACCCTCCCGCTCGGCAGCGTGGTCCGAGTCGTGAATTTGGCGAACGGGAAACATCTTCACGTACGGATCACCGACCGGGGTCCCTATATCAACAGCCGAATCCTTGATCTTTCCCGTGGCGCAGCGGCTCGGTTAGGAATGATGGACGGAGGCCTATCCCATGTACGGGTTCAGTTAGTTGGGGAACGCCGACCCGCCGCTCTTCTCTCTTCTGAAGCTATGGAAACTGCATCGGTCGCCCTCATTCTCGGGCCAGAGCACGCTCCCTCAAAGGCCACTGAGCCCCTCCCCTCAACTTGGGGGAAGTTGGATCCTCTGATGGTCCATCCCCTTCGACTGCCTCCTGGCGATATCTGGGTCCAGTTACGCACACGACGCTTGACGGGGATGCAGTCGGCAGATCATACCGACCATACCGAAATTGCGACCGTCGTTACGACCTAGCTCCCAAAGTCCGCAAACCGAAGTTCGAAGTTCCGGGTTCGAAGTTCCGAAAACCTCGAACTTCGGACCTCGAACTCCCCCCGTCTTGCTCGTCCCGCTTTTCGCGCAAGTCTCGCGAGTCTCGCGCAAATAACGGGAGGCAGTTTCTCATCTGTTACACCCACTCCGTGGGCTCCTGGGTTGGGCGTTCAGCCACCAACCCTGCAAGCGCCTCACGAATCGCTCGACTCATCCGATCGATCTCTGCCATCTCCGATAAGGGAACAATCCAGGCATCGGCCGGTTCCAGCTCGATTCGATAATGGTTCTTCCTTGCCGAGAACCATTCGATATAGGGATGAGGCGCGAGGTTTGGATGGGGGTCGAACGAGATCAGGTTCACATCTCCGACCTGTGGGTTCTCCATGTCGCCAATCACCTGCCCGGCGATATCCTCGTCTTCAAACCGGGGATTTCGAAACTGAATCACCTGCCCGGCGATATCAGCCTTGAAGTTTCCTCGCAAATACAGATCGACAGGACCAACCACCGCAAGCACGATCCGCCCCACAATCGTTCCATCAACACGATTATCCAGAAACCCTTCCCGCACCCAGCGCCCATTGCCAAATTTCTGTGCCATTTTATTCCCTTAAATGAGTTAGCCCGCGTTGTTCATATCATTTCGTCCCGGAATGGCGAAATGCCGCGCGACAACCGCGACATGAAGCTCAAGGTTCCGGGTTCGAAGTTCCGAAAACCTCGAACTTCGAACCTCGAACGCTCCTCCGTCTAGCCCATCCCGCCAGTCTCGCCCGTCTCGCTTGTGTCAGGCACTGGTTAGACCGGCTGGACCGTACCAGCCGTAGGCAATGGCGACCGGGGGCCGCTCCCGTATGCGCCCACCACCACCGCCAGCAAAATGAGCCCACTTCCAACCCACCCCTGAGTATCCAATGTTTCCCCCAGGAAATACCAGGAGAGCCAGGCCGCGTAAGCCGGCTCCGATGCAAAGATCAATGCCACCTGTTGCGCCGGAACAATGCGTTGCACCCACATTTGAATGGCAAAGGCCCCAGTCGCAAGGCCTCCCGTCACCCCAAGCCCGACAAGCAACAACGCCGTCGGCGCAAAGGCCTGAATCGGTGCCTGCTCAATCAGCATGGTAGGAAGCAATAAGACGACCGACGCCATCATTTGCCAGGCAAACAAAGACGGCGCATCGACCTCCCGGGTAAACCGTTCAAGGCAGGCAATATGCGCGGCAAATGCTATCGCACAACCGAGCGTCAAGAGATCGCCAAGATTTCCGGATGCACTGGGCTTTACTAATAACCAGAGCCCCACCGTGGCGATTCCCGTGGCCAACCACACGCGCCGGTCGAATCGGCGCAAGATCAACGGCACGATGACGACGTACAACGCGGTAATGAAGGCAGAATTCGATGCGGTGCTATAGCGGAGCCCGACCGTTTGGAGGACATAACCGAGAAAGAGCCAGCAGGTGGCAATCGCACTTGCCCGTAAAACTTTCGACTCGCGACGCAAGCGAAGTCTCCAGAGCAGAAACCCGCCCCCGACCAACAAGGCTCCCAGGAGAAATCGGAGAAACAGAAACGAGAACGGCGGAATTTGCTCCAGCACCGCTTTGGTAGCAGGAAATGTTGCACCCCAGATGAACGTTGTCAGCAGAAGTGCTAATCGCGGCATGGAATCGAAGCAGTGCTGAGTTTTGAGTTATGAGTTCTAAGTATTCTGGCGAAACCGAACCAACCGAGCCGTCCTCAACTCAGCACTCAGCACTCAGAACTTCCCATTTTTAGGCTTTACACAGCGGACACCGGCGCTGCTCAGTCGTCCCGGCCTGCTCCATCGCCGCTAACGCCCGCTCCTTGTCCGGGTAATCGAACCACCCGCCTTCCCAAAAGTCGCTTGAGGAGCCGATCGACGTAGACGGCACCTCAGAACAGCGATCCCTGTGGAGCGTGACCCGATCAATTGAACGCGCGACGTGAATCCAGTAGCTCATTGTGGGAACAGTTAGGAGTGAAGTGTCAGGGGTGAGGGGTGTGAAAACAAAGGTTCAGCAACCTTTCACTCCTCACCCTTTACCCCTCACTTGTTTATGGGAGGAGTTGCCACTCATCCTTCTCAATGAAAACTTTGACGCCCGTCTCGAGTTTCTTAATGTCGTCCTTCTCGAAGAGCCGCATGTATCGCTCGATCCGATCCGGATCGTCGATCCGCTCTTCCTGCATCATTCCACCGGCACTCTTGTACTTACGAATCAACAGGGACATCGAAATCCTCCTCCAGACCACTAGAAGTCATATCAACGAGATGTGTAGAATAAGGCAAAGCTCAACGGCCGGTCAAGAGTGCACTTTTCTCTCTGTCCGGTGTTTATCTAGCGTAAGGATACGAACCATGCCGATCTATGAGTATCGTTGCGGGCAATGCGAGAAACACTTTGACGCGACCCAATCCGTCCATGCCAGAGCGGAAGACACCGAATGTCCTCACTGCCATGCCCAGAGCGCCACGCGATTACTGTCTGCCTGCACGACACAAGTGAAAGGAACCCACAAAACCGGCTTCGCCGAAATGAAGGCCTACAATATGTTAGACGAACGGATGGACAAGTTTGCCAAACTCCCGCCGTTAATGGGCAAACGCGCCGCCCCTGACATGACAGAACCTTCCGATCCTTCAACCGGCGGCACAACGGAGAACTGAACCAGGCAGTGACCGGCATGTGAACACGTGGCGTTATCTTCCCAACATCCACACCTACCCATGGAGATCGTATGACCGCGAGATTCGTACTCTCGCTAGGCCTCAGCCTTCTGTTCAGCTGCACACATGCCCTCGTCGTTCATGCGGATGTCGCGGGAAGCCTGACAATCGCCGGAAACGGACCAGAGCTGACGATCATTGAGCCCCTCGCCCACGCATTTGAAAAAGCCAATCCCAAAGCCTATCTCGACATCGTCTGGGACGGCAATTCGAAACCCGTTGAGATGGTCAAATCCGGCCAGGTCCACATCGCTGTGACCGGAATGGAAACGGCAGGTCTTTCGGCAACGACCATCGCATGGGATGGGATCGGCATCCTCGTGCACCTCTCCAATTTCATGAAAGAAATCACAAAGCAACAAGTGGCCGACATTTTTTCAGGTAAGGTTACGCTGTGGTCAGAACTCGGCGGTCTGGAGACAAAAATCTTGGTCATCGACCGGCCTCGCAACCAAAACATTCGCGATGCGTTTGAATCGCAACTTGGCATTACCGGGAGAATCACCGGCGCCGCCAAGGTGATAGGCGCCGATGAACAGGTCGTGAAAACCGTCGTGGGAACGCTTCCCCCTCTGTCTGCGGTCGCCTACCTGTCCCTAAGCCAGGGATTATCCGTCGTGTCAGCCGGCGTTCCCGTCAGACTCTTGCCTATCGACAAAGTCGAACCGGAGAGCCCTACCGTCAAAGACGGCCGCTATCCGCTCCGACGGCCCATCCTTCTCTTGTCGAAGAAGGAGCCGCATCCCCTAACTGAGGCATTCATCCAGTTCGCCCTGTCTCCGGCGGGTCAACAGCTCATTGCCGAGGTGTATATTCCAATCAAAGAGAAATAATCGTGCACCGTTGTGATTGAAGGAGGCAGCTATGCTGACGTGGCGACCGTTGAGGTTTATGTTACTGGGACTCATAGGGTCCATGGCACCCATGGCCCTATCCCACGCGGAGGAACCAGGCGCGATCGTTGATGGCGCAGGGTTCACTCTCTATGGCCTAGAGTCGATCAAGGGGTTCGATGCCGCAAAAGTCGAACGAGACCCTGTCTGCGACCAAAGCAAGCGCCCACGGATCGCCAAGATTGAACCAGACGAAGCCAAACCGGGCGTCAAAGTTGTTATCACCGGTGAGAATTTCGGCACGAAGGAGTGCTTCCATACTGTCACGTTCAGCGCGGCCTCACATATCCCCGTAGCGTTCAAATTCATAAACGATTCGACGATCGAAGCGATCGTGCCGGATGCCAAAGCAGGGATGTCCTTCGTTATCATCGTCGCGGGCGGCGGAAGCGCCCAGTCAAAACCCGTCCTGATCAAGTCTAAGTAGGCTCGATTCCCCTAGCCCACATTATTCATGAGCGCTTCTGCTGCAATCGCCAATGCCTGACTCCGGCGAGACCGTCGGGAAAAGCGTGACTGGCGTGATCAGAAGTTCTAAGTGCTGGGTTCGAAGTTCCGATAACCTCGGACTTCGGACCTCGAACCTTCGCCCGTCACGCGAGTCTCGCTCCTCGCGCTTGTCGCGCGCTACCTTGTTATACCCCTGCTTCTCTCGACAGGACTCCTGACCCTATGCTAGCTTACGCGCTCATTTTCGCCTGATGACTCTCGCAGATTCGCGAACGATCTGAGGGGACAGGGACCGGTATGTTCAAGAAAATTCTGGTGGCCAACCGCGGCGAAATCGCCATGCGGATTATCCGCGCCTGCCGCGAATTGAACATCGCAACCGCCGCTATTTACTCCGAAGCCGACTCGACTGGAATCTACGTCAAGAAAGCGGATGAGTCCTACCTGGTCGGCCCGGGACCGGTCAAAGGCTTCCTGGACAGCCAACAGATCGTCAGCCTGGCACAACGGATCGGCGCTGATGCCATTCATCCAGGCTATGGATTTCTTTCAGAAAACTCGCAGTTTGCGCAGCTGTGCCACACCTCCGGCATTACCTTCATCGGCCCATCGCCGCAAGCCATCGACTTGATGGGGAGCAAGGTCAAAGCCCGCGATCTGGCCAAACGAGTCGGCATTCCAATCGTCCCTGGAACCGAAGGCGGTGTCACCGACGTCAACGAAGCCTTGTCCTTTGCGAAAAACACCGGGTACCCCGTCATCATCAAAGCCAGCGCTGGCGGGGGAGGACGCGGTCTCCGGGTGGTGCGGTCAGATGCCGAGCTTCGCGAGAACATGGCGGTCGCGTCACGGGAAGCCCAGGCTTCGTTCGGTGACGGCAGCGTCTTTCTTGAAAAATATCTCGAACGGCCGCACCATATCGAATTTCAGATCCTGGCCGACCGCCATGGCAACATCATTCACTTGGGCGAGCGCGATTGTTCGATTCAGCGCCGACATCAAAAGCTCATCGAGATCGCTCCCTCCTTAATTCTCACGCCACCGCTTCGCGCCGAGATGGGCGAAGCGGCCATCGCCATCGCCAAGGCGATCGATTATGACAATGCCGGCACCGTCGAGTTCCTCCTCGATCAGGACAGCCGCTATTACTTCATGGAGATGAACCCACGCCTCCAAGTCGAACATACGGTGACCGAGCAGATCACAGCCATCGACATCGTGCGCAATCAGATCGCCATTGCAGCCGGCATGCCCCTGGACATCACGCAGCAGGAAGTCACGCTTCAAGGCCATGCCATCCAGTGCCGCATCAACGCGGAAGACCCAAAGAACAACTTCCGGCCTTGCACCGGTACCATCACGGCCTATCTCTCCCCGGGCGGGATCGGGGTACGCATCGACGGAGCCGTCTACAAGGACTACACGGTGCCGCCCTACTACGACGCCCTCTTGGCCAAACTCACCGTGCGCGGCCGGACCTGGGAAGAAACCGTCAGCCGTATGAGACGGTCGCTCGAAGAATACGTCTTGCGCGGGGTGAAGACGACGATCCCCTTTATGATGGAAATCATGCAGGATCCTGACTTCATGGCAGGTCGTTTCGACACCTCCTACCTGGAGACACATCCTGAGCTGTTCAACTATCATGACTTTGAGCAGCCGGAAGATCTGGTGCTGGCACTGTCTGCGGCCATTGCCGCCTACGAAGGGCTGTAGCAGGATGCTGAAAAAGTCCGCCAGCGCAAGAAGACCGTTATTTGGTTTGTTTGGTTTGTCTCGTTTCTTTGGTTGAACCAGACCAGCCGGATCAACCAAAGAACCCAGATAAACCACTCGGAAAATCATGGCGACACGACGACCCTCACGAGCACAGGCCCCCAAGAAACAGACAGCCGGACCAGCCGTCCGGACGTCGAAAACACGCGCCCGTCGCGGCCAAGAACTGACAATCCAACCGGCGGCAGGCAAGCCTATCCTGATCACCGATGTCGCATTGCGCGACGGCCATCAGTCGCTCTTGGCCACGCGCATGCGGACGGAAGACATGCTGCCCATCGCCCAAAAGCTCGATGCCGTCGGCTATTGGTCGCTCGAGGTCTGGGGCGGCGCCACGTTCGATACCTGCCTGCGATTCCTCAAAGAGGATCCATGGGAACGGCTTCGCGCGCTGCGCGCCGCCATGCCCAACACCAAACTCCAAATGCTGCTCCGCGGGCAGAACCTGGTCGGCTATCGGCACTATGCCGACGATGTGCTGGAACGGTTCATTGAACGATCCGCCGCCAATGGCATCGACGTCTTTCGCATCTTCGATGCGCTGAACGATATCCGCAACGTCGAACGGGCCATGCGGGAAGTCAAAGCCTGCGGCAAACATGTCGAAGCCGCCATCAGCTACACCGTGAGTCCCGTCCACAGCGTAGAGCGTTTCGTCAACATGGCGAAGCAGTTGGAGGACTTGGGAACCGACACGCTCTGCATCAAAGACATGGCTGGCCTCTTGACGCCGCTCGACGCCTATCACCTCATACGCCGGATCAAAGCGGCGGTGAAGGTTCCGATCCATTTGCATTCACACTACACCTCAGGGATGGCCTCGATGACCTCCCTGATGGCGATCCTGGGCGGTCTGGACATGCTGGATACGTCTATCTCCCCGTTGGCCGGAGGCACCTCCCATCCACCGACGGAGACGATGGTGGCCTCGTTGCGCAATACCCAGTATGACACGGGGCTGGATCTCGCCTCGTTCCTCCCGATCACCGAACACTTCCGTTCTGTTCGGCGGAAGTATCGACAGTTCGAGAGCGAGTTTACCGGGGTCGATGCCGAGATCCTCACCTCCCAAATTCCCGGAGGCATGCTCTCGAATCTCGCTGCGCAACTGACCGAACAGAATGCCCTCGATCGGATCAAAGAGGTCCTGGATGAAGTGCCGCGTGTCCGGAAGGAAATGGGCTATCCCCCGCTCGTCACCCCGACCAGTCAAATCGTGGGCACCCAAGCGACACTCAACGTCCTGACGGGCGAACGGTATAAAGTTATTACCACGGAAACCAAGAACTACTTCCTCGGACTCTACGGGCGGGCGCCGGGCCTCCTCGATCGCGACATCATGGCCCGTGCAATCGGGGACGACTCTCCGATCAAGACGCGGCCCGCCGATCGGTTGGAGCCTGAACTCGAAGCCACCAAAAAAGATCTGCCCGCCTCGGCCACCACGATAGAAGATCAGCTGTCGTTCACCCTGTTCCCCACGATCGCACGAGACTTCTTCGAGGCGCGCGAGAAGGGAGACTTGACGCTGGAACCCCTGGAGGGCTTCTTGCCCAGTGGACCGGCTGCGGCCACTGAACTCCATTTGGCCCCGGCCGAATTCAACGTCACGGTCCATGGCGAAACCTACCATGTACAGGTATCCGGTTCTGGACGGAAGGTTGACGGCCGCAAACCCTATTACATCCGGGTCAACGATAAACTCGAAGAGGTCTCCTTGGAGCCGATCCAGGAAATCCTGGCCGGCGTGCCGGAGGCTCCAGACACTGGCGCAGGCGCTAAACGCAAACGGCCCAGGCCGTCCAAGCCTGGAGACGTGGCCCCCCCGATGCCAGGCCGCGTCGTCAAAGTACTCGTCTCCATGGATGCCGTGGTCAAGGCCGGCACTCCCCTCTTGATCATCGAAGCCATGAAGATGGAAAGCCAAGTTCCGGCGCCGATCGACGGGAAAGTTACCGCGATCCTGGTCGCCGAGGGCGACAATGTGAAGACGGATGAAACGGTCATCCAGCTGGAGTAGCCTGAAAGCCCCGCGTGCCCCCGTTCATGCATGCAGACAGGCCCTTGCTGCGCTGCTCACCTTCATCCTGTTATGTCAGACCATGATCGCCTGCTCGTCTCCCTCGCCGATTCCAGCACAGTTCGATGCCATTGAGCGCATACCCATTCACACCGTCCTCGTCCATGGCCAGCAAATCGCCTATCTGGATGTCGGCACAGGCCCGCCGGTCATCTTGATCCACGGCTTCGGGGGATCGATGTGGCAATGGGAACATCAGCAGCATGCGCTGTCGCAGCACTTCCGCGTCCTCACGCTCGATTTGCCCGGCGCAGGACTGTCCGATAAGCCTGAGATCGAGTACCGGCCTGATCAGATGCTCGACTTCTTTGTCGGATTCATGGATGCCGTAAAAGTCCCACAAGCCACGTTAGTCGGTAATTCCATGGGCGCCGGCTTGGCCATCGGCATGGCGCTGGCCCACCCCACACAAGTCGACAAGCTCGTCCTGATTGACGGGCTGCCGCCACAAGTCATGGAAAAACTCACCAGTCCGTCGGTCAGACGCGCCCTGGAAACCAGCGCACCATCCTGGCTCGTCTCATTCGGCAACAGGCTGTTCGGCGGACTGATGATTGAGTCTGTCCTAAGAGAAATCGTGCATGATCCGGCACTCCTCACACCGGCTGTCATCGAGCGGTCCAATCGTAACCGTCAACGTCCCGGACTTATCAAACCTATATTGGCCGTCAAAGGAAGCCTTCCATTATGGGAGTCCGGGTTTGCCACACGCATCGGTGAAATCACCCACCCAACGCTGGTGCTTTGGGGAGAAGAAGATCGGGTGTTCCCCCTCGCCGTAGGCGAAGGACTCCACCAGACTATCAAGGGGTCACGATTCATCCGAGTCCCCAAGGCGGGACACATCCCACAGTGGGAACGACCCGATGTGGTCAACCAGGAACTCATCACCTTTATTCGCCGCTAACAGGATGCTGAAACAGTCCGCCAGCCTGTCTTGTCTATTTGGTTTGTTTGGTTTGTCTTGTTTGTTTGGCTGAATGAAACTTGCCAGATAAACCAAATCAACCAGATAAACAAAACAAACCAGATGGACCAGATAGACCGAGCTTGTCCCAGACATGTAGACCATCGAGGTCCTGCTGTGCCAAAATGGTTTTCGACAACCTGTGAACAGCACAAGCGCACGCAACAGTATTCTTCATAAAATGGTCACTATCTCTTCACCAAGGAGGGTTTCATGAGGGCAGCATATCGAATGATCGTCGGGGCCACCGTCTGCATGGCAATCGGGTTCGCTGGATGCGCAAGCAGCGGCAGCTCCAGTTTCCTCTACAAGAATTACACCGTCACTGACGGCAGTGCCATGGCTGGTGAAGGCCGCACCGTCCTCTTCAAGGGAAGCCCCCTTGTATTATCAGGAACCGGCATTAAAGTCGGCGACGCCCTCAGGGAGGTGACGCTGACACAGACCGACCTCTCGCCGATCGCCCTCACCGACACCACGGGCAAGGGTAAGGTCCGGATCATCAGCGTCGTGCCCTCGCTCGACACCCCAGTGTGCGAACAACAGACCCACTATCTGAGCGAAAAAAATAAGGGCCTCGACAAGATGGTTGAATTGGTGACCGTGAGCGTCGACACCCCCTTCGCGCAAAAACGATTCGCAGGAGAAGCCCATATCGCCAATGTCACCTTCCTCTCCGACTATAAGGATGCTGAGTTCGGCAAAGCCTACGGACTACTTCTCAAGGGCCCCCACATCCTGGCTCGTACCATCATGGTGGTCGATGCCCACAATACTGTGCGGTATCTGCAGATCACGCCTGAACTGACCCAGCTACCGGACCTGGATAAGGCCTTCGCCGTGGCCAAGTCATTGATCACCGCAAGCTGACCGAGGCAAGGCAAGATTGAGGCTCAAGCCAGGATGTTCGAGGTTCTGCGTTCGAGGTTTTAGAACTTCGAACTCGGAACCTCGAACTGTTCTGTCGAAACCTTAGCCTTAACCTCAGCCTTCCTTTAGAATGAAGCGATGGCCCAATACGATCTTCTCGTCATAGGGAGTGGACCAGCCGGCCAGAAGGCCGCGGTCCAGGCCGCTAAGCTCGGCAAGAAAGTCGGCATCGTCGAGCGCAAAGCAGTCGTCGGCGGCGTCTCCACCAACACCGGCACCATCCCCAGCAAAGCCCTCCGCGAAGCTGTCCTCTATCTCTCGGGATTCCGTCAACGCAACCTGTACGGAGCCGGTTATCGTCTGAAAGAGACGGTCACCATCGAAGATCTCGCCTTTCGCGCCAACCACATCATCAAGAACGAAATTGAGATCGTGGAAGACCAGATGGCGCGTAATCGCATCGACCTGATCTATGGAGAGGCCAGCTTCATCGATCCTCACCAGCTCCTCATTCAACAGGCCGGCACGTTGGCTGAACATGGTGCCCACGTCATCATCATCGCAGTGGGGACTGAGCCGACCAGGCCGGACGACATTCCATTCGATGGGCAAACGATTATCGACACCGATGGCCTCGTTACGCTGAAACACCTTCCACCCTCGATGGTCATTGTCGGCGGAGGCGTAATCGGCACAGAGTACGCATCGATCTTGGCCATGATCGGTGTGTCGGTCATTCTGATCGACAAGCGACCGCGCTTGCTCGAATTTGTCGATGCTCAGATCATCGAAGCCCTCCAACGGCAGATGACAGATATCGGCGTCACGATCTACCATGAAGAAGAAGCCGTCGCGATCCGAAAAGAGTCCGACGGACAGGTCACAGTCTCGCTGGCACACCGGCCACCGATTACTACCACGACGCTCATGTATGCCATCGGCCGCATCGGCGCCACGAAGCGCCTGAACCTCGAGGCCGTCGGCATCAAGCCGGATACGCGAGGCCGCGTGGCCGTAAACGACCACTTCCAGACAGCCGTCCCCCATATCTACGCCGCAGGCGATGTCATCGGTTTTCCCGCTTTGGCCTCTACCTCCATGCAGCAAGGGCGCCATGCCGCCTGCCATGCCTTTGGCCATCCTGACCATACAGATACGGACCTCCTCCCATTCGGCATCTACGCCATTCCGGAAATCTCTTTGGTAGGGCGGAATGAGGAAGAGTTGAATAAGGCAGGGGTTCCCTATGGGGTCGGCATCGCCCACTATCGGGAAATTGCCCGTGGACAGCTGATCGGCGATGACACCGGTATGCTGAAGCTGCTGTTTCATCGCCACACCCGTGCTCTCCTGGGCGTCCATGCCATCGGAGAAGGGGCTACGGAACTCATTCACATTGGCCAGGCCGTCATGGCTTACAAGGGAACGATCGATTACTTCATCGACACCGTCTTCAACTACCCGACCCTGGCGGAATGTTATAAAGTCGCCGCGCACGACGGCATTAATCGTCTGCCGAGGCCCTGGCCCAGACGGACGTTGGACGTGAAACACGAGCAACCGTAATGCTCAATGTTCAATTGAACATTGAGCATTGAACATTCCTCAGAAACGCGAGATACCCATCACGAGAGACGGTTTATACAGAAAGAGGTTCCATGTCCTTTACAGATCGCTTGAGACAACTCGCCACACCTATCTGGGATGCCCAACTGACCCATCCGTTCGTCGTGGCGTTGGGCAAGGGAACCTTGCCGGAGAAAAAATTCAAGTACTACATCCTGCAGGACGCCAGGTTTCTCGGTGACCTCGCCCGTGTATTTTCTGCAGGAGCGCTGAGAGCGCCGGATTCAGAATCGGCCCTGCGCCTGACGAAACTCGCCGAAGACACCATTGTCGTCGAACGGAGCCTCCACGAGGGATACGGATCACGGTGGAACATGACCGCAAAGGAAATGACTGCCGTGCCCATGGCGCCGACAAACTACGCCTACACCAGGCACATGCTCACCGTCGCCCATACAAGCTCGGCAGCGGAAATCACCGTTGTGGCCCTCCCCTGCGCCTGGATCTACTGCGTCATCGGACAACATCTCCTAAAGCATGGCCTGCCGAAAAAAGATCACCCCTATCGGGACTGGCTTATGCTCTACGCCTCACCTGAGTTTGCCAAAGTGCAGGAATGGATGCGTAAGAAAGTGGACCAGTGGGCCAAGACGGCCGGGAAAGAAGAGAAACGGCGGATGGAAGAATCGTTCGTCACCAGCTCGCGCTATGAGTGGATGTTTTGGGAGATGGCGTGGAACGAGGAGAAGTGGCCGGTGTAAGAGGGCGGGCCAAGGCTGGGAGGCTCGCTCCGCGTGGAGCCACAGAGCGCGCGCCCGCAACGACGGGTCCTGTCACTGACCTGGAGTCCCTCCGTCCTCGCACCCCGCCCGGTGTAGGGACCCCGCTGCGGGCGGAGGGACTCCAGGTCAGCGCCACCCGTCCAGGGGCAAAGGCCAAGTTCAACGGCGCTCTGATCACGCTCCGAGAACCTCCCAGCCCTGGCCCTAAAGTAAGACACCGGCCGAGAGGGATAGAAAGGGAAGAAAGACGGATCCCCCAGGTCAAGCTCGGAGGGCAGGCAGCAGGGCCGTTCCATTGCTCGCGCAACGCGCGACCTGTTGGGAAACGCGGCGTCTCGGCGCCGCGCGGGAGAGCGGGTGAGAACCGGAAACAGGCCCTCGTTGGACGCGCGCAGTTTGGCCCGGCCCTGCTACCTGCTCGAAGAAAACCATCGGCCACCAGAGAGAGGAAGAAAATGACCTTCCCGATAATTGCTGAAGCGCAACGGCTTGCGCGGGAGTGGAAGCCGAGAGACAAATGAGCAACGACCGCCCCAAACGCGAGAGCATGTTCCTCGAAGAAGCGACCGTCTCCTACATGTGGGAGATCGCCGCTATCATGAAACTCCCAAAGGCGAGAGGTCTAAGATGCATCATCTTCTGTTGACAGCATTGTTCTTCATCATATGGGTTCAGGGCTGTACGATAATGCCGATTTCCAATGGCTCCCAGAGTGATCTGCCTGATTCTGGTTCCACTGTAGTTGTCTGGGGGCAGCACAAAGGTGCAGTCGGTGAAACCGTGACGACTCTTCAACAGTGGGGGCTGAGGATAGTCGAGCGGTCTCGCTTGCAGCAGGTGTTCGATGAACAAAAAATAAGGTTGACGTATTCTACTGACGATGACGCTCAGATATTAAAGGTCGGAAAGATTCTTGGAGCTGGCTCAATTGTGTTTGTTGAGACCGAGACTTCATCAAGCCAGACTACTCAGGCATCTGTAAATCAATATGGGGGTAACTTCAGCTCCCAAAGACTCACCAACGCGAGCGTTTCTGTCCGAGGGGTCAATGTGGAAAGCGGTGAGGTGATGTGGACAGGGACAGCCCACTACCCTAAAGCAATTAATAATCCCGAAGCAGGAATAGTGTATTTGGCACGTACAGCGGTACTCAGAGGACTATGTCCCGCCTGGAAGAATGATACGGAAGGGTGTAACTGGGACAAAGCGTTCGGAACTGGAATGGTCGGGTTCAACTCTGAGAGCAAGAATACCCCTGAAGGCAGACAGCTATTGATAACTGCTGTTACGCCGAACTCCCCTGCAGAACAGGCAGGCCTCAAGTTAGGTGATGTATTACTGTCTTGTAACGGAAAGTCGGGGTTTCAAACGCCAATGCAGTACAAAATGGCATGTAAGCCAGATGCTGGGCATCCCATTACTTTACAGGTGAAAAGGGGGGATAAGCTCATTACCATTTCAGCTACCGCAGTCTCACGCACTGAGTCTCAGAAATGAGTTTGTGTCCTTTCCGCGTCAACCTTGCAATCTCTTCACGCTAGGCAATCCCTTTGAGAGTCCACAATCTCATTGTTGCTGTGTTCTTGACCATTAGGTTTGTTTTCATCCACTGCTTGTCGCTGCAGACTTCAGTGGGAAAATCGTCGGCGTGATCGATGGCGATGACCTTCCCCCAGAAAACTAGACCATTGGCTAAGAAGCGCGCCGTTCTTGGGAGTGTCGAACTTATCATTCCGCGCACAGAATCGGTCGAGAAATGTGCTCCATCCTTTCTGGTACTCTTTAACAAGACGAAGAGGTTGTTTTTAAATTGCCATAAGCTCTAGCGCACTCGATTTCGCGTGACCGTTGGTGATGCTTAGCGAAACTAGCGCGACTATTGCTCCCTTCGTAAAGAATGCTCAGCCGTTGGGGAGCCTGCAATGACAGATTTTGAACAATGGAAAGAATACTTTATCGCCAATAGACAAGAGGCCCTCATCACCTTCCTTGAACCATTTGCCGGGAGTCACGAGACGGCGAGATCACTAGTGGAACAATGCAGAGATACCCAAAGTGACAGAAGACCGCTCCGGATCATGAATGCCATTGAGCGTCTCGGTAGACTAAGCGAGGAGATCGCAGGTCGGCCATTGGAGGGAACGGCATTGTCTGTGCTATTCCTCGTTGTTTCTATAGAAACGATCTACTCCTTGGCCGAATTCGGTCCTGCAAAAAAAGTCGAGATTCTCATTGAGTTCTTTGAGAAGTTCGTGATCCCCCAAGACAGGGAAAAGCTCCGTCAAGGCATCCGAAGAAGCATGGCTGATAATAGTGGGGCCCTTCCGCGTGGCCAGCCGCTTAGCCTTGAAGCGATAGCTCGAATAGTGAATGAGCTTCGCAATCTGTTTGCCCACGAGGGAGAAATTTCGGCTTTCGCCTTTGCTGACCCCAAAATAGGGCAGGAATTGAACGTCCTCGATGTCAAGGAGGCCGAAGGTGAAGGAAAAGTGGAGCACGCCTATGACGTATCGCTTGATTTAAGTGAATTCCGGTTTATTGTGCTTCGAGGGTGCGTCAACTTTTTGCAGAAAACATTGCGTCCAGAGAGTTTGTAACGACTCAGGAGCGGATTGGGGGCTGATGGCAAACTGGATCGGGATGAGCTACCAGGGCACTACAGACACCTCAGAGATTGGGAAAGGTATCTTACATCTTCTCCCGCTTTTCCTTGTTTAGATTTTGAGGCTGCAATGCGTTACGCCAATATTCTCATGTCGCTGTTCTGTGCGTGGGTTTTGTGGGATCAAATAGAGCGGATTGATGTGAACCCACCTCATTTCCTTCCCAAATATTGGGAAGTACTGGACGCTGAGGGCAGTTTGTCTAAGTGCAAGGCCCGTCTCGCTGAAGTGAAATCAACAGAAATGGAAAAAATGAACCTGCTAGGAGCAACTCATGACTTACGCGGTGGAGCAGGGTATGGCGTAAAGCTCAAGAATGGCTACGTAGAGAATCATCACTTACGCTGCTTTCCTGATACCGTTGACCCAAGCGCACCGAAGGCGCCACAATGAGCGGACAGGCGTTTCGTGTGCCCAAAACATACTCCTGGCATCAGAAACAGGTGCCAGGAAACCTTTCGGCGTTCGCGGTAGATATAGGTGTCAGACGGAACTAGCCTTGGTTTTCGAACACCTAATGATGTCATCCTCATGAAGGATCGCAATGGTCCTTCAACTTGAGCTTGCGTCCTCATAACTCTCCTCCATAAATAGCAAGCGTATCCCTCAAAAAAACCGCGCCGAAATGTCTCGCGACCGAACGCTCTCAAGGGCGCAGCTGGTTTCGGTCAGTCCACTATTAATCGTACAATTGCACCCAGCGATTTCAAACACCTCAGCTGGCCACATCGATATTCTCGCCGGAACTTCTCAAGAGAACAAATGCGCATTATTTTGCCCTCGGACCTTCGAGCACACCAAGGACAACCTGCATACCCCAGCTAGGAAAACGATGAGCGCCTGCGCTACGAGAACCGACCCAAGAAAGAGAAGGAAGGACGGCGACGCTGCGAACCTTGGCAGCCAGTTCTGAACAAGCAGCACTGCGAAGTAGAGCAGCGCAAAGGCGGGAAGGATGAGCCTCCATTTCGGGGAGCCTGAACTGGGTTGAGTCAATGGTGACATTATCTGCGGCATAACGTCTCAGTTGCAACTGACGGTTAAGCCTGTCCGTCAACCTGAGCACCCCGACGGATGATGAAGACCGCGAACGAGAGGAGTACACCGAGCACCCCGCCGAGCACGCACACAAGATGGAGTGAATCAACGGAGATGACATGCAGCAACGCATTGGTATCTGAGAACGGCGCGAGCGGCTGCATGTCAAAGTGCATGATACTATCCAAGAACACATGACTGTACGTTCCCACGAAGGCACTGGCAATCGCAGCGGGCCATGAAATGAGTTTCGGGCCATGCAGCCAGTTCAGAAATGGAGAACTCGGATCGGGGGTCCAGTACTTCAACAGGAACTGACAAACCGGACGACCGACGAGAACCGACGCCAGAGCGATGAGCGTTGCCCCGAGATAGGTGTGCGTGAAACCGTGTAGCACGGCATCGCCACGGATGATGTGCACCAGCGGCTCGATGTCTATTGCGATCTGGCTGAAGCCGAAGACCATTAGGCTGAAGTGGCGACCGCACACCGCTTTCACCGCAAGCGCAGGGCCCATGTGGAATGGAGTGAATGGCATCGTGGCGTCCGAACAGGCTTAACGTTGAGCCCAGCGGGGCGTTCTTTGCGTCCGTCTGCGGTGCTCCGTTAGCTGCCCATCAGCTCTATTTCTGCCCACGCCGCAGCTCCAACAGCTGTTCCCAAAGAAGCCGTGTACATGTGTGATAGGGGAGAGAATCCTCCGATGTCTTTGCGAGTCCCTTTCGCGCCAATTCCGCAGAGACCATCATGGCGAAAAAAACTGGCAAATCTCCGACCAGCAGCTTTGATTTCGGATCGGCAGAATCGTACAACGGCCTTTTTGAGTCTTCCTCTGGTATACGGAAATCATCAGTGCGTTCCGTGTTGCATTTGCGCTGCTCTTGATTTGGTGAAATGCGAAACGCATGTGTAGGTTCAAATTGCTGCTTTCCAGTTGAGCGCTTGGAGAAGACAAACTTCACGACTGTTCTGCCATCTGGAGCCTGAGTTGCACCGAAATAGACCGGTGGCAAATCTTGGTCCTGGGCCTGGGCAGTAGGGGGTGTCAGCGCGACCAGACCTAGCACAAGACCAGAGATGACTTGAAGTGTTCGACAGTAGGACATGGCTAGTTTACTGTCACCCCGCCTTCTTGAATCAGCTTCATCGCCTCCAGCTTGAACTTTCGCATAAACTGCCCTAGCTCCATGACCCACCTCCAGTTTCATTCAAACACCTAACTCGATGTCTTTGAAACCTGCAGCAGCCCACTTTGACCGTCCCTTTGAGTGCCTCCAGCAACTATTTTGACAACTCCTTGCTATTCATGCGGTTGTTTGGAGAGTGCAATTTCACGGCAACCTTTGTCAGCATCCTTCATGCCGAGTTTGAGCGTGTCAATGTCCCGTTCGGTAGAGTTCTTAAGGATGCATTGCCTAAACACAGGCTCATCGCAACAGAGCTTCGCTAAGGTGTTGCTTCGAACATTCGTCGCCACTGCCTGCGGCAGACGCTACAGCTCAGCATGAGCGGTCACCCAACGGCGCTCTGATCACGCTCCGAGAGCCGCCCTGCCCTGGCCCTAAAATAGAACACCGGCCAAAAGGGAGAGAGTGAAGAGTGGTCAAGTTAGGAGGGCAGGTAGCAGGGCCGTTCCATTGCTCGCGCAACGCGCGGCCCGTTGGGAAGCGCGGCGTCTTGGCGCCGCGAGGGCGGGCGGGTGAGAACCGGAAACAGGCCCTCGTTGGACGCGCGCAGTCTGGCCCAACCCTGCTACCTGCCCAAAGAGATACACCGGCCACCATAAGAGAGGCAGAAAAAGAATAAAGAAAAGCGCCACCCGTCAAGTCACGACTGGCCGCTTAGAGAAAATGAGGTAGTCGGTGGGAGAAAAAACGTACACTAGAGCGTTAGGAGAGGACGCTAGAAAGAGGCACTTCCATAAGACCGAACGGGGCAAAGTGATTAGTTTCGCGGTCCAGCTTGAAGTGAAGGTCGAGGGTACATGGCAGCCCGTGATCCGTTATGATTGCGCCCATGACTTTTCCCACATAGACCGTTACACATACGCGGCGAACAAGAAAAGGAAGCGCTTCAACTTTCATATGCTGAAAGTCTGACCTTGGCGGACGACGATATCGACCTGAACTGGGAAACGTATAAAACGCGATTCTTGGAGGGTTAGTTTCCATGAATATCCATGAAAAGAGAAACAGCCTGCTAGGGATGGAGTTCGATCGGTATCTCAGAGAGCATCCTGAGTTTACCGAAAAAATTCCCAATAATTCTCAGGTGATCCTTCTCCTTGAAGGGGATGAGGGGTTCAACAAGTGGAGTACTCGGGTCGGCAAAGAGCAAGCCGTTCAGGATCAGCCCCTTCTCTACGTGACCATCAAAAAGCTCGCCCCAGCCCATTCACGCATTGAAGAACTCAGCCTCATGGCTGGGTAACTCCTTGGCCCACAAATCACCAGCGATCTAACCCATGCGCACAGGCAGCAGGGCCGTTCCATTGCTCGCGCAACGCGCGCAGTTTGGCCTAGCCCTACTACTTAACCGAAGAACAACACCTGCCCTGCTGGAACTTGCCTGTTGGCTGAATACTGGGTCACGGATGGTGCCTGGGTTAATAGGTTCGTCCTGCTGGACAGGCTCGGCGCGCTGAGTATAATGTGACCCAGCTTGAACTTGCTTCCCGTCTCAAAGGATAATTCTCCAGAAATGAAACGTCTCCTGCTCACAGTCCTATTTGCCTTCGTTACTCTCTGGGCACTGCCGGCTCATGCGGCATCGTCTTATGAGGAAAGTCTGAAGCAGCTGGCGGAGGGAGTGATCGCCGATGCTGTGAAAGCGAAAAGAAACCGGGTCGCGGTGTTGGACTTTACGGACAGCAAAGGTGCGGTCACACCGATTGGGCAATTTTTGGCGGAGGAGCTGAGCACACAGATTCTGGTCGCCGGCGAACTCAAAGTCGCCGATCACACCGTGGTGGACTCGACCTTGAAGAAATTCCATGTCACACAGCTCGAACCGGCTCAGGCTAACGGAGTCAAGCAGGCCGCCAAGGCATTGCAAGCCGATGTATTTCTGACTGGTTCCTATAGTGATTCACCGGACGGTTTTCGAGTGACGGTGAAACTGTTCAGCCCCAGCACCCTGCAGTCATTGGGCGCTACGCGAAGCGCTATACCTAAAACCGGCCTGCTGGCGGAACTCATCAAAGAAGCAAACAAGCCGCCGGTTGTAAAAGTTGATATCTCCGCCAAGCCGGCGCCACCACCTGGACTTGGGCTCCATAGCAATGAACAGTATCAGATGGTTGTGATTGCCCTACATAGGCGGGACAATCAGATCATAGCCGATCTCACGATTGAGAATAAGTCCTCACGCGACGTCAAAGTGCTCTGCCTATTGCAAGACACCATGCTCGAAGATGACCATGGTGCCCGGTGGAAATTGGAAGCGGAGAACAACCGCGAAGGCCTCTGCATGCACGGCATCGAGCTCTCTCCGCGAAGAAAAGGCCGGGCCGTGTTGACCTTCTCGGCGCCGACCGACGCAACCGGGAACCAATTTATCTTTCGTTATCACGAAACGGCCCCACGAAGGGATGCCCTATTTTCTATCGAGGGCCTCAAAGTCGAATCGGCTGGAACCCCTCCGGCAGCAACCGACGCGATACCAGCACCTTCTACGCCTTCTAATTGATCCTCACATGAGCACACAACCGATCAAACAAGTCTTGACGATTGCCGGCTCGGATTCCGGCGGAGGCGCGGGGATTCAGGCCGATATCAAAGCTATGTCGGCCAACGGTGTGTTTGCCATGTCGGTGATTACCGCCATCACGGCGCAGAATACGGAAGAGGTCACCGATGTTCTCGAGTTGCCGACCTCGATCATTGCGTCGCAGATCGACGCCGTATTCGATGACTTCGACGTTGCTGCGGTGAAGACCGGGATGCTGTCCTCGACGGCGATCGTCGAGGTCGTCGCAAAACTTTTGAAGCCGCAAAAGATCGTGAACCTCGTGGTGGATCCGGTCATGATCTCGAAGACCGGCCATGCCCTGCTCAAGCCGGAAGCCATCGACGCCATGAAAACGCAGCTCTTCCCCTTGGCGCTGCTCGTCACCCCAAACATCCATGAGGCCCAGCAACTATCCGGCATTGAGATCAAAACGCTCGCGGACGCACGCCGGGCCGCCAAAGTCATTCATAAGTTCGGTTGCAAATATGTGTTGATCAAGGGCGGTCATTTCCAGGCAGAACGCGCCACCGATCTGCTGTATGACGGCAATTTTTTCAATGTGTTCAAAGGGGAGGTCATCGATACCCCCCACACCCATGGCACCGGCTGCACCTTCGCCTCAGCCATCGCGGCGCATCTCGCACGAGGCAAATCCGTGAACGATGCCGTACAGACAGCCAAAACCTACCTCACCGAAGCCCTTCGCCACAGCCTGGCGATCGGTCATGGAACAGGACCGACCAATCATTTCTACTTTTTACAAACTTAACAGGATGCTGAAAAATCCACCCTTCTCACCCACCCAACCCCGGCGCGCCCAGACACGCCTCTTCCCATGCGGCGTTCTCACCTTGAAAGCATCCTCAACGTAGCCCACTTGGGAAACGAGCTGTCTTGGCAGCTCGGGATGGGCGGGTGACGAACGGTACGCCTCCGGTGCTTCCGTCGTCTGCGGCCTTGCTGGACAGCCTTTTTGAGCATCCTGCGGGAGTATTCTCCTATTGCGTCACACGCACAGACCATCGAAATTCTTGCGCTTCGACATGAGTTCCAGCATCCTGTTAAAAGGAGGATGCCATGGATCGTTTTAGCTTCCGCCCACTGACATTTTTGATCACAGGATTTGGCTGGCTCCTGCTTTCCTCGTTGGTGGGGCTGGCCGTCATGATTGGATTGGTCCATGGTACGCCGCTGCCTTCTTGGTTGAGGTTGGTCCATGTGCATGCCATCCTCATCGGTGGCATCCTCCAACTCATGATCGGCGGGCTACTGGCTTCCCAATCCAGTGATTCCCAGAGCGGCCATACCGGTGCGAACTCCCGCCCATGGCTGTTCGCCACCCTGAACGCCGCCACAGTCTTGTTGCTCATTGGATTCGGGCTCGGAAACATGATGATCGTCGGCGGGGCTGGAATTGTCGTGATTGGAGCCGTCGCCTCCATCGCTCCGGTCGCCTGGCAGCTCGCGCGGCAAAGCCAAACTCAACCGACCGGTTCATCCTGGCTCTATCGTTTCTCGCTCATTTCTCTATTCGTTGGATTGGTCATCAGCGTTGCGATGGCCTTCCAGTTCGTCCAGCAATACTACGCCTATGCGCGGCTTCTTCATCTACATCTGATTCTGTTGGGTTTTGTCACAATGGCCATGATCGGCGCCACCCATCGCCTCTTGCCGATTGTCTTGAACGCCGAACTCTACAGCCTGAAACTCGCCCGCTTCGTGATGATTGCGCTTCCCGCCGGCTTCGCCATTTTGATCGGTGGATTTATCACCTCGTCCCTCCACCTCGAACTCGCGGTCGGAGGGTTGCTCATTCTCAGCATCGGTCTCTACGCATACAATCTTCTGCGCACCTGGATAGGCTCAGGCCATCAGGGAAATGCCGCTTCCGACCATCTCCTGATCGCGACGTTTTTCCTGGTTCTTATGATGGTCATGGGCGTGCTCGTCGGGGCGAATTTCCTCCCACAACCGCCGGTACTGCCATTTGGATCGTTGCACCTCGCGGCCTACACCCATATGGCCTTGATCGGATTTATGCTGCAGACAGTCATTGGAGCCTTGTCGTATGGCATCCCTGAGATACTGGCGGCCAGCCGGATTGCGAGCCGGAAAAAGCAGGGGCCCTATCGAGATCAACTCGCAGCCATCATGGACCGGTGGCGAGCCGTTCAGCTGATTGGATTGAGCTTGGGAACAATGGGCTTCGGCTTGCTCGCTGCGATGGCCTGGAACTTCCCACTCAGTGCGCTCTCCATTCAGATTGCGTCCTGGGTTACTGTCGGCCTGCTCCTTGGCAGCTTGACCATTTTTACCGCCAAGCTCGCCTGGGCTTTCGGCGCTTCGCCCTCAGGAGTCGTCGTTTCTCTCCCTAACAAGTTACTGAAAGAATCCACCACCGCCATAGATCCTGCCGCGTAAGACGCGAGACATGCGAGAAAGGCGCGATCCGAAGTTCGAAGTTCGGGGTTCGAAGCTCTGAAAACATCGAACATCGAACCTCGAACCTCGAACCCTTTTATGGAAGAATCCCTGACATTTCATGATCGCCTCGGCCATGGCATTGCTGCCATCCTGAGCACGCCCGATGGACCAACGACGCGTCTCGCCTTGCTGTGCCATGGATTTCTCTCCGGCAAGAACAGCGCAACCAACAAGACCTTGACCAGGCTCCTCAATGGACAGGGCCTGGCAACATTTCGGTTCGACTTTTTCGGCCAAGGAGAGAGTGACGGCCCGTTCGAAGAAATCACGACAACCCTGGCCATACATCAAACCGAAACCGCATTGGATCTGGTCATCGCCAGGGGCTACGACAGAATCGGACTCGTCGGTTCAAGTTTCGGAGGACTCGTCGCCACCCTCACGGCATCCCAGCGCCGCGACATCGCCTGTTTGGCCCTCAAATGTCCTGTGGTGGACTTTGCAGAAGAACTTCGCTTAACGTTTGGGCCTGACGAGTTGGCACAGTGGCAAGCCACTGACACGGTTCCGAATATCATGGGAGGGCCTGATCGAATCCGTTTGCGGTATGATTTTTACGAAGACGCCCTCAGACAGATCGCCTATGGGCCGGCTGAACGAATCACTGTACCCACACTGATTGTCCAGGGGGAAAAGGACGAGTGTGTCCCCCTCCATCAAAGTCAGCGACTGTATGACGCACTCAGAGGACCGAAGAGGCTCGATCTCCTGCCTGAGGCCGATCACCAATTCACTCGGAGGGAAGACTTTCAGCAAATGACTACATTGATCGCTGATTGGCTCGTGACCTATCTCCAAACGAGACGTGAAGCGTGAAACGTATCTCGTTATTCGCATAAGAGCGATCAATCTACGATTGCAGTAACCGCCGCTCATGAAAAATCCAGTCCGTATGGTTCTCTAGCAGGATGCTCAAATAGACGACAGTTTTCACCCACCCACCCCAGCGCGCCGAGACGCGCCGATCACCCATGCAAGCCCGCAGGGAGCCTGGCGACTGAGGCATACGTTTCTCACCCGCCCACCCCGAGCTGCCAAGACAGCTCATAGGATGCTCAAAACGGTCATCCAACGCGGCCGCAGGTGAGAGAAAACCGGAGGCGTAGCCTCTGGGCTACGTTGAGGATTTTGTCGAACCGAGAACAAAGTTGGAGGCCGTTTTCAGCATCCTATTGTGATTTGGCGCAGCGGAAGCCCGTATAACTATTGCGCGTTTCTGGTGGCAATTTGAATCGCCCATAGGTGAGAAGATATTTCGGCAGGTCGGACCACGATCCACCGCGTAAGACTTTAAACTTTCCCTGTTCAGGGCCTTGCGGATTGCGCTCCGGCGAGGTCTTGTAATAGTCCGCACCGTACCAATCCTGCACCCACTCCCACACATTCCCAGCCATTTGGTAGAGCCCATAGGGACTCTTGCCCTGCTCATAGGACTGCGCGGGCATCAAAACCTGGCTATAGCTGAACCGTGCGCCCAATGCGAAATTCGCCAGATTCTTGTCGGGAGACTGGTTGCCCCAGGGATATAACCTTCCATCCGTTCCTCTGGCCGACTTCTCCCATTCCGCTTCGGTGGGAAGCCGCCTCCCCTTCCATTGGCAATAGGCATCGGCGTCCGGCCAGTCCACGCCGATCACCGGACGGTTACTATGCTGCGACAGGTCGACCCTGTCCCATTCCCATGGCGCGAGGCGGTTTGTGGCAGTAAGAAATGATGCGTACTGCCCTGCCGTCACTTCGTGGAGATCTATCAAGAAGGCGGGCAACCAGATTTGATGCTTGGGACGTTCATCCTCCAACGCCTGCATCCCGTCCAATCCCATTGCAAACTCGCCGGCAGGAATCTCAACCAGAGGAGTATCAGCAACAGCCGTCTGGTCCAAGGCCTTGGGCTTCCCAAGCCGATCAAGCTGAGCCTTTGCATTAGTATTGGAGATAAGGAGGAGAAGGATGGTCAAAACGATCATCCAGCAAGGCCGCAGGGAGGTTGAACGCCGAGGCGTACGCGGTTGGTACGTTGAGGCGTTCAAACGACCGAGAACGAAGCTGGGGATCGTTTTCACCTTCCTGCCTTGGTTAGTGGATGATTCCACTGACCACCCAATGCCGATCATCGATGACATCGATCAGCAGGCGCGTCAGATTCATCCGCGCCAACTGCGACCCGATCTCGTCTTCCGTGAAGGCGGCCAGCAGCGAGTTATAGAAGTCTCTTCTCAGAATGTCCGGAGCCCCGGAGGCATACCGATCGACAATGGCCTGCGCTTCTTCCGGCGAAGCCGGTCTGAACAGATCCATCACCAGCACAGGCGAGCCTGGCTTCACTGCCAATCGTAGCTTGTGCCAAAACTGCAACGGGTTCGGCACATGATGCAGCAGGCTATTGGAGATGGCTGCATCTACGGTACTCACTCCGGCGAGATCCTGAAATCGTTCACAGCGGAAAGTGATACGGCTGGACAACCCTGCTTCCTGTACAGCTTCTTCAGCCAACCGCACCATCGGCTCCGACGCATCGACGCCGGTGATGCGGCAAGAGGGCAGCGCTCGCGCAAAGCGGAGAGGGATGTCGCCTGGCCCACAACCCAGGTCGAGAATGTGGCCCTCAGTGAACTCTGGAAAGTATTCGCGGAAACGATCGACGAAGCCCTGATTCTCCTGCTCGAAATCTGCCTGCGCATAGACGAGCGCCTGCTCAGGATCGTCCATCACTTCAGGTTCGAGTATGCGCTCCATGGTTTTCCCCTAACCTTGACCTTAGCCTTCTTGTATCGTGACTTCGTCCCCCGGCCTCACCAGGCCCTCACGCAGCACTTTCGCGTAGAGCCGACTCCAGCCTGGGTTCAGTTTCTGGGACACGCGTTTATAGTCTCTGTCCCGGAACCACTGAGCATTCTTATCGCAGGGAGACGTATAGCTCATAATCTCTAACTGAACCTCTGGCCCGACCTGAAGTCGATTTCCCGGCGTCAGCTTCTCCCACTCAAGCCCGGCGAACGTCAGGTTCTCTCCGGATGAACCGGCCTCGATCGAATGGCCCTCGTCCTGCAGCCGCTCGATCAGCTCTTGCGAGTAGAGGCAGACCGCGCGATCGGGTCCGCCATGAAATTTGAGATTCTGTTGCCGGTCGCCCTCGACTCCGGCCTTGGTGATGACAGCCTCCAGCACAGGACGTTTCGGCACACCTCCGTCTGATACATTAATCTGGCATAGGTGGGGATAGGGCGGGCGTCCATTCTCAGTCATCGATTCACTCCTTCGCAAGATTCCGCCAGTAGCAATTCCAGCGCCACCCAACCCTCCTGCTCACGCCGCTGACACAGCATGGCGCCGACCTTGGAAAACGCTTCGATAATCTCTTGCTCTTGATCGAGTAAAATGCCGGACAGCAAGAGCCTCGCTCCGTGGCTCACGTACTGCGCCAATGCGTCGCACAACAGCAACAACGTCTGACGGTCGAGATTGGCCAGCACCAGATCCGGCCGTAGCGCTCCTTGCCGATCGACCTCTTCGAGCGTTCCGCACCGAAATTCGAGATGGTTCCCAAACCCGTTCTCTGCTGCATAGTCTCGCGCGCAATCCACCGCAACAGGATCGCACTCTACTCCAAGGGCCGAGGCTGCCCCAAGCTTCAACGCAACCATCGCTAAAATCCCGCTCCCAGCCCCCACATCCAGCACAGACTCGCCGCCGTGAATGAAGTCTTCAAGCCACTCCAACAACATCCTGGTCGTCGCGTGATGCCCCGTGCCGAACGCCTGCTTCGGATCGAGCAGGATCTCAATATCCTGTCCCTGCAGCGCCACCGGCTCCCAACTCGGCCTGATCACAATCCGCTTGCCGATCCTGATCGGCCTGACCGACTGGGCCCACCGCTGGTTCCAATCCTGGTGCGGAAGAGACTGCACCAGGATGTTGGCCTCTGGCTGTTCCCTTCCCTCCATCTGTCGAAGTACTTGCCGAAGTCGTACGACATGATCCTGGGACCAGCGTTGGCTGGGCCAATAGATGTGAATCGTGCCTGCGTCTTGCCAGCTGCCCTGGACGAAGGGATCGGCCAGGAGCCCCAGCAACTCAGCCGCATCCACGTCGCTCCGAAAGCTCACATCAATCCACTCATCCGGCATCACAACACCAGCCAATTGACGAGAACAGCCCCATCCAGTAAGGTCAGCGCTATGCTCCAACACCAGCCCGTGACACCGTTACCGAAAGCCCATGCGCTGACCCGCCTGGTGGCGAAACTCGACCGCATGATCGCCCTCGCTACCACCTCTAGTTCCACCATTACCCGCTGGCGTCTGATCCTGTTCATCGTCGGAGCGATCTGCACGGTAGCCCTCTACAAAACGGGATGGTATCAAGCCGGCAATGGATCGCTCATCGGATTTGTTGCCCTGTTTTTGATTGTGGCCGTCTATCATAACAGGCTCGAAAGTCGCTTGCACCGGCTTCGTCTCTGGAAGCAGATCAAGCTCGTGCACCTGGCACGACTCCGGCTGGATTGGTCTCATATCCCTGCTCGTCCGTCGAACGTTCCCGATCACCATCCCTATGCCAAAGACTTGGATCTCGTCGGCCCCCACTCGCTGCTTCATCTGCTCGATACCACCGTCTCTTCCTACGGGCAGGCGAGGTTAGGGTTCTGGCTGCTTGAGCAGCCACCGAAACCGGACCAGTGGCACTTGCGCCGCCGCCTCGTGCAAGAACTCATTCCAAAATCGTTGTTTCGCGATCGGCTGGGACTCGAAGCGCAGCTCATCGGCGAACAGGAGATCAACGGACGACGACTCGAAGCCGTCTTGCAACATACAGTCGGATTCCCTCACCTCACGACCGTCTTAGCGATTCAAACTCTGCTGGCTACAGCCACCATCGGACTCGGCTTGAGCGCGCTGCTCGGCTGGCTGCCGAATTATTGGATGTGGTCCTTCGCACCCTATGCCTTGATCTATTTCTGGACCGATCAGGGCGAAGAGCTATTGGAGCATGCGGTGGGGGTGCACTTCGAACTGGAAAAACTGGGAGCCGTACTGGGGTTTATCGAACGGCACGCCAGGCCTCGCCGCTCCGCGCTCGCCGGTCTGTGGGAGCCGCTGCTTACGCCAGGCATCAATCCGCCTCAACTCGTCAGGAAAGCGGCCCGCACCCTCCATGCGATCAGCGTCAAAGCCCATCCGCTGATCCATTTGGCCGTCAACGCGTTCTGCCCCTGGGACTTGTGGTTCACCTACCGGCTCCAACAGATTCAGGCGCAGGTAGCTGACAACCTGCCGACCTGGCTGGACCGACTGGCCGAGGTCGAGGCAGCCTCGGCACTCGCCACCTTTGCTTCACTCCACCCATCCTATCGCTGGCCGACCCCACTCACCGCCGATCCACAGCGTAATGGAACCTCTGCGAAGCTCTTGGTCAAGGAGCTCGGCCACCCGCTGATTCCTGAGACACACCGGGTCTCGAACGATCTTGCCCTTGAAACCTTGGGAACCGTACTCCTGGTGACTGGATCGAATATGTCAGGGAAAAGTACCTTCCTGCGAACTTTGGGCATCAATCTCTGCCTTGCCCAGGCAGGCGCCCCGGTCTGCGCCGGCCTTTTCGAATGGACATGGTTGCGCCTCGCCACCTGTATCCGCGTGGATGATTCGCTCGAAGCAGGCCTGTCGTTTTTCTATGCCGAGGTGAAACGCCTCAAAAGCCTGCTCGATGAGACGGCGGATCGATCCAACGCGCCGGTCGTCTTCCTGATCGATGAAATCTTCAAAGGCACCAACAATCGTGAACGATTGATCGGGAGCCGTGCCTTCATTACCGCCCTCTCGCAAGGCAATGGCTTCGGCTTGGTCACCACTCACGATTTGGAATTGACCGACCTCGACAAGACGGTGCCCGGATTGCGGAACGCCCACTTTCAGGAAACGGTGGCAGCCGGCGCGTTGCAATTTGACTACAAGCTCAGACCAGGACCCTGCCCCACCACCAACGCGCTACGGATTATGGAGTTGGAGGGGTTGCCGATCTCCCAAGGAAAGACGGGCGAGAAGGTTATCGATCCTTGAGTACGAGAGCTCCCCTGTAGAAGAGATACATCCCGCCCATCTGGATCACGTGATAGAGATCATTGTGGTTGAAGTGCTGATGGAGCGAGACTCCACTGACCTGTGCAGCCGCCCCCAAGAAACTCACCAGCACGGCTCCTACCAGCCATGGGGCACTCATGGTCCTATGGGTCATGCCGACATACAACTGTAGCGCCAATATGCTCAGATTGGTGAAGGCATAATCATAGATGACATAGCGAAAGTCATCGCGGGTCGCCATCCAAAGCACATAGATAATCAGCTGGGCATAGGGGATCAGCAGCGCGAACCGACGCACAGACGGCATGATGCAGGCGCTGAAGGTGCCGGTCAGCAGAAAGAAGCTCGCCAGTCCAATGGCATAGGCGGTGAGTTTCCACAATTCCTGAAGGACCGCCTCACTGAAAATCGTCGAGAAGCCATGAACCGTCCCGCCGGCGAGCGAAGCCAGTCCAAAACACGCAAACCCCGCAGCCCAAGAGTACACACTCGCCTGCGCAGTCCCCTTCCCCACCCTCCATAACCGCCAGGCGAAGAAACCGCACAGCAAAGCAAGCGCATAGTCTGTCACCATCGTAGTTGGTTCAGAGAAAGACATGGATTAACTTTATAATGGCTGCGACGGGTGAGTAAGTCTGTCCCTATGATACCGTCCAAAGGCGATGATGAAGCTCGCCAAAACCCAATGGAAGAAAATTGGGATCGTGCCACCGAACCAGCGGGCTTCTGGATTGAAGCTCATATGGATGATGTAGCGAAGGACCATGGCAGCCAGATAGCCATAGCCGAACCAGAGCACCGCTCGGCCGAACATGGGCCTCGCCTGCACGAAGTAGCCATCCCCTCGCGTAAAATCCCAGCAGACCTTGGTATAGATCGCAATGATGAGCAGTTGCGTCGGAAGCAACAGCGGATAGGCCATCAAGCCGGAATACCACTCCTCCATCGGTGGAAGCCATGTGACGTCAAAAAAGGCGACCAACGCCTGTCCAAGCACGCGGCAGCAAAAGGCGAACAGAAGCATCCACAACAACCAAACCAATCGGCGTGGCGGGTTCATAAACGGTCGGCAAACATGGTTCGGTAATGCCGATACCAGTCGCTCTGGAACCGTTCTTGCGGATCGTGTCTCCGCTTCAACCGAAGAAACTCAGAAAACTGCGGATAGCAGGCTTCGACTTGCGCGCGAGTCGCCCACTTGTGATAGGTCAAAAAGTAGCTGCCGCCCCGCTTCCTCGCCAGATCGATTAGACGGCGGAACGCTGCCGCTGCTCGCTCGATACCGTCCGCGGTGTGGGACACATGAAGATTCAGGACAGTGCAAGCCCATGGCTCCTTTGCCCAGGCAAGAAACGATTCGTCGTCCCGTTCGATCAGACGAATCGTGCCGTAAATCGCTTCGACGTTGTGTGTCCGGAAATCCTCCCGCATGTCCGCAAAGAATGACGCCAGTTCATGCCGAGGCACATAGAGTTCGGAAATCATTTCCGACCCGGGGATCCCCGCCTTCATTTTGCTGTCGAGCGATCGGTGATAGCCTTCGGGGTAATAACTCGCTTGATGCGTATCGGACCAATAGATCTGGCCATTCGTCGTCAGATACTCACCGGAATAGACCTCGAATGCCTTCGTCTTATCCGCATGGGCCAAATAGAGCAGGCGCAGCCATTGCTCCTCGGAGATTTCCCTCTGGCGAACAGGAATCGGCGTAGTGGGATCGACCGGCTTGTAGCAAGAAAAAATGCCGCGCATGAGAAAGTCCTCGGAGGCAGGATCGAGGGCGAACTGGCAATCTCCATAGAGAAATCCCTCGGCGATCCGTTGCTCAAACCGCTGCATCACGTCGTCGATTTTGACCAGCTCTACAACACGCTGAAGCTTCTGCCGCTGCATGAGCCGGAGCGTGACCGACGACACGACACCAAAGAGACCATACCCTCCAACCGCGAGCTTGAATAGATCGGAATTCTCCGACCGGCTGCATGTCACCAGCTGTCCATCGGCTGAGACGAGCGTAAAAGACTCGATATCTCCAACGAAGGGTTTGAGCCTCAGCCCTCGCCCATGAATGTTGGCCGACAGTCCACCGCCGATGCTCAAACGATCCGCGCCAGTCTGCTTCTGGACAATGCCCCATTGCCGTTGCGCGCCCCGCTGAAGTTTCAGGGTCGCCTCGATCAACTCAGGCCATTGAATGCCCGCTTCAACTTCGACCAGACCGGAGCCCGAATCGAAATTCAACACTCGATTAAACGACCTGGTATCCACATGCAGCGTGTCCACTCCAAACTGCTGCCCTCCCATCGCATGACGACCGCCGGCAACAGAAATAGCCGTCCGGCCCCGAACCGCACGCTCAACTACACGCTGGATGTCCTCAGACGATCGCACAGAAATCACATCGCGAACGGTCGTCGGATTCAGTCCGGAATGCACATCGTTCAACAGCACACCGGCCGGCTCAGTATGCCACCGGGTACAGCCCCAGGGCACCAAGGCTGCAACCCCGGCCAGCTTGAGAAAAGCTCTCCTATTGATCATCGTGAGTCCTTCGGATGACAGTCGTGAGACCACACTATCAATTCCCAAGTCCCTGTCAACTCTGAAGCTATTTTCGTTTTGAGTGATCGGGGCTTCCCACTTATCCTTCGTAGACTTTCTAAGATGCCATTGTTGTGCTATGACTCTGCGCACGATCCGAGCGCATTCGCCGGCTTAAGGAGCGCCATGAACATCCAGCCTTGGATTACCTGCCTGCAAAGCGGAATACTCATCCGCCATCTCGAAGCTCACTACCCCGAACAGGCATCAAAGGTCGATCTTCAACGGGTTATGGGGGCAGCCGATTCGTTCCAGGAAATTCAGGATGCCCGCGCGTTCCTGACTGATGCAAGCAATTGGGTCCCCGTTTCGGTCTTTCGCGAATTGATCAAGGCCTGTGAGCTGGCATCCGGCGAGAAGGACTTCACCTATCAGGCCGCTCTGGCCTACTACGAAACCGTCAAGACACAGACCCCGACACTCATTGAAACGATTGCGATACTTCTCAACGACGTAGAATCAGTCTTTCGTTCTGTCGGCGACTGGGCTTCAGCCTACACGAATTATCTCCAACTTCAGTCGTTCGTCTGTCCGGACGAACCACAGACCTTACACATTCTGTCCCGAAACCTGGCACCGGTCGATCCTGGACTTGGAAATATGCGTCTGGTGCAAGGCAATCTCGAAGGCATTGCGAAACTGGATCCCTCCGTCGAAACCGCCATCTGCGAGGAGGTCTACTCACAACTCCGCTTAGAAATCTTGCTCAATGAGTTCGGCGACGCCTACAACATGTCCACGAAGAACGATCGGTTCACTGTAGCCCGCCGATCGACGGGCGAAGTCGTGATCACGGGACGAACGATTTGTCTCGTTCATACGCTGATCCCCGTCAAAGCCGATCGTATT
>NEWR02000009.1:277928-284904 GCA_002869885.2 Nitrospira sp. CG24C
GTTCGCCTCGTACGTCACGAACCGCCCATCCGCACTGATCGCTGGATTCGCCTTGATGGACCCATCGCCCGCTACACCACCGTTATCTTTCGAAACAAGGGTGGTTTGGCCATTCGGGAAGGCCACACTGGTCTGCGTATCGTGAAGGTAAATCTGCTGGCCACTCACGCCTAGAACCAGCGTCGTCGCGTTCGCCTCGTACGTCACGAACCGCCCATCCGCACTGATCGCTGGATTCGCCTTGATGGACCCATCGCCCGCTACACCACTGTTATTCTTCGAAACAAGGGTGGTCTGGCCATTCGGGAAGGCCACACTGGTCTGCGTATCGTGAAGATAAATCTGCTGGCCACTCACACTTGAAACTAAGTTTGTAGCAGTCGACGCAAAGGCAATAAAACGACCGTCTGCACTAACAGAAGCCGCGCTACTCACTCCGCCTGTACCGGCACTCCCAAGGCTGCTTTTTGATGCCAGACTGGGCTGACCGGTCTGACGATCATGCACATAGATCTGTTGTCCTACTACTCCCGCGATCAAAGTTGATCCCGTGGATGTAAAGGCTATGAAACGTCCAGCAGTCCTGCTGATGGACGGCTCCGTATTTGTCGCACCGGCCACAGAATTTCCATTGGTATCGACCGACACACGATCCGTCCTCGGATGGATGGCAAACAATACGGAACCAATCGCAGTTTTACCAGTACTGTCCGTCACAGTGAATGTCGAAGTAAAGTTGCCCGCTACGGTCGGGGTACCGCTCACAATACCCGTGCCTGCATTGAGGGACAAACCAGTCAGCACGTCTCCGCCTGACTGTGTCCAGGTAAACGGAGCCGTTCCGCCAGTGACCGCGAGAGTGGAAGTATAGAGGTTATCAACTACGCCATAATCGGCTGCGGTCGTCGACACTGCAAAAGTTGGGGTACTATCCCCACTACCCCCATTGCCTGGGCAGCCTAAGAGACCAAATCCGAGGGCAATGATCGACAACAGTGACACAATGGATTTCATACGGGGCATTCTCCTACAAACTCCTCTCTGCAGCAACAGTTGTGCCATATCCTGCAACTGTGAAAAGATGAGCTGGCAGGCTGTTGATAAAGTCCGCCAGCATCGTTCACGCGTCGCTCAGAGACTCAACGTACCGAAGCGTACGCCTCGCCTCTTCGCTCGCTGCGGCCTTGCTGGACAGCCTTTCTGAACAGCCTGCAGGCCATTCAGTTTTTGTCAATGATCTCAAACGTGGTGTCGTTTCTGATGTTGCCATCCAGCTTGTCAACAAACTGCCAGTCCACATGTGGGGAGGGTATCGAGTGACGCGACCGCTCATTGTGTTGGGATCTGGCTACACAGGACTGGTATTGCACAGAACAGGAACCTTGCAGGGACGGACTGTCCATGCCACCAGCAGAACTCCCCTGACCAGTCTCGCAGACATTCCTTCGGAACAGCGGCTGCGATTCGATTTGGAACAGCCTTCGACCTGGGGAAACATTCCTGCCGGCGCCGATCTCATCTGGTGTTTTCCCGCCACGCCGCTCGAACAGGTGCAGGCCTTCGCACGCACCCTCGACACATCGGCTCGACGCATGGTCGTCTTAGGGAGTACCTCCGCCTATGAGGCATCCGATCATTCGACTGAATATCCTCCGTCCTGGATTGATGAATCGTCACCGATCGATATGACCAAACCGCGTGTACTGGGTGAGGAGTATCTGCGTGAGCAGCATGGCGCAATCGTGCTACGCGTGGCGGGCATCTATGGACCGGGACGGAACCCGCTGGATTGGATCAGGCACGGCCGCGTCAGCCCATCACGAAAATATGTGAACCTGATTCACGCAGAAGATTTGGCCGCTATCTGTCTGCTGGCGCTGGAGAAAGGTAAACCCGGCGAGTCCTACAACGTCAGCGATGGCACACCTCGCACCTGGAATGAAATCTACGCCACTGCGCAGCAGCGATGGGGCGTGGCAGCGACAGAAGGCAAAAAAGACGGCTCACCAGGAAAACGAATCAGCACCGCAAAGCTGCGCTCTGAACTGGGTTATCGATTTCGGCATTCCGATTTGTACGAAGCACTCGATCTCATTGAGTCACTGAGCCCGCCGGAGAATGGTGTATAGACGTCGTTCATGGTTCGACAAGCTCACCACGAACGGCAGCCTTGAAACCCGTTCGCCCTGAGCCTGTCGAAGGGCGTATTTCGCACGTGACGATCAGAGTCTCTCTTTTTGTCCTGCGCTTCATGCGTCACAAACGACGCTTCACATGTAAGCACAGCGAATCCGCGGATGCAGCAAACGCGCTTTTGAATAAAGTGGGCTAGCGTAACAACGCCATTACGGCAAGACAAACGAGTAGATTATTGATCGCATGGGCGAGAATCCCTGGCAACAGACTTCCGGTCTTTTCATAGATCCAAGCCCAGAGCACTCCGCTCCAGCAGACACTCAGTAACCCCACCCATCCATAGCCATGGGCGATGCCGAAGATGCCGGCGCTGATCAACGCAGCTGGCAGGAAACTGAACTTGCGCCGAAGAATCGCGAACAATAATCCACGAAATGCGAGTTCTTCGAACAGCGGCGCAAAGACCACGTATTCGGCTAAACTGACGGCCGTCAGGGAGGGCGTGGCCAAGACGAGATCTGCGTCGAACCATTCGGCCCAGTGGCTTGTCAGATGGAACGATTCCGATACCCGATCCATGATCCATCCGCCCCACAAACCAGCTGCTACCACCGCCAATACCGCCGCGGTCAGACGACCGGCATTGGCCCACCCGACTTCCAACCCGAAGCCGGCATCGAACGTCATGCCGGACGGCCGGAAGAGGTATCGATGGGCCAAGAAGAGTAGCGGCACATTCGACAGCGGAATGGCCAAGGCCCGGAGCGAGACGTTATCGGGCGACGCATAGAGTAAAAACAAAGCAGTGACCATCGCGCCGATCGCGCCACCGCGCAGCAATACCGCTGCGCCGACCCCACCTGGCCATGGCGGCGGCACGCCAGGCTCATGCAGCCGGATGAAACTGGACGGCTCATTCCGTCTGAACCAGAGCAGCAGACAGACCACGGTGCCGGCAGCCATCGCGCCGAGCTCGACAAACGTCAAGCGATTCGACCGGGCAAACTGGCGGTCGACGCGCACCGCGCCCTGTTCCTGAATTCTGGCCAGGAGTGTGGCATCGTCGGCGCGCCGCGCCAAACGTTCAGCCAATCGATCGTAAAACCAACCGGACGGCAATAGCTCCGCCACCTCTGCTTGCCATAAGACGTACTTGTCCGCGTCCTGAACCGGTCCTTCGCCATAGGCGGCCACCACCAGATCGGCAAACTGAGGAAGCGGATCTTCTGCCCCGGCCCACTCATGCGCGGAGAGGAGCGCCTGCGAGACATGGCCGGCTTCGGCTTGGAGAATCGCCAACTGAAGGGGCACCAATGGGTCTTCCGAGATTCCCGCCAATTCCCGATACCATTCAATCTCATTCGATCGTTCAGCCTCATCGCCGCCGGAAGTCCAGGCCAAGAGTTGCTGCTCCCATTGGGGCGCACGCTTAAGCCCCTCCTCCACATCCCTGGTCCGACTGACCATGAGACTCAGCGCCTGCTCGGGTGACTCGATCCGATCCAGTTTCGACGCCGATACAGACAGTCCTACGACCGACGCCAGAGAAACTAAAAGGAAGAGCGCGGACAACAGCGAGACCGTGGGCGAGAACCGCCCGGAATAGACGCCAATCACCGGCGGCACATCGGTAGCCCGCCACCAGGATTTGGGCTGCGGTAGCTCAGAGGGAAACAATGGGGTTGGTTCGATCATGGCTCGAACTATACCATGGTGGCCGAAAGAGACTGTACTCCGCTATACTCAAACTGGTTTGTGTGGTTGATTTGGTTTATCTGGTTGATTTGGTTTTTCGCTCTACCAAACAAACAAAATAAACCAAACAAACCAAAGAAACTAAATTTTGGAGTCCTATGCCGTTTAAAAACTTCATCCCCCCACGCCGGCTGCTGCTTGGCCCTGGGCCGAGTATGGTGCATCCGCGAGTCCTGCATGCCCTTTCGACTCCACTGCTCGGCCACTTGGACCCAGCCTTTCTTGCGCTCATGGACGATATCCAAGCCCTGTTGCGCTTTGTCTTTCAGACTAAAAACCACTTCACCATCGCCGTTTCCGGCACCGGCTCAGCCGGTATGGAAGCGTCGATCGTGAATATCGTTGAGCCGGGCGATGCGGTGATCATTGGAGTCAATGGCCTGTTCGGCACACGCCTCGCAACTATTGTCGAACGCTGCGGGGGTAAAGCCATCCTGGTCGAAGCCCCCTGGGGACAGATCATAGAGCCTGATGCCATTGAAGCAGCATTGCGTCGATCCGGCCCGATCAAAGCCGTGGCCATCGTGCATGCCGAAACCTCGACCGGCGCCTGGCAGCCGCTTGAGCCAATCGCCAACCTCTGCCGCGCCCATGACACGCTCTTCGTCGTCGATGCCGTGACCTCGCTAGGAGGCGCACCGGTCGAGATCGATCGTTGGGGCATCGATGTCTGCTATAGCGCCACGCAAAAATGTTTGAGCTGTCCGCCAGGATTGTCTCCCTTCACCCTCAGCGACCGCGCCATGGCTGCCATCAGAGCCAGGCGCACCCCCTGCCAGAGTTGGTATTTGGATATGGCCTTGATCGCGGACTACTGGGCCGAAGGCTCCAGAGCCTACCACCACACGGCTCCGATCTCCATGCTCTATGCCCTGCGGGAAGCGTTGCGGCTCGTCGAAGAAGAAGGATTGCCGGCCCGCTTCACTCGCCATCGGCTGAACGGCGACGCCTTGGCCGCTGGCTTAACTGAACTCGGGCTTTCTCCCCTTCCTCCAATAGAGCATCGACTGCCGATGTTGACCTGTGTCACAGTCCCTGCTCATATTCCTGAAGCGAAAATTCGGGCGAGCCTCCTCTCGACCTATGGCATTGAAATCGGCGGCGGACTCGGCCCACTGAAGGGAAAGGTCTGGCGCATCGGCTTGATGGGTGAATCATCGACCGAGGCTTACGTCTTGACCCTGCTCAAGGCGCTGGAAGATCTCTTCATCCGTGACGGCTGGCTTTCCACTCCGGGAACCGCACTCCGGGCTGCCGCCAGGGTCTATGGCCGTAAGAAGCCTTGACAGCGAGGACTTCGATCGCATGAAGAACAAACCATCGCCCTGGATGCTCGCTGCCGGAGCTTTCGCCTTCCTCGCCATGGCAGCATATTTGTTCTTTGCCCTAACACTGGCCGATCATTGGGGGTCAGCGCCTGTTCCACCTGACAAGACCGAGGCACCAAAGTTGCCGATGTGAGGTGCCGCACCATGATGAAGTCCCTTGCCATTCGCTCAGTGCGCGTCATCGATGGGACCGGGCGGACGATCGAACGGGCCACGGTCGTCATTCGCGGCGCCACAATTGCCGCTGTCGGATCTGACCGAGACATCCCCCTCCCGCGTGGAACAATCAAAATCGATGGCCGTGGCCTGACGCTGTTACCGGGCTTGATCGACTGTCATGTCCATCTCTGTCTTGGGGGCGAGCCGGACGTCGTTGAAGCGATCGCCCAAGAGACGCCCACGCTCACCTTGCTCAAATCGAGCCAGGCAGCGAGACAAAGCTTGGAGGCAGGCTTTACCACCCTGCGTGACGTAGGATCGCGCGACCATTCCATCTTTACCTTGCAACGGGCTATCGACACAGGGCTTGTCCCCGGGCCTCGCATTGTCGCGGCAGGTCTGGCGATTTGCATGATCGGCGGACACGCCCGGTTTATCGGTCAAGAGGTGGAGGGAGCGGAGCAAGTCCGTTCCGTCGTACGGGCGCAAATTTCTGCCGGGGCCTCCGTTATTAAAGTCATTGCATCGGGCGGCGTCCTCACGCCCGGCACCTCGCCGGACCAAGCGCAAATGACCTTGGAGGAACTCCGGGCCGCCGTGGATGAAGCGCAGCAAGCCGGACGGAAGGTCGCTGCCCATGCCCATGGGGCCTCAGGGATGAAGAATGCCGTCCGCGCCGGGGTCCATTCAATCGAGCATGCCACCCTCATGGACGAAGAAGCCTCAGCGATGATGAAACAGCAGGGTGTTTTTATGGTGCCGACACTCTCTGCCCTAGCCACCACTGCCGCCTGCCGACTTGGGTGTGGCATTCCAGAAAGCGCCTTGGACAAAGCCAAATCCATGACGAAACGCCATCGGGTGAGCTTCAAGAACGCTCTGCGGGACGGCATCCAGATTGCGATGGGGACAGATGCAGGGACGCCCTTTAACTTTCACGGTGAGAATGCCCAGGAACTCGAACGGATGGTCGCCTTCGGGATGAGCCCGATGCAGGCAATTCTCGCCTCGACCTCCGCTGCTGCACAGTTAATTGGAATCCAGAACCAGGTAGGCACGATCGAGAAAGGAAAACTGGCGGACCTCCTCTTGTTCGAAGGCAATCCGCTCCGCCGCATTGACTTACTCCGCGACCGAGATCGGATTATCGGAGTCATGCAGGCAGGCAAGTTTGTCGCAGGGCCGCTCTCAAGGACGTAAAACGTTACCTCTATTCATCGGCACTCAATCGGACAGACAAGGTCAGATGAATTCGGGCCTCGAAGGACTGCTCCCAGCCAGAAGTGGTCGCACGACAATCAAAATTCACGATCTGAAAGCTATCGTTCACTGTTGCACAACTGGTCGATTTTCCGGCACAAGGACTAAATTCTCCAAGATGACCGCTTTGGTCGTGTCAGTCTGCTGACGCGACCAAAGCGGTCATCTTAGTCAGTGCCGCGCTCAATTTCACGTTGACAAGTGTTGCCTTACAGGCTACAGTCTGCCGGTGAAGTTACGGAGCTTTACCCACAAGGGTCTTACGCGGCTCTATGAGGACGGCAACGCGAAAGGCGTGCCGCCCGATACCGTGGACAAATTGCGGAAGATGTTCGCCT
>NEWR02000009.1:285004-324674 GCA_002869885.2 Nitrospira sp. CG24C
AGCAGAAACGCTCCTGAATCTGCAGGCTCGGCACATTCGTCCGAGCCGCCGCACCGGAAATCGAAGGTAAGCCGTTCCAGGATTGATCACTTCCGAGCGGGAATTAAACGTACCAGTCCTTGACATCCCATCAAAGGGGCTTATGTTAGCACCATGACAAACACACCATCACCCAAAGCCCTGACCTACGACGAGAAGAAAGCCGCCGACGCGGCCTTCACAGGCCGTCCATTTAATGAAACATGGTCCGCTTCAGCCAGAGCGATCTATGATGGTATCGTGAAGGCCTTGCCTCACAGAGACCTGGCAATTCAGACTCCTCCCACTGCCGAAGAACCAGCGGAGGCTATCTCCGAGCAGAACGAGCCTCTCCAGGCTCAAGTACCGCTCGCGCTAGAGCCAGCCGACGGACAGGAATTGGTGGATGACACTGTCGCGCGCCAAGCCATTCGCGACCGAGAAGCGGCGATTCAGGCCGGGATCTTGATCGACGTGACCCCCACCGCCCTGCAACTCGGCATTACATTTCCTGTCACGATCACCCGACCGCTCTGGGAAGCGGGAATCGTCACGAACCAAGCGCTCCCCGAAAAGGATCAAACCAGCAGATTGCGCGACATTCTGATGGCCTTTCGTCTGCGCCTGGCCAGTCTGACGACCGTATCGCCCCTGCTCGACTTTCCGGTTCTGCTGGCCTTGCCACCGAGCCAGGTGCCACAGCCGGTGCCGTTATTTGCTCTCATTCAGGCGGACCCCACGCACCAGGCAAACGTGACGCTCTTGCTGCCGAATGAAGTGTCGCTGTCCATCAACTCATTAAATTAGGCAGGCAGCAGACCGTTATTTGGTTTGTTTGGTCTGTTTCGTTTGTTTGGTTGAATGAAACTAACCAAGTAAACCAAATCAACCAGATAAACAAAACAAACCAGATGAACCGAGAGACCAGACAGACCGAGCTCGCCCCAGCCTGCTAGCCAAGCCACTTCCGGACAAAGGCCCATTCCTCCGCTTCGGTTGTCACTACTCCATCAATGCGCGCATCCAGTAATTTCCCCAAGATCGTTTTGTACTGGGGTCCAGGCTGAAGCCCCAGGGCTTGAAGATCCCGCCCCGTCAGTACCGTCTTCGTCGTCCTGTTCTTTATATAGGCCGTAAGGCGTCGTCTCAGTAGGCTCAGTCTCACCCCCTGCTGCTTACTAACCTGCTTTGCCAGAAGCAGCACGAGGGCCTCGTCTGAGAAATCTTCCAAGAGGCGAAATATCTGTGACCCCCGCACAGTACCTTCCTTGGTGAGTCTCTTCAATGCGCGATCGACCAGACGCCCTCCAGCACTCACCTTCCTCGCCTGTTCTCGTGAAAGTGCTAACCGCCGGATCATCGTTGTCACGACGGCCTGACTGGCCTCGCTCGACAAGGCCATCAGATAGACGATTGGCCTGTCGATCACAGAGTCCTGGAATCGACTCACCCACCAGGCGAGCGCCTTAGGAACTGCAGTGACCGTTCGCTTCACCTTGTTTGTGTAGCGCAGACGACGGTGAAGGAAGCGAAACAACTTCAACTGCGCAAGCCGTACAATCGCGCGCGCCGGATCGCGCTCGGCAAACAGCAGCAGGATTTCGTTTTGCAAGCGAGGCCCGGAGAGTCGCTGGATCAGATTCGTGGAGGCCGCTTGTGCGAGCAGCCCCAAGGTGGCGCGTTCAAGGTGAAACCCGAACCGTTGTTCGAACCGGATCGCTCTGAAGATGCGAGTGGGATCGTCCTGGAAACTGCCTTCATGCAGCACGCGAATGGTGCGAGCCAGAAGATCGCGCTGCCCTCCATAGGGATCGAGCAAGCGACCGAACTGCCCCGAATTGAGTTGTACTGCCATCGCATTAATGGTGAAGTCCCGCCGATAGAGGTCCTCTTCGATTGAGGCAGGCTGAACCGTCGGCAGGAGAGCTGGCTGCGCGTAGGACTCTCGCCTGGTCGTCGCGATATCCATCTTCAGTCCATCCGGGAAGGTGAGTCTCGCCGTCGCAAACCGCTCAAACACCGCCAGCCCAGCTCGATACCGGTCTGCCACGAGCCGCGCAAAGACGACCCCGTCTCCCTCTACCGTAAGATCAAGATCCCAATTCTCCCTTTTCAGCAAGAGATCGCGGACGACTCCTCCGACAAGATAGACAGCCAGGTCTCGCTCATCTGCAAGCCTGCAGATTTGTTTCAATAAATGCCGCTGCCGCATAGGCATTTTGCTCAGCGAAACGATCTGCTTTACCTGGTTCTTCATTTCGGACATTGTAGCAATCCTGCCACAGTCAAGACAGCCCTCTGGACTAGGACATACCCTCCAGCTAAATCCCGTTTACGAATCGACCGCAGGCTCGTCTCATCCCATAGGGAGCCATCAGTAGGGCTCCAGCAACCCCGGCAAGAGAATGACTACGGCACTTATCTTTCAAGGAGGTTTTTATCATGAAGGTTTCACAGACCCTCGCTGGTTCAGTCAGCAGCGTGCTTTTCCTCAGCATGATGACTCTGTCGGCCGGACTAGCCCTCGCCGAGCACGGCGACGAAGGAGGCGTCCAGCTCAAGGCCAAGATGGTGTCAGGCACAGCCTCGGGCAAGGCCTCCTATCAGGAGAGTGGTAACCGTCGGCGCCTCAACCTGGAGGCAGCAAATCTTCCTAATGCCACCCAATCTCTCAAGGCTGTTTTTGTGAATGGCGTCTGGGTGGGGAACGTGACGTTCGCGGCCTGTCCAGCTCCAGCCCAGCAACTCCTCTGCGGTGCAATGGATCTCAACACACAGGAAGGGCAGGCAGTCCCGGTGGTCACCGGTGGCCAAACCGTCCAGATCGGGTTGAGTCCCGCCATACTTGCCGGTACGTTCTAATCATTTTTTCTTCCGATACAACAGAGCCAGCCGCCCTCCCGCGGCTGGCTCTGTTGTTTTCCGAGCAACGTTTCCAACTTGTTTACCTTTTCCTCATTCCACCGTCTTACTCAGTGACAGGTTGATTGGAATGGGCCGCCAGTTGAGAGAGCAGGATCGGCGCCATCCAGCAACAACCGCGATGCTCACTTATAACCCACTCTCTCATATAGAAGGAGAACACAGCATGAAGAACAGTCTCTTGAAAGCCGGAATGATCGCAAGCATAGTCATGGCCGTGGCGGCACCTGCAGTCCTGCCGAATGTGGTATTCGCGCAAGCGGATGTCCGACAAGAAGATCGCCAGGCCGATCGGCAGGCGGATCGCCAAGCTGACAGACAACAGGATCGGCAAGCGGATCGGCAGCAAGACCGCCAGGCTGACAGACAGCAGGATCGGCAGATGGATCGGCAACAGGACCGCCAAATGGATCGCCATGCAGATCGGCAGATGGATCGGCAAGCGGATCACCGGGCTGATCGTGGTGGACATAACCGGTAATCTCAACGGGCTGAACGAAACGAGGGGCTCACGACCCGAGTCGTGAGCCCCCCTTCTCTTACCCATTCCAACTTCAGCAATTACTTGTGTCGCCCCGGATGCTCATGTTTCCGGCTGGCGTTAATGCGGGAAGTACGACTCTGCGGCGGGCCAATCTTGGCCCATTCATTTTTCTGCTCTTCTGTCATGACAGGTGCGGGCTTAGCCTTGTCCTCTATCTTGGTTACATGTTCCTGCTGTTTATCCGGTGGCTTTGCTTCTGGCCCCTTCAGCTGCCCACTCCCTGTTCCTTTATCAATTTTCTGCTCTTTATTGGCCTCCGGCTGATCGATCACGGGTACTTCGGCCTCGGCAAAGGCCAACCCTGTCATCAACATGGTCATTGCACTGACCGCTAATAATATCTTTTTCATCTCGACCTCCATGGAAGGTTGAATCAAGCGCGACGGGCGAGACTAGCGAGAAAAGCGCGAATCGCTCTTGTCGCGCGCGCCTCGGACCATCCCCACTGTATTAGGATTTGAAAGAATGGAAAGAAAAAGAAGAAAGTTTAGTGATCGCGCCCGCTACCTCCACCACCGTCTGATCGATCGCCTCGGTCGTCGCGGCCTCCGCCATCACCACGGTCAGAACGGTCGCTGCGATCGTCCCGCCCGCCACGATCCGAGTCTTTGCCTCGATCCATCCGATCCCCACCCCGATCCCTGCCGCCGGACCCGCTGTGATCTTGGTCGCGGAACAACCGATCGCCCCGTTCACCTCTGGAGATCTGGTCGCGAATGGATTCCGTGGTGAGGCGCCCCTCCCGGAAATCTTGTCCGTGCCGTTTTATCTCACGAGCCAGATCCGCCAGCTCGGCGGGACGAAAGCCTTGCCTCATACCCTCCGCCACGACCGCTGCGCCATCTTTCGAGGGAATCATGGCTTCCTTGATCACCGCCAAACTTTTCGCACCGCCACCCAGCATGTCCTGACTCATTCTTTGCCCTTGGTGTTGACCGCTTCGCGCCAAATCACGCACCTCATCGGCTGTAGCGCCTCGGCCAAACGCTTCGGCCAACGACTCCATGGCTCGCTGACGGTTTCCTTGATCCTGATCGACCATCCCCTTTGCCACCGACTCTTGCAACACCTCGCGAGCCGACTCGAAATTCCCCACCATCTGTTTCAACACTGGATCGATTCGCCTCGGCTCCACACCCTTAGCCAACCCCTCTTTCACCTTATTTGCCAACGCCTCGGTCGGAAGGCCTCTTTCGCCGGCTCTCGATACTTGATTGAGCAACTGATTGACCTCTTCCGCCGAGTGACCCCGCGCCGTACTCAGCCGATTGATCGCCTCCCGATCCTGCACCGAGAGCGGTTCTGCCAGGGCCGGAACGGCAGCCAGGCTCAAGGCCAGGCAGAGAAGCCACATGTGTATGTCGATTCGCTTGTACATAGTCTTAATGAACGACCAGGATGCCGTTTGTTTGTCCGAATCCATCCGTCACAAAATCTTCTGCCGCGGGAGGCGTCACCCACCTTGTCCCATCAACCAGATACATGAAGGTATATTCTCCCTCGCTCAACGGCACATCCACCGACCAGAGACCTGTCCCATTCCTCATCTTCATCTTGGTTGCCTCTTCAGCCCAGCCGTTAAAGGAACCCACCAGCGTCACCTGCTTGGCTTCCGGCGCCAGCAGCACGAATCGCACGCCACCTGCTACAGGCTTCGGCAACTCCGGCTTTTTCACTGTCTTCACGCAAGCCGACAGCCCGACGACCATACATACGACCATAACAACTCGCAGAAGGCGGCTGAATCCCGCTGGTTGCATCTCCATGCGCGAGAGAGTACCCAACCGCCCGGCTCGTTGCAAGCGATCGGCCTGGAATATCAGATGGCGACATCGAGCACCGCATTCTGCGCTCCAAATCCATCGCCCGCTCCCTCTTCCGCCAAGGGATCGGCGATCCACTGCTTGCCGTCAATGACAAACATGTACTGATACCGGCCCGGCTTCAGGGCAATCGTCGCCGTCCACATCCCCCCCTCGGACCGTTCCAACTTGGTCTGGGCAGGATTCCAGCCATTGAAGTCTCCGGCCACCGACACAGACCGGGCATCGGGCTGTAGCAACACCAGTCGCACAAACACCTTGCTCTCTTGTCCTGGTGCGAACGATGCCGTCTGCGCTTGATTCCCGGCAACCGGGACCGGCACCTCCACGATCCGTTCCGGCGCAAACTGCAACAGGCCCACAACCGCTACCAACGCCACAGAGGCGGCCGCCATCGCGCCGGCGAAATTCCATTCCAGGGTCCGTGGCGATGTGATCATGGCACGGAGTCGATCCCACAGGCTGGTCGGCGCAAGCGCTAACTTACCCTGCACCTGTGCGAGGAATCGCGCAGAGGGTGCGAGACGGGGCAACTGCGCCGCCTCCGCCACAACCAATTCCAAATTCAGCCAGCACCGCCGCAAGGATGGATCGGCATCCACCGATTGGAGAAAGGCTACCCGCTCCTCCGGCGTCAGATCGTCATCGAGAAAGCGTTGAATCAGCAGGTCTTGTTCACGCATCCCTACGCCTCTTTTAGTTCCACTAACTCCCGGCTCAGCTGCAATCGCCCCTTATAGACGCGCATTTTCAACGTATCCGCATTCACGCCGACAATCTCCTGCATCTCCTCATAGCTGAGTCCTTCGACGTGCTTCAGCACAAAGGCTTCACGGTAGAGCGGCGGCAACCGTTGAATCGCCCGATCCAACTGCGCAGCCACCTGCTGCTGCGACAAGAGCCGCTCCGGGGTTCGCTCTTCCGCCGCCACTCCGTCTTCGAGCACCTCATCGACATCGACATCCTGGACTCCCTGCCCCGGCCGTTTAGCCCGGAGCCAATCCTTACACTTATTCGCGGCGATTCGATAGAGCCAGGTGGAAAACTTCGATTCAGCTCTGAACCTCGGCAACGCCTTAAACGCCGCGACGAATGTCTCCTGCGCCAGATCCTCCGCCTCAGTCCGATCACCCACCATCCGATAGGCCAGGTTCACAATGACTGTCGCGTACCGTTCGACCAACTGCCCAAAAGCATCGGAATCTTGCTTCAAGCTCCGCGCGATTAACTTAGCCTCGTCGTCCAGCCCGCCGTGACCTCTCAGCATGGCCATGCTCCCTGACCGGACATGGCCTTCAGATGCCTACTTGTCCTGCATCTCTGTACTGTTGGACGTATTCCTAGGCCGGATGTAAACACCCCTAAAATGGCTCGTAAGCTGTTGAAAATACTTAGAGGGACTGCGGAAACACGTGATGCCGCAATTATGAATGGCAAGGAAACACCTGCGGGATAATTAAAAAGGCCTTCTGGCGTTTGTGGTTTGTCTGGTTCATCTGGTTAGTTTCGTTCAACCAAACAAACGAGACAAACCAAATGAACAAGATAGGCCGGCGAGCTGTTCAACACTCTACTAGAAACGGTAGCTGGTTCCGACAGTAAATACCTGGTCAGGAGCCCCGTTGGAGAGACCCACAGCGACTCCCCCGTTGAAACGCCACTCTGAGGAGGCCCTATAGCTCATGCCAAAAAACACGTCGCGGATATTTTGGGCTCCCGAGAAAAGCGACCGGTATTCCTCGAAGTAGACGCTGCCGAGCAGATTCTTGGCAAAATAATAGCCCCCTCCGACGTCATACCACCATTGGTTTCTCAGGTTCAGGCCTTCCGGCCGGCCGATGATGTTGAAGCCTCCGTCGAGAAACACAATCCAGTTGTCCCCCAAGAGCTTGGACACTTCGGCTCCTACCCCTTCGTCCATCTTGCCGGTTCCGAGCCCACGCTTCTCATCTGCTGTTGGAAGCTTTACCCGTCCTGTGATCGCAACGAGGGGGGTCCAGCCCTTCTCCTCTACGATATAATAGCGGCCCCGAAGAATAATGTCGCCGAGACCGGATGACGTCAGCTTCTGGCCTGGTGCTAGACCAGTGAGGCATGATGGGTTGTCCTCGTCTGGGGAATCACACCCGCTGCCGCCACTGCCACTTCCTCCACCGCCCGGCCCACTGTTGCTGCCGCTTTGAACCGGGGTCTGATTGCCGCCTACCAATGTCGATCGACCATCAGTTGTTGCCGTGACAAACGGAATCACGAGAGTCACATCGCCGTCCCTAAAAAACCGGCGAATCGAAACCGGCGCGTAGAAAAACGAGCTGGTCGTATTGGTCCCGTAATTCCCGCTGCTATAACTCGGATTAAATCCAATCTGCCAATTCCGTTCGGACGAGGGCAAGGCTGCTCCTGAATCGGTCTTGTCCGCCGGGGATGCCATGGCCGATCCCGCTCCGCTTGCAACCATGAACCCGATCACCAGGCACAGCACCAACCACTGATTCCGCATCTCCAATCCTTTCTATCCGCTCGTTCTCCGTCCGAGACTGACACGGTTATTGTGTTGTTAGACAATTTCGGGGATTCAGGCTGAAGACAATAATAAAATTTCAGAATTCGAGAATGCGGGGATAGCGGGATACAGGGATAGTCGGGATAGATTCTTACCCCTCTACCCCGTTGCCCCCTTACCCCTTTATCTCTTCAAGAAGAGATAAATCCTCGTTGCACAAGAAGCCCAACCCCTAAAAGCCTTCAGCCTATCTACCTGAAGCGTTAAACGTTTCTACTTATCTATCCCAGGGTGTAGAAGAAAACAAGAATTAATCTTCTATTAGAACGACAGGTAGTCAAGGGGGCCGAATATCCTCTTGCATCCAACCAGGTACAGACTCCCTAGTGATTCCACCGGCAGGGGCTTGGTCCATCTGGTTTCAAAAACATTCGCGGTTTTGCCCCATCCGGAGCGGGGGTTGTGCACTTCGATCAACTGCTTCTCGCGAGGAGCTACGCCGATGAGGAGGAGCATCCCTTCTGTGCTTTGGTTGAAGGCAAAGGCCTGGCCTTGCCTGGTACCGATCGACTTATCCTCTATGGTTTCGAGCACCTCATACGTACACATGCAACGAATGTCCTTGCGCGCCTCGCGCCGGCGCTCCGGCGGGATGCCAATGGCAGGCATCTCGTCCGACGTGTGATCGCTGTCTTGATTTCTTTCGTCCTGTTTCCCTTGTGTGAATGTTTTTACAAACCTGTGCATTGCCATGGCTAGACTCCGATCATTTCTGGTGAGGTGGTCTGAAGGCTGCCGTGTCTTAAGAATGTACAATTGAGGGCAGGCACCAATAAGAATGGCGCCTGCCCCCCTTCTTGAGTCTGCATCATTTTTCTCGGCTGCTAGTTGTGCCCTGACCGATCCGGTCGATCTGGCTGGTCTGGTCGGTCTGGTCGGTCTGGTCTATCCGGTCTATCTGGGCGATCCATCTGTCGGTCAACTTGGCGATCGTCCCGCCGATCAGCTTGCCGATCGAGTTGCCGATCTTCGCGCCGGTCTACCCGCCGATCGTCATTGACATTGCGAATGTCGTCACGCCCACCGTGGCCGCTGTTATCACCGCCATGGCCTGGCCCGCTGTTGTCGCCTCCGCCATGGCCCGACCCACTGTTGACCGATCCCGGCCCGCTGTTTGCGGAGCCAGGCCCACTGTTATCGATTCCACCTCGCCCGCTACGATTGTCGCCCCGATTCCCCCCACGATCATTGCCCCCTTCGTGGCGCAATCGGTCCACCTGCCCATTCTGAATCGGTGGAGTGGTCTGTGCCCAGGCAGGGCTTGTCAGCATCACCAACCCACTCAAGAACCAGACCGCTGTGGATATTCGCACTGTAGGTTTCATGTGACTCTTCCTCCTCGTGTTACAACTAGTCTTCGAGTTCTGCCTCGCGCCAAATCACGATGCCGTTGCTCAACCGGCCCTTCGCCTTCACCAATGTCCCTTCCTTCACAACATTGAAGAATGCTGCTCGACCAATAATTTGATCGTTAAGCCCTTCAAAATTGTCGTTACTGATCGTCGATGTATCGACTGCCACCCCTAGAATAGTCAGATCCTGGGCCAAAATTGACTGCACCGGCCCCTGGAGATCCACATCTATGTCCTGCGAGCGTTGCTCGACTCGTGTCGCGATCACAGAGCTGCTCCCGCTGACACGACCACGCACCCGAACGTGGCTATTGAGCGACAGATTATTCCCGCCTTCCGTCTGACTGTTCACCGTCACCGTGACCCCTGGAAGCCCGTCGATCGTAAAGCTATTCCCGTTGATCGTGGCAATGTCGCCCTCCAACTTAACCGCGGCATGGAACTTCACATGCTTGGCCGTCAGAATCCCATTGGCCAATCGGCCCTCTGCAGATAGCTTCGCCCCCACAACGATCTCGTCGATCGTGCCTCCACGGAATTGGGTATTCGCGGTCGTCAGCACATGCGTCGTCCCAATAAAGAAGTCGCCAGAGCCATTTACCTGTGTCACAAATCCTTCGACTTCAAATTCGTCCATATTGTTGCCGAAGCCCTGATTTTCCCGCTCAACCTTGGTAGCAGTGAGGGTAGAGGTTCCTGAATTGAAAGCTGTTCCTTTTACTTCTACGAAGAGCCCATTCCAATTGCTGCCGCTCGGATTCGGCATGTCGTCAATGAGCGATGTCGTGTAATTCACAATCAAGTTGCCGATCTGAAAGGTTCTCGCGACAGCGTCGTGCGCATTCACAAACCCACGCACTTCCGGCGTTACCGTGCCCGTGAGCTTCTTCTCAATAAAGGTCGCCTGAATCACACCATTCGGCATGACATGCCCGTTCACCTCGACAGAGTCCGTTCCGGCCACAAGATTCTGGATGTTTCGCCCTTGAATGTTGTCATCGATCAGCGTGGTGTTGTCGACCAACACAGTCTGACCCATGACCAGCAGGCTCAGACCATCTGCCGCGATCGACTGCACCAACCCTTCGACTGCGTCGCTCTGCTGTACCCTGCTGGCCGACCGCTGATCGTCATTGAACGAGCCGGTGACCGTTACTGTCATGCCGAGTTTGAGGTCTCCCTGGCTGCCAGACTGGCCGTCGACCACGAACGACGACCCGCTCGTGTCAAACCTCTTTCCGTTGACAATGACACTGCCGAACCCGGTAATCGTGCCTGAAGCAGCCGAAGATCCGCTGGCAGCCCCACCGGTACCGGTCGCAGCCCCGCCGCCCCCGCTACCGCAGCCGCTCAACAGCCCGATCAGCCCCACCGCACCGAGAAGATTGAACAGAATCGATGAATGTCTCATTGAATGCCCCCTGGTTAAGAATAATGTCTACGATTGTCGTTTCGAATGACCTGTCGCTTAGAACCATCTAGAACCAGCCTTTCAGCCTTGTCTGATGGGTAAGACGAAGGATAGGGGGAAAAGTAAACAGGGGATTTTAGCTTGCATGATTCATGAGGCATCGGAAACTATGGAGACGCTCAGCGAGACGGCTCGTGGCGGCCAGGGGACTGGCTCTGCCGTCTGCGGCAGTGCCTGTCCCACAACCTCGGAATGGGGACAGGCGCCAATAAGAAAGGCGCCAGTCCTCAAAAGTATGAATGCTGCGAGATAGGGAGATGCGATTTTGGCGAGGTGATGGCCAGCGTCCAGCCTGGAGCAATGCCCCAGGGGGAGATGTGCGGACAGGCTCCTAGCGCACGTCCTGAAAGAACGAACGAGGCAGGGTCGGGAGATGGAATTCAACGTGGAGGATGATGAGAAGGACACGCAGAAAACTGCGCCAGACACCTACTTTCAAGAACTTACGCGCATCGGTCACTACTGCGGGCGAGAGCAGAAGCGGCCTGGGTACGTCTATAAGACGCTCGCACAAGGCCACGTCTTCGAGGATGGGCCGATTGGGGAATCCATCGAGCTGTTCGAATAATGGGCGGCGGACGAAGAGGCTTGATCGCCGTAGATGATTCTGCTGCGGATGCAGCGGAAGTTATCCAGTGCCGAGATCAACTTCAACCGTGGTCATCGCCCTAGAACTGGTGCATGAACCAGCCGGCTTGAATGGTCTGTTCCTCCTCCATCTTATTAAGCCGCTGAATCGCATCGGCCTGATAGGAGGTTTCTCACGGGTTTGAGCGCTCGGTTCAAGACCATGAAGGGTACTGCCATTGTCAATCCTCACTTCGGCAGACACGGTCATATTTGGACAGGCTTATGCCGTTTTTTTCCTGTTTACTATGCATTTCCAGGGCCGCTACCTGCTAAGCCTTCTAACCTGCTGAACTTCCTTCATCAATTCCACACCATGGTGAGGCACATACCTTGCTGATGAGTGCTAGGTCGAAATTGATTCTCACGCTGCAAGGAGGTTTCATCATGAAGAACGAAAAAAAACGGATACTCCCTGTCCTGGTGAGCACGGTGGCCATTGTTGCGTTGGCGATGACCCCGGCGCTGGCCAAGGACTTAAAAAGTAAGAAATCCAGCCACACCTCTGCAAAAGCAGCAGCTCAGGCGGTGAGCCATGTTCCCGAACAAGTCGATGTGCCGAAGGCCGTCCACCAAGACTCCATGCCTGGTCCGGCCTGGAGAACCGTCGGTGGAACCCTGAAGAAGGTCCAAGGCGACAGCTACACGGTTGAAGACTACGACGGGAATCAAATCACGCTGCGCGTCGGGCAAGGCACGAAACACATTCACAAGAAAAAGGTCGGGGACACTGTCCGTGCGGAAATTACACGAGGCGGCTTCGCGAATTCCGTTCAGTAACTTCCATTTCGAATCCGCGCACCCACCTCACGCGCGGCGGTGTCCCTGAGCGGGCCGGCCCTCAACAGGCCGGCCCGCTCATTATGAGCCACAATACAACACAGGGTCATCGAGCCGACGCCTTCACCGATTTCTGAAAGACGATGTCGCCGTAATAGGCTGTGGCCTGCTCCTTGGTATTGTCCGTATCGCTCATGATTGCGACGCCGTTAATCATCGGCGGCTCCTCCCCAAAGGCCTTCTTGTAGTCTTCATAAATATTCCGTTCTTCATCGACCCACAGGCCCACCTTCTGAGTGCCGCTCTCGACGATCACCATCCTGGCAAAATCGGTATAGGCATTCTCGACAATCGTGCCGACCGGTGTCTTTGTTTCCCAGATATAGTTCAGTGCCGCTATCGGAATGTCGCCGAACAGAACCTGCCCGGCTTTGAACTTGAGCTTCTTGCCAAAACTGACTTTGTCAGGATCGTACTCAAAGGTGATATAGAGGCGAGCCGGAAAGTCGTCGCCCTCCTTGAGTGCCACGTCGCTCCCTTGAAGCACATTGTCGATTTTCCAACGCCACCGGACGATCGGATACTCTTTCGGATCGATCACCACCGGCTTAATCAGACCCGAAGCCGAAGCCTCGCTCACAGCCTTCACAATCGTCATCCCTCCATCCTTCACGACTTCATAGGAGGTATGTCTCGGTATCTTCTTAAAGGTAAGCGGCTTCCACCCATCAGGCATCGCTTGCCCAACCATTCCGCTCGAAAACTTTGCCACTTCGATCACCGAGGGGCTCTCGGCCATGACCGCAAAAGGCACACTCAGCAGTACAGCCAGCAGCAGCAACTTCATAAAGCCAACTTTTACTCCAGCCCCACTCTCAGAGGTAGGACGTGGTTCGCCTTCTACTGCGCGCATCGAACGAGCACCTTCCGAGCGTGCGCGTTCTGCGAGCAAGAAGGGCACCTGGCCACTCCCTCTCTCACCCCCTTCGCATTCTGCAAGGATTTCCACACCATTCTTCCCATCCACTTCTGCAGTGAGGGAGGATCGGTTATCCATACGTGCGCGCCTCTTTCTCACCCGCCCACCCACTGGCACGCCGAGACGTGCCATTAGCCCAGGCGAGGGCCTTCTGGTTCCCCATTTGCTCTTTAGAGGGGTGGCCGAGGCTGCCCTTTACTGCGCGCATCGAACGAGCACAGTTTCACCGTGCGCGTTCTGCGAGCAAGAAGGGCACCTGGCTACCCCTCACCTCCTCATCCATGCGAACAACTTCATCAACCAATTCTTCGTCCGTGGCGTAAAATGTTCCTTGCGCCACAGGTTTACGACCTTCTTATTCACCTCGGCCTGCGTCGGATAGGGATGGATCGTCCCGGCAATCGTCTTCGCTCCGCCTCCGGCTTTCATCGCAACCGAAAACTCGCCGATCATCTCACCAGCATGGGCCGCCACGATCGTCGCGCCCAGGATCTTGTGCGTGCCCTTCTGAATGTGGACCCTCGCAAAGCCCTCATCTTCCCCGTCGAGAATCGCGCGATCGACTTCGTTAAGCTTGAAGGTGTAGGTCTCGACCTCGATTCCCTTCTCCTTCGCATCTTTCTCATACAGCCCGACATGCGCCACTTCCGGCTCCGTAAAGGTGCACCAGGGCATAATCAAGGATTCAACGCTGGCATGACCGAAGCCGAAGGGATGTGGAAATAGAGCGTTCTGAATCACGATCTGCGCCATAGCATCGGCAGCATGGGTGAACTTGTAGCGCGAGCAGATATCGCCCGCCGCAAAGATCCTGGGGTTCGTCGTCTGCAGCCGCTCGTTCACCTTGATCCCGTTCTTGTCGTGCTCGATACCGACCGCTTCCAACCCGATGCCCTCAACATTCGGAGTGCGACCGACGCCGACAAGAATCTCGTCGACCGTCACATCATACTGCTGACCATGTGAATCAACGGTGAGCCGCTTGCCGGCCTCCGTCTTCTGTACCTTCAAATCCTTCCCACAACAGAGCAGCTTCACTCCGTCGCGCAGCATCTGCTGTTCGACAATGTCCGCTGCGTCGCGGTCTTCCTTCGGCATGATGCCGTGAGTCGTTTCAATGAGATGGACCTGGCTCCCAAAGCGGGCAAACGACTGCGCCAACTCGCAACCGATGGGACCGGCGCCAATCACCCCGATGCGTGGCGGCAGTTCCGTCAGCGAAAACACCGTTTCATTGGTGAGATAGCCTGCCTCTTTCAATCCCGGTGTCGGAGGCACCGACGCCCTTGCTCCAGTGCAGACAGCCGCTTTCACGAAGGTGAGGGTCCGATTGCCGGACGTCCCTTCGACTTGAATTGTGTCGGCGCCGGTAAAGCGCCCGCTGCCGATGTAGACGTCCACGCCCAATTTCGTGTAGCGATGAACCGAATCGTTCTGGCTAATCTGCGCCCGCAGTTTTCTCATACGCGCCATCACAGCGCTAACATCGTACTTTACCCCGGGAGGAATATGCAGACCGAACTCCTCGGCATTCCGCAAATCGGCCCAGGCCCTTGCCGCGCGAATGAGGCTTTTCGAGGGTACACAACCGACATTCAAACAGTCGCCACCCATCAAATGTTTTTCGATCAAGGCCACTTTGGCCCCCAAGCTCGCAGCGATGACAGCCGTGATCAATCCCGCGGTCCCAGCCCCGATGACCACAATGTTGTAGCGGCCGGCCGGTTCAGGGTTGACCCAGTTCGCGGGATGCACGTTGCCGATAAGCGTGCGATTATGCTCGTCGTCAGGCAGCATGAGGCTCTCTTCATGCTGATTCATCACAACGATCTTCTCTGTTGACTGCATGACCATCGCGGCGCTCTCACTGTTCTCCTACGCCTCACGTTTCACCAGACTTACAGTCATGCCGGTCTCCCAGACCACTTCTTATACAAGCTCGGCACAAGCGCCAAAAGCCCCAGCAAGACAAATGCTCCAATCACTCCTGGAGAAGCAATGTCTTTCAACGAATTGATCGTGCCGAGTTGCCTGCCCGCGTAAGCATAGACGAAGGAACCGGGAATAATCCCGATAGCCGTCGCGACGACATAGGCGCCGACATTCATGCGAGTCAAGCCGGACACCAGATTCACCACAAAGAATGGAAAGAGCGGAATCAGCCGGAGAGTCATGAGATAACTGAACGCATTTTTCTCAAAGCCCTGTTGAACCGGCCCCAGCCACTTCCCAAACTTCCGTTCCACCCAATCGCGCAACAGATAGCGGGAGGCAAGAAATGCAAGCGTCGCGCCTGTCGTCGCCCCCAGATTGACGAACAGCGTACCCCACACAAACCCAAAGAGGAATCCGCCTGCCAATGTCAGAATCACGGCGCCGGGAAGCGAGAGCCCCGTCACGGCTATATAGGCCAAGACGAACAAGGCTGCGGCTGCGGCAGAATTGGTTTCAGTGAACGACAATAGATAATCGCGATTGTCCTTAAGCGCCTGCAAGGATAGGAACTGGCCCAGATCGAAGTAGAAAAATGCGGCCACCGCGATTCCGATCGCAAGGACCACGATGATCTTCCCGATACCCAGCCCACTCTTTGCTTCAAAAGATGACATGTCGTGTGTCATGACGGTGTGTTCCCGTATCATGGGGACTCCTTTTCCGGCTGTCAACGTGGGCAGCTGTTTCTCAGTCGCCCGAAACCCCATGGTCTTACAGCGACACTCCGGGAAACAGTGAAAGGTGAAACATATCCCGTCGGGGATGAGGAGCGTATGGCTGACGGGAGACAGAGATTGGATATGTAGAACCGGAGGTGGTGGGAGAGCGGCTATCGTGGCCGGCGATCGTAGAGGTCGCGATCCATATCGAGCCTGCCGAACACCCGTTCAACTGGGTCGATCGACCCGTCTTGGTTGCGGTCAAGCTCTTGGAAATGGTCGCGGGTCAATTCAGGATTGTGCGGGTCTGGAGTCCCTGCGCCGACGCGATGATTTCGGCGAGGATCGTAGCGTTGGGGGCTTTCCAACATACCGTGGTACATGAGATCGATGCTCGGCGCCACGATAGCTTTTGGCATTTCCTTCTTATGAACTTTCATGCGTCGAGGGTTCTTCGACTTCGTTAGCGTAAAATCGGCCTGTACTGGCTTGGACTCAGCCGATGCAGGCTTAACCTGCTTTTCAATAACCTCCGGTGTACGTTCCCTGGCAACAGGCATGGGGCTCTTAGAGTTCGTGGGCTTGGCCGCAATCGCCGCTAGCTTCGTCTGCTTCTGACTAGCCTCTGGTTGGCGCTCAGCTTGAACGGCTATGGGGCTCTTCTTGGCACGTTGGATCGATGGGGTTTGCCCTTGCTCAGATGATTGCCTGATAGGCTTGGCTACGGCAACGGGAGCCGGCTCCGTTACTTTTTTTGTTGCTGCAAACGTCTGCTCAACCGGAATCATGAGTACCGCCACGGAGCAGACTGCGCCGAGGACGATAAATTCTAAGGTGCTCCTACTCATACCCCTCCCAATTTATGAATCCCTGCAAGTGTAGCAGGTCGGACCAATCGCTAGGTTTTGTAATGAGTTAGGCGAAGTTGTTTATCTCGAATTCTGAGACCTCGTACTTGTAAGACAGGACCTTCTTGCCCTACTCTGTACGGGGAGGCCAACCTATGGATGAACCGAGCCGTTTGACCAAGACAAAAGAACAGTGGGCCAAGGCCCGGCGTGGCGGTGAAGAACGAGAAGTGTTTTACGAAGGAGATGCCCGCCTGCCACCGGGACAACATCTCGTCGAAACCTGGCCTGTGTTGGACCTGGGATTCAAGCCTGATGTTCCCTTGACCGAATGGAGCCTTGCCGTCAACGGGTTCGTGACCACTCCCGTCACCTGGACATGGGAGCAGTTCTTGGCACAGCCCCAGTTCAACAACGTTTCAGACTTCCACTGCGTCACGAGCTGGAGCCGGTTCGATAACGAGTGGGAAGGGGTCAGTTTCAAACACATTCTGTCCCTGGTGAAGCCGCTGTCCTTAGCAAAGTTCGTCCTATTCAAATCGTTCGACGACTACACCACTAACTTGCCGCTTGAAGCCTGCGACGATCAGGATGTGCTGCTGACGTACAAATGGAACGGCAAACCCCTCACGAAGGAACACGGAGGCCCGGTTCGCGTGATTGTCCCGAAGCGTTATGCCTGGAAAGGCGCGAAGTGGGTGAAGGAGATCACTTTTTCGGATAAGGATGAAAAGGGATTCTGGGAAGTGCGTGGCTACTCGAACAGCGCCTTTCCTTGGGAGAACGATCGGTACGGATGAGCCCGTCTAGCAAGATGCTGAAAAATCCCGCCAGCCTAAGAAGACCGTTGTTTGGTTTTTCTGGTCTGTTTGCTTTTTTGGCAGAACGAGACTCATCAGATGAACCAAATTAACCAGATAAACAAAACAAACCAGTTTGAGCATCCTGCGTGGTGTTCTCCCGTTACTCCAAACGTGTAGGTCAGTGAAGTTCTGGTCTTTCCAATGCACGATATCTCCAACACCATATGCAAGGTGGAATTCTGGCCCGTTGATATTCCTATTACAGACCCCTTTGTCGTCGCCACCGGCGCACGAACAATAGCAGAGAATGTTTTCCTGCGCGTTACCCTGTCGAACGGCTCACAAGGATATGGTGAAGCAGCCCCGTTTCCGGAAATCGGAGGAGAAACTCGCGAGAGTTGCCTTCGAGCACTCCACCAGATCGGTAAGATAGTTCTTGGTCGCTCTGCCGCAAGCCATAAAGAAGTTGGGCGCTTGTTATCCGAAGAGGCCCTCACTTATCCAGCGGCACGGTGTGGACTCGAAACCGCCATCATCGATGCCTATTGCCACATGGCAAATATCCCGATGTGGCAACTGTGGGGTGGCGCAGATGTGCGAGCGCGGGAGACGGACATCACGATTCCCATCACCGATCTCGACAAAACCGTTGCCCTGGCGCGCGGATGGTATGTGCGGGGATTTCGCCTCTTCAAAATGAAGGTCGGCAAAGATGTGGAGAGCGACATTCGACGTCTAGAAGCCGTGCATTGCGCACTCCCGGGCATCTCGTTCATCGGCGACGGTAATCAGGGATTCTCGCGCCAGGACTGTCTGACGTTTGCACAGGGGGTGAAGAGATTTGGCGGGACGATGGTGCTGCTCGAACAGCCGGTAGTACGGGACGATCTCGACAGCATGGCAGCGATTCGTCGAGAGACGGGCATTCCCGTTGCGGCGGATGAATCGGTCCGCTCACTCGCAGATTCGCGAGAGGTCGCCGCCCGAGGTGCGGCTGACTACATTAACATCAAGATCATGAAGACCGGCGTCGCTGAAGCAATTGAGATCGCATCCTTCACTAAAGCCTCCGGCCTCAAGTTGATGATCGGCGGGATGCTCGAAACACGTATCGCAATGGGCTGCTCTTTCAGCCTGGTCCTGGGACTCGGTGGCTTCGACGTGCTGGACCTCGACACTCCGCTCTTGCTGACCGGCGATCCTGTTACTGGCGGATACAGTTACGAAAGCTCACACCTGCAACCCTGGTCAGAATCAGGTCTCGATATGACAGCAGCGCCTTCTCCGAACGTCACCACTATCGAGTGAAGCAGGCTGAGGTCGTGGTCAAGGCTGAGCAAAGACCTGAACCTTAACTTTTCAGAGTACTGCCGCTCGCTTCATCACACTTCTTACAATTCAAGCTTTCTCCAAGATGCTGGCCACGGCCTTCCTCAGTCAAGACCCAGGGGCGATTCGTCATCGGCGGTTGATGACGCACATGCTGGCCATGGCCACATTGTAAATCAGCCACCCAATCGCCAAATTCATCTAGATGATAACCAACAATGGGTTGCTGCATGACACCACAACTTCCGCTTCATTTTTCACTTGCGCGCGCACACTGAATCCCTGGTTTTACGTGCATACACAGCACCCTGTGCTAGAGTGCATGCTGACGTCGAAGAACTTTCTCCGTACAGTATCACAAGTTGGCGCTCCGAAAATGAATGAACAGACGCTTCGGCAATTCCAGGAAATCAGTGCCCTCCTGAATTCGAGCCTCGACCACGGCGAGATCCGACAGCGCGCCATAGAGGCAGCCACAATCATCATGGATGCCGAAGCCGGGTCCCTGTTACTGCTGGACGAGGCAACCGGTGAGTTATATTTCGACGTTGCCCATGGAGAAAAGAGCGTCGCGGTCCGTCAGGTACGGCTTGGGTTCGGCCAGGGCATCGCCGGCCATGTGGCGCGCACCGGAGAACCGTTGATTGTCAATGATGTCCAAGGCGACTCCAGATTCTCTCGCCGAGCCGATCAAGCCAGCGGGTTCATCACCCGGAACATGGTCTGTGTCCCGGTCAGAGCCCGCGGGCGATTCTTGGGCGTACTTCAAGCGATCAATCGAAAGCATGATGGGCTCTTCGAAGACAACGATCTCCAGAACTTCGTCGCCCTAGGCCATCAAGTTGGAATCGCGATCGAGAATGCCAATCTCTACGAAGAAATCCACCAGCTCTTCGAGGGCTTCATCTCCGCCAGCGTCCAGGCAATTGAAAGCCGGGACCCAACCACCAGTGGGCACAGTCAACGCGTGGCAAGCCTGACCTGCCGGCTGGCTGAAATTGTGAACCTGGTTGAAACTGGCCCCTATGCGCGCATCCTGTTCAACGCCGAACAGATCAAAGAGATTCGCTACGCCGCCGTGCTGCACGACTTCGGAAAAGTCGGCGTCCGAGAACATATTCTGTCCAAGGCAGAGAAGCTGTACCCTGCCCAGCAGGAGGCAGTCAAGACGAGGTTCGATTTCATCAAGCGGACGCTTGAGGCCGACACCCTGCGCCGCAAGTTGGAAATTTACGAAACCAACCGGCATGAAAGTACGCAAACCCTGTTTGCCCAGCTGGAACGGCAGATACACGATGTGGACGATATGTTCTCATTTGTTCTGAAATGCAACCAGCCGATGTCACGCTCCCATCACGCTGCACCTCAGCCCCTTCCCCAGCTGGAACGGCTGAGGGAGATCGCCGATCAGGAATACCGATCCTTCGACGGCATGCGGCCCTATTTGACGAAACAAGAGGTCCAGTCGCTGTCGATTGCAGAGGGAAGTCTGGTAGGAGAAGAGCGACGACAAATCCAGCAGCATGTCTCCCATACGTTCGAATTTCTATCGAAAATTCCTTGGACGAAGTCGCTCAAGAATGTGCCCTCCATCGCCTGGAGTCACCACGAAAAATTGGACGGGAGCGGGTACCCACGAGGTTTGAAAAAGGATCTCATCCCGATTCAGGCACGGATGATGACCATTTGCGATATCTACGATGCCATGACGGCAGCAGACCGACCGTACAAATCGGCGATTTCCCCTTCCGAAGCGCTTCGGTACTTGGCCGGCCAAGCTACGGAAGGCAAAATTGACTCGGCGCTCTTCGATCTCTTCCAGAAAGAAAAAGTTTACGAAATGACGCTCGTCCGCCCCTCGAAAGTTGCCTGACTTTTTCCCTACCGGCCCCTAGACTGCCCGTGCCAGAGGGGGACTCGAAGCTGCTTCGCTTGCCGATTCCCATACCACCGTATAGGCAGCGACCGGTTCTTCACGGCCTTTGACAGTCACCACCTGAACCTTTTGCAATACAAGCCGGCGGAGATCCCTTGGGAAACCGCCGGAAGGCTGTCCAGTCAGCACCGGTTCCAATCGGACTGCCGTATGCTCGGTCAGCAGGATGGGATGCCCCAACGTCCTGGTCAGCCCTTGGAAGCGGGCAGCCAAGTTTACTTGGTCTCCGATCATCGTATAGTCCATCTTCTTCCCTTCGGCCCCGATGTTACCAACCAACGCCATGCCTGTATTCAGACCGATACCGTTATCGAGAACCGGCTTGCCTTCCACCTTCCAGCGTTCCTGTAACTCAGCGAGACGAGCGCGCATTTCGACTGCGCACTGAACCGCTAACTTCACATGATCCGGCTGATCCAACGGCGCTCCCCAAAACACGACGATTTCATCGCCTACGAATTTGTCGAGCGTGCCGTTCCACTTAAAAATCACCTCCGTCATCGCGCCGAGGTACTCGTTCAGCTGCCCAACCACCTGCTCTGCCTGGCGCTTTTCGCTGAACGACGTGAACCCCACCAAATCGGCAAAGAGCATGGTAAGTTCCTTGCGCTCGCCGCTGAGCATGGCTCGGGACGGGTGCTTCATCAGTTCCTGAACGATGCGCGGGCTGACATAGCTCGAAAACATCGCGTGGATCTCCCGCGCCTGGCGTTCTTTGACTGCGTAGCTCAGCACCGTCGTTCCCATAAAGACCAGTCCGATCGTGAGGATCGGCATCACCAGGGGCAGACTCAACCCCTCGGCGGAGAAGACATATTGGCTGAAACCTAGATAGGCCAGCCCCAAAGCTGTGACCGTAAGGGCTCCGTGGAGGGCACGGACTCTCGGCAGGGTAATGGAAAGTACGAAGCCCATAAGCAGAACGAGACCCACTTCAACCGGCCCGGCCCACAGGCCGGTTGCCAGAAAATTGCCATGGAGAATGTTCTCGATCACCGTCGCATTTTTCTCTACACCGGCAAAATTCGCGGAGAAGGGCGTGCTCAGCTGATCATAGGTCCCCAAAGCCGCCGTACCGACGAGCACAACCTTCCCGCGGAACAGACCGGACGGAACATTCTGTCCTAATACGTCCGTGGCAGAAATCCACGGGAACCGAAGATCGCGCCCCGCATAGTTGATGACCGCCCGCGACTTGGGATCGGTCGGCAACAGCCTCGTTCCGAACCTGACTCCTTCTCCCGGCGAGAGAGATACCTGCTCGCGCGGTATGCCCAGATAGAGCCGCGCTACTTCGAGCGCAAAGGAGGGATAATATCGATCCTGGTACCGCAGAGCGAGCACCTCGCGACGCGTCACTCCGTCATGGTCGGGAAGGCGATAGACATGACCGAGCCCCTTCGAAGCCCGCGCAATCGATTCAAGCGGAAGGAGCACCGCAGTTGCGCGATAAGGCTGAAGCTCTTCGCCGGACTGTGACTGTTTGACGAGTATGAATTCGTTGCGCTCCAGCAGATTGGATGTCGACTGTTGGTAACCGGGATCCGGTTCCATTGCTTGAAGCTCCGGCACAAAGAATGGTGTCGCGAGCACGACATTGCCAGACGATGCAAGACTCTGGGCAAACTGCCGGTCGATCTGCGCCTCAGCCAACCGTTGGTCCATAGCTTCGGCTGCCGCAAGTGGCAAGAGACGGCGATCACGAAGATCCTTCACGAGGGCCTGAACATCCTCGACGAGGGGTGACTCCTCGGGCTCGGCGTAAATAATGTCGAGCCCGATCACGGATGCGTCGCCGGAATGAATCGCATCGACCAGCTGCGCCTGTTTTCTACGTGACCAGGGCCACCGCCCCTCTTCTTTCAAACTCTTCTCATCGACCAGCACGAGGATGATCTCATCGCCCGGACTCCGCTCCCCTCGCAGCTTGAACTGAAAGTCGAGTGCGGTATTGTCCAGCCTGACCAGGACGGGGGGCGCAAGCCAGGTCAGAAGAGCCAGCGCGACCGTCGTACCGACCCCGACCCACAGACCAAGCCGGGAGATCGAGCCAGTTGAACTGTTAGAGAATGGACGAGATGATGATTTGGGCATAAGAGAGCAGACACTCTGTTAGAGCCGATGCCCTCTATTTTGCCTGGTTATATGGAGAGAACAAGAAAAACATCAGGAATTACCGTAGCGGTATGATCGAACGCAGGCGAGTTAACGCTCCTCACAAAAGAACGGCCCCTGATCTTTCGATCAAGGGCCGTAGCGAAGGAACTAATCAGTCACAATCTATCTGAGAAGTCCGTAGCCGTTCCCGTTCCCCGGTCCCCCTCCATTCCCGTTGCCAACTCCATCGGACGCACCGGTAAAGACGGCAGGAGGAGTAACGACTACATTGGCATTACTCAGACCGAACGCATGGCCCTGTCCATTTCCTCCGTTGAGACCATAGGCATTCCCGTTCCCACTTCCACTCCGGTTGTCGCCTCCTTGCCCTTTGCCTTCACTTGTGACGGAGGCATGGCCGTTTAGGTTCCCGGACGAACCTCCACTCCTGCTATCGGACAGACCGGTCAGAGTCGCAAGGGCCTTCGCCAGATGAACATCATGATGCATGGCCTCCGCCGCTTGCATCGGCGATTCCTTGGGACGAGCTTCGCGCATCATAGTGTCCTCCACGGCTTGGATCGCACGCGCCAATCCTTTATTCGATGAAACCTCATGCAGCGAAGCGACCTGTGAGCCCCCCTTCTTCTCACCATGGCGATCGACCAGGGTGGCTCCGTTGTCTTGTCTCTTCGTCACTTGCGCCTGTTCGGACTGAGCAGTATTGGCAAGCCCGAGTCCATGCACAGCCGGCAACGACGGCGCCATTCCACGCTCGGCCAGGGAAAACTGCCCCGGATCGACAGCCACCGTCACTCCGCCTGAAGTAAAGTCCACCCGCCCTGATTCGCCCACATTGATGATCCCTGACTGCCCGTTTTCATGCCAGACCGTGAAATAGGTCCCGCGCGCAGCTGCCACAGCAGACGGAGTGTGGACCTCAAACCGCGATCCGTTCGATTTAAACACTTTGCTCACCAGAGCCCGCACTTGGCCCTGCATCACCTTCACGACAGATCGACGAAGTTTGGCGTCCGGATCGTAAATATATTCAGTGATCTCGACCCGGCTGTTCTCCCCTACAGTCAAGACGCTGTCATCCTGGAAGAAGGCCTTTGTCCGAGACTCTTTCTCAGTCTGAATGACATCCTTGAAGAGCACCTCGTCATGCAACTTAACCGGCAGCACACGCGCCTCACCCGGATGGGTCACCGTGACCTTTCCCATCACGGCGGTGTAGACACCGACTCCGCCGGAGCCGGCATTCTCAGCCGACGCAAGAGCAGGGCTCAGCAACAGGGTCACTGCGATCAAGCCTTTTGTGAATCGTAGGGTACTCATATGTCTCTCCGGGGTTAAAGGTCTTGCCCAATCCGCCTATTTCTCACCCCTGAGAATGGCACAATCCATACCGAGAGCCCTTTGACAGAACACCCAATTCCAACCCCTTGATATCAGTCGTTTTCCGGATCAATATTTTTGGAGTACCCCATCTAAGTGGTTATATTTTCCATTATTTATAGCCAGAAGCCTGCCGTTATACGTTTGCGGTAACGACAAAAAATGGCAAGACAGATGGAAAGAGAAAAGAGTGGAGAGGGCCTAGAACCGACCGCTAAATGTGACGGAGTATATGTTTCGGGAATAGTCGAAGAATTGGATGTTGGATTGGTCACGTGTGTAATTATATTCTGCGGCAACCGAGAGCCAGTCAGTGATGGGACGCCCGATAGAGGCCGTGAAAAAGAGCAGCGTGTCTCGCCGCACAGTTGTGCCAGTGGCAGAAAGTGAGTTTGGATTGTCGTACTGCTGGCGATAGTAGTCGAATGCAACCGACGGCTTGAGGGTCCACACCTCCGGTATACCGAGCCCCAGAGACAACCGATGGGCTTTGTAGGACCAATCGGCATTGGAGGGGACACCGGGCGCCGCTACCGTCGGTTCTCCTCCCCCGGTACGGTCCATATCGAAGGTGTACCCAAGCCGAACATGGCCGGCGCCATTGGCAAAATACGCGTACTGAGTGACACCCCCGAGCCAGTTCTTCCCGTCACGGAACGAGTTACCTGCGAACAGGTCGTCCTGAAAATCCTTGTACTGATAACGGAACTGCAGTTGAGTGAATAGGCTGTTCCCCTCGGCAATCGTGAAGATCGGTTGAATAACATGTGCGAACAGATAGGGAGCCTGGCCTACCTCTACATAATCGAAGACATACTGCACCCGCGCTTGTACTGGCCCAATCTGCCGCTGCACAAATACCGATGGCGAATGATCTTGGACATCGAACCTCGCCAGTTTCTGATGAAAGCTCTGGTAGAACCCATAGGTGACGCCGGCCGTCCAGACATCGGTCTGAATCGGACGGTACTCGCCTCGCGCATAGATGGCCGTTCGGAAATCGTCTTTCTGAGAGATCCCTACGGCTCCGCCAGGCGGCTGGGTCCCGATCGGCAACAGGACAACATTGCTGTCGTACTGTCCGCTGATGCTCAAGTTCAAATCCCATTGTTTCTGCCCCTTCGGCACGGCGGTTTGCTGTTGCAGGACAGCCCGCGCCGAGCGCGCCAACTCCGATTCAGGCACACCCGAAGCAATTGCCGCTTCGAGCTCTTTCTTCGCCCGCTCGGTCAGCCCTCGCTGATAATACGAGATCCCGGTGTAGTACCGGGCGGATGGTGTGAGATCGGGACTGAGGGCCATCGCGCGGGAGAACAGCTCGGGAGCTTGATCGAACGATTTCAATTCCTGGGCGACTAAGCCCTGATAGAAATAGACCAGCGGATTCTTCGGATCGAGCTGTTCTGCCTCATTGAGCGCCTCGCGCGCTTCTTGATACCGGCCCTGCTGACTTCTCGCAATCCCCAGCCCCAACCAGGCCGGCGCAGCCTTCTCATCCTTTTTGACGATCTCCCGAAAGAGCAATTCCGCCTCGCGATATCGTTTCAGACGAAGATATGTTTGTCCCAGATAATCGGTTGCTTCCAAGTCGTTGGGTTTCGCGCTCCGCGCCCGCTCAAACATGCTGGCGGCCACGTCGTAGTGGCCCTGGCCGAATTCCGCGATTCCCTTCGACATGCTGAAATCGTAGGTTTCGTGGGGTAGCTGAGCCCAGGACGGAACAAGGCACAGCATCCAACTGATACAGACGGCAATCGTGATACGACGGAGTTGACGCACAATGATTCTCATAACAGTCAGAACTGCTGTTCCCCTCGGCAATCGTGAAGATCGGTTGAATAACATGTGCGATCAGATACGGAGCCTGGCCCACCTGTACATAATCGAAAACGTACTGCACCCGCGCTTGCACCGGCCCCATCTGCCGCTGCACGAATACCGATGGCGAATGATCCTGCACATCGAACTTCGCCAGTTTCTGGTGAAAGCTCTGGTAAAGTCCATAGGTCACGCCGGCCGTCCAGACATCGGTTTGAATCGGCCGGTACTCGGCTCGAGCATAGATGGCCGTCCGGAAATCGTCTTTCTGAGAGATCCCCACGGCTCCACCGGGCGGCTGGGTTCCGGCGGGCAACAACACGACATTGCTGTCGTACTGTCCGCTGACGCTCAGGTTCAGATCCCATTGTTTCGGCCCCTTCGGCACAGCAGTTTGCTGTTGCAGGACAGCCCGCGCCGAGCGCGCCAACTCCGACTCAGGCTCTCCCGAAGCAATCGCAGCTTCGAACTCTTTCTGCGCCCGCTCAATCAGCCCGCGCTGATAATACGAGATGCCGGTGTAGTACCGGGCGGATGGTGTGAGATCGGGGCTGAGGGCCATCGCACGGGAGAAAAGCTCGGGAGCTTGGGCGAATGATTTCAATTCCTGGGCGACCAAGCCCTGATAGAAATACACTAGCGGATTCTTCGGATCGAGCTGTTCAGCTTGACCGAGCGCTTCAAGCGCTTCTTGATACTGGCCCTGCTGACTTCTCGCAATCCCCAGCCCCAGCCAGGCCGGCGCAGCCTTCCAATTCTTTTTGACGATCCACCGAAAAAGAGATTCTGCGTCGCCATATCGTTTTAGACGAAGATACGTCTGCCCTAAATAATCGGCAGCTTCGAGATCGTCTGGTTTCGCGTTCCGCGCCCGTTCAAACATGCTGGCCGCCACATCGTAATGGCCCCGACCGAACTCCGCGATCCCCTTCGACATACTGAAATCGTAGGTTTCATGAGGCAGCTGAGCCCAGGACGGCACAAGACACAGCATCCAACTGATACAGACGGCAATCGTGATACGACGGAGTTGACGCACAATGATTCTCATAACAGTCAGAACTCAGCAGGACTCTGAAAAGAGTATCTCCAAAAATACTGGATGGGCTTCTGCAGAGTAGCAAAGCTGTAATCTCAGTCAACGAATCGCTGCCTTCCTGCTAGCCCGGTCTGTCTGGTTGGCCTGGTTTGTTTTGTTTATTTGGTTGGTTTGGTTCATCTGGTTGGATTCGTTTAACCAAACAAACGAGACAGACCAGATGAACAAGCTACGCTGACGGACTTCTTCAGCCTCCTGTTAGGGGTATGCTACAATCGCGCAGTCGAGCGCATGATGGCACGAACGGAGGAGCACGGATGGGACAGTCTGATTCGAGGATCGGTTTCGTGGGAGTCGGACGGATGGGGGCCAACATGGCCCGACGCTTGAATGATCGAGGGGAAACGATTGTCGCCGTCTACGATCTAGGTCTCGCCACGGCCACCGATCTTGCATCAGAACTCGGCTGTGAAGCAGCTGCATCCCCTGCCCGTGTGGCAGAACTCGCCAACATCGTTTTCACTGTCGTGACCGATGACGCGGCGATGCGCGAAATCTTTTCCACGACCAGCACAGAGAGTCTGCTCCGCCACGCCAAGAACCGGCTCTTTGTGAACTGCGCTACCCTCTCGCCGGCTGTGCACGTCGATGTCGAAACGTTGGTGACGCAATATGGAGGCCGAAGCCTCGAAGCCTGTATGGCCAGCAGCATCACACAGGCGCGCCAAGGCACGCTCTACCTCATCTGCGGTGGGCGTCAGGATGTATTCGAATCGGCGAAACCACTTTCAGAAAAACTGAGCGCGCATCTCCGCTATGTCGGATCGGCAGGAGAGGCTGCGAAGGTCAAAGCCCTCGTCAACATGGTGATGAATTGCAATACGGCAGCACTGGCAGAAGGACTGGGGCTTGGAGCGGCGCTCGACCTCGATCTGACGATGTTGCGGGAAGTCTTTGCCCAAACAGGAGCCGCATCGCGCGTGTTGGAGACGGACGGCGAGGATATGCAGAACCGCGCCCATGACTGCTACTTCTCGGCTGCCCATGCAGCCAAAGACTCAGGCATCGCCCTCGCGTTAGCGAACACCGCCGGACTCGCTGTGCCTCTAGCTCAAGCGACCTACGAGCAATACCAGCGGCTGGTTGCGCTCGGCAAAGGCGAGTTGGACAAATCTGCCGTCTCTGAACTCACCTTCAAAGACCGAAGCCCTCACTAGCCCGCATTATTCATGACGGTTCGTGGCGAAATCGCGCAGTCGCCATGCGAGCCAGGCGCGCGGAGCCGTGAGGGAAGGAGGCATACTTGAAACAGTATGTTGACCGACCGAATGGCGAGCCCGCCTGCCTGGACGCCGGGCTACCGCGTCCAGGCTTGTCGCAGCGGCGAATCCTCGATTGCAGCAGAAGCGCTCATGAATAATGCGGGCTCGGCCGCGCGAGGTAAGCGGAGCGGGTTGGTCTGGTCTATCTGGTTATTTTCTTTCAACCAAACAAACCAAACAGACCGAACAGACCAAATGAACAAGAGTGAACTGGCTCACCGTTTCTCGAAGGGGAGTTCGGCCCGTTGATTGGCGGGAAAGTAGGCCCAGACCTTCTGCTCATTCTCGTCGAAACTGCCGAGAAAGGTCACGAAGCGATCGAGGGCACGAAACTCGGCCAGTGTGACCGTACAGTGCGGCACGTCGATAACGCGGGCATCGAACTGGCCCACCACATAGAGCACGCCAGCCCCAGCTTGATAAAGATTCCGCCGGCTCGCATATCCCGTATTGGGGAATAGATCGACATTGAGGGAACAGCCTCCAGGCCCTGCCATCGTGAGCAGAAGATCGTGCCGCGAGAGGAAGGGACTGGTCGCGGTTCGGGTAATTGTTAGACGCACCTGATCAGCCGAGAACTCGACAGAAGCCGGCACCGGCCCTTCGTTGTTACAGGCAACCAGAAACAGAAATAGGCCGGCTAAGCATCTTGCCTGATATGTCCCAATCACTTGGTTGCTGGAACTTTCGGCGCAGCGCCAATCGCAGCCAACCCTGCTTGAGCACAGGCATCGTCGAGGTGTGTACCTGGTGCACCACTCACACCGATCCCTCCAACGATCTCACCGCCGATCTCGATCGGGAGTCCACCCCCCAACATCAGAATTTGATCGTTCATATCGCGAAGCGCTTGCAAAGTCGGCATCTTGTTGATCAACTCAGCCAGCTCGGTCGTTGTACGGCGCAGACTTGCCGCAGTATAGGCCTTCTTCCTGCTGCTATCGACCGTATGGGATCCAGCCCCATCGGCTCGAACCATGGCGCGAAGTACGCCGGCTCGATCCACGATCGACACGCTCACCCGATAACCATCCTTGTTACAGGCATCCAATGATGCTTGGGTCGCCTTACCGGCCAGCGAGAGCGGCAACACCGACTCTTTCGGCAGATCGTCAGAAGCTAGAACTGGGTAAGACATTAGCATCACAAACGTCGATGCGATCATGAACCGATACGCCATACGCACAAAACGCCTACGATGCAGGTCAAAGCGTGCCATCAGTGCGTCTCCTGGTTAGAGAGGAAAGAGATGTAGCGCGAGGAGCCTACGAAGACGCGAGCGGACTGTCAAGAGGAAGATGAGGGAGTGGCCAGGTGCCCTTCTTGCTCGCAGAACAGAGGAGGGGATGGAGCCCCTGATGATCTATCTGTGCTCGCGCAACGCGCGGCCTCAGAAGGCCCTCGTTGGACGCGCGCAGTGGAAGATCCATCAGCCCCCATCCCTAAGGAGAGAACAAGCAAGCTTGGAGGGAACATGTATATCGTTCGATGCGCGCAGTAAAGGGCAGCCTCAGCCGCTCCCCTACCGAGAGGTGGAGAGAATTGGAAGGGCTTGTTTAGGAACTGCAGCCTACGGGAGAGGATGGTGCGAATGGATACGGAGGGATGACAATGAATGGGAGTACTGGCTCAACTCCAGACGACGCGTTCTTGATTGAGGAGGTAATCGATCACTTCGATGCTATTACGCATCTGAATCTGGGCCTTTTCAGACATGGGAAGGACGGCACCGACCAGCTTGCCTGATTCAACGTCGTCGAGCGACGGAATCCCGTCTGGTCCACGCCTTTCTAGCTCTTGTCGGTAACTTGCCACAGTTGTCTCCTCTTTCTCTGACAGTGGATCAGCAATCCTTACGCCAGAGACCCATCATCTATCTGCTTACGGCGTACAGGAAGCATAGCACATGGGAATTTATGCCCTGGGTAACGGCGTATCGCATTGATTGGAAACTACTTTTTAGTCGATCGACGTGTGGCGGTTGAGGCAGGAGCGAGGGCGCCGAGGTATGGGAATCGACCGATTTTGAGAAGTGTCGTACCAGGACCTAGGCGAAAATCGTCATGCACTGGGTCAACAAAGTGTGGGTCCCCGGTAATATCTGACTGGGCCTTCAGTTCCAGGGCCGGTTGGTTCGGATTACCTTCTCGAAAATAATCCCCATCTCTGTTGTAGAACGCATTGAAAGAGGTGGTGATCTGACTGGATGGGGCGATCAGAAAACCCACTCGATTCAGCCCGACTACGTTGCCGCTGACGTCACTCTTGGACTGCCCGAGAAACGCTGCGCCGCCACCATTCTTAACCAGGGTATTGCTCACGATCACAGCATGGGCATGGCCGCTGACCACCACCGCCTCAAAGAGGCTCCGCGTAATTACATTCCGTTCCAACCGCACATTTGATTTGCCGGCAATCGAGACGCCATGATCGTTATCATGGATCAAATTCCCGATGAGGGCGGCTTCTGAGTCGGCAAACTGAGCGCCGGTCGTCTCGCTCCCCCCGATGACACAATCCTCTATCAGCACTCCCTGGACTTGCTGACTGAACAACATGCCATTGATCTTGACCTTGCGAAGAATAATCCCTTGCCCGTTGAAGAGACCGACAGCATGACCCCCTCGGTCATTGATGGTCATATCGCTGATTTCAATGTCCGTCGCCCCATAGGGCCACTTGCCTACATGGAGAGCACCCACCACAATATCACGCCCCAGAATCGTCACCTGATCCACTCCAGCCCCGACGAACTTGATCTTCTCTTTACTGTGAATGGTCACGTCCTGAGGATATTGACCTGCCTTGACAAAGACGGTGTCGCCTTTTTTAGCGGCATCGACCGCCTCTTGAAGAGACATGAAGTCTCCTGTTCCATCCAGCGCGACCACGAGGGTCCGAGGACCAAGTGGCGGCCCCTCATCGGCCCGCACCAAGGCGAAACCCAAAAAGCCAACCACCACAACGAGACCTAAGATCATCACCCGTTTCATCATGCACGAACTCATACAAGCCTACGCCGTTAGAAGTCAATCAAGGCTGATTGTCGGGCGAGTACTCGCGTGCTATGCTCCGCACCCATGATTCTAGTTGGCCTCACAGGCGGCGTCGCCACCGGCAAGAGCACTGTCGCCAAGATGTTCAAGCGATGCGGCGCGGTCGTCATTGATGCCGACGAACTGGCCCGCGATGTCGTGAAGCCAGGCAAACCTGCTTGGCGGGAGATCGTCGCACTCTTCGGGAAGACAGTACTCAGCCAAGACCGTTCGCTCAACCGACAGGCCCTCGGAAGCATTGTCTTCCGCAATCAGAAAAAACGACGGCAACTCGAGCGCATCATCCATCCCCGCGTCGCCCGCGAGCAAGTCCGTTTGACCAAAGCTATCGCTCGCAAAGATCCCAAGGCCGTCGTGATCTATGAAGTCCCGCTCCTCTTCGAAGCCGGCGTAGACAAACGCGTGGATGAAATCATCGTCGTCACGGCTGATCGCACGACCCAAATCGCGCGCCTCAAGAAAAGAAACGGCCTCACCCGCGCTGAAGCTATCCGCCGCATCCGCAGCCAAATGCCCTTGGTAAAGAAGATTCAGCGAGCGAACCATATGTTAAGCGGGATCCTCCCTCGTCCCTCACTCCACCGGCACGTCGACCAGCTCTTTAAACATCTTCGACTCCTCGCATAAGACCCAACCTCTGCCGTGCATTCCCTCAACCCCTTGTGTTAGATTTTCGCCCATGCGCAACGTCGTCATCATCGGTTCCGGCCCAGCTGGCTTGACCGCCGCGGTCTATGCGGCGCGGGCGAATCTGTCGCCTTTGCTGATTGAAGGCTGGCAATCCGGCGGACAACTAACTACAACGACGGAAGTTGAAAACTATCCCGGCTTTGCCAAGGGCATCATGGGACCGGAACTCATGAAGGAAATGCGATCTCAGGCGGAACGGTTCGGCACAGAGTTTTTGACCGGCGATGTTACAGCCGTAGACCTTAAACAGAGACCCCTCACGATCACCGTTGACGCTGAACAGACCATCCACGCGAAGACTCTCATCATCGCCACCGGCGCATCGGCCATTCAAATTGGGCTGAAGAACGAATCGCGCCTCACTGGGCACGGTGTCTCAACCTGTGCAACCTGCGACGGGTTCTTCTTCAAGGGGAAAGAACTGATTGTCGTCGGCGGCGGCGACAGTGCGATGGAGGAAGCGATCTTCCTGACCAAGTTCGCCAGCAAAGTCTCGATTGTCCACCGGCGCGACAAGCTGCGGGCTTCCAAAATCATGCAAGACCGCGCAGTGAAGAACGAAAAGATCACATTCATATGGAATTCTGCCGTCGAAGATATTCTGGGGAACGATGTAGTCGCCGGCGCACGCCTCAAGAATCTCGTCACAGGCAAGACGACGGAACTGCCTTGTGCCGGCGTCTTCGTCGCCATCGGACACCGACCCAACACCAATCTGTTCGCCAGCCAGCTTGAGATGGATGCAAAAGGCTACCTCATCACCAATCATGGCACCACCACCAGCATTCCCGGCGTCTTCGCCGCCGGTGACGTCCAAGACTCGACATACCGCCAAGCCGTCACCGCCGCCGGCTCCGGCTGCATGGCCGCCATCGATGCTGAACGTTTCCTGGAAGCGGATGATCACAGCTCATGAAGGGTATGTAGGATGCTCAAAATGGTCGTCCAACAAGGCCGCAGGCGAGGCAAATACCGGAGGCGGCTAATTTCCACCCACCCGACCCTGAGCTGCCAACGCAGCTCTTTCCCAAGCGGGGTACGTTGAGGATGTTGTCGAGCCGAGAACGAAGCTCGCGGAACGGCGCGTCTCGGCGCGCCGGGGCTGGGTGGGTGAGAAGTTTGCCATTTTCAGCATCCGACTAAACCATGAGATGCGCGATCGTCCATTACCACGAACTCGCCCTCAAAGGCCGCAACCGGGAATATTTCGAGGAGCGGCTCGTGCGCAATATCCAATGGACGCTGAAGGACCTCGGCGTCAGACGCGTCGAGAATCTTCGCAGCCGGATTCGCGTCGTCCTGCCTGATACGGTTCCGGACCAGACCATCAAAGAGCGGCTCGCACGAGTCTTCGGAATCGCCAACTTTTCGCTCGCCCATGGGTTGCCACTCGACCTGGCCAAGCCAGATATTGGAGCGCTCAGCAAAGCGGTCATCTCATCGCTCCAATCTGAGTCTTTTTCTACCTTTCGCGTTTCGGCGAAACGGGCCGACAAACGATTGACTCTGACCTCTATGGAGGTCGCGCGGGACGTCGGCGCTGCCATCTGCGAAGGAACCGGTAAAAAAGTCAGCCTGAAAGACCCCGACCTTACGGTCTACCTCGAACTGCTTTCCAAAGAGGTCTACTACGCGACCAAAAAGATTCAGGGGCCGGGCGGCATGCCGGTGGGGGTCAGCGGGAAAGTCGCCTGCTTGATATCCGGAGGGATCGATTCGCCGGTCGCAGCCTATCGCATGATGAAGCGCGGATGCCGAGCCCTCTTCGTCCACTTCTCCGGCCGGCCGCTCGTCAGCCGTGCTTCGGAAGAGAAAGTCCGCGAACTCGTGCAGCTCCTCACAGTCCATCAATATAGGTCGATGCTCTATGTCATCCCGTTCGGGGAGATTCAGCAGGACATTGTGGCGAACGCACCGGCCCCATTTCGCGTGGTGCTCTACCGGCGCGTCATGATCCGCATCGCGCAGGAGTTAGCCAAGCGCGAGCACTGTTGGGGGCTAGTCACCGGCGACAGCTTAGGGCAAGTGGCTTCGCAAACACCGGAGAACTTGACGGTCATTGAGGAGGCGGCAGAGTTGCCGCTCCTGCGTCCGCTCATCGGCATGGACAAGGTGGAAATCACCGACCAGGCTCAGCAGATCGGCAGCTTCGCCATATCGATTGAGCCGGATCAAGACTGCTGCTCACTCTTCACCCCACCGCACCCCAGCACGAAAACCAGACTCGAGGACATTCAGAAGGTCGAACGGATGTTCGATGTGAGCGCGCTGGTGAAACAGGGTCTCGACAAGGCGGAAGTGTCCGAGTTCACATTTCCTCAGTAGCAGGGTAATGAACAAGACCGCCAGCCGGTCTTGTTCATTTGGTCTGTTCGGTCTATCTGGTCTGTCTCGTTTAATTGGTTTGTTTGGTTTGTCTTGTTTTTTAGTTGTATCAGACAGACCGGATAGACCAGATGAACCAGACAGACCAGATCACCAGCCCTCACTGTGATCGCCCTGACTGCAGCTCCTGCTGTATTTGCAGCGCTTTTTCTCTTACGATTCGAAAATGCATTTCCATATCTCGCCGCATCGCTACGGCGACAATCCAATCCGGCACCATCATGTCGATCTCGACGAGCAGTTCAAACTCAGCCTTGGTATGAGCCCCCCCATCGACTGGGTTAAGCTTCCAGAACCGGCGGTACTGTTTGAAGTCGCCCCCCTTCAATTCCGTCAGCAACTCTCCAGTCGGTAATGTCCTCGTCTCACTCAGAAGGCGGCGCTCTCCTGGAAGCAAAGCATGGTCGATCCGAATATCCGTGAACACCTTGCCGTCTTGGTCCCGTATCTCCGCCATCCGCATCCGTACGTCGAAGAGATCAGGCCAATGGGCATAGTCGGTCAATATTCCCTGGATGATCGCCGGCTCCACCGGAAAGAGAATTGTGGCTGTCGCCTTCACACCGCCAGTGGGTTCCGTACGAACATCCAGTACGACAGGCTCGGCCGCACGGCTCCACCCGGACCATCCGAGTACGAGATAGACCATGACAATCATCACACGCCACAACATGCCGCAAGTATATAGACCCGTTGAGAGTCACGCGAGGACAAACAGCCACCCGTGAGACGTGAAACGTCAAAGGTAAAACGTTTCGGAGGAAATGCACTCGGCAGCCCACGTTTCACCGTTCACGTCTTACTTTTCACGGTTTTCGAGAGCATCCTGCTAATGCGTCGGACCCTGATTGACGCCTACAAACATCGCTGTGCTAGGATGCTGCGTGATGAAACGCTGGCCCTTCCTGTTATTGATACTCATCGGCCTGTGGAGCCTTTCAGCCGCTGCTCACGCGCAGCCCATGGACGACTCACATGCCACGACAGAACAGTCTTGTAGTTTCGGCATGGCGAAGGGAGAGGCCTCGCAGAGCTGTCACGTTCCCTTCCCCTCAGGCTGCCTCGTGGCCAATGTCCCAGGAACCGATAAACCCTGGTCGACCTTCTCCAAGGGTGGAAACACATCCTGCCGATTCGACGAGAAAGGGACGGACTGGAAAACTAAAATCACCGGTTCCTGCACCCGCTGCAAATCCGACCATTGTTCGGCCCAGTTCAGTGTCCGCTTTGACTGCTCCCAGCAATCGCACTAGCTATGTCTCTCGCTGAGGCGATTAAAAGCGAAGCCAAAGCCCTAGGGTTCGACGCCGTCGGCATCAGCCGAATCCCCACTAGCAGTCAGCCTGACTCTTCTCTACCCCCTTACCCCACTACCCCCTTACCTCGTCTCTTATTCAGCCGTCTCACGGAATGGCTCCAGCGCGGCTACCACGGCGCGATGGCCTGGATGACTCGTGACCCAGCTCGCCGAAGCGATCCGCAACAGGTATTGCCAGGCTGCCGATCGATGATCTCGGTCGGGATGAACTACTACACGGACAATCGTGCGAACGAGCAGCCTGGAATGGGACGCATTGCTCGTTACGCCTGGGGCAAGGATTACCACATGGTCATAAGCCAGCGACTCGCGCAACTCGAAGCGAAGATCGCAGCCTTGGCGCCGGGCGTCACCACCAAGACCTATACCGATACAGGCCCGATCATGGAAAAGGCCTGGGCTCAGCAGGCCGGCCTTGGCTGGATCGGGAAACATTCCAATCTCGTCTCAGCCGAATCTGGTTCTTGGCTCCTGCTCGGGGAGATTCTGACGACCCTTGATCTGACAGAGGATGACCCGGGCACAGATCTGTGCGGAAGCTGCACCCTCTGTATCCAGGCTTGTCCGACCGGCGCTATCGTCGAACCCTATGTCGTCGATGCCCGGCTCTGTATCTCGTACTTGACCATCGAACTTCGCGGGGGCCGAGAGGTCATCTCCGACGAACTCGCTTCTCAGATGGGCAATCGTATTTTCGGCTGTGACGATTGCCTGGACGTCTGTCCCTTTAACTTACGAGCAGATGCAACGACCGAACCAGCCTTCACCCCCACCCCCTTGACCCTCGCTCCCAATCTCCAGGCCCTGGCTCAGATCAGCGAAGAGAGTTTTACAACCACGTTCAAGGAGAGCCCCCTCAAGCGTGCCAAACAGACTGGCCTCCTTCGCAACGTCGGGATTGCACAGGAAAACCACAGACGACAGATAGGAGGCCGGACTTCTTAGCCACCCCTTTTTTCTTGGCCGGAAGAGGAGTAGGCTATTTCCAGTACTTAGCAGAGAGGCCTGAACACTATGCATCCTCCGGTCCTGCTGCTCATCTCGACCGATCCCCAGACCAAGCCGGTGCTTGAACAAGCCCTCGCCGATCGACAGGCCACCATCCTTGCTGCTGCAACAACCGACGAGGGTCTGCGCATTCTAAAAGACCAAACGGACATTGCACTCGTCCTCTGTGACGAGAGCCAGGGGCGGATTGCAAGCCAGGTGATCTTGGCTCAGGCTAGACGCATCGCTCAGAACCTCCCCGTGATCATTCTCGGGACAGACGGATCGGCCAAAGCCGCGGTCGAGGCATTGCACCGTGGCGCCACAGACTATCTCGCTCAACCGGTCACGACGAAAGATCTCCAGGCCGCCATCGACAAAACCCGAATCTTCGAAGCGCCAGAGCCCCAAGCGCGCGAAGAGCGCCTCTCAGCCTTCGATCAGATCGTCAGCCGATCGCCTCAGATGAAACTGCTGAAACATCTGGCAGCCGAAGTCGCTCAAACCGACGCAACAACTGTCCTCATCACCGGCGAAAGTGGCACCGGTAAAGAACTCTTCGCCCAGGGGATCCATGCAGCCGGTCCCAGATCCAAAGGCCCCTTCGTGGCACTCAACTGTGCCGGTATCCCCGAGCACCTTCTCGAATCCGAATTGTTCGGCTATCAGCGCGGCGCTTTTACCGATGCGAAGCAGACCAAACCGGGGCGGTTCCAGCTCGCGAATGGTGGCACGCTCTTCCTCGACGAAATCGGTGAGATGAGTTCGTCAGCCCAGGCGAAACTCCTACGAGTTCTGGAGAATCATCAGGTCGATCCGCTGGGCGACACACACAGCATCCACGTCGACATCCGCGTGATCGCGGCCACGAACGAAGATTTGCCGGCGCAGATCAAAACAGGGCGATTCCGCCTGGACCTCTACTATCGACTGAACGTCTACCAACTGCGTATCCCGCCGCTCCGCGAGCGACCAGAAGATATCGAACCGATTCTGACATCCTTCCTGGAAACCGCCAGGCGAGATCATGGCTGCCGCATCAAGGGCATCACCCCTGCTGCGCTGGCCATCTTGCAAGGCCACGACTGGCCCGGCAACGTACGAGAACTGCACAACGTGCTCGAAGGGCTCACCATTACATGCAAGGACGAGATGATCCAGCCGGACCACCTCCCCGCCTCTCTGCGAGACGCCAAATTAGCTGGATCGAACGGAGAAACCGGAAAGACCTCGCTCCTGGCCTACGGTCTCTCAGTTGACGAAATGGAAAAGAAGATGCTGCAGGAAGCGCTACAGCGCACAGGCGGCAACATTTCCGAAGCCAGTCGGCTCCTCAAGATCACTCGGAATACGCTCCGGTATCGCATGGCAAAATACCACCTCCCGTGAGAATGCTGAAACAGACCCCCAACTTTGTTCTCGGCTCGACCGAATCCTCAACGTAGCCATGAGGCTACGCCTCCGGTTCTGTCTCCCCTGCGGCCTCGTTGGATGGCCTGTTTGAGCATCCTCACCTGAACCCCCTACAGTCATAGTAATAGAGCGAAGGCAGCAGCCTTGTAGATCACCATTACCAAGAAGATGTGAACCGGGATATACGGTGGGATGATAACTGGATAGATCCCAGGATTTGCGGTCTATCCCGGCAGGTGGTACTAAACGGTGTGATGGATATGCGTACAACGTTGCAGTAGGCTTGTTCACAACTGATTGCTGAGTCTGCATTGCTATGCTGCACAGGCAGTCTGTAGCAGACCTAAATATTAAGGCCCACGACATAGATGCGTGTACTAGTGATCGGAGCCGGAACAAGTATTGAAGAGGCAAAGAGAGCTAATGTATCAGAAGAGTTCTGGCCGCCCACCATGGCGAACTTCGCGAAGAAGATGTGGGATGGTCCGATCTTCCAGTTCTCCAACTACTGGTTGTCCGACTACCTAACAGAGCAAGGAATTGATCCAGGGAACGATCCAATCTCTGTATTCACTACGTTGGCAAAAGAGCCGGAAAGCGTGATGAACCTTGAACGGCTATTTGAGTACTGCTGGGTGAACAGGGGAAAAAAGTTCGAAGGCGACTGGGAAAACTTGATCCACCACGGAATACTCAACCCGCTTTCATTCCTACTTAACAAGGCCTTCTATGAGAATGGAGTGGGAGTTAAGCAACTGGAGGTTGGAAAACTGGTTTCGGGCAGACTCAAGGATGGAGACTTAGCACTGAATCTCAATTATGACCCTATGTTCGAAATAGCGGCCATACAACAAGGGCATCAGCTTACGTATGTGCCTCATCTGGTTAGTCGAAAAAGCATACTGGTTGCCAAGCCACACGGATCATTTAATCTACTGGCTGACGAGAAGTTTTTCCGGTTCGCCCACCCAGACTGCATAGGCGCCGTTCCGTCGAGCGCTGATAATTTCCGTAACCACCGGGCAATTGTGCCGCCCCGATTTAATAAAAGATATGCGCAGCATCCTATAGCGAGAATAATTATTGACGGTATCGTGAGCTTCCGTCCAGACATAGTGACGTTTTGGGGAGTCAGCCTCACTGATAGTGACGCAGATTTGCTCGACGTATACAGGAAGTGGATCGCTTCAACATCGGTCATTGAAGTAATCAATCCAGACGCTGCCGTGACTGAAAGAGCCATGGGAATGTTCAAGAGAGACGTACGACATTACTCAACACTAGAAGAGTGGTTGGGCTAGACCTAACTTTAACTCGATCAGAGGGTATGAAATCGTGCGTCGCCATTGGACATGTCAAATGGTGTCAGTCATCACTTTTCTAGACCCACCTAACAGTCTTGCCAAGCTCGCTCGTTGTTTCTTCAGGGATGGGGGCTGATTGATCTTCCACTGCGCGCGTCCAACGAGGGCTTTCTTAAGCCGCGCGTTGCGCG
>NEWR02000009.1:324774-327796 GCA_002869885.2 Nitrospira sp. CG24C
CTGCGCGCATCGAACGAGCACATTCTTATCGTGCGCGTTCTGCGAGCAAGAAGGGCACCTGGTCATTCCCTCGCCCAGCTTTCAGCGTGAGTGATCCGGCCCCGGGTTCACGATGATCGGCACGTTAGACTTGTCCGGCACGATGATCGTCTTGGTGTTGGGATTCTCGTACAGTTTGTATCTGAGATAATCCTGCGTGAGCGTTTTCGTGATGATTTCCTGCGCCTGAGACTGACCCTTGGCACGGATACGCAGGCTCTCACTCTCGCCCTCGGCACGAATCTGCAAGGCATCCCCCTCGCCTTTCGCCCGGATCCTGGCAATCTCCGCGTCACGTTGCGCAATCACCACCTCAAATTCCTTTTGCTCCTTCTCCTGCTCCTTCGATTGCTTCTGTTCGATGGATTTCAATACCACCTTAGAAAACTCAATTTCGGACAATGCCACGCTATAGACGTCGAGATGCCGCCCCTTGAGGGACTCGACCATTACGGCTTCGATCTTGTTCCCGATTTCGCTGCTCCGTTCCGGGAGCGAGATCATCGTATATTGTGCGACGACACCCCGAACCGCCGATAAGAACTGAGGCCGCACGAGCTGCGGATACCAGTTGTGCCCCACCTCCTGAGCGATAAAGTAAATATCGTCCGCAATCGGGCGCATCGTGATCGCCGCATGCACGGTCACCGAGAGATCATCGGCGGTCAACGCGTCGATCTTTTCCGTAAAACTCTGATACCGGACGTCATACTCGTACACGTCATTCCATGGTGCGCGCCAATAGAACCCGTCTCTGAGCGGCTCCTTCTCCAGCCCTCCCGTTAATGGACTCCAGCGGAGACCTCGCTTTCCTGGGTCGACAGTCCTCCCACACCCATACATCACCAACAGAAGAATCGGAATCACCAGCACGATCGCGCGAGAAAGAGTTGAGGGCTTCATAGGTCCTCCTATTATAGTTTCCGGCATTCCACTCCCTATTTATTGCAACAGGCTTTTGGCGGCAACTGGAGTTTCTGCCGTCCGGTTCGAGCGACCTCTGCATGGGCTTCAGCCCGACGTTCCAGCTCCTGAGCCGCTTCGGCATAGTACTGAGAGAGTTGCTTGGCTCCACTGACCAAATCTGACTGAGGGCCGAAGAGATGCTCATACCGGACAACACTCTCGGCAAGCGCGGCAGCCTTCTCTTTCAGAGCCACAGCCTCGCTTCGGTAGGAGTCGGCAATGGCCATCTGATCCTGCGATGGATCGAACGAGGCCATGTCTTCAATCGGCGCAACAGACTGTGCGCAGCCGGCAGCGGCAAATACACACAGTGCGAACAGGAGCCCCCTTCCGACGTGGTGTGAGTGCAGACTGTTCATCATATCCTCCCTGCGCAGTTCAGCGCATGGCGTCGATCATGGGAAAGACCGAGGGAATTTAGCATATCGCCGAGATGAACCTGTTCGATGGTGGAGGTATCGTGATCCTTGAGATACTGAAATCGCTCGAAAACTATTAACGCACATCTTGACTACTCCTGAAAAAATCGATGATCGCCTTATTTTTCCCAGACCATTCGGAATGTGTCCCAGTCCCTTCGCAATAGCGTGTTGTGACATTATTCGTACAGCCCTTATACGTTACACAACCATCTGCGTCTTTTACTAGGCCTGCGGTATCGCAGCCGTTACAGGTGGCCCACCATTGTATCGCCTCTTTCCCATACCCAGGGAAATGGCGGTCCTGACTACTGTGCACGATCATCACGGGAAGCGGGTTAGGACATTGATAGACTTTCAAGTCCTCACCCCTGATACCCGCCGCACTCGGGGCAATCGCCGCTGGAATATGTTTGGTGCCATTGAGAAACGCGATGGCCATAGCCGCAGTTCCGCCATCGGAATGACCGGTGAGAAAAATCCGTTTCTTGTCGATACACCATTTCTGCTCGATCAGTCCCGGTATCGCAGCAAGCTCCTCGATCGTTTTAGGAGTCATCGTTCGGTGATCGGCATACGCCACAATAAAACCTGCCGTCGTCGCCTCTTGCGTGAGGTGCACAAAGTCTTCTGACTCATATCGATTTGTTTGCGCCGGCGCATAGACCATGAGTAGCGGATGGGCAATGGTTGCATTGTAATTGACCGGTGTTTTGACCATATAGCGAATACCAGCCGCGGTCTTCTCATCGTTGCCGGCACCGGCACTACCGAGTTTTGTTCCTGGATCGCAGCGTAGCGCGTGATTGCCGACTGCATACACAGCCTCACCAAGCACTTTGCCACGATTCACCACTTCAGCATTCTCCTTCCCGGCAAATTGAATCGCACCCGCACCAATTAAACCAGCCAGCAATAGACCTATTGCTACACCAACAATCGTTGTTCGGGTGAGCTGTTTTTGCCCAACGCGTATCCACTCAGGCTTAACGATCCCAACCACTAACAAGGCGATCGAAAGGACTGTCAGCACCCTAAAGATCATTGAGAGCGACTCGTTCATCGATTTCACCTCGTATCGTTCACTGCAAGAAAATTAGGAGAAGACCTGAAGCTCTTCCCTATAGGCATAGGTCTATAATGGGCCGAGAAGTGGGAATGTAGCAAAATCCTCAGGCTCGTTCACGAATGAAACAACAAGGGCGACCCCGCACCAGAGTGGAGGTCGCCCTTGGATGGCGCATCAGACGCTATCTGGCTCTTTATATCCAGCTAGTCAGCTGACCAGCCACCAACACCGACGACCCCGCTTAGTACGGGATCACGTGCAAACAGTCCTTGCTCTCGTTGTTCCAGACCACATCGCACAGGTTGGACATGCGCGCCACGATCTGCGCCGCCACGCCGCCCGTGCCCCCGAACAACCCGCACCAGCCCAGGGTCACAAAACCCCAGTGCAACGGCGCCGCAAACAATTCATCGACGAACCAGAAGGCATGGCCCCACTCGTTGAGCCCCACGTTCGGGAGAATCATCATCGGGCCCACGATGGCGCCCACCAAGGGGAAGGAGACCGCCTTGCTGAACTGCGGCAACCG
>NEWR02000009.1:327896-382770 GCA_002869885.2 Nitrospira sp. CG24C
GACCTCGGACCCCACCGCCGCCAACATGGCAAACCAGCCAATCTTGAGCGGCTTCGAATCATACCAGAGCGACATGTCGTACCCGAGGTCGCTCTCACTGAATGTCGTTGCTTTCGCCATGTTCTTACCCTCCCTTCATATACTTGAGAACCACCCCTGTGGGATGGTTGTGAGAACCCCTACGAAATATGTTGCCTGCCATTTCAATTTCCTCCTTCCAATATGATCCACAGATGCAATCGGCATTTCCTGATGCTGTTCATACGCAACTCGCATTCCAGCAGAACGTCCGTGTGACTTCGTCATCGACGGTGCTGAAACTTCAATAGAATGAGCGTTTTCACTCGGGAATCTATGCAGTGAAAACACTGAAGTGCTGAGACTGTTTGCCGAGATTACAGCATGATGCCGAAAAATCAGCTTTCACCGGACCATTCACAGGGGCTGGGTGAGAGACCAGGCAAAGAAGTGCGAGAGACACCGAACTCCTGGGTTTTGGACTGAAGGTAGCCCCTTTATACTAAGGCTGATTGACATGGAAGATGAAGGACCAGAACGTGATGTGACAGCCTTTCCTATCTGAGGGACTGTGCATGACGTTCCAAGGCGAACGCTCACAGCACCTGTTGGTCACCATGGAGGGCTAGTGATTTTTGGCGAGTAACGGGAGTATTATGCACATATGGTGATATGATCCAGACGCTTCTGCCTCCGTCGGCGGAGTGAGGTGCGCGAGCGGCAAAGCTTCCGTTGCAGACTCGCCAGGAGGGTAGGCATCGGGCAATGACGAAACGATAGAGAGTTCGCCCTTTCGCCGGCGAGACGATGGTCAGCAGAATATTCCTCCTTGCTGGTTTTGACGTAACCTGCCTCTATTTGGGAGAGGACATATGAAACCCAACCTTCACAATGAACCCACTCAGGGGTCGGCCACGCCAAATCACCTGTCTCATTCCGATATTGAAGACCGTACAGGGACCGAGACATTGCTTGCCGGAGAAAATCGCCTACTCGAGATGCTCGCCACAGGATGTACGCTCACGGAATTTCTTGATGCTTTGTGCCGACTCATCGAAGAGATCGCGAGCGGAACTCTCTGTGGGATTGTGCTGGTAGACTCTATCGGCAATCGGCTGCAGCATGGTGCAGCGCCCAGCCTTCCCTTGAGCTATAACGAGTCGATCCATGGCAGACCCGTGAATCTCTTTTCGGGTCCCTGCGCCATGGCGGCATCTCTCAAAGAACAAGTGATTGCCGCCGATGTCGCGTCGGACACAAGATGGGATACATACGAATGGCGGGCTCTGGCAATGGCACACGGACTGCGGGCCTGTTGGTCCACGCCTATCTTGTCATGCGATGAAAAAGTATTGGGCGCCTTCGCGATCTACTCGCGCGAACCTGGCAGCCCTAGTGCGTACCATCAACACCTCATCGGACAGATCACGCATCTGGCGACGGTAGCTATTGAGCATAAGCATAGGGAAGAGAAGCTCCGCCAAGATGAACGGGAGCTGCGACGCATCACCGACGCGATCGCTCAACTCATTTGTGTCCTGGGACCCGATGGAAAAACTCTCTATGCGAATCGATTTGTGCTCGACTACAGCGGTCTGAGCTTGGAAGATGTGATGGCGGATGACTTTCGCGCACGATTTTTTCACTCTGATGATATCGAGAGATCACAGAACGAGCGCCAGCATGCGCTCGAACGCGAAGCCCCATTTGAATTGGAGCTACGTGCTCGCCGGAAGGATGGGCAATATCGGTGGCTTCTGATCCGCTATAACCCCTTGCAGGACGAAGAAGGACGGATCATTCGCTGGTACGCGACAGGAACCGACATCGACGATCGCAAACGGGACGAAGAGAGGACTCAAAAAGAAAACTTGGCGTTGCGTGAAGAGATCGATCAGTCTTCAATGTTTGAAGAAATCGTCGGCTCGTCGGACGTCATCCGCAACATATTGAAGCAGGTCGCCAAAGTGGCACCGTCGGATTCCACCGTACTCGTGCTGGGTGAGACCGGGACGGGCAAGGAGCTGATCGCACGGGCCATTCACAAACGCTCGAAGCGGTCATCCCGTGCGTTTATTACCGTCAATTGTGCGGCAATCCCAGCTTCGCTCATTGCCTCTGAGCTGTTCGGACACGAGAAAGGCGCGTTTACGGGGGCGATGCAACGGCGTCTCGGGCGATTTGAACTAGCCGATGGCGGGACGATCTTCCTTGACGAGATCGGAGACCTGCCGTCTGAGACTCAAATCGGTCTACTGAGAGTGCTCCAAGAGAGAGAGATTGAACGGATCGGCGGCAGCCAACCGATTTCCGTGGACGTACGGGTGCTGGCTGCCACGAATCGAGACCTGAAGGCGGCCATGGCGGCAGGCACATTTCGCCAGGATCTCTTCTACCGGCTGAATGTCTTTCCAATCCAAATCCCCTCGCTGCGCGAACGGGTGGATGATATTCCATTACTCGTCACCTACCTGATTGAGCGTTATGCAAAGAAGGCCGGGAAACAGATTAGGAACATACAGAAAGAGACCCTGGAGCTGTTTCAAGCCTACGATTGGCCCGGCAACATTCGCGAGCTGCAGAATGTCATCCAGCGGGCTATCGTGCTGTGCGAGGGCGAAACATTTTCTGTCGACGAGACCTGGCTGAAACGGGAAAGGCCCAGGTTATCGGGTTCGGTGGTTCCCTTAGGCACCACGCTGGCCGAGCATGAAAAGGAAATAATCGAAACGGCGTTGGCGGATTGTGGGGGCCAGGTCAGCGGCCCTACCGGCGCCGCTGCCAAGCTCGGTCTCCCAAGGCAGACGCTTGAATCAAAAATCACGGCCCTGGGAATTAACAAACATCAGTTTAAGACTCGACAAGCCGACTACGCACGATAAAGAGACCGAACCCTGGTTGTGCGCCAACCCTAAGTACCAGTCTCATATGAATCATTCCTTCCGGGGTAGACTGTTTTTCTGACTTTGCCCCTTCTCCGCCGCCTTCCACACAATCAGTCCGTGTAATTAACGCATCTCCGGATACTTCTGTCTCGTTTGCCGATCATTCAGCAAATGCTGAAATTTCGGCAGCTGTTCCTATACCAAACACAAGCATCTCAAGGGTTTACATCTGGCCTCTTCGTTGCACTCGTTTCATATCATCCAGATTGTAGAGGTTGCAGATGACAATAAAGTTTGAAAAAGAAACCCGACGTCTCAAGACAAAGATTTGCTTGAGCGGTCGGCTGCAAGCGAAGCATCTGGAGGAATTGAAGACGCAACTGGAAGGCGCTCGGTCGCGGATTGCACTGGACCTCAACGGAGTGACGCTCGTGGATATCGAGATCATTCGTTTTCTGAACGCCTGTGAAAAAAACGGTGTCCAGCTCCTCAATTGCTGGCCGTACATACGGGAGTGGATGAGCCGTGAGAATGGCAGGGAAGGATAAGGCGATGCAATTCAGACAACCACAGCAGCACATATAAAAGGAGGGAATTCCAATGGCAAATACTACAGTGCAAAAAAACGATCACACCATGAAGCACATTGTTTTCATTATTCTTGGTGCCGTGCTTGTGATGTGCCTGGCACTGGCAACGGGCCTCCTCAGGCCCTAAGGCCGAATGCTAATGCCATCGATAGTTTTTCAACGAGGAGTTCACACCATGAAGGGCGTCATTTTCATTATTCTTGGTGCCGTGATTTTGATGTGTCTGGTACTTGCAACTGGTTACTTCCAACCTTAGCCGTTGGGATAGCGAGTACCGATTAAAACTGATTGCGACGGTTTGCGAATGTCCATAATTATCCGACGGATTTCTGTTTCTCAGCCCTTCAGCAAGGAGCCTAAGAAAGCACGACAAGTCAGAATACTTGGCTCTTCTTTAAGTCGTGACAGAGAAAGGAACTCATCGCGATGCCAGTGAATAAAAAAATCTCCTTTTCGGTCCTGTGTGCCTTTCTCACGATTGGGGCAATCATGTTCGTGCACAATTTCATCACGCCCATGCAGATGCTTGAAGAGCTTCCGTATAGCGAATTCAAGACGCTCCTGGCGGCCGGGAACGTGGCGGAAGTCACGGTCACTCGTCAGTCATTGCTCGGGAAACTGAAGCCGGAAGAAGGATCAAAAGAACCGAAGCTGTTTACGACTATCCGGGTTGAAGATCCTGATTTAGTCAAGGAACTCAATGTACGCAACGTCAAGTTCACCGGCATGATTGAGAGTACGTTCTTGCGAGATATCATGTGGTGGGTCATTCCTGCGCTCATCTTTGGCGGTATCTGGTTTTTTGTGATTCGGCGCCTTGGTCAGGGGCTTGGACAGGGTCAAAAAGGGTTCATGACCGTGGGGAAGTCGAAGGCGAAGATCTATGCGGAGAAGGATACGAAAGTGACTTTCGCGGATGTAGCCGGCGTGGAGGAGGCGAAGGAAGAACTGGGCGAGGTGATTGATTTTCTCAAGACGCCGGAAAAATTTACGCGGCTCGGAGGAAAGATTCCGAAAGGCATCTTGCTCGTCGGTCCCCCTGGAACCGGCAAGACGCTCCTGGCTCGCGCTGTGGCAGGAGAGGCAGGCGTGACGTTTTTCAGCATCAGCGGGTCCGAGTTTGTGGAAATGTTTGTGGGAGTGGGTGCCTCCCGCGTGCGAGATCTGTTCGAGCAGGCGAAGATCAAGGCGCCCTGTATTATCTTCATCGATGAACTGGATGCGTTGGGGAAAGCCCGTGGGGCGGGACCCATGGCGCATGAGGAGCGTGAACAGACCCTGAATCAGTTGCTGGTCGAGATGGACGGCTTCGATCCCCGCATTGCCGTCATTCTGATGGCGGCGACCAATCGGCCTGAAATCTTGGATCCTGCCCTGTTGCGGCCAGGCCGGTTCGACAGGCAAGTCTTGGTCGATCGCCCGGATAAGATCGGCCGCCTGGCCATCTTGCACGTTCATGCGAAGCGGGTGGCGCTGGGTCCCGACGCAGGTCTTGAGGTGATCGCCGGGATGACCCCCGGGTTCTCCGGCGCCGACCTCGCGAATATCATCAACGAAGCGACACTGTTGACCGTGCGTCGGAATAAAGAGCAGGTGGGTCACTCGGAATTGCAAGAAGCGGTAGAGCGGGTCGTGGCGGGGTTGGAAAAGAAGAACCGGGTGCTCAACAAGACGGAGAGGGAACGAGTCGCCCATCATGAAGTGGGTCACGCCTTGGTGGCGTTGTCATTCCCAGGCGCAGACCCGATACAGAAAATCTCCATCATCCCCCGGGGGATTGCCGCGTTGGGCTATACCCTTCAACTCCCGACGGAGGATCGCTTTCTGATGGCCAAGACGGAGCTGGAGAACAGGATTGCCGTTCTCCTCGGAGGGCGAAGTGCGGAAGAATTGATCTTCGGCGAGGCGTCTACCGGAGCGCAGAACGACCTGGTCAGGGCCACGGACATTGCCAAGAGCATGGTCAAATCCTACGGAATGAGCGAGAAACTCGGCACCGTGACCCTTGATCGTGAACGCCAGCCGCTCATCATGCAGATTCAGGCGCCTCAGGAGAAAGGCGACTACTCGGAGGAGACCGCCCGCGAGATCGACTGTGAAGTACGCCGTATTATCGATGAGCAATACGATCGCGTGAGATGGCTCTTAGCTGAAAAAAAGCGTGCACTCATAGAAGGAGCACAAGTCCTGCTCGAACGCGAGGTGATCAGTGGCAGTGAGCTGAGAGCCATCATGGACAATCATCTGTTGCGGCCAGGCCGGTTCGACAGGCAAGTCTTGGTCGATCGCCCGGATAAGATCGGCCGCCTGGCTATCTTGCGCGTCCATGCCAAACAGGTGACCCTGGGGCCCGATGCAGACCTTGAGATGATCGCCGCGATGACCCCCGGGTTCTCAGGCGCCGACCTCGCCAATATCATCAATGAAGCGACACTGTTGACCGTGCGTCGGAATAAAGAGCAGGTGGGTCTGTCGGAATTGCAAGAAGCGGTGGAGCGGGTCGTCGCCGGACTGGAGAAGAAGAACCGGGTGCTCAACAAGATGGAGAGGGAACGAGTCGCCTACCATGAAGTGGGTCACGCCTTAGTGGCGTTGTCATTCCCAGGCGCAGACCCGATACAGAAAATCTCCATCATCCCCAGGGGGATTGCCGCGTTGGGCTATACCCTTCAACTCCCGACGGAGGATCGCTTTCTGATGGCCAAGACAGAGTTGGAGAACAAGATTGCCGTCCTGCTCGGAGGGCGGAATGCGGAAGAATTGATCTTCGGCGAGGCGTCTACCGGAGCGCAGAACGACCTGGTCAGGGCGACGGACATTGCCAAGAGCATGGTCAAATCCTACGGGATGAGCGAGAAGCTGGGCGCCGTGACCCTGGATCGTGAACGCCAGCCTCTCATCATGCAGATTCAGGCGCCTCAGGAGAAAGGCGATTACTCGGAGGAGACCGCCCGCGAGATCGACTGTGAAGTGCGCCGGATTATCGATGAGCAATATGATCGCGTGAGATGGCTCTTAGCCGAACAGAAGCGCGCACTCATAGAAGGAGCAAAAGTCCTGCTCAATCGCGAGGTGATCAGTGGCAGTGATCTCAAAGCCATCATGGACAATCATTGAGGTGCAGACGCACATCGGCAAAGATGGAAGGTGGTATGAGATGGGATGCGCATGCTGTGGAGGATTGATGGTGCTTGAAGAGTTTGAAGATTTTGTGCTCGAGTCGAGTGGCGATGAATTTTTTGGACGGCGTTGCGTCAACTGTGGGGAAATTGTCGATCCCTTGATTGCTGCGCATAGACGGCTTACATCGCAACCAGCAACGACTCACTCGGCATTGACAATCGTGTAAGGGCGCTTCGTCTATGCACACTTATTTATCGAGAATTGGTGGCGCCGCGACTCTGAACGGCGTCTCCCGCTGAGGTAGATAGGACCCTCTTTACACCCCGGAGGGGCCTATCTCCTCAGTGAGTAACAAAAATGGATGACCAGAACGAACGAATAGGGCTATCGGCAGTAATGGGGAGAGCAGCATGGGCCAGAATTTAACACGGCCCCAAAACAGGAGGGTTGGCCATGATTAAGCAAATGACACGAGCAGGCGCTACGGTACTCATTCTTGTTGCCGCACTGTACCCCGGCGTAGCCGCTGCGCATGGAGGAGCGGATTTGGAAGTAGACCCTTGCGTACGCTGGGTCGGTGAAAGCGCGGTGCATTTCAGCTCCTACCAGCCGCAATACGAGCTGAAAGCTCAATATTGCACGGACATTCCCAAGACAGGCGAGACCTTCCTGGTCGTGGACCTTGTGGACCCGACACTGCGTAACGTGCCGGTCGGTCTGCGGATCGTGAAGGGGAACGGGAGCAATGAGGCAGAAGCTCAGACGGTAGCAGACTGGCATCCGAGTCACCACCCAACCGGAGTAGTCAGCGGCAAAACCACGCTGGACGAAGGCCTGTATAGGGTCATCATTACGGCGGAGGGACGGAATCCTTCGCGCTACCAATATCTCTTGCGGGTACAGATGATCGATTATCAGAAGCTGGTGAGTTCCGTAGTAGTACCGCTATTCGGCGTGCTGCTATGCGCCTGGCTTGGGTACAAGCTCGTACGGTCGAAATGGCTGCGGAATCGGTGGGCAGGCGTCCGTTCGTAGGAAACCAGCTGCTCCGATCCACAACCCAATAGTTCACAATTCCAGAGGGAGGGCCCTGACAATGTCTGTACAATTTCTAAAATCTGCAGGCCTGAGCGTAATGACATCGCAAACCCACACGTCTTCGAAAAACAAGCGCGGGATTCCCTGGTATGCCTACTTCCTCGGATCAGCTATCTATTCAGCACTTGGATGGTGGCTCGCCGCAGAATCGTCTCTTCTGGCGATTATTTGTATTATCAGTGCGCCGATTGGGTTTTTCTATGCTTGGAGGGCCTGGAGACGAGAGAAAAAAGACAGAGGTAAAGTCTAACCCTGTGATGCAGCGTGCCCGACCATTGGGTAATGGATACAATCCACGCCCCTCATGGGCCCGGTTGCTGAACAATGCGCTGGAGAGCACTGGACCGAAACAGGACGACTAAATGGCCAACTACTGCGATCCGACGGAAAAGTCATGGATGAGGAGGAGGTCTGATGGAATCATTGATGGATACACTTGTCGACCGTCGGGCAAATAAAAATGCGGGTCGTATACCGTTCCCCGCTCCGACCTATGCGCAAGTTCGCTGTTTCTTCGGCGGCTTGGTACGCGCCATGTATCGACTCGAGGTGGTCGGCGCCGATCGCCTCCCCGTCACCGGGCCTATGGTCATCGCACCGAATCATGACTCGGTGCTCGACGGGATCATCCTGGGGGCGGCGATCTCGCGGGAACTGCGTTTCCTCGGAAAGGCGGAGCTGTGGCAGTCCCGACTGCTTGGATAGGTGCTCGACGGGCTCGGCGCGGTCGGGATTAAGCGTGGCAACGGCGACCGCCTCGCTCTCGCTCGAATGCGGCAGGCGCTTGAGGCAGGACAGGCGGTCGCGATTTTCCCGCAGGGCGCCGTGCGGGGCGACCGCGTGTGGCACCGGGGTGCCGCGCGCATGGCGCTCGTGACAGGAGCACCGCTTGTGCCGGTTCGCCTCATCGGCACAGCACGGGCCCTTGCGCAGGGAAGGATCGGCTTCCCACGGTTGCGCGTCATCATCGGAGAGCCGATCAAAGTCACGCGCGCGCCGGAAGAACCGGTTGCGGCAACGAAACTGACCGAGCGGTTACGTGCCATCGTCGAATCGCTGACCTAGTTGGCTTCTCTACCCTAGGACCGAAGAGAAGTGCCAAGGAGGGGATACGATGTTTATAAAAACCCTAGCTCAGACCAAAATGTGGGGGTTTTGGCAATATATGTTTGATCTCTGCAACGAGAGTTTTCCCTGCGTGATCGGCTCGTTAACGGTTATAATTATGATTTTTTTGGCTATCGTAATGGGCTTGGGTACTATGATGACGCGCCTCAATAGGAGAGAATAGACATAATCTTCCGCCTGCTTCGCAATCGATTCCCCATGACGTGCCATTTGCCCGGGCGAGGGTCTTCTGAGACCGCGCGTTGCACGAGCACAGGAGGCCATCTAGCCTGCCCTCTCTTCCCTACCCCAATTTCACGATCGTCACGCCATCTCCGCCTTCTGCCCGATCTCCTGCACGGAACTCCGCCACGTAGGGCGAATCTTTCAGATAGGTTCGCAACGAGGCTTTCAGTTTCCCCGTGCCATGGCCATGAACGATGCGCAGAAACGGCGCGCCGGCCAATGTCGCGCGATCCAGTGCTGCAACCACGTCATCCAAGGCCTCGTCCGCCGCCTTTCCTCGAACATCCACGACCGTCTGTTCATCCAGCCCCAGTCCGCCGCCTGATGAGACCCGTCGAGGACTGGGTGACACTGGCGAAGGTGCTGCCTGCCCTCGTGTGAGGCCGACGAGGTTCGCCACTGTGGCCAATAGTTCCCCCTGCCCTACCTTCACCCTCACGCGTTTCTTCCCTTGTGGCGTCTCTAGTAGTGTGCCGGTCATGCCGAGCCCGCTGATCTCAACCTGATCCCCCACCCCCAACTGCTCAAGCGGAATCGGCGTGTCAGTCGGGGCCAACTCCGCTCTCGTCTGCGCCTCAAGTTCGAACAATCGTTGCTTCGCCGCCTTAGCTTTGATCAATTTCTGCTCGCCCTTGACGGTATCCACCGTAGCTTGCACTTCTGCCCGTGCCCGACTGAACTGTTCACTGAGTTTTCGCTTGAGACCCCTTTGCGCTTCCCGTTCGGTCTCTTCCAGGTGAGCTAACTGTGCCTTCGCACGTTGTTCGGCCTGTTCCGCTTCACCTCTGGCTTCGACAGCCCGGGCCAGGTCGTCAGCCAACTGCCGTTGTGTGAGTTGCAGATCATGCAGCATCGTTTCCATGACCCGCTCATCTTTATGGAGCTTCTGTCTCGCCTCATCGATCAAAGCCCGGTCCATCCCCAATCGGCCTGCGATCTCAAGCGCAGACGATCCACCTGGCACCCCCATGAAGAGCCGATAGGTCGGCGACAGTGTCGCCACGTCGAACTCGACTGCAGCGTTTGCGAAACCCGCCATCGTATGGGCCAAGGCTTTCAGCGATCCGTAGTGCGTAGTCGCGACGACTTTCATCCCCAGTGTGGCCAGCCGACAGAGCAACGCTTCGGCCAGGGCCGCCCCTTCTGTCGGATCGGTCGAGGTCACCGGTTCATCGAGGAGAACCAACCATTGCCGCGGGGCGCCATGGGTGTCGCTTCTGCCCTGACGGTCCGTTTCATCGAGCAACTGAATCATCTGGGTCATGTGCGCCGAAAAGCTTGATAGATCGCGGGCCAGGTCTTGGGCGTCGCCGATATCGGCATAGACGTCGGGAAAGATCGCCATTTCGGACTCTGCGTCGCAGGGCAAATGCAATCCGGCCCGGACCATCAAAGCAAAGAGCCCGACGATCTTGAGGGTCACGGTCTTCCCGCCCGTATTGGGACCGGAAATGACGAGCACATGAATCGATTCATCCAGGAGAATATCGTTAGCGACCACCTGCTCTTTCGACAACACGAGCAAAGGATGTCTGGCCTGCAACAGTTTCACCCGCCCGTCTGAGTTGAGATCGACTGGATGCGCCTTTAATTGACGACCAAACGATGCCCGCGCCGAAATACCGTCAAGCACAGCCAGCGCTTCGAGCCCCGCTAGAACGACCTCGGACTGTTCGGCAATGAGCGTGGACAACTCCTGAAGGATGCGGCGCACTTCCCGCTCGATCTCCAAATCCGCCACTTTGATCGAATTGTTCAGCTCGACCAGCTCACGCGGCTCGATAAACACCGTCGCCCCGCTGGCCGACACGTCATGGACGATCCCCGGAACTCGTCCACGCATGTCGGCTTTCACCGGAATGACATACCGGCCTTCTCGCTGTGCAAAATACTGTTCTTGTAAAATTTCCTCATAGCGACGCGAATGCAGCATCTGACTTACTTGATCGCGCATCTGCTGCTTGAGTGCATGGGCCTGATGAGTCAGGCGCCGCAACTCCGGTGTTGCCGACTCCTTGATCGAGCCGTCCGAATGAATCGCCGCATCCAGCGCAGTTCTCACAGGCCGCAGTTCACCGACCAACAATAGAGGGTATGCGGCGGAGGCCAACGCGAGCGCGTCCTGTTGATGCCGTCCCACGAAACGTCTACTCTCTTCAAGCAATTCCAGCACCAGCGCACAATCCCGGAGTTCGTGGACCTCCAACACCGCCCCTTTCTTCGCCCGAACAAGCGGATCCTGAATGTCCGGAAATGCCAAGACCGGCAGAGCCTCGCCGGAGGCTTGCAGCTGTCCCATCTCCGTCGTTTCCTGTTGCCGCTGCCGTGAGTCCTGGAGGCTGGTCGCCAATTCGAGAGTACGACAACGCGCCGCCCCCATCGTCGATCTGGCATGCACGGCAAGGGCATCGAGCAGTCTCGGCCACTCCAACACCTTCGTGGTCTGTTTGAAGAGATTCATCGCTGCCTCACGAGAAAACGTCTCACGATAGAATCGGCAAACTCTAACGAACCAGGCAACAGAGACGCAAGGGACAGGTTCTCGATCTTCGCACCAACTGTGTCGTTATCTACGCTTCTTGCGATAGTGATATGCTTCTGAGCCTGCACAGAATTACTACGTCGGAATGGCTTGACAAGGCCCAGGAGCGCCGATACTATCGGCCTCATCCTGACCGGTGGATTCAACCGGTCCCTTTCTTCTTGAGGAATTACTGGTCATGGCTATTCGGATCGGCATTAACGGATTTGGACGGATCGGACGAAATGTCCTGCGGGCGTCTCTCGGAGATCCTGACCTCCACATTGTCGCAGTAAACGACCTCACAGATGCGAAAACACTCGCCTATCTCTTAAAGTATGACTCGGTGCACGGAACGTTACAGGGGAACGTCGAGGCCAAAGGCGATCAGATCCTCATCGACGGCAAGCCCATTAAGGTGCTCGCGATCAAGGATCCCAAAGACCTTCCCTGGAAGGAGTTGGAGGTCGACATCGTCATCGAATCGACCGGGCGCTTTACCGATCGCGAAGGCGCGGGAAAGCACATCACTGCCGGAGCCAAGCACGTCATTATTTCCGCGCCGGCGAAGGATCCGGATGTCACCATCGTACTGGGCGTCAACGACGCGGCCTACGATCCGAAAACGCACCACATCATCTCCAACGCATCCTGTACGACCAATTGTCTCGCTCCCGTGGCAAAAGTGCTGTTGGATAATTTCGGTATCAAGCACGGCGTCATGACCACGATCCATTCCTATACCAACGACCAGCAGCTGCTCGACCTGCCCCACAAAGACTTGCGGCGCGGGCGCGCGGCAGGCATGTCGATGATCCCAACCAGTACCGGCGCGGCAAAAGCGCTGCACCTGGTGCTACCGCAACTCAAGGGCAAGATCGACGGCCTCGCCATCCGCGTTCCCACTCCGAATGTCTCGCTGGTGGATCTGACCGTCGAAACGGAAAAGGATTGTGACGTTGCCTCCGTCAATGCTGCCTTCAAGAAAGCGGCGAATGGCCCGATGAAAAATATTCTGCTCTATTCCGAAGACCCGATCGTCTCGATCGACCAAAAGGGCGATTCACATTCGGCCACATTCGACGCCCCGCTCACGATGGCCATCGACAAAAGGATGGTCAAGGTGACGGCCTGGTACGACAACGAATGGGGCTATTCATGCCGGGTTCGAGACCTCATCAAGGTGATCGCGGCAGGAGCAAAAGGGCGCTAGCCAACCTGACGGAGCCGCCATGAATCTCCGAAAACAAACGATCGACGATGTCGTGCTCCGAGACAAGCGCGTCATCATCCGAGCCGACTTCAACGTCCCATTGGACGATTCGCACCAAATCACCGACGACACCCGCATTCGATCGACCCTGCCGACCATCAATCGCGTCGTCGACGACGGAGCCAAGGTGATCCTCTGTTCGCACCTCGGCCGCCCAAATGGAAAATACGACCCAAAATACAGCCTAGCCCCGGTGGCAAAACGCCTGGGACGGCTCATGGGAAAAGATATTCAGTTTGCACCGGATTGCATCGGCCCGGCGGTGGAAAAGCTTGTCGCCCAGATGAAGCCTGGCGACGTCTTGCTCCTTGAAAACCTCCGATTCCATAAGGGGGAAGAGAAAAACGACGACGATTTTTCGAAAGCGTTGGCAGCTCTCGGCGATGTCTATATCAACGACGCGTTCGGCGCCGCACATCGGGCTCATGCCTCCACCGTCGGCATCACCAAATACATTCCAGCCTCAGCCGCCGGCTTCCTCCTCAAGAAAGAGATCGAATACCTTGAAGGCGCCGTCGAAAACCCCGTTCGGCCCTTTGTCGCCATTCTCGGCGGGGCAAAAGTGTCCGGGAAGATCGGCGTCATCGAAAATCTAGGCAAGCGCGTCGACAAAGTCATTATCGGTGGCGGCATGGCCTTTACCTTCTTAAAGGCGAAGGGGTTGGAAATCGGCAACTCCCTGGTCGAAAACGACATGTTGGATTTTGCGAAAGGCATTGAGGACCATGCCCTTTCCCGTGGCGTGAAATTCTACCTGCCGGTCGATTGTGTCGTCGCGGCCAGCCGCGAGCCTGGGGCGGAATCGAAGATCGTTCCGGTCCAGGAGATCCCCAAAGAGTGGTATGCACTCGACATTGGCCCGGCCTCCGTCAAGCTCTTCAACGAAGCAGTCCAGAATGCGAAAACGATCCTATGGAACGGTCCGATGGGCGTATTCGAAATCGATGCCTACGCGCGGGGGACGCTCGCGATGGCTCACGCGGTTGCGGATGCCTACGCCTTGACGATCGTCGGCGGAGGTGAAACAGCGCTGGCTGTGCATCGAGCCGGCGAGTCGGAAAATATGTCGTTTATCTCGACCGGCGGCGGCGCCGCGCTGGAATTGCTGGAAGGCAAACAACTCCCAGGCTTGACCGCCCTCCCGGATCGAGTCTAGGAATCGCCTTGCCGTTGGCGCATATCCTCTACCACTACCACCTTCGGACATCGAGATACCTTGCGCAGACCTCTCATCGTCGGTAACTGGAAGATGAACAAGACGGCTTCGGAGGCCGCAGCCTTCATTCGCGACCTCCGCGAACGAGTATCCGCATCGCCTCATGCCGACGTGGTCATTGCGCCGCCCTTTACAGCCATCGAAACGGCCTACCGCACCTTAGGCCCCTCCTCCTGGATCAACCTCGGCGCGCAGGATGTCCATTGGGAGGAGCAAGGGGCCTTCACCGGGGAAGTGTCCGCTCCGATGTTGCGCGAACTGGGTTGCCGGTATGTGGTCGTCGGCCACTCTGAACGTCGTACGCACTTCGGCGAGCGAGATGAGAATATTCAGAAGAAGGTCCGAGCGGCCTTGAAACACGGACTTTCTCCGATCTTGTGTGTGGGAGAATCGCTGGCGGAACGTGAGGCGAACCGAACGGAATCGGTCGTCACAGATCAACTGAAGGTCAGCCTGGCAGGGTTGGCCGCGCAGGATCTGGCGACCGTGACAATCGCCTACGAACCGGTCTGGGCCATCGGCACGGGGCGAGCTGCCACAACCGAGCAGGCCGTGACCGTGCATCGTTCGATCCGCTTATTCATTGAGACCGGCTGGGATAGTCAAACAGCCTCGGCCATCAGAATTCTATACGGCGGCAGCGTCACACCCCAAAACATTGAGCCGCTTCTCGTCTCAGATGCGATCGACGGAGCTTTAGTGGGTGGGGCTTGTCTCAACCCCGACTCGTTTGCTACAATCATCAATCTTGCTCAGGTACAGCGGGCCTAACTGATCGGAGTGCCATGTATATCTTCCTCATCATCATTCACGTCATGGTCTGTTTCCTCATGGTCGGCGCAATCCTCTTGCAATCAGGAAAGGGCGCCGAGATCGGCGCATCTTTCGGCGGCTCCAGCCAAACCGTCTTCGGTAGCCGCGGCCCCGCCAACTTTCTGAGTAAATTCACGGTCGCCGTCGCAGCCGTCTTCATGCTGACCTCGCTCGGCCTTGCCATCCTCGCGAAGGAGCGCGCTTTCTCTTCCACGGTCATCGATCTCAATAAGAAAGAGACTTCGCAGCCCGCTCCCGAAATACCAGCCACGACGCCGGCAGCCCCGACCGCTGAAACCCACAAGCCAGACGACGCTTCCTCAGGCAAACACTAGAGAACCGCGCAGAAGCTGCGCGGTTCTCCGCACACAACTCGCACGAAAACCTCAACTCATTTCACAGTTGTCCACAAAATTGATGTGGGACGGGGAGAGGTTGAACTTATTCAGCGTCTGACAAGATTCTAGCCGGCTGCGGAAAAACTCGATTTACACACAACACATCCTTGAAGTCTTTTTTGTGGCATTAGCATCAGGATGCTCAAAAAGGCCGTTCAGCAAGGCCGCAGGCGAGTCCAAACCGGAGGCGTACCCTTCTGGGGTACGTTGAGGATTTGGATGAGCCGAGAACGAAGCTGGCGGGCTTTTTCAGCATCCTGTTAGATTCTGGTGAGCCACGCCTCGTGGGAAGGATCCTCCCCACGCACGATGGAAAAGTAGGCCTTCTGCAAAGCTTGCGTAATCGGACCTGGTGTGCCGGTTCCAATACGACGATTGTCGATCTCCCGCACCGGTGTCAGCTCGGCAGCGGTCCCGGTCACGAATACTTCATCGGCAATATACATGTCATCGCGTGTGAAGCGCTCCTCCACCACAGGGATACGCCGCTCCCGCGCCAATTCGATGACAGCACTTCTGGTGATGCCGTCGAGGATCGAGGTGAGCGGCGTAGTCTTGATCTGCCCTTTACGCACAATGAAGATATTTTCCCCCGTCCCCTCCGACACATACCCTTCGGTATCGAGAAGAATGGCTTCATCGTATCCGTCCGCTTTCGCTTCCCTCTTTGCGAGAATCGAGTTCACGTAGTAGCCGGAAATTTTCCCCCTCGTCATCGAGACGTTGACGTGATGACGAGTAAATGACGACACACGAGCCCGCATCCCATTCGCAATCGCATCGTCCCCGAGGTAGGCGCCCCAGGTCCAGGCGGCGATGGCTAGCTTGATTGGATTATCGCCGGGATAGACTCCCATCGCTCCGTGCCCGATATAAACGAGCGGGCGAATATAGCAGGCCTCCAGCTTGTTGACCCTGACGGTCTCCACGATAGCCGCGGCGACCTGCTTCTTGTCGAAGGGTATCTGCATCATGCCGATATGGGCGGAATCGAACAGCCGATCGACATGCTCTTGTAGCCGAAAAATCGCGGAACCGGACTTTCCCTTGTAGCAGCGAAGCCCCTCGAATGCGCCCAGTCCATAATGCAGCGAATGGGTCATCACGTGGACATGCGCGTCCGCCCAATTGACGAACGACCCATCCATCCAAATTTTCCCTTGTGGCTCAAGCATAGACAACGAAGACAGGCCTGTAAATGATCGAACGATGGAATCGGAATATAGCAGCGGGTTGGAAGAAGCGTCAAGCAAATGGCCCTGGCAAGGCCCACAGGCAAGCGAGGCGAAGAAGTATCGGTCAGGAGGCCATCCGAGGAGCGCGAATCTTCTGGCTCACTACCTTGGTGATATGTGCTGCGGCTAATGGACTCAGGTGATCGAACTCCATGCCGAAATCATACCCATCCACCCACCGAACCGTTGCTCGTTCAACTTCTATGGTCGGACCATCGGCTGAAAGTGTGAGGCGCAACGCTAGACTAAGGCCTGGCTCGACTGCATGTTCGCCTTGAATACGTAGCCCGGATCGAGACAGGTTGGTCACGAGGCCCTTCCCCACATACTCTGTACTGAGGTAATGGAGTGCGTGCCTGGTTGGTATACGACGATAGGGACGGAGCACAAATTGAATGCCCTTTAGTTTGGTGGAAAGAGGCTTCGCTGTAATAGCCATGTTATCTCCAATCCATGAAAAGGGCTAATAAGATGAAAGTCAGCATACGCCCAGGATCCGGAACAGGGTAGCCCACAAATAGGTTAACTCTAAGGAGGGGGCAAACTGGTTGCCGGCTGATCCCTTAGTCTTTTCCTTGACAGGCTTCAAATCCCTATGTTACAAACTCAGCTTCTGTAACGGAGATAGGGGTTTATGTACGCAATTATTGAGACAGGCGGCAAGCAGTACCGGGTTGAAACCGGCTCATTAGTTCTTGTGGAGTCCCTGCCCGGCGAGGTCGGGGGAACGATCGAACTCGGCCAGGTTCGGCTGATCCACGGTGACAAAGGTCTGGAAATTGGACAGCCGTTGGTCAAAGGGGCCACCGTCAAAGCCGAGATTATCAACCAGGGCCGGACCCGTTCCATCACCATCTTCAAGAAGCAACGGCGCAAAAACTACCGGCGGACCAACGGCCATCGCCAGGGCTTTACCAAATTGCGCATTACCGGCATCGAAACGGCCTAACGAGGACCAGCCATGGCAACAAATAAAGGCGGCGGATCAACTAGAAATGGACGCGATAGCAATCCCCAATATCTTGGGGTCAAGGCCTACGGTGGAGAGACCGTGAAGGCTGGATCGATTCTAATCCGTCAGCGCGGGACAAAGTTCTTCCCAGGATTCAACGTGGGTCTCGGCAAAGACCACACCCTCTTCGCCCGCATCACAGGGATTGTGAAGTTCGAGCGCGGTCGCGGACGGCAGAAGATCAGCGTCTACTCCGCGCCCTCGATTCCATAGTACATTCTTTTCTTCTTTTCTCGTCACAGGGTCGTTACCACGAGGACTCCCGGCATGGGTAGGGGTGCAACGGGATGTTCCTCGTATGTCATGCCTATTGGATCCTTATGCTGAAACGGTGCGCCGATGTTTGTCGATGAAGTCCGTATTCATATTAAAGCCGGCCGCGGCGGCGATGGTTCATGCAGTTTTCGGCGAGAAAAATTCGTCCCGCGCGGCGGTCCTGACGGTGGCGATGGCGGCCACGGCGGCGATGTCGTGTTTGAAGCCTCGCCTCGCATGACCACGCTCCTCGACCTCCGGTATCAGAAACACTATGAAGCGGAAGTCGGCCGCCAAGGCGGCGCCGCCAACTGTTCTGGAAGAACCGGAGAAGACGTGGTGGTGGCCCTTCCGGTCGGCACCGTCATCTTCGACGATCAGACCAATGAGATGTTGGCCGATCTGATCACTCCCGGGCAGCGGTTTGTGGGGGCTCACCGAGGCCTGGGCGGACGAGGGAACAGCCATTTCGCGACACCGACCAATCGCACGCCCACAGAATTCGAAACAGGCACGGAAGGCGAAGAACGGTCGCTGAGGCTTGAGCTGAAGCTGTTGGCCGATGTCGGACTGGTGGGCTTTCCTAATGCCGGAAAATCGACGCTCATCGCCTCAATTTCAGCCGCACGACCGAAGATCGCCGATTATCCCTTCACCACGCTGACGCCGAATCTGGGGATCGTTCGTTGGGGAGAAAAAGGAAGCTTCGCCGTCGCAGATATTCCAGGAATTATCGAAGGCGCCCACGAGGGGAAGGGGTTGGGATTCCAATTTCTCCGGCATATCGAGCGCACGTCGTTCTTGCTGCACATGATCGACGTCTCGGAATGGGCCACCGATGAGCCAGTCAAAAGTTTCGAGATCTTGCGTCAGGAATTAGCCGCTTACGATGAGCCGATCACCGCACGCCCCTTCGCAGTGGTCGCGACAAAAATCGACGTGGCGGGGGACGGGACACGCCTGCGAGAGTTGCAGAAGTACTGTAAACGCCATCGATATACGTGCCTCGCGATCTCTGCCGCCACGAGAGAAGGACTGACGGAACTCGTCACCTATGTAGGGCAACAGGTCGCGCAGCTTCGAGCGACACCATGCGAGACGAACTCCTAAAACGGGCCACCCGCATCGTCATCAAAATCGGGAGCAGTCTCGTCGCGTCACGAGACACAGGACTGCGCCCGGAACAGATCGATCGGCTCGCGGATGAAATCGCAGCCCTCCGGTCGAGCGGACGGGAAGTCCTGATCGTCTCCTCCGGTGCAATCGTCTCCGGTATCAAGAAATTAGGCCTGAAGGAATACCCCAAGAGCCTCCCCGTAAAGCAGGCCGCCGCAGCGGTCGGCCAAAGCCGGCTCATGTGGGCGTACGAAAAATCGTTTGAGCGGCTCGACATCAAGGTGGCGCAGGTTCTATTGACCCACCAAGACCTCGCCGATCGGCGGCGGTTTCTCAATGCACGCCACACCCTGAGTGCGCTGATCGGGTTCGGCGTGATCCCCATCATCAACGAAAACGATACGGTCGCCGTGGATGAAATCCGTGTGGGAGACAACGATACCCTGGCTGCCGAGGTGGCTCATCTGGTCGATGCGGAACTGCTGATCATCCTGTCCGATATCGACGGCCTCTTTACTGAGGATCCGCGCAAGAATCCCGCAGCCACGCTCATCCCATTGATTCCCGACATTACCGAAGAAATCGAGGAGCGAGCCGGTGTCTCCACCACGTTCGAAGGAACCGGGGGCATGGCCACAAAAGTCCAGGCTGCCAAGAAAGTCAGTGAGTACGGAGTGGCCACCTTGATCTTGAATGGGCAAAAGCCAGGCCTCCTTCCGCAAGTATTAGCCGGTGGCCCTGGCGGCAGCCTCTTCCTCGCGAAGGAGCGTCGCTTCACCAGCCGCAAACATTGGATCGCTTTCACCCTCAGGCCGCGAGGAACCGTGACGCTCGACCCCGGAGCCGTCGAGGCGCTGGTCCGACGGGGCAAAAGCCTGTTGGCTTCAGGCATTCTGGCCGTCACCGGTTCGTTCGATACGGGAGATGCGGTCAGTTGCCTTGACCAGGACGGCAAAGAACTCGCCAAAGGACTCGTGAACTTTTCCTCCGACATCTTGGCACGGATCAAAGGGCTCAAAACGACCGAGATCCAGCAACAGCTCGGCCCACAGGAGTATGAGGAAGTGATACATCGGGACAACCTGGTGATACTCTAGACGTGAGTGCTGAGTGCTGAGATTATGAAGTCGACAACCTCTGAACCTCAGCACTCTACCCCCCTTCGTCTGGGCCTCCTCGGAGGCAGTTTCAACCCCGTGCACAACGGGCACCTGGCCATTGCACGCCAGACACGCGAGGCCCTCGGGCTCGACCAAATCCTCTTCGTTCCCACGAGCCACCCTCCCCACAAGCCGAACGGCAGTCTGGCACCGGCTCAAGACCGCTATGAAATGGTTCGCCTGGCCATCTCCTCAGACCCCACGCTCGCCATCTCGGATGTGGAAATCAGCCGGCCAGGCAAGTCCTACACCATCGATACCATTCGCCTGCTGCAACAGACCTATGGAGCGCACACCCAACTCTTTTTCTTGATCGGGCTTGATGCCTTTCTGGACTTTCCATCCTGGCGTGAGCCGCGGACATTGCTGGGACTCTGCCGCTTCGTCGTCCTCTCGCGGCCAGGCTTATCGTTTCGCTCCCTCTCAACCGTCCCACTGCTTCCGCCAATTCCAGTTCCTTCACTGATGGATTTGGATGCAGGCCGGATTTCACGAATCGAGGCGCCGCTCGGAACACAAGGCCTGATCTGCCTCAAACTACCACCCAGCCCGATCTCCGCTTCGGACATTCGCTCGCAAATCAGCCAAGGGCATCCGGTGGCAAATCTGTTGCCGCCCTCAGTGGAATCTTATATACTCCAGCATCATCTCTACCAAGAGGGTCGTAATCGCACAAACAGCTAGGTCTACGGCCCTCGCCATCGCCCGGGCCATGCTCGATAAGAAGGCCACCGATGCTGTTGTCCTTCAAATCGCGCCGCTGACCTCTATTACGGACTACCTGGTGATAGGCTCTGCGGATTCGGATCGCCAAGCGAGTGCCATTGCCGATCATATCGGCGACATCCTCTCTCGCTCCGGCAACAAGCCACTGAGCATCGAAGGCAATCGGTCCTCCCAGTGGGTTCTGATGGATTTCGGCGACGTCATCGTCCATGTGTTCAGGCAGGATGTCCGAAAGCATTACGCACTCGAACGGTTGTGGGCCGACGCAAAACGCATCGCCATCCCGGGCGAATCGCCGGTCTCACAACCGGTCATGACCCCACGGCCCGTGAAACGGAAAAAGGCGCCAACGAAAACAAAGGCCTAGAGCGATGCTGCGACTGCTCACCTCCATCTTCCTCGTCAGCGCCGGAATCTTTCTCTACAGCTATTTCCGCGAACTGAATCCCGGGATGGTCTCAGTCCGGACCAGTCCCACCCTCCAGTTCGAATTGAGCCCCGTCACGCTCGTCATCTTTTCCATGGCCGTCGGCGCCGTGCTCGTGGCCTTGGCAGTCGGCATGCGGCAAACCGCCCACGTCATCGGCAACTGGCGCAGCACGCGGCTGTTGCGGCGCAAAGAAAAAATCGATGCGCTCCATCGCGAAGGCACCCATGCCATCATGTCTAAACGCACCGTCGAAGCCATCGGCCTGTTCGAACGGGCGTTGGCCATGGACCCGAACCGTGTCGATTCGCTGCTCTGGCTGGGAAACATTTACCGTGTGGAAAGCAACTTCGCTGAGGCAATCCGCCTCCATCAACGAGCGAATCGTGTCGATGATCGCAACATTGAAATTCTACTGGAGTTGGCCAACGACTTGGAAAGCGCCAAGCGCTATGAGGATGCCCTGCAGACCCTGCAGAAGATGCTCAAGATCGAACCGGATAACCTCACCGCGCTCATCCGCAAGCGCGATTTGTTGATCAGGCTCGAAAAATGGAGCGAGGCGCTCGAAATCCAACATCGTCTCCTGAAAGCCAACCTGCCAGAGCCGGAACGTAAGGCCGAGGCCCATCTTCTCACTGGCTGCACCTACGAAGTCGGACGCCAACTGCTGGAACGAGGCCATCCAGACAAGGCACGGCGCTACTTCCGCGGCGCCATTAAGAAAGACCGGACCTTCTTGCCGGCCTACGTCGGCATCGGCGAAATCCTGATCCGGGAAGGCAAGACCAAGCAGGCCGTAGAAATTCTCAAGAAGATCTATGCCAAAACCCGCAGCAACATCATTCTGCACCGCCTCGAAGAACTCTTTCTCGAACAGGGCGAACCCAGCGAAATAATCCGTGTCTATCAGGAGGCCCTCCGGCAGGACCCGAACAACCCTGCCCTGCGGTTCTATTTAGGCAAGCTCTACTACCGTCTCGAAATGGTCGATGAAGCTTTCGACATCCTCTCGACCGTCGAAGGCGTACAGGACCAATTGGCCGATTACCATAAGATCATGGCCAATCTCTATTTGCGCAAGCAGCAGATGGAGGAAGCCGTCGCCGAACTCAAGAAAGCCCTCCATTTCAAGAAACGCGTGGTCGTCCCCTATGTCTGCACCGCCTGCCGGCAAGAATCGACCGAATGGTCTGGGCGATGCCGCAGCTGTGGAATCTGGAATACATTGGTCGCGCTACCCTTGCCGAACGACGGGCAAGCGGTCCCAGGTCAAGACAGCAGCCCCGTCCCTATCTCAACGGTTCCCTACCAAGGCATTGCTTCTCCTTTCGAAACCGTGTAGGTTTTCGGCCAGTCAGGCTTGCCGACGTGCGTGCGGCCATCTGCATCGCAGTCAATACAACCTCTACAGATGATGGAGTCTCCCATGGTGGTCGACTATCAGGATTACGCCGACAAGGCCTTGCACGACGAGACGCTGACCAGAAGCGAATGCCAGGCCGTGCTCGACACGCCGGATGAACAGTTGCTGGGACTCCTCCAAGCCGCCTTTACCGTCCGATCGCGCTATTTCGGCAAGACCGTTCGCCTCCAGATGTTGCAGAACGCCAAGAGCGGCGCCTGCCTGGAAGACTGCCACTACTGTTCCCAATCTGCGACCTCCACCGCCCCCATTGAACGTTATAACCTAGTGCCCCAACAACAGATGATCGATGGCGCCAGGCAAGCTGCGGCATCGAAAGCCCAACGCTATTGCATCGTCATCAGCGGCCGGAGTCCGTTGGATCGGGAAATCGACGAAATCGCAGGAGCCGTCCGCTCGATCAAGCAGGAGATTCCGATTCAGATTTGCTGCTCACTGGGCCTCATGAATGAACAACAGGCCAAACGTCTGAAAGCGGCGGGAGTCGATCGGGTGAACCACAACTTGAATACGAGCGAAGCCTTTCATTCCTCTATCTGCACCACGCATACCTTCCAAGACCGGCTCAGCACCATCCGGAACGCGCGTGCGGCAGGATTGGAGATCTGTTCCGGCGGGATCGTGGGAATGGGAGAGAAAGATGAAGACCTCATCGATCTGGCCATGGCCCTGATCGACGTGAAACCGGACTCGATTCCCCTAAACACACTCCACCCGGCCACAGGCACGCCGCTGGAAAACTGTGACAACCTGACTCCTCAACGCTGTTTGAAAGTGCTCTGTCTCTTCCGGTTTCTCCACCCCCGCACCGAACTCCGCGTCGCTGGTGGCCGCGAGCACAATCTCCGCAGCCTCCAACCCTTGGCCCTCTATCCAGCCGACTCCATCTTCGTGAACGGCTACCTCACAACACCAGGCCAGCCAGCCCCAGAAGTCTGGGGCATGATTGAGGATCTGGGATTTAAGATTGAAGTAGACTACCAGCAACCAGTGGCAAGCTGACAAAGCAAAAAATACAGGCTCCAGGCCTCGCGCTAAGAAACAAACCCCCAGTGCCCTTTCCCAAGCCGTTGGACGAGCCCTCCGGAGAGCTGCCAAGGCAGCGCGCAAGACCGCCAGAATGTATGGCACGCCGATCTACGTGTGGGAAAACGGCAAGGTTGTGGCGAAGAAGCCGTGATTCGAGAAATCCCCACCCGGCGGCCTAAGAAGGAAAGCTGGAACTGACTGAATCATCACGGTTGGTACAACCGTGATTCGCACGCTTATTCACAAAGTCTTCTACTACAACCGCCGATGCGCCGCTACAACAAGCCTACGGCGGGCGGGCTCGCCGCTCTGTCGGTCAACATACAATTTCAAGTATGCCTCCCTCACGGCTCCACGCGCCCGTCTCGCATGGCGCCTCTGCAGTTTCGTCACGAACCCTCGTGAACAATGCGGGCTGAAGGAATTCCAGAAGGCTTCCGCTCGGACCACCGTGGAAAGGGTGCCACGAGAGGCGACGGAGCAAGGCGCACTTGCTCACCTGCTCCGGAAGGTCCGAGAACGAATTACAAGGAGCGTGAACGGTGACATATGAGGGCGAATCCTCCATTTTCTTACAGTGAATACAAGCGTTTCGCTTTGACACCTGTCCGATTCTTGCTACAGTTTGAACACGATGGTCACCATGAAATGCCCCGATTGTCAGGAGGGCCTGACTCAGGTTCCAACTAGCCATGGCCCTGGGCTCGATGTCTGTTCCTCCGGACATGGACTCTGGCTCGATGTGGGAGAGGTAAATTTCTTTGTGGAAGATTATAGCTCGCTGAAGCGGGCGCTTGGTCACACAGGAGGCGTCGCGGTTAAAACAGAGACGCTGTGCCCTCGATGCAAGCAGCACATGGAATCATCGACGGTATCGCGTACGTCCTTCCTGAGCTGCGATTCCTGTCGCGGGTGGTGGCTGCCTCACGGAAGCCTCACTTGTCTGAATGAGACCTACCGAGGCGTAGCGGTTCCGATTCAGGTCCATGAAGACGAGCTGTACTCAAGAGCTGCTGAAAGGCATCGTGTACTCAATGAGACATCTGGCGATCGACATCGGTTCAAGAAGAAGGGGACTGCCCCACAGAGCCTTTGGTTCTGGGTGCTGTTTTTCGGACTCGCCCTTGGGATCGGAGGGATTATCTTCACCGCCGGGATCGATAAAACCTTAAGAACCACTCTGTGGAGTCGGCCACCGGATCACCCCTTCCTCTATTTGGCAGCCGGCATCCTGGGAGGATTCTGGCTCGTCGCCGACGGATGGTTGCTTCGCCAACGAAAGCGCTTGATCGAAAGTATTCCAACCTCGACCATCCGTTCACTGGCTCTCGGATTGGTTGAGATCAGTGGGCGGGTCCAACCAGAGGAACAGGTTCTCTCCAGTCCCTTCAGCGGACTTCCCTGTGTGTTCTACACCTATGCCGTAGAAGAGCGCGTCGGCTCCGGGAAACATACACAGTGGGAGACCATTGCGAAAGGCACGTCGGAGCAGCCCTTTTTTGTCAGTGATACCACTGGACAAGTGCTCATCGTACCCCTTGGCGCCGAGCTGATCTTGCAGGATGAACACACTTTTCGAAACGATTGGCTCGGAGCATTGCCCCCCACAACCATCACCGGATTGAATCGCCTGGGGATTTCGACTGAACGCTGGATGGGGAGCAAGACATTACGGTGCCGAGAATCATTCATCCTTCCGGAAAAACTGGTTTACGTTCTCGGAACAGCCCATGAGCACCTCGATGCAACAGAACGCGTCGAAAACTCCGCTCGCCTCTACATCGGGAGCAGCCGAGACCATGCGTTCATTATCTCAGATCGAAGCGAAAAGGACTTACTGTCCCGATTGCGGTGGCAGGTGTTGGCCTATGGGGCAGGAGGCCTGGCACTGGCTGCGACCTGTGTGAGCATCATCTTCAAATACTATCTGACAACAGTATCGTAACTGTCATACCCAAAGGAGCCCGCCCATGAATACCACTTTAATAATCGGAAGCCTGCTCGTGATCGGGCTGACTGTGCTCGTCACCTACGTGGTTGGCGTCTACAACATGCTGGTTCGGCTCTTCAACAACATCGACAAGGCTTGGTCGAATATCGACGTCATCCTGAAGCAGCGGCATGATGAACTTCCCAAGCTCGTCGAAGTCTGTAACAGCTACATGCTTCACGAGCGGGAGACGCTGGAATCCGTGACCAAAGCCCGCACCGCCTATAGTACAGGCCTGAATATCGACGACAAGGCGCAGGCGGAAAATCAGATCGTCGGCGCTTTAGGAAAACTCTTCGCCGTGGCCGAGCAGTATCCGGACTTGAAAGCCAATCAAGAGTTCTTAGCCGTCCAGCAGCGCATATCGGCACTGGAAAGCACTATTGCCGATCGGCGTGAGTTCTATAACGACTCGGTCAACCTGTACAATATCGCCATCCAACAGATCCCGACGCTCTGGGTGGCTCAGGAGATCGGATACACAGCGAGGCCATTGTTGACAGTGTCGCCATCCGATCGCAAAAACGTGCCGCTCGCGTTTGCCAATCGCACGCCTGTGGCAGCGTAGACACATTTTTACCAATAGTCCTTCCAAGCTTGCTCGTTGCTCTTCCCTCGCAAGGACGGCATCCAGTAATCCTCAACTGCGCGCGTCGGACGAGCACCGTTTTACCGTGCGCGTTCCGCGAGCAAAGAGGATGCTGGATGCCGTCCTACTCCTCCCGCAATCCTTCTACCACCGGTTGCCGTGCCGCCCAGCGAGCAGGCCAGTAGCCTGCCGCCAAAGCAGCCGTAAGTGCGAGTCCTACTGCTTGCAAAATCACTCCGCCTGGAACCGTCATCTGGATCGTCCAGCCAAAGGATTGTTTGTTGATCACATGGATGAGCAGCAGAGCAAGAAGCAACCCTCCCGCAACACCCAACGCAGCCCCGATCAATCCAAGATAAGCCGCTTCCCACAGAACTAATCGTTCCACTTGTCCCGTGCTGGCGCCGATCGCCCGCAACGCAGCAAACTCACGTCGCCGCTCCAGTACGGCCGTCACCAAGGTATTCACGATGCCGAGGACGGCCACCAACACGGCAATAGCTTCAAGGACATAGGTCAAGACGAAGGAACGATCGAAGATATCGAGAATCTCCTGCCGCAACTCGTGGTTTCGGATGACCAACGGTGGGAGCGTCATTCCATCCAACCCGGCGACCTCAGTCACGATCGATTGCTTGACTCGATCGACATCGGCCCCGGCAGCCAGGTAGACAGAAAACACGGTCACCCGGTCGTCGTGCCATTGTTGCTGATACCATGTTCTATCCATCACCATCTTCCCGCCGTCGGTCGCATAATCATAAAAAATCCCCTCGACGGACACAGCAGCCGGTCCCGACGGCGTTGTAATCGTGAGCTTATCCCCCTCGCGAAGCTGTAGCCGAGTCGCCAACACTTCCGACAGGAGAGCGCCTCCGGTTTCGGCGGCTCGCCGCAAGGCCGTGCTTGAATCTCCACGAACCATCAGATACCGGCTACGCTGCGCATGGAGCCGGAGGTCTCGTGACACCAGCGCCACCGATTGACCCTCGACGCCTACATACGCCTCACGGTAGGTATCGACCGCATCAATGCCGTCAATCGCCGAGAGAGTCGAACGCCACCCTCCCGGCAAGGCCCGCGATGCCTGCCCGGACTGCTTCCCCTGGAGCCATGATTGCGGGGCTACGATGAGATCGGCCATCACGGTCTCGTCCACCCAGAACTCGACCGTGTCGCGAAAACTGCGAACCATGACAACCACTCCGATCATGATCGACAATCCCACCATCAATGCCGACACCGTCACTGCATTTCGGCCCGGATGCCGCGCCGCCTGGTCTGCCGCAATGAGCCGGAGGCTTCCTCCAACCACCATCGTCTTGCTGTCCCGCCGAAAAGGCCGCCAACCCAACGCCTTAATACACATCGGCGCAAAACAGGAGAGCGCCCCTAAGAGACAGACCGTCGCGAAATAGCCAAAGAGCGGTAGGTTGCCAACCGGGCTCACCAGCGAGCAGAGGCCTGCCAGTACCAACAACGCGAGACTGATCCACCCCCATAGACCGGCCCTCAACTGATTCGTCGATTCATAGTCTCCCGGCGCCAAGGCACGAACCGTCACAGTCCTGCTGGCTTCCACACTGGGACCCAAGGCTCCCACCATCGAGACCACTGTTCCAAGCAGAACTCCTTTTGCTACTGCCGTCAATGTCACCATGTCCATCGACAAGATCAACCCGCCAGAGGTGACAGGCGCATAGAGGTCTGAGACCGTTCGGCTGACCAGCGACACCAAACCCCTGGCCAGCCACACCCCGCCAAGACCGCCCAAAAGCCCGCCAAGAAGACCGAGCAGCCCTGCCTCCACGAAAAACAGGCCTGCGACCCGCCGCTCCGTCATGCCGAGCGCGCGGTAAATGCCGATCTCGCGTCTCCGTTGCGCCACAGCAAAGGCGATCGTGTTGTAGATCAAGAACACCCCGACGAGCAGCCCGACCCAGCTCATGACTGACAGATTGAGCTGGAAGGCCCACACCATGTTTTCGACCTGCTTGGTCCGTTGCGCCGGCCGTTGCACAACGATATGTGGGGGGAGAACCGCGCGCAGTGAAACGATGATGTCGTCGAGCGTTCGATCAGGCGCTGTCACCAGCTCGATCCGATCCACCCGACCAATCGATTGAAACAAGAGCTGCGCTGCAGCGATATCCATGACGGCCAGGCGATCCCAGAGGGACGAGCCTGCCGCCTCGTTATGAATGAGTCCTGCCACTCGCAGCCTGACGAGACGGCCTCCCACCATCACCTCAACGGTGCTACCGATTTTTAGCTTCCAGTCGGCAGCCACCTGACGACCAAGATACAGAGCGTCCGGAGCTAGGAGCGCCTCCAGTGCATCGTTAGTTTCCGCCTGCGATATCTGAAATCCACGCGTTCCAACCTCCGCGAGTAGATCCAGCCCCAATATCTGAAGCGCCTGGCCACGCGCCTCCCCCTGGTTAAGCACGACCGATTCTTCAATGACCGGGACGGCGCTTATCACCCCATCGACTGTACGGATAGCCGTGATCGCGGCTTCATCCACGCCGAGATCATGGCCTGCAATTTCCAATGTGGCAGGGCCGGCTACGGTCGTGACAGCTTGCTCGAAGGAGCGCAGCACTTGAATGTTCGCCGTTCCGATAGCCACAGAGGCCAGCACCCCCAATGCCACTCCGGCAATGCTGAGCAACGTGCGAAATGGCCGCTGGAGCGCATGAGCCCGAATCAGAGCGCTATGGAGCATGAACGGCATCGTCATCAAAAACTCAGCAAGATATTCAAAAGTTCCACCGGTGCCACAGGCCGTGGCGCATGAGAACGAATGGTATGTTTCGTGTATTTGCTTAAACCAAACGGCCAGATCTAGCCAGTACCAGGGCTCTGCACAAATTAGCAGTTTCGTTTACAGCAATACAGACCTTTGCTAGACTCGCGTGAGTTCAAGATTGAGAGGTAATTGATGAGCGCACGAACGGCACTGAGCCGAAAAATCCAGCCGCTGCATGAAGAGGTCGATCCCTATCAACTCACGCCTCGGCAATGCGACATTCTCCGCCTGGTATCAATCGGGCATACGAACCGTGAGATCGCGCAGGTGCTGGAGATCAGCGTCCGCACGGTCGAAGTCCACCGATTCAACTTGATGCGACGGTTGAGTGTGAGAAACGTGGCGCAACTACTGCGACGGGCTCTACAGCTGGGGCTCCTTGCCAAAACGTTCGGTGCCAAGTAGGCCTACAATTCTTTCAGCTTTCCCCTGCAATCTTCCAACCTCGTATAACCCTTCTTACTGAGCTGTGCCGCCAGCTCCGTTTCTAACCGTTTGAATACGCCCAGCCCCTCCTCGACCAAGACCGTCCCGATCTGCACGGCCGACGCGCCACAGAGCACATGTTCGAAGGCATCCACGCCATTGACCACGCCACCGGTCCCGATAATCGGCATGCGCCCTTCGAAGATTTTCCAAAAAGCCCGCACGTTGGCCAGCGCAACCGGTTTGATAATCGTGCCACCCAGTCCACCGAACCCGCCCTTGGGCTTGATGACGACCGCCTCGCGCTCCGGATCGACGACGAGCCCGTTGCCGACCGAGTTAATCAGGTTGAGAAAATCGACCCCGCAACGGCCGATCACCTCACCCATCACTTTGTGATGGGCCGGATCGAAATAGGGAGGCAACTTGACCCCCATCGGAACCGTGATGACCTTGCGAACCAGCTTCAGCAGCCGCTCGGAAGCTTCAGCATCGTATCCGATTTGAGGTTTTCCTGGAATGTTGGGACACGAAAGATTGACTTCGATCAAGTCGGGCTTCGCCGCATTGATTATGGCGGCAATCGTCGGGAAATCGTCTTCACAGAGTCCTGCCACACTGGCGATGACCGGTTTCCCAAGTGTCTTCAATTCGGGGATGAGGGCCGCGTACGCCTTGTATCCGAGATTCGGCAAGCCCATGGAATTGATGGACCCGCCGGGAAATCCATAGTACCGGGGTGTCGGGTTGCCGTCGCGAGGCTCAACCGTCATCGACTTAGTGACGATGGCTCCGGCGCGAGATCGGCCGAGGGCTAGCAATTCTTCATGCGTGACGCAGAGGGCCCCCGAAGCATTCATGAAACAACTGGGAAATCGTACGCCGGCAATGGTGGTCGACAGATCTATCATGCGACGACCGTAACAGGCTCGTGCTGCGTTCTCGTCACAAGCTGCCCATCCTTCATAGCCCAGACATAATCGGCCGCCTCAGCGGCCGCGGCGCTGTGTGTAACCAACAGTATGGTTTTGTGAAAGCGCTGAACGAGCGACCGAAGGAGGGCGATGATCTCGGCCCCATGCTGGGAATCCAAATTGCCGGTCGGCTCGTCGGCGAGAATGATCTGGGGTTGATGCACGATCGCTCGCGCAATCGCGACACGCTGCTGTTCCCCGCCCGACAGCTCGCTGGGACGATGGTGCTTCCGTGCCGTCATTGAGACCAACTCAAGCACCTCCTCGACGCGGGCTTGGACCGATGCCCCTCGCTCCCCTCGCAGCAACAAGGGAAACGCAACATTCTCCGCTGCCGTCAACCCGGGGATCAAATGGAATGCTTGAAAGACAATCCCGACTGTTTCCCGTCTGGTCTTCGTCCAGTCATCACTCGTAAATCGACTGGTCGAGCGCCCTCCGAGGAGAATCTCCCCGGAGGTTGGCACATCTAATCCGCCAACCAGATTGAGCAATGTACTCTTTCCGCAGCCGCTGGGACCGATAAACGCGCAGAAGTCTCCCTTCCCCACCTCGATAGAGACTCGGTCGAGCCCCATAATCGTGTCTCCACCCCGCTCATAAACTTTCGATACCTGGTTCAATGTCACCATAATGATCGACTTCTCCAGCCGTACCCTGGCCCGTAGCATAGATGGGTGAACGGGTTGCTCTGGTTCATCTGGTTTGTTTTGTTCGTCTGATTAACCAAGTTCAACCAAACAGACCAAACAAACAAGACAAACCCCTCGTACTTGCGCTTCGCGCCGCATCCTGCTGCCTTCGTATATCACAACCATTTACAGGGCAACAACCTTGACAGGCGCAACACATTCCCATAAGAAGGAGCTCACACTCCATTCATTGGAACGCTTCCCCTGCGATGGTACGCGAAGACACCCAGAATCGGCTTATTGGATGGTGCCGTCAGGCTCTCCGATTCGTGTTGCCGGTGGAATGCATCGCCTGTGGCCAAGCACTCAGCACTGACCCGGTCCCCTTCTTCTGTCGCGCGTGCTGGCAAACCATCCGTCAGTTCCAGGAACCAGCTTGTGCCCGCTGCGATCAGCCGTTTGTCTCACCGGCAGCCACTGCCTTTACACCGAACCATCAATGCCAGCACTGTCAGGAACGGCCACCGGACTTTCAACAAGCCTGGACCCTCTTCCCTTACCTTCCGCCATTGCGAGACGCCATCTGCTCGTTCAAGTATCGAGGCAAACATACAATGGCCAAGCCACTCGCACGCCTGATGATCAGCGCCCTACCAAGTGAAATCGATATCGATGTAATTATCCCTGTGCCCTTACACCCTACCCGTTTACGGGCGCGTGAATTTAACCAATCGTTGCTGCTGGCCGATCAACTTAGCCGTCACCTGTCCCGACCGGTTTCAGCCACGAACCTCGTCAGGACCGTCGCTACCGATCCCCAAACCACCTTATCGCGGCAGGAACGGTTACGAAATCTACGGAAAGCATTTGAAATCCGTAAACCACAGGACCTCGCGGAAAAACGCATCCTCCTCGTAGACGATGTCTATACCACCGGGGCGACGCTGAACGAGTGCGCGAAGACCCTGAGAAAATCGGGCGCCGGCCCCGTATTTGCCCTGACGCTGGCCAGGACTGTCGATACGGCGCTGGTGCCGGATCGCTTCTTTGCCGAGCAAGCCCAACAGCCCCTGACAACCATAGGAATATGATCAATGCCGTTATACGAATACCGCTGCCTCGACTGTAAGAAACGCAGCACCGTCCTTGTATTGAGCCTGGCCCATCAAGCGCCGGCAGCCTGCACCCATTGCGCGAGCGAGAGGGTTGAACGAATCCTGTCACGATTTGCTTCTCCGAAATCCGAAGAGGCTCGACTTGAAGCCTTGGCAGACCCCAGCAACCTGGCCGGGCTCGATGAGAACGATCCGCAGAGCATGACTCGATTCATGAAAAAAATTGGCGAAGAGATGGGTGAGGATCTGGGTGACGACTTCCCGGAAGCGATGGAATCAGAGGCGCCCGGCTCTATGGAATCGGATGGCACTGACAGGCTGTGACAGGCATTGTCATACATTTTCACTTGACAGATCACTCAAATTTCCCTACCCTGGCAACAGCATCCGAGCAGGCTCTGGTGCCGATGTAACAATAGCCTCAGGATGCTCAAAAAGGCCGTCCAGCAAGGCCGCATCGAGCGAAGAGGCGAGGAGGTACGGATCGCACTTCGTGGAGCCGTTTGCCCTTCTCAATAGTTCTTGGCAAACGGAAAAGCCCCTCACGTGTTTCCGACCTCCGAGGAAGTTTGTCTCAGCGTTAAGCCTCTGAGCGATGTGAGAACGAAGCTGGCGGGCTTTTTCAGCATCCTGCTAGGCCTCGTGAGACATATGGATCACTATCAAACCAGGTTCTGCAATGGCCAAAGAGCCCAAGAGCGAGTTGATGACGGCGGAGGAGACTTGCCTCTATCTCAAGATCACCCAGCGCACGCTCTATCGTTATCTACAGAGTCGCCAGATTCCCGCCTTCAAGCTTGGAAAAGAATGGCGCTTCGTACGCTCGGATCTGGAACAGTGGATTCGCGATCGCACCAGAACCACATTAGCGTCGTAAAGGACAGGCTCCAATAATGTTCGCCGGTGAATATCTGTGCAAAGTGGATGAGAAGGGACGGTTTATCGTCCCTTCTCCTATCCGTGAGCAGATCGAGTCGGAGGGACAGGCCGTCATCTTTCTGAAAGGCCCAGAGGAGTCGACGCTCATCTACTCGAGGAAAGAGTGGGAAAAAGTCCTTGAACGGACGAAAGCCGCACTTGATGAAGACCAAAGTCGACAGTTCATGCACTTCGTCGTATCGGAAGCCGGCACATCGGAGATCGACAAAGCCGGACGCATCCTGATTCCTGGACGGCTCAGAAAGAATATTCCGTTGGATGAGGATCAGGAAATCATTCTGGTCGGTTTATACCACCGCATGGAAATCTGGAACCCGAGCAATTGGCGCCGTTATATCGGAAAATCTGAAGAACAATACGAGCAGAACATGTCCAAGATCCTCAATCTTCTGTAATGCTGACGCGCATGCCTACGTTTCGGCGCCCGCCCCGGATTCCCTCTTCTCCACGAGCCGTTCGCATGACCTCCTACCGGAACCCTGACAAGAAAGCCGTGGTGTCACGAATCGCCCCGAAAGCGGCTCCAATCTTCCGCATGCCTTCCCCTTCACCTTGCCCACCGGCTGGAACCCATACTGTCGCCTTGACCCTCCCTGTGCCTCCCAGCGTCAACCATCAATATGCCACAGTGAACGGCCGCCGATTAATCTCTTCGGCTGGTCGTGCCTATAAAGCCCAGGTGGGACAACTCGTGTGGCTCAAGTTAGCGCAGTCCACTCACCGGGCTGCCCTGCTTGCACGGCTCCAGTCGGAGTGGCTCGCCCTATCCATCCGATTCTATTTTACCTCGGCGCTTCGACGAGACGTCGATGGCGGGCTCAAGATCGCGCAGGACGCCCTCTGTGAAGGGCTCGGCATCAACGACAACCGCATCGTCGAAACCCACCTCTACAAGCACGTCGACAAAGACAACCCTCGGATCGAAGTACGTTTGACGCCTGCGTCCAGTTCCTAGCCTCGCCTGTATTATTTACGAAGACTTCTGCTGTAAAAGATCAGCGCCTATTCGTACCGGAGCGCTTCGATAGGATTGAGGCGAGCAGCCTTGTTGGCCGGGTACAGCCCGAAAAACAGGCCGACCACGAGTGAGAAGAAAAATGCGAGGAGAATGACGTTGCCGGAGATGATAGTCGGCCAGCCGGCAATCAACGTCGTCAACTTCGCCCCGGCAACCCCCAGCACGATACCTAACAGGCCTCCCACCAGGCTCAACGTCATGGCCTCGATCAGGAACTGCATCATGATATGCCGGCGTTTGGCGCCCACCGCCATGCGGACCCCGATCTCTCTCGTCCGCTCCGTCACGGACACGAGCAAGATATTCATAATGCCGATCCCACCGACCAACAGGGACACGGAGGCAATGGCAAACAACATCATCGTCAAGGTCTCACTGGTGCCTTCTTGGACCTTCCCGATATCGACCTGCGTCCGGATTGTAAAATCATCCTCCTGCTCCGTCTGAATCCGATGGCGCGACCGTAATACCTCCCGAATCTGCTCGGCCGCCATCGGCAAATCCTCGACCTGATCGGTCGAGCCGAACATCGCCCCCACAGACCCGATAAATGACGTCCCGAATACCTTCCGCTCCGCGGTGCTAAAGGGAATAAAAATCACATCGTCTTGGTCAGCCCCTTGCGCAGACTGGCCTTTCGGCGCAAGGACTCCAATGACATGGAACGGTACGTTCTTGATGCGAATCACCGCCCCCACCGGCTCTTCGCCCGGCTCAAACAGATTCCCGACGATCGTCTGGCCGATGAGCGCGACTCGGGCGGCGCTTTCCAAATCCGTCTGAGTGAAGGGCCCTCCGCTCGTAAAGGACCAGTCTCGAATGGTGAGATAGCTCGGTGAAATGCCGTTAATCGGCCCGTTCCAATTTCGGTTCCCATAGATGATTTGCATGACATCGCGCTTGGCCCATCCGGTATCGGCCAGCAAGGGGATGCGCTTTTTCAGGTCCAAGGCGTCGGATACCGTGAGCGTCATGGCGCTCCCTTGACTCCCTCGTACGCCGCTCGCGGAGGTCACCCCGGGGAAAATGACAATAACGTTTGTGCCCATCGTCGCAATTTGCGCTTGCACGGCCCGCTTGGCGCCCTCGCCGATACTCACCATCGCAATGACCGCCGCCACGCCGATGACAATCCCCAGCATCGTGAGACCGGCTCGCATCCGATTCCGAGCCAAGATCCGCAACGCGGTCAAAATAGTGAGCCACACAAACGCCGACATCTAGCCCCCAACTGGAATGGCCGTTGGCCGCTCTTTGGTCACACGGTCGCTTAGCACTTGTCCATCTTTGATCACGATCTCCCGCGCGGCAAAAGCTGCAACATCCACCTCGTGCGTCACCAAGATGATCGTAATCCCTTCATCGCGATTCAGCGTTTCCAGAATTTTCATGATTTCTTGGCTCGACTGAGTGTCCAGGTTACCGGTCGGTTCATCGGCAAGGAGCAACGAGGGTGACGTGACCAACGCCCGTGCAATCGCCACTCGCTGTTGCTGCCCTCCGGACAACTGGGTGGGATAATGGTGCTCTCTACCCTGCAACCCCACCCGGCCTAATGCCGCTGCAGCCTGCGCCCGTTGCTCTTTGAGCGAGAGCCCCCGATAAAACAGCGGAAGCTGCGCATTTTCGAGCGCGCTGGTTCTGGGAATGAGATTGAAGCTCTGAAAGACAAACCCGATCTGCTGATTACGGATCCCGGCCAACTGATCGGGCTTCAGATTACCCGCCTCTATCCCGTTCAGCCGATACCGCCCCTTCGTCGGTTGGTCGAGGCAGCCAAGGATATTCATGAGGGTGGACTTACCTGACCCGGAAGACCCCATGATGGCGACGAACTCACCCTGCTCAATCGTGAGACTGAGGCCGCGCAACGCTTGGACCTCCATGTCGCCGACCCGATAGACCTTCCAGACATCTTCGCATTCGATCAGTGCAGCCATCGACATCCCTCGATCTGATCTACTCGCTTCTTCATCACCTCAAAAAACTGGGCAGGGTTTGGGTGCTTTCTCCTGCGCGCGTCCAGCGAGCACATTCCGATCGTGCGCGCTGCGCGAGCACGGAAAGTGCCCGCACCCTGCCAAGTTTTCCTACATTCCACGACTGCGCGTGGAGCCCCGCTGTCCGCCGCTCCCAAACCCCGGAGGCAGATCGCTTCCACCCCGCTCGCCTTTCGGTCGTTCGATCCCTACAACCACCAATGCCCCTTCAGACAATTCTTCCGACACAATTTCCGTTGCCAACCCATCAGAAATACCCGTTTGGACATGAAGGGGGTCGAGTTCCCCAGTCGGGCCTAGTTTCCAAATGGTGCGGCTTGGCATCATAGTCCCTTTGCCGGCGCCTGCCGCCTGCTCTGAGCCCTTGGCTTTGGCCGGCTTACCACCGGCCGTGCGGTCGGATGGACCAGCATTCGGGGGGGTGAAGCGCAACGCGGCATTTGGGACTTTCAGCACTGCGTCCCTTTGAGCGACAACGATGGAAACATTCGCTGTCATCCCCGGCTTCAGACGGAGATCTTGGTTATCGACGCTGACCACCACGTTATAGGTCACCACATTTTGCACATTGATCGGTGCAAGACGAACCTGGCGGATTGTGCCTGAAAATTGATGGCCTGGATAGGCATCGACCGTGAAGGTTGTTTCCTTCCCTTCGGCGATCCCTCCGATATCCGACTCGCTGACGTTGGTATCGACTTGCATCTTCGTCAAATCGAGCGCAATCAAAAAGAGGTTGGGTGTGGCAAAACTGGCTGCAATCGTTTGACCGACCTCCACATTTCTGGCAACCACAATCCCGTTCACTGGCGAGCGAATGACGGTGTATTTCAAGTCCAACTCCGCGGCATTCAGCGCCGCCTCGGCCTGTTTCACTTGCGCCCCTGCAACGTTCATCTGCGCCTCAGCTGCCTGGAAATTCGTCGTGGCGATATCGACGTCGTTCTGAGAGACAAACTCCTGCGCCACCAATGATTTCACCCGATCCAACTCACGCTTGCGTTGGGCCAGATCGGTTCTGGTGCGTGCGACATTCGCTTTCGACATTTCAAGGTTACTGGCAGATTGATCACGACGGGCTTTGAAGGGCTCAGGGTCGATCATGGCCACGATATCGCCGGCTTTGACCACCGAATTAAAGTCGGCGTGCAGGCTCTTGATCATGCCCGACACCTGTGTCCCAACCTGAACTGAGACGACAGGGTTGATCGTTCCCGTCGCAGTTACGAGCGAAATAACGGGGCCTCGCTCGACCGCGGCGCTCCGATATCGAACCGGGACTTTGCGCTCCCCGTTGAAGAAGACATAGCCGCCGATCGTTAACCCAATGGCCAGGACACTGATGATCATGACGGCGCGGCGCATCAACTCATTCTCCAATTCCTTCACCGACCTGGGATCTATTGTATCAACAAGGCTGAAGGGAATACACAGCCTGTATGGGCTTTAGCAGACTGCGAAAAAACCCTGCGGCACAGCAGAACTTAAATGGCTTTCATGTCTGGGACAAACCTAGTCTGTCTGGCACATCTAGTCGGTCTGGTCTATCTGGTTTATCCGGTTAGTCTGGTTCAACCAAATAAACAAGACAAACCAAACAAACCAATAAAACGAGACAGGCCGCCCGCCTTTCGACGGACGGCCTGTCAGGCAACCGGACTATCGCTCTAATTAGGGACTGACGCTGATGCGCTCCTTAATCAAATCGAAGGTCTCTTTGGGGACGACGTTTTTGGCTACCAGTTCACCCTTTACCCGATACGGGCGATTCGTCACAATACGCTCTGCCACATCTTTGGAGAGACCGAGCACCAGCACCATATCGCCTGCAGACGCCTTATTGATGTTCATGGAGGACGCCATGGACGGAGCGGCCTTCGTAGCCAATGGCGCAGGCGCCACAGCAGGAGCGGGGATCGAGGACGGCACGGGAGATGCTCCACCCCCTGTCACGGAGCGTGACTGATCTTTCAACTCTTTCTGATACCGAGCAACCAGGGACTTGAGCGTTTCGTTATGCTGCTTCAAATCCTCATATTCATGACGCACCGCCCGATTCTGAAAAGAGAGCTGCTTCACACGATCTTCGAGTTCCTTGGTCCGGCCCTCGACAGTACCGCGCTCCTTATCGCGGCCATGTTGAATGCGCTCAAGTTCGTCGCGTGCGGCCTGGGTTTCGTTCCCGAATTTCACATTGAGATCCTTGAGCGTCTTGACTTGCTGCTCCAAGGCATTCTTCTGCGTACGTGTTCGCTCCAACTCCAAGTTCGCCGACTCGACGTCGACCATCGCCTCTTCATATTTCTTTGAACTGACGCAGCCGACCATTGCGACTGCACCAATCATTACAACCGCCGCCATCCACACTGATTTCATGCGAACCTCCCCTACTGAGCGTAGTTTCTGCAACAGATGCCGGCCACTGCCGTTCATCCGGCATGCCTGCCGGCATGAAAGGGTAATACCACACCCATACGTATAATGTTGGGTGTATGCCATGCCTTCCGTTTTGTCAATAGATTTGCTGCTCCTCCTCCGTCACCGATCATCGTGAAAGTCCGTGGTAAATCGTTTCCTTGCTTGACGGACTGTTGCCACTTTGTGAATATGATCGCGGCTCACCGTCTAGACGCAACCTAGCTCAGAAAGACACCGCATGAACGAATGGGGTCCTGGTCTCGCCACGATCCTGGGTATCGTGGAGGGACTGACAGAGTTTCTACCAGTCTCATCGACCGGCCACTTAATTCTCGTCGGCCACGTCCTCGGATTTGAGGGGGAACTCGCTGCCAGCGCCGAGATTTCGATCCAACTTGGCGCCATATTGGCCGTCATCGCCTATGAACGGCACAAACTCGCGTCCATGATCGGACAGGCAAGCCGTGAGCAGCGGGACGTCTCCGCCATGATCCGAAAACGAGGAACAACCACCTGGGCGACAGTCCTAAGAACCTCCTGGGCGACTCACAAGAATCTCTGGTTTCTCCTTGGGCTCGGTCTCGCTTTCTTGCCGGCCGCTGGGATCGGATTCCTGACTCATAACTGGATTAAAAACCATCTCTTTACGCCTCAAACTGTAGCTATCTCTTCCATCGTCGGGGGTCTGGTTATTCTCGCCGTCGAAGCGCGTCGTAGCCAAGCACAGGTCCAGCAACTCGAACAGGTAAGCCTGACCTCGGCGTTCTGGATCGGCCTGGCCCAATGCGCCTCATTACTCCCCGGCATGTCCCGATCCGGCTCCACGATCATCGGAGGGCTCTTGGTAGGATTGGACCGGAAAGTTGCAACGGAGTACTCGTTTTTTCTCGCCCTCCCCACCCTCATCGTTGCGACCTGCTATCAAATGTGGAAATCACGGGACGTCTTCCGGCAAGACGACTATCTGGCGCTCGGAATCGGGATGCTCGTGTCGTTCGTCGTCGCCTGGATTGTGATTGCAGCCTTTCTCACCTTCGTGAAGCGACATACCCTCCGACCGTTTGCCTACTACCGCATACTCATGGGCATTGTTGTCTTCTATATCTTCGGCTTTTAGCAGGGTGCTCGTTCATTTGGTTTGTTCGGTCTATCTGGTTTGTTTGGTTGAACGAAACTAACCAGATGAACCAAATCAACCAGATAAACAAAACAAACCAAATAAACCAGATTGCTCGTCCCGCCTGTCTCGCATGCCAACGGATCATTGGACAGGCGCTCGGGATTTCAGTTATTCTACAGCAGCATTTACCGAGTCATCTGTTTCGTATGAATACGAGCCCAGGAACATAGTTAACCCGATTGCGCAGCTAACTTTTTGACGCACGACAAAGGAGGGCACTTTACGATGGCTCAATCCCAATCCGACACAGTTCATGTCTTCGATACGTGGGTGAAAGGCACGAAGCGGCTTCTGCACTTCGACGTGATGACAACGGATGAGGCGACGGCGTTGACGCTCGCCAAGCAGCATTTAGCCAGCCTCGGAGAAGGTAGCGTCCCGGTTACGGTGAAGGAATGTCAGTTCTGCCACACCGAACCGCTCGTGATGTTTTCCCCCGAGCAACAACGCCAATTCCGCGAGGAGGGCGGATTCATCATCACCCTCTCGACGTAGCCCGTGGGATAGCGAGACAGGCGGGACGAGCGGGAAAAGCGAGACTAGGGGAATCAGGCTTACGCATCGCGCCAGTCGCGCTAAACGTGCCCGTCGCGCACTTAAGAAGCTGGCGGAGATTCGTGCGGCAGAAGGGAGAGATCTTTCTTCTCAAAGGCAAAATGGATAATCAAAAACACGACTCCCACGCTGATCGCCGAGTCGGCGACATTGAAGGCCGGCCAATGGTAGGAACCCACATAGACATCGAGAAAGTCGATTACTTCTCCATAGCGTAATCGATCGATCAGATTCCCGATCGCCCCTCCAAGAATTCCGGCAATACTGAGTTGCCCCATCCAATCCTTCTTCGGCAACCGGAAGAGGATCGTCCCCAACAGGGCCAGAGCAAACAACGACGTCACCCCGAAGAACACCATGCGAAACGCATCGCTGCTGCCGGCCAGCAAGCCAAAGGCAGCGCCGGGATTGCGGATATAGGTCAAGCTGAAGAGATTGGGAACAATCGGGATGGACTCATTCAGCCGCATCGACTGCACGATGGACAGTTTCGTTACCTGATCGATCGCGATGATCGCGCCGGCGAGTACCGCCAGAAGTAGATAACGAGCAGGCCCGCTCATCACTGCACCGCCTCCACGCAACGCTCACAGAGCGTCGGATGGTCGGTGTATTTGCCGACCGCCTCACGATAATTCCAACAGCGCTCGCATTTTCCGAATGAGGACTTTGTTGCAATAATCGCCAGCGGGCTTTTTGCCTCGCCACTGGCGACCAGTTCAACCTGTGAGACGATGAAGAGCGTGGTCAGGTCCTTCTTATAGGGCTGAAGAAACTCGTAGGTGTCAGCATCGGCCCGAAGTTCCACCGCCGCCTCCAACGATGATCCAATCGTTTTATCGCGCCGACTTCCCTCCAGTACGCCCTGTACCTCTGTGCGATAGCCCAACAACCGCTCCCATCGCTGGGCCAGCGCGGCATCCTGCCATTGAGGCTGGATCTCGGGAAATACGCTCAGGTGGACACTGTTCGCTCCAAGACGCCCTCCCGCCTGTGTCGCCAAGGTCCGCCAGATCTCTTCGGCTGTAAAGCTCAACACCGGGGCCATCAGCTTCGTCATGGAGACGACGATCTCGTAGAGCACCGTCTGCGATCCACGCCGCAAGGGCGAGTCGGCCCGGAAGGTATAGAGTCGATCTTTCAGAATATCCAGATAGACGGAACTCAGATCCACCGAACAGAAGTTATTGAGCGCATGGAAGATCGTGTGGAACTCAAAATCGTCATAGGATTTCCTGACCCGCGGAATCAGTTCGCTGAGCCGATGCAGCGCCCAACGATCCAACTCAGGCAGCTGCTCATAGGGGATGCGGTCCTTCTCCAAATCGAAATCGTACAGATTACTCAATAAGAAACGGCAGGTATTCCGAATCTTTCGATAGGCCTCGATGAGATGGGTCAGGATTTCAGGAGAAATCCTGAGATCGTCGCGATAGTCCTGCGCCGAGACCCATAATCGCAGGATTTCTGCGCCCGATTGTTTGATCACGTCCTGCGGCGCGACGACATTCCCCGCCGACTTGGACATCTTCTTGCCCTGCCCATCGAGGACAAAACCGTGGGTCAGGACAGCCTTGTATGGCGCGCGATGATCCGTCACGACGCCAGCCAGCAAGGCACTGTGGAACCAGCCCCGATGCTGATCCGACCCTTCGAGGTAGAGATCGGCCGGCCACCACTTCCGTGCTTTCAACACCGCGGCATAACTGACTCCCGACTCGAACCAGACATCGAGAATATCCCGTTCCTTCTCGAATGCTGTTCCGCCGCATTTCGAACAGACCGTGCCCTTGGGCAACAGATCGGCAGCCGATCGCTCAAACCATACATCGGCCCCTTTGGATTCCATCAACGTTGCAAGGTGTTCGATCACGGTCGGATCGGCCAGGACAAAACGGCACCCCATGCAGGTAAAGCCTGGAATCGGCACGCCCCACACTCGTTGCCTGGACAAACACCAATCTGGGCGATTCTCGATCATCCCGTTGATCCGATCACGTCCGTAGGCTGGAATCCAGCGAACCCGTCCGATCTCCGCCAGCGCCTCTTTCCGAAGCTCGTTCGTCTCCATCGACACGAACCACTGTTCGGTGGCGCGGAAGATGACGGGATTCTTGCAGCGCCAACAGTGAGGATAGGAGTGGCTCAGCGACCCATGACCCAGCAACCGTCCGTTGGCCTGCAGGAACTCTACAATCTTCGGATTCGCCTTCAACACATGCTGGCCGGCAAACTCTTTCACCACATCGGTAAACCGCCCACCGTTGTCGACCGGCGCCAGAATCTCCAACCGTTCACCAGGCGAAGCCTTGGCATTGTGCTCAAGGACGAGGATGTAATCTTCCATGCCGTGACCAGGCGCGATATGGACACAACCGGTTCCCTGATCGAGGGTGACGAAGTCGCCGAGTAGAATGGGTGACAGGCCGGTGGTCAGGGGCCGTTGCGTCTCGATCCCTTCAAACCCTTCGCGCCCCTTCTTCACCCCGAGCACCCGCACGCCTTCGAGTTTGCAGACCTTCGTCATGCTTTCAAGAAGCTTCTCCGCCACGATCAGCACTTCGTCGCCGGTCTGAACAAACGCATAGTCGATCTCAGCATGGAGACAGACCGCTTGATTGGCAGGAAGGGTCCATGGGGTAGTTGTCCAGATCACGACGGAGACCGACTTGATGCCGAGAGGAAATGAGATATCGGGGAACGTCTTGCTGAGCACCGTGGGCGACGTGACCAACGGAAACTTCACATAGATCGAGGGAGAGGTGTGGTCTTCGTATTCGACCTCCGCCTCGGCTAGGGCGGTTTGATCCGCCGTACACCAGAGCACCGGCTTCAGTCCTTTATAGACACCTCCCCGCTCCACGAATTTCCCGAACTCGCGAATGATCGTGGCCTCATAGCCGGGATTCATCGTGAGATAGGGCTGCTGCCAATCGCCTAGGATACCGAGCCGCTGAAACTCCTCACGCTGTATCGCATAAAACTTTTCCGCATACTCCCGGCAGAGTTTGCGGATGGCCGGAGTATCGAGCGTTTTTTTCTTGTCGCCGAGTTCTTTAAGCACTTGGTGTTCGATCGGCAGACCATGGCAATCCCACCCCGGCACGTAAGGCACCTGATAGCCCGCCATCGTCTTCGATTTGATGATGATGTCTTTGAGGATCTTGTTCAGCGCGTGACCGATATGAATCCGGCCATTGGCGTAGGGCGGCCCATCGTGCAAGACATACAACGGCCGGCCTTTCCCCGCCTCCTGAATCTGTTCGTACAACCGTCCTCTCTCCCACGAGGCCAGGAGTTCAGGCTCCCGCTGCGGCAAATTCGCCTTCATCGGAAAATCGGTTTTCGGAAGATTGAGCGTTGCTTTGTAATCCATGGGCATTTCAGGCTTTCACGGCTAGCACAGTAAATGTAGGAATATACCCAAAGGAAGGGCTGGGGTACTAGCCTAAACTGATGGCCGTTACAGGATGGTCAAAAAGATTTCCGGCAAGGCCGCAGTGAGCGAGAGCCCGAGGCGTACCGTTCGAGGTACGTTGAGGGTTGGAGCGAAACGAGAACGAAGCCGGGGATCTTTTTCACCATCCTGCCAGCTAGCTGACAGACATCATGCGGTCCAGCGCCACCTTCGCCCAATGTTTCTCGTCGCCTGGAACGACGATATGGTTCACGACGTGGCCGTCGGCAAGGTTTTCCATCGCCCAGCAGAGATGGGCTCCATCGATCCGGAACATCGTCGCGCATTGGCAGACCGTGGAGGAGAGAAAGAAGACTTTCTTATCGGTGAGGTCACGCTTCAATCGATTGACCAGGTTCAATTCAGTCCCCACTGCCCATGCCGTCCCGGACGGCGCTGCCGTCACCGTACGGATAATAAACTCTGTGGACCCGGACAGGTCTGCCTTATTGACCACATCCTCGTGACATTCGGGATGGACGATCACCTTCCCATCCGGATACTGCTTGCGGAAATTGTCCACGTGCACGGGCTGGAACATCTGGTGCACACTGCAGTGGCCTTTCCAGAGAATGAGTTTTGCGCGCTTGATCGCCTCACGCGTATTGCCCCCGTTGGGTTGATAGGGATCCCAGACGATCATCGCTTCTCGCGGCAGGCCCATCTTGTTGGCCGTATTCCGGCCCAAGTGCTCGTCCGGGAAGAAGAGAATTTTCTCTCGCCTGGCCCAGGACCATTCAATCACCGCCTTCGCGTTGGAAGACGTACAGGTAATCCCGCCATGTTCGCCACAAAAGGCTTTAAGCACTGCGGCAGAGTTCACATAGACCGCCGGCATGACGGTCTCTTCCACGGAAAGGATTCGTCCCAACGTCTCCCAACATTGATCGACCTGTTCGATGGCCGCCATGTCCGCCATGGAGCAGCCTGCTGCCATGTCCGGGAGGATCACCGTTTGCTTGGAACGGCTCAGAATGTCGGCGGTCTCGGCCATGAAATGCACGCCGCAAAAGACGATATAGGGCCGCTCCGACCGCTCGGCTGCCAGTTTTGAGAGCAGGAGAGAATCTCCACGAAAGTCCGCATGCTCGATGACTTCATCCCGTTGATAATTATGGCCTAGGATCATAACCCGATCACCCAGCACACGTTTCGCCTCAACCGTCCGGCGGAATAACTCCTCCGCAGGCAGTTGCTGGTAATCCGTGATCGGGGCAGGAAGTGTCGAGACCGTCTGCATAGGCTCCTTGGCTGACTAGCGTAGTGGGTCATTCTACGTGAGGGTTTCCCCACAATCAATGAAGCAGGCTGGGGTCGAGGCCAAGGTTGAGCGAAGATCAGACGCTTTTTCCCTCAGCCTCAACCTAAGCCTTAACCTTGAAATAGGCCTAATACCCCGTTGACAACGCAGGAGGCCGGCGATACGATTCCCGCTCAAAGCTAGGGGAGCCACACGGCTGAGAGTCCGCCCGAACGGATGACCCTCAGAACCTGACCTGGGTAATACCAGCGTAGGGAAGCGAGAACAACTGGAACTGTTGGTCTCTCTGCCGCACCCCCTGCTCGTGGTGTGGCATTTTTATTTTTGACGACTTCGCAAGTTCACGTTTTGGAGAAAGGGTCTCCTCATGAGCGACCATACGATCAGCAATGGAGCAGCAAGTGGTAACGGACACAAGACTGCCGGATCGGCCTTGACGACCACGCCGTTCCCTGCCTCTCGCAAGGTGTACGTACAGGGAACTCAGGCCGGCGTGCAGGTTCCAATGAGAGAAATCAGTCTGACCGCTACTAAGTCGATGAATGGGGGCACGCCCACCGTCAATGAACCGATCACGATCTACGATACCTCCGGCCCCTACACAGACCCGAACGTCACAATCGACGCGAAGACTGGATTGGCACCTTACCGCCGAGACTGGGTGATCGGCAGGAACGATGTGGTCGAACTTTCGGATATCTCTTCGCACTATGGCCGCTTGCGGGCAGCCGATCCCAAGCTGGACGAACTCCGGTTCCAGCATATTCGCAAGCCCTTGCGAGCCAAGTCAGGCATGAACGTGACCCAGATCCATTACGCCAGACAAGGCATCGTCACACCGGAGATGGAATTCATTGCGATCCGTGAAAATCAATCCCGCGAAGTGGCGCGCGAACTGGCCTCGCGGAATGGGCATGGCGGCGGGGTCACCCAGCATCCAGGCCAATCGTGGGGCGCAAGTATTCCCTCCGTCATCACACCGGAATTCGTCCGCGATGAAGTCGCCCGTGGCCGTGCGATCATCCCGGCCAACATCAACCATCCGGAAAGCGAGCCGATGATCATCGGCCGGAATTTCCTAGTGAAGATCAACTCCAACATCGGCAATTCCGCGGTCGCCTCCTCCATCGAAGAAGAAGTCGAGAAGATGATCTGGTCCATTCGATGGGGCGCCGACACAGTCATGGACCTCTCCACCGGTAAGAATATCCACGAAACCCGCGAATGGATCATCCGTAATTCACCAGTGCCGATCGGCACCGTGCCGATCTATCAGGCGCTCGAAAAAGTCGGCGGCAAGGCCGAAGACCTGACTTGGGAAATCTATCGCGACACTCTGATCGAACAGGCCGAGCAGGGCGTGGATTACTTCACCATCCATGCCGGTGTGCGCCTCGCCTACGTGCCGATGACCGCCAAACGTATGACCGGTATCGTGTCTCGCGGCGGAGCGATCCATGCGAAGTGGTGCCTGGCGCATCATCAAGAAAACTTCACCTATACGCACTTCGAAGAGATCTGCGAGATCATGAAGGCTTACGACGTGTCGTTCAGTTTGGGCGACGGGTTGCGTCCCGGCTCCATTGCCGATGCCAACGACGAAGCGCAATTCGCGGAGCTGGACACTTTGGGTGAACTTACCAAGATTGCCTGGCGCCACGACGTCCAGGTCATGATTGAAGGACCGGGCCACGTGCCCATGCACATGATCCAGGTCAACATGGAAAAACAGCTGAAGGCCTGCCAGGAAGCGCCTTTTTATACGCTGGGGCCTCTCACAACCGACATCGCGCCGGGCTACGACCACATCACCTCCGGCATCGGCGCAGCGATGATCGGGTGGTTCGGCTGTGCGATGCTCTGCTATGTAACACCCAAAGAACACCTGGGCCTCCCAGACCGCGAAGATGTGAAAACCGGCGTCATTACCTACAAAATCGCCGCCCACGCGGCAGATCTCGCCAAGGGACATCCAGGCGCGCAGATTCGGGACAACGCCTTATCCAAAGCTCGCTTCGAGTTTCGCTGGGAAGACCAGTTCAATCTGTCGCTCGATCCGGACACGGCAAAACTTTTCCACGACGAGACCTTGCCGGACAATGCCGCAAAAATCTCGCACTTCTGCTCCATGTGCGGCCCTCATTTCTGCTCGATGAAGATCACGCAGGATGTCCGTGACTATGCCGCACAATTACAGGTGGATGAACAGCAAGCGATTCAAATCGGCATGAAGGAAAAGGCAGAAGAGTTCAAAAAAACAGGAGCCGAAATCTATCGTTAACCGTTGTTCGTTCAACGTTAAACGTGTGATTCGGGCACTCCCCATTCATACCGGCAACGATTAACGGTTCACGTTTTACGATTAACAAGGATCCACCATGGCAAAGCCAAAACTAGCACCATTGCGTGAGCGAGATATTACTCGTCAGATTGCGCGGGAATACTACAAAGAATTCGACCAGATTATCGAGAGCGATGTGATCATTGTCGGAGCCGGACCTTCCGGGTTAATCTGCGCCCATGATCTGGCGGCGATGGGATTCCGGACGGTCATCGTTGAACAGAGCCTTGCCCTTGGCGGCGGCTTTTGGACGGGTGGCTACCTGATGAACAAAGCCACGATCTGCGAACCGGCCAATGAGATCCTCGAAGAGATCGGCGTACCCTGCAAGAAGATCACAGAATGCGAGGGCATGTACATGGTCGATCCCCCGCACGCCACCGGCGCACTGATTGCCGCCGCATACAGAGGCGGCGCCAAGATCATGAACCTCACGAAAGTCGTCGATCTCGTTTTACGTCGCGACGGCATCCTCGAAGGCGTGGTGGTCAATAATACGACAGCTGAAATGGCCGGCCATGACATCCTCCACGTGGACCCCATCGCGCTCGAAAGCAAGATCGTGGTGGATGCAACGGGCCACGATGCCGTCGTCGTAGAGCTCTTGCATAAACGCAATCTCTACAAAGCCGTGCCCGGCAACGGCGCCATGTGGGTCTCTCGCTCCGAAGAAGAGGTGATGGACCGAACCGGCGAGGTCTATCCCAACTGTTTCGTGATTGGATTAGCCGTAGCGGCAGTCTACGGTACCCCACGTATGGGCCCAGCCTTTGGCTCGATGTTGCTATCAGGGCGCTACGGAGCGGAATTGATCAAAAAGAAGCTGAAAAATGAATAACCTGTCCTCGCGGTTCCTGGAGGCCGATCAAAAAGGTCATCCAGCAAGGCCACAAGGAGTGCGAACCCGGAGGCGTACCCTCAGGGGTACGTTGAGGAGTTCGCACGACTGAGAACGACGCTGGGGACCTTTTTCATCGGCCTAACTATGGATGTGCAAGATTTTTTGATACAAGGCGAAGGCCACGAAGAAGACAAGCGAGAAGCTTGGCAACTCTTCCAGCAGGCCTATGAACGCCAGATGAAGGGCGAACTGGAAGAGGCTATAACGCTCTATAAGAAGTCGATTGAGACTCATCCGACAGCCGAGGCCTACACCTTCCTCGGATGGACCTATAGTTTTATGGGACGGCTTGACGATGCGATCGAGGAATGTCACAAGGCGATCGCGCAAGACCCGGACTTCGGCAACCCCTACAATGACATTGGGGCCTATCTGATCGAAAAAGGCGAACTCGATGAAGCGATTGTCTGGTTTCAGAAAGCCCTGCAGGCGAGACGCTATGAGAGCCCGGCCTTCCCTCATCTCAACCTGGGCCGGGTCTACGAGCGCAAGGGGCAATGGACCGAAGCCATCGATTCTTACAAGAAAGCTCTGGCCCTCAATCCCAATTACGCCTTGGCCAAAAAAGCGTTGGGACGACTGATCAGTTCGTTGAACTAAACTCGTTTGTTTGGCTTATTTAGTTTATTTTGTTTCTCTTGTTCAATACCAAATCAACCAGATGAACCAAACAAACGAAAAAACAATCCTCGTCGCTGTCACCGACATTTTCTTTTACACCAAAGTCCGCGATGCCCTGATGGCGAAGGGCTACAAGATTGAACGGGCTCGCACACAACAAGATATTGCCGAAAAGGCTTCGGCCATGACCCCATCTGCATTCATTTTGAACATGAATGACGAGAGACTGGATGCCTTTCAAGCCCTGGAAACACTCAAGGCCGATACGGGCATGAAGGCCATTCCCATCCTCGCCTTCGCCAATCATGAAGAAGTCGATACCTTTAACCAGGCCAGAGCACTTGGAGTGACCAAGATTGTCTCGCGCAATGAGTTCTCCTCACGGCTGAAAGACCTCGTGGAAGAGGTAATGTTGAATGTTTAATTTTCAATATTACGTTTCATCCAACATTAAACATTTACCATTGACCATTTCACAATGAAGCACTCACCCATCCACGACCACCACACGAAGCTTGGCGCGACCTTCGAAGAGGTTGCCGGATGGGACATGCCCGCTCACTATGGAGAGTGGCTCACGGAATATCAGGCAGTACGCCAGGCAGTCGGACTTTCCGACCTCTCGCACCGGGGCAAGATCCGCGTCGCCGGCGACGATCGTGTGAAATGGCTGCAGGGCCTCATCAGCAACGATATTCTCCCACTCCAGCTAGGCGAGGGCCGCTATTCGAGCTTTCTCACCCACAAGGGCAAGATGCTTGGCTACTTTCGGGTCTATGTCTTCTCCGACAGTCTGTGGGTAGAAGATGTCGGTGAGGTCGGCGAGGCCACTTTCCAAGCCCTCCGAAAGTTTCTGCTCTACGGCATCAACGCGAAGATGGAGAACTGTGCAGAGTCCTGGGGACTCTTGCTTGTCAGTGGGCCCAAGGCCTGCACGACTGTCAGCGCCGCCTTCGGCGTAGAGATGAGCGACCTCGAGCCCGTGAGCGCCATCGCCGCCCAGATCGGCGGCCATGCCTCGTTCGTCCTGCGTACAGAAGAAACCGGAGAGGATGACCTAGAGATATTACTGCCTGCCGATGCCCTCCACACGGCCTGGGAACGGCTCATGGAGGCCGGCGCAACATACGGCATCAAGGCGGTCGGCGGCCACGCGCGTGAGACCCTCCGCATCGAAGCAGGACTGCCGAAGGCCGGGCCGGATCTCAACGAAGAAATCGTCCCACCGGAAGCGAACCTGGAAGGGAAAGCCTTCAGCTTGAATAAGGGCTGCTATCCCGGGCAAGAAGTCGTGGCGAGGATGGATACCTACGGCACCGTACGACGTCATCTGGTGGGACTAGTCATGAAGGATGCCATGGTGCCCTCGAAGGGAGCCATACTCTTTGCGGACGATCGTGAAGTCGGATGGGTCAGCAGTGCTACCCATTCGCCGCAGCTCAATCAAGTGATCGCCTTCGGATTTCCGCTGCGGGATTTCAGCAAGACAGGCACTGAGCTGACGGTGGAATTCGACGGTCGCAAACATCCTGCCACCGTCCACACCTTGCCCTTTTACGTAAAGAGCTAGCCGACAGATGAAACAACGCTGGATGGTTCTTATAGCCGTGTTCGGACTGATGCCGATGATCCTGGCTATGTTACCGGTGGATGAGGCCCTGATTACGGCAGTTCACAAAGGGGATCTCGGCGAGGCCACCAGAGCCATCGAAAAAGGGGCCGACGTCAACGCGGCGGACAAAGACGGAATCACTCCGCTTTACAGGGCAGCTGAAAAGGGGCATCAAGACGCTGTGGCCCTGCTACTGGGCAAAGGCGCAGATGTGAAACAGGTGACGATGGACGGAGCGACCCCGCTTCACATCGCCGTCGAGATGGGCCATCGAGCCGTGGTGGAACTGCTGTTAGATAAGGGCGCGGATGTGAAGCAAGTGAGAACAGAGAGCGGCGACCCCCCTCTCTTTATCGCGGCCCAAGAAGGGCATCGTGACGTGGTCGCCCTGCTGTTGGATCGTGGCGCGGACATCAAGCAAGTACGGTTGGGCAACAATGCGACCCCTCTCTTCGTCGCAGCGGGCAAGGGACATCGGGAGATCGTGGCACTGCTATTGGACAAAGGGGCGGAGGTGACACCGGTGACGACGAACGGATGGACGGCTCTCCATGTCGCCTCACAACAAGGACACCAGGAGATCGCGGTCATGCTGTTGATGAAGGGAGCAGACAAGACGGCGAAGGATGCCAAAGGCCTACGACCGGTCGATCGTGCACGCGAAAAAGGCCACGCTACGCTGGTACCTTTGCTGGAGCCATGAGCACGTAGGGTTTGGAGGCACGCCGCTTCCGAAACAACTACTTTTCTGGATTTCGTGTTGCCATAACCGCCGACGCAAACTTCAGCAGACTGGCCCGTTCCTCATCGTCCAACGCCAACAGAAGATGCGCTTCTTCGCCATGCATCAGGCGCAGGCTCAGGAACGGTTCCTCACGACGCTTCTCTTTGTTGTCCCACATCGCATCGATCAGCTGAACCTTGTCCAACTGGCCGACCGATACCACGTCATAGCGAAAATACGAGTCGCCGATGACCATATCGAACAGCACGTTGCCGGCAGTAAGCAGCACGAGATTGAAGCGCCCCTGATCTTCGTAGCCCTCCGGCAAAAACTTGTTGATATGGCAACGCGCGACTTTGCGATCCCCCAAGGCTGCACGGAACTTTTCTTTGAGTGACGGGTAATCGATCTGCATGGCCTTTTCATCGAGCCCCGTCGCCGCAGCAGCGGCATTTTGAGCCTGTTCAAAAATCTCATCCGCCGACATCAACCCTGCCATCTGTGTAGTCCTTTCATCCGAGCACAGTTAACTTGCAGTACGCCGAGCCTTTATAGCTCTGGCGACGCCGACCAACCCCAGGCCGGCCCACGCAAACTCCAAGAAAATGAATCCAACCCGCTGATCCGCAATCGCGACGATTCCCAACAGCAACGACCCAACGATGTTCAACGCAAGGTATCCCGCATTCAGTTCATTCCAGACCCCACCCTGAATCAGGCCATAGGCAGATAACACCATCAGCGCGCCCAATATGGAAATCAGCTGCAACAGCATCTCAGTCTCGCACACACGCACAACGATTCTGTACCGTAACTGGCCACCCATCCAGATTTCAAGGGGACTTTTGAAGATACACCCGGTTACTTGGCAGCTAGACGATGGGAAAACCGCGTGGCCCCGGTTTCGTCGAGGACTGTCACATCGAATGAGGCCTTCGTGGCTTGCACCAGGCCGAAATTCATATACCCACCTTCATTCATCAACCTGGTCGGTCGCAATTCCACATTGGCCGGCGCCAGTCGGCCAGGCGCAGCGGACAACGGACCAGCCACAAACTCATGGAAATCAGGAATCCCATCACCGTTCGGATCGTATTCGTTCGCTTGCACATAGTGAACATCGCCTGCCAGGAACACCACGTTCTTCACTTTTCGTCCGAGAATGTGGTCCACAATCACTTGACGCTCCCGTTCAAACCCTGGGATGCCAGGCCCCCCGGCCCAGCCATCGTTCCCGGAGCCGTCGGCGTTTCCTCCCTTCGGAATGGAAAGCGGCACCGTGGTCACAATCGCTTTCCACGTCGCAGTCGATGCTGTAAGCCCGCTCAGCAACCATTGAAGCTGCTTCTCTCCCAACATCGTCTTTGCCGGACCGTCTTGATCGGCATTCAAGCTCCGATACTGTCGCGTATCGAGGATAAACAGCTCAAGATCTGCCCCGGCATGCACTGTCCGATAAAGCCGATGGGGATCATCGGGTTCCACGCGGATGGGCCAATACTCGCGCAACGCCTGACGCCCAGCTGGCATCTGGCTGTCAAAGGGCCCGGAAAAATCGTTCCGCACTTCATGGTCGTCCCAAATCGCATAAACCGGAACACTGCTGAGAAACCGCTGCAGAGCCTCTGCACCTCGCTGATAACGATGACGTGCGCGGTACTCGGGCAGGGTCGCCGCCAGAAAGTCAGCGCCAGGCTCGTTCGGAGGAGATGGACAGAGGTTGTCGCTGTATATCGAGTCGCCAAGAAATAGAAAGAAATCGAGGTGCTGGGCATGCATCACATCGAAGATCGGGTATCCGGCAGCACCACGCCTGCAACGCCCCTGACCGCCAAGATCACCACTCCAGGCAAAGGTCACAGTCACATGACTCTGCACATCGGGAAGCGTCGTGAACTCCCCTTGCGCCGCCATTCCAGCCTCAGTCGGTGCGCCATCACGACCCTTCGTGCCGGCGAATACATGCCATCGATATCGTGTGGCCGGTGTCAGCCCCTCAAGGGAAATCGTCAGGGTAAAGTCCGTTTCCTGGCCGGTCGTGAACAACGGCGTCCGTACCACAGGAGTGATGCCTGTCCCAGACTTCGACAGGCTATCCCAGGCTGCCACCGTCGCCCACTCGATTTGTACCATCATCGGCCCATCGGTCCGCAGCCAAAGCAGTGCCGACTGGCTCGTCACATCCCCCACCGCAATCCCTTGAGGCAGCAAATTTGCCGAAACGGCCGCCTTCTCGGCAAAGGGACTCCCAGGAGGAAGCCCCTCTCGCGATGCTGACACACAGCTCGAAAGGGAAGCGATCACGGCCAGGAGTAAGAGGAGAATAGAAAGCGGACTCTTCATGAGGATGGACTTACCGGAACGTGAGCAACAGGTCAAGGTTGATAATCAACCCTTCCGTTCTGCATACTATGGCTCGGAATTGGAGAACGCGATGCACGATCTCAGATGTATGATTCACGGCTGCCAAGCCAAAGTCTATGCCCCAGCCGGCACCCACAGTATCTGCCGAGTCCATTTCTTGAGCTATCTCACCTGGCGCCGCCGCAAAGGCCCGCAGATGTTTATGAAGTATGCAGGAATGACGATGGAAGAACGAGACCCCTACGTCGCCGAATGGGCCAACACTATCCGAGTAGAAGAAGCCCCCACCGCCGCAGCGCCAAAAACCTAACGCGAAAACTCCGCGGTTGAGAGCGGACAGCTGCAATGCTCTCTGCGGTAGCACCTCAAGACTGCTTATTCATCGGCCTCAAAGTCAAACTTTGGAGCCTTAACCCCCATAGACTCCATGAGTTTAACCAACCCCTTACCCGCCTGCCTTGGCACCATCGCGGGACCGGCGTTGATTACGGAACGAGAAACCAGGCCGTAGAAATCAGCCGCGAAACTATATAGGGCCTCGAATTCGGCATGGGATGGGAGAGAGTCGATGGCAGCCCTTGAGTCACTGTGAGCGCCAATCGTGTCACGGAATTCTTTCAGGCGATCCAGCGTCCCAGAATGGATGCCACAGAAGAGGCTAAATGTCTGTTTGAGATAAGACTTCGCTTCTGTGGGCTCCGTATCGTTCCCATACTTTTTCCCAAAGGCAAAAAATGCTGCTTTCTGCTCATGAGCGAGAGTTGTCTGTGGGAGTGAGTCGACTATTCCAGAAATGGAATTCAGCTCGTTTCGTGTCGACGATTCGAATGTCTTACAGAAGTAGATGGCGAGGGACTCTTGGGCCACCTTTTGGAGATAGCCAATGAACACGTTGCTGATATCGCTATTCTGAAGCGAGTCAACGTTTAATCCGATGATGCGGTGGATGTCGATATGATCACGCAGTTGGGCAACCAACTTCAGGAGCTCGATGTTCTTTTTGTCGGTCTTCGTTCCGAGCATGACTTGATCTAGGATTACGGTCGGTTAACGACAAAGTTCATGGGCTGAATGGTTCCCCCACTGCGCCCGTCGAACAGTCCTCTCTTTCCCCCCACCCTTAAACAATGGGCTGAGGCGGTTCTGCTCTCAACTTGCGCGCGTCCAACGAGGGCCTTCCAGGTTCTTATGTCTTTCTTGGAGGGAGTGGCTGAGGCTGCCCTTCCTGCGCGCATCGAACGAGCACATTCTTATCGTGCGCGTTCTGCGAG
>NEWR02000009.1:382870-411099 GCA_002869885.2 Nitrospira sp. CG24C
AGGTCGCCGTCCATGCTGAACACCCCATCGCTGATGATCAGCACGTGTCCGGTTCTTGGCAGATCACGAACGATCTGCCGTGCCGCGAGTGCGTCGCGATGAGGAATTGCGCATGCCCGGGAGTCTCAAGGTCGTGAATGATCTTGAGAAACGACAGTTGCCGTTGCGGTGACAGCGCAGCCTCCGGCTCGTCAAGGATGTAAAGTCCTTGCTCAAAACGATTTGCAAAAAGCGAGAGGAAGGATTCACCGTGGGACTGCTCGTGTAGCGATTTTCCGCCGTACGCCCGCAGATCGGATACCTGCTCGATGTGCGTGGCGAAATTGTAGAAGCTTCGGCCCGCATAAAGAAGCCTTCAGTCGCCTTCGGGAACCACGATAGTCGGAGGGCCTGCGCCAGATCTGACCGGTCGGCGAAGACCTCCCGATTATGATCGCGATTCCCACCCTCAGGATTGAATCCGCAACACTCCGCAAGCGCTTCGAGCAGCGTGGACTTCCCACTACCGTTCTCGCCAACGAAAAAAGTGACATTGGTCCGAAGCGATAAATCGATCCCGTGAGACAACGCCTGGATGTTGAACGGATATCGAGTTGAATCGAACTTCTCGGGGAGACTCACGATTCGGTGGAGGAACGGCGCGCCCGTAGGTGATACCGCCGTGGTGATCCGTCTAGTCCGCTTCATAGTCGAATCATGTCGCAACCGAAGGATTGGCGATGCCTAACGCGGAGCTAAGCGGCGCGCCGTCGTTTGGCGCGTCCGCTTGAACGCGTGGTTAGACGTGATGATTTCTCCGTGAACCGACCTGTCACGAACTTATGCAGTACACTAGCGATGAGCGTTTGGTACGGCACGCCCTCTTCAGCTGCACGGGTTTGAATATCCATTAGATCGGGTGAGGACAATCGAACATTGACCCTCCGGTCCTTGATGAATGTAGCCCGTGCCGCTTCTTTGAAGCTTTCCAATTCAGCTTTTGATGGGCCAATAGACTTAAAGCGGCCTTTCTCATAGTCTTCGGAAATTCGCTCTTCATACGACTGTCTACGCTTCTTCATTTAGACACCGCCTTTCAGATAGTCACGGGTAGCCTTCCTGTTCGGAATAACCGTTTTAAGAAAATAGTACTCATCCTCTTCCACAAACGGAACCAAGTAGACATAGTGCTCGACTGCGACAACAAACATTCGTTGATTCGGATATTTGCCAGGATTGGAATGCGCGACAATGTCGAGCAATCTATCGGCTTCAATCGCAAGCACGATCTCCTCAAAGGACACATTCCGCTCAGCTTTCAGCTGTTCATTTTTCTCATGGCTCCAACGAAACGGTTTCATGCATCCAGTCTAGCCGAACGTGTGCCTAATGTCATCATCGGCTTAGGCTGACCGAAGGCGCTCTACTTGAACATCCGACATGTGATCAGTTGAAAGCTTCCAAGCCAAGATCCCTGCTCAGCCAGCAACCATCGCGTATGCCAAGCATATTTCTTGCGCTATCTCACCTGGCGACGCCGCAAAGGTCCGCAGATGTTCATGAAGTATGCCGGGATGACGATGGAGGAACGTGACCCCCTCGTCGCCGAATGGGCCAACACCATCCGCGTCGAAGAAGTTCCCACCGCCTCAGCGCCAAAACCCTAACGTTCCACGCCAGCTCATTAAGAAACGGTTCCTGCCACATGTTTAAGATGTCTCTTCCTTGTCGTTGGCCTGGCTATCTGAAGAAGGCTTCGTCGACGGCCTATTGAGAGTCCCTTCGGCATGTGTCACCGCCTCTTCCCAGGTCTTAAAACGCCCTTCACGCATGAGGTTCTGTACCATGGATACGATGTGTGGATCCTGCTGTTCTTTAGCCCACTTGTCGAACGCGATCTTCTTGCTCGCCTCTTCCTGGTCACGGACCCTGATATTGTGTAGGGTTCGGACAAGCCAGACCAAGAAGATGCCGATGGCAATGTAGACGATTTCCATACTCGACCCCTCCTGTGTCTCTGCTCTCGAAGAAGAGTCCTTGGCCGACACAGAGCGTGAACCTACTTCAGCCCGTCATCGTTCATTCTCGACACACCCAATACATCGGTCACCGTTTCAAATTCACAACCGCAAGCACGCACAGCTTATTTGATCTGATTGAATAGAGGACTGCATACCAAAGAAACGGTTCCAGCACCGTATTCCTGCTCCTCGAACATGGAGACAAGGGAATGGGGATTTTTTGAATTGTTGCTGGCTGTTGCTCGCATTGGGCGTCAAGAAAATCAGAATGTCCCTATTTCTTCATCTGAATTGTTGCGCAGTCATCCCCCCCTAACGACCCAAGCTCAGCGACCCGGCCCGCGGCACGCGTGGATTGCAACCAGAGCGCGATGGCCGGGTTCGCTGCAGCGCATGGTTAGGCCGTTAGGTGTTCATGAGGATCAACGATAAGCTCCAGCTTCGATTCGAGCACCTCTTCATCACCGCCGCCGTCGCAACGCTCAATGGTGTAAACCGGCTCTGGCTCAACCGGTCCAACGCCCACAATCCAGCCCTCACAGCGAATACCATCTGTGCCGATAAATGCGACCTGAGAGTTGTGCCGGAACTTGATTCCGAGAATCCTCTCTCCGGCAAGAAAGGCGCTGTTCAACTTGCGGCGCTGCTTGATTTCGTCCGGTGACGGCATAAACGGCCTAACTAATTAGTCTGCTGCGGCCTACCCGTGCAACATAGCACGGAAGCCTCAGCACCCCACTGGAAGGCAAGTCTACTTGCGACTCCAAAACTGATTCAATATTTCGTCCTGCTGCGCCTACTGGGATACACTGCAACTTCCGCAGTCTATCCGGCTATCAGCCCGCAGTATTCCAGCCAACAAGGGACTTCTGAAACCGGGCGTCTCAGAATTTCTTCTCCCCCTCATCCCTACACAATACACAACAGGGGAGGGCCTGGGGGTGTTTCGAGTGCGCGCATTGAGGGAGCACCGCCCATAATTCACTATTCAATCATTCTTGCGTGCGCCCTCAGCGAGCACGGAAACACCCCCATGCCATTTCCCATCATGATCGTACCGCTTTTTGACCTTCCCCCAATCCCTTAAACAATGGGGGAGGGAGTTGGTTGGTCTCCGATTGCGCGCGTCCAACGAGGGCCTTCTGAGGCCGCGCGTTGCGCGAGCACAGAGAGCGAACCGCCTCAGCCCATCACCCTTCATTCACGGCCCACCCAATACATGGGCCGGCGCTTCAGATTCATGACCGCAAGCACTCGTAGCCCGTCTTGTTTGATCGTGTAGAGGATCGCGTAGGGAAACCGGAGAACCAGCCGGCGGCGGACTGACCCGATGATCAGTGAGCCGGCCTCAGGGTAATCGACAATGGCTTGGGTGCAGCGCTCGACCTCGTCTAGAAAAGCCGGTCCAAGGCCCGGGCTTTCAGAATTGTAAAACTGTGCGGCTTCATTCAACTCACGGCGGGCTAATCGATGATAGGAGACTCGCTCCATTTCACTTCAGTTTAGCCCGCGCCTCACGAAATGCCTCTGCAGCCGAGCAACTGGAGCCAGAATTAACATCCATCTCCGCATCTCTCCGCTGAGCCTCCTCGGCCCACAGCCGCGTGTTTTCTTCTTCGGAAAGATTCTCCAGGCTCTCTAACAACTTGCCGGCCAAACGCGCGCGCGCCTTCGGATCCAGCTTCAGTGCCTCAGCTTCAAGTTCCTTTAAGCTCATGGGTGTATTCTACACCAAACGGCAATAACGGCAACACGTAGAACTCGCTCTGCCGCATCTCCTCTTTCTCTTCACCACTCTCTCAATCGGGGAGTGGCCTGCCAGCTCTCACCGTGCGCACAGCTTTATCACCCGCCCGCCCAATGGCACGCCGAGACGTACCATTAACCCGGGCGAGGGCCTTCCAAAGGCGCGCGATCCGAAAACTCTCCCCCTACCTCCTTAAGGTCATGGGCTGAATGGTTCCCCCACTGCGCCCGTCGAACGAGCACTGTCTCATCGTGCGCGTTCCGGGAGCACAGGGGAACCATCAGCCCATGACCGCACTTCCATGATGATGTATCAGCAACCACTCATCCCCGATCCGCTCAAAGAGGTTCGTGGCTAATACCTGCGCCTGCTGCGGTTCGTCGGATTGATGGGTGGTGATGTTTTCCACGCAGACGACCCAGGCCAAATCGCCCGCCACCTGTATCGTCACATCGGTTAGCTCGAACGTCATGGAAAAGGTGTTGTTGAAGATCAGAACCCAAGAGTCGCGGACCGAAGGCCAGTCGGACCGCAAGGTCCAGCCTGGATGGATGCAGGTCACATATTCCTGGTGCGCCCAGACCCTATCCATCTCAACAATATCGAGGTTGCCGAACGCGGCATAGAATGCATGGTTCGCTTTATTCACTTCCTCAATGCGTTGCTCCAGCATGCGCAGCTCCTTGCCTAAAAAATGAGCCGTATCATACTGCAATCACGGCGACAAGGGCGAGAGAGGAATGGAGAACGGAAACAGTCAGGCCATCCTTCTTGCTCCCAGAACAGAGGAGGGGCTGGAGCCTGATGATCTTCTATGCTCGCGCAACGCGCGGCCTCAGAAGGCCCTCGTGGACGCGCGCAGTGGAAGATCAACAGCCCCCATCCCTAGAGAAAAACGAGCAAGTTTGGAAGGAGCATGTATATCGTCCGATGCGCGCAGGGAAGGATAACCTGGCTATTTCCCTTTAGGGCGTGAAAAACGGAACGGCCTCGATCTGAGTAGGCTGCTCAAAAATCCCGCCAGCAAGGCCGCAGCCGATGAAAGCACCGGAGGCGTAGCCTCAGGGCTACGTTGAGGATGCTTTCGAGGGGAGAACGCCGCTGGCGGGGTTTTTCAGCAGTCTGCTAAAGACGGGAGGTTTGCCGATCGACTACCCACACTCCAGCCAAGATCAGAGCGATGCCGAGGATTTCGCTCATGCCCACTGATTCATTCAACAGTAATGCTGATAGGACGATGGCGGCCACAGGAGTCAGATTGCCAAAAACAGAAGCGCGCGAGGGCCCAACGCCCTTTACGCCATACAACCACGCCTGTTGCGCGATCGCCGTGGCGAACAAGACCAGATAGCCCAGCGCCATCCAGTCCGCCGGCGACACGGACCCGATTCCCGCATCCAGCATCTTGCGGTCCATCCACAAGAGGGGAACTTGAAGGACTGTGGCGACAAGCAGCGTTGCCCAATTGACTGTGAGGGCAGAGTGGCGCTCCATGAGGTTCCGGCTACCGATACTATAAAGAGCCCAGCTCACTACGCCGAGGAAAACCAGCAGACTGCCAAGCAGCGGCTGATCGCCCGCGGCCTGAAATCCCGCCACAGAGACCAACCCCACCCCTGCAAAGGACAGAAGACCACCGGCCCACACAGCGCGCAAGGGGACATCCTGAATCAACAGAGCCGAGAGCAGCGCGGTCACCACAGGGCTCGATCCGATGATCACCCCACCCACGGCCCCACTCACATACTTGAGCCCCATCATAATGAACAGGTGGTTGCCCAATACGCCAAGCCCAAGCAGTCCCAGCATGCGCACATCCGCCTTGGTCAGCTTGCCCAAAGTTCCTTCCTGCCACCACCAGGTGCTCAGGAGAATCGCCAAACCACCGATGTCCCTCAGGACCGAGGCTTCAACAGCTGAGAATCCGCTCAGGGCCAGCTTCTGAGCCACGATCGACCCGCCCCAAAGTACAGCGGCAGCAATGATTGCGCCATAGGCCAGACGGTTTGTCTGAGGTGTCATGCGCAGTGGCTACAGTCTTTATTCACGGGCATCGAGCAATTTCCATTCATGACCGTAACCTACCCTGCATCGTTTGAAAACGTACAGTTTATTGCGTACACTACGTCACTGGATGCAGACCGGCGCGATCATAGCATGACGGTTCCCGGGGGAGACACTCTACTTTGAAAACCCTAAAGACTGTGGCCGATTTGACAACCAGACTCTTGGAGATCCAGCGCATTAACAGCTCCGCCTCGCTCCTCTCGTGGGATCAGGAAACCTATATGCCGGCCGGCGGGGGCGAGGCACGAGCCGAACAAATTTCGACGCTCCAAGGCATCGCGCACCAGAAGCTCGTCTCGCCGGAAATTGAAGGGTTGCTCGCCAGCTGGATCGATCCAGAGACCGGTGAGATCCGTGACAGCCCAGGGGAGGCCTGGGACGAACCCTCACGGTCATTGCTCCGCGAAGTGTGGCGTGACTATAGCCGCGCGAAGAAACTACCCTCAGACTTTGTCATCAAGCTCAGCCGGGAATGTTCGCTGGCGCAGCAAGTATGGGCCGAGGCAAAGGAAAATCAGTCCTTCTCGCAATTTCTCCCGAATCTCCGCACCGTCCTGTCGCTCAAGCGGGAAGAGGCCGCGTACCTCGGCTACCGGGACTCACCGTACGATGCCTTACTTGATGAATACGAACCAGGCTCTACCATCAAGGAATTACGTCCACTGTTCGCACAGATTAAGGGGCGCCTCGTGCCGCTGCTCAAGAAAATTCAGGAGAGCTCGGTTCAGATCGACGATACGATGTTATTTCACACCTTCGATCAGGCGCGCCAGCTGGAGTTCGGCCGGATGGTTTTGATCGCCATGGGCTACGATTTTGAACGGGGCCGTCTCGACCTGTCGGCGCACCCCTTCACGACATCATTCCATCCGACGGATGTGCGCGTCACGACTCGTGTACACGAACACGATCTCCAAGCCTGCCTGTTCAGTTGCATCCATGAAGGCGGCCATGGCCTGTACGACCAGGGGCTCGACCCCCGCTACTTCGGCACGCCGCTGGGCGACTCGGTCTCGCTCGGCATTCATGAGAGCCAATCGCGGATGTGGGAAAACTGCGTGGGCCGGTCTCGACCGTTTTGGCGTTTCTTTTACCCCATGCTGCAGCAAACCTTTCATCATCAATTGCGTGCCCTCGATGGGGAACAATTCTATGCGGCTATCAATCGCGTAAAGCCCTCGCTGATTCGCGTTGAGGCCGATGAGCTGACCTACAATCTCCACATCATGCTGCGGTTCGAAATCGAACAGGATCTCATTGAAGGCCGGACGCGCCCGGAGGACTTGCCGGGGATCTGGAACCAAAAAATGGAGGAATATCTGGGCATCGTCCCCTCCAACGATGCGGAAGGCGTACTGCAAGATGTCCACTGGTCGTTCGGCGCCTTCGGCTATTTCCCAACTTATACGCTCGGGAATCTCTACTCTGTTCAATTCTATGAACAGGCCAAACTAGAGATCCCCCATCTGGAGGATGAAATTGCAGCAGGGCAATTAATGGTGCTGCAGCGTTGGCTCGGACAGAAGATTCATCGCTGGGGCAGGATGTTCACACCGGATCACCTCTCCCGACGAGTGACGGGAAAGAGCCTCGACCCTGAGCCTTTCTTAACGTATGTTGAGAAAAAATACGGCGAACTGTATCGGTTAGAAACCAAGTAGGTCCACGGGGGCAATGGGGTAAGGGGATACCCCCAGATGCCCACTACCCCGCTATCCCGTTACCCCGGTTCCCCTCTCAATATCCCATCGCCTGATTGAGCTTGGCCAAGCTCATAGCAGACAACGTGAACTCCGCCTGCACTTCGATACGAGACGGCACCAAGAGCGTCGTGTGAAAAACAATATCGCGGATCGGGATCTTGAACTCTGGTTGCTGAGGAGTACTCAATTCGACTGACTCGACCGACTGGGTAATCGCTCCACTATCTTGAGGCCCATACATTGCGACCACCGCCTTCAGAATCTCCACGACCTTCTCGTTCGTCTCAACCCCCTCAATACCTTTCTCCAGCAACGGAATAACCTCTTCCTGTGCCTGGTCTGACGGCGTAAAGTTTTCTACCCGTTCTTTCCGGCGTAGCGACATGAGGTCATTATCGAGATCCTTGCTGAAAGCTCCATAGGCAAACCGGAAAAACTCGAAGTGAAAGCCTTTAAAGCCTTTGCCGAACATCTGCAGCTCGCACAGAAAACACAGTTGCTGCAGCTTCACATCGCTGAGCAGCCCGTGAGGCTCCGCCAGATGCAGGGCATAGAGCAAGAGCGCCCGGTCGACCGTAATCTGATTGGGCTTTCGCATGCCGGGAGTCCTTCCTTTCTTCCGTCTTTTTTGAGCGGAGCACTATAGGCACTGTCGAATATCTCCGTCAATTCCTCCCCTTTAAGCCACTCGGCACAACACCCCTTGACCAGTCGGGCAAGTTTCGTCTTTAATGAGCCCCATCGGAGGCCCCTCTTGGCAAATACACATGTGAAGGAAATGCAGGCCCTGAAGGAACACCTGGGCAAACATCAGCTCAAGCTCACCCGCCAACGTGAATTGATTCTGAGCGCTTTCCTCCGGCAAGAGCATATTACCGCGGAAGCCATGTATCACCAGCTGGCGAAGTCCGACCCTCATCTGGGGCTCGCGACCATCTACCGGACACTCAATCTGTTCTGCGATGCCGGCCTGGCACAAGCCCGGCACTTCGGCTCTCAGACGAAATACGACAACGTGTCGCACAAGGGCCACCACGATCACCTCATCTGCACCGGCTGCGAGAAGATCGTGGAATTTGAAAACGAGGAAATTGAACGGCTACAGGAAGAAGTGGCCACCCGGAACGGATTTACGATCAAAACCCACCGACTTGAGCTCTACGGCCTCTGTTCTCGCTGCCGCCATTGACGAACCGGCTTTTTTTTAGTATCATTTTGAGACAGTTTATCAATTTCAATTCCATGAGGACCGCATCATGTCATTCGTACATACCCTGTCCGCATCGCGCCGAACGATCCTCTTAAGTCTCCTTCTACTCTTCCTGGCTGGGATCTTCGTACCCTCGTCGCCGGCTGCCGATTCACTCACGATCTATTCCGGTCGCTCGGAGCGGCTCATCAAGCCGGTACTCGACGCCTTCACCGCGACGACCGGCATTAAAATCGAGCTGTTGTCATCCGGCACAACGGAGTTAGTCAATCGGCTGAAGGCTGAAGGCGATCGTACGTCGGCAGATCTCCTGATCACCAATGATGCCGGGAGTTTGGAACTGGCCCGGACAGCCGGACTCCTCCACCCGTTGAATATGCGGGAAGTCGAACGAGCCATTCCGCCGCAGTTTCGCGCGTCGGATAATGCCTGGGTAGGACTCTCCGGGCGATTCTGGATCGTGGTGTATAACACCACGATGGTGAAACCGGACCAAGTGAAGTCGCTTCTCGATCTTGCCGATCCGAAGTGGAAAGACAAGATTGCGATTCCCAATTCCGGCAGCGAGTATCTGCAAGCGGGCGTATCGGTCATCCGCGCCACTTACGGCGACGAAAAGACCAAGCAGTTCCTGCAAGGCCTCAAGACCAACGCCGACAGCCAGGTCTACCAGAAAAGCTCACAGATCGTAGATGCCGTCGCCAAGGGGCAAGTCGCACTGGGTATCGTAAATCACTACTACGTGTACCGTCATCTTGCCGCTCAGCCTGGGACGCCGATCGCAGTCGTGATGCCTGATCAGCAAGAGGGCGGCATGGGAGCGATCATGAACGTCGCCGGCGTCGGTATCATCAAGACGACCAAGCGCCTCGACAGCGCCAAGCTGCTTGTAGAATTCTTAGTGGCTCAAGCGGGGCAGAAGCTATTTGCAGATCTCGACAAGGAGTATCCTCTCCACCAGGACGTGAAAGCGGATCCGGCGCTCGTGGAACGGAAGAGTTTCCGCGCGGCACTGGTCCCCCTCTCCAAACTGGCCGAACTCCGCGAGCCGACGCTCACCCTGATCGAACAAGTGGGTCTCCGGTAACTCGAAGGGACCCTCGTGAGCACGATTCGCCACCAACTTGTTTCGCCGCTACAGCTCATTGCCTTGGCCAGCGCGGGAATTATCCTGCTCCCGCTTGGCTATGTCACCGCACAAGCCCTCTCCGCCGATCCAGTCATCTGGGGCCGGTTATGGGCAACTCGCATTCCCGAGCTGCTGTTCAACACCGTCTCGCTGGCTGGCAGCGTATCGGTCATCACGCTGGTCCTGGGCGTTTCGACTGCCTGGCTGGTTACGCGCGCAGAGTTTCCCGGTCGCCGGCTGTGGGAGGGAGCATTAGTCCTTCCATTGGCGATGCCGACCTATGTGCTGGCCTATGTCTTTTCCTACCTATTGGGATTTGGCGGCCCCGTCGAGCATTTCTGGCAACTCGTAGCTGGGCCCCAGGCGAGAATCTTTTCGCCTCATAGCTTTTTGGGCGCGACAATCGTCATGGCATTGGACACGTTTCCCTTCGTCTATCTCCTGAGCCGCAGCGCTCTCCTCAGCATGAATGTGTCGTTCGAGGAGGTGGCACGCGCCAGCGGTGTCTCCCGTCTCTCAACCCTCTGGCGGGTGACGCTGCCGCTGATGCGCCCCTCAATCGCCGCTGGAGTCGCACTCGTCATCTTGTACGTCGTGTCGGACTTCGGCGCTGTGTCACTGCTTCGCTACCAGACACTCACCTACGCCGTATTCCAGCAGATGACCGGACGATCCGACAATACTGCGGCGAGTATTTTGAGCCTCTTACTGGTCGTGCTCGCGCTGATTTTCCTCATTACTGAACGGTGGTTCCGACAACGGAGCCGGTTTTATCAAACCACCGGCCGCTACCGAGCGCCTCAACGGCGCCAATATGGCTGGCTCGGCACCGTTGCCGTCACCGGATACCTCGGACTCATCGTTGGTGCCGCCTTCGCACTCCCGGCTGTGTTATTGATTCAATGGAGCCTGTCGCCCGAGGCCCAGGCCACGATCGACAGCCGGTTCTTCGGGTTTATCTGGAACAGCGGCATCCTGGCAGCCAGTGCCGCGACAGGCGGCGTGTTAATCGGCTTGCCGTTGGCCTACCTTGCCAGCCGACGCCCGACCATGCTGAACCTGGGCTGCCTACAAGCTGCTTATGCCGGCTATGTGCTTCCGGGACCGGTAGCAGCATTGGCCGTCCTCGTGCTCTTCACTAAACTGGCCCCGATGGCCTATGGCTCAGTGCTGATCCTCATCGTAGCCTACGTGATCCATTTTCTCCCAGCCGGTCTCCAGTCATTGGAGCCAGCGTTGCAACAGATGTCTCCGAATCTGGAAGAGGTCGCACGCACATTGGGCCTTGGAATGCGTGCCACCTGGCGGCGGGTAACTCTGCCGCTCATTCGCAACGGATTTGTCGTGGCCTGGGTCTTGATATTCCTACAGACAATGAAGGAGTTGCCTGCAACGCTCTTATTGCGGCCGGTGGGATTCGACACCCTGGCCATTCGCGTCTGGATGGAAGCGAGCGAGGAATATTTTCAGCTCGCCGCCCCCTCCGCGCTCCTCATCGTCCTGCTGAGTCTCCCGGCTCTGGCACTGTTGGTCTCGAAGGATTGGCGCGCAGCCTAGCATGATGCTGAAAAAGTCCACCAGCTTCGTTCTCGCATCGTTCAGACCCTCAATATTGAGGAGGAGTTTCTTGGAGGTCGGAAACACTGGAGGGGCTTTTCCGTTCGCCAAGACCCATGCAAAGGGCGAACGGCCCACACGAAGTGCGGTATGTACCTCCTCAGATCTTCACTCGCAGCGGCCTTGCCTGGGCCAAGGCGCGTCCCGGCGCGCCAGGGTTGGGCGGGGTGTGAGGAGGCTGGTCTTTTTGAGCATCCTGAAAGAGGAAGGATCGTGATTCTGTGATCTCAGACCATTCCACCGCGCCACGCCCATCCGGGGAGGGCACATTCCAGAGCAACCTCTTCACACCGGCCTCGTCGATCTTGGAGCTGCGCCATGTCTCCTGTGCCTACGAAACCGGACGCCCCGCGGTCCAGGAAATTTCGTTTGCAGCGCGAGAAGGGGAAATTCTCTGCCTACTTGGCCCTTCAGGATGCGGAAAGACAACGATTCTTCGAGCGATCGCCGGATTTGAGCCGGTTCGTTCCGGCCAGATTTTCTTATCAGGCCAACTCGTATCGTCGCCGGACGTGATGACTCCTACGGAGAACCGGCACGTCGGGATGGTCTTTCAAGAGTATGCCCTGTTTCCCCACCTGCGCGTTCAAGATAATATTGCCTTCGGACTCCATCACCTCCCTCGAAGCGAACGCGCATCGAGGGTACAGGAGATGCTGCGCCTCACAGGATTGGAGGGGTTCGAGCGGCGGTATCCTCACGAATTATCTGGTGGCCAGCAACAACGCGTTGCGCTAGCTCGTGCCCTCGTCCAGAATCCTGTCGTGCTGCTGCTCGACGAGCCCTTCAGCAATCTGGATCCTGACATGGCTGGACGAATGCGCCAAGAGTTGCACGATCTGTTACGCAGGACAAAGACAACAACCGTGCTCGTGACGCACGATCATGACGAAGCCTTTGCCATGGCCGATCGAATCGCCGTGCTTAACCAAGGCCGACTGGAGCAATTCGATACACCGGAAATGATGTACCACATGCCGGCCACACCCTTCGTCGCCGACTTTGTCGGTCAAGCGGACTTCATTCCTGGAACTGTGTCCCAAGGCATGGTCCACACCGAACTGGGGGAGTTTCCCGACACAATCGAGTGCACGGACGGCACCAACGTGGTCGTTATGATTCGACCGGACGATATTCACCTCGTTCCCGCGGAAGGCGCCCGCTCGCGCGTCCTCTCTCGCCAATTCCACGGTTCGGAAAATTTGTACACCGTCAGTCTTCCCTCCGGACAAATTGTCCATAGTAGTCAAGGTTCTACGAGCGTCTATCAGGCAGGCACGACGGTTGAACTTCGTGTCCTGGCGACCCACACCGTGCTCTTTCGGCAAGAAAAGTCCACGGAATAAGTATGGCAGCCGGTCCGACCGACCACACGAAAGCATTGACAGGCTTTTTCACGATCTGGCATTGATAGATACTCACGATGGCCCCTAGCCTGCCGGTCTGTGTCTTACTAAGAAACTGAGGCCCTGCCCATGAACGCGCTCAAAGACCTAGTCGATTATGGAGTTATCGGACTCCTATTGGCACTCAGCGTCTGGACAGTAGCCATCGCGGTGGAACGGTGGCTCTTTTATCGCCGTGTCGATCTCGCTCAATACCCCAACAGCCTGGGATTGGAGATGGCACTGACCAAACATTTGGTCATCATCGGCACGGTGGCTGCGAACGCACCCTATATCGGTTTGTTGGGCACCGTGCTCGGTATCATGCTCACCTTCCATACGATGGGAACATCCGGTACTATGGCTGTCAATGCCATCATGATCGGGCTCAGCCTTGCGCTGAAAGCCACGGCAGTCGGACTGATGGTCGCGATTCCCTGCGTCGTCATGAACAACGTACTCCGGCGGAAGGTGGCCGAACTCCTCGCCCAACACAAGGAACAGCATGCAGCGGGACATTGACCAAATCAACGTCATCCCCCTCGTGGACGTCATGCTGGTCCTGCTGGTCATCGTGCTGACCACCGCCACCTTTATCAGCAGTGGACAGATTCCAGTCAACTTGGCAAAGGCGAAGGAGGTCGGCAATCATAAAGAGGTCCCCATCGTGATCACTCTGACTGCCGACGGCACGCTCTTTCTCAATGATCGCGCTGTTCCCGAAGGAGGGCTCCTGGGAGTACTGGCTGCAGAGCCTCGAGAGTCGTCAGTCGTCGTACGGGCTGATAAAGTGACCCTCCTTGAACGATTCGTGTCCGTAGTCGATGAAGTGCGCGGGTTGGGGTTTCAACAGGTCAGCCTGGAGGTCATTCGGCTATGATCGCTGCTGGGTCACATCGCTCCGGAAGCCATAAAGGCGCTCACGTCCAGGGATGGCTCGTCTCTGTCCTCCTGCACAGCACTGTAGCTTTCGTAGCAATTCTGTTCATGAAGCAGATCCACCTCGATCCCCAGAACGAAGCGTTCAAGTGGAACGTTGCCATGGTGTCGCCGACACAACAAGTCCAATCGTCGGCATTGCCCCAGAATCAGTCTCCGGCCAGATCAGTTCCATCGACGACCTCGGCTCCCTCTCCCCCGGTGCAGCAGTCTGCGCCGGCACAGACACTCTCGCCGCCCCAGCTTCTTGCACAACCGACTACTCCACCGATTTCAGAACGAACCGCCACTCCGGTGACGGCTGAGCCGACCACATTACCCTCAACGCAACCGGCTGAGCCAATTAGACATGAAGTTGCAGCACCGATGGCCACCGAGTCCACATCCATTATGAAACCAGCCGAAGCACCAATGGCAGTCTCTGCGGAACCTGACACCCAGACCGCACAATCTGTTCAGCCCCCAGCTCAGATGGCAGCCATCTCCCCGGCGCTAACGAACGCGCCGACGAAGCGCGACTATGGCTGGCTCTCTGAAGAGATTTTACGTCGTGTGGAAGAATTGAAACGCTACCCCGCCTCAGCTCGGATAGATCGGGCCGAAGGAAAAGTCGTGGTAAAAGCCGTGATTAACGAAGACGGGAATCTCGGCGAGGTGGAAGTCTTTCAGAGTTCGGGATATCTCGCACTCGACAAGGCCGCTGTTGAAACCATGCGGCAAGCAGCCCCGTTCCATCTGCCACACCCATTAGGACAGCCGCGCATGACGATCAAAATTCCCATGAGTTATCGATTGGATCGATAATCCTCTGCTTCACGGTTTGCGGATCCGATCCCGCAATCCTGATGACACATGGACATGACCTTCATAATCTACGATGATTGCCTCCACGTCTGGCAAGGCTTCGACAAGGTGCATTCCCAATTCAGCGCCCATCACAAATATCCCTGTGTCTAACCCATCTGCCCAAATGCCTTCGCGGGCAATCACTGTAACCGCCTGGCAGCTGCGAGCCGGTTGAAGCGTCTTCGGATCAAGAATATGATGATATCGGACACCGTCACGCTCAAAAAATCGTTCGTAGTCCCCGGCCGTTGAGATTGCTTCATCCTCCAAGTCGATGAAGACAAGAACCTCTCCCTCCTTGCGCGGATGCTGAATACCGACGGGAAACTTTCTCCCCCCCGGCAACTGTCCGAATGTTTTAATATCACCGGAGAGGGCCACCACTCCAGCCAACGCTCCGGCTTTCTTCATCGCCATCACCGCTTGATCGGCTGCGTAGCCTTTGCCGATTCCTCCTACATCGATCCGCATCCCTGCCTTCTCAAGAAAGATTGTCCGTTCCCGCACATCGGCATGAACAGCCTTTAAGTCCAGCAAGGGGCGGAGAGCCTTCAGTTCAGGTTCTGTCGGTATTCGTCGGCCTTCAAGTACATTCCAGACATCCACCGCCGGGCCAATGGCGATATTGAATCCACCATCCGTCATCTCCGCAACCTGAATTGCACCTTGGACAACCGCCATCGTTTCAGGACTCACAGAGACCGGCATTACACCAGCCGAGGTATTCACGCGAGAGAGCTCGCTCGTAGGAATCCAGGTGCTCAGAAGCTCTTCCAGTCGATGGATCTCGGCAAACCCTGCGGTCGTCGCAGCTTGCGCGATAGACTCACTCCGAGCCACAGCCGTAATCTTGACCACCGTGCCCATCTGCATCTGGGCTCTGGTGACCACGGCCGATTCATGGCCATGGGGTACCAGCGCGCAGCCAGCGAAAGAACTACATAGCAGCGCCAGAAGGCTTGCGTGGATACGAAGCTGCTGATTGCACAGATTAAAATGCATGCGCTCCTCTCTCCCTTCCCTTTGCCAAAGAGACGACGAATTATAGGGCGGGGCTAGGCCTAATGCACCCCTTCCTGAATGATTTGAGTGCAATGATAGTCCTTGACTTCCGAACCTCGATTGAGATATTAATAATCGTTCTCAATTTCATTTAAGTGGAGAAGCCGCTCGTAATGGTTAGCACGACATCTCCCAGTAGTCACTTTACCGACTGCGGCGAAACCCGCTGCGAGTGCGGTCAACTGATCGCTAAGGTGCGAGGACAAGGACTGGAGCTCAAGTGCAAACGCTGCAAACGCATTATTGTCATCCCTTTTTCTTCAATCGAAGGATGGGGCTCCGTTGCATCATGATTCGTTTCACGAAAGGAGGCACTTCAAACATCGACACACATTTCCTTTGCGCAAACTATTCATTTTTTTTCAAAAAGGCCAGAGACCATTGAGTCCCGAGTCAGACCTCAACCATCTCACTCACCGCGGAGGATACCGATGAAGATCAGGTCAATCCTCGGGGCTCTCATGATTGCAGCTTTACCGTTTACTTCGGTTTGGGCTGAGAACCTGACCCCGGAAGACATTCAGAAGCTAGTTGATGAGGCAGTGGATAAGAAAATGCGGGAACACGAAAATGGCGAACGGGCTATGGAGCGAAAAGAAGGCGCTCCTCCGGCCGCAACACAGATACCCACTCCAATTGGACCTATAGTCGACATCAGAGCCGAGCGAAAGGGAGAGGAGAGCATCCCCCTAGGGTTTGGGTCGACCGGGTCAGGAAAACTGATCTACGCCAAACCCTTCCTGAGCTCGCCGAAGGCCATCGTCGGTGGTTATGTCGATGTCATGTACAATAATCTCTCTCGCCAAAATCTGGACAATCCCAGCCGTCACTCGTTCGGTCAACAACGATTAGTACCCTTCATCTATGCAGACATTACCGACCATATCAAGTTCGCAACCGAAATCGAGCTTGAGAGAGGCGGACCGAATGCACCGATTGGACAAAGCACGACTGTGAATTCCGACGGCTCCATGCAGATTGAGTTCGCCCAACTGGACTACCTGGTCAACGAAGCCATCAACACACGTGCAGGTCTCCTCCTAATGCCAGTCGGCAAGTTCAACTTGCTGCACGACTCGCCGCTGAATGACTTGGTCGATCGACCGATGGTGTCCAGGATTATCATCCCCAGCACCTGGTTTGAAGCAGGGGCCGGTATCTATGGCAGCCTCTATCCCTCCTCCCGATCCAAGCTGGACTATGAAGTCTACGCGGTCAACGGCATGAATCGGCCCACAGGCATCACCGACGAGGGAGTCCGAAACGCGCGCGGGAGCGTGTCCAGGGACCGTGACGATAACAAGGCCGTTGTGGGCCGCGTCGCCTTCAGCCCGATACTGGGCATCGAAGTCGCGGGGTCCGGTTACCATGGTACATACAAACCGTCAGCAGGGCTAATCGGGACCGGACGTATCAGCATCTTCGCGCTCGACTGGACTCTCCAGAAAGGCCCATTCGAAATAATCGGCGAGTCTGCCTGGTCAAGAATCAGCAACAACGGAACTGGCCCCGCCGGAATGCAGGGCTATTACATTCAGGGGAACTACCATTTTATGCCGGAGTTCCTCAAAAAGTGGGCGCCAAGCCACTTCACCCATGCCTCGACCTTCACCGCGGTGGTACGCTGGGAGCAGGTGGACACCGACACCGACGACCGCACCAAGATCCTTACTACAGGAAACCGTCGTGAGTTAGACCGGCTGACGTTTGGGTTGAACTTCAGACCGATCGAAGACACCGTATTTAAATTCGACTGGCAATTTAACACACAGAAAAATGCCCAAGGTCTTACTCCTTCACCGACTGGAGATCTTGGAGTAGCAAACAGCCCGCTCAATGGAAATGGTTTCTTGGTTCAAATGGCAACATACTTCTAGACGTCGTTGGTGCTCCTCACCGTCCTGGTAGGGAGCATCAGACAAGGGATGGGCTTCCCCTCATGTATATTACTCAGTTCGGCCTCCTTATAATGGCCGTGATTTTGTCGGCCTGTGCCTCCACAAGCGGTATGCAGCAACGATTTGCAGTCTGCAGCTATGAGTATGCCTGGGAGGCAGCCCTTGCAGCAGTGAAAGATCGCTCCGTCACCACATTAAACAAAGACGCCGGTATCATTGAAACCGGCTGGCTGGAAGTCCCGATGCCTGGACGAACCTTTGGCGCTCTTCAACGTGACCTGTCTGACGGCAAAGATCGGTCCCGTATTTCGCTCACTGTAAAACGACTCGACGACGTGACCAAAATCAGCTTTGTGGAAGTGCGACAGCGGTGGACATTCCGAGGCGGCTCGCGCCTCTTTGGCTGGGCCTCGACTGACCCTTCAGAAGATGTGATGCGCGATATCCAACGCCGCCTCGACAGCAAATTACAGGAGCATGGATGTTCACTCACATAAGATCAGGTTCTTTTCTGATATTGATTGGGCTTGTATTGGCCACTGACGTGTTCGCTGCCGAGCGCATCTGGGATAACGAACTCAAACGCTACCTCACCGAAGAAGAAGTAAACCATGCGGAAGTCTTTATGACCGAGGAAGACGCGGTCAAGATGACGCTCCCCAAGTCGGAACGAATCCGCAAAGCCGTTATTCGCCTGAATCATGAGAAGAAGGATGCGATCGAGCAGCGCATCGGCTGGAAATTCCCGGAAGAGTCATTTGAATTGTATATCGGTGAAACCGGCGACAAGATCGACGGCTACGCCATGGTCCACAACACCATCGGGAAACACAAACACATGACCTACATGGTCGGGGTCGATAGCAGAGGTGCCTGTACGGATGTGGAGTTGTTGGTGTTTCGAGAGGCCAAGGGCAGCGAGGTCGGAAGAAAACGATTCAACGCCCAGTACGAAGGCAAGACCGTGTCCGACCCCATCCGAATAAATAAAGATATCATCAATATCAGCGGCGCCACAATGTCGGTTCGTTCGATAAACGCCGGCGTCAAGCGGGTGCTCGTCCTCGTCGATGAATTCTATTTGAAACCGGCAGGGCTCGGCAGCGATACTGTGGCCGTAAAGAAATCTGAGCAAGGGATCTTTGGCTCCATCTTCGGAAACTAACAGGGGCAACCGACATTCTCACCCATGCGCAACTTCAACACCCGCTTCCGTCTCCGCGACTCCGACCGACACATCCGGCTGGTCTATACCTTCTTTCTCCTCTTGATGCTGGCTGGCTTTACCTTTTCTTTTTTCTGGGCCCACAGCATGACAGGGCTGTCGCCACAAGGAATCGCCAGTCATTACCGGGGATCGGATGCTACATTCGGCGAACCGATGTCGTTCAGAGAGCTGGCGGAAATCACCCACTTTCACCTCTTCACGATGCCGGTCGTGTTCATGATTCTCGTACATGTGCTCTATCTCACCAGCGTCGGCAACAAACTGAAAATCATCACGACCTGGGTCTCGTTCGGTGGAGTGATCCTGGACCTGGTCTCTCCCTGGCTCATCAGCTACGTCTCGCCCATATTCGTCTTAACCATGCTGACGGGTGATACCCTCATGACGGTGGGATTTCTCATTATGATGGTCATCCCTCTCTACGAGATGTGGGTCTTGAACCAGCCGCTATTGGCAGGAAAGCACGGGCAGGAATCATGAGCTAACGCGCCCTGACACTCGGCATAGACTGAGGCCAGAGGTTTTCACCCAGAGCCCAAGATCACGTTGTGGTCTTGGGCTTATTATTTTTCTTGGATGAATGACGATGAAACAGCAAACCTATAAACACATCCATCCTGGGGTCGTCACGATACAAGCAATGCTCAGGAAAATCGACTACTTACGACTCCCCTTGGCTTCATACCGCGACGTCGAAAGCATTCTCGTTCGTCAAGTCAGTAAGGAAATCGATCGCGTGCTCCCCTGGCAGAGAGGCCACGGCCGCCGCACGGCTGCAGTCTCGTTGTCGATTGGACAAGCGGTCGGCCTGACCCCAGGCAAGTTGCACAATCTGAAACTCGCCGCCTTCCTCCACGATATCGGGCTCTTGATGCTGCCTCACGACCTGACCATCGGGGTGAACAGGCTCGATTCCGAATCCTATGTCACCGTGCAAAATCATCCACGGCTTGGCGCCTTGCTTCTCGAACCCTTCTTCTTTCTCCGGGAGTCTTCCGTCCTTGTGGCCCACCACCACGAGCGATGGGACGGATCGGGCTATCCCTACGGCATCAGAGGACGATTCATCCCCCTTGGAGCGAGAATCCTATCGATCGCCGACGCCTTCGATGCAATCCGCATCCCCGAAGTCTCGAACCGAGTTGCGCGAAACACGATCGCACTTAGAATTATCCAAGTCGCAGCCGGCACCCAATTTGACCCGAAGTTAGTCGAGGCATTGTGCCTGCTCCAAGAATCTATTCCACCCTCAGATCCTGTAGAGCCAACGATAAGAAACTGTTTCAATTCATATTAGGAGTAACTGCGCGAGCGGAGCGATCTCTTCGTCTTAATGAGCTCTCGCTTTACTTTCCTGAGGTAAACGTGAACTGGACAAATGGAAGATATACGAATGGATGCCTTACGACTCTTTCTTAATCTGTTCAGCCAGGTAGTTCTCCAATCCCACCTGCTTGATCGTTTCCAGCTGCGTTTCGATCCAATCGATATGCTGGTCCACGTCTTGGGCCATATCCTCAAACATGTGCCGCGTGGTGAAGTCGGTCATCTTCGTACAATGCACCACGCCATCGCTTAGCAAGGCAAGCATCTCTTGTTCGGCTTTTAAATCCAGTTTCAACTGTTCAGGAACCGTTTCTCCCACCTGCACGGTATTCATGCGTTGCACGTTCGGCACACCCTCAAGATAGAGAATATGGCCGATGAGCTCATCGGCATCTTTCATTTCAGCGATACTCCGCTCTCTCACTTTGTGATGAAGTCGCTCATATCCCCAGTTCTCGCACATCTTGGCATGGACGAAGTACTGGTTGATCGCCGTCAGATCTGCGGTCAGGATCTTGTTCAGAATATTGATGACTCCTTCTTTGGCTTTCATACGTCTCCTCCCTTCCTATAGCTGGCAGAGCCTCACATGTGGGCCATGAGTGAAACAATTCCGTCATGAAATCTTGGTTCATTATCGACGCCTTCCCACCTTTCGTCAACCGAGTGGCACGAGACGCCGGCGGTATGCAGTCGACGCGGATGACATGAGATCTCAATTTCAATTGGATTGAGGGGGCGAAGATGAGAGCGTAAGAGAGTAGAAACCGGTGAGGATGCGGCGGAAAACCTTACCCTGCTTCGCGGTAGCCACACTCTTCACTGCGGCATTGAACACTTCGGCCAACTTGCTTGCTCACTTTCTCGATGAGAAACGGAGCGCTGCATGTCGGGCAGGTCTTGTTGATTGGGCGATCCCACAAAGCATACTCGCACGCCGGATATTTACTGCAAGCAAAGAACGAACGGCCTTTTCTCGTGCGCTTCTGGACCAGATCGCCGCCACAGCCTGGCTGGGGACACTTCACACCCAGCGAGAGCGGTTTGGTAGTCTTGCATTCCGGGTAGGCAGAGCAGGCAATGAACTTTCCAAATCGCCCGGTCTTCACCACCATCGGACTGCTGCATTTCTCGCACTTCTCATCCGTCGTCAACTCAATCTTCGGAACAATTTTAATGGTGCCATCCTCAAGCTTCTCGAAATTCTGCGTGTTCTTGCAGGGAGGTTTATCCTTGTACGCCGGGCAAGCCAAAAACTTGCCGTTGCGCCCCCATTTGATCTCCATCATTCGGCCGCACTTCTCGCAGGGAATATCCGTCGGCGGCTCCACAGTGTCCTTGGGGCCAGGAATCATCTTCGCCTTCTCCAGATCGGTCGAGAAGGTTCCATAAAACTCCCGCACCGCTGTCACCCACGGCTTGTTGCCTTCTTCGACTTCGTCCAGCTCCAGTTCCATATGCGAGGTGAAATCGACGTTGATCAGGTCTGGAAATCCCTTCATCAGGAAATCGTTCACGGTTCGCCCTGTTTCGGTGGGAGCGAACCGCCCGTCCGTCTTCTCGGCATATTTGCGATCTTGAATCGTCGAAACGATACTCGCATAAGTGGATGGCCGGCCGATGCCTTTTTCTTCCAATTCCTTGATCAACAAGGCTTCGTTATACCGAGGCGGAGGCTGTGTGAAGTGCTGTTTCGAGAGCACGCCGGGGACCGTCTGTTCCTCCTGAGATACAAGCCTCAGCGTCTCTCCCTCGTTGAGTAAAGGCAACTGACGCTCGGCCTCATCCTCGACCTCCTGCTCGCTCTTTTGCTTCTGCGCGAAGAGTTCCTTGTCCATCCCCTCCATGTAAACAATCGTGTGGCCTGGAAATTTCACCACGGTGCCGGTTGAGCGGAACAGAAATTTTCCATCAGTCTTGACGGGGCTCGACTCCACGCGAGTTACGTCGAGGATTGCAGGAACCATCTGTGATGCGATAAACCGGTTCCAGATCAACTGATACAGCTTATGGACATCCGGTTCTAAATACTGCCTGATCGACTCCGGATCGCGCGCTGCCGCCGTGGGGCGAATCGCTTCGTGCGCTTCTTGCGCAGCCTTCTGCGTCTTGTACACATTTGGCGTAGCCGGCAAGAATTCTGCGCCAAATCGTTCCTGAATTACCTGGCGCGCTTCTGCCATCGCCTCGTTTGAAATACGCGGGGAATCGGTTCTCATATAGGTAATGAGACCGGTCTGACCTTCCGCCCCGATTTCGATCCCTTCGTACAGCTTTTGCGCCAGGGTCATCGTTTTCTTCGACGAGAAGTGCAGCTTGCGCGCAGCTTCTTGTTGAAGCCGGCTGGTAATAAATGGCGCGACAGGATTCCGTCTCTTTTCTTTTCGTTCAATCGAGTCAACGACAAACTCTTTCCCTTGGATAGCTGAGACGATACGCTGGGCATCGGTCTCTGTCTCAATCGATGCATCCTGCCCATTGATGCTGTGCAGCTTGGCTTCAAACGGAGGGGGGTTGGCTCCGGAAAGCATCACGGCAACCGACCAGTACTCTTCTGCACGAAAAGCTTCACGCTCCTGCTCACGCTCGCAAATCAATCGCATCGCCACAGACTGGACGCGGCCCATGCTCAACCCGCGTCGCACCTTAGTCCAGAGCAGCTGGCTGCCTTGATAGCCCACAATCCGGTCAAGCACCCGGCGGGCCTGCTGCGCATTCACCAGCTTCATATCGACCTGCCCGGGCGACTGCAGCGCGCGCTTAATGGCCGACTCCGTGATTTCGTTGAAGAGTACCCGAAAGACCTTACCCTCAGTCTTTTTCTTGGACTTGGACTTTGATTTGCCCAGTAATTCCTGTTCGAGATGCCAGGCGATAGCTTCGCCTTCCCGGTCAGGGTCCGGCGCGAGGAACACTTTGTCGCAGGCTTCCGCCTTGGCCTTAATCTCCGATAAGATTTTCGCTTTACCCTTGATCGTCACATATTGAGGTTCGAAATCATGCTCCACATCGACGCCCAGCTTGCTGGTGGGCAGATCCTTAATATGCCCGACCGAGGCCATGACGGTATAACCACGCCCCAAATACTTGCCAATGGTGCGTGCTTTGGTCGGAGACTCAACAATGATCAGTGCCTTGGCCATGAAAACTCCGGTTGCTATGAGAATTGCACACTCATCCGTACCAAATAATGCAAATCCGTGCAACTGTTCGATGATTATTTCTGAATGTAGCGTTGCCCCGGCAGTTGCTTGACTCGCTGTCGAAGCTCAAGGGACAAGAGCGAAGCCATCACGACGGATACCGACAGCCCGGTGGAGGCAATCACGTCGTCCACTGTGCGCGGGTCGTACGACAGTGCATCATACACTCGCTGTTCCTCTCCGCCCAAATGGTCGCGTTGTTCACTTTTCTGGTGAGAAGACTGTAGGCGCAGACGCAACCCCGGCTCCAGCTGCGGCAGGACCACGCCGATAACATCCTGCGCGCGTTCAATCAAAGCCGCCCCCTCTTTGAGTAGTGCATTCGTTCCACGGCTGGTATCTTCCTTTACAAAGCCCGGAACGGCGAACACCTCTCGACCCTGCTCAGCAGCCAATCGCGCGGTAATCAACGATCCGCTTCCAATGGCCGCCTCTGTCACAATCACACCCAGGGACAACCCGCTGATGATGCGATTCCGTCGAGGGAAGTGATGGCTGTGGGGTGGGGCACCCATCGGCACCTCGGATAAAATCGCCCCCTGCTCCTCAATCTGTCGGCGTAACCGCTCATGTTCAGGCGGATAGGTCCGATCGATCCCACAGCCCAGCACAGCAATGGTACGCCCCTGCGCGGCAAGCGCACCTCGATGTGCTGCCGCATCAACCCCTCGCGCCAGTCCACTCACCACCGTCATGCCTGCTCCTGCCAAATCGTGGCTCAACTCTTCGGTCATGGCACGTCCTGCTGCAGTCGCACGCCGAGCACCCACAATGGCCACCGCCAGAGCATCCTGATCAGTCAATGTGCCTGTGATGTACAAGAGCGGCGGAGGGTCCGCAATCATCTTCAACCGCGCGGGATATGCAGGATCCAAGAGGCTCCGGACTTCTATGCGCTCACGCTCGATAGCCTTAAGTTCCCGTTCGATGCTCCGGCATGCAGGACTATCAGGCCCTCGCCGTATCGCGTCTGCCAGCTGCGGACTGCAGCCATTCTGAATCAACTCATCGCGGGAGGCACACAGAACAGCCTCGGGGGAATGCCAGGCGCAAACTAACCGAACTATCGTCAGATCTCCCACCCCCTCGATTGCCCGCAGACGGAGCCAAGGCTCTAACCCCGACCGTGTCATGGACTGACGGGAGGAAGCACCCGCGATTTCAGCAGAGGAATCCACACCTACAGGCTGGCTGAAAGATTGCATACGCATTGTCGCACGGAACTACAATCTTTAGAGCACCGCTAGATCATACTGTTCCAGATGCAAATGTTCGTCTGGTATGACGATGATTTTCGCCGCACACTCACGCTCCACAGCCTCCAGACCTTGTCGTTCTTCATCTTGTAACAGCCCGACGACCGAGGGATGAGCGCCGATGACGATCCGCTGCGGCTCTGGACTGCTACCGATCCGGCGGACATCGCGGAATATCTCATAGGCCACCGTGGTCGGAGACTTCGTATAGCCTCTCCCTTCGCAATAGTGACAGGGCTCGGAAACCGAACGCAGAAGATCCTCTCTCACCCGTTCTCGAGAAATCTCGATCAGCCCCAGGTCGGAGATTCTGGACACCCTGGTACGGGCCTTGTCGGTCGACATCGCATCAAGCAACGCGTGGTACACCTTGTCACGATTCTTCTCCCGCTCCATGTCGATGAAATCGACGATGATGATGCCGCCGATCCCGCGCAGTTTCATCTGATAGGCCACTTCTTTCGCCGCCTCAAGGTTGTTCCGGAGAATAGTCTCTTCCTGATCGCGCTTTCCCACAAACCGTCCGGTGTTGACGTCAATGACGGTCATCGCTTCCGTATGATCGATCACGAGATGCCCACCGGACTTGAGCCAAACTTTGCGACTGAGAGCTCGCGCCATCTCCTGCTCCACTCCCAGATGATCGAAAAGACTTTCATCTTTATCGTACAAATGAATGCGAGACGTTTGCTCCGGCGAGAATCGCTGCACGAAATCCCGAACCGCCTGGTACTCCTCACGCGAGTCGATCCATAACCGATCGACTTTTTTCCCAAAGAGATCGCGCACGACGCGAAAACTCAGGCTCAAATCGGCGTGGAGCAATGCCGGCGCCCCCTTCTGTTCACGTTTTGCCAGGATGTCCTGCCAGAGCACGTGCAAAAAGTCGACATCGGATCGCAGCTCATCTTCTTTGACCCCTTCGCTTACCGTGCGGACAATGTACCCGCAGCCAGGATGCCGCACCCGCTTCATGATGTCCTTGAGCCGAGCCCTCTCCTCGTCACGGGCAATACGGCGGGACACACCGATATGTTCCACGTTAGGCATGAATACGAGATACCGGCCAGGAAGCGACACATAGGTCGTGACCCGCGAGCCTTTCGTGCCGATGGGCCCTTTGGAAATCTGCACCATCAGCTCTTGCCCTTCACTCAGTAACTGCTCAATCGGCTTGGAGCTTTGGCGCCGGGGGCCCAACATATCCCCGTCCTTATCGGCATCCTTATCGTCCTCATCCACATCGACAAGCGTGTCTCCTGACTCGGAGTCTAACGACAAATCCGACACGTGCATGAAAGCCGCCTTCGCGAGGCCGATATCCACAAATGCCGCCTGCATGCCAGGCAACACTTTCGCCACTTTTCCCTTATAAATGTTCCCGACAAAGTCCTTATGTTTTGCACGATCCCCAAAGAGATCTGTGACGACTCCGCCGTCCAACACCGCGACGCGAGTTTCCTCGCGTGCGACTGTAATCGCAATTTCCAGTCCCATACCGACTCCTTCCATTCAGTAGAACCGTCGCACCGACGTGCAGGACGAACGCGGGGAATCCCCAGGTTTCGGCCTCCACTCGACAACGCGTCAGCCAGACGGTTCTCACCCTCAATATACCCTCTTGCCTCGACCCCGATTCATTCGAGACCGTGCGATGACCCTACTCGCTAAAAGAAACTCAACCGACGTCGTTTAACATTCAGGAGCAGGCCGAGCGACGCCATCGTCATAACCGTCGCACTCCCGCCGTAGCTCATGAGCGGGAGCGGAATTCCCACGATGGGGAACATGCCCGCCGTCATGCCGATATTGATCACGACGCAAAAACTCAACATGCAAAGAATGCCGACCGCCAGCAACGCTCCGAGCTGGTCCTTCGCACGCGCAACAATTTCTAACGACAGCCAGATCAACCCGACAAACAACAGCAAGAGAACCAGAACTCCAAGAAATCCCCATTCCTCTGCAAACACCGAAAATACAAAGTCGGTATGCCCCTCGGGCAAAAACTTCAATTGGCTTTGCGTCCCTCCGTAAAGACCCTTCCCTGTCAACTCTCCCGCTCCGATGGCAATCCGTGATTGGAGCGCATGATATCCCTTACCTCCAGGGTCGTAGACCGGATCGACAAACGTCATAATGCGCTGCCGCTGATAATCATGCAATGACCCCCACATCATCTCCCAGGCGAAGGGAAACAGCATCAACGAAAACAGAAGGATGACACCCACCGCCTTCGATCGCATGCCCACCATCAGCAACATCGCGGCATAGACCGCCAAGAAACTCAACCCGCTCCCGAGATCAGGCTGCTTCAGGATCAGGAGCAGCCCTGGCAGTACCAACAGCCCGGGAAGCACCACTCGTTGAAGCCAGCCCACCCGTGGCGCCTGCGAGTAGTAGTGCGCCAAGGTCAGAATGAGGATCAGCTTTGCGAACTCCGATGGCTGAAACGCAAATGGTCCCATCGGAATCCATCGTTGCGCCCCTCGGCTGCTCCTGCCCTCAAACAACACGACGGCTAGTAATATTAAGATGATCGCATAGGCAGGATACGCTAACCTCGCGATACGATGATAGTCCGAGAGCCACATGACGAGAAATGCGACCGTGCCGAGCGCAATCCACACCATCTGTTTGGCATAAAACGGGAACGCCACCCCCTGGTCATGCGTCACGCTATAAATCGACAGAACGCCGATCCCCAGAATGGCAAGAATCAGTCCGATAAAACGGAAATCGAAATTGTCGAAGCCCCGGCTCATGAACACCCGGTCGATCATCTCGTTCCCTGTCCTCTGCCTTCCCCTACCTGTGCCACAGCGCCATCTTTCACACCGGAAGGAGCAGGGAGATTCAACTTCACATAGGTCTCGATCAACTCTTTGGCAAGAGGCGCCGAAGCAGATCCACCGTGGCCCATATGTTCACCCAACACCGCAACGGCAATGGTGGGGGCATCAACCGGAGCGAATGCGACAAACCAGGCATGATCGCGAAATTTCTTCGGGATATCCTTCTCCGGACCGGTGCGCAATGCCGTCATCTGGGCCGTGCCGGTTTTCCCGGCGATCGTTACCAGCGCTGACTTCGCCCGCGTAGCCGTCCCCTCTTGCACCACCCCTGCCAACGCATCTTTAATCAACGGCAGGATCTCTGGCCGCAGCTTTAGCGTGCGCTTGGGAACCGCAGTTCGTTGTTGTAACTCTCCTGTCGCTCGATCCATCACCGCCTGGACCAATCGCGGACGGAACATGACGCCGTCGTTTGCAACGGTGCCGATTAAGCTTGCCATCTGCAGCGGAGTCACATTCACATAGCCTTGTCCGATTGATGCCGAAATCGTTTCCCCCGGTAGCCAGGCCTCATTCTTAGCCTTCCGTTTCCAAGCCTCGGAAGGTATGATCCCAATCCGTTCAGACGGCAGCTCAATCCCCGTCTCCTCTCCCAATCCAAACTGATGGGCAAAGGAAGCCATCGTTTCGATCCCCATCCGTTGCCCAACAGTATAGAAGTAGACGTCGCACGACTGCACAAGCGCCTGCCGAAGGTCTACCGAGCCGTGCCCCCCTGCTTTCCAGTCATGATACAGACGGCGACCGAACTGATACCC
>NEWR02000009.1:411199-423535 GCA_002869885.2 Nitrospira sp. CG24C
AGCTTCTTCCGCACAAGCGCTTCATCTAGCCCCAGGAGACTACTGAGCTGACCGATGAGCAGATCCCGATCTTTGACGTCTTCAAGCGAAACATAGAGGGTGAAGCTGGGGACATTATTCGCCAACAACACCCCGTTTCGGTCGTAGATGAGCCCTCGAGCCGGCTCCATGATGACAGAACGCGTGCGATTGTTCACCGAGAGATCGCGGTAATAGGGGCCCTCACGAATCTGCAAGTTCCAGAGCTGCAGCCCCAGTAACGCCACAACAAGCAACAGACCAACGCGGAGAATAATCAGCCGGCGTTGGAGTTCCCCAAGTTCAGAATCGTGTAGACCAGCTGTTGCCATGCGTCACAATCAATATTCCGCCACGCCTATCACAGACCGGCTACTCGGTCCTTAGACGGGTGACATGAAACCATTGGGAGAGCAGCCAATAGAGCCCCGCTCCGACCGCCCCATCGAAACAGGCCTGAGGAAGGGCGATCGACTCGACCATCCACCACATTTGAGACAAGTCGAGGTGCGTGAAGCTCACCGCGGCAAACAGCCCGCTCGCTAAAGATACCAATAACAGCCCCACGCCCAGTGAAATCGACGTCACCAGCGTCAGCTGCCGCCCCAGAAACCCTGCTAAGATCCCAACGCCCCCGTTCGTCAAGAGACTGAGCCAAAGTTCGCCGGCGGAAAAAAGGTTCAGGACCCATCCGATCGCGAGCCCCACGAGAAGGCCTTCCAGTTCACCGGCAAAAATCCCGACAAGCGCGGCAGCCACAAGCCCCAAGTCCGGCTTGATACTCCACACACTCAGATGTGGCAGCAACGTCGTCTGCAGAGGGACGAGCAATAGTACAAGAATCAGATAGAAAAGAAATTTCACGGTGATGGTTTCCCGGTCACATCCGCTTCCGCCCCAACCTTCGTGGACTGCCCATATGACATCTGAATCACCAGCACTTCCTCCACGCGACCGACATCGACCTCCGGCATGAGCTCGGCAGACTGGAAGAGGGCGCCTTCCTGTTTATCGATGTTCGTGATCGTGCCGATCACGAGCCCTCGCGGAAAACCTCCGACAAGACCCGAGGTCACGACCCGATCACCGTCTCGGAGCGTCGACAACAACGGAATATACTTTAACCGAGCCATCCCTTGTTGAGTCCCTTCCACAATGCCTTCGTCTCTCGTCCGCTGAATGAGGCCGGGGATGGAATTACTCGGGTCAGTCACCAGGAGCACCACCGAGGACGCCCCTGTCGTCTTTACCACACGCCCGACGACACCCGCAGGCGTGACCACCCCCATGTCCGGCTTGATCCCGTCGCTCTCGCCCTTATTGAGAATAATGGCACGATACCGGTTCGTGGCATCACGCCCGATGACCTGAGCAGCTACCATCGTAGGGAGCGCCTGCTCCTTAAATTGCAGCAAGGCCGTCAAGCGTTCTGTCGCGGCGGAGAACTCACGCAACTGGCTATGTTGCCCCCTCAACCATTCAATTTCTTTTCGTAGTTGTTGGTTCTCTTCCTGGACCCCTTGCAATGCCACATACCGTTCCCAGCGATTGGCAATACCTGCATCGATGGATGCAATGGCTTGAAGCGGAACTCCTACGACGTGTCCGACTGGCCCGTCCAGATACTGCAAGAGTCCTTGGATTTGATTGGGAAGCAGGAAAAGAGCCACCAGCAGGAGGGCAAAGCAGGCAAGCGCAATACGTCTGGCACTGTAGGGAGAGCGAGAATGAGCCATCCACATAAAGGAGTTAGGGATGGAACCTTATCGGTAGGTATTGGCCTGGGACATCACCGACACTTTGGCGAGCAGATCCAACTCATCGAGGATTTTCCCGACCCCCAAGACTACAGAAGTCAGAGGGTCATCCACGGTGATGATCGGCAGATTCGTCTCTTCTCGAAAGCGCGTATCCATGCCCTTCAGCAAAGATCCCCCACCCGTGAGTACGACGCCACGATCGATAATGTCGCCCGCCAACTCGGGCGGGGTATTCTCCAGTGCCACTTTAATCGCGTTGACGATTGTCCCGATCGGTTCCTGCAGCGCTTCCCGGATTTCCGCGTCATCCACCACCAGCGTACGGGGAATGCCGGAAATCAAGTCGCGCCCCTTGATCATCATGGTTTTGCGTTCTTCAAAGGGATAGGCGGATCCGATTTCGAACTTGATCCGCTCCGCCATATGTTCACCGATGAGGAGGTTATACTTCTTCTTAATGTAGTTCATGATCGCGTCGTCCATGCGATCGCCCGCGACCTTGACGGACTCGCTATAGACGATTCCGCCGAGCGAAATGACCGCGATATCGGTCGTGCCGCCGCCGATATCGACCACCATATTGCCGGAGGGCTCGGTGATCGGAAGACCTGCGCCGATGGCTGCAGCCACCGGCTCTTCGATCAGATACACTTCGCGTGCACCGGCTAATTCGGCCGAGTCTCGCACTGCCCGCTGCTCCACCTGCGTAATACGCGACGGCACACCGATGATGATGCGCGGACGCACGAACGCACTGCGGTTGTGCGCCTTCTGAATGAACCGCTTCAACATCTGCTCTGCCATTTCGAAGTCGGCGATCACGCCTTCTTTCATCGGCCGCACCGCAATGATGTTGCCCGGCGTGCGCCCCAACATTCGCTTCGCTTCTGTGCCGACCGCGAGCACTCGTTCGGTCTTTTTCTCAACTGCCACGACCGAAGGTTCGTTGAGCACGATCCCTTTCCCATGGACATACACGAGCGTCGACGCCGTCCCTAGGTCAATGGCCAGATCGTTTGAGAACCATCCGAAGATATCGCTCCCAAAGCCCACGATTGCTCTCCCTTCCCCTCAGATCCTGACCGCATGCATCAGTCAGGCAATGCCAGTCGCCCTGCATCCAACACCTGGGTACCGGCCACCTCGTCGCCAAGACGCCGCCCCTGCTCATTCCCAAAAACCAATACTGCTTCGAACGCTATAATTGCTGCCGCTAGAAGCCATCCTACATACGGGATGGCGAACGCTAACTGAGCGACTGCAAAAGGCAAATTGCGGATGATGGATTCCCGAAACCCTATGGCCTCACGCCGGTCAGGAAGCACCGTCTGAAGGCCGATCAACCGCTTACCGATACTGCGCCCACCGGCAAAACCGTCTGCAATGAGTATATATGCCAATCCTCCAAGAAAACCTACCGGCACAAATATTTGCCCAGCGGCTGCGACGATTAAAAGATCGATCAGCTTGGCGATACCACGGTTCAGAACCTGCGCCTTGGGGTAGATTCTGCCACCGATTGAATGATCCCCACGGACCTCCTCCACGAAAAGGTCTCCTCACAATTAGTGGCAAAGTATAGCAAATCAAACTACCCAGCACAAACAAAGAACACTATCCGACAAATCGAATATTGCGGGTGATAATTCTCGCCTTCACGAGTAGGCGGTTGAACTCGATCGTGAGATCACAGAGTAAAAGAAAGGTCGTCTCTTGCCTTTCCACAGATCCCTGAGTAGAATCCGTCCATAACGAGTTTTCCGAGGAATTGTCATGCTGAAATCGATGCGCGAAGCGTCTCATAGCTATCCGTGGCTCCTCAAATCCGTCATGGGGGTCATCGCCCTCGCCTTTGTCATCACCATGGGCTGGTGGGGATTCGGTGAGCAACCTGGCGCCGGCGCCGGCGTCGCCACAGTCGGAGAGCTTACCGTATCCCGCGATGAGTTTCGACGCGCCTATGAGAATACCTATCGCTTCTATAAGGACAAAGTCCCTGGAGAGTTCAAAGACGAAACGATCAAGCAATTAGTGGTGGATCAACTGATCGACAATCGAACCTGGCTCATTGCGGCAAAGAACATGGGCCTCACCGTAGCGAACGATGAACTGCGGGAGGCCATCATGCAAATCCCTGATTTTCAAAAGAACGGTACATTTGACCCGCAGGTCTACCAACAGCTCCTGGCAGCTAATCATCTGACCCCCGCAACATTCGAAGCGATGGAAACAAAAGAAGTGCTGAGCAGCAAAGCCAAGATGATCATCCGCGACGCCGTAGCCCTTACCCCTGCCGAGCTTGCAGAAGCGCAAGCCTTCACGCTACGACAAACGGAATCAGACCCCGCAAAGGCCGAGGCGGCAAAAGACCGCGCGGTGCAGGATGTCCTCTTTCAAAAACAGCAACGAGCGCTGATGGCCTATACTGAATCGCTCAAAGCGACCATCCCCATTAAGATCAACCGCGAGCAGTTATAGCAGCACTCGTCTCGTCAGAAGCCATCAGGTCATAGTGAAGACCGGAGGCGTACCCTCTGGGGTACGTTGAGGATCTGAACGATGTGAGAACGACGCTGGCGGACTTTTTAGCATCCTGCTAGAGAATCAACATCGCATCGCCATAACTATAGAACCGGTACCGCTCGCGCACTGCGTCTGCGTAGGCCTGGCGAAGCAACTCCGTCCCCGCCAATGCAGAGACCAGCATCAGCAATGTAGTCCGTGGCAAGTGAAAATTCGTGAGAAGAGCATCGACCACCTTGAAAGAAAACCCTGGCGTCATAAATATATCTGTCTCTCCACAATAGGGCCGGATCTGACCGTCCGCACGGGCCGCGGTTTCGAGCGCGCGTATGACCGTGGTCCCAACAGAAACAATTCGCCCCCCTGCCGCTCGCGCCTGCTCGATTGAACGAACCGCCTCCGCTCCGACCTCGACCCATTCTGCGCCCATCTGGTGGTCTTCGATCTGATCGACCGTTACCGGCTTGAAAGTCCCGACACCGACATGGAGCGTGACGGCCGTGAGACCGATCCCGCTCTGACGCAGTCGCACCAGCAGTTCCGGTGTGAAATGGAGCCCGGCGGTGGGCGCCGCAATCGCGCCCTCATGCAGCGCGAATAAGGTTTGGTACCATTCTCGATCCTGGTCAGTTGGCGCCCGTTTCAAGTAGGGCGGAAGCGGCATTCGGCCATATTGTCGCAGCCATTGGGAAAGCGGAATCGGACTCTCAACCCGAACCGTCGTTCGTATCGCGCCACGCTCGATCACCACAGCAGAAGCCTCTGCACCCATCTCAATAATCTGTCCCGGCCGAAACGTTCCCTTGATCAGCACTTCCCAGATCGCATCACCGAGATCCTTCACAAAGAGAATCTCGACTTCCGCGCCGGTAGAACTCTTCCGTCCAGCCACGCGCGCGGCCAACACTTTCGTATTGTTGACCACGAGAAGATCGCCAGAACGAAGAAGATTGGGCAATTCGTCGACGCGGCGGTGGGCGAGCGAGCGGTCGAGACGCTGCAGAACAAGCAGCCTGGCGTGATCGCGCGGGAGACATGGATGAGCGGCAATTAGCGACGAGTCGAACGGAAAGTCGAACTCAGAGAGCTGCATCAGGAAGACGGAAGGGTCGGAGGTTTGGTCAGCGTCATATGCTGCAGTTCGGTGCCTGGATAATAATACTGGAGAATCGTCGAGAACGGATAGCCTAACTCAGCCAGTTCTTTCGCGCCCCACTGGCACATACCAACAGCGTGGCCCGCACCGAAGCCGGAAAGCACCACATCCCGTCCAATCGACTCGATGGCAAACTGAGTACTGGGGATGATGGTATACCCGACGGCTTTCCGCAACTCTTCTCCGCGAAGCACCAACTCTCCGCCAGAGTGGAGAATGCGCAGCTTTGCAACTCGCCCCCCGCGGCTGAACGACAAGGGCGTCATCGTCGCGATCGTCCCCACGGAGAAGCCCTGCTGGCGCAAGCCCTGTTCAAGGGTGTCAATTTTAAAGGAAGATTTCCATTGATAATAGGGCGACATAAGATCGAAGGGACACTCCACGCCCTTGAGATAGGGATACTCTTTCGACCACACATTCATGGCATCTTCCGTCAGCCCGGCGGCCGTCGAGGAGAACGCGGCGTAGATTGGCGCACCCTGATAGGTAACGACCAAACCTCGCGTCTCTTCTACCGCGCGTAGGATCCCGGCATCAATCCCCTGCTTTCCTCGATAGACCTGATCTTGCACCGTAGCCGCCACGTCGTACTCACGCGTAGCGCTCAACATCTGCTGGTAAAGCGCATAGGTCCGTGCGGCGACCGCCTGCGCTTTCAACATCTCCGGGTGCCAGGTCGAACTGACCTCGGCGGGAACCACCCCTTTCACGTACTCTTCAAGATCCACCCGATTGAGGACCAAAAACCCCTTGCCTTTTCGCACAAGATGGACAACGCCGCTCACCGCGATCTCCATGCCGGAATCGCCCGATGACATCGCCGCCCCATTGGACTTCCGAGCGAGCCGTGGGAAGGTCAGCGTGAGGCCTTGCTCTCCACCGCGCAGAGTCAGCTGCTCCGTCTTCATGCGGACGCCGTTCAGCAAGAACCCGGCTTCAGCGGCTATAACCTGAACCGGCGCCCGCAGAGTGTGACTGTGGCCCTTTGCCTCTGTCACCCACAACGGACTGTCTGCACGGACATCGAGCCGCGGCACATCGGCTGACAGTAAGACTCGAAGCGGCTCGGTTGCCTCCACCTCCGATGATAGGCTAAGAAGGCAGGCTCCGGCCAAGATGGCTCGGCATACTCCACCCTTCGACTGCTTCATCGGCGAAAGATCCATGATAGTAAATAGAATACCAGACTTAGGATGACGCTGAGGAGCAGGCTGGTTGCGAGCGGAAATGAGAAGCTGAAGTTATCTCGCCGGATGGAGATATCGCCTGGAAGCTTACCGAACCAGCCTAGGAGATTCCCGATTCCTGGAACGCGGTCTGCGATCAGCAGCAACAGGCCGACCAACACCACACATAGCCCGACTCCAATGATGACCTTGCCTAGATTTCCCCACTCAGCCATCAGTCTTGAACTAAATGCTCTGCAATTTGCACGGCATTGAGCGCAGCCCCTTTGCGCAAATTATCCGCCACGACCCACAGGTTGAGACCGTTGGCGATCGATTCATCTTCACGAACGCGACCGACATAGACCTCATCCTTCCCGGCCACCTCCAACGGCATGGGATAGATCTTATGTGCCGGATCATCATAGAGCAGCACTCCGGGCGCGGTGGAAAGAATGGCGCGGGCATCGTTGGCCGATAATTTCCGCTCAGTCTCAATGTTGACCGCTTCCGAATGTCCAACATACACCGGGACCCGCACGGTCGTCGCCGTCACATGAATCGACTGGTCGCCCATGATCTTTCTTGTCTCATGGACCATCTTCATCTCTTCCTTCGTATACCCTGACGGCAGAAAATCGTCGATCTGAGGCAGACAATTGAAGGCGATCTGATAGGGATAGACCTTGGGACTCGCCGACTTGAAGCTCAGCAGATCTTGGCATTCCGTCATCAGCTCATCCATGGCGTCTTTCCCCGTGCCGGAGACCGATTGAAAGGTCGTGACGACAATCCGCTTGATCCTGGCCTCATCATGCAGGGGCTTCAACGCCACGACCATTTGAATCGTAGAACAATTCGGATTGGCGATGATCCCCTTGTGCCGTTGAATGTCGTGCGCGTTCACCTCAGGCACCACAAGCGGCACTTCAGGCGTCATCCTCCAGGCAGCACTATTATCGATCACCACCGCACCGGCCTTCACTGCGATCGGAGCAAACTCTCGACTAAGCTCCGCCCCGGCAGAAAAAAGTGCGATGTCTACGCCGGCAAACGAGTCCTTCGTCAAAACTTCAATGGGCACTTCATTGCCCGCAAATGTCACCATACCACCGGCCGAACGAGCCGATGCAAGCGGGACCAGACGTGTGACGGGAAACTTCCGCTCCTCAAGCACCTGAATCATTTCTGTGCCGACCGCCCCGGTCGCACCGACGACTGCCACGACATACCCTAATTTCTTTTTCAACATGAGCCTCGTTCTTGCCTACAGCGCGATCTCGCGAATACGATGATTGAACGTATCGGCCACGAGCAAATGCCCTGCGCGACCCATCACGATGCCAAACGGGTAACTCAAGCCGGCTTCGAAAGCCGTGCTCTCATCACCCCCGTAGCTGGCCACACCAACGCCAGCAATACGTTCAACCCCTCCAGTGATCCGATCCCACCGCCGCACCAGATGATTGTCCGAATCGGTAAAGAAGAGATTCCCCTCTTCATCCAACGTAATCCCCGATGGCCGAGAGAGACTGCGGCTGGGCGGCTCATCCGGGCCCTGATATTTATACTCACCACCATCACCGACCACAGTCCGTATGAAGCCAGTGACAGGATCGACGGCACGAATCCTTCCGTTGAAACTATCGGCAATGAACAACGTGCCATCTGCAGTAAGCGCCAATCCACTTGGGCCGGCCAGACCGGTTTCCACCGCAACCATATCATCTCCATTATACGCAGCCGTTCCTGTCCCTGCGACCGTAGAAATCACTCCGGTGGCTAAATCCAGCGCCCTCACGCGGTTGTTACTCTGATCGGCAATATAGAGGACGCCCCTGTCGCTCACCGCTAAAGCAGCCGGTTCGTTCAACCCAGCCTCTACGGCCAACCCTCCGTCACCAAAGCACCGAGGCTGGCCGACGCCGGCAATGGTCGTGATCAGTCCGGTACCGGACTCCACACGCCGCACCCGATGGTTCAGCGTATCCGCAATGTAGAGGTGCCCTGCCCGATCGACCACAACTGCGGTCGGGAAATTCAACAGAGCTTGATCCGCAGGGCCACCGTCGCCGCTGAAGCGCTTTATCGGCGTTGTACCAGTCACAACATACCGCACGGTCCCACTTAAGTCAGTCTGCTGGGTAAAGGCGTGCGAATCAATCGCGCCGGTTTCGGCAAAAGGATCGTCATCCCCTGCTCCCTCGGCCACCGCAGCAGGCGAAACACGATTCACTTCAGATCCGACTCTCTGGGTGCACCCGGCTACCGTCCAGATAGATTGGGTCTTCATGTCGATTTTCCTAACGACGTGGTTCTCCGAGTCGGCGATGAACAGGTTACCCTCTATATCGACAGTAAGACTCTTCGGCTCATTCAAGCAAGCAGCAAGCGCCCCGGCCCCGTCACCGGACCAGCCAGGAGATCCAATGCCGGCAACAGTCCGGATCAATCCGGCGTTAAGATCTGTGCTCATCTGCCTCATAAGTCTTGCTAGTTCAGATATTGCACGATGACTTCACCCATCTCCATCGTACTGACAAGGCGAGTACCAGGGCTGTGAATATCTTTCGTCCGATAGCCAAAATCAAGGGCTTTCACAATCGCCTCCTCGATGGCGGCGGCTTCCTTATCCAACCTGAAGGCATAGGACAGCATCATAGCCGCCGAAGCAATCGTTGCAATGGGATTCGCCACATTCTTCCCCGCAATATCAGGCGCGCTGCCATGAATCGGCTCGAACAGTCCGACCTGCGCGCCGATGCTGGCCGACGGCAGCATGCCGATAGACCCGGTCAACATCGCGGCTTCATCGCTCAGAATATCACCGAATATATTGTTGCAGAGCATCACATCGAACTGCCGCGGGTTTCGCACGAGTTGCATCGCCGCATTGTCGACATAGATATGGTTCAATTCTACATCCGGATAGCCCTTGTGGGTCTCGATGACGACACGACGCCACAGCTCAGATGACTCCAACACGTTCGCTTTATCGACAGACGTCACCTTTTTCCGGCGTTTTCTGGCCGCCTCGAACGCCACTTTTGCAATGCGTGCGATTTCTTCAGTGGTATAGACCTCGGTGTTGAATCCTCGCTCGCTCCCGTTCGGCAATTTCTCGATGCCTTTGGGCTTCCCAAAATAGATGCCGCCGGTCAGTTCCCGAATGACGAGGATATCGATTCCCTCAATCACCTCGCGTTTCAGCGTGGAGGCATCGGCCAACATCGGATACAACTTCGCCGGCCGTAAATTCGCGTAGAGGCCCAAGTGCTCTCGCAAGCCCAACAATGCGCGTTCCGGACGCAAGCTATACTCCAGCCCCTCCCACTTAGGACCGCCTACTGCGCCAAGCAAAACCGCGTCGCTCTGTTTGGCCAGGGTCAGCGTCTCCTGAGGGAGCGGAACGCCCACTTTGTCGATAGCCTGCCCACCGACATCAGCGGAGAGAAACTCGAACCTGTGCTCGAACTTCTTGGCCACAGCCTTCAGCACCTTCACGGCCTCAGGAACGATCTCCCGACCCACTCCATCACCGGCTAACACGGCAATCTTCGCCTTCACAAACCACTCTCCCTCTTTGTGAGTTTAATCCACACCAGCTCTACTCCAGCACTTCCTCGTCCTCTGGCCGCCAAGCGGGCTCGACCACACAGAGGAACTCAATGGCGGTGGGGCCACTGCTCTCCAGAGACTGCTTGCCTCCCGGAGGCACATAGACAATGGAGCCTGTTTCCACCGCGACGACAGAGTCATCTACGCTCAATCGCCCCCTGCCTGCGATAATGTAGTAGACCTCTGAGGATTTTAGCTTATGCCACTTCGACCGAAGGCCGGGAGCCAATGTCCCGTGCGCCACACTATATCTAAGCGAGAGCGGTTGTTTCGCAGGATGCAGCAGCTCCCGCAGGACGGTATGATCGCCGGCCAGAAACTCCGGCCGATCTGCCAGGGTGACATGAACCACGGGCGCACCTCCCAGCCGATAATACCTTCCAGGTTCCAGACCGGAGCCGCTAACTCTACCGAGCCACTTTCCCTAAATCAAGCTGACTTTATGTTCACCCTGCGTCTGTTTTCCCGCCAGGTACAACAGCTTGTTTAGCGCGTTGAGATAGGCCCTCGCCGAGGCCATGATGATATCCGTATCCGCCCCATGGCCTGAGACAGTGCGGCCATCTTCTTGAACCCGGACCGAGACTTCGCCCTGGGCATCGGTCCCGCCGGTAATGGCCTTCACCACATACATGAGAAGCGTACTTTTCGTCTGCGTCATCGCGGCAATCGTCCGGTAGACCGCATCGACCGGCCCATCGCCTGTCCCGGTCTGCGAGATCGTTCGTCCGTCGATCTCAAGTTCGACCGTGGCAGTTGGAACCCGATCTGTCCCGCTGGCGACAAAGAACGATTTCAAGTTGATCCGATCGGCCATTTTGGCCAACTCTTCGGAAACGATGACTTCAAGATCCTCTTCGTATATCTCCTTCTTTTGATCGGCTAACTTCTTAAACCGCTCGAACGCGTGATTGATCTCTTCGTCAGAGAGCGTATATCCCAACTCCACCAGCCTCTGTCGAAATGCATGCCGTCCTGACAGCTTCCCCATGACCATCTTGCTCTCGACCAGCCCGATCGTCTCCGGCCGCATGATTTCATAGGTCGTCTTGTCCTTCAGCAGTCCGTCCTGGTGAATGCCGGATGTATGGGCAAAGGCATTTGCCCCGACGATCGCCTTGTTCGGCTGCACCACCATGCCGGTGATCTTGCTGACCAATCGGCTGGTCTTCGAAATTTCTTCGGTGCGAATCTTCGTGTCAGCTTGATAGAAATCCTTCCTGGTTCGAATCCCCATGACAATTTCTTCCAATGCCGTGTTCCCCGCCCGCTCGCCGATTCCATTGATCGTGCACTCCACTTGGCCGGCCCCTTCGAACACCGCCGCCAAGCTGTTCCCCACGGCAAGGCCAAGGTCGTTGTGGCAATGGACGGAGATCACCGCCTTCGCACTATTGGACACCTGCTCGCGAATACCACGGATGAGCCGGCCGAATTCTTGTGGCACCGCATAGCCGACCGTATCGGGAATATTGATCGTCCCGGCTCCTGCGGCAATCACCGCCTCGATCACCTCATAGAGATAGGCAGGATCGGAACGGCTGGCATCCATGGGCGAAAACTCCACATCGTCCACATAGCCCCTCGCCCGTTGCACCATCTCGACCGCACGCCTCTTCGCCTCATCGCGCGTCATTCTGAACTGATGCTTCAAGTGAATATCCGAGGTTGAAAGAAACGTATGGATACGGACCTTAGGAGCCCCCTTCAACGCCTCCCACGCCCGATCGATATCCTCCGGGCGAGCCCGCGCCAAGCTGCAAATCGTCGGCCCCTCGACTTCCTGAGCAATTCGCCGTACCGCTTCAAAATCCCCGGGCGAACTATAGGCAAATCCTGCTTCAATGATATCGACCCCCAGACGCGCCAACTGCTTCGCCACCATAATCTTTTCTTCGACATTCATGCTGGCGCCGGGCGATTGCTCACCATCCCGCAAGGTCGTATCGAAAATTCGTATCATCCTGGTCATGATGTCACCTCTCTGATCTTATGAGATTGCTCAAAATGCCTTTTCCGCAAGGCCGCAGCGACTGTCTTGAATGTCAAGGCGTCGGAGCAGAACTCTCGCGCCACGGAGTCCGATGTTTCAACA
>NEWR02000009.1:423635-453199 GCA_002869885.2 Nitrospira sp. CG24C
AGGCGTATACCGTCTCCGGCTCAAACGGATCGACCAGCACCGACGTCACGCTGAGCGCCCTCGACGACTTAATGATGTCTGGCGACACAAGGCCGTTGTTCACCTTCTCCCAATGGCCCGCTTCGTCGATCGTCTTATACACTCCGCCACTCGTGCCTGCGTATAAGATCGACGGTCTCGTCGGATCCATCCCCAGCGTCACCACCATCAGCACTTCCTTCATCCCTTCCATTTTCTTCACCCAATGTTCCCCGCCGTCTTTTGTCTCGGATACACCCATCGTCGTGGCGAGATAGATATGATTGCTGTCCGTCGGATCGAAAACGAATTGATTGACCACCGACGTAATCGTGGCATCGTCCAACCCCGAACGCATGGAAGCCCAGCGTTGCCCGCCATCATAACTCTTAAAGACCGCGTCGCCCTTCGTCCCCGCATACACCGTCGCAGGATAGGCCGGATCCACTGCCATTGAAATCACACGCGAATGGCTCATCCCTTTCGACAGATTCGTCCAGGTCTGCCCGCCATCGCGTGTCTTATAGATATAGTCGTTCGTCGCAACATAGATGATGTCAGGATTCTTTGGATTGAGCTGAATGACGACGATGGGATCACCGCGATCGCAGCCGACTAGAGAGACGGCGAGAAGAAACAGAAGGGCAAGAACGCGTGTCATGCGTTGAATGCTGCGGAATCTATCCAGGATGCTCAAACAGGTCATCCAACAAGGCCGCAGGGAGAATCGAACACCGAGGCGTGCTGCCGCTGCACGTTGAGGTGTTCGATCGACTGAGGCGTACCGTTTCTCACCCACCCGCCCCGAGCTGCCGAGACAGCTCTTTCACCGATGGGTACGTCGCAGGGAGGCACGCGACCGAGAACGCCGCGGGAAAGCATTTTCAGCAATCTCAAATAAAAAAGCCTCCATCCCCACACCCAGGGACGGAGGCTTTGAGAAGCTCCGTGGTACCACCCTGATTCAGCTATGAACAACCTATCGCTGTCCACAGCCCTTCATTTCGCCCTGTCACGGGGGCGAGGCGGAATCCATTACTCGGGTTTCATGGATTCTAGCTCAGAGGCGAGTTCGGCGCCGCACAGGCTGGCTTGCACCATTCACCAGCTCTCTTTTACTGTGCGAATCGCGTACTACTCCTCGTCGTAGCCATTAGCAGCATTCTGCGGGAGTACTCTCCCGTTGTGATACAGGTACAAACCATCGAAGTTCTAGCACGCACAGCGGCTATCCCACAGTCCATTAGAGCTTCGATTCATTCACCGACTGCTCGGCCTTGGGCGATGGACGCTTTCCCGTCACCTTGGACAAAAGTCCGACCAGTCGTTCTGCAGGGCCCATCAAGGCATACCCGGCAAAGATGACAAATAGCATCACTTGTGGCCAAGCCGCTACGAGCATGAGCGTCAAAATTCCCCAGACGAGATAGGTAATGTGCTGACCGCCGCGGAACTTCATGTCTTTAAAGCTCCGATACTTGATGGTGCTCACCATCAAGAACGAAAGGGTCAGCGTAATAATCAGAACAATTAGGGGCTTCACTTCTGTTCCAATCCTGACGCTGTAATGGTCGAAAATCACAAGCGACGCCACAACCCCTGCCGCTGCAGGAATAGCCAAACCGGTAAAGTACTTGCCGTCCGGCACGGACGTAGTCGAATTAAACCGGGCCAATCGAACCGCACCCATCGCCACATAAGCGAACATCACCGCCATACCGAACATACCCTGTCCGCTCAGCGCCCAGGAATAAATCAAGAGGCCTGGGGCAACCCCGAACGACACCACGTCGGACAACGAGTCGTACTCAAAGCCGAAATGGCTGGTGCTGTTCGTCAACCGCGCAGACTTTCCATCGAGCACGTCGAAGACCATCGCCACCAGGATGGCAACCGCTGCGACCATGTAATCGGCATTGAACACGGACAGCATCGAAAACACGCCGCACAATAGATTTCCAGTCGTAAAAAGATTGGGGATCAAGTGCATGGCGGCTTTACGCCGCTTCCCATCTCTTCCGAATGATTGCCGAAGTCCCATGGGTTTCATGGTAATTCTCCCAGGATGGTTTCCCCACCTTTGACTCGGTCGCCGACTGCAACTCTTACAGCCGTCCCGATAGGAAGAAACGTATCCATCCGCGACCCGAATCGAATCAGGCCGAACCGTTCACCGAGCACCGCCCGATCTTTTGGCGAGACCCAACAGACGATCCGCCTGGCAATCAACCCCGCCACCTGCACACACAATACTTTTGGGCCCTGCACCGTCTTAATCATCAGGGCATTTTGTTCGTTCCTCAATGTCGCATCCGGCTTGTTGGCGGCCAGAAACAAACCTGGCTGGTACTGCACATCTTCGATGACCCCTTCGCAAGGCACCCGGTTAATGTGCACATCGAACACATTCAAAAATATACTGATCCTGATACTGCGGTCCTTGATGAATCGGGGCTCGAACTCTTCTTCGATGGCGACGACTTTCCCGTCACCGGACGCCAGGATGAGACGCGGCCCCTGCGGGACCACCCGGGACGGGTTGCGAAAGAACCACGCGACGAAGAAGGTCAGGAGCGCCGCCACGACCGCCGCGATAATCCACCCCAGCCATACTGCCAGCAGTGTAACGCCAACAGCAATCCCGATGAAGGGAATTCCTTCTTTAGCAAACGGGATGCCGACGGCACGATCCGCCACAGAGTCGCCTCAGGTTGTTCAGGATGATATGCAACCGACCATGGGGCTCACCCGCTCAGCCCGGATGCGTCAAAACGCGTCCAACCGCAGGAAAGAGCGCAGCGAAAGGACAGGCCGCCGGAAGTCGATTTCAACCTCCTGCTAGTTTTTATTCTTATCGACCAGTTGGTCCTTCTTCAGCCAGGGCATCATCGCACGCAGCCGCCCCCCGACTTCTTCGATAGGATGGGCTTCCCCCTTTGCCAGCAACGCATTGTAGACCGGACGGTTCGCTTGATTCTCCAGCACCCATTCTTTGGCGAACTGGCCTTGCTGAATCTCGCTCAAAATTTTCTTCATTTCAAGCTTTGTCTGCTCCGTCACAATCCGAGGGCCGCGAGTGATATCACCGTACTTGGCCGTCGTACTGATGGAATACCGCATGTTGGCGATACCGCCCTGATAGATCAAATCCACAATCAGTTTTACTTCGTGCAGGCACTCGAAATAGGCCATCTCCGGAGAATAGCCGGCTTCCACAAGAGTCTCGTACCCGGCCTGGATAAGAGACGTGAGCCCTCCGCAGAGAACGACCTGTTCGCCGAAAAGATCCGTCTCGGTTTCTTCCCGAAAGTTTGTTTCGATCACACCGGCCCGCCCGCCCCCGATCGCACTGGCATAGGCAAGTCCCAACTGCTTGGTCGTTCCGCTGGGATCCTGATGGATTGCGAGTAAGCAGGGCACCCCGCTGCCTTTCGTATATTCTGATCGAACGAGATGGCCCGGTCCTTTGGGCGCGACCATGAACACATTGATCGTGGGCGGCGGGACGATTTGCCCGAAATGAATGTTGAAGCCATGGCCAAACGCGAGATAGGAGCCCGGCTTCAAATTCGGAGCGATCTCCTGTCGATAGATGGCCGCTTGCGCTTCGTCGGGCGCGAGAATCATGACGACATCCGACGCCTTGACGGCATCGGCTTGAGCGCATGGGCATGGCCCTGACTGCCATAGCCGATCACCGCCACTTTCTTATTCCGGATCAGTTGAATGTCGGCATCTTTATCGTAATAAATCTTCATCGATCGCTCCTGGGGTAATAGCCGTGTCAAGAAACCGATTGGACGCTGAGTCCGGGATAACGTCTATTCGCGGACAACCTTTTTTGCCTGCACGTCCGTCGACCGAATCAACTCGCGGGCAACCGCAACCCGCCCGGTGCGTGTGAGTTCTTTGATTCCGAGGGGCTGCAACAGATTGATGATCGCTTCGATCTTTCGTGGATCCCCGGTCACCTCGATGGTGTAGGTCGCCGGCGTCGAGTCGATGACGTTGGCCCGGAAAATATCGGCGATCCTCAGCGCCTCTGCCCGATCTTCCGATCGCGTATGCACCTTAATGAGCGCTGTCTCGCGCGAGACAAAGTCGCTCTCGTTCAGATCTACGACCTTAATGACGTCGATAAGTTTATTGAGCTGTTTGACGATCTGCTCGATGATCCGCTCGTCTCCGGACGTCACGATGGTCATCTGCGACATGGAGGGATCAAGCGTCGGCGCCACAGAAAGACTTTCAATGTTGAACCCGCGACCGCTGAACAGACCGGCGATGCGAGACAACGACCCGAACTTGTTCTCGACGGTCACGGAAATAATGTGTTCCATACCCAATGTGACTCCAGGCTCCGTCGGTTAGGCCGTGAGAATCGTGTCTGAATCTTTTGGGGCCACCTGCCTCGTTCCAGACTGTTTGCTTTTCAATGCAGGCGGATCTTCCAAAATCATCTCATGGTTACAGCCGCCGGCGGGAATCATGGGATAGACATTTTCATATCGATACGTCGGCACATCGACGATGACCGGTTTATTCACCGCGAGCGCTTCCTTGATGACATCGTCGATCTCAGATGGCTTGTTGGCCCTGAGCCCGACTGCTCCATACGCCTCCGCCAACTTCACAAAGTCCGGCGTCGTCTCCAAATCGCTCGAGGCATACCGGCCTTCATAAAAGAGATCCTGCCACTGACGCACCATCCCGTGAAATCGGTTGTTCAAAATGATGATCTTCACCGGCAGCTTATGCACCACCGCCGTCGCCATTTCCTGCATGTTCATCTGGATACTGCCGTCGCCCGCGATGCAGAGGACTAACCGGCCGGGAAACGCTGCCTGCGCCCCCATGGCGGCAGGAAATCCAAACCCCATGGTTCCAAGTCCCCCGGAGGTTAACCAGCGATTCGGCTTCGCCAGTTTAAAGTACTGGGCCGCCCACATTTGATGTTGGCCGACATCGGTGGACACGATTGGATCCCGATCCTTCGTAAGGTCATAGAGCCGGCTGATGACATGTTGCGGTTTGATCGGCCCATCCGCTTCTTGTTGATATGCGAGAGGATTCGCCTGTTGCCATTCTCGAATCTGATCCCACCAGGGCTTGCGTAATTCCCGTTGATCGCCGTTTACCGTGGCACGAAGAATCTGAATCAACTCACGGAGCACCAGCTTGCAGTCGCCGACGATCGGAATGTCGACATTGACATTCTTCCGGATCGAGGTCGGATCGATATCGATGTGGATGACCTTGGCATGCGGACAAAACTCGGAAACCTTTCCGGTCACGCGATCGTCAAATCGTGCCCCGATGGCCACGACAAGATCGGAATAATGCATGACCATATTCGCCCAATAAGTACCGTGCATCCCCAGCATACCCATGGACTGAGGATGCTCGCCAGGAAAAGCTCCCAGCCCCATCAATGTCATGTCGACCGGCATATGAGTCAGTTCGGCCAATTCAATCAATTCTTGCGATGCGCCGGAGAAGATGACTCCACCGCCGACATACAGCACCGGCTTCTTGGCCTTCGTCATAGCCTCAGCCGCCTGCTTAATCTGCCACTTATTCCCTTCATACACCGGATTATAGCTACGGATGGAGATGGAGCTTGGATAGACGAACTCCGCCTTATCCATAGATACGTCTTTCGGAATATCCACCAGCACCGGACCTGGGCGCCCCGTCGTCGCAATGTAGAACGCTTCCTTGATCGTAACAGCCAGATCTTTCACATCTTTCACCAGGAAGTTGTATTTGGTGCAGGGACGGCTCAGTCCTATATTATCCGCTTCCTGGAACGCATCATTCCCTATCAGGCTTGTGGGAACTTGTCCGCTAAAACAGACCAGCGGCACGGAATCCATATAAGCATCCGCCAATGCCGTAATCACATTCGTCATCCCTGGTCCTGAGGTCACAAGGCACACCCCAGCTTTACCGGTCGCCTTGGCGTAACCTTCCGCCATATGGCCAGCCCCCTGCTCATGGCGAGTCAGGACCACTTCAATATCCTTCTGCTGATGAAGCATGTCAAAAATCTTCAGAACGACACCACCGGGAAGCGCAAAAATCGTCTTCACGCCTTCCCGCTTGAGACATTCGATGAGGATCTCAGCACCTGTGAGCTTCATGACGGAACCTCCCTCCATCCCGCCAGTGAGAACTAGGCGGAGGAGCCAGCACAAAATATGCTACGCGGCTGCTCGTCAAAACTTGGACGAGACACGCCCCCCACGATTGTTCAGAACATTCTGAAAAATCAGGGAGAAAGAGAAAGATGGTTGATCCTATCACCACGCGTTTCCACGCGTCAATAGTAGGGCCGGCCTATGAGCCTTCTTCCCTGACAGTCGACCTCCTCACATGATACCTTCACGCTCCACTCGCTGGCTTGGACTGCACCTCCATGAGCTTGCCTATCCGTGTGACCATCCTGTCTCGCCAAGATTGCCATTTGTGTGAAGTCGTGTACCGAATTGCGCTGCATCTTCAGTCGGAACTACACATTGAAACGAACAAGGTCTCTATCGAAAGCGACAGGGTATTGATGGAACGTTATGGAGCAAGAGTTCCAGTCATCCTACTCGACGAGGTCGAACAGTTCGAAGGGAACGTGACGGAAGGAGAGTTACGTCGAGCAATAAAAAAAGCGCGGTGGAGAAGACCGATAAGCCGGATTCTGTCCCGCCTGGGATATGCTCCCAAGCGGGGGTGATCATTTCTCTGGGATTCGAGTTACCTCGAACCTCAAGCGACCTACCCGAAGACCTCGGCCGGGCCAGCCGGTCGCCGGCTTTCCGAAGAAAACCGACAGGTGTCTTCCTATTTGGCCTTGCATCAGGCGACGCTTACCCTGCCGGTGATGTCGCCACCACCGCGGTGGGCTCTTACCCCACCGTTTCACCCTTACCTGAGCCAAGGCAACCGGATTGGAATCCTGTCTCCTTAGCCATCGGCGGTTTGTTCTCTGTGGTGCTGGTGTCGGATCGCTCCGCCTGGGAATTACCCAGCGCCCTGCCCATGAAGTCCGGACTTTCCTCTTAAAGCGTTACCGCTCCAAGCGATCACCTAGTCTTCTCCCTCGCGCCAGAACACTATAGGACTGGAACGCCACGCTTTCAAGGGCACACCAAGAATGCTTCGACCTAGCCCGCATTATTCATGACGGTTCGTCGCGAAATCGCGCAGTCGCCACGCGAAACAGGCGCGCGGAGCCGCGAGGGAGGGAGGCATACTGACACAGTATGTTGACCGACTGAGCGGCGAGCCCGCCTGCCTGGACGCCGTCCCAACCGCGTCCAGGCTTGTCGCAGCGGCGAATCCGCGATTGCAGCAGAAACGTTCATGAATAATGTGGGCTATTGCACGGTCGGCAACAATGCCGCAGGCACCGGCTGCTTGGACTGATAAATAGCCATGGCCTCAGGCATCCACCTTTTCAGCTGATCGATGCGGGTACCGTGGCTTGGGTGCGTAGACATAAACTCCGACGGCGCACCGCCACCGGACGTCTGGCCCATCCGTTCCCACAGGGTTACAGCCTCTCGTGGGTCATAGCCGGCATCCGCCGCGAGCAGAATCCCAATGTAGTCCGCCTCCGATTCATGCTTTCGACTGAAGGGCAGTAACACACCAACTTGCGCGCCCACCCCAAGCGCTGCCATCGCCGCTTGCCCCAACATCCCGCCCCCGCCCGCCGCCCCAGCTGCTGCGCCAACGATCCGGAGTCCGGCATTCGTCAGCTGGCCCTGGCTCATCCGTTCGGCGCCGTGTCGGGCCAAGGCATGGACAACTTCATGCCCCATGACGGCAGCCAGCCCTGCTTCCGTCTTGGCCATGGGAAAGATCCCGGTATACACCGCCATCTTGCCCCCGGGCAGCGCAAAAGCATTCGGCGTCTTGTCGTCTTTGATGACCGTCACTTCCCACTGAAACTGATTCGCCATCTCGGCATACTTCGAACGCTTGGCCGCTTCGACGATACGAGCCGCCACACGCTTGACCGGTTCGACCTCGCGCGGATCTTGCGACGGACGCATCTTGGGGTCACTCTTGACCTGATCATAGGCTTGCGCGCCCATTTGCATTTCTTGCGACACGGAGGTCATGAGTAACTGCGACCGTCCCGTGTAAGGATTGGTTTCACACCCCGCCAGCGTGGCGAGCGCCACACTCATCACCATCACGAATACCCACCGTGACCGTCGTTTCACTGTACGCATCGAACGACACCCTCCTCCTGCTCGATTCGATTCTGTCGACTCCGACGAAATTGACCGCTCCAGATCGGTCTGTTAGATTACTGCGCCGCTCTGAGATTTTCCACTAGGGCCGTCGCCTGTGACCGACAAGACGCCGCACACCTCCATCGAACGCATCGGCATCGATGAATCCGGCAAGGGAGACTATTTTGGCCCCCTGGTCATCGCCGCCGTTTTTGTCGATGCCATTACGCAGGGTGAACTCACCCTCATGAACGTTCGGGACAGCAAGAAAATATCAGACGGACGTATTCTCGAGATGGCGCCCGACATCCGGATGCTGTGCCCCCACAGCATTATCGCAATCGGGCCGCAACGATACAATGAACTGTATGCGAAGATCAGAAATTTGAATCGCCTGCTGGCATGGGGACATGCCAAGGCCCTGGAGACTTTGCTCGAAAAGGTTTCGTGCGGGCGCGCGATCGCAGATCAGTTCGGCGACGAGCGGTTAATTTTGAACGCCTTACAGGAAAAGGGGCGCACGATCGTATTGGAGCAACGGCATAAAGCCGAATCCGATCTGGCCGTGGCCGCTGCTTCCATCCTAGCCCGTGCTGAATTTCTCCTCCGGTTGAAACGCCTCTCGGATGAGATCGGCACAACGTTGCCCAAAGGCGCGTCACCCGCCGTTGAACTTGCCGGCCGTATGATCGTGAAAAAGCACGGAGAGGAGCGGCTGGGGGTGGTCGCCAAACTGCACTTCAAAACAACTCAAGCTGTACTAGGGACGATGGGCTAAACTGATTCGCCAATCTCAAGGACCGACGTCTTGTCGAGCTCGGGGCCTGGCATAGGTTGGACAGGAATTTGCCCGTCCCAGTAGAGCATCCGGCGGCAGTAGGGGCAGGTGTGGAGATCTTCCGCGCGTTTGACTTCTGAAATCAGTTGCGGAGGAAGCTGCAGGCGGCATCCGGAACAGATTCCCTCTTTGATTTCAGCGAGCGCATGATCCTTGCGCGACGCCTTAATCGAGTTGTAGCGAGCGAGCAGCCCCTTCTCCACATGAGTCGAACGGGCTCGCTGCTGGGCTTCAAGATCGGCCAATTCCGTTGAGAGCCTGTGCTCCAGCTCATCGAGCGCCTGCTTTTCCTGCGTAAAGGCCTTTTCGGTAGTACTGAGTTTCTCTTGTGCTTCCTTGGCCGTCCGCTGCTGTTGTTCGATCTTCTCCATGCAGAGCAAGATCTTCTCCTCGATGTCCCCTTTCTTCTTGTTGGCGACCTCAATCTCAAAGAGATGGGCTTGATATTCCTTGTTGGACTTCAAGTCGGACAGCCGCGACTTCATTTTTTCAGTGTGCGCTTCATGCGCTTCAAGATCCTGTTCGTGCGATCGCCGCTCCTTGATGAGAGTCTCCACCGAAACATTGGTCTGTTGATGTAGCTGCTGAGCCTCTCGAAGCGGGGCATCAACTGTTTGAAGCCGCTCTGGGATTTTTCGGCGTTGGTCCTTGATCTCCGCGATGCGGAGATCCAACTTCTGCAGCTCGATAAGGGGGGAAAGATTCTGGTTCAACTCACTCCTATAGCTGTGGTTCAGAACAACGACCGGGATCAATGAGCTCCGCAGCTGCGCTGGTGGGCCCACTAGGACTTGAACCTAGGACCAGCTGATTATGAGTCAGCCGCTCTAACCACCTGAGCTATGGGCCCGATCAGGCGGATGACTCTCGCGTGCCTGACCCGCAGACCCGAACAGCCAATTTTAGGCTGCCCAGAGAGGGGAGTCAAATCACGACCGAACCGTTCCATGACGCATCACAGACTCTCCACGAAGCTGCGTAGTTTCTTGCTCCTGCTCGGATGACGTAGCTTGCGCAGAGCCTTGGCTTCGATCTGCCGGATACGTTCTCTGGTCACTTCGAAATCCTGACCGACCTCTTCGAGGGTATGGTCGGTGGCTTCGCCGATGCCAAACCGCTTCCGCAACACTTTTTCTTCCCGCGGCGTGAGCGTTTCCAATGCGCTGTTGATCTGGCGCTGGAGATCGTACCGGATCGCCGCCTCCAGAGGAGACACCGCCTTTTTATCCTCAATAAAGTCGCCCAAATGGCTGTCTTCTTCTTCACCGATCGGGGTCTCGAGAGAAATCGGCTCGCGTGCGATTTTTAAAATTTTCCGCACCTTGTCGAGCGGCAGATCCATGCGCTCGGCAATTTCCTCCGGCGTCGGCTCGCGTCCGAGTTTCTGAACCAGATGGCGGGAGGTTCGAATCAGCTTGTTGATCGTCTCGATCATATGCACGGGAATACGGATTGTCCGGGCTTGATCGGCGATCGCACGGGTAATCGCCTGGCGGATCCACCAGGTGGCATAGGTACTGAACTTGTAGCCTCGCTTGTACTCGAATTTATCCACGGCCTTCATCAGGCCGATATTACCTTCCTGGATCAAGTCGAGGAACTGGAGACCGCGGTTCGTATACTTCTTGGCGATACTGACGACGAGACGAAGATTCGCCTCGACCAGCTCGGCTTTCCCACGCTTGACCTTATCCTCCGCCACATCCAGATGCTTGACCGCATCTTTAATCTCTTCCGCTGATACGAGGGCCTCTTCGGTCTCGAGTTGTCGAATTCGGCCCTTCGCAGCCTGGTAGACTTTTTTTATCTCGGTGAGGGCATCCTCCGAGCAGCTCGTTTTGCGTTTGACGGCGAGGAAGTCTTTCCTTGTGCGGCAGAGCCTCTTGAGAGCCTCACCACCGGCCTCACCGCTGATCCCAAGCCGCCGCTGGCAGCTGACGATCTCCCGCTCCGATGTCCGGATCTGAATCGCCAGCTCGCGCACACGCTGCACCATCCGATCTTTCAGCACACCATGGAGGTTGACGGACTCCATCTTCTCCACGACCTGATCGCGAATCGTATCGATCTGTTTCTTAATCTTCTTCTGTTTTGTTGGGTCATTGTCGGCATGCCGGGCGACTTCATAGAGGCTCTTAAGCGAGGTCGAAATTTTCCGGACGGAGTTCAGCCCTTCGAGCGTCTTGACCCGAAGCTCTTCATAATCCCGCTGAATTTGTTCTTCCTCAAACTCCTCTTCAGTCTCGACGATCGGGACGATCTCACGCACGTCGATGGTCCCGTTCTTGAGCTGATCGTACAATGCGAGGACAAACTCGATCGTCATCGGCATCCCATAGATGACCGAAGCGATGTCCCTCTTTCCTTCTTCAATACGTTTCGCGATCTCGATCTCTCCCTCACGACTCAACAGCGCCACACTCCCCATTTCTTTAAGGTAGAGCCGAACCGGATCATCGGTCCGGCTGAGTGCGCCGGGAGTTAAATCGATCTCCTTCTCCTCTTTCTCTTCTTTCTCCTCTTTCTCAGTCTCCTCTCCCGCACCGGCTTCGACCTCGGCGTCCTCGGCATCCTCGCTGGCCTCTTCAGTGTCCTGGGCTTTCCTGATCCGTTCCCCCTCGGGCGCATCGACAATCTCGATGTCCATTTCGCCGAACATCGTCATGATGCTGCCGAACTGCTCGGAGGATACGACTTCCGCGGGTAACGTGCTGTTCAGCTCGTCGTACGTCAAAAAGCCCTTCTCTTTCCCCATCGAGATCAGCTTCTTTACTTCGCCGAGCAACTCTGGTTTCGCCATAACTACTCCTTCACTAAGGACAACATCCCGGTAGAGGGCCGCCCCGACTTTTGCATTCGCAGTTCATTCACTTGTGTGTTCAGCCGCCGCGCATCCTCCGCACGGCCTTCACGTTCTGCGGCTTTGAGCTGCCCGATCAGACTTCGAAATACGGCTTCGGCTCGTTTCCGATCCAACGTCTCTAAACAGCCCGCGACGTGGGCCTTCACATCGTCGAAATGGTCTTCCCTCATGGAGAGCTCGGTCGCCAACGACCCGCAGTCCGGATGATTGACCACCGCATCCAACAAGGATCTGAGCCCGACTCGGCCGTCTCGATCGAGATGATTGAGTGCCGACTCTACGAGGGACCGGCAGGCCGGAACGGAGAAGGCCTCGGGCGTCAGCCGTCGCACATCGGCGGGCGTCAGGTGCCCATGCAGCAGCAAATACGCCAGATCCCGCTCTTCGCTCACCCCCTTGAACATCGCCGGTGTGGGATCGGCCGATTGAACAGGCGCCGGACGATGTCCTTCCGACTGTACCAACGCCGGATACCGCTCGATTAATCGTTGCTGGCTAATCCCCAGTCGTTCGGCGACCACGCGAATCCGTTCTTCTCGTTCGATCGGATGCTCGCTCTTTTGCAAAATCCTCAACACATCGTCCACACTGCGGATACGCCCTTCGATCGTACTGGACTCCGCGGTGCTCAAACGATGCTCAAGGGCAAAATCCAAGAGGCTCGGAGCCTGCTCTTCCAAACGCGCGAAGGCCTCCGGCCCTTGCTTCCGTACATAGGTATCGGGGTCGTCTCCATCCGGCAACGTGACGACTTTCACACCGAGCCCGCTATTCACGAACAGATCGAGCCCTCTCAACGCGGCACGGACCCCAGCCTGATCCGGATCGAATAACAGCACGACCTTCGAAGCGAACCGCCTCAACACCTGAATATGCTCTGCCGTCAGGGCCGTCCCCAACGTTGCGACCGTGTGGGTCAACCCGGCTTGATGAAGCGCGACCGCGTCAAAATACCCTTCCACCACAATCACAGTCTTCAGCCGAGCCACCGCTTCCCGCGCCAGATCCAACGCGTAGAGCGTCTGCCCCTTCTTGAACAAGGGAGTATCCGGAGAGTTCAGATACTTTGGAGTCCCCTCACCGAGGATACGCCCGCCAAAACCGACAACCCTCTTACGCAAGTCCGTGATGGGAAACATCACACGGCCGCGAAAACGATCGTAGGATCCTGACGCATGCTCGCGCGCTACCGTCAGCCCGGCCATCGCTAACTCAGCAGCGGTGAAGCCTTGCTTCATCAAGGCTTTGCTCAATCCATCCCACTCGTTCTGAACAAACCCAACTGCAAACCGCTCCAGCGTCGCATCGGTCATGCCTCGCCCTGCCAGATACGTGCGCGCTTCTTCTCCAAGCTTGGGATCATTGAGATTCTGCCTGAACCACCCCACCACCGCCTGATTCAAGGACTCGACCCGAGCGGTCTGCGCGGCGAGAGGGCCGGACTGACCCGCAGATTCCTGTATTTCGATTCCCACTTTTCGGCCAAGATCGCGCACCACTTCCGGAAAACTTGTCCCGGTAATGCGAGTCAAAAATGTAAATACGTTGCCGCCGGCTCCGCAACCGAAACAATGAAAAATTTGTTTGGAAGAATTGACGGTAAACGAAGGGGATTTTTCCTGATGAAACGGACATAGCCCCTTGAGATTCTGACCGGCCTTGCTCAGGCTCACGTGATGTCCGACCACCTCGGCAATATCGACCCGATCCTTGACTTGGTTGATCACATCTTCGGAAATCAGACCTCGGCCCACGGGAGTCGCGGCTCCTATTTCCCCACCAGGCATCGGCGAGAAAGATAAATGTAAGTGGTCGTAAAATAGACCGGTCAGGGTAACAGACGGGAAAGAAATCTGTCAACGTGGTGAGAATGCACTACCCAGGAGGCCAGGTCATGTGGCGTCCGCCCAAAACATGGAGATGAAGGTGAAACACGCTCTGCCCACCATGTGCACCGGTATTGATGACAAATCGGTACCCGGCATCGGTAACTCCCTTTAGTTTCGCGATCTTGTTGCCGGCAAGCATCAAATGTCCGAGCAATCCGACATCCGAATCTTGCAAGTCTGCAACCGACGTCACATGTTTCCGGGGGATAACAAGCGTATGAGTCGGCGCCTGGGGATTGATATCGTCGAACGCGACCACCAGGTCGTCTTCATAGACGAGCGCCGCCGGAATGGTTCTCGCGACGATTTTGCAAAAGAGGCACTCGCTCATGAGCTGCTTCCCTTTCTCAAGCCCGACTTTCCAAACCGAGTCGCCAGCTCCTGATAGACCTCTTGAGGTGTGATGCCGTGGTACCCCAACGCCACCAAGGTATGGAATAACAGGTCCGCCGTTTCATACACGATTTCGTCCTTCTTTCCACCCTTTCCAGCAATTGCCACCTCGCCGGCTTCCTCGACGACTTTCTTCAAAATACGATCAACCCCGCCTTCCAGCAATTTGGATGTGTAGGACTCACCCGATGGCTGACGCTTCCGCTCTTGGATCGTCTGGTAGAGGCGTTCGAGAATTCCACCCCAGGAATCGGATGTCTTCGTTTCCGGTGAGTCCAGACGCGAAAAGAAACAGGCCCGCTCCCCCGTGTGGCATGTCGGGCCGACCGGCTCGACCTTCACGAGGAGGGCATCGCCGTCACAATCTAAAAACAGGTCCTTGAGCTGCAGCCTGTGCCCGGAGGTCTCACCCTTTTCCCATAGCGTCTGGCGCGACCGGCTCCAGAAATGCACGGACTTCGTCTCGATGGTCTTTTGTAATGCCTCCTGGTTCATGAAGGCCACCATCAGAACTGTGCCGTCCTGCCAATCCTGCACGACCGCCGGAATCAGCCCCTGCGCATCGAATTTCAATCGCCCCATATCCATTATCGAACCGCCACTCCCTTCTGACGAAGATAGGCTTTCGCCTCCTGAATCGTGTGCGTTCGAAAATGAAAAATAGACGCGGCCAGCACCGCATCGGCCTTGCCCCTGACGAATCCGTCATAGAGGTGGTCCAAATTCCCCACACCGCCCGACGCAATCACCGGAATTGACACAGCCTCTGACACGGCAGCAGTCAACGCAAGGTCATAACCCTGCTGTTGTCCATCTTGATCCATACTCGTGAGTAATATCTCACCTGCCCCATACTGCGCCATCGCCTTCGCCCATTCGACGACATCGAGACCGGTCGACTTGCGGCCACCGTGGGTGAACACTTCCCATCCTGTTGCCGGCGTAGCACGACACTTGGCATCGATCGCCACGACGATACATTGTGTCCCGAATCGCTCTGCCGCTTCCTTCACAAATTCAGGCCGTTGGACCGCCGCCGTATTGATGCTCACCTTGTCCGCGCCTGCGTTCAACAGCGCCCGAATGTCCTCGATCGTTCTCACTCCCCCGCCGACGGTCAACGGCATGAACACCCGCGCCGCCGTCTGCTCAACCACGTCGATGATGGTCTTACGGTTCTCATGAGAGGCGGTGATGTCCAGGAAACAGAGCTCATCGGCTCCTTCGCGATCGTAGACCGTGGCCACTTCGACCGGATCGCCCGCATCGCGCAAATTCACAAAGCTCACGCCTTTGACGACGCGACCGTCTTTGACATCCAGGCAGGGGATAATGCGTTTGGTCAACATGCTTAAACCGTTAGGGGTGAGGCGTGGAGGGCTGCAAGAGCGGCCCGATAATCTAATTTGCCATCGTAGAGGGCTTTCCCCACGATTGCACCTTCAACTCTAGGGCCAAGCGCTTGCACGGCCCGCAGATCCTCGACCCGGGAAATACCGCCGGAGGCGATCACGGGGAAGGACGACAATTCCACCACTTCCCGCAACGCCAACAGATTCGGCCCACCCAACATACCATCGCGGGCAATATCCGTATAGATCACGGCGCCCAAGGCATAGCCTGCCAACTCCTTGAGCAGATCTGTCGCTTTCGTCTCCGAAACAGAGGTCCAACCCTTGACCGCCACCTTTCCATCTCGCGCATCCAGTCCCAACAAAATCTGTCGGGGGAATTCCTGACAAGCCTTTTCCAAGAAAGACCGATCTGTCAATGCCGCAGTGCCGAGCACCACCCTAGCCACGCCCGCCCCGAGATAGCGACGCACCGTCTCGATCGACCGTATCCCTCCCCCAACCTGTATCTTTAGGCTCACGGTGCGAATGATCGCCTCGATCTGGGGAAGATTGCGCGGTTCTCCCTCCACGGCCCCATTCAAGTCCACCACATGGATCAATGTCGCGCCGCCTTGCTGCCATTGCCTCGCGACAGCCGGCACGTCGTCGGAGTAGACCGTTTCAGCCGCCATGTCCCCCTGGCGTAACCGCACACAGCGGCCATCTTTTAAATCAATCGCGGGAATTACGAGCATACAAAGAACCACTTCCTCTCAATGTTCCACAACCGTTCCAAACGGAAACTCGCGAAGCATATGCTCGACTCCATACGCCGCTAGCTCTTCCGCCGTGACGAACATGCCCCTACGTTGGATAAACCCCATCACATCTTCATTCATCGGCCGTTGTTTCTCATAGTAATTCCCTTCCCACAGGACTTGCCCATCAGCGGCAATGAGTTTAGCTTCAAAACCCACTGTTGCCGCAGGGCTGGCGCCGAAGCGGCCTCCGACTCGTTCCTGGTACACCAACACTTGGCCTATCAGGGAGGCATCCGCCTTGAGCCGTTTTGCCACCATCATCGCCGGTGACTGACCGGCGGAATGTTGCGACGGCGCCTGAGAGGCTAGCGCTATTGCTGCCTCACCCGGCGAAAGCACGGTGATGCCCTTCCTCGCCTTCAACCGGCTCCATAGTAACTGCGTGACAATGTCCCCGGCGCCGGTCGGTACTGTCACTGTTTGCCTGAGAGGCTGTGGGATATTCGGCGGCACCGCAATCGCCATATCGGACCTGCTAACCTCCGGTGGTACCGAGAAGGTTGGATCGGCGACATCCCGTACTTGTGGTGTCGTGAGAGTCGTGAACGGTACCACCGCCAAGATGCGAATCTGATAGCGCGGCAATTCCGCTGACGATTTTGTGGTCACTTTCGACCCGCTGCAGCCGGCAACCGCCAGCACAAGAACCGTCAGCATGAGTGCGTATGGCGTTAGGTGTAAGGAAAAAGTTGTCTTGTTTTGCATTGTCATCACCTCACGCCTAACCCCTTACGGCTACGTATGCCATGATCCAAAATTCTTTATGAGTTGTAACCCGACAGCCTGACTTTTTTCTGGATGGAACTGACAGGCCACCACATTGTCATGCCAGATACTCGAGACAAACGTCGTCCCATAATCCGTCGTGGTTGCCGCAACAGCCTTATCAGAGGGATCAACATAAAAAGAATGCACAAAATACCAGTACGACCCGTTGGCAATCCCTTCGAACAGGGGACAGGGCCGCTCAGTCGTGACGTTATTCCACCCCATATGCGGCACCTTCAACCCCTGGTCTGGAGCAAATCGTCTGACCTTGCCGGAAATAATGCCGAGACCCTTGTGAGTCCCAAACTCCTCACTTTCCTCAAACAGCAATTGGAGTCCCAAACAGATTCCCAGAAATGGTTTTCCCGATTGAATCGCTGTGCGTATCGGTTCCGCCAACCCATAGCGCTCGACGTTGGCTATGCAATCGCCAAAGGCTCCTACCCCGGGCAACACCACATGGCTTGCATTTCCGATCACTCGCGGATCACGCGTCACCACCGCCTGATGCCCCACCGCCTCAAAGGCTTTGAAAACACTGCGGAGATTGCCCATGCCGTAGTCAATGATCGCAATCATGTATGTCGTTCAAGTCTCATAACGGTGTAACAATACCGCAACCAGAATGATCCTGCCACTCATCAGTGCACAAATTAAGAAGGGGGACAAGCTACTCATATGGCCTGTCCCCCTTGAGCCCTTTGGCTTTGCTAATTAGACGCCAGCTACAACAGCCCCTTCGTCGACAACACCTTCCCTGCCAATCGCTCTTCCAGCATCGTCGCCTGATCGAGAGCTTTCGCCGTGGCTTTGAAGATGGCTTCCATGATGTGGTGGGGATTGCGGCCGTACATGAGATTCACGTGGAGATTGAGCCCGCCGTGGGTGACGAAGGCCTGGAAGAAGTCTTCGAAGAGACCAAGATCGAAAGCTTTGATCTTCCGATCCGGCAAGGCTACGTTGTAGACGAGATACGGCCTGCCGCTAAGATCGACTGTGACTTGCGCCAGCGTTTCATCGAGCGGAGCCGAGGCAAACCCAAACCGCTTGATTCCCGCCTTCTCGCCCAAGGCCTGATGTAAGGCCTTGCCCATGACGATGCCGACATCTTCCACCGTGTGGTGTTCGTCGATATCGATGTCGCCCTTGGCTTGGACGGTCAGGTCGAAGAAGCCGTGCCTGGACAATAGCTCCAGCATATGGTCGAAGAAGCGAATCCCGGTGTCGATCTTTCCTTGCCCGCTGCCGTCCAGCGTCCATCCGACAGAGATATCCGTTTCTTTGGTCGCACGATGAATCGATGCCTGCCTGGGTGCCAATCCGTTCTTTTTCATGAGAACCTGCTCTGGGCCGATTTCGCGTGGGCGTCAAACCCTTCGATGTGGGCCAACCGAACGAGATGATCTTTCACCTTGCTCAGCCCCTCCTTCGTGTAATGCACGATGTTGCTCACCTTGATGTAATCGTGGACGGACAGAGCCGAAAAGAACCGCGCCGTTCCGCCGGTCGGTAAGACGTGATTCGGGCCTGCGACATAATCCGCGACCGATGGGGGAGTGTACCGGCCCAAGAAGAGCGCCCCCGCATGACGGACTTTCTCCAGATAGTCAAACGGCTCATCAACCGAGAGAGTCAAATGTTCCGGGGCAATCTGGTTGGCCACATCAATGGCTTCGTCCATCGTGGCGACCACGAAGGCCACCGAATGACGCGCGATGGACTTTGCCGCGATCTTTTCCCGTTGCAGCCCTTTCAACTGGCTGCCAATGAGCCGCACCACGTCCTTCGCCAATTCAGCCGATGTGGTCACGAGGTAGACCTGCGCGTCTTCGTCATGCTCCGCTTCGCAGAGCAAATCGGCCGCGACATGTGCCGGCTTGGCGTCGCCATCCGCAACGACGAGCAGTTCACTCGGGCCTGCCACCATATCGATCCCGACGGTGCCGTAGAGAAGCCGCTTGGCTGTCGCCACATAAATATTGCCGGGGCCCACGATTTTGTCGACGCGTTGAATCGTCTTGGTCCCATAGGCCATCGCACCGACAGCTTGCACGCCCCCGACGCGATAGATCTCCGTCACGCCGGCAATATCGGCTGCGACCAATAGATAGGGATTGATCGGGCCTTTTTGCGGCGGCGTACACATCACCACGCGAGAAACACCCGCGACCTTGGCCGGAATCGCACACATCAAAACCGACGAGGGATAAACGGCCTTGCCGCCAGGCACGTACAGCCCGACTGCATCGACCGGCGTGACCACCTGCCCAAGCGTCGCCTCGTGGTCCTGATACATCCAAGTCTTGATGCGCTGGCGTTCGTGGAATGACGTGATCCGCTTGGCCGCAAACCGGAGGGCGTCGCCCTCGTCTTTCCGGATATGGAAGTAGGCCTCTTTGATCTCTTCAGGGGTGACGCGCAAGCCCGTGTCCTTCATGGAAACACGGTCGAACTGTTTCGTATAGCGGAGGACAGCTTTATCGCCGCCCCGTTCCACGGCCTGTAGAATTGACTTAACCGTCTTCTCCACGGCAGCCCCCTGCACGCGGGCACGCGACGCGACTTTCTTGAGTGCTGGGAGGAAGGCTCGCTCGGTGGAGACCACAATCTTCATGTACGCGTCTTTCTGACCGTTCGACGGGCCCCGCGCAAAGACTTGCGTGGAGCAGCTGTTCGAGACCCCGCTGCGGTGCTGCTCGCAGCCCTAAGCTTTTTGATCAGCTCTGTCACCACCGCATGCTTCAGCTTCAAACTCGCCCGATTCACGATGAGCCGGGCCGTGGACTGCGCAATGCATTCCACTTCGACAAGGTCATGCGCCTTCAGCGTGTTGCCGGTTTCGACCAGATCGACGATCCGATCGGCGAGACCAACTAACGGCGCCAGTTCAATCGAACCGTATAACTTGATAATTTCGACCGGCACGCCGCGCTGATTGAAATACCGCTCAGTAATCTTCGGATACTTGGTTGCCACCCGAATTTTTGAGGACAGCCGGTCGCGTGAAGCCTGCCCTTTGAGCGCAGCGACGGCGATTCTACACGCTCCGAACCCTAAATCCAATGGCTCATAGACGTCGCTATCCTGCTCCATCAAGACGTCTTTCCCGACAATCCCGACATCCGCTGCGCCATATTCAACATAGGTCGGCACATCGGTCGGCCGCACGATCAGGAAGGTCATGCCGATCTCCGAACAGGGAAACACCAGCCGACGGCTTTCGGTGGAGAGGCTACCCATGGCATAGCCAGCCCGGCGAAAAACGTCCAGCGTGAGATCCAACATTTTCCCTTTCGACAAGGCAATCGTCAGCATGATATCAGCGAGTCTCAGCCAGAGCCGCACCCTCTTTGTGACGGGCGATTGTCGCACCTAATCCACGCAATTTCTCCTCCATCCGTTCATAGCCACGATCCAGATGGTAGACCCGGAGAATCTCCGTCGTGCCTTCTGCCGCAAGTCCGGCCAAGACCAATCCTGCGCTCGCACGAAGATCGGACGCCATCACCGGAGCCCCGGCCAAGCTGGTCGGTCCAGTCACCACCGCGCGATTGCCTTCGACCTTAATATCGGCCCCCATCCGTCGCAGCTCCTCAACGTGCATAAAGCGGCTTTCGAACACCGTCTCCGTAATCACGCTCGTGCCCTCGGCGGCCGTCATCAAGGCCACCATCTGTGCCTGCATATCGGTAGGAAAACCTGGATAGGGTAATGTCCGGATGTCGATCCCCTTGAGCCGCGATGCCGCGTTGAGATGAATCCGTTCCTTCTCCACCTGCATCTCGACCCCGGCTTCCCGCAGCTTCATCAGCAAAGCGTCCAAATGATTCGAACGGCATCGATCGATCGTCACCGCCCCCCGCGTAATGGCCCCGGCCACGAGATACGTGCCGGCTTCGATGCGATCCGGAATGACGTCGTGATCGCTCCCATGCAACTCACGAACACCTTCAATCGTAATGACATCCGACCCGGCACCGTCGATGCGAGCCCCTCGCTTTACGAGAAAATTCGCGAGGTCCACAATCTCCGGTTCCTTCGCGGCGTTTTCAATGACCGTGGTCCCCTGGGCGAGGGATGCAGCCATCATCAGATTTTCTGTTCCAGTGACCGTCGGCGTATCGCAATAGATTTGCGCCCCGGTCAACCGCTTCGCTTTGGCGTGAATATACCCGTGTTCCATCGACACTTCCGCACCCATTTTGGCGAGTCCGGCAAGATGGAGATTGACAGGCCGTGACCCAATTGCACATCCGCCTGGCATCGACACCGTAGCTTCCCCCCATCGTGCCAACAGCGGCCCCAGCACGAGCACGGAGGCCCGCATGGTCTTCACGAGATCGTACGGAGCCTGGGTCGACGTGATCATCGCAGCATTGATGACCGCGCGATTCCCCTCATAGTGAACCTTCGCCCCCAAGATGCCCAACAACTTGCCCATGGTGACAACATCCACCACGCGAGGCACATTGGTAATCACACACTCACCGCCGCCGAGAATGGTAGAAGCTAAGATCGGCAATGCAGCATTCTTTGCCCCGCTGATCTGGACCTCTCCTCGAAGCGGCGTTCCGCCGGTGATGATTGTACGATCCATCGCCTATACTCCGGCTCGCTCCACAATTACTACACGCTCAAGCCCTGCTTCGTCGTAGATCAGTCGATGGAATTTGTACCCTGGTGTCTGCTCGACAATCCGGCGCATCGCACGGGCCTGACCTGCGCCGATTTCCATAATTAGTGCACCGCCGGGAGACAGGTATCGACCAGATTGGTGTAATAATCGTTCGTGCAACTCCGTCCCCTGGGGTCCCGCTACCAACGCACCCCTCGGCTCAAACAGTCGCACTTCCGGCTGGAGTGTTACCCAATCGGCCTCCGCAATATAGGGGGGATTTGAGACGATGAGGTCAACCTGCCCCTCCAGTCCCTGCCCCGCCAAGGCTCCCAACAGGTCACCTTCCAGCCATGTGATGCGTTCACCTACTGCATGGCAGACGGCATTCTGCCTGGCGACCGTAAGCGAGGGGTTCGAGAGGTCAGTTGCGAATACCCTTGCATGAGGCCTTTTCCGTGCAATCGCCACAGCGATACATCCTGATCCCGTACAGACATCGACGATAGTGGCCTGTCGCTCGGAAGAAATCCGTTGCGCGACATACTCCACTAGTAGCTCAGTCTCCGGCCTTGGGATAAGTACCGCCGGATTCACATGAAACTCCAACCCACAAAACTCCTGGGTTCCCAAAATATATTGCAACGGCTCACGACCAACCCGCCGCTTGACCAGCCCCCTCGCGGCCGCCAGCTCGACGGGAGACAGCAGTCGTTCCCGATCGGTCACCATATGGTGCACAGGAAGCCGGAGCACATGCTCCACGATCCAGAACGCTTCCTGCCCGGCGCTCTCAATACCGGCCTGTTCCAATAGCCCTCGTGCCTCGGCAATCATCTCCCCTAGCGTCGCCTGTCCAGCCGATTGGGGGGGCAGAGCTACCGCATCCATATCAAACCGCCCCCACTTCTTGCTGACGCTGCGCCTTCAGGGCCTGAACAAGTTCACCGAGGTCGCCCTCGAGCACCTGTTCCAGCTTGTGCAAGGTCACGCCGACACGATGATCCGTTACACGGTTCTGAGGAAAATTGTAGGTGCGAATCTTCTCGCTTCGCTCACCCGTACCCACCTGGGCCTTGCGGTTCTGGGCGATTTCTGCGTCCTGCCTCTCCCGCTCCGCCTCGACGATTCTGGCCCGCAGAGTCCGCATCGCCTTGGTGCGATTCTTCAGCTGCGACCGTTCGTCCTGGCAACTCACCACCACACCGGTCGGAATATGAGTGATCCGCACTGCCGACTTTGTCGTATTGACGCTCTGGCCTCCGGCGCCTGAGGAGCAAAAGGTATCGATCCGGAGATCCATGGGATCGATGTGGACATCGACCTCGTCCACCTCAGGCATCACAGCGACGGTGACGGTCGACGTATGAATCCGGCCACTGGCCTCGGTGACGGGAACACGCTGTACTCGGTGGACCCCGGCTTCGAATTTGAAATGGCTATAGGCGCCCTTGCCTTCGATCAATGCAACAACCCCCTTGTAGCCTCCGCCCGTGGTTTCTGTGGCCTCAACCATATCCACCTTGAACCCTTTGATCTCTGCGTACTTGCTGTACATGCGGAATAATTCTCCGGCAAAGAGCGCCGCCTCATCACCGCCGGTTCCGGCGCGAATTTCGAGAAGCAGGCTCTTCTCATCTCGCGGGTCTTTGGGAATGAGCAGCTCTTGGGCCTGCTGTTCGATCTCGTGCTGCTGGCGTTCAAGCGCGGTGCTCTCATCCATCGCCATCTTATAAAACTCGGCCCCGGCCGTGGGATCTGCAAGAATTTGAGCGGCTTCTTCCAACTGCCTGGCGTTGTCTCGATAGTTGGCAAGAAGCTTGGCTGCCGGTTCGATATCCGTCCGCTCCTTATTGACTTTGTGTAGCTGCGAAGGTTGGCTCATCAGAGACGGGTCCATGAGCTGATTCGTCAACTCATCATAACGAGTGGCCAGCACTTCCCATTTTTTCAGTAAGACTGCTTCCATGGTTCCGTTTTCCGCCGATTCGTCCTCAGCCGCTTGCCGCACAAAAACAAAGAGACCCTGCCCCTCAGCGAAGCAGGGTCCCTCGTATGACCTCTTCTCGAGCTACTTGTCTTTCTTCGCGTACTTCTTCTTGAATCGTTCAACGCGCCCTTCAGTATCGATGATCTTCTGCGTCCCCGTGAAAAAGGGATGGCAGTTCGAACAGATATCGACATTGATATCGCCGCCCGTTGATCTGGTCTTATATTTATTGCCGCAGGCACAATGGACTGCAACTTCCCGATACACGGGATGGATACCCTTCTTCATAATTCACGCTCCCCCGACGTCACAATCATCAGCCTTCGCCTATTCGAAGATCTGCCACTGTACCCTGTCCCAGTAACCAGATACAAGCCGGATATCATCGATTCATCGACTGCAGGAATTCCTGATTGGTCTTGGTGCCATGCAGTTTGTCCATCAGAAACTCCATGGCTTCCATCGTTCCGAGCGGACTCAACACCTTGCGTAGAATCCACATCTTATTGAGACGATCCTTATCCACCAGCAATTCTTCTTTTCTCGTCCCGGACTGGGCAATATCAATGGCTGGGAAGAGCCGCTTGTCGGCCAGACGGCGATCGAGATGGACCTCCATATTACCTGTCCCTTTGAACTCTTCAAAAATCACATCGTCCATCCGGCTACCGGTGTCGACAAGCGCGGTTGCCATAATGGTGAGACTCCCGCCGTTTTCGATGTTGCGGGCCGCCCCAAAGAACCGCTTCGGCCGCTGGAGCGCGTTCGAGTCCAATCCTCCCGACAACACCTTGCCGCTTGGCGGCGCGATGGTATTGTAGGCACGAGCCAACCTGGTGATACTGTCCAGCAGCACCACGACATCTTTTTTATGTTCGACCAGCCGCTTGGCCTTTTCGAGCACCATCTCAGCCACTTGGGCATGGCGCTGGGCCGGCTCGTCGAACGTGGAGCTGATGACTTCGGCCTTCACCTGCCGCTGCCAGTCGGTGACTTCTTCCGGCCGCTCATCGATGAGCAGCACGATCAAGGTCACTTCCTTATGGTTTTTCAGAATGGCCCGCGCAATGGCTTGCAACAACATCGTCTTTCCGGTTCGGGGAGCCGCGACGATCAACCCACGTTGGCCTTTGCCGATCGGAGTCGTGAGATCCATCACGCGGGTGCAATATTCTTCACGGTCAAACTCGAGGACCAAACGCTCTTCCGGATAGAGCGGCGTCAGGTTATCGAAGAGTATCTTGTCGCGAGACACCTCGGGGTCTTCGTAATTGACCTTCTCGACCTTGAGTAACGCAAAATACCGTTCGCTCTCCTTCGGCGGTCTGATCTGCCCGGATACAATATCGCCGGTGCGCAGATTGAAACGCCGGATTTGAGAGGGCGAGATATAGATGTCGTCGGGACCGGGAAGATAGTTTGAATCGGGAGCGCGCAGAAATCCGAACCCATCAGGGAGCGTTTCGAGTACGCCCTCGCCGAAGACCACGCCGTTGTTCGCAGTCTGCGCCTGCAGAATTGCAAAAATCAATTCCTGCTTCCGCAGATTCGGTGCGCCATCGATCTTCAGATCGCGGGCCACCTCATTAAGATCGGCGATAGACTTCTGCTTGAGCTCCGCCAGGTGCATAACCTCCCCCTTCGTTTGTGTCATGAGTTTCCTCTCAAGCCCTCAGCTGCATCGTTATCGGCAGCAATCGCACATGGTGAACCATGGGAAATTATCCACGAACTGAACTAAGTAGAGTAAATGGTAATGCGTTGATGATTGTGTCGTGTCTATCAGCTAAAAGAGGATGACCCGTGAGGGACTTACCTGTTTTCGTTTGTTACTATCAGAGTACGACTCTGTCTCATGGTGCGGATATTGTTGCAGGCCGGAACTCATGCCGAGCTGATTCGCCTCTGTTACTCTGAGCATTTATGACTTGTATCGAGATGCGCCCCGGGAGTCTTGTGTGTGGAGATAACTTTGAACCGAGCTGAGATAGTGGGTGGATAATAACGCGGGCCGTGTTCCTTGTCAACAGAGATATCTTTTTTTTCACGCTAGCCACTTCACTCCGAGTCGGTCCAGCCAGCCCCGGCTGCTTCTGACGGCAACACCGTGCCTCTGGTTGCAGCGTAAAAGAATGGTGTGCTACTACATGAGCCGCTTCGCAGGAGCACACTATGGCGCACGACGACGAGCAGGGACAGCACGAGCGAATATTTACATTGTCCGAAGCCAATCGCCTCATTCCCCAGCTCAATTCCAAGCTGACTTCAATCCAGCAAGCCAAGGCAGTCTTGTCACGCACGAAAGAAGATATCAAGAAAGCCAGCGCCCAGGCCGAGTATGGCGGGGGCAGTACCGTTGGCCACCTCTACATCTTGGGTCTTCAACAAGTCAGTACGAATCTTCAGGCGATTCAGGAACTCGGCATCCTGGTGAAGGACCTGGATCTGGGTCTTTGTGATTTCCCCCATCTTCATGACGGACGAGTGGTCTATCTATGCTGGAAGCTCGGAGAACAAGAAGTTCGCTGGTGGCATGAGACGACCACAGGCTATAAAGATCGCTGCCCGCTAGAGGACTTAACCTAAAGTCAGAACCCTGCTCCTCAACCCTCGAGATATTTATGAAATTTGTCATACTCGGATTCGACGGTCCCGACGGGGAAGCCAAACGAAAAATCCACCGGCCGGCACATCTCGCCAAGATGGAGCCTCTCGATCTGCAGGGCCGAGTTGTGCTTGCCGGGCCGCTTTCAGATAAAACTGGAAGTCTTATCGTCATCGAAGCAGACTCGCTGGAAGAGGCGCAACGGTTCGCCCGTGAAGACCCCTATACCATTCACGGCATATTTGAACGGGTTGAAGTCCACCCATTTATTCAAGTCTTTCCGAAGGAACGGTAGCTGGAGGTCTGGCGCTCCGAACGCATTGCCCCCTTACCCATTGAGCGGTATAGTTGTCCGATGGAACTGTATCGGCGGCTATCCTATCCCTCCCTCTTTGCACTCCTTCCTGCGCTCCTTCTATGGGAGCCCTCTGCCTTCAGCGCCTCCTCGAAAACCGTCATTGCCGACAGTCAATACGTCATGGCGGACGGCGACACTCTGGCCGGCGCAGAAGAGAAAGTCCTTCAACGGGCCCAACGCAAAGCAGTGGAAGAAGCGGGAGTCTATCTCGAATCCACATTTCATGATGTGGAAAAAGAATCTGGCGGGAGAAGCACGCAAGTCAGCTCGCTGGAAATTAGAACGATTGCTGCGGCTATTACAGAAACGGAAATCCTCGAATCCAGCCGCTCCTTCGAGCGTGATCGTCCCGTCTTCTTCATACGCATTCGCGCCACTGTCGATATCGACAGTCTGACGGATGCGATACGCCGACTGCAATCCGAACAGCAACTCGCGCAACACTTTCGTCAGCTGCAGCGGGAGAATCACCAATTACGTTCGCAGTTGAAAGAGCTTCAACATCAACCGATCGGCGTCCGAATGCTGGCAATCAATCCAAACGGGAAATCCGCCTCACACCAACAGGCGCGTACAGTGCTCGAAACTGCTCTCCACACATCGAATCTGCGGGACAAGATCCAGCTCAGCACCGACGCGACCACTCTTGATGATCACTACGTCGATCCACTGATCGTGCGAGGGCAAACCTATCTCCAGCTAGTCTCCCTGGCCTTCTCCCAACAGGCGCAATCCTCGGAATACAAGGACTATCTGAATAAAGCCAAGACAGACTTCGAGCGCGCCATCGCACTCGACGCTAAAAACGTATGGGCATGGATTGGGAAAGGGGATGTCCTCGTCTGGCTGAAACAGCCAGACGAGGCTGCTGCTGCCTACGAACAGGTTCTTGAGCTCGACCCATTCGCCGATATCGCCCGCCAGCACCTGATCAGTCTCTCCACAACGAAAGCCCGGCACCAGGCAGACTCCAAACAATGGCATCCCGCGTTAGCCACGCTGCAGAAGCTCCTCAATGCCCCGACGCATGAAAGCTGGATTCCCTATCACAAAGAGGCCTATGCGCTGAGGAGCAAGATTTATCTCAAGCTGAATCAGCCGGAACAGGCACTTGCGGATCTGTCCATCGTTATTCAAGTGGATCCTACTAATGTTGCAGCCCTGACGGCCAGAGCAAAACTGTATCGGAAACAGCTACAAGGGGAGCTCGCCAAAGAGGATCTTGAACGAGCCTGTGCCCTCGGATCCATCCAAGCCTGCAAGCAACTACCGTAACACCGCGCAATATATCGTGCTTTATGCTTGCATCTTATGCGCGAGCAAACGAGCCGATAGCTAGCGGACACCTACCGATTGGTTTGACAGATTGGAGAAGCGGACCATATAATGCGACTGCTCAAATGCACGCTAGGTGGGCGAGAGTGCTGCCTGTAGGCACTGCCATCCTTCCTGGACAAAAGGCCTAAGCTTCCCTGGTTCGGTAGCCCAAAATTTCTCAGCAGTGGGGCTTCTGTGAGGTTGCGGGTAGCAGGGGAAAAGCTTAGAGTACTAGACGCTTAGAATCATCGGAAGACCTTGGTTTCTCGTTATTTACCCCTTTCGGAAAGTGAACTGCAATGACTCAGTATCGTGTCCTACCAGGCCCAGAACATTTTCTTCCTCCATCGGCAGCGAGCATGGGTATTTGCTTGCCAAATCCTGGGGAAGCTCATATCAACGGTGTCATCGTTCCAGAGGAAAAGGCGTACGAGGAAGCGGCGAAACAATTCCTCATGGCCAAGGTGCCGACCCTCTTCCCAGGCCCCTTAGTCCTATGGGCCTGGAATGAGAAGGCGGCCAAGAAGGCCACAGCCATCCGCCACTTATACAACACGCTTAAAGAATGCGTGCAGCCGGGGCAAACGCCCATGCTGATCCCGATGCCGGACTATCGCCCCAAATACCCGAAGATCAATCCTGAAGTCGAGATCAACCCCAACCACCCGAATCTGACCATCTGGCACAATAAGATCGATTGCTGCATGTTTATCGGGGTCCACTGCCATCAAGCCAACTTGTCGCTCAAAATCATTCGGGGCGGCACCTCCTGCTATACAATTGCCATGTGCGCTCAAGCGGGTCATGAAGATGCGATGCTATCCTTTCGTGACGCATCGGTTGAGAAAATCATGAAGCTGGCCGATACCGTGAAAAGATTAAAAGGGACGGTTCAACCACGGCTGACGTCAGCCAAGAACGGAGCCTGAAGCTAATCCACGCAGCATGACGTTCTGAAGACAGTGAAAGGAGACTGAACCATGGCAGACACACACTCAGTCATTGGCACTAAAAATAAAAAAGGGCAGACCTTTACCGACACCTGGAAGATGATGAACGAAGCGCCGCGCACGCCGTCGTTCTATACGGGCAGCGAGGTCATCAAGGAAGCGCTCCGGCGGGCCAGCTGCGACGTGATGATCGCCTATCCGATTACTCCGCAGAGCGAAGCGGCTGCTTTGATCGGCGAACTCTTTGCCGAGGGTTACATCGGCGATTACTTCCGCGGCGAGAGCGAATTCGCTGTCATGTCACAATGTGCAGGAGCGGCCTTCGGTGGAGCGCGCGTGTTTACAACGACCGCGGGACCAGGCACGATGCGCGCAATGGAGAACTTCCCGATGTGGTCAGGCGCACGGTTGCCGATTCAGATGATCGTCACCTGCCGTGGCATCAACTCTCCCCTATCAATTCAGCCAGACACGCTAGAGATTGCCTATCTTCTGAATACCGGCATGCTCGTCTGGCACGCAGAAACTGCACAAGACTTCTTCGATTGGATCCTCAAAGGCTATATGG
>NEWR02000009.1:453299-473606 GCA_002869885.2 Nitrospira sp. CG24C
TGATCGTCACCTGCCGCGGCATTAACTCGCCGTTGTCGATCCAGCCTGACACGCTTGAGATCGCCTATCTCCTGAATACCGGCATGCTCGTCTGGCATGCGGAAACCGCACAGGACTTCTTCGATTGGATCCTCAAAGGCTACATGGTGTCGGAAGAGCCTGATGTGCATCTTCCCTTGGCCCTGTGTTGCGATGGATTCTTCGTGACGCACACCAAGGACGTCGTCAATCTTACCCCGGCAGACATGTGTCTTCCCCCCTATGACCCATACCGCTCGCCCGTGCCCTGCATGGACATGGAATGTCCACCGGTCCGGATGATGCGCGATCCGTTCATCATGAAGAGCAACTACATCAGCTATGCCACCCACGCTTCCTGGCAGCAAGAAGTCTGGGCAGCAGTGGAACGGTCCCGCAAACACACGATCAAGTGGATAAACGGGTTGATCGAGACCGAAAATATCGACGCCGAGGTTCTTATCGTCGCCTCTGGTACGGCAGTATCGCAGGGTCGTGAAGCCATCCGGCTCCTCGAGGACGAAGGCATCCGTTGCGGGTTGGTGAAGGTCAAGTCCTTACGGCCTTGGCCAGGCGAGGAAATCCGTGAAGCCACAAAAAATGCCAAGCACATCATCGTCCCGGAGTTCAACGTGACCGGGTGGTTGGCAAAGGAAATTAAGGCTACTATCCCAAACAGCGACCGTGTAAACGCCGGCCCGCGTGTCTGCGGAGGCATGACGATGCCACCGGAAATTATCGTCTCCGAAATCAAGAACCTGCTCGGCATGCGCACCATGTCGTTGGCCGGTCGCGGCAGTTGATCGTATCTACGCAGCAGGAACAAACGACCTGAACCTATATAAGACGTACGCACCGAGGAGGCCCACATGAGCAAGGAACGTATCAAGATTTCTGAAGACCTATACGACATCATGCCGTCCGACTACCAAGACCTGGTCAAGAGCGCAACCTACGGCAAGGAAGACCGGGGCTGGAAGGATATCGGCAACAGCAAAGAGCTGATCGAGCAGCACTCCCTCTGCGCCGGCTGCCCGGAATCCATGGCCTTCCGCTACATCCTAGCCTCATTGCCAAACCCCGAAGACACCGTCATGGTCGGCTCCACCGGCTGCACCAGCCTGGTGTTTCCCATGGTGGCCGTGCACAACATTCACTCTCTCTTCGGCAACCAAAACGCCATCGCCTCCGGCTTGAAGCGCGCCTTGAGCGTCCGCTTCCCAGGCCGAACAAAAGACGTGGTCGTGCTCGCTGGCGACGGCGCCACCGTCGATATCGGCCTCGACATGACGCTGCAGGCCTGGTTCCGCCAGGAAAAGTTCACCACCATTTGCTTCGATAACGAACTGTACGCCAATACCGGTGGTCAGGAGAGCGGCCTGATGCAAAAAGGGTTCGTCGCCAAGATGGCCCCAGTCGGGAAGCTCTTTGACAAGGTCCGTCTGCCGGAAATCGCTCGCGAGTCAGGCTGCCATTATGTCGTCCAATGCACCGTCAGCAAGCCCTCCCTTATTGAGAAGGTGGTCCGGAACGCGGTCATGATCTCACGCGAAATCGGCCCGACCTACCTCCAGCTCTATACGCCTTGCATTCTCGAAATCGGAAAGAACAGCATGGAAGGGCTCCAGGAAATGCGGGATTCAGAAAAACCGACCGAGCGGTTCGCCTACAAAGAGTACATCAGCGAGCCGGCCAAGCAACTCCTGGCAGAGATATCCGCCAAGGACAAGGAAAAGAAGGCCGCTGCAAAGCAGCTCGCCTCTCAAGGGGCCTAATCCGATTCTGGAGGAGAGACGACCATGATCAAGAAAAGACTAAACATCCGGATGTCTGGATTAGGCGGACAGGGCGCTGTGACCGCTGCGCATGTTCTGGCCATGGCTGCCAACCGTGACGGCAAATTTTCGATTTCCAATCCCTTCTTCGGCGCCGAGAAACGCATGGCGCCGGCGGAGAGCTATTGTCGGATCGGCATCGAACGGATCTACGACCGGGGCGAGCTGGTATTTCCCGATGTCATTCAAGTTTTTCATCCCCAGGTCATCACCATGGGGAAGAGCTATACCATGCCCTTCTACTCCGGTGTGAAAGAAGGCGGCCTTGTCGTCATCAACTCCGACCAAGAGCTACTGTCGTCCGACGATATTGAACGTCTCAAGGATCTGAACGTAAAGGTATTTTACATCGCGGGGACCGAACTCGCGATCGAGGTGGCCGGCACCGAGTTGTCGACAAATATGTCGATGATCGGATCTGTGGCGGGCATCACCAAGTGCGTCACGATGGAAGCTCTGGACGGCGCCTTACAGGAACGGTTCGGGAAAAAGTTCGTCGCCTCCGGTGGAACCGCCTCCCTGGATGAAGCCATCAAGAAGAAATTCGCCAAGAAAGAAATGTTGCTGGCCAAGAACCTGGCGACCGTGAAGGCGGCCTATGACATTGCCAGTGAGTGGGCAGAGAAAAATAAGTATGAGCTGCGAGTCGGCAACCCTGCCGTTGCGGCTTAACGAGAGAGAAGGAACCAGCTTGCATGTATAACATAGCCCAAGTCATCGACGAGAAATGCGTGGCCAAGAAGGGATGCCGGCTGTGCATCATGTATTGTCCTGAGGCTAATTGCCTCGATCTCAATCCGACCAAGATGGTGGCCGAAGTATTCATCGACCGCTGTAAAGGCTGTGAGCTCTGCGTAATCGTCTGCGACGCGGCCAAACACAATGCCATTACCATGCAGGCCGTCAGCGCCACCGGACAGCTGATGTCCAAAAAAGGTGAGTCCGCCGCGCTGGGGCAGGCCTACCAAGGATAACCGTTTCATGTAGCGGGTCTCCCCGCGCAAGACCCCATGGCGCCTGCGCTATGGGGTTTTTTGTTGATGTAATTCTGGAGGAACAGATGGAAGCTGAAGATAATGTCATTGATGAGCTCATTCGAGAAATTTCCGGGCTGATCCACGAGTATCCCAAAGTGCTCGAACGGCGCGCAGTCGAGATCCATGCCACCGGGAAAGACCCGGATTTGGCGCAGACCCTTATCAAGGCTGCCGACACTATGCGCGACAGTGGAAATCTCTACCTGACCTGGGCGAAGCACTACGCATCCGTTGCGGCAGGCAGGACCGACGCGACCTCGAATGAGGACGAAACAGAAGATTTCGACGTGTAATGAAATAGGCTCAGGCAGGGAAGTACTGTTCCGATAGAAAAAAGTCTCCCTCCAATCGACATCTTTTGCTAGAATACGTCGCCCGACAACCTATCGTCTCATTCCCCGGTAGCTCAGTGGTAGAGCAGCCGGCTGTTAACCGGCTGGTCGCAGGTTCGACTCCTGCCCGGGGAGCCAGTCCAGACGAAAAGGGGCACTTCACTCTGTGAAGTGCCCCTTTTGCGTTCTCTCATCATTGATAAATTGACTTCTTTCCACACGTCTTGCGTCTCAGGATCTGACGGGCTACGCTCTGGCTCATGAGCTTTTCTGTATGATGGCCTCCATGGCACCAAGTGGGCGAGAGTTTACACCGGCTGGCTTGTTCCGCAGTCCGCATCTCATGACCATTCTCCCAGGCTATTGGCCTCGCGGAGAACTTCTTGCCGGAGTCCCGGTCGAGTCGCGCCTCTTCGCCACCGAGCCGCACACCCAATTGCTCGGCTTCTGCCACTGGCAGCCAACCAGAACCACGTGCCGGACCTTGATACTTGTGCACGGGCTTGAAGGATCCAGTGAGTCTCACTATATGCACGGCATTGCTGCGAAAGCTTATCGCGCGGGATTCAATGTCGTCCGGATGAATCAAAGAACGTGTGGCGGGACCGAACACCTGACCCCGACACTCTACAACACCGGCTTGAGTCAGGACTACCGAGCCATCGTCCAAGAATTGGCTCGCATGGATGGTCTCAAGCGCATCTGGCTTGTCGGCTATTCGATGGGAGGGAATCTTATTTTGAAAGCAGCCGGAGAAGCAGGCTCATCAGAAGCAGCCTTAGCTGGCGCAATCGCAGTCTGTCCGAATATCGACCCCCCGAAATGTGTCGAGGCTCTGGAGCAGCCGCGCAACTGGATTTACCACAGACATTTTCTCGTGGAACTCAAAGCACGACTGCGACGAAAAGCTGCTCTCTTCCCTGGCAAGTGGAATCTCAAGGATCTCGATAGTACCACCAGAATGAGTGAATTCGACCACCGCTATACGGCCCCGGACGGAGGGTATGCCAGCGGGGCCGACTACTACAATCGTGTAGGGGCATGCCATGTCGTCGGTTCCATCGCCGTCCCCACCCTCATCATTACGGCGCAAGACGACCCCTTCATTCCCTATTCCATGTTTACGGTGCCGCAGATGCAACGCAACGATCGGATTCAAGTGCTGGCGCCTGGCCACGGGGGCCATTGCGGATTCTTACAATGGGCAAGCAACGGGGAAGATCATTTCTGGGCGGAGAATCGGATTATGGACTTTTTGCAAGAGCGAACATGAGGAGAGTGTGTGCAGGCCGACCCGATCAGGCCGTTTGAAGATGGGCGCGGACTTCCTGCACGTAGGTCTTGAACGGATCCGGCATGGGAAAGGGCGCTTGACCACGCAGTTGGAAGATCGACCAATTAATCACATAGGAGGGAGAAAACCGTTCTTCCGGCTTAGGATCAGCCGATTCATCCGGAGGCCCGCAAGCCAACAAATGGCGAACGAGTTCACCCCGCCCAAATGCCCTGGTGTTGCGTGGCGGATTGTCCATCGCCAACGTAATGGCCTTGTCCGTAATGAGACGTGGAACCCGCCCTTCTTCCATCAGGCCGAAGTAGAGCCCCTTACCTTGATGGAGATTGTGATATTCCAGATCGAGGCTCTTCAGTGCCGGGTCTGCCCACGTCATTTTCTCCGCCTCGCGAAACGTGTCGAGCAGCCATAGCTTCGAAGCCCAATCGACGCGGCCCACCAGCGTCTGGTAGTCTCCGCGTAAGTCCTGCAAGACCTCTTTCCATCGATCGAGGACCCAATCGGTTTCATCGTCCTGCCCACGATAGTGTTCTTCCGCCGCAGCAAGAAACACTTCCTGAATATCGATGGCAGAAATCGTCTTCCCAGATTGCAGCTGAACGATCCATTGCCGGCTCTGATCCTGCGACAGCTCCTGCATGGTTTCGACCGGTTCATTGAGGTCAAGATCGAGCGGCGCATGCCCCTCTTCGATCAGCTGAAGGACCAGTCCCGTCGTGCCCAGCTTCAAGGCTGTCGCCACCTCGGCCATGTTTGAATCGCCCAGCAGAAGGTGAATGCGGCGGAACTGATTCGGATCGGCCAAGGGTTCATCTCTGGTATTCACAATCGCGCGATTCTGCTGCACCCATTCGAAGAAATCGTTCACGATGTAGTCTGCGCGCTGAGAGATCTGAAATGGGAGGGGAGCCTCCTGCGAAAAACGATGGCTCGCTTCTCGCGGCATAAGGAGCCGGTCCATCTGAACCCAGCCCTCCTGAGGACTCGCCGCGCCAATACGTCCGGCCCCCGTAAAAATCTGTCTGGTGACGAGGAAGGTCACAAAGGGTCCGAGACCGCGCCGCGTAAAGGGAAAGCGCCGTGAGACGAGATAGTTCTCGTGCGATCCAAATGTCGCATCGGTCTCATGATCCACATTGTTCTTGATCAACGAGACCGTGTCGTCCAGCCCGAGATCTTGAATCGCATCCTGCAGCAACTGATCTCCGGCACGGTCGGCTGCCACCACATCGCTGAGCGATTCGCATTCCGGCGAGGCCCATTCCAGATGTCCCATATCGAGGTACATGCGCCCGGCGTTCGTGAGAAATCCTCCATTGCCAGGCGGTTCATCGTGTCCCCGGTGGTGCAGATCGAGGATACCTCGACGCTGAACGTGAAAGAGATGGTCTCGAATCTTGTGGGCAAACCAGGTAGGGGAATGATCGGGCCGCTCTTGATTCACCAAGAGTCCGTATTCGGTTTCGAGTCCGAAAATACGGTTCAACATCTCAGTTCGCCACAATGGATTGAAGCGCCGCTGGCAGGAGGCGTGAAAGATCTGCTTGCTTGAGCGGGCGATACTTGGAACTTCCGGGGGCCTGGCGCTCAAGGACCGCACATTCGATTGTCCGTTCACCGGCAAGGCTCCGCACATGTTCGATCAACGCGTTACTGCTTGGGATGGCGGAGGCGGATGAGCCTGCTCCACTCACCGCCGGCTTGGGCTCAGCCTGTTGGTCCGCCTCATCCTGTTGCTGTGCCATCGAACCGATTGCCCAGGCACGCAATGCCAGATTCAACGCCTGTTCCAACGACAGCGTGGCCTGCTGTTGCTCCTTAAGATAGGCCAGCATCTTCGCTTGGATAGCCGAGGTGGCAGCTAGAACCGCATGACCAGTGACTTCCTCAAAGGTACCGTCGTAGTTGATCGTCAACAGCGCGTCCTTCTCCGGTTTCTGCCCCAACTCAGCCACCAGGATACGCACGATGAACGGCGCCTTATACACTTCCTCAAAGGCCTGCTTAATGACCGGAGCGATGCCGTACTTTATCAGTCTCGGGCCCGTCACATCAGACGGCGAACGGTTGAAACCCTCGACGTGTGCCATTTCGAGCAGACTGAAGCGAAGCTTTTCCAAATCTGTGGGGTGCCCCATCCCGCCCAATGCCAGCCGGTCGTAGATCTCATAGAGCTTCGGAGTCCCCTTGCTCACCGTCGTGAGGAGAATACCTCCATCATAGGTCAGCGCAACGACCGGGCTCCCCTGTTTGAACTGTTCATCGAGATACTGCCGCCGATTGCCGACCGCTTCTACCCAGCGATAGGGTTCTTCATACATAGCGCACCACCTGTGACTCATAGAGAGGTTTCAATGTCGCATCCGGCACCGTCTGCACACCGGCTCCTGAAATCAACTTAATCACGGGGTACAAACTTGCCTCCCGGTTGACCCCGCCGGTCGCCGAATCGAACTCCGCCGCGCTCGTAAGCAATCGTAACGCCTGCACCATAGCCTGCTCTTCCGGCAGCGCATTGAGGGGCTGCTCGCCCCACGTATTCAGATAGTGCAAGATCCCTCGGATTGTAGGGGAGCCGGACCCGGAGACGGCATACTCCACCCCTTCAAACTCCGCCCCCAGAATATCGTAGAAAAAGATCTTGGCCGAGCCCTGCTCCAGGTCGTAGCCGGCAAACACCGGGACTACCGCGCCAGTCCCAGCCAACGCCGCAGGCACATTCTCCTTCAAGAGCTTGGAGACGGCGCGCAGCTTGCCGTCGAAACTCAGTTCCTGCAACTGCGTTCTCCGGTAATATTTGAAGGAATGTTCCAGCACCCGCACCATTTCGTAGGCCGTCGCCGGCACGCCGGCAATCGCCATGACACTGTGCCGATCGATCTCCAGCACCTTGTCCGTGCGATCGTACATCACCATGTTACCGGCGGTCGCCCGACGATCTCCAGCCACCAGCACACCGTCGCGATACTTGAAGGCTAAAATCGTGGTGGCGTTCGTAAGCGCCTGACCGGCTCCCACTTGGCCGGAACTTCCCAGTGTATAGCCCTGCTCTTTAAGCAATTGAAAGAAATCGCCCTGCATTCCCATTAGACTCTCCTAGTCATACCAATATTCTCCGCTCGCCCTGAGCCTGTCGAAGGGCTCCTGGCTAAACGAGATACTTCATCCCAGGCCCCTCTCATCATGGCTTCCTTTTTCTTCCGACTCCAGCCTTTGATTTGCATTTCACAGGCAAGGGCTTGATCATGCGTCGAGAAATCCTGCGAAAACATAAGTGTTACGGGCAAGCGAATCGATGTGTATCCTTCACACTCTCCGGCCTGATGTTCAGCGATACGCTTTTCAAGATTGTCAGTATGCCCTGTGTAATACGATCCGTCTGAACACCTCAAGATGTAATCCCAGAAGCTCAAAGAATGATCCCTTCGACAAGCTCAGGGCGAACGGGAAAGTTTCTGAGTGAACCGACTGACTTATCAATATCGGGGAAATGTGTCTCCAAGTTGGAACTTCTCCTTCGAACAAGTTCTCACCTCTTCAAGAAAAGCATCCTTTGGATTCACCGACCTACCCCTCACGCCTAATCCCTTACCCCTAACGTCTTTACTGTCCCGTCCTCTGCCGATACCGCTCAGCTTGTTTCGGATCGACCTTGCGCATGCGCTTGAGCAGATTATCCTTATCGGGCGACCCGGTCTCCGGTCGTTTCGGCCCGCCGCCCTCATCGGACGGACTCGGGGCCTTTGGCATCGGACTGCCTGGCCCTTCACGGCGCTCCGGCATTGAGATGTAGTTCATGATCGGGACTCCTTTTCTCTGTTCCATACGCTCAGCGCATCCATCGGAGATGCCGCACGCTCGAATATCTTCGCACAGGTGTGCACTGCCTGTGGCTCGAAGAGGTCGCCCATCTCCAATGTCCGCGGAAGCAGCCCTCCGCTGAACTGAATACGTTCCCACTGCATCGATTTGATCTGATCCGGAAACCGTTTGATACAAAGGCCGCGAATTCCCCCTCTGGTATCGGCTGGACCGCCTACCAATGCCGATTCAACGTCCTGCTCCGACGTCATCCGCCAGGCCTTCCCTTCGGCTTCGAGCCCCAGAAAGAGCCCGCGATCCTGGTTCACATTATGGTACTCCAAGTCCAAACTCGCCAACCAGGGATCATCCCAGCCAATCTTTTCTTCCTGCATGAATGTTTCCAGCAGCCAGAGCTTGGTGATCCAATCAAGCTTCCCGACGAGTTGCCGACGATCGCCGGTGAGAAGCCGCAGCGTAGCAGCCCATTCACGAAGGATCCAATCGGTCTCTGCGTCAGTACCGGCCAAATGCTTCTCAGCCGCGAGATAGTACTGCTCTTGAATGTCGAGGCCTGTGATGGTGCTGCCATTTTTCCGGCGAACTGCCTGCTTTAGATTCGGATCGCGAGACAGCTGTTTCACCGCCATAACTGGGTGTTCTAATTCAAGCGCCGGGGCAGCCTCGCGCGCGATCAACTCCAGCGCTAACTGCGTCGTCCCGACTTTCAGCGCCGTGCTGTACTCACACATATTGGCATCGCCGATGATGAGATGCAGCCGGCGATATTTTTCACGAACCGCATGGGGCTCGTCCCTTGTATTCAGAATCGGCCGGTTGTGCATCGTGTCGACACTCAAATCCGTCTCCATAAAGTCGGCCCGTTGAGAGAGCTGATACTGGCCCGGCACGAACCCACTCTCTTGACCCTCCACGCCGACTTTCCCCGCCCCGGCAATGACCTGCCGGCTGACAAGGAACGGCAACAGCCCCGCAGTCAGCGAAGGGAAGGGAATCGAGCGCGAGACCAGATAGTTGTCGTGACAGCCGTAACTATGTCCGTGAAAATCCGTGTTGTTCTTGTAGAGCTGTACATGCGGCCCGCCAAGTGCATGATTACGCCGCTCCGCCGCCCGCTGGGCAATGCGTTCCCCGGCGCGGTCATGGGCTAGAATATCTTTCAGCGTTCGACATTCAGGAGTGGAATACTCGGGATGCGTATGATCGTTATAGAACCGCGCGCCGTTCGGGAGGACGAGATCGCTCTTCATCTCATGAAACGAAAATGGCCGATGGGCATCGACCTTGGCAAACTCGTCTTCTTCTTTATCCTGCTGTAGCCCGGCAACTCGGAATCCCCGCGCATCCTCGTGCGGATCTTCACCGCCATAGTCCCACCGCCGCTCGAACGAAGCAGTCAGATGGGCCCGCACCAGTTCCATCGATTCCACGACCGGATCGACCGCGTCCTGGTCTTCTCGAGTAATTCCGTACTCTGTTTCAATGCCGAATAGACGCATTGTCAAATTGTCATCACGTCAAAAGTCTTCAAGTCAGAAAGCGCCGATTCCAGACTTGACGACTTTATGACGTTCAGACTTTAGACTCCTAGATTATTTGGTTGATCAACCGCTCTTCCGTCTGTCGCCCTCTCCGGAACGAGGAGATTCCGACAACCTGTTCCGGATGATGATCGAGGAGCTTGAGCCATTCTTCCGCCGCATCGTCGGGCGGCAACATTTCGCCCTCTCGGAACTCCGCGTGGACAGAACTCACCAAATCGTCCAAGGTCATGCCGCCTTGCTCAGCCCCACCGGCTGCAATCATGCGATCGATGGCCCGTTCTTTCGCCCGCTGAACGATGGAAGCCAGAATCGCGCCACTGATCAGATCGCTCCGATAGAGGACCTTATTCTGTCCATTTCGGAGCCTGATCGACAGAAGCCGATTCTCATCGAGACGCGAAAAAATTGCGGAGAGCGCATGCTCGACAAGGTCGGCACAGGCCTTTCTCCGATCTCCGCCGTGCTGATCGATCCATTGCCGATCCAGCGGCAGATCATCCGTGAGATACACATTTAAAATCGCTGCAGCCGAGTCGCGATTGGGACGGCTCACTTTGATCTTGCGATCGATACGCCCTGGCCGCAGCACAGCCGGATCGATCAGATCCGGCCGATTCGAAGCCAGAATGATCACCACATCCTGCAACGACTCAATCCCATCCATCTCAGAACAGAACATTGGCACCAGAGTGCTAGAGATGTTGAATGAACGAGAGGCTCGTCTCGTACCGAGAACCGATTCTGCCTCGTCGATAAAGATAAAGGGCAAGGCCCCCTCCTTCCGGCGGGTGCGGGCCTGGGCGAAGAGGTCCCGGACCATCCGTTCCGACTCCCCCAACCACATATTCAGAATCTCCGGCCCCTTGATGTGAAGGAAAGCCCCACGAGTCACCGGGGCCTTGTCCCCCTTCGCACCGGAGGCAGCCTGGCCCGATTCTCCCACCAGCTTCGAGAGGCTGGCTGCTGCCGCTTGTCCGATCAAGGTCTTTCCACAGCCGGGAGGGCCATAGAGCAGGAAGCCCTTGGGCTGAGTGAACTTAAAGCGCTGAAAGGTCTCTGCATGGAGCAGGGGATACTCGATGGCTTTCTGAATAGCAGCGATTGCCTCCGCTTGCCCGCCGATCTGTTCCCACGTGACAGTGGGAACCTCATCGAGCAAGTGGGTCTTGGCTTTCCGGTCTTCCAATTTCTCGATCGCCACATGAAGGCTAGGATCGATACGCACCTCATCGCCGGTCTTCAGGTCCGCGCCGATCAGATCGCTCGATCGTTGGAGGATCAAGACCTGCCGCCCCATTTCCTGCTCAAAGCGAAGCCGCCCGTCTGCCAAGGCCTCTGCTACTTTCAACACGGGCCCATTACGGTCATAACCCAATATTTTAATGACGGCGTAAGCTTCGTTGACCAGAATCTGGGCACCGATCTTTAACTCAACAGCCAGCACTCGTGGATCGACCGAGGCATAGTACTCAGCACCCCCCACCAGGATCCGTGCAAGACCTTCACCAGGCACCTCAAGCAGGGTACCGACCCGATTGGCCGGGGCCGTGAGCTTTTCGATCACGTCGGCGACTTTCTTGAACTCAACTTCGCGTTGTTTTTGCGCCGCCTGCCCAAGGGTTACAACATGGCGCAGCTTGTAGAGGATCTTCTGTCGGGGGTCACTGTCGGGGAATGAGGCGAGACATTGCTCTATGAGCTCAAGCGGATCGGACTCCATGCGCATCGACGGATGAACGCCATCCTCCGTCTTCCCATTCGACGCCGGATCCTGTGGCTGAGCTGGCCTACGATCACTCATCGGTCTACCATAGCGACCTCACAGGATGCTGAAAAAGTCCGCCAGCGGCGTTCTCGCATCGCTCAGAGGCTCAACGTTGAGAACACGATCCTCGGAGGTCGGAAACACTAGAGGAGTTTTTCCGTTCGCCAAGATCCATCATATGGGCGAACGGCCCTCACGAAGTGCGGTCCGTACCTCCTCGCCTCTTCGCTCGCTGCGGCCTTGCTGGACGACCTTTTTGAGCATCCTGAGCGATTGCGGCATCAGCCCCATTTTGCGATATTTCATCGGTGTGTTCCGTGTGAACCGAGTGTTTCCACAGCCTGCGCAGGGATTACGATCAATTGACGGCTTGGAGGGTCACGGAGACACGTTCGCGGCGTGTCTCCCGTAAGAATTCGACCGTGACCTGATCGTTGACTTTGTGGCGTTCCATCACATCCATCAGTTCGTCCAGGGTTCTGACCGGTTTACCATCAACCGCTGTGATGACGTCGCCCAATTCCACCCGGCCGTCTGAAGTCTCGCGAGCCCCCTTCAGCCCGGCCTGTTCCGCCCCGCTGCCACGCGACACCTTACCGATAATCAGCCCCTTGACTCCCCACCGCTTGGCCATCGCATCGGGAACAAGCGAAACCCCAAGCCCTGGACGAATGAGTTTCCCGTACTTGATCAACTCCGGGACGATACGGTTGACCGTGTCGACCGGCACGGCAAAGCCGATTCCCGCAAAGGCTCCGCTGGGGCTCACAATCTGGGTATTCACGCCAATCAAGCGTCCGGCACTATCGAGCAGCGGGCCGCCGGAGTTTCCCGGATTGATGGCGGCATCGGTCTGAATGACCCCTTCAATCGTCCGGTTCGATAGGGACTTGATCGTCCGCCCCAAGGCACTCACCACACCGGTCGTCAGCGTGTGATCGAGGCCGAACGGATTCCCGATCGCCAAGACTTTCTGCCCGACGCGCAGATCATTCGACGTCCCGACCGTGAGGGGTGAGAACGCATCTTCAGGCGCACGAATTTGCAACACCGCCACATCGTGATCGGGATCGGCGCCGATGAGCGTAGCCTTATGTTCCGTCCGATCGGCCAGCGTGACCGTGATCGAGCTGGCCCCGTAGACGACATGAAAATTCGTGACGATGTGCCCCTGCTTGTTCCAGACGAACCCCGTTCCGGACCCTTGCGGAGCTTCAAAGAGGTTGAACGACCAGGGGTCTCGCTGAATCGCCGTATTCGCAATAAAGACGACAGATTTCGTGGCCCGCTCGAACACGGCCATCGTGGCCCGCTCATCCGAGCCCAACTCAGCGGGCGAGGGTGTCACGACGCGCGGCTTCCCCTCAGGCCCATCGTAGGTCCCGCCCAGCGGCTTGCCCCACTCCGCCAACGACAAGACAGGCCAAAGGCAAAAGAGCGACAGTCCTACCGATACAACTCGCCCCTTCATCCCGATCATTCCCCCATGATTTGGATAATGAGTTCCCTGGTCCTGGATCTGGTATCGAAATCGACGAGAACAACCTGTTGCCAGGTTCCCAGCAACATCACCCCATCTAGAAAAGGAATGGTCACCGACGGCCCTTGCAGCTGACCTCGCAGGTGGCTATGGCCATTGTCCTCACCGGCGTTCCTCGTATTATGCTGCCAGGCAGGGTCGGACGGCACAGCCCGGTCCCAAAATGTTACGGTGTCGGCCCTGATACCAGGCTCATCTTCGATGATCATGACCGATGCGGTCGTGTGCTTCACGAACACCGTGACGATCCCAGCCGACAGCCCGGCGCCTGCCAGGGCATCGGCCACAGACTTCGTCATATTTTCGATCTGCGTGTTCCCCTGCATCGTCAAACGCAACGACACGGTCTTAACCGCCATCTTATGACTCCATCGCTCGGAGCGCTCGTCGCTCTCCCCTGGTAAAAGCACAGCCCCGAGCCTCCTCTAAAATTGCATCGAATTCGCCTTGCGCCGTCAACCGTCGCAAGGCCCCCATCACTGCCCCACTCAAAATACCCTCCTGCTGCAACGTCTCCAAATAGGCAAAAGCATCGATCAGCGTCTCCTTCTTTCGCACATAGTAGTCCCGTCCACGACGCTGATTGCTGTAGGCTTCAAACTGCTCGCAGGCGACAAGAATCTCCGCCAACTGCCTGATCCAAGGCTTAGCCGACGTCAGTTTCTCCGGATAGTAATAATAGAGCATCACCTGTTGCATCCAAGGAACCCAGGTCACCCCCATCTTCTCGATCGTTGGTCGAGCCGTACGCAGCCGACGGGCAAGCCGGCGCGAATAGCCCAGCCGCATCTCAACCTGTTCCTTCGCCCATGGGGTCATCGCAATGCCGTCAGCCTCCAGCTTGTTGCGGTACTGTTGAAGAAAGGCTTCGGTTTCTCGCCCGTAGGCCGTCTCCGGATGTACGGCTCTCCATTCGCGCGGTCTGGTCGGAATGCCTTGCGCTTTAGCCCAGGACCAAATCTTCCCGAAGAGTCGGCGATCGAGCCCGGCACGGCCTAAGTCATGCAACAGACAGGCTATCTGATACTGGCAGACTCGCTCGGCTCCATGGCCCAGCGCCGTAGCCACTGCGGCGCACATACGCGCAGTCCGCACCGCATGAGGCCGGTCATACCCGCGAATGATGCGGTCAGGGTGAGCTGGATGCGGGTAATCGTAGAGACGCATCAACCGGGACAGGAGCGTACGCGAAACCAGGAGCGGAGCATGTGTGAGAGCAGATCGTGTCATGAGTTGGAAACACGCAGCGAATGGGTTACGGATACACCCGCAAAGAGAATATCGTTCGATGAAACGAGGTGTCAAGGCAAGCCCCTGGCCGGCACTCGATGAAAATATCGATCTCTGCTATTCTCAGGCCGAAGGAACAAGGAAGGCTGAGGTTGAGGTCAAGGTTAAGCGAAGATCTAAGAAGTGGCGCAAGGCCAATCAACCATGAAAGATCCAACGTGCAAAGCCTGCCAGGGCAGCTGGCCGAGAGAAGACCATTTCATCGCTGACCTCGGCCTCTCCAAAGCCTATCTACATGATGATCAATTCTTCCCCGGCTGGACCGTCGTCGTCTTCAAACGCCACGCGACAGAACTGTTTCATCTGGCTCCTACGGAACGGATTCTGCTGATGGAGGATGTCAGCCGCATCGCCAAAATCCTCGCCCAGGTCTATGAGGCCAAGAAGATCAATTACGAACTCCTCGGCAACCAACTCCCCCACATCCACTGGCATGTCATTCCCCGACTAGCCACCGACCCGGCCCCTCTCGAACCAGTCTGGCGAGTGCCGCATGAGCCTCCATCCCGTTCAGGGGTTGAGATCCAGAGCGCAGTCCAGCTACTGCAGCAGGCCATTCAAACCGCCCGTTAAGTCATGAGCCAGCGCGTCCCTCAACGAATTTCGTCAGGCTACCGACATGAATTCAGTGATATACTGCAGTTCATCCTTGAGAACAGGCTTGGAGGGTCACAGGTTTTGATGCGTCTTCGATTGCTGCTCCTGACCCTCTTGTTCGCGTCCTTGACCACAGGGTTTCTCGCCCATTCATCGTTCGCACAGACGCCAGGATACCAGCCGCCCCCAATAGTCGAGTCTCCGCCGCCGTCTTCCGAAACCGCGCCTCCTCCAATGCCTACGGATGAACATGCGTCCCCGGAACTCTTGCCGCACGAGTCTCCGCTGCCATCTTCCGAAGCCCCGCCTGTTCCCCTGTCGACAGATATGCACCAGCTCCCCGAGCTCTTGCCGCACGAGCAAGAGGATGCTGTGATAGCGCTGGGTGAATTGCGCAACGCAGTCCGTCTGTCACCAGACAACGCAGACGACCGGCTGAAGTTAGCACAGGGGCTCTACCGCATCGGCGATCTCGATGCCGCACTCGATGAATGCCGCATGGCGCTCAAGCTCAAATCGAACAACGCCAGAGCCTATCTGCAACTCGGTGTCACACTGATGGCCAAACAAGATCGGCATGAGGCAGCCCTAGCCTTGATGGAAGCCATCATGCTCGACCCTGAACTCACACAGGCGCATTACAGCCTGGGCAACGTCCAACACTCGCTGGGTAATCTCACAGCCGCGATCCAATCCTATCGCCGAGCATTGGAACTGCAACCGAATTTTCTCGACGCCCACTATCGTCTTGCGCTGGCATTGAAACTGACGAATCAGCATAATGAAGCGGCGCAGCTTATGGAAAATGCGGCGATCGGCGGGATTCCGCAGGCACAGTATTTCATGGGGAACGCCTATCGCAACGGACAGGGCGTTGAAAAAAATCTGACGCTGGCGATCCGCTGGTGGATCAAGGCCGTTGAATTCGGCCAACAGCGAGCAGCGGAAGCCCTTTCGCAGCTTCGCCGCCTAGCGCTATCCTCCGACCAGGCTGAGCGCCGTCGCCATGATGCCATTGAGGCGTTCAGACAATATCGCGACGAACTCTGGGCTGACTACCCGGAAACAGCCAGAACGAACCCGAGCGATTCATTGGGGGTCGCCCTGCTCAAAGGTAGCCAGGCCTCCAATGGAGTCACGGCTCTGTTTGCCGAAGCCTATGCGCTGAGCGAGACTGCGCACGACGAGCTGGCGCATCTGTATGAAACCGGCCTCGATACCCGCCTCGCCCAATTCGATAAGCGTATCCTGACCTATTGTTCCACCACTGCGGCCGATGGTTTTACCCCGTCAAAGAAAACGCTGGCGCGCATCTATGGGAAAGGCCTTGGCGTCACGCAGGATTTGCAGAAAGCCAAGGCGATACTGAAGGGGCTGCCCAAGCAGGAAATGCAAGAGATTCTGGACGAGATTGTAGGGCGTTAGCTACTTTACTCACAATCATTCCTCATGCGGCTTTTCCCGACGCGGTCTTCGTTCGCACCAGAAGGTCGACATCGCAATCCAGAACATGCAGTAAGGACAAGAGTTGGTCAACCGACTTGCGGTAGTTCGTTTGATCGAGCAAACGATAGAACTGCGTGGCCGAGGTTCCAAGCCGTCTGATTATTTCGCGCTTCGACAGGGGGCTGGCATCGACTTGCTTCTGTGACTCCATCGTCAATTTATACAGCAGCGTATCCCGCAAATAGTGCGGATCCTGGTTGTACTCCAATACCTGTTCACTGTGAACAGTTCCCTCCTTACCCGATTCCAGTACATAGGTAAACCCTTCGCCCCCTAACTCTTTATCGACGAAAACACGGGCGATCGGATCGGCAGTGCCAGGTTGAGGATCGACCTTTGAATAAGGAAGCTGGAATAGCTTCTTCGATGCCTTAACCTGGAACGACCTCTTGCGATTGTTGGGGATGACAGACTGGATCTTCATAGCGCCCCTTCGGATTCCAGTTGCTCGATCAACAAGCGAACTCGTCGCGTGGATTTCCCTACCATCGGCTTCCTGTTATCCAAATCCCATTTCACAATGAGAACCCCGTCGCGATACACATGGACATGCCTGGGAGAATGGTCGCCTTTCCAAGTGACAAAGATATAGCCACCCCGACGGATCTTACCCATTGACAAGTGTTACCTTGGAAGGTATCACTTGTCAAGCGCGGCAGCCGTCACCAGCACTACAACCGACGAAACACTGTTCGGTCGTACACCGCGTCCCGCTCTCCCACACTCACCTCACATTCAACAACAAGCTGGATCGGCGGAGGCAGGATCGAATGCGTCATCGCGCACATCCAAAATGAGCTCATAGGGGGCCATGGGTGAGAAGTTCGCTCGCAAGGCAATACGCTTCCCGACGACATTGGCTTGCGCGCTCCGCTCAATCAACGTCGCGAGACGGAGAAGGTCCACCAATGGACCACCGATCCACTGCTCAGTGATTTCCGTTTGATGCGAAGTGCCGACTTCAAGATTCATGGCCGGTCCGAGCTGCATGTACTCCGACAGCCGATCGTGCGCCAAATTGGAAGCGTACTTCCGTATTTCGGCTGCGAACATCCTCAACCCCTTCACCGACCCGATAATGCGCCACTCATTCGCAGCAGCATCTCGACCGCAGAAAAACCCCAACTCGCGCCAAGCCCGGCGCGTGGCTTCATTGGCTGCTTCACTTGGCATAAAGGGTGACTACCTTTCAAGCAACGATCGAAACATGATCACCGCATCCTGATACATCCCATCGTTCTTCCGCACCGCGCCGGGAACCACTCCCAGCTCTTTGAAGCCAAGCTTGTCCCAGAGACGACGCGCGACCACATTTTCAGAAAACACCAGATTAAAGATCACGCCGCGGTAGCCGAGTTGCTTAGCGTGGGCCAGCATCGTGGTCCCCAACAGCCAGCCCAAACCTTTGCCCCGCCAGTCCGGCGCCACGATGAAGCCGGCATTCGCTACGTGCCTAGCCCGCCCAGGCCAGTTCGGCTTGAGATAAAACGCCCCCACCATGCCCGCAGCACCAGCCCGATCCGGCACATAAGCCGCCACAGTACTCTTCCCGTGAAACCAATAGTCCATGAAATCATCCTGCTCCGGGAATCGATCATGCGGGTAGGAATTCCCTTCTTCGACAATCACCCGGTACAACCGCCGCAGCGGCTCCACATCCCGCTCATCAGCCAGCACCAACTGAACCGGCGAACCGTCTTTGAGTTTCGCATCGACAGGAAATGTCAGACTCATATGACTAAGCCTTCGCTCGCGGAAGTCAATAGTCATGCCTGCCCCTGGCTGTTATTCCCTGGAACTATTCGGCCCCCATCCGACTTTGGCAGACTAACAAATCGTCTTGACCATTTCGGTTGCATTGGCTATTCCGCGAGCTGTTAGCGTATATCCTGCGTCCTTGCTACCTGATACTTCGCTCGAAAAGCTTTTGAAGTAGAGGGAGAAATTGGTACTGTCAAACGCTTTGTAGTGCAAACAGGCTTCCTTCATTTGTTCATGTGTGAAGCGGGCTACGCCGGTACCGAGATAGGCAGCAATCCCCTTTAACAGAAAAACGCTGTGCATCCTCTCTTTAAGCTTCTTTCCAGGAACCTCCTTCGCAACCAGGTCGATTTCATCAACCCCGAGACTAAAGACTGTTGAGAGCTGCTTCGACTTCAGTCCATTGCGGGCCATCCACTTCTTTGCCACAGGGCTAATCCCTTCGAGCCCTTCGCCTTCCTGCTCTCTGCCCCCTGAAGCAATTTCGTTTGTCCTAGAATCAAGTTCCACCTCTCGCTGCCTTTCGACTAGATCTTGCTGAGTCTCAAACGTGGCGGGCGCGATCTTAAGCTTCCCGGCGACGTAGGTCAGGACGCGAGATTGAGCATCCGGTTCAAGGTCCTTAAGAGCGGCATGCACTTCGCTGATCGCAACGATTTCTGGGTCTACTTTAGCTATTTGCTTTTTCTTCATGCTCCCTCCAAGTCCTTCAAACGATTAATTTGTTGGCCACAATGAGGCCCACTCCCGTCTAAAAAATTCGATTGCGAATTCGGCCGCAGTAAAAGCTGCATATTCCTGCCACGAATCCGACTTTTCTGCCGCGAAGTCACACACCGCCTTGAAGGAAACGGCACGTGGTTTAGGCTCCGGCGATTCGTGAATCGCTCGGTATACCCCATAGGTTTCCATCTCTACACCAATGAGCTTCCTCCAGTTTTTCTGGATCTCAAGTACGCGGGTCGGGTCGTCAATAACCTGATCGGCAGCGCCAACAGGTCCCACATGTAGACGATTACTTCCTACGGGAGTATTACCATCCCAGCGTTTGCGAATTTCTGCGAAAAGTGGATGCGGCCCTCGGTACTTCTGTAGGACGCTTCGAAGCCGTGGATTAAGACTTATTGGATAGGGATCTGGTTGAAACTCACGGATTCCGTGCGCGAGGACAACCTTACCCGAGTTGTAATCAACGCTTGGGTCTGCCACTAAGATATCGCCAAACTGTTTACCACCGGAACGAGTGCCAGCAGCAATCCCAATCATGGCAACTAGTCGTGGGCGAAACTGGAACACGAGTTGGGTCGTGGCGATAGCTGCTGCAGTGAGGCCCATGGACGTGGATGTTGTGGCCACAACTCGGAGCGTTGCGCCGCCCTCTATTGCCAGGCTGGCTTCACGATAGATATGAGCGTGCCGCGCGTCACCAACCTCTTTCCAGTTGCCAGCGCCACCAAGTGCGTTCAACACCGCCGCAAGCTCGGGGTGTTCGAGCGCGCAGATGATCCCTATGTCTGATCTGAAACTCTCGGTATCCGAGGCCGTAGAGAGGGGAAGACCACTTAGGGATCGGAGATGCTCAACGCCTTTCTGAGTTAACGACCAGCGAAGAGGGGGGCCTTTCTCTTTCGGGCTGACGTACCCTTTGTATGCTCGAAGACTAGCATTCACGTTATAAGGGGCTTTGGCCCCTAGGTGGAGTTTGAGCAGATCGGTAATCGGCTTCGCCGTTACAGACGCCACGTGTGCTTCCAATGCGAATAGAGCGGACAGAACCACGTACTGGTCGGTTCGCTCTCTCGGTTTTACCGCACTCATCAGCACTGAGATGTCGGTCATTGGGACAAATCCAAGTAGTCCCAGTTTGTTGAAAAACTATTGAGCATACTCACCGGCCTGGTACGCCCCAACAGCCTGCAAATAGGCATCTAAGGATTCTCCGCGCGCCGAGTGTATGCTCTTGCCA
>NEWR02000009.1:473706-541580 GCA_002869885.2 Nitrospira sp. CG24C
CGAGCACAGAAGATCATCAGGCTCCATCCCCTCCTCTGTTCCGCGAGCAGGAGGACGACCAGGCTGCCCCTTTCTTTTTTCTGTTTCAGGAGACCTTGGGCGAGCGAACAACTAAGGGCGACACGATCTCGATAGGCGACGGGGTAATTTCCGGTCTCCGATGGCGCGGGGAGCCTTCAGGAGTGACTGCTGGTTACTTTCTGCGTCGGAACCACGTCACAAGCACCGCGAGCCACGCGAGCCCTAACCCTCCGATGATGGTATAGAGCCACTGCTGGAACGTCACGCGAGTAAACTCGAATACCACCGCGTCAATCCAGCTCCCCATGTCAGCCTCGCAAAGAGGCGTATTGTAGGAGGGATGCGAACGACGGCGCAAGAACCGTTGTGATTCGTAGTGACGGCAGATATGAAGGGAGGGGACAGCGTCGGATGCAAAGAAGAGAAGGCTAGTTGGAATACTTTCGGCTGGTGTTCTTCGGTAATTTCCACTCCCACGGCGGCACGGGATTAGGCTCCGACCACAGACCTTTTTTCTCGGCCCTGGCCAGCTGCTCTACTTCACCAAGACTCTGCCCCTGAGACGTATCAGGTCGTGACCAGGCCAGCCCTTCCTTGACCAACTCATGCCCCACGTTGCGTCCGTCCTGAAGGAAGATTTCGGCAGTGGCCCGTCCCTGCCGGTCCCGCTTGAGAGAGCGAACCACCACGTCACGGTTGCCCACATAGGCAGCCATCGCATGCTTCGCCTGTTTCCCATGAGGCTGCTTGATCTCAGGACAATCGACGTCTTGAAGGTAGATTATTTCGCTGCGGCCATCGTGGCGAATGGTCAATCGATCGCCCTCATGGACAGTGACGACTCGGGCGACAAAGTCCGCCCACGAGAGAGTCGGACAGACAGCCATCAAGGCAAACACAAGGCCAGTTAAGATATAGTGCTTCATCATGATGCAGATGCTAACGCCCCCGGACCAGCCGGCCAACTATTTTTTACTTTTTGACAGTGACTGTTGGTGAATCATGCTGGTGGGAACTGCGCGTGACAGGGCGATCGATGAACAGGCCTATGCTGCTTGAGGCGAAGGGAAACAATACCTATTCCCACCCGCCTCCCTCGCGCTCTCCATCGCCGCCTTCGCACTGGCGAATAAACCGTCGATCTCCTCGCCATCGAGGGGGTACGCGACGAGCCCGAGGCTCACCGTGACGTGCGTTTCTTTTTTATCGATGACCCACGGTTGCGCGAAAGCCTTCAGAATCCTGCCACCGATAATTTCCATATCGGTCCGGCTGTTGACCCCTTCCATCAGGCAGGTAAACTCATCCCCGCCGAGGCGCGCTGCCGTATCGACTTCTCGCAAACACTTCTTGAGGCGATCGGCCGCCTCTTTCAACAGGAGATCCCCCATCTCCTGCCCACAGGCCCAGAGGGTCTCTTTGAAACGGTCGAGCCCGCACAGGACAAGGCCGACCACTTGTTTCTTACGCTTGGCCATGGCCACGGCATGGATCATCCTGTCTCGAAAGAGCACGCGATTCGCCAGGGTGGTCAGCGGATCCTGCTGCGCGAGATAGCTCAGATTTTGCTCGGCCTTTTTCCGTTCAACGGCATGCCGGACCGCACGAGTGAGCTGCGCTGCGGTCGACCCGTCCTTCATCACCACCTCTTGGGCGCCATGTTGAATCATCCGATGATCCGCCGCTTCATTGTCCTTTTCACCGAGCACCACGATCGGCAACCGGCCCAGCGCGGCCTGGATAAGATCCAACGTGTCCAAACCATGGGTGTCGACTAAGGTCTGATCCATGACGATGGCGTCGAAAGACTCTTGATTGAGCCGACGCAAAGCACTGCTGAGACGCTCCACGTGGGTGACCTCGATCTCCCCCTTCTCCTTCTCCCGCAGCATCTCAATGGCACGCTTTGCGTCGCCTGGATTGTCCTCCACTAACAGCACTCGAATCATGCAGTCCTCACAAATGTCCGTCGCCGCCTACACGGGAGGCTTACACCCCTATCCCATACAAAACTGGATGTTCGATCGCGATTCATAAGACGAAAACTCGTTTTTCTCAGTGACAAGACTTCGAACCAGCGGATCGAGTCGATTCACTGAGAAGGATACTGGATGAACCGATCTGACGCTATCATTTTGATAAATCGAGAATGAGGCTTCGGCCCATGAACCTATCCGCCGCGATACGATGGAACGCGGCGATAGGCGTGAGGAGTAACGTTCAGGGATGGAGTACCGAAAGGATTGACCCCGCCACGCATCGTAGAGCGTTCCGGGATGGTCAAGCTATCTGTGGAGCCGGCGATCCGGATTGAACGGAACAACCTGTCATCGGTTCAGCCCTGAAGCCTGCCTCACCGATTCCTACAAAGGGGGTGTGCCCCCTTGTACGATCCCCACGAAGGGGGCACACCCCCTTCGAGCCCCCCAGGTCGTCCGTTCAACGAGCAGGAATGCGCACCCAAATGTGTTGTGGCGCTTATCTTGTGTGACCTATGGAGCCGGCGATCCGGATTGAACGGACGACCTGCGGTTTACGAAACCGCTGCTCTACCAACTGAGCTACGCCGGCTCTCGCACGAAGGATCACAACTTACACGGGTTTTTTCTCAGCCTCAAGGAATTTCTCTTCCGCTACTTGAACTGGGCAACCGGCTGTAACCTGACCGAGGCCCCCTGGCCTGGCCTAGGGAGGCAGAGGGGCTCCTGTTCGCTACCATACTGCTCGTGGGCGACCTTAAGCACCTGCCCCTTGATATAGGTGCAGAGTTCTCCCGCCAGGATAGTACCGTTCTTATCGATGTCTGCGGCGCCGCCTAGTCCTTTGAGTAACTGATAGGTGAACAGCCCATGCCGGCCCTGGTCATAATTATGGGCCTCCTGGACTGCCTGGTTGCCGACCATCCACATGATCTTCTCGTTCCCACTCCCCTCCTGCTCCCACAGTGGAACGAGCCTATCTGCCGCCGCCTTGCCAGGCGATGCTTCTAACGAGAGATCGAGCATGACGACGGCCTGCTGAATCGGCAATTTCTCCAAGGATTCCTGTAACCGGCGAAGCGAGTAGAGGCGTGTGCCGGATGTTGCGGCACTGTCGAACAACATCATCGACACGGCGCCGGTTGCCGGCTCAACTACTCCTCGGCCCGTGACCGAGACATAAACCACGGTAGTGGGGTTCGTTTGTTTGGGCAGCCACTCTTCCAACACCTCGGCCAAATCGCTCTTAAGGGCATGGGTGTCGACGAGGGTGCGCACGCGCTCGGAAGGAATCCCTCCGATTGATTTAAGGTACGCAGCCATGACCTCCGCATCTCGTGCCGCGTACTTGACTGGGGCAATGCTGCTCTCCCGAAACTTCCCCACGCCGACGACAATCCCGACGGCCTTAGGCTGTTTGAGCAGGCTGGCCCGTTTCGGCAACCGATCGACATCGACCGGCTGCGCTTGAGCCTCCGCCCCAGGCTCAGGCTTCATCGACACCAGAAACTTCTTGGCGGGCGGCAGCTGGACCGATGGGGACTCGGCACGCAACATCAGCGTCAACTCCTCCTGCATAGCCTCTTTGACCCTGCCCACTTTGCCGTCCACTGTGAGGTGTTTGACTTCGCCAGGCTGCAGATCGCCGATGGATACGACGCTGGGAATCCGCTCGATCGAGGACGGCGTGGCTGTCACTGACAATTCAACAGCTCGTGCGGTTCCAGGGCCTTCATTTTTAACTTCAATTTCAATCGTGATGGCTTCACCGGTATAGAGCACCTGATGGTGATTCTCGTTACGGACGATCGCCCTGAATATCACTGTGGCAGGGCCATCGACTGGAGCCGGCACAGGAACGTTGATCGCCGACGGCGGCAGCGTGACCGTCGTCGCAACTGCCTTGAAGCCACCGGCCTTGCGGGCTTGAGCGGCATCGACAATCCTGCTGGACGTCCCAAGTTGCTGAGCCATACCATCCGTCACATATCCCATGGCTTCTCGAGCAATAGGGTCGAGCCCCTTCACCTCACACGATTTTTCCGTGACCTCGACTGCTCCACGGCCACTGCTTTGAATCTTCTTGCTGTAGAGGATCGTCCCATCCGCAGCTGTGTAGGCAAAGTCCAATCCCAGGGTCACAGTAGCTGGATAGCTCTTGTTGCCCTTTCGAGGGATAGCCAGATCGGCATGGGCCAGTCCCAATGCCACATCGACAGAGCCATCCGGCGCCGAGGAGGATCTCGCCTCGCCAACCAGGACCTTTTCAAAGACGCGTCCCGTTTTCCGCTCAAGCAATTCTTGTAGTGGGGCGCTGATCGGCAAGGATTGCCTCTGGCCACAGGCGTCCTGATAGGTGAGCTGTGCCCCGGCGATGCTAGGGTCGGATCGAAGTTGGACAGTTAGGGGAAGATCGTATCTGAGAGTCGAACCATCTCGACCTGAGAAGAGCGAGCAGCTCGTGAATATCGCAATACCCATCCCCGCGACAACCCATGAGGCTGCACGAAATAGAAGGGTAGAATGCCCTGAATCAATGACCTGCACAATCATTCTTATACAGAAAAGACTCAAGTCAGTCTATCTGGTCTGTCTGGTCTATTCGGTCTATCTGGTCTATTCGGTCTATTCGCCCTCAAGACCCGGATAGATCAGTTCTTAGACGAGATAGACAAGAGAGACCAGACAGACCAAATAGACCACGTCTCTCACCGTTGACAGCCCCGCACCCCTCGGCTAAGTTCACCCGCATGAGCGAGTCAATTTCACCGGCGCCGGGAGCGCCATCATCACCTCGACTCTCCTGGTCCGCCGTCAGCCGGCTCATTCGCCTCCAAAACCAGACTGGGACCTGGCTGCTCATGCTCCCGACTCTCTGGTCTTTGGTGTTGGCCGCACGCGGCATGCCTCCGCTTCGCCTGTTCGTGATCTTCGTCACCGGGTCTTTTGTGATGCGCAGCGCAGGGGTGGTGATGAACGATTTTGCTGATCGATCGTTCGACCGGCATGTGGCCCGTACCAAGGTGCGGCCACTTGCGTCTGGTGAACTCAGTGCCACACACGCTATGCTGGTCGCCAGTCTCCTCCTGTTGCTTGCCGGAATGCTTGTGCTGCTCCTTGACCCGCTGACGATCCTTCTGAGCCCGATCGCCGTCCTCTTGGCAGCCATCTATCCCCTAGCAAAACGCGTGATCCACATCCCACAGGCCATGTTGGGTATCGCCTTCGGATGGGGTACCATCATGGCCTGGACCGCCTCGCGGGGAGCTATCGACGCGCCGGCCTGGTGTCTATTCACTGCGACAATCTGTTGGGCGATTGGATACGATACGATCTACGCGCTTCAAGATCGGGAAGACGATCGCCGGATCGGCGTGAAATCCTCGGCGTTGTTGTTCGGTTCGTCGGCCTGGATCGCCGTCGGCACAGTTTTCTGCGCGATGCTGCTGCTATTGGGGCTTGCGGGCTGGCTCGCCGATATCGGTTGGATCTACTATGCAGCGCTCGCTGCCATTGGAGCATGGTGCCTGAGGCAAGCCCTACAGCTCAGAGAACCCGTGACGACCCCCACCGCCTTCCGCATGTTTCAGCAACATGTCTGGGTAGGAACCGCCGTCTTTATAGGAATGATCGCAGGATTTCTGCTGTAACCGATTAAAACAGTTAGCTGGTTTGTTTGGTCTATTTGGTTTTTGGTTGAGCGAAACTAACCAGATGAACCAAATAAACCAGAGAAACCAAACGAACCTAGCATATCTCAGGTCTGCTACGTTTATTTCTTCGTCTTCTCTGCCGTGGCCGCATCCTTTTTGGCCTGGGCCGCAGCCTTTTCCGCTTCAGCCTTTTCCGCCGCAGCCGCAGCTGCAGCCTTCTGGATGTCTTCCTCGGTCGTCATCGATTTCAACGTCGTCAGGTACAGTGTCACGGCCTTGGCATCGGCATCGCTGAGCCCGAGCGCCGGCATCCTGGATTCCGCATTCATGGCCTGCGGGTTCTTCAACCACCGGTAGACCCAGGTCCCATTCAATCTGAACCCCGCCCGGTCGAGCGCCGGCCCGACCTTGCCGCCATCTTTACCGATACTATGGCACCCGTTGCACCCATACTTGTTTTCATAGAGCCGTTGGCCAAGGGCCACCGTCTTGGCAAGCTGGTCCGGCTTTATCGCGAGATCCGGTCTGGGAACGCTTGTGCCTTTTCCTGGTCTCGTCACGAGATTCGTCATGACAGCCTGTGCGGCATCAAGTTCTTTTTTCGCTTTGACCATGACTGCTAATTCATTGGCATAGGAGGACTCGTCTGGCTCGACGTCCTTCTTCAGCGCTTCGCTCTTCTTTTCCGCTTCTTCGCTGGCTTGTTTTTCCGCCGCCTCATACGCCTTCGTGGCCTGCTCTAAATTCGTTTTTGCAGTTAGGAGCGCCGTCTCCAGCTGTTTCTTCCGTTCCTCGACTTTAAACTCCATCTTTCCGCCATGGAGACCGCGAACATACCCGACAATGGCCCCTCTTCTCGCGGTTTGAAAAACTCGATGTCATGTTCCTCGCGTTCATCACGTTCGCGTTGATCGTCGATGGCTTGCGGTAGTGTTAACAGGCCCTAGTTCAACCAAACAAACTAGACAGACCAAATACACAAGAGAAACCCTCCGCCTCCCGTCGTTGACAGGCCCGCACCCCTCGGTTAAGTTCACTCGCATGACTGAGCCCTTTGCCCCGACACCGCAGTCAGCATCGACACCTCAACTCTCCTGGTCGGCTATCAGCCGACTTATTCGACTTCAGAATCAGACCGGAACCTGGCTGCTCATGTTCCCGACTCTATGGTCCTTAGCGTTGGCTGCTCGAGGCATCCCCCCGCTTCGCTTGCTCGCCATCTTTGTCGCCGGTTCCTTTGTGATGCGCAGCGCAGGGGTCGTGATGAACGATTTTGCGGACCGATCGTTCGATCGGCATGTGGCGCGCACACGGGTCCGGCCACTCGCGTCGGGCGAGCTCAGTGCAACACATGCGCTTCTGATCTGCGGATTCTTTCTGTTGTTGGCAGGAACGCTCGTGTGGTTCCTCGACCCCTTGACGATCCTCTTGAGTCCCATTGCCGTGCTTTTGGCCGGCCTCTACCCATTAGCCAAACGCGTCATTCATATCCCGCAAGCGATGCTGGGTATTGCCTTCGGCTGGGGCACGATCATGGCCTGGACCGCCTCGCGAGGAGATATCGAAGCCCCGGCTTGGTGCCTGTTTGCAGCTACGGTCTTTTGGGCGATCGGATACGATACGATCTACGCGCTCCAAGATCGAGAAGACGATCGTCGAATCGGCGTGAAATCCTCAGCGCTGTTGTTCGATTCGTCGACGTGGATCGCGGTCGGCGCAGTCTTTTCCGCCATGCTGCTATTGCTGGGACTCGCTGGCTGGTTTGCCCAGATTGGCTGGATCTACTATGTCGCGCTCGCCGCCATCGGTGTGTGGTGTCTGAAACAGGCTCTACAACTCAGACAGGCGGTACCAGCTCCTACCGCCTTCCACATGTTTCAGCAACATGTATGGGTAGGAGGGGCTGTCTTTATCGGAATGATTGCGGGATTTCTGCTGTAACCACAGGATGCCGGAACAGCCTATCTCGTCTATCTGGTTAGTTCCGTTCAACTAGACAGACAATATAACTTAGCTTCTCTCAGGCCTGCTACGCCTACTTCTTCGCCTTCGCCTTCTCTTCCTTGGCTTTTTCTGCGGCAGCTTTTACCGCGGCAGCCTTTTCTGCCGCAGCCGCAGCTGCAGCCTTCTGGACGTCTTCCTCGGTCTCCATCGATTTCAATGTCGTCAAGTATATCGTCACGGCCTTGGCATCGGCATCACTGAGCCCGAGCGCCGGCATCCTGGTTTCCGCATTCATCGCCTGCGGGTTGATCAACCATCGATAGACCCAGGTTCCATTCAATCTGAATCCTGCCCGGTCGAGCGGCGGCCCGACCTTGCCGCCATCGGGGCCGATACTATGGCACCCGTTGCAGCCATACTTATTTTCATAGAGCCGTTGACCGAGCGCCACCGTCTTGGCGAGTTTGTCCGGCTTGATCGTGAGATCCGGTCTTGGAACGCTCGTGCCTTTTCCAGGTCTCGTCACCATATTCGTCATGGTAACCTGCGCAGCGTCGAGTTCTTTTTTCGCCTTAACCATAGCCGCCAACTCATTGGCGTAGGATGATTCGTCTGGCTCAACATCTTTCTTGAGCGCTTCACTCTTCTTTTCTGCTTCCTCGCTTGCTTGTTTTTCGGCCGCCTCATAGGCCTTCGTGGCCTGCTCTAAGTTCGTTTTGGCTGTTTGGAGGGCTGTCTCCAGCTGTTTCTTCCGTTCTTCGACTTTAAACTCCATCTTTCCGCCATGGAGACCGCGAACATACCCGACAATGGCCCAAATCTCTTCTTCCGAGAGGGTGTACTTGAAGGTCGGCATAGTTGGGACGGCAAAATCGTCGTCGCCGATTTCATCTCCGCCTACTTCGCTCGTGTCCTTCATATCGCGTGAAATCGTATTGAAGATATCTTCGTCTTTAAACGTGCTCATTTCTGACTTGTTCGTGAGATCTTTGGGCTTCGGATCCGGCATCGAGGACCAATTGAATCCTTCGTTCTGCTTTCCGCTCTCACCGTGGCAATGCGAGCAGTAATGGCCATAGAGTTCATGCCCCTTCCCGCCCTGCTCACTGGTACAGCCTGCCACGACAATCAAGGCACCGACCCAAGCCACTGCTCCCACCAATCCCATTGCGTATAGCCGAGCCGCCTTCATGCTGATTGCCCTTTCTTTAGCTTGCGGATCAGAACGAACTGAAATCCGAGAGCCAGGCCCACGGCAATGGCCGCATAATAATAACCAGTATAATTCGGTGGCGCCTCTGCGCGGAAATACCACCAGGATGAGACAGCCTTTTGAGACCCCTTCTCCTTCAGCTCGCCGCTGCTTGGATCTTTCTTGCCGTCCCAGGCAGCAAAGCCGATATTGATGAAGCCGGCTGTCGTGATCAGCGTATCTTCTTCAGGATGCCCGGTGTCGAGCGGCCGCGAAAACACCACTTTCCATCTGCCGTTGGCATAGGCGCCTTTGGCCTTCACATCTTGGTGGTCCTGAATTTTTAGTGTACCGAAACCCTTGGCGTTCATGTCGACGCCTTTGCCGTCCTTGTTCTTCCAATACCAAATGTTGACTGGTCCGCCTTCCACTTGCGCCATCGGCTGGCCATGCGCAAAGTGCGCCTTCTTATCGCCCACCATAAACTGAACCGCGGCTGCGTCATCCGGATCTTCCGTCGGATCGGCATACTCCAAAAGAATCGCCACGTTCGTCCCATCATGCAAGCCACGCACAATCATATCTTTGACTGTTGCTTCCAGATTACGGGTCGGCCAATGGACTTGAGGCGACATCGGGAATGTTGCCGGGGGCGCACTACTCCATATTGCCGCAGTCGGATCATCTGCCGGCAAGGCCCCCTTCACCAACGGAGCGCTGACCGCCGAGCTTGCCTGAGTTTCTGCTGGAGCCTCAGCCTTGGGTTTTTCCTCGGCTGCGGCTGGCTGCACGATCAGAAACCCTATGGCAAGGCACACACCGCCGACGACATTCGGAACGATTCGACTGAGTCCACGTATCATAAGTTCCGTCCTCTCCCTACTCACTTCATCAGAGGTGTGGCTCTTTGCCTTCCTCGATATCTCTTCAGGGATGGGGGCTGATTGATCTCCCACTGCGCGCGTCCAACGAGGGCCTTCTGAGGCCGCGCGTTGCGCAAGCACAGGAGATCAACAGGCTCCATCCCATCCTCTGCCCGCTATTCCCAGGTCCGAGGTGATTGATGCGCGCCATCATACTCACCCATGATGATTTTCCAGATCCATTCGTCGGGAAGTTCGAGCTCCCAGCGTGGCATCGCGGATTTCCACGGCATCCCTTCGATCGGAAGGCCGACGCCGCCCTTCTTAATCCGCCAGAAGAGATAACTTTCCTGGAGCATCGCGATCGTCGTGGGATCGGCGAAATTGGCCGGGGGAGGATTGAATCCCCTGGCTGCCGAACCCTTGCCGTCGAAGTTTCCTCCGTGGCAGGGAGAACAGAATGCCGCATAGAAACCTTTTCCCTGCTGAATCGTCTCCGGAGTCTTTGGAACCGGATTCGATAAGCCGGCATATTCGCCTGGCGGAGCCGGATGAATGGTCCTGTTTTCGCCAGGAGGCGCATCGCTGACCGCCGTACTGTTGTAAGTTTGCCAGCCGACCAGCAAAGGAAACAAAATCAAGACGACCCAACGCAAGGCTTGCAGCCCCCCAATGCCATCGCCAACCAGGAAACGTTGTATGGGACCCCAAAACTCTTCCTTGGACTCCGCACTCACTGTGGCTAGGATGAGAAATCCCGATGTCGTCAGCAATAGGTACAGAAAAATCAAGCTGGCAGGGAGCGGCGCCGAACCTGGGACATTGGGCAACACAAATTTTAAAATCAAATAGGTGACGACATTCAACAGGATCAGCTTGATTATCGGCCCCATACGTTCCTCCTCAGTGCGCTTGCGCCACGGCCATCGGACCGGACTGAGCTGCCTTCACCGGAGCGGCAGGCGCCTGTCCCGGCACGTCCAGTTCAGATGGATTGATAGAAATCGGTTCGCCGCTCATCTGCTGCAGGAATGCGATGACCGAAAGAATTTCGTTCCTGGATAGCCCGATCGGGTTCTTATTGATGGCAGGCATCTCGGCTGGATACATCTTCGGCAAGCCTTCATGGCGATAGTCCTTATAGATATAGGCCTGCGGCTGCGTCATACTTTCATAGAGAAACTCACGACTCAGTTTCGCACCGATTCCCTTCAGGTCCGGGCAGCGGGCCGACTCGCTGGGGCCGATCGTGTGGCACAGCGCACATTGGCCCTTACTAAAGAAAATTTTCTGCCCAATCGCCGCCAAGTCGGTCGGGGTTTTGACCGTGGCGATGTCGAACTTCTCCTCAACGGGCGGCAATGACGCCATTTGCGGCACCGCCAACGCCGTGAGCATGAAGAGCCCAAGGACAATCGCAACGAATCCAATGACCCGCGGGAACACGGATTTGATAAAGAGGAGAATGAGGATCCCGCTCCCTACCACCGAGAGACAAATCAACTGCAGTCTGGCAACTTCGCTCATATTTCCCCTTCGGGTAGTTAGAAGTGCTGAGTTCTGAGTTCAACTCAAAACCCATAACTCAGAACTCAAAATTCAAAACTCAGAACTTAGGCGCCTTTGGAGCATCGAGCGCACTCGATGCGCCTGCCATCGCCGGCATACCATGGGGCAACTCCCCCTTACTCGGCGAGGCACTAACAGCTTTGGCCTTATCGCCCATCGTGGCCACCCAGAAAATGAACGCGACAATCATGCAGAAAAAGAACGTGCACAAGGCCATGATCCCGGATGCATAGCCGAGAGCCGGTGAAAACGCGTATTGCGACGTATCGCGGACGACCCCGTAGACATGCCAATGGACGCGAGAGGACGACCGTGCATACCCCATCAAGGTCATCAGGAGGATGACCATGATCGCGTTGAGGACTAGGGAGTAGCCGGCACGAGGCGGCATCTTGCCCCAGGCCATTTCTGTCGTAGTTTTAGCGCTCTTCATCAGCAAGGCTGTCAGCGGCGTGATGGTCAACATGACCCCGATCACGATCAACACCTGCGACGTCGAGAAATAATTGATGCGAATGATTGCGGGGACGAAATACCCCCACACGCCGAGGATGATCACTGCGACGCCAGCAAGGACGAGTATGGCGCCCATGATCGCTTTGGCGATCTTCGCCCAGCCGGCCGTGTCTTGCTTACCAGCCCGCCAATACATGATGAAGCTCATGAACGTGACGAGAATCATCAGGTTGGATACGGTCATTTTTGCCGACATGACGCCAAGAACCCCCAGCAGCGGATGGTGGCTCCCTCCCATCTTTGCCGCCTCTTCCAAACTCGCCACGAGCGAATGGGGGGTCATCCAGACAGCCAGGCACAATAGGAGCACCACCAACATCGCCAACATCGGCTTCCGATACTTCAACGCAGACCCGGGGATGCGATAGGTGATCCCCAGCCAGAAATAATAGTTCGACCCGAGAAAGAGCACTCCGATGAGCATGGCTTGTAGAATGAACAGCCACGACAGGAAGCCTCCCATCAGCGTGATGCCCATCTGTTGGTTGTACTGGTAAATCTCACGCATGAGCCAGTAGCCGGCAAACGGGAGCGCCAACAGACCGAAGACGCCGATGAAATTCCCGACATAGCCCATCCAGTCGTAGTGGTCACGCTCTTCCGGGGTCTTGGCAGACAGATAGCGAATCCCTGCGTAGGCGCCGCAGATATAACCACCCAGTACCACGTTGGCGATGATCCGGTGAATGTTGACCGGCCACCAGGTCGGATTCCATGTCGCGGCCCAGGCCCGCGCCATATCCGTCCCTTCGGCAATCACAACAGGGCTGGACTGGAACGTGGCCCAGGAGTTCGGTATGATCATGATAAAAAATGCAAAGACGTTGAGCATGAGGCCGAGAAAAATATGAAAGGTCTTCTTGCCGCCGTACTGCATTGCGTCCCAGCCATACCAATAGAGATACAACGTCGCGGTCTCGACCAAGAAGAGGATGCAATAGACAATAAACGACGGGAAGAAAATATCGGTCAGATAGTTCATCAGCTTGGGATAAAACGCGATCAGCAGGAACAATAAGATGCCGCCGAAGAGCGCGGTTGTGGAATAAGCGGATGTCAGGAGCTTGGTGAATTCCTTGGCAAGTTTGTCGTAGCGCTTTTCGCCACCCCTCCAAGCCACGACTTCGCAGACCCAGGCAAACATCGGCACACCCAGCACAAATCCCGCGAGCAGCAAATGGAGCTGCGCCACAACCCAGATGACGTTGCGGCTGCCGACGTAGGGAATGTCACGATACTCGGTCGGCGCTGCCGGTGCGACGTCTGCCCCAAAAACCAGCGCGGGAAGGCTGAGGAGGCCTGCTGCTATCGCGAACCCCAAGAGTGTTCCCCCGTGCCCACTCCCGCTACGGAGAAGCCTCTGAATCCATCCACCCTGATATCCCATTGCCCTCACCTCATCATCTCCCATGTTACTGTTTCGCGGCGGTAGGCGCAGCCGGTTTCGTTGCGTCCGGCGCTTCCACTGTTTCTGTGCCTTCTTTGCCTTTTCCCTTGCTCTGCTCTTTTTCCAGTTCGGATTTCGCCCGCTGTTCTACCAACAATTCCACCTGCGCCGCAAGACGTGCGATCATTTTTTCGTTTTTATTTAATATCTCAAGGGGTTTGATGGGAGGCTCGGCCATCACTTCAGGCTTCGTACAACAATCGTGTGGGTGGGGGGTAAATACCGGGAGAGAAAACCAGAACAGGACCGACAATACCACCGCCGCTCCGGACAATGCCGTCAGCATCCATCCTTGATCCAGCGGCACCCGCATCAAATCCCAACGGACAATCAAGCCTTGATAATTCTCCGGCGCATGACCTGCCGTCTGCACCGTGCCACGGATCATGCGTCCCACCAGCGAGAAACCGATGACCAGCAACGCCAGCAGCGCCACTGTGGCTACCGTACTCCAGAGGGTCAGCTTAATACTAATCCCCTCCGCCACAGGAATTCCCCTCAGAACATCCGCCTCGAGTATCGAATAGGCGCCGGTTATCGCAGCTTCAGTGATCGTGCCCTGAGCCACCCAGAGGATCGGCACATAGATGGCCCCGACCAGCGCGCACTTCCACCAAAGCGTCAGACCTAGCCCACCTGGCGGTTCGCGCTGCAGCCGTTCGAGGAAAAACGTTCGTCCCACGATCCCGAGCGACCAGATGTCGATCGGAATGGCCAGCAAAAACAGCAACGCAATGCCGGAGCCTTCGCCGATGTTCGAACCCAAGGCCAAGGTGACTGTTGGAACCGCAAACACCGTGACCGGACTCGCCAGGAGCATCACAAAGGCGAGCGCGATTCTGTTTTCAAAATGCATGATCCCGAACGCCATGAACAAAACGGCCAAAGCAAGCTTGAACGGCAAGCCGGTCCAGAAGGCGGGCCAGAGAATTCCGAACCCCAGCTTTGTGGGAGACATGTGTTCGTTCACGCTAGTCCAAAAACTCTCGATTGATAATCGCCGACACCGTAAACAACAGGATGGACGCTGTGAGCATGACCCATCCGATCAAGGCAAAAGGGCGCTTGAAAATATTCCGCTCCGGATTGCGGTCGAAGAAGGGCAATAGCACCAGCAGCACTCCAAGGAGACCGGGCAACCCCATCGAACCGAGAAACTGTCCCAACTCGCCGGAAAACATCTTGAGACGCAGATGCTGAAAGATGAATAAGAAGTACCATTCCGGTTCCGGGTGATAATCCCCCGGGTCGGGGGTCGCCTCTTCCAGCAAAACCACCGGTTCCCAGAAGGCCATCGCGCTGACAGAGGCAAACATCACCGCCATCCCGACCACATCCTTCCAAATCTGTCGTGGAAAAAAATAGTCGGTCTTCGCCTTCAATTCTGCCGGCGCGCCCCTGAATGGACCAGCTGGTCCCGCACATCGAAAGAGGAAAAGGTGCAACCCGGCCAACGCAATCAGAGCAGCTGGGAGCACCATCACGTGAATGACAAAGAACCGGCTCAAGGTCATCTGCCCAGGAGTCGGGCCTCCCTTGAGGAAGCGCGCCAGAAAGTCGCCCAAGACCGGCATCTTATCCACAATCTCGACGCCGACCGTCGTAGCCCAATAGGCTCGCTGGTCCCATGGAAGCAAATAGCCTGTAAAGCCGAATCCCATCACGAGGGCAAAAAGCGCCAACCCAACCAGCCAGATGAGCTCACGTGGTTTTTTATACGCACCCCAGAGAAAGACTTGGGACATATGCGCGAAGACACAGACCACCATGGCGGTGGAGCCCCAGAAATGGTAACTCAGCAGGAACCAGCCGTAGTCGACGTCGTGAAGAATGTATTGGGTACTGGCGTAGGCATGGTCGGCGGTGGGGACATAGTAGAACATGAGCAGCACGCCCGTGATCGCCTGCATGATGAAGATAAATAATAGAATGGACCCGAAGACGTAGGCCCAACGAGAGCCGCCTGGGACCGACTCGTTGAGCATCTTGGCAGCGAGCAGCTTCAGCCCGACCCGTTCATCGACAAAGGTGAAGATCTTTTCGGCGACCGTTGGCTGCTCGCCGGCAGAAGGAATGTCGCTCATCTATACAATCCGCGTTTGGGACTTCGTCCCGGCTTTGAATTCCATATCGATTATTTGCACCTCGCCACCCGCGGTCACCTGAATCGGCAGCAAGTCGAGATGACGTGGGGCGGGACCGTCCAGCACCTTGCCGGACGCATCATAGATGCTTAAATGGCAGGGGCAGAGAAAAACCTGCCCGAGCACCTTGTGTTTCCGCCATTTATAGGCGCAACCGAGGTGGGGACATTTGCCGGAAAATGCGAGATAGGGCATGTCCTTCTTATTGGTCCAGATGGCTTTCCCTGAAGAATCCAGGAATTCCATATCCTTCCCCTGATACACTTTTTCCAATACCGCTGGAGTCGCCTTGACAAGCCACACGTTCTTCTCAATCTCCGCTTCAGGCATATAGACTTCTTTGATCTTGCGCTTGTACTGGAACTGAATCCCGGTATCCTCCGTCTTTATCTTCCCGATGTTGCCGACCTTCAGCCATCCGTTGTCGAGCGGCGCATACATCGGCTTCATCAAGAACTTCATCACGGGGTAGACCAGCGGCAATCCGATAAACAGCCCCGTCACGTAGGTCAAATTTGCAAAAAACGCCCGCCGCTTGACGTTCCGTTCTAACTCAGGGAACGGCACCAGGACTTCGCCCGGCGTGACGTGAATATGTTTTTCAAGGCCCGGGATTTCGACTTCATGCAGCGTGACATAGTCCTCACGATTAAAGGGCTGCATGCCCATGATTTCCGACGAGGACGTCCGCAGTTGCACCAGATCGTCCGTCACGACCTGTACCGCTCCCATAGGCACTTGCCGTTCGCCCGCGCCGTTCATCGACACGACGAGGTGGCTGACCTCATGGGAGAGTGGGTCCATGATGACCCTGGACACCTCTCCAACTTCTCGGTCTAGACAGCGGACTTTCGACTTCAGTTGAGGCTGCATGCTACTTCTTCTTGATCGGCTTCGGTGTGTTCACAGATGTATTTTTGAATGTACTCAGCCACGTGGCGATCGCGGTGATGTCGTTGGGCTCCATGACATCCTTAAACTTGTCCGGCATCTTGCCCTTTTCCCAATCCTTTTCAAATCCCTCTGCCATAAAGCTCTTGGGGTCCATAATTTTCTGCTTAATTTCATCGACCGTGAGGTAGGAACCGATGTTGTCCAGCTCCGGACCGCGTTTCTTTCCACCCTCACCTTTTAATTTATGGCAGTTGTAACATTCTTGCAGTTGCCACTGCTCTTCACCCAGCTTCATAAAGTCTCCGGCTGCTGCCGCCTTGGGCACGATCGGGGACTCGGCGACCGGCGGCGCTGGCTCTTTCACCGCCCGGCCTCCGCCCAATGACATGAGCCGCACCTCTAAGGCTTTCACCTGCTCATCGAGCGCTTTTACCCGCGCAATCAGCTCCTCAGCCTTTCCCTGTTCAGTCGCGGCCAGTTTGGGCTTCAATATCTTGGCGATCTTTCCCTTTTCATCTTCCGGATCGAACTGCGGCCACATCGAGGCGCCGGAAACGAATACCGTGCACAGCACGACATAGAACACCACGATGGAGATCACGGACTTCGCTCCGCTCATGGTTCTGACCGATGGCGCGTCCAGCAGCATGAAAACGGCAGCCCCGAACATCGCCTGGCCGAAAAACATCATCTGGAAAACGGATGGAAACTCGAGCGCCCTCGAAATACCGACAAGCGCAATGCCCACTACCAGACCGATCGACAGCTTCTTAATTACATTCCACATACAGATTCTCGGTTACTTGGCCCTGGCAGGAACAGGACTGCCCTCCGGTACCTCATTCTTCGAGGCCGCAGGCCGAAGGGTTAAGATAACGGCGAAACTCACCACCGTGAAAAAGACGACGGTAATCCCCGTAATCCACCAAGCGGAATACGACAGCGTCGGCGTGAAAGACTCAGCGGAGAAGTCCGGCACCAAACCGTAGGTGTGGAAGTACTTCCGCACCAGCGAGCGGACAGCGCCCATCAAACCCATCGTCCAGATTGAGGTGAAGGCCAGGAAGATCAGCACGAACTGGGAGGTAAAATCGATCTTTCCCCAAACGATTATCCCCTGCCTGATGGCCCGGTTATACACGACATAGTTGAAAACCGTGATGACCACTAACGTGAAAATCGCAGAAAGTTTGCCCGGCATCCCCGCCAGAAAGTTCCAAGCCTCCGGCAACTCCAACTCAGGCAGCATCTTGGCGCCAGTGGCCGCAAATCCGTGGGGGGTGAGCCAGATCGCATCGCCTACGAGCACCATCAAGAAGCCGATTTTCATGACCGTCCGTGCAGACACAGTCAACGGGATGAATCGACCGAACACAAACGGGGCGAAGACCAGCGGAAGAAGGAACGCCAACGACATCGGGTCGGGAATCCAGTAGTAATTCATCACCACCATCATGACAAAGGGGAACGCCACCATCACGATGGGAACCAGGATCGACATCCGGATCTTTTCGGCCCCTTCGATACGTTTCAGACTGAGCCAGACGTAATAGTTAATGGCCAGGAACATGAGTCCGATCATCGCTCCCTGCATTTCGAAAAACATCGAGAGCTGGTCGGCCATCATGTACGGGCAGAACGAAAAATCGTAATCGCACATCTCGTACGCCAACAGTAATCCGGTAAAGGGCTGGAACAGCGTCGCGCCCACGGCGATCAGATTACCGGCAAACCCCATCCAATCGTAAAAGGCCCGTTCTTCCTGGGTTTTCGCCCCCATAAACATATAGGCGGCGATCAGACCCGTGATAAATCCTCCGAACGCCACGTTACCGTCGATCCGGTGGAGATTGAGCGGCATCCAAGTCTGGTTGGCGATCTTGTCCCACAAGGTTGCGCCTGCGAGGGCATCTTGTGGCGAAACCCCATCAGCCTTCACCGGAGTATTCATGAACGATGTCGGGCCATTGATCACGAACAGCGTGACCATGCCGATCAGAATCAAGAGCACGCCGAGGGCGATATGCCGCCCCTTCTTTTCACCCTTCCAGATGTCCCATGTGTAGGAATACATGTACAGCACGACTGTCCCGCTGATGAACAACAACGGGTAGATCACTGTGAACACGAGATGGAACTGATTGATGAACCAGGCGGTAAACTGCGGATACGCCGCGAGCAGCACGAAAATAAACAGGCCCCCGGTGAGGGCGGTCATGCTGAAGAGGATGACCGTCACCTTGGTCACTTCTTTGGCCAACCGCTCGTACCGGAGATCTTGCTTCCGATACCCCAGCCATTCTGAGATCACGACAAAGATCGGGGCGCCGAGAATGAACGCCCCAAACAGCGTATGCAGCTGGGCGACGATCCAGACCGCGGTCCGATTCCCGGTATAGGGAAACTCTACCGGAGTCGTGCCGGATACTTGGGCGTAAGCCGTTCCCCCGAACAACAGCAGAAGCGCACAGGCCGCCACAAGACCGCGCTGCCACGCTTTCATAATATTTCGCCGCCCCTCTTCATGTGCCCGCATGACTCATGAGCAATTCTGCCGCAATCGCACAATCCACTGTTGTGCTTGCGCGTGAATACTGAGCGAGACAGGTGAAGAAGTTCTGAGTTCCAAAAACCTCGAACTTCGGACCTCGAACCATCATGCGCTCCACCAGTCCCGCTTTCCTCCAAGTCCCGCAAGTCTCGCGCGAATTTGAGATCCGTTTATTTGCCCGCCGGCTCCGGGGCAGCTGGAACAGCAGCTGGAGCTGCTGCCGGAGCAGCCGAGACGCCCGCCGTATCGACCCAGGTCTTCTTTTCGGCGTCCCATCCCTTGCCGGCCAGCGCGAAACTCCGCTCATACAGCACCAGCTTCCAAACATCTTCGTCCGACAGCTTGCTCTTCCACCCCTTCATCTTCGTATTGGGAACCCCATCGGCAATCCGCCAAGCCCACACGGAATCGGAGTAGAGCTTCATCCGTTCGCCGACACGGAAATCACGGGCGCCCGCCTTGGCCGGCTTGCCGTCCTTCCCATGGCAACTGGCACAGTTCACATCGGGGTTCGTTTCGCCGGCGTAGAGCTTCCGCCCTTCTTCCAGTTTGACTGCATCGGTCCACCAACCGGCCGGCATATGTTTATCGGCCCACTCGGCAGGAGCCGGAGGCGGTGGAACGACCGGCCCTTCTCCTCCTTCTCCTCCACATGCCACCATAAACAACCCCATCCCCAACACCATCGCAAGCTGCAAAACTTTCATCTGCTTCATCACCTTCACGCACTCCTTATTTCACTGGTCACATCAACGGGTTTTACGCTCTCTCACCATCTCGGTTGTTTCACCTCAAGTCTTTATGAACACTGCGAACTCAGGCGAAAAAAAACGCTCTCACGGAAGCGATCATCTCCCCGTAAAAGCGTCGAGTCTAAGCGAATACTGTGAAGCCACACGCACTCCCTTGCCACTTCGATTCACCGATCCAAAGAAGTACACATCAGCCCCACGAACCGCTTCATTCCTTCTTACGCTTGCCCTGCGACTTCCCTCGCTTTTGCTCCTGCTTTCTCCACGAACGAATCAGTTTGAACCCGATGAACCCACCGACTGCCGCCGCCACACCCCCGGCCCCTAGATATACCCACATCGGAGCACTGTTCCGATCCTGTATGCAGCCGGTTCCAAAATTGACCTGAATGATTCGCTCTGCTTCCAGATCCTTCGGGTCGAACGAGACTTTCTGTTGTTGCTGCTGGCCGTTCGCTTCGATCAGCAGCGGATCGCCAAGATTATCGTTATGAAGATGAAAGGCCGCCTTGTAATATCCGCTTGCATCAGTTTTGATGATTTGCCCGTAGGAGATCTTTGTGTCCTTGACGAGCACGTCTACATCCGCGCTGCTTTTCCCATCCGCTCCGCAGACAAACCCCTCCACCGTAAACCGGTGGTCGGCTTCATGCGTCGCACCCACGACCGAGGGGAGACCACCCACCATGGCAATGGCGAGAACCCATTCCCGCCACCGTGACCGACTCTGTGTGATCTGTCTGCGCCTCACATGCTCCCGACTGACAGCTCTTTCCGTCGCCGAGCGCCGGCGTCCGCCTCACACAACGGAACCTAATGGTCACCAATGGTGATAGTCAATTTTAGGCTGCAATTTTTAACATAGCCCCTACCCCTTGTCAACGAACCTCGGCCTGGCCGGATGGAGAGATAGGCCCATTTTCAAGCACTTGGCTAGGGCCGTTCTCGATGCGCCTGCGTTGGGGGAAATGAGAAAAAGTGTTGCGCTCGGCAGGTGGAAAACTTACAAAATTCCTCGTGTTTTTGCCTCGGCTGCGACACGGTCTACTTCAGCTCGCCGCTCCGAATCTTTCTTGGCGATCCAGGTCTCCCAGGACTTCCCCGTGGCCGTGTCCTCACCGGTAAAGGCAATTGCAGCAATGTGGTCGTAGCGAATACGCCGCGCGGCAGAACTATCGGAAGGGAACACCTCAAGGTAGGAATCGGACCCGCTGACCTGACGATTGAAGAGATACCCGCTGAGGGATTCGCCGGATTTCAACGACACCGTCACATCGCCGCGATAATCGAACGCCTGCTCCACCGCTTCGGCAAGCTCAGCGAACGAAGCCGGCTGAAAGACACGGCCTTCGAGCGATCCGGGCACTCCGGCAGCACTATGGTTCTTGGTATCGGTCATCGGGGAACCGTGAGGGGTAAGGGGTAAGGGGTAAGGGGTAAATCGGACGACAAGAAGACCGTCTGGAAGCTCCTATGAACGACCGACGATGCGTCACGTTATTTATCATCGAGAGGTCGGGAGCATCGTCAACTTGACGGTTCGGCCAAACCCGGACAGGGTGCCGAACGTATCCTCGACTGCAGACGGTTCATAGCCGCAATGCACCATGCAATCGGCGCACTTTTCATTACGCCCGGTTCCATAGTGATCCCACTCCGTGCTGTCCATCAGTTCACGGAACGTCTTCGCATAGCCTTCTTGGAGTAAATAGCAGGGCTTCTGCCACCCGAACACGTTATAGGTCGGGTTCCCCCAAGGCGTACATTCATACTCCCGCCGCCCCATCAAGAAATCTAAGAACAGCGGCGACTGATTGAACTGCCACCTCTTCTTTGGATTCCCCAAAATACGGGAAAACAATTCCCTGGTGCGTTCTCGCTTCAGGAAATGCTGCTGGTCAGGGGCTTTCTGATAGCTGTACCCAGGTGAAATCATCATGCCTTCGACGCCGAGATCCATCATCGCATCGAAAAACTTCCGCACACGCTCAGGATTGGCATCGTCGAAGAGGGTCGTATTGGTCGTGACCCTGTGCCCCCGCTTCAGCGCTGCCTTGATCGCCTTCACCGCCACGTCATAGACACCGTCGCGACAGACCGCCAGATCGTGTTCGTCTTTCAGGCCGTCCATATGGACGCTGAAGGTAAGAAACTTGGAGGGCTGATACTCGTCGAGCTTTCGCTCCATCAAGATCGCATTGGTGCAGAGATAGATATACCGCTCCTGGGCCACCAACCCACGGACAATCGCCGGCATCTCGGGATGGATCATCGGTTCGCCACCGGGAATACTGACGATCGGGGCGCCGCACTCCACCGCCGCGGCCAAGCATTGTTCGACCGTGAGCCGCTTATCCAACACATGATCCGGGTATTGAATCTTTCCGCAGCCGGCACAGGCCAAGTTGCATCGGAATAGAGGCTCCAACATCAGCACGAGCGGATACCGCTTCACCCCGCTCAGTTTCTGGGTGAGCACGTACTTCGTGACAGTAGCCATCTGGGAAATCGGAACGGCCATTCCTCTCTCCTTCTTTTCAATCTGTATTGGTAACGGCAGTAGTCCGGCCACCGAACTAGCAGGTTGTAATCGCTGGGAATTCTAGCACCCACTCTCACCGCCAGTCAATTTTCTTTCCACCTTCATAAGCGTCCCCGCACTCATGATGGTTCGTCGCCCCCGCCGCGCGACAAGCACGAGGAGCGAGACGGGCGCGCGGAGCCGCGAAGAAAGGAGGCATACTTGAAACAGTATGTTGACTGACTGAGCGGCGAGCCCGCCCGCCATCAGGCTCGTCGCAGCGGCGTATCGGCGGTTGCGGTAGAAGTCTTCGTGAATAATGCGGGCTAAAACCCTGAACTTCGAACTTCTGATCGCTCCTTTTGTGCACGTCTTGCTTGCGCGCAAAAGGTGGGATCGTTGCTTGACTTTGCGCTCCCCTGCCAGCCATCAATGAAGTTAACGGAAATGACGTGCGGCGATTGGCAAAACACTCGATTGAGATTCTCTATGAGTGAACGGGCATGACGCTTCTGAGGGAATGGTGGAGGTGGTTTAAGCGACAAAGTCGCCTCAACAAGGTTGTCATCGTTAGTTTTTTAGTCGCGTTGGTCATGTTCCTCGTTCCGTTGGTCGTGTCCTGGCTCAAGCCAACCCCCATCCATGTCGGCGTTGCCTTCTACACCTATGAACGCGCCTTCCAACTGGAGGGGAATGCCAAGACCTATTTTTATGAAAATCGGAACCTGGTGTCCGATTGCAGTCTCCGGCGAGTCGAACAAGCCTTGCCAAAGGGACGCGCCAAGACGCCTGATCCGCAGTCCTGGGTCGTGAGCAAATTCCTCCTGGAAAATATGACGGACCAGAGCATCACAAAATTCCGCATGAGCTTCAAGTCTCCTCTCGTACGTCCCACCACCACACTATTTACGACACCGAACGTGGAGGCCACGGGAGCATGGGAAGCGACGGCGCCCGATGCCCCTCACTTGTATGTGGTCTCTATTACGTCACTCCCCCCGATGGCCTCAGCGGTGCTCAGCCTGAAGACTCCCATCGACGAGGCAGTGCGTCAGTTTGTCTATGTAGAGCATGGCCGAGTGACAGTCCAGGTCCCTTTCCTGTCAGCGGACCAGTTCGAGACCTTTCCACTCAAAATCTCTCGCCTCAACTCCATGCAGATTTTAAACCGAGAAAGCGTCCTGCGAACCGGCGATGAAACCTTTGCGAACGAAAAGATCGAGGTGACGATGCTCCGCTCCGACGAGCCGGATCTGAAGGAAGAAGCGGCATCGTATCAGCTTCTCCCCAAGGCAAAGCAATGCCCTGAGGGGACGGCAGGCGACTGGTAGGGTAACGGGATGGTTGATCTGGTTTGTTTTGTTTGTCTGGTTGATTTGGTTCATCTGGTTAGTTTCGTTCAAACCAAACAAACGAAACAGACCAAACAAACCACGCACACTTGCGGTGTGGAGGCGCCGAGCGGGGTCGAACCGCTGCATCGCAGTTTTGCAGACTGCTCCCTTAACCACTTGGGTACGGCGCCCTAGGTACGCATTATAGTCTGGGCATGTGGCGAGAGGCTAGAGGTGAGATCTATCGCTTACTAGAGAGGACAGGAATTTCTTTTCCGAGTGTCGAAGGCCGATCGGATTCAGGCGCGAGAGATTCCCATCCTTCGTTCGAAGGAGCTACAACCTCTCCATTTCCTTCGGCGTCTTTTTCCTTGGCCATCAGCTCGACCTCGTAAATCAAGGTATCCATCAACTCTTCGATCGGCACCTTGCGGACGAGCTTGCCCTTCTTGAATAGGATGCCTTTGCCTTCGCCGCCGGCGATCCCGATGTCCGCTTCCTTGCCTTCGCCGATCCCGTTCACGACACAGCCGAGGACCGACACATTGAGCGGAGTCTTGATATGGCCCAGCTTCTTTTCCAGTTCGTTGGCCAGCTTCACCACGTCGATCTCCACGCGCCCACACGTAGGACAGGCGATGACATTGATCCCCCGATGGCGCAGCTCGAGCGACTTCAGAATCTCGAACCCTACCTTCACTTCTTCGACCGGATCGGCAGCAAGCGACACACGCAAGGTGTCACCAATCCCCTGCGAGAGCAAGTATCCGAGCCCCATGGTGGACTTAACCGCCCCGGTCATGGCTGTCCCCGCCTCGGTAATCCCGATATGCACTGGGTAGTCGGACTGGTGCGCAAACAACCAATAGGCATCGATCGCATGGTGCACATCCGAAGCCTTCAGCGACACCTTCATGTTCGTGAATCCCACGTCTTCTAACGCGTGGACGGCATTGAGCGCCGACTCGGCCAAGGCTTCCGGAGAGGGCCAGCCGTACTTGTCCAACAGATCCCGTTCCAGCGAGCCGCCATTGACACCGACGCGGATCGGAATGCCGTGGTCATTCACGGCCTTGATGACTTCTTCGACTTTCCACCAGGCCCCGATATTGCCCGGATTGATCCGGACACAGTCCACAATCTTAGCGGATTTCAATGCCAGCCGATGGTCGAAATGAATGTCCGCGATCAGTGGGACGGTCATCGCTGCTTTGATCTTGGGCAGCGCCGCCGCCGCCTCGTCGTCCGGCACAGCCACGCGGATCACTTCGCACCCTGCGGCCTCCAACTGGTGGATTTGCTCGATCGTCGCCACCGTATCACGCGTGTCGGTCGAACACATCGACTGCACGGACACGGGGGCGCCTCCGCCAATCTTGAGCTTGCCGACTGTAATCTGTCTGGTTTTTCGTCGCGTAATGTGCATCGATTACACTTACCCCTTTACCCCTTTACCCCTTTACCCCTTTACACATTAGCTCCCCTGTTCATCCCCATGCGGCAGATGATCGGACGATGCGGCCAGGGCAAACCTCTCTCGTGAGGAAGCCGGTGTCTTCCCGATGAGCTCCTTCACGCTCTGATAGATGCCTTCCGCCGTCAACCCGTATCGTTCGCGCAGGAAGTCCTGCGGTCCTTGCTCGATGTACCGATCCGGCAACCCCAGGATCTTCGTCGTCACATCCGTCACACCGGCATCGGACAGGGCTTCGAGAACGGCTGAGCCGAACCCGCCCATTTTGCAACCTTCTTCGACCGTGACCACGTATCGGACGCGCTTCGCCACCTCGACAATCAAGTCTTGATCCAGCGGCTTCACGAAACGCGCATTCACCACCGCTGTGGAAACACCTTCGTCCTCAAGCCGTTTCGCCGCCGTCACCGCATGAGCGACCGGCACACCGATGGCCACGATTGCCACCTCCGTGCCATCGCGCAGCAACTCGCCCTTCCCGATCGGCAAGGCCTTCGGTTCCGGATCCATCGTGACGCCCAGAGTCTGTCCGCGCGGATACCGCACCGAGGCAGGCCCCTCATACTGGATGCAGGTTTTCATCATGTGCTGCAATTCATTTTCATCTTTCGGCGCCATGACGACCATGTTCGGCACATGCCGCAGAAACGCATAATCGAATGCGCCATGGTGTGTCGTCCCGTCTTCCGCCACCAGCCCGCCGCGATCGATGCAGAACGTCACCGGCAGATTTTGCGTGGCGACATCGTGGACCACCTGGTCGTACGCGCGCTGCAAAAATGTGGCATACATCGCCACCACCGGGCGGAGGCCCTGCGTGGCAAGACCAGCGGCGAATGTCACTGCGTGCTGTTCGGCAATCCCCACGTCGTAGAGCCGGTTTGGAAATTCTTTCTCGAAAATATTGAGGCCGGTCCCTTCGCACATCGCAGCCGTAATCGCGACGATCCGCTTGTCCTTTCGGGCCAGCTTGACCAACGATTCGATGGCGATCTGGGTATAGGATGGCCTTGCCGCTTTCTTTGCCGGCGCCCCGGTTTCTCTGACAAAAGGCGGGCAGGCATGGAACCATACCGGATTCTTCACCGCAGGCTCATAACCCAGCCCTTTTTTCGTAATGACATGGAGCAACACCGGCCCCTTCATCTTCAACATGTTTTCCAGGGTCGGCAGCAGGTGCTCGAAGTTATGTCCTTCAATCGGCCCCGCATACCTGAACCCCAGCTCTTCAAACAGCAGCCCGGGAAGGATCGCGCCCTTGGCCAACTCTTCAGCCCGGCGAGCCAGCTTCTGCATGTCCGGTCCGATATGGGGGATTTTCCCCAGCAGTTGCCCTGTTTCCTCCCGCATCTTGGCATAAAACTCACCGGTGAAGGTCCGGTTCAAATAAGAGGAGATGGCGCCGACGTTTTTCGAGATAGACATTTGGTTGTCATTCAGGATGACCAGGAAATCTTTCCCCTGCCCTCCGGCATGGTGCAGGCCCTCCAGCGTCATACCGGCGGTCATGGCGCCGTCGCCGACGATACACACGACCTTGTGTTGCTGTTTCAACTGCTCACGCGCCTCGACCATGCCGTAGGCTGCGGATACGCCGGTTCCTGCATGGCCGGCATTGAACGTATCGTATTCACTTTCCTCACGCTTGCAAAAGCCGCTCATCCCTCCATACTGCCGGAGCGTGTGGAATCCCTCGCGACGCCCGGTCAACAGCTTATGCACGTAGGCCTGATTGCTGGTGTCCCACACGATCTTATCTTTGGGGGTATCGAGCAGATAGTGCAATGCAACCGTTAATTCGACCACCCCGAGGTTGGACGCGAGGTGCCCTCCAACGTTGGATACCACGCCGATAATCTGTTCCCGCAGTTCCTGGCATAAGGCAGGAAACTGCGTCGGTGATAACCGTTTCAGATCCGCCGGGCTTTGTATGGTCTTCAAAATCGACATGGCAGATGCTCCTTTGTTACGTCAATGCGCAAGCCTGGACAACGAGCTGGGTTCAGATTCAGATTAGTACGGATGAAGCAGTGTAACAGCTTGGACGCTCGCACGCGTGAGTTTCACATGGGAGTCCCATGTTGTCAAGGGGTTAGCCAGGTTGAGCACCTTCCTACTGCTCCCCATGCATCATGACTCAAATCGATAGGTCAACAATGTCGAGACCGTGATGTCTGCTGCGCTTCCGGTAATGAAGTCGAGATTCTCGACTGCGTAGCCTTGCCACAAGAGGTGTTGCGTGAGGCGGTAGCTGAATCCCGCCACCGACTCCGTCACACCCCTGTCCAGTACTCGCGTGCCTACACCGCGAAATGGTGTGGAGTAATAATCGAACTGCGCCGTCAAGGAAAAATTCTCCGACCACAGATATTCTACGGCAATAAGGCCGGAGACTGTCGGATGGAGAGCAAGCCCTGCGACGCGACCGGTCGGAATGACGCCGTTGAGGTTAGCATAGACCATCCAACGTCCGGCGAATCCTTTTTCAGCCGCCAATCCGAAGCCCATGTCCGGGTTGCCACTCCCATAGAAATGCCCTGCATTCCCAGTGGGAAGCTTGAGCGCGGTACGAATTGATACCGCCGGCATCGATGCAGTTTCCAGCAACAGTTGATACTTGCTCGTCACGGTGCTATCGCCCAATCCCACGACCCCCTCGCGTCCGCTCGCAATCGTGCGACCTCCGCGCGAGATATTGAACACATAGTCCACCTCGTCCAATCCATCGCGAGCCGGCGCCAAGCCGGTTGTCGCCCGTTCAACGACTTTGATGGCTCCTTCCATGAACCCGCGGGAGCGATAGAGCACTGGAACTTCCACGGAGAGCTCCCATCGCTCCGCCACCCCATACCGAAGAAACACACCGGAGCGTAGGGTCTCAAACTTCATCGTCGCAGCGGCCTGTGAATTTTGATCGTTGAAAACGCTAGCGGTTTCCGCAAGTTCAACTCGAAAGTCCACTACGCCCTGCTTCAGCACAGCAGCACGATCGCCCGGCATGCTCAGGACCAGCTGCTGTATGGGCTGGAAGTTTCTGACAGGAAACGGACCGAATCCATCCGCCAAAACCAGTGAAGGGGAAAGCGAAAAGAAGACGAGAAATGCGGCGAGAACGAACCGGTACACCCTCATGCTCCTGCGAGCCCTATCCCAAACATATTCATGAGTGCTTCTACTTTAATCGCCAATGTCTGACTCAAGCGAGACGAGCGAGAAAAGGGCGACACGAAGTTCGAAGTTCCGGGTTCGAAGTTCCGAAAACCTCGAACTTCGGACCTCGAACCCTCATCCCTCTCCCACCTCACGCAAGTCGCGCTTATCGCACGCCGCTCCGCCATTGTACAACCAACCGACATAAAACCCTGCGGGCGACCATAATCACCCATCGGTATGGGGTTCAGTAAGGGAAGTCGAGCCCCGCAAAGATCGCGCCCCCTTCCTTACTGTAGCCGTAGTCGACCCGTCCGACGACATTGGGCCGAACGATTCCACGGAATCCAATACCCGGAGTCATACGGTAATTATTAAAGGTCACGTCCTTGTAGTCGTTGAAGACCTGCCCGGTATCCAAAAATGGCGCGATTTCGAAATCCGCCGTCGTCCCCGCAATCTTCGTTCGAATCAGATGAATGCGCTGTTCGATACTCAGCGCGACGAGATTTTTGTCAATAAAGCGATCGACACCGTAGCCCCGCAGATTGTTCTGCCCCCCCAATGAGCTTTGCTCAAAAAATGGGACTTGAGTCCCGATCGTCGCTTGAATGTTCGCCCGCACGATGAGAATCGCGCGCTTCGATTCGCTGGGAAACAGCTTCTTCACCTCAAGTTCATAGCGGGAAAATATGGGGTGCTCGCCGTTGCGGAGGTTCTGGTTCACTTCCGCATAGGCCGTTACGGCCATCCCATCGGTCGGCGAGATGAGGTTGTTCCGCGTATCGTAATAGAACGTCGCGCGGTGCCCGATGATGAGCGATTCTCCCTGGACGCCGTCAACGCCGGCGAATCGCTCGCCCGTAAATGGAAGATCCGTTGCGCCCCTCTGCAGACTCACTTGACGAACTCGCTGGCCGACGGCAATTTGGGTGACTTCGTTCGCGTAGACTCCGAACCGCCAATTCATCCGGGCTTCACGTCCGGTGTAATTCGTTTGATCCGACTCCGATGTCGCTTGCCCTAAACCGAAAAACCTGGACGTAGCATTTTTGAAAAATGACGCGCCGAAGTTCAACGAGTAGCGTCCTTGACTGAATGCCGGATCGGCATAACTGAATTGCAGTCTGCGCTCGATCTCTTCCGTGTAGGATCCGATGAAGCGAATTTCACGCCCCCCCGGCTCGTATCGAAACAGATTGAGCGAGCCGCGCGTCCCAACGATGGAATTGTGGACGACCATCGGGGCGACGATGTATTTGAGCTCTCCATCGGAGTTCGTGCCCAGAATCGGAACGATCAACCCGACTTCATTCCCATCGTTCTTGCTGGTGGACACGGCAGGAATCGGAAAATATTCGACGCCGGCCCCCGCACGCTCCGGCAGCGAGATGACACTCGCTACAAGAAACACGAGGGCAACTGCGATGAGGCCACGCAGGCGTATCATAGAATTCATGGAAGGAATTATGGAGCGTTCGTCTTATCGGATTTCTTCCGAAGCTGATCTACCAAGTCGGCGAAGGTGGAAGAACGGAGAATCTTCGAAAACTGCCCCCGGTAATTGTTCACTAAGCTGACACCGTCCACCACCACGTCATACACTCGCCAGTCAGCTCCCTTGTTGAGTAAGCGATAGTCGAGCGGAATCTCGACCTTACCGGTCAACACCTTGGTCCGGACTTCGGCATAGTCCTTCTCCGTGCGTTCATTGATATACTGCACCCCTTCACCGGAATAGGATTCGATCTTATCGGCGTAGGAATTGATCAAGAGCTTCCTGAACAATGCGACAAATTCTTCTTTGTCTTTGTCAGTCAGCTCATTCCAGGGAGCCCCCAGCGCCCGTCTCGACATTTCCTGATAGTCGAACCGATCCCCGACAACCTGTTCCAATCGCCGTCGGCGTTCCTCAGCTTTCCCCGGTTGTTTGAGATCCTTGTCCTTGACGATCTTCAGCGTTTCGTCGATGGTGCTTCTCATGGCCTCAGTCGCCTCACCCGCCACTGCCGGCTGGACGGCAACCCCGCCAAGCAGCAACAGCAGACAGACTACCCCGCTTGCGAGCCTCCCCCAACTCCATCTCTTCGCCAATGCTGCCGCAGATCCCTCGATCTCCATGTATCCTCCATCTGTCTCAAGACGTTATTTGGTTGAATGAAACTAACCAGATGAACAAAACCAACCAAATAAACAAAACAAACCAAATGAACCAGACAAACCAGCTAGCTCATTTCACTTTCCCATGTACATACTGGCTCACCAACTCCTCAAGATCGAGGCCGGATTCGGTATCGCGTATCGTATCACCCGGCTTGAGCGGATCGCCTCCTCCTCCCGGAGACAGAGCCAAGAACTTCTCTCCAATGATGCCTCGCGTCTTGATGGAGGCAAAGGTGTCCGTATAGAGCTTGACGCTGTTGTTGACCGCAAGTTTCACCTTCGCACGATCCTCGATGAGCGTAATCCCCCGGACCCTGCCGACTTCGACGCCGGCGATTTCGATTGTCGAGCCAGGCTTGAGCCCTGAGGCGCTATTGAACTGCGCCTCGACTTCGTAGACCGCCCCACCGATTATCTCGAGCTTTCCGAGCTTGATCGACAGATAGGCGAGACACACCATGCCGATGAGCACGAACACGCCGACTACCATCTCCAACTTGGTTTTTTCCATCCTTGCTACTCCCCTCTCACCTAGCCGACGAGTGATCCAGGCAGCGCCACAGTCCCACCGACTGAAATGAATTCTTGAATCTCCGGATCGGTGGTCCGCTGAAATTCAGCGGACGTGGCCATCAAAGCAATCTTGCCTTTCCGAAGCATCGCGACCCAATCGGAAATCCCGAAGATCTCCGGAATTTCATGGCTGACCATGATTGCCGTAAAGCCGAACCGCCGGTGCATCTTGACGATCAAATCGTGAATCGATTTCGCCATCAACGGATCCAACCCTGTCGTCGGCTCATCGAAGAGGATAATCTCCGGCTCCATGACCAATGCGCGCGCCAATCCAGCCCGCTTTCGCATACCACCGCTTAACTCAGCAGGAAACTTATGCCCCATCCCTTCCAACCCGACTTCTTGCAGCTTCTCCTCGACCCGCCGCCCTACCTCCGGGCCCTTCATGCGCAACTTCTCCCGCAGTGGAAATGCCACATTCTCAAAGACCGAGAGCGAGTCGAACAACGCGGCGCCCTGAAAGAGCATCGCGAACCGTTTCCGCACATCGTTCAGAGGCGTCCCCGACAGCCGGGAGATCTCCACATCGCCGACCCACACCTCGCCACGATCCGGCTGCATGAGCCCGATCATGTGCTTGAGAAGCACGCTCTTTCCCGATCCACTGCCACCGATAATAGTCGTAAGCTTGCCGACAGGAATCGAGAGATCGACGCCCTGCAGCACCGGCTGCCCGCCCAACTTCTTTTCGACACCGACCATCTTGATCATCTGCGACAAGAACCATGGTTGATGGTAAATGGTTGATGGTGGCGACGGAACAAGTTCCCCGTCGGATTCGAACCCATTAACCATTGACCGTTAACCATTGACCATCTCCTAGAGCAGCAGCGACGTCAAAATATAATCCCCTACGAGGATGAGCACCGACGACAAGACCACCGCCTCTGTCGTTGCGCTCCCGAGCCCCTCGGCGCTCTGCCTCGTGTAGAACCCTTTATAGCAGCAGACCCAGCTGATGATCAGCCCAAAGCTGATCGACTTGAGAATGCCACCATAGACATCTTTCCATTCCACGGCCGATTGGACCGAGTTCCAATAGGCCCCTTCGCTCACTCCCAACAAATCCACTCCGACGAGGGAGCCGCCATAGATACCGACCACATCGAATATCGCCACGAGCAACGGCACCCCGATCACGGCAGCCACCAATTTTGGCGCAATCAGATATTGCATCGGATTGATCGCCATGGTATCGAGCGCATCGATCTGTTCCGTAATCCGCATGATGCCAATCTCGGCTGTCATCGCGGATCCGGCCCGTGCGGTCACCATCAATGCCGCCAACACCGGCCCCAGTTCCCGAATCATGCTCAACGCCACTGCAGAGCCCAGCAACCCCTCCGACCCGAATTTCCGCAGGCTGTAATAGCCTTGCAGCGCCAGCACCATCCCCGTAAACCCCGCGGTGAGTACGACGACAAATGTGGACCGATACCCGATAAAGTGGATCTGTTTCATGATTTGATGGAATCGAAGCGGAGGCCGCGCCAGCCAGGCAAACGCCGACAGCACAAACAAGAGCATGCGGCCCATCTCCCCTACGCGAGTGACGGCCCATGCACCTAGTCGCTCAATCACGTTCGTCATTGATTACCTGGACGGTCGAAGAGATTTTCTGTCTGTCTCCGCATAGCGCTGAAACCATTCTGTCAGTCGGTCCGCTGCCACCCGGCTCTGTTTTCGTAGCCGATTCAGCCCCGCGAGACAGGACGGACGGACGATGATCGCCTGCATCCCTTTAATCCAGCCAGTGGGCCTGAGAAACAGATTGAAGTCAAGAGGGAGATCTTCATCCACCAGATCGGAGACCGTCCGCACGATCGCCATCGGCAGGCCTCGCTCCTGAGCCACCGCCGCCACCGCTGCACTTTCCATATCGAGTCCCGTCGCCTCAGTCGCGCGTTGCAACCGGCGCTTTTCTTCGGCCTGCCACACCACAGTCCCCGAGGACACGACTGTTCCTGTCCTCACGACCATCCCTGCATCCCGTGCCACGGTAAGAATGCCGTCCCGTACAGCCCCGTCGCAGAGCACACGATTGTCCCCCATCGTCCAGGCTCCCTCACCATGCACAGAAGACACCGCCGTGCCGACGATGAGATCTCCCACTTGAGCCGGAACAAGCGCGCAGGCAAAACCTGTGGACATGACCAGCGACATCGCCTGTGCGCTCAGCACCTTCCCTGCCACAGCGCCGGCCGCAAGGGGACCGACGCCGGTTTGGATAAGCCAGTACGTACGATCCCCCTGCTGTCCAATGTGACAGCGAACTCCGGCAATGGTCGTCACACGATCCGCCGCAAGGGCGCGCCGAACGGCCTGGAGCTCCCAGCGAGTCGCGGCAAAAATGGCGATGGGGTTTCCCGAAGATCCTGAGGGAGGGTATCCCGCGCCAATGGATGACGCCGGAGAACTGTTCAACGATCGGCTCGATGACAGCCGGATGCGAGGACCTGCTGCCGGACTTCGTCAGCCCGCATCTTTCCGCGCGTTCGAAGATTCCTGTACATCGCCAAGGCCCACAACGGAAAGTATTGGCAGTACCAATGGTATCGGAGATAAAACACCCGAGGGAATCCGGTGCCTGTATGGCGAACCTCTTCCCAGGATCCATCCTTCATCTGTTGACGAAGCAGGTATTGGACGCCGCGAGCGACGCTGAAGGCATCGGTCATCCCGGCAGACATGAGTCCCATAATGGCCCACGCCGTTTGAGAAGGCGTACTGTCTCCCTTCCCGCTCCACGCAGGATCGTCGCCGTAAGACAGACATGACTCGCCCCACCCGCCATCAGGATTCTGCTTCGACTCAAGCCAGGCAACCGCACGGCGGATATAGGGTTCCGAGAGATCCACTCCAATCGCGCGAAGGCCTGCCAGGACGGACCAGGTACCGTAAATATAATTGACGCCCCAACGGCCGTACCAACTGCCGTCGGGCTCCTGCTCTCGCTTGAGAAATCTGAGGGCCGGGGCCACAGCGGGATGCGTCTGATCGTAGCCCAACGCCGCCAGCATCTCGAGACAGCGTCCGGTCAAATCGGACGTGCTTGGATCGAGCAACGCATGGTGGTCGGCAAATGGAATATAGTTGAAGACGATGCGATTGTTGTCCTTGTCGTACGCGCCCCACCCGCCATCGGACCCTTGCATGGCGAGCACCCAATTTGCGCCCCGCCGGATGGAATCTTGCAACTCAGCGGTCTGAGCCATCCGAACTTTCGACAACGCCATCAATACCACAGCCGAGTCATCGACATCGGGATAGAACTCGTTCTCAGACTGGAAGTACCAGCCTCCCGGTTCCGCATCGGGAGACGAGACCTTCCAATCTCCAACCGTTTTCGTTTGACGCGAAACCAAGTACGCAGCCGCCTTCTGAAGGGATGGGTGGTCCTGCGGCATCCCTGTTTCGATGAGGGCGTTCATCAGCAATGCCGTATCCCAGACCGGAGAGTCGCAAGGCTGGAGATGCAAGGCCTCGAGTCGCTGTTCGCCGATCGACACCGTGCCGTAGACTTCCAGCGATTCGATTTCGTGAAGCGCCTTCCGTACCAAGGGATCGTCCACCTGATACCCCAAACATTGCAGCGCCATGACCGAATTAGCCATGGCCGGATAAATGCTGCCCAGCCCCCCGCTGCCCTTGATATGTTCCAGCATCCATGTCGCGGCGCGATGCAACGCTTTTTCGCGTAGCCACATGAGAGGCATCCGGTCGTACAGTTTCAGTATCGCATCTAACGCGACGAAGAAGTTGTGCGGGGTGAACCACTTTTGATCTTTGTTGAACGGCGGGAACTTCCAATAGCGGATCTCCTTGCGTGGAATGAAATACAACTCATCAATCCCCTGCTGTCGCGGGATCTGACACACCGGCCGGTGCGCGAAGATGATCAGCAATGGGGTTAAGACGGCGCGGGACCAATATGAAATGGCATAGATGTTAAAGTAGAATCCCTTCGGAAGCAGCATCAGCTCAACCGGCATGTGAGGGACGCCTTCCCAATCGTATTGGTCGAACAGCGCCAGCGTGATCTTGGTAAACACATTTGTTTGGACAACTCCACCCTTCGCGAGGATACAGTCCTTTGCTCGCACCATGAAGGGCTCATCTGCAGAAATGCCACTCAGCTTCAAGGCGAAATAGGCTTTCACCGACGCACTGATCTCCGAAGGCCCCCCGTAGAAAATCGGCCAGCCACCGTCGGGCAATTGCATGGCGCGGAGATAACGAACCGCCTTCCGCTCTCGATCGGGATCGACCCGGTCGAGAAAACGCCGCAGCATGAGATACTCAGCGGTCAATGTCGTATCGGCTTCGAGCTCCGCAACCCAGTATCCCTCTGAGGCATGTTGTCTGGACAAAAACCAAGCTTGACTGCGCCGAACTGCGTCGTCGAGCACGTCCACTTGGCTGATTGAATGGCTGGTGGAGCGGCGTGTCGAAGCGTCGACGGATGCCGAGGGTATGGATTTGTCCGACACCAGACGCAGCGGCGGAACGTTGGATAGCTCTGTCGCCAACCCTAGCTTCTCCGGAACAGAAACGAAGAGGCTATCGGATAGACGATCCAGAAGCGCTCGAATCAGCTTCATATGTATCGGTCTGTGAAACCTGAACGTAGATGGGACAAGGCGGGTGACTCGCTTCGCCCCCATAAATATGCCCGACCCACAAGCGGCATGCCCATAGATCTTTCTATTGTGGGGTATATAACAGACCCCCTACTCCGACGTCAAGAAACCAGCGATGGAAACCCGCTGAAGTACAGATGTTTTTGCCACTCTGCTGTATTTAAGCCGGCTGTAAGTTCCCCAGCCTCACTGAGACGATTTTCGAGATGCCAGGCTCTTCCATCGTGACTCCAAATAACGAGTCTGCAATGGCCATCGTCTGTTTGTTATGGGTAATGACCAAAAACTGTGCGCCTTCGGAAAGTTCATGCAAGACAGCGGTAAAACGCCCGATGTTTTCTTCGTCCAGCGGCGCGTCGATTTCGTCGAGAATACAGAACGGCGTCGGTCTGATCAAGAAGCTCGCGAAAAGCAGGGCCATCGCCGTTAAGGTCTTCTCACCACCCGAAAGCATGGTCAAACTCTTCAAGCGCTTGCCCGGCGGCTGCACCATGATATCGACCCCCGGCTCCTGCGGTCCGCCTCCTTCTACCGTCTCATCCACCGGCGCTTCGACCAGCTGCAGTTCGGCCCGGCCGCCCGGGAAAAACTTCACAAACACCTCGCTGAATTTCTGCTGGAGCTCGGCAAAGGTGCCGGCGAACATGTCTTTCGTGGTGCGGTTGATGCGCTGAATGATTTCTTTCAGCGAGCCAATGGATGCGGAGAGGTCTTGCTCCTGCGTCGTCAGGAATCGATACCGCTCATCCAGCTCTTGATGTTCATGAATAGCCGCCAAATTGATCGGCCCCAGGCGATCGAGCTTCTCGCGAATCTTCTGCAGCTGTTCCCGCAGCGCAACTTCATCGACTGCCGGTTGGCCTTCCGGGATCGGCTCCTCTCCCATGGACAGCTGTTCGGATGTCATCCCTGCGGCCGGTGATTCGAGCAGTGTCGCAGGATCGACCTGATACGTTCCCAAAAGCGTAGATTCGACAGTCCCCAGTTGCATTCGAATTTCCGCCTTCTTGACCTCCACTGCCATGCGGGATTCGCGTAGGGACGATACTGCGCGGCGAACGTCCTCCAGCCCGGCATCGAGCTGCTGCGCCGCCGCCATGTCCTGTGCCTGCGCTTCTTGATGCTCGACCAGCCGAGCCTTGACCTGGACTGCCGACTCGCCGAACTCTCGGCAGCAGGCTTCCTGGCGCTCACGCTCAACCCGGCTCTGTTCAATCGAAGCCGCAAGCCCATCGACATGGCGTGTCAGCGTCTCAATGCGTATGGTCGCGTCTTGTTGCTGTTGCTGAATCCGCAGAAGGTCGCGCTGGCGATGCTCACGAGTCGTCCGAATGTCCTGCGCCACCAATTGCGCCTCTGTGAATCGCTGCTGCAGCCCCTGCATGCCATGATCGATCTGCCCCACCCGCGCGCGCACATGGCTGAGCCCGGTGTCCTGTCCGGTCTTCTCCGCGATCCATTGTGCAAGCTGCGCTTCGCAAGAGCGCATTTCCTGATTGAGCCGCTGCGCTTCCGCTGAGCCTCGTCGCGCATCGTCCGTCAATGTATCGATCCGCAGGGCAAGATCTCCCAGCACATGCTGAAGCCCGGCTTCGTCTTTCTGTAGCGAAAGTCCCTGCATTTCGGCATCACGCAGCGATTCCGAGAGTTGCCGGCTCTGCTCGCGCAACTCCTGTCCCTGCGCCAGCAATCGTTCCCGTCGCTGCTTCCCTTCTTCGATGCAACCCGTCAGCGAGACGCTCTGGGCTTCTAAGTGAAGCACCTCTCGGCGGCGTTGCAGCAAGCCTCCCGTTGCACTGGCCTGCCCACCGGTGACCACCCCGGCGGCATCCAAGATCTCTCCTGCACGCGTCACCAGAATGGGCCCGTCGGGAGCCGCGCAGGGCTGTTGTTCCCACAGAGTCGTGGCATCTTTGAGTGTGTCGACGAATATCATTCGATCGAAAAGATAATCACGGGCCGCCTCGCGCCGCCCCTCCACCTGGATCAAATCGACCGCACGCCCGACCACACCGGGCCGGCCAGCCACCGCAGCCCACCAAGCGTGAGGCGCCGTATCCCGAGTCGTCCAGCGAGGTTGCTGAGGAATGAAGGTCCCACGCCCGAGATCTTTTCCTTTGAGAAACTCAATCGCCGCGCAGGCGGCAGCAGGGTCATCGACGAACCATCCCCTGACCCGTTCGCCCAAGATCGCTTCTACCGCCCGGTCCCATCCGGGAGGCACGACCAGCCACTCGACGATGGCATCGTGAACCCCGGTACAGGCTTTAAGCGCCGTCGATTCTTCATCGCCTCGCCGCCCGTAGCCCATGTCTTCCTGCAGCACACCTTGCAGCGCTCTGAGATGAGAGTCCACTGCGGCCACCTCTTCAGACTGACGAAATACCAACTGGTCGACTTCAGCCAACTCGGCCGACACCTGCCCGCTTCCTTCCTCGACACCTTGCAGCCGGCGACGCAGATCGATAATCGACTGCTCCGTCTCATGGAAGGCCTGTTGGAATGCCTGGCGTTTGTCCGTTGCCGCAACATGTTGCAGCTGAAACTCTTCCCGCTCACGGGCCAGCTTACCTTCTCGATCCGCCGCCTCTTGAATGCGGGCGGCCAATTGCTCCAGCGTCTGCTCGGCATTCGCAACCAATACCGCCAGGTTGAGTACGTCCAAGCGCCCCCGTTCCTCTTCAGCCAAAGCCGCGGCCCGTTGATGGACCAGCTCTTTCATCTCCCGATCGAGTGCTTCGAACACCTGCTCCCGCTCCGCACATTCACGTTCGAGCGTGGCCAACGTCTCTTCGAGGGCCGCAGCCTCCGCCGCACCCTGCTGCTGTTCCTGGGTGAGGCGTCCGAGTTCTTCCCTTCCCTGACTCTGCTGCTGTTCGTAGAGTTCTCCCCGATTACGCTCGACTTCGGCGGACGTCAATGCCCGCGCCTGTTGCTGTTCCACCTTCGACAGTTCCTCGCGCCGTTGCCCGATCGCCTCATTCGCAGTGGCAATCGCCAGCTTGATCCGCTCAAGTTCCGTATTCAAACGCGCCAGTTCGGCGGACCGTTCGGTCTCAGAGTCTCCCAACATCTGCAGTTCCGACTCCACCTCCTTGAGCGTGGCTCGCAACCCGCGATATTCGTTGGTCAGCAACTGAACTTCCAGCAACTTGGCCTCTTGGTGCAGCGTCTGATAGGACCGCGCCTGCCGCGCTTGGCGTTCAAGGGAATTCAACTGCTTCTTCACCTCAGCAACGATGTCCCGCACCCGCAAGAGATTTTGCTGCGTTGCATCCAATTTGCGCAACGCTTCGGCCTTCTGTTTCTTGTAGCGAACGATGCCGGCGGTTTCTTCGATCAACTCGCGCCGATCTTGCGGTGAGGCGTTCAAGATCTGATCGATTTGCCCCTGCGCAATGACGGTGTGTCCCTTTGTCCCGGCCCTGGTATCCAGCAGGATGCTCCGGATATCCTTCAACCGGCAGGCGGTCTTATTGATGAGGTATTCGCTCTCGCCACTACGATACAGGCGGCGCGTGATCATGAGTTCTTGATATTCCGACAGCTGGCTCGAAAGACCGGACAGGGGATCCACCGTGATCCGATCCAGCCCGCTGATCACGAGCGATACTTCAGACAGGCCGAGAGGCTTTCGCATTTCGGTTCCGTTAAAGATGACATCTTCCATCTTCTCGCTGCGCAGAGCCTTTGTGCTCTGCTCACCGAGCACCCAAAGAATCGCATCGACGACATTACTTTTCCCGCTCCCGTTCGGCCCCACGATGGCTGTGACACCATCCGGGAATTCGATCTTGGCTTCCGCGAACGACTTAAATCCCGCCATCTCCAGAGATTTCAAATACATCGGTAACTCCCTTGCGGTAGTGCGTTCCAAGAAGACTCACACGAGATTAACGGTTGATTTTGTAGCACGGACCCAAGGGGGAAATCAAAGAAAAATACTGCCGGTGGTAGGCGCTAGAGGAGACACCTACAACAGTTGGTGAGGGAAACGGGGCAAGAAACGGAATTACCCTACCTGAGCCCCAACAGAGCTACTTGAAGGCTCGATAGTGATCAATTCCTTGGGGAGGAGAAACTCGACATCTTCTTCGATCACGGTCAGATCTGCGACCTCTGCAGGCCCAAACGTTTTGAGGTAGGTCACCACCTCTTCGACCAGTACTTCCGGCGCCGAGGCGCCGGCGGTAATCCCGACTGCTTTCACGTTCGCGAGCCAAGCGGGATCGATGTCGGATGCGGCATCGATCAAATAGGACGCAATCCCGCACCGCTCCCCCAACTCCCGCAACCGGTTGGAATTCGAACTATTGGGAGACCCGATGACCAGGATGACATCCACCAGCGAAGAGAGTTCCTTCACCGCATTCTGGCGATTCTGCGTCGCGTAACAAATATCTTCCTGATGCGGCCCCTTGATGTGTGGGAATCGTTTATGGAGCGCGCCGACGATATCCCGGCACTCATCGACGCTCAAGGTCGTTTGCGTCACATACGAAAGGTCATGGGCGTTCTCAACCTGCAGCTTCTCGACATCTTCCACGGAAGAAACCAGATGGAACTTGTCCGGGATCTGTCCGAGCGTCCCGATCACCTCCGGGTGGCCGGCATGGCCGATGAGGATGAGATCGTACCCCTGGGTATAGTCGCGATTGACCTCGTTGTGCACTTTGATGACCAGCGGACAGGTGGCATCGATCACATGCAGCCGCCGCCGATTCGCTTCGTCCCACACAGACTTGGCAACCCCGTGGGCACTGAAGATCACGACCGAGCCTTCCGGCACTTCTCCCAACTCCTCCACAAACACAGCGCCCTTGGTCCGGAGTGAGTTCACGACATGACGGCTATGGACGATTTCATGCCGAACGTAGATCGGCGCCCCATACTTTTTGAGCGAGAGGTCGACGATATCGATCGCCCGGTCGACTCCGGCGCAGAACCCTCGTGGATTGGCGAGATAGATCTTCATAACCGTCCCCTCTCCTGAGCTCAGTACAGGGCCACATTCCTGCCCACATTCTCACGGAACACTGGTGTCCACCTTACGTCAGAGTAGCCGGTTCCGTCAACTGAATTGGCCCACGCCTTCTTTGCAATCCGTCTTGACACAATGCTCTCTCCCTCGTAGGCTCACACGACTAGCTATGTCCATCCCTGCAAGCAAAAAAATCCTCATCGTTGAAGACGAGCGCGACATTCTCCAACTGGTCAAACTGTATTTGGAGAAAGAAGGCTTTCGAACCCTATCGGCCTCGACCGGTACGGAAGGCCTCCGGCAGGTGAAACAGGAGAAGCCCGATTTGGTCATCCTCGACTTGATGCTGCCGGAGATCGATGGCCTGGAAGTCTGTAAGCGCCTTCGCTCGGCGCCAGAGACTGCGATGCTCCCCATCATCATGTTGACAGCCAAAGCCGAGGAGTCGGACAGTATCATCGGCCTGGAGTTGGGAGCCGACGACTACGTCACCAAACCGTTCAGCCCCAAGACGCTGGTCGCCCGTATCAAGGCTCTCTTCCGACGGCTTGAGCGGAAACCGGACGAGAGCCCGTCCCAATATCGCTATGGCAATCTTGTCATGGATCTCGCGCGCCATGAAGTCACCGTAAAAAAGGTGGAAGTCCCTCTCACGGCAAAAGAATTCGGCCTGCTCGAGCATCTCTTACGCAATCCCGGCAGAGTGTTGACAAGGGACGTACTTCTCAACACTGTCTGGGGGTATGACTACTACGGAACGACGCGGACGGTCGACGTCCACATCCGAAGACTCAAGCAGAAGCTCCCCTCGCTCAACGAGGCGATCGTTTCAGTCAAATCCCTAGGGTATAAGCTGAAGGAGGAATGATGAGTAGAGCCCACTACCCTTCACTCTTCACTCATTACCCGTCACTAACCCTATGACACTCTCCATACGATGGAAGGTTGCGATCGGAGCCCTATTGGTTCTCGCCTGCGGGCTTCTCATTGCCCGGGCACTGGCGGTTCGCTCCCTCGATCAACAGGAGATCGTCCAATCGGGCCAGATACTGGAGGCTCAAACCAGTCTCGTCGCGTACGGGCTGCAGCCGTTTCTGACACAACCAGAGGCGCTGTCCTCGACCCCCCAATTACAAGCGGCTGTACGAGATCTCAGCGCGCGAGCCCTGGCGCGCGTAACCGTCATTGCTCCGGATGGACGGGTGTTGGCCGACAGCGCCGTCTCGGATCGCAACCTCGCAACGGTTGAGAACCACCGAACTCGACCGGAAATTCAGCAAGCCATTGCCTCCGGGCGAGGAACGGATCTCCACACGAGTCACAGTACCGGTGAACGCACGCTGTATCTGGCTGTCGGTCTGAGCGGCGCAAACCAGGCGAATCCTGCTGTCTTCTTGAGGCTGGGATTACCGATGACGACGTTCGATCGTGAAGTGGCCAAGTTGCACCGAAACCTGGCCATCGCCTTCGGGATTGCATTTTTGATCGCCGTTGCACTGAGCGTATGGTTCGCTCACAGCATCACGAAACCTCTGTCCGATATTGCAATCGCGGCGCAGCAGCTGGCGAAGGGCGACCTTGGGATCCGCATCAGGACCGGATCGCGGGATGAAGTCGGCCTGTTAGCCGACACACTCAACCAGATGACGGACCAACTGAGAACCAAGATCGATGAGCTCTCCGAAGATCGATCCCAGCTCTTGGCCATGTTGACCTCGATGGTCGAAGGCGTGATGGTTCTGGACCGGCGGGGCCGCGTCCTGCAAATCAACCCGGCGTTAGAACGGATGTTCGACGTCACCAGGACGGAAGCGCGAGGACACCCCTGCTCCGATGTCTTCCGGCATCCGCAGTTGGACAGGTTGGTCTCAACAGTCCTGGCGACACGCATAAACGAAGAAGATGAAATTCTCCTGCACCCGAGTGGCCGCCGGCTTCATATCGAGGCCTCAGTCACTGATTCCGAACGAGAGAATGAAGCGAGTGCAGTGCTGGTCTTTCATGACATGACAGAGTTACGCCGCCTGGAAATTATCCGGAAGGATTTCGTCGCCAACGTGTCCCACGAACTGAGAACCCCGCTCACATCGATCAAGGGATATATCGAAGCCTTACTCGACGGCGCCAAAGACGATCCGGAGACCAGCGCGCAATTCCTCGACATCATTCTCAAGCAAAGCGACCGGCTGAACCTGATTCTCGATGACCTGCTCCAGCTGTCGAAGATCGAATCCGGGCAGGTTCAGTTCAAGCGGGAGCCGCTTCATATCCAGAGTGTCGTCGAGAGAACGTTGGCCATGATCAAACCCTTAGCGGACAAGAAGGGACACCGGCTCGTCTCCTTTGTAAAGGACAATCTGCCGGCTGTCCTCGGCGACGAAGACCGGCTGATGCAAGTCCTGTCCAACCTGCTCGATAACGCCATCAAATACACCCCCGAGAAAGGGACCATCACCGTGGCGGCCCACCCGATTTTGGACGATGCCGATCAGTCCACGACAGCCACGGCTGTGGAACTGAGCGTGACCGATACCGGCTTGGGAATTTCCGAAATGGATCGCCCACGTGTATTCGAACGATTCTATCGGGTCGATAAAGCCCGCTCGCGGGAGTTAGGTGGAACAGGGCTCGGGCTGGCAATCGTCAAACATATCGTCGAGGGTCTAGGCGGGCGAGTATGGGTCGAAGCAAACACCCCGACCGGTAGCCGTTTTATCGTCCGGCTGCCGGTTCAACAGGAGAAGACTGTTATTTAGTTATTTGGTTTGTCTCGTTTGTTTGGTTGAACCAGATAAACCAAATGAACAAGACGGGCCTTACCAGCGAACCAGCCCGGTCGCCCACGTCACGCCACCGCCAAAACTTCCCAATAGGACGATATCGTGGGGCAGAATCCTTCCCGAACGGACTGCGTGGTCGAGCGCGATCGGCAATGACGCCGACGATGTATTCCCGTAACGTCCGATCACGGAACAGACCCGTTCCTGCGAGACCCCAAGCCGCTTCGTGAGCTGATCGAGAATTCTTCCGTTGGCCTGGTGTAAGACGAACTGCGCGATATCCTGAACATCGACGCCAAACTCTTTCACGATCTCGCGGATAGCCTGGTCAAGTCGCTTCACCGCCAAACGAAAGAGCGGCGCCCCTTGCATCCGCAACGTATGGCTCTTCTGCTCGACCGTCTCCTGCGTCGTCGGCCGGCGCGATCCGCCTGCGGGAATCGTAATCAAGCCATGCTGAGCGCCATCCGAACGGAGACGGAGGCCCAAAATTCCCCGGCTCAGCTGGTCTGCATCCGGTTCGCCCCGCAACAGAGCCGCACCGGCCCCATCGCCAAATAAGAGAGCCGTATCGCCATCGGCGGAATCGATGGAGCGCGACTTCACTTCTGCCGCCACCACCAAACAGGTCTTCACCTGCCCGCTCCGAATCATGGCATCGGCCATCGAAAGTCCGTAGAGAAAGCCCGAACAGGAAGCCGCCACGTCAAATGCCGGTATTGCGGAGCAGCCAAGCATCCGCTGAACGTGGCAGGCGGTGGAAGGGAAGACCGTATCGGGAGAGGTGGTCGAAAGCACAATTGCGCCCAACTCAGAAACCGGGAATCCAGCAGCCTCAAGCGCCTGCCTGGCCGCTTCCGCCGCAAGATCAGAAGACGCTTGGGACTGAGCGGCCCTTCGTCGCTCCTGAATACCTGTCAAACGAGAGATAACCTCCGGATCGAGGTCCAGCGAAGCCCCCACCTCGCGATTCGAGATCACTCGTTCAGGGAGGTACGAACCAGTTCCGATAATTCTTGTTCGTATCATAGGTCAGACTACTCTATGGTTCGCTACAAAATCGGTGGGATTATAGGTCTCGGCGCTAGAGGGGGTCAACTTGATGGCGTCGAAACCTTGCATTCAGCCGGGGCTCCTGCTACATTTTCAAGCAGTTATGGTACGAGCCTCTTCCATTTTGACTTCTGCGCCACGACTTACAGCGGCTATTGGCTTCTGTGTCGCGATGCTCTGCGTCATCACCGCCTGTTCCAGCACACCCAAGACTCAGGATACCGCAAAGAAAGCCCTCAGCGGCACCGACGAGCAGATTTTCTTAGGCGATACGGTCAAAAAGAACTACGACCCCAACGTCATCATGAAGCGAGGAGAGGCGTTCTTTGAGAAAGAGGAATATGCGGAAGCCATCGTCGAGTTCAACCATTTCCTCGATCTCCATCGCACTCACATCCTAGCCTCCTATGCGGTGTTCCGAGTCGGCGAAAGCCAGATGAAACTGACCAAGGGGATTCAGCGTGATCCAGGCCCGGTCCAGAAAGCCCTCGAAGCCTTCGAACGGGTACGGAAAGATTTTCCAGGAAGCCGGTATGACGGCCCGGCGCTCCAAAAGATCCAAGAATGCCATGACCTCCTGGCGCAGACCCATCTCTTCGTCGGCCAGTTCTATTATCGGCGAGGCTCATATCTGGCCGCCGCTCATCGCTTCGAACAGATCATGAAACTGTACCCCGACAAGTCGGTCGCACCCGACGCCCTGTACTTCTTGGCACTCAGCTACCACGACTTGGGCGCGGACGATTGGGCCAGCGAAAAGCTGACGCTGCTGGCGGAAAAATACCCGAACAGTACGAGTTCCAGCGACGGAAACAGTCTGCTCGCAAAAATTGGAGGGGGGAAATCTGAGACGCTGTTGGCCAAAAAGGCCGAACCTACGCCCCCTTCTACTCAGCCGGCTGCACCCCCATCGGAAAATCAACCGAGTCTTGCCGCTGGGCTCATCCCCTCCGGCTCCATTGGATCATCATTCCGCCTCCCTTCCGCCATGTCATTGCGCCAGCCTTTTGTCAGCTGCCGTCTTGGCGCCTGGTGTTGATCTAGCCGGCAGGGTGCTCAAAAATCCCGCCAGCTTCGTTCTCAGCTTATCGAAATCCTCAACGTACCCCAGAGGGTACGCCTCCAGTTTCGACTCGCCTGCGGCCTTGCTGGACGGCCTTTTTGAGCATCCTGCGAGATCTAGTGCCTGAGAGTTATCCGACTCAACGGAAAGACATGGCTTCGAGGAGCAGTTCCTTAGCGGAGGCTTTGGCCATACCCTTTGCACGGACATAAAACGTTTGGTAGGTCTCACGCCCGATGAGCACGTCGTAGTAGAGCTTGACGATATTTTGATAGCGGGACAGAAGGCGGTGGCAGAGGCGCGGATACGAATAGACGATGCTGGCCATGCGGGCCGCGACCCGAAATTCCTCGTAGATCTCCCGCCGGACAGCCCCTTCGTAATCGGCCAACGACCGTCGCCGGTCATGAGCCTGGCTCAGAATCGATTCCGCAGCCAACTGTCCGGACCTCACCGCGTAATAAATGCCTTCCCCGAAGAGGGGATCGATCAGGTGCGCGGCGTCTCCCACCAACAAGGCTTGGCCACTCACCAATCCAACTGACTCCCGATCGCCCTTGGCCAAGCTATCCTCACTGAAGACCGGAAGTGGATGGCCGACCGGCTGTGGCACCTTCCAGGGAGCCAACCCTTTTTCATCCCGCACGAATTGATCGAAAATCCTCTTCGGGCTCGCGAGACCTCCGCGCAGATCTCCCACGCCGACCGAGAGCCGTTCCTGCTTCGGAAAAATCCAGGCATAGCCGGCAGGCGTCGCGCCGATATCGATGAGCGCACGGCCGGCGCCTGGATAATGGGGTACAGCCCCGATTGGGATTTCGCTCTCCAGGGTTGCCATCCGACGGCTCCGGCGTCCCGGGAACAACTGCTGCGCGACTAAGCTGTTCGCCCCATCCGCTCCAATCAGAACCTTGGCAAAATACCGGCCCCGATCCGTCGTCACTTCAATGCCGTCGGGGAGCTGCCGACAGGACGTCACCGACTCGCTTTCGTGCACCTCGCTACCCACGCGCCTCGCCTTCTCCAGCAGGAAATGGTCGAACCGGTCGCGCATGACCATGTAGGCAATTGGACTGGAGGAGTCGAGACAGAAGGGATCTGTGCCTCGATAGGAAAACTGTATCCCGTAAACCGTATGCTCGACGACCGACTTGTAATCCTCTTCCAAAATGTGGTCGATGCGGGCAGACAACCCGCCACCGCAGACTTTGTATCGTGGATGTGTGGCCTTGTCGAGCCCAAGCACAGACAGGCCGGCTTTGCTCAACTGATAGGCAGCGGTGGCGCCGGCCGGCCCCATGCCGACCACAAGCGTGTCGTATACTTTCACGTCTGGAAGTGTGAGCATGGCGCCGACTTCGCTTGTGAGTTCTGAGTGCTGAGTTCTGAGTTGTAAGTTAGATCACAGAGGTGGAACGAAACTCTTCTAACTCAGAACTCAAAACTAAGAACTCAGAACTTGAGCCGTACTGCCCAGTTCACTGCCCCAGATACCAGCCGATTCCATACCGTTCCAGAAACCCGGTAATCATCGTGAGGCTGTTGGCGTAAATCATGACGCCCACGATGATGAGCATCACTCCGCTCACCGTGGAGACACCCCATAAATACACACGCGCCTGCTTAAAATAGGCGAGGAACCGATCGACTCCCAAAGCCGTGAGAAACAACGGCAGCCCCAAGCCCAACGAATAGCTCGTCAGCAACAATACCCCGTTCATCATCGACTCGGTCGTGCTGGCGTACAATAAGATGGTCCCGAGCACCGGCCCGACGCACGGTGTCCACCCGGCGGCAAACGCGATGCCGATCAAGAACGATCCTACATACCCGACCGGTCGGTTTCTAAATTGGAATCGATGCTCCATTTTCAGAAAACTGATATTCAGGACGCCCAATAGATAGAGACCGAAGATGACGATCACGATCCCGCCGATCTGTCGAATAATATCTTGATAGGTAATGAACACCTGCCCGATAAGACTGGCCGATGCGCCAAACGAGATAAATACTGTTGAAAAGCCGCCGATAAACAACAGAGCGTTGAGGATAATGGTTTTCTTGAACTTCGACCGCACCGTCGAGTCGGTGAGCTGCTCAATGGACAACCCGGTGATGTACGAAACGTAGGAGGGGACCAGCGGAAGCACGCAGGGCGAAACGAACGACAGCAAGCCGGCCGAAAAGGCCGCCACGAGCGAGATATTCGTAATCGATTGCGACAATGTCGGACAGGCTCCTAGGGCCAAGCCCTGTTTGTCTGGTTTGTTTTGTTTATCTGGTTGATTTGGTACATCGGACTCCTTCATTCAACCAAACAAACGAGACAAACGAAACAAACCAAATAACGGTCTTGTTACGGTTTCATCAACATGTACACAAGCTGTTGCGCTTCGGGCGCTCCCCAGTCACGCGCGCCGAAGATTTGGTGGCGGACAATCCCCTGCCGATCGACCATGAAGGTCATCGGAAGACTCCGGGCACCATAGGTCAATCCCACGCGATAGTCCGGATCGTGGAGAATGGGGAACGTCAAGCGATTCTCTTTCTGGAAAGGTCTCGTGATCGACACCCCTTCCGCGTCGGTAGACACGGCGAGAATTTCAAAGTCCTTCCGTGGAAACATGCGGTAGAGCTCCTCCATCGCCGGCATCTCCACCCGGCAGGGGCCACACCAGGTAGCCCAAAAATTCAGGAGGACCACTTTGCCGCGCAGGTCCGAAAGCGCGACAAGCCTGCCTTCCAAATCCCGGAGCTGAAAGTTCGGCGCCGGCTCACCCAGCTTGACGGTATTGCGATCAGCGATTGGCAGAATATCCGCCACCGCTGCCGCGCCACTCAAACCTGTAACCGCGGCCATCAGACAAAGAACTGTTCCAGCAATCGCGAACCTCAGCATCTGTTATTCACTCCGCGCGCCGAAACGCCAGTAGCTATCCAAGGCACAATTGGCCCATACCGACCCGATGAATGATACTGAAGGCCAGTAAGGGAAACCCGACCATGATCGTAACGCGTCAACCGAGGCGAGACCAGCAGAATCTCATCATCTTACAAGTGCTGGAAAATGGGAGTCAAGCCAGCCGGGCGAGAGGCCGGACGGGCAGTCACCAAAATGCTCAATGTGTAATGTTGAATGTTCAATTGAACGTCAAGCATTGCGTATTGAACATTCCTGGAAATGTGCGCTAGACAAAGAGCGGGTACTATACTAATATCGCGCGGCAATTCGTTAGGTTACCGCCAACCGAACATTGAGGAACCTATGAGACACAACTACCTGTTTACATCAGAGTCAGTGACAGAAGGACATCCGGACAAGATCGCCGACCAGATCTCCGACGGAATCCTCGACGCGATCATCGCCAAAGACAAGTATGCCCGGGTGGCCTGCGAGACGATTCTGACCACCGGAATTGCCTTCGTAGCCGGAGAAATCTCCACCAAGGCCTACGTCGAGATTCCGGATATCATCCGCGAGGTCATCAAGGATGTCGGCTACTGCGATGCCGCCTGGGGATTCGACTACCACACCTGTTCCGTCCTCACCGCCATTCATCAGCAATCCGGCGATATTTCCATGGGCGTGGATTCCGGCGGCGCCGGCGACCAGGGACTGATGTTCGGCTACGCCACCAACGAAACGACCGAACTCATGCCGATGCCGATTGTCCTCGCCCATCGCCTCACCAAGCGGTTGGCTGAAGTCAGGAAAAAGAATATCCTCCCATGGGTCCGTCCCGATGGAAAATCCCAAGTGACTGTGGAGTACCGGAACGGAAAACCGGTGCGGATCGACACCATCGTCGTCTCAACGCAGCACAGCCCCGACGTAACGAACAAACAGATCGAGCGCGACATCATGGAGAAAGTCATCAGGCCCATGATGCCGAAAGGGCTCTACGACCCAACGAGCGTGAAACACCACATCAATCCCACCGGCCGCTTCGTAGTCGGCGGTCCGATGGGCGACACAGGACTGACAGGCCGCAAGATCATCGTCGACACCTATGGCGGCCACGGCAGCCATGGCGGCGGCGCCTTCTCCGGCAAGGATCCGACGAAGGTGGACCGCTCGGCCTCCTATATGGCCCGCTACATCGCAAAGAATATCGTCGCTGCCGGGTTGGCCCAGAAATGCGAATTGCAGCTCGCCTATGCGATCGGGGTGGCAGATCCCGTCTCGGTGCTGGTCGACACGAAGGGCACGGAAAAAGTGGCGGTTGAGAGTCTGGATAAGCTCGTGCGCAAACATTTCCCCCTGACCCCGCGCGGCATCATCGACCACCTCAAGCTCCGCCGGCCGATCTTCAGAAAGACCGCATCCTATGGACACTTCGGCCGCAATGAGCCTGAGTTCACCTGGGAAAAGACCGACAAGGCCAAAATCTTGCGCAAAGACGCAGGGCTGTAATCAACACTGTGTGCGAACTACACGAAGGGGGACGGTGTGATTAACCGTCCCCCTTTTTCTGATATCCCATTACCCCTTACCCCTAACGTTTCACGCCTAACGAGGAGGAGATCAGTGGAATACGACGTAAAAGATATGAAGCTAGCAGACCAGGGCAAACTCAAGATCGAATGGGCCGAAGCTACCATGCCGGTGCTGCGCCTGATCAAGAAGCGGTTTCTTCGCGAAAAGCCCTTCGCAGGGCTCCGCGTCACCGCCTGTCTCCACGTGACGACCGAGACTGCGAATCTGATGAAGACACTCCAGGCAGGCGGAGCCGATGTCCGGCTCTGCGCTTCAAATCCACTCAGCACGCAGGATGAAGTCGCCGCGGCGCTCGTTAAGCATGACGGTATTCCGACCTTCGCCATTAAGGGCGAAGACAACAAGACCTACTATCAGCATATCCAATCGGCCATCGCCCACAAACCGCAAATCACGATGGACGACGGAGCCGATGTCGTCTCGCTGATCCATTCCAAGCGCAAAGACTTGCTTAAGCATGTCATCGGCGGCACGGAGGAAACCACCACCGGCGTCATCCGGCTCCGCAGCATGGCCGAGAAGAAAGTGCTGAAGTTCCCGGTGATCTCCGTCAACGACGCCGACACCAAGCACCTGTTCGACAACCGGTACGGGACCGGCCAGAGCACGATCGACGGCATTATCCGCGCAACGAACCGCTTGATCTGCGGCACGACCTTCGTGGTCGCAGGCTACGGCTGGTGCGGGCGTGGGATTGCCATGCGCGCCAAGGGGATGGGCGCCGATGTCATCGTCACCGAGATCGATCCGGTCAAGGCGATCGAAGCGGTGATGGACGGGTTTCGCGTCATGCCGATGGAACAGGCAGCGCCGGTGGGAGATTTCTTCGTCACGGTGACCGGCAACCTCAAGGTTGTACGCAATGAGCACTTCGCGGTGATGAAGGAAGGGGCCATCGTCTGCAACTCAGGCCACTTCAACGTCGAGCTGGATATTCCGGCCTTGGAGAAATTGAGCCGCAAGAAGCTGCTCATCAGACCTGGCGTCGAGCAATTCACGCTGAAGACGGGCAACCGGGTCAGCCTCCTCGGCGAGGGACGGTTGGTCAATCTCGCGACCGCGGAGGGCCATCCTTCCAGCGTCATGGACATGAGCTTCGCGAACCAGGCGCTCGGCGCGGAGTATTTGGTGAAGAACTACAAGAATCTGGAGAAGAAGGTCTATCCGGTCCCGCCGGTGATCGACAAGGAGATAGCGAGGCTGAAGCTGGCTGGGATGGGGATGAAGATTGATACGTTGACGAAGGAGCAGGTGAAATATCTGGCGTCGTGGGAAATGGGGACATAGGCAGGTCGTGTACGGTCCCTCGCTTCGGCGCCTTCGAGACACCCCTTCCACGGCGCTCTGAAGCGGAAGCCTTCTGGAATTCCTTCAGCGGCGGTCGCTTCGGCGACCGCAGTCCTTCAGTCAGTTCCAGCTTTCCTTCTTCAGACGCCGGGCGGGGCCCCGTCTCTCTCGGCGAAGTCGCTTGGGACCGTAACCCAATCTGCCATGGAATAAAAGAATCGCCACTCCGCTTGGGTTGGGAAAGAAGGAAACACGAAGGCCACCGCTTAAAATGTGGCCTTCGTGTTTGACACCTTTACCCAGCCAGCTCTATGTTACTCGCAATCTTGCCCCGCGAGCGACCTTGCCTGTTATCTGTCGATCAGGGTGTATTGAACGCCCCCGAAAAAGTTGAGAACTCCCACATCGCGTAGCTGGTAACCAGCAGACATCACCGACGCAACTGCTTGAGCACATTCACCGCCGACCTGAACTGTTGGCCCTCCACCACTACGACTGACGCCTTGGACAGTCACGTTGTAAGGAGGTGAGCCGATCGGCGTACCCGTGCCCACCGCCTGACAGATAATGATCACGACTTCTGCCTTCCCTCTGCGGGAAGCGTCTTCGGAATCTTGTCCTTGTGCAGCATGCACGTCATAGTTCAAGGGGATTGCTGCCCACGTCAACAGTCCTATGAGCAGAGAAGGGGCTAACACCCTCCAGGATGTGCTCTTCATTTGTTTGCCTCCAATAGTGTGGGATCGGTTGAGCCACCATCGCGCAATGCATCAACTGACTCTGGCATTTCGTCGGGTAGGCTGGAATGAATGTGAGAACTTAGCAATAGAGAGTTACTTGCTCGTTTGCATTTTGTTAAGAAATTATAACGTTCTGCATTTTGAGCTGGAGTGGAGCGGAAAAACTCGGACATTCTGAGTTTCCTAATGTCATGGTGGTGGAGGTAGGCAGGAGCGGAGGTCACCGGAGGCGCGGGGACCCACCGTGGCTTGGCCAGGAAGGAAGACGGAAACTGACCGAGTCTGCGAGGGAGTTTCCGAATGCGTTCCGCCTGGCCGAGCCCGTGAGGGTCGCGCCGGGAGGTGCCGGAGCACTTGCCAGGCCCCACCACCTCGGCATTTCACTGCCTCGTCACTCAGAATACTCAAATTGGTTATTCGTTACGAAGAGGCCGGACGATTCCGCCTACCGATAGATGTCTTTGCGCGGTTCGATGGAGAGCACTTCCAACCAATTAGAACCGACGCGGCGGTAGAGAATGCGATAGGGCCAGACCCGGTAGGACCAGACCTTATCCTTTTGAAAGTGGCCTTTCAGCGGTTTGCCATCGAGGGGGTGCTCGGCGAGGTGACGGAGGGCTTCTTTGACTCGTTCTCGTGTGGGGTCGTCACAATCCTTGAGGTCTTTGAGGGCTTGCGGGGTAAGACGGACTCGCCTCACTGCTCCTCACCGAATGCGGCCTTGAAGGAGTGGAATTTCCCGGCTTTGGCTTCTTTCAGTCCCTGATTGAGAGACCTGACCGCCTTCGGGTTCGACAACAGCTCCAATGTCTCCACCCAACTTTCGAATTCAGCGACTCCCATCACCACCGCCTCAGGCCGTCCATTCTTCGTCACGACGACCCGTTCCGAGAGCCGCCCCGCTCGATCGACGATATCGGAGAATTGGTTTCGCGCTTCTTTCAGCGAAAGTGTCTTGGTCATGGCGCTCTCCTTGTATGTTCAGAGTGTACAGAATTGTGTCCCCTTCGGCAAGCCATGCGTGAGAAGAGCAGGGTATCAAGCCTTTCCTCGTTTCTCAGGTTTCTTTCTCTAGCCTTATCCCATCTGTCTCGTCGATCCCTGCCGGGACGGCGGGCAAATTTGTCTTAGCACTGAATCGTTTTCGTTCCACATGAACCACGTTCCATCGTCCTATAGGGGCTTGTGCGGGGGTGCAACCCTAGGAAATACCTCAGACTGCGACAGAAAGCATGCGCATGTCAGGTGGGGCACATGGCTTGCGTGACATTCGTTTGATTAGGATTATTCATGACTGCTCTCGCGAAATCGCTTCGAAGCCAGGCGAGAGGGAAACATTGATCAAGATAGGATACCGCGTTAGACAGCCGTTTCCGTTTACCTAAATCCGAGCGAAATGAGGAGGGGGCATGGCATCCACAATAATGGAGCTCCGCAAGCACCAACGTTACCCTGTCCGTTTCAAAAGTATCTTCTCGATTGACGGTATGCATATCGAGGACGGTGTCGTCACTGACCTATCCCTCGAAGGCTGTCGGTTGACAAGCGCCATTCATATTCCTCCCAATACCCCTATAGAAATTCACATTCGGCCCGATCAACATGCCCCCGTGTATGTCTCCGGCGCAGTGGTCTGCTGGGAAAAGGATTCCGTTTTCGGTCTCGCGTTCAAAGCGTTGCCGGAACTCGAATCGGCAACGCTGACTCGCCTGCTGTGGTTGTTGCCCTCGTGGACGGAGGAATAGGGGCATGCTGAATTTTCTGATTCGTCAGCCAGTATGGGCCGGCAGGAGCGGAGGTCACCGGAGGCACGGGGATCTCAGAATCCTTGGGACACAGAGCCGAGACCCACGGATTCAAGAGCCAAGACTACGGAGTTTTTGCGCATCGAAACCCGTTATTGTGGCTCGGATGATGCTCCGGTGAGGTGTAGTTCCGATTCGCAGAATGGAGGGACTCCGGGTTGCTGTGCCAGGAGCCGCCCTTCAAGACTTTGTAGTCGCCGTGATCCGGTCCCGTCGGGTTCTGCAACGGACTCTTCTTGTAATAGCCCCTGTCATACCAGTCGCTGACCCATTCCCAGGCATTCCCGGCCATATCATAGATGCCGTAGGGACTCTTGCCATCTTCCAATGTCCCCACCGGCAGCAATGTCGCATCCTTGTCCCACTTCTTTTTCCCATAGTTCGCCCGTTGCGGTGTGGGCATATCATCACCCCACGGAAACTTCCGCCCATCCGTCCCCCTCGCCGCTTTTTCCCATTCCGCTTCGGTCGGGAGCCGCTTCTCCGCCCAGGTGCAATACCTGTCCGCATCGGACCAATCCATCATCACGACCGGATGCTTCAGATGGGTCGGCTGATTCAATATCTTCCATTCTGGCGGCGCTTTCCGCTTCGTCGCTTCCAGGAACATCGCGTACTGCTCCACGGTCACTTCGTGCTTGTCCAGGTAATAGGCATTGAGGGAGACCTGATGCACGGGCTTTTCCGACACAGCCTCGTTGCCCCCCATCGTAAATTCCCCCGCACCAGCACCATTGGCGCCCCATCTTTGCCCGTCATCTCCTGTTGCTGCGCCTGCCCGCCACCCGGCAGCGCCACGAGACCGACTAATGCAATGACAATCGCCCCATACTGTTTTCCGTGCCTTGTCATGATGCCCCCTCCTCCTTATACAATCATGCCAACCCGCGTGGCTGTACCATTATTTGCGTATTCTATCTGCATCCCTCGCGGCCAAGTTCAAAGAGGGAATCCTTACGGCGATGACGTCTAACTTGCCATCCCAATAGAAACCGCCTACTCTTGAAACAATCTAACCCGCATTATTCATGAAGCTTCTGCTACAAGCGCGGATACGCGGCTACGACGGGCAGTCTCGCCGTTCAGCCCTTCGACATACTGCACGAGTATGCCTCAGGGTTTCACGGCTCCGGGTGCCCGTCTCGCTTCGCGCCTGCACGCTTTCGCGACGAACCTTCATGAATAGTGCGGGCTAAGGAGTGCGGAATGAACGTGTATGGGAAATGGGTTCTTAAATCAGTCCCCTGTTTTGGGCTTGGGTTGCTCATGTTACTTTCGACAGTCACCCCTCGGCAAGCCAGATCGAATGTGGAGGCCTGGTTCCTCTATTTCGGCATCGAGAATATCCCACCATGGCTCGCCGACGAATACACAGATACATGGGTATTTTGGATCGGGTCTGTGGGCTTCTGTCTATGGGCGACTCAGTTATACTTTCGACAAAGTTTAAGGATCGGAAAATTGTCCGTGATGATTTGTGAAGGAGAACCCTGGGTGCAGGCAGATTCATACGTTGATCGGTCGCAGGCAGCACCCACCAGCGGAAGGCTCTATACCTATCGCATCGCATTGATCAACAGCGCTGACGTTACCTTTAGGAATGTAGAAGTGAAACTGACGTCTTTGGAGAAGAGGCCGCAAAATTTCCATGCCATTGGCAGTCATCTTAAACTGAGGCATGACCAGGTTGGATCAACGAACTTTAATGTTCATCCCTCGAAAAACCCCCAGTTTCTGGATGCCATGTTTGTCGATGTCTTCAACTTCTTTTTAGGCGATGACGGATCTTCATTCCTTCGTGTCACGTCGCTGCCGGAGGATATGAATCGTCCAATTCCTGTAGATAAATATGAAGTGAAAATCATGGCGACCAGCGAACGTGGCGAAATGACCATCGCGGAACTGGCATTCATTCCGCGTCCCGATCAAATCCCGGAGTTCCGATTACTCACCGTGCAATCATTTCCCGGCGCGACAGGCGCTTCGAGCTAAACAGGGTGCCGGGTGCGCTACCGTTTCGTTCGCGCTTGCTTCACAAGGGCCTTGAGGCCCGTCAGTTCTAGCGCGCCTGGATACACTTCGCTGCCGACGACAAACCCCGGCGTTCCGGAAATACCGAGAAGTTTGGCCAGCGCGTGATTACGATCGATCGCGGCCTGCCACTCCGGCGCATGCAGGTCCGACTCGAGTTTCTTGACGTCCAGCCCAACTCGTTGCGCGATGGCGAGAACTTCTTCCTGGGTCAACTCACTTTCCGATGCCAGCATCGCCTCGTGAAACGCCTGATGTTTGCCTTGCTCCTTGGCGGCTAACGCGGCACGGGCTCCGAAGACCGATACCTCTCCCAAAATGGGAAAATCTTTGTACACTACCCGCACGCCTGGTTCGTCCTTTTGCAATTGGGTCACGGCACTCGCAACCCGCTTGCAATATCCACAGCGATAGTCGAAAAACTCGATGACGGTCACATCTCCGTTCACATTGCCGCTGACGGGAGAAGCAGGGTCTCGCAGCAACTCCTCTTGGTGTGTCGCAATGGCCTGCCTGATCCGTAATTTTTCACCCCTCTGCCGCTTGACCTCAAGGGACTGTATGGCTTGCTCAATGACCTCAGGGTGCGACCGAATATACTGCTCAATGGCCTGGTCCAATGCAGGCTGTGCGGGAACCGATGGAGACTCAGCCCACGCTGGCAGAGTCTGACCAGCAGCAAGGACGGTCACCGTGATAAGGAGGACGTCACGAAATCTCATATGTATTCCCCTTGTTCAAAAACCGGGAGAGTATCCTAAGCGATTTTGCGCCAGTAGAACGCAAGATTTCATCTGACAGCCTGCGAAGCCTCACCAGGCTTACGCCGCTCCGTATCCTCTATCAAACAATCATTATTTTCCAGAAAATATCGTCCCACTGTGGAGAGAGAATTGGCATAGGCTGTTCACCATACGCTCTCTATCGGACCGCTCTGTGCTCGTGAGGCCTATTATGCCGATTGCCAGGCAAAGAATGCCTGGCAATTGGTGATCAGACTCCAAGGAAATTGCAGATCATGGGATTTCCATGAGCTTTTGGCTCTCTTGTGCAAGGCACGGAAGTTGAGAAGGCTTTCAGGGGTTGGGCTTCTTGCGCAACAAGGATTCATCTCTGCTTGAACCCAAGGCCGTAGGAACGGGATAAGGGGGACAACGGGGTAGAGGGGTACGGAAAAAATGTCTGCGACTTCTATTTCGCTACCCCGACTACCCCTGTATCCCGCTACCCCCGCATCCGTGCTTTGGGAGATAATGCATAGCCTTCAGCCTAAACACCTGTGTAGTCACCATATACTGAGGATACGATGACCGGCATATCCAGCCTGTGGGAATTCTTGAGCCGTGATGCAGCATTTTTCGGAGGGCCCGAAAGCCCGATGTTGAGCTGGATCGGATCTTTCGGAATCGTGCTCTTTTTCCTCTGGCACATCATACGGTTGAGGATGGATGTGTCCGGTGCGCAACGGCCTTTCAATCGCGTACGCCAAATGCTGATCGCCCTCGCGGACGAGCGCGGCGACGTCGATCGTGAGCGATTCACGAATCATGCGCTGGTAGGCTTCGCGCCTCCGGCTGACCAGGCCACATCCGCCCCCACGCGTATCGACTGCGATGATCTACAGGCCGTTGAAACGGCCATGCAGAAAGAACCCATGTTTCGGCAGCCCTGGGCGCAATTCCGCAAGACTCTGATCCTGGAACATGTCCCATGGTTCGTGGAACCGCGCATTTTCAGCACGCGGCGCGCGGAGGAAATCTTTACGCAGGATACGCTCCTGAGCCATCGCGTGAACCTGGCCTTCTACAGCCAACTGCCTTCCCTGGTGACCGGCATCGGGCTGCTGCTGACCTTCCTGGCCTTATTTATCGGCCTCAGTAAACTCCACGCGGACGGACATGACATTGCCGGGATTCAGGGGCTCATCAACGGGCTTGCCGGAAAATTTCTGACGTCAATCGTCGGGCTGATTGCCGCCAACCTGTTCACCCTCATCGAAAAACCGATGGTCTTTCAGCTCATGAACGAGCACCACTCGTTCCTCAGCCTCATCGACAAACTCTTCCCCCGAAAAACCATGGAACAGATGCTGGAGCAACTCACGCCGATGCACCGCGCACACGGCGGAGCCAGACAGACTTCCGGCGGAGGACTGATGGAACGGATCGGAGGAACGGGGACAGACAGCCTGTCGGCGCCCATTGCCGAGCTGACCGAAGCGGTTCGATCCTTAACAAAATTGAAACAAGGCGAGCAGGCAACGGTACAACGTACGGCGGCTGAACTGCCACGAGTCATCCGTGAAGAATTCACAGCTCCGATGAGAGAACTCAATGACTCGATTCATGAACTTACCGCGTCGCTCAAAGATATGCACAGAGATCGGACGCAGACGACAGCGACGCTTGAGGACCTCATCGACCGCCTGACGGACAGGCTCGCTGAACAGCGAACATCGTCAGGCCTCTCTCGCACAGAGGGGCGCCGCTTTTGGCCAAAACGGTCGCTGGTGTCCTCGCAACGGCCTACCGCATGAACCACGTCACAACACAAGGCGCAGGCGCCTCCCACACGACAATCGGCATCACCGATCTCATGACATCGCTCGCCATCGTATTCATCTTGCTCTTCGTGGTGCAGCTCACCAAAACCTCCTCCGCAGCACAGTCTGAACTGCAAGAAAACAAAGAGGACGTGCAGGTGGTGTTGCGTGACCACATTCAACGCCTGGGCCTCTCCCTCGATGCCGATCCTCGCGACCCGCTCGCGCTCATGATCGTGGTCCCGGAAAACCTCCTCACATTCGAGTTGGGGAAAAGCACGCTATCGCCTACTGCGGATCAATTTCTTGTAGAAGCGTTGCCCTTCTATGTGGGGGCCTTGTGCGGACCGTTGCGCGACAAGATCGACTCCCTTGCCATCGAAGGGCACACCGACGATCACGGCAGCGATGCGTTCAATTTGAAATTGAGTCAGGAACGGTCGCTTGCAGTGATGGTGAAGGGCCTGGAGGTCATTCAAGCCATAGAACCGGCCTCGTACCAATGTTTCCAAGAAATCACCTCAGCGTCCGGCCGCGGCAGACAAGACTTGATCTATGACTCACTTGCCGTGGTAAACCGCGAAAAAAGCCGCCGGGTAATCTTCAAAATTCGCCTTCGCTCTGCCGAACAACGGCAGCTGGTCGGACGGACGCGAGAAGTAGGAGCATCCTGATTTTCCAGTCCACGACTCAGTCGTGACTCACTCGATGTGTGGTAGAGTGATGGCGCTGAGGTTGTGCGTACCTGAGGCTCCTAATGAGACCATCGAACTTCGGTCCTCTGGATCTCTCCGATTACGAGATCTCTCCTGAACATGGGTTTCTTCCACAAGACCCACTCGGCGATCCACCAGACTTCCCCACGCTCAATGAGCTTGGGCGAGAGCTCCCGAAATTGTTGAGTGCTCGGACGGTCCGACGATTCATCGATGAGCAACGCCAGCTGCTCCCTTCCATTCCTTCCACCTGGCGCACAGAAGTCTATCGAGCCGCGATGCGTATCCTTTCGTTCGCCGGGCATGCCTACATATGGGAAGTGCCGGACCAGCCAGCGGCCAAACTGCCGCCTCAACTTGCAAAACCCTGGCATGAAATCGCCCAGCGCCTTGGCCGACCGCCGGTTCTCTCCTATGCCTCCTACGCGCTTGACAACTGGCGGAGGCTGGACAAGACAAAGCCGATTCAGCTCGACAATATTGTGCTGCTTCAAAATTTTCTCGGCGGGTTGGATGAAGAGTGGTTTGTCGTGGTCCACATCCAGATTGAGCGGGAAGCGGGACCAGGGCTGGCCGGACTCCTGCGAGCCATGAAAGGAGCAGCTGGAAACAAGGAGGAAGAGGTCTTACTGGGGCTCAAGTCGTTGGCATCGGCCCAAACGGCGATGAGGAATAGCCTACTCAGGATGAAAGAGCGTTGCGACCCCTATGTCTACTACAACCGAGTGCGGCCCTACATCCACGGCTGGAAGAACAGTCCTAGCTTGCCGAATGGGCTCGACTACGAGGGCGTCGAATCCTATGCCGGGCAATTGCAACAGTTCCGAGGAGAAACCGGCGCGCAAAGTACGATTGTGCCTTGCCTCGACGCAGGGCTCGGAGTCGCCCATGCCCCCGATCCCTTGACCCTCTATTTACAAGAAATGCGCGACTATATGCCCCCACGTCACCGCGCATTTCTAGAGACCCTGGAGAAAGCCACTGACGATCATGGCCGTTCGTTGCTCGCCGGCTATGTTCGCGATCGAAAAGTCCGCACCCCCGATCTCTGGACTGCTTATTGCGTCTGTGTCGATCTCCTCGCCCAGTTTCGCGAGATCCACATCGGCTATGCCGACAGTTACATCCACCGCCAGCACCAGTCCCACGCGAGCAACCCCACAGCCGTGGGAACGGGCGGGACACCCTTCATGCAGTACCTCCAAAAGCACCTGGATGAAACAAAGCAGGCGCTCATCGAATAGCGCAGCACCACCAGGTCAGTCGTTGACTAAGTTTCCCCAGCGGCGTATCGTTTCCCCCAACTCAAAAAGGAGGCCACAATGGCGATCATGTGTTCCCTGGCGGTCTGCAAGGCACAGGCGGGAATGTGCGGGCATGAAAAGGCGATGCTGAGCATCGCCCTGCTGGCAGCTTTCGGCGTTGGCGCCTACGTCCTGATCGGCTGACCGGAACCTTAGCCGAGCCCCTTCACCTTTCCCACCCAGAACCAAGGTGATGGTCTGCGCTGTCTCCGCTAATCTTGAATATGGTCTCAACTTCGACTGCCCATGACCCGAAGCTTGCACGACAACTCGTGCTCGACGAGCTGTTCGATCTATCACTCTACAAAGCGCTCCGCGCGGTGACACAGCCGGATGTGCACCACACGCTCGATGAACTGATCAAGGTGGAGACCGCTCACCTAGCCTTCTGGCAGAAATTCTTCGACCTCAAACTCAACGAGTTGAACTTCGGTCGGCGACTCAAACTCTCCGTCATGATGCTGACCTGCAGGATCTTCGGCTCGATCGCCGTCCATCTGGTGCTCGAAGCCATCGAAGTCCACGGCGTGCGGAAGTATCTGGCGCTGTGGCGCGAGTATCAAGGGAAGCCTCTCGGTGAAGCCTTGCGGGGAATTTTGATGGACGAGTTCAAGCACGAGGATGTGCTCGTCACGGAACTGACGAAGCGAAAAATTAACCCGGAAAGGATTAGAAATATCTTCCTGGGGCTCAACGACGGCTTGGTAGAGATTCTCGGCGCGGTGAGCGGCTTCTTCGGCGCGTTCGGCAGCGCCAGGCTGGTCTTGATTGCCGCCATGACGACGGCTGTGGCCGGCGCACTATCGATGGCCGCCGGTTCGTTCTTGGCATTAAACAGCGAAAAGGAAGTGAAGGCGACCGAGATTGCCAGAAAAGTCTTCTTGGGCGAAGAACCGGACGTCACGCCTATGGAAGAATCGCCGCTGGGGTCTGCTGCAGTGGTGGGGGTTGCCTATATCACCGGCGCACTGGTGCCGGTATTACCCGTCTTGGTCGGTGCGAAGGATGCGCTCTTCTCCGTCTTCACCGCCGGCCTCATGGTCGTTCTCGTCTCAACGATTCTGTCATTTCTATCCGGCATGGACATTAAACGACGGATCGTCCTGAATCTGGTCATTATCACGCTAGCTGTCAGTGTGAGCTACGGGATTGGTTTAGCCGCGAAAGAAGTTTGGGGAATTGCGGTTTAACAGGAGAGGCGAGCGAGATTGGCTGGACGGGGGATAGTTCGAGGTCCGAAGTTCGAGGTTTTCGGAACTTCGAACCCTGAACTTCGAACTAAGGTCTTTGGCCTAGCGGGAATGGACCATCGGCAACTCGCGCGACCCTTCTGCTTCTTGTTGGATACGTAACCGTTCCAACCGCGACTCTTCCATCACGCTCTGGAGCATGTCGTCCGTCATCTGGGTCAGCTCTGCCGCAGCATCTTTTATATCCGCATGTTCGACGGCGCGGGACAGCACTTCAGCCTTCGTGGCGCCTTTCTTCTGGCCCAGAAACGGCTTGATGAGAATGTAGGCCACATCCCGCGCAGGCATGAAGCGGAGAAACCGCCGCAGCAACCGGAACGTCTGGATGGGATAGTGCAGGATCTTGTACACAAACAGACGCTTGAGCCCTTGACGGCGGACCTCATTGATCACTTCCCCAGGCAAGCAGGTCGGATCGATCGTGGAGCATTTGAAATACTTGTACCAATCGGCGGTTTCGCTGACTAACCCGCGCTTCACATATTCCTGCCAGAGCGGAGTTCCCCGATACACACAGAGCCGATTGAAGCCGAACGTGTCGAGCGGCAGCTTGGAGGCCAGATCAAACGTCGCGTTCATATCCTCGACCGTTTCATCGGGGTTGCCCACGGTAAAGAACCCGTGCACGATCTCGATACCGGCCTGCTTGGCGTTCTTGACGGCGGTGGCCACTTCTTCCAACGTCTGTTCTTTCTTGAGGCGGTCCAGAATCTTCTGACTTCCGCTTTCAATCCCGAACATGACCGTCCGGCAATGGGCCTTGGCCATGGCAGGAAACAAGTGCTGGGCGACCGAATCCACGCGCCCTTCGATGCCCCATTGAATCGAAAGCTTTTCGTCCATCACGCCTTGGCAAATCGCCTCGATCCGCTTGGGTTGCAGCAGAAAATGGTCGTCCACAAAATAGACGGACCCGTAGCCGCATTCTTCGAGGTACTTGAGTTCCTTCACTACATGCTGAGCGCTCCGCGCGCGCCACTTGCCTTCGTTGAAGATCGGAATATCGCAGAACACGCAGGGCCAGGGGCAGCCGCGTGAGGTTTGCATCGTCGTGAACCGCTCCATCGAAAGCACTGCCGGCACGTCGAGCGGCATAGATTCTATAAAGTCGAGCGGCAGACCTTCACGATCTGGGAAGGGCCACTGATCGAGATGGCGCTCCATAGGCCGGCCGGAGTTCTGAACGACATGGCCGTCCTTGGCCCAGGTCAGCCCGGCGACATCGGCTGGGTCATCGATCCGTTCGAGCAGGTCGAGGAGTAGCTGCTCACCGTCTCCCTTGCAGATGAAATCCACTTCAGGACACTGCAATTTGACTAATGCGGCGTTCAAACTCGCAAAGACGCCGCCGAAGGCCAATTTGACATTCGAATTGGCAGCGCGAATCTGACGGGCCAGAATTTTTGCGTAGGGATAGCTGGTGGTGCTGAGGAAGCTGAGACCAATCAACGCCGGCTGTTGCCGATTGATTTCCTCGAGGATGACCTCGTTCGGCGTGTCGGGGTTCGCCTGATCGAACATCACGCACTCATGGCCGGCCTGTTTGAGCACCGACGAGAGGGACATGATACCGATGGGCGGAAAGCCCATGACCCTGATACGGCCGTTTTTCGCGCGTGTTTTCGCCGGGAGGGCGTAGAACTGTGGGTCGCGAACGTGAATGAGAAATACCCGCATGGAGTTACCCTAGCACGAATGATCTGGCAGAAGAAGGGAAATAACTTGGCTCACGGGAGAGAGGAGCAAACAGGAGAGACAAACACGGTCTGTCTGATTAACTGGTTGATCTGGCTTGTTTGATTTATCTGGTTCATCTGGTTAGTTTCGTTCAACCAAAAAAACCAGACAAACCAAACAGACCAAATGAACAAGACCTGATCCTGAGTTTAATACTTACCGCCCGAGCGCAACCTTCACCGCATTGCCGATCTCAGCCGGGTTCTTCACCACACGGACACCGGCCGCTTCGAGTGCTTTCATCTTCTCCGTCGCTGTGCCTTTGCCACCTGAAATGATCGCTCCAGCATGGCCCATGCGCCGCCCAGGAGGAGCCGTGATTCCTGCGATGAAACTGACGACCGGTTTCTTTACGTTCTTCTTGATGAACTCAGCGGCTTTCTCTTCCGCATCGCCACCGATCTCGCCGATCATGACGATCGCTTGAGTCTCAGGGTCTTTCTCGAACAATGCCAGCACATCGACAAAGCCTGTCCCATTGACCGGGTCTCCGCCGATCCCGACGCAAGTTGTTTCACCCAATCCCATTGTCGTGAGCTGATGCACCGCTTCGTAGGTGAGGGTCCCACTGCGCGATACAACGCCCACAACCCCCTTCTTATGAATGAAACCAGGCATGATGCCGATCTTCGCTTCATCGACGGTGATGACGCCGGGGCAATTGGGCCCGATCAACCGGACATCCTTACCACGGAGCGCGCGCTTGACCTTGACCATGTCATTCACCGGAATGCCCTCGGTAATGCAAATGATCAACTTGATGCCGGCTTCGGCCGCTTCCAAAATCGCATCGGCGCAAAATGGCGGCGGCACGAAGATCAGAGAGGTGTCGCACTGAGCCTTCTTCACAGCATCCCGTACTGTATTAAACACCGGAATACCCTCGACCTCTTGCCCCGCCTTGCCCGGCGTCACACCCGCGACGACCTGCGTCCCATAGGCCTTGCACTGAGCAGCATGGAACGAGCCCTCTTTGCCCGTAATCCCCTGCACCACCACCCGCGTATTCTTATTAACAAGAATGCTCACGATATCCTCATTTCTTTTTTCCACTTCCCCCTAAGACCGGGAAACGGTTTTTAGGAGGCGCAGGGTTGAGCCCCCACTGCGCGCGTCCAACGAGGCCCTTCTGAGGGCGCGCGTTGCGCGAGCACAGGGGATCAACCCTGTGCCTCCACTCTTCCTCTTACGCCGCTTTTCCAGTCAACTTTACAATTTTTTGCGCCGCCTCCCACAAATCGTTCGCCACTTCCAACTTCAGACCCGACTCCGCGAGAAGCTTGCGGCCTTCGTCTGCATTTGTCCCTTGTAGCCGAACAACCAACGGCACATTGATCTTCACTTCCTTGGCCGCTTCGATCACGCCATGGGCGATCCGCTCGCAACGAACGATGCCGCCGAAGATGTTGATGAAGATACCCTTCACGTTTGGATCCTTCAGCAGAATCCGAAATCCAGCCGCTACCGTTTCTTTCGTCGCGCCGCCGCCGACATCCAGGAAGTTCGCCGGCTCACTGCCGGCCAGCTTGATGACGTCCATCGTCGCCATGGCGAGACCCGCGCCGTTCACCATGCAGGCGATGTTCCCATCGAGCTTGATGTAGTTCAGATTACTTTCTCCCGCTTCGATCTCGAGCGGATCTTCTTCGTTGAGGTCGCGCATCTGCTGCACATCGGCATGCCGGAACAGCGCATTATCGTCGAACGAGACCTTGCCATCCAGTGCGATGAGTTTCTTGTCGCTGGTGATGACCAGAGGATTGATCTCGACCATCGCCGCATTCTTCTCCATGAACAGGCGGTAGAGGTTCCCCAACATCTGAATGAAGGGAGTCACGACGGCCGGTTCCATGGCGGGAAGCCCGAGCGCGAAGGCGACGTTTCGGCCGTTATACGATTGAAACCCGACAGCCGGGTCGATCGCCTCCCGGATGATCTTCTCCGGTTTGTGGGCGGCGACTTCTTCGATTTCCATCCCGCCTTCGGTGCTGGCGATAAACACGGGCCATCCGCTGTCCCGATCGACGAGGAGGCTCACATACAATTCCTTGGCAATCGCAGCCCCTTCTTCGATCAGCAAGCGCCGCACCTCCCGCCCCTTGGGGCCGGTCTGGTGAGTGACAAGGGTTTTGCCGATCAGTTCCTTGACCAGGCCGGGAACGGCTGCCTTGTCTTTCGTAATCTTGACGCCGCCGGCCTTGCCTCGGCCTCCTGCATGAATCTGCGCCTTGACGACGAACACGGGGGTATTCAGCTCAGCGGCCCATGCCGCTCCTGCTTCGGGTGAAGTAATCTCTTTCCCGCGTGGAACCGGAACTCCGAATTGCCCGAACAACTGCTTCGCCTGAAACTCATGAACGTTCATATCTTCTCCTTGCGTGACAGGCGCGACACGAAGTTCGAAGTTCTGGGTTCGAAGTTCCGGAAACCTCGAACTTCGGACCTCGAACCGTCGTCCGTCTCACCCGTCTGGCTTGTCTCGCATTTCACGCGCGCGCGCTATTCTTTCCTTGTGTACGCCGGCAGGATCATCGGTGACACGATCCCGTTCGAACTGCCGTGCTTCTTGGCCTCGGCGCGGAATCCCTTCAGATGCCCGACCGTCAACTTCCCTTGCGGCATGGCGGCGGCACGAACCGCAGCCGTGAGCCCGGATCGCTTTCCAAAGACCATCAGGTCAAGGAGCGAGTTGCCCATCAATCGGTTCGTCGGATAGATCAACACCGGATCTTTGCTGATATCGATGCCGAATCGGTCGAACTGCAGCATCATCGCGGGGAAATGCTTTTCCAGCGTGCCGGGACCATGTTCTGCATCGAGCAGCGGGGTATCGAGCCAGACGCCGACGCGCCCGGACATCGTGCGGATACCGCGCCCCTCTTCACACTCCCGGATAATCGAGGAGGACACGACGTCGCGGGTATCCAATTCGTTGACGAACCGTTCACCCTTCGCATTGACCAAATGCCCGCCTTCGGATCTGATACCCTCCGTCACCAGCGCCCCGATGAGCTGTTCCGGATAGACCGCGCCTGACGGGTGATACTGGAACGTGTCGATCTGCGTAAGCTTGGCGCCAAGCCGATAGGCCAGGCAGAGCCCATCGCCGGTGGCGCCATAGTGATTGCTGGTCGGGAATCCCTGAATGTGGAGCCGTCCGATCCCGCCGGTCGCCAGGATGACGGACTTGGCTGCGACAACGACGTGGCGATGGTTATCAAGGTCTTTGAAGATGGCGCCGGTGCAGTTCCCCTTCTCATCGCTCGTCAGCTCGATCGCAGCACAGAACTCGAGTAACTGAATGTTCTGATTCAATACCTCGTCCTTGAGCACCCGCATGATTTCAAGGCCTGTATAGTCAGAACAGGTCAGGAGGCGAGGTTTCGAACTGCCGCCGCCTTTCTTCACATGGAGGTTACCGTCCCCATCACGATCGAACAGGACTCCCAGGCTCAACAGCCACTTTGCAATCGAGGGGCCCTCTTCGACCATCACCTTGAGCAGTTGATGGTCGTTCTGCATGTGGCCGCCCTTCAGCGTATCCACGAAATGCGTCACTGGCGAGTCCCCCGGCGCAACCGAAATCTGCATGCCCCCTTGAGCCATCACGCTGTTGGAGTCGCCGAGACGGAGCTTCGTCGCCAGCATAACCTTGGCGCCGGACGTATGGGCATGAAGCGCCGCAGCACAGCCGGCCCCTCCACCACCCACCACCAGAACATCGGTTGTGTAATCGGCCGTCAGATCGAACTCGTCTGCAATGGAACTGTCGCCCTCCAGCAACGATGCCAGTTCAATGACCGTCTTATCTCCGCGATTAGGACCGAAGCGGATAGGACGGTAGGCCCGCTCACGATAATCCGGATGATATTTGTGGATTAGTTGGTCGCGATCCGCTGGAGAGAACTTGGGAAGGGTCTGCTTGCGTCGAGCATCTCGCGTTCCGTGAACGATTTGTTGTAATGCGTGGATGTCCATGTTTCTTTCGTCATAAGTCGAAAGTCAGAAAGTCGTCAAATCGCTCGGCTCACCACAGACTTTACGACGTGAGGACTTTGAGACTTTCTGACTATTTCACTTTACCGTTGCACAGTGATCGGCCAGTTCTTTTTCGGTCATCTTGAGAATTGTGGCCCACTCATCGTCAAAACGGCCATCTTGGATTTCCTTGATGCGCGCGTCCAAGCCCAAAGGCTTTTCGGTGAAATGAGCCCCCTGCGCCCGGCTCACGTAGAGGGCCACGAGATTGGGAGCGATGTCCGCAATGCAGACCGGCGTACACATCCCGCACATGACGCAATCCATGAACATTTCTGACACACTCTTGAAATCTCCGAAGACGGCCTTCCAGACTCCCTCGCGCACATCGATTTTCTGCGGACAGGCTTCGGTGCAGGCATTGCAATTTCGACAGAGCGGGGCTTCGGGATAGAGATTGAAGAGATCCTGCTTCGGATCTTTGAGCGTCTGCATATCGTAGGTGGCCTTCCGGGCCGGGAACGGAGGCATCATCGTGATCGACATACCGTCTTGCACCGCCATTTGGCAGGCCAGGCAGGTCCTCACTTTCGGATCATCTTTGGTCCGATAGTAGGCCGCGCAGGCGCCACAGAACCCGCCAAGACAGCCGGCCCCTCGGACGACTTCCTGCCCCGAGTACCAGAGGGCCTTAATGATCGTGATCCCCTCCGGCACGTCGTACTT
>NEWR02000009.1:541680-576352 GCA_002869885.2 Nitrospira sp. CG24C
AACTCTTGACGCGATGGCCAATGCCGGGCACCGGGCCGACATTTTTCTTCATATAGACGAGGAATTCGTCGACGGACATCTTGTTATCAACGGCATACTTGAACCAACGGCCAGCATCCGTCACCGCTCCACCGAACCGAGGACCGATCATGATGAGTCCTGCTGCAACCGATTGGGACATGCCGATTCCGGCACAGGCCGCGATGATCGTCCCAAGAGCCCCGCTCACGCAGGGGCCATGGTCTGCGGAGAGCATCATGATGCGCTTGATGATTTCAGCTTCTTGCTGGGAGATCAGGCGCTTATCCCACAACAGTCCTACGACATGGGGAATTTGGTAGCCTTTATTGATGAGTTCGGAAGCCGGGTATCCGTCATAGCAGGGTTCGTCGCCACGATCGTCGCTGATCGTGGTGCGGATCAGCGGAGCCACCATAACTTCGTCCGCCTTGATCGCCTCTTCAATCGTCTTCGGCAACTTCGGCAGCACAACCGGCTCAACCGGCTCCTTGACCTGGCCGGACTTCAACATCTCTTGATAGGCTTCCTTGATCGCCGGACCCAAAGCCCCGAACGTCGCAGGTACGATGGCGCCGTACTTCTTCAGGGCATCGGACTTGGCACGGGCCGACCCTTCACCCTTCAGTCCTTCCTTGGCGCCTGCATGGCCGAACTTCATGCCCTTCGGCAAACTTTCCTGGCAGAAGCCGGAGACGACAGCGATTAACTTCACACGCCGCTTCTTGGCTCCATACCACTCGGCTGCCCGCTCTTCAAGATTGCCGCCCATTTCACCGACGATGACGACTGCCTTCGTTTGCGGATCGTTCTCAAACATGTCGAGATAGCTGACATAGTCGGTTCCCGGGTAGGTATCGCCGCCGATTCCGATGGCCGTCGTGATGCCGTCGGCGAACTGTGAGCAGATCCAAATAATTTCGTTGGAGAGACCGCCCGACTTGGTGATGACCCCGAACGAGCCTTCGCGGTAAAGCTTCGACAACACCAGGTTGTCGAACGCGCCACCGATGACACCCAAACGGCAGGAACCGGCCGAGACAATCCCGATCGACGATGGGCCGTTGAAGACCTTGCCGAGCTTGGTCGCATGATGGGCCAGGATCTTGGCATCCTTTTCTGGCACACCCTCGGTAATCATGGAGACCACCTTGATGTGCGAATCGTCCAATGCTTCCATCCCGCCCTTCATGGCCCGATCCGCACCGATGTAGACAAGACTGGTGTTGATTTGGGGATGGTTCTTGGTCGCTTCCGAAACGCTCTTATAGATGGGAACGGCCACTAAGCCGCTGCCATAGGGAATTTCGTGCGTCTTGCCGGCGTCAGGCGGATAGACGAAGGCCAGGACGTTCAACGAGCGTTTAATCAGATAACAGAACTCGCCCATCCGGCGCGCGGCGTTCACGCCTGCGACGCCCCCCTGAATGACTACATAGGTATCTTTGTTTGCCAGGATGCTCATCGGGATCTCCCCTTTTCAAAACGAGGTACTTGAAAAGATGGACTCAGAATGGAAGCGACTCCCCCATTCATCATTCAACTTTCATCATTGATCACTTATTTTGAAGCGCCTTATCGACGATATCGGTCAGCGGCGTGTTGCGGTCGAAGACGTTGATGTCGAACCCTTCGTCCTTGAGTGCACGCATCGCATCGAGCCCTTCCTTCTCACGCGGGCCGCCGCGACGCACCCAAATCTTCACGCCCTTGAGCTTGCCCTCGGACTTTGCCTTGCGGAATCCGTTGATGATGCCGCCGAATGTCTTCTTCACGTCGGTGAAATTGGCAATGGCCCCGCCGACAATGATGTTCTTGATCCCTGGCAACGAACAGACCTTATCAGTCAGGACTTCGACTGCCCAGTCCGGTGGATCACCGGAGTATTCGGCATAATTGGCCAACTTGCCGCCACGGGCGACAACTGCATCGGAATAATAGACGCTGGCCCCGCCGCCCGCCGGGAGCATGGCCGTATCCCCACCTGGAATCTCGATAAATTTGACCGAACCTTTGATTTTCGAATCGACTGCCATCACTTCCATTTCGTGTTTGGAATAGGCTCGGCCGAATTCTGCAGCAAAGGCAAAGTTCCAATCGGGATGCCGGAACTTGGCGTCGCCATCGAGCAGCGTCACCGCATCCAGCGCGATCAGTTGACTATCCTGCTCGCGCAGAACCACGGGGTTCACTTCCAAATACTGCGCATCTTCGCTGTCGAAACAGGTGAACATCTTGCCTGCGAAATCGGCCATCTTCTTCAGGAGCTGACCGGTAAAGCCCGCATCCTTGGCCAATTTCTCGATCGCATCCCCCGAGGGCTGCTGCCCGACTTCCACCGCCAAGCGCTTCACGCGATCCCAGTTCGATTCGACTTCAATGCCACCGCAATTGGCGACCAGAATGTCCGTCCCCTCTCGGGTGGACTTCACCGCACAGTAATATTCCTCCTTGTGCGGAATCATTTCGGACACGATCACTTGCGAGACGGTGATACTGCCCACTTGGCGGCCAATCATCTCCTTGGTCGCCGCTTCCGCTCCTTTGAGGTCCAGATCGACCTTGACCAAGCCGAGCTTGAATCGCGAGCCGAGCGCTTCATGGGCCTTGACTACCAATTTTGACTTTTTGAGCCATTCATTGGCTTGGCCGAGCTTCGCCAATTCCTCGACCGAGGTGACGACGACATAGTTGGGAACCGTGATGCCCCACTTCTTCATCAATCCCATCCCGGGACCTTCGAGCACCTTCGCCATAACGCGACTCCTTAGAATGGTGAGAAACAATTATAAAGGAGGTGGATTCTAACGAAATCGGCTGGGGGACTCAATATGTCAGATGAACTAAACCAGGAAGGCTCAAAAGGCCTAGTGGAAATGTCGAACGAGGAAACAGGGGTCTAACTAAATGAAATGTAAGCAGAAGTCTCAGAATGTGCCGGTGTATTGGATGACAGGGCACGATGAGCTTGTTCGATGGAGTCGTAAATTATCGGACAGGTCACATTGAGAGTAGCAGCGTCAGACTTTTTTCAAGAACTGGTTGCGCACCCATCCTTCAATATCTCCATTCTTCACCAATTCCACCTTGCTCCACCGATCGCGTTGTTCCAGAAGCAGTACCGTGACCCCCTTCTTAAGCGGTTCGGCAACAGCTGGAAATTCTACGCCTGGCCCACTTCGAATATTCAATGCGGACGCTGTCACCTCATAACGCTCCCGCTCTTCTTCTTTGCGCCCCAGCACCCTGGCGCGGATATGCTCCAAAGGAAATGCCGGGCCAGGATCCCTCTTCCGATCGGGAGCAATATCTTCATGCCCCACCACGTCCTTGAGGCCGTAGTGCCGAACAAGCAGCTGTGCCAGCTCCAAGGCCTTCTGGATCTGCACCTCCGTGTAGGCATGCCACCAGCGGGGCTGAACATCCAGCTTGTGTTTGGCATAGATAACTTGGTCCTCCCTGTACAATGTCCCGAACCAAGCCTGATATTTATCGCCAACCTTCTTCAGCGGGCCCGCATTGTCCATTTCTATCCCAATGGAATAACTGTTCAAGCGGCTCAACCCATCCCAATGGCTGATGCCCGCGTGCCAGGCCTTCACGTTGAACGGTGCGAGTTGGGTGATCCTGCCATTCCTGGCCACCACCAGATGCGCTGAGGCCTGCGACTCCGGATTCGTCAGCCAGCCGATCGAATTCGCAGCACTCTTCCCGGCCGTGTAATGGAACACAAGATAACGGGGAGAAAGGTCGCCGCCTTTGTTCGGAGTCTCAATGAAGGAAACGCCCGGCCCAACAAGCCGATTGCCCTGGATGGAAAAGACCGAGCGGGGGGCGATGGCGGCCTTACGCGCTGCGGCAGTCCTTACAGTTACCTTCTTCTTAGAAGCACTGCGTCTTTTCGAAGATCCTCTACGCGCCATCGTGAACTTCCTCCCTCAGTGATTCGTGAGACGTGAATCGTCAAATGTGAAACGTTTCGACGGAAAAGCATTTGGTTGTCCTGCGTTTCACCTTTTACCTTTCACGTCTTACGTGTTACGGTTTCAGCCCCGCTTCTTGGACAACTGATCCGCATACCGCTTATACCTGATTCCACGCCGCGCCCCTTTAGCCTGAGACTTGAACTTCAATCGCCTGACTGCCACCCTATCGCCTTTCAGCGAAAAGGTTTCGTGGTCTCCCGTTTCAGGGTCGAAAAATCCGACATAGCCTCCGGGATTCACGCCAAAAGAACGCAAGGTTTTCCCCTTATAGGCACGTCCGAGAAAATCATTCCGACCGCCCTTTTCCTCTCCACCAGTGAAGTACAACGGGAGCACAAAATTTGAGACGCCGACTCCATCGATTTCGTAGGTTTCCGCTTGCACTGCATCACACATTTCATACCAATGAAAGACCACCCGTTTTGATTCAGCCGGATGTGGCCCCTGCACCAACAGATTGACTTCAGGATCACCGACCAGCTCCAGTGCTTCATGCGACAAGGTGACTGTCCAATCCTCTTTTAATTGCTTCGCCAGCTCAGTAAAGACAAAGCCATAGGGCACTCCCGCATTGTTGGTATCGTGATAGCCAAGCGCGTCTTCGACATCCACTGCGTCCCAGAGATACAACACCGCATCGCCTCGCATGTCGGCAAGGCTTTGCTTCGATGGCTTCGCCCCACTCTTCCCCTCCAACCGGAGTCCCCCCCCGATATGCCAATAGGGCTCATAGTCTTCACGTATCTGCCGGTTAATCGCGCGCACTGCAACCTGCACAGCTTCATCAGAAATCTTCCCGTTTGTGTGATTAATGACTGAAATGATCATGGCCCCTCCGTTTTCCCTTTGTCCCACGCACTACTCCACAGGTCTCCGTCCACCGCATTATTCATGACGGTTCGTGGCAGAGTACTACACGTCGGTCACCATTAGCAGGATGCTCAAAAAGGCCGTTCTCGTCGAGCATGGCTCGTCGGGTTGATCGGTTTGTTTTGTTTATTTGGTTGATTTGGATCGTCTGGTAAGTGTCGCTCAACCAAACAAACGAAACAAACCCAATAAACCAACTAACGGTTTTCTTACGCTGGCGGACTTTTTCAGCATCCTGCTACAATTTTCGCACCTTGATCGAATACTTCCCTATCCCGCTCTGACGGCTATAGTGACGAACCTGTACAAAATACTCGCCAGCGATCAAGTCTCCAGCGATCCTGGCGTTGGTATCGAGTCCGGAATCGTCATCTTCTGCAATCAATGACGTCTCGCTGTTCGGCCCGAAGAGCTTCATGACCACATCCGTCTCGCCCCTGGTGTCAATCACATATCGTCCGTCCACAGTTGCCCTAAACCGATACAGATCTTCTTCGCCGACCTTCCCGATCGACGCCTGCTTGCGGCGCTTGGGATTCACAAGTAACTCGACTGCATTAGAAGTCGTGCCACCCGCCTTCGGATACATTTTGGCTCCGGCGACGAAGGCCTTGTCCATCGCAGAAAGAACCTCATTCGCTTTTGTACCGATACCGTTGAGCGTCCAGGAAGCAGGAAAGAAGTAGAGCATGATCGAATCCGGATCGAACGAAGTTCCATTGATCTGAGCGGCGGTATATTTTCGAAGAATGTTGTGGCGTGTCGTCTCCTCATCCCAGAAGTTCGGCGATTTGGCCGCTTCGCGAATCACCACTGCTTCGTTCCATTGGATTCCGCCCGCAGGGTTTTGATGTTCATGGGCCAATCCAATAGCGTGGCCAAACTCATGGCCCGCAGTCCCTCCATCGAGAAACCCTAGGTTCATGGTCGGTTCGTCCAATGGGATGCTACGGCCATCGGTGCCGACGTAGGACCAGGCCCCGTCGTTGTGATCGAACGCAATGCGAATCTCGGCATTCAACGCGTTGTTGAAATCGAATTTTAGATTTGCCACCTGGGCCCACCATCCAGCCTGTTGCTTGGCGATGGCTTGTTCGGTTGCGGTGCCTCCCATAAACCGCACTCTGAGCGTCGAGCCATTCATCCAGGTCTTCCCGATGGGAGCGATTGCACGCCTCCCGCCGTCGCGCATCGGTTTGGTAAGCTGAAGCCGCATAAGATCTCGAGGCAAGATCCGGTCGATACATAGCTTAGGCTGGTTGTCCATTTCTCATCCTCCTTTGCTAAAAGGGTCTTCGCGCGCCCTCACCCAGATCTTGTCGTGGCCCTCAGTGATCCTCCCCCGAGATAGTGGACACCTCGAAAAGGGTGGGGCATGCTCACCCAGGAGGTGGTCAACATGGGGCAAAGACGAAAGAGGCGAGGCGTACGCTTCGGTACGTTGAGCCTCTGAGCGATGCGAGAACGATGCTGGCGGACTTTTTCAGCCTCCTGCGGCTAAAACAGGAATTTGACGCTGACCGTCCCTAGATGGATATAGGCATGGTATGTCCCGTTGACGGTGGGATTCAGATTTCCGGTAACCGTCCGCGGCTCATAAAACCATTCCTGAAATGCCACATCGAGTCCGATTCCCTTGGGCCAGAGCGCGGAGGTTCCTCCGCAAGGTACTAATCCTAGAAACCGGCCCTGGCCCTTGCACAGAAATCCGGCCCCCAGGGACAGCGTGTTGGAAGATAAAGACACGATTGCCGGATTGAACGTCATGTCAGGAACGGGATCCTCGGTGCGCGTGTACCCTGATCGCACCGCCACATTCCAATCAGGTAACCACGCGGGGTTGAGCCATTTGTATTCGGTTCCGACCGCCACGACCGGCACGGTCTTCCATTGTTGCGGTTGCGGGATGATTCCGCCGGAGGAGAGGTGGATGTCGAGGTCGCGATTCGATTTCCATCCCAGCCCCTCGATTCCGCTTCGCTTCAATGAACCAAGTCGACACCTCGTTACGTCCATAATTGACAGCTCACTGTACCTTCAGTTAGAAGTGGCTTCTCCCCTGTGTATTCTTAATCGTGACGATATTCTGACTGGCAAGACCAATGAATCTTTTCCGTATTGTCCGATGGGTTACCGCTGAAGGACACGCATGTCTCAAGATTTAGCAGCGACACCCGCAGATGCGGTTCAAACTTCCGGGGTGCTTCGATTTTTCCTGCGGGCCGTGTGCAAGTCGGCGGAGATTTGTAAATATTGGGGTCGGCCGTTCACGAGAGCCGCAACCGCATTCGAGGAAATGACGTTGCTGGACAAGATATACTGGGTCTACAAGTGCGCACACCCGATCATTCGTCCGGAGCGCGGCACCGCCGTCGGCGCCCTGTGTGGCGCCGACAACATGATCCAATTGCCGGAAGACTTCGAAACGGAGCGCTCCATCAGCCTCGCCGCGGTGGGGGATTTGATACCGAGCGACGGGCTTGAACAGTCCAAAGATGTGTTGTACGAGCATGTCGCCGACCTGATCTTCGACCGAACAATTTCCTACGCGAGCCTCGAAGCTCCGCTCACCGACCAGGAACGGAAAGCAGAGGTGATCAGCGAGAAGGAAAGCCCGATCGAGTGTTGTTCTCGGGAGCAGTTCGACGTCATGAAAGGTCACAACGGCAAGTGCCTGACGGTCATCCACACGGCCTCCAATCACATGTTCGACATGGGCGCAGAGGGCGTGCACACGACGCTCGATCAGTTCGCGCAGGACGGCATTGTCGACATCGGCACGAATCGGGAACCATCACAATATGGCAAGGGGAGGATCCTGGAAAGGAACGGGATCAAGGTCGGATTCATTTCCGCAGCATTCGGGCTGAACGGCAGGAATCCGGCGCCGGACCAGGCGTACCTGATCCATGTTGCGAAACTGCTCCCGAAGCGGGGCCCCTCCGATCTGTCACTGCTGAAACGGCAGATCGATCATTGCCGGGAGCAACGATGCGATGTGATCATCGCGTCCCTGCATTGGGGCTACGAATTCGAATTCTTTCCGCGCCTACGACAGATCGACATCGCGCATACCTTGATCGAATGGGGGGTCGATGCGCTGATTGCCCATCATCCCCATGTCATCCAGCCGGTGGAATATTACCGAACACAACGTGACCCGGATCGGGTTGCGGTGATTGCGTACTCGCTCGGAAGCCTGCTCTGGTCGTATACCGCGCCGCACCTCGCGTTGAGCGCCATTCTGAACCTGTCGTTCGCCAAGGGAACGTATCGAGGCAAGCCGAAGACTTTGATCCAAAGCGCATCAGTCACGCCGGTCTTTCGTGCCCAAGTACGGGACGGCGACCGGACCCTGACCAGGATTGAGAGGCTGGATCGCTGCATGGGGACGCAGGACAACCACGAGAAGACGCAATACGTTGCCGAGATCCGGCGCTATGCCGAGCTGGCGCTTGGCGGCAAGCTGTCGGGAATGCACTCGCTGGATTAGAAGATCAGATTGAGGTTGAAGGTTCCCATGTGGGACCACAGTCGATAGGTCCCGTCGACGGTGGGATTTATATTGCCCATGACAGACCGATCTTCATGGATATACGAGAGATACGCAACAGAGGTTCCAATGGCCTTAGGGAAGTACCATTGGCCCTCGGCCCCTCCACAGGGAATGAGTCCAAGAAAATGACCACCTGGTCGACACAGGAGGCTAGTCCCAAGAGTCATACCATGACTATTCAACGTGGCTGCAGCAGGAGTAAACGTACTGTCTGGGCCTGGATTTTCCGTGTAAGTATAGCCACCGCGCAGGGCAGCTTCCCAATTGGGCAGCACGTCCAGATGCAACCATTTGTATTCCGTCCCGAGCATGAAGACAGAGCTGTTGCGCCAGTTTTGTGGTTGAGGGAGCGTGCCGCCTGTCGATAAATGAACATCGAGGGATCGGAATGATTTCCACCCGACATAGTCGACATCGAACTCGATCTTCCATTCGTGGTCGCGGTCCCGCACCGGCCAGAGAGCGACAGCAAGCGTAAATATTTGCGGAAGTGTGACGGGAATTCTGGTATCAGCCGCAAGGGCTCCGTTCACCAGAAATTGCCCTGTTAACTCCGTCCTGGCCTGACTTCTATATTGCAGGCCGACATTGACAAGCGGCTTCCCATCTTGGTTCCGGAACGGAGTGTACAGAAGACTCAAATTAAAACCCAGCGCCGTTCCGCTACCGTTGACTTCGACCGGCGTGCTGGCGGGAATGCCTCCGCCCCCAGGCCAGTTGAATTTTTGTTCGAGGTGGCCTTCCCCGATGAATCTGGCGAACGTATAAATATCCGCTCCCACACCGATGGAAAGTTGATCGTTTATTTGATACGCCACAGTGGGTTTAATGTCCAAGAGAGGGAGGGCGGCCGATGTGACAGCCGTTTGAAATGGGCCATCGAGAGGATAACGTGCCTGGAGCGCATACGGGGTCGTGAGCCCCAGACCAATGACGGTGTTGCCCACATGGCGGAATCCTAGGTCTCGAAGATTGGCCGTAAAGTACGATTGAGTTGGGGGAGGCCAGGCGATACTACCGCCGAAATCCCCTTGGGTGTTGACGCCGGCTGGACTCGTAAACTTGACGGATCCTCCGACCAAGAATGTATTGAGTTGCATGTGGATGCCGGAAAGTTGGGTCATCCCGGCAGGGTTGTAATGAATGGCGGAGGCATCGTCTGCCTGAGCGGCAAAGGCGTTCCCCTGACCAGCCGCGGCAGCTCCTTGCGGTTGAAATCTAATCGCTTGGGCAGAAGTATACGAAGGGAGCAAGAGAATCACCATCAAGATCAGCGAATATAAGACCCAGTTCATGTTTCCTTGCTCCCTTGAAGGTAAAAAATGTGTGATGTTAACGATAAACAGAGCATCCAGATAGAGCCATTTAGCTCCTCCGCAACAGAAAATTTTATATTTCTTCTTTTAAATTATCGGTGTACAATCCTCCTCCTAGATTCACCTGCACGTTCAAGCTGGATTTGTCATGGCCCTAAGTTTCAAGCATCCCCTGCCAAGTCAGTTGTTCGAGAAGTTTTCAAAGCAAGAGTGTCAGCACGCGCTGGAAGTTTTCCACTACGCCGCTCAAGCAGAAACCTCTGAGGACGTGAGAGACGTCCTGATTCGGTTTCAGGAACTGTTCCCGTTCGACCATCTACTCGGTGGGCTGGCACGTCTCAGTCCTACCGGAAAATTTGAGGGCTTCACGAACGTTGTCAATGTGAGCTACCCTGACGAATGGCTCTACCTCTACTGGAAGAATGGGTACGCCGAAGTTGACCCAGTGTTCCGAGCGGCTTCCCGATCTCCCGGCACCCAGATCTGGAAGCAGACCTACCAGCAAGCGACATCTGATGTGGAACTAGACTTTATCGAAACCGCCAGAGGATTTGGCCTGGCTGACGGAATCACCACCAGTTCAGTCGATCAGGCATGCGGCCTCGCCACGTTTTATTCCTTTGCGGGAGAAGCGGACGTGGACGCGGAACGGTACGTTCAACTCGTGGAGTATTTTGGACACCATCTCCATCTTGCTCTCATGAGAACAGCTCGGAAGAATGCTCCTGCGACGGAGAAATGCGTGAAAGAACTGTCCCCGCGTGAAGTGACCATTCTGAATTGGATCAAGAACGGCAAGACGAACTGGGAAGTCGGCCAGATTCTTGGGGTAACGGAGCGGACGGTGCGATTCCATCTTGCAAGCATCTTTTCCAAACTCGATGTCACCTCCCGCTCACAGGCAGTTGCGGCTGCCATGGAACATGGCCTTCCTGTCCTACATGGTCTTCCGAGCGCGAGCTGATCGTCCCGCTAACGAATCACTTCGCTGACGTAGGCGAAGTAAGTAACTCCACCATCCACACAGAATGCGCGCTTCACGCTCTTGCCGCAATGTTTGCCGTAGCAGGCTCCGTGGAAATGAGCCACTCCAGCATTTCGGGCCGCTCGGCTGCTGCAGCTGAGCGAAACTCGTCGAGGTCGAGTAGTGCCCCGACCGAGAGCACATCCGCCGGAGGCAGTGCGACGGGAGCGCCGATCGCATGGCAGGGCCACCCTATCCGCTGCACCACTCGGAGAAGCCTGCTTTCAACAACCAGGTACGTGTATCGGATATCGTTCGCGAGAGTCCAGTGATACATGGCCTTGAAAATAGTCCGCATCAGCCTTGCGGAAAGACCCCGGTCGGCAATTGCAGGGTCTACGGCCAAGCGGGTAATTTCCGCTGTATCGAGCTCCTTGCGAACGTGATGTGACCCGACCAGGCATCCGCTGAATTCACTTTCCAGCATAAATGGAAATGGAGCGGGTGTCATCCGTACCATGCCCAACAGTCGATGATTGGAAAAAAGACCGATCGAGGTGCTCCATGCATCGTAGACATCAGACTCGAGTTGATCCTTCCTCTCCGGCACCCACTTGAGCTTCTCGGCAAAGACTCTATGCCGAAGATGGTAGGCCTGTCGTAACTCCTCCTCGCTTTCGAGTGTCTTGATCAGAAATTCCCCATCGCAGAACGTAATCTGTCTGGCCTCTTGTTTGACTCCGTCATTCATGGGCACCTCCGATAGGTTAAGCAACAAAAGACATACGTAACGATACGTAATTGGACTGAATGGTTCCAAATTTACATACATCCCGTCACCTGGCGATTCCGCCAGGTGACGGGATGTATGGATTTGCGTACAGTAGTTTTCTGTCAAACGGATTAAATCGGCGAGAGGAATAGTTCTGCTGACGTTCTACGTCACATGAATTAGAAGGAGAGGTTCCAAATGATGAAAGATCGACGGGGGTTCCAGATTCTCGACGGGTTTCGGCAATCCCTTAGCAAGCAGGCGCACCAGCATGCGGTTCTCGCCCCGAGACCTTCATCCGACAGAAACCAGTCCTGTGCTTGCCCGCTACATGAACAAGTCGGAAGTAGCCTCGCCACGGCCCTTGCAGCGTCAGAACGGCGATTGAGCGACCTGCTTCACGATCGCAGCCGCATTGGACGGGAATTGCACGAATCTGTGCTGCAAGCGCTCTATGCGATCAGGCTGACCATTGAGCAAGCCCCTGGAATGCGTGAGGGGGTGCCGCAAGCTGTGCCCTGCTCCCGCGATCTGGCAACCGACCAGCTCCATTCGCTTATCCGAGACATCCGACGCATGATTCTGAATGTGGAGTCTGACTGTGTGGATCCGTTTAGGCTGGTCTCCGAGTTACAGGCTCTCGCTCAGACGGTTGAGCGGGTGAGCCAGGTACGGATTCGTGTGGACATCGACCGGGCGGCGGAGGAGATTCTGACCGGCGAAGAAGCACGTGAACTCGTCACAATCGCTAGGGAAGCCTTGAACAATTGCGTCCATCACGCCCAGGCCACCAGGGTCGTGATTGCCCTTCGGCCCATCGGCTCACGAGTCCGCCTGACCATTCGCGACAACGGGTCAGGCTTCGACATCGACCAAAGACGGCCAAAGGGCCTAGGGTTCTCGCAAATGGAAGCGCGGGTTCGGAAGATCGGCGGTCGCCTGGAGATCCAATCTACGGTGGGTCGAGGCACCTGTATCTCTGCTGACATTTACCCTGAACCGATACTCACAACGATATGAGACACCCAGTTACTCGCCGCGGCACAGGTTCATCGTCTTACGCTCTCAGTCGAGGAGTAAGCGAGAGCAATAGGATCAAGGCTATCGGCTCTCCAAAGCCGATTCCTCGTCCAGGGTCCGTCGTGTCGGCTACCAATGTGGAAGAAGAACTCCGGCTGGCCTATGTTCGACTACGCGGCGAGGCTCGTCGGGTGCAGAGAGCTGCAGAAGAAGAGCGGCGCAGAATTGCACGGGAACTACATGACGAGTTTGGACAGGCCTTGACTGGCTTGAAGTTCGACCTGGCATGGCTCAGCACGAAGTTGATGCAATCGCCCACTCCAACCAACTGTGGAGATCTGCTGAGCAAAGTCCAGGCTATGTCGGGATCGATCGATGGACTCATGGGGTTCGTTCGGGCGACAGCATCATCCCTGCGCTCCGCGATGCTGGATGATCTCGGGCTGATCCCGGCGTTGGAGAGCCTGGCCACGACATTCCAGCATCGAACGGGCGCTCGTTGCGAAATAGACGCGGCCCCTGAGTTGTTATCCATCATGCTGCCTTCCGAAGTGTCTGCCGCGCTATTTCGTATTGCGCAGGAATTACTGACGAATGTGATGCGTCACGCTGCCGCCTCGCAGGTTCGCATGCGGCTGTACCAGGACGGCGTCACGGTGACGTTAGAAGTGATTGACAACGGAAAGGGGATTACCATCAAGAGGATGAGCAGGCCTCATTCCTTTGGACTTCGAGGTATGCAGGAGCGGGCCTCTCTCCTGGGCGGCCACTTTCATATCGAAGGGGAGTCCGGAGTCGGAACCAGGGCCTACGCCTCCCTGCCGGTTACGGAGTACGTCGCCCCATGATTGCGACGCAGCCGGTGAAAATTCTCGTCATCGACGATCACGAGGTCGTACGCCGGGGTGTGAAACAGATCCTTGAGGAGAACTTCCTCCTGGTCGAAGTCGGTGAGGCCGATAGCGGGCAAAAAGGGATTGCTGCGGTGCGGCAGGAGCCTTGGGATCTGGTAATCCTGGATATCAACCTTCCCGACCAGAGTGGATTGGAGCTGCTGGGTGAGCTACACGGTACATGGCCCGGACTCCCACTGATGGTCTTGAGCCTGCATCCTGAGGAGCAATACGCTGTTCGTGTCTTCCGTGCAGGGGCCATGGCCTACCTCACCAAACAGACCGCACCGGAGGAGTTGGCCAAGGCCGTCAAGCAAGTTCTGAGTGGTCGTAGGTATGTCACCGCCTCCCTCGGAGAACATCTGGCCGGCAGCTTGAGCAAGAGTCCTGCCGGTCCCGTCCATCCCGCATTATCGGAGCGAGAACTTGAAGTTCTAGTATTAATAGCCCAAGGCCAGTCTCTCAAGAACATCGCGCAGTCTCTCATTCTCAGCGTCAAGACCGTCAGTACCTATCGAGGCCGTCTCCAGGATAAGCTGCAACTCACAACCACCGCCGAATTGATTCGCTATGCCATCGACCATCATTTGGTTGACTAGCAGACTGTTGATAAAGTCCGCCAGCGGCGTTCTCGCATCGTTCAGATCCTCAACGTACCCCAGAGGGTACGCTTCCGGTCTTCACTCGCTGCGGCCTTGCTGGACGGCCTTTCTGAACAGCCTGCGAAGAATTCTGAGAGAGTCTGTGGGCATTCATGTGCTCATGGTTTCGAGGTGCTCAAGTAGTTTGTCAACAACCTGCTAGGAAGTCTGTCTCGACATCCGTGAAGCGTCGTTCGTATCCGGATTCGGACGCTTCACGAACGGCAGGGTCGTTCAAATTGACAGCTCCCCCTCTTGCCGACTAGGATAGCGCGCCGTGAGTCATTCCGATTCTTCAGAATCTGCCGCAGTGAAGCACCCACACGCTCCTATCAACCGTGTTGAGCACCTGTTTGAAACAGTCGTGTTCGCCAGCCGGTGGATTCAAGCCCCGCTTTACGGCGGCTTGATCGTGGCCGAGCTGCTGTACGCTTATAAATTTCTCATCGAACTGTGGGAGATGGTTTGGCACGTCAATCAGCAACAAGAGACCGTCTTCATGCTGGGCGTCCTGGGGCTGATCGACGTGACAATGGTGGCGAATTTGCTCACGATGGTGATCATCGGCGGCTACGCTACCTTCGTGAGCAAGCTGGACTTAGAGGGACATGCCGATCGACCGGACTGGCTGACTCATATCGACCCGGGCACTATTAAAATTAAACTCGCCGCCTCACTGATCGGCATTTCCAGCATTCATCTCCTGAAATCGTTCGTCAACATTGCGAATGAAGATCTCGAGCAAATCAAGTGGAAGATCTTTATCCACATGACCTTCATTGGATCCGCCATTCTGTTGGCCTGGACCGACAAGATCATGCAGAAAGATCGTAAACACTAACCCAGGGGTTCAGGCTGAAGGCTGTTAGGGGGAGGCACTAATGACGCGATGGCCTTATGCCGTATGTGCCTTGCTGGCTCTCCTGCTCGTGCAAACGGGTTGCAGTTCCTCAGTTCTGCAGCTACGCGACCAACTGGATCTCCATTTCGGAGGGTACCGCCAGAAGTTTGATGACAAGAAAGAGCTCGTGACGAAGTTCCTGGCCTGCACCAGGCAAGCTCACGACGAACCTCTGAACGAACGACGTGACCCCAGTGCCTCGCCCGATCCCCTGTCCCTGCAGTCACCGGAGGGTCAAGCAACCAGCGTCCGTCCCCTGATGTCCCTCATTGATAGGGTCCGTTGGCGCCATCAGGGCAAGGACGCTTCCCTCTACATCCTTGCCGACGTCCTCGATGACGTGGCCAACGATGCGAACGCGCGCATCGATCTGGACAAACTCAAACAAGTCGTCGAAATAGTCAGACAGTGGCATGGGCATCTCGGTCTGGATGAGGATCAACTCGAGCAGGATGCTTCTCGCTTCGCTCGAACGCTGTTGGCGTACAATAAAGCCTATTTTGGCGATCTCAGTTTCACGGCCAGATCGGACTATGCGGGGGCCGGTCTTCGCGGGGTGGTGAAAATTACCTCGAAGGGATTTGTCGATCGAAGCGGCAACGCCTTGCTGTTTCCAGGGATCTCGGCAGAGCTTGAAGTAAGCCCTGCCAACTCAGTTCGCATGTCGGCCGGCACGGTCGACTCTCAACGTGTCAGCGCCGATCTGATGCGTATTTTTCTGGAAGCCTTCTTCGATGCGGCCTATCGCGTGCCGGCTGTGCATGGCGCGACCGCATTGCAAGTGGGACCGGACTCCCTGGAATCGCCCTACCCAGAATTCGATGCCAATCGTCCCATGATTTCACTGGAGGCTTTGGCCCGAGTGACCCGTGACGCCCTGCGCGCCGAAGCCGCCGTGACATCGTTCGTGGGGAAAGCGGTGCGCGGAGGAAGTGTCTTCAGTGCCCAGAACGAGACGCTCGCCGCCACCCTTGAAACAGCCGCAGGAGTGATCGCAAAGAAGCTCGTCGAGCACGAAGGGTTCTGCTATTTCCAAGTGACTGAGGGTAAGCCAGCCATCGCCGCGAACGATCAAGCCGGAGCGGAATATGTACCGGTCGCGACACCATAAGCCAATGGTGTCGGAAAAGAGGAATGACTTACGACGCCATGTACGCTCTTCCGTGAGCCTGTCCGGCATTGACCGTTTTATTCTCCTTCGCCGAATACCCCGTAGCTCGCTACGGGGATGAAAGCGGGGGAGAACCCTCCGTAGCCTTGGCGAAGGAGGGTGGTGGCTTCGGAGAATTCCGCAAGATACCCCGCAGCTTGCTGCGGGGAGCTTCATTACGGCGAACGATCAGTCAGTCTTCAGGAGGGTCTCTATTTGGCCCAATAACTCCTTTGTGCTGAACGGTTTTGGTAGAATTGCGTTGGCCCCGAAGGCTTTCGCTATTGTGCTCACATCATAGCCCTCGTAGAAATGGCCTGAGATGGCGAGGATCTTGACGGTTAAATGTTGTTTCCTCATCAGCTGGATCGTTTCTAAACCTTCCTTCCCCGGCATGTACACATCTATCACGACCAGATCCGGTTGATGGAGGGTAGACAGAGCAAGAGCTTCGTTCCCGTCTTTCGCCTCAAGAGCCTCATACCCTTCCACTTCTAGAAATGTCAGCGTCCATTTCCGAACTTGAACATCGTCATCGACGACTAGAATCAACGGTGTGTCTTTGCTCATGTTTTACGCTCAGAGTGAGACGTTCAAAAGGTCACAATGCTGCTGTTGCCGCTGGTACAGCGTCACGGCTTGCGTACGACGCGTAATCTTCAATTTTCTAAACATATTTGCCAGGTAGTTCTTGACGGTGTTTTCAGAGAGAGCTAGCACGAAGCCGATCTCTTTATTAGTCCTGCCTTCCCCCAACAACGGAAGGATCCGTTGTTCTTGCCGGGAAAGCTTCCCCAGTCCGTAGAGTGCTTCCGGATCGGAAGGCGCAGAGGAAGCGGACAGAACCTCGTGTATCGAGCGGGGATGAAAGAACGAGGCCCCGCTCGCGACTGCCCGTACCGCCTCTAGCAGCATGTCCGGCCCGACGTCCTTGAGCACGTACCCATGAGCGCCCGCCGCTATGGCCGAATGCACCGCTGCGGAATCGTCGCAGATTGTCATGATCAGCACACGCGTGGCTGGCACGCCGGCGAGGATTCGGCGACAGGCCTGATGGCCGGACCCGTCCGGAAGATTCAGATCCAGCAGCACGACCTGAGGGGTGAGACGGCGGGCAAGTTCGACCGCTTGTTTGACGGACGCAGCCTCGCCGACGACAGAAAAATCCTGACAACTGGCCAGTTGTTCCCTGATTCCGATTCTGACCAAGCCATGGTCATCGACCAAGAGCACGCGAATTAGAGACCTGCGTGTCACAGATGAGCCCTCCTAAGGATTGACTTCTCGAACGGACGGTATTGGTATTCTTATTATAGTATCGACACATCGCCTGTATGAAGGTATCGGACAAGCTTTGAATGCGTTGTCAGTGTTTCTCTGACAGCACCGCTCAGGTAGATAGGCTGAAGGTTTTTAGGGGCAGAAACCAACTTCAACTTGAATACCTGAGTAGTTACTCTCTGAGCGGGAGGGAGGTTAGTGGGTCAAGTGCTGTTCGATCGCGTAGCGCATGAGATCGGCGGTCGTCCGGCAGGAAAGCTTATCGAGGATGCGTGAACGGTAGGTGCTGATCGTCTTGACAGAAAGACAGAGATCTTTGGCAATCGCAGACGCGGTCTTGCCCTTTCCCAGCAGGCGTAGTACCTGCATTTCGCGGTCGGAGAGCATGGCGTGCAGCCGTTCGGGTTGCCCCGTTTCCAACATGGTCGCCATCTGTTCGGCCAGATCTTCGGTGATGTAGCGGCCGCCCCGCAGCACCCGTTTCACCGCAGCCATCAATTCAGACGGTGCGCGGTCTTTCGTGAGGTACCCGGATGCGCCGGCCTTGATTGCGCGCAAGGCAAATTCCTTCTCGGGATACAAGCTCAGCATCAGAACGGGCAGTCGAGGCTGGAGCAGCTTGGCCTCTTTCAATACTTCCAGGCCATGCTTGTCAGGAAGCGCGACGTCGAGAATCAGCAGATCCCACGGCGCCTGCCGAATCTCTGCCAGCGCCGCCTTCCCGCTGCTCACTTCGAGGATCTCCGAACAGAGCCGTTCTTCCGTGAGCAGGTCCCGGACGCCGCGCCGCACGATAGGGTGATCATCCACAAGCAAACAGCGGCATTTAGTCATGAGCGTGCTTTTGCCCGCCGGGGCCGTGCGGATGGCACCCGCGTCAGCTTCCGAGCAGTCTGTAGAGGCGGGTCCGCAACAACTGGAATCCAGACGGCGACCAATGTCCCCTGTCCTCGCTGTGAGGTAAGGTCGATACGTCCGCCAAGAATCTCAACCCGTTCCCGTATCCCACGAAGTCCGACCCCGCCGGTCAGCGGCAGAGCTGTGGGATCGAATCCGATCCCGTCATCCTCCACGGTGAGAATCCAGTGATCCGGGCCTAACGTGAGACTGATGGATGCGGTTTTGGCCTGAGCATGCCGTATCACATTGGTCAGCAGTTCTTGGGCGATCCGATAGAGTGCCGTCTCCCGGGTCGGTGAGAGGCCAGGCTGACGGTCGTCTCCCTCGATGACCACTGAGCATGACAGGCTGGTGCGGGCTTGCACATCAGCGGCCAAGGATTCCAGTGCCGCTTTCAAACCCAGCTCTTCGAGCACCTGAGGACGCAAGGTGCGCACGATCTGCCGGAGTCGGGTAAAGAGGAGATCGGTAGTTTCCAGCGCACGGGTGAGCCGCTCTGCGACCTGTGTTGTCGTCAACTTCTTCTTGCCGAGGCTCTTTCGCCTGACGGACTCCAGATCGAACTTCAGGGCTGTCAGGAGCTGGCCCACCTCGTCGTGGAGTTCCCGCGATAGCCGGCGGCGCTCGTTCGATTCGACCGTCTGCAGTTCGTTCGCCATCGCCTGCAAACGACGATAGGCCTCTTGGAGAGAGGAGTAGGCTTGTTTGGCGCCCGTCACGTCGATCATGGCGCCGATTACGCGGGTCGGCTTTCCCGAACCGTCCCGCAGGATGTAGGCTCGATCGTAGAAATGACCGTAAGATCCGTTCGCAAGACGGAAGCGATACTCTCCGGAAAACATGCGCAGATTCGAGGACAGCGCATCCTGTACCAGGGCGAGGATTCCGTCCCGATCGTCGGGGTGCAGCCTCAATGCCCAGGCCTTGTCGTCGGGCATGCCGTTCAGATCGCAGTCGAATTTTTCCTGCCCATTCTGACTCCACCAACGCGTATCGGTAGACAAGTCCCAATCCCATAAAATGTCCTGAGTCGCCTCGGTTACAAGGCGGAACCGTTCCTCGCTGGACCGCAGTGCTTCCTCCGCCAGATTGCGCTCGATGGCAATTCCCCCGAGATAGACCGATATGTCGATCAACTTCATGTGCGCGGGCGATGGCGTCGCAGCAGTGCGATAGTAGACCGCGAAGGTACCCAGGACGACACCTGCTGCATCGTGGATCGGTGTCGACCAACATGTCTTCAATCCATGGCGCAACGCCAGGTCTTTATAGTCGGCCCAGAAAGGATCGGTGGCAATGTCTCCGACGACCACTGTTTCGTTCGTGTATGCAGCCGTCCCGCACGAGCCGGACGAGGGGCCGATCGTCATTCCGTCAATCGCGTGATTGTACTCGTCAGGCAAGCTTGGCCCGGCGCCGTGCCGCAGCTTCACCCCCTCCAAGAGGAGAATTGAACAGAGCATGCCGTCGCTCTGTTTCTCTATTTCCAAACAAAGACTAGATAGGATGTCCGGTAACGGCGCATTCTTCGCGATCAGGTCCAGCACGATTCGTTGACCCTCTGCAAAGGCCTCAGCCTTCTTCCGTAGAGAGATGTCGCGCACAAATGCGCAGTGGTATTCCTTTCCTTCGTAGGCCAGATAATTGACACTCACCTCGATGGGGATCAGCCGGCCATCCTTAGCCCGATGGGCCGTCTCCAGCACCATGGTCCCGCGCTGCTGAGTTTCTGTCCAAAACCCTGGCCATATGTCCGACGGAAAATCGGGATTCAGATCGTGCACAGTCATGGCGCATAACTCGTCTTTCGAATAGCCCAGCATAAAGCTGGCCGCCTCGTTCACATCCAAGATCTTGGCCTGCGCATCGATCCAGTAGACGGCGTCAGCGGCCCGGTCCATCGAGAACTTTGCAAGCCGCAACGCCTGCTCCGTCCGCTTCCGCTCGGTGCTGTCGCGCACGACCGCGACGAGATAGTCTTTGTTCAGACGGATCAGTTGCGCGCTCACCTCGACGGGAAACGTCGTGCCGTCTTTCCGCCGATGGAGGCTGTCCAGGATCATCGGGTTGGGTGTGTTCCTCAGCTGTTCCATCATGCCCGCGAAGACCGGCCCTGTGACCAACGGGTCGATGTCGGGCACGGTCAGAGTGAGGAATTCATCGCGCGTGTAGCCGATGTTCGATGAGGCGCCCTTATTGCCGTCCAGGAATTGCCCGGTCTGGGGATCGATGATCTCGATGGAATCATCGATATGGTCGAGCAAGGTTCGGAAAAACGTCAGCGCCTGCTCCGTCCGCATGCGCTCAGTGACGTCCTCGCATGTCACCAACACGACGGTCTCTCCGGTAGAAGACTGACCGACACGGGCCACTTCTCTCACCCACATCATGCTCCCGTCTTTCCGTACCTTCCGAAACTCCCAATGTCTCGTGATCTCCGGTGTCGCGAGGCACTCCGACAGACTCGTGGAAACAGCCTCCTTATCCTCTTCGTGAAAAACGCCCAGTACGGATTGGCCGACCAATTCATCTGCTCGATATCCTAACTGCTTAGCCCCGAAACGGTTGACAGAGCGCACCATGCCGTCCGTGGCCAGCGTGAAGTACATAGTCGGAGTCTCATCGTAGAGCGCCCGATAGCGTTCTTCGCTTTGTTTCAGCGCCTGTTCCGCCATCTGGCGATCCAACTCCCCGCTGATCCAGCGGGCCATGAGCTGGATGAAGTCATTGTCGGATTGACTGAACGAGGCTGGGAGCGGGTTCTGGCCCGTAAAGCAGATCGTGCCGTAGACCCGCTCTCGACCGATGAGCTTGGTTCCGATATAGGCCTCGAGGCCTAGCGCCTTGTAGCCAGGATGGTTTCGCCATTCTGAAACGTTTGCATGTTCGAAGCACACCGGACCGGTCGCCTGAAGAGTCGTGTTGCAGTAGGTGGCGCCAAGTGGCACGTCCATGCCGACCGTGAAACCGGTGCCAGGCGCACAGACATGGGTGAATTCAAGTTTCTCATCCACGGCTCGAGTGAGCATGCCGATCGGTAAACCGAACCGCCGACAACCGACCTCCAAGACTGCCTGCATTCGCTCATTGAAGGACAGTCCTACCGCTGCTGTCGCTTCGTGAAGGGCTCGTATCACCTTCTCGCTCTCACGCAGCGCCTCTTCGGCCTGCTTGCGCTCGGTGATGTCATGGGTCACCGCCAGATGTTCCATGCTGCCGGTGACGGGATTCTGGAAGGGCACGGCATGGGTTTCCATCCACCTGCGGCCTCCCTTGAGACCTTGAATTTCGAACTGGAGGGTTCGCGAAGCTCCGTTGATCACGTCCTGATGCATGTTTATGAACACAGTACGATGCTCGGGGAGAACAAGATCGAACACCGAAAGGCCGATTGCTTCCTCCTCCCGGCAGGCTTCGATCATTGTCAGACCCGCCAGGTTCATGTGCAGCAAGGTGCCGTCGGCTGCGACGCGCTTGATGCAGCCGGGGCCCATGTTCATCATGAGTGTAATAAGCAATTCCTGCTTCGACCGTTCCTCCTCGGTCCGTTTGCGCTCCGTAATGTCAGTGTGATCCTCCCCCGAGATAGTGGACACCTCGAAAAGGGTGGGGCATGCTCACCCAGGAGGTGGTCAACATGGGGCAAAGACGACGAGCCTTTACTCGGGAATTCAAGCAGGAGGCCGTGAAACTGGTGGCGGCAGGCGGACATCCCACCGCCCAGGTCGCTCGGGATCTCGGGATCACGCCGAATCTGTTGCGGCGTTGGAAGCAAGAGGCCGCCGGCGATCCGGTCGCCGCCTTCCCCGGCAAGGGACGGCGCAAGCCCCACGAAGAGGAGCTCGCCCGACTTAAACGGGAGTTGGCCCGTGTGACGCAGGAGCGGGATTTTTTAAAAAGTGTGGCGGCGTACTTCGCCAAGCCGTCATCATGAGGTGCCGAGCCATTCGTGCACATGTTGGCCGTGTTCCGGTGCGGCTAATGTGTCGCATCCTGGCGGTGTCACCATCGGGTTACTATGCGTGGGTGGCCCGGCCCGAGAGTCGCCGCGCGGCAGAGAATCGACGGCTGGTCGCCGAGATTCGAATCATCCACGCCGCGTCGCGAAAGACCTACGGCAGCCCCAGGGTCCACGCGACCCTTCAGGCCCAGGGCAAGCAGATCGGTGAACACCGGGTAGCTCGGCTCATGCACGCGAATGCCATTCGTGCGAAGACGATTTCGAAGTGGCGGGCCACCACGGATTCGGCGCATCGGCATCCGGTCGTGCCGAACACGCTCAACCGTCAATTTACGGTGACCGCCCCCAACCGGGTGTGGGCCGGCGACATCACGTATGTCTGGACCACCGAGGGCTGGCTCTATCTGGCGGTCGTGCTTGATCTCTACTCGCGTCGGGTCATTGCCTGGGGAATGGGGAGCCGCCTGACTCAGGAATTGGCCACGGCGGCACTCACCATGGCCGTGGAACACCGACGACCAGCGCACGGCGTGGTGCATCATACGGACCGCGGGTCTCAGTATGCCGCTACCACCTACCGCGCATTGCTCGCCGAGCACGGCCTGACGGCGAGCATGAGTCGGCGCGGGAACTGCTGGGACAATGCCGTGGTGGAAAGCTTCTTCCATACGCTGAAAACGGAACACGTGCATCATCAGCGCTATCGGACCCGTGAGGAAGCCAGGCAGGACATTTTCGAATGGATCGAGGTATTCTACAATCGAGTCCGCCGCCATTCGACCCTCGGCTATCGTTCTCCCGCCGAGTTCGAAGCCATGGCGATGGAATCTTAACCCGGTGTCCATGAAATCGAGGGAAGATCACAGTCAGCCTAGTCCGAATCAAAAGACCTTGCATATCGGTGGAGAGTGCAGCTCTCATACCAAGCACTACTGTACTACTGCGAATACCTTACTCGCACAAAATAAGGATTATTAGTTACTTCTTCTCAAGGTGTATTGGCTGTCTTGTCGAGTGCGGTACGTCACGAGACAGGCTACTGTATGCAATTTCATCCGCATTCGGATGGTTGGAGATCGGTTCTCTAGAGATCGAACGATGTGTAGGCTTCAATGGGCTGCGACAGGATATCGACGAGGCGGTTTACAAATCTGGCAGGCAGGACAATAAAACGAGCTGCGCTCGCTTTGGAGACGGCGAATTTTCTTTCCGCATCGGTTAGGACAAGGCTGGCCTTCTTTGCCGTAGACGAGATGGTGTTGCTTGTAACGGCCTTCTGTGCCGTCCGGCGCAAAGAAATCCTTGACGCTCGATCCGCCACAGGAAATCGCCTCGCGCAACACTGCTTGCATAGTGTCATAGAGTTTAATCATCGTCGCCCCTCGTAACCGATTCACCTCACGGTTCGGATGGAGTCTGGCGCGAAACAGTATTTCGTTCGCGTATATATTTCCAATCCCCGCGATGACTTGCTGATGCATCAACAGCGGCTTCAACCGTCCACGCCTGGCTTGCATGAGATGGACGAACTCATCGCGTGGCACCGTGAGGGGGTCGATCCCGAAGCGGCGAGTACGATAGCGGTCGAGGCCTGCCTGATCAAGCAAAGATAGCCGCCCAAACCGCCGAGGATTCCAATAACGCAGTTCTGATTCATGGCCACCCGTGAACGACATACGGGCATGCACGTGCTGAGGGTGTTTCGTCTGCGTTGCGCGAAAGAGAAGGAGGCCGGTCATGCCAAGCTCCGCGACGACATATCGATGTTCGCCCTCTTTTTGAAACTCCAGCGCGACGCTCTTACCGTATCGCTCCACCCCTTCCAGCCGTGCGCCGTGATACCACTGAACCGTGGGCAACCCTTCCCGGACAATATCCGCCCGTCCAACCCAGCAGTCGTTGAGCTGAGCGCCGAGGAGATGAGTCCGTAGCTGCTGAGCAACGACTTCGGCTTCCGGCAATTCGGGCATTGAGAAAGGCCCTCAGTAAAGCGGTTGTATCTGTGCCATACGATTTTAGATTAGGCCACGGGCGGCACAAGAAAGGCAATGTGTGAAGAGTAGCTGCGAGGGAAAGCACTTCGCTACTGTGGTTAGGTACCGGAGGCTGGCCGTGAAGCGCGCTTCTTCTTATCCTTCGCGCGTGCCTCGCGCAAAAGACGAACTTGCCTGACGGCTTCTTCAAGATTTGGAAGGGGTATGGCGCCGGGCCGGCGCCTCATGACCAACTTCAGAACCTCGGCATACTCCATCCCTTGGACACAACAGAGATAAGCCATCACCACCGACACGGATCGGCCCATTCCGGCGCGGCAGCAGACCATGACCCGATTGCCCGGCTGGTGCTGTTCAACCCAGCTCACTGCTTGATCCAGTAAGAGCGGTTCGGCTTCTGCATACTCCGAAAATGGAATCCTGCCGGAAACCAGCCAATCAGGGGACTCTACCGTATACTCAGCGGCGACGAGGAGCAATGCGCCGATCTTGACCGGCAGTTCCCTCGCATCGTTGATATTTCCGACCAACAGACTCTCAGTGATCAAGTGCATAATGGGTCTAGTATATGCGGCACTCTCGCCAGGTCAAAGGAAAATCTAGCCTTGTCTCGTTGCAGTCGCTTCCACGTGAACGCTATACTGACTGCACGACATTGCGAACCTCTTTACAAGGAACCTGCCAGATGCCAAACCCGACCATGAAAGAAGTGGAAACCAGGCTTGGAACTGTTCAGTGCGCTATTTGTAAAGGGTCAAGCTTCGGAATCGATGAGCGCTCTATGCAGGCAGACGGTGAATGGCGAGGGATCTGTAGAAAATGCTACTACACCTTCCCAATCTACACAGATATGGAGTTCTACCAGCGCACACAACCGGATATTCCCTACCGTCTCAAAGAGATGTCCTGTCCAACCTGTAACCATAAGGGCGTGAGCCTCAATTTTCGCATCACCATGTCCGTCCGAGAATCGATCTATTTCCTGACCTGCACCTCGTGCCAAAAAACATATCCGGAGCCTTCCTCCCTGGAAGCGTTTGAATAGCTCCCCTTTTCACCACCTGCGTGGTGTATACTCTTCAACATGAGTGAGACACCAAAAACTCCAGCCACGCCACCCGAAGCTCCCGCGCAAGAGCCAGTAGTCAAGGTGAGAAAAGAAATCCCGCTCATTGCCATTCAAGACGATGGCGACATGATCGCCGAGGAAATGGCGGAGATGTTCGACGAAGACCGGGTGAGTCACCAGCACGGCAGCGCAGAACCAGAAGCGGATTAGTCCTCTCCTCCCCTAACCATCCTCAGCCATCAGCCTTTCCGATCCCATAGCAGTGTGACCGCTTCTGCCCTGCTCAAACGCTTCGGCTCGACCGCACTAAGCCTCTCATCTGCTCGGCTGTGAAACTCGTTCCTTCCCAGGCTTCGCCTGAAAGGAACTTCAAACAGTCCTCGCCGTCCGCCTTGGGCGGATCGCATCTGTTCGGCAAGTGCGGTGCCCTCGCCTACGCGATTCGCGACGCAGAAGCGGTCACCCTGCTACGTGCTGCTGCTCTAAAAGAAAAGGAGCCGGCGACGAGTCGCTCACAGACTTGTCGCCTTCACAAAGGAATACAGCAACCAGTGAAAAGACTATGAACGAGACCAGTTTAATTTCCTTGCAAGTGCTAGATGCCTAGAGCTCTGAATCCGCAGTGAATCCAAAACTGCCGACCTCGATAGTAAGCGGGACGAACGTCACACTAAACCCAAACCTTGAATTTTCGACAACATTGGCGTTTACACCATTCGGAAGACCGCTGAATTCGAGCTTAGGAGGTATTCGCATAGGCACTGCGAACAAAATGCGAAAGAAATTTGCCCCCACCCGAATGATAAGAGGATGCCCTGGAAGATTTGGATCCACTCTTATTGGATTGAGATCAGATCGAATCATGTCGAGGATATTTTTCGCTAGTTCCTCGCTTTCTGATGCCTTACCCTTCCCCCGCATTCGATCGAGAGCATCGACTGCGAACTTCATGCGCTCATATTGAACGAGGACTGCTGATAAAACTTGATCGCGCTCATTAGCCCGAGCAAGCGCCTGCTCGTAGCTATGCAATGTGGCAATCTGATCGGCTAACGGAGCCAGCTTCCTATCCAGATCGGTGAGTTGGGATTCAACCTTCGTTCGATGATCCTCATTCTTCACACGAGTATTCAAAGCATCCCATCCAAGATACGCACCGACAAGCCCTCCTGCGAAAGGCAATACGACTGTGAGCAGGAAGATCACTGGATATGCCTTGATCAATTCCATGGTCAGTCACTAGCCACTATCTCTCTGGATAAACGGATCAATCTATGCCCACCAGTCACATTTCTGATCGAGTGAATCCTATTCGCTTTCTCCATGCAGAGCAATAACATTGGTCCCACCTCACTCCGAGCAGGGACAGGCCGATTGGGGGGTCTGTCCCCGCTATTCTTTAAACGGATGGCTGGGGTGACCCCTAAGTATGCGGCACCACTATCCGAGAAACGGGACCGGTCTATGAGCGACCAGTCCGGTTCTATATCCTACAACGAAGCATGCGGCTTAGAGCGACTTGCGCCGGAGCGGCGAGGTCCCCGCCCGGCGTCTGAAGAAGGAAAGCTGGAACTGACTGAAGCACTGCGATCGAATGATCGCAGCTGAAGGAATTCCAGAAGGCTTCCGCTTCAGAGCGCCGAGGAAGGGGTGCCGCGGGAGGCGCCGAAGCGAGAGGGTGCATGCTTCCTTCTGGTCTAATTGCATCGAATTCAGTAACGACGCTGGCCCGCCCGCCATTCGTCAGCCGAGGCCCTCTTTCTGCATGATGTCATACCCAAAGCATTCGCCCTTTCCCATCTGCCTTCTATCCTTGACTCAGACCGGACGAACAATCTGCACCGCCGCATCACTCTCAATCCTTCCAACCGGCGAGACCTTCCCATCCCGTTCCTTGCGCACAATCCTCTCGATCTGCACGATGGCGCCGCGATGCCAACTATCGACAGCTGTATTGTGAGAAGAAGCCTTCCTATCCAGCCGCCCGACTTCAGGCCGGCCTGTTTCATTGCAGAGCCAGGCTCGCTTCTCCCCTTTCAATTCTCGTAGTTCGCTCACGACCCGGAAGGTCTGCGGACTCCGCTGCACGATCGTGCGACCGTCTGTACGCAACAACAGATAGGAAAACTTCAACGCGTCTTTAATGAATCCTACATCCCTATCGAGTGCAGCGATCGCAGGAGGCGTCTGCCAGGGTCGCTCCTCGTGACACCAATCATCCGGATGGTCTAAGGCCGGACAGGCTTTCTCGTGCAGACAAGGGCTATAGACCGTACAGAGCCCCTGTTTGAGCAGGTGATTACGCACCTGATGTAAGGCACGGGCCGTCTGCCGCAATGCCGGCTCGACGATCATGATGGTGCCGTGCGGTGCGAGAAACGGAAGCAGTTGGCCGACAACCGCGGCCCGCTCTGCCGGAGGGTCGGCCGCTGTAGGAAATGATTCATTCAGACAGTTCGCCATAATAATCAGATCATACGGCCCGCCCCGCACAATCTGCTGCGATGCCACAGCCAATCCAGCAGGGCTAGAGCTCCAGTCCCTGGGCCACAACCGAGATCGAGCACTGCCATCGGTCGGTCTGGTGTTTCAGTGCTGTTGTCGTTCGGCAGCTCATCCAGCAGGACTTGGATTTTGGAGAGGTTCACAGGGAGAAAATACGAGAAATAGGCGGCAGCATGGTTTGGATCATCCAGGTAACGGATCGGCAACGATGGCCGTGCGGTTGTGAATAATCGTGACAGATTCACGACCGCTTGCGCCAGCGCGTGACCGCTGAGATCCCTGTCTGACGTTACCCTTGCCAGAACCTTTAGAACTTCCGATGACAGGGCCGCCGGTTTCTTCTCGTTGAAGGGTTGCATGGGCATAGTGTAAGCTGATGGCGATTAGGAGGACAACCATGACAGACGCAATTCTACTGGCCTACAAAGATGTCGAGAACTCGATGGAACGATTCACCATGCTCCTTCAAAGCCACGTGGAGACGATGGGGGCAGCACCAGCCCACAACCCAGACCAAGTCTTTCGCATATCCCAAGGCACCAAAGCGATGAGAGATAGCGCCATGATCTATCTCTCCTATGCCAAGTATGTCGCCTACGGCATGCCCGAGACTGAGGAAATGGTGCAAGACGAGCTGCAAGGGTAGAAGAAGGTCTGTTTGGTCTGTCTGGTCTATCCGGTCTGTCTTGTTCACGAGATAGACCAGACAGACCAGATAGACTGCAAAACAAAAGAGCCCGATCCTGAAAAGGATCGGGCTCTTTATTTTAGCTTCAAGACCTCGTCAGATACTGCGCATGAAGTGCGCGACGTCATCCTGATTGACGGCACCACCCATAATCGAAGACTGGGCGACATTGCTCGACTTCTTCCCGGTCAGACCGGACTCAACTTCGTCCACGATCAACTCTACCGGCATTGACTGACCACCGTACACCCGGGGCCCGCCGATGATTTTGGCGTTAGAGTACCCGTAAATCGCAGTAGCCACCTCTTTCGCCAACCATCCGACATAGTTGAACTCGGGGACAACAATGAGTTTCGCTTTGCCGCAGAGCTTCCGTAACTCCTGCGTCGGAAACGGACGGATCGACCGAACCTTGATTAAACCGATCTTGATACCCTTTTCCGCGCAAATACGAACGGCTTCTCTCGACTGAGCCGCGGCGCTACCTGAGGCAATAATCACCGCCTCGGCATCTTCCACATTCTCAGCCGTGAGCAACCCGCCCATATACTGATTGATGTACTTGCGCGACCGTTCAACTGCCGCCCACACTTCCTGTTGCCAGACCGCATGGATGTTGTAGGCCATAAAGTTCGACTTCTGAACCGGGGCGTCACGGGATAAGCGGGCGGGAGGATTCTCCGCATCGAGTACCGGCACCGCGCCACGCCAGGCGTCACGAGGAGGCAGCTTCATGCTGCGGTCCTGCATCCGGACGTACCCACGGGCATGGGTCACGAAGAACCCGTCACAGCAGACACCGACTGGGAGCGTCACATCGTTTTTCTCACTGATCGTAAACCCCGCCAGGATGAAATCGTACATGTCCTGCTGATTCTCGGCATGGAAAACGATCATGCCGGAGTTCAATAGATAGGCCACTTCGATGTTGTCAGGCTGAATGGCCAAGGGGGCATTCACGACGCGGCACGTGAACATGGCGACAATGGGCAGCCGATGCCCAGGCCAGGACGCGATGCCTTCAAGACCCCTGAGCGTACCGGGACCTGCGGTCGCAGTAAAGCAGCGGACACCGGCGCGAGATCCGCCCGCCATCGCCGCCATGACGCCGACTTCTTCTTCACCACGATAATACTCTTTCACATAGCCTTCGCCGTAGAGCACGCCGATGAGCTGCATCGTTTCGCTCTGCGGGGTAATAGGATAGGCAATGGCCAGGTCCACGTTGGAGCGCCGAACAGCCTCTTTCGCCGCTTCGCTGCCCGTGATGAATTCTTTCGTTCGCGGGGCTTCGAGGAACAAGTATTCCGGCGTGACCACCTTCTGCCGTTTCGCTTCGGCATGGGGGTCTTTCCTTGCGCCCGCCGCCTCGGCCGGTTTAGGGGCCGCGACACTCGTGATGGGATCGCCCTGGGGATTTGTCTTCTGTTCTGCTTCGAGTGCTTCGCTCATAGTGACACCTCTTCGCTATATCGCCCGTGCAGTTCGACCCTACTCAGCCTTCACGCTTCATCTGTTCAGCCGAATGTACTTGAAGCCCTTATCCGTCCCCATGGTTTCGCTATACTGAATGGTATTCGCTTCAGGACAATATTGCGTACAGAGTTTGCAACTCTTCGAGGCACATATCTCAACATTGATATTGGCTACCAGATACATGGTGCTCCTTCGTGCTAAATCCTAGTTAGGCGCTTACGGTCGCACGGGCTTCCGACCGTTTGACCGTTGTTGCAGCCCAACCGTGATCGACTGCGTAGTTCCAGCCGGCCTGTATCACCGCCACATTTTTATCGATCAACTCTTGCTTCTTCTTGAATTTCCGCTCAACGACACTGTCTAAGGCCGCGGTTCCACCGGAGACGACAAATCCCTTGCCAAGGAACCGGTCCTTCACCGACTGCTCCAGCGCCTCAACCGAAGTCAGTCCCGTGATCGCTCCGATGCAACCCATCAAGGCCATGTTCGTCGCCAGATCCATCCCTGCGACTTCGAGGGACAGTTTGGTGGCGGGGAAATAGTAGAGCTTCGCACGGCGCTCATCCAACTCACGCTGTTGATCCCTATGAAGGCTCATGGGCCCATCATGGTTGATCAGTGCAATCCCATCTTCCTTCAATCCGAAGTAGAACGGCATCGTATAGGACTTGCCGTGGGTGATGACCTGGGGATGGAAGATAATGATGATGTGAGGGAAAGTAATTTCCCCGATTTCATAGATCGGTTCATCTGACACACGGACGTAGCTCTCGACCGGCGCCATCCGTTTTTCCGACCCATAAAATGGGACGATCGTGCTTTCACCGCCGGCATGGATCACTGCGGTGCTCAGAATGTGTGACCCTGTCACAACACCCTGACCGCCGACCCCTGCCATTCGTATGTTAAAGCGCTTTGCCATATCCGAATCTCCCTCCGAATCGTTTACGCCTTGGTTGGAATTGCTGCGGCAGGAGCAGCCGCCTTCGGAAGATAGTCCTTATAGCCATACCGCTCAGTCAGATACTGCTTGGCTTCATCACTCACATATTCCGTGAATTGATACCGGTCATTCTCAACGGTCTTTGCGTCTTCCATCACCTTGTCGGTGGGAATCGCGTACTCGATGTTGCAGGAGGTATAGGCTTGAATGTAGGTCGAGCCCACTTCGCGGGCAATCAGCACAGCCTTCTTGATGACGCTCTCGACGCGGCGGGGATTGTTCGGAACCACCGTCGCCACATAGGCGCACCCGGCTACCTTTGCCATTTGCAACATGTCCATCTTCTCAAACTTCTTCCCCAACGGAGCCATCTTCAAGACGGCGCCACGGTTGGTCATGCCGCTCTCCTGCCCCCCGGTGTTGCCGTACACTTCATTGTCCAGCATGATCGTGGTGAATCGTTCCTTTCGGAACCAGGAGTGGAGCACTTGCTGGAAACCGATATCCGCAGTTCCGCCGTCCCCCGCCATGACGACCACATCTTTCGGCTTGTCACCGAACCGCAGCCGCAGCCCACGGGACAGTCCGCTCGCGACACCGTTCTGATCGCCATAGTTGCCGTACACAAACGGAATCGCAGCCTGTGAAATCGCCAACCGTCCACAGCCTGCCGTGCCAACAGTAATCGTATCTTCCGGGTTGGGGAAGGCAATGATCGCCAGCCGGATGAACAGCGTCATCGCGCAGCCGGCGCACATCGGATGCTCTTCAAGAATTTCCTTGAAGCTTCCCATTTGGGAGACCGAAATTTTCTTTCCAAACGGGCCATGTTCAACCATGTCCCGATATTCTTTAGGCATGAACTTTTCAAATCCACCGGAAAATTTTACATAATCAAGACTCATCGGAACACCTCCCTCTATCGCGGCAACGGCAATCCATTGCCTGTCGGAAAGATACAACTATTTGCAACAGCGTAGGAATTCGAGACTGAACGAACCGGACTGAATACCCACTCAGGGAGGGGGCATGGTAACAAAGCCTAAAAAAGACTGTCAATGAGAAACGTCTATAACATCCTCGAACAGTGCACGAACCGGGGTAATAATATAACTTCCTGATAATCAACGCAACTTTTCAGAAGGCCCACCATGCTAAAAAGAAGACCTAGCCTAGTCCTGGCCTGTAGGCCATTCGCCCTAACCGCTTACATTTCGCCCTGTTTCCACACCAGCCGAAAAGGCGACTGATTTCACAGAATTGGAAAGAGACATTGCTGATTCCGTAAAACCTGTCTAGACTAGACTCCTATGTCAACACGCGTAATCATCCTTGGGGAAGACGAAGGCGCTCAACAGGCCGGTGGAGTCCATAAGCGCCCTCCGATTCCGGATAGTTCGCTCAAAGCCGAGTGCCCGAAATTCATGAGCCACGGCCCTTGCGGAGGCGTCCGAAAGGGGGGGCTGTGTGAAGTGTACCCGGAAATGGCCTGTCCCTGGGTGACGCTCTACATTCAATTGGAAAAAATCGGCCAAGTCGAGTGGATGAAACAAGTCTAGGAAGACGTGAGGGGTGCTGAAGACGTGAAAGGTGAAACGTGAAACGTGAAACGCTAGGGAAGAAACCCGGGAGCACCAAGCTCGGATACAACGAGCGGCATGCAAAGAGCGGGATTACCGACCCCTTGCCGGGCATCGAAACATTTCCGAACCAATACAAGGGCTACGAAATCACCATCGAGATCCCGGAATATACCGCGATTTGCCCGAAAACTGGCCTCCCGGACTTCGGCATCATCACACTGCACTACATGCCGGACAAAGAATGCCTAGAGCTGAAGTCGTTGAAGATGTACCTCCATGAGTACAGAAACCTCGGTATCTTTTATGAAAACGCAGTCAACCGAATTTTACACGACATCGTGAAAGCCTGCCGCCCCGTCTGGGCCAAAGTGACCGGCACCTTCGCCGCCCGTGGCGGGCTCCGTAGCATCATTGAAGCGAAATACCCTTAAGCCTCTTCCGTCATTGAGGCCCCGAAGCCTGATAAATTCCCACTCATGGCCACCTACGCAATCGGCGACATTCAAGGCTGCCTTGCTTCCTTCCGACAACTTCTGGACCGGATTGCTTTCACTCCCGGCTCCGACAGACTTTGGCTGGTTGGAGACCTTGTCAACCGAGGCCCCAACTCTTTGGGTACTCTCCGGTTCATCAAGAATCTTGGCACATCCGTTCGCCTCGTCTTGGGAAACCATGATCTGTTTTTGCTGGCAACAGCTGAAGGCGTCACGACGCTTCGGCCCAAAGATACGATCCAGGACATACTTTCCGCCTCCGATCGTGCCGATCTCATCGATTGGCTGAGGCGCCAGCCGCTTCATCATCGCGAAGGATCGTTCCTCATGGTCCATGCCGGCATCCTGCCACAATGGACCATTGAAGAGGCAGCGGCTCTGGCGCATGAAGTAGAGACCCTACTGCGCGGACCAGAGTATCGAACCTTTCTTCAAGCGCTCTTTCATGGGCCGGCCCCGCAATGGAACTCCTCGCTCAAGGGACTCGAACGTCTCGTGAGCATCACCCGTGTATTGACCAGACTCCGAACCTGTACGCCAACCGGTGAGATGTCGAGCTTTTCAGGTTCTCCAGACGAAACTCCCGTCGGCTTCACTCCCTGGTTTCGCATTCCCGGTCGGCGCAATACCGGCGCGACAATCATCACAGGCCATTGGGCGGCACTCGGGCTGCACCTGGAACCCCATCTGCTTGCCATCGATAGCGGATGCATATGGGGCAGGCAACTGACGGCTGTTCGGCTGGAAGACCGCTCCGTTTTTCAGGTCGATTGCGCGGATAAACCACGCCGTGACTGAGCCTCACCCCTCTGATACTTCCTGGCCTCGCTACTCCGCACGTCCCTTCCCCGTTTACCGTTTCGTGCCTGGTAAAAATCCTCATCCACGCCGTGATCCACACGGCCACTCCTACGGCAAACCCGAGCCTGCGCCATCGGCATTTCCACCTGAGGCATGGAAGAAATCAGACGACTACCTGTATGGGATCGACCTCTACAACTTTGCCTACTGGTGGGAATGCCACGAAGTCTTCGAAGGGCTCTGGCATGCAGTTGGTCACGACACCGAACAAGGGAACTTCTTCCAAGCCCTCATCCAGTTCGCCGCCGCCAACCTCAAGCAGTTCCTCGGCAACCACCAGGCAGCGGGAAAACTACTGACCAGCGGCATGATTCGTTTGCAGAAAATACCCAGGTTCTATATGGGGATTTATGTGGCCGACCTCAACGAAAACTTGCGTCGGCACGTGGCCGATTCGGACTTTCGCGCACCGCTCATTCGCCTGCATGAGCAGAATCTCATGTAGAACTTCGCCTACTAGCCCGCATTATTCATGAACACTTCTGCTGCAATCGCGGATTCGCTGCTGCGACAAGCCTTCGGCTGGCAGGCTCGCCGTTCGCTCCCTCGACGTACTGTTCAAGTACGCCTCGGGCTCTCACGGCTCCGCATGCCCGTCTCACGACGCGACTGCGCGATTTCGCAACGAACCGTCATGAATAATGCGGGCTAATGATAGCTTTCTGTTTCAGACGGAAACTTGCCCTGCTCGACTTCTTCTTTATAGCGACGAAGGGCTTGGAGTGCATCAGCCTTGAGATGGGCATAGGGTTTGACGAACTTCGGCACGAATTCATCGAAGAGCCCGAGGAGATCGTAGAGCACAAGCACCTGGCCATCACAGTGGGGAC
>NEWR02000009.1:576452-584035 GCA_002869885.2 Nitrospira sp. CG24C
GATCTCTACAATTTCGCCTACTGGTGGGAATGCCACGAAGTCTTTGAAGGTTTTTGGCATGCAGCGGGCCACGACACCGAACAAGGAAACTTTTTCCAAGCCCTCATCCAGCTCGCTGCGGCGAACCTCAAACTCTTCACCGGCAACCACCAGGCAGCGGGAAAACTACTGACCAGCGGCATGTTTCGTTTACAGAAAACACCCAGGTTCTATATGGGGATTGATGTGGAAGTCCTCAACGAAAACTTGCGGCGGCACATGGCTGATTCGAACTTTCGCACCACGCTCATTCGCCTGCATGAGCAGGATCTCGCGTAGAACTTCGTCTGCTAGTGATAACTTTCTGTGTCCGACGGAAACTTTCCCTGTTCGACTTCTTCTTTATAACGGCGGAGAGCTTGGAGCGCGTCGGCCTTGAGGTGGGCATAGGGTTTGACGAACTTCGGCACGAATTCATCGAAGAGCCCGAGGAGGTCGTAGAGCACAAGCACCTGGCCATCACAGTGGGGACCGGCCCCGATTCCAATGGTCGGAATAGTCAATTGCTCCGTGATGGTCTTGGCCAACTCGGCAGGAATCGCTTCAAGCACGATGGCGAAGACGCCGGCTGCTTCGAGGGCCTTGGCGTCATTCAGCAAAACCCGCGCATGATCCGATTCTTTCCCTTGCACTTTGTAGCCGCCATAGCGATGAACAGATTGGGGAGTCATACCAAGATGCCCCATCACCGGAATGCCGATACTGGTCATTGCAGCCACACGGTCGGCAACCACTGCGCCGCCTTCCATCTTTACAGCGGTAGCTCCGGCCTGCAGAAAGCGACCAGCGTTTCGGACCGCTTCCTCGCTGCTGGCCTGATAGGACATGAACGGCATGTCGCCGATGACCAGCGCTCGTTGGGCAGCCCCCGCCACAAGCTTCGTATGGTAGAGCATCTCGGCCATCGTCACAGAGAGCGTATTGGCCTTCCCCTGCACGACCACACCGAGTGAATCGCCGACTAAGATGGTCTCGATGCCGGCCTGTTCGACTATGCGTGTAAACAGCGCATCGTAGGCTGTGACGACGATAAGCTTCTTCTTATCCTGTTTATGCCGCGTAAACTCGGGGATCGTCATCAACCCACTTCCGATTTGGTGAGAATGTCCGCCAGCCGGTGTGTGGCTTTGATCGCCATAATATGGACTCCGTCGCAGTAGGGCCGCACCGCCTTGATGGTCCGCACCGCGATATCCACCCCGACATCCTCCGCTCGCTCGGGGCCTGCCGCTTTGAGTTCATCGATCATCTCCTGGGGAACCGACACGCCGGGAATGTTCGCGTTCATGAACTCCGCCATCTTGGCGTTCCGAAGAACGAGAATGCCCGCCAATACCTTGGACTTGAACGGTCGAACCGCCTTCATGAAGGACGCGAACTGCTCCGGATGATAGATCGCCTGTGTCTGGAAAAACTGGGCGCCAGCTTTCACCTTGACTTCAAACTTGGCGAGCATCGGCCCCAGCGGGTCAGCTTCAGGTGTCACAGCGGCGCCGATCGTAAAGGCTGTCGAGCCATCCAACTTGTTGCCGGCCATGTCCCGCCCGTTGTTAAGCCCCTGCACCAACTGCATGACTTGAACAGAATCCAGGTCATAGACCGGCTTCGCTTCTTTGTGGTCTCCGACGGTCGGATAGTCTCCGGTGAGGCACAGAATATTTTGGATGCCGAGCATGGAGGCGCCCATGAGGTCTGACTGTATCCCAATCCGATTCCGATCACGGCAGGTCATCTGCATCACCGGATCATGGCCAAGTTCGTAGAGGAGGCGGCAGACGGAGAGAGACCCGGCCCGCACCACGGCAGCCGTATTATCCGTCACATTGACCCCATGCACGCGCCCCACCAACTGCTTGGCATTCTCCAGCACGCTGGAGATGTTGGTGCCCTTGGGAGGATTGTACTCAATCGTGACAGCAAACTGTCCCTGATCGAGCACCTCTCGTAATCGCCGAGGTTCGCGACTCATCTTTTGTTTTCTCCCTCCACTTCACAGCTGTAGGAGGGATGGAGCGCTCCCCCTGCGCGAACGCTTATTACCCGCCCGCCCTGGGCGCGCCGAGACGCGCCCCTATCCCAAGCGAGCACAGTTTTATCGTGCGCGTTCTGCGAGCAAGGGAGCGCCCATCTCTGCTACAGCATTCCCGCTTTGCGCTTCGCTGACTCCACCGTGTTGTCCAGCAACATCGCGATCGTCATCGGCCCGACACCGCCCGGCACAGGACTGATCCAACCCGCCTTCTGGCTGACCGGTTCAAAATCGACATCGCCGCACAGTTTGCCCTCAGGAGTTTTGTTTGTTCCCACATCGATCACGACCGCGCCTTCTCTCACCATGTCTGCCGTAACAAACTTGGCTTTCCCGATCGCGACGAGCAGCAGCTCGGCTTCGCGGCAGACCGCCGGCAAATCCTTCGTCTTGGAGTGGCAAATCGTCACCGTGGCGTTGCGCTGAAGCAACATGAGCGCCAACGGCTTGCCGACGATGTTACTCCGCCCCAATACGACGGCGCGCTTTCCTTCGATACTCACGCCGGTGGATTCGATCATCTTGATGACGCCCTTCGGTGTGCAGGCTTCAAACACCGGATGGCCCTCGACAAGCCTGCCAAAATTGTAGGGGTGAAACCCGTCTGCATCCTTGTCGGGCGACACCGCTTCGAGTACGACTTTGCTGTCGATATGCTTCGGAAGCGGCAACTGCACCAATATCCCGTGGATCCTTGGATCGGCGTTCGCCTTTTCGATCAAGGCCAACAGCTCTGCTTGCGTCGTGCTCGCCGGTAATTTGTGGTCGTCGATATAGATGCCCGCCGCATCACAGGCCTTCTGTTTACTCTTCACATAGAGATGCGAGGCAGGATCGTCGCCCACCAAAATCGTCGCCAGGCCTGGCTTCACCCCTGTCTTCGCCAAGACCAATGCTGATTCGGATGCCAGCCGCTCGCGTACTTGCAGTGCCAAAGCTTTGCCATCGATCAATCGTGCCGCCACAATTCCCTCCTCACGCGAAATTGTAGGTTCTTGATTCAAAAATCACGGCACCATACCAGGGCATTTTTGAGCAAGTCAACGTTCTGCCAATCCGTGAGGCGAGGGACTTGGGAATCTTATGTTGATCGCTGCTCTGCCTACCCTTTACCCCTAACCCCTTACCCCTCACGTCCGTTTTCGCCTTACCTCCTTTTCTTGACAGGCTCTTCAGCTGGCAGCTACGATAGCCACATCAACCACCATCTACAGCCATCGACCCTGTGAACAGAATCTCCTCTGTCATACCCTCTCTGAGACGTGTCTTCAGCCATCCGGCAGCCTGGCTTACCTTGAGCCTGTTCGTTGCGATCGTGAGCCCAGTCGGCGCCCAGATCACCGTAACGGAACTGCAGTCTCCCTACAGCTTCGTGAACGATCCCATCGAGAAGAACTATTTCATCACGAGCGTGAACGGCGAAGCGGAGACCGCCGACAACAACGGATTCATCACCAAACTCAATCCCAATGGGAAACTCCTCAACCTGAAGTTTATCCAAGGAGGGAAGGACGACGTCACCCTCCATGCCCCCAAAGGCATGGCCTTGGTAGAACACATACTCTACGTGGCCGATCTCGACACCCTGCGGGGCTTTGACACAACTACCGGCAAACCAGTCCTGGCCCACACCATCCGATCATCCGCGACTGGACAAGCCTCCTTGAGCGACGTGACCTTCGATGGCAAGGGATACCTCTATTGTTCCGACCAAAAAGCGAACACGATTTACCGTTTCGATCTGGCCACCCAGACGTTTTCCGTGCTGGTCACGGACCGCTCTCTCGCAGGCCCCTCTGGCCTTGCCATCCACCCTAAGTCAGGTCAGATCATCGCGGTCAGTTGGGAGAAGGGAAAAATTTCCGAAGTCTCTCCGGAAGGCGTGGTGACGGAGCTCTTCTCCAATGGATTCTTTTCCAACCGTTTTCAGAATCTTCGCGGAGTAGATTTCGACCGCTGGGGCAACATGTACGTGTCCGATTTCACAACCGGAAAAGTCTGGCGCATGAGCTGGGACAAACGGTTTCAAGTCATCGCCGAATTCTTGCCCTCGCCGGGCGATCTCAGCATCGACCGTGCCAACAACCTCATCCTTGTACCCTACGAATTGGCGCATGCGGCAGAGATGAATGGGCTCGAAACCCCCACTAGTGCGAAATCAAAGCAGGAAAAACGGACATTGGCAGACTATGGCTTCATCCCGCCTCCACCGAAGCCGGCGCCGGAAGGGCCAGAGAAAAAATGAGCCAATGCGCCTACTGCGCACAACGGAAAGGCAAGCGGCCTTGCCCCGCCTTGGCAGGACTGATCTGCAGTCAATGCTGCGGAGAACACCGAATCGTGCGGGTCTCATGCCCTGCCGACTGCGTCTATCTCGAGTCCGGGAGCGATTATCAGCAGAAACGGCTGGCGGTACAATTCATGCCGGTGCGCAGGGATTTCTATCGTGAACTGGACGAGCTAGGCGGCAAAAAAACCGTGGCGCTCTTCAATCTCGTTGAAGTGGTGATCTTCGGTTACTTTCACAGCCGCCGCGACGGGCAAGATGCGGAGATTGTGGCAGCGCTGCAGGCCTTACGGCGAACGCTCAGTCCCCTCCATGTGCCTGCCGGCCCGATGCCGGTCTTTGCAGAACACTTGAAGAAGGAATACGACACGTTCAAGAAACAGAATCCTGAAGAAATCGCCGATATGTCTTCCGCACCGGAAATACTGGACCGCGCGATCGCCTTCGTTTCACGCTTTTCCGGCACGGACTTTCAATCGCAACGGTTTCTCGGTGGGCTCATCGGCTATGTGCGGGCCTACCACCCTGAGATTGCAGAACACCTGACCAAGCAACGTGAACCGGGCCACATCATTTTGCCAGGGCAGCAATTCATGCCGCCCCCGGCGCCTGAGTCCCATACCCATGGACCAGGCTGTCACCACCACTGATTGCTGGCGACTTCCCATGACGATAGAGCAGACCCCATGAGCGCGGAGAAAGAACGAAAGATCAGAAAAGCCCGCCGCGTGGAATTGCGTTGCTTTCTGAGGTTTTCTTCCGGTGAGATCGAAGGCGAGGGCACGATCACAAACATCTCGACGTCAGGCTGTCGTGCCGAGTCCGACATCAATATGGCGGAGGGACTCGACGTTCAGATCCTTATTCAACTTCCCAACCAATCGTCACCGGTGAAAGTCGAACGAGCCGCAGTGCGCTGGGTCTCCGGCAACGCATTCGGCCTGAACTTCATCCTCTTTTTCCCGTCCGAACGATCCCGCCTTCGCACATTCATCGAAAAAATGTAACTACTCAGGTAGATAGGCTGAAGGGGTTCAGGCTGAAGTGTTCGGAACTTCGGCCTTCGGCCTTGCACACCTGAGTAGTTACGAAGCGCTCAGTAATGCGGGCTAGGAGCACGGGAGTCCGTGAGACCGCGCAGCTAATCAACAATCGTCACCGTCATCTCAATCCGGTCGTTCGGCAAGTCGCGATCGTTTTTTGGCAGAACCACGATTCTATCGGCGATGCCAAGGCCTTTGGTCACCTCGCCGAACGCCGTGTATTTTCCATCCAGAAAAGGGGACGGCTCGACCACAATAAAGAACTGCGACCCGGCTGTATCAGGCTCGTTCGCTCGCGCCATCGACACAATGCCGCGCTTATGAGGGGTGTCGTTGAATTCCGCCTTGAGCAAGACAGGATTCCCCTTCTCATCCTTGGGCCCACCCTGACCATACGTGTCCTTGTGCAACGAACTCTTGGTATTGGGATCACCGCCCTGGATCATAAAACCTGGGATAACCCGGTGGAAAATCGTCCCGTTATAAAATCCTGACTTGGCCAACTTGATAAAGTTTTCAACATGCCTCGGAGCGACATCCGGATAAAACTTGATGTGGATATCTCCGAACTTCGTCTTAAGAATGGCTTTGGGCCCAGGGCTTGGCGGAGGCGTAACCGGTATCACGTCGGCATTCCCTCCGCAACCGGTGAGGAGCCCGATTCCCAACAACACTCCGCACAGCATGAGACTTCTCATGACAACAGAATCACGCGTCATTGCCCACCACCCTTGCATCGTTTACTCCAGCACCACGATCGTCATCTCCGCCCGTTCATTTGGAAGATCACGGCTGTTTTTCGGAAGGTTGACAATCTTATCCGCGACTTCCATCCCCTTCACCACCTCGCCAAAAACCGTATATTGCCCATCGAGAAAATTCGAATCCTTGACGACAATGAAGAACTGCGAGCCGGCACTATTGGGATCGTTCGTGCGTGCCATGGAAAGAATCCCTCGTCTGTGAGGAATATCGTTGAACTCCGCCTTGAGCTTCTGACTCGGTCCACCCTGACCGTAGGTCTCCGGCTTATTCAGATCCTTGGTGTTGGGGTCGCCACCCTGGATCATGAATCCTGGAATCACCCGATGAAAGATCGTGCCGTTGTAGAAGCCTGCCTTTGCCAACGCGATGAAGCTTTCAACATGCTTGGGAGCCTTTTCAGGAAAGAACACGACGTCCATATCGCCAAACTTCGTTTTGATCGTGGCCTTGGGACCTTTCACCCCTTCCACTTTTCCCGTTGGGGCCTTATCAGCTGCAAAAAGGCCTCCCAGGCCCAGCAACAGGCTCCCGCCGAGCATGAGCGTCACTGCCACTATTTTCACTAGATTTCGTCTCTGCATCATCAGCCTCCCTGGAAAATAACTGATCTGCTCACAAGGTCACACCCTACCATAACGACCTGCTTAGCTTCCTACTTGTCGGAGGGCTTGTTTCGCCGCCTGTTGTTCTGCTTCCTTTTTGCTCCGCCCGGACCCCACGCCCACGACCTCGCCCTGAATAGACAGTTCCACCTCGAATAGCTTCTGGTGGTCTGGCCCTGTTTCTCGAACAATCGCATAGCGGGGCAATGTATCATGCCGCTTTTGGCACCACTCCTGAAACTGGGTCTTGTAGTCGCCTGCCCCCGGCTGATCCTGCTGCGCGGCAATATGCGTGAGTTCCTCTGAGAAAATATGCCGCGTCACCATGCGGCTTGCCTCGTACCCCCCGTCAAGATGAACCGCCGCCAGCACCGCCTCCAGCGCATCGGCCAGCAACGAGTCTTTCTCACGCCCCTTCGAACGGTCCTCCCCACGCCCAAGCTTGAGATGCTCTCCCAGTCCAAGCCGGCGGGCCACCTGCGCCAACGATGCCTCACTCACCACCTGGGCTTTCAGCTTTGAGAGGGCTCCCTCTGAAGACTGCGGCAATGCCGAGGCCAGATACTCACTCATCACCAGCGACAACACAGCATCCCCGAGAAATTCAAGCCGTTCGTTATGTTGCGGCAAAGCTGTTTTCTGTTCGTTGACGAGAGAGGAATGAGTCAAGGCTTCATCGAGCAAAGCCAGCGCCTTAAATCGATAGCCCAACGAAGATTGGAGTGAGTCGGCGGAGGAAACCGAAGTCATAGTGGCGAGTGTATCCCTCGCACAGGCCGGTTAGCAGGTTTCGGAAAAACTTGGTTCATACGGAACAT
>NEWR02000009.1:584135-668772 GCA_002869885.2 Nitrospira sp. CG24C
CAGATCCTCAACGTACCCCAGAGGGTACGCCTCCGGTCTTCACTCGCTGCGGCCTTGCTGAACAGCCTTTTTGAGCATCCTGAAGATATTTTGACATCGAAACCAATATACAAGATTCTAACGGTGCATGGTGTCTATAAACTTGGTTTTTCCGGAGCCTCTAGGCATCTGGTTTCCCGAAGAGTAGGCAGGCATTGACCCCGCCGAACCCAAAAGAGTTCGACAGTGCGACCCTCACTGTGGCCGGTCTGGCCTTGTGCGGGATATAGTCCAGATCGCAGGCAGGATCCGGATGGTCCAAGTTGATCGTCGGAGGAAGTATCCCGTGGTGAAGCGCCAGGACCGTAAATACCGCTTCAATCCCACCGGCTGCCCCGAGTAGGTGGCCGGTCATCGACTTGGTCGAACTCACCGGGATACGGTAAGCCTGCTCACCGAACACCTGCTTGATAGCCTTGGTCTCAATCGCATCCGCCATCGTCGACGTACCATGCGCGTTGATGTACCCGACCTGGTCCTTGCCGATGCCGGCATCCTTGAGCGCCAGCTCCATACAGCGCACCGCGCCTTCTCCCTCTTCGGACGGGGCGGTAATATGGTAGGCGTCGCTGTTCATGCCGTAGCCGATGAGTTCGGCATAGATTCGGACCCCGCGCCGTCGCGCATGCTCCAGTTCCTCCAACACGACAACTCCGGCGCCTTCGCCAAGCACGAACCCGTCCCGATCCTTGTCGAACGGCCGGCTCGCTTTTGTCGGATCAGCGTTGCGGAACGATAGGGCCTTCGACGCGGCAAATCCCGCAACCCCCAACGGGGTAATGGCGGCTTCCGCCCCGCCTGCGATCATGACATCTGCATCCCCGGCCTGAATCAATCGATAGGCGTCGCCGATACAATGATTACCTGTTGCGCAGGCCGTCACCGCACAGGAGTTCGGTCCCTTGGCGCCCAATCGGATCGCCACCTGTCCGGAAGCCAGGTTGATGATGGTCATGGGAATGAAAAACGGCGAGACGCGTCCGGGGCCTTTCTCCTGCAGAATCGTGTGATAATGCTCGATCGACCCAAGCCCCCCGATGCCCGATCCGATATACACACCGACTTTCGTGGCCTCTTCAGGCGCCACAGTAAATCCTGCATCTTCCACCGCCAGTTGGGCAGCGCCCACGGCATAGTGGATGAACGCATCCATTTTCTTGATTTCTTTTTTCTCGATGAACTTGGCTGGATCGAAGTCTTTCACTTCACCGGCGATTTGAGCATCATACGCGGAAGGGTCGAACTTCGTAATTCGACCGATGCCGGATTCACCGGCACAGATGGCCTTCCAGGTCTTTTCGACACCCGTTCCCAGAGGTGTGATCAGCCCCAGACCGGTCACCACAATTCGCCTGGTCGAACGAGGACTCATCGCGTCCTGCAACCGCTAGGCCTTTTCCTTGATATAGTCCAACGCTTTCCCAACGGTCAGAATCTTCTCTGCATCTTCGTCGGGAATCTCGATACCGAACTCTTCTTCGAGGGCCATCACCAACTCAACCGTATCGAGCGAGTCAGCGCCGAGATCTTCCACGAAGCTGGCTTCGGGCGTGACCTCATCCTCTTCGACTCCGAGCTGTTCACCGATAATTTTCTTGACTCGTTCATCCACAGTACCCATTGATTTTCCTGCCTCCTTCCCCATCCTAGACCCTCCTTGTCGCTGCGAACCCCGCCGCAGCATCATACAATATTCTGTTCACACAGTCGTCACGGCATCAACATCCCCCCGTTCACGTGCAACACGTGCCCGGTGATGTAGGCTAAGGTCGTCACACCCATCGCAGCCATGGCCTTCACCGAATCTTCCCAGAGCACCGACGAAGGAAGTTGTCGTACCAGCGAGGCCCGAATATCGCTCGCCTTCGTAATGGCTTTCGCTTCGGCATTGTTAATCAGTGGCATTTTGAGATCGGACCAGGTGATCGCAGCCAAATCTCCGGCCAGTCGATCGGCGGCCTTCTGCATCAATGGGGTATGCACCGGCACGCTCACGGGAAGAGGGATTGCTTTCTTACATCCCTTGGCCTTCGCCAGTTCAATGGCCCGTTCCACGGCGGCCTTTTCCCCGGCAATGACAATCTGGCCTGGTGAATTGAAATTCGCTGCAGCCACAACTCCTACAGACGAGGCCTCTCGACAGACCTCTTTCACCACGTCAACCGAGAGGCCAAGAAGCGCGGCGACAAGCCCAGTCCCAGGCGGCACGGCTTCAGCCATATAGCGGCCTCGCTTCTGTACGATCCCCACCGCCTCGCGATAGGTCATTCCACCAGCGGCGACAAGGGCCGAATATTCACCCAGGCTATGACCCGCCACCGCAATCGGTGCGATGCCTAATGGCTTGAACGCCTGGAGCGCGGCAATGCTGCTGACCAGCAATGCAGGCTGAGTATATTCCGTGAGGTTCAATCGTTCCACTGGTCCCTCAAAACACAGTGCGCCAATGTCGTACCTCAGTATCGACGAGGCTTCCTCGTAAAGAATCCTGATGCTGGGATCAGCCTCTACCAAGGCTCTTCCCATCCCGACTGACTGAGACCCCTGGCCTGGGAAGACCAACCCGATACTGGCTGCCCTGGTTGATTGGAGAGTCACCATACTACCGGAGTGATTGCACGAGGCTACCGTTTACTCTCATCATCGAATTATTCGAAGCAGGGGAAGGCGCACTGCACCATCCCCGTGAGGTTAGATATCGTCGAATTTCCTTGGAATGTCAACGGGAAAAAGTTCCGGAAAGCCGTCAGCGGTCAGCCCTCAGCCATCAGCGAGAATTTCCGATTCCGGAGTTGATCGCTGATAGCTTCGTCCGCTACCACCTGATAAGCGCCGATGCCCACGTCAGTCCGGCGCCGAAAGCCCCTAACATCACCACACTCCCGTCTTTGATGCGCCCCTGCCGCACGGCTTCATCCAAGGCAATGGGAATTGAGGCTGCAGATGTATTCCCATATCGATCGAGGTTCAACATCACTTTCTCCGGAGGAAGTCCGAGGCGTTCGGCCACCGCTTTGAGAATACGCACATTCGCTTGGTGCGGCACGTAGAGGTCAAGATCTTCAACCCGGAGATGATTCGCAGCCAAAGTCTCCCGAGCGACCTCTTCCAAGTTTCGAACTGCCACCTTGAAGGTCTCGTTCCCCTTCATCTTGATGTACTGCATCCGTTCCGCCACGACCTTCTCAGAGGGAGGTAAACGCGATCCTCCCCCAGGCACTGCAATCAAATCGCAGAGGGCGCCATCGGAACGAAGATGCGTCGAGAGGATGCCCCGGTCGTTCTCACTGGCGCTGATCACTGCCGCCCCAGCCCCATCGCCGAATAAAATACAGGTATTGCGATCGGTCCAGTCGGTAATCGCCGACATCACTTCAGATCCGACAATCAACACATGACGCATGCCGGTTCTCACATAGGCATCCGCCACCGATAACGCATAGACGAACCCGCAACAGGCGGCCGACAAATCGCACGCCGCCGCACGCGTCGCTCCTAGCTGATGCTGGATCAAACAAGCCGTGGCAGGAAGCGGATAATCGCCGGTACAGGTGGCCAGCAGAATCAGGTCAAGGTCAGCCGCACTCACCCCAGCGGCGATCAGAGCCCGTTCCGCCGCCTTCACCGCCAGATCGGAGCAGGCTTCACCGGGGCCGGCCACATGCCGCTCTCGGATGCCGGTCCGTTCGACGATCCATTCGTCTGAGGTGGCCACCATCCGTTCGAGATCGGCATTGGTCAACACCTTGGTCGGCACATAGGATCCAGTCCCTGCAATGCGGGCCTTCATGCCGGCTTATCCTCGACAGGCTTGACTTGCGAGAAACTTTCTTCAATGTCGCGCTGAATCAGCTCGTCGACACGGCTCTCTGCCAGCCCCTTCGCCCGACGAATGGCATTCTTGATCGCCTTGGCAGACGAACGGCCATGGCAGATCATGGTAATACCGTTGACGCCCAGAAGCGGCGCTCCGCCGAATTCCGCATAATCGATTTTTTTCTTCAAGTTACGCAACGGCCCGGCAATGAATGGATAGGCCAGGCGGCCTAAGAATGACCCGGAGATTTCCTTGACTAACAACTTCTTGATCGTATCGGCCACTCCCTCGGAAATTTTTAGCGCAACGTTTCCGATGAAGCCATCGCACACCACGACATCGGCGCTCCCGCTATACACATCGCGGCCTTCGATATTGCCGATGAAGTTGAGTTGACTGGCCTTGAGGAGCTTGAACGCCTCTTTGGTCACCTCATTTCCTTTACCATCTTCCTCCCCGATGCTCAACAGCCCGATACGTGGGTTGGGCTTCCCAAAGAGATGTTTGCCGTACTCATTTCCCATGATGGCAAATTGTGCCAGATGCTGAGCCGAACAGTCCACATTGGCTCCCACATCCAACATGATCGCCGTACCAGTCAATGTGGGCAGGCTTGTCGCGATCGCCGGCCGTTCGACACCCTTCGTCAGTCCGAGAATAAAGAATGACGCTACCATACTGGCGCCGGTGTTCCCAGGGCTGACCACGGCACTCGCCTCGCCGCTCTTGACCAATTCAGTGGCAACCCAGATAGAAGAATCCCGCTTCTTGCGGGCGACGGAAGCAGGCGACTCGTGCATCTCAACGACTTGGGAGGCATGCCGGATAGAGAGGCGGGGGTCCGTACAACCGAGACGGCGACATTCGGCGGTGATGATAGCCTCGTCACCGACCAACAGCACTTCGACATCGCATTCCTGGGCGGCCTGGAGAGCTCCCTCAATGGCCGGAGCCGGTCCATGGTCACCGCCCATGACATCTAGCGCGATCTTCATAGAGCTGAGTACTCATCGAACGATGACGTATCGCGCGGACGGGAAAGGAAATCAGTAGTTACCACGCGACATGCGGGAGGAGTTTAGAGCAGTGAACCGATCGACGCAACAGGCAAACAGTCATCATCCCGTCGTGATCCGTAGAACCACCAAGCACAGCTGCTGCCCCTGTCACGAACCCGACTAGGATTCTTCGACCTGGATGACCGCCTTGCCCTTATACGTTCCGCAATTCAAGCAGGTGTAATGAGGCAGCTTGATCTCGTGGCACTGTGGACAGACGGACATGCCCGGAGGGGTGATGCGCAGTTTCTGTGTGCGCCGCTTGTCGCGGCGTTCCCGTGAATGTTTATGTTTCGGATTCGGCATGGCAACTCCTTCTCACGTTCGATAGCTGACGGTCCTACTACGAATCTGACGATCCGCCGGTCTTGCGTTTCATGCTCTGGACCACCCGAAATGCCGGAATTGGTGGTTCCACGGCACAGTGACAGGGCCCCTCATTCAAATTCTTCCCGCATTGCGCACAGAGCCCCAAACAATCGTTGTTACAGAGCGGCTGCATTGGCGCCGATAGAATCACGTGTTCACGCAACATGGGAGCCAGCTCCAGCTGATTGCCCTGGTATTGATACTGATCGTCCGGCTCCTCTTCCGGCTCAGCCTCCACGACCTCCGCGCGCGCCTTTCGGGGATCGACTCGCTTCGGATGACGAGGCGATGACTTGGGCTCCGGGACAAAGGCCGCCCGCACAGAAAAAGCCAGCAAATCCTCATACCCCTTCAAGCACCGCACACATTCGCGAATGATCGTGCCTTCCAGCACACCGGTCACGGCGACCAGCCCTTCGATATTGGTCAGGTCCAGGCTCACAGCCAGCGGTCCCAGGACTACAGCATCGTCCTCGGTGAGACCGAGTTCTTCCGCCGTCACCTCACCGACCAGCGAAAGCCCATCGACAGTGATGTCAGCCAGCAGCGGCCTGAGCAGTTCCATCGTGGCGCCTACCTGCATTCCCATTCCCAACGTGTGGTTATCGCTCTTCCGCGAAACTGATGAGCGCAATGTGCCGAGCCCGCTTGACAGCGGCCGTCAATTCGCGCTGATGCCTCATGCAATTGCCGGAGATGCGCCGCGGGACAATCCGACCCCGCTCAGTCAAAAAGTTTCTCAGCAGCCCGACATCTTTGAAATCGATCGACCCCTTCTCGATACAAAACCTGCAAGGCCGTCTACGCTGAAAAAACCGTCCTCCACCGCCGCCGTCTCGGTCTCCGCCTTGTTGCTGTTCACGCTCCATAAACCGTCTCCCTATTTGTTAGCAGGATGCTGAAAAGTCCGCCTGCCTTGTTCATTTGGTCTATCGGGCTATCTCGTCTGTCTGGTCTATTCGGTCTGTCTGGTCTTTGGTTGAGCGGAACTACCCAGATAGACCAGACAGACGAGATAGCCCGAATAGACCGGACAGACCTGGCTTCGTCTAGACATGCTCGTCGGATTCAAACCCCGGGTCATCGTGCACAGGCGCCTCAGCCCCGCCTCCGCTGCCACCGCCATCCTGGCGTTTCGGCATGAACGTCACCGTTTGGGCCACCACCTCATGCTTGCTGCGCTTCTGGCCGTCTTCCGTTTCCCATCGGCGATGCTGCAACCGACCATCGACGATGATTCCGTTCCCCTTGCTGAGATACTGCCCGCAATGTTCCGCCTGCTTGCCAAAGACGACAATGTCGACAAAACAGACTTCTTCTTTCAATTCATCGCCCTGCTTGTACCGCCGACTGACCGCGAGGCCCAAACTGGCCACCGGCGTCCCGTTCGGCGTATACCGCAGCTCAGGATTCCGCGTGAGGTTCCCGAGGAGAATGACTTTATTAAACCCGGCCACCGGCAAACTCCTCTGATGATGTCTCTAGCGGCCGTGGCGGCACCAGTTCTTTTTTGAGGTGGACGGTCAAAAATTTGATGATGGTGTCTTCCAGACGATAAGACCGCTCCAATTCACCGACCGTGATGTTCGGCGCTCTGAAGTAGAAGTAGACGTATGTGCCCTTGCGTTCCCGCTTCACCTCGTAGGCGAGTTTCTTCTTGCCCCAATTTTCTGATTTGATGAACTTTGCGCCGGTCTTTTCCGCCACTGCCTTCATCTTCTCGATCAAGGCAGTGGTCTCCTGGTCGGAGACAGACGCACGAATAATGAACAGAGACTCGTAGAGCTCCATGCAGCAATCCTCCTGGACAAAGGCCCCCAAACGAGTTGGGAGCAAGGTGTAGGCACGCTGGATTCAGCCAGCGCGAAGGGGTGAAGCTAACATAGGCTTTGAGAAAGTGTCAATTAAGTAAGGGCGCCGCAAAAAATCCACACTGGGCTAAGGCACGCTACGGAGGCGCAACCGCCTATCTGATCATCCAGGATCATCATCTTTTCCTAAATCGTGGTGGGACATTTTGTCGAGGAGGTGGCGGTGACGATGGCGGCCGTGGCTGACTATAAAAGGGGGAAGGCCGTCCAAAATAGGGAGAGTATCCGTACGGCCTCCCCCAATAGCCGAACGGCGAGTAGTGCGGGCCGTAGAATGCAGCGGCACTGCCTTCTGATCGTTGTGAAGCGACCCTGCTCCAGTCGGTAAAGTGTTTGATATCAAGAATGGGATAGCTGTACTCACCATCATCCAGCGGCCTTGTGGTTGAACCCTTGACGACACCAATGACGGTAATCGGAGTCCCAGGAGGCACAGTCGCCGGGTCGAAGAACTCTTCTCGGACAGCCAGGAAACGCCCTTCGGATCGGAGCCGGTCTGTTGTCGAAGGCTCTCCTCCTTCGAGAGGAAGCTGGAGAATCTCAATTTCAGTCTGGTCCTTCGTCCGTTTGGCGCTGATGACGACACCACCGGCCATAATGACTCGCCCGACGTAATTGGCAGGAGCTGCTTTTACATCAACAAAGTTCACGTTGGTATCAATCTGGTTTGCCAACTCAAGAGGCACGTCGATGTTGCCCGCGTTTCGCTGAATCTGGTGAGCGGACTCCGCACAGGAAGTCAGGATCAAAAGCCCACCGAGAAGAAATGCGAAGTCAATAATTCGAGGCATAGCAGTTCTCCGCTCCTAGAAATGATAGGAGAGGCCGACCAACAGATGCTGTGCTCTGTAGATACCTTCAAAGCCTCCAGTGTCGAACGCCTGATCGAACCGGAGCGTGGCCCCTGTATGTTTGTATTCAGTAAAGACTGCGACATAGGGGGTAACGAATGCGCGCAGGCCCACAAGCACATTCCACCCACCAGCAACACTGGTATTGCTTTGTACTGTGGCGGTATCACTGAGATGGGCAATCACCGTACCGACACCGACTCCTACGTAAGGCTGGAACGTACGTCCAGGATACCGAGCAAGAAGGTTGACCCCAACAGTGGTCACTCGCAAATGAATGCCGGGATCCTCATCCAAGTTCTTGATGTGCGGCGTGGCCTGCAAGATTTCGCCCTCAATCCCGAACCAACCGTGATCACGAAAGTATCCAAGCTTGGCGCCGTAACTGATCGAATTCTTGAGGTCGAAGTTGGGAGATCGAGGTGCGACTCCCGTGAGGTCGCCCGTCCCCGAGATGCCGGTGAGACGATCCGCGAAGTTGGCCCCGACATCTCCAGCCACATACCATTCAGCCTTCGCCGGAATCGCAATTAAGGATACAGCTGCCAGCAGGAAGAGACTGAAGAAGACCCGCTGTCGAACGTATCTCAAATGCATCATGTGGTGCTCCATGAGCAAGGCTCGAATACATCCTACTAAGAATTTTCTCTGAAGTGTGAAGGGGGAAAGAAAATAATCGCGTGGATTAAGAAGGGTAAGGGGATGGAGCCTGATGATCTTCTGTGCTCGCGAACGCGCGGCCTCAGAAGGGTCGGAGGGGAGTGGCCAGGTGCCCTTCTTGCTCGCAGAACGCGCACGATGAAACTGTGCTCGTCCGATGCGCGCAGTGGAAGATCAATCAGCCCCCATCCCTGAGAAAGAACGACGCAATTGGAAGTGAGAATGGTAAGGAAAAATGGAAATGAGGCCTGACTGGGCTCAACCGCTCCCTTGCCTCCGGAGCGACCCTTCCGGGCTTCGTTGAGTGGAAGCCTTCTGGAATTCCTTCAGCCGCGGTCATGCGACCGCGGTACTTCAGTCAGTTCCAGCTTTCCCTCTCACCTCAGCCTCGGTGGGTCCCCGCTTCTCCGGAAAAGTCCGCTCTGAGCCCAGGCAGGCCCCTGGAAAACTAGAATGTCCCCGTTTCCTCAGCGCATTTCGCAAAGCTTTAGACCTGAAAGCTGGCTTCCCTGGTGCCGAGGACGCGCGTTCTCGACTTGCCAAGCTCGAACAAATACGATGATCACCAGCTAGACGCAAGAGTTGAGTTGTGCAGTGAATTGTGCGGAGATTCTGCGTGACCCTACTCTGGGTGTGCTAAGGCTCAGAGCGGACGTTGCCGGAGAAGCGGGGACCCAGCGAGACTTTGCCCGGGAGGAAAGCGGAAACTGACTGAGTCCGCGAAGGAATTTCCGAAGGTTTCCGCCCGGCAGGGTCCGCTGGGTCGCTTCGGGAGGCACGGGAGCGAAGGGCCTTGGCACACCCACGATCTGACTCATGCCATGCAAAAGAGGCGGGAGACAATGCGAGCGTAGTTAGACATTAAACCTAAAATACACGATGTCGGCTTCTTTGATGATGTAATCCTTGCCTTCAAGCCGGAACAACCCCTTCTCCTTCACCTTTGCCTCCGACCCGCAAGCCAGCAGATCGTCGTAGTGATAGACCTCGGCGCGGATGAAGCCGCGCTCCATGTCTGAGTGAATCTTGCCCGCAGCTTGCGGCGCCTTCATGTTCTTTGGAATAGGCCAGGCCCGAGATTCGATTTCACCGGCGGTGAAGAAGGTCACGATGTTCAGCAACGTGTAGGCTTCGCGGGTCAACCGTACAAGGCCCGATTCCGTGAGGCCCATTTCTTTCAAGAAGTCGATTCGTTCGGATTCTGGCAGCGTGGAGAGTTCGGCTTCGAGCTGGCCGCAGATTGTGACGACGCGTGCGCCACGTTTATCGGCGAACTCGCGAACCGCCTTCACCATTGCCTCATCGGCGCTGGCCTGCTCCGACACATTCGCCACGAAGAGCACCGGCTTTGCCGCCAACAACTGACATTCATCGAGCACCAGGCGTTCTTCGGGGGTATAGGTCAGGTTGCCCAGCCATTCGCCCTTGTCGAGCAATCCGATCAGTTTGTCGATGAAGGCCATCTCAAAGGCGGCCTTCTTATCGCCTGCTCGAACTTTCTTTTCCGTCTTTTGCTTCCGCCGGTCGAGCGTGTCGAGATCGGCCAACAGCAACTCGGTTTCAATGATACCGATGTCACGGAGAGGGTTCACCGCTCCGCTGACGTGCACGACATCCGTACCTTGAAAACAGCGGACGACGTGGAGGAGCGCATCGACTTCGCGGATATGTCCGAGAAACTGATTGCCGAGGCCTTCTCCCTTGCTTGCCCCTTCGACCAGGCCGGCGATGTCGCGGACCTCCAGCGTACTATAGGTCGTCTTCTTCGACTTAAAGAGGTCGGTCAGGACGATAAGGCGCGGATCCGGCACCGGGGCGATGCCGGTATTGGGATCGACGGTCGCGAAGGGATAGTTGGCCGCCAAGGCGCCACTACCAGTAAGCGCGTTGAAGACGGTGGTCTTCCCCACGTTCGGGAGTCCGATCATGCCGCAACAGAGACCCATAGCCTTAACTCAGTTCTGAGTTATGAGTGCTGAGTTCTGAGTTATTGTGCTGCCGCCTGAAAACTCAGAACTCTCAACTCAGAACTCACAACTCGTTGTTTTCCTCACGTTCCCGCACATTAAACTCATTCATCGCCACCGCTAACCCTCGATGGATCAAACATTCCAACGCATCGACGGCACGGTCTAGGCAGGGGTTCAATACTTCAAGCTCGGCGCTCGTAAACGCCTCCAACACATAGTCTGCTGAATCCTGACGCGGTGCCGGACGACCGATTCCGATCTTGACCCGCACAAACTGGGGCGTCCCGATCGCGTCGATGACCGACTTAATCCCGTTATGCCCCCCATGCCCACCAGCTTGCTTGATCCGTAGACGCCCCAGATCGAGGTCGAGATCGTCATGGACGAGGATCAGATCGTCGGCGGTTAGTGAGTATTCTCGCAGGAGGCCTTTGAGCGGAGGGCCGGTGATGTTTATCCAATCCAGGGTACCGGCGAGCTCAAGGAGTTCCGACCCAAGCCGTCCCGATCCACGATGCGCCATGCCGCGCTTGGCAAGACGGACTGACCATCGAGCGGCAGCCCGCTCGATGACCCACATGCCGGCGTTGTGGCGGGTTGGGGCATAGGCAGCACCCGGGTTGCCCAGCCCAACGATGAGATGCACCGTTACTTCTTCTTTTCGGATTCTTTCTTCTCAGCCTTTGGCGCTGCAGCGCCCTTCTTGTCGCCACCTTTGGCATCAGGAGCGGCAGCCGCCGCACCAGCCTTCGCCGGTTCACCACCCTCAGCGCCTTCACCTGCCACCTTACCCTTCGCAACCACCTCAGGCTCTTTCCCAGCCTCCGGTGCGGCTGCGCCGCTCGCCAGGAGCGATTCAAGCTTGGCTTCTGTCATCGGCGCCGCAACACTCACGACCATCTGCTCAGGATCGTCGAGATAGCGGACCCCTTCACGCGCGGCCAAGTCTTTCAGATGGAGACCTTGCGCAATGGCAAGCCCTGAGGCATCGACCTCGATGAAGTCCGGCAACGCAGCCGGCAGACACTCGATATGCAACTCACGCATATTGTGGTGAAGGATACCGCCTTCTTTAACGCCGGCCGGCACTCCCCCGGTCAAATGCAGGGGCACCTTCACGCGAATCGGCTTGTCCATCGAGATTTCAAACAGATCCGCATGCAGGATGTTCCCCTCGACCGGATCGACCTGGAAATCGCGCAACAGCGCAGTGCGGTTCGGTTTAGACTTCGCGCCGGTGAGGGTAAGCGATACGAGCGCGGCCCCTCCCGCCTGTGCCTTCAAAATCTTGACCAGGCTATCGGGTTCAATCGTCAAGAGCAGGCATTCGCCCTGCCCGTACAACACGCCAGGAACCTTGCCCTCCCGTCGAAGCTGGCGGGCCGCGCCCTTTCCCGTCTTCTCTCTCACTGCGACTGCTAAATCAAACCTCATGATAGTCCTCCGTCTTTTTCTCGCCGATCTCTAGATATGTTCAATTTAGGCAAACAATGAACTCACTGACTCGTCTTCATGGATTCGCCTGATCGCCTCGCCTAACAGTGGCGCGACCGACAATTGATGTAACTTCGGGCAGCTCTGTTCTTTGCCCCGTAACGGAATCGTGTTGGTCACGATCACTTGCTTCAAGCAGGATTGCTGGATCTGGGTCAACGCCGGCCCGGTGAGTACTGCGTGGGTACAAGCGGTCCACACTTCCCGAGCTCCGCGATCCATACAGGCCTGAGCCCCCTTCACGATGGTGCCCGCCGTGTCGATCATGTCGTCCAGCAAGAGCGCACTCTTGCCGACGACGTCGCCGATGATATTCATGATATGCGTCTGATTTGGCCCATCACGCCGTTTGTCGATAATCGCCAAACTGGCGCCAAGCCGCTTCGCAAAGGCGCGCGCCCGCTCGACTCCACCCGCATCCGGCGAGACGACCACCAAGTCGTTCAACTTCAGCTTCGTAATGTAATCCAAGAGTACGGGGAGCGCGTAGAGATGGTCCACCGGCACATTGAAGAACCCCTGGATCTGCCCCGCATGGAGGTCCATGGTCAGCACCCGATCGGTACCGGCGGTGCTAATGAGATCGGCCACGAGCTTAGCTGAAATCGGCACACGCGGCTGATCTTTGCGATCTTGGCGGGCATAGCCGAAATAGGGGATGACCGCGGTAATACGATTCGCAGAAGATCGCTTGAGCGCATCAATAATAATCAACAACTCCATCAGGGAATCGTTGACGGGCTGGCAGCTCGACTGCACGACATATACATCGCCGCCACGAACGTTCTCCTCAATCTTGACGCGAATTTCTCCATCACTGAATGACGACACCGTGGCGGCACCGAGCTTTGTCCCAAGGTAGGAACAAATCTCATGGGCCAGTGCCGGATTCGAATTGCCGGAGAATATCTTTAGCTCCCTGCTCATCGATTCCTCAGAGGGTTCATATCTGCAACTGCGTCACGGTCTGATTACGTATTATATGGTTCGTCTCGACGGCGGGCGTCGGTGGGCATGATCGTAGCCCGCCTACTTCATTCGCTGCGCGCTGTTGAGGAAGCCAACTAAGGGGTTAGAATTTAGCGGAATGCACGGGGAGTTGTCAACCGAGCCACGAAGACAGTTTATCGTGGTCGTTCATCTCGCCAGCCGAGCGGGCCTGAGCAGGTGGAAACGACAAACGCTGTCATCGAGCTCTCATTTGCGAACTGGGCCTGGGCCTGGCGCGCGCGCGCTTCGTTCGTGAAGATCCCAAACACCGTCGCCCCGCTTCCGGACAGCAGCGCGATCTCAGCCCCATAATTCTGCAGATTCTGTTTAATTTCTCGAAGCTTCTCATGTGCGGCAAAGACCGGCGCCTCAAAATCATTCTCTGCTGCCGCAATCAATTGGTCCCAGCTCACTTGCGATTGCCGATCGAGGTTCTGCTGAACCGGCGAGAGCGGCGTCACGGCAAGCCTGGTGGCAGCCAATTCTTGATAGGCCCACTTGGTATTGACCCCGAACCCCGGGTTGACGAGCACGACCCAGCGCCCCCCTTCAACGACGACCGGACGAACTGATTCTCCCCGACCCGCCACAAACGCTGATGGAGCAAAGAGAAAAAATGGCACATCGCTGCCCAACGATTGCCCCGCATCGGCCATCTGCGTCGGAGACCACTCCAACCGTAATAAACGATTCAACCCTATGATGGTGGCTGCGGCATCGCTACTCCCACCGCCAAGTCCGGCTCCCATCGGAATGCGCTTACGCAGCTCAATGTCGAGCCCAATCGATTGCTGAGATCGTGCCAACACCTCGGCTGCGGCGCGATAGACAAGGTTACTCCGGTCTGCCGCCAGCTGCGTTGCGTCACATCTCAGCTCTATCTCCGTTCGATCAGAACGCAAACGGATCTGCACCTCGTCTTCGAGGGCAACCGTCTGCATGATCGACCAGAGATTGTGGAACCCGTCGGGGCGACGGTCGAGGATACGCAGGACCACGTTGATTTTGGCAGGAGCGAAGACGGTGATCTCGGACGGGCTCGACTGCGGATTAATCACGGCCTCCCTTGATGGCATACTTCTCTAGCCGATAGCGAAAGGATCGTGTGTTGAGCTTGAGAAGCCGTGCAGCCTTTTTCTTTACCCACATGGCCCGTTCGAGCGCTTTCAAGAGCAGGTCTTTTTCAATGCCGTTGATCAGTCCTTCCAAGTCCAGCCCCTCTTCGGGCAAATCAGTGGGCACTCCCTGCTGCTGAGGAATCACAACCCGATGAAGCCAACCGCGAATATCCTGATCCGAGACAGACCCACCGGCGGAAAAGGTGACCACGCGCTCGATCAAGTTCTCAAGCTCGCGTACGTTGCCGCGCCATTCATGACCCAGCAACACGTGCATCGCCTCCGATGTCAAGACGGGAACCGGCTTGCCGCTTTCCTGTGAAAACTTATCGAGAAAATGTTTGACCAGAAGCGGAATGTCTCCCGTTCGAAGCCGCAACGGTGGAAGCCGAATCGGAATTACGTCTAAGCGGTAGTACAAATCTTCGCGAAATGAGCCGTCGGCCACAGCTTTTTCAAGATCCTTATTGGTTGCGGCTACGATGCGCACATCGACCTTGACATCCTGATTGCCACCCACACGCCGAAACTCCCGTTCTTGAATGACGCGTAACAGCTTGACTTGAATTGTCGGGGTTGTATCGCCGATTTCATCCAAGAAGATTGTCCCGCCATTGGCGACTTCGAACAACCCGGCTTTATTGGCCATCGCACCGGTAAAGGACCCCTTCATGTGCCCGAAAAGCTCGCTTTCGAGCAACGTCTCCGGCACGGCGCTGCAATTCACCGCAACAAACGGCATTGAGCTCCGGGCACTATTATAGTGAATCGCGCGCGCCACCAACTCTTTTCCCGTTCCGCTTTCTCCACAAATCAGCACATTGCTCTTCGCGTCTGCGACTTTACGCACCACATCAAACACCTTCTGCATGCTTTCGCTCTGGCCGACGAGCTGCGCAAACGACGACTGGCTCGCCATTTCACGTTTTAATAGAATATTCTCCGTCGAGAGTCGCCGTTTCTCCAAGGCGTTGCGGATGATCAGCTGCACTTCATCGACCTGGAACGGCTTGGTCAGGTAATCGTATGCGCCCTGCTTCATCGCATCAACCGCCGAATCCGCGGTCGCAAACGCCGTAATGACGAGGACCACGGTTTCAGGAGAAGAAGACTTCACCGCCTTCAGGACCGCCATGCCGTCGGCTTTCGGCATCCGGAGGTCCGTGATGACGAGATCGAAGATTTCCTTGCCTATGAAACCGATGGCCTCTTCGCCATCCGACGCTTCAGTTACAATATAGCCTGCACGCTTGAGCATGATGCTCAAGACTTCGCGCAACCCCCGCTCGTCATCGACAACTAGAATTTTTTCCACGGTGTCCGTCCCTCATGCCATAACCGCACCCCGGCATCCCCGGAACGCGGCATACATACCACAAAACGCGAGCCTTGACGCTCCTGACTCTCGACCTTAATCCACCCCCCGTGCAGATCGACGATGCGATGCACGGCTGCGAGGCCCAATCCTGACCCTTCTTTCTTCGTCGTGAAAAACGGAAGAAATATCTTGTCGAGGTTCTGTTTCGGAATCCCTTCCCCGGTGTCTTGAAACGCAATTTCGATGACGTCGCCCTTCCGACTGCCGGCATCGACATGGCGGCAGCTCGTCGAGATCGTCAACTGTCCTCCATCCGGCATCGCTTCAAACGCATTCGTTGCCATATTCCAGAACACTTGCCGGAGCTGATCTTGATCGACCAGGGCCGTGAGATTCCCGGTTGCCAGGGACGTGACAATCTTGATCTTGGAACGTGTGCGCGCTTCATGTTGAACGAGATCGAGCGTCTCGGCAAGTACTTTGTTGAGATCATGCTCCGCAAGATTGAGCGCCGGCGGGCGCGCATACTGGAGAAATTCAGTAATGATGTTGTCGAGCCTGGTGGCCTCTCGAATCGCAATGTCCATTAGCCGGCGATTTGTTTCATCCTCCATCGCATCTTTTCGAAGCATTTGCATCGCGCCGGCCAACGCGCCGAGCGGGTTGCGGATCTCATGGGCCATCCCGGCAGACATTTCACCCAAGTTCGCCAGCCAATCCTTGCGCCGCATCTCCTCTTCGAGATCCCGAACTTGCGTCAGATCTTTGAACACTCCGACCAAGCCTGTCTGCATCCCCTGTTCGTGCAATGGGGATAGGGTCATACCGAGAATCAGCCGATTACCGTCAGCACGCTTACATTCCACCTCGAATCGCTTCGTCGTTGACACGGCGCCACCGAGTGGCTCGTCTGATTCCTGGTTAGGGTGCCAGTTGAAGACTTCACGCCAGGGGCGCCCGGCCACATGACCGATCGCATACCCGGTCGCTTCCTGTGCCGCCGGGTTGAACGAGGTGATGCACCCCAAGGCATCTGCCGTAAATACACCGCTGCTGATGCTGTGAACGATATTCTCGTGAAAGACCCGAAGCCGAGTCAGCCCCTGCTCCTTCTCACGCAATGATTGATCGGCATGCTGAAGCTGTTCCGCTAAAGTACCGCCCAATATCCCGACGACAAGAATGGCGAGGGCATAGACACCAAACGATTGAAACGTTTCAGGCACAGTCAGTCGGCTCGGCGGCATCCACCCCCACCCCTCAACAAGTCCATATAGTTGAACGTTCGTTATGAGCCCAAACAGGATAATGCAGAAACAGGCGGTAAGAAGCCCCACCCGCCGACGGGGCACGAGACTGGCCACCGCCACCGTCATGATATACAGTACCGCGAAGGGACTCTCGATTCCCCCAGTCCGAATAACCAGCACTGTTTCGAGGAGGAAGTCGATCCCTACCTGAGCCCCAAAAAGTATCGCGAGGGCTGTCTGGGAAGTAAGCGTACGAAGCAGAATGGCGGAAGGAATCGTCAGGATGTACGTAACAACGATCAGGGTATAGAACGTCTCGACCCGCCCGACCTTCCCGATTTGAAACGCGAGCGACAGCCCCAACATCAGGGTCACGAAGGCCACCCGCAGCCCCATGATCCAATAGAGTCGTGTGCGCAAATTATTCATGAATGGAAGACCACCGGGCGAGAAGAAGGTCAGCAGGGCAGGAAGAGATATGTGCCTCTTTCATTCTCCTCGGACTTGGTGCCAGGAACAGGGTCGATGCGCATCTAACGAGGCACCGGGTGATTTGGCCAGAAAAAGGTTTGAATTCTGTCACGGAGTTGGGCCTAGCGCCCAACTCCGTGACAGAAAAGGACTGAACGCCCTCTCCTAACCAATTGCCTCCGACATTTTGAAGATCGGGAGGTACATCGCAACCACAATAAACCCAATCACAATCCCCAAGAACACCATCATGATTGGTTCCAGCAACGATGTGAGTGAGGCGACGGCCTGATCGACCTCGTCCTCATAAAAGTCAGCAATTTTCCCCAACATCGCATCCAGCGCGCCGGTTGACTCACCGACGGCAATCATATGTGTCACCATCTTCGGAAAGACCCCGCTTGCTGCCAAGGGATCGGCAATGGTCTTTCCACCACTGATACTGATGCGAGCGTTGATCAACGTCTCTTCAATTACCTTGTTGCCCGCGGTCTTTGCGCAGATGGTCATTCCGTCCAGAAGCGGCACTCCGCTCGCGAGCAGGGTTCCAAGCGTACGTGTAAACTTGGCTACCGAAGCCTTCCTGATCAGGTCTCCAAACACCGGCGCCTTGAGCAGAAGCTTGTCGATAGCCATGCGCCCCTGGGTAGTTGAATAGTATTTCTTAATACCAAAGATGATCGCCCCAATGCTTATTAGCATCACCCACCAATACGACGTAAACATATTGCTGATATCGATGACCAACTGCGTAGGACCCGGCAGCCCCATTTTCCCGCCGGACAATTCACTGAACATTTTTGCGAAGATTGGAATGACCCAAATCATTAAGACAGCGATCACAACCACCGCAACACCGAGGATCGCAGCGGGGTAGATCATGGCAGACTTGATCTGCCCTTTGAGTTTCATCGCTTTTTCGATGTACTTTGCGAGACGCGTCAAGATCGTATCGAGCAGGCCGCCCACTTCACCCGCATGCACCAAATTGACGTAAAGATCGTCGAAGACTTTGGGATGGCGCCGCAAGGCGTCCGAAAAGGTCGAACCGGCCTCCACCTGAGTCTTCACTTCCCCGATGGTCTCCCGTAGCACCTTATTTTCGGACTGGGTCGAGAGAATTTCGAGACATTGCACCAAGGGCAGACCCGCATTGATCATCGTGCCAAATTGTCGCGTAAATACGACCAGATCTTTATCGGTCAGACCGGACCCAAGACTAATATTGACATTGAATCCGCCAAGGCCGCTCTTTTCTGCGAGGCTCGTGACGACGACGCTTTGCTTGCGGAGCTGATCCACCGCCTCATCTCGGGTTTTCGCGCTTAGCTCGCCTTTCTTGACGGCACCCGATCTGGTTCGTCCAACATACGCAAAGGTAGCCATAGACAACACTCACCCTTCAATGTGGCCATCGTCTTGGCCGGTTGTAGACGTCAGGAAATACCTACCAGGCGAGTCTACTGGCCACCCCAAAACCTGTCAAACAAATGCACAATTTCTGCGCAAGCGACAGGCACGCAGGCTCAAGCAATACAGGGCCTTAGCTGCTGATCACGCTCGTGTGCCGAACACCGCGATAGAGATAATGCAACCCGGACAAAAGCGTGAAGGAGACCATGCCTAACAAGAGAGGCAGCATGACGGTGAGATCGATCTGGCGGGAACTCAGAAATATGACCATCACGATATAGGACAGCTGGAGAAACGTGGTGCCCTTGCCCAAAAAAGTCGGGGTAATGTCCACGCGAGAATCTGTGAAGTGCGCGACCGCCGTTCCCAGCATCAGGATCAAGTCTCGGCTGACCACGAGGATAGTGACCCACAGCGGAATCACATGAATCATCGAAAGCGTGATGAATCCGGAGGTGAGAAGCAGCTTATCTGCCAGGGGGTCGAGCACGGCCCCAAGCCTGGTATGTTGATTCTTTATTCGGGCGATCGCACCATCCAGCGCATCAGTGAGTCCCGCCAAGAGAAGTACGATGAGCGCTAGATTAAATCTGCCATAGACAAGTAACCCGATGTAGCAGGGGATCAGGAGAATACGGAGGATGGTCAAACTGTTGGGGATATTCATATCGTTCGAAACGCAGCGGCTTACCGCAGCGGGAGAAAATGATAGGAGGCCGCTACGCAGTTGTCAACGGCTTGCAGTCGGCATGGCGCCACCCTATAATCGAAACCTCAAGCTATAGCATTTGAGTGTCAGGGGGGTTGCAATGAGTTCTCTTCCACTGCTTTTCAAAAAAGAAGGACTGATTGAAAAGCACCAGGTTGAAGGAGTAGATCCGAGCGATCGGTATTTCAATCGTACCGTCCTCATCAATCGAACCGCTTCAGGCTACGCCGCCAAGGTCATGTATGAAGCCCTGGTTGTGGAAGGGCACTCGCATCCGACTATAACCGCTTCAGTGCAAGAGCTTATCGCAGCGATGCAGGGATTCGGCTTCAGCAAAATGAGAACCCGCGCCAATTTCAAAGGCACAAAGTATCTCGCTGAAAAAGAAACCTGGATCGATTACCAGGATCCAGCATAGTCCGGCTGTCAGGCAGACACAAACTCCCGGTACACCAGATCGTGAATGAGGGGGCGGAGAACCTTTATCTTCTCGTTCCTTCGGCTCGGATGAACCCGATTCGATAACAGCACCACCTCCAATTCGCACAACGGATCAATCCACAGCGACGTCCCGGTGTAGCCGAGATGCCCGAATGACCGCTCGGAAAAACTGGAGCCCGCTGATGATGGCGCCGACGGAGTGTCCCATCCCAACGCCCAACTCGATCGAGCGGCAGATTCATGGCGAGTCGTAAACTGCCTGACAAGTTCCCCCTCAAAAATCGACTCTCTTCCATGATAGCCACACAGCCAGGCTCCGGAAACCGCCAGGACCGATTCGGCAGTCCCGAATAACCCTGCATGGCCCGCGACACCACCCATCGCTGCGGCATTTTCGTCGTGCACCTCCCCACGTAAGAGTCGATTACGCCACTCATCCTGTTCGCTCGGGGCAATGCGCGATACATCGACGGGTGGACGTACAACGTCAGATTGCGCTCGCCCTGCCGTAGGGCGAAACATCATTGGATCGGCCCGTAGCGGTCGGACGATCGCCTCTTCGCACCAAAGATCCAGAGCCATGCCACTGAGACGTTCCACTAGAAATCCCAGCAACATGAATCCAAGGTCGCTGTAGAGACTTCGTTCTCCGCGCACATAGATCAACGGTTCATCGCGAATCATTTCCAGCACGTATTGTTTGGCGGGCTGATCCCCGCCAGGAAGCCCAGAAACCATACCCCTTGCGTCAAGCTGCATGTAATACGGTCGCCATCCTGGCAAACCTGAGCGATGGGTCAAGAGGTCTCGCACCGTTGCCTGACCGATCGGCGCTCCATGAAGTTCGGCTAGTACTTCTTGCACAGGATCCCCAAGGGCAACCTTGGCACGTTGAATCAAAAGCAATACTGAGGTAACCGTCACCAACGGTTTCGTAAGAGAGGCGAGATCGTAGATAGTGGTGGCTCGTACCGGAAGGCCTGGGGGCTCTGATGACAAACGCCCAGCTACGAGCACACATTGCAACTCGCCACGCAGACGCACCGCCAACTGGGCGCCGGGAAAGACACCGTCGTCGACGGCCGATTGCAGCGCCGCCTGAATGACGTGATGGGTAGCCATGGACGAAGTACCTTTGAGTGAGGGAATCGGCTGCTGGCAGGCGGCACGAAGCACAGCAAGAACCGCATCAGTGAGCAAAGATCGATCAGGTCCAACAGGTCACAACGCCGGGCTCGACTCTCCCTCGAGCTTCTCCTCCGATGCAATCGCGGCGTCGTGAAGCGCTTCCTGCTCTTCCACTTCCAGCATACGCTCGAACATCCGTAACGACGCGCGCAATCGTTCGACCATGAGCAGTCGCTGTTTCTGAAGCGAAGAGAGATCCCGCTGCGTATCGGTCAGCTCGACCCCGGCTTGACGGATCAACTCGCCGGCCTTCAGTTCAGCCTCCTTGATGACGAGATCCGCCTCCCGTTGCGCATTCCGTTTCACATCCTCTGCCAGCGATTGCGCCGAGAGGAGCGTGCTCGACAACGTCGCTTCCGTTCGCTTCAGCTCGGCAAGCTGCTGCTCTAGAAACACGATCTTTTCTCGCTGAACCGCCTGGTCTCGATTCAGCGATTCAATCGTCTGTGCCAGTTCTTCGAGGAAGCGATTGACTTCTTCCTTGTCGTACCCGCGAAAGCTGGCCTTGAACACCATTTGTTGAATATCGAGCGGTGTAATTCTCATGGCATCTCCCATGGTCGTCTCAGTTTATCCTCATGGCGAATTCCTTGAGTGATTGTACAATCGCAATTTGCAGGAATGTAATGATCAGGATCACGATGATCGGGGACACATCCATCCCTATCCGCACCCCGATCCATCGTCGAATTGGCGCCAGGACTGGCTCGGTCACACGATTGAGAAATTGCACAATTGGATTCCATGGGTCCGGATTGACCCACGAGATCAGGGCGCGACCGATGATGACCCACATATAGAGCCATAGCACATAGTCAAGAATGGTCGCCACCGCCGAAAGAACATTGCCTGCGACAAACATCAGCGCCCCAACTCTTTCGATCGTGTGGTGGCCGCTTCGACCGCCGCCATCAGCGCCGCGCGAAATCCCCCCTGCTCGAGCTGATGAAGCCCGGCGATGGTCGTGCCTCCGGGAGACGCCACTCGATCTTTCAATTGAGCGGGATGCACCCCCGATTCCAATACCAGGCGAGCCGCACCGAGCACCGTCTGCGCAGCAAGGAGCTCGGCAGTCTGCCGCGGCAAGCCCATCATCACCCCTCCATCCGCTAACGCTTCAATTGCCTGAAATATATAGGCCGGCCCACTGCCGCTCAGTCCGGTCACTGCATCCATCAATCGTTCCTCAACCAGCACTACCCGACCGACTGATTCGAAAACCGTTCGAGCCAGGCGACTGTCATCTTCAGACACCGCACTGCCCAAGGCCAGAGCGGTCATTCCCTCCCTGACCAACGCCGGAACATTCGGCATCGCACGAATCACCCGCATCGTCCCGGCTATCTGTTCCGCGATTGCTCGAATCGTTACCCCTGCAGCGATAGAAATCACCAGGGCATGGGCCAGGGTCGGGCCAAGCTCACTGAGTACAGCAGGAAGCGTCTGAGGCTTGACCGCCAAGACGACCACATCAGCCCAGGCAACCGCTTCACGGTTGGCAGAACCAACCAGAATGCCGAATTGACTTTTCAAGCGATCTCGGCGATCGGAAACGGGATCCGTTGCCCATATCGACTCAGCAGAACAGACCTGCCCCGAGAGGAGACCTCCGATCATGGCCTCAGCCATCTGGCCTCCTCCGATGAACGTAATCTTGCTCGTGATCGTTTGATTAGGCACGCCGCGCTCCCTCACCAAAGCCGTATGCACCCGCACCATCGTTGACCCATCGAGAGCTTCTTACACACCCACAGCTGAAGCGCCGTCTCTTGGGAACTGGGGAGTATTGTACCGAAACCACCGGGCAAATGTCAGCGCGCACACCCAAACTAGGAGTCTGCGGAGAAACTATTGTGGCACAATAGCCGCGCGAGAGGAGCGGGACTGGCGAGACAGGCGGGACGTGGCTAGGGTTAATATCCCCCTTGTCGCGCTCATCCCGCGCGTCTCGCCCACCGCGCGCTTGGGACACTGACGGACTTTCCCCAGCATCTTGCTAGTTTCTATCGGTGAGAGAGCAAAGTGATCCCGCTGACCATCGTCCCATTCACCCGGCCTTCCCTCCGATAGGAGTAAAAGAGCTGATCCTGGCAGATTGTACAGAGGTTCACCGACGAAACAGAGGGTGGGGAAACGCCCTCTCCTTCCACTTGCCGGCGGATCAGAGCCTTGAGATCCAGCCGAGCCTTGTGCCCTTGGTAGTCATACACCACCGTTTTCCAATCAGGCAATCCCATTCGGAGCTGGTCGAGTACAGGATTATCTACTTCGTAACAGCAGGGACCAGCCGAGGGTCCGATGCTGACTCGCAGATCCGACTGCATCGACCCGAATCTGTTCGCCATCAGCCTGAAGGTTTTTGGAACAATCCCGGCGACAGCGCCACGCCAACCGGCATGAATCGCCGCCACGACATGCCGGCGCGGATCATGTACAAGCACGGGGACACAGTCCGCCGTGCGCACCGCCACCGTTACGCCTGGCTGATCGGTCACCAGCGCGTCCCACCCGCCAGGGAACCGATCCATTTCGGTGAGTGGACGATCCACCACCAAAGCATCGGTCCCATGCACTTGCTTGACGGACAGCAGCCAACTGCGCCCTTGCTCCTGCGACTGACGTGCTGGTACTCCTACATCGAGTGCCAGTGAACCTGCATGGCCGCGCGTGCCGAAAAAATGCCGGATGCCGTCGCGCGAGGACGCGAAGGCCGGAACCGTGATGACCGCTGCGCTCATAGCTATACTCCGCTGAAACTACTCGCCCCTATAGATCCTATCGGCTCAGTCGGCCTGCTTGCGCAGGAACGTGGGTACATCCCATTCATCGTCGGTAACCGCCGCGGCTCGTTCCATCTGCTCTCTTCCATCTCCCATCCGCCGCAAGAAGGCCGGGCGGTCGAGATCTTTGAAAGGCCGCTCCGCATATGATCGTTCCCCCATCGTCTGGCCGGCCATCGCCTGTTGCCCGGTGCGGGGAGCCCGAGCCGCTGCCACGGGAACTTGAGCAGGTTGCCCCTCCCATTCAAATCCGGTGGCAATCACCGTCACAACTAAATCGTCTCCCATATCGGGGTTGATGACCTGTCCGACAATGATATTGGCATCAGGATCGGCCGTCTGTTGAACGATCGTAGCCGCCTCCTCGATCTCGTGCAGCGACATATTGGGCCCGCCGGTGATATTCAACAACACACCTCGCGCACCCTCCACACTGCCTTCCTCCAACAACGGGCTGCAAATCGCCTTTTGCGCCGCTTCGATCGCCCGATTCGTCCCACGCGCCACTCCCATGCCCATCACGGCGCGACCCGTATGCGACATCACGGTACGGACATCGGCAAAGTCCACATTGACATGACCAGTAGTCGTGATCACATCTGCGATCCCTTGAATGGCCTGCCGGAGGACATCATCGGCCACCTTGAAGGCTTCGAGCAGCGGCGTCGCTTTGTCGACAATACCGAGCAATCGCTGATTCGGGATCACGAGCAGGGTATCCACATGGCGACGGAGGTCGCGAATCCCTTCATCCGCATGAACCATCCGGCGATGGCCTTCGTAGGAAAATGGCTTTGTCACGACCCCGACCGTCAAGATACCGAGCTCCCGCGCAATGCTCGCGACAATCGGGGCGGCGCCCGTCCCCGTTCCGCCGCCCATCCCCGCAGTCACGAACACCATGTCGGCGCCCTCAAGACATTCCCGAATCTGGTCTTTGCTTTCCAATGCCGAGTCTTTTCCGACTTCCGGCTTCGCACCGGCACCGAGTCCCCTAGTCCGCTCAGGGCCCAGTTGAACCTTATAGGACGCCCGCGACCGATCCAACGCCTGCAGATCGGTATTTGCCGCGATAAAATCGACCCGCGCCAATCCGGACATGATCATGGTGTTCAGAGCGTTGCACCCTGCGCCACCGACACCGATCACTTTAATCCGAACGGGGGATACAACATCCTCTTCGAATGAAAACATCAGGACACCTCCCTTAATAGAATTCGCGGGGCGGCCATCCGCCCCGCGCAATGGTTAAAAAAACTCGAACATCCAGGACTTCATCCGATCGAATGCTTTACTTAACGGCCGTCCACTGCGCAGGCCGGCCGTGGCCATCTCCTCAGCATGGTGCCGGGCATGGAGGAGCAGGCCGACACCCGTGGAATGCATGGGATTGCTGACGATGTCGCGAAGCCCTCCGATCCCACTGGGCGCGCCGCGCCGAGCCGGGAGATTCAATATCTGCTCTGCCGCATCGGGCATCCCTTCCAACAACGACGTTCCGCCTGTAATCACCGCCCCCGCCCCCAGCACACCCTCATAGCCTGCGCGGGCGATCTCCCGGCGAACCAGTTCGAATATTTCCTCGACACGCGGCTCAAGAATTTCGGCAATGTCACGGCGTGAAAACGTCCTCGCGGGACGGTCCCCGACCGACGGAACCCCCACGGTTTCATGACCATGCACCAATCCCGTTCGGGCAATCCCATGCTGCAGCTTGATCTTTTCGGCCTCGGTCTGAGAGGTCAGCAGCCCAATTGCGAGATCTTTCGTCAAATTCTGTCCGCCAATCGGCAAGACCGCAGAATGCCGAATGCTCCCGTCGAAGAAAATGGCGAGGTCGGTCGTTCCACCTCCGAGATCGATCATCACGACCCCCAGATCGCGCTCTTCCTGACTGAGGACCGCCTCACTGGAGGCCAAGGGCTGCAACACGATATCCACAACATCGAGCCCCGCGCGATTCACACATTTGATGATGTTCTGCGCTGAAGTCACCGCTCCGGTAATCACGTGGACATTCACTTCAAGACGGTTTCCGGACAGACCCAACGGTTCCCGCACCCCCTCTTGCCCATCCACCATGAACTCACGCGGCAGCACATGAAGAATCCGCCGTTCATGGGGGACGACTGCCAGAGTCCGCGCGCTTTCGATCGCGCGCTGAATGTCTTCCCGCGACACCTCCGCCTTTTTGAGCGCCACAACCCCCTTGCAGTTCTCCGCAGAGATGTGGCTTCCGGCGATGCCGGTATAGACAGAATTGATCTGGACCGCCGCCATCAGCTCGGCTTCCTCCACCGCCTTCTTGATCGATTCCACAGTACTCTCGATATCGACCACGACGCCTTTGCGAAGCCCTCGCGATGGGCTGGATCCGACCCCGATGATGTTGAGCGCCCCCTCATCGGTAACTTCCGACACGATGGCGCAGATCTTGGTAGTCCCAATGTCCAATCCAACAAGAATTTGATCACGCTTTGGCACAGCCCTCACACCCTTTCCCGCACAATGACACGGTTGTCATAACGCAAATCAATCTCAGTCACCTCGCGCTTCCGGCCTTCGGAAGAGGCAGTCTTAAAAGACGGTTTCACTTTCCGGAACCGCTCCCACTGATCAACCAGAGAATCGTCACCGAACTGAAATCGCACTCCATTGGCTGACGCCACTACATTCGCAGGATTCGCGAGATCCACTTCAATCCGCCCGTCGAGGGTACTGGCGATAAGCTTGGCCAGCACGACCCCGGACTGAATCGCATTGCGAACACGGGCCTCGCCGCGCTGAATGGCCTGGAACTCAAGCCCGGTCAACAATGGCAGCGTTTCATCATCCTGCCGGCCCAACTTGGCTAGAAGATATCCGCTCTCATCGCTCAACCAATGGTCCGTGCCCATCCGAATAATGGCAGCCGGCGTACGTTCCAATACGGTGACATGCAGCAGATGTGGCGGCCGACGTTCGATCGTCGCCTCCTTAATCCAGGCATGCGCCTGCACTCGCTCGGCGAGAAATGCTGTGCTGACTTGATGGAGCCCCACGCCAGGCTTCAAGACGAGTCGCTCCAACACTTCCGGCCTCGTCACATGGTGAATACCCTCGACCTCTATCTCGCGGATTTCCAGCCAGTCCTGCAGAACCGGTCCCATCTCTTGCGTGGCCGCAGTCAGACCCCAAGCCAACACTGCAAGGCCGACGATCCATTGTCCTATGCGCAACGCACGTCGCCCCCGCGAGACGAGCTTTTCCCGACGCGCCTGTTGCCGATGATCCGAAATCTGACTGGCACGCGCGCCCTTCCATTGGTTCACCCGAGGGCCAACATCACGAGCCGCTTTCTTCCGCAAAAACACCTTCACGGCGTCCTCCCTTCCTCTGACGGGCGATCATGGCAGGCTGCGCGAACAAGGGCCGACTCGAGAATCCGCTCGGTCAGCTCGTCATAGTCGATCTCGGCCTGTGCCGCGGCCATCGGCAATAAACTTGTTTCGGTCATGCCCGGCGCCGTATTAATTTCCAACACAACAGGACGGCCACGCGGGGTGATCCGGAAGTCGACCCGGGCCGCACCTTCACAACCCAGCACCTCATAGGTACGCAGCGCCAACATCCGAATCTGCCTGCTTATCGCCGCGGTCAAGGGCGCAGGACAGAGGTACTGGGTTTTCCCTTTTTCATACTTCGCCGAAAAATCGTAAAAACCGCCTGGCGCAACAATTTCCACAGCAGGAAGTACCAGCGGGGATGCATGCTGCCGCCCAATGATCGACACCGTGACCTCATGCCCGGGAATGTAAGCCTCAACCATGGCATCCACGTCATAGCGATGAGCCAAGACCAGGGCATCACGCCATTGCGCCGGCTTCCGCACGATAGTGACGCCGATTGTGGACCCTTGCGACGCAGGCTTCACCACGACGGGCCAGCGTAATTTCGCCGCCCGCATGGCAGTGGTGCGCGAAACTTCTTCTCCGCGCTTCACCACCGTGCCGCCCGGCACGGGAATGTGCGCTGAGGCCAAGAGGGTTTTCGTCGTGACTTTATGCATGCCGATCGCACTGGCCTGGATACCGGATCCGGTGTAGGGAACTCCAAGGGTTTCCAGAAACCCTTGGATCGAACCATCTTCCCCGCCTGGTCCATGCAATGCGAGAAACACTAGCTCGATCTTCTGATCGCGCAAATCCCGAAAGAGCATCGGTCCTACATCAATGGTCACCGCGTTGTAGCCGCGGCGGACCAGCGACCGATGCACGGCAGCGCCCGTCCGGAGCGACACATCGCGCTCAGCCGATTGCCCTCCCATCAGCACCCCGATACGGGCGCGGGTCAGCAGGGGCCGTTCTGTCAAACGGGGCTCGCTCATACCGCTAGGCCTCTCCGACGATTTTGAGTTCAAGATCCAACCGCACGCCCGCCAGCCGGCGAATCGCGCTGCGAACCTTTCCGATCAGCGCCGTCACATCCGCCGCGCGCGCCTGCCCCCGATTCACCATGAAATTGGCATGTTTCATCGAGACCTCCGCATCGCCGACGCGTGCCCCCTTGAGGCCAACCGCCTCAATCAGTCGGCCAGCGGAATCGTTCGGAGGGTTCTTGAACACACAACCGGCGCTCGGCAATGCGAGCGGCTGTGTGTCCCGCCGATAATGGAGGTAGTCCTTGACCACTCGCTCGATTTCAGTCCGAACCCCCTGCTTCAACTGAAGCCACACCCCGACGACGATGCCGCGCGGCAGCAAAGCCCGTCGATACGCGAACCTCACCTGGGCTGCTTCCACTTCTATGAGTTGGCCCTTCATGTTCACCATGCGAACAGCCTTGACCGAATCCTTCATTTCTCCGAGCTTCGTTCCGGCATTCATCACCACACAGCCGGCCACAGTCCCGGGAATTCCCGCAGCCCATTCCAATCCCGCGAGGGAATGGCGAATGGCGTATCCAATCAACGTCGGCATTCCTACTCCCCCTTCGGCATAGAGCACGGACCCCGGTTCTTCCTTGATCCCCCGCAATCGCACCAGGCTCATGACGATGCCGCGGATTCCCCCGTCCCGGACTAATAAATTTGTCCCACCCAGGACAAACAACGGGATCTTGCGCGCGCGCGCCTGCTGGACGACCAGACAGACATCTTCAATATCAGCCGGTTCAACCACGACATCCGCAGGCCCTCCGATCTTGAACGAGGTGTACTCGCTCAACGGAGCCTGGAAGGATACGGATCCCCGGAGGCCCGCTACCGCAGCCCGGACATCTGCCTGCGTGAACTGCGCATGAGCTTTCGCAGCTGTCGTGACACGTCGGGCACCTCGCTTCATGGCATCATCCGACAGGGGTTAATCGGGCTAATAGCCCAAGCCCCGTCTTCCAAATATCCCCCGCCCCTAATGTAATGACGAGATCCCCCGATTTCAGATGGGGCAATACCTGATCCACCAACTGCTCTTTGTGTTCCACAAAAGTCACAGATGGATGGCCGGACGCACGAACAACCTCGGCCAACTTGGCTCCGGACACCCCGGGAATCGGCTGCTCCCCTGCCGCATAAATATCAGCTAAGAACAATACGTCTGATTGGTCAAACGACTTCGCAAAATCCTCCAGCAAATCTCGCGTCCTGGTATAGCGATGTGGTTGAAAGAGCACCACCAGCCGCCGGTCCTTCCAGCCTTGCTTCGCTGCAGCGAGGGTGGCCTTGATCTCGGTTGGATGATGCCCGTAATCGTCCACGACCATAATCCCACCGGCTTCCCCTCGCAGATGAAAGCGGCGCTCGACCCCGGCATAGGCCGCCAGCGCTTTTCTGATGAGATCCACCGGCACATCCAATTCGATGCCGATCGCAATCGCCACAAGCGCGTTGGAGACATTGTGCCGGCCTGGCACTGCCAGGCGGAATGGGCCCAAGTTGCGCCCACGGAACTGCGCTCGAAACTCAGCGCCCCATTGATTCAAGCTGATCTCTGTCGCAAAGAAGTCAGGCGTGACACCTTCACGCTCACTGAGGCCATAGGTCTGATAGCGTTTCACGATATTCGGGAAGAGCGCCCTCAGCCGATCATCGTCGGCACACAATACGGCCAAACCGTAGAACGGCACCTTATTGATAAACTCGAGAAAGCACTCGTTGATGCGTTCCATGCTGCCGTAGTGATCCAGATGTTCCCTGTCGAGATTCGTGACCGCGACAACGGTCGGGGACAGACGAAGAAACGACCCGTCGCTCTCATCGGCTTCCGCCACGAGGAGATCGCCTCGGCCAAGGCGGGCATGACTCCCCAACGCATTCACTTTGCCACCGATCACCATCGTCGGATCCAACCCACCCTGAGCCAGTACATTAGCGACCATCGAGGTCGTCGTGGTTTTTCCATGAGCGCCTGCAATGGCAACCCCAAATTTCAGTCGCATCAGCTCCGCAAGCATCTCGGCCCGTGGAATCACGGGAATCTGCTTCGCCTTGGCGACCACGACCTCGGGATTCTGTGCCGACACGGCGGAAGAAATGACCACCACCTGGGCCTCCCCCACATTCGACTCCTGATGGCCAATAAAGATGCGCCCCCCGAGTTCTTCCAATCTCCGCGTCGTATCGGAAGCCTGCAAGTCCGAGCCTGTCACTTTATACCCCAGCGTCAGCAGCACCTCGGCGATGCCGCTCATCCCCGATCCCCCGATTCCGACTAAGTGAATTTGTTGCGTCTTGCGAAACATCGGTGCGCGCCTTACTCCACCAACCGGTGAATACGACTGTGACTCCTGTCCACGTTGCCCAATGCCATTAACCTCCTGCCGCTCCAACAGACCGGTGAGCATCATGATGTCCTCCCATAAGTGCGTAACACTCGCGGACGATGACCTCGGCCGCGTCGATTTTCCGCAGAGAAAGACTGGCTTCCCCCATCGCTCGCAATCGCTCAGGATCCCCGAGAATGCCCGCCACTGTGCGGACCAACAGAGGGCCGGTGAGTACAGATTGTGAGAGCAGCACGGCAGCCCCGGCTACTTCCATCACCTTGGCATTCTTCGTCTGGTGGTCGTAGATGGCTGACGGCAGCGGAATGAGAATGGCCGGCTTTCCACAGGCCGTAAGTTCCGCTACCGTCATGGCCCCGGCTCTCGCCACCACGAGATCTGCCTGCCGCAATGCGGCAGGCATGTCATAGATAAACGGCACGACTTGCGACTCGAAGCCGGCGCGACGATAGGCCTCAGCCACCCGCGCATGGTCAGACTCGCCGGTCTGATGGGTCACAGTGAGATGAGGTATCTGTGTCATCAGATCGGGTAATCCTTCCATCACCGCTGCATTCATCGCCTTCGCTCCCTGACTTCCCCCGAAAATCAGCAGATGCGGTGGTCCCAATTTCTCCCTGCTCTGCCGCATGCCGTCCAAAAACGCTTTGCGAATTGGAGTCCCCACCACACGTACCTTGGAACGATCGAACGAGTCAGCCGCCGACTCGAATGCGAGAAAGACGCGCTGAGCAAACGGTCCCACCGCTTTGTTGGCTGCTCCGGGATTTGCATTCGGCTCAAGAATCACACGCACCACTCCGGCCAATGCGGCAGCAAGCAACATCATCGGACTCGTATATCCGCCGACCCCGATCACCAAATCCGCCCGTCTGGCACGCAGGATTCTCAGGCACTGCCACAAACTAACCGGCGTGGCACACAACCCCGTCAGCGCCCCGAACAGACCCTTGCCCATCACTGGTTTGGCACTGATCAACGCCAGCTCGAATCCTTCATGGGCAAGCACCTTCGACTCGAGTCCACGCGCCGTCCCCACGAAGAGGATCTTGGCCCTTGGATCGTACCGGAGAAACTCTCGCGCCAACGCCACAGCCGGATAGAGATGGCCACCGGTTCCTCCTGCTGCTATGACGATCGTCATCCGTGATTCAATCCATCGCGCCCACTTCGAGACCCACCGGCATGTCGGTCTCGAGAAATACTGAGTAAGATCCCCACGCCGATTAGACTGACCACCAACGACGACCCTCCATAACTCACGAACGGCAAGGTGAGTCCTTTCGTCGGCAAGAGCCCGGTCACCACCGCGGCATTCACTAACGCTTGGCTGCCGATCAACAGGGTAATGCCCATACCCAGATAGCGGCCGAACGGTACCCGCGCGCGCGCGGCGATCTGAAACCCGCGCCACACAAAAAATGCGAATAGCAGGATGACCGTGGCGGTGCCGATGAGCCCCAGTTCTTCGCCGACCAGCGCCAAAACAAAGTCTGTATGCGCCTCCGGGAGGAAGTAGAGCTTCTGTTTGCCCTCGCCCAATCCTACCCCGAACGAACCGCCGCTGCCGAAGGACAAGAAGGACTGCGTGATTTGAAACCCGGCATCCGACGCATCCTTCCATGGAGCCAGAAAGGTCATGAGCCGTTGGCGCCGATAACTGGACCCCAGGACCAGCGCCAGCACGACCGGAATCGCACAAAGGCCTAAGGCCAAGAGATGGGAGAGGCGCGCCCCGGCGAGAAAACACATCCCGACCGTCACCAGGCCAAGCACTACGACCGTCCCAAGATCCGGCTCCAACAACACCAGTCCGCTCAGCAGTCCGATCACGATCAGGGCCGGCAGAAGTCCGTTGCGGAACAACGTGATCTTGTCCCCTTTTTTGGTCAGATACGCCGCCAGATAGATGACCGCCACAAGCTTGGCCATCTCCGCCGGCTGCACCGAGATGAATCCCAATCGCAACCATCGCCGCGCCCCCTTGGCCGCCACACCAAGCGACGGCACCAGTACCATGATGAGCAGCAGTACGATGCAGGCCAACATCGGGATGGAGAGCTTCTTCCAGAACGTGTAATCGATACGCGATGCGAGATGCATCAACAGTAAGCCGAACGCAAGCCAGGCGATCTGCCGCTTCAGAAAAAATCCGGGATCCTGAAACCTGTTGCCCGCCACAATGGCGCTCGCGCTGAACACCATGACCAGGCCCACCAACGCCAGGATCATGGTGACCGCTAGAAGCGTATGATCCGCCGCTACCCGTTGCTTGCCCGACCGTTGGCTGGTCTGGGACCATGGGAGCGCCAGAGTCCCCGCTGATCGATGCGCCATTGCTCAGAACCGCCCCTCCCCCGCTTGGCACGTCACGCCGGTAAGGCATGAACCAATGCCTTGAATTGACGGCCACGGTCTTGATAGTCCGCAAACATGTCGAAGCTGGCACAAGCCGGGGATAACAACACGACGTCACCCGGCGATGCCCCCTGCGCGGCACAATCCACGGCCTCCCGCAAGGTGGCAGCCTCCGTCAGCGTGGCGACACCTTCCCACGCCTTCCGCAACAGCGGCGCCGCTTCCCCTATCAGAATCACACGCGTGACCCGCCGACTGACCGCCTGGGCGAGTCGCGAAAAATCGCCACCCTTATCCCGCCCGCCGGCAATGAGCCAAATCGGTTGATCGATACTTTCCAGCGCCTTGAGGGTGGCATCGACATTCGTCCCCTTCGAATCGTTGACAAATCGGACCCCCCGACGCTCACGAACGATTTCAAGCGCATGCTCGAGTCCGGGAAATGTCGCGAGGACACGGCGAATCACGTCGAGAGGGCAACCGCACAGCAAGCCATAGGTCGCCGCCGCCATGACGTTCTCCACGTTGTGGTTGCCGATGATGCGGATCTCACTTCGACGACAGATCTCTTGCCGTACCCCGGTCACCGTCGTTACGATCCGGTCGCCTTCCAGGTAGGTTCCTCCGGATAAATCACCGCCGAGCGTCGACGTGGTCGTAAACCCCAGGCGTTTCCCAGGGACGCGATGTCGCAGCGCGGCCACACGGCTATCGTCAAGGTTGAACAGGGCAAAATCCGATGCCGTTTGATTTTCGAAGATCCGCTGCTTAGCCGCGATGTATTCGTCCAGCGACTCATACCGGTCCTGGTGATCGACCGTCACGTTGAGCAGGGCAGCAATCCAGGGATGGAATCGATCAATTGTTTCCAGCTGAAAACTGGAGACTTCGACGACGAGATAGTCGAACGGACTCGGCTTTCCCGCCTGACCGGCGCGAAGGTCTTCCACCGCCGCCTCGCTCAAAGCGGTGCCCAAATTTCCTCCGACAAACGCCCGCTTCCCGCTCTCGGCGAGAAACTTGCCAATCAAGGTCACAGTCGTGCTCTTGCCATTGGTGCCCGTGATGGCGAGGAGCGGACTTCTAAAAAACTGAGAGGCAAGCTCCAATTCGCCGATCACCTTCACGCCGCGCCGACGCACTGCTTCGAGCGGAGCGAGTCGATAGGGCACTCCAGGGCTGATCACCACCAGGTCCGCCTCGTCGAGCGACGACTCGTACCGCGCCCCGACGGTCACGCCGACGTGATCGCGGTCGATGCCGCCGAGGACTGCCGCCAGCTCAGTCGATTCCTTCCGATCGGCCACCGTGACACGTGCCCCCGCCGCCTGGAGCAACCGGCAAGCCGCGACACCGCTTCTGGCAAGCCCCATGACCGTGACACGCGCTCCAGCCAATTCCACAGCCGTCTCTCCTACCATGCCATCACCGCAGCTTTAAGGTACTCAGGCTCAGTAATGCCAACAAAATAGCAATGATCCACAAGCGCACCACAACCTTGGGCTCCTCCCACCCCTTCATCTCAAAGTGATGATGGATGGGCGCCATGAGAAAAATTCGTTTCCCGCGTGCCTTGAACGAGATCACCTGAAAAATGACCGAGACCGCTTCAATCACAAACACTCCGCCGACCATCAGAAGCAGCAGCTCGTGCTTGCTGATCACCGCAACCGTGCCCAGCGCCGCTCCCAGCGGAAGCGAGCCCACATCCCCCATGAATACGGAAGCCGGATAGGTGTTGAACCACAGAAATCCAAGACTTGCCCCCAAAATGGAGGCGGTGAACACCGCAAGTTCACCCGCGCCTTCGATGTGCGGAATGAGCAGATAGTCCGACATGAGCCGATGACCGGCGACATAAGCCACGATCGTATAGGCCAATGACGCGATCATGACCGGGCCGATCGCGAGCCCATCGAGACCGTCGGTCAGATTGACGGCATTAGAACTCCCGACAATGACGATTACAGCAAAGGCGACATACATCCAGCCGAGATCTGGAACGAAATTCTTGAAAAACGGGATGCTGAGCTTGGTCGTATAGCCGGGCAGGAAATAGAGGACGAGTGCGATCGCCAAGGCCATCGCCACTTGCGCCGTGAATTTCTGCCCCGCCGACAACCCTTTCGATTGGGTCTTGATGAACTTGAGATAATCGTCGGCAAATCCTATCGCCCCAAACCCCAGCATGGCGGCGAGCACAAGCCAGACATACGGCTTCGCGATATCGCTCCACAGGAGCGTCGAGAGGACCACTGCGAAGAGGATGAGAATCCCCCCCATAGTAGGCGTGCCGCTCTTCGCCAGGTGGCTTTTGGGACCGTCGCCGCGAATCTGCTGGCCCAGCTTTATGTCTTGTAATTTCTTGATCACCCAGGGGGCCAGCACAAAGGCAATCAAGAACGCCGTCACGGCCGCATAGATGATCCGAAAGCTCAAGTACCGAAAGACGTTCAGGAATGAGTAATCCGTATGAAACGGATACAACCAGTTATAGAGCATGCGGTCTTTACCTTAAAAATGAGTGGGCCTATCCGACCAACCCGTGAGTCGAATGAACACCGACTCCTTATGATGCCTGCTTAGTAACTGCCCTCATCCCCGTCAGAACCTGCACAACCTGTTCCATTTTCATCCCGCGAGAGGCCTTCACCAACACCACGTCACCTTGCCGTACAATCCTCTTGAGGCGATCAGCCGCCGCCGCCGCATCCACCACTTCGTCTATCTGCGAACCTGCCATCCCGCCCTGCCGGGCGCCTTCCCCAAGTTCACGACCCAACGTCCCGCAGACGATCAGCCGCGACAGCCCTTGCGCAGCAAGAAACTCCCCAACATCCCGATGCATCCGGACTGTTTCAGAGCCGAGCTCTAACATGTCTCCCAGCACGGCAATCCGTTCGCGCGCAGGACTCCACTGGGCCAGCAATTGGAGCGCAGCTTTCATCGACGCGGGGTTGGCGTTGTAGCAATCGTTGATGATATGGACGCCGTGATGGGTCACCACCTGCGACCGCATCGCGGCGGGACGGAATCGGCCCAGCCCTTGGGCGATCATCGACCCGGACAAGTTCAACGAGACGCCCACGGCCGCCGCAGCGAGCGCGTTGGTGACGTTATGCGTGCCATGCACCTTGATTCGAACGATCGTGGGGCGGCTCTTTCCAGGGAGGTGCAAGCGAAAGGTCGTGCCTTGGCGCGCATCGGACATGATCCCGCTCGCACGGACATCGGCCATCTCCGACAATCCAAACGACATGACGCGACACTGCGCGCGCGCGGCGAGGTAGTCGAAGTAGGTATCGTCGGCATTCAGAATCGCCATGCCATCGGCCGGAAGCATGTCCAATAATTCCGCCTTCGATTGCGCCGATCCTTCCATGCTTCCCAAAAACTCGAGATGATCGGGGCCGATATTGGTGATCAACCCGATCGTGGGCCTGACAATCTCACAGAGCCGGGTCGTCTGCCCCTGCTGATCCACACCCATCTCAATGACGGCTGCCTGATGGCGAGCCGTGAGCCGAAACAGGGTAGAGGGCACGCCGATCCGATTGTTGAAATTTCCCTCGGTCTTCAGCACCGACCACCGCTGAGCCAACACCGATGCCACCATATCTTTCGTCGTCGTCTTGCCATTGCTTCCGGTCACCGCCACCATGGGAATAGTGAACCGGCTGCGATAATGTGTCGCTAACTGCTGGTAGGCAAACAGCGGATCCCGCACACCGAAGAGAAAGGGTGCAGTTGGTCCCTCGATCCGGCGTACCGCTGCGGAGCGAGGAGGAAGGCGGTACTCATCGTGGACGATGGCTCCCGCTGCACCCTTTGCAAGTACGTCCGGCACAAACTCATGCCCGTCGAACCGATCGCCTCTGAGCGCAACGAAGAGGTCGCCGCGGCGGATCGATCGGGAATCCGTGCCGATCTGTCTGATCCGACGCTTTCCCGATAACGTGTCCTGCCCCGCAAGAACTTTCACGCTGATGACTTCTCGTAACTCCTCAATCGTAAAGAGTCCCATCAATTCCTTATCCTGGGTGATTCCGGCTGTAGCCTGGATTTTCACGCGCAATCCCGCAATTGCTGAATTGCCTCGCGAGCCACCTCACGGTCGTCAAAATGAAACTTCTTGGTGCCGATGATTTGATAGTCCTCATGTCCCTTACCAGCGATGAGCACCATATCGTCTCGACGCGCTTCGTGGATGGCTGCGCCGATCGCCTCACGGCGATCCGGCACCATGTGATACTGCACATGATTGCGGAGCGCCAACGCATCGCGCACGCCGATCTCAACTTCATGGAGGATCGCCATCGGATCCTCGGTTCGAGGGTTATCCGACGTCAGGATCACCACGTCGCTGTATTCCACGGCGGCACGACCCATCTTGGGCCGCTTCCCTCGATCCCGATCACCACCGCAGCCGAACACGGTAATGATCCTCCCGGTCTTCAACGTCTGGGCTGCCGTCAGCAGGCGGAGAAGCGCATCCTCTGTATGGGCATAATCGACGACGACGGTAAAATCTTGCCCGGAAGAGACCCGCTCGAAGCGACCAGGGACATTGGTAATCTGGGCGGCCGCTTCGCAGACCTGATCGGATGTCGCTCCACTATGCAGCGCCACTCCAATCGCTCCCAATAAGTTATAGACGTTGTGCTCCCCGACCAACCGGCTCTCGACCGCAAACGATCCCGATGGAGTTGCTGCAGTAAAAGTGGTCCCGGCAAGCGAGAGACGCACTCGTTCCGCCTTGATATCGGCTTGGTTCTTCATGGCATAGCCCCAGGCCGGCACAGGGCAGGCTGCCAGGATTGCACCCCCTCTGGGATCGTCCAAATTGACAATCGCGCGTTTCCCGGTCTTCTTCCCTCCGGCCAATCCGGTAAAGAGCCGCAGCTTTGCCTCAAAGTACTCGTCCATGGTGTGATGAAAGTCGAGGTGGTCCTGCGTAAGGTTCGTAAAAACCGCCACGTCATACTCGCATCCCGCTGTCCGGTCTAACGCAAGCGCGTGTGACGATACTTCCATCACAGCGGCATTCAGTCCGCCCTCCACCATCTTCGCCAAGAGTGCTTGAAGATCGAGTGCGCCGGGCGTCGTGTGGGAGGCAGGAATCGTCTCCTGCCCGATCTGGTAACCCACTGTGCCGATCAATCCGACCCGCCGGCCGATTCCTTCCAATAATGATTTGCAAAGATATGTCGTCGTTGTCTTCCCATTCGTGCCCGTCACACCGATCATCTTAAGATGGGCGGAAGGATCTCCGTGAAACCGGCTACCGAGAAGGCCAAGCGCCTTGCGTGAATCGGCCACCCGCACGAACGGTACCAGCCCCGAATCCACAGCCGCCTGCGCGACCACCGCAACCGCGCCGGCCTTGATGGCCTGCTCGACAAATCGGTGACCATCAACCCGCTCACCCTTGACCGCAACAAAGAGACTCCCGGCCGTCACAGACCGCGAATCGTCCGTGATCGCATGCACCGGGAGGCCCGCATCGCCACGCTGCTCCAGAATCTCGACCTGCCCGCGAAGCACTGAGAGCAACTGCATGAGGGTGATGGGATTGCGCGCCATAGGCTTTCAGTGATCCTTCATCGCCAGTGCGATTTTCACCGTGTCGTCTCTGGACACACCAAGATAGTTGAGCACCTGCTCCCCAACCTGCCGAAAGACCGGCGCCGCCACGGTCCCGCCCCAAGACTCGCCTTGAGGCTCATCCAGGATCACGATCATCGCCAGCCGCGGAGACTCCGCCGGCACATACCCGACAAACGATCCGACAAACTGCGTGGAGGAATAGGCCCCAGTTCGCGAATCGATTTTTTGCGCGGTCCCGGTTTTACCTGCCACGCGAAAACCCGGGATGGCTGCCTTGGTTCCGGTCCCATTCGTCACAACACCTTCCAATATCGTCGTCAGTGTCCTGGCCGTCTCCGGTGACACCACTCGCCGCCTCACTTGTGGCAGTACTTCCCTAAGCAAGCGACCTTTCTGGTCGCGCACTTCGGACACCACGTAGGGCTTCATCATGACACCCCCATTGGCAAGCGCTGCCACTGCCGATACCATCTGAAGAGGCGTCACTCCGACCTCTTGTCCTATCGAAATCGAAGCCAGCGATCGGCGGCCCCAGTCTTTTGGCGCCTTCAACAGTCCATTCACTTCGCCCGGTAAGTCGATCTCAGTACGTTGACCGAACCCGAACACTTGAAGGTAGCGATAGAGCCGTTGCTCTCCGAGGGCCATCCCGACTTTAGCGACGCCGATGTTGCTGGATTTCTGAATCGCCTCAGAGAACGTCATCCAGCCCAATTTGTCATGGTCATGAATCGTCGTGTTCGCGACTACCATACGGCCGTTTTCACCAAAGACCATAGTACTGGGCGTCATCACTTTCTCTTCAAGCGCTGCGGCTCCAACCACTATTTTCATGGTCGACCCAGGCTCGTACGTATCCGTCAAAGCCCGATTGCGCCACCGATCTGGCGTCAACGCGGCCACGACATTCGGGTCGAATCGTGGACTGACAGCCATCGCGAGAATCGCACCGGATTGCGGTTCCATGACGATGATCGTCCCGGACTTGGCATGAGTATGGGTGACGGCCTCTTCGAGTTCTTTTTCTGCAATATATTGAATGACCTCGTCGACGGTCAGCGTAAGAGCATGACCCGGCGTCGGCGCTTGCTCCGCCACACCCTTAGGAAACACCGTGCGGCCGAACGCATCCCGCTGCAACACGGTGACTCGCTTTTCTCCATGCAGATGCGAATCGTATCGGCGCTCGAGTCCCTCAAGTCCTTGCCCGTCCATTCCAGAAAATCCGAGGACATGGGCCAGCAACGGGCCCTTGGGATAATACCGCCGCCCCTCCATCACCACACCGATGCCGTCCAAGGACAATTGTTCAAGCCGACGGCCTTGCTCAGGATCGAGTTTTCGCGCCAACCACACAAAGCTCTTATCTTGCCGAAGCTTTCTCTCAAGCTCTTCGCTTCGAATATGGAGCACCGGAGAAAGGTGACGGGCGACGGTCGACGGGCTCTCCAGCGACGTCGGTACACCGAACACGGATGGCACCTCCATGTTCATGGCAAGCACTTTGCCGTGCCGATCCGATACCATGCCTCTGGCTCCCTCGAAGGACTCAGTCTTTTGATGTTGCCGATCGGCCTTGACCGTGAGTTCTGCAGCTTGAAGCACTTGGAGCGTGACCAGCCGGAATAGAATGATGCCGAACCCGCAGAAGAGCAGGAACAGCATCAGATAGCGACGACTGCGAGAGGGGCCGGAAGTCACTCGTTCCCCCTCACGGTTGAATCATGTCTCGCCAGACGGACTTGCACTATGGGTGGGACTACCGGGATCGGAGTTTCTTCCTGCTGATGCACCATCAGCACTTGTCCCTGCTGTGGCGGAATGAGCCCCAACTTTTCCGTCGCCACCTTCGCGATTCGCTCGGGGGCCGTCAGCGCAGAAAACTTCACTTGCAATTGATCCCGCTCTCTCTCCAGCAACACCTTCTGGGTTTTCAATCGTTCGATCTGATAACCCACCCGAACGACATCGACGCGTTCCCACACAAACATGAAGACCAGCAGCACGCCGGCCACAATCGTCAACATCTTCATGAGTGACCCTCCTTGGACACCCGCTGGATAGCCCGCAATTTGGCACTGCGGGAACGGGGATTCCGGTCTGATTCTTCTCTGGTAGAAACCTGCGGCTTCTTGGTGAGCACGACCAATGCAGGATCCTCCTTGCCGGAGAGCGCCCGAAACGTATGCTTCACAATCCGATCTTCGAGCGAGTGAAATGAAATCACACAGAGGCGGCCGCCGGGAGACAGAACATCCACCGCATCGCGCAAGGCCGATTCGAGGCAATCAAGCTCCTGATTCACTGAAATGCGAAGGGCTTGGAAGGTGCGGGTAGCGCAGTGAAGCCGGCCATGCCGATAATTCGCAGGGACAGCCCCCTCGATTACGGAGACCAACTCCTTCGTTGTCCCCAACGGATGGCGTTCACGCGCGCGGACGATGGCACGAGCAATTCGCCGGGAAAACCGTTCTTCGCCGAACTGAAAAATCGCGTCGGCCAACTGCGCTTCCGGCCACCGATTGATCAGATCGGCTGCAGTCCCGCCTATGGATTGATCCATGCGCATGTCGAGAGGCCCATCCTGTTGAAAGCTGAACCCGCGCGCCGGTTCATCGAGCTGAGGCGAGGACACGCCGAGGTCAAAAACAATTCCGTCGACCTGCGCCAATCCCTGTTCCGATAGATGTTGTTTCAATTCCATGAAATGACCATGAATCAAAATTGCGCGAGCGCCGAACCGCGAGAGCCTTTGCCGACTAGCTTCAATGGCCGATCTGTCCCGGTCGAGGCCAACGAGCCTCCCATCAGGGCCGCTTCCCTCAAGCAGTTTTTCAGCATGCCCACTGTATCCCACCGTACAATCCATGAAAATCTTCCGCCCATCACCCAGAAGCCAATACAGCACCTCTGAAGGCATGACAGGGGAATGCCGATCATCCATAGATTAGAACTATCCAGACTCACCCACTTTCTCCCACCTTCGGCGCAGTATACACCCACCCAAAGACTTGTCAATAGCAAATTCATGGACTTATGAGGCTCTTGTTACTGTTCGTTCGATCCTTGTCCTGCTGGCAAAGTGTCGTGAGTTTTTGAAGGTGTCGGCAGCTGATACCCCTGCCCAAGTAAGGGCGCAGCAAGAGTATTCCACCGGCAAGATATGGGATGAGAGGAAGTGCTGGCATGGGCACAGATAAAATGCGGTCTCCGCGAGTGCTGTCCCCGGTCAATAATGCAAAGCCGGCTGGTTTGATTGCATTTTCACGGTTTCAAGGGGAGAATATGCCCATGCAAATCAGGCAACATCTCTTCCTAATTATGGCCATCACATTCGGTTGGCTCCTCCCCGCTCTTGCCCAATCCGCCTCAACCATTTACTACTGTCCCGACCGCAAGTCTGACCAGCAGTATTCAGCAAGGCCGGCGCCAGGCTGTGTACCACTCGTCGATGAGAAACAGCCAAGCCAGGGCGACGATTCGCTGCAGCCTCAACGCGAATCAACAGATTTCAAAATCGAAAACCTCCAAAGTGATGTCTCCGCTTTCCTCAGCCGATACCACCAACTTCTTGAATGCTGTAAGACGGACGTCTCCGAGCTTCAACGAATCGACGAGGTAGGCGATGAGGTGGGCGACCTGCTCAAGTCCACGCAGGCCAAGCTCTCCAATCACTCGTTGGCATCCCGTGGCATCATGCTGCGGGAGATGATCCTGCCGGTGGCGAAGGCCCGAGCGGACATCAAAAAGCTGCGCGCCACCCTCAATCGCATTGGCACCATCAGCAACACCCGCGAGTCCGGCGATTTTGAAGAATCAGGGCGAGCTGCTCAGGCTATTCGTGAGATAGAGGAATCCATCGAGCGAGATATTCGTGCACCAAAGCTGTCGACAGGACCAAAAACGGGCGCCAGTATCGGCAGCGCACCAGCGGCAGGACCGAGTATCGGGAAAACTCCAAAGACCGGCAACACCATTGGAGCGGAAGGCGTGACCGGACAAGATATCGGAGCCTCTACCCGCCACAGCCACGAGATCGGCGCATCTGGGCCGACCGGCTTCGCAATCGGAGGGACGGGTCGCGCCGGGCCTTCGATCGGAGAGTCGACATTCAACAGCGAGTCGTCTTCGGCGGTTGGCTCATCACTGCAGCGCTCTACCGTGGGATCTAGCCTGTCGGATTCGACGGTGGGGTCGAGTTTCGGCGGTTCAGGGGTAGGCTCAAGCCTCGGAGACTCGACAGTCGGTTCAACGATTCAAGAACGCGGCACCAGCCCACAGCGGTGATCTCCCTCACTGGCTCCGAAGCGCAGTCGGTACCGATTCCCATATTTCTCCACGATTTTTACTCCGATACAAGCCACTCCCGTTCGTACCAGCATAGAACACGGCTGGATCGGTCGGACTCTGCACGAGCGATCGGATATTGAGCGTCGCAAGACCTGTATTCAACGTGCCCCACGTCTCCCCACCATCTTCGCTCCGGTGGACGCCTTCTCGACCGCCCAGATAAATGACACCCTTCTTCGTGCGATCCAAGATCATCGAAAACAACATCTGGTCTTGCAGGGATTGTCCGATCCGTACCCAAACCTTCCCACCATCCATTGTCTTGTAAAGTCCCGTCAACGTGGAAGCGTACACCGTATCCGGCTCAAACGGGTCGACCAGCACCGACGTCACGCTGAGCGCGCGTGACGACTTAATGATGTCCGGCGACACGAGGCCGTTGTTCACCTTCTCCCAATGACCTGCCTCGTCGATCGTCTTGTACACTCCGCCGCTCGTGCCCGCGTATAAGATCGCCGGTCTCGTCGGATCCATACCCAGCGTGACTACCATCAACACTTCCTTCATCCCTTCCATTTTCTTCACCCAATGCTCGCCGCCGTCTTTCGTCTCGGATACACCCATCGTCGTGGCGATAAAGATATGATTGCTGTCCGTCGGATCGAAGAGGAATTGATTGACCACCGACGAGATCGTTGCATCGTCCAACCCCGAACGCATCGAAGCCCAGCGCTGCCCGCCATCGTGACTCTTAAAGACCGCATCGCCCTTCGTGCCGGCATACACAGTGGCCGGGTAGACCGGATCAAGCGCCATCGAAATCACGCGTGAGTGGCTCATGCCTCGCGACAAATTCGTCCAGGTCTGGCCTCCATCGCGTGTCTTATAGATGTAGTCGTTCGTCGCGACGTAGATGATGTCAGGATTCTTCGGATTGAGCTGAATGACGACGATAGGATCACCGCGATTACAGCCCGCGAGAGGCAGTAAAAACAATGAGAACACGCAACACAATGCCGCCACATGGCGCATCAGAGCGATGGTTGATGGGTAATGGTTTATGGCCAATGAGAGAGAAGGCCTGCTCGCTACCTTCTTCAGCATCAACCATGGACCATTAACCATTGACCATGCCCAGTGTATCTTCACCGATAATTCGTAAACTGCAGATCTATCCCAAAATCCTTACCCCTAAGAAACGCCATGGCCGCTTGAAGGTCGTCCTTGCTCTTACTCAGCACACGCACTTGCTCGCCTTGAATCTGCGCCTGCACTTTCAGCTTTGACTCTTTGATCGCCTTCGTCACCTCTTTCGCCTTGTCCGCCGCGATACCGCTTTGAATCTTCGCCACCTGGCGCACCGTGCCACTCAGCGCCGGCTCCACAGTCCCGTAGGTGAAGGCCTTCAGCGAAACCCCGCGCTTCACGCACTTGGTCTTAATGATGTCATTCACCGCATTGAGCTTATACTCATCGTCGGAGACCAGAGACAGTTCCTTTTCCTTCTCCTTCAACGTAATCTCCGTCTTCGAGTCTTTGAAGTCGAAGCGCTGTTTGATCTCCTTCGTCGCCTGATCGACGACATTCTTCATCTCCTGCATATCCACTTCCGAGACCACATCGAATGAGAACTGTTCAGCCACGATCCCCTCCTGTCATTGCTTCAACTATCCACATTCCTAACACAAGGCAGCCTGATGGTTCCTTAAATGCACGCGTTGAACGAATACAGAACCTTGAATGCTCCCTCCAAGCTTGCTCGTTTTCTCTTCAGGGATGGGGGCTGATTGATCTTCCACTGCGCGCAGCTTTCTCACCCGCCCACCCACTGGCACGCCGAGACGTGCCATTAGCCCGGGCGAGGGCCTTCTGAGGCCGCGCGTTGCGCGAGCACAGAAGATCATCAGGCTCCATCTCCTCCCCCCTAGCAGCACCCCCCGCCGGGCAACTGCAACCGCCGCTCCTCATTGTCATGACAAATCGTCGTCTGCATTCTTCTCGGCGAACTTCCACCCGCCATCACCACCACTTCGCTGCTGGTGAACGGCCGCTTCAAAATCACATAGCCGTACCACTGCCTCATACTATCGCCCAAGACGATCACCGCGAGCAAGGCCACTACCGCCACCAGCCCAGCATCCAGGTACAAGGCAAAGGCCTGCCCGCTATCGACAAGGGACGAAGCCTTGCTCACAAACATTCCAAACATCTCATAGGACCCAATCAACGTGATCGTGCCGACAAACAACATCGGCAGCGCGGTGATCCACAGATACTGCGCCTTCCGCATCTTGATGAGCACCGTCGTGCCGATACAGAGGGCCAAGGTGCCGAGCAACTGATTCGCTGCGCCGAACATCGGCCAGAGCGTCGAAATGCTGCCGGCTCCGATGAGATAGCCCCAGGCTCCCACGATCAGCCCGCTGCTCGCCAATACGCCAGGCCACCAATTCATCCGCCGCAACGGAGGGTAGAAGCGCCCCCCCATTTCCTGGATGAGATAGCGTCCCACTCGCGTGCCTGTATCGATCGTCGTCAAGATAAACAAGGCCTCGAACACCAATGCAAACTGATACCAATAGGCCATCAACCCGGCCATACCAGGGAGCGCGGAAAAAATGGACGCCATGCCGACCGCGAGCGACACGGCCCCACCAGGCCGGCCAGCCACATCCGCCTCGACGAGTTGCGAGAGTTCTTGAACCCGCGAAACAGGAAAGCCCATCGCAGCCAGCGCATCGGGGGAGAGCATCGTATTGATCGCCAGATAATCACCGGGAATCAACACCGAGGCCGCAATCAAGGCCATCACGCCGACAAAGCTTTCCAACAACATCGCCCCATAGGCGACCGTGGCCTGGGACTCCTGCTCGATCATCTTCGGCGTGGTCCCTGAAGAGACCAGCGAGTGAAAGCCTGACACGGCTCCGCAGGCAATCGTGATGAAGAGGAAGGGAAAGAGCGTGCCGGGAATAATCGGTCCGCCTCCGTTTGCAAATATGGTGACGCGCGGCATCTCAATCGTCGGCGCCATGAGGACCACGCCCACTCCCAGCAACACCACCACCCCGAGCTTCATGAAGGTAGAGAGATAGCCCCTCGGCACGAGCAACATCCAGCCAGGCAAGACAGACGCAAGAAACCCGTAGCCGGCCAATGCCCAGACCAACGTCGTTCGCTCCAACTCGAACCACCCGGCAACCGAAGACTGAGCCACCACCCGCCCGAGAATCACAACCGCAACCAACAGCACCACACCGAGCAAGGAGACTTCCGCCACCTGACCAGGCCGAAACCGTTGAAGATAGAAACCCATGAACAAGCCAATGGGAATCGTCATCGCAATCGTGAAGGTGCCCCAAGCATTGAGATAGAGCGCGTTCACGACGGCAAACCCCAGCCCGGCCAGCGCCACAATCACAATGAACAGCACCGCCACCGCTGTCGCGGTACCGGTGACAATGCCCAATTCATCGCGCGCAATTTCAGGAAGTGAGCGGCCATTTCGCCGCATCGACGCCACCAGGATAATGAAGTCCTGCACCGCCCCAGCCAAGACCGCACCGATCACCAACCAGAGAAAGCCGGGCAAGAATCCGAACTGCGCCGCCAACACCGGCCCCAGCAACGGTCCAGCCCCGGCAATCGCCGCAAAGTGGTGACCGAACAACACGTATTTATTGGTGGGATGAAAATTGACTCCGTCGTTCAACCGCACCGCCGGCGTCACACGTTGATCGTTCAGCTCGACAACGCGCCGCGAAATCCAGCGACCATAGAAACGAAATGCGAGCACATAAATACAAGCCGCCGCCACGACCAGCCAGAGGCCATTCACTTTTTCGTTTGGATTGACGAGACCGACAACAAAGGCGAGCGCAACAGCACCAAGAACGGCAAGAAATCCCCAAAGCACCAGCTTTAACGCCCACATGCGCGGCATCCTAGCATAAAAGGAAGAGGCGGGAGCGACCCAGGCTGCCCTTCGTGCTCGCAGAACGCGCACGATGAAACGGTGCTCGTCCGATGCGCGCAGTAAAGGGCAGCCTCGGTCACTTCCTTTAAGAAAGGTTTATGGAAGGAGAAGCGTCTCGTTCGACGGCCACAGTCGAACCGACAGGGCTGCCCTCCCTAAAGGGATAACGAACAAGCTTGGAAGAAGCATTCGAATTCCGATCTCACTCAGGGGCGAAGTGGAGCAAGCAGAAGCGCTTTCTAGGGATAGCAAAACCGTTTGGCGAAAAGGATCTTGAAGGTTAATGAGTATTAGATTTGTCGAATCTTGACGACTCAATGAGGACCGCGTTAAGTTCTGCCACATGGGGGCTTCCTTTACGATAGGCTTCACGAATGACAATCATCAGAAGTTCTGCTGAGGGAGGGATGAACTCCCTTTATATTTTCCTGGATGAAGGAGGAAACCTAGATTTTTCTCTCAGCGGCACCAAATATTTTACGTTAACATCGGTGACCAAATGCCGACCGTTTGCATTGGATGACCTTCTTCTTTCGCTAAAGTACGATCTCCTTGAAGAAGGTCTCAAGCTCGAGCGTTTTCACGCTTCAGAAGATAGACAGCATGTTCGTAATCGTGTCTTTGAGAAAATAGCCAGCAACTTAGCATCCATCAGAATCGACAGCATTGTAGTCGAAAAGCGCAAGACCCAGCCACAACTCCATACTGAAGAAACATTCTATGCCGTCATGCTTGGCTATCTACTGAAGCATGTATTTAAGGAGACCTCCTCTAATAAACACTCTCAGGTAATCGTCACAACCGACACCTTACCGCTGAAAAGCAAGAGAGAGGCTTTCGAAAAAGCAATCAAGACCACCCTTGTAGCAATGCTTCCGCCACTAACAAAATACAAGGTCTTGCACCATGACTCTCGCTCCTCTATGAGTCTTCAGGTAGCCGATTACTGTAACTGGGCTATTTTCAGAAAATGGAGCTCAGGAGATACCCGAAGCCACGAGCTCATTCGGAAAGGGATAAAAAGCGAGTTTGATATTTTCAGAACAGGAGAGACATTTTACTACTGAAGCCAGATAGTCGACCGCCCTGACTACCCTTTCGGGAGAGCCCCATGGGCTCTTATCATCAGGACGGGACCTTTAACTGAAGTCTACCGTCTCATATCGTAGCCCCTAGCATTTGACAGGTCAACAATTCTAATAATTCCTCCTCAGCCCAGCTAATCACTGTGCCTTTCGAATTATAAATTATTGAATTCCTTGTAAAACAAGATTCTCTAAGGGTTCATTCCCTGAGAGAAGATAGGCAACCTAGACCATTTCCTCCTTTGCATATCATAGCATCCCTTTTAGAATCCCTCGTTTTTTACAAGAAAACAGCCAGCCACGTGCGGAAAAGAAAAGGTGTCAGGAACCATTTCCTGAGTCGGGCGTGCGACTTTCCTGAATGACCGCCGCGCGCCCACCCAGCATTGCCAGGCACAATAGCCCGATTCCAATCCAGACCAGTTCGCGGAACCGCCGGAGTAATGCGAAGGCAATGCCCGTCACGTCGGAGTACCCAAAGGCCTTGAGCAACAATACATTCCCTCCGTCTTGGGCGCCGAGGCTGCCGGGAATGAAGAAGGTGCCGCCTTTGATGAAGACGGAAAGGGCGCCGATGGAGATGGCGGAAAGGGCCATAGCAGGACCGCCCAGATAATAGACGATGACGTACACTTCCAACGCTTCCGCCATCCAGCCAAGAAAGAACAGCCCGGTAGAGGCATAAAAGGCCGGACGGTTGTCACGGTAAAACTCCAAGATCGTTCGATCCAGTGACCGTAGCTTTTCTTCACGCGCTTCGAGGTAGGCGATCTTCAGCCCGATCTTCCGCAGAAATCCCAATAACCACGTAAAAATCCCCTGCCGCTGCACGAACACGAACGCCGCAGTCCCGAAGGCCAGCAAGCCCACACTGACCAGTGCGGCAGCCACGGTGTGACCGGACGAATCGTTCTCGCCTAACAGCCACACCCCCAATGCGATGCCGAGCAAAATGAAGAGCACTTCGGCAATCGTCATCGTCGTTTTTGCAATGATGACCGAGGCGAGTCCCTCCACCATCGGCACATGGTGTTTCTTGAGCAAATAGGCCTTGAGCGGCTCGCCTCCGACATAGGCGGTCGGGGTCGTCATGTTCACCACTTCGCCGGCAGTCCGAATCGCGAGCACACGCCAGAACGGAATCGCCTTCGCCGACGGGCCAAGCGTGACTTTCCACCCGTAGGCTTCGACGACGTACATGATGACGGAAGGAATCAGCAGGACGAGAAGCGCCACCGGCCCGAGCTGCGCCGCCGCATCGTAGATCTGCCCAGGACCGATATGCCAGACAATGAGACCGAGTGTGAGAAGACCGACGACGAGTAGGAAAAATTTTAGCACGCTGGGCTAGGAATCCACGGTGAGAAAAAACAGGCAGGCATGGAGGAACATATCTTTATTTCCACTCCTTCAGCAAGGGAGCGGCCAAGGCTGCCCTTTACTGCGCGCGACATTCTTACCCGCCCAACCCCGATCGCGTCGAGACGCGCTCTTCTCCCTGGCGAGCACCGTAGATCTACTACAATGATCCTTCCAAGCTCGCTCGTTTTTCCCTTTGGGAAGGGCACCCATGTTGGTCTAAGTGCGGCCGTCGAACGAGGCCCTTCTCAGGGCGCGCGTTCCGGGAGCACAGGACCAAAGTGCGGCCGTCGAACGAGGCCCTTCTCAGGGCGCGCGTTCCGGGAGCACAGGACCAACGTGGGTGCCCTTCCCATCTTTTCTGCTAAGCACGGGTGGTGGCGGACGGCCTGATGACCCAGAGCATCAGAAGCGAGAATACCATGGATCCGATCGCCGCCATCCAGAGGAACCAATCAAGCTTGCCGATCACCGCAAACGTCAGCACGATGACGGAGAAGTCGCGGCTCGCGACGTTCTTGAGCATGAAGTCCGACCAGGCAGCCTGCACCGGTGTCTTCCATCCGCTTGCGGACTTAATTTTTTGTGCGCGGGTGACGAGCCAGAACGAGAGCCCGTTCCCCAGGACCGCTGCCGAACCCAGGGCCAGAGGCACCCATGCACCGTCGTCCCCGGCCATACTCAGATAGGAGCCCACCGCAATACCGGCAAAAATCGCCATATGCACTACATTGTCCATCGCGATATCGAGCCAGGCCCCGAATGGCGATTCAGTGAACGTGAGCCTCGCCACTTCACCATCGCAACAGTCGATGACTGCCGCCAATTGAAACAACAACGCGGCCACGATGCCGGCGCTGTAGGTCCCGACGCCGAAGCCGGCGGCCGCGGCCAATCCAATCAGCGCCGCCAGAATCGTAATGACATTCGGCGACAAACCTACGGCGAGAAAGATGCGCGTGAACCAGCGGGAGATCTTTCGATTGAAAAACCGATCGACGAAGCCTTCGAACTCGCCCTTGAGTGAATTGAAAAGCTTCACCTCAGCGGCCCGTACATCGGCGGCATTGCGCACGTCCTGATACCAATGGGACCGATTCGTCTCCATGGACAGCACCCGCACATGCCCGTCCACCGCGGCCCGTTCAAGCCATCGACGAATCGGCATCGTGCCGGTTTCCACGTCGCCCTGCCCGCCGGCAGCGCTCATGAGATTGACCGGAAGCACGACCAGGTCTGCCGCCACCAGCGCTGCGTCGTCCTGTCTCGATGTGATCGAACGAAGCCGTCCAGCCTGTACCTTCACGCGTAAACTCTGCCGGCGTGGCTGCCGATCTCGCACGCCAGCGGCCCGAGCCACGATGATCGCCTGGCCCTCCTGTACTTCGTGCCGCAGGCTCTCGATCAAGGAACTCGCGAACACCCCCTGCACACCGGACAAGAGACAGAAGCCGCGAACTTCAGCGGCCAGCGATTCCCAGGTGCGGGGATCGTCCAGAGGAAACTCGCGAATCGGCATCCAGCGCACGGGAATGGTCAGGCGTGGCCCTTTACCCAACGCCTGTTTCAGCTGATCCTCCTCCGGTCCGACCAACACCATGAGCTGTCGAATGCCGGCTCGCTGCAGCGTCAACACCGTCCGCTGAAACAGGCCGATTCCCACCACGCTGGTGAGCGGACCCACCTCATCGGCATACAGTCCGGTCGCCTCGCCGAACAGACTCACTGACGGAAAGAGAATCGCCGTACTCAATCCCTGAAGGCCCGTCTGTCTCTGAACGATACTCTCACTCATAATGGCTGATCATCCCGACGCCTTAAGAACCAATATCCTATTTACCCCGTTACCCCACTACCCCCGCTTTTAGAGTTTCGGCAACACATCCCGTTCCGCTTTCGTCACATCTTCCACAAAATCGATTTCGGTCCAGGGAAGTCCACCGATCTTCTCATGCCCCACTTTGACATCGCGGAAAAATCCCACGAGCGCATCTTCATATTCCATCTGCCAGGCTTCGCGATCCACATGAGTCTTGAGCGACGCCACCACATGCGGCGCATCGGCATGCCGAACCTTGAGAAACCCCACGCCTTCTCCGGCATAGTCGTAATGCAGGGGCATTGTTTTCGTCAGCGCAATCACCCGCCCGCCTTCGACCACAACCATGCACTCTTCTCCAGTCTGCTTGACAGTATCATCCATAAGCAGCGCGTTCTCATAGGGGGATTCTACCAGGCGACGCAAGATCTCTTGATGGAAGAGCACGTCTGCATCCATGATGATCGCGTCGTCATCCAACGCGGCGCGCGCGATCCAGAGCGAGGAAATGCTGCCGCGGTGGAACTGCTCATTCACAAGGAAATTCACGCGAACACCACAAGAATTCGCGGCCACCGCCGCGCGAATCATCTCTTGTTTGTAACCCACCACTATATCGGCACAATGAATACCGACGCTCAGAAGCGATGTGAGGTAGCGATGCAGGAGGGTCTGCCCGCCGATCTCGATGAGACACTTCGGGCGATGTTGCGTGACCTGCCACAGGCGCTTCCCGACTCCGGCTGCGAGGATGACGGCTTTCATGCTGTGCCACAGATCCGTTCGAATGCGTCGAGAAATCCCACCAACTGCGCCTCCGTGAGCGCGCCCATGTTCGCGACGCGGAAAATCTGGCTCTGGAGTTGGCCTTGTCCCGCATAGATCACGTAGCCCTCTTTCTTGAGTCGATCGTGCAGCGACTGATAGGTCACGCCCTCGGGAAGATGATAGGCGGTGATTGTGTTGGATAGTTTGTCCGGGGTCAAGAGCGGCTTCACGCCGAGTTTCGTCATACGGTCTCGAATCAAGGTCGCGACCTTCTTATACCGCTGGATCCGCTTGGCAACCCCTTCCTCCATGAGTTCATTCAACGCTTCGTCGAATGCGTAATAGACCTGCACCGCCGGCGTGAACGGAATCGTCCCAAGGCCCTGGTCATCCACATATTGAGTGATGTGAAGATAGATCGACCGCCTGGGATAGCCGCGCATCCGCTCCAGAAATCCCTTGCGGACGAGCACGAAGGACACACCGGGGAATCCCTGAATGCACTTTCCCGCTGTACCTGCCACCATATAGATATGAGACCCAGCGATATCCAACGGCTCGCCTGCCAAGGCGCTGACCGCATCGAGAATGAACACCCGGTTCTGGCTGTCCACGACAGCCGCGATCTCCTTGACTGGATTGATGAGCCCGGTGGTCGTTTCGTGATGGACCATGGCGACCGCATGCGCTTCCGGATGTTGCCGCAGCGCAAGCCGCAACCGTTCAGGATCCGGTCTTGTCGTCCAATCGTATTTAAGCTCAGACACGCCCAGACGATAGAGGCCGACCATCTGGGAAATACGTTCGCCGTATACGCCGTTATTGAGCACCAGCATCCGTTTGCCAGGTGGGAGCGACGACATCACGGCGGACTCGACTGCCGCAGTACCAGATCCGGTCAACACCACGGCGGCATAATCCGATTCCGCTCCCGGCACAAAGAGCTTCAGCAACTTCGCCTGAATCCCGTGCAGGAGTTCGGTAAATTCCGACTCCCGATGGCAGACATCGGGACGCACCAGCGCTTGCCGCACCCGCTCCGACACATTCACCGGTCCTGGATTCAATAAGATCATTTCGTCTTTCTTCCCCTCACCCCTTACGCCTTACCCCTCACGAGCTACTTGATCGCCTGCATGAACCGTTTCGTAATATCCGGCGGATCGAGCATCACGCGCCCGGCATCTTCCACCATCTCGTTGACTTTCACCAGCAACATGCTCGGTCCGTCTTTCTTCAGCATGTCTTTGAACTCGTAGACGAGGTCTTCACGTTCCCGTACTCGTTCGACGTTTACATACCCGGCCGCCTTCGCCACCTTCTCAAGTGGGACCACATTGGAAATCGTCGGCTGATTGCCGGTCGTGCCGTAGACTTCGTTGTCGAACACCACATGAATGAAGTTCTTCGGCTTCAGCGCCCCCACTGTCGCAAGCGTTCCCATGCCCATGAGGACGTTCCCGTCGCCGTCGAACACGATCACTTGTTTATTCGGCTTCGACAACGCCACGCCTAACGCAATCGCCGCCGCCGACCCCATCGAACCGATCATATAGAAATGAGTCGGCCTATCGGCGATCTTTTGCGCCTCACGAGACGGAAATCCATTACAAATGATGACGGGCTGGTCGGTAAGCAATTCCAACAATGCAGCCATTGCCATGGCCCGGCTCTGCATGGTCCCTTGCTCCGGCCTCATGGGTTGTCCTCACGCTTCACGTCCGTCACGGATGCAATCCCTTCACGACGCCCTTTGTGATATTCAACGCCACAGGAATCCGTTTTTTCATAAACGTCTCGGCTACCCACTTCAGATCGTCGATGGCCGTCTTTTCCGTCAGCGTGCGATGAGGAATCTTCATCGTATCGAGAAACTGCGGCATGACTTCGCCCATCACCAGATGCTCCGGCGCATCTTTGCCGCCTTGGCCCCGCCAGGACACGATCAGGATGCAGGGTTGCTGATAGATATAGTTGAGGGAAATGAGCGTATTGAGCGATGTCCCTAGCCCGGAATTCTGCATCAACACGGCGGGAATCTTGCCGGCCATATAGGCTCCGGCTGCCATGGCTACGGCTTCGTCCTCACGCACTGCCGGGGTATAGAGACGCCGCTCCATCAACTCCGCAATAATGCCTCCCAGAATCGAGTCCGGAACCCCCGTAAAGAAATCCACCCCAATATCTTGCAGGGCTTGGACGAACGTATCGCTCTCAATCATCCGGTCAGTTCCTCGGCACTCCGCACATGGAAAAGCGCGCGCATTATAAGCTATGCCTCACGCGATTCTCAACAAAACTGAGACAGTTGCGCCCTAATAATCGGCCATGATAGCGTTCTGGCATGATCGGGCAACAGAAGCATCACGTGGGCCGATACCTTGTCCTATTGTGCCTCCTGCTCTGTATGGGCCGCCCTTTTCTCGCCCATGCGGTGCCGATGATGAATGACCCGAACGGTTTTCAGAGCCTGGCCTGGGGCATTGCCTTGGCCACGCGGCCAGACTTGGAAGTGGCCAGAGCAGGTCCGCATGTGAATGAATACCGATTGAAACAGGGCCCGCCATCGTATGCCGGAATCCCGGTCGAGAGCCTCCTGCTGTTATCGGTCGGCGAGCAGTTCGCCCGCGTGACCATTCACTATCAAGGCGAGGATCGGCACAAACAGATCCTCACCTACCTGGAACGTCAGTTCGGTTCCCTTGAGCGCATCCCAGGGCAGATGATGCGGGGCCTCAATCAGCAATATACGTGGCGCGGGACCGATACCGAAATCAACGTGACGTACCATGCGAACACAGAAAGGGGATTTATCTTCATCGACAGTCGCACCCTGGCCCCTCTATTCAACGACCATATCAGCGATTCGGCGGAATAACATGCCTCGCCGCCCCCGCACAACCCGTTGGGTCCGCTACATTTCCCCCCTCGTCCTTTTCTTCTCGCTCATCCTGCAGGGCGCCCCGGCATCAGCCGTGCCGATGCAGAACGATCCAAATGGGTTCGAGGGAATCCCCTGGGGAGCAACATTTTCGGAAACCGACAGCTTCATGAAAGTCGAGGACGCCGGTCGGTCACAAACCTATGAGCTGAAGACCGGGATTCCTTCTCTAGGCCCAGTGAAGGTCGACTCCATGCGATTCGTCACCGCCGAAGGCAAGTTCGCGCGTGTGACTGTCCGCTACCAAGGCAAGGCAACCCACGACCAGATTCTTGCCTATCTTCAATCCCTCTACGGCCCGCTCGACCGCACACCGGGTCAGATCGCCAGCGGCCCCGTCAAATTCTTTAGCTGGACTGGGTTCGAAACCGATGTGAAACTCCGCTACGAGATCGGCACCGACCGCGGTATCATCTTCTTCGAGAGCCAGCAACTCCGCCGAAAAATGACCGACAGCAACACAAACACCGTGTTTTAACTGGCACCCCCTCGCCTAACCATCCAAAGCTTTTAGCAGGATGCTCAAAAAGTTCGTCCAGCAAGGCCGCAGCGAGTGAAGGCCCGAGGCGTACCCTTTGGGGTACGTTGAGGATCTGAACGATGCGAGAACGCTGCTGGCGGACTTTTTGAGCATCCTGCCAAAAACCCTCGCCAATTGCGGCCCATAGCCAAACTCCCCCTTCTGGTGGAGCCCCCACCCCCCCTCTTGAGGGATGGTCCAAACTCCCGAATACGGTATCCTCAGTCTGTCAAGGAAAACAGAGGAACTGTGGCGGAACCACAGAGGAAGCACCGATGAAGCTGCCCCACCCACTTTCGGGAGTCAAAAAACAGGAATCTCATTCACTCTTGGATCAGCGCTACGCTGAACGAGTTTCAATGTGGTGCCGAATCAGCTACTCCAGCCAGGTAGGCGCACGAATCATCACAGGAGAGGCAACCCTGAAAGACCTCTCCAAAACAGGCTGCAAGATCTTGAGCGCGGCCCCCTGCCCGCTAGGCAGCACTCTCACTCTGTTCCTAGACCTTAAAGATGGACAGGATCCGATGTGTCTCACCGACGTCATTGTCTCCCGAATTTCCAGGGACTCGTTTGCCGTCCGATTCCCCAAACTGTCAACAGAAGAACGGAGACGGCTGCAAGAGATGATATTGAAACATATCAGGTTGTCATCTCTGGAGGATCGACGGGCGGCATTCCGTATCGTCTAAACGTCGATCCAACGCCACGGAGGGGTCATGGATCCTCATGCTATCGCGCCCATTGCTACCGCAGTAGCGGAACTCCCCGGTCACTCCGATCGCCGGCATGGCAGTCGTACCCCAACGTTCTTCTCATTGTTCTATTCCTACATGGATTCCGGCCAGACACTGATCGGTGACGGCACCGTCACCGATCTCTCATCAAGCGGGTTCGGCATACGGGGGAATCGGTCGGTCGTACCCGGCATGAACGTAACCCTCTCCATCGACATTCCCGGAATGGAAAAGCCATTCTCCATTACCCAAAGCCGGGTCTCCTGGGCAGAAGGATGCCGATTTGGAGTGGAGATAAAGACCTTGACGTTGGAGGAGAAGAATTATCTGCGATTCTTCTTATGAGTTCGCGTCACCCTCTCAGTCCACAACGGAGGCATCTGAGACCAGAGCAGGAACAAGGAGGTGTCCTCATGAGACGACAACAGGTCGCATCTAGAAACGGGCTTCAGTCTGTGACAGAAGTGGCCAATCGAAGGCAAAGCCCCCGCCCCTCGATAGAATTCGGGTTGATGTACTCAGCCCAAGACCATTGTGGCGAGGTTCTCATGGGCGATGGCATGGTCACGGATCTCTCGTCCGCAGGATTGGGTATTCGCGGCAACGCCTCAGTCAAGCAGGGGATGGATCTCACGATCTTTCTCTACCTCCCAGATGGACAAGACCCCCTGTTTATCATGGAAGCGACGGTGGCTTGGGCTTCAGGACGTCGGTTTGGAGTCGAGATCCTCAAGATGAACCTACGGGAACGAAACCGGCTCTCGTACTTCTTGCGCTCGAATCTCGCATATTCCGATTAGACTGTTCGCCTGCTGCAACGAGAACCAATGATCGGACCACGGCGGATAGACAAACGAGTGTCGGCCCATCCCCCAGTTCAAGCTACTGGCCGCAGGGTGGCCCGGCGGATCCCTGTGCAGATCATGGCTCGCTTTTCAACAGCAGATAGCTTCAAACAGGTTGGCGATGGAATAGCCCTTGATCTGTCCGAGCGCGGGTGTAAACTCTGCAGCACACAGGCCTTGCCCATAGGACAGTCCCGGGCTCTCTACCTGACAATCCCTGAGACATCCCGTCTGGTTCTTATCTCAGAGATTCGGGTGGTCTGGACAGCGGAAAACGAATGCGGAATCGAATTTCTTCACATCATGGCACGAGAGCAGGCCCGGCTTCGCCATTTCATTTGGAAGCAGATGAACCGGCCCACACTCAAAGGCAAGCCCCCTTCGCTCACCATCCAGGACCATTCCCGCCCACGGCGGCCACAGCTTAAATCCTTACCTTAGCCCTTAGTAAGAGACATGGAACGAGATCTGCCGCGCGAGGCTGGGGAGGAGAAGCTCAGAGCCTCTACCTCCCCCACTTCGAATCATGACATAACCCCAATCGTCAAACAATTCATGTCAGTCTGCAATTACGCCAGCACGGACACACCAGATCCGCTGATCAAAAGATTTACTGAGTCCCAATGCCATGCCGTCTTTGAGACCCACGCCCCATGTGAGGGTCGTATTCTCCAGATGCGCCGACGATGACCAATAGTTAGCAGACTGAACGTTGAGAAATGGATGGCCCTGCGGCAGGGTCGGACCGGGAGAGGCGACAGAGGGATCTACCAAACTGGTTAACTCTGGGAGAGCCGGCACGCGCCAACCCTTTCGGCCTCCGACGGCTTTATTGGCGCAGGCCAAGCGGCTATTCGCCGCAGATACCCCGTTCGTCTGAGGAGACTTCTCCCAGACAAGGCCTGTTTCCTTATCTAATACCGCATCGTTGTTAAAGGCCGGCAGAACCACGAATCGCTGCGATACCGGCAGCACCTGATCCCATCGCTGCGTGCTGCTATCCTCGGCAGCGTTACTCTTAGCGCTCTCTCCAGCTTTAGTGGCCGCCAGAACCTGATCGAGTTTCTCCAAAATTTGCCGAAGCTGCACCTGTTGCGGAGCTGCACTCTGGGCGCCAGCCGGCGTGACCCATAGGCCACCGCCCGCCAGAAGGAGTCCTCCGAGCACAAGACTGCCCACATTCATTGCTCGAAACCGTCGTCTCTTCATCACTACCTCCTTGTTGGTTGTGTTGATATGACGTTAGGATGCCATCGCTGAAACGCTGTATCTAACGCCGATCCGAGACGGACCAGCCTACTGGGTGAAAAAACGATGGCTGCACAATTAGGCGCCGAGTGGCGCACCAGCGGGGATAAACGAGAGTCCGCCGACAGGGAATACATCAACCGTTGAACGCGGGTGAGATCCATAGCCGCCTCGCGAAGATTCCGGCTTATACGCAGATTGTTTTCCCCTGTCAAGCGCCTCCGATGAAAGGGAAACGGCTTGAACATTGCTTCCACATTCATCACCAGCCACGACCGTATACGCCCTACCAAACAAGTCGCGTGCAGTTACTGTCCAATGCTTGCCCCTTGGAATCGCTGCATGCTAGGGTTCGGGTGAGTAAGCACTCACTTACCATGAAGAAACGGACGACACAGACCACGAACGGGAACGGGCAGCGGGCTTCAGCGCGCGACCGTCAGGCCAGCCTCATCGTGGCCGCCGCATCGCTCTTCGCCGGAAAAGGGTTCAACGGCACCACCACAAAAGAAATTGCCAAAGCCGCGGGCGTGAGTGAGGCGCTGGTCTTCAAGTATTTCCCGACGAAACGAACGCTCTACGCCGCAATCCTGGCAGAAAAAGTGACCGTCAACGAACTGCTCGACGCAGTGGAGGCTGCAGCCAAAACACACGACGATCATCGTGTGTTTACGATGATTGCGAGCTATCGCATTCGCCCCGGCGTCGATTCGACACTCTTACGACTCCTCCTATTCAGTGCGCTGGAAGGGCACGAACTATCCGACATGTTCTTCGGCAAGCACCACAAGGTGTTCTACGACCACCTTGCCGCATATATCCGTACAAGGATTGAAGACGGCGCATTCCGTCCGGTCGATCCCCTCCTGGCGGCCCGCGCGTTCATCGGCATGGTCGTCCATCATCGTCTGCTCCATGAGATATTCGGAGTCCCGATGCATCAATCCCATGAAGACACGGTGGCAACCTATGTCGATCTCTTCCTTACCGGACTGATCAAGACGCCGGTCGACCGTAAGGTACCGGGGAGGCGATCGCGATGAATCCCCTGAAACAACATCCGATTGTCACGCTCGGGGTTATCATTTTCTTTGCGATCACGGCCCTCGTCGTGTTTCGTCTCAGCAGCGGCGCTAAGACCGATGCCCGCAAATCCCGCATCATTACCGTCGCCACCGTGGCGCCGCTGAAACAAGATCTCGACATTCGACTCACCTATACCGCCGACATCACTCCCAACCAGTCGGTCAATTTGTTCTCACGGGTGAACGGCTACATCGCAAAAATCTATGTCGACAAAGGCGACCTGGTCAAAGCCAACCAGCTTCTGATCGAGATCGACCACTCGGATTATCGGCATGCCGTCGACCAGGCCAAGGCAAACCTGGCTGCAGCCAAAGCGAGAGTCTCACAGCAGGATGCCAGCGTCCGCAACACCACCCTCACGCTCAATCGGATGCAAGCATTGATCAAAGACCAATTTGTCTCGCAGCAAGATCTGGACAACGCCCAGGTTGCGTACGACGCGGCGGCGGCGGCACTCGACTCGCTCCGCGCGCAGGTCCAACAAATGGAAGTCGCCCTGGCGCAGGCCGAGACGAACCTGGCCTACTCGTATATCCGTGCGCCCTTCGCTGGTTACGTGGCCGAACGCAACCTCGATCTCGGCTCCTATGTCAGCGGGACAACTGCCGGCACCTCTACCATCTCGCGTGGGATTCTCACCCTCCATGAGATCCAGACGGTCCGCATTCTGATCGAGGTCGTCGAGAAGGACATCCCGCTCATCCAGGCAGGCCAAAAGGTGGAAGTTCGCGCCGAGGCTTATCCTAATCGTATCTTCGAGGGCACGGTCACCCGCATCGTCCAAGCGCTGAACCGTGCCACCCGCACGATGACGATCGAGGTGGATCTCCCCAATAAAGATCATGTCTTGAAGGGCGGCATGTTCGCCCGAGTAGAGGTTCTGGTCGGTGCCCATCGGAACGCGATTCAGATTCCCCTCGACGCAGTAAGTCGGCTGGAAGACTCCCAATATGTCTACATTGTGCGCGAAGAAAAGGCCCAGCGGGTACCGGTGGAAATCGGAGTCCGCGACCAGAACAAGGTGGAGATCACCAAGGGCTTGGACGGTTCGGAGCAGGTAATCGTCTCCGGGAAAGATCTCGTGCACGACGGCAGTCCCGTGCAGACGCAACCGCTTGAACCCGTGAAGTGTGAGGGGTAAGGCGAGAGGCGTATGTTGAAATCATCTTTCTGTCTTCCAATTCTATATTCATCCCCTAACGCCTTACGCCTCACCCCTCACGTTCCACCTCTCACGTCTTCATCATGTGGCTGACCCTCCTCGCACTTCGCAACGGTATCGGCATTCTGATGCTGTCCTTGGCCATGGTGATCCTGGGCGCCACCTCCGTCCAGCGATTACCGGTGGATCTCTTCCCCCAAATTCAAGTGCCAGTTGCCTTCGTCGGCGTCATCTATAAAGGCGCGCCGCCGCTCGACATCGAACAGAGTGTCGTCTATCCCATTGAGAAGGCCGTCAGTTCTGCGTCGAACGTCGAGCATGTCGAGTCGTTTGCCAAGCAGGGCATCGGCGCGGTGCAGATCTGGTTCAACTGGGGCGCGGACATTAACGTCGGCCAGATGGAGGTCATGCAACGCGTCACTCAAATTCTCAATAGTCTCCCTCCCGGCATCCTGCAACCCTTTATCGTCAAATTCGATGTCTCCAATATCCCTGTCTCTCTCGTGACGGTTTCCAGCGATGATCTCGACGAACGGGCTCTGTACGATCTGGCCTCTAATACGATTGCCCCGCAGATTGAACAGATCGCCAACGTCGCCGCCGCCACCGTGGAAGGCGGAAAGATCCGCCAGATCAATATCAACCTCGACCCGGCGCTCTTGAACGCCCGGAGCCTTTCGATCCTCGACGTCGTCAAATCCGTGAAAGCCGCCAACATCATCCTTCCTTCGGGCGACATCAAAGCCGGCAATCTGGACTACAACGTCTTCACCAATAATCAATTCCGCTCCGTCGACCCGATTCAGGACGTGATCGTGAAGGTCAATCAACAGGGCAGTCCCGTGCGCGTAAGGGATGTCGGAACTGTGACTGATTCGTCTGACATTCAGACCAACATCGTCAGAACGGACGGGACCAGGGCCGTGTATCTTCGGGTCAACAAGCAGCCCATCGCCAATACCGTGGCAGTGGTCGATGCCCTGCGCACGGCCTTGCCGAAGATGGTCGGCATTCCGCCCGGCGTAAAAGTCGGCATTTCCTTCGACCAATCGGTCTATATCCGCCAGTCCATCAGCAACCTCATCGAACAGGCGCTGCATGGATCGCTGCTGGCGGCTGCGGTCATCTTGATTTTTCTCCGAAACTTTACGAGCACGCTGATCATTTCTGTCGCCATTCCCCTCTCGATCATGGTGACCTTCATCGTATTGTACTTCTCAGGGCAAACCCTGAACGTGTTCACCCTGGGAGGCTTGGCCCTTGGGATCGGACGGCTCGTCGACGATTCCATTGTCGAACTTGAGAACATTCAACGCCATCTCAATACCACGGCCCGCCGCTGGGACGCGATCCTGGAAGCGGCCCGCGAGGTGGCGATGCCTATTCTCGCCTCGACGGTCACCACCGTCGTCGTCTTCCTCCCGATTTTCTTCGTCGCCGGGATTGCCCGCTTGCTCCTGATTCCCCTGACCATCACAATCGCGATCTCACTGTTTACCTCCTTCTTCGTCTCCCGCACGGTCACCCCTGCGCTCTGCTACCGGTTCCTCAAGCCGGAACAGGAGTCTCACCGTTCGATGCCTGCCTGGTTCGTTCGCCTGATGGATTGGAGCCGTGAACGGTATGAGTCGTTGGACAAGGGCTACGAGGAGTCGCTCCGCTGGGTCTTGGCCCATCGCTGGCGCTTCATCGCGGGCGTCCTGCTCATCTTCACTGCCTCGCTCACTCTGGCGCCCAAGATCGGTACGGAATTTTTACCGGTGTCGGATGAAAGCCAGTTCCGCATTGTCCTGCGCGGACCGGTCGGTCAGCGAGTGGAGAAAACCGAGCAGCAAGTGGCGGAAATCGAACGGGTACTGCGGGCACAGATCCCTGTCGAAGAACTGGAAACCATTGTCTCCAGTACCGGCGTGTTGGCCCAGGGCCGCTCCTCCCTGTTCAACCCGAATACCGGCCCCCATACATCGAGCATCTCAGTCCATCTCGTCACGCCGGATAAGCGGAAACGAAACCAAGTGCAAATCATGAACGACGTAAGGCCCAAAGTCCTCAAACTCTTTCCGGGCGTCGCGATGTTTTTCGACCCGGGCGGGCTCATCAAGCGAGTCACCAGCTTTGGGTCTCAGAAATCCGTCGACGTGGAAATTTACGGCTACGATTTTGAAAAAGCGCGGGGGGTGATCCGGCAAGTCGAAAGCGTGATGCAGCAAATACCGGGGTTGGCCGACATCGAAGTCAGCCGCGAGGAGAACTATCCCGAAGTCAATGTGGTGGTGGATCGAGAGAAGGCCGCCCTCCTTGGCATCAGTGAAACGGACGTCGCCAACGCCGTGCTCTTCTCACTCAACGGCAACGGCCCCACAGACCCCATCATTTACACCGACCCCCAGAATGGGAACGAATACTACATCAGCGCCTGGCTTGCAGAAGAACACCGAAAGGATTTCACGGACATCGAGAACATCATTTTGACCGGACGAACAGGAGAGCCAGTCCTTCTGAAAAACGTCGCCTCGCTTAAACTCAACGCCGGCCCGGTGAAGATCGACCGCAAGTACTTTCAGCGGGTGGTCCATGTGACCGCTAACCCGGTGGATCGGGACCTCGGCGCCGTCGCCGCCGACCTGGAGGCAGCCATTGCCAAAATCCAGCTTCCTTCCGGCTTCAGCATCCGGTTGGCCGGTCAGATTCAACAACAGCGGGAAACCTTTGAGGGCCTGTTGTTTGCGACGGCCCTGGCACTGGTCCTCGTGTACATGGTGATGGCCGCGCAGTTCAAATCGCTGATCGACCCCTTCATCATCATGTTTTCGGTCCCGATGGGCCTTCCTGGCGTAATCCTAATCCTCTTCCTGACCGATACTACTCTCTCCACCACGTCGATGATGGGTATCATCATGATGTTGGGCATCGTGGTCTCGAACGGCGTCCTGCTCGTCGACTATACGAACGTGCTGCGTCGGCGAGGGCGGGAGTTGCACGACGCGGCAGTCACCGCGGCAAAGACGCGACTCCGGCCCATTCTGATGACCTCCCTCGCCACCGTATTAGGGCTCCTCCCTATGGCCATCGGCTGGGGAACCGGCGGCGAAACGAATGCCCCGTTAGCGCGCGCAGTCGTCGGGGGGCTCAGCGTCTCGACGATCCTCACGCTCTTTCTCATCCCCACGGTCTATGTGATCTTAGAGGAACGGTTTTCCCGCCACCCGGACAAGACACCGGAAAATGTCGATTGGATTCCGGCAGAACCGGCTGGCCGATGAGCCGCGGCGCGTGAAGGGCGAGACTTGCGAGAAAGGCGCGATTTAAAGTTCTAAGTTCTGGGTTCGAAGTTCAGAAAACCTCGAACTTCGGACATCGAACCCTCAGCTGTCTCGCTCGGCCATGCTGCGGAGATGTTACCCGACAGTTGGGAAAAGCGCCTTCAGTTGCATTGCCAAACCGATGTCTCCGCTGATCTTGAGCCGACCGGACATGGCGACAGCAGTTCCGCTTAACTGGCCCTTCAGAACCTTGATGCAGTCTTCTCCTCCCATCGAGAGTACAACGTGAGGGTTCTCATGCGTTCCCTCCACGATCTGACAAACCCCCTCCCGGATGGTGAGAATGTACTGCCCTCCCTGTGCGCCGCTCAGATCGAATTGGTAGACCGCGTCAAGATCTTCTGCGGCATCTGAATCGAGCTGGTCAGGAAGAAGCTGAAAGAACTCTTTGACTGTGGTGGGGCTCATGGTTCGTGGGAAGGCTGCTTTAGCAGGATGCTGAAAAAGTCTCAGTTCTCACCCGCCCAACCCAGGCGCACCGAGACGCGCCTTTCACCAGGCAGCGTTCTCGCCTCGAAAGCATCCTCAACGTAGCCCACTCGGAGAACAAGCTGTCTTGGCAGCTTGGGGCGGGCGGGTGAGAAATGCTACGCCTCCGGTGCTTTCATCGGCTGCGGCCTTGCTGGACGGCCTTTTTGAGCATCCTGCGGGAGGGTGCTTCTGTTGTGCTGCAGTGGTTTTCCCGCAACCTGTTCGGATCGATGCCGGGAGCCGCGGTGCCGCGGCTCCCGGTCTTTTTCTAATAACGGAGCGTGACCGTCGTCGTACTGCGACGCGCGCCGAAGAAGTCTTTGGAAAACGCCTCGACAACGGCAGGGTCATAGCCCTTGCAGCTGAAAATGTCGAGGTAAGCGTTGTTCGTATCGTTCGCAAAATGGCCGCTGATCAACGAGGTCGAGATCAGCTGCACCATGGAATAGCCGGCAACGCGACCTGAGCCAAAATCGACGACCTGGCACTCGCCAAAGCGTTTCATGTCAATGAGCTCGCACAGCTCGGCAACATAACGGCGGATATGGTCGGCATTGCGAATCAGGTCGGGGTTACAATCTTGAAGATCGAGAGCGGTACAGAGTCCCCACGCTTTTCCCTCACCCACCATCTCCTGGGGGGCAATGGAATCGGCTACTGGGGACTCGGTTGGAAAGATTGCGGTCTCGGAATCAATCGGGCTACTCATAGAGGTTATACACCTTTCTGTTAGGAGGGTGAAAAAACAGTGATGATGGACTGCTGTGTCGGACTATACCACGAAAATTTTAATATGAGTGGGGATGGAGAAACTTTTTTTCACACCTAGTAGTTCAGGGACTACTCGACCGATTGACAAGGTTCTCAGCGGTCGGAGAGAATGCCGCGCATGGCCAATGTCACTTCATCTATCCCGAACCAGATTCCGCCTTCAGCTGATCTCCCCGATCGCCTCTGCACCTGGTGCCAGGTAACGATGAAGAAACGCCTCGTCGGTGGCAAGCAATTCGTCCACTACACCTGCCCGAAATGTGTCTTCCAGCACACAACCAGGCTCGGCCCGAAACCACCCAGCCCCGCGCACTAAAACCCGGTCTGTCTGGTCCATTCGGTCTGTCTCGTCTGTTTGGTGGAACAAAACTAACCAGATGAACCAGACAGACTAGATAGACCAGATAGACCAAATGAACATGTAGGACTACCGGCGGGAAAAGCTGGCCTGTACGCGATCGTCGAAGATATGGGCCAGTCGTTCCCGATCCTCCGGACTGATCGAAGTGATCTTCGCGCCGAACTTAGGAGAACGTACATGGATGACTTGTAAGCCACAAGTTAACGTTCTTCCTTGCTCAAGCTCGATCATGAGTTGGAGTTCATCGCCGCTCTTCACGAACAAGCGGCTCTCAATCCGGACACCGGTCTCGCTGACATCCAGAACCTTGCATGGCGCCGAGAGTGCTCCTCGCTGCAGACGGCCGGCCCGGCTTACCTCGATACGTGACCCTTTTCGCTTGAATCCCATCGAATCCGGCCTCCTGTTTTCGGCATCATAGCAAGAGGCCACACAACCCCAAAGGAATTTGCCAAATAGCGCTAGAGCTTTCCCTCTATGAGGGTACGCACCTGCTCCATGCGCTTGCGATTGACACCCAGATCGCCATAGCCGGTGCGGGAAGCGGAACGGAAGTGGATGGTCTTGGTCTCGTCGTCGAGCAAAAACTCGACATCGTCAACGAAGCGAAGCAACAGACTGGTGGCCTCGTAGTGGAGATAGGTCTCGTCTTCTTCAACGAGCTTGGTCCGTGGCATGGAACGAATAACTTCTTTCAGCGCCTCCTTCGCTTCTGCCCGCGACTTGCGGTAGCGAATGGGCTCAATGGCATGTCCCTTGTCCTGAGCCTGGGTCGAGACGCAATTGGGGCTGGAGGGACAAGATCCTAAGGTACGAGGGCTCATATAACACCTGGCAACGCTTTACTAGGGAAGGACACTCACAATGTCGCGCAACCAGATCTCACAAATCAACACCGCGTCGGGAGGAATGAGGCCAGGGATGCCTTTGTCTCGATAGGCCAGATGAGGGCTGATGCGGACTTTCCGATAGCCGCCGACCTTCATACCCATTAAGGCGTGCTCCACGCCAGCCATTGCCTGGCGGCTCCCGAGCAGGGTCTTGTGGTTGACGAAGATGACGCCTCCTTCGACTCGAATCATGTCTTTCGGAAGGTGCTCCACCTGTTTTGCATTCAGCAGAACCTCGTCGCCTTTGTTTAAGTATATTCTGCTGTTGTAGACGACACGGTCGCCTTTGTTCGCAGGCACTCCTTCGCCCTCTCGTTCCTCAAGTAATTTAAGGCCGCTAAGCCGTTTCATTGGATTAATACAGAAACGTTCGGGGCGTGGCTCCTGTCTCTCCCCGCTCAGCCACCTCAACAGACACTTGCCCGACAACCCGGCCGTCTTCGGTCTCGACGTCTACACGCCAGTCCCCCGGATCGAGCCGTTGCTTGAACGTGTAGGCCCGGTAACCGCCTTCGCGGCCACCGGCAATCTTGATCGAAATCTTGTCGGCATGGATGAAGGGCTTGTTGCTGTTCGCTCGATAAAACCAATGGTGGTAGACAGTCGTGTTCAGCGCGACTGGTGCGAAGACGGCGGTGAAGCAATAGATCGGTTCATTGGCTGGGAAAGGACTCTGCGAGCGCTTCCAGACTTGATACCATTCACGATCGAAACTGAGCGCAAATCGGTCCTCCTGCTTCTGCACCTCGCGATACATGCCGCCGAATTTCATCGAGAGCGGCACTGGTGGAATCCAGTTCATGAAATAGAACCCGACGAGAATGCCGATGAGGGCGATGGCCGGGCCTCCGACCAATATCGCTTCTTTCCGTGAGCGCTCAGGATTGCGTCGATAGATCAGCTGCACCACGCGCAGCGTCACGCCTGCGCTCAGTACTGCCCCCAACAGAAACACCCAGGGTCCAATCGTTCCAATCATGACGGGCAGGAAAAACGTAAAGAAACTGAAGCAGGCCAGGGCATACAGCGCGACGAGCAGGCGCAGGTTCGAGAGTCGGTCACGCAAGAACTCGTTGGCAACCAGCAGCAACACGAGCACACCCAAGAACACACCGGTGCGTGTGAGCGTGGCGCTTCGTGAGTAGAACACCGCGTAGGCGCTGAAGAGCCCGCCCAGGAGGAATTGCATCGCCATCGGATAGTAGGGCCGGACCTTCTTCAAGAATCCGGTAAACGCTGAACCTTGCGGTTCGATCGCTGGCGACTCCGTCGCCGCCCCAAGCCGACCGGTGAGGACGATGAGAAAACCGAGGGTCACGAGATAGAGAAGGAGAATCAGGTTGTCTTGCAGTCGGTCGATGCGAGTGAGTGTCAGCGTGTCATAGCCCACACCGGAGAAAAAGAACACCGCCGGCATAAAAGGCTTGGCCAGAACCGATTGAATCTTGACCAGGGGACTCATGCCCCCACTGTGCGGAATCCCCCCTGGTTGTTCAATCAAAAATCAGTTTTGCGAAAACCGCGGTCACCTCATCGTGACCCCATCTCGATCGAGGGTATTCTCACGATTGCCAAACAAAGGAGAAAGAGGGCAGCTCAAAACGATCGACCTTCTCACCCGCCCACCCCTGGCGTGCCAGGCACGCCTTATCCCAAGCAAGGCCGCAGGAGAGAAATAACCGGAGGCGTAGCTCTTCTCACCCGCCCACCCCAAGCTGCCAAGACAGCTTCCTCTCCGAGTGGGGTACGTTGAGGATTATTTCGATCCGAGAACGAAGCCTGGGTTAGAGCGCGTCTCGGCGCGCCGGGGTTGGGCGGGTGAAAAACGAGATCGTTTTCAGCTGTCCGCTAAACGAAAGGAGGGAGAGGGGAGTACACCATCACCTGCCCGATCACCCGATCCAGCCAGGGAGCCATCAGATCTTCGCTCAATGGGGCTCGGTTCAGACGGGCCTCAATGTGAAACCCCGTCTCGCTGCCGACGATCCCGATTATGGCAGAGGCATCCTCCTCGTCCGGAAGCAATTCCTTCGTTTGAAACTCACAGAGGGTGCTGTAGAGACGGCCGTCTGGTTCGATCACCGATCGAATCTCCGGCAAGTCGCCGAGCGGACAATGCACCGAACAACGATAGACAGAGCGGGCGGTGGGTTCAATCGCTTGAAAGTCACCGAGCGCGTCCTCTGAGAAACCTGTCAGGTAGGCCCGGACGCCGCTTGCTCCCGGTGCAGAAGTCGCGGCCAATTTACTGGCTGGCACCAGGAACTCGTAGGCATCTGCCGTATTGTATTCAAACTGACAGGGTCCAAAGGCATCGGGCCAGGAGCAGAAGAAGGCCACGGAGGGATCGGCTGGACGCAACACTAGCTGCTGTTTCTCGATCAATGTTTCGATGGGAAGCTCCAACAGCGTGATCGCTTCGAGAAACGCCGTGCGCCGTTCCTCAAGCCATTGCGCCCGCTCTGCGTCGCCGCGCGTCTCGCCGGGAGTGATGACCTCTTTTGTTTGGAGCCGTACGCGGATAAACGAATGGGCGTGGCGAAATCCCAGCCAGAGCATACTGCGGGGGTCGTGCAGCCGTAACGGATCGCGAATGCGCCAGGGATGGCTGATAGAACAGTAGGTGCCCACATCCTGATAGCGTTGGTAGACCGTATGGTAGGCCCCGGCCAAGAGAAAGAAGTCGCCCCGCCAACCCTCCCGGACGTGAATCAGTGTCACATCTTCCGTGGACCAAGCGTCCAGCTGGTCGAAATCCTCAGGAGACTCGACCGTCCATTCCTCGACGTAACAGATGACGTCCTTCGCTGGCACCGCCGACTTCAACCCCAGAGCAGCCAGCCGTTCGCCCACGGCGAGCACCTGACCGAAGGTCAGCGGGGTCGTCGTTTCCCAACGACGTTCACGCACGGTGGATCATCTCTTCCCTCGGCACATCACCGTGCCGGTCGCAACGCCTTGCGGTCGATCATCGTATCGACGAGGTATCGATCGATATCGTCCTTCAGAGTCGCCGACAGTAACTGTTGCACATCGTCTTCGCTGAACCACACCACAGTTTCACGTTGTGCACCCTCAATGCTTCTCGTCGTCGAGCTCTGGTCGGCGAGGTTTCTCGCGGCGATCACCAGATTGCTGCTCGTGGTCACCACCGTCGAGAAAAGCCGGCTCTTGGCGTTGACTGAAAGATCGAGCACCTGCCCGCTGATGACGATGTCGGCATCGTTCAGATTCGTCACGGCCCCGCTGGAAGCCACCCGCACCGTCCAGGCCCGATCTTTCCATCCGCGCGCTTTCAGGCGATCTGCGAGAATCTGAGCAATCACGTCTCCGAGCCGCACACCTGTCACATTGAAGTTGGTCACCCCACCCCACAAATGGGTCCGCAGGCCAAGCCGACTCCAATCCAGCCGCCGATCTTCGAATGGTTCGATGACGATCCTGACTGGTTCCGGCTCCATGTATGGCGCCGCCGCTTGTTTCTGCTGAAGATCCAGATAGAACGTTTTCCCTGTACCCCCGCAGCCTGCTCCCATCAGCAGACTGACCGCAAGCACGATACCGATACCCAGCCGTCCCCTTGCCTGTTTCACGATGTCATCCTCCTCACTTACGATTGCCCGCCGCGCCGTTGAAGCGGGCTCAGTGTACCCAAGTTGCCGATCAGAGACAAATACCGAGGCCGGTACAGTTCGACTCATTGACCAAATCCTAGACTGGGGGCTAATATCGCTCACACGCAGACTGCAGAAATACTATCGGTAGCACGACAGAGTACTATTTCCGCAGGATGCTCAAAATGGCATCCCAGCAAGGCCGCAGGGAGTTCGGCGACTGAAGCGTACCCTTGGGGTACGTTGCAGGGAGACGGACGACTGAGAACGATGCTGGGGGTCATTTTCAGCATCCTGCGAGATCAACTCAACTCAAAGGGGGAACCATGGCTGAAGTCCCTGATGCCTATGCCGACCAATTTCAACTTCACATTGGGCCACTTGGGTGCACACTGAACTTTCAAGTTTCCGGAGCAAATCTGGTCGCTCCCGGTACTCCGCCGCCGATTGAACGTGTTGCCACGATTCGGCTGAGCCTTCAACACTTGAAAGCCATGGCGTTCATTCTGCATAAACAAATATCGGGGTATGAAGCCCAAGCTCAGCTGTCCACCAACCTTCCTGTCGATGTGTTTCGAGCGCTGCAAATTCGGCAAGAGGATTGGGAGGCATTCTGGCGCCCATAGCCTCTTCCTAACCCTCTCGCTTGTCCCGCTCATCCCGCCAATCTCGCGGGCTATTAGGTGACAATCGGAAGGATGGCCCGAAAGGTCTCGCGGCTGAATTCCGGCATCTGACCAGACTGAATCCGCTGGTCGGTGAACGGCAGGAACCGGACAATCTTCACAAATGACCGTTCGGCTAACACGGCGGCAATCTGCGCCTTGCGATCGTGGGTGATCGGCAAGGTATACCCCTCGCCTCGTTTCCATTCCCACAAGGTCGGCGCCAACGACAATTCAAGCCCCTGCCCGGCTAGCTGATGAAACCGGTCCACAATCCGCGCCTTGTGCTGTTTGATCCCCTGCCCCTCCAACAGCAAGGCGCACGCGAGGTGGTGCCCCCACCAGAAAAGGGTTCGAAAGGTGAAGGCGTTCGAGTCGTGAAAGTGTTTTGGAAAGTCCAGATATTGGTAGGGGAAGAGTTCGAGAGACTCTCCCTTCACGAACTGACAGTTAGCGGGATTGAAGTCTTGCGGGGTCATGAGAGTGGCCGATCCAACCTCTTCTTTCAACGCTGCCTGCGTGGCCGTGAGCAAGCCGCGCACTTTGGTCATGATCTTCGCCTTGGCGCGAAAGAAATGCTGGTCAGCCATTAAGGCCGCTTCTTCCTGTGTGAATGGTGATGACATGCTCGTTAACCGATTGAACGAAGGGCCGAAGGGGGTGCTTATTTCTGATGCGTTTCGAACTGGGAAACCGTCAGATCGTACTGCGCCCGGCATTCCGCACAGCGAACCCACACCGCATCTTGAAACACATCCATTTCACGAAGCGACAAGGCCGGCGCATGGGCGCCTAAACACATCTTAAGCCCCACGAGCCCATCCGGCCGCACAGTATCCGGTTCAGGCGCGGAAGAATCCCCAGTCGATACTAGCCTGGTAACCGACTGGGTGGTGACCCGATGCACCATGCGGCAGGAACTGCACGTCAGCACCACAATACGCTCCGGCTCGACGCGTTTGACTGTCAGACAGAGCGGATGTACCGACCAACATTGTTGGAGAAAAGCTCCACTCCGGATAATCTCTGCCATCGATCGTCCTCACACCAAAGCGACTGTTAACCGAGCGAGACAAGCAAAGGTTCGCGGTTCGAAGTTCGAGGTTTTCGGAACTTCGAACCAAGAACTTAGAACTTCGAGTCGCGCTTTTCTCGCACCTCTCGCGATTCACGCGCCAGGGTCTCCGACCCTGCCTAGAGCGCCCACAGAGCCACCATCACTGCCATGCCGATCACGTAGGGAATCACGCAGGAATAGAGCACGGCCAACCATGCACGATCCAGCGCGATATGACGCGAGAGCTGCTCCTTGTAAACGAACTCACGGGAGAGGATCAACACGGTAAGCATCAGCGCCAACGTCCGAATGGTTCTCGACCAGGTGTAGGAATCGCTGAAGAGAAAGTTCGCCGTGAAAAATCCACTGAGGAGGAGAACCACCGGCGCGACAACGAACCGGACTATGTCATGGGAAACAGTATGCCACCAGCCCGGATGGGCCTCGACTGGGCTTGATTGTGAAACAGGATTCACGACCCAACGGCCACTGGAGTCGCTGCCTTCGGCGCAGAGGAAGCACTATCTTCTTGAGCAGCACGGCAGGTCTTACAGACTCGGGGGCGGGCCTTCAAGAAGGAACTCTTTCCGTTGGCCAGACAACTATAATGGACGAAGTCCTCGCACAAGGCGCAACGAGACCAGCCGCCGGTGAAAAACGTCTTATCGCGGTAGAGCCCCTCCTTACAGACTGAGCAAATCCGTGGCTCAATCCCCAGCAGCATCGGCTCCCATTTTCCCTCAGCATTTCTAATACTCATGGGACGGAAGTATAGCCAGCCGCTAACATCAAATACAAGCAGCGGCTGGTCCGTTGAGAGGAGAGTCTTAGCGAAAGAGGCCAGTCTCCATCGTTGTCGTCAGGAGTGTCTACGCGTAAGTGTTTTCACTCTGATACAGCCGGTGCTGCGCGTGATGCCGGCAGGCACATCATGACAACGAAAAGACTCCATGCCGTAAAGGAGGGGGGACAGTACTTTGCAGAACGATTTGCCGTTTTTTTGCAAAAAATCAGGCAAGCAGAATGAACCTGGGAATATCACAAGTAGGAGGCGCTTAATTTGACGCCTTATGTAAGTGGCTGATTCTGTAGGTCTGGTGAATCATTTTGGCACTCGTTATTATCCGTTAATGCATTCTGGCATTCATTATGCTCATGCACCGACAAAGGTTTGAGTCTGCCCTTCCAGGGCCCATGAAGACTCAACAACGGTTAGTTTTCATTTCAGTAATATTTATAAGGAGGCTGGCGATGAAGAAATCCAAATCCAACGTGGCAGTATGTCTATCGGTTGCCGCACTCATTGGAGCACTCCTAACCCCAGCCCTTTCACTTGCAGCCGTTAGATCTCAAAACATGCCGGTTCAGGCTCAGGTGAACGTCAATTGCAGCTTTACATCAACTCCCACGATGAGCTTTCCGAGCTATGACCCGGCCGATCTCAACGCCCTCCCTGCGAACCCGCTCGCCGGCAGCATCGGGGTGAACGTTCGCTGTACGCAGGGCGCAATCGTCACGATCGGGATCGATACCGGAGCCCACCCTGGAGCCGTAGCTGGTTCCACCAGAGCCATGCAACTTGGAGCAACGACCAACCGGCTGGGATATGATTTCTATCACGAAGGCACATTTACCACCCTGTGGACAAACAGCGGCGGAGGCCTGTACAGTCACACCGCTATTAACAATGCACCGGCTACTGTGACGATTCATGGAAGGGTGCCGGGGGGTCAGGACGTCCCAGCAGGAACCTACGATGACATAGTTGTCGTGACGGTTACCTACTGATCAGCACGAATCAAGGCAGGTGGGAGCGTGACCACGCTCTTGACGCAACGCACAGCGCCGCAGCTTGATTTCAAGTAGGGATCAAGCTGCGGCGCTTTTTAACGGAGTACTGATGATTCAGCATGGTCCACGCGCTTGGCTGCCCATAGGATTGATGCTCAGCATCGCCCTGCTCGTAAACGCCTCCTTCCTCTCAGGAGCACAGGCCGGAGCCTTGAGCATCAGCCCTGTACGGATCACTCTGGCGCCAGGGACCACGAGCGGGCTGATGACGGTCCGAAACGAGTCGCCTGATCCGGTTCGTCTCCAACTCAGCCTGCACACCTGGCTGGAAAGCCCCGATGGCGCTATGCAACTCGCTCCGACCGAAGACCTGGTGGTCTTTCCTGGGCTGCTCCAACTGAAGCCGAACGAGTCCCGAAAAGTCCGGATCGGACTCCCCGCTCAACAGGACATCACTGTCGAGAAAACCTATCGAGTCTTTCTTGAGGAATTACCCGGCTCTTCTAAACCCGATCAGAACCAGGTACGGGTATTGGCGCGCATCGGTGTCCCGATCTTTCTTCAGCCCCGAGAACCAAAACCAGGCTGGACCGCCGCGGTCTCCCACCCTGACGACAAGGGGTTTCGCCTTCAGCTGAAGAATACCGGAAACGTGCATCTCATCCTTCAAGAGGTCACGCTGCGCGGCATAGGGCTCAAAGACCAGGCCATCTTCGACCAGACGTTACGAGGCGGCTATCTGCTGGCTGACTCCATCCGTACCCATACCATCAACGTTCCGCTTGCTGATCGAGCCAAACTGACAGCATGCCGAATACACCTCGTCACTCCCGATGGGCCTCGTGACGAAACGGTGGCATGCCCGCCAGGCCTCCAGAAGCAATAGACCGGCTCGACACGAGTGAAGAGACAGGGTCGTTTCGATGCTGAACCCTTGGCGTACATGGACAGAACTCTTCTGCACCATCCTCGCGTGTGTACTGCTGTGGGCGCCTCTGTCCGCATGGAGCGCCGACGAACCTCCCGGGACTGAACAGCGGGCCATCCTGGACCTGTTCGTCAATGAGGCAACGTCGGGAGAAACAACCGTCCTGCTTCGGGGCGGGGATGTGGCGGTGAAAGTTTCTGACCTGTTACAGGCAGGGCTGCACGATTTTGCCGGAACGCGACAGATCATCTACGGGGTGGAATATGTCGCCCTTTCATCGCTGGCGCCGGACATGACATTCCAGATAGATGAAGCCAACTTGGCATTGCGAGTCACGGCGGACCCGAAATTCCTCCCGACGACATCGTTGAACTTCCGGCAAGCACGGCCCCAGGGAACTATCCAGCGCACTGACACAAGCGCATTCCTCAACTATAGCGTCAGCGCGAACGACTTCAGACAAGTCCAGGCGTTCGGTGAAATAGGCGTGAGCTACGAAGGGCACCTGCTCTCGTCCAACATTTCACGGCGAGCAGACGGATCCCTTGTGCGGGGCCTCACCTCGCTCAAGCTCAACGATCCGATCGGACTCCGTCAGGGACAAGTCGGAGACATGTTTGCCACATCGGCCAATCCACTGGGAGGCGCGGCCTTCCTTGGAGGGATCGGCGTCACAAGAGAATTCAACCTCGATCCGTATTTCTATCGATTCCCCGTTCCCAACCTGTCCGGAACCGTGCTCACTCCTTCCCGCTACGAGGTATATGTGAACGATCAATTGGTCCGTCGCGGCGATCTGCAGCCAGGCCGCTTCGATCTGGCCAACCTGCCCGCATCAGTCGGAAGCGGAAATATTCGTGTCGTGACTCGGGATAGTTTTGGCCGGACGCATGAAGTCGGATCGCCCTACTACCTGTCGACAAGGTTGCTGGCGCCAGGCCAGCAGGAATACGCCTACCACGCCGGCTTCGTGCGAAACGATGTCGTGACTCAGAGCTTTCAGTATCAGGCCCCCGCCTTTATGGCTCGCCACCGAATCGGCGTGCTCGATACGCTTACGCTGGGCCTCCGGGTGGAAGGGGATGCCAACCTCGTCTCAGGGGGGCCGACTCTGTCTTCCCGCATGCCCTTTCAACTGGGAGAAGTGGAACTATCCGTCGCCACCAGCTATCAAGGCGGCGATTCCGGCACCGCCGCTTCAATCGCCTATGTGTATTGGGGAAAACACTTCACCCTCGGAAGCACGCTGATCGCCATGTCTCCGCACTATTCAACGATCAGCTTGCCGGCCCACGCAGACCGCAAGGTGTGGAACGCGGTCGGATTCATCGGCATGCCCCTGGGCCCCCGCGCCAGCGTCACCCTCCAGTACGCACAGGGATCGAGCCGAGACTATGGCTCCGTCTCGAATTATGGCGCCAATTGCAACGTGCGGCTGACCGATCGATTCTCCTTGTTCTCCTCGGCAAACCATTCGGCCTCACAGTTGGCCGACGCTTCGACGTCGGTCTTTGTCGGCTTGAACATCATCCTTGGCCAGATGACCAATGCCACCGCTTTCGCCGAGCGCCAGGATGAGAAGGACAATACCGGGCTTCGGGTTCAAAAAGGGCTGCCTGCCTATAGCGAAGGTTATGGCTACCTTGTCAATGCCAGCACCGGCGAACAACAACGAGCAGATGGGCTGTTCCAATACCAGGGCCCCTATGGGCGCTATGAACTTCAACACACCATGAACGACGGCCGGGACAGCACGAGAATGACCGCCTCCGGCGCCCTGGTGACAGTAGGAACCTCCGCTGCTGCGACAAGACCTGTAACCGACAGCTTTGCAGTGATCAAGGTTCCGGGTGTCGAAGGGGTTCGGGGGTACCTGTTCAATCAAGAAGTCGGACGCACAAACAGCCGGGGTTATTTGGTCGTCCCGAACATGTTGTCTTACTATGGAAACACGTTGAGCATCGAGGACAAGGACATACCCCTGGGATATCGCATCGATGCCACACAACAGACACTGGCGCCGCCCCTCAGGGGCGGCGTGTTGGCCTCGTTCCCGGTCCACCGGCTCCAGGCCATCACAGGATCGATTCGCCTTACGGAAGAGGGCGGGGAAATCATCCCGGCGCACGGTGAATTCAGGATCGACAGCGGCGGCCAGCACTACGAGTCGCCCCTGGGGAAAAACGGCGAGTTCTATTTCGAGAATCTTCCGGCCGGACCACATTCGGGCATCATCGAATTCAACGGACGCCAATGCCCGATCGACATCGAAGTGCCTCAGTCGACCGAGTCGTTTGTGAAACTGGGAACCTTGACATGCTCCGCCACCGCACTCTGACAAACGTCAGGATGGTTCTTGCCGCGGCGCTCTTTTCCATCGCCGTCCCCGATCTGGCGCGGGCGGTTTGTCAAATCAATCTTTCGACCCTTAACTTCGGGAATTATGATCCCCTGGAGAGCAGCCCTGTCGATTCGGTCGGCGATCTGACATATTTCTGTTCCCAGCCTGTTCCTATCGTCACCATCACCATCGATCGAAGTGGAGCGGGAAACGCTCTCAACCGGCGCTTGGTCAATCACAGTGGACAGGACGCCGACGCCTTGCTCTATAACATCTATCTCGATGCGGCGCGAACGGCAATCTGGGGCGACGGCACAAGGGGATCGCAGATCTGGTCGGCTCCGAACCCTGCCGTGCGCACAAGAATAAACGTGCCGATCTATGGTCGCATTCCAGCAGGACAGAACGTCGGTGTCGGTGGCTATGGTGATACCCTGACGATCACGATCAACTACTGACGGCATTTCTGGAGCGAAAGAAACGGGCTGGACGAAGGGGCAGGAAAGCATGACGCGCATCAGAATAATGGCATGTCCCGTTGGACGGATGACGCTGGCCCTATTGGCAGCGCTTGCGATGTATTCTCCGCTCGCGTATGGCGCAACTAAGCAGCAAAATATGTCGGTCCAAAGCCAAGTCACCGTCAACTGCAGCTTTCAGTCCACCCCTTCGCTGAACTTTCTGAGCTACGACCCCAATGGGGTCAACAGCACCCTGCCGCTCGATCAAACGGCATTGTTACAAATCAGCTGCACAAGAGGGGCCACCACCACCATTGGCATCGATAACGGTACACACACCGGGCAGGCCCCCATAGGGACAAGAGCACTGGCAGACGGAAACAAGTATCTAGGTTACGACCTCTACCAGGATTCCGTGCGGACCACCCTCTGGACCAACGCTGGAGCCGGGCTCTACAATTACACCTCAACTAGCAGCCTCCCAGCTACGATCAGCATCTACGGACGAGTCTTCCCCTCCCAGAACGTCCCTTCAGGGATTTACACCGACACGCTCGTCGTCACGATCAACTACTAAATCGCGACTTGCAGGCCTTGCCCTGCTTCTCAAACAGTACGTCATTCTCTGCATTGTTCAACGCTGCAACCGCGTTTGACTCCCTTGAACCTGTTTGATACGCTCCGCGCCGGTTCTGGGCTAGTTGATAACCCTGATTTTCACCCTCTATGAACATTAAGGACTACCTCGAACAGAAGCGGGTCGATGTGGATCGGTTCCTCGATTCCGTCATGCCAGGTATTGCCACGCCGCCTACCACGCTCCATGAAAGTATGCGATACAGTCTCATGGCGGGCGGGAAGCGAGTCCGCCCGATCCTGGCCATAGCCGCGGCGGAAGCAGTGGGACAGCCGGCGCCTGGCTTGATGCCGATCGCCTGTTCGCTGGAACTGATCCACACCTATTCCCTGATCCATGACGACCTGCCAGCGATGGATAACGACGACTTCCGGCGCGGAAAGCCGACGAATCACAAGGTCTACGGCGATGCGATGGCAATCCTGGCCGGCGATGCGTTGTTGACGATGGCCTTCGATCTCTGCAGCCATCCGGATCTGATGAAGGGCTGCGACCCGGCGCGCCAAGTGCGGCTGATCCAGGAACTCGCCTACGGCTCAGGGAACATGGGGATGGTAGGCGGACAGGTATTCGATATCCAGGCTGAAAATAAAGACATCGACCTCCCGACGCTTCAGAACATCCACAAACATAAGACCGGCATGTTGATTCGCGCAGCGGTGCGGATGGGCGCCCTTGCCGCCGGCGCGAAGGATCGCCAACTGGACGACCTCACGAGTTATGCCGAGGATGTCGGGCTGGCCTTTCAGATCGCGGACGATGTGCTCAATGTAACGGGAACGCGCGAGGAACTGGGCAAGAATCCCAATACCGACGCGGAGCGAGGAAAGAAAACCTACCCGACGTTCTACGGAGCCGAGGGAGCCAGAAAGCTGGCTGACGACTGCGTCGCCCGCGCGATCGCCCGCCTCTCCCCGTTCGGTCCGGCCGCAGACCCGCTCCGGGACATCGCGCGCTACATTACTGCCCGCAAGAACTGACGTTATTCGTGAAGCGTATCTCGTGAAGCGCATGACTGCACATCTCAACAACCACTCCCAATCCACACGTTTCACGCTTCACGTTTCACGTTTTACGTCCGCATCATGAAGGTTCTCGTCACTGGCGCAACCGGATTCATCGGCGGCGCAGTAGTGCGAGCGCTGGTCAAGAGCGGCATTGACGTCCGTGTTCTGGCCCGCGCCGGAGCTGATCTCCAGAATATTCAAAATCTGACCGTCGAGCGGGTCGAAGGCGACCTGCGCGATCCGGCCTCGTTGCGCCGATCGCTTGCCGGCTGCCGACAGCTCTACCATGTGGCGGCACACTATGCGCTCTGGGCCAAAGACCCCTCGATTTTTTACGACATCAACGTCACCGGCACCAAGAATCTGCTGGAAGCGGCCCTCGGCGTCGGTGTCGAACGGATTGTCTACTGCAGCACCATCGGCGCAATCGGCCTTCCGCCAGGCGGAGGGCTCGGCACGGAAGAGACCCCCGTCTCTCTCGAACAGATGGCCGGCCACTACAAACGATCGAAGTACCTGGCCGAACAAGAGGTCTTGAAACTCGCAAAGGCAGGACTGCCTGTCGTCATCGTGAATCCCAGCGCCCCGGTCGGCGCAGGCGATGTGAAACCAACCCCGACAGGGCAAGTCATCGTGGATTTCATGAAGGGCCGCATGCCTGCCTATATCGAAACAGGCATGAATATCGTGGACGTCGATGACGTGGCAGCCGGCCATCTGCTCGCGATGGAGAAGGGACGGATCGGCGAACGGTACATTCTGGGCAATAAAAACCTCATGCTGCGTGAGGTGTTCGAGATCATGAGCCGATTGACTGGCATCAAAGCGCCCACGATCAAGTTGCCCAGATTGGCAATTCTTCCGTTAGCCTATGCCAACCAATGGATCGCGAATCTCACAGGCCACCCGCCACGCATCCCACTTGAAGGCGTGAAGATGGCCAAGTACAAAATGCACTACGATTGCAGCAAGGCCATCCGCGAACTCGGCATCCCTCTTACACCGCCGGAGGTAGCGCTTGAAAAGGCGGTACGCTGGTTCCGGGACCATGGGTATGTGTAATCATGAAAGTTCCGAGTTAACAGTTCTGAGTTTTGAGTTGCCAGAAAAATAGCAACTCCAAAGCATGCGCTTCAAGTTCTAAGTACGATGCACCCATCGAATCAACATTCCAACCGTCAAGACCGTGCTAAATTCGCCTTCTGAGACACCGCTAACTCAGAACTTATAACTCAAAACTCAGAACTGATGGACCTTATCACTCTGCTTTATAAGACCATCCTCTTTCGCCCCTACGTCTTCGCCTTTCTGGCTGCGTTCTTGTTCGCCGCGATCAAGCTGATCGGCTGGCCGCGAACCTGGCGGTTCTGGCTGATTAGCTGGGCCACGGCCTTCGTTTGCGAATTTTCGTCCACTCGCAGCGGCATTCCCTTCGGGTGGTACCACTACAATGGCTCCACCGTGGGCCAAGAACTCTACTTCTTCGACGTCCCGTTCATGGACTCAATCTCATTCAGCTTTCTTCTCTACGCCGCCTACTGCGTCGCGCTCTGTTTCATTCTTCCAATCGGATCGTCTGCTGCTTCCACATGGCCGATACTCAAACCGCTCCATCTCGATATGAACGCACGAACGAGTTGGCCGGTGCTCTTGCTGACCGCTTTCTTGTTTGCCTTTATCGACATGGTGATCGATCCGGTGGCACTCCGGGGCGACCGCTGGTTCCTGGGAAAGATTTATTACTATCCGGACCCAGGGCTGCACTTCGGCGTCCCATTTGCCAACTATGTCGGCTGGGCCGTCGTCGGGCTCATCTCCCTCGCCATCTATTTTCCGCTCGAACGGCGGCTCCCCGCACTCTCGCTGCCCCCGTCGGTTACGCCTCAACTCCTGTTGGGCGTCGGCCTCTATTACGGCGTTCTGGCCTTCAACCTCAGCATGACGTTCTGGATCGGCGAATCATTCATGGGGATGAGCGGACTGCTCATGCATCTCCCCGTCATCGCCCTGCTGCTATTTCGCCTTACAAGACCGCACAGCGCTGCTCTGTCTGGCTAGCCCTGTGGCAATCAGGCAAAAGACTTTGTATAGTGATTGCTTGCTGCCATGCGAACGAAACTGATCGTCTTCTTCATCGTCATGGGTGTTGGGATTGTCGGCGCCTTAGGATGGATAGGGTATCAATTGTTCACGACCGGCTTTAGCGCCAAAACTGAGCCTCATGCCCTAGAAGTCTTCATCGCGCGGCAAGTCCGCCACCTGGCCATCCCGATCGAACAGCGAAACAGGCAGAATCCCATCCCCTTGAGCCCCGACGTGATCAAAGAGTCGCTGGCACATTTCGCCGACCATTGCGCCACCTGCCACGCGAACGACGGAAGCGGCCAGACGCCCATCGGCAAAAACGTCAACCCCAAAGCGCTGGACCTCCGGTTACCCGACATCCAATCGATGTCGGACGGTGAGATCTTCTGGGTGATCCACAATGGTATCCGCTTCACCGCCATGCCGGCCTGGGGAAAGGGCGACCCGGCAGAGGACCAGGACAGTTGGAAGCTGGTCCACTTCATTCGCCATCTCCCACAACTGACACCGGAAGAACTCGACCGGATGAAGGCGCTGAATCCCAAGACGAAGCACGATCTGGGAGAAGATGCCGCCTTCGGGGAATTGCTACAAGGAAACAACGCGGCGGCAGCAAAGACCGATCACGGGCATCACCACTAGTCTGGTTTATTTGGTTCATCTGGTTAATCTTTCAACCAGACAAACGAAACAAACCAACAACGATCTTCATATACAGGGAAAAGGATTCACCCATGTGGCTACGCTCGATTTTGATTCTCACATGTCTCTTCATTGCGACGCCAACCTTCGCCTACGGCGCCGACCTGCATGTGCTCGGTACGATTATGGTCATCGACGCAAACCATGTCGAAATCAAAACGACCAAGGGCCAGTCGGTGAATGTGCGGCTCAACAAGCAAACCCGGTACAGGGACGAGAGCAATCCGAAAGGGGCCAACAGTCCCGCGGTGGGCGACCGTGTCGTCATCGCGGCCACGAAGGGCGAAAAAAAAGGCGCCAACCTGTTGGTCGCCACCGAAGTCCATTTTTCTTCAACCAAGCGCGTCCCGGTCCTCGCGCAGCCGGCTCCGGCTCAATAGCGTAATCGATGCCTATACTTCACGTCAGGCGCGAGCTCAACAACCACCTGTTTGGCGGCGGGTTTCGCGCGGCGGGTATTCGAGTTCTGATCACGGGCATTGCGGTATTTCTGGCGGTCATGATCGTGCCGGGGCTGGAAGTCGACTCGCTCAGCGCCGGACTCGCGGCAGTTCTCGTGCTCACATTTCTGAATCTGTTAGTCAGGCCCATTCTCTTCGTGCTGACCCTTCCCTTGATCGTCCTCTCGATGGGGCTCTTTCTCATCGTGGTCAACGCACTCCTTCTAGAACTCACGGCTTACCTGGTCAGCGGGTTCTCGGTCACGGGATTCTGGCCGGCAGTCGGCGGCGCGATCGTGATCAGTCTGGTCACCATGATCCTCAACTCCTGGACCTCCGACCGCCACCAAACGGAACGTCCTTCGTCCTCCCAACGCCCGCCTAAGATTATCAATCCAGACGAATAAAAAAACCGTTATTGGGTTTGTTTGGTTGAAACAAAATAAACCGGATGTTCATTGAATTGCTCGTCGTGCATTGTTACAATGCGCGCCTGACTAGTCTAACCCACGAATGACACCCACTGCTCCACAGAGTAAACCGATTCCTGAGACGCATCTCCAACGGACTTTGACATCCGTGCTCAACGAGTTGCCGGTCGATGCGGCGCTTGCCGCCGTGTTCCACCGTGACCAAGGCCCGCTGGTCAGCCATGCCGCTCGAGGCTTCACGCCCCGAGACATTCAAGCCATTCTTAGAACGCTTTCGGCTCCATCCATCGCTGCAGCGCCCCCCACGAACGATCAGGAAGGCGGACGCACCATTCGCCTTCGTTTGATTACGCCGGGCACGAAATCGTTGCTCGGGGTGTCTCTTCTGCACCGAAACCGAACCTACGGCTTCCTCGTCATCGGGCGAAAAGAGAGCGCCACGTTCGCAAAAAAAGAAAAGGGCTTGATAGAGCAGGCCAGCGACGACATCACGAAGGCGCTGGATCGCGAAGGGCTGTTCGACATGAATGTCCTGCTCAGCCGGCCGTTTGTCGCACACGAGCCGGTTCCCCCTCCCCCTTCTCCGGCAGAAATGTTCACGGCTCCAGGGACACAGCTTACACCGGAACTCCAAGATAAGATTATTGCCGCCTTGACGGATGCCAACCAATACGTCGCCTACGACCGTATCTGGGCCTGCCGTTACGACCCCCTTGCAGGCAATGTCGAGGTCTTGGGACTGGCTGGCGACCTGAAAAGCGAGCAGAAGGACGGGAAGAAAGATCTCAAGCCTGGCCACCGCCTCACGCTCGATAGCTCAGCCTCCGGCTGGGCAGTCCGCCATCGTAAGCCACGCGTGGACCATGATCTCGCCTCCACACAGGGCCGGTTCCTCGACCACAAATATCTGTTCAAAGACCGGCTTCTCTCCTCGCTCGTCGTGCCGTTCTTCGTCCGGGGACAAGTGGGTGGGACCATCACCTTGGCCTCGAAAGAAGCCGGGCGCTACCAGCAAACGGATGCCCGCACGCTTGAGCCGACTATTGTGAAGATCGCGGACATTCTCCAAGCGCCGGCGCCAACCGGCCAGGCTCCCGCCGCCGGACTAGCCGGCGCCCCAGGAGCAACATCAGCCCCAAGCCCCTCGGAGCCCATCATCAGAAAACAAGAGCGGCAGGCTGCGATCGGCGAGTTCAGCATGTTCCTGGCCACAGAAGTGCGTGAGCCGCTCGCCTCGATCCGCGCCCAACTGGAGGAAGTCACGGGTGAAGGCATCCTCGACTTCGACCCGCAGACGCGCGTTGAGAACGCGATGCGAGATTTGATCCGCATCGAAGCCATCCTGAACGAGATTTTGGACTTTGCCAAACCGCTCGAACTGACTCGACGGCTCATCCGCATTCCCGAAGTGATCGAGAGCGCGCTCACGGTTGTCGCGACCGACCTCGAAGTCACCAGGATCCAGGTGACCAAGGACTATGCGACGATGATTGCGCCGGTTCGAGGCGACGAAGCCAAGCTCCAGCAAGTCTTTCTCAGTATTTTCAGGAACGCATGTGAGGCGATGAACCCCGGGGGACATCTCCACATTCAGGTCACCCAACACCGCGCGGGACGCGGCGTGGAAGATCATATCCTCATCAAGAACGACGGGGTTCCTATTCCTGCAGAAATCGTCGATAAGGTCTTTGAACCGTTTTTCACCACGAAGCGGGCCGGCATCGGTCTGGGGCTTGCCACGGTGAAGAAGATCGTCGAAGAACATGGCGGCTCCATTGCCATCGGCAGCGCGCCAGGCGAAGGAACCACCGTCACCATCCGCCTCCCAGGCCTCAGCGCCGGTCCGTCCTATCGCGGACGCGGCCGCCGCAGGCCTCCAGCACGCCGCTAAGGCTTAACGCCCCGTCTAATTGGTTGGTTTGGTTTGTCTTGTTTATTTGGTTGAACCAGATAGACTGAGCTTGTGCCACTCGACTGAGCTTGTCGCAGGCACTCATGCAAACCATCGAAGTCTAGCCGCAACCTTCTCTTCACAGGAGGGTGGCCTGTTTGGCCTCCCACTGCGCGCGGCTTTCTCACCCTCCCACCCACTGGCACGCCGAGACGTGCCAGTGGCCCGAGCGAGGGTCTTCTGAGACCGCGCGTTGCACGAGCACAGGACAGCATCTAGTCTGCCCTCTCTCCTCCAAGCTTGCTCGTTATCTCTCTAGGGATGGGGGCTGATTGATCTTCCACTGCGCGCGTCCAACGAGGGCCTTCTCAGGCCGCGCGTTGCGCGAGCACAGAAGATCATCA
>NEWR02000009.1:668872-701171 GCA_002869885.2 Nitrospira sp. CG24C
CGGCCGTCGAACGAGGCCCTTCTCAGGGCGCGCGTTCCGGGAGCACAGGACCAACGTGGGTGCCCTTCCTCTTTTTCATCGTGCAGGGTGCTCAAGCACAGAAAACCATCTAATCTACCTTCTCACGCTCCTCCCACACTCTCACCGCCTCTCACAGGAGGGTGGTCTGTTTGGCCTCCCACTGCGCGCGTCCAACGAGGGCCTTCTGAGGCCGCGCGTTGCGCGAGCACAGGAGGCCAACAGGCCACCCTCCCATTCTTCCTTTGACAGAGCCCCCCCTTCCTGGCTATGATTCCTGTCACCCGATTCAACCTTGAAGTTAAAAACGTATGTTTCCCAGCCACCATTTCTTTATCAAAGGAGTAGGCATATGAAGCTCGTAATCGGCACTGTTGCAACCGTCTCCGGTGTCTTATTTGCGCTCTCGATGGCCTCGGCGAATCCATCACTCCTCCCCAAACATGAAGGCTACCCGATGAAGAACAGCGGAAGCCCTGTGACCGGCCAGCCGACCGCCAACGATCCTGGCCAGTCGGATGCGCGTGGTGAGAATACGCTGATGAAGTCAGCCGACTCTGTTAAGAGTGCCCAGCAGAGCCTCATGAAGTCGGACAATGCTCGGATTACCACAGGTCAGGGAGCGAATCAGCTCCCGACCGTGCAGGGGCCACAGATCAAGATCGCGCCTCCGGTAACCTCCGCCACAAAGATCACCGGCAATCGAAAGATCGAGTAGTCACGCAGTTCAGCGAGTTTCAACAAGGGGCACCGGATTTATCCGGTGCCCCTTTGTTTTTTTCCTGCGTTCAGCCCGAGTAAGAACTGTGTCCCTCTCTAGCCGGAACCGCCAGGGCTTCTTGGCCCAGACACCCGCATAATCGACGCCGATTCGAGGGTGAGCTCCCACATTGCCTCTCTTCACCGATGCCCCTCGATCCTCGAACCAGAGGGATTCGCCCATTGTGAGATCCGCACGATTGAGGCTTCGATCGATCTGCATTGCGCGACAGAGCCGCCCAGGACCATCGATCAACTTCCCATCCAGTTCAATCGCCCTGATCAAAACGGCTGCAGGAAACTCTTCACGCTCTGTCACGACGTTCAGACAATGATGCATCCCATAGATGAGATAGACATACGCAATTCCTGCCGGACCAAACATGACATCCGTCCGTCGAGTTCTCCCTTTCGACGCATGGCAGGCCTTATCTTCTGACCCGACATAGGCCTCGACCTCGATGATCTTCCCCGCTATCTCTCTCCCGTCAATGCAACGGATAAGATATTTCCCCACAAGCGACCGCGCCACGGTCAGCGTGGGACGATTGAAGTAGGTGCGTGACAGAGTACGGCGCATGGCAATTTCGAATGATAAATGTTGAATGTTAAATGATCTGAAACGAGTCATTCAATCCAAAATTTACCATTGACCATTCACCATTAGCCGCAGAGCGGCTGCTAAAAGTACCAGGCAATGCCGCCCATAACCATCCGCGGACTTCCCGGCACGAAGTGGATGTCATTGCGCGGCGCGCCTTCGTTCCGCAATTGCGACTGGAAGAAAAATGTCGCCTGTTCCCATTTCGTATTGAAGAGATTCTGCACAAAGAGGAAGGCCTCCATACGTCCATAGGGTAACGTAACGGGGAGCTGGTAGCGTTCCGACAGGTCGAAGTTGAGCCAAGACGGGGCGTTGGCGCTGCGATCTTCGATGAGAGGTCTAACTCCAAGATAGGTCGCCTGCAATTGCGACGTGAGGCCCTCCGGCCAGGTCAAGAGCACTGCCCCATAGGCCGTCACTTCAGGGGCGAGTGGAATCGCATCTCCATTGCGAAACTCCGCCTTGGTATAGGTCACGCTGCCGTTGACATACAGTGGTCCCCAGACTTGGCCACGGGCCGCCACCTCTACGCCGCGCCGCCGGCTGGCCCCTCGGATTTCTGTCGTGCCACCGTCGCCACGAAAGACCAGCTCAGACTGAAGATCCAATTGCCAGGCGGTTGCAATGAGTTCGATGCCGTCAGGCCCCCAAGGCTTCGATCTGAGTCCCGCCTCGTAATTCTTAGACCGAGCCAGCGGCGAAGCCGCTTGTGCCACGGCAGAGCGAGCATCGTTGCTGTGAAAGCCCTCACCATAGTTTATGAACAACTCGGTGGAGGCCCAGGGTCCGAGGATAAGATTGGCTTTCGGGAGGATCAGCCAAGAGGTGGTACGCCCGGCTGGTTGTTCCGCACAGGTCTCGCATCGATTACGGACATCGAAGGTGAACAGCTCGCTGCGCACACCGCCGACGAATTTCATCCATGACGTCGGCTGGACCTCTGCCTTCAAAAACGGCGAATAGGAGGCCTCCAGGACATCCGTGTCGACGGTCGTTCCCAGAGAGTTGCGCCGGAATTGCGGTCCCAGCCTGACGTGAGTCTTGTCGACCCGGCTCTGAACTCCGACGGTCGCAACACTCGGCATATCAAGGATCTTGCCCTCTTGCTGATAGCCAATGTCGCCTCCGTAGATCACGCGGCGATCGGATTGCTGAAACCCGTCCCCGTTCACCGGGTCGCTTCGAAAGAAGGTGAAATTCGAATAGAGATCGAATGTGTAGTATTGCGCATAGGCGTTCGCGAAGAAGCGTCCTCCCGAGAGGGTATCGTAGTGGTAATTGAGTTTGGCCGTGGACCGGGCCGTTCTCCCGCCTTCGGATGGATCGATCGACCCAAAGCGATCGACCGTGCCGTCCGTCACCGCGCGAAGCGGGATTTCGCCCGATCCATTCCACTGTGATTTGTGAAAGGTTCCGGTGATGCTCAGCTCGTCGCGCCCGGAGGGATTCATCGTCACCTTGCCCAGCAGATTGCCCCTGAAATAACGGTTATCGTTCTGGAACGGCCCATTCGTGTAGTAGCCTTCCGCGGCGAACAACGTCCGGACCTTCTCCTTGGTCGGCGAGAACATGAGCAGATGCCGTTGCGTATCGAATTGTCCCCCTGCCGATTGCACCACACCTTCCTTGACCGTCTCGCGAGTACGGAAATTAACCGCGCCCGCCGTGGCGAAATCTCCATACTCGGGCAGATAAGATCCCTTGTGCACATCAATCCCTTCAATCGTCTCCGGAATGATGAAGTTCAAGTCGGTATAGCCCTGGCCATGCGCATGGGAGCGCAGATTAATCGGCATGCCGTCGGAAAAGAACGCGACATCGGTGCCGTGATCCGCATCGAATCCACGCAGAAAATATTGATCGGCCTTGCCTGCGCCGCCGGAGTGCTCGACTGCGATGAACCCTGGAATCAAACGCAGCACCTGCGCCGGACGCCCTTGCGGTTGAAGCAGAAGCTCTTTGTCCGGGATAAACTGTTGGGAAGACGCGGCCACAGGACGCGTGCCAACGATGGACACCTCCGGCACGTCGACGATGTCGTCGTCAGGAGCGTGGGCGAACGCAGAGGAGACAACGAGCAGAAGCGCGGCGAGATGGAAGAAGAGGCTGATGACACTCACGAGGGCGCTCAGCTCAAACCTTTTCCCGTAGTGGTGGTCGCCAGCTTCCCGTGCTTGACACCCTTGGTCCCGATGAGGGTGTCGGCAACTTTCTTGATGGCAGAGCCTTTCCCCTTCACGACCAACACTTCTAAGCAATGGTCATGGTCGAGATGCACGTGCATCCCCGACAAAATGAGAGGCTGATAGCGGTGCTGAATATCGGTGAGCTTTCTGGTCAAATCGCGCACATGATGGTCGTACACAAACGTGATCGTGCCGACCGTCTCTTTATCGTCATCCCATTCCTGCCCGACCAGGTTGTCCCGGATCAAATCTCGTAGCGCCTCAGAGCGGTTGGTATATTTTCGCTTCTTGATGTGCAGATCGAAATCATCGAGCAGATGATGGTCCAACGACACTCCGAACCGAATAAGCTTCTTCATGGCCGCCTCGCAGTAGCACGTTTATGTGAAACGTAACACTTCACAAAGCGCAAATCAATTCAGCATCAACACAATCGAGCAGGGGGAATACTTGGCTGGAATCTATTCTATCAACAGACTGGAGGGCGGAGACTGACTGGTCTAGCGGACATCCGTGGAGGACTTAAATTCTTCTCGCTTTCAAAGGAGGGAGTGGCCGGGCTGCCCTTCACTGCGCGCATCGAACGAGCCGCATCCATCAAAATGATCCCTCCAAGCTTGCTCGTTTCTCTCTCAGGAATGGCACCCGTGCAGATTCCACTGCGGCCGTCGAACGAGCACATTCTGATCGTGCGCGTTCCGGGAGCAAGGGATCAGCACGGGTGTCATTCCATTATTCGCCTTGGACAGGGATATACATGACGTTCCCCTGCCGATTGATCAGCAGGAGGGCCATGCTGGATGGCTTGATCGCGTCAGCCAGTCGCTGGAACCCGTCGAAGTTGTGAATGGGCTGACGATTGAGCTCCATCACCACATCGCCGGGCTGGAGGCCGGAAGATTCGGCCAGGCTGCCTTCTTCGATGTCAGTCACCACCACCCCGCTGGTGACAGACAGATCCATCTGCCGGGCCAACGGCGTGGTGACATCGTCAAAAATGACGCCGGAGAGGGGATGGGCCGTGGCAGCCGAGGCTGATGCTGATTGGCTCTTCTTGGTCCGTTCACGCGGCGCCTCCTGCACAACCAGGTCAGCCTGGTACGGTTTACTCTCGCGCATGAGATCCAGCCGGTGCTTGCTCCCGATCGTAGACGCGGCCACGAGGTTCCGAAGATGTCCGCTGTCCATCACGTCGCGCCCATCGAATCGCACAACCACATCCCCGCGCTTGAGTCCGGCTTTTTCGGCAGACCCTTTCGGCTGCACATCGGTCACGATCGCACCCTTCACATCGGGGAGACGAAAGACCTTGCCTAACAGGGGCGAAACATCTTGTGTCGAGGCGCCGAGGAACCCGCGGACAACATGACCGGTCTTGAGCAGGCTCTGCATGGCAGACCGGGCCATATTGCTTGGGATGGCAAAGCCCACACCGACGCTCCCGCCTGTGGGGCTGGCAATGGCGGTATTGATCCCCACCAATTCTCCATTGAGGGTCACCAGGGCCCCGCCGGAATTGCCTGGATTGATGGGGGCATCGGTTTGAATGAAATCTTCGAAGTCGGCGACACCGACATCGGCGCGACCGACAGCACTCACGATGCCGAACGTCACACTGCGACTTAACCCAAGCGGGTTCCCGATCGCGAGCACAAATTCGCCGACGGCGAGCGTGCTCGAATCCCCCCACGTGACTGTCGGGAGATTGGTCGCCTGAATTTTTACCACAGCCACGTCTGTCTTTGGATCGGTAGCCACCACTCGCCCTTTGAATTGCCGCCGGTCGGCAAGAATCACTTCCACATCGACTGCATCGGCAATGACATGGTTGTTCGTCATAATGTAGCCGTCCGGCGAAACAATGACGCCGGAACCCTGGCCATATTGCCGCCGCGACGGGACATCCTTGAACAGTCCGAACGGCAGCGCTTCGTCGCTGAATGCTTGATCGCGGACCATCACCGTGGAGGCAATGCTGACAACAGCGGGGATCACTTTCGTCGCGGTCGACTTGATTTGCGCCTGGAGTTCACCTCCCCCGGCCACAGGGATCACGCGGCTCGCGGCCAGAGCTGTTCCAGCAACCATCGAACTCCCAACAAGAAGCCCAAGCACGATCCGCAATAGACAATTGGGTCCTAACACGCCACGGTCCTTTCTAACGGATGCTGAACAAGTTCGCCAGTCTGTCTTGTTCATTTGGTCTCTCTGGTCTATCTGGCTCAACCAAACCAACCAAATAAACAAAATAAACCAGACCAACTAGATGAACCAGCCATGTAGCCTAACACGCGTGCGCCAGAGGCGCACTTACAATTCTACATGGCGCAGGCGCAGGGCATTGGAGATCACGGAGACAGAACTGAAGGTCATGGCGGCGCTGGCAATCATGGGACTCAAGAGGAGCCCCCAGACCGGATAGAGCGCACCAGCCGCGATCGGAACGCCGATTACGTTATAGAGAAAGGCAAACAAAAGATTTTGCCGAATATTCCTCATCGTGGCTTGACTGAGCCTCCGCGCACGGAGCAGCCCGCGCAGATCGCCCTTCACCAGCGTCATCCCCGCGCTCTCAATGGCCGTATCGGTTCCCGTTCCCATGGCAATCCCGACATCGGCTAAGGCCAACGCTGGGGCATCGTTAATGCCGTCGCCGGCCATCGCCACCACACGGCCTTGCGACTTGAGACGGGCAACGATCTGTCCCTTTTGGTCCGGCAAGACCTCAGCCATGACCTCCTCAATGCCGAGTTGCCTGGCCACGGCATCTGCCGTATCGCGATGGTCACCTGTCACCATGACGACGTGAATGCCTTCGGCCTTGAGCGCCTGCACCGCGTCGCGGGTGGAGGCTTTGATCGGATCTGCCACGCCAAGCACACCGGCAGCCTGCTCATCGATGGAGACAAACAGGATCGTTTGCCCTTCACGTCGAAGCGAAGCAACTTCGTCATCCAACTGCGTGAGGCTCTGGCCGGATACTCGAACCTCGTTTCGCATGAATGCTGCCGTCCCAATAGCGACACGACGGCCCTCGACCGTCCCGGTCACACCCTTCCCCGTCACCGAACGAAACTGCTCGACCGGGACAGAGGCGATCCCTCGCCCTTCCGCTCCCGCCACTACCGCTGAAGCCAGCGGGTGTTCGCTACTCCGCTCAAGGCTCGCCGCAAATCGCAACAGATCGACTTCGGACCAAGGTGGCACAGCCAGCACCGACAATAATTTCGGCTTGCCCTCCGTGAGGGTTCCAGTCTTATCGATGACGAGCGTATTCACTTTGCCGAATACCTCCAACGCTTCAGCCTTCTTCACCAAGACGCCAATCGTCGCCCCACGACCGGTCCCAACCATGATCGACATCGGCGTCGCCAATCCCAGCGCGCAGGGACAGGCAATAATCAGGACCGCCACGGCATTGACCAGCGCATAGGCCAACTTCGGCTCCGGACCCCAGATCGCCCAGGCCGCTGCCGTAATCAGCGCCGCAGCCACAACCAGTGGGACAAAATACGCCGCGGTCACATCGGCGAGGCGCTGGATCGGCGCCCGGCTCCGTTGCGCCTCACTGACCATCTGCACAATCCGAGCAAGCATCGTGTCTCGCCCGACTCGTTCGGCGACCATCACCATCCCGCCTGTGCCGTTGATGGTCCCTCCGGTCACCCGTATCCCAACTGATTTTTCGACCGGGATCGATTCCCCCGTGATCATGGATTCATCCACAGCAGTCGTACCTTCTTCGACCATCCCGTCTACCGGCACTCGCTCTCCCGGCCTGACGCGCAGCCGATGGCCCACTCGAATGTGCTCGAGCGGCACATCTTCTTCCTGTCCCTCCGGCATGATCAGCCTGGCTGTCTTTGGCGCAAGCCGAAGCAAGGCACGAATCGCGGAGCTCGTCTGACTTCGAGCCTTCAACTCAAGGACCTGGCCAAGTAGGACGAGCAGCGTAATGATGGCCGCGGCCTCGAAATAGACCGCGATTGAGCCGTCATGCAGCCGAAATGAACTGGGAAGCAGCGTCGGCGCGACCGTGGCAAGCGCGCTGTAGCCATAGGCCGCGCCCGTTCCCATGGCAATGAGCGTAAACATGTTGGGAGCCCTGTTTATCACCGAGCTCCATCCTCGCTGAAAAAACGGCCAGCCGCCCCAGAGTACCACCGGCGTTGCCAGCAGCCATTGCACCCAGTTCCTCGTCGAACCGGTGAGGGCCTGCGGAAGTGACAAGCCGGGCACCATATCGACCATGGCCAGAAGCATGACCAGAAGGGAAGGTCCGAGACAGATCCAAAACCGCCTGGTCATGTCCTCAAGCTCGGGATTCTGTTCATCTTCAAGCGAGACGACTTTTGGTTCCAACGCCATCCCGCAAATCCGGCAAGCTCCCGGTTCGGTCTCAAGCACCTCCGGGTCCATCGGACAGATGTACTCGACCACTCCACCGGATGGAACCGGCACGACAAGCGAAGTGCGCTGCTCAGGAGGTGTCAGATAGTGGATCGGATCGATCCGAAACTTGGCGAGACAGCTCGTCGCGCAGAAGTAATAGGTCTTTCCTTGATACTCATAAAATCCGGCTGCCGTGGCCGGCTGCACGGTCATCCCGCACACGGGGTCGATGGAGGCAGGCCCAGTCACAGCCGGAGCAGGCTGCATCATCGGAAGGGGTCTTCTTGTGGTCGGCTTAGCTGAACTAGCCGACCGTGGCTGGAGCGCTCGCTCCGGATTTGCCTTGAATCGCTCCAGACAGGATAGGCCGCAAAAGTAATAGCGCTGTCCTTGATGGTCGTGACTTCCGGCTGCCGTAGCCGGATCGACCGTCATCCCGCAAATTGGATCAATCGCCATGATCAGCTGACGGGGTAGAGGGGAAGCGGGATAACGGGGTAATCGGACAGATCGATAGATACCTCGTGCGCCCTTCCCTCTATCCCGTTACCCCCATCCCCCATCTCGTCACCTCTTCGCATCGTTTTCAAGAATGCTGCGAATGACCGTAAAGACATTTTCTTGTGTCATGTTCACGCCATCGACTTTGATATTGCCGTCCAACAAGATCGACGGAGTGGATGATACCTTAATCCGCTCTCCCCACCGCTTGCCGTTGTCAACAGCCTTGGCCGGCTTTCCACTGGCCATTCCTTCTTCAAACGCTTTCGGATCGAGTCCCACTTCCTTAATCAGAACTTCCCGTAGCGAACGATCCAACACTCCGTCGATTTTGTCTTTATGGATCGTGCGAAATAAGACCGTCTTCATTTCGTTGCCTTTACCCATCATCTTGGCCTGCTCATACATATCGAATGCCGTCGGGAGCTTTCCGCGAATGACGGGAAACCCGACCATCGTGATCTCTAACTTGTCACCGAATTCTTTCATGAGCAGCGGCACCGCTGTCTCATCGAAGAGGTGACAATGCGGGCAATAGAAGTCGGCGAATTCCATCAACTTCACTTTGCCGGGCGTATGCGTCGATACTTCACCCGTCAGAATTTCGAACTTGCCATTCAAAGCAAGCGGCACGGCGGTGGCCGGCGAGACCCAGAAGACGGCAACCGTCCATACAACCGCACAGACTGCCAAAACCCATTGCATACACCGTCTGTTCACCATATCGACTCCTTTCTTAGATCAGCGTTGATCGGCCATTATATCGAATGTGTCCCCAACTTACTCTCTGTTATACTGAGGCCATGTCGGACAAGCTCTTAGCTCGCACGCTGCTCTCTGCCGTAGCCTTGCTCGTGACTCTTGCAGGTTGCGCCTCGACGCAAGAGGCGGAAGACAGACAGGGGCTCACCTTCCTCCAAGTCAAGGCAACACCGGACTCCTTTCAAGGTCAATCGGTAGTCTTCGGTGGGAAAGTCTTGACGGCTCGACGGCAAAAAGACGGCACGAGGATCGAGATCTTACAGTTACCCCTCGATCAATCCATGCGCCCCGGATACGACTTGACCCAATCACAAGGCCGTTTCATCGCCCTCTACCGAGAATTCCTCGATCCTGCGACCATTCCACCGGGAACCAGAGTCACTGTGAGAGGTGAGGTCTCCGGTTCCGTTACCCTGCCATTGGATGAAACGGACTATACCTATCCCGCCATCAGCATCAAGCATGTGCAAGTGTGGCCCGCCTCGGAAGACATGGCCCCTCGCATCCGCCCCTATATGGGACCGGGGCCCTCTTGGGGGCCTTATTGGAGCCCCTCGTGGCGTCCGTGGCCATATTATTGGTAAGCGAGACAGGCGGGACTTGCGCGATGAGCGAGACTGAGGACGGTTCGAGGTCCGAAGTTCGAGGTTTTGGGAACTTCGAACCCTGAACTTCGAACTTCGGATCGCGCAAGTCGAGCCTGCCTTGCTTGTTTACTGCCCCGACGTTCCGACGATTCGTTTCACACGATCGTCGCGTCCACCGAGATCCAGGTACGCGTGATATTGGGCGAGCGCTTTCGGCAAATCTTTCCGATGTAACTCATAGAAGACACCCAGGTTATAGTGCGCTTCGGCATAATTCGGTTTCAGCGCAACGGCTCGCTCATAGGACTGCTCTGCCTCGTCAAGCCTATTCAATCCTGTGTAGATCACACCCAGGTTCATATGCGCTTCGGCGTACTCGGGCCGGTACCGCAAGACCTCGAGGAATTCCCGCTCCGCCTCCCCCGACCGGCCTTGGCTCCGATGAATAAACGCGAGGTTATAGTGCGCATCCACGAACGAGGGCTTCACTGCGATAGCCTGGCTATATGAATGGGCGGCTTCAGCCGGCACATTGCTCTTCTCCGCCATCCGCCCGGCAAGGTACCAGGCGTCGGCATATTTGGGATCGAGCTTGAGCAGCTGGCCCACCGTCTCTTGTGCCCGGTGCCCCTCTCCCTGCGCCTCATAGAGCAATGCGAGATTATATAAAGCATCACGGTGGCCAGGATGAGCGGCCAACAACGCTTGATAGGTTTGGGTGGCCGCTGCGACATCACGACGTCGCTCATACAGCTTGGCTAAGTAGAGATACGAATCGGCATGGCGTGGATCGGCCTCGATGGCCCGCTTCAGAGCCTGCTCCGCTTCAGCCAATTTCCCTTGGATCCGATAGATTTTCGCCAGATCGTTCAATGCGTCGGGATAGGTAGGCTTCAGCTTGAGCGCCTGGTTGAAGGCCTCGACAGCCTGAGCCGGCTTCCTCTCTTTGAAATAGATCATACCGAGCAGATGGTGCGCTTCAGCTGAGGAAGGATTGAGTTCGATCGCTTTCCGGGCAGCCTCGGATGCTGCGGCCAGATCGCCTTTCTTCAGCAGCGCCATGCCTCGCTCATAGTGACGTTGCGCAGCATCCGGTAGCTCAGCCGCCGCCACGACCGAGACAAGAGGGCAAAGCACAACCAGGCACAGGGAGAACAGCACGATGGCACTATGTTGGATGAGGCGATTCATCGTCAGTTTGTTTGGTTTGTCTCGTTTATTTGGTTTGTTTTGTTTGTTTGGTTGAATCAGACCAACTCGACGAACTAAACAAACCAAATAAACAAAACAAACTGAGCCGCAATGGTTAGCAAACTATAGACGGCAGCAACCGTGAAATCAACGATGCGCGCAATAACGAGAAATCGAAGCGCACAGGGGGCACCACCTGGCTCGACGAGAGAGCAGCGATCACCGGAAGCGCGTGTTCAGATGTATGGTGGCAAGATCTCCTCCCACTTTGATGAGCGCGTCGATCGCCGGACAATCCATTGACTCACTCTGTAGGTCCGTATATCGTCTCGTATATACAAATGGGATTAGAGGAGGGCGCCTTCATGGCTACAAAGAAAACACGACTCTTTATGAACGGCAATACCCTAATCATTCGTCCCGAAAAACTCTCGTGGGCACCGCTCATGGACAGTCTAAAGAAGTTCACAGCAGACTTCATGGAGCAGGAGCGTCGTCAACCTGCCGTTCAAAAGCGGTGACGTCGAAATCTCCAGCATCACCGTCTCTCAGCCTCGTTGTACGTCACGTGACGAACAGTGCGAGAGAATTTCGGCTCGCCCACGGGTTACGAGTTGAGAACTGGGTCTAGCCCGCCATTCCACACCGCGCGCATATCTTCGATACAAGGGTGAGCAGCCCGACAAGATAGGGGAGGGTATCACCACCAGCGAGTGTCCCAATGTATGATTGCCAGACGTGGCCCCATTTCTTATTGTGTTCTTCGCCTACAAGGGCATGGGTCTTGGTGAATGCCGCGGCTGACTAACGGTTTTCCTCTCAGCCGCCGCGCGTCTCGGCGGTCAGCTGCAGCGGCGGGTTAGGTTTCACTTGGCAAGAAGCCAGCAAAGAAGGAGTGGTCAAGTTCATACACGGTCCTCGGCTTGAGACCGAGCTTTGCTCGCTCAAACATCTCGACGAGTTTTTCGCCATCGACAAGCTCAACGGGTGGAGCTCCGTCTCGATCCGCTTCCCCGCGGGCGTCCAAGGTAAAAGAGCCAGTTGTGATTATGATGCCTTTGTCTGCTCGACCAATCATGGCATTGCGGAAATCACCAACCTGAGCTCGTGAGACTGAACCTTTGTAGCGTTTACACTGAAACAGCACCTTGAAGCTGACAAACGGATTGACCTGCAAAATGCCAATTCCATCAATACCCCCATCCTTGGGGCGGCCAGTGACCGTTACTTTTTCAAAGCCGGATTCCCGGAGTAGGCGTGCACAGACTCGCTCAAAGCCTTCTGGCGTAACCTTTTTCAAAATCTCCAAGAGAAGATATCTGTGGTCCTGATCCCCGACAGCGTCGGCGTCATCTGCCGTAGCGCCGTCGTCCTCTTCACCACCGCCTTTTCGTTTCGCTGCAGCGTGAATCTTAACCCACTTTAGGAAAAGGTTTCGAGCGGCTGTATCATCTAGCGTAGTCTCGTAGCCTGTCGGTGTCAGTGCCCAAACGCCATGCGTAGAGCCATCCAACAACCCTTCCCAAACTAAATATTGTCGAGCCCAGTGGACTTGGTTGTAGTACCGCGTCTGGCCCGACTTCAGAGACTCTTCAAGCCTTTTGTCGGTAACAGCAGAACGTTCCGCAATGAGATCGCACACTTCACGGGGTTTGCCAGAGCCACCTAATTCGCGAATCGCATCGAGGATAGGCCCCATCCACTGGACAAATTGAGATTGACGCTTAGCCATGGTTCATCTCGTGAGGCGGGACTTAAGGAGTCTGACCCCTTTGTTTTCTTCCTGGTTGATTTTGTTTATCTGGTTACTTTTGTTCAACCCCAAAACCAGACAGACCAAATAAACCAAATGAACAAGACAGCGCCTACGAGCGCTGTCGATTCGAACCAGTAAGAGCCTGCTTAAACACCGTGCGGAGGCCGAAGTAGGCGACGGAGTCTTTGAGGTTGGAATAGAGCCGCTTGAAGGTTCCCATGTCAGGGTTGGTGACGTACTCCATCGTGAGGGCAATCCGTTCTTCTCCCTCACCAAGCGGAGTCACTGCATGCCAGAGTTTATCGCCATTGAAGATGACGAGATCGCCAGGCTGCGTGATCAGCTCAAGATGCTTGGGCTGTTTCACAGGATCATCCTTAAACAGCTCGCAGACCAGCTTGCATTGTGTAGACTTATCGACGAGCCCCATCAGAATGGTATAGCGAGCCCCCTTGTAGTAGGACGTATCATAGTGAAACCCGATATGGTCCCCCGGCTCCGTATAGTAGTAGAGCGCACAGGAATGGGGGTCGTTCTCAGGGCATAGACTCAGCTTGGCCCGTACCAGACGGCTCAAAAAGTCGATGAAGGCCTCGGATCGATAGAGATCGAGAAAGCGCGGGGCCTTCTCCATTACCGTGTAGTAGCTCACGCTCCCGCCTTTTTTGTGGCCGGGAATGTAGTTGCGATTCAGCAGGCTCTTCACCCCTTGGGCCTGAGGAACGAGATGCTCTTCCACCACCGACCGAGGAAGAAACTGTGGAATAAACAGGAACTCGTTCTGATCCCAATAGTCCCGCGAGACTCGATCGAGATCCAACCGCTTGACTGCTTCATCGACCGTTTCAACGAAGGAGCCGACCATTGACTGATTCATAGATTCACCTTTTCCTCAATCATCCATCAGGCGGCTGAACAAGTCCGCCAGAGCTGCGGCGCGCGACTTGCGCGAAACGCGCGACTTGAAGTTTCGAAACCTAGAACTTCGAACCCTCATTTGTCCCTCGTGTCTCGCCTGCCCCACCAGTCTCGCTCGGCTGTCCATGCGCACTCTCGTGCCGGGTTCCATCACATTCATTTTGGGGCGACGATTGGGGCGCTGAGCACCGGAGCCTTCACCACTTCCACATCGGCCGGCAACTTCAGAGTGAAGACCGAATCGCTGAGACCCATGTTGGCTTGGAGCGACGAAAATTCAAAACTCGCGACATTACCGCTGTTTTCGTAGAGAGAAAGCTTCCGAATGTAGTAGGTCTTGGGAAAGACTTCGAGCACGATTCGTTTCAATGATTTCTCCGCCTCACCTTCATGCGACTTCGGCAGGAGAGTCAGTAGCCGGATTCCTCCCAGGCCACGCCCTTTCCCCGGTGTCGGCTCGATGTTGAACGACTCCTCCAACGTGGCCGCCCCCTGCAAGAGCTCCAACGGGGCCTTGGAGGCCGCCATCTGCGTGAGCTTCCCGACCAGCACTTGTTTGTGCTCCGGCACATACACTTTGATATCGTCCTGATTGACTTGGATGTCTTCGACCGAAGGATCGAGATAATTCCACCGTAATCGCCCAGGCTTTTTGATATAGAGCTTCCCCGAGGACATGATAGGCCGCTCGAACCCCTCGATCATGGTCTTCTGCGTAAAGTCCGCCTGGAGATCTTTCGTCCTCTCATACCGCGCCTGAAGCTGCTTCACCACCTCCCGCACTTCCGTCAAGGCATTCTCATCAAAATCGCTTTCAGCGGCAAGAGCGGGTAACGGGAATAGGCTCCACGCACAGACGAGTACGCCCCCGGCAACACATGTCCAATTCAATTTCTTCACCATATCAATGCATTTTCAAGGGTAACCTGGTCGATCCTCGATTGCGCGCGTCGAACGAGCACATTCTTATCGTGCGCGTTCCGCGAGCAGGAGGACAATCAGGCTACCCTTCCCATCCTTCTGAGACCGCGCGTTGCGCGAGCACAGCAGTACCCCTATACCCCGCCATACCCCTCATACCCCTTCTTCAGCCCCCACCGCCCCTCGCCGCCCTACAACCTCTCTCCGTCCATCCCGGCCAGCCGCGCCCACGAGGCCATCCGCCTCCATTTGCTCGATCATCCGAGCCGCACGAGGGTAGCCCACCCGTAGCCGGCGCTGAATCAGCGATGCCGAAGCTTGACCGGTAGTCAGAACCAACTCTTTCGCCTGCTCATACACTTCGCCCAGCCCCTCTTCCTCTTTCGCACCTTCCTGCTTCAGTGCAATCTGCAATTCCTGATTGTAGGCAGGCTTGGCTTGATCCTTCACGAACTCGACCACACGGCGAACATCGTCATCCGACACAAACGATCCGTGCAGCCGCATGACACGTCCGGTCCCCGAAGCCATATAGAGCATATCCCCACGACCGAGGAGCGCCTCCGCGCCGTTGGCATCCAAGATCGTGCGTGAATCGGTCTTCGACGACACTTGAAAGGCAATGCGGGCCGGGAAGTTTGCCTTGATCAAACCGGTCAGCACATCGACCGACGGGCGCTGAGTCGCCAACACGAGATGGATGCCCGACGCGCGAGCCATCTGCGCCAAGCGCGCAATTCTGTCTTCCACTTCCTTCGGCGCCACCATCATCAAATCCGCTAATTCATCGATCATCACCACGATATAGGGCAAGGGCTCCGGCGGAGTCGCCGGCGGCGTGAACGATCCGGGGCTGCCGTCCGGAAGCGCGGTTTCTCCGGCAGAAAGCCGCTCCTCTTCCGACAGAAATTGGATGGGCAATTCCGGCTGGTCTAACTTCGCCGCCGATTCCGCTTCCAGCACACCCTGAACCCCGGCGACTTTTCGATTATAGGCATCGATGTTTCGCACCCCTGCATCAGCCAACAATTTGTAGCGCCGCTCCATCTCAGCCACCACCCAACCGAGCCCCCGCGCCGCCGACTTGGCATCGGTGATGACCGGCCGTAGCAAATGAGGAATACCGTCGTACGATTGGAATTCGAGCATCTTGGGGTCGATCAGGAGCAGCTTGACCTCATCTGGTCGAGCCGAAAACAGCAGGCTCAGGAGCATCGTATTGAGACTGACGCTTTTCCCTGCGCCTGTCGCGCCGGCAACCAGCAAATGCGGCATCGTTTTCAGGTCGGCGATCGTGGGGGCTCCGAAAATGTCCTTCCCCAAGGCCAGGCTGAGTTTCGATCTGGCGCGCGAAAAGGCCTCGCTCGTCATCACTTCCTTCATCGACACCGTCTCGCGATAGAGATTCGGCACTTCAATGCCAACCACCGATTTTCCCGGAATCGGCGCCACGATCCGGAGACTGATCGCCTTCAGCGCCAATGCCAGATCGTCGGCGAGGTTCACAATGCGCGCGACCTTGGTTCCCGGCGCCGGCTCGAACTCATACATCGTCACGACTGGTCCGGGACGAACTTCCGTCACCTTTCCGGCGATGCCGAAACTGAGCAGCGCGCGGGTCAGTACATCAGATTGCGCCTTGATTTCTTCTTCCGTCACACGCCCTAGGGGACCTGACGGTTCGCTCAAGAGCAGGGCCGGATCCGGCAAGATATAGTCCCCGGCCTTCGCTTGGGCGACGATGATCTGCTTGTCCGACTCGGATTCGATCGGCTCATCCGGTTCGAGAGTCGGTTGTCGTGATGGCTGGATGACCGGCCAGTCCAATTCCGGCTCCGCAGCCGCGTCAGGAAGCGCCTCCTCGATCACCGCACGGATGGATGCAGCGGATTTCTGCCTGGCCTTCCGTGGTGACTCAAGAACGGCTTCTTCCACCGATCGTTCAGGGGCCAAGGCACGAGCCCGGTTGAACATCCAACTGCCCCAACCAGGAATCCGCCGAGCGATCTCCGACAGAGAGATAGGGGTTGTGAAAAGGAGGGAGACCAGCAGCCCAGCCACAATGAGAATGTGTGCGCCGGTACTCGCGAAATAAGCTCGTAAACTCTCGGCCACTACTTGCCCGAAGAAGCCCCCCGCCATCCCTCGATTAATAAGGCCGCTTGAGATGGTCGGCACCGCCATGATTTCAAGGTGAAACAGGCCGCTGAGAAACAGCAATGCCGCCAGCGAGGCGCCGGCGTTCCGCAGACGGATAGACAAATTGCTCTGAGTGAAACAGCGGACACCCATGAGGCCAAGGAGTATTGGGAACATGTATCCGGCCCCGCCGATCGACCAGAATAGAGCAGACGCGAAAAACGCGCCGACCGACCCGATAAGATTTCTGGATGGAACGGTCGCAGATAACCCGGCCCTGACCTCTCCCGAGACAAAGGACACCATGCTGAGAAGCGTCAAGAGCGCCAATGCGATCAGGACAACTCCGATCACTTCTCGTTTGATGTGTGAAGAGGGAGAAGCGGCGCCGCGAGCCTCGCCCCGCTTGGCCGAAGTGGATGCACCCATAGAGCGGATGCTAGCACAGGGAATGGGTCATTTCAAACAAATGGGGCGGAGGTAGTCTGGATCATCCCCCTTGCTCCCGGAACGCGCACGATCAGAATGTGCTCGTTCGACGGCCGCAGTGGGGGACAATCCAGACCACCTCCTTGGAGCGATGAGGGGAATGCGAAGTAGCGTGGATGGGCACCACGGCATACACGTGGACCTCATTAACCAAGGGCATGCGCGAGCCGGAGGAAGTCCTCAACCGACAAGGTCTCTGCCCGGCGAGTCGGAGCAATATCCAATTGCTTCAATCCCTCGGCTACGGAAAGAAGCTCATACCCTTCATCTCGCAGAGAATTGACCAGCGTTTTTCTTCGATGGGCAAAAGCCGCCTTCACGAGTGCGCGAAATTCGACTTCTTCTTGCTGGCTGAGCCTCGTGCGCTCTTTCGTGCGCAGTAAGACTACTGCCGAGGCGACTTCTGGCCTGGGACGGAAACACTGGGCTGAGACACGAAACGATTTAGTGATCTCGGCTGCATACTGCGCCATGACCGAGAGCACGCCATAGTCCGAGCCGCCGGGTTTTGCCACGAGACGATCTGCCACTTCGGCCTGCAACATGAGCACCATGCGGAGAAACCGGCCCCGCTGGTCGAGTAATCGAAAGAGCAGCGGAGTTGAAATGTAGTAGGGCAGGTTAGCCACGACGACCGTCCCGATCGGCAGGCTCTCGACCGGATAGGCCAGCGCGTCTTCACAAACCAACTCTACATTTGGAAGTTCCGCTTGCCTGGTTTCGAGATAGGCATGGAGCCGTGAGTCCACTTCGATCGCCGTCACACGACCGGCTGCGCGGCTCAGCGCCTCTGTCAGGATGCCGCGGCCCGGACCGATTTCCAACACGTGGTCGCTGGGTTGCAATTCTGCCAACGCAACGATTTTACGCACGATGTTGGGGTCGATCAGAAAGTTTTGACCGAGCCGTTTGTTCGGCGGAGGGAGATCAGGAATCGACACCGGTCAATTCCCACTGGAAGAAGGAGGAGCTGCTTGCGCCAACTTCTTGGCCAAGTCTGTAAGCGGAATTTTGAAATAGTCGGTGAGATCGGTAAACTCTTCCACGAAGTCGTTGGTAAAAGAGGGCCCCGGCTGCAGGGCGGCAAACTTCTGCCCTTCTTTCTGGCCCAGAGATTCGGTGATGAGCGCACTCGTTCTGGCCTTCCACTTGGCCATTCGTTCGGCTCCGGCAACGGTATTGAGAGTTTCCATGGTCTCCTGGAAAATCTGATCCAATTCCTTCAGCTGCTTCTGAATCATGATATAAGCCGCACCCGATTGGTTGGTCATCACTAGGCTCCTCTTGAGATGGTCTATCTGGTCTATTCGGTCTGTCTGGTCTGTCTGGTCTGTCTGGTGCCGCCTTTATCGACAGAGGCTCGACTCAGTCTAGATAGACCAGAGAGACGAGATAGACCAGACAGACCCTTCACCGTCTTTTTGCCAGCTGGGCGGCCAGCGTGATCGCCTCGATCAGACTGCCAGGGTCTGCGATGCCTTTCCCCACGATATCGAACGCGGTCCCGTGATCGACCGAAGTACGAATGATCGGCAGACCCACCGTCAGGTTCACACAAGTGCCGAAGGCGACAAGCTTTAAGGGAATGAGCCCCTGGTCATGATAGAGGGCCACGACACCGTCGTAATCACCTCTTGCCGCCTTACCAAATAGCGTATCGGCCGGTAAAGGATCGCTGGCGCGAATGCCCTGGGCCTGTGCCGCACGAGCTGCCGGGAGAATGACCCGCGCCTCTTCGTCCCCGAACAGTCCATGTTCTCCAGCATGGGGGTTCAACGCGGCAACACCAACCCTCGGTTTCTTAATTCCAAATAGGTCCCTCAAGGCCAGATGAGCCAGCCTGATGGCTTTTTCGATCTTGGCCTGGGTCAGGAGCGTTGGCAAATCCTTGATCGCGACATGGGTTGTCACAAACATGATGCGGAGCGGTCCTCCGATAATCATCATGCCGGACTCCTCGGTCTTGGTCAGGTCTGCCAGCAGTTCCGTATGGCCGGGGAAATGACAGCCGGCCATGTTGATCGCTTCTTTATTGATCGGTGCTGTGACGATGCCGTCGATACAACCGAGCTGGGCCAGTTCAACGGCCTTTTTAATGAACAGCACGGAGGCCGCTCCGGTTTCAACCGCCGCAACTCCACGCGGGAACCGCCCAAGGGGACGATCGAGCGGGTCCAGCACGGCCAGGTCACTCAGGCGCGGTGGCTTAGGATCGTGGCCCTCCACACGAATCACGTTCACCTTGAGTTTCAGACTCTTGACCGCCTGCTGCATCACCGGAAACGAGCCGATGACAATTGGACGACACAGGCGCCGCAATGCCGGTCTTACCAGGGCCTTCGCAATCACCTCCGGGCCAATCCCTGCCGGATCTCCCATGGTGATCCCGAGAAGAGGTTTGTTTTGTTTATTTGGTTTCTTTGGTTTGTTTTGTTGTGTCTTCATTAACCTACTCCCCATTGAACCAAACAAACGAAACAAACCAGACAAACCAGACAAACCAAATAAACCGTCTTAAGCGGTTACCAACCATAGAGATACACCACATACCCTATATAAAGGATGGCGCTCCCGCTCAGCAACCAGGGTCGCCAGAGAGCGCCCCAGGCAGCCTGCGCCAATAAGAAGGTGGCAGCGGTCACGGCAAGTACCATGGTGATCAATGCCGTCGGCGCCAGCGTCCAGTCCGTACCCAGGAGCCCGATCGAGACTGGGATTGTACCCTGAAAGACGATCGCGCCGGTGACATTCCCTACCGCCAACCGATCCTTCTTCCGGTAGAGCCAGAGAAAACTGTTCGACATCTCAGGTAGCTCGGTCGCCAGGGGCGCGACAAGAAGGGCCAGGATCAATGGAGATATCGACAGGGCTCGCGCGATCGTTTCTGCAGCGAGCACAAAGAGATGCGCTCCGAGCGCGAGACCAGCCAAGCCGATGAATGCTTGAAGACCTATGAGTCCAAACGACGGGGTTGCCGCCTTCCTGGCAAAGAGCAGCGGCTCAAGCCCACCACCCTCGCCTCCCTCCTCATCAGTCTCACTAAACTTCAGTTTGACGTAATAGAGATAGAGCCCTATCAACCCGACGGCGGCGACGGCATGCGCCAGTCGAGACGGAATAAACACACAGGCCAGCGCGACGCTGTAAGCCGCCACAAAGAAGGAGAGATCGCCCCTCACATCACGATAGTTCAATCGGAAAGCGGCGGTTCGCTTCCCAAGTTTGGCGTAGACCACCAGCAAGATGGCCAAGATGGGGATCACCAGCGTGGTCAACATGAAGGGAGCGCCGAGGATCGCGCCCAACCCCACCTCCGCTTCGGCACGGCTGGCCCCGAAAAAAATGGCAATGACTGGGATGGAGGTTTCAGGAAGTGTGGTGCCGATGGCCGCCAACACGCCGCCGACCGCGCCTTCGGACAAATTGAATCGCTTGCCCACCCACTCGATGGCATTCGTGAAGAGCGTGCAGGCGCCCAGCGTCACCGCGACAGAAACGAGGAAGAGAAGAGTATAGAGGAGAACCGTCATCCCCGGCCCGTTGGCCTAGCGACTCGCTGTTTGGCATAGGCGAGGGCCGCGTCTTCGAGCACGTCTTTTACGGGGCGGCCCGTTCGTTCGGCTATCCGCCTGCAATCGAGATATTCCGGAGCCGTTTTGGCCGCAGTCTTGCTCACATCGGCAATCTTCATCCGGACAATTCCACCGCGCACCTTCACCGAGACAAACCGCCGGGGAAGGATCTGTCGCATGACCTCACGAATCCGGACTCCCAACGTGGTCGTTTCCTGAAACAAGACGTCAAGAATCCGATCCAGCTGCGCCGAAGCCGCGAGACAGGTCAACACGATGCCGGGCCGTCCACGTTTCATGATGACCGGCGTCAGCGTCACATCGAGCGCCCCGCGCGCGAATAACTGTTCCATCACATACTCATACGTTTGCGGGTTTACATCGTCAAGGTTCGTTTCAACCTGCAGCACCGTATCCCGTTCTCGCGCTCCTCGGGATGACGGTTGCGCGAGAAACACCCGCAACGCGTTCGGCCAGCCGTCAGGATCGGCATCGCCCGCTCCATAACCGATGGCCGTCGGCGTCATCACCGGCATGGGACCGAACTCAGATGTCAGCGTACGCAACAGAGCCATGCCGGTCGGCGTGGTGAGCTCACGGGAAGGGCCTGCGCTGTAAATCGGAATTCCCTTCGCCAGAATGGCGACCGCGGGACCAGGCGCCGGCAGGATACCATGAGCCGATTGCAGCGTCCCGGCTCCCACGTTGACAGGGGAAGACGTCACACGCGTGACGCCCAACAGATCGCAGCAGATCAGCCCTCCGACAATATCGACAAACGAATCCAGCACCCCCACTTCATGGAAATGGACGTGATCCTTGGCCACGCGATGGGCATGTCCTTCCGCTTCGGCCAATCGATCGAACACCGATCGGCTTTGCCGCTTGATCTTGTCGGGAATCCGACTTGCGGAGAGGATGGCGTGGATCCGATGAAGCGAGAGTGGCTTACGCAATCCTGACGTGATCACGACATCCACTTTCGTAGCGTGGATCGCCCCTCGATGCACCCGCCGCTTCTTTAGCGTAAACCCTGAAAGCTTGAGCCGTTTCAGCCCGCTCACCAAGTCGGGAAACGGGGCTCCCGCGTCTACAAGCGCGCCGAGGATCATGTCGCCGCTGATGCCGGAATAACAATCGAAATGGAGATGCGCGCCCACGTGCGTCCTTTCCCTACTCAATACTTACCGCGCCCATATTACCCAAGCTGCGCGCGAACGGCAATCGGCCAAAATGGCGCGCGAGGAGCGCGACTTTTGAGAAAGGCGAGACATGTGAGACGAACGACGGTTCGAGGTTCGGCGTTCGAGGTTTTCTGAACTTCGAACTCGGAACTTCGAACTCAGAACCTCTAATCCCCGCCAGCCCCGCCCGTCACGCTTGAATACATTGACAGCCTACCGACGCTGTGTTATCCACACAAGCCCGCATTGTTCATGACGGTTCGTCGCGAAATCGCTGAGCCGTGTCGCGAGACCGGTGCGCGGAGCCGTGAGGCCCCGAGGCGTACTCGTGCAGTACGTCGAGGATCCGCAGGGCGAGCCCGTCGGCCGAAGGTTCGTCGCAGCAGCGGATCGGCGATTGCAGCAGAAGCGCTCATGAATAATGCGGGCCGGACTTGCCCACTGTCTGGGCACTTCGCAACAATAGGCTGGTGACGCGCTAATCCCTTATGACAATCTGCCGGTCCCTCCTCACGCCCTGCTCAGAGTCATTCGGATCGTGGAGTGGTCGGGTCATCTGGGTACTGCTCTGCGCCACGCTGTTACTCTGGACCCCGCCTTACGCCTCAGCAAAATCGAAACCCCACCGGGCTCCGCGCCCAGAGCCTGAGCTCAAGATTCTCGATCTGAACGTCTCCCCCAACCCCTACATAGCCTCATCCGGTCCGTTGCAGTTTTCCGCCTTAGTCCAACTGCCCAAGGAACTGGATGGCGCAACACTGCTGGAGGTCTCTTCGTTCATTACGTCACCATCGAAAAACTCACTGCGTTTTCTGACCGAGCGTAAGCCACTCGAGCCGCACACCGCCTCAACCAACGGCGCAGCCCCTCCACACGTTTCTGTCCTCCTGACGTGGGATGGGTTGGATCAGAAGAAAACCCCGGCGGGAGCGGGACTCTATCACTACGAAGTGCGGGCCAAGTTGTTGGCGAACGGCGAGAAAGGTCCCAGGACGCAGATGGTTGCCTGGCCGAAACGGGGAACGATCGAAGTGAAATAAAGGGATACACGGGACAGCGGGATAAGGGGGTAACCGGACTGTTTCACTATCCCGCTATCCCTTTACCCCGCTGCCCCCTAGCGTATTAATCCGGTGCGCAAGACAGCCGGCCCCGAACCCGTTGTCGATGTTCATCACCCCGACCCCCGCCGCGCAGGAGTTCAACATCGTCAGCAACGCGGCAAGCCCGCCGAAGCTTGCGCCGTAGCCCCGGCTCGTCGGCACGGCCACGACTGGGCAGGGAACCAACCCACCGACCACGCTGGGTAACACCCCGTCCATCCCTGCCACCACCACGACCACCCGGGCTTGCAGCAGCCGGCTCTGACGCTCCAATAACCGATGAATGCCGGCCACACCCACATCATAGAGCGTCTCAACCCGACTCCCCATTACCTCCGCTGTGACTTTCGCTTCCTCCGCAACTGGAATATCCGAAGTGCCGGCGGTGATCACCAAGATATGCCCCTGTAACTGCCGCTTAGGGTCTCGGATCGAGACGATGCGCGCCTCGTCATGATAGACCGCTCGACGATCAAGCCGTTTGATAAGCGTGGCCACCTGGCGGGTCGCGCGCGTCGCCAACAGCGGGCGATGATGTTTCAACAACGCTTTCGCGATGGCACGAATCTGGGCCGATGTCTTTCCCTCGCAGAAAATGACCTCAGGGAACCCCTGCCGTAACGACCGGTGGTGATCGATCGAGGCAAATCCAAGATCTTCATAGGGCAAGGTACGGAGCTGCCCGATAGCCGCCTCTACAGGCAAGGTACCTGCCCGCACTTCGGTCAGTAGACGTGTCAGCGCCTCAGGATTCACGGCTGTCCTTTCTCCGGCTTTGCATCACGCTCCATCAGGTCCGTCACCGCCTTCCGGCACGACTTCCCCTCAAACAACGCCGCGTTGATCTCCTGCACGATCGGCATGTCGACCCGGTGGCGTCGCGCAAGCCCTAACGCCGCTTTCGCCGTCCGCACGCCTTCGGCCACGGCCTGCATGTTTCCGAGAATCGTCTCCAGCCGCTCGCCCTTTCCCAGGCTTACGCCGACCATGTGATTCCGACTCAAGGATCCGGTGCAGGTCAACACCAAGTCGCCGACGCCGGACAGTCCGTAGAACGTTCGTGGATCAGCACCCATTGCGACGCCCAACCGCACCATTTCAGTTAAACCACGCGTAATCAACGCAGCCCGCACATTATGACCGAGATCCAATCCATCCACCACGCCGGCTGCAAGCGCCATCACGTTTTTGAGCGCGCCGCCGAGCTGGACGCCCAACACATCGTTGTCGGCGTACACCCGAAAGGCCGGAGTCATCAACACAGTCTGGAATGTCTTGACCAGCTCCTCGTCACTCCCGGCTAAACAGAGCACTGCCGGCTTCCCTGCGCTGACTTCAGTCGCGAAGCTCGGACCGGACAACACCATGAGATCCCGGTGCATAACAGGAGGAAGTACGTCGGTCATGACTTGAGTCATCAAGTTCAATGTATCTTCTTCAATCCCCTTCGTCGCGCTGACGAACGGGATCGGGATGGAAATGGACCGGACCAACTCGCGCAGCACAGGACGCGCCACGTGGGACGGCACCGCAAAAATCAGCCCCTCGCACTGCTCGGTAAGTTCCGACAACGATCCGGTCGCAACGAGCGATGGGGGAAGCGCCACACCGGACAAGAAGACCGGATTCTCGTGTTTCCCGTTGATCGCAGCCACGACCTCTCGCTCATAGGCCCAGAGCCGAGTTTCAAGGCCTTTCTCCGCCAGATGTTTTGCCAAGGCGGTGCCCCAGGCACCGGCCCCGATGACCCCTATTCGGTTAATAGTCTGCATATCGTGAACCCTAACAGGCGGTTAAAACTGGTTCATCTGGTTTATTTGGTTGATTTCGTTGATTTGGTTCAACCAAATGAACAAGACAAACCAAACAAACCAAAGCAACCAAGAGCGAGCGGATTATAGGAACCGGTTCTTTCACCTGTCAATGAACGAGAGGCGGTCTTTGAAATCCATCACGACATGAGAGACTCCACTACGCTAGCAAACCGGCGCACTTCCGTGTAGCCTAGGAACCATCCATGAAACTCTGTCCTTCTTGCCGACGTGAACTCCCGGAGATTAGCCGCTACTGCTCGCAGTGCGGTCAGCGGCTGCACGCAGACCCAGTTGAACTCCCCACACCACCTCCGCCACCCGCGACATCTGGACCGGGACAGCTCAACATCGAAGTGCTGTATGGCATGGTGGCAATGCTATCCCTCGCGATCCTCTTCCCACCCTGGGAAACTCCGCCGTCACAGGCCCCCGAATTCCTCGGCCTGCATTTCATCTTCTCGCCTCCCACAACGGATGCCATAGTAAGCCGGCTGCTGCTGACAATCGAGCTCGTCACCATCGCCATCGCAGGGCTGTATGGATCGTTCTTCTTCCGGCAAAAACCCTGAGCAGGATGCTTAGAAACCGTGAGGTGTAAAACTCGCGAGAAAAGCGGAACGGGCGAGATCGAGTGAATGTTCTAGTGTTCGAACTCCCAACCTTCAACCTTCAACCTGGGCCAGGATGCGGCTTGGAGCGTGAGGCTATCCATACCACCGAACGTCTTGCTTGGCGGTAGACTTGGCGGCAGAATCGTCGCAGGAGAGCGGAGCGGCTGCGAGCACGGTATGGACCAGCTCTGTCAGAGCCTTAACTGAGAAAGGTTTCTGGAGAAACGGGACGTGATCGGTGACAACGCTGTGCGCCTTCCTCTCATGGTACGACAGGCTCGACATTAAGATCACGCGGAATGTCTTCTTCATGGCCAAGGTGCGTTGGATGACATCCTGACCATGGACCCGTGGATAGGGATTTTTGTCGGTGGCAAATTCAAAGCCGGGCGGAGCCAGCATGAGATCGGTCAGCAGCAGATCGATTGGCTCTTGATGGGTCGCCAATATCTTTAACGCCTCCGAACTGCCTTCCGCTTCAAGAACAGTAAACCCTTCGGCACGAAGCGTCTTGACGCAGATCAACATCGTTGATGGATCGTCGTCGACGACCAGGATCGTTTTCGTATCGGACGAGGAGAGAGGCGCTTGAGTATCCATATACGATCTCCAGGCTAGACAGATACCGACTGTCTGAACTGACCGTCGTTCTGTATATATTCAACGTTCTAGGTATATATCGGTCTGAGTTGAAAAAACTTAAATCAGGAGATTGTGCGGGCTGACGCTGACCCTCTTCAGTCGAGAGCCAGCGTGAGACACTTCGCCGAGCCGCCCGATTTCATGAATTCATCGAGCGGGACCGGATGGGGAAGATAGCCGCGCGAGGCCAACACAGATTCTGTTTCCGGACAACCTGCCGGCAACACAACGTGTTTCCCGACACATACGGCGTTACAGGCAAACATGAGAGCCTCAGCTTCCGGCGGCACGAGCCGTCTGGCAGGAGCAATCCGTTCGGCAAGAACCTCCTGCCCATAGCGATCGAATGCGGGAGGGAAATAGAGGAGTTCACCACCGCTTAAGGGGCACAAACAGGTATCCAGATGATAGAACCGGCTGTCGACCAATTCGAGAGGAATGATCTCCCGGTGAAACCAGTCGCTGAGCGTCGGGTAGACACGAATATCCGATCGTTGTCGGTAACCTCCGAACCAGATGTCGGGAAATCCCAAGAGGTCTCCGGCTCCCTCGAAGAAGCTGCCAGGATCCAGCGTAAGGACTTCGTACCCTTGCCCACGAAACCAGTCCGCAAAGTAAACCTCTTCCTTCTGCCGCTCGACATAACGGAAACGGCTTGGCACCGCTCTGCCTCCAGCGACGATGCCGGCATTCGCCGTGAACACCAGATCGGGCAGTCCGGGCACCGGCTTCATCCGCTCCAGGACAGCACCCACGTCTTGTTCAAGCACCTGCATGAGGTGATGCCACTGGGTGACGGCCCGGTCCGAATTGACGGCGTTCGAGCGGCGCATCCAGGGATTGATCTCATATTCGATGCTGAAATAGTCCGGCGGACAGACCAGCAGGCGACTCATGGCCACACCAGAAAGTTGGCTGGTTGCTTTGGTTTGTTTTGTGTATTTGGTTGAACCAGACTGACTAAATCAACCAAACAAACCAAATGAACCGTAGCAACGAGGGCGACACTCACAGACGCGCTCCCAGCTCCCGCGCCAGCTCGCGCAGAAACGACGCGGCATCCATGACCAGCCCGACAGCCTGAAAACTTCCTCGATCCGCAAGTTTCGTCGGGACGGCTGGATTGACATCGACGCAGACGGATGGAATCGTGGCAGGCAACAAATTGCCCGTCGCCACCGCGTGCAATGTCGAAGCGACGAGCAGGGCCAGTCCGATACCGGGGATTGCCCTACGCATGGCTGCCTGGGCTTCCAACGAATCCGTGATCACGCCGGGCAAGGGGCCGTCATCGCGAATCGTGCCGGCCATGACGACCTGGACACCCCGCCTGACACAGGCCGCCATAATTCCGGTCTTGACGACTCCCGACCTGACCGCCGCTTCGATGCTGCCGATGGCCCTGATCCGATTAATGGTTCGCAGATGGTGTTCATGCCCATGCGGCACGACACGACCAGCCGCATGCCCATAGCCGAGGGACGTGCCGTAGAGATCGACTTCCATATCATGAGCCGGCAGCGCATTTCCGCAGAATAAGACATGGATGAATTCTTCATCGATGAGCCATGCCAAGGCCTCACGCCCTCCGGCGTGAACAATCGCCGGGCCACCAGCCAGCAGCACCTTGCTGCCAATTTTCCCCTCTCGGAACCCTGTTCGCAACTGCACGAGGCGCTTGGCGATGTCGCCGATGACGCGCCCATGGGGACGTTCGGATGAGACCTGCGATTCCATGAAGCTGAATACGTCGCGGTCACGTGGCCGTTGGAGCGGAATGACCCGCACACCCTCACGACCGATCACAACCTGATCTCCCTGCTTCACCTCTCCCATCGGAACAGTCCTGCCGTTGGAGCGGAATGACCCGCACACCCTCACGACCGATCACAACCTGATCTCCCTGCTTCACCTCTCCCATCGGAACAGTCCTCGCAGTCAGACGAACCGGGTCCACGAGAATTCCCAGATCCATCTCGATCCCCTCCACCTCCACCCACTGGTCGCGCACTCGTACTTGGGTCGGTAAATGCGTCGTCGCATAGAACTCGTCAGGAAAGATGCCGTCCGCCGGCGCTGCCGCCAGCCGGCAATCCCGTTCATTCTCGACTGACGCACCGTGAGGTTGAATGGCATGGAGAATCTCGCTGAGCAGCTTCGCAGAGGAAGCCTGCACGACGATTCTGGCGCGCGAGGGTTCCTCGCGAGTCTTGCCGATCTGCATATCTTGAAGATCGAAGGTTCCGCCCATCATCAGAATCGTGTCCAGAACCTTCGCCAGGATCAACGAATCGATGATATGGCCTTGGAGTAGGACGGTTTCTTGGTCATGCATCATACGTCAGACTCCCACTCTCATATGGAGAAGCTCCGCACAGATTCTACCACCCAGTCTCAACCGCCCGCGATCCGACTCCGCCGAGGCTCATCATCCCAAATATGTCCCTTGTCTTCACTTCTCCTTAAGGGGTGGCTGGGGGTAATCCCCACTGCGCACCAGAGACTCACAAAGCGCAGGCGGTTCAAAATGCTCCGCTAGCAAGGCCGCAGGCGAATGAAAACCGGAGGCGTACCCTCTGGGGTACGTTGAGGATTTTCACGAGCAGAGAACGAAGCTAGCGGGCATTTTCAGCCGCCTGCGAGTCGGTCTTCATGAGTTCGCGGAGCACGCTCGTCGCATAGGCGCCGGGTGGAAGGGAAAAGGAGAGCGTGAGCACAGTGCCTTCCAGAGCCCACTCTAAATCGGCAAGGGGGATTCGGAAGGAACGCCGTTCACCGCGAAACCCGCAGGACTTTGCGGCTTCGGTCAGACTCTCCGGCGTCGCCCCACTCTCGGCAACCACAGTCCGTTCGATTTCTCCCGGTTCTCCGCTGGCCCATGAGGCGCGTGACCCGAACAAGATACCGGTAGGACTGATCTCGAACCGGTCGGCCCGTGGCTGTTCCGCCGTGGCATCCTCAACCAGAAAGCAGGCGCCGTTCTCCATTTTCATGGCCCAATCTCCGACCAGGATACGATCGAGTCGATCCAGTCGGCGGGCCAACATGTCATTAAAGAAATGCGATTGGTAGGCGTTGAGATACCACATGCGCTTGGACCGACTCAGCCTGTTTCGGCGGGCTGGGTCTACCAGGAGTTCAGCTCCGGTCTGGTAATTCTGTCCACTTCGCCCTTGCCGTTGCGGGCCAAAATAATTCGGCACGCCTCGTTGCACCAATATGTCTGTGACCAGGGGCACCGTCTCACGGGCGTGTGTGGCGACATCCCGAATCACCAACCGAAAGTGATTGCCTGCATGATGCCCTGGGCGCAGACGATTGCGATGCCGGCCCAGCACTTCCACAGACAAGAGCTGCTCGTCCAATTTCAGCCGTTCCAGCCGTTCGGGCGTGACGCCGAGAAGCGAGATCATCTGTGTGGTCACGGCTCGGGCGTCTTTGAGACCCGCTACTCCGATCGCTTGCGCTTTCATCCCCAAGACCGAGGACAATCGCAGGACAAGATCCGGAGTCGAGAGCAGGCGCTTCCTGATTTTGATGTAGAGATGCTCCCCCTCTCCGCAGGGGAGATAGAGCGGACGTTCTTCGACCTGGAAATCTTCCGGAATCGCCCGCATCTGTCCACCGATGCCGGGCAATGTCGCTGTCAAAAAAGGCATAGTCATGGTGCAATGGGCTTCTTCATTTGCTGCACATAATCGCCCTTACCGTTCAGTCAATCTGGATAGGGATGAGACGACTCGCATGATATACTTTTCCCATGTTATTGCGCCCCATGATAGTCCATTGGCCTAAAGTCTTCTTGTTAGCGGCAGGAGCGTTCTTCATTGCTCTGATGTGTGTGCTGTTCCCAGGAGGTTCGTGGGGCAAAGACAATACGATCTTTCAACAATTTACCCAGCACATCAGCCGGCAGATTCACAAAGACAAACAGGCCTTTGTGCAAGCGAACACTTGCGTCTCATGGTTTTATAAAGCAGGAAAGACACCTCCCCCGACCGCGCAAGGAATCGTGTGGACGCCCGCTTCTTCATCCCAACTCGAAGTTGATTGTCTTCGCAACTACCCAAGCGGAATGGACGATGCGCGAAACGATCTTGCCAAGACACAGGGGCTGCTTTCCGTCAGTCTGACTTTCTACGAATTTGCCCTTGTCGCAGACCGGAATGACGATGCCATCTACAGTCCCGTCGAACTTCAAGACTTGCTCCGCTCCCTCACTCTCTCATACCATGACGCGGAACCGACCCTGAAGCAAGTCGCAGCGCTCACGGAGCGGTTCGATAGCTGGTACCGCAACCGCAACATGGATGCCTTGATGCAAGGCATGAGCGATCTCTATGAACGAGGCTATCGCGTAACCCCTTCCGATCGCGTTGAGCTGGATCGGGTGATGGGATGACCAGGCACGAGAAATCCTGGCCTGATCAAGCCCGCTCCTTCATCGGATATTGTCTGAGCGAACCCCTCTACCGACTCTTTAGTCTCGTTCCCCACTTGGAGATCGGACTCTCTACGCAAGAAATTTCACGGCTCACCTATGCGCACAGCCTCTTAGCCGGTCACCGGGCCGTTCATCTGAGCGATCTGCACCTCGACCGCTATCAACCACGGCACGATCGCGTCGTCGCCACCATCGGCGAACTCCGCCCTGACTGGATCTTTATCACCGGTGACCTGATCAACGTCCCGGAGGGGCTACCGCATGTCTTTCGGTTTCTCGCCGGCTTGCGCGAGATTGCGCCGGTCTTCATCACGTTGGGCAACCATGACCATTACAGCGGCGTGCCGATCGATCGGTATTGCGAACTCGCCGATCGCCACAAGATCACCCTCTTGATCAATCAGACTACCTTCATTCGCACGGACTGCGGCGAGATCGCCATTGTCGGCGTGGACGATCCTTCGCTGCATCGGGCCGACTTGAGCTGCCTGCCGCCGAGCGCACAGAACCGTTTCACCCTCTTGCTGGCCCATGCGCCGAACATCCTCGATCAGCTGGAAAACCACCATGCCGTCGATCTGATCCTTTGCGGGCACAGCCACGGAGGCCAGTGGCGCATTCCCGGCGTGCCGACGTTCTGGCTCCCCCCTGGATGCAATGGGCGGATCGATGGGCATCACGGAGAACCTGGCCGCCGGCTCTATGTCAACCGTGGGCTCGGATGGTCGTTTCTTCCTCTGCGATTGAATTGCACACCGGAAATCGCCTGTATTGAATGGGTCGACGAACAGGCCCACCCAGAAAACTGAAGTTCGGAGTTCCGGGTTCGAAGTTCTGAATACCTCGAACGTCGAACCTCGAACTCTTCCCAATGTCTCTCATCACGCTTTTCGCGCAAGTCTCGTGCCTTCGCGCGATTTACTTGATCCGCTCCAACGCTTCCTTCGATCGGCTCCTGACAGTTTGATCCCAATCCTCCTTCATAACAGTCGTCAGCTTCTCCTTCGCCTCATCGGCGCGCAAACGGCCCAATCCCAACGCCGCACTGGAACGAACATAGGCATGCTCGTCCTCCAACGCCTTCAGCAGAAGAGGGATCACAGTTCTATCGTTCAGAGCCCCAAGGTAACTGGCCGCCATCCCTCGAATCCGGTGCTGCTCGTCACTCAGCGCCCGCTGCAGCGTCGTTGCAAAAAGATCTCGTAACGCGGGCGCCACGGATTCCAACCCCTCGGCCCGATACCCATTGATTTCCATCAATGTAAAGGCGATCTCCAGCCTCTTCTCCTGTACCGTGGCCCGTTCGAACGCAACCAACAACTTCGCACGTTCACGCCGCTGCGTCCTCCGACGGTTGAACGCCCGAACCAGGATGAAGAGCCCCGCCGCGACCACCAATCCCGCAAACGCCACGGGAATGGCTTGATCGATCACATAATCCTGGGTATCGAACGACAGGCGCTTCCACACCCAGACGCCGGTAATGACGACGCCGACAAGGATCACGATGGCAACTATATTGGTCTGGCCCGATTCAGAACGATTGCTCATGGGAAGAGCATCTTAGCAGGAAGAAAGGAGGAGCGGCCAGGTGCCCTTTTTGCTCGCAGAACAGAAGGGGGATGGAGCCTGATGATCTTCTGTGCTCGCGCAACGCGCGGCCTCAGAAGGCCCTCGTTGGACGCGCGCAGTGGAAGATCAATCAG
>NEWR02000009.1:701271-778622 GCA_002869885.2 Nitrospira sp. CG24C
AGAGTACTTGAGTTGTCTCCTGAGTATCAGTTGTTGCCTGGTCACGGACCGGCCACGACGGTTCGCGAAGAACTCGAGCATAATCCTTTCGTGTCTATTCGTTGAAGTAGTCCCATGAGTCTTGACCAGCGGAACGACGATCAGCCGATCCGCAGCGGAGAGCTGCCGGTTGCGGCAAAGCCAGTTGAGGATCTCAGAGAGCCCACCGAGGACGGTGAATTCGAGGAGACCCCCTTCTCGAAATGGATCCTGCCCCTCAGCCTCTTTATCGCGACGATCTTTACCACCCTATGGGCTGGAGCCTATCAGGCTTATAGCGGACCGATTCGTGGACCGGTGAATCTCCTGCTTGAACAGCCTGAGGTGCTCTGGCGCGGGATTCCCTTTGCGGCCACGCTCTTGATCATTCTGGTGACCCATGAGTTCGGGCACTATGCGCTCTCCCGCATTCACAGGGTGCCGGCCTCGCTGCCGTTGTTCCTCCCGGGCCCTCCGTATTTCGTCGGCACATTCGGAGCGATCATCCGGTTACGTGGGCCGATCATGAATCGTCGTGCGCTGTTCGACATCGGCGTGGCTGGTCCGCTTGCCGGCTTCATTGCCGCGGTAGTGGCACTGGTCATCGGCCTGAACCTGTCAACGGTTGTCGATCGGACGGGAACCCATGGATTGCAGTTGGGCGAACCCTTGCTCTTGCAGTTCATCGCCTGGCTGGTCGTCGGATCCATCCCTCCTCAGGCTGACATCGTCTTGCACCCCGTCGGGTTCGCCGCCTGGTTCGGCCTATTTGTGACGTCGTTGAATCTCATTCCCATCGGCCAACTCGATGGAGGGCATGTGGCCTATGCCCTGTGGGGAAAACATCAACGTACGATGGCCTTTGTCATGATCCCGATCCTTATCGTGCTGGGATATGTGGGGTGGCCCGGCTGGTGGCTCTGGGCTTTCATGGCAGGACTCTGGGGTTTCGGGCATCCGCCAGTACACGATATTCACGTCCCCTTGGGCCAAAATCGGATCGTTGTCGGATGGATTGCATTTGCCGTGTTTGTGCTGACCTTTGCTCCTGTCCCTTTCTCTTTCCCCTAGCAGGGGGGGAGGGAGTGGCCAGGTGCCCTTCTTGCTCGCAGAACGCGCACGATGAAGAGGATGGAAGGACACCCACATTGGTCCTGTGCTCCCGGAACGCGCGCCCTCAGAAGGGCCTCGTTCGACGGCCGCACGTAGACCAACATGGGTGCCCTCCCTAGAGAGGAAAACAAGCGAGCTTAGAAGGGTTATTGATTGATAGAAGAAAGTGCTCGTTCGATGCGCGCAGTGGAGACCACACCAGCCGCCTCGCTGAATGCCAATGCGGGTAAAGAGTTAAGTTCAACCCTCGTGTGACCCGTCTCGCTCGTCCCGCATGTCTCGCCCGTCTCGCGCTTCACACGTCCCTGGCCAAGTTCACCCACACCGATGAATTCCGTTTCAAATGCGAAACGTAGAATGTCCCGGTTTTCTCTTAAGGGCAGGGAGGTTTTCCTGTGCCTATTTCATCTTGGAGGGCAACGCAATCGTTCTGCCAGCCACCATGAAGGTGCCTTTCCCGCAATGGTGCATCGTCCGAGGGTTTTTCTTTGAGGGGTCGATCCACGCCTTGAGCACCTCGAGGATAAATATGTTGTATTTGGACGCCATCCGCATATCGACGACCTTGCATTCGAGATTAGCATAGCACTCGTGGATGAGCGGCGCCTTGACGCGGGAAGCGGCCACCGGTGTCAGGCGAAATTTCTTGAACTTGTCGGTCCTGCGCCCCGAGGTGTTTCCGCAGCCAACTACCTGTGCCGCCAGTTCCACCGTCGGGATATTGATCACGCATTCCTTGGTCGCCTTCACCATGCTGAACGTGTGGTTCCGGTTACTGATCACGCACCCCACGAGCGGCGGCTCGAATTCGATCATCATGTGCCACGACAGGGCCATGATGTTGGCCTTCCCCTTGCCGGCTGTTGTAACCAACAGGACCGGCCCCGGCTCGAGCAGGCGGTAGACATGAGACAAGGAAAGGGACTTTTTCACCGTGCAATTCCTGTTGTCACGTTTCAATGGCTAACCCCAGATGAAGTGGATCGTCACAAGACATCCGGTTGCTAGGAGCCTGTCCGACATTGACCGTTCTACTACGACGAATGATCCGCACCCACCTGCGTCGTTCTCGGCCAGAAAAATTCCTCAATGTATTCCAGCGAATACACCTCCGGTTTTTTCCGGCCTGCGGCCTTGCATCTGGCTGCGCCTCTTTCGCCTCATCACGAAGGCAATGTCGGACAGGCTCCTAGGATTTCAAGAAAGGATAGTCCGTATACCCCTTTTCACCGCCGCCATAAAAAGTATTTCTGTCGTAGCGATTGAGCGACGCCCCCGTTTCAAAGCGTGTAGGCAAATCGGGATTGGCGAGGAACAACCGCCCAAAGGCAATCCCATCCGCCAGCTCGTCGGTGACGGCTTCCTCGGCGGTCTCTCGTTGATAGCCACCAGCTGAGATCAGTTTCCCCTTAAACATTTTTCGAAAGAGCTGGGCCGTGCTCGGTGCGCCTTCATTCACACTGTCACTCCCTCCGGCATTCGTCGCTCTCGGTTCAATCATGTGCAGATAGGCCAGCCGCAACGGATTCAGCTGTTCAATCACATAGGTGAACAGACCGAGGGTATCGGTATCGGACATGTCGTTAAACGTGCCGTAGGGCGACAACCTGATCCCCACCCGCTCACTGCCCCACACATCAATGACGGCTTTCAAAACTCCGAGGACGATGCGGGTCCGATTGGCCACAGTGCCGCCATAGGCATCGGTTCTGTGGTTACTGCCATCCTGGAGAAATTGATCCAACAAGTATCCATTGGCGGCATGGACTTCGACACCATCAAAGCCTGCAGCCTTGGCCTGGGTGGCGGCGTGACGGTACGAGGCAATGATGTCGACAATCTCGCTCACGGAAAGTGCGCGAGGCGTCTCATAGTCCACTAATTGCCAAGAGGCGGTATAGACTTGGCCCGTCGGCGCAATGGCTGACGGCGCAACTGGGACGCCTTCTTCGGGATGGTGTGAGGAATGAGAGATTCTGCCGACGTGCCAGAGCTGCGACACAATCTTGCCACCCTTGGCATGGACGGCGGACGTGACCCTACGCCATCCTGCCACTTGCTCATCACTATAGATGCCTGGAGTGCCAGGGTACCCTTTGCCCAAGGGACAAATCTGACTGGCTTCCGTGATGATGAATCCCGCGCTCGCCCGTTGCGAATAGTATTCAGCGGCGAATGGGCCGGGAACATCTCCCGCTCCCGCCCGCATCCGTGTGAGCGGCGCCATGATCACGCGATTCGATGCGACAATGGCTCCAAAGGTTTCTGCTGTCAATAATTTCATAGAGGACACGCCCTTTTCGTTGAACGGTTGTGGATCATGAGCGACTGACTGATAGCTTAGTGGAAAGACATAGTGGAGACGCACCATGGGAAGCCCAGCCGGTCTCCAACCGCCCTGTGGGTGTTCCCTTCAGGGAAGGGGCTCGCCCGACAAGAGCTGTTGCGCCTGGATGATCGCCTCCAGCAATGCGCTCCGTTCCTCTTGCAGCTTCTTCGAAGGCGGCACGCTCGCCACAAATCGTTCCGCCGCTGCAGTCAAGGTCTGCAGCGTCTCGGCCATATCCCCCTTCCCAGGGGCAGGAGCCGACGAGGCTTCACGTAACAGCGCGCGCCTCCTCCTGGGCCCGACATACATCTGCGGGGCAATCGGGTTATCTTTTTCCAACTCGGGTCGTCGAAATACCGCCATGGCTCCTCCAACAGATCAGACAACGAGAAATAATCCGCACACTGTACTCGATTCGCATCGGCAATTGCATCGGGGCGTGGGCACAAGGGGGAAAGGGTGCGGAGCGCTTCGGCAGAATGTCGGATGCGGGCGATGCGTGAGACCCGCGCGACTGGCGGGAAGGTTTCCGATTAAGTAGCCGTCCCCTTTTCTCCTTCCCTGGTTTTCTCTCACACTCCGCTTATTGAACTGAAGGGCGTAACCATCGAGCCGAGGCACAATCCAGCCCAACAAAGTGCGCTGCACCCGCGCTTCAATATGCCGACGATTCATATTCGATGGGTATGCGAAACGCCACATTGAGATCAACCAGTCCCGGAGAAAAGATCAACTTGGAGGAATTCTAACGAGGCAGGGCCAACCACACAATGCCGCGTGCGCGGACGAGTCAAAAACTGCTTTTGGAAACCACCAAACCACGAGGTGCAAGGTCAAGAAATGACCCCACGAGTTTTTCCAAGAAATCGATTAGGTTGAAGCTTCGACTAGGCAGACATCCCACTTTTTACGGCTACTACTGGCGAGTGAGCTCCGAAATATTTCCATCGAAGATGAAAGCAGTTCCATATCGTCGAACAAAATTACTATTGGGCCCCTTGGTGAAGAATCAGGCTGACGAAGGACTTTATTGATCTTATTCACTATAAGAGCGGGATTGAGATTTACATCCCACTTACATGAGATTCCCAAGATTCCCGTAGTATCAACGTATCTGATTTTGTTTTCTCTAAACACTTCAAATGCGACTTTCCGATTGAGGCGCCCTAAATCAAAGCGTGGAGTAGGCCTCATATCCACTACTACAGATGGCTGAGCTTCATCTAACAAAGAGAGAAAACGATCGCCAGATAAGTGTGTTGTGTTTGCGAAAATGAGCAGGGATGTCTTCGGCATCGGGAATAGATCTGGCTGGAAGAGCATTTGCTTATAGCGTACGCGCTGTCCTTGAGTCTGCAAACCAGACGGTTTCAGTAGCTTTAAGCGAGTGAGATCTCTGGAACTTGTCATTTCAGTTACACCCCTTTACCAATTCCGCTTCAATTTCCACATAGCTGATACGCCTCAGATCCCATGGGCTTCCCCATTCAGGAGCACCTATTCTTGCGAGACCTGTTTCATTATTCTTGAGCTCCCGATCTTTCATGAAAGCTCTTTTGTAGAGATTTGGAGCAACACCTGTGAAGGGATGAAACAGTACTTTGCTACCCCCCTTACTTGGGGGGATCCATCCTTGATGGTTTAGCGTTATTGAGTCAGGATGAAGATCTAATGCTTTGCTTTTTGGATAAGGTTCAATGAACTGAACCTCATCTACCCCAGCACCCACTATATGTCGCGCACAATAGTGACAAGGAAAAGTGGTTACCCACATTCTTGTCCCAACAGAAGATACTCCTTTACGCGCAGCCGTTAGTAAGGCATCCATCTCCGCATGAACTGCCCTACTGAACTCTAGTAGCCCCCCAATCCTAGACCGCCTTAGTAAACTCTGCAAGGCCTCCTTGGACTGCTTTCTAAGGGGCGGAAACTGCTTGAACACTTCATCAACTATCTCCTTCACAATTTCATTCTGTTCCTCTGTATTTCGACAATAGATTCTGTCGCCATAATAGGCACACCGCCCATCAACCTGAACAGGTTCAAAGCTTTCTCCGTACAGCCCTCCTCCGGCTACAGGAACTTCATTTGTCCCCGTTGCAACAACATTTCCGTTCACATCAATTACACACGCGCCTACCTGACGAGACAAACACGCGCTCCTAAGCGCAGCGCCCTGAGCCTCAAACATTGCTGTCTCGCCAATAGTTGGCCGAACGATGTCAGAATGCGTGATGACCTTCACGAGCCGACCCAAGTCCTCATTAATTGTCCACAGCTCATTTGATGATGTGTCTTCCTCGATTCTATCTACACTGTTGTCAACGAAGTAGTCAGACAAATGGAAAGCGTCTAAAACTTTTTGCCCGTAGTCCTGAGGAGCCTTGGCATCTCGCTCCATAAATTCCTGCGCATTCCTGTTTCCAGCATCAGAATACTTTTCGTGGAGGCGATTAAGTCGTGTCGATTGCTCACATACAATTCCAATTAATGTAAAAGATGATCCGTATACACTTCGCAGAAGATGCACTTCAGCGGGATGACGGATCGATTCCAAGATATAAGCTCGTCGTTTTCCATCAGGCTTGATGGGTCCGTCATCAGCGACCTTAATTCCTTGTTTCTTAGCCCTAGTTAGTCTGATAGTTTTCACCAAGGCCCTAGCAATAGCCGACTGGTCAGCCTGTCTCATTTTGTCTCCCAGATCTTGGAGACGGCTGACGCTCGTCAAGGTCTTAGTCAACGCTGGAACTGCCTCCCCTTCTCTCTTCGCCCACTCCCTGATCCTATCTGAAGCTTTAATTACTTCGGTCTCGTATGGTCCTCCCGGGAGTGCCTTGCTCTCCAAAATCGACTTTAAGCTGCGAGCTATTTCGCTTGTTCCCGAACCAACATGGCCGACAACAGCAAAAATAAGCTCATTAGCGCTATGCTCTGCGAGAATTTCACGAGCCTGCTTTGTTATGATTTGCGAAATAGGTATTAACTTTGGAGTGGCCATATTTACATGTACCTGAATTGCGAAATAGCAACAACCGCGTACGCTATTGGGCTTCCTTCCAATATAGTCAAGTCAGGAATTCAGCAAGATCTAACTTCAATTGTTCGATAGGCTCTAGTGGAGTGACCGCTTTCCTGTATGCACGTGACATCAGAGAAGGCGCAAGAGGATGATCAGTGGCGTGAATCATGTAGTACATTATTGCCCCGCCATCGTTCCTTTCAAAAATTGGCCACGGTTTCACGGAATTGTACCCGAGTTCTTCTTTAAATCTCCGGACGATTAATTCTACTCTTTGACTTGAGTCAATGTCATAGAGCCTCTTCCAATCCTCTCGCCCCCACCACTGTTCAACCCGCGTGGTATCTTTTATCCCTGAAAGGGCTCTGCTGAACCAATGATTTGGGAGAAAGTAAAACAGTTCTATCTTGTTCCCCGAAGTCTTATACCGAGCCAGACGCACCAGAGTTTCCCATCGGCATTCGAAAGTTCTCTGGTCAAGCAGACAGAAGCACGCTTCGCTCATCTTAATCTTCTGAGCGCTCAGTAAGCCTAACACCGTGGCATTAAAGTCGCCGGGAATTATTTCTATGGTGCGTTTAGGATCTGATGGCTGAGCCTCCTTCAATTTCTGCAAGGCCTCAACTTGCTCTTCCCCAGCATCAAACAGATAAAAGTTTCGAAACCACCTAGGCTCACTTTCTAGCACCAATTTAGCAGCCCACATATGTGGTTTATCAGGCTCCTGCGGGCCTGCAAACCCATCAATGTAGGTGCCATGCTTTGTGATCATTACAAAATAGAACAGATACCGTGATATTAGCTTAGACTTGTTCTCTGTCCAAATGGGTTCTCTGATAGGAGAAACTTCAGGCTCCGGTGGAGGACCTGGAGGGATATCGAATAGTTGTTCGGACTGTAACTGTTGCCTGATTACTGGCTTGCGTTTCTTGATTTTGGTTCGACGTAGGCTCAATTTATATGCGCTAGATAGGTGGTTATTAACTGCATATCTCCAAACTTAGGCCCAACCAGATGCTTATCGTAATGCCTGAAAAATCGGTATGGCTTGAGGTTTCACGCGAGGCATCTCGTTCCAGACTTTCCGATCCAGCCGTCTTCCGCCAGCTTTTGGTGTAAACCCACCCCATTGCTTGAAAAAGAATGGCACTTTCTTATCTAGGCATTGATCTCGTATCTCACGCACCCAACTGGCCTCTACAGGCCTATAGTCAGGCCCGCTCTCTCCACCAACAATGACCCAGGATATCCCTTTGAGTGGTAGTCTTGGTATGGGACCAAGCAACGGCTCCACGGATACAAATCGGACGGCGGCAGGAACCTTTCGAAGCCTATCCACCCTCCATATATAGTCGCGACTTTCTACCGATACTCCTTGCCAAACGTTTTCTGGCCAAGGCAATTGCGGAGCTAGTTCCGCCAAACGCTCCGCTCTTTTTGTGAGTACTTGAAAGGAATGCCAATGCGCCTTCTCCATAACCTCAAACGTCTTGAAAATGAAACTATCTGGGACTTCTTCATGAAAAAGATCGCTCATACTGTTTACGAAGATCTTTTTCGGCTGTTTCCAACGAAGGGGTAGTGTGAGCTGATCTGGATGAAGAGTGACTGCGAAGCCGTTGGTGTAGCGCGGATTACCCATTACTTGAAGCCGACCCGCTAGCCGTTCTGCATAGCAATTCTTGCAACCCGGACTTACTTTCGAGCACCCAGTTATCGGGTTCCAAGTTGCATCGGTCCATTCAATAGCTGATTTGTCTCCCACTAGCTCCTCCGATAGGCGCTTATTATAGCCCTGCTGGTCAGACGTGTATACGAGATGAACCACGCTATGAATCGAAGAGAGGGCTTCTGGAGAAGGTGAGGGAAGTACTGGGGTCATTGCTTGACCTTGCCCTTCAGCACCTACGAGAGCGGCCAGGGACCGTGATGCGGGACGAGCGAGACGGGCCAAACGAGATCTGTAAAACTCAACTCTTCACCCGCATCCAGCGAGGCGGCCGAACAGAAAAAAGTGTCAGGAACCATTTCGGCACTCGCACAAACATACATTCATCTAAAGGTCGCGACCTTCCTTGTTTGTTCCATCAGAGATAACCTCAGAGAGGTTAGGCTTCCATTCACTGAATCCGCCGCAGAATACCCCTTTCCTAACGGTAAATCACGCCCCCCAGGGGATGCCTTTGGGCTTCGCGAACACGACAGGAGGAACGAGATATCCGCAGGACTGAGCAGGGGGAACGCTGGGACCTAGGCCTCGCACAAGGAGTGATAACCAATATCCTTCTCTCCACCCAGGTGAGCGAGTGCGGCCCGCGACATTCGCCGTAGTGGCGGGGCCCCACCCGGCGTCCTGAGAAGGAAAGCTGGAACTGACCGAAGCATCACGGTTGGCATAACCGTGACTGAGGGAATTCCAGAAGGCTTCCGCTCGGACCGCCGTGGAAGGGGTGCCACGAGAGGCGACGGAGCGCGGCGCACTCGCTCACCTGCTCCCTGCTCTGGGAGGTCTAGGAGCGAGGCACGGAGGCATCCCACTTCTACTCCTTTCCTCGTGAGAAATCATTCGGCCCCTTCAGGGACGTTCTGAGTTATGAGTTCTGAGTTTGGAGTTGTCTGGTCCAGTACTGAGATCTAGGAGAGGGGTTGAGGACGTTTGTCTGGCCTATCTTGTTTGTCTGGTTGATTTCGTTGTTCGGACCAAATGAACCAAACAAACCAAAGAAACTAAATGAACCAGAGAAACCAGAGAGACAAGCCCAGGCTCGTTCACGGTACAATCATGGTTCTAGCGGCGCTCTCATACTGGAAACGAAACAATGCTCGTGACGGCGGAGGCCAACGGCCGGAATCGACGGCAGGCGTTCATAGCCGCTGTACTAGTGGCCTGGGCGGCGGGATTATTGGTCTGGATCTTCCCTCCTCTGTGGCTCTTATTGGGTTTGAGTCCTTATAGTTACTGGTGGGTGCGGCGACGCTGTCTTCGGCGGATGGCGGTGATGCAGCAGCCGTTTCCAGACCAGTGGGAGCAGATTCTTCGCGCACAGGTCGCATTTTTCGAGGCGCTGGACGATGCTGGGAAGGCGCGGTTCCGGCAGCTGGTGCAGATCTTTCTGGACGAGGTCCGGATCACGGGCATTCGCACGGAGGTGGACGAGACGGTTCGGCTGCTGGTGGCGGCGAGTGCGGCGATCCCGATCTTCGGGTTCCACGATTGGGAATACCATCGGCTGCGTGAGGTGCTGATCTATCCGGACGCGTTCGACGACGCGTACCAGAGTCATGGCGGATCCGATGAAAGTATCCTTGGCATGGTCGGCCTGCACCATTTGAGCGGGGTGATGATTCTCTCCAAGCCGGCGCTTCTGGCTGGATTCGCCCATCAATCAGGCCAGCAGAATGTGGGGGTGCATGAGTTCGCGCATCTGGTCGAGAAGGAAACGAGCGAGTATGGGCTCCCGCCCGAGGTGCCTTGGCCGGTAGTCCGGCAATGGATGCGGTACGTGGCCCGGGAACTGGCTCGGCCATCGAAGCATGGCGCCCACATCAGCGCCTATGCCTATACGAATGAACACGAATTCTTCGCGGTGCTGGCGGAATATTTCTTCACGTCGCCCGAGCTGTTGAAACGTCGGGACCCAGTCTTGTACGCCATGCTGCGGGACATGTTTCACCAAGATACGGGGTCACTGCTCCACCTGATGCCCCGGCGCCGCCAGGGAATCGGCCGCAACGTGCCCTGCCCCTGCGGCAGCGGCAAGAAATACAAACACTGTTGCCTCGCAAGAGCCGGCGCCACAGAGCCCACACCTGCGGCATGAATGACGAACCTCTTAACAGGATGCTGAAAAAGTCCGCCAGCGGCGTTCTCGCATCGCTCAGAGACTCAACGTTGAGAAGGAGTGCTGCGGATATCGGAAGCACTGGAGGGCATTTTCCGTTCGCCAAGATCCATTGTATGGGCGAACGGCTCCACGAAGTGCGGTGCGTACCTCCTCGCCTCTTCGCTCGCTGCGGCCTTGCTGGACGGCCTTTTTGAGCATCCTGAGCTATTGTGGCATCAGAGGCGCTCAGTGAGATTTTAGCGGTGGTTCATCTATAAACCGAGTTTTTCCGCAGCCTGTTAGGTCTTAAAGCCGATGCGGCGAGATTTTGTCGCTGGTTCCGCCATAAGCTCACGAATGGCCTCGAAGACCACACGAAACTGGCCATCGTATTTCTTCTCCAGCTCTGTGAGTCGGCGGGCAAGAGTTTTATTCGACCCGATCATTTCTCGGAGACACACAAAGGCCCGCATGATGCCAATGTTCACTTGAACAGCCCTCTTGCTTCGAAGGATACTGGATAACATCGCGACTCCCTGCTCGGTAAATACATACGGCAGGTATCGGCGACCACCCCATCTTGAGGTGCCAAAATGGCACCTCAAATCTTCATACTCCTTTTTGGCGAGTCTAAACATGAAGTCATCTGGGAACCGTTCCATGTTCCTTGTCACTGCACGATTGAATGCTTTTGTCTCTACTCCGTAGAGCTCTGCTAAATCCGCATCCAGCATGACTCGATGACCACGGATGACAAGGATCGTCCGTTCAATTCGTTCGCGAGGAACCAGAACGCTCATGTTCTTTTCCCGTCCGTCGAGAGTACTTGAGGCAAGCAGCAATACCGTTTTCATCACGGAAAATCAACGCGGCTGCGCCTGAAATGGAAGCATTCGAGTAGGCGAAACGGGAGCGAAGAGTGGCCAGGATCGCCTTTCACTGCGCGCATCGGACGAGCACCATCCATTTAAATGATCCGTCCAAGCTCGCTTGCTTTCCTCTCTAGGGAGGGCACCCATGTTGGCCTATGTGCGGCCGTCGAACGAGGCCCTTCTGAGGGCGCGCGTTCCGGGAGCACAGGACCAGCGTGGGTGTTCTCCCATTCTCTTTACTGTGCGCGCTCCACCTTCTACTTGGAGGGCGGGCTAGATGGTCTCCCACTGCGCGTGTCCAACGAGGGTCTTCCTAGACCGCGCGTTGCACGAGCACAGGAGACCGTCTAGCCTGCCCTCCACCCCTTGAATCTTCGTCCTAGTACGGACTACTCTTCCGCTATGGAATTACCCGATCTGAAGGATGATCCCTATCTGAAAGTGTTGCGGCCGCTCGTCGAAGCCTATCTTGCCTTTTGGCGTATCGACACCCGCCATATCAAATCTCTTCGGCTGACGCCCTCACAGTTCGACGTCATCGCCACGCTGGGAGATACGGAGGGCATGACCTGCTCGGAACTCTCTGCCCAAACGCTCGTCACCAAAGGCACGCTCACCGGCGTCCTCGATCGCCTCGTCGCCAAAGGTCTGATCCGGCGGGATGCGATGAAGGGAGATCGCCGTTGCACCAAGATCTCGTTAACCGTAAAAGGCGATGCGCTCTTTCGCAAGACTTTTGCAGCCCACTTGGCCTTTCTTCGCCCATTCTTTGAACGTGCCTTGAACCCCGAAGAAGTGAACCAAACTCGCGCGCTACTCCTGCGCCTGCGGGATAGCTTCCAGCAATAGGTTGGGGCTCAGGCTGAAGGGGTAGAGGCTGAAGGTTCAACGTGGTAAGAGATACTCTACTCGGATTAACCGTACAACCAACCTCAAGCTCTGTGAACTCATGCGCTTAACAATTCTCGGCTCCGGCACAAACATACATCCCACGCGCGCAGCCTCTGGCTACCTCGTCCGCACCGACCATACGATCCTGCTGGACTTTGGCCCTCGCACGCTGGCGAATCTCCTAAAGACCGGCGTGAACCGGCATCGGATCACCCATATTCTTTTCTCCCATTACCACGCCGATCACTTTTCAGACTTCATCACCTATTTCTTCGATGCGATGATCTTTACGAAATATCAAGGAGGGACAAGGCCGCCGCTGACCGTCATCGGCCCTCGCGGGACCAAGAAATTCTTCCGAACCCTCTTCGCCACCTTGCCAGGGTTCACACAAGCGCCGTTCGCAGTTCATTTCAAAGAAGTCGCCGATCGGGCGTTTATGATCGGAAAGACGACCGTGGTTCCCCGAACTGTGACCCACACAGAGAACCTCCATTGCCTGGGATATCGAATTGAGTATGGAGGGAAGGCGCTGGCCTATTCCGGCGACTCGCAATACTGCGACAGCCTCGTGCGCCTCTGTGGAGACGCCGATCTCGCAGTGCTGGATTGCTCTTTCCCGGCAAGTCGACCGAACCCGGTTCATCTACATGCCGGTCAATGTGGGCAGGTGGCTAAAGAAGCTGGAATCGGCCAACTCGTCTTATCGCACTTCTATCCAGTCACAGACCGATACAATGTGCGGGAACAGGCAGGGGAAGCGTTCGGGGGGAAAATCGTGGTCGGGCAGGACTTGATGGCGATCAAACTGTAAGAATGATGAGTCGAAAGTCCATCAAGTCTATCAAGTCATCAGGTCTGAAGACTTTTGACATGAAGACCTGAAGACGTGACGACTTTCAGACTGAGTGGCTACAATCCCCCTTCCTTGTTGTCGCAGCCCAGGATCTCGATAAACTTCGTGAGGCGGGCCTTTCTGAGGGGATCGTCAAGTTTGGCATAGATGGCTAAGAGGTTCTTGATCATGCGGGAGAGAATGGCACGCACCGGACTTTCTTGCAGATATTTCTCGTCGAACCCATAGCCGGCTTCGGTGAGAAACCGTTGGCAGTTTTTCTCGGTCAGCAATGCCCCCCCGTTAAAACAATCGACGAACACCTTGTAACGATCCGATTCGTACTTCACTAAGAAGTGCCCCGGCATTCCTATTCCATGAACCGGAAGGCCCAGCCGCTTCCCCACTAGGAGATACACCGTCGAAAGGCTGATCGGAATACCCGTTCGCCGGTCGATTACACAGTTGAGATAACTATTCTCCAACTCATAATAGTTCTTCGTGTTGCCTTTGAAGCCCTGTTCCGTGAAGAGGTAGCGGTTCAATGTCTTGATCGTTTCCTCCCCCGATGCCCGGGGGCCGATCCGATCTTGTACTTCCTGCGCCATCTCATCGAGCTGTCGCCTATACGAGTCGACCGTCAGGGAGGGGTAGGCATAACGGGCGATCAGAAAAGCACTGCGTTCAAGATCCATCGAGCCGTCCGGCAGCGCCGCCAGCTGCGTGAGTTCATCCTCGAGATTCCCACCGCGGATTTCCTCGAGTATCGACACAAGGCGGTCGGCCATTTCCGGCTGTTCGATTTCCGCTTCCTGAAGCAGGGGAACCGCAGTGGGGCCGATGTCGATGAGTTTTCCGCTGATGGTCTGGACGATCTTCTCGTCCTCATCGGCCAGCAGCCGGATCAGCGCTCGGATTTGGCTTTCGTTTATCAGCATGGTGGGATTCCCGGACAGCCCGCTCATCAGCCCATCGCCCGACGGAACACTTTAGCGCTCCCGTAGAGACAAAGGGCGTCAAAAATCACCATGACGATCACCACCATCCCGACATGGGGGAGAGCCTCTGTCCAGCCTGTCAGAATCAAAGGCCGCACCGCGTCGATTGCCCAGGTCATGGGATTGAAGCGCGCCAGGAACCCCATCCAGGCAGGCATCCCCGCCAAGGGCACCAAGGCTGAACTCAAGAAAATCGCTGGAAGCGACAGGAATCCCAGGACAGAAAAGAAATCGCCGTGACTTTTCACGGAAAAGGCCATCGCCATGGAAATCGCCGTGAGACCGACGCCAAAGAGCATCCCGATCATCAAGATCGCCGCAATGCCAAGAAGCCCCGTTGCCGGCTGGACGCCGAACAGAAAAGCCACCCCGAGGATCACGAGCACTTGGAGTGAGGTAATCGTCATGACAAAAATAAACCGGCTCAGGATCACGGAACTCCGATGGATCGGCGTGGTCATCAACCGTTCCAGAAACCCGTTCTCCTTGTCGAACAGCAGATCGACGCCCCCGGCGAGCCCATTGTTGAGCACCGTCATGACGACGACGCCGGCCGTCAGGAAGCTGATGTAGTCCGGGGCCTGCGTCACTTGCACATCCGCGGCCCGCTGGAACAGGTTGCCGAAAAAGATCAGCCAGAACAGCATCGGCTGCACGAGCGTGAACAGCATACTAAATTTCTCACGGCTAAGCCGCCGGACCCACCGCATCGTCAACGCATGAATTTCCTGCCAGTACTGCGCCACTGTCTCTCCTTATCCTGTCTGAATGTCTTGGCCCGACTCGGTCATGGACCGGCCTGTATGAGAGATGAACACGTCGTCGAGCCGCGGCCGGTGATACTCGATAAACTCCAGTTGGCAATCCAATCGATTGGCACACTCGAGAATCGCAGGCAGGGCCTTCTCAGGCGAATCGACCCGGATATCCAGACCCGTCGGCATCGCCTTTACCGCTCGCATGGCCGGTTGTCCCGTCAACGCGGACACCAACGCGGGAATCTTCCCCTGGTCCTTCAAGGTCAACGACACGATATCGCCGCCCAGCCCGACCTTCAGTTCCGCCGGCGATCCGAGCGCCACCAGTTTTCCCTTATCGATGATGGCCAATCGATCGCAAAGCTGGTCCGCCTCATCCAAATAATTCGTCGTCATCACGATCGTCATGCCACGCGCCTTCAGCATCCGCAGATAGTCCCAAATTTTGAGACGACTTTGCACATCCAGGCCCAGTGTCGGCTCGTCGAGGAACAGAATTTTTGGGTTCGGCAAGAGACCGCAGGCAATGTCGAGTTTCCGTTTCATCCCACCGGAGTACGTCTTTGCCGCGCGATCGGCAGGCTCTTCCAATTCCACGAGCTTCAGCAACTCGGCAATGCGCTTCGCGGCTTCTGCCTTCGATAAGTGGTACAGCGCGCCGAGAAGTTCGAGGTGTTCCCTGCCGGTGAGAAAACGATCGATGGCCCGCTCTTGAGGTACGTAGCCAATGAGTTGCCGGACAGCATCCGCCTCGCGAACCGTGTCGTGGCCCAAGACACTCGCCGTGCCCGACGTCGGTGTCAGCAGTGTGATGAGCGTCCTGAGCGTGGTGCTTTTCCCCGCCCCATTCGGCCCCAGCAGACCGAACATCTCGCCAGCATAGACCTCAAACGACAGATCGGAGACGGCCGTATGCTTATCATAGGCTTTCGTGAGCCGGGACACCTGGATCGCGATGGCGCGATCCATCAACCCCAGCCCTTCGCGCCAGATTGATCGTGCATCATGAACTCGATGAGGTCACTGAGACGGCGGGCTTGTTGGTGAAGACTGTCGGCTTCCAACAGAAACTGCTTTTCCAACGGCGTACACTCCAAATAGGTGGACAGGGTATTGACGAAAATCTCGTCGCTGACTTCTTCCCGGAAAAACTCCTGCCATGTCGGCGCGTCGTCGCGGGACCGGAGATAGGACTCCAGAGTGGTGAACAGGCGTCGGCGGACTGTGGGATCCAGCGACGTCTCTGTGCTCCGAACAGTAATCGAAATCGTGGCCTCACGATAGGCGTGGTCGTACCACTCGCGTTCAATCTCAAATCGTTCCAGTCCTTGCAGCAGGATGTTGGATCGCCCATCGGCCAAGGACTGCACACTGGCCAATCGACCAACACAGCCCATGGAGAACACGGGCGGATGGCCATAATAGTCCGTTTCCCATCCATCCTTGAGCAGGGCCATGCCGATACACTGCCCGCTCATCGCCGCATCCGAAACCATGGCGCGGTAGCGCGGCTCAAAGATATGCAGGGGGAGATAGGTCTTGGGAAACAGGACGACGTTCGGGAGCGGGAACACCGGAATTCGAGCTGGAATGGGAAACGGCGTCGCACTGTGAGGCTGGTCGCGCCCCGGTTGCTCTCGCTCGTGATCGGTCTGCATAGGTCACGATAGCTGATGGCCGACAAAGTTGTCAACGGCGCGAATCGACAGCGCTCGCTCATCGAGTTGAAGAAAACCCTTATCAACACAGGAGATTTGTGCCATCCGTCGAAGCATGGTATAAGCGCACCAGACGATTCCTTCACCTCACGGACGGTCCATTGCCCATGAACACACTGCCGCGCCATCTCCGTCACCTCCTATTCCTTGCGAGCAGTGTGCTGGGCGTCGTGCCAGGACTCGCAGCCGATACGACACAAGAATTCCGAGTCGCCACAGAAGGCTATCGCTACGCTTTCCCTCGCGATCATGGGGCACACGAAGAGTTTCGTACCGAATGGTGGTACTACACCGGCCAGGTCACGACAAAGGACGGACGGCCGTTCGGCTATGAACTCACCTTCTTCCGCCGCGGCATGCCGCACGACCAGACACAGACCCTGCCGTCGAAATGGGCCGTCACACACCTGTACCTGGCCCATTTCGCCATTAGCGATCTTAGTAAGAGCCGGTTTCACTATGCGGACAAAATGAGCCGAGCCGGTCTGGGTAAGGCCGGTGCAGCAAGTGATCGGCTCCACGTCTGGATCGATCGGTGGAGCGCCGAATCGCCATCGGCCACTCCCGGCACTCAAATCCTCCAAGCAGCGGACGGCGACATGGCCATCCAATTCACGGTCTCACCGGAAAAACCACTGGTCGTACATGGCACCGGCGGAACCAGCCGAAAAGGCTCGGTCGCGGGACAAGCCTCCCATTACTATTCCTTCACCAGACTGGGCACGACCGGCAGACTTACGATCGGAAATGAATCGTTCGACGTGACCGGCACAAGTTGGATGGACCATGAGTTCGGGTCTGCCGATCTCGACAAAGATCTGGTCGGATGGGACTGGTTCAGCTTGCAACTCGACGACCAGAGGGAACTCATGCTCTACCGGCTCCGCCGGGCAGACGGATCGGCCCACCCGGCCTCGAGCGGCACGTTGATCGACCGAGACGGACAGGGGCGCCATCTTCTGCTCGAAGACTTCACGCTCGAACCGACAAGTTATTGGACCAGCCAGACCAGCCACGCCCGCTACCCGCAGCGTTGGCGCCTGACCATTCCCTCACAACAACTCTCATTGGAACTCGTTCCCCGCATGGCAGAGCAAGAACTCTCTCCCAAACGCAGCACGCAAGTCACCTATTGGGAAGGCGCCATCGAGACCACCGGCACGGCACAAGGAAAGCCCATTCACGGACAGGGCTACATGGAACTGACCGGCTATGCCGAACGGATCATGCAGAAACTCTAACTGGTCTGTCTGGTCCATTTGGTCTATTCGGTCTGTCTGGTCGATTTCGTTTAATTGGTTTGCTTGGTTTGTCTTGTTTATTTGGTTGAACCAGATTAGCCGGATAAACCAGATGAACCAAACAAACCGAATCAACCAGCGAAACGGGTTGGCAATCGCGGTTTCTCGAACGACGGCTGAGCGAACTGCCGGATTGAGCCATGGATCGAGCAGCTCTGTCAGGATATCCTGGCAACAGCCCACGGCTGGGTGTTGAGCGTCCGCTGCTTCATCACCTGATTAGTCGATAACACTACAACCGCTCATACTCCGCCCGCACAAACTGCGGGTCATACGTGCGTTCCAATCTACGGACAATAAAGTGGCCCCGTGCCATCTCCTGGAAATGGTCTATGAACAGGATGTTGATCACGACGCCTCCGGCGGCGCCGATCACGGGTACAGCTTGCGCGGCAACCTTCTCTGAAACGTTCACGCCGAAGCGCGTAGCCAACTGTCCGATAAGTCGGACGATAGCCGGCGCACCCTCCTCCACCAGACCTCTCTGGGCGATATACCCCGCAGCTTCTGAAACCGACTTCGCCAGAGCTGTACGCATCAGGAAGTAGGCGGATTCACTCGCATCATCGCTCTTGCTAGGCCCGCCAAGCGCGAAAACTTCAAGGCAAGCCAGTTTGGCGTCCGGTGTTCGGAGGCGTTCCCCCTCGCTTCGTGCGATATCCGCAATGGAACGCAGCATGATCGTGGTGGATAGGGGCAGTTCGACTGGGAGCCCGAGCAGTCCGAAGGCGCCGCCCCCCGCGCCGGTCGCTGCGACCGCAAGCTTATGGAGAAACTCCCAAGAGTTCGCCTGCGGCTTGTCGTCGAGCGTCAGCAGCGCGGCCTGTAGTGCCGTCTCCAGCGACCTCCTTGTCGCCTCGTTCACGACCTGTGCCCATTTCCCCGGAAGTAGCTGGAGCGCCTTCTCAATCGGCATGCCGATCAATCCCGTGATCTTCGCGGCGAGGCCAGGATTCTCAAGGAGAGCCTTCGCGTATCGCAGCGCTTCTTTATCTTCGTATGATAGATTCACGCGACCCTCATTCTTCCGGTTGCTCCCCATTTGTATATAAGGTGAGCCGCTACAGAAATCGTGGTCCAAGCGGCTTACTTATGGCAGCTTCCTTTATTTAGAAAAATCCAATCCGCCAGAAATATCACCCGCTTACATGCACTTGTCAATTGCCCAAGGCTGGAAGCGCAATCGAAGTCCAGCCTTTCAAGTCGACTCACGAGAACGAACTCTCGGCACATGGATGAATGGCAGTTACAGAACCTATCTTGATCTTAGTGTAAGGTTGCACGCATCATAACAATACTGGTGTGATCATCACTGATGACATTCAAACAAAGGAGGCCAACATGCGTTTCACATTCGTTCCCCTCACCTGCCTCGTGCTTGCGCTTATCGCATCCCCCGTCATGGCCAAGGAAAAGAAGCACGAACAGCAGATGGACCCCCAAGCGATGATGGAGGTCTGGAAGCAGATGGCCACGCCCGGCGAACCGCATAAGTTGTTCGCCAGCCTGGCCGGTAGCTGGACGACCACAACCAAGGAATGGATGGAACCAGGCAAGCCCCCGACGGAATCGACCGGAACGGCGGAGATGAAGATGCTGCTGGACGGACGCTTTCTCTATCAAGAATTCAATGCCCAAATGATGGGGCAACCTTTTTCCGGCGTTGGGATCGACGGATACGACAACATCACCAAAAAATATGTGACGGCCTGGATCGATACGATGGGGACCGGGATCTTCATGATGGAAGGCACGGGCAGCGCTGACGGCAAGACCATTACGCTGAAAGGATCGCATCCTGAGCCTGGCGGAGGAAAAATGACGCATCGTGCCGTCTGGAAGATCCTCGACAACAATACCCAGACGTTCGACATGTACGGAGCTCACCACGGCGGCAAAGAGATGAAGGTGCTGGAGATCACCTATACCAGGAAGCCCTAGCAAACAGGTCAGCCGCGCGCGGACCGGACTCGACTCGTTCGTGCGCGGCGGTCTCCCCTGGCCTCATCTGTTCAAAACACAATCGACTCCGTTTTCAAGTCCGCACCGCACAGCCGAACTTCCCTCACGCGCTCCACACTTGCTCCCGACCATTTTCTTCGCCGTATCACCACCTTGACTCCCCTCCAACCGCTGTGATTAGGTCTCTCGCCGATCTTCTCTGTACAGGCTATCCATCATGACCATGCTTCGATCCCGCCAGATCCAGCCACTGTTACTCCCGTGCGCCTTCGCCATATTCCTCTGCTTAACCGGCGCCGGCTGCGAGAAGGAGAGCCAGGCGATCGTCTCGATCGCGCTGCATCCGACGAACGCGAATATCCTGTATGTGGCGACGAACGATGCCGTCTATAAGTCGCGCGACGAGGGGCAGCTGTGGGAGCGATTTCCGAGTTTCAGCGCCAGACGGGTGACGACGCTCGCGATCGATCCTGAGTTTCCAGCCACGATCTATGCCGGCACCATGGCCGACGCCGTCTACAAGAGTCCGGATGGCGGGCAACATTGGCTTCCCCACAATGTCGGACTCAAAGAGCACGTCTCCTTTATCAATCAATTCGTCTTTCACCCGGTTGACCACGATCAACTCTATGCCGCTACAACCGTGGGCGCTTTTTATACCAAGGACGGAGGGCGTGAATGGGAAGAACGCATGGCCGGGATGAAGGAAGTCCACATCGTGGTCTCCATCGCTATCCACCCCCGCGACCCTCGGGTCCTCTATGCGGGAACGACGGGAGGGATCTACCGATCCGACAGCGCGGCAATGGGATGGAAGAAAATCAACAACGGCCTGATTCCCGAACAGGAACTGATGGGGGCAATGGCGCTGGGGGTGAATGTCATTGTCTTCGATGTGGTCAATCCGGACATCGTCTATGCCGGAACCACGAAGGGCCTTTTCCGTACCGCGACGCGTGGGGAACAATGGGAACGGATCGGGCAATCGCTCCCCGACCTGTTCATCAGTAGTATTCTCCTCGACCCGGCCCAGCCGAAAACCCTCTATATCGGAGGGCCGGGGGGAGTCTGGAAAAGCCCGGACAGCGGGCAATCGTGGAGTCCGATCAACAACGGACTGGGCTCACTGAATATTCGTACCCTGGCAATGAGCCAGCGCGATTCGCGCCTCCTCTATGCCGGCACGAATGGCAGCGGCCTCTATCGCTCGATCGACGCCGGCGCAACCTGGACACCCCTGCCGCTCAAGGCCGCGCCCCCAGGAGCAGACTGAGGTTGAGGTCCTAGTATCCTGTCTTCGCTCCCGCCTCGCTATGCTTGTATCGGCTGCTGTAGGCCAGCATCTGGTCCGACAAGGCCTTCCACTCCTCGGCCGTCATGAGATCCTTCATCCTGAAACGGAGCAAGAGAATCTTCGTCGCCGACTGCATCCGAAGATTATTCGCATCGTCCAGAACCTTGGTGAACTCCTCCGGAGTCGCCGCGTAATTTGCGCTCAACTCATAGAGCCGACGATGCCCCGCGCGTTCCTGCTCGCGGCCGGCCTTCAACTCTGTGACGATCTCACCCACGATCGATTTGACTTGCCCGGCTTTCTCCTGATCCTTGACTGTCCGATCGATCAAGGCTGCCATGTCCTGCTGCCCCTTCTGCCAGTAGGCCTCTCCCTTTCCTTCGCCACCCATCCCATGGTGACGGTGGGACGAACAACCGGCCAAGACAAGCAGGACAACGAGTCCGAGAACATATCCCTCAATCCGCTTCATAATAAAAACCTCCTTTGAAATTTGGTCTATCTGGTCTATTCAGTCTATTCGGTCTGTCTGGTTGCATTAGACAAGATGGACCAGATAGACCGAACAGACCAGACAGACCTCACCTCGCATCCTGTTAGTCTGTTGTCACGACGACGGTCTATCCCGTATCATCCATCCAGCCACCATGTCTAATCCAACCTCTCCCGCAACCGATCCTATTTCAGCGCTTCGAGAGGAGTTCCGCCATCACCTCGAAACATTCTATACCCAGCTCAAGCTGGCGCCGCCCTATGAGAGCGTTGAGAAGGCCATTCGTTCCCTCACGACTTCGATCCACGCGCTGCCGCCGTTGGAACGAGCGAGCCTGGCCACCGATGCTACAGCGCGCTGGCAGCATTTTCGCCAGGCCTTTGAGTCGTCCGGGCTCAGCAAGAAACATCGGGGCATCATTGCCGGTCTCGCCCGCAACCGGTCCAGCCTGAATCTTCCTGCCGAATATGATCAGTTCCTGAATTTGTATCTCTCCTAATCTGGTCTATCTGGTCTATTCGGTCTGTCTGGTTGCATGAGACTAACCAGATGGACCAGACAGACCCGGCTTGTCTCAAGACGGCAGTCTTGTTCCCTCGATCACCTCGCGCAGTTCTTGATACACCACCATGAGCCGGGCATTCTCCAGCCGATAGGCAAATACGACCGTGATGGCGCCTGAGAGTAAAAAAACAGCTCCCAGCCCTATAATCCCGAACGCCAGCACCGCTCCACCGGGCGCCGTCATTTCTCCCTCGATGAACAAAGAGATCACCGCCCCCACCGTACCGACAGCCACCACCGCAAACCAGAGCCCGGTGAGAAGAGCCGAGGACCAGGGAGTGAGTTTTCTGCAGAGCGCCGCCAGCGCGTCGCCTTCTGGAGACAGGGAGATCAGCCCTTTCAACGGCCACAATGTTCGAAAGCCCATAGCGAACAGCCGGTATTTCTGGCGAATCACAATCTGGTTCACATCCCGATACAACCGGGCGGTTCCATGCGGCAACACCAATATACCGCCGGCGTCGAACCGGCCGGCCAACTGCGCCAGGGTGGTATGAGTAAATCGATCCTGCATGCGCGCCACTCCGCATCCATACCGACCGGCATCCGGCGTGAGGCGCACGAAGTAGAGCCAGTCTCCGAGTATGAGACCGAGACACATGGCACCGGCGAAAAAGCCAGCGAGAATCATGCCGGTACCTATCCCACAGGGGCCGCGGGTGAATCAAGGGATGGGCCTAAGATAATCTGTTGACTCGTCCCAGGGAGTTGGCTATTGTAGCTTCGGTGTTGATCAGGCGGATCCCCTCGCTCCCTCAGGTGCTCCGCCGCACAAAGATTTTAACCCTAAGTAGTTGCGGCAGTCGGTTCATCCCTCGCTGGCCGAGGAGCGCAAGTCGCCTTTAATGTGGAGTCGGAGGTGATATGGATTTAGCGAAGGTCGAGCGCGTCTATACCTCATACGCCAAGATCTACGATCGAATTTTCGGAAAAGTGTTTCACGAAGGACGCCAGTCGGTGATTCGCAACCTGGACGTCCAGCCGGACGAAGAAATTCTCGAAGTGGGAGTCGGGACCGGGTTGGCCCTGCCGATGTACCCCCGCCATTGTCGGATCGTCGGGATCGACTTCTCAGAAGGGATGCTGGACCAAGCAAAGCAGCGAGCGGCAGAATACCAAATGGACCATGTGCAACTGCACCGAATGGATGCCGGCGCAATGGAGTTCAAAGACGACAGTTTCGACACAGTTGTCGCAGCCTACGTCGTCACCGCTGTCCCCGATTATCGCAAGGTCGTCAGCGAAATGATCCGCGTCTGCCGACCCGGAGGACGGATCATCATGCTGAATCACTTCGCCAACGACAATAAAATCATCGCCGCTATCGAAAAAGTGCTGTCCCCCATCACGAAGAACTTAGGATGGCGCACAGACCTGGCGCTCCAGACCGTGCTGGAAGGAACACCGCTGCACGTCGCTCGGAAACAGAATGTGAATCCGATGCGGCTCTGGGCTTTGGTGGAATGTGTGAACGGAAAGAACGGGAACGGGAAGACCCACATCAACGGTGTGAAAAACGGAAACGGCTCTGCAGCCTACGCACATATCAACGGCACGCGTTTGTCGGAACAGGCCAGCGGACAGGCGCTGGGCTAGCCTGGTTGATCTGGTTTGTTTGGTTCATTTGGTTTGTTTAGTTCGTCGAGCTGGCCCGATTCAACCAAATAAACAAGACAAACCAAAGAAACTAAATAACAATCTCCTCAGCCTATATCACTCGCCGTTGCCTTATCAGCCGCGCGCTGCTGCTCGAATGATTTCCAATTCTGCCATTCCCCGCCGGGAATGATCGTATTGCCCACCAAACACTGGCCGGAGAACCGTTGGGCGATCAGGTCCGCCAGAAGCGAGAGCACCTGACCGGTCCGGCGATCCTGCACCCCACGGACCCGCAGCACCACGCCGAACCCTGGCCCATCGATCGGCCCATACAACATACAGTGAACCCCTGTGACGCCCTTCGCTTCCTGCATCGACGCCGGAAGCAAATCTCCTTCCCACTGGATGGAAGGATGCCGCCCGGATGATGACGCGGTAGCTCGCCAGGTACAAGGCACTCCGGCCACATCCAGCTCCGCCAAGAGCCAGGTGACCGTCGGCCAGTCAGGCATTTCACTTTGAAAGGTCCATTGCGCCACCTGCTCTAGCGACAAGGGTTCAAGGCTCGGCGCCGCCACTTCTTCCAGCTGCGCTTCTTCGCATACCACATAGAGTTCTCCCTGCGGATCAAACCAGAAGCGGAGTCTCCCGTCGGTCAACTCCGCTTGGATCACCCCCAGCGTCGAACAATCGGCCCCCTCCTGTTCAAACATCGAGAAATCCGTGACGCCGGTCATCGTGAGTTTCGCGACGCGCGCCATCTGGCGAATACGATAGCGAATCACGACCGTGACCGTGGTTCCCGCCGCCACCTCACGGCCCGACGCCTCATCCAGCATGCGCCGCTTCGACACCTGCACATCCGTCACGTAGCCGCCGCGAAACCCGCCGGTTTGGCCCAGCAACCAACGCAGATCGTCTTTCGACTTGATGGATTGTTGCATGAGGGGAATTGTAGCGCAGCGGGAAACGAAAGGGCTAGCCCCTCTCCCATGAGAGGCCCTTGCTGTCAATCATACGACCATGTATGTTCCAGGCTAGAAGGGCTACCCGGCACGAATAGTTATCGTTCATCGTCATTGCACGAGATCTTCTGATGCGCGCTGTCTGCCTGAAACATGTTCCCTTTGAAGGACCAGGAGCCTTCGCGACGGCGCTGACTGAGCGCGGCGTGAGCCTGGAGCGCTATCTCGTTCCGCAAGACGGACTGCCGAAGGATGCGGGCGATCTGTTGATCGTGATGGGCGGGCCGATGTCGGTGAACGATCCTGATCCGTGGATTGCGGAAGAGACATCGTTTATCCGGTCAGCGCTCCACGCCGGCACGCCTGTAATCGGCGTGTGCCTGGGCAGCCAGTTCATGGCTAAATCGTTGGGCGCCACCATACGTTCTGGCAAGGCGCTGGAAATCGGCATGACACCGGTCAGGCTGACGGCTGAGGCGAAACAGGACCCGGTTTTCAGCGCGCTGCCTGAGTCATTCGAGGTCTTCGAGTGGCATGGCGAAGTATTCGACCTCCCCAAAGACTCTGTGCCCTTGGCTGGCTCCGACATCGCTCCCCTGCAAGCCTTCCGCTATGGCGCGCTCGCCTACGGACTTCTGTTTCATTTGGAAATGGAAGAGAGCGGTATCGACTCATTGTGCCGGGAATGTACGCCGGATCTCATGAAAGCGCGCTTGACCGCACAACAGATAAAAGCGACAGCCCTCCCTCATCTCCCGCAACTCCATCAGGTCGCCGATCGTCTGATCGACCACCTTCTCTTTCCCCAGCGTTGATTACTTCCTTGCTCCTGCTGTACGCTTAGTTTCATTGCCGAACAGTCCGAACGTCATCAAGTCGAAAGTCTGGGACAATTTCCCTGACTTGAAGACTTTACGACTTGATGACCTTCCGACTTTATGACGATTGATTTACAAAGGAGAAGATCGGACATGTCTGGTTTTCCGATAGAAGTTGCCACACGAATCAAGACCCTGCCTCCCTATCTGTTTGCCGCCATCGACAAGATGAAGCAGGCCGCGATCGCCAAGGGCATCGACATCATCAATCTTGGCATCGGTGACCCTGATCTGCCGACGCCTGGGCCGATCATTGAAAGCCTGGCGAAAGCAGCCAAGGATCCCAAGCACCACCAATATCCCTCGTATGAGGGCATGCTGTCCTTCAGAAAAGCCGTTGCAGACTGGTACAAGCGGCGGTTCAACGTGACACTCAACCCGGCAGATGAAGTGCTCACCCTCATCGGCTCGAAGGAAGGCATCGGACATATTCCACTCGCATTCGTCGATCCGGGCGATATCGTGCTCGTCCCGAGTCCCGGCTATCCGGTCTATCCTGTTGGAACCAGTTTCGCCGGTGGCGTCGCACACCTCATGCCGCTCACGAAGCAGAATGGCTTCTTGCCGGACTTGAAGGCCATTCCTAAGGACGTGGCGAAAAAAGCGAAGCTGATGTTTCTGAACTCCCCAAACAACCCGACGTCGGTCATCATGAGCAAGGACTACTTCAAGCGCGTTGTGGATTTTGCCGAGGAAAACCAGATCATCGTCTGTCACGACGCGGCCTATTCGGAGATTTTCTACGACGGCAAACCCCCAGCGAGCTTCATGGAAGCCGATGGCGCGAAGGACGTAGGAATCGAGTTCCACTCGCTCTCGAAGACCTACAACATGACTGGCTGGCGCATCGGATTTGCCGTCGGAAACAACCAGATCCTCGCAGGGCTCGGCAAGGTGAAGAGCAACCTCGATTCCGGCTGTTTCCAGGCCATTCAGGAAGCCGGCATCACTGCGCTCAGCCTGGATGATTCAGTGACGGACGGTTTACGCAAGATCTATCAGGAGCGGCGCGATACTCTTGTCCCAGGCCTCAAACGACTCGGACTTGAGGTGGATCCGCCTCCGGCTGCGTTCTATATCTGGGTCACGGTGCCGAAGGGTTACACTTCCGCTTCGTTCACAGCTCACTTGCTGGAGAAAGCCGGAATCGTCACGACACCGGGCAATGGCTTCGGCGCACCGGGCGAAGGATATATCAGGATGACCGTCTGCACGTCGAAAGAGCGATTGGCGGAAGCGGTCGAGCGGATTAAGAAGGCAGGGTTCTAAGCTAGAGCAGAGGCGTCGAGGCGAGTGGCTTGCTCGCGGAACGCGCACGATAAAGCTGTGCTCGCTTGGGACAAGAGCGCGTCTCGGCGCGCTCGGGGTTGGGTGGGTGAGAACGTTGCGCTCAGTCACCCCTCACCTCGACACCTCTGCCCATCGCGCATCACGGTCATCTCCGGGGGAAGAAAGAGTGGGAAGAGAAACGGTGTTCATCGGGTTTGGTTCGAACATCGGCGATCGAGTCGATTTCTGCGACCGTGCGGTGACGTTGTTGAGCCTGCTGCCGCACTCCCAACTCTCGGGGGTGTCGTTGCTCTATGAAACCGAGCCGGTGAACGATCATGCCCAGCCTGGCGATGGCTGGTTCTTGAACGGGGTCGTACGGCTTGAGACGGATGTCACGCCGAAGAGCCTCTTGGCTATACTCCGTGAGATCGAGTGCTCGCTCGGCCGGGATGAGGAGAACCGATTGGGCCCCAGAACCATTGATCTGGATATCTTGTTCTACGGCCAACGGATCATCGATGAACCGGATCTCGTGGTGCCGCATCCTCGCATGCACCGTCGCCGGTTCGTCCTCATGCCGTTGAGCGAACTCGATCCGCTGTTCGTCCATCCATTACTCCAACGCACAATCAGCCAATTGCTCGCCGAAGCCGGGAAGCAGCCGGAGGTCCGCCTCCTGTTTCCCCAACCCTCGACCCGCTACGGATCTCGCCCTGCTTGCAGCCCGCCTCCAGGCTCATGAAAATTATCCGCACCCCACGATCCATGACTGTATGGAGCGAAGGATTACGCCGGGAAGGGGTGACCATCGGGTTCGTGCCCACAATGGGCGCGCTGCATGACGGCCATCGCTCCCTCATTCGAGCCGCACGATTACAATGCGATGCGCTCGTGGTGAGTATCTTCGTAAATCCAACGCAGTTTGCGCCGACCGAAGACCTGACGAAGTACCCGCGGCCCATCGCGAAGGATCACGCACTCTGCCGGGAGGAAGGGGTGGATGTCTGTTTTGAACCGACAGCCCAGGCCATGTATCCTGAGGGCTTCCAAACGACCGTGACTGTTCCGGCGCTCGCGCGCCGATGGGAGGGAGCGGCCAGGCCTCATCACTTTGCGGGCGTCGCCACGGTGGTGACGAAACTCTTCAGCATGGTACAGCCACAACTTGCCCTGTTCGGCCAGAAGGATTACCAACAGGCAGCGCTGGTTCGGCAACTTGTGAACGATCTCAATCTCGGCGGGGCAATTCTGGTACGCCCGACCGTCAGAGAGCGCGATGGGCTGGCTTTGAGTTCGCGCAACGTCTATCTCAGCCCGGACGAACGTCGGATTGCTCCCCTGCTTTTTCAATCGCTCCAAGCCGGCAGACAGACGATCGAGGGTGGGAAAAGCGACGTAGCTGCGATCGAACGGATCATGCGGCAGACTATCGAACAGGAACCCACCATTCATGTCGAGTATCTGGCCGTCTGCGATCCGGACAGTCTGGAGCCTCTGCCCGTCGTCGCAGCTCGTGCGGTACTCTTAGGCGCAATCCGGCTCGGACCGGTCCGCTTGATCGACAATCTGGTGGTGAAGATGCCTGGTGGAAAGAGTGGCCTACGCGTTGACCGGGAGGTCAAGGTCTTGACCGACTAAGAGCCCAAGGACGACCTGCGCCAGACGACGGTGATGCTCCAGTTGAACATCGAGAAAGCGGATGCCGATCGATGACGGGCGAACGGAACAGACCATTGCCTTTTGAATACAGATCGTTTCATCTTCCACCGTCGGCTTCAAGACCAATTCGATAAAGGCCCCCTTCTGGAGCCCGGTTGTCTGCAGGGTACAGCCATCCATTGAGATGTCGGTGATTCGATTGGTCACGGGCGGCTGATTGCTGTCGAGAACCTGAGCCTCGATGGAGGCTGTCAGTCGTGTATACTGACGCCGATCGGACATCTGCCTGTTGGGGTGCGCACCGGAATAGAATAGACGAAAACGATTCGTGCATAGCTGGCAGCGAAACGGGAACAGGTTGACGAGGCTCAACAAGCGCTCGATCCCGCCCTCGCAATTAGTCGCGCGGACGAATGAGCTCCCACAAGTCGGACAATGCACTTTCTTCATGAGCCCGAACGGGCCTCGATTTGGACAGGCCCCTGCTCCGCTAGAATCGGTTCAATGCGCGCCGGCGAATACGTGGCCGGCTTCACCCATTTCCCATCTTCACGCTTATAGCCACCGACCTTGCTCATGTTGGACCGATGGACTTCTCGAAAGACGGGATCCATGTCGATACCATAGGACACCGCTGTTCCGTAGACGACATACAAGAGATCGGCCATTTCCTTCGCCACGGCCGCCAAGTCACCCCCGGCCATGGACTCTTTCAATTCGTCGAACTCCTCCTCAATTAGACGAACGCGCAGCCGTTTCGTTTCCTCATTTAGATCCGTAGGGGTCACTTGTGCCAGGATGCTGAATTTACGGTGAAACTCCTCCACCATAGCCTGTTCATCCCTCATCATGGCTCCTTACTTACGGTTCATAGGGCAATGATTTGCGCGAGACCAGCTCCACTGGGTCCAACATGGGAATCTCTTTTTCCGACGAGACTCCAAGCTCTTTGAAGCGGCGGGCCGCCGGCAAGATTCTCGTTTCGAGCGACCCGATCGCCTTATTGTATGACAGGACGCTCTTCCCGAGCGCCTGCCCAACGTCGTTCAAATGCTCTGTCAGGACGGCCATCCGTTCATAGAGATCCTTCCCCAACCGGCCTGCTTCCTCGGCATGTTCAGTCAATCGCTCTTGCCGCCATCCGTAAGCGACTGCCCGTAAGAGCGCCATGAGCGTCGTGGGAGTGGCAAGGACCACACTTCGAAGGAATCCATCCTCTATGAGGCGTGGGTCATGCTCCAGTGCTGCGCCAAGAAACTGTTCGCCCGGTAAGAAGAGCACGACAAACTCCGGCGCCTGCGCGAATTGATTCCAATAGGCTTTCAGGCTCAACTCGTCCATACGCGACCGAACTTGTGCGGCGTGCCGGCGCATCCCTTCAAGACGCTGCTCCTCAGTCCCCGCTTCATGCGCGTCGAGATAACCTGCCAACACGGTCTTCGCATCCACAATGATCTGCCGCCCACCAGGCAACTGGACCACCATGTCGGGGCGGAGCCGTCCGCCGTCGACCGTGATGGACTCCTGCTCAAAAAAATCGCAATGCGCTACCATGCCGGCCAGTTCGGCCACGCGCTTGAGCGTGATCTCCCCCCATTGGCCTCGGATGGCCGGCGCACGCAACGCCTTCACCAGGTTGCCGGTTTCCGACTGCAGCCGCTGCTGCGACTCAGCCAAGAGCTTGAGATGCTGATCGAGACCTCCATAAGCCGCTTGCCGTGATTGCTCTAGTTGCCGGAGCTGGTCGTCGTATCGAGACAGCGAGTCTTGGAGGGGCTTGACCAGACTATCGATCGCCTGTTGCCGCTGAGCGAGATCGCCCTTAGCCTCGGCTTGGAGCGTTTCGAATGAACTGCGGGCAAGGGCTAGAAAGGCTTCGTTGTTCTGCTTGAGGGCTTCGCCGGAGAGAGCTTGGAAAGTCTCGGCCAATTCCTGTCTGGCCTGGCCCAACAGAGCCTTTTGTTCGTCGAGATGAAGCGCGGCCTCAGCCGCCTTGGTCTCCGCTACCGCACGGGCTTGGGAGGCGCCTGAAAGATCCTGCCTTGTTCGATCGAGATCGAGACGATCCTGTGACGCCTGACGGCGCAATTCGTCTGCGAGTGATTCTGCCCGCTGCGCCCGTTCACCCGCAGTCAGCAGTTGCGCCTGTACGTTTGCGCGTATGCGGGCGGCAATCCAGAACCCGACGATCAGCGCACCGAGGAGACATCCGACGAGAACCCCCGCACCAAAGACCGTGCCATCAATCATGGGTGACCGTCCAGATCGTGCCGCCAGCTAAGATTCGGCAGAGTTGTTGGGTGTTGCAATGAGACAAGCACGCGGTTGAAGATTACGTAACCACCCGCGAAAGGTCAATACCGTAAATGGCTTTCGCCTTTTCAAAAGTGCCTTATCGATGACATCACGGACGAGTCCCTGCCTGCTCTTGCACGATGATCTCTCCTCGTTCCGCATCCAAGCTGATCCAATCACCTTCCTTCAACCTGGCAGTAATGCCGGCCACATTCGCAACCGCCGGCAATCCGTACTCGCGAGCAATAATCGCTCCGTGCGACAATGTCCCGCCCATCTCGGCGACCAACCCCGCTGCCACGCCAAACAACGGCGCCATACCCGGATCGATGACCGAGACCACGAGAATGTCTCCGCGGCAGACTCGGCTCCAATCCTCCATCGATCGAACGAAGCGAACCGGCCCCACGACCTGCCCCCCACTGATGGGAATACCGTGCAGTATCCCCTCCGAAGCCACAACGGACGATGTGTACGCACCTCTAACCATCTCGCGCCAATCCTGAATCGTGTCTGGAACACTGACCGTGGCGTTTCGGTCTCGTTCGGTCCGCCGAGCCTGAATCATCCCTTTCCAATCGCTCGCTCTTCCCGCTAGCAAGTCGGCACGCGCTTCGATCGTAAGGTAGAAAACATCCTCCTTTGACGAGAGTCGCCCCTGTTCGACCAGCCACTCGCCCAAGCGAAGCAGAAGGCTTCGTGTTGCCGCCGAGTAGTACATCAAATGGTGCCGATTCGCTTCCCTTAGGGCGAAAAACCGGCAGAGCCGTCGATACCACCAAGAGAAAATGATCCACCGGTGGAATCGCCATCCGAATCTGGCTCGAATCTCTGCAAGCGACCGCTCTCGTACCATGGTTTGGCGTTGAAGAATATCCGCCGGAGCGGCGCTGGTCTGAGCCAAAATCTGCGTTCGCAATACCGCCAGCAACAGTTCGGGCTTGTCTGCAAACCGAGGCGACATGGGGTCCGACTCACCAACCCCTCGGTGGCCGTAGTCGTCGAGATACCGGTTAAAGGCACGGAGCACGTCGGTTCCTTCGAGCTTGCGACGAGCCTCAATCGGATTCCAGCCCTCTTCGGTAAACAGCGACGTCACTGACGAATCACGCCGTACCATCTCGGCCATTTCCGCCAGGCGGACAATCTGTTGCGCGCTGATCACCACCGCTTGACCCTGGAGCGCCCCGTTCAGCAGAGATCTCCAATCTCCGCCTAGCCAGCGGGGCAGTACACCGCCTAACGCTTGCAAGCAATGCGCGACCCCTCCTGCGGTGGCAAATGTCAGCTCCCGTTCATCGAGCCATTGCGCCAGGGCATCGAGGCGTGAAGCGATGTCTTCGCCTGAGAGGGTCCGAATATGATCAGGGCGATGTTCTGTAGCCATCGCTTTCATCTCCGCGAACCAGGCCGGCCCACAACGGACAGCTTTTCTCATCTCGGCCATCATCACAACACCCGCACGGGCGAGCGCGATCCACCCAAGTGGGCGGATCGCCGGCGGCCTGACAAGGGTTTCTCCTCCCATCTGCTCCGTCATTAAAGAGGGATCTCCCCGCAGTTGTGCAATGAGAGAGTAAAACAACGTCATATTGATGTAGGGACGACCTTTGAACGTACGGACTGACGAGAGCCCTTCTGGAATCTTGCACCCCATGCGCCGATAGGGTGAAAGAATGTAGCGTTCCATAAACTGTTCGAGAAACGACAGGCCGAGCGGGCTCGGCAACTCCGGCAACGTCTCCTTGAAGTTGGCGCGAGACCATTCACAATCGTCATTGGCCAGTGGTCTAGGCCCGGCTAGGCCGGAGATGGCCCGTGCTTGAAGCAGCCACAGGCCACCCTCATCGTAGAGCCATTCGAGATCCACTGGATGGCCGAATGATTTTTCAATCTGCTTGGCCGCACGGGCCAGGGCAAACAGCTGATCGTCCGACAACGTGGCACGACCCACCACCTCATCCGATAGCGGCACTTCGCAAAGACCCTGGCCTGTCACCCTCAAGGCCTGAGTTTGCCTGGCAATCGTCCGTTGGCTGACCCGGGTGGGCTGACCGTTCTCTGCGATCTCAACCACATACTGGTCCGGCGTCGCGCTCCCATCCACGAGGGCTGCCGCAAGCCCCGCCACTGCATTGACCATCACCTGGGTCACTCTGCCTGTAAGGGGATGGACGGAATAGGCCACACCGGCGGCGCTCGCCTCTAGCAGCGGTTGAATCACGATTGCCATGGCGGGAGGTGTTTCGTTCAACCCCGATGTTGCCTGGTAATTCAGAACCCGCTCATCCCAGATCGACAGCCACAGATCCTTGACTGCCGAACCTATCTCCTCCAGCGAAACGCCGAAGCGTGTGCGATAGACTCCGGCAAAGCTCGCATGAGTTCCATCTTCGTTTGTGGCTGACGACCTCACCGCCCACAGCCCCTTCGGCGCCAGGTCTAGCCGATGGACCTGTTCGATGATCTGAGCCGTCAACTCATCGATCGCGCAATCCCGAATGATGGTGTGGCAGCGGGAGAGTACCCGTTGACGTTCAGCCCCGGTGGAATGCAGGGCTGCCTGCCACTCCTTCTTTGGAGAAAATCCCGGCGCCCTAAGCGCGTGCTCATAGGCCTCCGTCGTGACGCAGAGTCCGGCTGGAACGGGAAATCCTCCTGCGAGCAGACGCGCTAAGCCTAGGGCTTTCCCACCGACAAGAGATGGTTGCGTGCAGGCGGCCAAGGGAAGAAGGAGAGGGCGGTCCATGAAGTGGATACTACCTAGAGGACAAGAAGGAGGTAAAGGTCATTCACGTTGGTGCCGGTGGGACCGGTCATGATGAGTTGCTTGAGCCGCTTCAATGCGGGATAGGTGTTGTGGCGCCTCAACGCGTCCTTCAGGTCCACCGAGAGGCGCTGTGCGCGCGCCACGGTATTGCCATCAATCACGGCGCCAGCCGCGTCAGTCGGACCGTCTGTGCCATCGGTGCCGATCGCCGCCACCCACACCTTGGCCAGGCCGGCGATTTCCAACGCAGCAGCTGCAGCAAATTCTTGCGCCCTCCCGCCCGTTCCCTTTCCAGTGACAGTCACAGTGGTTTCTCCACCAGCCACCACACAACAGGGCCGCTGCAGCGGTTTGCCCGATCGCACAATGCTTTTCGCGAGGGCGCCGAACCGCTGCCCCTCATCTCGCGCCGCTCCGGTTAAGGCCGACCTATTCACGAAAGTTCGCAGACCTGACTCGCCGGCTGCCTGTGCCACAGCCTTGACGGCCGCTTCGTTGTTCCCGACGATATGATGATGGACTCGACGAAACAGAGAGGAGCCAGGCTTTGGAGTCTCATCCACAAGTCCCTGATATCCACGTTCGAGATGCAGGCGCACTCGCTGAGGGACCGCCCGCCAGATGCGACGGCGTTTCAAAATCGTGACAGCCTCTTGATAGGTTGTCGGGTCCGGGACTGTCGGCCCTGAGGCAATGGTGCTGAGGTCGTCACCCAACACATCGGACAGAATCAGCGTCACAACGGTGGCTTCGGTCAACTCGGCAAGACGTCCGCCCTTGATACGCGAGAGATGTTTTCGAACGGTATTGACTTCACGGATACTCGCTCCGCATCGCAAGAGTTCCTGCGTGGTCCGTTGCTTGTCGGCTAGTGTAATCCCTGCGACAGGAGCAGGCAATAAACTCGAAGCCCCACCGGACAGAAGCACGATCAAAAGGTCTCGCCGACCAAGTTCTGCGGCCATGGCACTAAGCCTGGCCGCCGCCTTCCGCCCGAACCGATCGGGAACCGGATGACCTGCTTCTGCAACAACAATCCGTTTCGTCGGCACAACATGGCCGTGCTTGACCACAACGAAGCCGCCTTGCAATCGAGGGCCCAGCCGCTGTTCTACCGCCTGGGCCATCGAAGCCGTGGCCTTCCCTGCCCCGACCACGACGATATGCTCATAGCGACGCAGGTCATACCGACGCCTGCCAATGACCAGTTCTTCTCCGTTCCTGGGAATAGCACGGCTGACTGCCGTACGGGCGTCTACCGCAGCTAGTCCTCGAACGATCAATTTTTTCAGAAGCGGCCGGATAGGAGAGGAAGGAATCTGCATCACGATTACGCTAGACTAGCAGACTGCGGAAAATAGTGCTGGCCCACCGAAATTCAATGATCAGTATGTCTAGCACAACAGGACACAATCTCGCAGGATGCTCAAAAAGTTCGTCCAGCAAGGCCGCAGCGAGTGAAGGCCCGAGGCGTACCCTCTGGGGTACGTTGAGGGTCTGAACGATGCGAGAACGACGCTGGCGGACTTTTTCAGCATCCTACTAGGGAGTCTTGTCCTGCTTGAAACAACGGGAGGGACAAGTCTGCCGAGGAACTTTCATTTGGTAGGTTCCGCGTGGAAGCACATCTTTCTTGAATTCAGGATTCAGCATCTTGAGTTCCAGGAAGTAGGTTCCATATTCTTCGGCAATCGAGGTGAGGGCTCGTTGGGAATCTTTCACGTTGACGGTGACCGTTTCAATTTCCATCGGCACATACAGGTCTTTCTTGCTCAGCCCCAAATACTTCTCCGGCTGCGAATAGATTTCCTTGGCGGCAATGATTCTCGGGACATAGCGCATCGTTTCCCTCGGCCCGTGCATCTTCCAATAGTCGGTAATATTTTGATCCTTCAACAGCTTACGAACTCGTTCTTCACCGGCATTGTACGAGGCCATGGCCATGAACCAATCGTTTTCCTTGAAGTCCTTGAGATAGCGCAAATACTTGACCGCCGCTTCCGTCGACATTTCCAGATTGCGGCGTTCGTCAAGGACCGCGTCGCTCTTGAGACGATAGCGCCGTCCGGTAGAAGGGATAAACTGCCACGGCCCGGACGCCTTCGCCTTTGAATAGGCGGCGGCCACACACTTGCTCTCCACCAGCAACATATACTTGAGGTCGTCCGGCAACCCGGCCTCGGCCAACTGTTTTTCGGCAGGAGGGAAACAACGTCCGGTTCGTTTGGCGAGAATGATACTTTCGCCCTGATCCTCCAAAAATTGATAGAACTCATACTCAATGCGTTCGCGTACCTGCCAGTTATCGAGCGGAACCGGTTGGCCGGCAAAGGTCAACTTGTCAGGCAACTTAAACGAACTAAGGAAGTAGCGCTCTCCTTCTCGCTTGATTTCCGGGAGAATGACGAGGCGATCTTCTGGCTCGTTGGGATACTCAAGAGGATCGACCAGGATCACCTCTCGGTCCGGTTCACCATTGGCTCCAGATCGAGGCATACTCTCCTTCGCCTCGGACTGTTCAGGTTGCGGCTGTGCCCCTGTCACAATCGGAAACATGAGCACCATCCACAACCCATTGAGTGCCAAGACTCTTCGAACCCATGTCGTCATGCCCATCCTGCCTCCTACGTACAGTGAACGATCCATAGCAACTTTGTATGCTAACAGTCTGATAAGGGACCGGCAAGCATGATCGACTTTCAGATTCGTGCTAGACTGCGCGACTATGCGTGCGCTGGCCCTCCTCAACGATCGCATCACCCACTGCACTGCCTGTTCACGGCTCGTCACCTATCGGGAGACGATTGCCAGAGAGAAGCGGAAGCAGTATGAGGACTGGACCTATTGGGGACGTCCAGTCCCTGGATTCGGGGACTCCCATGCCCGCCTCTACGTGCTCGGGCTCGCTCCGGCTGCCCACGGTGCCAACCGAACCGGGCGGGTATTTACAGGCGATCGTAGCGGGGACTGGCTCTATGACGCCTTACACCGATTTGGCTTCGCCAGCCAACCAGGCTCACACCACCGGGATGACGGGCTGAAGCTATCGGACTGTTATATTGGTGCCACGATCCGTTGCGCGCCGCCCGACAACAAACCGGCCCCTGAAGAATTCAAGGCCTGCCGCCCCTATCTGCGGGAAGAGCTCCGATTATTACGGAAGGTCCGTGTGGTTGTGGCGCTGGGCAAGATTGCGTTCGATCATTACTTGAAAGTCTGCCGTGATGAGGGATTGCCACTTCCCTCACCGCTCCCGAAATTTTCCCATGGCATCGTCCAGGTTCTTCCCTGGAACATTACACTGATCGGCTCATACCATCCAAGCCAACAAAATACCTTCACAGGTCTATTGACCAGACCGATGTTTCACCACATCTTCGCAACGGCTCGCCAACGACTTGCCGAGCTGGAGGAGTGAAGCAGGCTGAGATCAAGGCTGAGCGAAGATCTGACTTCCCCCCCACTCAGCCTCAGCCTTAACCTTTAATGCTGACGGACCTTTCAAGCCTACTGCCAGCCTTACTTCTTGGTCTGAGCCTCCCAATCCGCCAGAAACTTCTTGAGTCCGCTATCCGTCAGCGGGTGTTTCACCATCTGCTGAAAAATCGAGAAGGGCATCGTACAAATATGCCCACCGGCGAGCGCAGCTTCGACGACGTGCTGAGGATGGCGCACACTTGCCACCAACACCTGGGTCTTATAGTCATAATTGCGGTAGATGGTCAGGATCTGGCGGATGAGTTCCATTCCGTTTGAACTGATGTCGTCAAGCCGACCGATGAAGGGTGAGACGCACCATGCACCGGCTTTTGCTGCAAGGAGTGCCTGGGTTGGAGAAAAGCACAATGTGACGTTCACCTTGATGCCCTCGGTGGCCAATCGCTTGGTGGCCTTCAATCCCTCTGCAATCAAAGGCACCTTTACGACAATGTTCTTATGGATCTTTGCAAGTTCCTTCCCTTCCTTCACCATGGCATCGGCTTCGAGGCTGACGACTTCTGCACTGATCGGCCCATCCACGATGTTGCAAATTTCGACAAGCATTTCCTTAAAGCTGCGCCCTTCCTTGGCGACAAGCGACGGATTCGTGGTCACTCCGTCAAGAAGTCCGAGGCTGGCCGCCTCCTGGATTTCCTTGACGTTGGCTGTATCAAGAAAGAATTTCATGGCATTGTCCTTTCATGTCGAGATGAGAAATCATTGCGGTCAGTTCATTATCGGTTATTCTATGAAGAACTCAACCTGGCTACAATCCTCCCCCAAGCATATGCCAGTTTGACAGGCCCAAGACTGCCGGTTAGAATCCGGCTTCACCATGGCTCGTTTCTACGCTGCTTATATCTATACGACCGAGGAGAATGCATGATGCAACGATCGGCCTGGGTGCTCCTATTCAGTCTGATCCTGACCGGCTGCGGCGGTGGTAATCCCTATCTTGAACAGTCACTCAAACCGGCTGAGCTTCAAGGCAAGGACAAGGCCTGGTTTGAGAAAAACTGGGGAGCACCGAGCGGCAAGGCCACGAGATTTTTTGGCGGCGAAACCTGGACTTACTATCGCATCGCCGGCGGAAAATCAGGCCCACCTTTTTTTAACTTCACCCCTAATCAGTGCCAGATTACGCTCAAATTCGACAAAGAAGAAAAGCTGTCCGACTCCAGTTACTCAGGCTGTTAACCGGCAAGTTTTTCCTGAAATTTGTGCGCGCAGGATCGGCTGCAGAAATAATACGTCTGCCCCCCAATATCTTCCGTTATTGCCGCTTCCCGTGGAACAAACACCAAGCAAACAGGGTCCTGAACCATGTGATCCTTACCGGGGAGGAGACCATCCGGCTCACCTGGGCCTTTGAGCGCCCGAACGGCACGCCGGAGGAGAAAATACAGGACCACAAGTAACCCGAGAATGAGGATAATTCTATACATAGTGGGGCGTCCTTACTGATACCACAATCCTATGGGACAGCACGACCACTGTCAAGGGTTCCCTATTCTATCTTGGCCGATATACTAACGAATTTTCGTTCCCACCTTCTATTCAAACGGCCTAGCTGTATATAGGCGGAAGGGCCTACCTTCCAAGAGAAATCAGTACTTCAGGTGGGTATGCTTCCGCATTCCATCATGGTAGATTGCGTCATGACGATTTGCGATAAATGCCGCGGGGCGATGTTACCGGAACGGGCAGTGGATCTGAACGCAGGGCTTGCGATCACAGTGTTCGCGTGTTTGAACTGTGGTCGCCGGAAATCAGCGGATCAGGAACCTCGGCCTATTACCGCACGACATTAACCGGCGCTATGACAGAACCGAAACCGCTCACGTACGACGAGCACAAGGCAGCTGAAGCCGCCTTCCGTGGCGATCCGCCCAATGCCGATTGGACGGACTCAGCCCAGGAAATTTATGCTCGTCTATCTGCAGCGATCGCCACACGAAGAGCCGCTGCGCTCACTCTCTCAAGCGAGCGGGATCTTGAGACAATCGGTCGATAACCCATAATGCAGTCCCCCTCCTGCGCCACACGATAACTGCTTCCGAATCTCTCCAATTTTCTTGGCTGATATGAGCGTGATGGCGCCTCAACAGAAGATCTGTCATGGCAACAGCTAATTGCCCCTTCAGATGTACGATGTAGGGAGCAGAGAGGAGGGCCTATCGGAGACTCAACACGTCCATCATGTCGTAGAGACCTGGCGGCTGCCGGACCACCCACCGAGCGGCACGTAGAGCGCCCCCCGCGAAGGTATCTCGGCTACTCGCTCGATGCGTCACTTCGATACGTTCACCCATTCCGCCAAAGAGAATCGTGTGGTCGCCGACAATGTCGCCTGCACGAATTGTTTGAATCCCGATTTCACCTTTCTTCCGTTCCCCGATAAGACCTTTTCTGGCGTAGACGCCGACCTGATCCAGATCGCGGTTCACGGCATGCGCCAAGACTTCCGCAATCTTGAGCGCCGTCCCGCTCGGCGCATCCTTTTTCAGACGATGATGGGCTTCAATCACTTCAATGTCGTATTCGTCCCCTAACGTCTTCGCCATCTCACTAATGACCTTATAGATCAGATTGACGCCCACGCTCATGTTGGGGGACAACACGCAGGGAACTTGGCGGGCAAGCGATTTTAGCTCTTCAAGCTGAGGAACGGAAAATCCTGTCGTGCCGATCACCATTGCTCTTTTGTGCTGCGCCACCGTACGTAGATGATGCAAGGTCGCTTCAGGGGAGGAAAAATCGACGACCACTTCGCCTCTATCAAGGAGCCCCGCGAGATCGTCGGTAATCGGGAGGCTCGCACGGCCACAACCAGCCGTCTCTCCGGCATCGTCACCCACAGCGTGATGGCCCTTCCCTTCGACCGCACCGGCCAACGTCAGGGTGGTCGAATCTTTGATAAGAGCGACCAGCCGACAACCCATGCGACCAGCTGCCCCTGCGACAATAACGTTGATCATCCGAAACCTTACCCCTTACGCCTCACCCCTCCGTCAAATGAGGCCTGCATCCTTTAAGACCCGCGTCAGTTGATCCTTCGTCTCAGCCGCCATGGCACAAAGCGGTAGCCGCAACTCCGGATCGATTTTGCCCATCATCCCCAGCGCAGTTTTCACCGGAATCGGGTTGGTCTCATAAAAGAGTGCGGTGAAGAGCGGCGATAGTGCGAAATGAATCCGGCGCGCTTCGTCGATGCGTCCGCTCAAGAAAGCCTTGACCAATTGCGCCACCTCGGATGGGACAACGTTCGATGTCACGCTAATGACCCCTTTCCCTCCAACTGCCATCATGGGCAACGTCAGGGCGTCATCTCCGGCAAGAACGATCATCCGATCGCCACATGTATGCGCGATCTCAGAGGCCTGTTGGACTGACCCACTCCCCTCTTTGATCCCGACAATGTTCTGAAACCCGCAGAGCCTCGCCACCGTGGAAGGCAACATGTTCACGCCGGTCCGTCCGGGAATGTTGTAGAGGATTTGAGGAAGGTCCACGGACTCCGCGATCATTTTGTAATGACGGTACAGTCCTTCTTGCGTCGGCTTGTTGTAATAGGGCGTAATGATCAGTGCCCCGTCAGCCCCTGCCTGCTTGGCATGCTTCGTGAGGGACACCGCTTCTTCTGTGCTGTTGGAGCCGGTCCCGGCAATCACGGGGACGCGCCGATTGACTACCTCGACGGTCAACTCGATCACGCGGTGGTGTTCCTCGTGCGAGAGAGTGGCGGATTCGCCGGTGGTGCCGCAGGGCACAATCCCGTTCGTCCCGTTGGCAATTTGCCATTCTATAAGGTCGCCGAAAGCCCGCTCGTCAACCTTGCCATTCCTGAACGGGGTCACTATGGCAATCAATGCACCGGTAAACATGTTCACCCCTTCGCCGCGAAATCCGCTCCTCAATCGAGGAATGCCGGAATCGTTTCGCCCTTTATCAAGTCCTCGTACGTCTCCCTGGTCTTGATGACATGGATTTCCCCGTCTTTGATCAGGACTTCCGGCACCCGAGGTCGCGAATTATAATTCGAAGCCATCACAAATCCATAAGCCCCTGCACTCATCACCGCCAGCATGTCCCCAGGATTGACCTCCGGCAGCGACCGGTCCTTCGCCAGAAAATCTCCGGACTCGCAGACTGGACCGACCACATCCACGTGATGCTTGGGCCGCTGTAATACCGCCTCTGACAAGGGACGAATATCGTGATAGGCCCCGTAGAGGCTCGGACGGATCAGGTCGTTCATTGCTGCATCGACGATGATGAACCGCTTTGCTTCGCCGTCCTTCCGATATAACACCTTCGTTACGAGAATACCTGCATTGCCGACGATGACGCGACCAGGCTCCATGATCAGGGTGATATTCAAATCCTTCAGCAGTGGCGACACGGCATCTGCAAGATCCTGCGGCAACGGCGGCGTTTCGTCCGAGTAGGTAATGCCAAGACCTCCGCCGATATTGACATAGCGGATGTTGATGCCCTGCGACTTCAAGGCTCCAACCAGCTTCACCACCTTCTTCACGGCCTCGACGAACGGTGTGACTTCGGTCAACTGTGACCCGATATGCTTGTGGACCCCGACGACATCGATGTTGGCGAGCGAGGAAGCCAGGGCGAACTCTTCGAGCGCCCGGTCTGCGGCAATCCCGAACTTGCTCTTTTTGAGACCGGTCGAAATGTAGGGGTGCGTTTTCGGATCGATGTCAGGATTGATGCGGAGGGCGACTCTCGCCTTGGTTCCGACGGAAGCCGCCACTTCATTAAGCGCCTGCAGCTCGGCCGAGGACTCGACGTTGAACATGAGGACGTCGGCCTTCAGGGCCTCGCGAATCTCCTCCGCGCTCTTGCCTACCCCCGCAAAAACGATCTTCGAGGGAAGAACGCCCGCCTTGAGCGCCCGAAAGAGTTCTCCCCCTGACACAATATCCACCCCGCTCCCCTCCTTGGCCATAAGGCGGAGGATCGCGATATTGGAATTGGCCTTCATGGCGAAGGCAATCACATGGGGGATACTTTTGAAGGCCCCGTCATAAGCCCGGTAATGACGAACGAGGGTCGTGTAGCTGTAGACGTAACACGGCGTGCCGACCTCCTTGGCGATCCGGCTGACCGGCACCTGCTCGCAATAGAGTTCACCGTGTCGATACTCAAAATTATGCATCCTGCAAATCTTCGTTGAGATGCTCGATACCTGCAAGCGGGAAGCCTTGCAATGAGGCCTCGAACGCATCCTTGAACTTACGATAGCGAACCTTCACATTCGGAATGGCTAACTTCATCGCGTCTGAAGCCACCAACGCTTTGAGGGCGTCTGGCGTCGCCAGCTTGAGGTGCTCGAAGTTGACGATGATGTCCATGCTTGCCTGATTGGCCGCTTCCTTGATTCGCTTGATCAATTCCAAGGCATTCAGGCGATCGAGCGTGCCCTCAAGATCTACAAACAACGCGGCAAACTTGTCATGCCGCTTGGCCTTGATGTGAAATATCAACTGCTGCGCCGAGAGCGCGTTCGGATCTAACGCCTGTTTCAACGCATGCAGCGCGCTAGGAACCAATTTCTCCTTGTCCAACACCGGGAGCTTCGCTTGGAGATTCTTCAACACCCCCGCGAGCGGCGATAGGGACGCTTTGGGGCAGGTTCGCTTGACCAATTTTCGGAACTCCCGATTCATCTCCAATCGCGGAATGAGCCGTTGACTCGTGCCCGACAACCGTTTCCAGATTGAAGGGATCGAATAGAATTCATGATTGGCCCAGTGGAAGCCATCTTGTAGCTGCTCGACCGTCATACGGCTAGGCTGGAACACCACATGCTTGCCGTCGTATTTCGCCCAGTCCCTATCGAAGATACGACCGGCCTTTTCGTAGCGGTCGAACAGCGCCGTGCCAGGAAGGGGCGTCAGCACGTTGAAGTACGCCAATTCCACCTGGTTCTTCGTCAAGAAGTCGACGGCCCGTTCGAACACGGTCACATCGTCGCTGTCGAATCCGAACACGATCCCGGGATTCACCATGATGCCGTAATCGTGGAACATCTTGATTTCATCGGAGAACTTCTTGACTCGGTTAAACGGCTTGTTCGTTTCATCCAACGCGTCTTCATCGAGCGATTCCATCCCGACGAAGACCGACACGCAGCCGCTCTCAGCCGCAAGCTTGACCATCTCCTCGTCGTCGGCGAGAAACATCGTGGACTGGCAGCCCCATTTAATCTTGAGCGGCTTCAGCGCGGCCCAGAGCTCACGGCAATAGGTGCGGTTGCTGTTGTGCAAGTCATCGACAAACGCGACAATGCTGCCGTCCTCGATTCCTACACGAATTCGAAGCGCGGTGACGAAGGCGGTCCACAGCGGCTCGTCGCGCAATCGCTCGACCAACTCACTGCGAATCCATCGCTGAACATTGCGAAGTTCCGTGATCACTTCCGGCACCGGCCGGCGCCGCGTGGTCTTTCCGTTAAACGGGGACACGCTACAGAACTCGCAGTCGAAATGGCATCCGCGGGTCGTGAAACTGCACTGTCTCGTCATGTACGAGTCTGGGCTCAGCAGTTCGACACGGGGGCTCTTGTAATTCTCCAGAGAGGGGAACGATGTCATCTTATACATGCGCTGCATCGTCCCCGCTTCATAGTCCGCGACCAACTGCGGCCAGAGATCTTCGGCTTCTCCACAGACGATCGCGTCGGCATACCGAAGGGCTTCGTCGGGGCAGTATGTGGGATGGACGCCCCCCATGACGATCGTCTTGCCTCGCTTGCGAAATTCCGTTGCGATCTCGTATGCGCGAGGGGCATAGGTAGTCATGATGGAGAGGCCGACCATGTCACAGGGATAGTCGAAGTCGATATCTTGGACCGCTTCATCGACCAGACTTACTTCCCAATTCGCCGGCGTGTAGGCCGCGATCACCGGCAAACTCAGCTTGGGAAACCATACCGCACGCCGCTCCGAAGCAGTCAACCGATAGGGATTATTGCGCGGGTAGGGATCGACCAGCAACAGCCGTTTGCCCGGTGCATGCTTGATCGTTGCCGCCTGGCCGATGAGCTGACTCTGCCGTACCGGTTGAATAAGATCCATGAAGTGGTCCTCCTGACCTCTACCCGGCTATCCAGCCGGGGGTATCAATACGTTCATTGAAATGTTTTCAACAATTCCTGTTGGCGTACGCCAACTTTATCCTGAATGGATTGAAACTCTAGCTGCTCAACCTCGATGCCGCTGAACCCCGGCCCATCCTTGCACAACAATTGCCAGCGTTGCAGTATAGCGTTATCCGGCTATGCAGGTCCAGCAAGAGGGGCTAAAATCTTACCTGGTTCCCACCGGTTGTAACGGAGGTAGATTGACATCCTGTCCCTGTAACAGTGGGTCCGGCTGTGACTCGGAAGATTCGGCTGCCGCCGCTGCGCCACGCCGTTTCTCCTCGATCGCCTCTAACTCCTTTTGCCGTTCAATGGTCGAATTTACACCGACACTTTCAGGAGGAACCGGCGGCCCCACGGATCCGCAAGCCGCCAACAAGCCCATCATCATGCCCGCCACAATAGACATCGTACCCGGCGTCCACACCTTCACGAGAGCATCCGATCGAGTTCCTTGATCCGCCGCTCCACACTCGTTCTGGCAGTTCCACCGACCTGAGACTTTCGGTCGATTGCGGCAGTGACCGTCAACCGAGCGAGCAGACCCTTTTCAATTCGCTCGGAGAATGCCCGCAGCTCATTGAGCGAAAAAGCCGTGAATTCACGGCCTTGGTCCAGTGAGGCCCGCACCAGTCGGCCCGTGATCGCATGCGCTTCGCGAAACGGCACGCCTCTGGTCACAAGATAATCCGCAACTTCCGTCGCTAACATTCCACCACCCTGAACCGCCCGCTTGAGAACGTCCCGGTTCACGGTGAGTCGGCGCATCAGTTCGGTCAAGACTTTTACTGAGGCGGTGACGGTATCGAGGGCGTCGAAGAGCGCCGGCTTGTCCTCTTGGAGGTCTCGGTTATAACTCAAGGGCAGAGCCTTAAGGGTCGTCAACAGATTCACCAAATGACCATAGACCCGTCCCGTCTTGCCCCGCACCAGTTCGGGCACATCGGGATTTTTCTTCTGCGGCATCATACTGCTGCCGGTGCAAAAGGTATCGGGAAGCCCAACAAATTGGAACTCCTGAGACGACCAGAGGATCAATTCCTCACTGAGCCTGGACAGGTGCATCATCGTAATCGACAGCGCCGATGCTATCTCAATCACAAAATCCCGATCGGACACGGCATCGAGGCTGTTTTGCGTCACGGAGGGAAAACCCAATAGCTCTGCGGTGAACCGGCGATCGACTGGGTAGTTGGTCCCTGCGAGCGCACCGGACCCCAATGGCATGACATTCACACGCACCGATGCATCGCGAAGTCGCCCCTTGTCCCGTTCGATCATTTCCACATAGGCCAAGAGATGATGCGCGAACAGCACCGGCTGGGCACGCTGGAGATGCGTATAGCCCGGCATGGCAACCGTTAGATTCGCCTTTCCCTTCGCCACCAGCACCCGCTGAAAATCTTCCAGATTGGCCACGAGCCGACTGAGTTCATCCCGCAAGTACAGCCGAATATCCAATGCAACCTGGTCATTCCGGCTTCGGCCCGTGTGTAACTTGCCGCCGAGGGAGCCGATCAATTCTGTCAGCCGGCGCTCGATCGCCATATGAATGTCTTCATCTTGAGGGGTGAAGCGAAAACGGCCCCGATCAAATTCCGTCTTCACCGACTCAAGGCCCCGCACGATCGTCCTGGCTTCAGAGGCGGTCAACACGCGTGCCTTCCCCAACGTCTTGCAGTGGGCGATACTGCCCTGGATATCATGGGCGTACAGCCGACGATCGACCGCCACCGAAACAGTGAAAGATTCCACCAACCGGTTCGTCTTGTGTTTGAACCGCCCACCCCAGGCCTTTCCGCCTTCCAACACGGCAGGGCTGCGGCCCGTTGCTCGTCCCATCAGGAGGAGCCCTTCTTTCTCTGAGCTCTGATTTTCAGCCGCAACGCGTTCAACCGAATAAAACCCTCGGCATCTTTCTGATTATAAACTTCGTCCTCTTCAAACGTGGCAATATCGAGACGATAGAGCGAATTCTTCGACTTGCGCCCGGCCAACGTGCAACTCCCCTTGTAGAGCTTCACCCTCGCCGTGCCGGTCACGTCCTGCTGCGCCATATCGATCGAGGCCTGGATCATTTCCCGTTCCGGACTGAACCAATAGCCGTTGTAAATCAGATCGGCGAAGCGCGGGATCAAACTGTCCCTGAAGTGCAGCACCTCGCGATCCATCGTCAACGACTCCAATCCGCGATGCGCCACATGGAGGATCGTTCCGCCCGGCGTTTCATAGACCCCGCGCGATTTCATTCCAACGTAGCGATTCTCCACCAGATCGACACGCCCGATCCCATGCGCCCCCCCCAGCTTATTGAGATGCGCCAACAGCGTTGCCGGGCTCATCTTCTTGCCGTCGACGGATACCGGATTACCGGCATCGTAACCGATTTCAACTTCGAGCGGCTTGTTCGGCGCCTGCTCCGGCGACACCGTCATTTGGAAAATTTCATCCGGCGGCGATTCCCAGGGATCTTCTAAGATGCCGCCTTCATAACTCACATGGAACAAATTCAGGTCCATGCTGTAGGGTTTGGCTTTCGTCGCCGTGATGGGGATGCCATGTCTATCGGCATACTCGATCAATTCACGCCGCGACTTCATCGTCCATTCACGCCAGGGCGCGATGATCTTGAGACTCGGCGCCAGCGCCGTGTAGGTCAGCTCGAACCGCACCTGGTCGTTGCCCTTTCCGGTGGAACCATGCGACACGGCTTCGGCGCCTTCTTTGAGCGCAATCTCGGCCTGACGCCGCGCAATGAGGGGCCGCGCAATCGAGGTTCCGAGCAGATAACAGCCTTCGTATATGGCGTTGCCGCGTAACATGGGGAAAACATAGTCCTTCACGAAGGTCTCGCGCAGGTCCTCGACGTAGACCTTTTTCACGCCAAGCTTTTGCGCCTTGACCTTGATCGCTTGCAGATCTTCGCCTTGCCCTAGATCGGCACAGAACGCGATAACCTCACAGCCGTAGGTTTCTTGTAGCCACTTCAAGATCACGGAAGTATCAAGTCCGCCTGAATAGGCCAGCACGACTTTCTTCATGATACGACTCATCGTCTCATTCGACTCCTCTTGCCTAATAGGTTCGTTAAGATGGCCTTCTGCATGTGCAACCGATTCTCCGCCTGGTCGATGATGACCGACTGCGGACCATCCAGCACCTCGGCGCTGATTTCTTCACCTCGGTGGGCGGGCAAACAGTGCATGACAATCGCATCGGGCTTGGCCCGATGCAACAGGCGGCTGTTTACTTGATACGGAGCCAACGCTTTTAGCCGTCGCGCATGCTCCCGTTCGCGTCCCATACTGATCCAGATATCGGTGTAGATAACGTCAGCTTCCTTCGCCGCGACATGAGGATCGTGCCCTATTTCGATCACCGCACCGGTTGCTGCAGCCTCGACCCTCGCCCTATCCACAACATGCTGCTCCGGCTGATACCCCACCGGACACCCAAGAGTGATGGTCATCCCCATCTTCGCCACCGCCTCGATCAGTGAATTCGCCACATTGTTGCCGTCGCCGATATAGGCGATCTTGATCCCCTTCAAACGTCCCTTTTTCTCGCGAATAGTCAGGAGGTCTGAAAGGGCCTGACAGGGATGGCTTAGGTCGGTCAGCCCATTGATCACCGGCATCGTCGCTTCCCTCGCCCATTCCTCCACTATCGAATGGTCATAGGTGCGAATGACGATCGCGTCGAGATAGCGTGATAACACGCGCGCCGTATCGGCGACACTTTCTCCTCGCGAAAGCTGGATCTCGGCCATGGGCAATACCAGAGCATGGCCGCCCAACTGGTTCATCCCCGCTTCGAACGACACTCTCGTGCGCGTCGATGGTTTCTGAAACAGCAGCCCCAATGTCTTGCCTGGAAGCAGTGGATGAAGAATCCCGCGCCGCTGCTTGTCCTTCAATAGAGCCGCAGACTTCAGCAAACTCTCCACTTCCGCCTTGCTGATGGCCGCAACATCCAGAAAGTCTTTCTTGACTGCCTGCATTCCTATCGTTCTTGTCGTCATCTGCGCGATGTCTACTCTGCGTAAGTACGCCCTACGCCGCCTGTTTGCTGAAAATTTGATCCAGCGTCTCGATCAATCGATCGATTTCCAACTGGGTGATGATGAGGGGCGGCACGAACCGCAGCACATGCTCGCCGGCTCCATTAATGAGAATACCGCGAGCCAAACATTCGCTCACAACGGCTTTCCCATCCATATCAAGCTCAATCCCCTGCAAAAGCCCAAGACCCCGCACCTCCCGCACCACCCGATGTCTCTCTTTACAGGCCGATAACCCCTTCGCAAAATACTCTCCCATCCGGCGCGCATGATCGAGCACGTGGCCTTCCAACAGGGCATGACAGACGGCCAGGCCAGCTGCACAGGCGAGCGGATTGCCGCCGAATGTCGAAGCATGACTGCCGGGCGAGAAGGCCTTCGCCACGGAGTCCGTCGCGAGGCAGGCTCCGATGGGCACGCCACCCCCCAACCCTTTCGCCAAGGTCATGATGTCCGGCTGCACCCCTAACTGCTCATAAGCGAACAGCGTCCCAGTGCGTCCCATCCCAGTTTGTATTTCGTCGAACATCAACAGCACATCTTTTTTTGAGCACAGATCTCTGACCCGCTTCAGGTACTCGCGACCCGCGACATGGACGCCCCCCTCGCCCTGAATCGGCTCAAGCAGAATCGCCGCGGTCTTGTCGGTCACGGACCGTTCCAGTTCTTCCAGATTATTGAAGGTCACATAGCGAAAGCCCGGGAGCAACGGCTCGTAATCTTTCTGAACTTTATCCTGGCCCGTGGCCGTCAATGTCGCGAACGTCCGACCGTGGAACGAGTTCTTCATCGTAAGGATCTCGAACCGCCCAGCTCCATACTTGTCATGGGAATACCGGCGAGCCAGCTTGATCGCCGCTTCATTCGCTTCCGCCCCGCTGTTGCAAAAGAACACCTTGTCGGCAAACGAGTGGTCTACCAACCTCTGGGCCAGCTTCACTTGCGGTTCGGTGTAGTAGAGGTTGGAGGTATGGATCAGTTGTGCGGCTTGGCGCTGAATCGCTTGAACCAGATCCGGGTGGCCATGCCCGAGGATATTTACGGCAATCCCGCCGACGAAATCAAGGTACTCGCGCCCCTCAAGGTCGTATACCTTTGTCCCGCTCCCTCGAATGATCGAGAGCGGTTGACGCGTATACGTCTGCATCAAATATCGTGCGGCGTCCTGCTTCAGTTTTTCTGTCGCCATGACAGACGTATCCCTTTGTAAAGTAAGGGAAGGTAGCATAGGCCTATCAGTGGAAGCAACTTGCTGCTTCTTTACCCAGGTGACGCTTCATTGTGATACTCTCTGCCGGATGAAACCCTGTGCGCAGTGTCAACAGCAGAATCAGGAAGACGCGAAATTTTGCCACCAGTGCGGAAATACGCTTGCCGTCGAACCAGAACCACCGATCGCCGCCCCCATCACCCACTCTGAAATCCACCCCGATGAACATCTCTGGCGCCAATTCATCGGCCCCCACGCCGATCGCTACCTGAAACATTTTAATAAGTTCGGATTGGGAGAAGGGCCGAAATTCGCCCTGACCTGGAATTGGCCGGCCTTTCTGTATATTTCCTTCCTCTGGTTTCTCTACCGAAAAATGTATGTATACGCAGCGGTCTACGCCCTCGGTCCGATGATCTCGACCTACTTGACCGGCGACGTTACCGTGGGCCTCATCTGGAGCATCATGGCCGGAGCGACGGCAAATTATGTGTACTACTGGCACTGCCGTGAACATATCGACGACATTAAGAAGAACGTAGGGATTGATCCGGCGAAGCAGGATGAGGTACTAAAAGAACGTGGAGGCGTCCAGTCCTACGTGATCTGGATCGGAGTCGCCTTGTACGTGTTGTTCGCGATCACCATGTTCAAAATGCTTCAAGATGGACTGCCAGATGGTGAACGACCGGTAGAGAATCCAGCAAAACCGACTGCCGCGAGCAGCGTCTAAGCTTGGGACATTCTCGTTGGCTACCAGTAGATCCAGACCTGATTCCAAAACCTTGCTTGTACACTGATTCCCTAGACCGAAAGTAGCCGCTTGACTTGGATACCTGTTCCAGTATGCTCTGGCCTATAACCATACGCTTTCAAACTCAAGAGGACGCACAATGGCTCGGTTAGTTCTGCTTCGACATGGCGAATCGCAATGGAACCTGGAAAACCGTTTTACCGGTTGGGTCGATGTGCCGCTCTCTCCTCGCGGCATTCAGGAAGCGAAAGACGCGGGCGAGAAACTTCGTAGTTTCAAGTTCGACCGGGCCTTTACCTCCGTGTTGGCCCGCGCAAATGAAACGTTGCGGCTCGTGCTCGAAACTATCGGCCAGACTGGTATCCCCATCGAGAAAGACAAGGCCTTAAACGAACGGATGTACGGCGAACTGCAAGGATTGAACAAAGACGAAACTGCGAAAAAATACGGCGAGGCCCAGGTGAAGATTTGGCGGCGAAGTTACGACGTGCCTCCGCCAGGAGGGGAAAGCCTGAAAGACACCGCAGAGCGTGTGTTGCCCTACTATGAACATACCATCAAGCCCTATCTCTTGAAAGGGGACACCATCCTCGTCGCGGCGCACGGAAATAGTTTACGAGCCCTGATCATGGAGTTGGAGCAGCTCTCGCGAGAACAAGTACTGGAACTGAATATCCCAACCGGTGCGCCGCTGCTCTATGAAATGGACAAAACGGGGAAGGTCCTCGATCACCGCTACCTCTGACCTATCGCGGCCGGCCAGAAGATCATCCGACGTCTTCCAGTAACCGCCCATAGGTGTCGACCGGCACAAAATCAATCAGCAGGGTCAAAAGATTATGTCGCTCTACTTCTTTGACCAATCGATTCTCCTCCATCAACGTGGCGGCTTCCGCACTCACCGCAAGCGGACTTGCTCCTTCTTCAACCAAGCGGGTATATCGACGGCGGCGTTCCTGCCATTCGTTGAGGTAGGCAGTCCAGGAAGCTGAACCGACGGGAACGAGCGAACCCCATCCTGCTTCTATCGAAGCCAAGATGAGTTCCAATAGCGCGGGTTGATATTTCTTCGGAATATGCGCTTCGATGGCCGCGAAAATCCAAAACAGATTGAGCGAGAGCACTTCTTGGGTGATGGCTTGAGCCTGCTCCGTTGTCGCCTCGATCCCATATTCCTCCAGCTGCTGAACCGACACACCGACCGGCATGGCGGCGACCAGAGCAGCCGCTGCTTGCCTCGGCGTCATCGAATTGGCTGACATGCTTGGCCTCCTCCTTCGCCTTGGGTTTGAAAGCATACGCTACTGTCGCCTGTGCACTCAAACGACACTTGTCCAAGCCTGCCCTCTATGCTAAAGTCCGCCGTCATGATTCGACAGATTACCGCCACATGCTCACGATGGATCTGTGCTGCCATGCTGTTGGCGATCTTAGCCACGAGCACAATTCTAGGAGCACCTCACGCCCAAGCAGACGAACCACGCTGGGGATTCGGAAGCGGACTGGGACTCACAGCCGGAACGGTCAATGGCACGGTATTCAACCTGGCATTCAGTGGTGACTACTACCTCGATCGAAACTTCTCTATCGGACCGATGATGCAGATCAGCCCAATGGGCGATCTCTTTCAGATCTCCTTCGCCGGGGTCGGCCGTTATTATTTTCGCCTCAATAACGGCATCAACCTGGTGCCCTTCACGGGGATCGGATTGATCCATGCAGACCTAGACCGCAGAACCGGCCCTGTGCCTGTCGACCGCAACGATACAAGCTGGTACATCCCTATTGGCGTCTCACTGGAGTACCAAGCCTCTCACAATCTCGCCTTGACTTCGACGTTGATCGTGAATCTCCACGACATCAATCTTTCTCCTTCGTTACGGGAGAACGACCAAACAAGCGTTGCCTTGCTGTTTGGTTTCCGCTTCGGCCCATAAGTAAGGCAAGAGGGAAATCCCTCGCTTCGTTCGCGCCCTCCACTTTCTGCTCCGAAGTTCTCAGCGACCCACGGCAAATAGACGCAGGCCTCGGCAGAGCACTGCGAGGTTGCGGCGCTCTGACAGGCTGAGGCCTGTGTCTGAGGATATTGGGTGAGGCAGAGGTACCAGTTATGCCGCTTTGGCCGGCCGCCAGCGGAGCCCGATATTCAGCAGTTCTTGCAACAGATCTTTATAGGTATAGCCGTCCTTTTCTGCCGAATCAGAAAAATCTTCGTCGTGCGCAATTTGTGGGTTCGGATTGGCTTCCAGTACGTACACCTGCTCCTCCGCGTCCATTCGTACGTCGATACGTGCATAGCCGCTCAGGCCGAGGGTGCGATAGACACGCTTTGCGAGATGTTGAATCTTCTCGGCTTTCCCTTCAGGAAGATTTCTGGCTTCGCCTGACCGAATCCCATATTTGTCTTGATACGTGCGACTCCACTTGACTCGTTCTGTCGCAATCCGGCGGGCGTCATCTGGAAGCTTGTCCATCATCAACTCCCACACCGGCAAGACGTGGACATGCCCATTGCCCATCACTCCGACATAGAATTCGCGCCCTTCGATGTACCGTTCAATGAGGGCGCCGGTCCCCACACTCGCATGGATGAATTCGACTCGCTCCTTGAGTTTATCGTCATCCTGGACAATGGATGCCTGAGAGATCCCAAGCGACGCCTCTTCGGTCACCGATTTCACAATTAAGGGAAATGACAGCCACTTGGGCCGCTTAACCGTCCGCCCCTGCGGTACCACCATAAACTCCGGGAACGGAATACGATGGAACGAAAACAGCTTCTTGGAGAGAACTTTGTCGCGTGCCAACATCAAACCACGTGGGTTACAGCCGGTATAGGGCATGTGAAGCAGTTCAAGATACGACACGACATTCTGATCATACACCGCCACCCCATCGAACTCTTCAAGCAGATTGAAGGCGATGTGCGGCTTCCAGTCTTCTATGGCCGATCGAAGTACTCCTAGATCGCTCTTGACTCCTAGAGGCTTCACGTCGTGCCCGAGCTTGCGGAGCGTGGAGACGACATCGTATTCCGTCTTCCACTCGGCTCCTGTCACTTCCTGCCCATTGAGAGGATCTGGAGGGACCAGATCTTCGTGCATCAAGACGAGAATTCTGAGCCGCTTCATACCGCCACCTTATGTCGCCCGCTGCGCAAGCAGTTCATCGTGTGGACGGTCAGCAAGATGGTGAAATCTAATTTCGCCTGCTCTTCCGCGAGTGGCAGTCGCAGGTGAAGCTGACGGCAGCGCTGAATCATGTCCTCCAAGACCTGATCAATCGTGTACTGATATTCGCCGGTCCAGGCGGCGACCTTGCGGCGCACCTCTTTGCGGAAGCGGTTCAAGAAGGTGGCGGCGCTCAGCTTATCCGTGTGGGCAGGGGCATCGGAAAATAGTCGCTTCAAGTCTGGATCATACAATGATGGCCGTTCAACCCCGTAATGCCTGCGCTTTCGCTCATAGTGCTCGCGCAAGGTCTTCTTCAGTTCGGACAGCGGATCAATCTCCTCACTCGTAACCACCTTGGGCGGAACCGCTGCCAGCCCTTTCATTAGCCCGTCGACATACTGCAGCTTCTTGAGCACCGGCCAGCCCTTGTAGCGGTCGGCCCATGTCGAATCTGGCGTCAGCCAGACTGCGAAGGTCTCCGCAAAATCTTCATCCGGATGGCTTTGCGCATACCACACATCGAGATGGCGCACAAAGCTCCGACTATACGGCCTGGGGCTGTAATACTTGGGGTAGGGATCAGACGAGCGCCCAAAGACCCGTTGGCGAAGGCGAAGACGACGGAGGCGATAAGCATTTTCGATGGCATGGCCGGCCTCATGCCGTAAAATGCGCATGCACCACTCCGCAGTCCCCCCCTCGACCTCAAGCATCTGATCCATTTCAAGTTTTGCGAGTCGTGGATGGGCCAGATAAAACGGAACGGCAATCCCCGGCACACCGTCCGGAGTAAACCATTCGTTGGACAACCAAAAATGAGGGAGAAATATTAGCTGCCTGGCTTCGAGTTCGGCGTAGAGTTGCCGGATCTGTTCTGACAGGAATACCCCGCCGAGGGTAATGCCAAGTTGGCTCATGGGGAGATTCAGAAGCATCTCGTTGGACCACGAGACCCATTCTGGCTCGTGACCATGGTTGTCAGACGCTGTCACGTCCTGTGCCCGCAATCGTTGCATCGATGCCATATTCTGCCCCGTCAACTTGCAAAAGGTGCTGTGGGAAATATAGCACGCGCCTCAACATTGCCCTGCTTGAAAAGGCCTTTGTATTGATTGCGGCGTATAGGTGGAGAAAAAATGTCCGATCAAGTCCAAGAATGAACCGACAGAGGCAATAGATGCCGTAAACCGGTCTAACGGAGGCGAGAAAGAAGGGCTGGTGCCGTGGTCCAAATGGTATCGATCACCGAACACACATAGGCGCGGGCCCGCTCAGGGTCAGTTTCCCAATCCGGTATCGCTTCATGCAAATCCAAAATCGGCTTGTCGTGGCCAAGACAGATCTGATTAAACAGGGGAACGTCTTGTCCATATTCTTCCCGGATGTATGCTTGGTGGTTTCGTCCCATCGCAATGATGAAGTCGGCGGCCTCAATCAGTTCCTCCGTAAGTTGTCGCTGGACATGACTGGTCGGATCAGCTCCCTTTTCACGCAATCGAGCCAGAACCCATTCATGCATCGACTGAGCCTTGGCGTCGATCCCCGCCGAGCTGACGACGTAGGATGTATCGGTACCGAGTCTGGCCTTGAGCGCGTACTCAGCCGTTACACTGCGAAAAATATTCCCCGTGCACACGAATAGAACTGACTGAGGTTTGCCGCTAGGGCGGTTTTCAATATTCCCCATGATGCCTCCGGCTGGAGATCGACAGCCGCGTGGCCGACCGCGTAGAATGCCGACCGATGTCACATCCAACAAGCTCCCCACGCCCATACCTCAAGCTGGACGAAACCACGGAACAGCTGCAAACCAAACTACTTCGCCTTGTTGGGGAGACAGTCGGCGAGTATGGCCTTATCAAAGACGGCGACAAGATCATGGTCTGCCTTTCAGGAGGAAAAGACAGCTATGCATTGCTCGACTTATTACTGGTCTTACAACGGCGTGCTCCGATTCATTTCGACCTAGTCGCAGTAAACTTGGATCAAAAGCAACCAGGGTTTCCCGTTCATGTGCTTCCCGACTATCTCTCACATATCGGGGTCCCATTCCATATCGAGACGCGAGACACCTACTCAATCGTCAAGCGACTCATCCCTGAAGGGCAGACCACCTGTTCACTCTGCTCCCGACTCCGTCGTGGCATTCTCTATCGCGTCGCCACGGAATTGGGCGCGACCAAGATCGCCTTGGGTCACCACCGCGATGACATTATTGAAACTCTCTTCCTGAACTTATTTTACACTGGCAAACTCAAGACGATGCCACCGAAATTGCGCTCGAAAGATGGCCGGCATGTGGTCATTCGCCCTCTGTCCGCTGTTCGAGAGAGCGACCTTGCTCAATATGCCGAACTGCGCGCATTTCCCATTATTCCCTGCGATCTCTGCGGCTCACAAGAGGATCTCAAGCGAAAACAAATAAAGACGTTACTGCGCGAGTGGGAGCAACGTTCGCCTGGCTGTACAGACAGTATGTTCGCCGCTCTGTCGAACGTGGCGCCACCGCTTCTCCTGGACCGACGGCTGTTCGACTTCGTAGGTCTGCGCGCATCCGATCGCGCAGATGGACATGAGGATGCGTGGCTCGACCACGAGAGCAATACCTGATTGGAGGAGATATTATTACTTGAGTTTCGCGGTAAAGAGCTTGCGGAACTTGGCAACCTTTGGCCCAACGACCGCGGCACAGTACCCCTGGAATGGATTTCTTGAAAAGTACTCTTGATGGTAGGGCTCGGCTTCATACCACGTTCCCGCCGACTCGACTTGCGTCACAATAGATCCGGGATACATCCCTCCTTTCATAACCTCTGCAATAGCCTCGTCTGCAACCTGTCTCTGGTCTGGGGTGTGATAAAAAATAGCCGAACGGTATTGTGTGCCGGCATCATGGCCCTGCCGGTTGAGTGTCGTAGGATCGTGGATAACAAAAAACACCTCTAGCAACTCGCGATAGCTGACAATGGCAGGGTCGAATGTAATGCGTACTGCCTCTGCGTGCCCAGTCCTGCCGCTACACACGGCTTCATACGTCGGATGATCTATCTGGCCACCCATGTAGCCAGACTCGACCGCTGCCACACCCTTCATTTGGTCATAGACCGCTTCGAGGCACCAAAAGCAGCCGCCAGCTAAGGTGGCAATATTCAATCCCATCTGTGCTGGGGATGCGATGTGTTCCATCGTCCAAACCTCTGGATGCGCGGCTTGAGGAGCAGGCGTAGAAGGTTCTATTTTCTTTCGGACATTACCTCTGCCTTATACCATAGGGAACTACGAAGCCGCGAATAGTTCTGTGGACGAGCGCATAGCTCCTCAGACTAATAGCAGGCGATGGGTTAAATCGTTAAATCTAAACAAGGAAGGGGAAACGAGAAAGGCTACGCCTTAAACTCTTCGTCGAGACCAGCAATGACCTGTTTGAGCTTTGTCTCCTCATCAGGCTGGATCTTCGTGAACTGAACCCCGAATGTATTGCCCTTGACCCACCGCACTTGGGCTTCGTCGATCCGCAACGGCCAGTCGAGTCCTGGGACATAGATCCGACACTCAAATGAAGCCCCTACGCCAACCGGCAGATCCGTTTCGATCATACAGCCGCCGGTAGAGAGGTCGAGCGTCCGACCTTGGCCTTCTCCCTGCCCACCTGAAATGATGCTTCTGAACTGCGATGTAAATCGTGGCTGTTGGCGTTTCTCTACAGGAAGCTCTTCTTTGATCATGCGAGGCCGAGAATGCTCCTTACCTAAATCCCGCTTTTTCCTTAGGAGAGCCATGCGTATGTCACCTCAATTAACAAACAGCGAACCCCGGGCTCCATGAAGAGGTGCCGGGGTTCCTAGTTACACAGGAGTCGATAGGTTACTTCTTTACATTCAAGAGTACGTGTCCGCGACGATTCTGTTGATAGCAGGATTCTGCAGGGTCCGTACAGAAAGGACGGGCCTTGCCGTACGACACGATCACCACCTGCTTGGGAGCTACGCCAGATTCGATCAGATAGCTGCGCGCAGCCTTGGCTCGTTTATCCCCCAACACAACATTGTAGTCGGCTGTGCCTCGTTCGTCACAATGACCCTCGATTTTCATCACCGTTCCAGGGTGCTCCTTCAGCCACTGTGCATCGAGGTTCAAGGCCTCCATGCCAGCATCTGAAAGCAGCCACTGATCGTATCCAAAGAAGACGTCCTGTAACCCAGCTTCGATAGCCGCTTTTTCTTCTTTAGTTATTTCCGCGCGCTGACGGGCACTCATCCCAGAGGAAGAAAGCGATGCGATATCGCCACCCTTCCCCAGGCGCTCTTCCGAGGGATTCTGAGAGAAACCACTTAATCCGCCCCCGCTCCCTCCCCGAGCCATGCCAGGAAAGTTTGAGTTAGCACCGTTTTGCGCAGCCCCTGCTCCCGTCTCTCCATCGGACTGCAGCCACTTCATACTACACCCCTGACTAACCAACAGGATAAGCCCCATTGCTGCCACGACACTTGTTTTCATTGGACTTCTGATCATGATAGTTCCCCCATCTTTGGAATAAGACTTCGCCTGTATAGATTAAATATAGCACCTGAATGAAAAGCTGAGGCGCTCCAGCAACCTGTAGACTTTTTACTTGAATTGTCAGGCTGTTGGAGACGGACATTGAGCGTAGCCGCGGTAGGCGGGGGGACACGTCCCTCTATCACCAAACCGGGAAAGAATAGACCCGAAAAGAAACAGGTTAAAGTTGGACTGGCTTGCGATCGGCCCACCGAGCCGGGCGCATCACGGTACTTAACGCGGCTACGGCACAAATGAAAGCCAACATGGCCAGGCTCACCATCAGAAAAAATCCAGCCCGGACATCATGGAGGACTACATGATTCATGGTAAGCTCCTCCTCTTGGTGACTGTGCTCTTATCCACTCAGCCATCCGCAAGAACAAACCCAGGGCGCCGCGGGATCCTGCTTCCTCAACCAGCGTCCGCAACAGGGACAATGCCTTGTCCAGGCCTTCCGCTGTACTCGACCTAATAACCTCCTGCTGGAATACATGCCACGATCCTGCCTATAGCATAGCACCATTCAGACAGCCCCTGGACCCTGCTTGCCATACGAAGAATATTACTGGAAACACGAGGAATCTATGCAGCTTTGGTAGGGGGATAGCCCTCTCGAAAGGGCCAGGCAGATCAGTTGCAAGCTACTGATACTTCAATGACTCTATCCTAATGATTCAGCGAACAGAGCGTGGTGCGCCCGGAGGGACTTGAACCCCCAACCCCCGGATCCGAAGTCCGATGCTCTATCCATTGAGCTACGGGCGCACTTTGCCATTTCAAACACTTTGGAGAAGGCCTTGTCAAGGAAGGAGTGCCCGCATGGGTCAATCCTAACGTGACAGAGACGATATCCGAGCATGCTCACACCAGCCCTAGTACTGTCTCCATCAATTGATTGATCGATCGACCGTCGGTCACGATAATGTGATCGGCAGCCGCTTGATATTTCGGCGTCCGCTCCTGCAACACGTCCTGAATTTCATCGACGAACGACTTGGTCCCAGTCAACGAGGGGCGCTGATTATCACCGCCGATTCGTTTCACGATCGTCTCGACGGAGGCCGTCAGCCAAAATACAGTGCCATTCTTCTTCAACGCCTCGACATTTTGCTGGCGCAGTATGGCCCCACCACCGGTATCGATCACGATCTGGTCACGGCCAGCAAGTTCTCTGCAGATCTCGGACTCCAGATCCCGAAAGTATTCCCAACCCTCCTGGCCAACGATCTCCGGGATCGTACGTTGCGCGCGCTTGACGATTTCCGTATCGGTTGACACGAGCGCTCGTCCCAAGCGCGACGCAAGCTGTCTACCCACCGTACTCTTACCAGTTCCCCGATAGCCAATCAGCACGATGTTCACAATGCACCGTGGGGGGTAAGGGGTAAGGGGTAGGGGGATATCGCACGACCCGAAGTGAACGATGGGGACTTCATACAAAGCGAGATCCCAAGACCTTACGCATGACATCGACTGGGGCAGCCTGATTAGTCCAGAGTTCAAACTGCGCCGCGGCTTGATAGAGAAACATCTCGAGCCCTGGAATCACACGGCAGCCTGCCGCCTTCGCATCCTTCAGTAATTGGGTATCCCGAGGGTTGTAGACAATATCCATGACCGTCAATCCCGGATGGAGCAACGTCGCAGGCACAGAGGTTTGGTGTACTTTTGGCGACATACCAATCGGTGTGCAATGGATCAGCACGTGAGTATCCGGCAGAACCTTTCGCAACATACCTTCATCAAGAAGCGATTCCTGCACGGCCATCCCTGTCTTCGACCGGAGATCTCGAACCAAGACTGCGCGTTCCTGTTCATCGATCCCTAGTATGGTCAAGTGATCGATCCCTGTCTCTGCTCCGAGCGCGAAGGCAATCGCACGAGCAGCGCCTCCAGACCCCAGCATGACTACCTGACGCCCGTTCAAGGCCACACCGCTCTCACGAAGCGCACGCAAGGCGCCGGTCGCATCGGTGTTATAGCCTGTGAGGACCCCGCCCGCGGCCACAATGGTATTGATCGCGCCAATATGACTTGCGGTCGGCTCAACAGAGTCAAGAAACGGAACGGCCGCCACCTTGTGGGGGATAGTTACGCTGGCGCCGCGAAAGTTTCCCAAGGCGCGAAGACCCTTGATCGCATCGCCGATCGCTTCCACGCGGAACGCCAGATACACAAAGTTCAACCCGAGTTTCTGAAACGCAGCATTGTGAATCGCGGGTGAGAGCGAATGCTCGACTGGATTGCCGATCAAACCGCAGAGCTGGGTATGGGCATTGATGTCCATAGAAATTCACGAAGTCGCGGAGCCTGTTTCGTCCTCGAACCGGCTGACAAGCACCTTACGCCACAGTAGCGACAGGCACCACTCGCATAAAGGTGTTCCTGCTTAGGAGATGGTCATTCCTCCATCGATGGGAAAGGTCCCGCCCGTGACCCAGGTTGCTTCGTCGGAGACCAGATAGAGGACCATATTAGCCACCTCCTCCGGTTTCCCAGCTCGACGGATAGGATAGTGTGAGAGAATGGGATCCAGCAGTTCGGAGTTGCTCATCAGCGGAGCAGCCATTGGCGTATCGATGAGTCCTGGATTCACGACATTGCAGCGAATGCCATCCTTGGCGTAGTCAACCGCGAGGGCTCTGGTCAAAGCATCGAGCCCACCCTTGGAGGCGGCATAGACCGGTAATGAGGAGAGACCGATCAAGCTCGCAATGGAAGAGATATTGACGATCGCGCCTTTCCCCTGCTTCAACATCTGCGGCAAGACGGCTCGCGTCATGCGGAATACCCCGGTCAGGTTGACGTCGAATACCTGCATCCAGGTGGCATCATCGATCTCATGCAGGCGTTTTCCAAAGTCCCCTACTCCGGCATTGTTGACCAGAATATCGAGTTGTCCGAACTGCTGCACAGTCTGGCGTACCGTCTCCTGAACATGCCGTTCATCTGTGACCGATCCGGCAACAGCGAATGCCTTACCCTGCTCCTTCACGATGCCATTCACGACCCGGTCCAGCTCTTCCTGCCGCCTCCCCGTAATCACGACCGATGCCCCTTCGCGCACAAAGGCTTTTGCGATCGCCTCACCGATACCGGCATTGCCTCCTGTGATGACCGCGACCTTTCCATGTAATCGATTCATCGTACGTGATCCTCTCGCTCTTCGTGAGCATCAATGCCTTCATGGATAGTTTCAACCGGTTGGCCTACGGGCCACAAGCCAGATTCAATTTTTCTGGCCACCGTGATGAAGCCTGAATGGGCGACCATTCGATGATCCGGTCGTACGCTGCGCCCCTGAATCGACCAGGTCCTCAGCAGAGTTTCAAATGTTTCGACCATGCCAAAGACCGCTGCTCGCTGAAGCGCTTCAACCGTCTGCACCACTTGAGGAACGGTGGGAACAAAGCTCAAATACATGCCGCCGGAGCGAAGGGCCTGGGCTGCATGCGGCACCACCTGCCAGGGCTCAGGGAGATCGAGGACGAGACGATCGAATAGCAGACCATCCTCCAACAGACTGATTCCCTCGTATGCGTTCCGACGAAGCGGGATGAGATTCGACACCGGCCCCATATACCGTTCAATATTCGTCATCGCCGTTCGTGCAAAATCCTCACGGGCTTCGTAGGTGACGACCAAGCCCTGCGGGCCCACAGCGCGCAAGAGGGCCATGGTCAATGCCCCTGAGCCAGTTCCCGCTTCAAACACGCGTGCGCCAGGATAGACATCCGCCCACATAGGAATGAGCGCAAGATCCTTTGGGTACAATACCTGCGCGCCCCGCGGCATTTTCAATACATAGTCGCCAAACGTAGGACGAAGTGCCAGCATCGTCTTGTTGCCTGACAACATAGCCAAAGACCCATCAGGCTTTCCAATTAGATCGTCGTGGAAAATTTTATGCCCACTCAGCTGGTAGAGATCTCCGGCCTTCAAGGTCAGAGCATACTGCCGCCCTTTCTTGTCAACCAAATGGATACGTTCGCCTGATTGAAAGTATGACATCAATTCCATTCTAGAAGTGCCACGCTAGGTTTTCAACAAGACAACGCCCACAATGATAATTTTCTTCGCCTCTACGACGTGTTCACCGGGAGAGCTGATTGCAGTTTCTTTCGATATGCAAATCCACTGAGTCCGACCTGTTCAACACGAATACCCGACACAAATGCACTCTCCAACCTCCACTATCTTCAGACGTTCTCTGAAATCGTGCGGAGAAAAATTCCACCACGCTTTCCCCATACCCACTCATTCATATGAACGCCTATTTCCCGAAAGACCTGTTCCGGAAATAGATGTGGCAATTAGGCTCATTGGCCTATAGTCACACCTACACATCTACAGCAAAGCTGCCACACCGCCTCTCAGGCCTTCTCATTAAACCGCTCTAATAGTGCTGCATTTCCCGCTAAATCACGCTCCGTTGTTCTCATGAGCAATCCAGCACAGTATTTGCTGCGTAGAGAGGCAGGAGGATCGTCTAGCGGCACAGCACACTAAATGAATCGTTTGCCGAATCGCTGTCTCTTACAGGATAGAACGCAAGAACGGAATCCGCTTGAGACCGACCATGCGGAGAAAGACATCCGCCAGTAAAAGGAGGAATCACGACATGAAAGATAGTCTTTCCCCAACCCCTGCGCAGAGAGAGTCTGTCACAATTGTAAAAGACGTTGACGCTGACGATCCCGAGGCGAGCGACCTCTTAGATGTGATCGGCCGGGATACCTCCGAAGAGGAGCAACTTGAGGAGCCGGCGAAGGCAACGACTCGTACCGCCGTGAGCGGCGGCCCATTCATGCTGGAGTCACTTTACTTTCGCTCCTTCGGGGAACGAGCCCTGTTGACCAGGGAAGAAGAAGTTGAGCTGGCGAAGAAGATCGATTCCGGAACAACCACCATTCGGAAAGCTTTACGCCATGCGATACCAGTCTTCCAACGGCTCAAACGATCGGACTCTATTCTCGAGGCACACCGCACACTTCAAATGGTCAAAGGCTTGAGCGGGCTTTCCGCCACAGCGATCGATAAAGCCGAGCAGTGCCTCGCGGAAATGATCAAACAGGGAGCGGGGCAGCAAAGGTTTCCCCTTGCCATCGCCAAGCAACTCAAGGAAGGGTTGGCCGCCCTGCGCTCAGCCCGGATCGTGCTCGAGCAGGCAAAAGATGAATTGGTGCGCTGCAACCTGCGGCTCGTTGTGGATGTGGCAAAACATTACACAGGCCGTGGCCTAACTTTGCTGGATCTCGTGCAAGAAGGAAATATCGGTTTAATGAAAGCGGCCGAGCGCTATCAATATCGCAAAGGGTTCAAGTTCAGTACCTATGCAACCTGGTGGATCCGTCAAGGCATCACGCGTGCACTTGCAGATCAATCGCGGACCATTCGCATTCCGGTTCACCAGACTGAAGCTTCCCACCGCATTCTCCGCGTGACCAGACGACTCGGTCAACAACTAGGCCGTCCGGCTCGACTCGAAGAAGTGGCACAGGTGCTGCGAATGAGACCAGAACGACTCCACGAAACCGTGCAGGCATTTCAAGAACCGGTCGCACTGGAGAAACCGGTAGGTGACGGGGGTACGGAATTCGGGGAACTGCTCCCTGACCTGCAAGCAATCCCACCCGATGCCCATGTGCACCGGACGGAAATGTCCCACCAGCTTGAGCGCATTCTCGACACGCTCACGCCCCGCGAGCAGACCGTCATTCGGCTGCGCTTCGGTATCGGCCAGGATCAGGCCTGCACGTTGGAGCAGGTAGGGCAGAGCCTCTCGGTGACGAGGGAACGGATTCGCCAGATCGAAGCAAAAGCGCTCAAGAAACTGAAGACGCCTCAAATTAAAAACATGTTTGCCTCCATCCAGTAAGCCGCGGTCTCATAAATCAGGAAAGGGCGAGAACAACCCTCGCCCTTTTTCCTTTCTACGAACTTTCACCCTGAATGCTGTTGTGCGACAATGAGGCCGACTCGAATAGACGAGGCCCCATGACGAGTGTGCGTATAATATGGCTTCAGAATCCCCCACTGCCGAGAGCTCTTTCATGAGTCTCGCCATTGGATCGCACCCAGGTCACGATTTCCTAACACGGGGGGATGAACCTCTTCCGAAGTCTCTCCCACAAGTGGGTACACTTGTCCAGTTTCCCCAACCGATGCCCTATGGCGAGACATATGCCCTTCAGAGGCAACTCCAGGAAGACCGGATTGCAGAGAGACGAAGGGATGTATTGCTGCTCCTTGAACACTTACCGGTCTATACCCTGGGCCGTTCCACCAAATCTGAACATTGGAGCTGCGGGGAAGAGAACCTCCGGCGGGCAGGCGCCAGTCTCCAGTCCGTAGATCGTGGTGGCTCGATTACCTACCATGGACCGGGACAGGTCGTGGGCTATCCCATCCTCAAGCTGTCTCATTATTGTTCAGGCCCAAAGCGGTATGTATGGAGCTTGGAGGAGGTCTTGATCCTTACCCTCTTGCAATGGGGGATTGAGGGTTACCGTATCGAGAAAAACCCCGGAGTTTGGGTTCGCTGGAATCATGCTGATGCAAAGATTGCCGCGATCGGAATCCGGATCGACCACGGGGTCACGATTCACGGGTTTTCGCTCAATGTCGATATGGATCTATCCCCCTTTTCCCACATTCTGCCCTGTGGCCTGACACAGTGTCACGTCACGTCCATGGCAGAGCTCCGGCAGTCCACCGTATCGGCATCAATCGTCGCGCAACAAATAGCGCAGGAATTCACACGAGTGTTCAACATTCAATGGATGAGTCTCCCTCCCGATAGCATTGAGCAAAGGCATCATGATCACCGCCTCTCATCAACGCCCCCGCTTCACACCTGACCAAAGGAACAGCCCATGCACGAACTCGACACACCGACTTTCCGGCTGGCAGTTGCACAGTTTGATCAAGCGGCCGAGGCCATGGAACTTGATCGTAATTTACGCGAGCGGCTGAAACTTCCTCAACGGTCGCTGATTGTCAGTCTGCCGGTCCGGATGGATGACGGTCGAGTCGAAGTCTATACCGGATATCGTGTACAGCACGATTCCGCCCGCGGCCCCACAAAGGGCGGCATTCGCTATCATCCGGATGTGAACCTTGGGGAAGTTGCGGCACTCGCCATGTGGATGACATGGAAATGCGCGTTAGCCGACCTGCCCTATGGCGGAGCCAAGGGTGGCGTCGCGGTCAATCCAAAACAGTTGTCACGACCAGAGTTACAACGACTGACCAGACGTTATGCCGCGGAAATCTTCCCGTTGATTGGGCCAGATAAAGACGTACCGGCCCCAGACGTCGGCACAGACGCCCAAGTGATGGCCTGGATCATGGATACGTATAGTCAGCAGGTGGGGTATTCGGTACCAGGTGTCGTCACAGGCAAGCCCTTGTCGATTGGAGGAAGCCTCGGACGCGAAGAAGCCACCGGCCGCGGAGTGGTCTGTGTCACTATGGAAGCGCTTCGTTACCTCAAACTCGATATTCGGAATACCACCGTGGCTATTCAGGGGTTCGGCAACGTCGGAGCCCATACAGCCCGCATCATGCAAGAGTGTGGCGCACGCGTCGTCGCAGTGAGCGACGTGAACGGAGGCATCCATAATTCGAGTGGCTTGGACATTCCGGAACTCCTTACTCGCTATAAGACCGCAGGCCAATCCCTCCGAGACACCAAGCTGGGAGATTGGCTTTCTAACGACGAATTGCTTCAACTCGATTGCACTGTATTGATTCCTGCAGCGCTCTCCGAACAAATCACCGAACACAATGCCGCGAAGCTGCGCTGCAGGATTCTCGCCGAAGGAGCAAACGGTCCAACGACGCTAGAGGCCGATCGCATACTGCAGGACCAAGGCGTCTTTATCATTCCGGACATCCTGGCCAACTCCGGTGGCGTGATTGTGTCCTACTTTGAGTGGGTGCAGGATGTGCAGCGATTTTTCTGGAAAGCCTCTGACATTCAAGAGCGATTGCACGATATCATGATCACCGCCTTCCATCGGACGTTACAGTTTTCCGTTTCCAGAAAAACTTCTATGCGAATGGCCGCCCTGATGAGCGGAATCGACAAAGTCGCGCAAGCACATCTCCATCGTGGACTCTACCCATGAGTTCCCAACACTATGAAGGTGGCGATCCCATACTGCCGAGGGTTCCCGTGTGAAGGACTATGCGTTGGTCATGTTCGCCGTGATTAGGTCGGACGACAAGAGGGCGCGCTTGCGATCCTGTCACTCCATGCGCTAGGGTGGGCCGATCTGAGCTGAGTCTGGCTGGATTATTGGAGATCTGCAGGATGGATCGGAATGCCATTCTATCTCTCTGGGAAACCCACAAAGATGAACGGTGGCCTCAAGTGGGAAACCAGCACGAGGGGCCATTAATGACACTGGATACAGTGATCAGCGGATGCGTCGTGTACTTCCTCGATAGTCCTGAGGGACTTGATACCCAACGGATCGGGATCGTCGAGGATTGCGTTGCAGATCTCGATAGCCTGACCGACGAACTAGACGAAGACTGTCGGCCCTACTTTCACCGGCTCCGGAGCCTCGGAGCCCTTCTCATCTCGACCCATCACAGCATCTAACCTATCGGTCAGCCCCCATCACACATTCAGCCTTTCTTGCAAGTTCTCAGGCCGTTCGATAAAATACGTTTCGCGCTGTGGTCCCACCAATTTGAATAATACGTTCCCACACCATCCATCTCTCGGAATATAATATATAGGTAAGGAAGAGTCGATGAAGGATTTACTGCGAGTCGTCACGCTGACATGCATGGTAACGGCTGGAGTCGGCGCTTGGGTGCCCCCTGGGTATGGTGAGCCCTACGAATTAAGTAAGAACGACGTGATGGATCCCAAGACTTTGAAGAGTGCCGAGATTTCATTGTTTGGAGTCAAGTTGGGAGACCCCGAAGCCAAAGCCCTGGGCTCTCTCGTAAATGAAAAGATTCCTGGAGTAAAAGTGGAACAGGAAGCCTCGTTTATCTTCTTGCTCGACCAACGTAAACCGACCGGTCCTATGGCTGGCGTGCGCATTCAGGACGGCAAGGTCGATCTGATCTTTATTAATAATCGATTTTCCTATAAGACTCGAGGAATTTTTCGCAACGTGTTGAACTGCGAGAGCCCTGACGATGTACGAAAACTATTGGGGCAGGAAGACTACGGGGACGAAAACGTGATGGGGGCCATACTCGCCTATGATAAGCAGGGATTCGTCATCAACTATCTTGGGAAAGATGTCAACGTGGAGTTTGCTCCGCTTCGGTAGCATTGCGGATAACTCTCAGGCTACGACAGCCCTCTCGCCTCTGCCTACCTGCATGTCACTGGGTCAAACAAAGAAATTCAGTGCGGAGACTCGGCTGCCTGTAACCCATAGGCAATGAGATTTGTCGCAGTGTTCCAGCGGCGCCTGGAGTTGAGGATCACGAGAAGAAGATCGCTCCCGTTCTGGGAAACCTTGGCGATGAGGCATCGCCCGGCTTTGGAAGTAAATCCGGTCTTGATACCTTCGACGCCAGGAATACGCCCCAATAACCTGTTCGTGTTGTGCAATACATAGGCTCGGTGACCGCTGACAGGGGTAATGATCGTGCGTTCCTCGCGGACTAACTGCCGGAAAATCGGTTGATCGAGAGCCATGAGACTCAGCGTGGCAAGGTCTTCAGCCGTCGAGTAATGGTCTGGATTATCGAACCCGCAGCCATTGCTGAAATGTGTATCCGCTAAGCCAAGCTCTTCCGCCTTGGCATTCATGAAGTCCACGAACTGTGCTTCGTCGCCACCCACATGCTCCACCGCTGCCAGGCAAGCATCGTTTGCCGACACGATTAACATGGCTTTCAGCAGATCTTCCAATCTAAAAACCTGCCCGGCCTTCACGCGTAAATGCGTTTTGTGAGCCCGTGCGGCATTGGGACTAATCGTGACAAGATCATCCAACTGTCCCCTTTCTAGAATGACCAGCGCCGACATGATTTTCGTGAGGCTGGCCGGGGACATTCGCTTTCCGGCATCGTGTTCATACAGCACACGACCGCTATTGAGATCCTTGAGAAGAATGCCATGAGCTGGAGCGACTCGCCATGGAGGGAATTGGTGCGGAATACTCGCGGTTCGGACAGGCGCCGGTCGAGCCTCTACGCTCCTCGCAAGGGCGATAGACGGCGCGAGGGCCTCAACACCGATCAACAGGAGACCGACGAGCGACATAGCAGCGTGAGCGAGAACTGGCACCCGTTGGAACCTCTTGTAATCTCTTGTCATGATGAACCTGTCGCTCTCACTTATAGTGTAAACGATTCCCTCACCTTACCTCCGCGAAACCCGCTGTCAATCACTTTGTGGAAGAAACGGAGCAGATCAGCGAGGTCTATCCAAAACCCGCAATTCAAACAGCGGGCATAGAGTCGCCGATTCACCAGCGTATAGTGACGCTCGACCATCATGCAGCCCTTACACCTCAAACAGTGCATTGACGCGCCTGTCTTCAGACTCTGTGTCTACCGGAGTCGATTCATCACCAATGCCAAGCAGCCTGCCAATAATCCTCCGCCGACAATCGTGGTGCCAAACGAGAGGTACGCGCTGGCCCCGCTTCCCGGAGCGTTTCCCTCAAGCAGCTCTCGCACGCCTCCCTGTACCATCAGCACAGAGAGGGTAAGCAATGCGCCGATAGCAAACCACCATCTAAATGATCTCACCAGTGTCCTCGGAACAGAGAGCCATGAGGCCTAGCGGCGCACATCAGGCACTGTAGCCGAGGGTCGACAGGCTGTCAAGAAGACTGGCGTTGATGACTCACTCCATGATCGATAGACGGCATACGCGCCTCACGGGGAAGGCGCGACGGGAGTGGATGCCGCTTTCAACCCTCGATGGAGAAAGATTGAGACGCTTCCGTTTCCGTTGTCCGCTGTCACAAGTCCAGGCTCTTCAGCTTCCTTCGTTGTGACACGAAACGTCGCGAGGGCAAAGGGGCCTGGCTTTGTCCTATAATTTCTCGGCGGATATTCGAAGGTCCCGTCGCCACGGCCAAAGAGAATGGAGAGATCACTCGATTGAAGGTTGACGATGGCCACGTCTGTAAGACGGTCGCCGTTGAAGTCACGGGCGAGCCCGAAGTTCGGTCCTGCATCGGCGCCGGAATCGTGCCCTGGCTGGAAAGTCCCATTACCTATTCCGAGAAAGGTTGTGAAGCTATCCTGCACGCCGTTGATGACAAGTAGATCGCGGATCCGGTCACGGTTGAAGTCGGTGAAAGTCACCCCAAGCGGGCGCTTCCCCGTCCGATAGTCGGTAGGGGGGCGAAACGTACCGTCGCCATTCCCCATCCAAATGGAAACCGCGTTCGACATCGGCCCGCCGTTCGTCACGGCCAAATCGATCTTCCCATCGCCATTCAAGTCGGCCAACGCAGCCGATGTGGGCGTATCGCCATATTCGTACTGTGCACCATGGGTAAATTCACCGGTGCCGGTTCCCAGGAAAACTTTGATCTTGTCGTTCCGCAACGCGACCACAAGGTCTGGAGCCTGATCGCCGTTCAGATCGTCACTCGCGATGGCAATAGGAGTCCGATGCACGGGATAGCGCGGCCCTTCTTCAAATTTTCCATCGACCCGCCCGAAAAGTACGGCCACTTCGTCGCCCCCGGAGCAGGCCAACACCACATCGGGATACGAATCGCGGTTGAACATTCCGAGGGCGAGCGAGCGGGGCTCTTTGCATACATTCAGCTGAACTTGATCGTGAAAGGTGCCGTCACCGTTGCCTAAGAGAATCGAAAGGGTATTGCTGCCGATATTCGTTGTCACCAGATCGGTAAAGCCGTCCTGATTGACATCCGTGGGGGTGACAGTCGTCGGGTTCTTCCCTACTTTGTAACTGGCAAAGTAGTAAAAAATGTCCGGCGGGGTGTAGGGATCTTGCTTGGTACAGCCGCTTGCCAGAAGCAGAAAGAAACTTGTCGCAACAACGGCAAGGTTCCGGCCCATATGCCCGTCAACGTCTCTGGTCACACCCACCTCTCGAGTGAAGAACCGCCGACGTGGCAGTTTGTCCATATGAGCATATGCTCATCGATCAAGCCTTTCCGCTGAAATAAATTCAGGCAGTATACAGACCACCGCTTTCTCTTGGCAATCAACCAAGCCACGCAACGATCCCTACCAAAACAGGTTTCCCCTATCCTGGCCCGCTCATCGGTGGCTTTGAAAACGGTGCGGTGTTTGGGGTAGAATGCCCGCCTTGGTAAGGAGGAACCCATGAGCAAGATGACGAAAATTGAATTGTCGATGTACGGAATTGCCGAGGTATTGCACTGGTGTCACGACCGTAATAAAGGCCGCGTCCCAGGAGTGGACACAGCAGGCTTCGATAAAATGAAGCTGCTCTTAGCTGAGAAGCCCCAGTCAGGCGATTATTTTACCCTTGATCAATTCTGGAAGAAGCGGGCCACCTTGGACTTGACCGAAGATGAGGTGGCCACAATTGATCGCTGTCTCTACGATATCCCGAATTTCGATAGCGAGCCCCTCCCGCAAATCCGGCATAAGTTCTGGCCGCAACAGACGGCAGCCCACTGAACAGCAGGGGCCGTTCTCAAACGGCCCCTGCCTCTACCTCATAGCGATTCGCCCAGCCTACTCGTCCAAGACGGGGCCGAGAGTCGCGCGGAGAACCTGTAGCGTTTTGATGCGAGCTTGCGGGAAGAACGATCTGGCTGGAAGAAGAAACTGCCCTTGCAGGATGCTCAAAAAGTCCGTCCAGCAAGGCCGCAGCAAGTGAAAGCCCGAGGCGTACTCTTTGGGGCGCACGGTGCGACGAATAAGGAGCACCACGTTTGTGCGCGCCGCCGAGATGTGAGGCGGCCGGGTTCCCGTTGAGGGTTTGAACGAAGCGAGAACGAAGCTGGCGGCCTTTTTCAGCATCCTGCCAGCTAGAGCGTACCTTCTCCCTTCAGATACTGGCGAAAGCGGTCCATCAAATCGGCGCCGAGAGTCCCACCTTCAGGCTTCTTCAGGTCCGGATCGGCAAAATGCCCGCGAATTTCCTGGAGGCGTTTTTCCGCCTGCTCATTCCCCTGCAGCCGCTTCGTCTTCTCCAGCGCCGTATCGAACGCTTCAAACGTCAGCTCTTTGTATCCAAACGAGCGAATCCGTTTAACGGCTTTCATCATGGCTTGATTCCGGAAAGTCGTCAGATGTTCAGAATCGATCTCTGCGAGCCCGAGCTTCCGCGCCCTGCGCTCAGCTGCCTTACGGATTCCGCTACGCACAAAATCAGGGGACGTCTGCAGTCGCTTCCATGCCTCATCGGTCCACGGGACTCGCTCCTGTGGGGCGTTCCATAATTGAATCAGCGTCGATTCATCGATTTGTGTCAAACCTTTCTCTCTGGCCAAATCTTCGGTATCCCGCCTCAACATGTCGGTAACGAATTCAACGGCGATCGGCGGCGACTGTTTCAGCTTCTCTTGCAACTGGGCCAATGCCCCCTCGCTCCACTCCATCGGAGGGCCCGAGGCCTCTCGGAAATCGCCCAGCGCCTCCACCTTTTCGAAGAGTTCGACATTCACCTCAAGATGACCCCGCTCCTTGGCAATCTCTTCTGAAATCTGCTTGATCATGTGGCGCATGAACTCTGGAACCGTATCCAGTCGGTCCTTGGCCGCGGCAGTCCAGGGAAGATGGCCTTGCGCCATTTGCTCTGCCGCATCGGCCATACCAGATTCCCCTCCCATGCCACTCATCATTTGATTCTTAAACTGCTCGAGAAGATCCCCTGTAATTTCTGCATGTCCAAGCTCCCGGGCCTTCTTCTCGGCCAAACGGCGAACCATTCCACGCAGAAATAACGGTGCCCGCTCCAGACGCTTTGAGGCCTCGTCCGTCCAGCGAACATCTACTCCGACCGCATCGTGGGAATCTGGTGCGTTCATGCTGAGCGTCCTGTTATGACTGATTCAGGAGTTCCTTCAATTCCTTACCAGCCTTGAAAAACGGAACCTTCTTGGCAGGGACTGCCACGGTCGCGCCGGTCTTGGGATTCCGCCCCTCTTTCATCCGGCGAGCCCGCAGCCTAAAACTGCCAAACCCTCGGATCTCCGTCTTATCGCCGTTCTTCAACGAATCACGCACACAGTCGAAAATCGTATTGACAACGACTTCCGCTTGCCGCTTCGTCAACGTCGTGACCTGTTCGGATACGCGCTCGATGATTTGGGCCTTCGTCATATTGGGCTCCCCTTTCATACGAATGAATCGGCCTACGAGCCGATCCGCCCGCGCTAGAACGCCATAAGATACTTGAGGCTGACCCCTGGGTTAAAGTTCAACTTGGGAAACAGCATCGACAACCGAGACTCAAGCAACTCTCTAACCGAAAACCGTCGGCGAGGCTCAATGACTTTCGGCTCGCCCTCAATACCGGCCACATCCGCCGCAAGCTGAATGGCCGCTTCGAGATCACCGAGTTCATCAACAAGCTTAGAATCTTTAGCCTGACGGCCCGTGAAGATTCGACCGTCCGCCAAGGCCTGCACAGCCGCCATATCAAGCCCGCGCCCTGCCGCCACTGCCTCAATAAATTGTTTATGGACATCATCCATGACGGATTGGAGTAACGCTTGCTCTTCATCGCTCATCTTCCGCAACGGCGATCCCACATCCTTAAATCGTCCACTTTTGATCACGACACCTTCGACCCCGATCTTCTTGAGCAACCCCTCGACGTTAGCCATCTCCATGATAACCCCGATGCTCCCCGTCAACGTCCCAGAATTGGCCACGATCCGATCGGTCGCAACCGCAATATAGTACCCTCCCGACGCCGCCACTGTACCCATTGAGGCAATCACCGCCTTATTGCTCTTGTTACGAACCCGCTGGACCGCGTCATGAATTTCTTGCGACGGCACAACCCCCCCGCCGGGGCTGTCGATGCGCAATACGATTGCCTTCACGGAGGGGTTCTCGGCAAAACGCTTCAACTCGCTGATCGTGGATTGCGCATCCACAATGACCCCTTCAATACGGATCAATCCGACCCGGTCCTCCATAGAAAAGTCGAGGTCAGGGAAAAATACGTTCATCAGAAAGAGCAGCCCAAGCCCGATGCCGAGCGCCCAGAGTACTCTGCGCACGATCCCTCGCTTCGGCGGCCTTTGTGCCATTTCATCCATCATCGTTGCTGTTCACTCAAAGCGCCGAGGGCACAAGGCCCCCGGCTTACTCCGAGATCTGGTACTCAGATCTACTTATCCTCCTCGTCTTGGCCTCGCTTCCGGTTCTGTTTCGCCGCACGGCCCAAGCTTTGATCCAGCGCGCCTTGCGTGGCATGGTATTCATCGACCGTTCGGCGATCGGAATCCATTTGATGGTCGCGCAGGCTGAGCGCGATCTTCCGTTCTTCACGATCCACCTTGATGATCTTGGCCGTCACTTCATCCTGCAGCTTGAACTTCTCTTCGAGCTTGGCCTGGGCATCAAGACCCGCCTCGCTGATATGAATCAACCCTTCGACTCCCCCGTCCAATTCAACAAAGATGCCAAAGTCGGCGACCTTGCTGATCTTCCCGACCGCCACATCCCCGACCGCATACCGGTTCGGAATCTCCTCGTCCCATGGATCGCTCTTGAGCTGCTTATACCCGAGCGAAAGCCGCTCCTTTTCCTTGTCGATCCTCAACACCACGGCCTCGACCTTCTGTCCCTTTTTAAAGAGCTCAGAAGGATGCTTGATATGTTTCGTCCACGACATGTCGGAAATGTGAATCAATCCATCGATGCCCTCTTCGAGTCCGACGAATGCGCCAAAATCGGTGAGACTCTTCACCTTCCCTTCAATATGGGTGCCAATGGCATACTTCCCTTCCACCATATCCCAGGGGTTCGGCGCAGTCTGCTTCATGCCGAGTGAAATCTTCCTGCTGGCCTGATCCACGTTCAACACCGCCGCTTCGACCTGATCCCCAATAGACACGACACGCGACGGATGGCGCACCTCGTGTGTCCACGACATCACAGAGACATGCACCAAACCCTCGACGCCGGGCTCCAGCTCAATGAACGCCCCGTAGTCGGTCAGGCTCACGACGCGGCCTCGAACACGAGTGCCGATCGCGTACTTCGTGGCTACGCCGGTCCAGGGATCGGCGCTCTTCTGTTTCAAGCCGAGTGAAATACGCCCGGTCTCCCGGTCATATTTGAGCACGCTCACTTCCACCTTGTCGCCGATGTTGAACATTTCCGAAGGATGGCCGACACGGCCCCAGGACATGTCCGTGATGTGGAGCAACCCGTCGATGCCGCCGAGGTCGATGAACGCCCCGTAATCCGTAATATTCTTCACCTGGCCTTGAATCAACTGCCCTTCCTTCAACGTGGAAAGGGTCGTCTTCCGCTTCGAATCCCTGGTCTCTTCCAAGAGCACGCGCCTGGACACGACAACGTTGCCACGCCGATGATTGATCTTGATGATCTTGAGAGGGAACGTACGCCCGACCAACCCGTCAAGATCCCGCACTGGATGAAGATCGATCTGCGAACCAGGCAGAAAAGCCTTCACGCCGATATCCACCATCATCCCGCCTTTGATCCGCGCTACAATCTTGCCGTCAATGCTCTTGCCGTCATTGAAGAGCTTTTCCAGCTCCTCCCAAATCTTCATCTTGTCGGCTTTTTCCTTGGAGAGCACCAGATTGCCGTCCTCGTCTTCGCACTCCTCGATATAGACTTGAAGCCGATCACCCACCTTGATGTTCTGAAGTTCCTCGGTGGAGAACTGATCGTTCTGGATCATCCCTTCAGACTTGTAGCCGATGTCCACGACCACCTTGTCTTTGGTCACGGCAACAATGCGGCCTTCCGTAATGGTGCCCTCTTCGAGGTTCTTGAACGTCTCCTCGTACAGGGCCGCTAAGGCCGCTCGATCTAACTGCTGGTCACTCGATGGCGAAACCGTACTCATGGTATAGATCCTACTCTTCCGACAGGAGTCGGGTGCTGATGGTTATACACCGGCATTCACTCAGCCTTGCGAATGCCGGCACTGGACTGCTGGGTCGGAGACTCCACGGCACCTAGTGAGGCGATACGATCCATCACGATGCGGCTTACCTCCTGATAATATTGCTTGTCATCACCACTCTTCTCATTCCGGGGAAACATGAGGGAATCTCCATAGCTAACGGTCACAGGACAGAAGTGCGGCCACGTAGTTCCAGGCGGCAGCACGTCGAACGTGCCCTTGAGATAGGCCGGAACCACCGAACATCCGGTTTGTGCCACGATCATACCAATCCCCGGTTTAGGGGACTGTAGCCGGCCATCCGTACTGCGACTGCCCTCCGGATAGATCACCACGACCTTTCCTTCTTTGATCAGAGAAACCGCTTTACCAAATGCATCACGGTCAAACCGACCGGCCTTCAAGGGAATCCATCCCAACCATTGGCAGATCGCCCTAAGGCCTGGAACCGGAAAGAGATCGCTACGCCCCAAAAACCAGGCCCGCCGCCGCATCCCACAACCCAGGAGGGGAATATCCAGGTAACTGGCATGGTTCGCCGCGACGATGAACCCGCCTGTCCGTGGAACTGCCCCAACGACTCGAAAGCGAAAACACAGCCAGCCGATGGTCCGAGCGAGGATCCACAAGATCCCGTAGAAAACCGAACTCACAATTTGGCCGCAATCACAGCCATCATCTGGTCCACCACATCGGTAGCGGACAAGTTCGACGTGTCGATATGCCTGGCATCCTCAGCAGGAACCAGTGGAGCGATCGAGCGGGAACGGTCCCGCGTATCACGGCTCGTCAAGTCGGCGCTCGTCTCTTCAAGTGCTCCGGAATGTCCCGCCGCAACGAGTTCCCGATGCCGGCGTTGGGCCCTGACATTCGGATCCGCTTCGAGAAAAAATTTCACATCTGCCGAAGGAAATACCTTCGTCCCCATATCGCGCCCCTCAGCCACTACCGCTCCACCTTCTCCGATTTGTCGCTGGACGGGCAACAGCCAAGCCCGGACTGCGGGAATTGCCGAGACCACCGAAGCCGCTGCCGACACTGCAGGCGTTCGGAGTTCGCTGCTCACATCCCTGCCACTGACCAACACTGCCGCCACTCCCTGATGGAACTGCATTTGAAGTGACAACGTGGGCAACAGAGCAACGACCGCGTCGGTATCGGCCGAATCCCGGCCAGACTCAATGACGGCCCAGGCCGTCGCGCGATAGAGGGCGCCTGTGTCAAGATACAGATAGCCCAATCGAGAGGCCAGCAACCGGGCCACTGTACTCTTGCCGACACCAGCCGGACCATCAATTGCCACGATCAGCCGGCTCGCTTGCTTGTCCCCCGTAATAGATCCTGCATGGTGGTCCCGCATCATAGCCGTCATCGGCACTCGCCGACTAACTCTAAGAGCCTGTGATGAAAGCCTGGGAATGATGTCTCAATACAGGCCGTCTCGTCAATCAATGTCGGTGTCGAAGCGGTCAAGCCTGCAATGGCCAGTGACATCGCCACCCGGTGATCCCCATGACTCCGGCCATGTGCAGCTCGCAGTCGCCCATTAGCTTCCGCTGTGCCAAGCCCTTGCACAACCATCCCGTCGGGCCTTTCTGTGATCTGCGCCCCCATCGCGCGTAACTCTGCCGACACGGTCGCAATCCGATCGCTTTCTTTGACCCGCAATTCTTCAGCCCCGGAGATGATCGTCTCACCCTCTGCAACCGCAGCCGCGACACAGAGGATGGGGAATTCATCGATCGTCTGAGGGATCAAGTCCGCCCCAATCGCCACCCCGCGCAACCTGGCTGACTTCACTCGGATATCCGCAACCGGTTCTCCCGCCTCTTCACGCCGGTTGAGCAGTTGAATATCCGCCCCCATTCTTGCCATCACTTCCAACAAGCCGGTCCTGGTGGGGTTAATACCCACCTGTTGAATCGTCACATCCGAACCAGGAACAATCGTCGCACCGACGATGAAGAATGCCGCGGACGAGAAGTCCCCCGGCACGACCAATCGGGGCGCCGCATTCCAGCCGACAGACGGCCGTCCATCAAGCAGCAGGGTTGTCCCGTCCCGCCGAAAAGCAATACCGAAAAACTGGAACATCCGTTCCGTATGATCCCGCGAAAGACGCGGCTCTGTAATCCGGGTTATCCCTTCGGCAAACAGAGCTGCAAGCAACAAGGCCGACTTAATTTGCGCGCTCGCCACCGGCGAGTTGTACGTGATCGCATGGAGACGGCTACCCATCAAAGCCAAAGGCGCGAGTTCACCGCCTTTGCGTCCGGCGATGGTCGCCCCCATTTCCCGCAACGGCTTGACGACCCGCCCCATAGGACGGCGACGAATCGATTCGTCGCCGGTCAATACCGTAAAAAAGTCCTGCCCTGCCAGCAGGCCGGTCAGGAGGCGTATGCCCGTTCCTGAATTCCCGCAATCGATCGGCCCATTCGGCTCGGTCAGGCCCCAGAGTCCCTTGCCATGCACAAC
>NEWR02000009.1:778722-808486 GCA_002869885.2 Nitrospira sp. CG24C
GGTCAGCCCCCAGAGTCCCTTGCCATGCACAACGAGTTCTTCGTCCGATTCATCGATACGGATGCCGAGGGCCCGGAATGCGCGAACCGTATTGAGACAGTCGTCTCCACGACAATAGCTCACAACCCTGCTGACCCCGTTCGCCAAAGCAGTCAGAATGACGGCACGATGGGTAATCGACTTATCGCCAGGGACAGAAATCGTCCCACGCAAAGGGCGGCCTGGGGTAATAGTCAATGGCGTCATAGGCCTGTTACGCCGGCACCGTCGGTTGCGTAGAGAGTTTTTCCCGTTCCTGTTTCGCCTGATCGAGTTTCTTCTCGATGCCTGCGGCATCGCTCACCTGAATGAGTTGCTTCAATTGGCTCAGCGAGCGCTCGTAGGCCTCGATGAACGAGACCACATTGTCGCGATTCCAAAGAAAGATATCTCGCCACATTTCAGGAGAACTGGCGGCAATCCTCGTCGTGTCACGCAACCCGCCGCCCGAGTGGCTCACCAGGTCGAGGGAAGGAATCTGTTGATCGCGAATCTCAGCCAGAGCATTCATCAAGGCAAAAGCCGCCACATGGGGCAAATGGCTCACCGCGCCGAGAATCTTGTCATGCAGATGGGCATCCATCGTCAGCACCACCGAGCCGGTCGCTTGCCACATCTCTCGGATTTGCTCAAGCGCCTGCGGATCCGTCGCTTTTGTCGGAGTGATGATGCAGCGCGCCCCCATAAAGAGCTGATCCGATCCGGCAGCCACACCAGTCTTCTCCTTGCCGGCAATGGGATGGGCCCCCACAAAATGGACACCGGCAGGCATCGCTCGTTCAGCCTGTTCCACCAGCAAACCCTTTACGCTTCCAACATCGGTCACAATCGCGCCTTTTTTCAGGCAGGATGCCCACTCCGTCAGATGCCGGTCGTAGGTGTCGACGGGGGTGGCCAGCACGACCAGATCGGCCTCCCTCACTCCGTCCCTTGGGTCTACAACGTAATGGTCGATCGCACCCAGCTCGACCGCGGTTTTCAAGTTTTCGACACGCCGCCCGACTCCGACAACCTTCGACGCCAACCCTTTTCGACGGAGAATCATACCGAGCGATCCGCCGATCAGCCCGACTCCGATAATTGCGACCTGGGTGAAATGCAGCGTCATTCTTCAAGTAGGACCGAGGCCTAACCTCAACATTAAATCCTTGAGACACAATCCTTCTGACTACACTTCCCGACCAACCGCCACCGCAATCTTTCGCATGTCGTGCATCAGTTCCTTGAACTGACTCGGCTTAATAGATTCCTCACCGTCGCACAATGCACATTCCGGGTTCGAATGGACCTCGATCAGAATGCCGTCTGCCCCGGCAGCCACTGCCGCTTTCGACATCGGCGCCACAAGATTCCACTTACCGGTGGCATGGCTGGGGTCGACAATGACAGGCAAATGCGACAGTTCTTTTAATGTCGGGACTGCGGCAAGATCGAGCGTATTGCGATATTGCGTCTCAAAGGTCCTGATTCCCCGCTCGCACAACATGACGTTCTGATTCCCGCGGGACATGATGTATTCTGCCGACAGGAGGAATTCTTTGATCGTAGCCGAAAGCCCCCGCTTCAACAGCACCGGCTTATCATAGGCCCCGACCTCCTTAAGGAGCTCGAAGTTTTGCATGTTGCGGGCGCCAATCTGGATAATATCCGCTTTTTCGAGAAACAATTCGATGTCGCGTGTATCCAGAATCTCGCTGACCACCGGCAACCCGGTTTGCTTCTTTGCCTCAACCAGATAATCCAATCCTTCGCGCCCCAACCCCTGAAACGAGTAGGGCGAAGTGCGCGGTTTGTAGGCTCCACCGCGCAAGATACTTGCGCCGGCTGCCTTGACGTCGTGCGCAATGCCGACCGTGATTTCGAGCCGCTCCACCGCGCAGGGTCCCGCCATGATAACCAACTTGTTGCCGCCGATCTTGACGCCGCACACATCGATGACCGTGCCTTCACGCTTAAACTCCCGGCTGACAAGTTTCCAGGGCGCGAGGATCGGCAAGACACTTTCGACGCCCGGCAACGCCGTGAGCGGCTGGTTATGCAGAATCCGATCGTCGCCGATCACTCCAATAATCGTCCGCTCCTGACCGGTCGAGAGTTGCGACTTCAGCCCCAACTCGCGAAGCCGATCGATAATGTGGTCGACTTCCCGTTCGCTTGCTTCTGGTTTTAATACAATAATCATGTTGCCCTCACCCTGCCTTCAATGGGCTGGATCACCCTCTTGAGCGCAGCCAAGAATTCCCTATTTTCTTCTTCCAGGCCGATAGTGACTCGAATCATCGGCCCCTCAATGTGGCGAACGATAACGCCCTCCCTCAGCAGAGCCTCAAACACCGCGCGACCGTCTCGTCCGATATCGACATACACAAAATTCGCTTCGCTCGGGACCGGCACAAGCCCGAGCTCGGTCAACCCCTTGACCATCTGCCCCATTCCAGCTTCATTCGCCATCCGGCTCTGCGCCACATGTTCGTCGTCTCCGAGGGCGGCGAGCGCGGCACGCTGCGCCAAGCTATTGGCGTTGAAGGGAGGGCGGATTCGGTTCAGAAAGTTGGTGATCTCTGCCGTCGCCACGCCGTACCCGATTCGCAATCCTGCGAGGCCATAGATTTTCGAAAAGGTCCGCAGCACAATGACATTTCGCCCCTGCTTCACGTAGGACATAGAATCCGGAAACTGCTCGCTCCTGACATACTCGAAATAGGCTTCGTCAAACACGACGACGACATGCGCCGGCACGCGCGACAGCAGAAGTTCAACCTCAGCGGCTGATACCATCGTTCCAGTCGGATTGTTGGGGTTGCACACGAAGAGGAGCCTCGTCCGGTCGGTGATGGCGCTCGCCATCGCCTGAAGATCGTGCCGCCACTGCTTCAACGGGACAATCACAGGCTTTCCATGGGCTGCCGTGACCTCCATTTTGTAGATGACGAAGGTCTGGTCGGCCATGATTGCTTCATCGCCTGGGGCCAAAAACGTCCGGGCGAGCAGGCCCAAGATTTCATCCGATCCGTTCCCAAGAATGACCTGTTCCGGAGTCACCTTCCAGCAATCCGCCAGAGCTTCGCGCAGACGAAATGCGCCGCCATCGGGATAGCGATGCAGGGTCGAGGTTCCCCCGCTCAAGGCGGCGAGCGCCTTCGGAGAGGAGCCTAACGGATTCTCGTTGGACGCCAATTTAATGACTCGTGCAAGACCCAGTTCCCGTTGGAGCTCCTCAATCGGCTTCCCTGGGACATAGGGACTCAGCGAGGCGATATCTGGATGGATTTTCAGTGACATGGCATCAACTGTGGGCTGGATAGGAACCCAGTACCTTCATGAAGAGACAGCGGCCGGTGATTTCTTCGATGGCTTTCTTGACCCGCTCTTCCTCCCTATGCCCTTCGATATCGACAAAGAAAATATATTCCCAGGCTTTTCGCCTAGAAGGGCGCGACTCAATCTTGGTCATGCTCAGGCCATGAGAGGCAAACGGCCGAAGGAGATCGTACAGGGCGCCGACTTTGTCTTTCACCGAGAGCATGAGTGAGGTCTTGTCTTTTCCCGTCCGCTCCGGCGGCTTCTGGGACAAGATGAGAAAACGGGTCATGTTGTTCAAATTATCTTCAATCCGGGCCTTGATGACCTTCAGACCGTACAGTTGAGCCGCCAACTCCGATGCAATAGCGGCAACAAAGGGATTTTCCACACATAATTCCGCGGCGCGAGCCGTGCTCGCCACCTCCGACGCAGGCACATTGGGAAAGTTGGTTTCCAGCCAATTTCTACATTGGGCAATGGCATGGGGATGGGAATGGATTTGCTTCACCTCTTCCATCACACCGGACTTCGACATCAAATGATGGGATACCTCCTGAAGCACTTCGCCATAGATGAGCAGATTGGAATCGATGAACATATCGAGCGTGTGGTTGACCACACCTTCCGTCGTATTCTCGATCGGGACCACCCCGAAATTGGCCCGGCCCCGTTCGACTTCGCTGAACACGTCCTTGATGCTATTGACCGGAATATATTGGGCAGACGACCCGAACTTCTGCATAGAGGCCATATGCGTAAACGTGGCTCTGGGACCGAGATACGCCACCTTTTGAGGGCCCTCTAAGGAGAGGGACGCGGACATGATTTCTCGATAGACCGGACGAATCCCCTCGGATGGAAATGGCCCTGAGTTCTGTTGGGTGAGGCGTTCGATAATCGCCGCTTCCCGCGCCGGAGTATGGAGATTGGCATCCGCATCCTGCTGTTTCTTGAGCTTGCCGATCTCAATAACGCTTTTGGACCGCTCGTTCAGCAGGCGTAAAATCTCATCGTCAATGAGGTCGATCTTTTTCCGATACTCGGAAAAGTCTCCGGACACAGCTAACCCCCTCTTCCCAGCCCAAGGAGGTGGACACCCGTCCGTCGGCTGGAATGGCACAAGCTAAGTTGAGAATGATACAGGAACCATTCCTGGCAAAGCAAGGAGACCCTTGGTGTTTCACGAGCTTACGGGCTAATCCCGCCCGTTCAATTCTGCAGTCGAAAAGTGTTGGCAGAGACCAGGCAGACTATGAAAAAAGGAGGGAGGTTGGCCTTTTGAAATGATCGAAAGCCAGTTTCGTGGCTTGACGGCCACGGCCGGTTCGTTCGAGAAAGCCGGCCTGAATCAAATAGGGCTCATGGACGTCTTCAAGGGTGCTCCTATCTTCCTGGACTGCGGCCGCCAGGGATTCCGCCCCGACCGGTCCTCCAGCGAACTTGTCGATGATGGTCAGGAGGATCTGACGATCCATCTCATCGAACCCCGCCGTATCGATGCCCAACCACGCGAGGGCATCCTGGGCAACAGCCTGAGTCACCTGTCCAGCCGCTTTGACCTGGGCATAGTCGCGCACCCGTTTGATAAGCCGGTTGACAATGCGGGGCGTCCCTCGAGCACGACTGGCAATTTCTTTGGCTCCCTCGGAATCGATCGGGATCCCAAGCACGCCAGCCGAACGTGTCACGATGGTCTGCAGTTCCACCGGAGAGTAGAACTCCAGACGGTGGACGAGGCCAAATCGGTCCCGGAGCGGGGAGGTCAAGGCGCCGGCTCTGGTTGTGGCTCCGACCAGCGTAAACCGGGGGAGATCCAATTTCACCGTTCTGGCTGCAGGCCCCTGTCCGATCACGAGATCAAGCTGATAGTCCTCCATTGCCGGATAGAGCGCCTCTTCGACAGGGGCAGGAAGCCGATGAATCTCGTCGATAAACAGCACATCGTGCTCTTGGAGGTTCGTCAGGATGGCCGCCAAATCACCCGCATGGGCCAACACAAGACCGGATGTCGAACGGAGCGATGCCCCCATCTCACGAGCAATGATGTGGGCAATGGTGGTCTTCCCCAACCCAGGCGGGCCATAAAAGATCGTGTGATCGAGCGCTTCGTTTCGCTGCTTCGCCGCCTCGATACAGATCCGGAGGGATTCTTTCATCCTCTCCTGGCCGACGTACTCTTCCAAGGTCTGCGGACGCAGCATCGTTTCCATGCTGCGCTCTTCATCCGTGATCTGCGTGCTGACAACTCGCTCGGTCATCGTTGAGAAAACCTCTCTCACTGTAGCCGTATTACTTCTCCGGCGTTGGGAGGTACTTCGGCGGAGGCGGCAAGGCGCCCTGCCCCGGCGTGGCTGTACTACCGCAATCTGGCGGGCAGTTCAGACCGCCTTTGGTTGGATCAGGAAGGTTCGACTCCATCTTCTCCAGCTGACATTGTGTGAGCCGCCCCCCATCCTTACTTCCACAGCGAGCCGGCACATTCGAGTTGCCCTTTTCACTATAGCCCTCGGGACAGGATCCGCAAACGGCCAACAGGTTCGCCCCTAGAGGGACACATTGAACCAGTGTGGGATCGCCGTCCTTGCAAATCTCTTTGGACTCGGTCACGCCAGTGGTCGCATAGCCTTCAGGACATGTACCGCAAGTCTTCCGAATGCTTTTGGGTTCGCTCGACTCTTCGGCCTGCACAGGCACGGCCCCTATCCCCAATACGAGCACCGCGAGCCCGATGAACAATTGTGCCTGAACTATTCGCTGAATCAATCTCGCCATCATCCTTACCCCCTTGCAAGTTCCTTCAAGGATTCACGAATCATGTCTTTGAGCACGATGGACTCGGCATTGGACTTCCTAACTTGTTTCAACGCGTCTTTGGCATCTTGCGGGCGATAGCCCAAATTTACAAGCGCCGACAGCGCATCGTCGAAGATCGCATCTTGCCCCTGCCTGGGTGAATCCTGTGCCGGCCCAAGGCCGGGGTGGAGCTTTCCAACTTTATCCTTGAGCTCCAACACGAGACGGCTGGCCGACTTGTTGCCGATGCCTGGAACTGTCGTCAGCTTCTCGACATCTCCCGACTGAATCGCTGAGACCAGGTCGGACACCGGAAGAGCAGACAAAACACTCAGGCCCAGCTTGGGTCCGACACCGGATACACTGGTCAACAGCACGAATGCGTCTTTTTCCTGCGACGTCAGAAAACCGAAAAGCTGGATCGCATCTTCGCGGACGTGGGTATGCACACTCAGCGAGATACTATCGCTGAGATTGGGCAACCCGTAGTAGGTGCTGAGAGGAATGAACACTTCGTATCCAACCCCCTGTACGTCGAGGATCAGATAGGTCGGCGCCTTGAAGGCCAATCGGCCTGTCAGTGAGGCGATCATGCTCTAAGAGGCAACATAGGATGAAGGCTGAAGTGTTCGGAACTCCGACCTTCAGCCTGAATCCCTTCAGTCTGAATCCCTGAGTCGCTACCGCTGTTGTTCATCCCGCGGCGGCTACTTTCTCCATCACCTCGTCGGAAATATCAAAGTTCGCATGAACCTTCTGCACATCATCATGCTCGTCCAGGGCTTCCATCAACTTGAGCATTTGCTCGGCTGCCTTCTCCTCGAGCCTGACCGTGTTCTGCGGAACAGAGGTGACTTCCGCAAGCAGGGTATCGATCTTTGCATCGACGAGGGCTTTTTTCACAGCTTCAAAGTGGTGCGGATCCGTGACCACTTCGAAAAGCTTTTCACTCACCTTCACATCCTCGGCTCCCGCGTCGAGCGCAAGGGACAACAGAGTATCTTCATCGACCTTACCCTTTTCGACCGTAAGCAGTCCCTTCTTATGGAACTGCCAGGAGACGGCGCCGGCTTCCGCCATATTGCCATGATTTTTCGTGAGGAGATTGCGTAGCTCGGCGACGGTGCGATTGCGGTTGTCGCTCGTGATTTCCATCAATACGCCGGTCCCTCCGGGGCCATACGCTTCCAAATGGAATTCTTCATAGGCCACGCCGGGTAACTCTCCCGTGCCTCGCTGAATAGCTTTTTTCAGTGTGTCGCCAGGCATATTGGCTTCTTTGGCCTTCAAGATGGCCAGCCGGAGCCGCGGATTACCATCCGGGTCGGCGCCTGTACGCGCCGCAATCGTCACCTCGCGGATAATTCTCGTGAAAATCTTCCCGCGTTTGACATCCATGGCCCCCTTGTGCCGTTTAACCGTTGCCCAATGGCTATGTCCACCCATGCTCACTCCATGCAGCCGGACTCATGAAGGACCGACCGCGCAAGAATGTGATCTCACTCAATAAGAGTTTGTACTCGTAGCACAGGGTTTGGAAAGGTGTCAATTACACTGGGGATCATACTGGCGGCACAGTTACTCTGAATACATCAGCAACTGTATTCCGATGAGCAGAATCAAGCAGGCCCAGGGCAATTCCCATTTGGGAAACCCTGCATTCGACGGGGAACGCAACCAATCAGCCAGCAGTTTGGACGAACCAGCTGTCACCGCCATGGTGCCCATCATCGCGTGGCCCATTGCAATCTGGTGGGCTGAAGGGTGATCGCCGTGGGAATGGGCGAACAACATCAGCCCCCCGATGATGGCAAACAGGGGCAGCGGTGTGACCCAAACCGCATGACGGATCTGTCCAAATCTGCGGAGCAGTTCGATGGCGCCGACCGTCAACGACAAGAGCCCGTAACTCTTATGTTGAAAGATTTCCTGGTCACTGCCAAAGAAGGTCTGCATGAAACTGAGTGAGCCAATGGGCCAAGCATTATGATCGCTCCAGATAAGGAGAAAGGAGCCTGCGGTGAACAGGGCTCCCGGCAGAAGGAGCCTGGTCCAAGCCCAGAACCGCGTAGCCAACGCGTGGCGCAGCTCGCTGAGCCCGATGATGACGACCAACATGCCGGTGAGGTGATGATTGAATTCAGAATAGGCAATGCCCGCGATGGACCCTTCCCAACCAGACGGGGAACCAACAACCCCATGATGTTCGTGGTCGGTTATGACCTCTTCATGCCCTGATGTCTGATCATGTCCACTATGCTGCGCCCATAGTGGCAGGCCTGACAAGAACAGGCTGAGCAGAATGACAAACCCCGCCAAGCAACCACCGCGTGGTCCCTGTAGGCCGCCACCGTCGTAACGCCTGCATAAAGGAAAAGCCCATCCGGCTGCCCGGATGGGCCCTCGCACCATCATTCCCATAGTCCGCGTTATCTGATCACATGAACTTCATGAACTTATCTTTTGTCTCGTCCATCACTTGAGCCGTAATGCTCGCCAGTCCACGTTCCTTCGCCACCCGTTCGACTTCTTTGCGGGCCATGGGGCGGATAAAGTCCGGAATATTTTCAAGCCGCTTTTCAGCTTCCGGCGTCCAGGCGATCCCATTGCTCGAATCGCTCTTGGAATCGTCCATCACTTGTAGGGTGATCGTCTTGTAGCCCTGCTTCCGAGCGAAGGCCTCCACGCTACTCTGCACCATCGGCTTTACGAACGAGGGAAGCCGGTCGAGCTTTTCCTTCGCATCGGCCGACCAGGCAAACTCTGAGATGACCGGTCCAGCATCGCCGGGCTTTCCACCGGACGTCAATCCCATTTCAGCCACCATCGCGGAGAAGGGACATCCGCTACTGGACTTTTCTCCAGGCTTGGCTGCCGGTGCAGCCGTCGCTGCTGCGACCGCCGGCTGACCACCTTGGATCTTCTCGTTCAAATAGGCCGCCATCTGACCAGAGCCTGCGGCTGCTTCGTCTTTCAGCGTACCCCGCGTCATCTCGAAAGGCTCGGCCTCAACAGTACGCCCACCCAGCTTCACCCCGAGAGAACTGACCATCTGGGTTTCACCTGGATTCGTCACCATCGAGAACTTGGCATTGCAAACCCCTACACGGCCCACCAAAATCAACCACTTACAAGCCGCAGTCCTCCTCCAAGTCGCCGGTGTAGACACCGTGTAGACGGAGGATAGGAAAATATATTTTCCTGCCGTGCACTCGACCCCTCATCTCTTACCTTGAGACTCCCCCAACTCTATAAGTGTTCTTGCAAAGCCCTTCTCGGTTTGAAAGTTTTTGCTGCAATATTTTCAAAGAAAGATTGATCCGGAATAGGGAAAGAGCGAGCGACTCGTACTGAAACTGCGTATTATGCTCCAAATGAGCCACTGATTATGCTCGAAACCAGCCATCTGAAATGCTGCAAATCAGCCACATGTTCCGTTCGAATTCAGCCACTCAGCGTTTGTGGCCAGGGACGTTTAAAGCGAGTCTGTTCTTACGACACAGCCACGGTTATCCGCAGATCGGATGATTGAGAGACAAAGCGACCCACTCTTTGTTTCCATAGCCTCCCGTGTTCCTGAGACTGGTCCTTCAGCGCGGCTCGGGCGGCCAAGGCTTGGGCATCTCATTAGAGCAAACGTCGATTCTCCGCATGCGCTCCACTTTTGCGAAGTTCGTGAGATGCGAGCTCTTTTTAGGCTAAGGGACAATACATCGTCGTGTTCTGCCAGAGGACAACTGCGCTTGCCTACGATATTGACCGGCTTTTGGCAGGAATCTTAACTCGCATTGTGAAAAATTCGACTGACCATCAGGCCCGCAGGGCTCACCGTCTTGCAGAAGCAGAACGGCATTGGCCGCCCGTTCGGCAAATGGCGACACGTGAGGAGCGTCATTCCGTCCGGATAGGGCCAACGCACTGCAAGAAACCAAAATGGGCACTGGCCGCCATCGACGGCTCAGTGCACCTATCGCTCACGTCGAACGCTACTGCAAATGGGAAAACGGATCGTTGAAACTAGCGCTATTCTTGAAGGCCTGAAGTCGGTCGTTGGCAGCATATGTGCCGCAGATTGAGTGTCTCAGATCGGCCAATAGCCGACGTACAATCTCCTCCTTAACCAGCAGGGGGCCGGACAACTTCGAGCTTGATCGGCCTCCTGGCCGCGCATAGAGTGCCGTCAGAATGGAACCGCCCTACATCCGCACAGGTAGTACCGAGGAAGCAGAAGCTTATCGCAGGCAGAGCGGCGAGTGGACGGTCGCCAGCTTGCAACAGTCGATCGGCTGGGCGCAGAAGCCGATCACGATCGACTACGCCGGGCGAACGTTTCTGTTGTTACCCGAGGACGAGCAGAACCTTCCCGCCATAGCCACGCTAGGCGAGCACGCTGTGTGCCGGCGGGCGATCCTCGAATTTGCGAGCGCACTCGCCTGGTCTAGCGGCGGATCGGTGGCCGTTGAGAGCTGGACGGGCGGAAGTCAGATTTACCGCACCAGCAAACGGCCGATCGTCGGGCAGCTCACCGCCCAGTTTTTCCACATCGACTATCTGCCCCACCCCGAGGACCCGAATCACCGACTAGCCCTCGCTCTGTTTCACGAGGGCTCAACGTTGATTTACGTGCACGTGGCGTACAGCTTTCTTAGCTTCTACAAGATCGTCAACTTGGTGAGTGGACCACATGGCCCGGCACAGATGGAATGGATCAACGCGCGCGTGCCCACGATGAGGCATCATCGGGCAAAAGAGCGGCTTGCCGAGCTTCAGAAGGTCGGCGAAGACATTGGCAAGTACATCTACCAATCTTGCCGGTGTGCTATCGCACACGCGGGGGATCCGCGGAACCCGGTCATAGATCCGCACAACATCGACGACGAACGCCGCTTGCGCTCGGATCTGCCTCTCATCATTACGCTCGCTGAGATCGCGATCGAGGAAATGGGAATCAAGACCTCGCAAAGCGTTTATCGGGAGCACCGCTACGAGCTTAGCGGGTTCGAGCAATTCTTCACGCCCGAGTCTGTCCAAGTGCTCAAAGCGGGTGGAACGCCGACCAATGTTGATATTCAGCTGCCGAAGCGAATCAGCCTGCGGATGTGGGGACATGCGATGTACCCTCCTTTGGAAGACATGACCCCCGCTTCCGTAGAAGTCGGAGATGGCGCGATAGCGATCAAGTGCATGCTCATGGAGAAAGGCTACTACGCGAACGTGGTGCTCGACTTTCCGAACTACCGACTGAAGGCCGAGGTTCACTGGGAAGAGGGACTCAAGGACGACGGATCAGCCGAGTTCGCCGAGACGACGCTGGAGATTGAACGATTCCTCTGGGACTGGAACGGCAACGGCTGCCTGGAGGTGTGGGCAGACGGCACAGAATGCCTCGGCCGCTGTGATGCGTTTATGCCGGTCAACGTTATGCTAGATCCGAGAGCCTATGAGGAGCAGGTGACCAAACTAAAGGCCGAGATCGCTAACCGCCCTCGGCGTTCTCAACTGCCGGAGCCCCATGCATGAGCACAGATCGCGCGAGCCACTTGCGACATCAGAGAAATAGTCCAATTAACCTCAAATCAAAATTCTGTTCAGGATCTAGGACTGCCATCGGCCAAGTGCGGAAGTTCGGCGCCGAGATCGCACCGCCATAAAGCGGTCCTCAGCCCTGTCGCATTAACGGTAGAAGTGAGGGGGCCGGATGCAAGCGTAGCTTGCAGACGGTCCCCTCGACTGAGTTGTTAGGGCTCACGGTAGTGCCTCAAAGGAACTGACTGACATAAGACTTGACTCGATCTGCTGGATCATATGCCCGTATTTTGAGCATAGCCCCACTGGCCGGCGGCGTCTCAAAGATCACTTCACTGTAGCCTGGATCAATCGCCTCGACGATGGAGACAAAGGCGCTCTTGTTCGTGGAGGTCGTTTTCGACAACCCGCGTGCAGCTGCATATGCCAACAGGTCTGCTAAGTCCAAGGGTAACGGCTTCAAGCCATGGACGGCTTCAGGGACGAATTTGGCATCGTTGTGCTCTACCGGAAAAAAGCTCCGAAGGCTGTCTGCCTGCCGTTTCTTGTCAAAATGTGGAATCTTAGTCTTGTCTCCATCGACAAACGCCTTGACGTATGAAGGCGGGAGTATGTGCGTCAACGGCGCACTGGCCGCTTGATAGCAGAAGAACATCCTGCTTTTGAGATCACGTACATCCCACTTATCAGCCCCCGTCCCGCCGTTTGATTCGAAGAGCAATACATCGGGCGCCTTTTGTGTGTCTAAGTAGCCAACCCATCCACGTGCCCCCGCTACATAAGACGCGGTCATCAACTCATTCAAGAAACGAAGCACATGTTCAGTTGAAAAATTCGCAAACGCAGTCTTGGCTCGCGCGTCCTTGTTAAACATATTGCGACAATGAATTCTGACGTCGTCTGACAGGCCGTAGCGCGTCTTCACTTCTTTAAGAGTTAACTCCACAGACGCAATGTTTTGTACGGGAACGATTACAAATCCATAAGTCACAATCTCGTGCGCATGGCTCTCGTCCCCATACAGGAAGACTGTTTCTTCGACCGTGCTCATCTACGGCCCGACGCTGCGCACATATGATTGCCAGGATCTATAACTATGTTTAGGCCGATCCGCATAAGAGCGGAGCCTGCCATTTCTGTCCGCATAACACGCCATCAATGGTCGTGAGCAATATCCCACAATCGACGGTAGTCCAATGAGTTAAGCTTTATCGACGATTATCACGGGTTCTTATGCGTATCCGCATAACACCACTTCCTTGAGAAGGCTCAAAGTTCTCCAGCGGACTCCGGACTCTGCTCAGCTCTTGATGGAGCACGTGCGTGAAAATCATCGTCGTGCTCACGTCACCGTGCTCGAGCCACTTCCGCACTGTGCGGCTAAGGGAAACCTGTTTCGCGCGGGAAAGCTTCGAAGCCCTGCACGTAGGGAACAAGCGAGGCCCCTTCCCGCAGGATACTCAAAAAGTTCGTCCAGCGAGGCCGCAGGCGAATCGAAACCGGAGGCGTACCCTCAGGGGTACGTTGAGGATTTTGATGAGCCGAGAACGAAGCTGGCGAGCTTTTTCAGCATCCGACTATATTGAATACTGGAAGATTGGCTTGGCCCCAATCGCCTGCGCCAGAACCCCGCGACGCTTGAGTTCTTCAAGAATCCGTCGAGTCGCCGTATCGAAATCCGTTGGGCCTGACAACACAATATCCGTATTGAGCGGGGCTTCTTCGGGCGTCTTGCTCATGTGGACGGCGATCACCGGGACCGGGTGGACGAGTGTGCGAATCACCTGTGCCGCTTCGATATAGGCCATGCCGAAGGGATTGGTCGTTGAAACTACAATCAGGCCTGTATCGACCAGCAGCCGCGCCACCTCGCCATAGCGGCGCGCCATCTCGGCTGCTTGCCCTCGCTCTCCTTCCGAAAGGTCTGCATCAAGGCCGCGTCGAAGATTCTCTCCGTCGAGCAAGTACGCATGCCGGCCGTCCGCCACAAGCCTGGCCTCGATGGTTCTAGCCAAGAAAGATTTCCCTGTATGCCGCCCGCCGGTCACCAGCACAATCGCGGCGCGATGGCCATACTGCTGTGCGCGATCCTCGACGCCGACCTGCCCCTTCACCCAGGCGAAATCGCGCTGCCGCGCTTCTTCACGGAGAAATTCCTGATCGTCATGAACCAGCTCTGTGACAATACCCCCGCCGGCAATATCATATTCATCCACAAGCACGAACCGACCAGTCGACTCAAATGATGCTGAAAGATCAAATGCGACCGGCGTTTTGGCTCGAATGGTCAATTCAGCAACCTGATTCCTATTCACCACGCTACTGCCTTGCTGCTGAGCCAGGTCCATCGTGTCGATGATCCGGTGAATGGTCGCCACTTCACAATCCACTTCCTTCGTCGCCACTCTGAGCTGATAGCGCCGCCCCCGTTCCAATGGCTTCCGGCCCAGCCAGAACACATTGGCTCGAAAAGCCGTCGATACCAGCGGAAGTTCATCTTGGTGTGAGGCGACCTCTCCTCGTTCCACAAAGATCTGCTCATCGAGCGTGACACCAACTGACTGGCCTGCATGGCCTTCTACTGGCGGGGGATCGATATTGAACGCTTCAATAGATTTGACCGTCGCCCGTTTGTTCGACGGTGAAAAGACGAGGGAATCGCCGACCTTTACACGCCCGGCTGTGACACGCCCTGTAATGATACGGCGGGCGTCGAACTTGTACACGTCTTGGATCGGCAAACGAAGCGGCTGTTCGGATCGGCCCGGTTCCTTCCGAAAGGCACTGAGTGCATCCAGCACGGTGGGGCCGCTGTACCACGGCATCTGCTCGCTCCGGTTGGCGATATTATCTCCAAGCTTGGCGCTGACCGGAATGATCTGCTGTGGAACGGCCTTGAACTGCCCCAGGAACTCCCGATATTCCTTTTCGATCCCGTCGAACACATCCTGCCGGTAACCGACCAGATCCATCTTGTTCACCACGACGGCAAACTGGCGGACGCCCAGGAGCGACAAGAGATACCCATGCTTCTTGGACTGTTCTTTGACGCCCTCCAAGGCATCGATCAACAGCAACGCCCCTTCGGCTCGGGCTGCCCCGGAGATCATGTTCTTGAGAAATTCCTTATGCCCCGGCGCATCGATGATGATGTAGTACCGGCCCTTCCAGCTAAAAAAAGTCCGTGCCGTATCAATGGTGATGCCCTGCTCCTGCTCTTCAAGGAAGGCATCGAACAAGAAGGCGTACTCGAACTCCTTACCCTGCTGGCGACAGATAGCCTGAACCTTTTCAAGCTTGCCATCCGGCAACGACCCCGTGTCGGCATAGAGCCGCCCCAGCAAGGTGGACTTCCCATGGTCCACGTGACCGACGATGACGATGTTCAAATTGTCCGATGGTTTCTGAATTTGATTGTCCATATTTCTGTACCTTATCGAGGATGATCAAAAAGACCATCCAGCGAGGCCCGAGGCGAATCGAAACCGGAATCGTACCCTCAGGGGTACGTTGAGGATTTCGATGAGCCGAGAACGAAGCTGGGGGTCTTTTTCATCATCCTCGTTACATGTAGCCGTCTTTTCGGAGGAGCTCCATCCCGCGCCCCTCATCCTGCGCGCGGCCCGATCGCTCTGCCACCGTGGTGTGCCGCAACTCGTCAATGATGTCGTCCACGGACTTTGCCGTCGATTTGATCGGCGTCGTACAGGGCGCGCAACCGAGGCTGCGATAACGGACACCCTCCCCTTTGTCGAGATAGAGGTCGATGAAGGGAATGTTCTCGGACTTGATGTATTCCCAAATATTGATTTCTGTCCAATCCAGCAGCGGATGGATCCGGATGTGTGTTCCGGGAGGGAAGGTCGTCTTGAATTGATCCCAGAGTTCCGGCGGCTGATCCCGAAAATCCCAATCACCATGTTTGTCACGCGGCGAGAAGTAGCGCTCCTTGGCTCTCGTCCCTTCTTCGTCGGCCCGCACACCGAGGATGATACCCGTATAGCCCTTTTGCTCTATCAATTGCTTGAGCCCATTAGTTTTCAGAGCCGTACAACAGTTGACGCGTCCCAGGGTATGGTTCATCCCGGCCGCGAGCGCTTCCTTGTTTTGCCCCACCACCAACTTGAGGCCCCACTCTCGGGCGACTCGATCTCGATATTCGATCATGGCGGGAATTTTGTAACTGGTATCGACGTGGAGGAGCGGAAACGGGACATGGCCGAAAAAGGCCTTTCTGGCTAACCACAGCAGAACGGTCGAATCCTTTCCCATCGACCACAGCATGGCCAGGTTGTCAAAATGCTTATAGGCTTCGCGGAGAATGTAGACGCTTTGGTCTTCTAATTGACGAAGGTGATGCACGGGCTCGATCCTCTTATAAATGGTCAATGTATTCGGCCGGTCACACCGATTGCCACCGGCTCCTGAGTCAACTCCTCCAACTTTTTGGCCGCCGCCCCCTCTTCAAGCGCTCGACGTGCCAATGGGAGGCACGACGCCCATGTCGCCCCTTTGCCTGCGGCGTACAGAATCAATGCCGCGTTCATCAAGACCCAGTTGCAGGCCCCCCCAGGCATTTGGTTGTGGAGAATCCTTCGGAGCAGATCCGCTTCCTTGTCTCGCTGGTTCGATGGGAAGCCCGCCATGTCTCGTGGCGTACCCAGGGGCAATCCGACATCTTTCGACGCGAATGAAAGGGGTGTAATCCGCTCATCGCGCAATTCCAGCACCCTTGTGAGACCGGCAACCGAGAGCTCCGGATCGCCTTCAACGCCACTGACCACCAGAGCCCGCGGCGAAGCCAGCATCCGCAACACTTCGGCCGTCTTTTCAAAATGGGGAGGATGAGACAGGCCGACGACCTGCGACAAGGCGCGAGCCGGGTTCAGGAGCCTTGCAATCGGATGAAAGATATTCCGCGCTCCCAGCTCCTGGCGCATCTCTAAAAATCGATAGACCGGAGGATGGTAGAGGGCGATATCGAGATAGGCGAATCCGTGCCGCGTCACAGCCTCTGCCGCCGTTTTTTGGTCCATCTCGACCGGCAGGCCCAAGGCCTTGAGCACCCCGGCATTCCCTGCCCGGCCGGGAATTCCATCATACCCATGCATCAAGACCGACGCGCCTGCCGATGCAGCCACAATGGCGGCGGCGGCAAGGGCATGGAAGGTGTCCTGCTTCCCCGCGTAGCTCGGCAGATCCACGACGCCGAGCTCTCGCGGGATCGGCACAGGCGCCACATAGGAGCGCGCGGTCGCGGTCATTGAAGCCAGTTCGGTAACGGACTCCATCTTGATCCGCATAGCCATGAGAAAGGCCCCTACCTGCGCCTGGGTGGCTTCTCCTTCAATGAGCGATTTCATCGCCTGCTTCGATTCGTCCCAGGTGAGATCCTTGGCCGCTCGTGGCCCCTTCGCAATCTTGGCGATTACATCCTGCATCGACATCATGAGGCCTTGTGTAACCCGCACTCGGTCTTGGTAAAGTTTTTCCACCGTCCCGCGCGGGAGTCTTCACCGGGCATCACCGGGCTCGTGCAATAGGTGCAGCCGATACTGGGATAGTTGCGGTCATGCAATTCATTGTAGGGCACTTCATGGACACGGATGTAGGTCCAAACATCCCCCCAGGTCCACTTCGCAAGCGGATTGACTTTCGCCAACTGAAATTTCTGATCCCACTCGATTAGTTTCGCATTGGCCCTTGCGGGAGACTGGTCCCGCCTGATCCCGGTGATCCAGGCGTCGAATCCCTTAAGCACTCGGGTGAGCGGTTCCACTTTGCGCAATTCGCAACATTGATCGGGCTGGCGCGCCCAGAGGGCCTCGCCATGCTGGGCCGCCTGCTGCTCCGGCGTGAGCAACGATTTCACCTGCATAACTTGTCGTTGTAACCCATAGCGTTCAATCACGCGATCACGCGTGGCATAGGTTTCAGGAAAAAGAAACTCCGTGTCGAGATAGAAAAGCGGCACGGAGGGATCGATACGATGGACCATGTCCAGGAGCACGACGTCCTCCGCCCCAAAACTGCAAGCCAGCACGATCTTGGGCACATACCGTTCGATCGCCGCCGCCAGCACCTCTTGCGGCTGCTTCGTCTCGAACGACTCACCCCAGGCCTTCAGCTCTTCCGATGATAGTTCCATTTCACTTTCTCACTCACTCCACCACCTGTAGGAGAGACGCCTGGGTCGGTCACCTGCGGCCATCGAGCGAGCACATTCCGATCGTGCGCGCTCTGGGAGCAGAGACCGACCCAGGTATCTCTCCTACTCATTCCACTTTTTCGACCAAAATCCGAAAATGATCCGCTGCGGCTTCGAGCGGTTCCTGCAACAACAACAAATGGCCGTCGTTTTTCAGACTTAGAGGCACGTTCTTAATCGGTTCGCCAGCATCGAGCCAAACTTCCAAACGTTCTCCCGCATCCATCATCTCCAGTTTCAACTTGGTCTTCACATAATTCATGGGACAGGCAACCCCGCGCAAATCGTAGACCGGTACACTGGATGCAGCAGGTGCGGCCGCAGCAGCGACAACTTGCTTGACCTCGGATGGCGCATTGGTCGTGACCGCTGCTGCCTTATCTGCCGACGCCAATTTAAGATCTTTGCCCATCTGCTCCGTGGCTGCACGGCAGGCATCGACGAATCCCTTGGCAAAGGCCATCTTGTCGCGGGCTGAGTCCCCTGTTGTGTCCTTGGGCCCTAAATCGCCGACCCGGTTCCTCAGTTCGCGGTACATCGCCGGCACGATGCCTTTTTGCGCGATCCGGCCATCGAACTCGATGAAGGTTTCCGCATCCGTCGAAGGCTCAAGTCCTTCCGTCACCAGCAAGGCTTTGGCAGCGGCCAACACGGCACGATACGACTTGTTCACCGAGACGGAATATTGATGGTTATCGACAAGTAGCTTTGCCTGATAGAGTTCTTGGTCAGCTTCGAGAATGCCGTTTTCGATCATCTCCAGCGCGCCACCGGCACATTCGCCAGGTCCCAGATCCTCTAAGACAAACTCTGCTTCTCCTTCCCAGTCGTAGTAGAAGGTTGAATCATCCTGAAAGGACGGAACGATGGTGTAGGGGATCAATTCATCCTTGAGTTTGACCTTGCCGACACGATCGATGAAGGCGGGCAGCCCTTCCCCGGAGAGGCGGTCCCGCCGATACACGTCAATCAAGTGCGTGATCGCAGCCGACACACTCTTGGCCGGCAACTTGACGACCATCTGTCCGATCTTTGCCGTCCCGTTGACCCGTCCACCCAAATGCAATTCATAGAAGGGTGCGACGTGCTCGCCGATGCGCTTCCCTACTCCATGCAAACCGATCGTGGCGATATGATGCTGAGCGCAGGAGTTGTGGCACCCGCTGATCTTGACCGTCACATCTTTCAGATCTTCAGGAACCCGCCCGGCCGGAAATACCTCTGCCAAGGCTCGTGCAAGCCCCTTGGAGGACGTAATTCCCAAACCGCACGTATCGGTACCAGGACAGGCAATAATATCTTCGACCAATTCGGCGCCGGGATCGGCCAAGCCCTGTGAAGCCAAGTCGGCATAGAGGTCGGCGATGCGCGACTCAGGAATCCATCGAATGATCATATTTTGATTGATCGTCGTCCGAATATTGCCATTGGAGTAGCGATCCGCAAGGTCGGCGATGAGCAGCATCTGTTCTGTCGTGAGATCGCCCATGAATAATTTAGTCACTGCGGCGACATAGCCCTCCTGTTTCTGGCGCACGACGTTGGTCCGGCGCCACATTTCAAACGGCGTCTCCGCCGGCGCGCCGTTGGCATGACCATTGGTCTGCACCGCCACCCGCTTCGATCCGTTCGACGTCGGCATGATGAGGGGAACCGGTTCATCCGCATACGACAGCAACTTGATGGGTTCATGGGTGGGACGGGCATGACCCATCGACACGTAGGCCTCTTCCCAGCGGCGTTTGAATTCCTGGAAACCCAGCTTTTCGATCACAAACTTCATTCGGGCCTTCGTGCGATTTTTTCGATTGCCCAAGGTGTCGAACACACGAATCACCGCTTCCACACTCGGGATAAGCTCATCCATCGGAGTGAATTCCCGAAGGACCTGCGCAAGCCTGGGGGCAGAGCCGAGGCCGCCGCCTGCCACCATGCGAAAGCCGATGACACCATCCGCGCGCTTGGCTGCGAGAAGCCCGATATCGTGGATCGGTGTGAGCGCGCAGTCCTGCTTGCAGCCGGAGAAGGCAATTTTAAATTTGCGCGGGAGACTCTGGTTGAGCGGATTCCGCAACAGATGGAGCGCGACGGTTTTCGCATAGGGCGTCACGTCGAACACCTCCCCCTGGCAGATCCCGGCGAGGTGGCAAGCCGTCACATTACGGACCGTATTGGCGCAAGCCTCTCTGGTGGTCAAGCCGACTTCAGCCAGCCCGCGCATGATAGCCGGCACGTCCTGTAATTCTACAAAGTGCAGCTGGATATCCTGGCGCGTGGTCACATGCCCGACACCGGTCGCATATTGCTCGGTTAACTCTGCAACTCTACGCAGCTGATTCGCCGTCAGCCCCCCGAAGGGGATCTTGATACGGACCATCTGGACGCCGGCTTGCCGTTGGCCGTAAATGCCGTATTGCAGACGGAAGGGCCTGAAAAGATCGAGCGAGACATCGCCGGAAGCCATGCGTCTGGCTTCGGCTTCAAACGTCTCGATCTCCTCTATAACGGCAGGAGGAATAGGCTCTGTCTTGATAGAAACAGTGCTGAGTGGTGTGAGACTCATGGGTTGACCTCAAATGTGGTACATCAACGATCGTTCTTGTTCGAGCACTCGTTGCTGCCCGGCTAATTCTTCCACGCTGATGGCTTCGAGCACATGGCGCTCCGCTTGATAGACCTGCTCCCAAACCCTCTCCAACAAAAGCCCTGGTTTGCTGAATCGCCGCCCCTGTGCACGGCCAGCTCCGCCACTCGGAAGTGAAAGCGGACCATCAAGCGCCTCGAGGATCTCAACGACCGATACCTCGGATGGTTTTTTCGAAAGCACGTAGCCCCCTTGAGCCCCTCGAAGGCTTGACACAAGACCGGCCTTCTTCATGCCATGGAGAACCTGTTCAAGAAAGCGAGCAGGAATGGCTTGCCGACGCGCAATCGATTTCGCTTGGACAGGCGCTGTCCCAAGATGCATGGCTAAATCGACAGCTGCCATGATTCCATAAGTAGCTCTAAGGGATACTTTCATACATGAGTATTCCGGTAGGAATTAAAATTCATACGGTGCTTTATACCTGCCGAGCGACTCTGCTGTCAAGCTGCCCTTCGCCGAGGGTTCTTATGGGCTAGATCTGAGCGGGAGACTGAACCAGCTCGCCGGCGGTAGAAGACTGTTCCGTGGTTTATTTGGTTTGTCTTGTTTGTTTGGTTGAACGAAACTAACCGGATGAACCAAATCAACCAGATCAACAAAACAAACCAGATAAACCAGCTTGTGCCACCGCTGCTTTTAGCTCCCCGATCGAGCGCTTCGCCAGCACGAACCAGCAACGAATCTGTCAAGAGAATTGAGGGCAAGAACGAATCCCTCTGTATTTTCTTGATTGACATCAAATTGGCCCTGGGCAATAATCCGCACCTCTTTTCCATTTCTCTCCTGGAGCTTTCATGTCGCGTACGCCCTCCGCCTTCAATGTTTTGGTGCTCAGCGGTGACCCGGATATCCAGAATCAGCTCAAACACGCATTCAAAGATGCTTCCGTCACTGCGGCGAAATCCACATCCGCATTGCCGAAGGACATGACACGTCGCATATTTGATGCGGTCATCGTCGAATTGAAACCGGGCTCATCCGGCGCAACCACAGCCATCCCCGCCAACATCGATCACACGCACACGCTGGTCATCACCGGCTCTCGGTCTGTGCTGAAACGAGCCTCGAAGTTCATGCAAGTGATGGCACGGCAGAATGCTGCGGGAGAGAACAGAAAAGAGGTTCTATCCCTGGAGGACTATCTCGAATGGAAGATGGGAGATTTCGTGAAAGGGATGCGCGATGGATCGGGACGGAACCTGCATCCCATGCTGATTACCGCCATTGAACGCCCCTTGATTACCAGAGCGCTTCAGGAAACCAAAGGCAACCAGATCCAAGCAGCAGAGTTACTGGGCCTGAATCGAAACACCCTCAGGAAAAAGATCCATGACTTGCACATTCCTGTGAAACGGAATCGGCTTGCCCAGACGCGGGAAGCCTGACACCTCGGATGTTTCCAGGAAACTGAATTCATGTGGATGCGGTGACAGCGATCATTGGCGGCAAAGAGTCCGGTAGGTCAACTCAATAACAGGAGGTGCTCAATGACGAAAGAGGAGCTGATTGCAAAGATGGCGGCATCCGCCGGCATCACGAAGGTTGCGGCAGGCACTGCGCTACAAGCCTTTACCGGAGCGGTGACTACCTCCCTAAAGAAAGGGCAACGCGTCTCGCTGGTGAACTTTGGAACCTTTACCGTAGCCAAACGGAAGGCTCGGCTCGGGCGGAACCCCAGAACCGGTGAAGCGCTGAGAATTCCCGCGGTCAAAGTCCCGAAATTTTCTGCGGGAAAAATCTTGAAGTCAGCCGTCAGATAACGTCCTACGACCGGCAGATATCGCGTCTGGGAGACAAGAGGGAGGAGGCGTAGTCGACCACGGATATACGCCCTCTTCTCTCTTGTTTTTCAGCATGGGATCCCCGCGACCGGTGCGGTAGCATGAGCATCTAGCAGGGCGTGCGCGACAGACACGACACGAAGTTCAAAGTTCTGGGTTCGAAGTTCAAAACCTCGAACTTCGGACCTCGAACCGTCGTCCATCCCGCTTTTCTCGCAAGTCTCGCGACCCGCGCGCGAATAACGAGCTACGCCCTTCGACAAGCTCAGGGCGTCCCGAGCCTGTCGAGGGGCGCTTCACGTTATTCCACTGAAGCTAGCGACCCCAGAATATGATACCCGCCGTCGACGTAAATCACTTCTCCGGTAATTCCACGCCCCAGAGAACTGACCAAAAATAACGCCGTGTCGCCAACTTCACCCTGTTCCGTTGCGCGGCGGAGAGGTGCGAACTCTCGGTGGTGATCCACCATTTTGCTGATACCGGAGACCCCGCGGGCAGCGAGCGTCTTAATTGGGCCGGCTGAGATAGCATTCACGCGGATATTCTTGGGGCCGAGATCATAGGCGAGATAACGAACGGTAGCTTCAAGCGCGGCTTTGGCAACCCCCATGACATTGTAATGCGGCACGACCCGTTCCGCTCCGAGGTAGGTGAGTGTGACAACGGAGCCACCGTCGGTCATCAAAGGCATCGCCATTTTCGTGACAGCCACAAGGGAATAGGCGCTGACGTCCAAAGCCATAGCAAAGCCCTGGCGCGAGGTGTTGACGAACTGGCCGGTGAGTTCTTCGCGCGGCGCAAAGGCCACCGAATGAACCAGGAAATCGAGGGTGCCGACTTCTTTCTGCACCTGCTGCATCAAGGCGGCAATTTGAGCGTCGTCTCCGACGTCGCACGGGAACGATTTCGCGCCAGGCATGGTGGCAACAAGTTCTTCGACGTTTTCCCTTAACCGCTCGTTCTGATAGTTGAACATGAGCTGCGCCCCTTGGCCAGCTGCCGACTGAGCAATGGCCCAGGCAATGCTATGCTTGTTAGCAACCCCGATAATCAGTCCCTTCTTGCCACTCAGTAACATAGTTGTGCTGCTCCTCGCTGCTGCCTACTGAATTGATGCGGCCCCTTTTGGCTCTCGTCACTCATCAACCATCTATGGACGATCATAGGACGAAACGGTCGAGAAGAATGTTCCCTTGTCATCACGGTTGAGATTTGACCATTGACGCTTCCAAGCGGGCTGAAGATAGCATGAATCAATACCCGGCGCCAGGAGGGCATTGGGACTCGCCAAGATCAAACCGCCGAGCAGAACAAGGCATGCATACTTCATCTTCCTGTACCAATCGTTCCCTTCGTCTTACCGAGAAGAAGGCTTGCTTGTCGCATTGCGTAGCGCACGAAACGCCTTGAGCATGGTTCGATATGAATAATGGGCATTCCGACCGCTGGGGTTAGGCAAGACAAAAACAGGACAGCTAGCCAACGTCACGTCTTGTAATCCGAGGCTGACTCGTCCGGTTCGATATTCCGGGAATAGCGCGCGATAGATCGTGACACCAAGCAGGGCGACTGTATCAGGACGATAATGTCTCACGGTGGTAATGAGCCTCTTCTTGCCGGCTATATATTCTCGCGGCTTGAGCACATTGACCCCCGCGCTGGGCCGCTGGATGATGTTTGTCAGGCCGAGGCCCCAATCCGGAAGACGCCAATCGTCTTGGTACGTGAATGGCTCGGGCGTGAGCGTCGACTCGAATAAGAGCTTCCAAAAGCGGTTAGAATACCCGGCGAAGTGATGGCCGATGGCAACTGAGCGAAGGCCTGGATTGATGCCGACGAAGAGGATTCGGACGCCTGGTCCGATGTGATCAGGGAGCCGGTTGCGATGCAGAGCCCCCCGTGACTCATGCACAGCGGTCTTCCTTAACGATTTTGCCGCATAAATCGGCTGATTCTTCATCAGGGTCGCTCCCCTCATACAAGAAGTGGAATCGCGAGACCAATGCTGCCTCGGCCTCGACCGGGACATGCCTCCCGCAATGAGGCGGTTTCGTATGGTTTCAAACCATTCTGCCACAGAGAACCAAAGATCCAGGCCTTCTGAGAAAGATCGAAAAGTAGCATAACTGACTGATAAGTATAATGAGACATAGACTTCATGGACTCGGCACCAAGCTTGCGTATTGCCGTTAGCGAGTGCCAATGAGTGGCACAATGTTCAACCACTACAACAGGGAGTAATACATTATGAAGAGCATGTTGATGGCAATCATGGCAGTGGCAGTGGCAGTGACGTTCAGCGCTCCAGCCTTCGCTGGCGAAGAGAAGGAAAAGAAGGACGAGAAGAAGGGCGGCCACGTCCTCGTGTACGGCGACGAGAAGAAGGACGAGAAGAAAAAGGACGGCAAGTTCACCGATACCTTCGGTGAAGAGAAGAAGGACGAGAAGAAAAAGGACGGCAAGTAATCCGTTTCTTCTGCGAAGCTAGCTAGCCAAGGGGTCTCCTGCCTATAGCGGGAGACCCCTTGTGCGTTCTTCCTACTTGGTGCTGCTGCGAAGATAGACCGCTTGTAGTCCTACGATCGACTTTGCATCCCTGATCGTCCCAGTCTCAACCATCCTGATCGCTTCCAAAAGAGGCATCTCGATCACTTCGAGAACCTCGTCACGGTCGAGCTGTTGCCGCCCCGTCGTCAACCCGGTTGCCTTGTAGATGTGGATCACTTCGTCGGTGAACCCCGGCGCGGTGAAGATGCTGGAGAGGAGCTCAAGCTTGCCGGCTCGGTATCCGACTTCTTCTTCAAGTTCTCGCCTTGCACAAACTGCTGGATCCTCACCAGGATGAAGTTTCCCAGCAGGGATTTCGTAGATGAACCCTCCTGCCGCGTGGCGAAACTGCCTGATCAAGACGACCGTGCCATCGTCTTTCAACGGCACCACAGCGGCCGCTCCGGGATGTCGCACGACTTCTAAGTCGACCGTGAGACCATTGGGCAACGTGACGGTATCGACGTTCAAATTCACAACAATGCCTCTGTAGATGTTTTTGGTCATTTCATTTCGTAAGGGGTAAGGCGTTAGGCGTCAGGGGTGTCAATAAACACTCTCCCCCCGCTCGCCTTACGCTTGACGTTTCACGCCTCACGCCTTTTTGCGCTTATAAAACGGTGGCTTGACGATGTGTGCCGGAACCGTCTTGTTACGGATTTCGATTAGGATAGAGCTGCTAGGCTCCGCAAATCGTACAGGCACATAGCCCAGTCCAATACCCTTTTGGAGAAGCGGTGAGAAATTACCGCTGGTAACGTCTCCGATGGGGAGGGAGGTCGCGGGGTTGAGGATTCTGAATCCATGGCGAGGCACCGCTTTCTCGGCAAGTTCGAAGGCGACGAAACGGCGAGTCACTCCTGCCTGTTTCTGTGCCAACAACGCCCGGCTGCCGATGAATTCACCTTTCACAAAGCTGACAGTCCAGTCCGCATTGGCTTCGAGTGGCGTTGTGTCTTCGCCCATATCGTTGCCATAGAGCAGATAACCCATTTCTAGTCGGAGGAGATCCCTCGCACCGAGCCCTGCCGGCTTGAGTCCCCAGGCCACCCCCTTGTCAACGAGCAGATCCCAGAGGCTGCCGACTTTGGCTGCGTCAATGTAGATTTCATAGCCTAATTCACCGGTGTAACCGGTCCGGGCCAGCAAGCAGGACAGGCCGCCGATCCTGGCGTCACAGGTGTGATGAAGCTTGAGTCCGTCAAGCGCCGTCCCACCAAGACTCACGAGTAGCTCGCGAGACTTGGGACCTTGAACGGCGACCTGGGCCAATTCGACTGACCGGTCTTCAAAACAAACCGTCTCGTCCTGGGCCAGCTGAGATTGCAACCACGACAGAATTTTTTCGCGGTTCGAGGCATTCACGCACAAGAGGAATTCGTCCGTGGCGAGCCGATAAACGAACACATCGTCTTTGATGCCGCCGTTCTCGTTGCAGACCATGGAATACTGGGCTTGAGAAACGGCGAGTTTGCCGACATCATTGGTGGTGACTCGCTGGAGGAAGGAGCCGGCGCCAGTTCCGGCGATTCGCATCCTCCCCATATGGCTCACATCGAAGAGCCCGACATGGGAACGGACTGTATGGTACTCGTCCACGACCCCGCTGTATTGGATAGGCATCTCCCACCCGGCGAAATCGACAAGTTTGGCGCCGCTTGCACGATGTTGCTGGACGAGGGGAGTCTGTTGCATCAGGAAAAGTCCAAAATTGGAAAGTCGAAAGTTGAATGTCCCTCAGAATATGGACTTATGACTTGATGACTTTTCGACGTTCAGCGCAACCCCAGCAACTCAACATCGAAGATCAAGGTGGCATTCGGTGGAATCACACCACCCGCCCCCTGTGCGCCATAACCGAGCTTGGAGGGAATGGTCAGCTTTCGCTTCCCGCCGACTTTCATGCCCTTCACTCCCTCGTCCCATCCCTTGATGACTCGTCCAGCGCCCAGAGGAAAAGAAAACGGTTGGCCCCGGTCCACGGAACTATCGAATTTCTTGCCGTTTTCCAGCCAGCCGGTGTAATGCACGGAGACGGTCTGTCCCGCCTCTGCTATTGCGCCGGTTCCGACCGTGAGATCGACATACTGTAGCCCCGATGACGTCGTAACTTCATTCCCTTTGGCACCTGCTTCCTGATACGGCATGACAACTCCTTTCTTAAGCGATAGCCACTCAGCCACGATTTATACGGCGACAACAGAGTAAAGAATTGCAGCGTACTGGATCTTCTACCAATGTCTGGGCGACGATCTTAATCGGGAAATCCGTGAACACCTTGCCCTCGCTGCGGTTCCGTGCAAGAATCAGGCTCGGAGAAAATGACCACACTCGCTGTATAGCCGTGCAGGAAGTTTCGTCCTCCGACCGAACCGATCTCGCCTTGGGCAAAGAATCCCGCCGTTGGGATGGGACCAAGCCGCTCTTGCACGACCCCGATGTCATGATGGGGTTGGCCAAAGAGTCCCTCTCCGCGCCCGCAACAGCTGAACAGGAGAGCCCCGAGTGGGGGACTCCGATGCTTCGCTCGATCCGCAGCCAGAAGAATGTGCAAATCATCGCTTGCAGATTTCGCATCGCGAAGGTGGAACTGCACGGTTTGGCCTTCCTGGACGACATCTCCAATCGCAACAGCTCCGGCCTGTTGATCGGCTCCGATGAGGTTCCGAACGAGAAAGTCTCCCCGCTCGAAATGGCTCCCGTGCTCATCGATCACGATGCCTAGATGCAACGCGCGATGCGCGTCGCTGCGTTGGACTCCCTCCATGGATTCGAAAACATCCTGGAGCCGTTTCAAGGCCGACACCCCACCCAGTTCATAGATAAGGTTTTGCTCCGCTCTCGTCACGACAAACCGTTCACCGATCGGACGGCAGCCTTGCGAGGTTACAGTGCGCACGGTAATCGGTCCGGTGAGTTGCACTCCCACCACGCCCCCGTCAAAGCTCTGATCGTTGAGGAGTAGTCTATTTTCTCCAGAATCCTGGCCTCCGCCGGCAAGACCCCCGCCAACTTTGCCATGAGGGTACCGTTCGTTTATGAGGGATAGGACCTCCTGCATCTGTGTCGAAAATGGATCGGCGAGAAGGAGAAAGGTCGCATCCTCGATTCCCGGTTCCGGCCACCCGGGCATGCGGATTTGGTCCTGTAGCTGAGACACTGATAGCCGGAGCGGAGTCAGTTTGACATCAGGAAGGCATGCGGCCCAGACGGTCAAGGCTGCTGCGGTTTCAATCTCCTGGGAGCCGGCGATGACCCCTTCACCCGAACAGCCCAGACAGACCTTCGCCCGTAGCGCCCTCTGTAACATGGCTGAGATCATGGTGGCTTTGGACGCATGGTGGGCGGAAAAGAAGACGAAGACCAGATCGATAGGGGCCGTGCCAATTTGCATGAGAATAGCATCCGCGAGATCGCGAGTGGCGGCTTCCGTATCGGTCTTACGCGAAAGTGCGGTTGCGAATTGAAGTGTGGCCGGAATGGTCGAGCCTGCAGGATGAATCATCATGGTATGAACGTGCCGCCTGTCGATCGCCGCTACATTAAACGCCTGGGTCCATCCGTTCCGGACGGTCCTTAGCCAGCTTCTTATAGTAGCGCCACATGTACGAATGGTAGTCGTCGAGTTGAGCTAGGAGATAATGCAGCTCTGCGGGATCTTCCGTCTCCACGGCATGAGTCATGCGGGTTTCTAAAAACTCGGCGAACGCTTTGGTTTTCCCCAGGGCGGTTATGAGACTCACGCTCCCGCCGAGTTGGTATTCGTTCATGCTCATCCTCCAAATGCTAGAGAGTCGCGAGAGGATAACGAGGCAAGAGTGGGAAATGCAAGTGAGTGTATGGGGTCATGACATGTGAGACGGCGGGCGGTACGCGACATGGTGCGCGAGAAACTCGGCGGGTGTCAAATAGCCGAGGGCTTGATGCGGTCGAATGTGATTGTAGATCTGTTCCCATTCTCGTTGGGCGCGCCGCAAGGTGGGCAGGTCGAGTTCGCCGGTATAGGACTCATAGAATTCTTCGGTATGGGTCCGGTTCGCCCGTTCCACCGCACCATTGAGTTTGGGGGAGCGCGGCGGCAACACAAACAGGCGAATGCCCTGGTGCTGACACGCCTGCTCAAAGGCCGCGGCGAATTCACTGCCGCCGTCGACTTGAATGGCCCGGATGGGCACGGGCATCCGCCGCGTGAGCGTGGCGAGGAACTGGGTGGCCGTCACACTGGTGGCGCGGCCATAGGTCTCGACGACATCCCAACGGGAGACGACATCGCGGGCGGTAAACTGTTTGAGGATGACGCCCGGCAGAGGCCGCACATCGAGCGTATCGACTTGAATGAGATCGCCAGGGTGGAGGGCGGCATAGTCACGGGGTTTGCGCACCGCATAGGGCCGGGCGGCGGACCGGCGACGAGCGGAGATGGCTCGCCGGGGTGGCTCCACGAGTTGCCCGGTCGCGCGCAGCCGCGCGAGCACCCGATCAATGGTCTTACCGGAGAGCGTGAGGCCTTCGCGGCGCAAGAGGATCGCCAGCTTCTCTCGCCCCCAACGGGGATACTGCTGCCGGAGTTGACAGAGCCGCGCCACGACTGGCGCGGGCGTCTGGGGGCGCCGCACCTGGCGCGGACGTCGTGAGTGCGATTCCAGTGTTGTCAGATCCGTCGGCCCATACCGCCCCCGCCACCGATATAAGGTCGCTCGGGAGAGACCAAAGACCTGGGTGGCCAAACGCCAGTCCCCGGTTTCCTGCCAGACGGTCAAGGCTTGCAAGCGGGCCCGGGCTACCGGGGATAGTTCAGGGACCTGAAGCGCACTGGCGAGACGAAAAGCGCGCGGAAGATAACGCAGCTGCATACGGACCTCCTGGGTGAAGCCCGTTGTAGCAAACTCCGTCTCAGATGTATCTGACCCTGTTCAG
>NEWR02000009.1:808586-812886 GCA_002869885.2 Nitrospira sp. CG24C
GCCGAGTTGGTATTCGTTCATGCTCATCCTCCAAATGCTAGAGAGTCGCGAGAGGATAACGAGGCAAGAGTGGGAAATGCAAGTGAGGGAATCTTCTAGCCCGCATTACTCGTGAGGCGTATTTCGTGCTGCGTCGTTCGTTTCCGGATTCGGACGTTTCACGCTTCACGAGAGACGAACGACGCTTCACTTGGCCTGGCGATCGAGAATGGCACGGAGTTTGGCGAGAGAAATGGCCTCGATGCGATGGCTGTCCCGTCCCACCATCGTTGTCGCCATAGTCAAGGCATTGAGGATGGCTTCTTCCGTGGCTTCGACCGTCGCTGTGATCAACGGGTTAAAATACGTATCAGCGAGGTGTAGCTGTTGAAACGTCGGCTCTTTCGGGTAATGCGGGATCATGTTTGCGGTGGAGAAGGCCAGCATAAAGTCACCGCTCCCGTGCCGCGCAGTGGAACCGGTGCGCGCCAGTCCCAGCGCGGCACGTTTCGCCAACCGCGTAAGCTGCCGACTGTCGAGCGGAGCATCGGTGGCGATGATGACGATTATCGAGCCTTCGCTTTGCCCAGGTGAAAGGGCCTGCGCGACGGGAGGTACAGCCTCATACAGCCGGCCAACCGGCACACCGCCCACGACGAGCTCAGGCCGTCGCCCATGGTTGGCATTGACGAGCACGCCGATCGTATAGCCGCCCTCGGTCTCCGGTAACCGTCGTGATGAAGTACCGATACCGCCCTTGAAGCCGTAGGACACCATCCCTGTACCTGCACCGACAGTCCCTTCCTGCACGACCCCGGAGGAAGCGCTGTCGAGTGCCCGCACCACATCCGCCTCCGAAACATGTCGCCCTTGTATATCGTTGAGCCGCCCATCATCGCATTCGGCAACCACTGGCGTCAGGGTATCGTCGGTAATGCCGATCTCCGGATAGCGCGCGATCATCCAGCTCATGACCCCATTGGCCACTCGTGGCACGTTCAACGTATTCGTGAGGGCGATCGGGTATTCGAGAAAGCCCGATTCGCTTATCCAGGCAAGTCCGGTCATCTCACCAGTTCCGTTGAGAATAAACGACCCGGCCGGCACTTTCTTGTGCCACACATCAGCGCGAGGGATGACGACCGTCACACCGGTTCGTACCGGGCCGAGTCCGGGTTTGAGCGGCCCATCGCCGGAGATGAGGGTGGTCTGGCCCACGGTGACGCCGGCCACGTCAGTAATCGCGTTGAACGGTCCAGGGGTATAGGAGCCGACGACGATGCCAAGAGCGCGAGATCGCGATCGGGGTTCTCCCGGCTCGCCGGTTTGGGCAGAAACGAGCGGGGCTGAGCAGATCCCGATAGCCAGGATCAGCAGCGGGATTGTCAGGCGGGTATTTCCGTTAGACCTCATGGATTGATCCGACATGAGGAACTGCGACCTCAATTCCGGGATGTTCAGCCTGAACGACAGCGGCCAGTGAGAGGGACTGCTTTTCTTCACCATGGACGAGAAAAATCTTACTCGGGCTCGGCTTGATTGCGCGCACATAGGCCAAGAGGTCATGGCGATCTGCATGGGCAGAGAGCCCGTTGAGCTTGACGATCTGCGCCCGGCGCGGAGTGGGTACGCCGAAAATCGGGACGACATCCCACCCTTCGACGAGCTTGCGTCCGAGGGTATGCTCGGCTTGAAAGCCCACGAAGACGATCACGTTCGCTTCGTCTTGGATGGCGTGTTTGAGATGATGCACGACGCGGCCGCCTTCGCACATACCGGAGGCCGAAATGATAACGCAGGGGCCCTTCATGCTATTGAGACGCTTGCTGTCTTCCGGCGAAGAGACAAAATGGATATAGCGTGAGGCGAAGAGATCGCCGGAGGATGTGAAAGTTTTAGTGGTTTCTTCATCGTAGCATTCCGGATGGCGGCGAAAGACTTCCGTAGCTCGTGAAGCCAGCGGGGAATCGATATAGATCGGGATGGGATCAAGGCGCCCCTCGCCGACGAGCTCTTTGATCCGCATGACCAATTCCTGGGTCCGTCCAACCGCAAATGCCGGGACAATAATCTTGCTCTTGTGGGTTTTGGCATGGGTGAGGAGGTCCAGCGCCTTCTGTTTCATGATCTCCCGGTCGGCTTCGTGCGTGCGATCGCCATAGGTCGACTCAAGAATCAACACGTCGCAGGGCGGCGGCAGCTCAGGGTCGCGAAGAATGGGCATGTTGGAACGGCCAAGATCTCCGCTGAAGAGCACGGTGGTCGTATTGCCCCGTGCCGTATATTTCACCCGAATGGCCGCCGATCCCAGGATATGGCCGGCGTCGTGAAAGGATGCCGTCACGCGCGGGGAGATCTTGAGCATGTCGCCGTATCGCGCGCCTTCGAATCGGCGGACAAGCTTACGAACGTCATCGGTATTGTAGAGTGGCCGGACACAGACCCTTCCCTTCCGTTGTTCCTTCTTGTTGACGTAGCTGCAGTCACTCACCTGTACTCGCGCCGAGTCTTCCAGCATAAGTTCCGTCAAATCTGCGGTGGCTCTGGTGAGGTACACCTTTCCAGAGAAACCGTGCTTCGGGAGCACCGGCAAGGCACCGGAGTGGTCGACATGCGCATGGGAAAGCAAGACCGCACTGAGCGACTTGGGGTCGAAGCCCAAATCCCGGTTCTGCCGTTGGGCTTCGTCTCGGCGTCCTTGAAAGAGCCCACAATCGAACAACAGCCGGAAGCCCGGCATCTCAAGCATGTGGCGGCTTCCGGTCACTGAACGCGCAGCCCCATGGAACGAGAGTTTCATGATGAAGGTACTCCATTATGGCGGCTGATCAGATCCCAGGCTTCCTGAGCCGTCTCAGCATAGTGAAACAGTTGAAGGTCTTGTTGGGCGATGAGCCCGTTCTCGACAAGCCATTGCCAGTTGATCAGGCGCTCCCAAAAGTCCCGTCCAACCAGTACGACCATCACGTTTTCGGTCTTGCCTGTCTGGAGAAGCGTCAGCGTTTCGAACAGCTCATCGAGAGTGCCGAAACCTCCGGGAAAGGCGACCAAGGCTTTGGCGCGGATCAGGAAGTGCATTTTTCTGATGGCAAAATAGCGAAACTGAAAATTCAGTTTCGGTGTGATGTAGGGGTTTGGGTGCTGTTCGTGCGGTAGAGTGATGTTGAGGCCGATTGATTTCGCGTTCACGTCCGCCGCCCCGCGATTGGCGGCCTCCATGATGCCGGGCCCTCCACCGGTGACAATCACATAGTCACAACGACCTTTGACTTGGCAGGTCGACGACACCAGCCGGCCAAACTCACGCGCCACGTCATAGTACTTTGAAAGTGCGAGTTGCCGTCGCGCGACCGACGCCTTGTGCTGGCACGCTGGGTTGCTGGGAGATCGAGCCGCTTCTTCTTCCGCCATGTGGAGCGCACGTATGGCGGCGTCTGGTTCTTGCAGCCTCGCACTTCCAAACACGACGATGGTCGACCGGACTCCCTCTTCATGCTGGATCAACTCAGGCTTGAGAAGTTCGAGGCCGATGCGGATGGGACGGAGTTCATCCCGCTGAAGAAACTCTGTGTCGCGATCAGCTGGAATATAGGATGAGGATTCTTCGGCGGGACTGATGGAATCCGGATCAGATGGAGGAGTCATAAGATGATTATAGAGAGATTAGAGAGGCCCGGCAATTCTAGATGAGACGTAGCATCCTAGAATGGCCAAAACCAAATGATCGGCTCATCTGTGGATTTTCGAGAAAATCCGTAGGCTCGGACGGTCCACTGAGGATCGAATACCACCTGCAATTGCTCTGGTGTGATCCCTGTTTTAGTCAGGGTCATCGTCGGGACAAAGGGGCCGAAGAACAGACGGGGGATGGAACCGAAGTCCAGGGCCGCAGACTTGGTATCGCTCCAATAATAGAGGGCCACGCCCCCGAAATCAGATTCAGTCACCTCATCTGGGGCTCCTATGTGATCGGCTAATTCGCGTATTGTCGTCTGTCCGACGCGAATAAAGCTGACCTGTTCAGGAGTCAGGACGTCGTTGAGCGTGGCTCGGCGGACGCTACATCCAGCGCAGAAAAGAAGGACACAGAGCGCACCAACGACCAATTTCATCGAGTGAAAATACGGCGCCACGTTAGTCACCGAATGGCCACTGTCGGAATTCTGTGCGACCGGTGCGTTTGCCATAGACCACTTCTTCAGCTATCCCCTCCCTGTTGAAAAATACATAGAGATTGTCGCTCTTGACATCCATTCGGATGAAGTTCAGCAATATGAGCATCATCGCCGGCGATTTCCCGTCATAGTAGTAGTAGTGAAAG
>NEWR02000009.1:812986-819366 GCA_002869885.2 Nitrospira sp. CG24C
CGGCGTGTAGAGACACCATTGATCTTCGTCCAGCCAGTCTCCGTGATCGACGTAGGGGCGCGCGCGGCAGCCGCCGCAAATGTCTGTGTATTCGCAATCGCCGCATTTACCTTTCAAATGCGGGTAGCGGAAGGAATTAAACACATCGGACTTTTCCCACAGGTCGACGAAGCTGGTCTCGCGGATATTCCCGGCTGAAAGCGGCATATAGGGGCAAGGGGTCAGTTCACCGTTAGGGGTCACGCGCGCGTAGTTGGTACCGGCGAGGCAGCCGCCCCCCATATACCCCGTCGCCTTGGTGATCGGGGAGTTCGGGTCTTTCTCATACGCCAGCCGTTTGAAATGCGGCGCACAGCGGGCCCGGACGAGCATGCCCTTATAATTATCCTGACAGTTGACCAGGTAGCCGAGCACTTCTTCATATTGGGCCGGAGTGATGTCGGTCAGTTCCTCGCCACGGCCAGTGCAGACCATGAAGAACACATTGAGTACCTTGGCGCCAAGCTGATGCGCCCAATCGATCACTTCAGGCAGCTCCTGATAATTCATCGGCTGCGCGCTGAAGTGCACTTGGAAGGCCAACCCATTCCGCTTGCAGGCCTCGATGCCGGCGAGCGCTGCTTCCCATGCGCCGGGCACGCCGCGGAAACGATTGTGCTTTAGGGGGTCAAGTGAGTCGATACTGATGCCCATGCCCATCACGCCGATCGCGACCAGATCCTTCGCCATCCGGTCATCGATCAACATGCCATTGGTCCCGAACACCACCATGAAACCGAGCTTCACGGCATGGCGCGCGATATCGAGGATGTCAGGACGGACAAGCGGTTCGCCGCCCGTGATCACAAGGAGACAGCCCTTGTTGACCTCGGCAATCTGATCGATGAGCTTGTAGCACTCTTCGGTCGAGAGTTCATCGTCCCCGCCGGCTGATTTCGTCGTCGCGTCGAGGTAACAATGGTCGCACTTGAGGTTGCAGCGCTTCGTAAGGTTCAGAGCGATGAGATAGGGCTTGAAGTCATCGACCGTCCGGCCGTCGTGCGGCGCAGAAACCGTGGATGGCGGAGTAAAGAACTGCGATACCTGTTGTTGAATGCTCCCGAACGCACCCGCCAGAGACGGAGCATTGAAGATTGGAAGAGACTTACCCATAGTCTAGAAGAAATGTGGGATTAGAAATTAGGAATGGTGAATGTGTGATTCGGGGAAATTGGCTGTCCGGTCAATTCCACATTCATAATTCAAAATTGCAAAGCTACGATTTCCCTTTGCCGGTCAAGTTGGCAATCATGTCCTTCAGGTTTCCGGTCTTCATAGCTTCCGCCATGTAGTCCTTGGCCTGCTCGATGCCCTCGTGAGCCACTTCGGCCGTGATGACCGCGACACCGATCTTATCGGCATGTTTTTCGATGAGGGCACGTGTGCAGTCGCGCATAAACCCTTCAGGAGCCCGTTCGAGCCGTGATTGCGCCTCCGGCATCCAGGTATAGGGAGAAGTAGGGACAGGGTCCGCCGCATGGCCGTTCCGGTTTCCCTGGCCATTCTCATGAGCGGCAATCGCGCCATTGGCACCATTTGTCGCGGCGGCTACAGTGGCCTGAGCTTCAGTTGAAGCGCCGGTTCCCTTATTGGCAAAGATGGGGGTGTAGTCTTCCGAAGCTGCTTCCTGAATCATGGGTGCGGCATACTCCAGCGTGATCGTGGTCATGCCGAGCTTGCGAGCGGTCTTCTCGATCTTGGCCTTGGCGCGTCTACGTTGGAAGCCGGCCGGGACCGCGCGGATACCATCTTTGGCGTCTTTCGTCCATTGCATGGGGACGTCATCGTAGGCCAGGTCTGTTTCGAGAACCCCTTCTACGTGCGCCGCAGCTTCAAAAAGCTGCTTGTCGACCAGTTTGAAGCGGTCGCCTCCAGCGGCGCAGACGGGACACTTCACGGGCGTCTCGCCCTTGCCGATGTAGCCGCAGCCGTCGCAGACGAAGTAATTCTGGGTCATCCGGTCCAAGTAGGCTTGAGTGTCTGCGCTCACTTTGGGTTTGTCTTCCACGACCTCTGTCATCATGCCGCTGAGCGTCGAACCCATGAGATCCTTCATCACAGACTCGTCAGCCTGCATCTTGTCGCGGTCGATGCCCGCTGCATCCAGGCTGCCACCCAATGCGCGCATGGCATCCATCGCGCCCTTGGGCAGGAGGTGTCCCACAGCGGAATCGACGACGGTGTTACTGATAATGGTATGGCCCTTTTCGATGGCGTAGCGGTGAATCGCGGTCTTGGCGACGCCTCTGGCAAATACGGGAATCTTTTCCATCCGACGGAGGGCTTCTTCAGTCCAGGCGATCGTGTACTCCGCCAACGTATCGATCGGCGGTACGTGCTTCCTGTTCGACACCAGGATATTGCAGGGCGCGGACCGCAAGAGATTTTCCGTATTGCTGCCTATGTCCATATCCTCGTCGCTGTGTACGCCGATCCGTCCGACGATCAACAATGCCGGGATATCCTTACGCACATATTGAATGATCTTCTCGAAGGCCTTGCCGTCCAACAGGGTGGTCTTGACGTCAGTTTGCTCGGCCTGAGCAAGCTCGCGGCAGATGTCGAGGTGCGACTGGTAGATCTTCGCAAGGCCGCTGTCGATGATTTCCTCGTGGAGTTTCTCCTGTTCCTTGAAGCGAAACACTTTGCCGGCCTCCTCGTTGAGGACACCTGAGATGCTATGAAAGGCGGCATAGTGGAAATAGGGATCGAAGGCTGAGATGGCCTCAACCGGCATGTTGAAAGCCTTGCCTAACGCCAGGCCGGTCATGAGTCCGCCGAAGGAATAGGGGCTGCCATCCACGGCAACTACGATTCTTCCACCGGTCATGGGCTGGATTTGCTTGATGATCAGCATGTCCGAATTCCGCACGCGACGAAGCACGCGCTCGGTGTTGCTGCCGATCACGCTGTCCTTCACCGCGCCGACGCCCAAAGCGCCCATGATGACCAGGTCGTAGGCATTGGTATTGATGTCTTCGGCCAATACCTTCCAGTTCCGGCCCTCAAGCGAGCGACGCTCGATGGGCAGGTTGTTTTCAGCGCATTTCTTATCGACGTAGTCGAGATAGGAGTCAGTGATGATCTGGAGGCCGCGGGTGATCAACGAATCGTGGATTTGGCGCTGCCGGTCGAGCTCTTTTTCATCGTGATACTCTTCAGGCAAGCCCGCTTCCATCTGTTTGAAGCGCTTGTCATGCATTTTGGCCGCGTAGACGTGGCTGCCCACGATCTTCGAGCCGAAGGCTTTGGCAAAATGAACTCCGACATCGACAGCAGTGTTGGAATGGTCGGAGTTATCGACCGGAACATAGATCGTCTTATACATCGAGATGTCTCCTCAAGATGCCCTCCAGGCCAGGGCGAACAAGAGTAATTCTCAAAAATTCCAAACGGTTGACGTATGTCTCTACCCTCAAAGAACGCACATGCTAGCACCGGCCTGAATTCGAATGCAAGGTGTCGAGGGGGACTGGTGGGACGACGTTAGGATGCCGGGGTCGCGACGGATTTCTCGCTCGACTCTTTTGCGGAGCGAATGGATTGTCGGGAACGGAGTATTTCTTCCAGGGACAAGAGGGCATCGCGTCCGGAATTCCCCTCGATCCCTCGAATCAAATTTGCATCGGCATAGGCGCCTGATTCTTTTGGGGCTTGGGACAGGGAACCTGTCCACTTCCGAGGGTCTCTACTACCATCTTTTCGTTCCCAGGCCATGAGGCAAGCCTTGGCAATGAACGAATTCAGTGGCGCCGGGTTATAGAGGAGCTTTCTGATACTCGTCGGAGTCAGCATCAGGGGGTTATAGCCGGCCGAGAGATAGCCCTCTTCCAACAACCGTTGTTCCAAATCGGTGTTCGGCTGAATGCCTAAAAAGAACATGAGGGGGAAGACGCGCTCCTCACCCAGGATCGCGGCGACTTTCTTATAAGACTCCACACTTTGGAGCAAGGACTCCTCGGTTTCCTTAGGACTGTTCAGCGAGTAGTTGAGAATGACCTTCCCTTTGAATCCCGCTTCCGCCAGATAGCGGCAGCCATCGTAGAGCCGTTCAAGCTTAAACCCCATGTGGAGGTCGTTCAATACTTCCTGGGAACCAGACGTAATGGCGACTTCGAGATCGCCGACGCCGGATCGGACCATGAGCTTGGCCAGCTCCGGGGTGATGAGCGATGTCCTGATATAGCCGGACCACTCGATCTCCAGCTTCTCCGCGAGAATCCGTTCAAGAATCTCGGTGCATTGGGGATAAGCTTCTTTTCCGGTAATGAACTGGGCATCCGTAAACCAGAAACGCCTGGCGCCCCATTGATGGTAGTGCTGAGAGATATCCTTCACGACCATAGAGGGTGGCCGATAACGCACCCGCTTCCCTTCAATATAGGGATAGAGGCAGAACGCGCAGTCGTAGGGGCAGCCTCGCTTCGACTGAACTCCGATGGATTCGCCCAGATATTCCCGATGCTGAGGAAAAATCGACGTCAGGTAGGGCAGGTCGACGGTCAGCGCGTCAAGAAGAGCCGGCGAACCCTGCTGGCCCTTTCGAACGGTCTTTCCCTCCCGGAGGATATAACGCTCCTTCTCCAGCGATTGGCCTTCAATGACCTTGAGAATGGCATCCTCACCTTCACCGAGAATCCCAATGACGCCTTCCGGTAGTTTCTGGATAAGTTGATCGGCAAAGGCAGTAAAGGCTCCCCCGCCGATCATGATCTGCGCCTTGGGGAACTCCTTTGCAATCAGCCAGGGATAGGAGAGCGCCGCCCGGATATGGCTGTAGTAGCGGTAGAGCTGTTTTACCCCGGCAAACGAGGCGGCGACCCGCTTGAGTGGATTGCTCGCAAAGTAAAAGTTAAACGCATGTTCCAGCGAAGAGTCTCCCTCGTGCGGGGAAAAGATCTGAATGTCACGCCAGGAGAAACAGACAAGGTCCGGCTTGAACTCAGTGGCGGCATCACGAACCGCGCCGATCCGTTGGCCGTCTGGGAAAAGGGAAAGATCGAGGATGCGCTGCCGCACATCCGGCTTGCGCCGATGAATAAAATCAGCGAGATAGGTCACTCCTATCGGATAGACCTTCTTGCAGGGAAGGAAGACGTAAAGAATTGAATTCATAGTCTACTTAGTCAAAATGTCGTCAAGTCAGAAAGTCTTAAAGTCTGAAGATCGGGGACATGATGACTTGACGACTTTATAGACTTTCCGACTATCATTTCGTTGCTATATGTATCGCCACGATCCCGCCGCTCAGGTTGCGATAGGTGACTTGACGATAACCTGCGTCAAGGAGCATCTGTCTTAATCGTTCTTGGTCCGGGAAGTTCCGAATGGAGGCAGGGAGATATTCATAGACGCCGGTCGTGTCATGCGCCACCTTCGTGCCGATCCAGGGAAGAAGCCGGAACGAATACCAATCGTACAATGCCCGTAACCAACCAAAGATCGGTCGGGAAAACTCCAGACAGACAAACCTCCCGCCTGGCTGCAAAATACGGTGAATTTCTGTGAGCGCTTGCCGAAGATCACCGACGTTCCTCATGCAGAATCCTGTGGTCACGGCATGAAAGGTTCCGCTGGGAAACCCCAGATGTTCGGCGTTGGCTTCAAGACAGGTGATCTTCCGCCCCAAACCCCGCCCGGTGACTTTCTTCAGCCCCTCAACGAGCATGGCATGGTTCAGGTCGGAGGCAATGACGCGTCCATTGGCTCCCATACGGGGCTCGACCAAGAGCGCAAGATCGGCTGTGCCGGACCCGACATCAAGTGCCCGACCTTCTGTAGTGACAGGGACATAGGAAGCAGTAATTTTCTTCCACCGGTAGTGCAGTCCAAAGCTCAGAAGCGTGTTGTTAAGATCGTAGACGCCGGCGATCGACGTAAACATCCGCTGAACAGCTTGCTCACGGGCCGAGCCAGTCCAGGTTGAAACGGCGATCGGAGCCGCTGGAGCGTCGGTCCCCTTCTGAACGGGAGGTGTATCCACATGCACCATGAGACCGTGGTAGCACCAGCCTTCCGGGTTTGTCAAGACGACCAGGCCCGGTGCTATAATCCCGCCCCTATGCATAACTCGATCGTCATCAAAGGGGCGCGGGAGCACAACCTCAAGAACATCGACGTGACGATCCCGCGCGACCGGCTGGTCGTGATTACCGGCTTGAGTGGATCGGGCAAGTCGTCGCTGGCCTTCGACACGATCTATGCCGAAGGGCAACGGCGATACGTCGAATCGCTCTCGGCCTACGCCCGGCAGTTCCTCGAACAGATGGGCAAGCCCGACGTCGATTCGATCGAAGGGCTCTCGCCCGCCATTTCCATCGAGCAAAAGAGCACCAGCCACA
>NEWR02000009.1:819466-849070 GCA_002869885.2 Nitrospira sp. CG24C
GAACAGATGGGCAAGCCCGACGTCGATTCGATCGAAGGGCTCTCGCCCGCCATTTCCATCGAGCAAAAGAGCACCAGCCACAATCCTCGGTCCACGGTCGGAACCGTGACAGAGATCTATGACTATCTCCGCCTCCTCTTTGCCCGGGTTGGACGCCCCTCCTGCTTTCAGTGCGGCGAGGAAATCACCGCGCAAACGGTGCAGCAGATGGTGGATGCCATCGGCCTGCTGCCGGAAGGAAACAAGTTTCAGCTATTGGCCCCAATCGTCCGTGGCAGGAAAGGTGAGTATCGGAAAGAACTCCTCGATATGCGCCGGGCCGGCTACGTTCGAGCCAGGGTCGATGGTCAGCTGGTGGACCTGGGCGAGGACATCGCGCTCGACAAACAGAAGAAACACACGATTGAAATCGTGGTCGATCGACTGGTGATGAAGCAGGGGGAGGCCATGGCGAGACGGTTGGCCGACTCGGTAGAGACCTCGTTAAAACTCGCCGGTGGACTGGTCGGGGTGCTGACGGACAACGGGAAGGTCTCGCTCTATAGCGAGAAACTTGCCTGCATCCGCTGCGGTGTCAGTTATCCTGAAATCACCCCGCGCGTCTTTTCGTTCAACAGCCCGCATGGAGCCTGTCCTGCTTGCGACGGTATCGGCTACGCCATGACCCTTCGACAGGGCTCAGGGCAGGCGCACGACAGTCTCGACGATGAAGATTTCACCTTGCTGGAGCCCTGCGAGACCTGCAAGGGCGCGAGGCTGCGGCCTGAAAGTTTGTCCGTCAAGTTGGCGACACGGTCGATCGCAGAAGTCACGCATCTCTCCGTGCGAGCGGCTGCCGACTTCTTCGGTTCGTTGAAATTCACCGAGCGCGAATTGCTGATCGCCCATCGCATCTTGAAAGAGATTCGCGAGCGGCTGGGGTTCCTTGTCAACGTCGGTCTGGACTATCTGACATTGGACCGGGCTGCTGCGACCTTGTCCGGTGGAGAAGGGCAACGCATCAGGCTCGCCACGCAAATCGGCTCCGGCCTCGTCGGTGTCCTCTACATCCTCGACGAGCCCTCGATCGGCCTCCATCAGCGGGATAATCGGCGTTTACTCCAGACCCTGTTGCGCCTGCGCGACCTGGGCAACACGGTCGTGGTGGTCGAGCACGATGCGGAAACCATGATGGCAGCGGACCATCTGCTGGACATGGGGCCTGGCGCCGGGACCCATGGCGGGCAGGTCATTGCCCAGGGCACACCGACCGACGTCATGGGAAATCTCGATTCGCTGACAGGTCAATATCTCCGGGGCACACAGATGGTCAGCCTGCCTCGCCGCCAGCGCAAAGCCAAGGGCCTGTTGTCCATCGTGGGAGCCAAGAAACATAACCTCAAGGGAGTGACCGCCAAGATTCCGCTTGGCCTGCTCACCTGTGTAACCGGTGTATCGGGCTCCGGGAAAAGCACGTTGGTGCTGGAAGTGCTGTTCCATTCCCTCTCCCAGTTGCTCTATCAGAAAAAACCAAAGATCGATGGCTGCAAGGAACTGCTGGGCGTTGAGGCGCTGGACAAAGTAATCGACATCGACCAGGCCCCGATCGGCCGAACCCCGCGATCGAATCCAGCCACCTATACAGGTCTGTTCGGTTTCATCCGTGACCTCTATTCCAATCTGCCCGAATCCCGCGTGCGGGGCTACAAGCCAGGCCGCTATAGTTTCAACGTGAAGGGCGGCCGCTGCGAGGCCTGCCAGGGCGATGGGTTGATCAAGATCGAGATGCATTTCCTGCCGGATGTCTATGTGACCTGCGAGGTCTGCAAGGGCCAACGGTACAACCGCGAGACGATGGAGATTCACCATAAGGGAAAGAGCATCGCCGACGTGTTGAATATGACAGTGGACGATGCCGTGGAGTTCTTCGAGCATATCCCCTTCATCAAACGGAAGCTCGACACCCTGCACGATGTCGGGTTGCATTACGTGAAACTCGGCCAGTCCGCCACGACGCTCTCCGGGGGCGAGGCACAACGAGTCAAACTCTCGCGCGAACTGTCGAAACGTCCGACCGGGCGCACCATGTACATTTTGGATGAACCGACAACCGGGCTTCATTTCGCCGACGTGCAACGATTGCTCGATGTGCTCGACCGGCTAGTCGAAGCCGGTAACACCGTGGTCGTGATCGAACATAATCTCGATGTCATCAAGAACGCGGATTGGGTCATTGACCTCGGCCCTGAGGGTGGCGATCGTGGCGGTGAGATTGTAGCGGAAGGACCGCCGAAGGAAATAGCCAAGTCGAAGCGGTCCTATACGGGACAAGTGCTGAAAGAGGCGGGGGTCTAGGCGGGACAGCCGAGTATCCTTTGTGCTCGCGCAACGCGCGGTCGCGGACTCCCCTCGTTGGACGCGCGCAGTGGAAGATCAATCAGCTGCAGGGTCGGAAATTGGCATCGGACCAATGACTTCGAGGAAGCATCGTGGATCCTAAGTTGGTCACGCGAATTGCGAACAATCCGAACTATCAGGCGCTGAAAGCTAAGCGAACCCGCTTCGGCTGGCGGCTGACCCTGGCGATGATGATCGTCTACTACGGCTTCATTCTGCTGGTGGCGTTCAACAAGAGCTTTCTGTCACAGAAACTTGGCGCCGGCGTGATGACCATGGGCATTCCGATCGGCTTTGGCGTCATTGTGTTTACGATCGTGATCACCGCTTACTACGTGAATCGCGCGAACCGCGAGTTCGATGCGTTGTCCGACGCCATTGCCAAAGAGTTGCTGAAGTGATCGGCTTGCATCGCAAGTATCCCAATGCGGTGCGTTGCGGGCTGACCGTGGCGGCGATGTGCGCTGTGGCTGGATCGGTATATGCCGCCGGCCCGGATGTCGGTCAGGCGCAGAGACAGGCAATCAACTGGACGGCAATCGGCATGTTCAGTGTTTTTGTGTTGTTCACGCTGTTCATCACGAAATGGGCAGCGGCTCGAACCAAGTCGGCGGCTGATTTTTATACAGCCGGCGGGGGCATTACGGGTTTCCAGAACGGTCTGGCGATTGCCGGCGACTACATGTCTGCGGCATCGTTCCTGGGTATTTCGGCAGCGGTGATGGCCAGTGGCTACGACGGCCTCATCTACTCGATCGGCTTTTTGGTCGGCTGGCCGATACTCACGTTCCTGATGGCCGAGCGCCTGCGCAACCTCGGCAAGTTCACCTTCGCCGATGTCGCCGCGTTCCGGTTTAAGCAGGCGCCGATCCGCATCTTCGCAGCCTCTGGCACGCTGGTGGTAGTGGCATTCTACCTAATCGCGCAGATGGTTGGCGCCGGCCAGTTGATCAAGCTCCTGTTCGGTCTTGAATACTGGATGGCAGTTGTCATCGTCGGCGGGTTGATGATGGTCTACGTGTTGTTCGGCGGCATGACGGCAACCACCTGGGTGCAGATCATCAAGGCCTGCATGCTGCTGGGCGGTGCAACCTTCATGGCTTTCATGGTGCTGCTGAATTTCAGCTTCAGCCTGGAGGCGATGTTTGCCAAAGCGGTCGAGATCAAAGCCGGTCTGGCGACAGCCTCGGGCGAGCCGGCGGCGGAAGCGGCGGCTGCCGGTCAGTCGATCATGGGACCAGGCAACTTCGTCAAGGACCCGATCTCGGCGATCTCGTTCGGCATGGCGCTGATGTTCGGCACGGCCGGCCTGCCGCACATCCTGATGCGTTTTTTCACGGTACCCAGCGCGAAGGAAGCGCGCAAGTCGGTGATGTGGGCGACCGGATGGATCGGCTATTTCTACTTGCTGACCTTCATCATCGGTTTCGGCGCCATCACCTTCGTGCTGACCAACCCGGAGTTCCTCGATGTTACAGGCGCGCTCAAGGGCGGCAGCAACATGGCGGCGGTGCATCTGGCCAACGCGGTGGGTGGCAATGTATTTCTCGGCTTCATCTCGGCCGTGGCATTCGCCACCATCCTGGCGGTCGTTGCCGGCCTTACGCTGTCTGGTGCGTCAGCAGTGTCACACGACCTGTACGCGACGGCGCTCAAAGGCGGCAAGGCCGACGGTGCTTCCGAGCTGCGGGTTTCACGCATGACCACGGTGGCGCTGGGAATCCTGGCCGTGTTGCTGGGCATCGTATTCGAGAAACAGAACGTGGCGTTCATGGTGTCCCTGGCGTTCGCGATCGCGGCATCGGCCAACTTCCCGGTATTGTTCATGTCAGTGCTGTGGAAAGACTGCACGACCCGCGGCGCTGTCATCGGCGGTTTTCTCGGGCTGATTTCATCGGTGCTGCTCACGATCGTATCGCCGTCGGTGTGGGAAGCGACCTTGGGCTATCAGAAAGGCAGCGCGCTGTTCCCATACGCCTCGCCGACGCTGTTCTCGATGACGATCGGTTTCGTGGGCATCTGGTGGTTCTCGATCCTTGACCGAAGCAGCCAGGCGGCAAAGGACCGTGGCGGCTTTCTGGCACAACAAGTGAGGTCGGAGACCGGCATCGGCGCGACGACCTCATCCAGGCACTGAACCTGGGATCCGGGCACGGCGACAGGCGAATGACGGCGCTAACGGCCCTCAGACGTACATTCACCGGTGCGCAATTGAAAACAATCCGGAAAATGATTACCCTGGCACGAGCTGTGTCCCTCATCTTTAAGGAGTGGTAACCCATGGCGACGAAGAAAAAAGAGTCGGCACCGGCGAAGGAAATGGCGTCCACTGGTGGCGGTTCGGCAGAGGGCTTCGAGAAGCTCGGCGTGTTTTATCTTGGCCGACCCTACGATCTGTCGGCGAAGCAAGCGAAGCCGGGCTGGTTGCTGTACGACTCCAAAGATCTGGTCACCCATGCGGTTTGCGTCGGGATGACCGGGAGCGGAAAGACCGGCCTCTGCATCGGGCTCCTCGAAGAAGCGGCGATCGACGGTGTCCCTGCGCTGATTATCGATCCCAAGGGGGATCTTGCCAATCTGATGTTGAACTTTCCGCAGCTGCGGGGGGAAGACTTCGCGCCATGGATCAATGAGGACGATGCCCGCAAGAAGGGACTCTCGCCGGACGACTATGCAGCCCAGCAAGCCGGGATGTGGAAGAAAGGCTTGGAGGATTGGGGCCAGAGCGGCGAGCGGGTCCAGAAGCTCCGTGATGCAGCCGATGTCGTCGTCTACACGCCCGGCAGTAACGCCGGCATTCCCGTCTCCATCCTCAAGTCCTTTGCGGCGCCATCGCAGGAGATTCTGGACGATCCCGAGATGCTGCGCGAGCGGATCGGCACGACGGCGACGAGTCTGTTGGGTCTCGTCGGGGTCGAGGCCGATCCCATCAAGAGCCGCGAACACATTCTCTTGTCAACGATTCTCGACCATACATGGAAGGCCGGACAGGATCTGGATCTGGCCACATTGATCCAGCAGATCCAGACACCGCCGGTTGCCAAGATTGGCGTGCTGGATCTGGATTCGTTCTATCCCTCGAAGGAACGTTTCGCCCTCGCCATGCAGTTGAATAACTTATTAGCTGCGCCGGGCTTCTCTGCCTGGTTAGAAGGCGAAGCGCTCGATGTCGGCCAGATGCTCCATTCACCAGGGGGCAAACCGCGGCTCGCCATTTTCTCGATCGCGCATCTCAACGATGCGGAGCGCATGTTCTTTGTCACCTTGTTGCTGAGCCAAACGCTTGGCTGGGTGCGGGCGCAGTCCGGCACTACGAGCTTGCGCGCCATCCTCTATATGGACGAGATCTTCGGCTATTTCCCGCCGGTCGCTAATCCGCCATCCAAGCAACCCTTGCTGACGCTGCTGAAGCAGGCCCGGGCGTTCGGTCTGGGTGTCGTGTTGGCGACCCAGAACCCTGTCGATTTGGACTACAAAGGCTTGGCGAATACCGGCACCTGGTTTATCGGGCGGCTACAAACCGAACGAGACAAGGCGCGTGTCTTGGAAGGACTGGAAGGCGCCGCCGCAAGTAGCGGAAAGAAGTTTGACAAACAGGGGATGGAACAGCTTCTCGCCGGCCTCGGCAATCGCGTCTTTCTCATGAACAACGTGCATGAAGATGCGCCAGAAGTCTTTCAGACAAGGTGGACTCTGTCTTATCTGCGCGGCCCCATGACGCGGACACAGATCAAGACGCTCATGGAGCCCGTGAAGCTCTCGGGGTATGGGGGTAAAGGGATCGAGGGGTATCAGCAGCCGAAGGGTGCGCTATCCCGCTACCCCGTTACCCCGCTACCCCTGAACCAACGTCCGATGTTGGCCCCCGATGTGCCGCAGCATTTTATCCCTATCCGAGGGAGCCAGCCGAGCGGCAGCGCGTTGATCTACCAGCCGATGTTGCTCGGTGCATCGCAGGTGCGGGTATCTGACAGCAAGGCCGGCGTCGATGTAACGCAGGATGTGACCATGCTTGTGCCGATCTCGGACGGTGCGGTGGCGGTGGACTGGGACCGTGCCGTGGAAGCGGGTTTGGCCCTGGCCGATTTAGAGTCAGCGCCCTCAGACGGTGCACAGTTCGGATCTGTTCCCAGTGCGGCGAGCAAAGCCAAGAGTTATGAAGCTTGGAGCAAGGACTTTTCCGGTTGGCTATTCCGCACCCAAAAGGTCGATTTATTGAAGAGTCCCAGCACAAAAGACGTCTCGAAGCCAGACGAATCCGAGCGGGACTTCCGTGTGCGACTGCAACAATCCGGACGTGAAGCCAGAGACAAACAATCGGACAGCCTGCGTCAAAAGTACACGCCGAAGATTGCCGCCATCCAAGATCGCATCAGGCGTGCAGGACAAATGGTCGAACGGCAGCAAGCGGAGTCTCGGTCGAGTCAAATGCAAGCGGCGATTTCGGTCGGCGCTTCAATCCTGGGCGCATTCCTTGGACGAAAGACGGTCAGCGCGACCAACATCGGCCGGGCAATCACGGCGATTCGTGGAGCAGGGCGAGCCATCAAGGAAGCGAAGGACGTGGGGCAAGCCGAAGAGAACGTCTCGGCATTGCAGCAACAATTGGCCGATCTCGAAGCACAGTTCAAAACGGAAACCGATGTCCTCGCTGCCGCAACCGATCCCCTCACCGAGAAACTCGAAACCGTCTGTCTCAAACCCACCAAAGCCAACATCGCTGTGAAACTCGTCGCCCTCGCCTGGACGCCTCATTGGCGCGATTCAGCCGGCGTAACGACGCCAGCCTGGTCCTAGGAGCCTGTCCGACATGCTCGTTAATAGGGTCATTCCACCCTATGGTATTGTCTCTGCCAAATTGAGTACATTGGCCTACTCTCTAACGGAAGGTAGGGACTGATCGTGACATCAAAACCTTCCTGCGAGTCCGCGAGACTCGAAGCCCTCCACCGCTACGAGATCCTCGGCACATTGCCAGATCCTGCGTTTGATGATCTGGCTCGCCTAGCCTCATACATCTGCCATACGCCGATCGCGGCAATCTCTTTCGTCGATGCTGAGCGTCAATGGTTCAAGTCCGCTGTGGGGCTTAACCACAGGGAAGCCCCAAGGGAAGGGGCTTTCTGCGCCCATACCATTTTAGGCACAGATGTCTTCATTGTAGAAAAGGCCGATGAGGACGAGCGGTTTAGCGGCCATCCCTGGGTCGTCGAACCGCCTGCGTTGCGGTTCTATGCCGGGATTCCGTTGATATCGCCGGATGGCTATGCGATCGGGACCCTCGCTGTCATGGATGCGGCGCCGAGGACATTGTCCCCAGAGCAGCAGGCCTTCCTGCGCACCATCACGAATCAAGTCATGGCCCAGCTGGAGCTCCGGAAGACGCCCCAGTTGGACAATCGGCGCGAGCGGGATCGCCGGAAAGAATTCGTGACCGAGCAGAAAGAGGCGGAAGAGATCATTCGAGAGAGCGAACTCAAGCTTCGCTCCATTTTCGATCAGGCTCCGGTCGGAATCGCAACGATCAATTCACTCACGGGCCGATTCAAGAGCGTCAATCCCTCATATTCCACGATCATCGGATATACAGTCGAGGAGATGCTCGATCGCACGTTCCTCGACATCACGCATCCCGACGAGTACCGAAGCGTACGCCTCGCCTCTTCGCTCGCTGCGGCCTTGCTGGACGGCCTTTTTGAGCATCCTGCGAAAATATTCTTCTACGGAGTAGTTTTCGCGAGGGCTTTTCGCATTTCTGCGACGGTTTTGGCATTGAGGCCGGTGGCCGTCAACTCATCGTCCGTGGCGGCAGCGATGTTCGCCAGGCTGCCATATTGTTTGAGTAAGCGGGTCCGTTTGATCTCGCCGATCCCGATCACCTGATCGAGTTGTGAAGCCATAAGGGCTTTGCCGCGCAGCTTGCGATGGAAGGTGATGGCAAACCGATGGGCCTCGTCCCGAATGCGCTGTACCAGATGGGTGGCCGGGGAATTCGCGCGAAGCACTATAGGATTTTTTCTGCCAGGCAGAAAAATCCGTTCGTCTTTTTCACCGCGCGCTTTGGCTAATCCAATAATGGCCAAGTCTCGGTGACCGACCTGTTTTAATCCCTCCATAGCCGCGGCGAGCTGGCCTAATCCTCCATCGATGAGGATGAGATCCGGACACGCGAGATTCTCGCTGTCTCCGTAGCGGCGCGTGACCACCTCCTGCATGCTGGCGAAATCGTTGGCGCCGGTCACGGTTTGGATTTTGAAGCGCCGGTAGTCGGCTTTCTTCATCTGGCCATCTTCCCACACGACCATGGAGGCGACGGACTGGTTGCCCATGGTATTCGAGATGTCGAATCCCTCAATGCGCCGAGGCGCGATATCCAGCCGTACGAGCCGCTTGAGTTCTTCAACCGCCTGCCGCCCGACTTCTTCATCTCGAAGATGGTTGGCGACAGCCGCGCCGGCGTTCTCTTCCGCCAGGAGGAGTAATTGATGTTTGACGCCCCGCTCGGGCGCGACGATGCGGACGGTGGTTCCACGTTTACCTGAGAGCCACTCTTCGATCACCGCGGCGTCGTCGAGGTCGGTGGGAATGAGCAGCTCTTTGGGCGGCTGACCGTCCTTGTTGTAGAACTGTTCAATGGCGGATCGAACGAGTTCCTCGTCTCCGGCGTCGGCTGAATGGGGCCAGAAAAAGTCTTTGCGTCCAATCAAGAGGCCGCCACGCACGAAGAGGATCTGGAGATCGACTGCCGAGCCTTGCCGTGCCAAGCCGATCACGTCTTGATCGGTCGTCGTCGTTTGAGTGATACGCTGTTTTTCAAGCGTGCGCTCGATGTTGAAGAGCCGATCGCGCAAGCGCGCCGCCGTCTCGAATTCCTCACGCTCCGCTGCTCCTTCCATCTGAGCGCGCAAGTCGTCCAGCAGTTCATGGTCACGCCCTTCGAGAAACTGGCGCACCTGCGCGACGATGTGCTGGTAATCCTCTTTCGATTGATTGCCGGTGCAGGGCGCCATGCACCGTTTAATCTCGAATTCGATGCAAGCCCGTTCGGCTTTGCCGTCGATCTCGATCGTGCAGGTTGCCAGAGGGAAGGCCTTCTTGATGACTTTCAGCGTCTCCCGCAGGGCACCGGCCGGCGTGTAGGGCCCATAGTAGAGCGCGCCGTCTTGCTGTACGCGGCGAACGATGGAGAGACGAGGAAAGTCCTCTTTGATCGGCAGCCTGAGATAGGGGTACTGCTTGTCATCCCGCAAGACGACATTGAACCGGGGCCGATGCTGCTTGATCAGATTGCTTTCAAGGATGAGCGCTTCGAGTTCTGAGCGGGTAACGATCGTTTCAAGGTCTGCGATGTGGCCGACCAGGACGGTGGTTTTCGGAGAATGGTCAGCCCCCTTTTGGAAGTAGGACCGCACACGGTTGGAGAGGACTGCGGCCTTTCCGACATAGAGCAATTCGCCCTGTTCGTCCCTAAACAGATAGACGCCGGGCTGATCTGGGAGGTGGTCGAGTTTGGATTGGAGGGTGGCAACGAGATTCATGGTTGATGGCAAATGGTCGATGGGTAATGACCGATAAGTCAAGAGGCGTTCGATTGACGCGCGGCCTTGGTTTTTCCGCGCTGAAGGATCTTTCGGTCAATGCTCGCGATGAGATTCGCAAGTTGCGTGAGAGCGTTGTCATATCCTTCTGTCAACGCCCGCCCTTTCTCGTCCGACAATTGCTTGATGGCCATTGCGTAGCGCACATGCGTCATCGTTTCCCGTCCTTCACGACGGCATCGATACAAGGCCTGAAGGTATTCCGTGCTGTATTGGGAGTAGAAACCTTCGGTCATATTCGCACAGACCGACTCAGATGAACGCAGCATCTGCCCACGAAGCCATTTGAAGTCAACCGCAAAGGCACGCGAGTCTTTCTCAATGCTCAAAGCTAAAGCAAAGCAGGCTTGAAAGACGGGCATGTCTTCGACTCGTTCTATTTTCCTCTTTTCCATCTCTCCCTGGTTCTCTGCGTTTCATATCATCCGCAATCATCCATCGACCATTTTCCATCAACCATCGCCCATCGACTCTCTCATCGGAGTGATCGCACAAACGACGGGCTGAGTGTGCCACGCGCAACTTCCGCGACCGGCCCTTTCATGGTAAGGCTGAAATCTGAGGCCACCTTGATGTTGAGACTGCCTCCCGGCATCTTCACCGTGACAGGACTCTTCACCAGCCCAAGCCGGACTGCCGCACTCGCTGCGGCGCAGGAGGAGGATCCGGAGGCCTGGGTTTCGCCTGCCCCGCGTTCCCAGATCAGGATGAAGAGTTCCTTCGGGCCAACCGGCACAGCGAGTTGCACGTTCGTTCGCTTCGGGAAGAGGGGATGGCTCTCCAACGCCGGTCCCAATTTCAAGAGATCTTCGCGCGACCAGGACTGCCCGGCCTGCTTGAAGACAACACAGTGGGGATTGCCGACGCTGACCCCAGTAAAAGTAAGCGACTGGCCCGCCACGTCGATAGGCTGTTCGATCAGTTCACTGGTTATAAGGGTACAGGGAAGTGAAGCAGGCAGGAAGGTGGCCCGCCCCATTTCGACTGTGACCGCGCTGGCATCCCCATGCCGATCCACATGCAGATCGATCGTGACCAGCCCGCCTTTAGTCTCGACAGTAAAGTGTGTCTTTTTCGTCTTGCCGGTGGCGTGAAGATAACGGGCAAAGATGCGCAGGCCGTTGCCTGATTTTTCCGCCTCGCTGCCGTCAGGGTTGAAGATTCTGAGACCGAAGTCGGCTTTCTTCGACGGGACAAGGGCAAGGATGCCATCGCTGCCCAAGCCCCAGTTGCGATCACAGATGCTCTTGATCCTTGACGGGTTGAGCAAGAACGATAGCTCCCTTGGATCCATCACCACATAATCATTGCCCAGCCCATGCCCGCGGAAGAATCCGTTCTTCATCCTCGAAACCTCCAAGATTCGTCAATGGTCAATTGTCATTGGTCAATGGTCAGTAGTCAATAGTCGTTCGCGCGGCCAAGATGTCTTGGCAGCTATCAGGCCAATGACTGTTGACCTTTGACTATTGACCTCTTGCTTGACCGATGACTTTGGCTAGACGATCTTCACATTGGGCGGGCGCTCGATCAATTCAACTTCGTACCCGTCCGGGGCATCGATGAAAATGAAGCGGCTTCCGGAAGAGGTTGTGGTCGGCCCGTCCGTCACCTTGACACCCTTCGCATTGAGTGACGCAATGGTGTCGTCGAGGCTCTCTACCTGAAAGGCGAGATGGACGAGATCTTCCTGAACTCTCACTGGCCCGCTCGGAGGAAAACTGGTCAACTCGATCAGTTCTTCGCTGTTCGGTACTTTTAAGAAGGCCACATCCGCAATCATCCATCGACCATTTTCCATCAACCATCGCCCATCGACTCTCTCATCGGAGTGATCGCACAAACGACGGGCTGAGTGTGCCCCGCGCCACTTCCGCGACCGGCCCTTTCATGGTGAGGCTGAAATCTGCGGCCACCTGAATATTGAGACTGCCTCCCGGCATCTTCACCGTGACAGGACTCTTCACCAGCCCAAGCCGGACTGCCGCACTCGCGGCGGCGCAGGAGGAGGATCCGGAGGCCTGGGTTTCGCCGGCCCCGCGTTCCCAGATCAGGATGAAGAGTTCGTTCGGGCCTGTCGGCACGGCGAGTTGCACGTTCGTTCGCTTCGGGAACAGGAGATGGCTCTCCAATGCCGGCCCCAATTTCAAGAGATCTTCACGCGACCAGGACTGTCCGGCCGGTTTGAAGACGACGCAGTGGGGATTGCCGACGCTGACACCACTAAAAGTAAGCGACTGGCCTGCTGCCTCTATGGGCTGTTCGATGAGTTCGCTGACCGTGAGGGTACAGGGGAGTGCAGCAGGCTGGAACGTGGCCCGGCCCATTTCGACGGTGACGGAACTCGCATCCCCATGCCGGTCCACATGCAGATCGATCGTGACCAGTCCACCTTTGGTCTCGATCGTGAAATGCTTTTTTTTCGTCTTGCCGGTCGCATGAAGATAGCGGGCAAAGATGCGTAGGCCGTTGCCGGACTTTTCCGCTTCGCTGCCGTCAGGGTTGAAAATTCTCAGGCCGAAGTCGGCTTTCTTCGACGGCACCAGCGCAAGGATTCCATCGCTGCCCAGACCCCAATTACGATCGCAGATGGCTTTGATTCTTGACGGAGTGAGTGAGAACGATAGTTCCTTGGGGTCCATCACTACATAGTCATTGCCCAGCCCATGTCCTCGGAAGAATCCGTTCTTCATCCTTGCAATCTCCTGATTAGTCAATCGTCAGTGGTCAAACGGGAATGAAGGTACTTGGGAGAGCATGGAATCGTCAACAGGGGAACAACCATGCCGACTACTTCCCCACGAATGACGTTTGACGATTGACGGATTCTGAGGGCTAGACGATCTTCACACCAGAGGGGCGTTCGATGAGTTCGATTTCATACCCATCCGGGGCATCGATGAAAATGAAGCGGCTGCCGGAGGAGCTTGTGGTGGGGCCGTCTGTCACCTTGACGCCCTTCGCATTGAGCGACGCGATGGTGTCGTCGAGGCTCTCCACCTGAAAAGCGAGATGGACGAGATCTTCCTGGACTTTGACTGGTCCGCTCGGAGGGAAACTGGTCAGCTCGATCAGTTCCTCGCTGTTGGGAACTTTCAAAAAAGCCAGATGAGATCCGCGCGGCGAGACCTTCCGCTCCAAAACCTCCAGGCCCAGGACATCGGTATAGAAACTGATCGTCTGTTCCATGTCGCTGACGCGCATGCGTGTGTGGAGGAATTTCTTAACCTTCATGGCGTGGGTCTCGGTGAATGGTCAATGGTACATGGTTAATGAATCGAGAATAGTCCTCATCGACCATCCCCCATTCACCATCAACCATTCTCATTTCTCCCTTGCTGGGCCGCTGGTCTTTCGCAGCAGAATTTCGGCACTGCCTGGGATCAGGAAATTCGGCATGGGACCGATTTCCTGGTAGCCCTGCTTCTTGTAAAAATGCCTGGCCTGGTCGTTGAAATCCGATACGCAGGCGAAGATGTTCTTCGCCCTCGCGAAGACCGCCAATTCAACGTGAGTGAGCAGCCGCTTCCCCAGCCCCTGGGTTCTTGCCCAGTCCGCCACTCCAAGTAGTTCCAAATAGTCGCCGATCAAGAATTTCTGACGGACAACGGCGACGCCGGCGACTCTCCCGTTCTGATCCACGACGTAACTGTCACGTCCCTGAGGGAGAGGGGTGAAATAGTTGTCCCAGTCTTTGGCTTGATAGCCCAGCCGTTTCCAGGGATCGGAGTCTGCGAGCAACTCAATGACTGCTGCCCGATCTTCCACCGCCATAGGGCGCACGATCGGATCGGTCATGGAGCTGCCTGGGTACAGTGTAAAAGATCGCTCACCGTCATGGGAGTGAGGTGTCGCTCAGGCAAAAGATGTGTCTGGAGGTCTTGTACTGCTTCGTGCGTGTGTTTCCCCTTCCCGTTGGCATGCATCACAATGACGCTGCCCTTCCGGATAAACCGCTTCAGCCGGCCTTCGATTTGGTTCGCCGTAAGCGTGGGGTCCGGATCGCCGGATACGACGTCCCAGAGAATAAACTGAAGGCCGAGGGATCTGGTCACGTTGACGGTGTCGTCGTTGAACTCCCCATAGGGAGGACGAAACAGGGTCGCGTCATGATTGTATTTGGCTTTGAGCAGACGAACCGGCCCGAGGATTTCCTGCTTCTGCTCCTCTGCCGAATGGAGCGGCATATGCGCATGGACTTCCCCATGGGTGCCGACTTCGAAGAAAGGAATCTGGAGGAGGGCCTTCACTTGGCGATCATGTTTCGCAATCCACTTTCCGGACATGAAGAAGGTGGCGGGGATTTTCCGTTCAATCAAATAGTCGATCAGCGCTTGATCGTAGCCAGCCCCGTTCCGCACCGGGCAGAGATCGAACGTCAGCGCCACTCCGGGACAGGAGGAAGGGCCGGACTTAATCACCTGGGCCTGTGTAACGGAAGACGCCAAAGGGACAAGCAGCATCGTGAGGACCAGGCACGTTATCCGTGAAGCGTGAAGCGTGAAGCGCATGTTGGCTAGTATACCGGAAGAGACATCAAGGAGGCTGCGGAAAAACTATTGTGTGCACAGGAGCTTCAAATCTCCCACTGCCACTGCCGCTCCCGTCCATCTCACTCGTCCCGCTCGCCGCGCTTTTCCCGCGAGTCTCGCCCCGCAGGTTGACGCTCCAATTCATGCACTGTTACGGTAAACGCATGTCTCTACCCAATTGGAGAATCGCCTATGTGTTCGGCATCCCGATTCATGTGCATGCCTCCTGGTTTGTGGTGTTCTTCTTTCTAACCTGGTCATTGGCAACGGGCTTGTTGCCGGAGACATTGCCCGGTCTGTCGGCTCCACGCTATTGGGGAATGGGTGCTGTTGCAGCCCTGTTGTTGTTCCTCTCCGTTCTGCTCCATGAATTGGGACATTCCTATGTGGCGCTGCGCTACCAGATCCCTATCAAGCAGATTACCCTGTTCATCTTCGGGGGAGTGGCGCACATGGGAAAGGAACCGCCCAGTCCGCGAGCCGAGTTTTTGATCGCGATCGCCGGGCCGCTCGTGAGTTTAGTTCTGGGGGCCGCTTGTTACGGCGTGGCTATGGCCGTGGAATCGTTGTCCGCACAACCAGGATTACGAGGACTCATCGTCCTTGGTAGCCTCCTCAGCACGGTGAATGTACAGCTCGGACTATTTAACCTGATTCCTGGGTTCCCATTAGACGGCGGACGCATTTTACGGGCGGGACTGTGGGCTCGGAACAAGGATTTCAATCGAGCGACCAGCCAGGCTGCACTCGCAGGAATAGGATTCGGCGGTACTCTTGGATTGATCGGCGTTGGCTTGCTGGCGGGAGCCTGGTCCGGCGTTTTGGAACGTTCGATCGCAACGAACGGGGGCTGGCTCATCTTTATCGGCGTATTCCTGTTATCGGCTGCCTTGGCAAGCAGGCGGCAGGCTGCCCCGAGGATTTCGGCGACGTCGGTGACGGTACGCCAAATCATGACCAGCCACATCGCGACCCTGCTGCCGGATATGAGCGTGCAGGACGCGGTCGATCAATACTTTGTCACGCAGGGGTCCGCTGGATTCCCCGTCTGCGAGGAAGGGCGAATTCTCGGAGTGGTCACGGTGCGAGAGATACATGCGCTTCCCACAGAGCTCTGGCCCTGGCGCCGCGTTCGCGAGATCATGCTCCCAGCGTCGCCGGCCTTCTGTACCCCTCCGGACTGGTCTGTCATGCAGGCGATGGAGCACATGGCCCAAGGCGGGTGGGATTTTCTCGTGGTGATGGAAAACGAACAGATCGTTGGGCTCATCACCCGATCGGCCATCGCGCATTTCTTACAGTCGTACAGGACGTGAGGCCAGAGGTAAGGAGCCGTTCTCTCTCTACCCCTTACGCCTAACCCCTCACCCTTCACGTCTTAGGTCAGTTGTCGGTGCGGGAGATGGAAATGTTCTGCGCGATAGAAATACGCACGAGGTGGACCACCAACAGGAATCCGTATACGACGCAGAAGAACTTGAAGGTCGCGCGGTAAAAGTCCGTCAAGAGGATAGGGAGACAGAGCGCAAAAAGCAGGCTGGCGATCAGAGTCACGAAGGTCAACCGTTTACAGAATTCATGGGACGCTTCCTTCCCGATTAGTTTCAGCGCGCGGGCATAGCGATCGGCTCGTTGCAATCTGGCTGCCTTCACGGCTTCCTCGCCGATGCCCCAATAACGGAGGTAGCAATACCCGCCCAGAATGAACAGCCACGGCGATGCCCATAAGGGCCAGTAGGCCGCGCCTCCGTAGATGTCACCGCTGATCAAGGCGGCGCAGACGGGAGCGTAGAGCAACCCTAACACCAACGGCAAAATACGCTCATCCTTCGGACGCTCTCCTTCCGGTCCTCCATGAATCAGTTCACGCTCGAAAAGCGGGTAGCCGTATTTGAGGACCACGAGCGCGATGGCCGCGCTCATGGTTTTGTCCGGAACATAGCGAATCCAGCTCTGGAACCAATTCACAATCCACCAACTCAGACTGTCCCCCCAGGTAATTCCGAACAAGGATTCGAGGTAGAGATGCGCCATCTGCTCCCACTTGAGCACGCGCTGGCTCACCGATTCTGCCACATCGGGGTTCAAGGCAAAGGTCATTTGCTCATGCAGCGCCGATTGGATGAAGATACCTGGCAGGCTCATGACGATGGCGCCGCCGACGCCAAACACATACAGGAACCAGCCATGCGACAGAGCGGAATTGCGACCGGTGCGGAGATATTTTTGAAAGCCTATTTGTCTGGCCATCCAGCCCCAGTACAACGCGCCGGCAATGTTGACCAGTGACCAGGGGAAAATAACCACTTCTCCGCCGTTTTCCGGAAACAGCAACCAGTTCACGATGGAACTGGATATAAGGGCCACGATAGCTCCCCACCAAGGACCCAAGAGGAACGCAACCAGCGCCGTTCCTGTCATGTCGAGGTAAAGGATGCTCTCCAGATGGCGGCTCAACGTCAACCCAACATAGTTGAGAAGCAGCCCGGCTGCGACAATGACGCTCGTTTCGTACAAGAGGAGATAGGAAGCCCCACGAAGGGGTTTTGACGAATAAAAGCTGGATTCGGAAGACGAGTCGGAGACCGGACGCTCGGTTGGAGCAGGCGATTTGCGCCCCTTCTTCGACGTCATTCGATTCTTGATGTCCAGCAACCTATCCATGATGCTCAACATCGCTGCGACAAAGCCTGCCACAGTGCCGCCGAGCATAAGTAAGTCTTTGCCGAAATCTTCAAGCATGAGGGGGTTCCCTTATTGTGCCAGTATAGTACCGGTAGCCATTCTAGCCACGAAGGGATATCCCCGCCAGCAAAAGTCCAGAAGCCGACAGGATGAATTGGTTCATTTGGTTGGTCTGGTTTGTTTGGTTTATCTGGTTAGTTTTGTTCAACCAAATAAACAAAACAGGCCAAACAAACCAAACAACGGTTTTTTATACCGGTGGATCGTTTTGAACAACTTGGTCTGACGGAGCGGCTGTTGTGGTTACTTCCGACCACACCTGCGCCCGTTGTTGAAGGTGGTGGGAGACCTCGGCGCCGATCAGCAAGAGGGCTGCGGAGTAGTAGACCCATAAGAGCAGCAGAATGACTTCCAAGAGAGATCCATAGAGTTGGGCATACACCGTCGCATAGGTGATATAGGTCACGAATAGCAGTTTGGTCGCGATCCAGAGCAGGCTGAACGTCAGCGCCCCGATCATCGCCTCGCGCCAGTGTGGACGGCGCCGTGGAACCAGCCGATAGAGCCCCGTGACCGCAAGAAAGGCCAACGTGAAGGGAAGCGTATAGGTAAGAAACAGATCGTGGGCTGCGAGGGCCAGGAGATCGAGTCCCCAGAGTCTTGGCACATACCCGGTTAAGAAGTTGACGATTTGAGTCGCGCTGTAGGAGAGCAGCAACACGAATTCAGTCGCAGCAAGGGACGCGACTGCAATGCCGGTTGAGATGAGGGGGTGGCGCCGCCAGGTGCTCTCGAAGACGACGTTCAGCGCATAGTCGAGTTCGTAGAACACCAGGGTCCCGAACCAGACGAACGTCAAAAACACAGCCCACCTGACGGTTTCCAAGGCGCTCACTCGATGCAATTCCTTCGCGATATGTTCACCCAGCGAAGGGAGGAAGCCCTTGAGAAAACTGAGGAGAACCTGCTCTCCAACCACCTCCTGATTCACCACAAAACTCAGCCCGTAGAGCAACAAGAAGACGAGCGGGAAGAGAGAGAGCAGGGAGAAAAATGCAAGAGAGGCCGCCAAACTGGCGCACCCATGGCGCAGAAACGATTTTGCGAGATCCCAGAGAAAGCGAAAGGGCTGCATAAGCGCGATAGATAGAGGGCTTGTCACAACGTAACACGAGTTGTTCTCTCGTGCACCTGTTTGGAGTATCGTATCGGGTACCGCTCGGCGAGAGAACTACTTGAACGTCAGCACCGATTGGAGCGCGAAGCTGACGAGAGGGTTGGGATAGAGGCCGAATAAAATCACGCCTGCGACGGCGCAAGCCAACACGAAGGAGAGAGCCGGCGAGGCCACGAGGCGTGGCTGCTCGACGGAAGAGGGATCCGGATCGCGCATGTACATCACCATCACCACCCGCATGTAGTAGTAGGCCGATACGGCAGCAAAGATCAGGGCGATGGCGGCGAGCCAGGCCAACCCTGCTTCGACTGCCGCCATAAAGACATAGAATTTTCCAATGAAGCCCGCGGTCGGCGGAATGCCGGCAAGCGAGGCCATGAAGAGGAGCATGAGAAAGGCCGCAAGCGGCTGGCGCTTGGCGAGCCCTGTGAAATCTTCAATCTCTTCTCCCTCGACCCCGCCTTTCCTGAGCATGCCGATGAGCGCGAAGGCGCCGAGCGTCATGAATGAATAGATGGCGAGATAAATCATGATGCTCGCGAGACCGGGTGTTCCTCCGGATGCGCCGACCCCACGGGCGGCCGCCACAAAACCGATCAACGCGTAACCGGCATGGGCGATGCTGGAGTAGGCCAGCATACGTTTAATGTTGGTCTGCACGATGGCGACGACATTGCCGAGCACCAGGGTGACAACGGCAATGAGCAGGAACAGGACCGACCAATCTGCCTTAAGCCCGCCGAGCCCTTCGACAAAGACACGCATGAATGCGGCAAAGCTGGCAGCCTTTGAGGCCACCGCCATGAAGGCCGTGACGGACGTCGGGGCGCCCTGATAGACGTCGGGCGTCCACATATGGAACGGCACCGCGGCCAGCTTGAAGCTGAAACCGACTGCGATCAGAATCGTGGCGATCAGCACGAGGGGATCGTCCGCCCCGCGAGTGCCGATGGCGCCCGCAACCGATGCCAGCTTGGTGCTGCCGGCCATGCCGTAGAGCAACGAAATACCGTACAACAGAATCCCCGAAGAGAAGGCGCCCAGAACGAAGTATTTGGCTGCGGCCTCCAGCGAGCGAGGCTTCGCCCGGTTGAGCCCGGTCATAATATAGAGCGAGAGGGACATGAGCTCGGTGCCGAGATAAATCGTGAGCAAGTCGGCGCCGGAGACCATGACCATCATGCCGGAGAGGGCGAGGAGGATAAATCCATAGTATTCGCCAAGGTGTACCCGCTCCGCTTTCAGATAGGGCAGCGACATGAAGATGGTCAGGCCGGTCACTCCATAGAGGAGGATTTTCCAGAATCTGGCATAGGCATCGACCACCACCAGGTCGCTGAACGCAGAGACCCTGACATTCAATTCATTGATCTGCCAGCCGGTGAGTCCAAGACAAAGGGCAAGGGCCCCGACACTGAGCCAGGCCAGGAGATCTCGTCGCGAGGCTGGAGTGATGGGGTCCAACACGATGACGAGACAAGCCGCGAGGACAACAATGAGTTCGGGAAGCAGGGCCAAGAGATCAGCGCCGTACAGACTCATCGCAATGCGCCCTGGATCTTCAGCTGCTCTCCACCGACAGCCAGCAGTGGCCCTGTCAGTCCGGCTGAGGGGGGAGCGGTCGGCGCAACCTTTGCGCGGGACATGGAAGCAATCGTGTTGGTCACGCTCTGGTGCATCCGGCTCACGAGGGGATTCGGAAAAATCCCGATCAAAAATACCAACAGGGCCAATGGCACCAACGTGGCGAGCTCCCGCTGGTTGAGATCCCTGAGCTTTGGGAGATGATGCGGGGAGGGAACCCCGAAGACCACTCGCTGGATCATCCAGAGAAGGTAGGTAGCGGCGAGGATGATACCCAACGATGCCAGGGCCGTCGCGACCTTGCTCCAGAGGAACGTACCGACGAGCACGAGAAATTCTCCGACAAAACTATTGGTGCCTGGAAGACCGAGCGAGGACAGGGCGAAAATTACCAACAGGACGGCATACTGCGGCATCGGCGAGGCCAATCCCACATTATCGGCGATCAACCGGCTATGGGTGCGCTCATAGATAATCCCGACACAGAGGAATAGCCCGCCGGTCGTAATTCCATGGTTGACCATTTGGAGGACGGCTCCTTCGATGCCCTGTTGATTCATGACAAACAGGCCAAGGGTGACGAACCCCATGTGGCTCACGCTCGAATAGGCGATTAGTTTCTTGAGATCGACTTGGGCCAGTGCCATATAGGCGCCGTAAATGATCGCAATGATGGAGAGGACGACCATCATCGGCGTAAAAATGCGGCTGGCGTCCGGCAACATCGGCAAACTGAAACGCAGGAATCCATAGGTGCCCATTTTCAAGAGGATGCTGGCGAGGATGACGCTGCCGGCAGTTGGAGCCTCGACGTGGGCGTCCGGGAGCCAGGTGTGAAACGGAAACATGGGAACCTTGACGGCAAAAGCAGCGAAAAACGCCAGGAAGAGCCACATTTGCAGCGAAGCAGGATACGTTCCCTGGCTTAACGCAAGGATATCGAACGTGTGTCCCCCATAAAAGTACAGGACGAAGATGGCAACCAATAAAAGCAAGCTTCCTACGAGGGTGTAGAGAAAGAACTTGATGGCCGCATACAGCCGGTTGGCCCCTCCCCAGACACCGATGAGGAGGTACATCGGGATCAACATGGCCTCCCAAAACACATAGAACAGCACGAAGTCCAACGCGACAAATACCCCCACCATGGCTGTTTCCATGACCAACAACATGGCCATGAAACCTCGAACTCTCGTAGTAATCGCATTCCAGGATGCCAAGACACAGAGCGGCATGATCCCGACAGTCATCAAGACCAGCGGCAAGCTGATCCCGTCGAGACCCAGGCTGTAGTAAATGGGAGGAACCGTGATCCAGGCAACATGCTCGGTGAACTGCATCTGACTGGCCTGCGGATCGAAGAGCCACCAGAGCGGAAGGGCAACGAACAGATCGGCCAAGGTCGCGGCGAGCGCAATCCATCGGGCGGTCGATTCCGTCGCGAAATACATGGCGATGGCTCCCGCAAGGGGCAACAGCAGGAGGAGTGAAAGCCAAGGAAAGGCGCTGGTCATCAGTCAATAGTCAATGGACAATTGGCATTGGCAAGAGAACAGCTGTTCGTTGTTCTCCTTGACCAGTGACCGTTGACCATTGACGCTCCTTATAAGAAAAAGAACATTGTAAAAAGGGCCACTGCCCCGAGCGCCATGCCGAGCGCATAATGTTGTGTCTGCCCACTCTGCAGGAGCCTCAACATCCACCCACCCCAGGCAATCGCGCGGGCCACGCCGTTCACCGCGCCGTCGACCACGTTCACATCCACACGCTTCCACAGTTCGGTTGCGGCAAAAAATGTAGGGCGGACGATGGTTCGATCGTAGGCCTCGTCGACATACCATTTATTCAGTGAGGCCCGGTACAACGACTGCCACTGTTGCGCGAATCGATCCGGCAGCGACGGATTGAGCACATAGACATAATAGGCCCCGGCGATTCCGAGTAATCCCATGCACGTGGCCACCGCCATAATGCCGATGGCAGCTCCTCCCTCGTGAGCCGCCCCGCCTACCTCTGTCTCGAACATCGGTCCAAGAAACTCCGGAATACCCAGATAACCTGTGACGATGCTGAGCAGCGCCAAAATGATCAGCGGTATGGTCATGGTATTCGACGGTTCGTGTATGTGGTCTACATGATGAGGATCGACATGCGAGGGACCCCAGAACGTGACGAAGACCAGTCGAAAGCTGTAGAACGCCGTCATCAACGCCGTCACGAGGCCGAGCACCGTAAGGACTTGACCGAGGGGGCCGGACGACCAAGCCGAAATCAGTAGATCGTCCTTGCTGAAGAATCCCGATGTCAGGGGAAATCCTGCCAGTGCGAGCGAGCCCACGACGAACGTCCAATAGGTGACCGGCAATTTATTTTTCAACCCGCCCATGCGCCGCATATCCTGCTCGTGATGCAAGGCGATGATGACGGACCCGCAACCGAGAAAGAGAAGGGCTTTGAACGCTCCGTGGGTCAATAAATGATACATACCGGAGGCGTAGGCCCCGAGTCCGCAGGCCATGACCATGTAGCCCAACTGACTGACCGTTGAGTAGGCCACGACACGCTTGATGTCGGTCTGGGTCAGGGCAATGGTCGCCCCCACGACCATCGTCACTCCACCTGTGATCGCGACGACGGTCATGGCGGTAGGAGAGAGGTTATAGAGCGGAGCTAACCGCGCGACCATGAACACGCCTGCCGTGACCATCGTCGCAGCATGAATGAGCGCCGAAATGGGGGTGGGGCCTTCCATCGCATCCGGGAGCCAGACGTGGAGCGGCACTTGGGCCGACTTACCGATAGCGCCGGTGAACAATAAGATGCAGATGACCGTGAGTACCGAGACCTCCCAGGTTCCCCCAAACGGCCCGAGGAGATTGATCACATCGCCTGCAGATTCGTGCGCGCGGACAAACATTTCCTGATAATCGAGCGACCCGAAGCTATACCAGACCAACAGGAGGCCGAGCATGAAGCCGAAGTCGCCGACGCGGTTGACGATGAAGGCCTTCGTGGCCGCGGCGCAGGCAGCCGGCCGGTCGTACCAGTGGCCAATGAGCAAATAGGAACAGAGGCCGACAGCTTCCCAGAAAATGAAGAGCTGAAGCAGGTTGTCCGCCATCACTAACATCAGCATCGAGAAGGTAAAGAGGGCGATGTAGCTGAAGAAGCGGGCATAGCCAGGATCCCCGCGCATATACCCGATGGTATAGATGTGGACGAGCGAACTCACGGTCGTCACAAGCAGCAGCATGACGGCGGTGAGCCGGTCGATGGAGAAGCCGATGTGAATGTCGAGCGTGCCCGAGGTCAGCCAGGTATAGAGGGGGAAGCTCGTCTGATGGCCGTTTGCCACGTCGAAGAAAACCAAGAGCGAGAGTAGCCAGGACACGAGGACAGCCGGGACCGCGACGAGATGGGCGTTGTCCTTGATCCAATGGCCGAAGAGCCCGAGGATCAGGAACGAAGCCAGCGGAAGGAACGGAATGAATTCGTAAGTCATCGAAATAGTGCTGAGTGCTGAGTGCTGAGTGCTGAGCCACACGTCCGCAATACTGTCCGCGCATTGACCATTGACCATTGACCATTAAACATTGTGTCCGGACCTACCATTTCAACAACTGCAGTTCGTCGATGTTGATCGTGGACTTGGCTCGATAGAGGGCGATGATGATAGCCAGCCCGACGGCGACTTCTGCCGCCGCGACCGTGAGGGTAAAGAAGACAAAGACTTGCCCTGCGATATCGTGGAAGTACTGCGAAAACGCGACGAAGTTGATATTCGTCGCGTTCAACATCAATTCGATCGACAGCAAGATGATGATGATATTCCGGCGAAGCAACACCCCGACGACTCCGGTCAGGAATACGATGCCGCTCAGCACGAGATAGTAGGACAGGGGAATGGTCATGGCTCAGAATGCTGAATGTTGAATGTTGAATGTTGAATGAGCGTCATGATCGGTAGAAAATTCACAATTCATCATTCACAATTTATAATTGCGGCGCATTGCCGCCAACGTCTTTTTTGGCCAGGATGATCGCGCCGATCATCGCCACGAGCAGGATCACGGACGCCACCTCGAAGGGAAACAAATAGGTGGTATACAGTACGTCGCCGATGGCTTCGGCATTGCCGGCCCCCCCGACGGTGGTTTCTGTGCCGGCTGCCACAACAGGGGCCGTCCAGCCCTTCATCGCCGTGAGCACGATGGCCTCGATGACCAGCGTCACCCCCACTGCGGCAGCCATGGGCCACTGCCGATGGTACCGGTCGTCCCGCCGCAAGTTCAGCAACATCACAACGAAGAGATAGAGCACTAAGATCGCGCCGGCATAGACGATGATTTGAACGGCTGCGAGGAACTCCGCATGAAGCGTGACGTAGAGCCCCGCCACGTGAAAAAACATGATCAGCAGCGACAACGCGCTGTAGATGGGATTGCGCACCGCGACGACGAGCACCGCTGCAGCAGCAATCACGATTGCAAAATAGAAAAAGAACACCTGTTCCATCACGCCTCTTTCACCGTGCCCTAGGAGCCGGCTGGGTTTCTCTTGTTTATTTGGTCTGTTTGGTTTGTTTGGTTGAACTAGACCAACCAGATGAACAAAACAAACCAGATAAACCAGATTAACCCGTCCCGCCAGCTTTGCGCTGGCAAATCAGCCGGGTTTTTGCGGCAGGTGCTTGAATGCGACGTTGAAGAACGCCACATTCGGATGTTGGAGCTCCAACTGCTTCTCTCGAACCGGGAACGACCGGTCGCCGATGGCGAGCAATTGTTCCTTATTGAGGTGCAGTTGCCGCTTATCGTACACAGACCACTCGAATTCTCGCGTCATGCCGAGGGCATCTACCGGACAGGCATCGACGCACAGCCCGCAAAATAGGCAGCGGGTCATGTCCATGTAATATTCTTTCGAGTAACGCTTCGTCGGCTCGCCCGGCACCTCTGCACTGACCACCCGAATGACCCGCGAGGGGCAGGCGGCTTCGCACAGATCGCAGCCGACACACTTTTCCGTCCCGTCCTCGTACCGCAACAGGGCCAGCATCCCGCGATAGTTGTCCGGCAGCGTCCGTTTTTCATGCGGGTACTGCAGCGTAATCGGCTTGTAGTGCAACATATGCGACATCGTCGTTTTCATTCCGACGAGAAGGTCGTACAGGGTAATGGTTTTGATCCACGTCTTGAGCGTCATGTTTCTCTGGTCTGTCCCGTCTATCTTGTTTGTCTGGTCTATTTGGTTGTTCTGGTTTGTTTAGTTGGCTTCGATACCTGTGCTTTCTAATCAAAGAAACAAAAGAAACTAAACAAACCAAATAAACATTTCATCACCGTGGAAAGAAATACAGGGTGAGCGCCGTGATGACGATGTTCGCCAACGCAATCGGCAACATCACCTTCCAACCAAACCGCATCAATTGATCGTAGCGCAACCGAGGCAACGTGGCGCGTAGCCAAATGAACAGAAAAAGAAAGAAATAGACTTTTCCAGTAAACCAGACGATGTGTTCGATCCAGGCCAGCTGTTCGAGCCCGATATACTCGAGGATCGTGCCGGGATAGGGAGCGTTCCAGCCTCCCAAGAACAGCGAGGCAGCGACGCAGGACACCAGGAGCATGTTGGCATACTCCGCAGTGACGTAGAACGCGAACCGCATGCCGCTATATTCCGTAAAGAATCCGGCCACGAGTTCGCTTTCCGCCTCCGGCAGATCGAACGGGATACGATTGGTCTCGGCCACGGCAGAAATCACGAAGACGACAAAGGCAAAGATTTGGGTATGGATAGGGAAAAATCCGTCGGGCCGTCCGCCCCAGATGAACCAATGCCAGAAGCCGCCTGCCTGGGCCTCGGTGATCTGCACAAGACTCAAGGTTCCCGCCAGCAACAGCACCCCGACAATGGCCAGCCCAACGTTCAATTCGTAACTGATAACCTGGGCAGCGGAGCGCAAGCCTCCCAGCAGCGAGTACTTGCTGTTGGATGCCCAGCCTCCCAAGATAATCCCGTAGGCGCCGATCGAAGCGATCGCCAGGATATACAACACCCCGATGTTGATGTCGGCGACGACGAAGGGTTTGATCGTCATCCCAAACATGTCCATGGTCACGTCCGGGCCGAAGGGGATGACGGCAAATCCGATCATGGCGATGACCATGGTCAGCACCGGCGCCAGTTTAAACATGGCCCTGTTCGCGCCGGCCGGGATGATATCTTCCTTGAAGAACAATTTGATCCCATCGGCGACCGGTTGGAGAAGTCCGTAGGGGCCGACTTCCATCGGTCCCATACGATCCTGCATCCAGCCGAGTATCTTTCGCTCGAAATAGGTCATGGTCGCGACCGTGACCATCACGATGCTCATCTCCGCGAGGATCTGGGCAAACGAAACCGCAAGTCGCAGGCTTATTTCAGTCACGACAGCACTCCGGGATGATTAAGTGGCAAGATCATATGGGTATCGTCAGCTCATGTCGTTTTCATCACTGATACGGACGCCGTCCGGCAGTACGGTACTTTTGTGTCCGGATCGACGGCACAGTCAAAGAGACGCAAGGCGGCCTGCGCGAAATGATCGGGAAACCAAGCCAAGCCTTCGGGCACGCGATCGAACACTTTCGCCGTGGTCGTGAATTCGCCCCTGCCGTTCGAAAGGCGAACTCGATCCCCCGTCTCGAGACCGAACCGGGCGGCATCCACGGGATTCATTTGCAAAAACCCGCTCGGTTCGATCTGCAGCAATCCCTTCGAATGGGTCGACAGCTTGCCTGAATGGAACAGGCTCTGGACCAGCCCGAGCTGGACCGTTCCCTCCGGACGCATCGCTCGTGCGGGCAGAGTATACCGAGTCGTGAGGTCCTGGCGATATCCCTCATTCACGTATCGATCGACGGCGACTCGATCCACTGCCGGAGGGATCGGTGATGGACCCAGCGATCCGTACCCGGGAATCACGGCCCGGATCTCTTTGAGGATCTCCTTGGCCTCACTGTATTCCAGTGGCGCGCCCATGAAGACCGAAATGGCCGACAGGATTTCCCAGTCAGGCCGGCTGTCCCCCACCGGATCGATCGCAGGCCGAACGGCCTGGACATGACCTTCGGTGTTTGTGAAGGTCCCGGCTTTCTCCATGGCGGAAGCTGCCGGAAGCACCACATGAGCGAGTTCCGCCGTTTCCGTAAGAAACAGTTCCTGACATACAAGGAGGTCGAGCTTGCCCAATGCCTCCTTGGCTCCGATCTGAGGCGGCAGGCTCCCGACAGGATTCTCTCCAATGACGAAAAGGCCCTTGATGATCCCGGCTTGGGCACGGTCGATCATCTCGATCAGCGTGGCTCCTGCCGCCAAAGGAAGATCCTCTTTCCAGACACGAGCGATCTGCGTGCGCGCATCCTGATCGGTAAGGTCGAGCGCGCCCGGCAGCAGTGCCGCAACCGCGCCCATTTCAACCGCCCCTTGATCGTTATTTTCTTCCGCCAAAGGCGCAAAGCCGCAGCCCTGTGCGGTCAACTTCCCGGTCAAGAGAAGCAGATCGAGGAGATTGAGACAGATACCATAGCTGCCTTGGCTGCGCAGGAGAGTCTGGCCGGCAAGCGCGACAACACGGCGTCCTCCTGTCAGGGCGGCGGCCATCTGAACGAACGATTCGCGCGAGATCCCCGTGTCCAGGGCGAGATCGTTCCATGTCAGTTGCTGCACCGCTTGAGAAACGGCCAAGACGTAGTCCGATGCCCGTTGGCTGATTGCACTATCGACATAGTTACTCTCGACTACCGCCTTCAGCAGGCCCAGAACGGCTGCGCCGAACTGGGACGGCGCCACACAGAAATGTTGCTCCGACAGGTTGGAAATATTGCTGATCGTGCCGACCGCAGCCTGGATCGCCTCAATCGTCAACAATGTCGCTCCATGTTTCTTGACGGCTTCCTTGACTTTAAGTCCGGTAATCGGATTGGCTTCAGTGATATTGGTGCCGACGAGGAGCAGCACGTCCGCTTGCACGATGTCCTCAAAGGTTACGGTCCAGCGATGCGTGCCTTGCACCATTCGCATCGCCTGCACCCCGTTGACATGGCCATACCGCGCGCTGCTATCGAGGTTATTGGTCCCGATCGTGAGGCGCATGAATTTCTGGAACAGATAGAGCTCTTCGTTCGTACAGCGGCCGGTAATCAGTCCGCCAAAGGCATGAGGGCCATGAGCTAACTTGAGCCGGTTGGTCTGTTCGGCCACAAACTCCAGGGCCTCTTCCCAGGTAGCTTCCACCAATACGCCATTCCGCCTGATCAGCGGATGGGTCACTCGGCTGGGATGGCTGGCCGCGTGAAATCCAAAAAACCCGCGCGCGCAGAGATCGCCGCTGTTCCGGCCGGCGCCCTGGGCGCTGTTCACCTCGATCAACTCCTGGTCCTTGGTTTGGACCGTGATCTGGCAGCCATCACCGCAAAAGGTGCAGACCGTATCGGCTCGTTTGAGCATCCAGGGGCGGTATTCGTACATCGAGAGCCGGCTGGTGATGGCGCCGACCGGGCAAATCTGCACGCAGCCGCCGCAGAATTCGCAGTCCAGGGGATGGGCGCCGAAAGACTTGATTTCGGTCATCGTGCCTCGTCCGACCGGAGCGAGGGCCTTGACGTCCATGACCTCATCGCAGTAACGGACACAGCGCAAACATTGCACGCAACGGTTCATCTGCGTTTCGATCAGGGGACTGAAATATTCCTTTTGGAAAATGCGCTTCGTCTCGATAAACCTGGAGGTCGCGGTGTATTCATGGGAAAAATCCTGGAGGTCGCACTTCCCTCCCTGATCGCAAACCGGGCAATCCAAGGGATGGTTGGCCAGGATAAATTCGAGCACCGACTTGTGGGCATCGTGAACGACCGTCGTGGCGGTCCGAACGGCCATGCCTTCAGTCGCCAGCGTGCTGCACGAGGTCTGGAGCTTCGGCATCTTTTCGACTTCGACCAGGCACATGCGGCAGTTCGCATCGGGCTTGAGCTTCGGATGGTAGCAGAAGTGCGGCACCATCACGCCGACCCGGCGAGCGGCTTCGATCACCAGAGTGCCCTTCGGCACCGAGATGGGAATGCCGTCGATGGTCAAGCGGACGGTCTCTGTTGTCGTAGTAGCCATAGTTCGTCTTCACGTCAGAAAGTCTGAAAGTCTTCAAGTCCTACCGTCATCAAGTCGAAACGTGCGAGGCCGTAGACTTTATGACTTGACGACTTTACGACGTTCGACTGTCATTAATGCCTTGCCGCCGCCGGCTCCAGCTTGATCAGATTCGCGGCCTCCGCTGCTTGTATCAGCGCAACATATTCAGGGCGCCAATGCTTGAGCGTGCTCATGATCGGCGCCACTGACGCATCGCCGAACGCGCAGACCGTTCGGCCTTCAATGTTCTTGCATAGATGGACCAAGGTTTCAAGATCCTCCATCTGCCCCCGCTTCGCGACGATTCGACGCATGGTTTGCACCAGCCAGGAGCTTCCCTCTCGGCAGGGGCTGCACTTGCCGCAGGACTCATGATAGAAAAATTCCATGAGGCGGAGCGCGGCCCATACCATGTCCGTCCCCTCTTCCATCACCGTCACCCCGCCGGAGCCGAGCATGGAGCCGGCTGCGGCAACCGATTCAA
>NEWR02000009.1:849170-910254 GCA_002869885.2 Nitrospira sp. CG24C
CCGAGCATGGAGCCGGCTGCGGCAACCGATTCAAAATCGAGTTTGACATCGAGGTGGGTCGGCGTGAGGAACGGCGCTGACGCCCCCCCTGGAATGAAAGCTTTGAGCGGTTTGTCGGAGCGCATACCTCCAGCTAGCTCGTAAATCAATTCCCGGAAGGTGACCCCCATCGGCACTTCGTAATTCCCCGGCCGTTTCACATGGCCGCTGACGCAGAAGACTCTGGTACCGGTGCTCTTCGGTGGGGAACCGATCGATGCAAACCATTCGGGACCCCGGGCGACGATGTGAGGAAGGTTGGCCAGAGTCTCGATGTTATTCACCACGGTCGGTTTGTTATAGAGACCGTGCGTCGCGGGGAAGGGAGGCTTGACGCGCGGCAGACCGCGCTTGCCTTCGAGCGACTCCAGCAATGCCGTTTCTTCTCCGCAGATATAGGCCCCGGCGCCTCGATGCACCCACACATTAGCGGTAATGCCTGCGCCCAGGATATTCGTGCCGATATACCCGGCGGTCCGCGCTTCGGCGATCGCCTGTTCCAAGATCCTAGCCCCCAAGACGAATTCGCCCCTGATATAAATGTAGGCGGTTTCCGCTCCGATCGCATAACAGGCGAGCACGATGCCTTCCAATATCTGATGGGGATCCCGCTCGATGAGCTGGCGGTCCTTGAACGTGCCCGGTTCACTCTCGTCCGCGTTGCAACAGAGATAGCGTGGGCCCTGGTAGCCCTTGGGCAGAAATCCCCATTTCACACCGGTCGGAAAACCTGCGCCGCCGCGGCCTCGAAGCCCCGATTTCATCACCATGGCGGTAACTTCAGCCGGCGGCACCTTCCCCACGACTTTACGGAGCGCCTGATAACCGCCCGCACGCTCGTAATCTTGGAGCGAGCCGGTATAGCCTGGCTGCATCATATTCTTGAGCAATATCAGTTCGTGCTTGGGCATCGTTTTCCTACCGATGGGTGATGGTTAATGGATAATGATCGATGAATGACACATTACCCATAAACCCTTTACCATCAACCATTATCTTGCCGGCGGAGCCGGCAAGGGCCACATGAACGGGCCGGTCTTGAGCTGACAGGTTCCATCTCTTTTGAGATCGGCCAGGACTCGGTCGAATCTTTCCTCTGTGAGCCGTTCGTAATAGTCTTCGTTGACCTGCATCATCGGCGCAGTACCACAGGCGGCGAGGCATTCGACCGCGCTGAGGGTAAAGAGTCCGTCGGCCGTCGTCTCGCCTGGTCCGATTCCGAGTTTCGTCTTGACCCATCCAATGACCGTATCCGACCCAGCCAGCGCGCACATCAGGGATTTGCAGACTTGGAGATGGAACTTCCCCACGCGCTTGAGATTGAGCATCGTATAAAACGTGGCGGTCTCATAGACTTGTGGCGGAGTCAGACGCAAGAGCCCCGCGATCTCCTTCATCGCCGCCTCTGATACGAACCCCTCGTCCCGTTGCGCCAAGTACAGCAAGGGAATCAGCGCCGAGCGCTTCACGGGATAGCGGGACAGGATGCTGTCTATTTCGTCTTTGTACTTTTCTTTCAACATGCGTGCATCCTGAATGTGTAATGGTCAATGGTAAATGTTGAATGAGGATTCCGAAAATTACACATTGACCATTGACCATTGACCATTCGCTGCGTCATCGATCGCATTCCCCCATGACCACATCGTACGTCCCGAAGATCGTGATGATGTCGGAAATCAGGTAGCCTCGCGCCATATGGTCGAAGGCCCCCATGTGCACAAATGAAGGCGCGCGAATCTTCATCCGGTAGGGTCGGGGGCTGCCGTCGCTGACGATGAAAAATCCCAATTCGCCCTTCGGAGCCTCGGTCGCGCAATAGGTCTCGGCCTTCGGCGGCTTGATGCCCTGGGTGTAGATGATGAAATGGTGGATCAAACTTTCCATGTCTCGCATGACCAATTCCTTGGGCGGCGGGATATATTGCGGCGCCTCGGCCATGATCGGCCCCGCCGGGAGTTGGTCGAGGCATTGCGCAATGATCCTGGCGCTCTGCCGCATTTCTTCCATGCGGATCCAGTACCGGTCGTAGGTATCGCCGTTCTTGCCGATCGGCACCTCCCAATCGACTTTGTCATACACGCCGTAGGGTTCAGCCTTGCGGACATCGTAGGCGACACCCGACCCGCGCAAGACCGGTCCGGTACAGCCGAAATTGATTGCGTCTTCGGCTGAGAGCACCGCTACGTTCTTCGTGCGACCGATCCAGATACGGTTCGCCGCGATGAGTGAATCGTACTCCTTGACCTTCTCGGGAAAGATATCGAGGAACGCCTTCATCCGCTGAACCAGCTCGGGGGTAAAATCGCTGTCGACGCCCCCGATGCGATAGTAATTCAGAGTCAGACGGGCCCCGCAGAGCTTCTCAAACATATCCAGCAACACTTCGCGTTCCCGGAAGGTCCAGAAAAATACGGTCATTGCGCCGACATCGAGAGCCTGCGTGCCGAGCCAAAAGAGGTGGCCGATGATACGTTGCATCTCGGCCACGATGGTCCGGATGTACTCGGCCCGGATCGGCACCGTGATTTCGAGGAGTTTTTCCACAGTGCGGACGTACGAATAATTGTTGGACATGGCGCAGACATAGTCGAGCCGATCCGTGTGCGGAATGATCTGCATGTAGGTCAGGCCCTCGGACAATTTCTCGACGCCTCGATGCAGGTAGCCGAGGTCCGGTGTGGCCTTCACAATCCGTTCGCCGTCCAGTAGGAGCACAACACGCAACACGCCGTGGGTGCTCGGATGCTGCGGCCCCATGTTCAACAGCAATTCCTCTTGCCGCTGGGAACTGGGAAGATCGGGCTCGGCGCGAAAGAAGTGTTTTTGCTCCTCGGAGACTTCGCTCTTGACGACATCGACCGGAGCCTCGTCGAATCTCGGAATGAATTCGAACCGGCTGCGCCAGCCGCGCCCTTCGGTCGGGAAGTCCTTTCTCAACGGATAGCCCTCGTCATAATCTTCCGGCATCAAGATGCGCCGGAGATCGGGATGACCGGAAAAGCGAATGCCCATCATGTCGTACACTTCCCGCTCCAAAAACTCGGCGCCCTTCCAAATCCCGGTGACCGACGCAATCGTCGGATCGTCCTCCGTGATACGCGCCTTGAGACGCAGGCGATGCCGAAGGGGAAGCGAGTGCAAGTGGTAGACGACTTCGAACCGGAGCTGATCTTCGGGATAATCGACCGAGCAGATATCGGTGAGATGGTCGAATGCCGCCTCCGGCGCATCGTGCAAATAGCGCATAATTTCCAGGAGGCGCGCAGCAGCCACGCACGCGGATAGGTCCCCGCGATTCTTGTCCTCGTGGATCGACAGGACCGCGTCGGGGAATTGGGCCTTCAATATTTCCAAGACAGGGTGCATAGCTCCATTCGTCGTAAAGTCATCAAGTCTATAAAGTCATAAGATCAAAAGGCTTGAAAGACTTTCGAACTTTTGACTTCACGACTGTTATTTCACAAATACTTTCTCCCGCTGAATCTTTTCCTGCAGCTTCAGTAATCCATCGAGCAACGCTTCCGGACGGGGCGGACAGCCCGGCACATAGACATCGACCGGAATAATCTGGTCGACGCCCTGGACCACCGCGTAACTGTTGTAATGGTTACCTGACGTAGCGCAGGAACCCATGGAAATGACATAGCGCGGTTCCGGCATCTGATCGTAGATACGGCGGATCACTGGCGCCATCTTGCGCGTCACAGTACCGGCGATGATCATGAGATCGGCCTGCCGCGGCGAGGCCCGAAAAACCCCGGCGCCGAATCGATCCAGATCGTACCGCGACGATACACTCGCAATCATTTCGATAGCGCAGCAGGCCAGGCCGAACGTCATCGGCCACAACGCCGACTTCCGAGACCAGTTCACCACCGCGTCCAGATTGGTCGTCAGAATATTCGCCTCGAACTGTCGCTCCAGAAAGCTCATGTCGCTTCGCTCCAGTGCTGAGTTCTAAGTTCTGAGTTCTGAGTTTCCGAAAGCAACTCAGAACCCAGAACTCATAACTGCGCGCTTTCGGCGCGCTAGTCCCATTCCAGCGCCCCCTTCTTCCATGCGTACCAGAATCCGGCCAGCAGGATGCCGATAAACACGAGCATCTCGATGAGGCCCAGCAGGCCGAGGGACTGAAACCGGACAGCCCAAGGGACCATGAAAATGACCTCGATATCGAAAATGACGAACAGCATCGCGATGATGTAATAGCGCATCGGGAACTGGATGCGCGCGTCGGAAAACAGCGGGCTTCCGCTTTCATAGGGTGTCAGCTTGGCTCGATAGGGGCGACTCGGCCGAATAAGCGAGCCGCCGAGCAGCGCAAAGGCGCCGAAGATAAGACCAACGACGATAAATAAGAGAATCGGTATGTAATTCTCTGGAACGCCTATGCTATCCATCAGTAAACCCTATGGTTGATGGTTAATGGTAGATGGGGCATGGAAGGACCGTGCTCATAAATTTTCATCAGCCATTTTCCATCAACCATTATCCATTCGCACCCACAGCAAGTGCCGAGCCGAAGAAAGGCTTGAATCTCAACCCATCCAGTTCCGGATGACTGATTCCCTTGTGTTGGATAAGCACCTTAAACGTGCTGCCCATGCCATTCGGCTTCAGGAGATGAATCGCGGCGCGAAACTCCGGACTCTCCGGCTGTAATTCCCCGATCATCTCTTCAACACCGAGCCCCATGAGAAAACTCATTTGGTTCGTGAACCCCGTCACGTGAAGCCCCTGTTTCTCACCGGCAGAAACCAGACTCGAAAAGTCTACGTGCGCGGTCATGTCCTGTTCGCCGACGCGAATGAAGGGATTCTCGTTCGTCCGCTGCTGGAAGTAACAAAGGAACGTGCCATCCTTCCGCTCAGGTCCATAGAGATCCTGCGCTGTATGGCCATAATCGATCGTCATAACAAATCCACGATCCATCAGCCGGGCGACCTGCTCCATCCAGTCCAGCGCCTGGGTATTCACCTCAGTTCGGTAGCCTTCCGGCCACGCGCGGTCGAGTTGTTGTAGATATCGAACGAGCGCGGACGTCGACAGGGGCTTGAGACAGCTCACAAAGACTCCGTTTCGAACATCCACACAAAGTTCTTCAGCCTGTCCGTCCGTGACCTGAATCCGATGCACCGGAAAGGCATCGATCAATTCATTGCTGAAGAACAAGCCGGTCACGCTCTCCGGGGCCAGTCCGCTAAGGTCTTCCACCCAAGTGACAAGGCCCGGCTTGCTGAGCCAATGAGTCAAACTCTGGCGCTGCCGTTCCCGCATCGCCGGGCTCCGTTCGATGAGCACGTAGCGAACACGAGATGCGAGGTCGCCCTGCTGAGCATGAATCGCCGCCAAACAATCACGGGCTAACAAGCCTTTGCCGGCGCCCATTTCAACGATCGTCAAAGGAGCGGGGCATCCCAACAATTCGTCCATTTGTCTAGCTTGTGCGGCAATCGCACGCCCGAGAATCGGATGCACATCGGAGCTGGTGTAGAAATCCCCGGACCAGCCGATACGTTCATGGTCCGTACCCAGCGGGTCACGCATGTAGTAGCCGAATTGGGGATGGTACAGCGCCAGTTCCATGAAGCGGACAAAGGGGATTGGCCCGTTTCTGGCGATCTCGGACGAAATGGCAGCGATGAGTTCGGGATGCCCGGTTGTCACAAGCAACTCCTCTTATCCTCAGCGTAACCACTCAGGTATTCAGGCTAAAGGCGATAAATGATCTCGCAAAGCACGAATCACGCAGTTCAACACCTTCGAAGCCCAACTCTAAAAGCCTTCAGCCTATCTACCTGAGTCGTACTCCTCATCCCATCGACAACACAAGAAAAATGGCACCACTAGCCGAGGATACACCCCACCCCTCCCTCTTGAAGGGTCGATAGAGGGCCGAAAGTGGCGTAGATTAGCCTTGAGTTTGCTGCTAAGTCAAGGTGAAATCAGGGAGAAATTGCGCTTGAGCAGAGAGGGTTAGGAGGAGAGTCGAGGGCAAGCTTTCTTGTTCAAGCGACCTGGCTGCTGTATTTGTTCGATGGTCCAAGAAGCAGCCTGATGGCTTGATTGAGTTCGGCGATGCCGAAGGGTTTTTGGAGAAAAGTGAGTTGGTCCTTGTGGAACGCATGTGAGGCTGTTTCAGCTTCAGGACTGCCGGACATCATCACTACTTTGAGACCGGGGCGCTGGATAAGAAGGTCGGAGACCAGTTGATCGCCCATCATGTCCGGCATTTTCCAATCCGTGACCAATGCGTCAATGGTGGAAGGGAATTCCGCTGCAACCTGCTTTGCCTGTTGGGCATTATTGGCTATCAGTACACAATAGCCTATGCGGGCCAGCTCCATCTCGAAGATGATCGTAATGGCCGATTCGTCGTCGACAAGCAGAATCGTGTCTTTCCGCGCACTATTGATCGCAGAGACAACCCCCATAAAATCCTTACCTCCGTTTCGAATGAGCAACAGAACTAATTCGAATGCCATGCTACCGCAGAGGCTCCAACTGACAAAGCAATTATTGTAATTCCTCCGTCAGGGATGTTCTGGCGCTTGACAGAAAAGAGGATGGGAAAGACACCCACGTTGGTCCTGTGCTCCCGGAACGCGCACGATCAGAATGTGCTCGTTCGACGGCCGCACGTAGACCAACATACGTGTCCTTCCCGGTGAGAAAAAGCTAGCGAGCTAGAAAGGATCAATTTAAAAAGATCGACGGTGGTCGCCTGGGACAAGAGCGCGTCTCGGCGCGCTCAGGGTTGGGCGGGTGAGAATGTTGCGCGCAGTAAAGGGCAGCCTCGCCCGCTCCTTAAATAGAGAGTTAGCGAATTGAAGGCCCTCGCCCGGGCTAAGGGCATGTCCCGGGAATTCGATTGCGAAGCAATCGGAGGGTAGGGCGGGTGAAAAATATCTGCCCTTGGGTGGGCGGGTGAGAATGCCGCGCGCAGGGGAAGATCAATCAGCCCCCGTCCCTGGATTCGCAAATCGCGAAAGTTTCGGTTTCGCAATTCTCCTCCCCCACATCCCTCTCACGACGCTGAGGCTCCTCGCGTACTTTGCCGGAGAAGCGGGGATCCACCGAGATTCTCCTGGGAAGGAAAGCTGGAACTGACCGAGGTACTGCGACGCCAGTCGCAGCCGAGGGAATTCCAGAAGGTTTCCGCCCAGGAGAATCCGGAAGGGTCGCTTTAGATGCAGGGGAGCGAGAGCGTCAGTGTCGTGTTCTTACGTTCCGTGGCACTTCTTGTATTTTTTCCCGCTACCGCAAGGGCAGGGGTCGTTGCGGCCGACTTTGTCGTCGCTGTGCTGAACCGTCTGAGGGGCGACCGGTTCTTCTCCGCGATTGAGGATGAGCGTTGGTTGGGGTCGTGAAATGACTGGAGGGGGTGGAGGTGTCGGTGCAGCGGTAGGTTGTTCTTCATGCCGGACTGCCTGCACATGGAAGAGCCGGTCGAGCGTATCGGACTTGATCCGTTCCATCAGGCCAGAAAAAAGATCGTAGCCTTCCCGCTTATACTCGATGAGCGGATCCTTTTGGCCGTAGCCGCGCAATCCAATCCCGTCGCGCAGGTGATCCATCCCCAATAAGTGATCTTTCCAATGGTGGTCGATGACCTGGAGCATGAAGGTCTTCTCCAGGAAGCGCATCAATTCAGGGCTCAAATCCTGTTCTCTCCGATCGTAAGCCTCGCGCACATGTGTGCGGAGGTCTTCGACCAAGGCGTCGCGCCCGATGGTGCGGAGCGCCTCGCCTCCATCGCCCTTACCCTGGGCGATGTCGAAGCCGAATTGGCTGTGCATGAGCTCAGCGAGCCCTTTCATATCCCACTCTTCGGGATATTGTTCCGCCGGACAGTAGATGTTCAGCGCGGACTCCACCAGACCGTCGATCATGTTGCGAAGATCGTCTTTCAGATTCGTCCCGCCCAGGACGGCGCGCCGGTGCTGGTAAATCACCTCGCGCTGCTTGTTCATGACATCGTCGTACTCCAACAGCTGTTTCCGGATATCGAAGTGGTGGCCCTCGACCTTCTTCTGGGCATTGGCAATAGCCCTGGTGACCATGCCATGTTCGATCGGGACACCTTCTTCCATGCCGAGCTTGAGCATCAGCTGGGAGACCCGCTCGGAGGCGAAGATACGCATCAGATCATCTTCCAGCGAGAGATAGAATCGTGACGAACCAGGGTCTCCCTGGCGGCCGGCACGGCCTCGGAGCTGGTTGTCGATCCGGCGGCTTTCGTGGCGTTCGGTCCCAAGAATGTGGAGCCCGCCTGCCGCGAGGACCTCTTGTTTGTCCTTCTCGCAATCGGCCCGAATCTGTTCGAAGATCTTCAACTTGTCCGCTTCCGTCAAGTTTTCTTCCCGGTACAGGATCTGCTTGAACATGAAGTCGGGATTGCCGCCCAAGAGAATGTCGGTACCGCGGCCCGCCATGTTCGTCGCAATGGTGACGGCGCCCTTGTGGCCGGCCTGGGCGATGATCTCGGCTTCCCGCTCATGCTGTTTGGCATTGAGGACGTTGTACTTCACGCCAGTCCGGCTCAAGTAGCCGGCAAGCCGCTCCGATTTTTCGATGGAAATTGTGCCGACCAGGACGGGCTGGCCGCGCTCGTGGCATTCCTTGATGTCTTCGACGATCGCGGAGAATTTTTCTTTCTCGGTCCGGTAGACAACATCCGCGTAATCCAGGCGGATCATGTTGCGATTGGTCGGGACCACGTTGACGTCGAGATTGTAGATCTTGGCAAACTCCGCTGCTTCGGTATCCGCCGTGCCGGTCATGCCGCTGAGCTTCTTGTACATCCGGAAATAGTTCTGGAAGGTGACCGAGGCCAGCGTCTGATTCTCGTTCGCGATCTTCACGCCTTCTTTGGCTTCGACGGCCTGGTGCAGGCCGTCGCTCCAGCGGCGCCCCGGCATGAGCCGCCCGGTGAATTCGTCCACGATGATGACTTCGCCCTCTTTCACGACATAATCCACGTCCCGTTTGTAGAGGCTATAGGCCTGGAGCCCCTTGACGACGTGATGAACGAGGTCCATATGGTTGGGATCGTAGAGGTTATCCACGCCGAGCAATTTCTCGACCCGGACGTTGCCGTCCTCGGTCAACGACGCGGTCTTCGTCTTTTCCTCGACCGTGTAGTCTTGCTCCGCTTTTAGCTGCGGGATAATCGCGTTGATGCGGTAGTAGAGATCGGTTGTCTCATCCGTCGGACCGGAGATAATCAGCGGCGTGCGGGCTTCGTCGATGAGGATGCTGTCGACTTCGTCCACGATGGCGAAGTTCAACTCCCGTTGCACGCACTGGGCCAAATCGGTGACGACCAGGTTGTCACGTAGGTAGTCAAAGCCATATTCATTGTTCGTCCCGTAGGTGATGTCGGCGCGATAGGCTTCAGGCCTCGTGCAGGGGCGGAGAGACTGGAGCCGCTTGTCGGAAGCCTCATAGGTCGGATCGAAGAAAAAGGAGGCATCGTGTTGGATGATGCCAACCGAGAGTCCCAGCGCGTTGTAGAGCACGCCCATCCACTGCGCATCGCGTTTTGCAAGGTAGTCGTTGACGGTGATCAGGTGCACGCCCTTTCCTTCGAGCGCATTCAGATACACCGGCAGCGTGGCCATCAGGGTTTTCCCTTCGCCGGTTTTCATTTCTGCGATGCGGCCTCGATGGAGAATCATGCCGCCGATCAACTGCACATCGAAATGGCGCATGCTCAGCTTGCGGCGGGACATTTCTCGGCAGACCGCGAAGGCCTCAGGCAGGATATCGTCCAGGGTCTCCCCGGCCCCAAGACGCTTCTTGAACTCCTGGGTCTTGTCCACGAGGGCTTGATCAGGGAGTGGCGTCAGGCCGGATTCCAGGCTCGTGATCCGCTCCACAATGGGGCGGATTGCCTTGATTTCACGATCGTTTTTGCTGCCGAAGATTTGGTTGAGTAGTGACGTGACCATGGTACTGTCGCTCGAAACGAACGCCGATGCCCCCAAAAGTAATTTTGGTAGTATACAACATCCTTTCCTTGAATCCTATAACAAGCAGCAGCTCAGCAGAATACTGAAAAAGTCCGCCAGCCGGGCTTGTTCATTTGGTCTATTCGGTCTGTCTGGTTCATCTAGTTAGTTTCGTTCAACCAAACAGACGAGATAGACCGAATAGACCAGATAGACCCGACATGCTGCCACCGTCGACCCGCCGTCTTGACAGGCCTGGCAGGCGTCCACTAACATACGAGACATTCACATTGGGTTGGCCTCTGATGCACCACCGCGCCCTCAAATATCTCTCGATCCTCCTGGTGCTCTGTGTCCTTTCCGTCGGTGGATTGGCGCAGGCTCAGTCGGTCGAACATGCCGGGCACCATGCCCAGCATCAGGGTGCCACGCATGGCACCCTGCTCTGCTCCTGGATGTGCGCTGCCGGAACAGTGCTCGATACTGCGGTGGTCACGTTCCAGGCCGAACTCAGTCCTATCGCGTTTGTTACGTTCCCTCATGCTGCACAACCTTCGCTCGAAACTTGCCGGATCTCTCCCAGTCGCGCCCCTCCGTCCTTCTCTTTGTAATTTTCGTTGTTCATCGGCTCGCGGCAGGGCCGTATCCGTCTATCACACGATCCACTGCTGGGTTGTGGGGTGGCGGATTAAAAACGATTTTTCTAGGGAGAAAGGGCCAACAGCATCATGGTAGCGAAACGATTCATCCTCGGATTCATTCTCAGTCTTACAGTCGTCGTATTCTCCTGGCCCGTCGCCCAGCAAGCACAAGCTTCCTGTGGCGCTGTGACCTGTTTTGTCGTCATCGGATCTCAGCAACAAGTACCGCAGGCAGGCCTCCTCACGGTCAATGCGATCTACAACTACACGCCGATGCGATTATTGGATGGGACCAATGGGGTCATCGCAGCGGTGGATCAGGCAGACCGGGCGTTAATTTTGGATCATCATCAGGAGACTCGAACCATTACCCAGCAGTCGACGCTCGACCTCAATTATGGCCTCACCGATCGATTTGGACTACAACTCACTCTCCCCTATATGTGGCGCACGCACAAACACATCGATGGGTTAGGAGAGGGTGGAGTGGCTGGCGAAGGCGAAGCCGCTAATTTCTCCGCCAATGGGATTGGGGACACACGTGTGGCCCTCAAGTACAATGTATTGCCCACCCTGCGGAGTATGGTGGTGCTGGGATTTGGCGTCTATCTCCCGACCGGCAATACCCATGCTCATGACAGTGCTGAAAAGGTGATGGAATCGCCCGCACAACTCGGACGAGGACAAGTCGGATTGAATCCGACAATTTATCAGACCTACGAATTGATCCCTCACCGGCTCAATCAATTTGCATCGGCCAGTTACCGCCACACCTTCCGGAACAACGATGGCTATCGGTTCGGCGACGAATATATGCTCAATGCGGGACTGAATCTGGTGGCGACCCCCTGGTTAATTTTCACCGGCCAGGTGAACTATCGCTATCTGGTACATGATAATTTCAGTTCTTCGCTGTTGCAGTCGGCTCTGCCCGGTACACCGGGCGGTTTGGAGCCGACAGTGATCGATCCTCTGATCAAGAACCGTGCGGTGCCGAATACTGGATCGACCTACTATGCCTTTTCGCCAGGGTTCCAAGTCGGCTTAGGGCAGCTCGTTGAATCGAGCTGGACAAACATGACGTCGCTGTACTTCTATGCACAGATCCCGTTTGAGCGGGACTCCAACAACAATTTGGCTCAGGGAACCAGTTACATCTTCGGGCTGACACGTTCGTTCCAAGTGACGAATCCCTCATAATTGAGTGGGTTCCAGCGGAGGAGGCTGACATGCGACCAAGAAAAACCAACGCGGTATTTATGGGACTGGTGCTGCTCGCGGCATTGACGGCTCTGCCGGCTCTCGACGGCTGGAGCATGGGTTCGCGAGTTCCGGCGGTCGGGATGCAGGCGGAAGATTTCCGCTTGACCGATCTGGCAGGCAAGGAACAGAGCCTCAGTCAATATCGCGGCAAGATTGTGCTCCTGAACTTCTGGGCCACCTGGTGCAAACCCTGCACGACAGAAATGCCGGCCATGCAAGCCAGCTTCGACAAACTGCACGATAAGGGCTTCGTGGTCATCGCCGTCAACGAACTGGAGGACGACGCCAGAGTGCGCGAGCACATCAAGCAGTACGGCCATACTTTCCCGGTCCTGATGGATCGCGATAACAAAGTCGCCAACCAATTCGGCGTGTTCGGACTGCCTGTGAGCGTGTTCATCGACCAGGAAGGGCGCGTGCAGGAATACCTCAAGGGTGGCCTGCTGACCGAACAGAAGATCGAAGAAATCGTCGCGAGGATTCAGAAAAAAGAGCCGTTAAAGGCAGCGGCACTTCGATGAAAGTCTTAAACCCAGGGGTTCAGGCTGAAGGCTGAAGTGTGAAGAGGCATTACGGATTATGAGCCGGACGATTCGACAATTTGCTATCGCAGGGTTCGCGCTCTGGCTGGTGGCGCTGAGCGGGATTGTCTACCCGCAGCTTACCGCCCATATGGGGCAACATGAGCACCACACAGCGACAACCCATGCCACCGCCCTCTGCTCATGGCTCTGTATCGCAGCCGATGCGGTCGAGGGAACCTCGGTCCACTTCGCTCCTGCCGAACAAGTTACTCTCGTAGAACAAGATCTACTCAAATCACAAATTAGTGCTCCCCTCACGGTTCAGCCTCCTTCTCGCGCGCCGCCAGTCTCATAGTTCCTCCTATTTTTCTACCTTCTGAGCGAGTCGGTAACAGCGGTGCAACCCCTTCTTCTGAAGGAAGGTGCGGCCGTTGGTGGACCAGACAAGGAAGAAGAGAAACAGCTCCGAGCTAAAAGCTGAATAACATTCAGATAGGTGGTGATCAAGTGACACTCAATGCGGATGGACGGTATCGCGTGCAAGGATGGGTAGTGTCTGCGGTCTTTCACGGCATTGCGTTCACCGTGGCTCTTGGCCTCATGGCACAGGTCAAACCAGTCGCGCCACAAGAAACGTTCAAATGGGACGTCGCGTTAGTTCAACCGCAACGGATTCAAGAAGCCCATCAGGCTGAAGTCACGCCAACCCAAGAGCCTGTCAAGCCGACTCAGCATTCGGTAGCCCCCGCACCCAGTAAACCGCAAATGGTGGTTCACCAAGAACAAACCCGCGAGGTGACGCAGATTAGGGAACTGCAACCAACAGAGGTGCAACAGCCCAAGCAGGCTGTGGTCGAGCCGATCGCTCCTGTCCTTGAGCATGAAGTCGTGACCGCTGAGCCAGTGATAACTGCAGCGCCGGTACTGCAGACAGTAACCCAGCCCGTGATAGCCGAAGCGCCAGCCAGCGAGGCTGTTCCTGTTACACATGATTCCAGCCTGCATGCCTCTTCAATGCCGGCAACTGTTGCAGTGAGCGAAGCGGAGCCTGTGGTGAAAGAAACCGTGCCGCAAGTAGTGGTCGCAACTCGTCCGGCTCCCTCCATCAAAGTCGATCATGGCTGGTTGGCTGATTCACTGAGACGGAGACTGGCTGAGATCAAACGCTATCCGAGCACTGCGCGCCTCAATGGCTGGGAAGGGAAGGTCGTGCTGCGCGCAGTCATTCGAGCCGATGGCCACCTGACTGAGGTCAAGGTGCATAGAAGTTCCGGCTATGACGCATTGGACAACGCGGCCATCGAAGCCATCCGGTTGGTCTGTCCGCTGAACATGCATCAACCACTCGGCACGTCTGAAGTCGCGGTATATGTGCCCATAGTCTACAGCCTCGCAAGTTAGTCACGGCAGGAGGTGTCCGATCTCTTTGATGTTGGACCAAGGATTGACGATGGTGCGAGCCGCGATAGTGTTTGGCCTGCTAGGCATGGCGGCTCCACCGGTTTGGTCTGAAGAAAAGCAGGTAATGATGAACGAACAAGAGCGGACGGCACGGATTAAAGAACTACAGAGGGAACGGACAAAGGTCGAAGATGAGTTGCGCCGGCTCCGATTGCAACCGGAAGGGACAGCGCGATCCACTGTGCCGCGGTCTGAATTCTCGAATCAACCGACGAGAAGCATGAAGGAATCGCTGGAATCGGTGCCAGGGGTGAGTGCGCGACCAGGTTCAAGTGGGCGCGATATGCAATTCTCCATTCGTGGATCGAAATGAGGCATACCATGATCGAACGGACAATTAGAACTCAGCGACTGGCCTGGATGATCGGGGTTGCGTACAGCGTCGCCTCGTTCTCATCGGTGGCGCTGGCCGAGCCGGATCAATCGTGGAGGTTAGGTCAGAAAATGACGACCGATCACAAAGTGCGAGCCGTGATAGGGCCTTCCGTCCAGGTCGACAATGAGGGCCGTATTTCGCTCGCATGGGTAGAAGAGGGTAAAGACTTACGAACGGTGCTTTATGCTAGAACTGAGAAGCCGGAAGGACCGATCGGCACTCCGGTCAAGGTGAACCAGCCGACTGAGGCGCCCTACATGCGACAAGAAGCGCCTGCGCTGGCCCTAGCTGGAGACTACATATTTCTCACATGGGCCTTGACCCATCCGAAACTGACGGCTGACAAACCCTTCTCGAATGAACTGCGGCTCAGCCGGTCCACGGATGCCGGCAAAACATTCCTGCCGTCCATTCTGGTGAACGACGATGAGCAGATCATCGGGCACAGTTTCGACTCAATTCACGTCGCCCCTGACGGCGTCGTGCATGTGGCCTGGATCGATGGACGGGAAGGCAAGAAAGAATCCGGCACATATGCGACTCGCTCGTCCGATCGTGGACGCACCGTCTCAAAGAACCTCAAAGTGGACGAGGACACCTGTGTCTGTTGCCGAACCTCTCTCACAACCGGGCCGGACGGGACACTCTACGTGGCCTGGCGCAAGGTTCTCCCAGGCGAGGTCCGCGAAACAGTTGTTGCCCGTTCCACAGACGGAGGAAAGACGTTTTCTGCGCCGGTGATTGTCGGCCACGACAAGTGGGTATTCCCTGGCTGCCCACATCGCCCTGCCTCAATCGGCACAGATCGGCTTGGCCGGCTCTATGTGGTCTGGTACACCGAAGGCGTCGATGAAACGCCGGCGGTGTTTCTCGCCTATTCGGATGACAGGGGAGAGACCTTCTCGCCCAAGCAGAAACTGAATGTCTCCAAGGGAACCTTCCCCGATCATCCGCAGATGGCGGTCGATCCGGATGGTCGTCTCGTGATTGTCTGGGAAGAACAATCGCCCGTCAGACGTGAAATCGTGATGAGCCTTTCTCTAGATCGTGGACAGTCATTCAGCGCGCCGCAGAAATTGAATGAGAAAAAAGGCCAGACACCGTCTCTCTCGATCAATTCGGTAGGGCTAGCTGCCCTAGCCTGGATGGAGCATGCGATGCCGGCTCATCGCATGGTGGTGCAAACGCTTCAATTGCCGGCGTCGAAAGTCCTGGCAAAGCAGGAGCCGTAACGTGCTTATGTCATTGAAACACGTTTCGGTCGCTGCGCTGCTCTCTCTCATGAGCATTGTTTCGATCAGTCCCGCGCTGGCCGGCGATCCCTTCGTCTCGCTCAAGATGACCCGGTTGCCGGCAGGAACCATGGCGGCCCCCTTTGAACTCACGACGCTGGACGGCAAGGTCGTAAAGTCGAGTGAGTTGGCTGGGAAGGTGGTGCTTATCAACTTTTGGGCCACCTGGTGTGGACCCTGCAAAGAAGAAATGCCGTCTCTCGCCCGATTGCAGAAACAGTTGGACCCAGCACACTTCGCCCTGTTGACCGTGACGACGGATCTCCAGCGCCAAGGCATCGCTCACTTTCTCTCTCATTTAGGAATCAGCCTGCCGGTGCTCTTCGATGAAGATCAAGAAGTCTCACGATCCTTCATGGTGCGCGGCCTTCCGACCACAGTTGTGATCGCTATGAATGGCGCGTTGGTCGGGCGAGCGGTCGGGCCTCGCGCCTGGGATAGTCCCGAGGCTGTGGCGATGATGCGGCAGGCGATGGAGAGCGGGAAATGAGGAAGTGTTTTGTCCCCTTCGCTCTGGCCATTGCGGCACTGTACCTGACTCTATCGGTCAGCGCCGTGGCCTGTCTCTTTGCACACAAGAGCCAGCCAGGCTCAGCCCATCATCACAAGGGTGGAGCGACACATTCTTCTCTATGCGCCTGGGCTTGCGACACCAATCCGACCGTTGACCTTCCTACACCCTCGCCACAAATGCAGCAACTTCAGCTTGTGTCGATGCTGCTGTCGGTTGATTCTTCCGTCTCTTCACTCCTCTCCCAACAGTCGAGCCAATCTCGCGCGCCTCCTCGTTCATAACGTCGCCCACTCAACATTTATTAGTCGTCTCACTCTCCAGGAAGAACCAGACGCCGTGCGGGCTGCCCGGCTTGGAGGGCTGTGTGCCTTGCTCATCATCACAAGAAGGAGTGTGTGTTATGGTGTCGGTCAAGAGTGTTATGCATATCGTTTTGGCAGTCACAGCATTAGGAGCCACTGTTGCGCTGAATCGCGGAGCATTTGCACAAGAGCCGGCCCCGACAGAGACAGTAGAGCAAAATCCGCGGGAGCAACAACTGCGGGAGCAGCTCAAAGGTATCTTGCAAGAGCTGGAAGATCTCCAGAGGAGCCGTGAGAGTACCTTGCCTCCAACCGAGCGGCCCAAGGTGGTCACTGAAAAAATAGAGCCGGAGGAAATGAAGTCTCCCGGATCAATACCCGAATACGAATTAGCCGACATGAGCATCATTAGTAGGCGATTTGTCAAACGCCCTGAAGGGATCAGTTTTTCGACGACACCGCGCAGTGAAACGGAATCGCAGCCGACACGCAACTTCCGGGAATCGCTCGAATCAATCCCGGGTGTAATCATGCGCCAGCGTAACGGGCCGCGGGATTTCCAGGTATCGATCCGCGGATCAGGGACGAAGAATGGATTTGGAGTGCGCGACGTGAAGTTCTACGAAGACGGCATCGGGCAGACACAGTCTGACGGCTTGTCCCGTTTGGATTCGCACGATCCGTGGTTCATGGAAAGCGTAGAAGTAGTGCGCGGGGCTTCTTCATCGTTATACGGCAACTACGCCCTGGGAGGAGCGGTGCATTTTAGGACGAGACGGGGGCGCGATATCAACGGTGTGGAAACCTTCGTGACCGGCGGTTCCTGGGGATACCAGAAGTACGCCATTGCGGTTGGAAAAGAATATGCCAACCTCGATGCCTCGCTGTTTGCCAGTTACGCTCGAGAAGACGGATATCTTCCCCATAGCGAGTACGATACGGCAACCGTCAACCTGAACTTGCGGTTCCGGATCGACGACAAGCAAAACTTTTACTTCAAGGCGATCAACAACGATCTGGACGCCCGATCCCCCGGCCGCCTGACCCAAAGTCAGTTCGACCAAAACGCGCGCCAGCTTGGTGGCATCACGAATGCCACGACCAATCCCATAACATTGCACTCCAAACGTCGGGATCGGCGAACGACCATCGGTGGCTTGTACGAGCGGCAGATCGATGCGAATACCATTCTGCAGATCGAGGGCGACTACGATGTGAAAGACATCAACCAACCGACGAGCGTGAACATTAACCCGAACTTCAAACACTACTCGAATCTTATTCATGCCGGCTCGCTGTTTAATATGCCGCTGAAAAGCACCGTCGGCTTTTTCTTCGACTACATGGAGCAAGAGGGAGCGAGTTACCGCAATCTGAACGACGGAACTGCGACGTTCGGTCCGCTCCAGCAACAGAACCGCCTTACAACGAAGAATATCGGCGCGCGGTTCCGTGAGGAGTTGCAATTCATTCCAAATTGGACGGCAATTCTAGGTTTCAACTATGAAAACTCCCGGATTTCCGGCGTTGTGACTAACTACACCGCTACAGCCACCACCAGCACGCTCGCCAGCCGCGTCAATGTGGACCGAACCTTCGATAACTTCGCGCCGGAAGTGGCCCTCTCATTTAGGCCGAATGTAGACACGCGTATCTGGACTCGCGCCTCGACAGGCTATGCCATCCCCGGTCTCGGCCAGCTGACCACAGGGCTAGACGGCGCTCCTGGACTCAACACTGGCTTGAAACCGCAGAAGAATCTCAATGTCGAACTCGGCACCAATTCGTGGCTGACGAAACAGTTCAATCTGGAACTTGTCGGCTTCTGGATCTTCTTTAGAAACGAAATAATCACTCAGAACGTACCAATAGGTCCCGGGGTAAGCGGCACCTTTGCGACCAATGCCGAAGAGTCGCAATACCGGGGCGTAGAGTTGGCGTGGAAGTATCTGCCTGACCAGGTTCCGGGGCTCAGCTGGACCGGAGCCTTTACCCATATGGAAAGCAAATATGTGAAATTCACCGACCAGTTTTCGAGTGGCGGCGGACCGATTACGCAAGTCAATCAATCAGGACACGACGTGCCGGCGGTGGAAAAGAATGTGCTGAATTCCAAGGTTCGGTATGTTGATGCGCAATCGGGACTGGGCGCCTGGGTCGAAGGCAGTTGGATCGATAGCTTCTGGGTAAATAACAACAATACGTTGGGCGCGCCAGCCTATTTGCTGTTCAACGCGAATCTTAATTACAACTATGTGCCGGATAACAATAGGTTCATCCGGTTCGCCAAATTCTATGTAGAGATGGACAATATCTTCAATAAGAAGTATGTGGGCAACGCGGTAGTGGCGGCGGACAGTATCCTCGACGCCAACAAACAGGCTTTTTTGCCGGGTGTCGGGCGAGGTTATTACGCCGGAGTCACGCTGGGGTTGTGGTAGATCTCGGATCTGCCGGGGAGGAGGGCGCCCATGTAGCGCCCTCCTCCACCGGCGTGTTCTCACAACGTGATGAGTCTGTCGACGATAAAATGCGAGGTGGATCATGGACACACAATTACTCCGGGTGGGGGAAGCGGCGCGGGTCTTAAATGTGAGCCGCTGGACCGTCTATCGGTGGGTCGACGAAGGAAAGTTGACCGCGACTAAAATCGGCAAGCAGAGCTTGCGCGTGATCGGCAACTCAGTCGATAAACTGATCACCGAGAATCGGACTCATCACTGAGTCCCCGCCATGTGCACATGGCGGATAAGACGTGGCGAAAAGCAACGTCGAGAACAGCTATTGTAGGAAGGACCGTGTGTTTTGATGGAAGGACTCAAAGAATTCGTCGAGTATGGCGTCATCGGACTCTTGCTGGGGCTGAGCTTCTGGGCGATCGGGGTGGCGGTGGAACGCTGGCTGTTCTACCGACGGGTGGACGTGAGGCAGTTCCCTACGCTGGATCTCTGCGAGGTGATGTTGACCAAGCGGCTGGTGGTGATCGGCACCGTCGCGGCCAATGCGCCCTATATCGGTCTGCTCGGAACGGTCCTCGGCATCATGCTCACGTTCCACACAATGGGCACATCCGGCGCGTTGGCGGTGAGTTCGATCATGATCGGCCTGAGCCTCGCGCTCAAGGCCACAGCGGTGGGGTTGCTGGTCGCCATTCCTTGCGTGGTCCTGAACAATGTCCTCAGGCGGCGCGTCAGCGAACTCCTGGCGCAGTACAGGGCCCAGCATGGATCGTGAACTGAATCAGATCAACGTCATCCCGCTGGTCGATGTCATGTTGGTGCTGCTCGTCATCGTGTTGACCACCGCCACCTTCATTACCTCGGGCCAGATTCCAGTCAATCTGGCGAAAGCCGCGGTGGCTAACGACCGACCGGATACTCCGCTCATCATTACCGTCACGGCGGAGGGTGAATTGTTCGTGAACGATCGCGCGGTTCCCGATGAGCAACTCGACGCCGCGCTCAGCGCCCATCCTCTCCAGTCGCTGGTCCTGGTCCGCGCCGACAAAGTGACCCAGTTGGAACGGTTCGTCACCCTCGTTGATCGTGTCCGTGGGCTCGGCTTTCGCCAGGTGAGCCTGGAGGTCATCCGCACATAGCTCGGAGTATCCCTCACTGAGATCCCAACTGTAGCATCCGTGAGTAGACAGGTAGTTGGTTCTCCTATATAAGGTGCCATCGTGGAGATGGTTATGGCTCGCGCTGGGGTTTCACGCAGTACCTGTCTTGTTGTCGGGTTCGTAGCCCTGGTCTATGCATCGCTTGCGGCAATGGCGGCTGGCTGCGCGTTGAGCCATGTCGATGCTGCCGGCGGACATGCGCACCATGGTTCGCACGAAGCCTCTCCTCATAATGCGCTCTGCGCCTGGGCCTGTCAGGCTACGTCAGACGCCGGACTGGCGCCGGAGCCACCGGCGATGGCAATGGCTTCAGCCGCCCAGCCGGCAGTTTCGACTGTTAATCGAGTAATCCTTTTCCATCTTTCTGCCCTACTTCGCCCTCGCGCGCCTCCGGGTTTTCCCGTCCTCATCGGATAAGGGACTCCGGGCTCCGTTACTCACTAGTTCCTCCCGCGCTCCCCTATTCGATTTCACACTCACACCCATACGGTTGGCGGTTATTGACCTATCGATGTCCGGGTTTGGTGGCCATCCTTTCCCGGACTGATCCGGGGTGTAGGCGCTTCTTCGCTGTGCCTCCGCCCCAGTTATTTACTGGAACGGGAGGGCGACCGTGTAGACAGTTGTATTGTTCTAAACCTGTTTATTTCAAGAGGCACTCAGCGCGAGTGCGGGGAGATTCATTATGGACATGACTTTCACATTGCAACAAAAGCAGCTTCTTCGTGTCGATGAAGCAGCCAGAATTTTGAACGTCAGCCGATGGACCGTGTACCGGTGGGTGGAAGACGGCCGGCTCGGTGGGACTCGCCTCGGTGCGGGAAGTCTCCGGATCTTCAGCAATTCGGTCGCCGCCTTGATCGACCAACATTGCGTCGGCATTTCTTTCGGATCGCTCGCCGGCCAAGAGGCGGATTTGCCGCGGAAAGTACAAAAGCCGGTTGTCCCCCATGTAATCGGGCGCGACAAAATCAGGCCACGACCACGAGCGGCAGTATGAGGAAGACGGCGGTTCAACGGTCACTCCGGTTGGTCGCCGTCTTTCTGCTGATGCTGATCGCAGTGAGGACGGAATCGCCTGCAGAGGCTTCCTGTGGCTCGGCGAGCTGTTTTGTCGTCATCGGATCGCAGCAGCAGGTCTCGCCGGCCGGTGTGTTCACCGTGAACCTGAGCTACACCTATACGCCCAACGAAATACCGCCGACGGGAGCAAGTACCATCCCGTTTTCCAACCAGCAGACGAAACAGCTGATCCTGGCCAATAGCAATGTCACCCAACTCAGTACGTTGGTACGAATTGCCACGCTGGACGTCAACTACGGATTGACCGAGCGGATCGGTCTCGCCCTGTTGGTCCCCTATCGGTACGTCACCGCGATTGGGCAGGTCGGCGCCGGCGCCGTTGCCAGTTCCGACGATCGCGGGATCGGCGATGTCATGGGGAAGTTCAAGTATAATCTGTTGCCGACGCTCCGCAGCATGGTTGTCCTTGAGATGGGGGTCTATTTCCCGACCGGAGACTATGGGCACGAAGGAGCCCCTGGTCAACTCCTCGAATCCTCACTCCAGGTCGGCAAAGGCGCCTTCGGGTTCCAGCCTGGCTTCTACCAGACCTATGAGGTGCTGCCGCATCGGCTGAATCAGTTTCTATCCGGGCACTGGCGCTACAACCTGCGTAATTCAGACGGCTACCGGACAGGGCAAGAGTATGCCCTGAATACCGGATTGAATCTCGTGACTCTGCCCTGGTTGACCTTCACCACGCAGTTCAATTTTCGGTACAAGACCATGGACAATATTGAAGCGGCGCTGTTCGAATTTCAAGGTGCGCCCCTCAACCGCGCGGTGTTGCTCGACGGGAACATTCTCAACCGCCCGATTCCCACGACCAACAGTACCTATCTGGCCTTTTCAGCGGGCGTCGTCGTCAATGTGTTCGATTACGGTCAGCTCTATGCCATTGCGCAGCTGCCGATTTATCGCGACTTCAATGGGAATCTACAGCAAGACACCGGCTACGTGTTCGGGATGACCAAGTCTTTTGCAACGACGCCGCTGTTTTAAGACGGAGGTTCCAATGAGCGACACACGATACTCCGCCATCTCAGTCAACAAACCATTCTGGGGCACTCGCGCGATCGGTCGCCATGCCCTGTGCTTTACACTCATGCTGCTCGCAGCCTGCAGCAGCGGCGGCGACAGCGGCCCGGAAACGAATTCGCCTCTCTCAACTCCGATGGCCTTGGTCGTCAACCAGGACGACACGACGCTCACGACGCTCAGACTCGATGGGAAGAATTCGCCCGTCGTCAGCACTCTGTCGCTTGGCCCGGTGCAGGCAGATGCGATCGGAGGGGTCACGTTCTCACTGGGCGAGTGGATCTTCGTGACAAACACCGAATCTAATAAGGTGGCAGCGATCGACCCGATCGGCGCCTTGACACCGATTTTGGAGACTTTTTTGGACGTGAATCCTGCTAATCCGCTGGTGAAAATCGGCGAGCGCCCGACGCGCATCTACCGGGATCCGGTCGACAAGGAAGTGCTCTGGACCATGAACGATGGCGATGCTACCACCGGCATTGACAGGGTAGCCAACTGTTCTCTGGGCGGATCGGTCTCGGTCCTTCATAATTCCCATCTCTCCGCGGGTGGAGAAAAGCCACGTGTTACTTCGATTGTCTGTCTCTCCGGTAAGGGAGAGCACTTCATCGCGTTTTCCATACCGCCGACTGTCACACAGCAACTTGCGTTTGTCTCCAGCAAGACCACGGGACTTATTAGTGTGCTGCTTCCTGTCCCAACAGCAGGTGGCGACGTCGCATGGAGTGAGTTTTTCGTAAAGATCGACTTGTGCGATAGCGCAAAGGAGACGTTGCTGGGGCATGGGGCCTGTGACGGGGACGCGACAACACCGAACCACTCACTCCCGTCCGGGATGTTCTGGTCGCAGCACACAGGGAAGATCTACAGCTATCTGTCAGGCTATGGCACGGTGGTGGAAATCGATCCGTCAGTGCTTGCGATTACCAGGACCGTGGATATCACGCCTCTCCCGCCGAGTCAGACCGTCTTTCATTCGGTCGGGATCACGCCGAACGGGCAAACTCTGTTCTTGGTCGGTGAGGACAGGTCCGATCTAAACCACGTCTTCGGAACATTCGGATCCATTGACCTGACCGCCGTCGGGGCTCTCTCGGCCACGGAGCTCTCGTTCCCTCGATTGCGCGACATCAGGCCGGCACGTTTCCAATTCACGCCGGACGGAACGCGGATCTATATGACGCAATCGAACGATGTGAGCGGCTTGACCCCGGCGCAAGCCGCTAACCTGAGAAAAGACTTGCTGCTCATCTTCGATCCGTCATTCTTTTCTCTTGTTTTCGAACTGGATTTACCGGCGGCGGAGATGCACGCTATGGATCTCTGGATCACAGGTCCGAAGGGAGCAGGATCAGCCAAGGGAGTGGTGATCACAAACGCGACGCCTGGCGTCAACGGTACGGTCTCGCTGATCGATGGGGCAACGAATACAATTACCGCGACCATTCCAGTCGGAAAGAACCCGAAACAGGTGACCGTGTATTATTACGGCCTCGCAGCCAGCGACAATCAGGCAACGCCGATCTGGTAACGACTCAGATGGATAGGCTGAAGGTTGGTCTATCTGGTCTGTCTCGTCTGTCTGGTTGATTTTGTTCGACCAAGCACACGAGACAGACCGAATAGACCAGACAGACCAAATCAGCCTTCAGCCTGAACCCCTGTTTATCGGGCTGGTTTTGCGCTGTCGCTTTCCGCTTCGAGCAGGAGTTTCACCAGCCTGGCCGTCTGATCCTGTTGCTCCTGGTTCCTCTGCGCAAGTCTGGCTGGAGGCTCGCCGAGCGGTCGCTCCGAGGGAGGGAGCGGCAAAGAAACAGCGGAGTCGGACGTCGAACGCGATCGTCCCTTCACCGGGTTGTAGAGCGGATCGCCGAACAGCACCATGCGCCAGCTGACGTAGCGGCTCGTCAGGTAATACACTTCGACTAGCGAGTACTTCCCCGACAACAGCAACGTCATAAAGCGGGCCGGCTCAGGAAAGGCATCCAGATAGGGTTCTCCTACCGATCCCAATGTCGCCGTGATCCCCCGCTCCAGCGCATTCTTGCACCACCCTCGTTCGCCACGATCGTGCACGGTGATCGCTTCAGCCGACGCCATGTGATAGCCGATCGCGCCGGGCTTGAAGGTAAAGACATCTTCATAGGACCGAAGCCTGTACCAGCCGATATAGAGCGCGACATCCGGGGCCGCTCCTGGCTTGCTCAATGTCGCCTCAGCATCATCCAGCACAACCCGGTATTCTGAGCGTTGTTTCACCACTTCAGCCGCATCCCGCAAGCTTTGATCGTAGACCCCGTAGGTGTCGGTCGCGTCTTTGGCTTTCAGTCCACGCGCGTCGAAGTACACCGTGCCTTGCAGTCCAGATCGTTCAGCCTGCAGCGCCCGATCGACAAGCCCTTTCGCCGACTCAACCGTCGGAGCATCCAACCGGCTGACCATAAGGGTGGGCAGATCGTTCGGGGCCGCAGCCAAGTCCTGAAACAATGGATTCCCCCAGCGCCAGGCCACCGGATAGAGATCCCGATCCCACCACAAGAGGCTGAGTTCGCTGTCAAGGCTTGCATCGGCATAGAAGTTAGTGAGCAGGTCCACCTCGGCACTTGAGAGTTCGAGCACCCCTCGTACACCGAACAGCTGTTCTGCCCAGCGATAGATCAGCTGACGCTGGGACCGGATCGGAGCGCGACCGAGCCCTGCCCAGTAGGGACCGGTCTGTTCGAGGATCTTCCGCCAGGCAGCCATCGTCTGGTTGTCGGTGGAGGAACCGGACTTGCCGAGCCCCGCTTCTTTCTGGAGGAGGATGCCCCATCCGCCATATTGTTGGGTGAGGCGTAGCAATTCCTGCAGGGTCTTTTCCGATTCCGGCTGAGGAAGTTGCCGAATGTGCTGCACGGCTGCGCGCCAAGCCTGATCGACGCGCGGCAAGAGCGTCATGGTCCGCGCTATTTCAAGAATCTCCTGGGCTGAATTTGGCGGCGGACTCTCTACCTTCGGCGATCCCGGCGTCATCTGCTCGAACGTACGTTGGAGTTGTTCCAGTCTAGCGCGGCTGGTCTTAACCGAACCCTGCGCCTCCGCCAGCCAGATCTTTTCGTTTTTGGAAAGCATGGGCGCTTCAATGCGGAGCGGTATTCCATACGTCGTCACGATCACGCGGGTGGTCGAAGCCAGTTGCTTGGCTTCGAGCGTCCGCCGTAACGGAGCGACAACTGACTCCTCATACTCCTGGCGGGTAAGGTTATCGTGAAGTGGTAGGTCGAGCAGGACTATGTGAGTAGTGGGTACGCCTCGCTGCGCCGCGTAGTGCGAAGCCACAGCCAGACTCTCCGGACTCTTCGCATTGGCGAGAATCACGACCTGATCAGGCTGCAACTCTGCGCGAGCAGTTCGAAGGTCAGCGAACAGACCGGCGCACAATAGGAGACACAATAGAGTGGAGTGGCGTATCGCTCGTTTCATTTGGGTTTGAGCACTGTACCTGAGAGGCGATGCGTGGGGAAAGATCGGGTGACGAATAGGGTGTCAGCAACCGCTCCGTCTCCTCTTCAGCGCCGCCAGCCCCAGCAATCCTGTGCCGAACAGCCAGGCGGCGGCGGGAATCGGCACGACGCTGATCGGGCCCAAGCTCGACAGCCGGAAGCCGAGACTGCTGCCGCCGACATTGGGATTGTAGAAGCTGCTGTAGGTGGACCGCAGCGTCTCTTCGTCGAGCCAGAGCGATCCGCCTCGCATCACGCGATTCGAGCCGGAGACTGCGTCGATCCATTCCATGACATTGCCGCCTTGATCGAAAGTCCCGTAGGGGCTCACGCTCTCGAGGCCGGCACTCCCGACCGTGGTGACGTGGCCGAGATTTCCCGTGCCGTCCCAATTCGCCCCGAAATTGTAGTTGGCGACGTTCTGGCCCGGATTGGCGATGATACCCGTGGGAGTGGCTGTGGCGATCGTCGGCGCGCTGTTGCTGCTCGTCGGATAGAGATAGTAGTTGCCCGTTGCCCCGTCGTTCTTGTGAAACGCCGCCTTATACCATTCGTCATGGCTCGGGATCGCGACCCAATTCATCCCGTTGTATTGATCCGGTCCATGCGTGCCTTGGCTCGCGAGTGTGTTGGTATCGGTGAAGGTGTAAAACCCGTTCTCCGTATCACCCGTCATGACCCAGTTGGCGAACCGTGCCGCGTCGTAGAAGCTGACGTAGTTGACCGGTTTGTCTCCATAGTTGGATTTGGGGTTGTACATGGAGCCGGGGGCCGTGCCCGGATCGAAGTCGATCCCGCCCTTCACAACCGCGAAGCCGGTGGCATTGGTCATGTCGGGATTGTAGAGATCATGAGGATTGACACCGCCGGGATCGACTGTATTGAGAAAGGCGGCGTACTGCGCGTTCGTCACTTCGGTCGAGCTGATGCGATACTCATAGGACACAGCGCCGAGCCCGGTGAGAGGATCGGCGCTGTTCCCCGCATGGCCGACCACGACGGTATCGATGTTGAAATAGGAGGCCTCGGCCACCGCTCCCTGGAAGAGAGCGGCAAGCGCGAGCGCGGCCACGAGTATCCACGAAGACGGATTCATCAGTTACCGCTGCGCAAATCGTCGACGGCGAACCCAACCAGCCAATCCAAGCAGCCCGCTGCCGAACAGATAGACCGCCGCGGGCAGAGGGACAGGCGCGGGCGAGGCAAACGTGAACGTGCCCATGGGTTGACCGATATCTCCTGAGGCAAAGAACGCGGATGCGACTTCAGGGCTCCATTTCAAGGTTCCGGACAGATAGAGCGAGAGCGGATCGCTGGTGGCGGTCACATCGGTCAAATCCCAGCCAGGGATTGGGAAACCGTAGTTGTTCAAGAGGTACCAGCCTGAGCCGCCGGCCGCATTGCCGACTCTGGTGGTGTCGAATTTCAGCGCATAGTCGCCTGTGACAAATATGCCGGGGAAATTCCCCAGAAACCGCATCACGCCGCCGAGCCCGATCTGGCCGGTTGCGGTTCCTGTCAGGTCGCCTGGGTCGTAGGTAAAGAGCGTCGGCTGAATGGCCCGCCCGGAGGGATTGGTGACGGTTGAGCTGGCGACATCGTACACCAGGCCGGTCGCCGGAATCTCGCCGGTACCAGGCACAAGATCCGCTGCTCCCGCTGTATTGATCTGCGTTGCGGTGAGCGAAGCAGAGGCGGACGTACCCCAAAACTCTTCGAGGTAAAGCGTCGGCGGCGTTCCGGTTGGATTGAACACCAATTGGGCCAAGGCATCACGATCGAGGTTCATCGTGAATGAACCGCTCGTCACGGTGGCAGCCTGGGAAACCGACGGCGCGACCACACTCAATGCCGCCACCAGCAATGTTACAGCCAAGGTAATCGATTTCATCACAATCCTCCTAATTTAAGTGAGTTACGATTCCAAAAACTTCTTCTGCGGCTGGCCGCCCTGCGCCCCGACCGCCGGAATCTCCGTCAGCTGGTCGCCGGGGGCGATACTGCGTGACGCACCGGGGCCGTTCGGAACGAACAGTTGCGGATGATCGAACGGCGCTCGCTGAAAGCGCACCCGTTCGTCGGTCAAGGACAGGAGAAACGCTTCGAGCGCCTGCCGTTCTTCCGTCGAGAAATTGATGAACGGCATCGGCTCGATAAAGACACCGTCGAGTGTCTTCAGCCCTTCGTGCGAATCGCCCCCATGGTTGTAGAACTCGATGATCGCCGGCAGGTCGAGCTGGCCGCCGTTGTGAAAATAGGGCGCCGTCAGTTCGACGTTCCGCAAGCCCGGCACCTTGAACGCGCCGTCCACGACGATGGGCTCAGGCGGTGCAGGATTCAGACGTTTCACCATGGGGATTCGCTTTCACTTCTGCCTGATACGAGACCCAGTGACCTTTCAGATCACGTTTCTGGCAACGGCCTTCCTCTTCGAAGAAAGCCTGAGCCTGGCTGCAGAGGATGAGCGAAACTACGGCGGTCGACAACAATAGACGTTTCATCACGATGCTCCTTGTGAAGATTGCGTTGCAGGGTCGATTCTTCTACCGGCAGGAGTAGCAAATCCGGCTCGGCATCGTCTGCCGATCGATGCCGATGCTTGCAACCGATGTGATACAAAATTCCTGCGGGACGAGCGGGAAGTTCGTCTGATGGTGCGGTCTGCCTGTTCTCGCTCGCCCTTCGCGTTTGTCTCGCGTTTCGCGCCAGTCGCGCACATCGTGCGGACACATGGGGCTGAACGAAGGGATCAGTGCTGAGCCTCCGTTCAGCCAAGCTAGCGCAGCAAGAGTTCGAAGTCGATGCGTTCGAGGAACAGTTTCCGGTAGGTTTCCGACTTGCGGACTTGACGGCTCTCCATCGGGTTGTAGTCGTCGGTGATGAGAAAGCCTTCACCGCTGTTCATCCTGTGTTCATGATTAAGCAGCCAGCCGATGCGCCGGTCCTCACTTGCCTGATTCAAATCGATCGACTGTTCCGACGTCAGAAATATGAAATCGGTGAACTCTCCCTTCTCCGTAATGAAGACGCGCACATGGGGGAACAGACTGTTGAGCGTCCGATGCACTGCCGCCACTGCCTCCGATCCTTCCCCGCTCGTAAACCCCACGTAGTTCAGCGCGAGGACGCCGCCTTCGTTCAACAGACCGTGCAACTCGCTCAGCATCTCCCGGCTGAGCAAGTGAGTGGGCTCGGAACCGCCGGTGAAACAGTCGTGGATGATGAAATCGTAGCGATGGGTCAGTCTCCTGATTTCATATCGCGCGTCGCCGACGAGAAACAGTCCGGTCGGTTCAAAGTGAAAAAACCGTTGGGCTGCATCGGCCACAACGGGATCGATTTCGATGGTATCAGTCGTAATGCCCTTCGATTTCAAGTTACGGGCGACGTGGCCTCCACCCAATCCGATGAGCAGGGCTTGTGACGCCTCAGGACGAATCAACGGCAGCAGCCCCAATACCTGCTGGTACCCCAGCACGCTTCTGTCCTGTTTCAGGTCCACTGCGCTGATGACAGAGGCGTCGGAGAGCATGAGGCGATATCCGCGCTGCTCATCGTCCACGACCCGCACCCACCCATACAGGCTTTCCGCTTCGGAAAGGACGGTGAAGCCTTTTGCAGTTTCGCGGGAAGCGGCAAGGCCGAGTGACGCAAGGATGCCGGCTGCAATGCAGAGAATCACGGTAGGCCGAACGGAGTGGGCGAGTGAAGCGCTTCGTGCTTCATGCCACGCGACCAGGATGGCAAGCAGCCCTAGCAGGAGGCTGAGTGAAACGATGATCGCTCTGGTTCCAAACATCGGCAAGAGGAAAAACCCTAGTAGGAGAGTTCCAACTACGCTGCCGACCGTGCTGATGGCATAGACAGTACCGGATGCAGTGCCCACCCCGCTCAAGTCGCGCGTCGCGCGCTTGATCACATAGGGCCCTACCATCGCCAGCGCCGTCAACGGCAGCGTAAAGAGCAGGAGCGCGCTCGCAAAGGCCCCGGCGCGAAGACCGAATGAGTCGGTCGCGCGGAGTACCGGGCCGCTCAAGAAAGGAATGATGACGGTGGTGAGCGCCGAAGTGAAAATCACGTGTGTGAGACGCACTGATGGGAATCGATCGGCGATCAATCCTCCAAGGAAGTAGCCCAGGGCCAAGGCGATCAGGGTAACGGCGATCAGCGAGGACCAGACGTACAGGCTGACCCCGTAGAACGGACCGATGATCCTCGTACCGAGCAGTTCGAGAATCATCACGGCTGCCCCGGTAATCGTAACGGTCCCGTAAAGGACGAGTTGCCCCTGATCCGGAGAGGACGACGGACTATGCTGAGCAGTCTTGCCCATGCCCCATTCTTTCACATCAATCGATAAAAAAGAGGGGGGCTGACGGGGTTGAGCCCGACAGCCCCCCTGCTATGGACGAGACGACGCTAGTCGTTACGTCATCCTTCGTCGCAACCACGCGATCCCGCTTAGCCCCGACACAAACAGGAGAGCCGCAGCCGGCAAAGGCACAGCCGCCACCTGAGCGGTGCCTTGGAGACTGAAGGTTCCAGAACTCAGGAACGGCACACCCGTGAACAGCTGGGTCCATGAAATGTTAAAGGAATTCGTCCCGGTATTGAACGTTCCGCTGGCTGGCTCGCCAATGTTCAACGTCGAATTCAACAGCGGCCCCGCCACTCCGGCAAAGAGCGACGTGAGATCGACGGTCATCGTCGATCCGCTGGTCGTGCCGGTCGGCGCAGGCGCTCCGCCCGGATTGCCGGGGAACGATTGATTGCTGGTGAAAATTGAAAACGTATGGCCGGCGACGGTGACCGGCGGAAAGATATTGGGCAGCGGCTGGTACTGCCCCATGACCAACTGCCCGTTCTGCGTAAAGTTCCCGGTGACCGATCCCAGCAAGCCAAAGTTCAAGCTGATCGATCCGCCGGTGATATCGAGTTGTGTGACGGTCGCGGCCTGTGACTGTCCGGTACCGAACAGACCGGCCCCCAGCAGGAGGGCACAGACTGACAACATAGGTATAAATATTTTCTTCATGCCACAGTCCTCACTTCCCTGCGTCCATTAATAGCCTGCTCAGAGTTCCCGGAAGAACGTGGAACCGTTCTTCCGGGATGGTACTCCGATATGGTTAGGCTGTTGCCCTCATCTTGCGGCGTGCCAACCCCACCAACCCGATCAAGCCGCTCCCGAACAAATACACGGCAGCGGGAATCGGCACGGCGGAGAATTGAAGATTGAACGTACGGGCGAGCCGGTCGGCATTGTATGCCGTGAGGGCGGCCGACGGAGTGGTGTAATCACCGTTCGTGGCGATGGCATCTGCCAAATAGGTCGCAAGATTGAACGGATTCGCTCCCCCGACGACCAGGCTATAGATCCCTGCCCCCAGCGTGTACTGACCGCTCACGCTGGCACCAGAGGCATTGGATCCTGAAAATCCGGTGAAGGTCATGGTGCTCACCGTTCCAGGTATTGGGGGCACTGCGAGGGGCAGTCCATCAGTCGACATGGTGACATCAGCATTGGAGCGATATTGCCCCCAATGAGCCGTCGTGAGTCCTGCTGCTCCATTGTTGGCATCGATCTCGTCGTTCGTCGCCGCGAAGGGTGACCAGGTGGCGAAGCCGGTCTGCGCACCGACGTAGGAAAGGGGGACAGCAGCGCCAGCCGGGAGGTTCCCCGCTCCGTCATGCGAGCCGCCCGGCACTGTTCCTGCGAAGATGGAATAGCCGGGATTCAAGATGCCGTTGGTGTTGGTGTTCGTGCCCGTAATGGTGAAATCGATCGTCATGGTGTCAGCCAGGTTGAAGGTGAAGAATCTGTTGTCGTGACTGTTCGCCCAGGTGGTCGCATCTTGACCTGCAATCCACCCGGCGTTGCTGGATGCGGTTCTGTCGACTGACGAGACAACACCGTTCGTCGTGTCGAGCGTCGTGTAGCCCACATGGGCAAGAGCTGGCCCGGCTGTGCTGAACAGCAGAGCCAGCCCCAAAGATGCCGTGAGTACACCAACCGACCGGCGACTCTTCAAGCGATTCATAGGAACCTCCATAAATGAGTTGATGAGTAACTGAGGCAGTTCTTCACGGTCCCCGCCTCCTATCTCTTACTACGTACGCGCCCTTATAAACCGAGTAGTGACGGCCTTCTACCGACTGCTGACTATCTGTGCTACAGATGCACATGAATTTCGATTGCAAAGGTAAATACATTAGGTGGATAGGCTGAAGGCTGTGCAGGACTTCGGTCTGAACCCCTTCAGCCTAAACGCCTGAATCCTTCCGATGCTCTTATATGGTAGGAGCAGCCTCCGGTCTACTGACGGAATCCACGGATGCACCAGATGCAACAACTTTTCTTTCTTGTTTGAACCCCGACCTTCAGCCTTGGGACTTCAGCCTTCAGATCGTGCCCTTCAGGCGCGCTTCGCCTGTCCCGCATGAATTTTTCATCACATCTGTAGCAACTGGTGCATGGACTGGTAGCAGGTCTGGAGTCACCCTGATAAGACGTCCACCATAAGAGTGGGCGGTAAGAGTTCACGGTGGGATGAGGCCTGAGAAGCGACAGCAATTGGCTCAATGCAGATTTTACTGATGAGGGGGAGAAAGGGAGGTGCCCGGTCAATGCACCGACAGACGACGCGGCAAGCGACAAGGTAGATCCATCATCAACCAATGAAATGAGAGGAACGCACCATGAACACGAGCATGAAGTTCAAACGAGTCATCGCCGGCTTGGCCTGTGTGGGCGCGCTCGCCCTGAGCGCCAACGCGCAGGCCCTCACCTTCGTCCCCGGCGCCGGTGACGTGGCGAACCCAGTCGTCATCAACGCGAATCCCGCCGATGGGCTCTTTCTTGACACGATCAATTTCGATCTCGGAGCGTTTACGCACTTCAGCATGACGTCCACGGTCAGTAATATCTCATTCTTTGGCGCCCCCATTTTTGAGAACGTGGGTGATACCCAGTTCATCTTCCCAACGAGTAGCACATACCTAAATGTGCCCCTTCCAGACCTCGGATTGCCGGATGACTATCACCTTCACCCGCAAGGCCTCAACCTGGGAGGAGGATCCTACCAGATCACGATGTGGGGATCGACGCCGGCGGCTGTGCCGATTCCTGCCGCCGTCTATCTGTTCGGGAGTGGCTTGATCGGGTTGGTTGGATTGGCCCGTCGCAAGATGAGGGCAGCGGCCTAATACATTTGAGCACATCCCGGAAGAACAGAGACCCGTTCTTCCGGGAGCTCTGACTAGCATTAGATGCGAGTAGAAGCATGGTCGGGTTGAGGAACATTAGGGAGACCTGACACGATGAAGACCAAACCTTATAGAACAGTCAAGGTGAGCACGATGGCGCTTCTGATGGCGTCGGCGCTCTGGTGTATGCCGGCGCCAGCCCAGGCTGCTATCGTGACACAGTTGGACATCGCCGGTGGATCGATCGGGTTGAATTTTGGAGGACTGGGGTCGGTTAACGGCAATTTTACGCAGAACGGGCAATTGGTGATGGGACAGTACCAGCCGGCGCCGAATCTGTTCGAGCCGATTACGATTTCCCACCTGACCTTTTCGATTTTTACCGGCAGCGGAGGGACGCTCAATCTTTCCGCCCCGACCGCGCAGACTTCGGGGTCCGCCTTGACGTCGGACCTCCGATCGCTCTTTGCCGGCGTGACCAGCGCCGGCTGGGCTGGCTTGCTGACGAGTCCCTCAACTCCGCTGGCAACATCCTTGAATATCGGCGGGGTTGCTACCGGATCGTTTAATGAGATCACGAACGCTTTCGATATTTCCTGGACGCATCAGTTCACAGGAGTGCCGTCTCTCACATCCGGAACGTTCTCACTTCACGGCACCGCCCAATTTGGAACTGCCCAACCGGTGCCGGTACCCGCCGCTGTGATGCTCTTCGGGTCCGGGCTATTCGGCATCGTCGGGGTCGTCATTCGACGGGCCACCAGCCTCACGGGGCAAGGAGTCAAGGCCTGCTCAGCCCCCATTCTACTCCTGTCGCCTGACGCGATATTCGCCAAAGAAATCGAAACCCAACTTGCTCGGTCCGGATACCACCTGCACATCGTTGCTTCTGTCAGCGACGCGTTTCCGTTCGCCCTGCAGGAAATGCCGGCGTTGACCCTGGTGGATCAACGTCTGTCCGACTGGGACCAGATTCGAACAGACAAGCATCTTCACCATGTGCCCATGATGATTGTGGTACCGACTGGTACCGGCTACAGCGAGGACGATGGCATCTTCGACTTGGAACGGGGAGCGGACGGTGTCCATCTCTACGAAGAAGGCTACCGGCTTCTTCTTGCAAAAGTAGGAACCTACCTGAGGCGGGCCGGATCTGTCGATTCCAAGCGGGGCCTCTATCGGGTCGGCGCTGTCGAATTAGACTCCGATCTCCAACAAGTGAAGATCGGAGCCAACATCATTCCTCTTTCCGCAAAACCCTTCGCCATTCTCAAGGCCCTTATAAAGGCTCCCTCAAAGGTGTTTAGTCGTGGCCACTTGATCAATCTCGTGTGGGGGCCTGATTTTGCAATCGGCGATCACGTCTTGGACGTACATGTCCATGCGCTTCGGCGGTCGCTCCAACAGGATCACGACCCTCTTTGCCGGCTCGTGACGATTAAGAGTGTCGGTTTCAAGTTGACGTCATGCTCCCCGGCGATGCCTACATCATCTGCGTCGGACACATTCCCGATGGCGGTCAACTCTCTTCCGCTTTCATACCCGAGCGACGTTCAGGATTTGACTCTTCAACGAACTATTGCTCAGCCTCAATCCACAAGCAGGCGGACTTGGCTCGAACAGGTCTCCCGGCAACGCCGGGGCCGACTACTCCGAAAAAAGCAGTCGCTGCATCATCTCTGCAGCGCAACGTCGATCGGGCAGACCGGTATCGAGCCTTTCCACAATTCTGTTGCAGCGAGTAGCATCCATCGGTAGACGGGCTTCACAAAGCGGAGTATCTATCAGCGTATGAGGAAGAGCATCACGATCGGGTGGGGCATCGAGCTGTGGCATCGGCGTTCGGCTGTGGCTCTGGCTGTAGCAGGGATGTATCTCGCCCTCTCTCTCGCTGCATCCACTTGTCTCCTTCTCCATAACAGGACTCATCATGCCGACAGTCATCATTCTGACTCCGATACTCAATCATCGCTCTGTGCCTGGGCTTGCCAGGTTACATCGGAGGGTGGGCTGGTAGCATCGGCGCCTGCAGATACCTCCAACCTTGTCTCATTCTCTCCAGAGGGTTTTCTCGTCGAGTCGCTCCCGGCTGTTCCTTCCCCTTCACTTCACTCCCGCGCTCCCCCGATTTCTACCCTCGGATAGTTCAGGCGGCCTGCGTTCTCCGATATTCAGCATGATCGCCGGTCGGCATGTACCAGATCGAATGCATTCCGCCTAAGCCATCCGGGTGAGCCGGGTGTTTCAAAATCATTGTTGAGGTCCGGGTTTGGTGGCCTCCTTTCCCGGACCGACCGGAGCGCGGGCTCTTTCTGTGAGCCCCCGCTCCGGCCTCCTACGCTGAGCAGACGACGGTTGCTGAGCTATCGATGTCCGAGTTGGGTTGCCTCCTTTCTCGGACTGATCCGGAGCGCGGGCGCTTCCTCCTCAGTGCCTCCGCTCCGGTTATTTTCTCAAGTGACTTTGAAAGGAATATCGCTATGAGACTGGTGTTCTTTCTCGTATGTGCCGGGTGGTTGACGATGATCGGGGCTTCATCGTTCGCGATTGAAGTTTCGGAGACCGATTCCGTGAAGTCGAATGAGGCAACCGGAGAGGTCATTGTCCAGATCTTCGGCCGTAGGTGTGAATACCATCGTGAAGATGTCGAGACGGCGCTTCGCCCATTCAACGGGGTTCGGCAGGTGAAGTTTTTGAATGACCATGGCACGGTGCTGGTACGGTATCAGCCCGATAGCGAGACGCCAGAACAGTTTGCCAACGCGGTACATCGGGCGCTTGCGACAGGCTGGAACTGCTCGGCGAGGGTGGATCGGGGTGAGAGAACACTTGTGACAAATTAACAGGAGAGGAGACCATGAATACAATCATCAAGCTTGGCTGTCTGATCGGATTCGTTTGTGCGATGGCGACACCGGCCTTTGCCGGCGAACAAAAAGTCATGTTGATGCTCGGGGGAAAGTTTTGCGAGGCCTATCTGGGGGATGTGGAAGCATCCTTGACAAAACTGCCCGGGGTGAAGGCTGTAGATCTCAAGAGCATGAAGGGCCATGCCGTGGTGACGCTTGACGGAGAGAAGGTTAAAGCGGATCGACTGGTTACGGCGGTGAATGCGGTCAAGGGCGACGGCTGGTATTGCACCGGCGAAGTGATGAAGTAGGGCGCTGCGGACAAAATCGACCCAAAGCCGTCACGATGGATAGGATGGGTGAATTGTGGAACCGATGTTACTCCGCATCCAAGAAACGGCCAAGTTGTTGAAAGTCAGTAAGTGGACGATCTACCGATGGATCGAGGAAGGCCGTTTGAGCGCCACCAAAATCGGCCGGGGCAGTTTGCGGGTGTTTCAGGCATCGGTGAACGGGCTTATCGCGGAGGCTCGGATCGATCACAGGAATGCTCAGAATGATTCGCCGAAGAAAGCGGCCCCGGTGCAGGTCAAGAGCAAGAAAAATGACAGAGTAAAAAAGAGCAGAAAACGGGTCCGGTAGTTGCCTCCTCTCTACCAGACCTGCCCGGAGACTCGGAGGTGGCCTCCCTCCGAATCCCCGGCCCTTCGGGGTGAAGAATTGAGAGACGTCATAAAAAATATGGATTTAAAATGTTCGCCGTTGATGTATGATCCGGTTCGGGTTACACATTCACTATCACACAGAGGAGGAGTTATGAGCCGAATTAAAGCCGCCGTTGTCGCAATCGCTGTCTGTGGTCTTCTCGCAGGAGGCGCGACAAGCGCCGTGTTCGCGGGAGAAAACGCGCATGTCGCGGAAACCATTAAGCATGCGAAGGAAGGCATTGCGCACGAGAAGGAAGCCATCACGCATCTGGAAGAAGCGATCAAAGGAAGCACCGATGCGCACGCGAAGGAAGCGCTCGAGCATGCCAAGGAATCGCTGAAGCATGCGGAGGAATCGCTGACTCACGCCGAGCAAGCCGCGCAGAAGCCGAAGGGCAAAAAGAAGTAGCGCGACACGAAGTTCGATGTTCTGGGTTCGACGTTCCGAAAATCTCGAACGTCGGACCTCGAACCGTCGTCCGTCTCCCCCGTCCCGCTTTTCTCGCAAGTCTCGCTCGCTTCACGAAGAAGGCGGGCTGAATCACCCTCGCCGTTTTCTATCCAACAGCGGCTCAAGCGTCGGAAAGATCTTCTCGACGATGATGCGATAGCCTTCGCCGGTCGGATGAATCCCGTCTGCCTGGTTGAGCGAGGACGAGCCTGCCACCCCGTCAAGGAAAAATGGAATCAACGTCAGGCGGTACTGTTTCGCTAAAACCTGGTACAGCGATTCAAACCCGTCGGTGTAATCTTTTCCATAATTCGGAGGAAGTTTCATCCCCGCTAACACGACAATGACTGACGCCTGTTGAAATTGCTGAATGATCCGTTCGAGGTTGGCTTTCGTTTCCTGCAGACTGAGACCGCGGAGCCCATCGTTGCCGCCGAGCTCTAGAATGACGATGGCCGGCCTATTCTTCAGAACCCAGGAGACCCTTCTGGCTCCGCCGGCTGACGTTTCGCCGCTGACTCCCGCATTCACAACTCGATAGGCATAGCCTGCTGCGTCCAACGTCCGTTGCAGGCGCGCGGGATAGGACTCATCCTGTCGCACACCCAAGCCTGCCGTCAGGCTATCGCCGAAGGCGACGATGCTGGGACGTTCGGTGGAGGCAGGTCCCGATCCCACACCTTCGCGCTGAGGGACCCCCGACGTGGATGAAGCGGCGAATACGCTGCTGCGGTCATACCCGCAGTGAAAGATCAAGAAGAGGCAGAGACAAGAAAATGATTTTGTGAGAATCCATGGGCAGCGCATCGTCATCCAGTATAATATACCCTTCACTCGAACAATATTATGGTAGCCTGACCGACAATATGATTTCTCTCTCTCATCTGACGATGCGATTGGCTGGCGGCGGCCATCAGGTCACGATCCTCGACGATGTCACGCTGGAGATTCCCGATAAACAGCGCGTGGCTATCGTCGGCCCGTCCGGAAGCGGAAAATCCACCTTGCTGGGCCTCATCGCGGGACTGGATCGGCCGACGTCCGGCTCTATCACGTTGAACGGCGTAGAAATCTCGGCGATGCGTGAGAGTGCCTTGGCGCGCTTTCGTCGCGATCACATCGGCTACATCTTTCAATCCTTCCATCTGATTCCCACCCTGACCGCTCTGGAGAATGTTCTGGTGCCATTGGAGTTGGCAGGGATGAGCACAGCGCAGGCTCGCGCGACGGAGCTGTTGCAGACCGTCGGCCTGGGAGATCGGCTGCATCATTATCCCGTCCAACTGTCGGGAGGCGAGCAGCAGCGGGTGGCGGTGGCCAGAGCCTTCGCCTGCCACCCACCGATTCTTCTGGCCGACGAGCCGACCGGGAACCTGGATTCAGCCACGGGCCAGCAAGTGATGCAGCTCCTTCATGATCTCCACCGCGATTTCGGCGCCACCTTAGTCCTCGTCACGCACGATCGTTCCATGGCATCGTCAATGGAACGCGTGATTATGTTGCGCGACGGCCGCATCGAATCCGATACCCTCACCGACCCGAACCATCGGGGCGCAGGGTCGTTCCGGTGATTCGCTTCATCCTGAAAATGGCCTGGCGTGAAACCAGGGGAGCCTGGCGGCACTTCCTCTATTTCTTCGCCTGTATCGCGATCGGTGTCGGGGCCTTGGTCGGGGTGTCGTTATTTGGCGCGAATATGGAACAGGCCGTCACGAGAGAAGCGCGGGGCCTGTTAGGCGGCGATCTCGAAATTCGTCTGACTCGCCCCCCGAGCATCCCAGGACAGGCAGTGCTGAACTCGCTAAGTGAACGGAATATGGTCTTGACCCATGTGAGCGAGCTTGTCGCCATGGCCGCGCGCGCGAACTTTGCGCCAACTGCGATCCAGTCGACCCAGATCGTTGAACTGAAAGCAGTCGAGTCAGCCTATCCCCTGTACGGAACGATCAGGCTTGAGCCGGCCCAATCGCTTGATGTTCTGCTTCACCCTGATATCCAACGCTGCGGCGGACGCGCCTGTTTTGGCGCGGTGGTGCAGGAGTCGCTCCTGATTCGGATGGGCCTCTCGGTTGGGGATCGCTTGAAGATCGGTCAGGCGATGTTCCTGATCACCGGCCTCGTGCGAACCGAGCCGGATCGAATGGCCAATGCCTTTTCCCTGGGCCCACGAGTGATGGTGACGCAGGAAGGATTACGGGCGGCGGATCTGATTAAACCAGGAAGCCGTGTGCGGGAGCGGTATCTGGTGAAAATCGCCACCGATGTGCCGCTGGAGCCGCTGCGCACAGAGCTGCGGGATCGGCTGGAGGCAGAGTCGGCGCGCGTAACCAGTTATCGCACGTCCCAGTCACAATTGAGGCAATTTCTCGAACAACTCTCCCGCTACCTCGGACTGATCGGCCTCACCGCGCTGTTCATCGGTGGCCTGGGGGTCGGAACTTCGATTCATGCATTCTTGCGGGACAAACTACGGACGATCGCCATCTTGAAAGCGGTCGGCGCCGATTCGACGACGGTCGTCTCGACCTACGTGGTGCAAGCGATATTTCTGGGATGTATCGGGAGCTTTTCCGGCATCTTGTTGGGAATTGCGCTTCAAAAAGGATTGCCTCCCCTTGCTGCTGCTCTCTTTGCATCAGACATTCTCGATCAATTAGGCGTCTCCTCGGAATTGTCGTGGTACTCGGTCTGGCCCCTACTGAAAGGAGCAGCGCTGGGACTATTGTCGACGCTGCTGTTTACCCTCTGGCCCCTGTTGAAGATTCGAGAGGTTCACCCAGGCGCGATCTTTCGGCGCGATGCGGAACAGGCGACGGTCGGACAAGAGACCTCTCCGTCACGATGGTGGGTGAAATGGGGACTGACCGATCCCTGGAATGTCGGCACGGCAGGAGGGATCATCCTCGGACTCTGCGCTCTCTCGGTGTGGCAAGCAGGCTCCTGGTCGATCGGCTTCCTGTTTATCGGGGCGATGTCTCTCGCTATCGCGGTCCTCTTTGTCTGTGCGCGGGTGTTTGTGCGAGGGCTGGCCTGGGCGCCGTTGCCTCGAGTCTTGAGCCTTCGCTATGCCCTGGGTAATGTCGTAAGGCCGGGGAGCCAAGCGACGGGGATCATGGTCGCCATCGGTATCGGCGTCATGGCCATTGTCACTGTGTCGCTGGTGGAACAGGCGTTGCTCCAACAGATACAGGAGAATCGGCCGGCGGATGCGCCGACGTTTTTCTTTATCGACATCCAGCCGGATCAAGCGAAGAAATTCGTCTCGTTGGTCGAGCAACAGACCGGCCAAACGCGTCCGGAGCTCATGCCACTGGTACGCTCGCGACTCCATTCGATTAACGGACAGGTCATCACCGCAGAAGAAGGAGCGGAAAAGAGCGACAAGCGCGCGGAAGGGAAGGAGGGACGTGGGAAACAGTGGTATTTCACTCGTGAATATGTCCTGACCTTTCTCGACCGCCTGCCAAAAGATAATACGTTGGTCAAGGGAGAATGGTGGAAGCCCGGGCAGGTCTTCTCGACCCCGCAGGTATCAGTGGAGGAAGATGCTGCCACGCATTTAGGCCTCACGATTGGCTCAACTGTGGAGTTCGATATTCAAGGGGCTACCGTGCCGGCGGTGGTGAGCAGTATCCGCAAAGTCGAATGGGGAAATTTCTCGACGAATTTCTACATGATCTTGTCGCCTGGATCGATTGAAGGGGCGCCCTTCACCTATGTGGCCACCGTGAGGGTCTCGCCACAGGATGAGCTGCCGTTGCAGCAGGCAGTCGTCGCCTCATTCCCAAACATCAGCGCGATCCATATCGGCGACGTGCTCGACGGTGTTGCGCGGGTGCTCGATCGTCTTTCGCTGGCAATCAGGGCGGTGGCGCTCTTTTGTGTTGTGGCCGGTGGGTTGGTCATGGCAGCGGCGCTCGCAGCGACACGCTACCGGCGTCTCTACGAATCGGTTATTCTAAAAGCGCTCGGCGCGACCCGCAGCCTGATTGCGTGCGCCTTTGCCATGGAGTATGTCCTGCTGGGCGCCGTCGCCGGGCTGATTGGATTGACCCTCGGAACTGTCTTGTCATGGGCTCTGGTGCGGTATCTATTCGACCTTCCCTGGACCATACACCCACAGGTGCTCGGTATCGGCCTCCTCCTCACGATGTTGCTGACGCTGATCGTAGGGTTTGCCAGCACGTACCGGATTCTTGGCCAACGGCCCCTGGCGGTGCTACGACACGAGTAAAGGATGCACCCAGGCCGGTTATCTCCTTGCTCGCGCAACGCGCGGCCTCAGAAGGCCCTCGTTGGACGCACGCAGTGGAAGACAACCGGCCTGGGTGCTAAGGGGAATGACGAGGAGAGAAGCTCTAGCAGGATGTTGGAAAAGTCGATTTTCTCACCTACCAGCCCCCGGAGAATCTGGCCGCGTCACATCAATTCGGAATGAACTTGAACAGGCCGCCTGCTTGAGTCGTGATGTATAACTCGCCTGTGGCATCTTCGCCAAAGCTCGTGATCGAGCCTCCCGTGGGACTAAGCAACGGCCATTCTTTCTGATCTGTGGGTTGACCATTCTGATAGCGGAAACTCTTCACAAATCCCGCGCAAAAATCCGCATAGAAATACGTGCCCCTCATGGCCGGAAGGGCAGATCCTCGGTACACATACCCGCCCGTAACGGAACAGGCTCCGCTGAAGTGAGGGTAATCGAGCACCGGCCGCGTCAGGTTGCCAGAGTCGCAATTGCTGGAGGGGTTGAAGCAGAGAGTGCCTTCCATCAATCGCCAGCCATAATTCAGCCCGCGCCCGGCATTCGGAGCGAGTGAGACATTGATCTCCTCCCGCTCATTCTGCCCCACATCGCCGATGTAGAGATCTCCGGTTTGGCGGTCAAAGGAGAATCGCCAAGGATTTCTTAAACCCAGACTCCAGACCTGCTGTGCACCGCCGCCGATGAGGAACGGATTGAAGGTGACATTGCCGCAGGGGGCCCCTGTGTCGGGATTGAGACGAAGGAGTTTCCCGAGCAATGAAAATGGATTCTGGCCGTTGTTGCTTGGGTCGCCGCCCCCTCCGCCATCCCCGACGCCGGCATAGAGACAGCCATCCGGGCCAAATGCCAGCATGCCGCCGTTGTGATTCGATTCGGCTGAGTGTTCCACCGTGAGAAGTATCGTGGCTGGAGAAGAATCGGCAAGGTTTGCATTCGCAGCATTTCTTAGGTATTGCGCAATGACAATGTCACCGGTGGTGTTCGTGTAAAAAACGTAGAACCGGCGATTGGCATTATAACCGGAATCGAATGCCATCCCGAGCAATCCGCGTTCCCCTCCTGTCGACAGGAGGCTACTGAGATTGAGGAATGGTGTTGCGAGGGGTAAATTGTTCGTTGGATCGATAATGCGAATCAGCCCGCCCTGTTCGACAACGAAGAGGCGAGTGGAGTCACCGGGAGGCGCGGTCATAAAGACCGGTGAACTGAGGCTTGTACTGATCGTTTGAAGCTGCAGGTCGTTGGATGGTGGCAACGGCGGCAGCGAGCCTTGATCGGGTTCGATCGGGGAGCATCCGCTCAGGCATCCTATGCCGACAAGCACCACACCAGCTATCAACAGGCTCCGAATCGTTGCCATTAGCCCCTCCGCGCGATACCGGCTGAACGCCATCAGCCTACTATAGAGTGCTGAAGCGCCACAAGTGGCCCCGTTCGCGTCGGAAATAGCGGTCTATCGATATGTATTCAGGTACTTGCGCAAGGCGAGGCTGTCTCGTTCCCGAACTGTGACGGCGATCCGTAGCTGTTCAAGATATTGTTCGAGCGTTTTCCCGCCGAGGTCGATCTTGCGTGTTGTGAAAAAATCACGCACATCTCGTTCGAGTTCAGGTGTGGCGAGGCTGCCGATCCCGCCGCACATGCGGCGCATCCCTTGTTTGGGGAACTGTTGGTCCATTTTCTCCCAGTTCGCTTTCAAGAACCCCCAGGCCAATTCTCTGCCATAGACACTACCCAGAATGGAACTGACGAGAAACGGCGCGTCTTGCGTACGGATTTCTCCACTGATAGTGCGGGCGAGTGTGCGTTCGAGCAAAGCCTTTGGTTGAAACGATGCGAGCGAAAAGAGATAGCGCCGTTCTTCTTGCGGTGTGTCGGCGGTGCGGAACCGTTCGTCAAACTCTTCGTACCTGGCTGTGTCGCCCGTATGAGCGAGGATCGCAACCAGCGAGGGCACGACATTGGGGTCAACCGCTGTCGCGTCGCTGCGATAAGCCCGGTAGAGCTCAGCCGCTTGCTGCTGAATGGCCGGATCATTGCCGAGTTTACCCTGTGCGCCAATCAGTTCACCCCGCAGCTGTTTCGTCAGCTCGCTCTCGCCGCTTCGAGGCGCCCAACCCAAGTCTGAAACGGCCGGACCGATCCGGCCTCGCACGAACGCTTCAAGCGCCGACCGATCCTCTGCTGTGATGATCCGATTCAGGAATGAGAAGGAGTCGAGCAGCACAGCCCAGACGTTCTTGTCCCGCTCTGTCGTAAAGCGGGCTGTCAGGTCGAGATAGTCCGTGAGGGGCATGTGTCCTGCGATGGTGGTGGCCCAGGCATCGTTGATGAGGTTGAATCGCTCGGTGACAGCAAGTCGATTGAGGCCACGGTTCAAGAGCCGATCGAGCAGGTCCGGCGCATAGCGCACCCGATAGAAACCGTGGCTTTCCTCGTTAATCAGTACTGACTCCCAATCGTGAGGGAGCGGGACTGTCATGTTCTTCTCTGTCAGCAACATGCGCGAGGTGTCGGTCTTGCCTCCGACGGTCACTCGCATCTGGAGCGGGATCTGCCATGTAGCTGGTGAGGGGTGAGGAGTGAGGGGTGAGGGGTTGGGAAGATACGTGAAGCGTTGCTGAGACAGGACGAGCCGGCCCGACTGATCAATCTCAGCCGTAATGAGGGGATAGCCTGGTTGGAAGATCCAGCCGTCCATGAGTTGCGGAACCGGCTGTTTGGAGATTTTCCCCAGCGAATCCCAGAGATCCTTCGTGTCTGCATTTCCGTACGCATGCTTGTGCAAGTAATCGCGGACGCCGTCGCGGAAAATCGTCGGCCCAATGTGCTGCTCTAACATCCGGAGCACCGACGCGCCTTTTTCATACGTCAGCACGTCGAACATCGCCTCCGCATCCTTGGGAGCTTGCACCGGATATTCGATCGGTCTGGTGCTGTGCAGCCCGTCCACAGCAAAGGCTGCGGCACGCGAGACCCCGAAACTGTCCCATCGTTTCCATTCCGGCTTCCAGGCATCGACTGCCAGCATCTCCATGAAGGTGGCGAAGGCTTCATTCAGCCAAAGTCCGTTCCACCAGGACATGGTCACTAAATCGCCGAACCACATGTGCGCATTTTCATGCGCAACCACATCGGCTACGCGCTCCAGTTCGCCGTGTGTGGCGCTCTTCCGATCGACCAGCAAGGCCGTTTCGCGATAGGTGATGGCGCCCAGGTTTTCCATGGCCCCTGAGGCAAAATCAGGAATGGCGAGCAGGTCCAGCTTGTCACCGGGGTAGGGAATCCCATAGTAGCTCTCAAAAAATGAGAGTGACGCTGCCGCAATGTCCTGGCCGAACTTGGTCAGATGTTTCTTCCCAGGGACAGCCCACAGGCGAAGCGGGGCCTGGCCGATCATCACCGGTTCGGTCGGCTCGATCCGGCCGACGATAAAAGCAACCAGGTAGGTGGACATCTTCATCGTATCGGCGAAACGGACGACCTTCTTCCCCCCTGCAAGCGTTTCGGAGGCGATCATGCTGTTAGAGACTGCGGTGACAGCCGGATCGATGACCAGTGTCGTGGCAAAGACGGCTTTGAAGTCCGGTTCGTCCCAGCAGGGGAAAGCCCGGCGGGCATCGGTGGCTTCGAACTGTGTCGCGGCCATGTTGTGAGTCGCGCCATGTTCGTCTTTATAGGTACTGCGATAGAACCCGCGGAGCTTGTCGTTGAGCGTCCCACGAAAAGTCATCGTCAGCTTCCAAGCGCCTGGCGAGAGAGACTTGGCGAATGTGAGATGGCAGCGTTCGAGCGCGTTATCCAACGTAATCGTAGCCTGTCTCGTCGAGCCTGAATCTCCCTCGATCTGCGCCGAGGTAATGTCGAGTTCAATGGCGTTGAAGACGATGTCAGAGGTCGCCTGATGGACCGTGAGGGTAATGGTTGCCTGCCCGGCAAAGCTTGAGGTAGGCAGGTCCGGCTCCAATCGCAGTTCATAGCGAGTCGGGACCACATGTCTTGGAAGCCGGTATGGATCGACGGTGCCTGAAGAAAAGGCTTGGTTCATGTTCTTACCTTTCGGTCGTTTGGCAGATGCATGCACGAAAGAACTGTTGAGGCACGGGCTGAGGAACGCTGTCAGTGGAATGACAAGAAGGAATCGGGCATGCGTGAAAAGAGCCTGCAGAGCCTGTCGCCTGCTGATCCGCTTAGTCATGTCCTCGTCGCTGGGTACGACTCGACCCCGTTGGCTGTGCCCACGATGAGCAGGTCTGTTCGTCCGACAAAAAGGCCGGTCTCGACCACTCCGGGAATTTGGTTCAAGGCGATCTCGAGTTCTCGCGGGTTGTCGATCCGTGGCAGATGGACATCCAGAATCACATGGCCTGCTTCTGTCTTGAAGGGCAACCCATCCCGCTCTCTCAGCACCACAGAACTCTTCGTGAGGGCCTTTATTTCTCTGGCCGTACTTCCCCAGCCGAAGGGGATGACCTCGATGGGGAGAGGGAACGATCCCCCCAGCACGGGGACTCGCTTGGTCTGGTCGACCAACACGATGAACTGCTTGGCCGAAGCCGCGACAATCTTTTCCTTCAGGAGCGCGCCGCCTCCGCCCTTGATGAGGTTGAAGCCCGGATCGACCTGATCTGCCCCGTCGATTGCGACATCGATCACCCAGGCATTGTCGGCATCGATGAGGGTAATTCCTTGTTGCGTTGCAAGCGCAGCCGTTTCCTTCGACGTGGGCACTCCACGAAGCCTCATGCCTGAACGAACCTTTTCCCCCAATGCCATGACCATGTGTTTGGCCGTCGAGCCGGTCCCAAGGCCGACGATCATTCCATCGCGAACAAATTCGATGGCTGCTAACGCCGCGGCTTTCTTCAGGCTATCGAGATCCTGGTTGCTCATCATGATGCAGGGGTATGGGAGAGAGCTGCGGCAACGGATGCGGCGCCAAGTAAGGGGGTCTTCTGATTCATGACCACTTTGACCGGAATCGAACTCATCAGGCGCGCATAGCGGCCTTTGTTGGTGAAGGCCTTCATGAATGTTCCGTCTTTCAGTTTGGCCAGCAACTTCGGTGCGATGCCGCCTCCCAGATACACGCCGTTCAATGTCATCGCCTTCAAGGCCAAATTGCCGGCTTCAGCTCCGTAGATGGAGGCGAACAGATCGAGCGCCTGCTTGGCGATCTCTGCCTGTCCTTTGAGCCCCGCTTCGGCAATCACCGCCGCCGGATCGCCGGCTTTGATTTGTTCTGAGAGCCACGTCGGCTCATTTTTCTTGCTGTCGCGGACATAGTCATAGATGGCGTGCAGGCCGGGACCGGACAGCACCCGTTCATAACTCACATGCAGATAGTGACCGCGCAGATGGCGCAGCAGTTCAATTTCGTTGTCATTATTCGGTGCGAAATCCGCATGCCCCCCTTCGGATGGCATCGGCTGATAACGCGAACCGTTCCAGAAGAGGATGGATTCGCCCAGTCCGGTCCCTGCTGCGATCAGGGCGAGCGCTTGCTTGTGGGGCGGTGGGTTTCCGGCGTTGAGCGTTTCGACTTCGTCCGGCCTGAGCAAAAGGATTCCATGCGCCATCGCTTCGAGATCGTTGAGCAGCTTCACTCTCGGTATGTCGAACTGTTTCGCCAGGATTGCGCCATCGACCACCCACGGGAGGTTGGTCGTCTGGCAGCGGTTCTGAATGACGGGGCCGGCGATGCCGAAACAGGCTGCATCGATTTTCGGCGGTGTTTCCGCCTGGCGCTCCGGTTCCGGCCCAGTATTGTCCCTCTTCTCGGTGGCTGATTCGTCGATGGACGTTGGAGGCTTCGGTGGGACGAGAAATTCCGTAAGCATGTCCTCGAGCGAGGTATAATCGGCGCTATGGAATGACTCCAGCCGCACGGGATCGACGCGGTCTGTCTTCCAGTCGAACAGGGCTAAGTGGGTTTTCGTGCCCCCGATATCTCCGGCGACGATCATGGCTCTCTCATGTGCTTGCCCACTGTTACTCAATCGGAAGCTCGGCTGCTGCAGCCCGATCGAGGAACCAGACGATGCGGCCTTCCTCCGGCTCGACCAACGATGCCGGAAGCTGTCGTTCTACCTCGGTCTTCGGGTCGAGGATAGCCCTCACGACTCCTGTCTTGCCGGCTCCCGCGACGAGAAACAGTATCACACTCGCCCTGTTGATCGCAGCAAGAGTCATGGTCAATCGGTTTGGCGGATCTTTCGGAGATTGGGTTGCCGCAATCAAGTGTTGGCGGTCTCTCAGGACCGGCGCCCCAGGAAACAGAGAGGCCGTATGCCCATCTTCGCCCAGCCCTAAGAGGATGAGGTCAAGGGAAGGCTGGATCGATCGTGGGGTCTTCGTCGCAAGATATAACTTTTGTTCATACTCATGAGCCGCCGCCTGCGGGTCATGGGATTCCCCTGCCATACGACAGACCTGCGAAGGCGTAATTTTCAGAGGGGTGAACAGAGTCTTGTTGGCCAAGGCATAGTTACTTCGAGGGTCATTCGGAGGAACGCAACGTTCATCGCTGAAAAAAAATGTGGTTCGAGACCAATCGAAGCGATCGGCGAAAGCAGGAGAGGTTAGGGCTCGGTAGAGCGTTTCCGGCGTCGTGCCGCCGGAGAGCGCGATGAAGAATCGGCCTTTCGTACGAATGGCCTCTTGGCCCACTTCCAATACGAATGCAGCTACTGCTTCAGCCACGGCTTGACTGTCGCTGTGGATGCGGATGTCGGGGACGGAAGACATCCTACTTCTTGCGGGCGCGCCCGCTCTTCGTGCGCCGCATCGTGGGGCGCCGAACTGCGGTGCGAGGTGCGAGGAACTTTGTCAACGTCTGAATCGTCGCGATCGGATTCTTACCCAAGGGTAAGACGATCCCTTGTTGATCGTGAGCTTTGAGCGCCTGTATATCGCCGGCTGCTTGGGCCTGCGCGAGCGTGCGAAAGCTAAATGGTTTTCCCGGAATGCCGAGATCGGGAATCATCCGATCGACGAGCTGTAAGAACACCCCGCTCTTCGGACCCCCTTTATGGAGTTGGCCGGTTGAATGGAGATAGCGCGGACCATAGCCGGCTGTCGTCGTCACATGGTGATGGGAGACGAGCGCTCTTCGCAGAGAGCGGATGGCCTGCTCCATCCTGAAGGAGGGTGTCGTATAGGCCAAGATGGCGACGTAGGCGCCGGGCCGACATTGTCGCTTGAGTTGCGCCGCGGCTTGTGCCGCTGTCGCGGTCGTTTGTTTCGGCAACCGGCCGGTGGCCTGGATGGTGTCCAGCACGCGGGCAGTGTTGTCTTTACTTTCTTGAACGTTCGGTTGATCGAAGGGGTGAATCCCCAGGAGATGGCCCGCCACGGCCGTGGCGATTTCCCACCTGAAAAATTCCCCTGCGAGATCGTAACGGTCTTGGAGCGCGAGAGTCAGGACCGGGTGTCCATGCCGCGCGAGCCCCGCAATCTGCCGGTCAAGCTGTCTATTCTGATCTCCCTTTAACCGCAGATAGACAAAGAGCCGGTCCGTGCCATAGGCGGTCGGAGAGACAATCGGTTCGTTTGCTACAGGGATGAGGCCGGTTCCTTCCTTCCCTGTGCTTTCCGCGAGGAGCTGTTCCGCCCACAGACCAAATGCGGCGATCTGCGGTGATGAGATCAGGGTGATTTTGTTGCGCCCTGCCTGCGCCAGCGAGGCCATCGTTGCGCCAAGGTCGGCTCCGGGATTCCGTTCAAGAGGGGTCTGGGTGCGGCAGGCCTGGGCCATGGCTGTGGCACGCGTGATCAATCGTGCAACATCGATTCCCATCAGAGCCGCCGGGACTAGTCCAAAATAGGAAAGGACCGAGTACCGCCCACCGATGTCGGGTGGGTTGGTAAAGATTCGCCAGAACCGATGTTCTGCTGCAAGTTTTTCTAACCCGGTGCCGGGATCGGTAATGGCGATAAAATGTTCGCCGCCTTGGTGGCCCTGAGTCTTATGGACAAGTTCCCAAAAGTGGGCAAAGAGAGACATGACTTCGATGGTTCCGCCGGATTTGCTGGCAAGGATGAATAGGCTTCGAGCCGGGTCGATCGCCTGTGTGACCTGTTGAATCCAGCCTGGAACGGTAGAGTCGAGAACCCACAAACGCGGGAACTCATTGGATGGTCCAAACGTTGCGCGAAGGACTTCTGGCCCCAAGCTGCTGCCACCCATCCCGAGCAGGACCACGTCGCGGATGCCGCGCTTTTTGGCCAAAGCGGCGAAGGTCAGCAAATCCTCGGCCCTATCTTTCATGTACTCAACGATGGTCAACCAGCCGAGGCGGTTGGCGATGTCGGTGGGATCTTGTTTCCAAAGTCGATGGTCGCAGGCCCACATTCGCTCAACCGCACGGGATGCGGTGAGCCGTGCCTGTGCCTCAACGACCAGGGATTGAAGCTCCGGGGAAAATGATCGATCAGTTTCGAGTTTCATGGCAAGCCGTCCTCCTATTCTAGATATCGGAGGAGAGAAACACAAACATGAGATCTCGCCTAGCCTGGTCTGGTTTGGTTTATTTAGTTGATTTGGTTTGTTTTGTTTATTTGGTTAATTTCGTTCAACCAAATCAACCAGACAAACCAAATCAACCAAATAACGAGCTTCCTATGGGCGCGTAGTTTGACAGGGCGCTGGCCCCATCCCTATAATGCCCCTTGTCATTTTGAGTCGTCTTAGGTAAGGAGTGATCGTATGTCGTTTACATCTCAGCAGCCATCAAATCTCAAGAAAAAACGCGAGCATGGATTTCGTAAGCGGATGAGCACGAAGAATGGCCGGAAGGTGTTGGCTCGTCGTCGCGCGAAGGGACGGGCTCGCTTAACCGTATAGGTCGAGCGACGCTGACTAGGGCTGCACGAAGGAATCTTTACCCTCCGTTATGTGCCCCAGATCAAAGTAGCTCCCAACACAGGATGACAGCATGTGACCATGGCCGAGTCCAGATCGCTGGTCTCGAAGGCGAAGTCCTGTGCAAGCTAGCCATTTTCTATGGTGATGGCGATGTCACATGGTGGGGGCGATAAAGATCTGTTCCTGAAACGCAGCCGCGACATTGAGTATGCCAAAGAGCACGGAAGCCGTATCTCGACCGCCCTGTTTAATATGATAGTTTGCCGGACTGACGGGATTGGCAGCCGGGTCGGCATTGTGGTGGGGAAACGGTTCGGTATAGCCGTCAGCCGGAATAGGGTAAAGCGCCTGTTTCGGGAACTGACACGGCAACTGCGTGGTCATTTGCTCCCTGGACTGGACCTTGTGGTCTTCCCCAAGCGGGATTCGATTGTGCAACCCTTTGCCATCTTGAAAGGGACATGGCTGTCGACGCTTCAGCGCCAACGGCTGCTTCGTATCCATGAGGACTAGCGCAGTGCGTCTCACACTTCTTGACATATCCCGTTCGTCTTGAACTTGTCGAAGGGCTCATGGTTCTGATGGCTTCCGTTCATGCTTCGACAGGCTCAGCACGAACGGTGTGTAAGGCTATTTCTGACGCACTACACTAACGTTCGCCAGACGTACTAGGATCGCAATTAGTCATATCGGGGTAGCGGTTTATTATGGACAAACGCGTTGTCGTCTTTCTCGTTCTATCGTTAGCGATCATCCTGGGATTCGATCTGTTTATCAGACAGATGGGATGGGCTCCTGACCAGAATCATCCTCAGCCCCCTACTGAGGATGCCGCTGGCCCTGGCTCCTCCGCGGAACTAGAGCCGGCTCCCGCCCCCGGAATAGGCAAGGACAGCGGTTCGACCAGTTCGAGCCTGCCATCCAAATCCGGTCAAAAACCTGGCGCTCCCTCGTCGGATATTGCACCGACAATATTGGAACAGACGGTGACGATTGAAACCGACCTGGTTCGGGTCGGACTGTCGAATCGTGGTGGGGTGATTCGAACGTGGGAGCTGAAGCGGTACCACACGTCGCCTCCTGAAAAAAAGCCGGTGCAGCTCGTGTATCACGGGGGGAAATTCAAGGGCCCTCTCTCGATTACAGTCACGAATGCCGACATCGACAAGACGATTCGCGAAGGCCTCTATAATATTGAGAAGGATTTCACCACACTCGATGCCGCGCATCCTGTCGGGCATGTCACGATGCAGTTTCACGATCCGATCAGCCATATCGGCGTGGAGAAAAAGCTGACCTTTCATCACGATAGTTATGTCGTAGATGTCGCGGTTGCCCTGGAGGGAATCACCGATCCCTACGACGTCGTACTGGGAACTAACTTCGGAATCGTGGAATGGGGCAGCGGGTTTATCGGCGTGATCGGCTCCGCTTCGCAGGTTGACGACAAGGTAGACAATGAAACACCGGAAAAAGAGCTTGAGCGGAAGGGGGCGGTCAAGTGGGTCGCCTTGCACGATAAGTACTTCGTATCGGTGTTAATCCCGAAACAGGGCGCATCTTCTCTGGCCAAAACTGAAGGCGAGCAGATTGTAACGACCATGGTGCGGATGGCCGCATCAGCAGGCACATCCTCTGCTGCGCTTCAGCTCTATGCCGGCCCAAAGGAATACGACACGCTCAAAGCCCTGGACATGGGCCTGGAAGATCTGATCGATTTCGGATTCTTCATCTTCGGCAGTTGGTCGGTTGTAAAGTCGGTCGCGAAGCCGATCTTTTATGTGCTGCGGTTCATTCATGACTATGTCCCCAACTATGGGCTCACCATCATCCTGCTGACGATGGCGATCAAGATCTTATTTGTGCCGCTGCAATACAAGAGCTATAAGTCGATGAGAATGATGCGGGTCATTCAACCGAAGATCAAAGAAGTCCAGGAGAAATACAAGGGTGACCGCGACCGTTTGAACAAGGAATTAATGAAACTCTATCGGGAGCAGAAAGTGAACCCGTTGGGTGGGTTTCTCCCGATGTTCTTGCAGATGCCGGTCTTCGTGGCCCTGTTCAATGTCCTCTACACGACGATCGATTTGCGCCAAGCCCCTTTCATGCTCTGGGTGACAGATTTGTCGCTGCAGGATCCCTTTTATGTGTTGCCGATCCTTATGGGGGCGACGATGTTTATCCAACAGAAAATCACGCCCACCACGATGGATCCGACACAGGCGAAGATCATGTTGGTGCTCCCGATTGGTCTGACATTTCTGTTCGTGAATTTCCCTGCAGGCCTTGTGTTGTATTGGGTGACGAACAATGTCCTAACCATCTCTCAACAATTGATCACGGATCGTTTTCTGTTGAACGACAAGGCGCTGGCCTCAGCAGGGGCTGAGCAGAGCAGCAGCCCGAACGCATAGGCGTCTCCCGGCCGGTCTATCTTGTTTATCTGGTCTGTCCGTTGATCTGGTTTGTTTTGTTTATCTGGTTGATTTGGTTCATCTGGTTAGTTTCGTACAACCAGAAACAAGACAAACCAAATAAACCAAATAACGATCTTCCTACGTTGGAAGACTTTTTCAGCCTCCTGCCAGTGAAAGAGGCGTCATGCATGGCGGACTCAACGACACGATTTGTGCCATTGCCACCCCCGCAGGCGAGGGCGGTATTGGGATCGTTCGTCTGAGTGGTCCTCATGCGCTTGCTGTCGCCTCCCAAGTTGTTCGGCTTCGCTCTGGTGATCCGCTCTCATCGGTTCCCTCCCATACGCTACATCTTGCCGATCTTGTAATCCCCGCATCGCAGAGTCAGAAAGTGACGCCCATCCTTCACAAACGCCTACCTATATCGGGCCTACTCGATGAAGCGCTCGTGGTCTATATGAAAGGGCCTCGATCGTATACGGCAGAGGACGTGGTGGAGATTCAGTCTCATGGCGGAGCCTTGGTGCTTGGGATGGTTTGTACGGTATGTATTGAGTCCGGCGCACGGATGGCGGAGCCGGGAGAGTTTACGAAGCGGGCCTTTCTCAACGGGCGGTTAGATCTCTCCCAGGCGGAAGCGGTACTCGATACGATCAGGGCCACATCATCCGCCGGATTGAATATCGCTCAACGCCAGCTACGAGGTGATCTCGCTCGTGAGGTGGAACAGGCTCGGACCTCTCTTCTAACGGTATTGGCCCATGTAGAGGCGGGAATCGATTTTGTGGGCGAAGATATTTCCTTTCTTCAGCGCGATGAACTGGTGCGCATCGTGGGCGAGGCCTGTGCGGTGGTTCAGAGGCTGGAAACCACGGCGCAGGAGGGCCGGATCTTGCGGGAAGGCGCGCGAGTCGTCATCCTTGGCCGACCGAATGTCGGCAAATCCAGTCTGTTGAACCGTCTTCTGAGGGAAGAGCGGGCGATTGTGACGGCCATTCCCGGGACGACGAGGGATGCCATTGAGGAATCTATCGATCTCGACGGGGTGATGATTCGTTTGGTTGATACGGCAGGAGTGCGGGAAACGGACGATATTGTCGAGCAGGAAGGGATTAAACGGACGCGTGCTGCGCAGAACGAGGCGGACCTCCTGTTAGTGGTCGTGGATGGCAGTGTGCTTCTCACGAGCGATGATCGGGCGCTCTTGAGCGCCGCCAGGGGTCGTAAGCATATAGTGATCCTGAACAAGGCGGATCTTGCCGCGACAGTGGAAACTGATACCGCGCTTGAGGGCCACCAGGTATTTGTTGTTTCGGCTAAAACAGGTTTGGGGATTGAGACGGTGAAGTCGGCTCTTCGCGCTCAGCTTGTGTCCGAGGGCTTTGAGGCAGCGGAGAGCGTCACGGTGACGAACGTACGGCATCGTGACGCATTACGCCGGGCCGGTGAATCCCTGGGCCAGGCTCTCGAGTCCGTGCGGTGCGGAATGGCCGGAGAGTTTGTCTCGATCGATGTGCGCGCTGCAGCCGACGCGCTCGGAGAAATTACGGGCGCCATTACGACAGACGAGATTCTCGGCCGAATCTTTTCAGAATTCTGTATCGGTAAGTAGGAAAAGGTTGAACATGGGACAGTCAGTCGACGTCATTGTGGTGGGCGGAGGTCATGCCGGCTGCGAAGCCGCCTTGGCTGCAGCGCGCATGGGTGCGCAAACCTTGTTGCTCACGATGGATCGTGACCGAATCGCACAGATGTCGTGCAACCCGGCGATCGGGGGAATCGCCAAAGGACATCTGGTAAAGGAAATCGATGCGCTGGGCGGGGAAATGGCGCGGAACACCGATCTTGCCGGCATCCAGTTCCGCTTCATCAACACGAGTAAAGGCCCTGCGGTGCGGGCCCTCCGCGTCCAATGCGACAAGAAGCTGTACCGGGACGCCATGCAACGAACGTTGGGCCTGCAATCAGGGCTGACGATCGGTGAAGGGACGGTCGATCGCTTGCTGACGCATGCCGGTGCGATTACCGGTGTGGTGACGAACCATGGCGATCACATACACGCGAAGGCCGTTATTCTGACATCGGGAACATTCCTTAAGGGACTTATCCATGTCGGCTTGAATCATTTTCCTGCGGGACGAGCCGGAGAGGCGTCTGCCGAGCATCTGTCCGATTGTATGCGCGACCTGGGATTCGAAGTGGGCCGGCTCAAAACCGGCACGCCTCCTCGCTTGGACGGAGCCACTATCGATTTTTCCGTGATGACGCCTCAGCCGGGAGATGATCCACCGGTGCCGTTTTCGTATCGGACCGACCGGATTGATAACCGTCAGCTCCCCTGTCATTTGACCCATACCAATCGTGCAACACACGAACTGATCCAACGCAATCTTGACCGGTCACCGCTCTACAGCGGCATTATTGAGTCGGTAGGGCCTCGGTATTGCCCATCGATTGAAGACAAAGTCGTGCGTTTTGCCGACAAAGAACGCCACCAGGTCTTTATTGAGCCTGAAGGGTTGGATAGCCGCGAATTTTATCCCAACGGAATCTCCACCAGCCTACCGGTCGATGTCCAGGCCGGGATTCTGAAAACGATTCCAGGATTAGAGCAAGCCACCATGCTTAAGCCTGGCTATGCGGTTGAATACGACTACTTTCCACCACGGCAACTGCACCAGACCCTGGAGACTAAGCTTTTAAATGGTCTCTACCACGCAGGGCAAATCAATGGGACCTCCGGATATGAGGAAGCAGCGGCTCAGGGTCTCATGGCTGGAATTAATGCAGTCCTTGGATTTCGAGACGAACCCCCATTAGTGCTCGACCGGTCGCAGGCCTATATTGGTGTTTTAATTGATGATCTCATCACAAAAGACGCACGCGAGCCCTATCGCATGTTTACATCACGGGCAGAATACCGCCTACTATTGCGCCATGGAAATGCTGACCTTCGATTAACTGATACTGGACGGATGGTTGGATTGATTTGCGACGAAGTATATGAAAAATTTAAGATAAAACAACAATCAATTGAATCTGAGCTCTTACGCCTCGAAGAGTTTCGACCAAAACTCACGGAAGCTGTTCGTGAACGGCTAGCCAAGATTCAGATTCAGGAGATCTCTGGGCCCTATACAACAGCTCAACTTTTACGACGCCAGGAGGCACATTATAGGCCCCTGTTAGAGGCGCTTGAGATGAGCACGGTGGAAGATATTGAAACTGCTCATGAAATAGAGTTACAGGTCAAGTATTCAGGTTACATAAAGCGCCAGCTTCAGCAGATAAACCGATTTAAAGGCCTCGAAACAAAGGCTATTCCGGTAGCCTTCAATTACGATGGAACTCCTGGTTTTTCACAGGAGGTCAGAGAAAAATTAAAAAAGGTTCGCCCTGCCTCTATTGGCCAGGCATCGAGAATTTCAGGAGTCACACCAGCAGCAATTTCTCTTCTCCTCGTCGCACTCGAAAAATACAAGGGTGGATCCGGCAGAGATAGTCTTCAGCTAGCCTAATCCAGGACGAGCGAATGACGATATTTCTATTATCCCTCTAGAATGTCTTGACCTCATCTGCTGATTCACGTAATTGTTCCACGTGGAACATGAACAGGAATTGCGGGATCTCACGGTTAGCGCTGCAAGGGAGCTTGGGCTAACAATCGAGGAAGTCCATGCAGAGCAGTTCATGCGTTATCTCACTCATCTCATTGAGTGGAATAAATCAATCAATCTCACGACGATCACTAACCCCAAGGAAATTATCATCAAGCATTTCATTGACTCGCTTGGTGTGCTTATCGCGACAAGCTTCCAGAAAAATAGCGTGGTGCTCGATATAGGATCTGGAGGAGGGTTTCCTGGTATTCCTCTTAAAATTGCGAGATCTGATATTCGACTAATTCTAGTAGAACCGGTTCGGAAGAAATGTTCTTTCCTCAATTCGGTGATCGGCCTATTAAAACTGCATGATGTGGCTGTATTTAATGGCACTATCGAACAATATGCCAAACAACCACTCCGGCATACTATTGATATGGTTGTGCTAAGGGCCTTGAAGTATAAAGAAATAAAGGAATATATTCCTGAATTATTGGCCACAAAAGGGAAGATCGTTTTGTATCGAACAGAAATCATTGAGGAACAAGAAATCGGAAAAGAATTTCATCTTGTAAGCGAAACAGCGTTTATTCTTCCTCAGGCGTCTGGGAAGAGAGTTATATCGGTGCTTGAGAAAAATAGCCAATAATACAGTCCGTCGATATGTGAATGTTCCACGTGGAACATTATTGATGGGCATGTGTAGGAGTGAATGGTTCAGCCTTCAATATGGCAAAGATTATAGCAATCGCAAATCAAAAGGGTGGCGTAGGAAAGACGACAACAGCTGTGAATCTTGCCGCTGGGGTCGCACTCCTTGGCAATCGTGTCTTGCTTGTGGATATGGATCCACAAGGGAATGCCACGAGTGGATTAGGGATCGACCCTCGTTCTCTACAGACTACTGTGTATAACTGCTTGATTAATTATGTAAAATTTCATGATGCCGTACAAGTCACCGAAGTGAACGGTTTATCACTGTTGCCGGCAAATGCTGACTTATCAGGAGCAGAAATAGAGCTAGTGAATGTTGAAGAACGTGAAAAACTGCTTCGGCATTTTTTGCGAGATGTTGACAAGTTGTTCGACGTTATTTTTCTCGATTGTCCTCCTACATTGGGAATTCTGACGGTGAATGCACTCGTTGCAGCTCGTGGCGTCTTAGTCCCGGTTCAATGTGAATATTATGCCATGGAAGGGCTAAGCCGCTTGGTTGGAAATATCGATCGAGTTCGTCAGTCGTTTAACCCTGAACTCCAGCTGGAAGGGATCGTCTTGACAATGTTCGATGCGCGGAATACGTTGGCGCGTCAGGTCTCTGAACAAGTTCGTGGATATTTCAAAGATGTCGTCTACAACACAGTGATCCCCCGCAATGTAACACTGGCGGAGGCTCCAAGTTATGGACGCCCAGCCATGTTATATAACGTCGCATCGGCAGGATCGCAAGCCTATCTGTCCTTAGCCAAGGAGTTTGTGAGTCATGGAGAAAAAAGCGCTCGGTAGAGGACTCGACGCATTGCTGCCCGCCATCAAGCCCGTATCGATGCCGGAATTGCCTGAGGTGCAACATCTGCGGATCGATGCGATCGTACCGAACCGGTATCAGCCGAGACAATCGTTTTCCCCTCAGGAACTCGCAGAACTCACAGCCTCATTGAAGCAAAATGGATTGCTTCAACCGATATTAGTTCGCCGCAAGGGCGACGGAATCTACGAGATCATTTCCGGTGAACGGCGTTGGCGCGCGGCGAAAGAAGCAGGACTGGAAACGATTCAAGCCGTCATTCGCAATTGCGGAGATGAAGAATCTGTTGTCCTGGCGCTGATAGAGAATATTCAACGCGCAGATCTCAATCCCATGGAAATGGCTAAAACTTACCATCGGATGATGAACGAATTTGGACTAACCCAGGACACAATTGCGCATCGAGTCGATTGTGAGCGATCGTCGGTTGCCAATATCGTACGTCTTATCAATCTTCCTTCGGAGATCCAGCAGCTGATTGAAACGAATCAAATCTCCATGGGGCATGCCAAAGTCATTCTCGGTCTCCATGAACAGAATGAACAGCTTAGAGTTGCCAAGTTGGTAGTCTCAAACGTTTTATCGGTGAGAGAAACAGAAAAACTCGTAGAGTCTGCGTCAGTTGCGAAGAAACGAGGGATAAAGGAATTGCAGCGAACCCCTTGGTCTGACGTGGAAGATCGATTACAGAAACGATTAGGCACTAAAGTCGTAATCCAGAAAGGGAAACGAGGCGGTAAAATCGTCATTCACTACTTCTCCCATCCTGAACTCGATGGAATTCTTGAGACACTTCTGAACTAGTCCACGCCACATTCTGCCTCAAAGAGGCCTGGCTACGTAGAGGCATACTTGTTGCTTATACGTATGCGCGGCCATGAGCATTCTGATCGACTACTTCTCATGACAGCATCACAGCTATGCTGGAATAGTGGAGGCATCAACTCGAGGAGGCGCGTTCATGTGGGGACAGGAAAAAAGAGAAGAGACAGGCTCTAACGAGCAGGAAGGCAAAGAGGTTACCATGGTTGTTGCAAATTCAACAATTGCCGATGGGGCGGGGGACATTAGTGCCTTTGTGGGGAAGGGAGTCGAATTCAAGGGTACCATCTCCTATAGCGGCACGGTGAGAATCGATGGACAGCTTGACGGAGAAATTCACACTGACGGCGTGCTCCTGATTGGTGAAGAGGCCATCATCCAGGCAAAAATTACTGCCGGAACCATTGTCTGTAAGGGAAAGATCACCGGGGATGTCGTTGCGAAAGACAGCATCAAGCTCCGTGCTCCGGCCATCATGAATGGAAGCGTCAAGACGCCGGTCCTTTCAATGGAAGACGGCGTGTTGTTCAACGGCGCACTCGAAATGGCTCACGGCGTTCGCGATGTCTCTCGGGATGCCTCGCTGCTGCCCATCGGAGTGATCACACCCCCTCATATCAAACGCGTCAATGGCTAGGAAACATATTACTATCTAGGCATTTTACCTGTATATTTTTGTGTGGTGCCGGGCCATGCATGTGCGGGAAGAGCCTTAGGAGGCGATCATGTGGGCAATGAAAGAGCGCGCTCAGCAAATCGAGCAAGACAACGAGAATTTTACGCTGTTAGGGAGAGGCACGGATTTCAAGGGCGTCGTGAGCTTTGATGGCACAGTTCGGATTGATGGGCGCGTCGAAGGCGAGATATATATATCCGGAACTCTGATCGTCGGAGAGCATGCCGTAATCGAGGGCGTCGTATCAGTTGGAGTGCTCATGAATAGCGGCAAGATCAACGGCACCGTCACTGCCCTTGAAAAGATCCATATCCTTAAGCCTGGTGTACTTGTTGGCGATATCCGAACCCCGGTCATTGCGATCGAAGAAGGTTCTCGTTTCCATGGGATGTGCGACATGGGAGATCATCATTGGAGCGGCGAACGTAACCCACCGGTCGACGTGTCGCCCAATCTTGCTGCATCTGCCCGTTAACTGCAGGAAACAGCCCCTAGCCCGCATTATTCATGAAGCTTCTGCTGCAAGCCCGGATACGCGGCTGTGACGGGCAGTCTCGCCGTTTACCCCTTCGACATACTGCACGAGTATGCCTCAGGGCTTCACGCCTCCGAGTGCCCGTCTCGCTTCGCGTCTGCACGCTTTCGCAACGAACCTTCATGAAAAATGCGGGCTAGCCCTTTTCCTCTCTCCTCAGTACAATAGCGCCCCTATGGCTTGCCCTACTGTTCTCCTTGGCATGAGCGGTGGAGTGGACAGCTCTGTCGCCGCAGCCCTTCTGGTACGCCAGGGCTACGACGTTCGTGGTGTCACACTTCAGGTCTGGGAGCACGAAGACGAAACCGTCGCAGTCTCTAAGCGCTGGGAAGAACGTGGCTGCTGCAAGGTCGGTATTGCCCGATATGTCGCGCAGACATTGAAGATCCCGCATGAGGTGGTCGACACCAGAGAAACCTTTCGTGCCGGCGTGATCGACGACTTTGTAGCCGGCTATCTCGAAGGTACAACGCCCAATCCCTGTGTCCGGTGCAACGAGCGCGTCAAACTGCGGGCTCTCATTGAGCTTGCGGACGCGCGCGGGATCAATTTTGTGGCCACCGGTCACTATGTTCGCATTGGGGAATCCGAGGGGCAGTCGACTCTTCAGCGAGCGGCCGATCCCAGGAAAGATCAAAGCTATTTTCTCTATCGCCTCAGGCAGTCATGGCTCGCGCGGCTGCTCTTTCCTGTGGGAGGAATGCAGAAGACTGACGTGTGGAAGGAAGCGGAGGCGTTGGGCCTTCCCGCAGATGAATTGAAGGAAAGCCAGGAAATTTGCTTCGTGAGCCATGGCGATTATCGAACCTTTATCGAGAAGGAGGCGCCTGCTGCCAAGAAGCCGGGGGCCTTCGTGGACGATGAGGGACAATATTTAGGCGACCATGAAGGGATCGCCTTTTATACACCCGGTCAACGACGGGGGCTCGGGATCGCGGCCGGCCGCAGGCTCTATGTTCAGCAAGTCCAGCCCGCTACCAATACTGTCGTCCTTGGAGGAGAAGAGTCATTGCGGCGCAGTCAGTGTGATGTCGCAGATCTGAATCTCTTCGACTCCTCACTACTCGGTGGATCGAGAGAGGCCGAGGTCAAGGTCCGGTATGCCACGCCTGCCACGCCTGCGACCATCCAGTCTCGTTCAGATGGCACCCTCCGCATTGTCTTCCATGAGCCACAGCGCGCCTTGAGTCCAGGGCAATCCGCGGTGTTCTATCGAAATGATCGTGTACTGGGCGGCGGCATCATCCAATCATTTTAGCTTTCTTTCGATCCACACCGTCATATTGACAGCCCTCGTCTGCCAATGCTAACTTGTCGCGCTGCTTTTCGTGCGAGCCACGAAGGCTACCCCCTTTCTCTAAATAAAGAGCGAACGGACCGTTAAAGTGATTAAGACAGCAGTGGCGCGACGTTATGCACAGGCGCTATTCGAACTCCTCGACCAATCCACCATCGACCCAACCCGTGCGGCCTTAACGGAGCTGGGGCAAGCGATCAAGGATTCGGCAGAATTGCGCCATGTCGTGGCCTCGCCGAGCTTTGGAGCCGAAGACAAAATTGCCGTTCTTGCAGAACTCGGTTCACGT
>NEWR02000009.1:910354-954257 GCA_002869885.2 Nitrospira sp. CG24C
CGGCACAGGCGGAAGGCACAACCGGCGGCAGCTACCTCTATGAACCGGGCGAAGCCGACCTCCTGAATATATTCATTCCCAAACATTTCCAGACGCAGACGTTTCGTATCTTGCTGGAATCAGCCGCAGCGGAGCATGGCGCCAGGATGGCAGCGATGGATGGCGCAACCAGGAACGCAGGACAACTGATCAAGAAAGTGACCTTGCATTACAACAAAACCCGCCAGACCGCCATTACCAAAGAATTGATGGACATCGTCGGCGGCGCAGAGGCGCTTAAGTAGGTTGGAAGTTCTGAGTGCTGAGTTCTGAGTGAGAACGCTGCTAGAACTCAGAACTCAAGACTCAGAATTCAGAACTCGCGAGAGAAGGAGCGTTATGAGCATAGGAAAAGTGATTCAAGTTATCGGACCGGTAGTGGACGCGGAGTTTCCTGCCGGACAACTGCCGAATATATACAACGCGCTCAAAGTGATTCAGGAAGAGAATAAGGCCGCCGGCACGCCGGCAGTCCGCATCACCCTTGAAGTCGCGCTGCACCTCGGTGAAAACCGCGTCCGCGGTATCGCCATGTCCACGACAGACGGTCTCACGCGCGGGATGGATGTGCATGATACCGGGGCACCGATTTCCGTGCCGGTCGGCCGCGAGACATTGGGGCGGCTGATCAACGTGTTGGGCGAACCAGTCGACGAGATGGGCCCCATCAGCACGACAAAGACCTATCCCATTCACCGGCCTGCACCCAAGCTCGAAGATCAGGACACCAAGACCGAAGTACTCGAAACCGGGATTAAAGTCGTCGATCTTCTCGAGCCGTACAGCAAGGGCGGGAAGGTTGGCCTCTTCGGTGGCGCCGGAGTCGGCAAGACCGTCATCATCATGGAACTCATCAACAACATCGCCTTGCACCACGGGGGGTTTTCAGTGTTCGCAGGCGTCGGTGAACGGACTCGTGAGGGCAACGACCTCTGGCACGAAATGCAGGAATCGAAGGTCATCGATCCCAAGGACTTCACCAAGTCGAAAGTTGCACTGGTCTATGGCCAGATGAACGAGCCACCCGGCGCGCGTCTGCGCGTTGCGTTGACCGGACTGGCCGTCGCCGAATATTTCCGCGACGAAGAAAACCAGGACGTGCTGCTTTTCGTGGACAATATCTTCCGGTTTACCCAGGCCGGTTCAGAGGTGTCCGCCTTGCTCGGCCGTATGCCGTCCGCCGTCGGTTATCAGCCCACCCTCTCGACCGAGATGGGACAACTACAAGAGCGCATCACCTCCACCAAGCGTGGATCGATCACCTCGGTGCAAGCCATCTACGTGCCGGCAGACGATCTGACCGACCCGGCGCCGGCCACGGCCTTCGCCCACTTGGACGCGACCACCGTCTTGTCACGGCAACTGGCCGAGCTGGGCATCTATCCAGCCGTCGACCCGCTCGACTCCACCTCCCGTATTCTCGACCCGCAGGTCATCGGTGAAGATCATTATAAGGTCGCACGAGGAGTTCAGTCTGTGTTGCAGCGGTATAAAGACCTCCAGGATATTATCGCCATTCTCGGCATGGACGAATTGTCGGAAGACGACAAGATGGCCGTAGCCCGAGCACGGAAGATTCAGCGCTTCCTGTCACAGCCGTTCCACGTCGCCGAAGCCTTTACCGGCTCGCCCGGCAAGTATGTGAAGCTCAAAGACACCGTGCGGAGCTTCAAGGAAATTCTCGCCGGAAAATACGACCATCTCCCGGAACAGGCGTTCTACATGGTCGGCCCGATCGAGGAAGTGATTGCGAAGGCAGAGAAAATGGGAGTGAAGGTATAAGCAGCGGGCGAATCGAGCGTCCTCTTTGCTCGCGCAACGCGCGGTCTCAGAAGACCCTCGTTGGACGCGCGCAGTAGAGGACGCATCGATCCCCCCGCTTTCTGAGTGGAAGTAAGGAAATAGGGATATGGCAGGAACGTTCTTATTAGAAGTGGTGACGCCGGAGAAGTTGCTCTTGAGCCAGCAGGTGGATCAAATCATCGCCCCTGGCTCAGAGGGTGAGTTCGGCGTGTTGCCGGGACACTGTCATTTCCTTTCTACGTTGCGCATCGGTGAGCTGCACTATCGCGTGGGAGATCTGACCAACCATATGGCGATCCTCTGGGGATTCGCGGAAGTCACTCCCACAAAAGTCACGATCATGGCCGAGATCGCCGAGAAGGCCGAAGACATCGACGTGGGCCGCGCCCAAGCTGCCGTTGAAAAGGCCGAGGAACGACTCAAGGCCGGTGGACTGCCCTCCGAAGTTAAAGAAGCTGAAATCAGTCTTGAGAAAGCCCGCCTCCGCAAGAAGATCGCCGACCGCGCCCACAAGAATTAAAGTTGGAACGACGCCCGTGCCGGTCCTTTGCTCCCGGAGCGCGCGCCCTCTGAAGGGCCTCGCTCGACGGCCGCAGTAGGACCGACACGGGCGTCGTTCCAAGAAGAGGGTGCCATAGGAAACGGGAAAGAAACACGCGCGTAGTTGGAAATCCACCAGGCCCTCCCTGTTTGGCCCGTCTCGCTCGCCCCGCCTGTCTCGCGTCACGGGTCACTGGCCGTTCTCGTACGAGTGTGAAAGGTCAGGTTAGGCAATGACCTCAGGGTTTGTCTCCGATCGCTCAACTTGACAGACCGACTGGTTTTAAGGATAACAGGCGACGACATCGTAGGAGGGAGGCTCATGAAGACCAGAAATCCTGACACCCAGCCTCTGGAGGAGGGAAACCTCTCGCCCGAGCCTGAGTCCATGCAGAAGTATTCGGATGAGGTGAGGGAACGGATCGCGAAAAAAGCCTACGAACTCTATGAGCAACGGGGACGACTGGGGGAGCGCGACGTGGAAGATTGGCTGAAAGCCGAGGAACTCGTCCGCAAGGAAATGAATAACACCGGTGAATGAAAGAGCTCCCGTCTCCCTGGTGAGCCATTTCGTTCACTGACCGACGTGCCCGCCATCGGCCATCCCTCCTGGTTAGAAGAAAATCGATTGCCAGAATGAAGTGACCCAATTCTTGAAGAAGGACAACCAGTCCTCTTCGGCTGGCTCTGGAGGCTGATTGCCTGCCGACTGCGGCTTGGGGTTCGCCGCGGGCTGATTTACTGGTGCAGCCGTTGTCGTCACTGTCGGTTTGGGGACAGATTCGTTCGGAACTAGAGTGTGTACTGGAGGAACAAGGGCTGTTTGCGACGGTGGAGTGACTGATGATGTACTGAATTCATCTGCCTCACCAAGTTTTGACGTATGGTATTCCACGGCTGATTGCAGCCTGGCCTGCTCTTCGGTCGAATGTTTGACCGCGTACCGCAGGCTCTTCTGCTGGGTGGTCAGGTCTTGGATCGTGCGAGTGAGTTTGGTCAACCGTATTTGCGACGCGGCACGCTCGGCCTTCACCGCCTTCCTGGCTTGCTTGAGCGCCGACGAGGCGACATCCCTTTCTCTTGCAATGCCAATCTGAAGTTGCTGGAGGTCGCTGACTTGTTGGGCGAGCTCCTGCGTTTCGGTGCTGACGCTGCGGAGTTCGGCTTTCGCCGCTTCAAGATCAGTGGCAGCGGTATCGTAGGTGCTCTGCGTTACACATGCGCCGGTCGTGAGTGTGGTGAGACACAACATCCCGATTGCTGCGGTTTGAATCTTTTTGCCTCGCCTCATGGTGTTGCCCTCATCGCGCTCGCTCAGGATTCCGCCTTCTGTGACTCCGACATCTCATTGCTCGAAGGGTACTTTTTCAGCAGTTATCATCCGGGAACAATTGAATAGGACATGAATGGAAAATGCCCAGCTTCGATGATAATCAGTATAATTTTTGATGCGAACGTGCAAGCAAAACATCGTTTTCTGCACGAATCCCGCGCGAGCGCACAGTTTTAACTGCCCGCATGGGAAAAGATGCAACTCGACATGCCGAAGTTGGGCAGGTGAGAAATTGTTGAGAAACCGGCTAACCTTCCGATTGCAATTGAGCCTCATGTGCAGTAGCGTGGCCGGAACCAGTTAGAGAAAGCTGTTTAGCTATGGTGACTGAGTTTGTCGTGACGGCTGGTGAACAGCCCAAGCGATTGGATATTTTCCTGGTCAATCGTGAACCCAAGTTATCGCGGTCGGCTGTGCAACGGTTGATTGGGCAGGGGCGTGTGCGGATCAACGGTCAGGTCGTCAAGCCCAGTCAAAAAATCAAGCCTGGCGATATGATCGCCTTCGATATTCCGAAAGCGGAGCCACTGGAACTCAAGGGAGAGTCGATTCCACTTGAGATTCTCTACGAAGACGACGCGTTGCTGCTGCTCAATAAACCGGCCGGTCTGGTGGTCCATCCCGCGCCGGGTCATTGGGCCGGGACGTTGGTCAACGCCCTCCTCCATCATTTTCAGACCTCCGGCGGCACGGTATCGACGATTGGCGGGAAAGAAAGACCTGGACTGGTCCATCGTCTGGACAAGGATACCTCAGGCGTGATGGTGATTGCGAAGACAGACGAAGCCCATCGTGCTCTTTCGGCTCAATTTAAATATCACACGATCACACGAGTGTACGAGGCACTGATCTCAGGCGTGCCTAAAAAAGGACATGGGTTGATCGAGCTGGCTATTGGCCGTGACAAGAAGGAACGGAAAAAATTCTCAGCGCACACGGCGCGCCCAAAAGAATCTGTAACGGAATACAAGGTTGACCATCGTTTCGGAAAACTGGCCTCCCACGTACTGTTGTACCCACGTACAGGCAGGACGCATCAGCTCCGTGTCCATCTGACATCCCTGGGCCATCCGATTCTTGGAGATCAGACCTACGGCGGAAAGAAAGTCTGCATGGTAGAGGATATCGAGATCCCTCGCGTGATGTTGCATGCGAGGACCCTCGGCTTCCGTCACCCCTCCACCGGTGAGTTTCAGGAATATACAAAGCCGTTTCCATCCGACATTGAGCTGGTGGTTCAGGCCCTTGATAGTCTCACACCTCCTCACGGCGTCGGAAAGTCTTGACAGGTTCCTCAGCTTGGCTCATTCAATGCCACCTCGAAGGATAGGTCATGCAAACTGCAGATGTGCTGGACGTGATAGGGGGATTGATTGCTCAGCTAAAGATCTATGCGTCAAAATTGCCGCCGATCGTTCACCTGTCGGCGGTGCCGACCGGCGTGAAGCCCAAGTTTGAGGCGATCGAAGAGTATGAAGAGATCGTCTCCCGATTCAGGAGCCAGAGCGCCGGAACTTCCTATAGAGGCCTGAATGAATTATTTGTGGAATCGCTGGAAGCCTTCGAAGTCGGCCGATTGCTCGGTTCGATTCATCCACTCCTCTCGGTGCTCGACCATCTGGAACGAATGCAGCGGGATAAAGAAATCGAATTCGGACGGAGCGACCAAGGACGCACAGGCGAGTATCGATCCACGCTGAATAAAATTCTACCAGGTAACAAGCCGGAGCTGGACGGAGCCGGACGGGGAATGTAAGGCCGAAGTTTTGAGTTCTGCGTGTTGAGTGATGAGTTTCCTGCCAACTCAGAACTTATAACTCAAAACTTTTAACCTCGCTACCTGGTCAGTGGCCCATTTTAGGGCCGGCCGCGTTTTCACCTTGCGATACGAGCTTGAAGCGAACCGTCGATCCGCATTGAGGACATTTTCCGCGGATGGTTTCCTCATCCAGCCGTTCGTACTGGTCTTCTGTCAGCCACATCAGCTGCGCGCACCTAGGGCAGGTTCGTACTTGCGTTGTCATGATGTTCCTCGTACACTCCGCGTGATTTTGGTAGCTATACCTGGGAGCTAATCTAGTACAAGATGCCTCCAACCCTCAAGCCCACCATCACCTTTTCTGAAAAGAAGAACCTCGACCCAGCCAAGCTCGTCCGCCTCTACCAGCAAGCGCCATGGGCCAAAGGACGAACCCTTGAGGATGCACGCGAGATGTTGCGCCACACCGATGTGGCCGTAACCGCTTGGGATGGGGATCTGCTGGTCGGATTTGGCCGGGTATTAACCGACTATGTCTACCGGGCGACCATCTGGGATGTGATTGTCGACAAGACCCATCAGCGTCAGGGTGTCGGAGCAAACATTGTCCAGCGCATCTTGAACCACCCCCGACTCAAGAAAGTCGAACTTTTCTGGCTCTGCACCCGCATGCCTGGCTTTTACGAAAAGCTCGGGTTTAGCTCGAAAGAACAGACAGGGATGGTTTGGAGCCGGTCCAAGCAAGGCCGACAGGAATAGCGAGCCTTCTCCGAGTCCGGCATCATTTGTCTCTGTCCATCTATCAGACCTGACGCGGAGCCCCCGCAAACCGGGGGCTCCGCATCACTCAAGCTACCTCGAGTATTCAGAAACTAAAAGAAGAGCTTGGCGCCGAAGAGAAATCCGAAGGACGAGGCATTCCAATCGTTGTTGAGACCTCCACCCACAGTCGCATGTCCGTCATTGCGCTTATAGGCCATTTCCGCATTCAACGCAAACTGCTTGGTCAGCATATAATCAGCACCCCAGCCAAGTCTCCACGCAAACGTATTACTAGGGCTAATTTGGCTACCGGCGTTCCCTCCAAAGCCATTCACGTTTACCCCAAAGCTCATGTTGGCATAGGGAACGACCGGGCCGAATTTGACCGGACGGACTTCAACGGTCGGGAGCACAGAGACTGTATCTTGATGTCCAAGGTCGATTGACGGCTGCTCCACACTCACTCCATGGCGTTCCCATTCCAACATCATACCCGCCAGGAGCCACTTGTTGAGGCTATACATGGCTTGGAAATTGACCAAGGATGCTACGTCGGTCGAGCTATTAGTCGTCAATGATTGGGTCAATGGGGCAAATCCTGCACGCATACCGAGCACGACTTTGCCTTGTTCAATTCCACCCTGTTCCATCTTCCATTCTTCTGCCTTTGCTTGGCTGCCGGTGGCAAGCGCGCTCATCACCATGAAACCTGCCAAACCCCATCGAGCTATAACGATACCCATTGAATAAACCCTCCGTAATGTATTGGTATGAATGGCTTACAGAAACGCATTTCTCCGTGTCAGCAAAGCAAGTTCGGTACCCCGATCTCACTTCGCGCCATTGTGATCTGATGACCGGAATTACCTATTCAATATGAATACTTACGGTCTTCAGCTTCCCTGGGTGATTTCGTAGCAGTCCTGGCGCCATTCCCTATGGGGAATAATGTCTCATCGCCGACACAGCATTGTATGGATTGCCCTACAGGATGAGAGCCAACATGGAAGTGGGCGAGAATTCAGATGGCAACGCGTGATATGGAGTTGAGATCAAGTAGCGGCAAGAGACTGCCGCTGCCGCTTGGGAGAAAAAATGACCGCGACAAAGAACAACACTGTGGCGAGCAACACAATGGCGGGGCCGGAGGGAATATCCCAGTAGGAGGAGATAAGGACTCCTCCCACTGAGCAGGTAATTCCAATGAGGACCGAATACCAGGTCAGCGTCGAGAGACTATGCGTCAGCTGGTAGGCGGTGGAAGCTGGAATCAGGATCATCGCGAAAACAAGAATCGCACCGACAGTCTTGAGCGATATCACCACCGTGAGCGCAATCAGGGTCAGTAAGAGAAAAAATATGCGTCGGGCCGGTACGCCGGAAGCTTCCGCCATTTCCTGGTCGAATGCAATAAAGTACAGTTCTTTCGAGAACAGCACAATCGCACCAATGACGACGATGCTCAACCCGGCAATTATGCCCAGCTCCTCACTAGTCACGGCAAGCACATTTCCAAAGAGATAGCCATAGATCTCGGCGTTATAGGTCTTCATGAGGCCGATGAAGAGAATGGCCAGTGCCATGGTGGCGGTATAGAGAATGCCGATGGAGACATCCAGCTTCATCCGGCCTTTTTCTTCCACCCATCCCGTGATCCAGACTGTGGCGAGACCAAAGAGAATGGCCATGAGCAGTGGCGGCCAGCCAATGAGATAGCCGAGCGCGACTCCAGCAAACGCGGCATGGGCCGTACCGGCTCCCATAAACGCCAGCCCTCGAAGCACGACGAAGACACCGATAACCGAGCAGAGCCCTCCCACCATCGCCGCAGCGAGGAGGGAGCGTTGCATGAAATCGTAGGTGAGGAGGTCAAGCATCGTGCAGAATAGTTAGTGATGATGGTGGTAATCCTCGACAATGACGAGGTCTTTCTCTGTAATAACAAGGTCTTTGCCATAGACCTGGCTGAGAATCTCGGGCTTCAGAACATCGGCAGGTGGGCCTGCAGCGTAGAGACGGGTCTTGAGGAGCACGAGGCGGTCCACCCGCGAACGGATCATATTGATGTCGTGGGTGATCAAGAGGACAGTCAAACCCAACTCTTCGTGCAGATGCTGCACCAACTCGATGACGTTATGCTGCGTCGTGATGTCCAGTCCGGTCGTCGGCTCATCGAGCAGCAACACATCCGGTTGCTGGGCCAAGGCTCTGGCGATGAAGACCCGCTGCTGCTGTCCTCCGGAGAGGTGGCCCAGCGCGTCGTCTCGATGCCCCTCCATCCCCACATGAGCCAGGGCGTCCAGCGCGATCTTATGATCTTTCCCTGATGGCCGTGCGAACAGACCTAATGTGCCGTACCGCCCCATCATGACGGTTTCCAGTACCGTGACGGGAAAGTTACGATCGACCACTCCCTTCTGAGGCAGGTAACCGATCCTGGCCCTGTGGTGACAGCGTAGCTCATCACAGGCGCAATCGAAAATTTTCAGGTGCCCCTTCATTGGAGCCATCAATCCAAGGACCGCGCGGCAGAGAGTTGTCTTTCCTGATCCGTTGGGCCCGATAACCCCTACGAACTCGCCAGATTGAATCTCAAGCGAGATATCCTCAAGTGCCACCACCCCAGGGAACCCAAAGGTGGCATGATCGAAATGAATGATAGGGGATGACATAAGAATTATGAGAAGTCTGAAGGTCGTCAAGTTCGAAAATCTTCAAGTCTCCAGATTTTCTGAGCCAGCGACTTTATGACCTTTGGACGTTACGATTTTTGACTAGGGCACTTCCAGCGCATTGGCCAATTGGAGCACATTATAACGGAGCATGTCGATATAGGTCTCTGTATTCGGGAGGCCTCCCGTCAGCGTGGTGAGCACTACCACACGCGCACCGGTTTCCTTGGCCAACAGATCGGGTATCTTTTGACTCAACTGGATTTCCGAGACCACGACCTTAATCCGTTCCTTTTTGATCTTCGCGATGAGGCCGTGAAGCTGGAGAGCCGATGGCTCACTCCCGGATTGCGGTTGAATCGTCCCGACGATCTGGAACCCAAACCGCCGTGCGAGATATGGCCAGGCAGGGTGATGGGCGATGAATCGCCGATCGACAAGGCGTGTAATCCGATCGCTCAAGTCCTGTCGAAGTTGATCCAGTTTCAGAAGATAAGAAGCCTGATTGGTTCGGTACTCCGTGGCATGCGCCGGATCTACCTGAATAAGCGCTTCCGTGATGTGCCGCATCATAGTCATCGCATTCTCAGGATCCAACCACACGTGAGGATTTCCTCGCTCCTCTTCTTCGCCGGCATGAGCTGCGCCGCCACGATCTGGCCTGTCGCGAAGAAGCGCGATGCCTTTGGTGGTGGTGACGACCCTGAGCGATGCGCTGCCGGCATTTTTCACCAACGAAGAGACCCAGACTTCAAGCCCGATCCCGACTTCGAACAGTAGCCGAGCTTTCCGAACGGCAACGAGATCGCTTGGCTTAGGGGAATAGGTATGTTCGTTTTCATAGCCGTTCAGTAGAGAGGTTACCCGTACATGGGAACCGCCAACTTGTTCGGCTAGATCCTTCAATACAGGAATCGTGACCACGATATTGAGAGGCTCCGCAGGAGGGGCGGCAAATGTCAGAGGCGCTGCGAGCAAAACGTAACTAATGAGGATTATCCAAGCCAGGCGCACCGATCGGAGATTAAACATGGGCGAGGACGGTAACATTGGGTTCCCTTGTTGTCAACGCAACAACTTGGCCGGCCTCGAAAGCTCGGTTATGATGTTTTCCCTGCTTGACCCTTCCGGCGCGTTCCATTAGCGTAGCAATCCTACCGCACTTGCAACGCATCACTGAAGGGGTCAAGAAATGCGCGTCGTGGGGCTTATGTCTGGAACATCAGGTGATGGCGTCGATGCGGCACTTGTGGACATTACTGGGCGCGGGCGCGCACTGAAGGCAAGAACGCTCGCGGCACACACGTTGGCCTATCCACGCTCATTACAGCAACGTATTCTCTCCGCATCGGTTTCAGGAACGGTCGCGGAAGTGTGCCACCTCAATGCGCTTCTTGGTGAATGGTTTGCGAATGCGGCGCTACACGTCATTCGGCAGGCGAAACTTCAACCGAGCGATGTGGCATTGATCGGTTCTCACGGTCAAACTCTGCATCATCTTCCGCATGGTATCCATGCGCCGGGAGTCGGAGCCATTCGTTCCACCCTCCAGATCGCCGAGCCAGCCGTCATTGCCGAACGAACAGGAATTACCACTGTGGCCAATTTCCGCCCCCGTGACATCGCAGCAGGAGGCCAGGGAGCCCCCCTGACTCCGGCAGCACATGCGCTGCTCTTGAAGCATGCGCGTCGCGCACGATTAGTGGTGAATCTCGGTGGCATCAGCAACGTGACCTATGTGCCGAAAGGGGGACACCTCAACAAGGTGCAGGCGTTCGATACGGGGCCAGCCAATATGGTGCTGGACAGTCTCATGGCGCGTGTGACCCACGGGCGATTGTTGATGGATCGTGATGGGAAACTGGCCATGAAAGGGCAGGTCGATTCACGATTGTTAAGCAAACTCCTCGCGCATCCCTTTCTATCCAAGCGGCCTCCCAAATCGACTGGGCGGGAAGTATTCGGTCCTGATCTCATCGAGGAGCTCATCGCGATTCAGCAACAACGCACCCTCTCGATCGAAGATTTATTGGCAACCTGCAGTATGTGGACGGCCAAGGCGGTGGGAACCTCGCGGCGGTGGATCAGCGGTGAGATCGATGAAGTGGTGGTGGGTGGCGGTGGCGTCCATAACCGTGCAATTATGAGCCACCTCGCAACGGTCTTTGCCCCCGTTCCAGTCACCACATTTGAGGCCCTGGGGTGGGACAGTAAGGTGTTTGAGGCGGTGGCCTTTGCCCTATTGGCCTACCAAACCGTAACTGGACAGTGGGGCAATATCCCTTCTGTGACAGGCGCGAACCATCCTGTACTCCTTGGGACCATTGTCCCGAACGGACCTCGCTGGCGTGAATCCCTTCCTAGGCGATAGAGACATGATGGAATATGTATTCATCGGCCTTGCCATCGTACTCCTGGTATTTCTAGTTTGGCGGCTGAAGGTCTCGTCAACCGCTGGGCCAGTCGGGAAAGAGCCATTTGTCCTTCCTCCTAACGTCACGTTGCGTCCCCAGCCTCTACTGACTGACACTGATCTCTTGCTCTACAATCTCATTCGTTTGGCAGTGGAAGACCACTATCTTGTCTTTGCAAGGGTTCCGCTCTGGTCTGTTGTCAGTGTCGAGGCAGAAGGAACGGCTCGGTCGCAGGTGCTGAGACAGATCGCGCTAAAGCAACTCGACTTTGTATTGGTTCACCCAGGAACGAAGACTGCGGAGCAGGTTGTACTACTTGAGGAAGGGTTCCCCGCTCAGCTACAGGAGGTCACTCGGAGGCGGGAAATACAGTTAGTGCTACAGGCAGCAGGCATTACGTTGACCACGTTGAAACCTCACACGTCCTATACAGTGCCTCAACTGGCTCAGCTATTTGGCGTCGGTGAAGATGAGTGACTGCCACTGCGTATCGCCGATGCCTTCCTTGCCTGTCTGAAATAGAACTAGTCGAGCGAGCCGTTGCTGATCCGTTGAGGGGTCGGTTCCTCCTCCTGCATCGGCGCGGTGTCGAGGACTTTCCGTGCCGTCTCAGCTTCAGCGCTTTCAGGGTATTGATCGACCACTCGCTCATACATCATATGAGCTTTCTCGTGATCCTTTAGCCTCGTATAGGTTTGCCCAATTCTCAAGGTAGAAGCAGCAAGCTTCGGGCTGAGCGGGTAGTAGGACACAACGTGGTAGTAGGATTTTAAAGCTTCTTTATAGCGCCCCAATCGGTACTGACATTCTGCCACCAAGTATTGTGCGTTAGCTGCCAGCGAAGACTGTCCGTGGAGTTCTAGAAAGAATCGAAAACCAGCCAGCGCGGCCGCGTAATCCCTATGTTTGTACTCCTCCATCACTCGATCATAGAGGTGTCGAGACGAATCCTGCACCTTGGAGGGGGCGGCCACGGCGAGGTTGAAGGAAAACAGCACCGCGATCATTGTTGTAAGCACGATCTTCAGTATGTTCATCATATCCCTCCGTGCTGCTCGAAACAGTCTTGCTCTCCGTCCTCCTGCAATAACGCAATCGCCATGCCACCATACAACTATCCAGCTTGACGAAAATCGACAGAAATCCAAGAGCTTGACGTCACTCGATACCAAGATTTACCGAGTGGTTAGCCCCACCACAGCGACAGAATTGTACGCTCTGTGCGTGAGTCCCCACCTTGACATATTGAAACAGGCCCCCTATGAAGTGGCTTCAGTAAACGGTTTGCTGGAACATTGACTTGCATGTTTGTGGCCGAAATAATGCGACGCGGTCTGACTGGTTTGTTTGGTTTGTCTTGTTTATTTGGTTGAACCAGACCAACGAAATAAACGAAACAAACCAGTCAGACCAAATGAACAAGAAAAGCGAGATGAAGGGAGTGGGACATGATAGCTGATCCACCGCCGAATCCACTCGGGGGAAGGACCTTGATTGTCGACGCAAATAACGGCGACTCGTACCCGCGACCCAGTGCGGCACTACTCGATGCAGGAGAGCATGACCAGGTTTTTGTACGTCCCGGAATCTATGAGGACAAAGTCTTTATCACGGGGCGACCGATTCATTTGGTGGGGGCTGATCGAGACAAGGTACAGATATTCTCCCGCCGTGGAGGGCCCCTCTATCTACAACAGGTTCCAAGCGGTCGCATCTCCGGCATCACGTTTCGATACGTCGGCAGCGATCAGCATTCGGCGATGAACCTGCTCGATAGTACTTGCGTCGTGACACAGTGCCGTGCCACAGAGGGTATTCTGTCTGGCGTCGTGATATACGGGCCGCAATCGCGGCTGACATTTGTTGAAAACGAAGTCTGTGGCAATCGCGAATCGGGGATTTTCGTATTTGCAGGGGCACAGCCGAGGATTGCCGATAATCTTTGCCGAGGCAATCACCATTTCGGTATTGCGGTGCGGGATCCCGGGAGCCATCCGGAGCTCGTCAGGAACCAGTGCCGAGAAAATATGCTGAGCGGCATTCTCCTCTTTCATCACGCAGAGGCGCTCCTCGTCGACAATGTATGCAGCGAAAATCAGCATTGGGGGATGGTGATCACTCCCGACTGCCACCCTACTCCCGGTCGGGAGGCCCTCGACGCCTCAAATATTCTTGCCCCCAATCCGCGCGGAACCTTGATTGTAACGGACCAGCCATTAGGCGACATCGGGAGATGATGGGCCCAGCCCGGTCTCTCTCGTTTGTCTGGTCTATTCGGTCTGTCTCGTGTGTTTGGTTAAACGAAGCTAACCAGATGAGCCAGACTAACCAGACAGACCGAATAGACTAAACAGACCAAATGAACAAGACAGGCTGGCGGATTTTTTCAGCATCCTGCTAACCCGCACTATTCATGACGGTTCGTCGTGAAATCGCTGAGCCGCGTGGCGAGAGCGGCGAACGGAGTCCTGATGACCTGAGGCTTACTCGTGCAGTACGTTGAGGGTCTGAGGGGCGAGCCCGCCGACCGGAGGCTCGTCGTAGCAGCGGAGCGGCGATTGCAACAGAAGAGTTCATGAATAATGCGGGCTAGGGAAGGAGATTGGCCGAGTGAGTTCTAGAGGCTTCGTGGAGATGGAACGCACTGCCGCCTTGCTGTTTCGCTTGATACATAGCCGTGTCGGCATGCTTCAGTAATTCATCGACAGGATGATCATCCTGAGGATAGATCGTAATGCCAATGCTGATGCCGATGGAGATGCAGTGACCCTTTAACTCGAACGGCGTAGAGATGGATTCTGTGATGCGTTTTGCCACCACAAGAATATTCTGTTCGGAAGAAACTCCTTCTAGAATAATCGTAAACTCATCCCCGCCCATCCGGGCCACTGTATCGACTTCCCGCACACAAGTTTTGAGTCTTTCAGACACGGCCTTGAGTAATTCGTCTCCTATGTCGTGGCCGAAGGTATCATTCACCAATTTAAATCTATCGAGATCGAGAAGCATGAGACCAATCATTTGTTGCATGCGTTTGCTTCGAGCCGTAGCTTGAACCAGCCGATCTCGAAAGAGGGTACGATTCACCAGTCCAGTCAAGTGATCGTACTGTGCAAGGTAGGTCAGGTGTTCTTCAAATCGTTTCCGCTCAATCGCATAGCAAATGGCGCGAGCTAAAAGTTCGGGATGACCCTGACCTTTGACAAGGTAATCCTGCGCTCCCTGTCGGACGGCTTGAATCGCAAGACTTTGGTCGCTCACACCGCTCAGGACAACAACGGGGATCGTCGGACTGGATGCATGAACCTCTCTGACTGTCGGGAGACCAAAGGCATCGGGGAGAGACAGGTCCAAGAGCATGGCATCGAACCGCTCACGGCTGAGAAGAGAGAGTCCCTCTGCGAGCGTCGTCGCCCTGGCAACCTGGAACTCCTCTGTGCTCCACTCAGAAAGGAGATCCTGCGTGAGCTGAGCGTCGACGTCATTGTCTTCGATGAGGAGCACTTTAATCATCCGATACCCTCACTATCGGGTAAACCCTTAAGCCTGGAAGCTAGGTTCTAAGTCCGGACGGGTTGCCTATATGAATCGCAACTATGAGAGTCTCAATTATAGCCAAGAGACGAGGGAGGATAAAGAAAATGCGGCAATCCGGTACGAGAACGGCGTGATGATCGAAGAGGCCACGCCACGGATAAGCGTGCCAGTATAAGATTCACGATACCTCGCGTCCCAGTGAAAACTATGACCGCCCCTTGCAAGCAGATGCAAGGCCACGAGCTAGCGACCTAGCAGGCTGTGGGAAAACTCAGTTTCTGCTCAAAATCCACTGCGACCTTGCAAAGAGTAATGTCGGAAAAACGGCTCGCAGGATGCTCAAACTGGTTTGTTTTGTTTATCTGGTTCATCTGGTCTATCTGGTTTAACCAAACAAACGAGACAAACCAAATAAACTAAATAACGGCCTGCCTGTTCCAGCTGCCCTTGCCGGTCCGCCGCCAGCTTCGCCTCCGCATCACGCGCCTGGGTCAGCTTCTCAAAGTGCTGCTGCCGTTCTGCCGCCAGTCGGCTTTGTTCCTCTTTCGCCGTTGATGGGGTGCTCTTTACAAGCTCAGATAATTCAACAAGCCGCTTTTCATTTTGTTGATTGAGAAGATAGTAACGCTCAAGTTCTTCCTCAACTTGATGTAGTTGAAGCAGCAACAGACGGTTCTCTTCCTCAAGTTGCTCACCATGTTTCTTGAGATTTTCAGCTAGCACTGCATCCTTACTTTGGGGGAGCGGATAGGAATTACTCATAGGCACCTCTATACAACCGCTTCTTCAAAGTTCTGTCACCATTTTTAGCAAATTCAGAAGAATCCGGCCTCCGTTGTTCATTCTCCGGCCTCCTATCACCTATTGATTCTCCTCTAAGCCAGCCCATACTTGTCGATTCCAAATCTCAAGTTCGCCAAGTGAATGACGACATAGTTGTGCAAAGAGCCTGCTCCTCCGGATAGCCTCTTCAGATGTGATTAATCGTAAACAAACTCAGTTCGAGTCCTATGGTACTGGTTCGGCCACTCTCCAAGCGGACTCTTTCTGCTGCGGCAGCTGACATGGCCAAGAAAAGCTCAGGGGACTCATATAGTCGAGCAATACCCTCAGCTAAACCAGCTGAGTCTTCTGGCGGTGCGAGACATCCACAGATCCCGTCTACGAACTCTGGAATGGCTGCGACCGCGTTGGTCACTGGCACTAATCCAGAGGACATCGCTTCGTCGCGTGAGACACCCTGGGTATCCATGCGTGACGGACACAAAAATATCCCATATTCACGATGCATTGCCGCAATTTCTGCATGCGTCAGGAATCGCTTTTCAATGTAGACGTTACCAAATTCACGTACCGGCGCAAGCACTTCATCAAATAATCTTCCGTTTCCGATTATTCGAAACTCGAGATCCTTGAAATACGGCTTTTCAGACAACAACAAGATAGCCTTCACACTCAGATCATTTGCATAGGTGCGAGATGTATAGGGCCGGATCGAAAGAATTTTCTTTCTCTGCTCCGCCGATTTCCTCTGGTATGCAAAAAGATCAGTATCGATTGCGTTGTGAATAACCCTATATTGCGAGTCCGGCAATCTGAATCCGAGATCTTCCATCGTAACTTCAGCGAGATACTTAGACACAAAGATGAGATGCAAGTTCTCGGGCATTTGTCTGAGGAGGTTGCGCCAGAAGGCCATTCGTGCCTTACTCTGAACCTTGGCCTTATCCCGCTGTTCCTCGTTCTCGAAGTTATCACGCCTGTGCCACGGTTGGATTTCAAATCCGTGCGCCCAAACGAAAACCTTAACTCGCCCGATGTGATGCTGCAGCACCTGCCACATCGCTTCGTCAAGGAAATGCACCAGCACGCTCTGGTAATGGCCGCCGGTCAGTAGCTTGTGCAGCGCCTCCTGTGAGCCGGTGATAACATCGATGTTGTGGAATTCGTGGTACGAGAGCCCTTCGCAACTCCTCAGTCGGAATACGTCTACCCGGATGCCTCGCTCGGCGTAAGCGACCACACGGCTGTGGACAAAGGCGTTGCGGTAGAGGTCATCGTAGGATGGATACTGATTGGTGAGAAGCAAATGCTCGGCTTCTCCGATCAACTCCGATGGCTGCAAATTGCGGTGCCCGAGCACCAAGCCGTTTATTACAGCATTGCCACCAGAATAAATCCGCAACCCCAAGCGAATACGGGTGGTACCGGGCGGAATGACTGTCTCCACGTTGTGATTCGCAGGCTTGATGACCTGGCTGATTTTCTGCTGCTGAACATCCAGGAACACTATGACCAGTTGAATATCCAAGCCGGACGTAACATCGAAATAGAACTTCAGCCGCTCAGTGAAGCCCAGTTCGTCCAGACTGTGGTCAGTCGTGGCATAGAAATAGTCATGCTTGCCGTCCGGCAGCGTGGAGTCGACCCGCCAGCTTTGACCTTCGACTGCGAGCGTAATCGCCGCACTCGGCCTCTTGCCAAAGTCGCCGGCCAACTGTGAGCCGGTTAGTCGTGGGCTCTCATCGTGGCAAGCCCGTTCCGGTGCGATGCGTTCAGCAATTTCCAACAGGTCGTCAATCGCAATACCGGTATTGAGACCGAGCAGGTCGTCGACCGTTTCTATTATCAGTGCAACATCGGCCGCCGCGCCCTGCTCGCAGTAATTGAACTCATCGATGGCCAGTCCCTGGTCAGCTTGAAGCTGGCGGGTGCCCAGCGATTGCACCCAGGACAGGATCGGTTCGTGGGCGATCGCCTGACGCCGGATCGCCGCCGCGCGAGCCGGCAGGGACCGCACGTGGTGATAGGCATCATCCGGCTGCTTCAGCTGAAATCCGCCACCTTCCCAGGTATACCGTGCCGCTTTACCGATCAGTTCCACTGACGTATACCGCGTAGCCAGGGCGATATCCTCTAGATAGTTGGGACCGTAATAGTCCGCCGCGACCATGCCAGCTACGAGCTCGGCCTTCTTGTCAATCCCGTCCACGACCATCTTCTTGGCTTGTTCACAAGTCAGCAGGCGTACTCGGGGATCATCACTCACCGGAGGGACCATCCCCTCACCGACGATCACGTACAGTAAGGAATGGGCATACCGCTGGCGTTGATAATTTGCTTGTATCCCGTCCAGCTCACGTTGGTTCTCTACATGGGCCAACACGGCAATGTGCGGCAACGATTGTTTGATTACCTTGCCGCTGACCTTGGAGACGACATAGGCCAAGCGCTGCCCATAGGTATGTTCGCTCATCATCTTGCGGAGTCCGGCCAACCGGAACTTTCGGCTACGTGGCTCATTGTCGGTCAGCTTCTTCAGCCGACGGATAACCTCTGCGCCGCTGTCCGTGCTGATGACCAGATCGCCAAAGAGGAGGCGGAGGCCCCGTGAGAAATTGCTGATGGTAACGGTATTGGACACCAGCAATTCGAACACGCGCCGGTCAAACATTGACTGGGATTGCTTGATCAAGTTGAGATTGATGGCATACCGGTAGCCTTTGTGGGCCCTATCGATCTGGTCAAACGGGAGGGTACCGACGATGTACTGTCGGTATTCCGCAGGAAACTGGGAACCGGGATCGTTCTTGCCGTAGTTACAATCGTATATCTCCAGTGGCCGGAAGGCCGGGAGCTCCAGGACAAAGGCGCTAAGCTCACGAGTTCGCTCCGGGTAACGCACGTGAAAGGCGCCCATAAAGCAGAAAGCATCTTTGCGTTGGTACGTTTCGATCGGATTGTTGGTGGCCGGCTGGCACGCAAAGGGCAAGAGGTATACCCGGTCATGCCCCAACGCACCTTTGTACCGAGAGATAGAGTCGATATCCGGGGTAAACAGATAATCGAATAGCTTCGCGATGTTAAGGAAGGTTTCAGAGTGGATCGGGTCTTCCTTGCACCAGAGTACCGTAGGAACTTGCTTCGCCCTGCACCACTCGACGATTGCTGGCAATTCCGCGCTCGTCTGGCCGATCGCATTGCACCAGAGTCCATCCTTCCCGTACTCAGCAGACTCGATAAACAGCAGGTCTGGCTTAGCTGCCTCCAATTCCGCCCGCCAGTGACTTGGGGTCAGTCGATGTAAGGTAGCTTCCGAGTGAAAAGAGCTAAATGTGATCTCGTTCAAGATGCAGGCAATGTTGAGTTTGCGATCGGGAGCAGAGGCACTGGTGGACTCCGCGGGGAAAAGCGAGGGGGCGTCAGCTGAAATCATACGCCCATGTGATGATTGCTCTTGCGGCAGAGAATCCGTTAATGCAGCAGGTCTCGATACGATATAAGCCGGCTTTGATACTGGCGACAGGTGAGGAGGACTAGGGACGAATACTTTTTTTTTACGGCGCTGGAGGGTTTCTTTGCGAAGCGCCCACAGTGCTGATGGTAATCTTAGTAAGCCTTTTGCCGACTTGCTGTTATGAATCAACAGATAGCCCAACCGAAAGGAAATACTGGTCGCGCGTGTCTTTTCCAGTTGATGTCCCGCAGCTTCTATCTGTTGTCGCGCTTTTTGAAGCTGCTTGGTTGTCTCAGCAAGCGATTTTTTGCTTTCTCGCAATTCAATACGGACCTGTTCAAGAGCATGCCGCCCATCACGAACAGTCGAATACTGCGTCTCAAGTTTGTTCTTTAATTCCGGAATCGTCTCCGTCGTCAGCTGCCGATTTCTAGATTTAGCCTGTTCCAGCCAGGTGGTGGTCTTGGTCAGTGCCTCTTCTGTCACTTGGCGGGCCGTCTCTGCCTGTGTTACCCGTTGCTTCAGCTCGTTGACCTGTTCACCGACACCAAGATTCTGCTGGTTCGCTGCCTCCAGCTCCGCTTTTAGGCGGAGGAGTTTTCCTCCCATCTCGTGTACCGCCACCCTCTTCGCCTGCTCTTCAGCGGCCAACTGTGTGAGCTGATGCTGCAACGCCGCACGTTCCTCCTGGAGGCTCCACTGACTCTGTTGCAACTGCCGCGTAGCCTGAGCCAACGCCTGCTCCGCCGCCTGACGGGCTGTCTCTTCCTGCGTCAGCCATTGTTGCAGAGTAGCGACCTGTTCGGTGACACCCCGATTCTGCTGGGTGGCCGTCTCCAGCGCCGCCTCATGCACCGCGATCCTCTTCGCCTGCTCTTCAGAGGTCAACTGTGTGAGCTGCTGCAACGTCGCACGTTCCTCCTGGAGGCTCTGCTGAGAATGTTCCAGCTGCAGCGTAGCCTGAGCCAACGCCTGCTCCGCCGCCTGACGGGCGGTTTCTTCCTGCGTCAGCCATTTCTGCAAAACAGTAAGCTGTTCGGTGGCAGCCTGATACTTCTGGTTCGTCTCTGCTAACTTGGTCTCCACGCGGAGCAGTTTTCCATCCGCCTCCTGCACCGCCACGCTCTTCGCCTGCCCCTCGGCCGTAACCAGGACCAGCTGCTGTTGAAACGCCGCACGTTCCTCCTGGAGGCTAAACTGGGCCTGTTCCAGCTGCAGCGCAGCCTGGGCCAACGCCTGCTCCACCGCCTGACGGGCTATTTCTTCTTCCATTACTCGCTGCTTCAGCGCGATAACCTGTTCGCCGGCACCCCGATACTGCTGAGTGGCCGTCTCCAGCTCCGCCTCCAGACGGAGGGCTCTTCCCTCCGCCTCGTGCACCGCGACCCTCTTCGCCTGCTCTTCAACGGTCAACTGTGTGAGTTGCTGCTGCAAAAGCGCCGCGCGTACCTCCAGGAGGTCGCGCTGAGTCTCTTCCAACTGGTTAGTGGCCTGAGCCAATACCTGTTCCGCCGCCTGGCGGGCCATCGCTTCTTCCATCACCCGCTGCTCCAGCACAGTGACCTGTTTAGCGGCACCCCGATACTGCTGGGTGACTGCCTCCAGCGTCTGCCGTTCGGTCTGAAGCTGAGCTTGAACCAAGGCTGTCTCCTTAGCTTGATCTTCCTGCTGACCGCGCAGCTTCAGGATGGTTTCCTGGAATGTCCTCCGTTCCGTATCAAATGCATCGGAACGCGATTCTGTATCCAAAATACGCTTCTCAACCGTGACCGCATCTTCGGTAGCCTTGAGCAGCAGATCTTTCGCTGACAGCAATTCGACAGTACGCTGCTTTGCTTCTAGGCTATACTGCTCGGCGAGATTGGCATGGGAACTCAGTTGTTCATCGAGTCTATGTTCTGCATTAAGACGCGCCGCCTCGGCCTGTCGGATCCGCTCTACATATTGCAGGCGAACTCGTTCTAATTCCTCACGATGGGCTTGTTCCAGCACCAGAAGATGTTCGGGGCGCGCCGAATTGATTTCTCCCAAGGCTATTTTGGATTGAGCAGGAAATTTCCGACTCACTGCCCTATCCTTCAACATGATCACCTTGGCACGGGGATCCTTTCCCCCTTTCCTCGTCGCCATTTTCGGTTGAGCCCGAAGTTTCCCACTCATTGCCCCATCTCCCAAAGTAATGAGATCTTGAGTCGTAGTCGTTGTGCGATGGAAATGCAGATGGACCGATCGATTACCGTCACGCAGTGCTCTCCCTGCTCAATGCTAATAAGGAGAATTTGACGTGTGGAAAATCACGTCCACCCCTTAGCTATCAATGCGCCAGGCTCTCGTTAAAACATCCTAAACACAACACCTGCCATCAACGCCAATTGAAACAGCATTGTGGTCATCTCTTTTGCGATCTGCCGAGACTTCACATCGATCTTGGGCAGCACCAGAATGTGGTCTCCTGGACGGACCTTTGGTGCTCTGCTGAAAAATCCTTCGGTGCTCTCAACAAAACTGCCGTCGCGATGGGCGATAATCACTTTCGATGCATCGGCATTCTGCGTGAATCCACCGGCTCGCTCGATGTAGTCATGCGCCGACAGTTCGCTTTCGAACGGTAACGTATTGGGGAACATCACTTCGCCACCCACCAACACCAGGCCGTCTTTGACCGGCACACGGACCGTGTCGCCATTCTCCAACAGCAATTCGTCTCGCAGGCTCGCCTGTGCGATCTGTACTTGACCGGAAGGCTCTATCTCTTTGGCCCGCTCGACCCACTGTAGAATAAGACTCGCTTCGTTGGCCCGCAGTATCGACTCATCGTTGGTACCTGACCGAGCAGTGAGCGCAGCTGCTTCCAGGCTCTTGAGCGAGGTTTGCAGTACCTGCTTTTGGCGATCTTTCACGCTGAGGCGAAAGAGTTGCAGATTGGCGACGTCGGAACGATCGGAGTACTCAATGCGCTTCAGGAGTTCTCCTATCCTCGTGCCATAGGGCAGCTGGTGCTCCTGGGAGCTCTGATGTTCTCCTTCGACCCGCACCGTGATGGTGCCCGGCCGTTTGTCGGCAGTAAATGCGAGTTCATCGCCATCGATCAGCTGTAGGCTTCCGGCCTGATCCAGCGGGTAATATTCGAGGTTTCTTATAGTGCCGGTATTGCGTGTCACACGCACGTGTGTGGCTAGCGGAAACGGTTTCGCCAATTTAATGAGATCCGCTCCATTCAATTCTGCGCCGGAGAACTCAAAGCGCTTGGCGTTTTCTGCCAGGCCGGAGACCGTGACCGTTTTTTGACGGGGGGAGACAAAAATGATATCGCCGTCGGCTAACTGTACTTGAGGAATCTTGCCCTCAAGCAGGAAATCGTACAAGTTCATGTTCGTTCTGATTTGGGCTCCGCGTTTGACCTGAATATTCAGGAAAGATCCGCGTTCCAGATCGATGCCCCCTGCTTGATCCAGATAATGAAGTAGGCTGTCCATCGACGTACCGTTGTAGAGGCCTGGCCGATTGACAAACCCTCCCACATACACCCGCACCGGTTGCGCTTCAGACAGGCTGGCGTAGCTGTACACATTGGCCCGATACACACGATGAACGGCTTTTTCTATGACACTCTCCAGGTCCTGGTTACGGACTCCCAGGATTTTCACCGGCCCGACAGCGGGAATGAAGATGTTGCCCTGTGGATCAACCATCAGAACATTGTCGAATATCGCGCTGCCCCATAGTCGCAGCCTGACGCTATCGCCAATGGCCATGAGATAGTCCGGATTGAACTGCGTCGGCCCTTGGCGAGCGAACGCCCCGGTGAAGAGAGACGCGCCAAAGACCTGACTGTTACGATTTGCCGTGCTAACGGCTGATTGCTGCGGCCCCGGACGAATCTCACTCACCGATTCCTGCGGTGAGGCTGGTGCTGGAAGCTCAACTTTTCCCAGGGAAGGAGTCGGTTTAATCAGCGGCAGTGGGCTTGGCTGAGGTTGGCTTCCACCAGATTGCCCAAAAAGGCTGCCCAATAAACCGGGACTCTGCGCCAATACAGGATTGGCGAATACCAGCGCGATCAATGCGATAAGTATGTGGCGCATAGATTAGTCTCGATGCTCCCGAATGATGGTACTCAATAGACTGACGATGCCTGCCAGCATGAGCGTTGCCACAATAAACACTGCCGTATTGTAGATTCGGCGAGGTTCCATCGGGTACTGGGGCTGTGTAGGACTCTGGATCACCGACACCATCTTGACGGTTCTCATGGACTCGATCCGCCCCTTTTCTAGCGCCGCCAACGCCGTCTTATACATATCCTGCGCAAACTCCGCGATCATCTGCAGCCGTGTGAATTCTTCAATCGCATGATTCAAAGTTTGTCGTTCGGAGGAAGTCAGGCGTGCTTGCTGTCGCGCAATCTGCTTCTTGACGGATGCGATCTGCAAATTAAGCTCAACGACAGAAGAATTTTGAGGATTCAAATATCCCAAGAGGGCGCCCCGCTGAGTATTAAGTGTGGTGAGTTGCCCTTCAAGTTGGTTGATGATCCCGAAGACATTTTCAGCCGTCCCTTGCGGAGACACCAAATTACGTTCGTTTTGATAGGCCAAGACCGCCTGACGGGCCTGCAGGACACGCTCGCTGATCTGCCCGACTTGCGTTTCGAGAAAGGAGACCTGCTCCTGGGCAAGCCGGCGGGCCACCGTGTTCATGTAGCGTTCCCCCTCTTCCATCAACAGGGTTGTCATGGCACGAGCCTTCTCCTGATTGAAGGCCTCTGTGCGAATGACCAGCACGCCAGCATACTCATCGAATTCCACTGCGACCCGGGAGAGATAATATCGATGAAACCACTCACGGGAGATGTCTACAGACCACATGCGAGAGATGAGATCGCGGCTGCGATCACTGTAGTGCTCTCGCAAGCCCAGCTCCTTATCCAGCTTCTCGAGCATGTCGACCGACAACAGATGGTCGCGAAGAAGTAGTTGGTCCGCCCTGTTGGCACCGCCGGACATGCCGAGAAGACTCGAGATGCCCGTCGATTGGCCGATCGCCATATCCGTCTGCTGAATGATGACGTGGGCTTCCGAGACATAGCGATCTGACGCAATGAATCCCCAATACACGACGGCCAGTAGGCAGAGAAGCAATGCCAGCCAAAACGTGTACCCTTTCCCCCGAAAGGGTTTGAGTACCCTTCTGGTAGACGTGCGGCTTGTCGAAAACGTCGCAACGCTTGGTTGGGTTTGTTCCGGTGGCATGAAATGAAGTGGCATCATCGTTCGAGACTTTTCCTGTATTCTGTAAGGGCATCGTTGATACTGTCGAACCAGTAGGCTCGTCCCTCATGCAACAAAATACCGGACGTGCAAAACTCCTTGAGGGTACCTTCCCCATGAGAGGCCATTATGAGACCGGCCCGATCAGTGAGTGATTTGAATGCAGCAGCCGCTTTCTTCAAGAATGCCGCATCACCGGTGGAGGTCACCTCGTCTGAAATGTACACATCGAAATCAAATGCCAAGGAGAGCCCAAATTGCAGCCGGGACTTCATTCCTGACGAGTATGTCTTAATAGGCTCGTCGAACGCCTCTCCAATCTCTGCAAAGTCCTCGATGTAGCGAAGGCGGTCTTCCATGTCTTCTTCGTGGCCGTGAATACGGCAGACAAATTTGGCATTCTGGCGTCCGGTCAGAGACGCCGCCAGGCCCCCGCCAAAGCCCATCGGCCATGAGACGCGGCAACGGCGTTCGACCAGGCCGCGCGTCGGCGTATCGATTCCACCGATCAGCCTTAATAACGTGGACTTCCCTGCCCCATTCCGTCCTACTAACCCGACATTGAGTTTGGGCGGGATCTTGAAACTTACGTTTTGCAGCACCCACTTACCCATGCCGTGGTCGGATCGATAACGTTTGTAAACTCCGTCCACAACAATCATTTGGTTACAACCCTTGTGGCATATCGAACATGGAGTGCGAGTCCGAGACAAATCGTGACCATGACAAAAGCCAAGAGATAGCCCATACTCACTCCTGGGATCGTATGATATTGAGGGAAAAATCCAGTTCGAATGGTCTCAATCCCATGGACAAAGGGGTTCAGCAGGAACCAGCTTTGATAGGCTGGGGGAATCGCCGAAGGCGGGTACATGATCCCTGATACGAAATATAAGGGGCCCAGTATCACCCCCCCCACTTTCCCTGATTCTGGAATTAACTGAGACGATACGGAAAGTATCAGCCCCAGGCCAACACCAGCCAACCACAGTGCAACGAATGCCAGCATGACCTGCAAAAATTCGTGAGGGAATACCTGGTACCCAATTAGCCCAAGTCCTATAAAAAGACACAAAGCACTGATGATAAACAGAAGGGCCTCTAATCCAGCCCGCACTAAGACAGTATCAACTGCGAGTACCTGCCGGTAGGTTAAGAGTGTGTCGTTGGCGGTAATGGCATCTTTTATGCGCATGGCCGTATTCCGTGCAAGGCCGAATCCGAGCACGCCTGTTGTGATAAAGAGACCCATGTCGATGTTCCCGATGAGTCTTTGCAGAACAAATCCAAACAGCACATTTAAAAAGATGATTTGTATGACCGGATCAAGGATGAGCCACAGCCATGCCGTTCGTGTCGCAGATAACCGAGCGACCGCCTCTCGAAGGAGAAGCGCTTTCCAGACTGCCAAGGTTATGGATGCCGGCGACCGTACAGAATTTCTATGCTGAACATTGGCCGGATCATCGGCGAAAGCCATCACGATTCTCACCTTGCAGGATACGGTATTAGTTGCTTCTAGAAACCAGATTTACAAAACCAGATGCCCCGCTGGTTCGACTAAAATCCAGCGCTAGGCGGCTCGCCCGCGAACGATCGGACAACCGTTTCTCGCAGGAAGAGGGCTTTCCAGACTGCCTAGGCTATGGATGCCGGCGACCACACAGAATTTCTGTGCCGAACATTGGCCGAACCGTGGGCGAAGGCCATTACGATTCTTGTATTGCAGGATACGCGATGAGGTGACGTCTACAAAGCAGATTCACAAAACCAGCGGTACCACTGTTTCGACCAGGATCCACACCTGGCCCGCATTATTCCTGGGCGCTTCTTCTGCAATCGCCGATTCGCTACGCTGACACGTGAAGCGTCGTTGGGGTGTGGAGTTGCTGGTTTCTAGGTTGAGGTTTCAGGTTCGATCTCGGAATTTCACCAATCCGAAATGAATAACTTGAAACTGGAAACCAGAGGCTTGCAACTTGAAAGGCTTGAACAAGATACGCGCGCCCGTCTCGTCACGCTCGAGGGTCACCCTTAATGTCATGCGGCTACTTGGCCCTTTGCGACGAGCTGCTGGAATTCTCCTGCTCTCATACGCTCAGTGCGGCCTTCCAGGATGGAAACATAGGCAGGAGCATCCCAGATCACTCCGGAATGTGAGGCAGTCCCGGATAGCCGTTTATACAAGCTTCCATTTAATTGCGTACGCTGAAGCAGGTAGGTATAGAATCCTTGTAGCGCCTGTTTGTTGGGCCTATAATACGGCGCATCCGCCCAAAAATCGCTCAACAGTCCTTGATACGCGATGTCGGGGATGTCGTACATCGCTCGCCCGCACACCTTTACCGGTACGTCAGCCATGAGCGCGGAGAGCCCCACCGTGCTGTTCACCACGACCACACCACGAGTGTGCTTGAAGGCTGTCGGCAAGTGGAGATCGTGTACATAATATAGCCGTTCTTTTATACCGTGGTACTCCGCTAGCTGCGCACAGAGAGCGGTGTAGTCGCGATATGCCCGATCCATAGGATGATGTTTGATGACCAGATACGCCTCTGATTCGGCATTCTTCGCAAAATCCGTTACCACATTACGGATAAAGGCCTCGACATCGGCGTAGTCGGAATGCATGTGCATCTGTGAATCGTGGTAGACCTGCAAGGGCACAAGGAAGAAACGACCGGAGTACTCTTTCTCCAATCGGCCCCGAACCGCTCGTTCTTTCACATGGTAATAACACTTGCGCCAGAGGCCTCGCACCCATGGAAAGGCTTCCCGGACAGTGAGACTGCGATGATGCTGGTAATGGGGGAAGAGCGGTCGCAACAGGGAACTGGCTATGTAGTACAATAGAGCCCAGAGCGCGGCATGCCAGAACACCTTGCCGACCTGAAGCGGCTTGGCAACGTCGTCCCCCGATTGTTTCAGATAAAAATCGGCCGATCGTGGCAGGCTCGAGTAATTATTCGCCCCTGACTGCTCCAATGTAATGTAGTTCGGCCGCAGATACCCTTCTTCAAATACCCCCAACTCAATGTCCAAGCGTTCGGTCTGTTGCCGCACATATCTATGGATAGGCCGGCAATCCCCACACATGAGGACGACGTCGATCTTCCATTCGGTCAGAATCTGCGACAGGTACTCTGGCCAATCTTCCATCGGACCCCGATAGGTCTCCGACCGTCGGGGATAAAACAGCCAATCTCCACCATTGAAATTGATCTTGCTGACCCGGGCCCCGCTCTCTTCCAAATCACGACCCAGTCGCCTGAAAAATGGCCCCAACGGGCCCTGCAAAAGCAGCACATGCTTGCCGGAGAATGATTTGATACCCCGCTTCACCATAGTGAAGCCGAGGATAATCTGGAAGAGCCGGCTTAACTATTCCTCAGGAGGTGGGGGAGCTACCCCGAAATGGTGGGTTCGAGTAGCTGCTGTATCTCCGGCACATACGCTTACATATCTAATTGTTATTCCCTATTGTGTGCTAATCAATAACATCCGTGGTTTTGAGCCTGTTATCGATCTTCCACTGAACATCTCCGGCAATCCGCCAATGCTCGTTCCCGCCGAAAACCCACTTCTTCAGCCGGTGGTCTTGGTCAAACTATATGTCTGTTTAGGAGGATGCTAAAAAAGTCCTCTTCTCACCCACCCAACCCCGGCGCGCCGAGACGCGCCTTTTCTCATGCGGCGTTCTCGTTTCGCTCCCAAGAACCGTGAAACGTGAGCCGCGAAACGTGAAACGAGGGTCAGCCGCGGAGCGACAAACTGGCGAGATATGGTGCACGTTGTTATTCGATAAACGCTTGGGGAAAATGCGCAGTGCGGGTAGGATCTCAGGAAAACAGTGAGCGATTTCTTAAAGAGTTCGGCAGGAAACGGACCATGGCTGTGGGTACCGATCGAGGAGGGACTATGAAGAGTATCGATCTTATAGCGGGTGCGCGGCCTAATTTCATGAAAATTGCACCGATCATCGATGCGATAAAGGAGGCGCAGGCCCGCGGGAGTTCCCTCCGATATCGCCTGATTCATACCGGCCAGCATTACGATAAGGCCATGTCTGGAGGATTTTTTGAGCAACTCGGAATTCCGGAGCCGGATGTCAATCTGGAGGTCGGCTCTGGCACACAGGCGGAACAGACTGCCGCGATTATGGTTCGCTATGAAAAGGTATTGCTGGACCAGAAAAGCGATCTCTGTCTGGTCGTGGGGGACGTAACGTCGACAATGGCCTGTTCCATTGCCGCCCGCAAGCTGGGGGTGCCGGTAGCCCATGTCGAGGGCGGAATCAGGTCCGGCGATTGGACAATGCCGGAGGAGATCAATCGTGTCGTGACGGATTCGATCACGAATTGGTTTTTTACCACCAGCGAAAAGGCCAATGAAAATTTACGGCGCTCAGGAGTGACAGAGGATCGCCTGTTCTTCGTCGGCAATACGATGATCGATACGCTGCTGAAACAGATGCCTCGCTTGCGGCCACCGACATTTTGGGCTGAGCTGGGCTTACAGGCTAGGCAGTACTTCGTAGTGACCCTGCATCGCCCAGCGAATGTGGATGGCGAGCAGCAGTTGCTGCGGTTGCTCCAGGCCATCGCCGCCGGGACCGGGGGCCTGCCGGTGGTGTTTCCTGTCCATCCGCGCACGGCGAAGAATTTGCGTGAACTGCAAGGGCAGATTCCTGGCATGCACTATGTCGATCCGCAGAGCTATCTGGAATTCAACTATCTGGTGAAACATGCGAAAGGCGTGATAACCGACTCCGGAGGCATTACCGAGGAGACGACCGTGATGGGCGTACCCTGCCTCACGCTGCGTGACAACACTGAAAGGCCGGAAACAGTCTCCGTGGGCACCAACGAGCTGATCGGCACCAATCCGGCCAACCTCGGTCCAGCACTCAAGCGGCTCATGGAGGGACGCTGGAAGAAGGGCACTATTCCTGAAAAATGGGATGGGCAGGCGGCGGTAAGAATCGTGGCCGAGTTAGAACGACTGCTCTCCGTAGCTGGAGTCGCGCGTGCAAGCAATACCAGTGCCGCCGCTTCTCCTAGGTTGAAAGTCGTTGCATAAATCCACGGAGCAAAACATGAAGCAGATTCTGCAGAGCCTCGAGACCGGAACTATTGAAGTGGCCGAACTTCCTTCGCCGCGAGCCGGAGTTGGTCAGCTGTTGATCCATACCCTCTGCACACTGGTCTCCGCCGGAGCCAGTCCCCTCTAAAATTCAAATCGCATCTGCCATGCGCGGGGCTGCCTTGTCTTTTTCGTTCCTCAGACCAGATAAACCAAACCCCTGCCCGGTTCTTTTACCCATTGTTAGATGAGCCATGTTGTGTCTTAACCAACGTGGAGATGATCTTTGCGATTCGCTCAGTCACCTCAGATTGGGACGTGTCGAAATCCACCCCGAAATCAGAGCCCTTGACCCATTTCACGGTGGCGCGATCGATAAGCAACGGCTCCGGGTCTCCCGGCACAAAAATTTGCAGTGCGAGCACCACCCCGATTGAGACCGCTGCATTCCCGGTAATGTAGCTCCCACTCAGCGAAAGGTCTTTGATGATGCCTTCGCCGACAATCCCATCCCCGAGATACCGCACCGGCACCAATCTCTTGAGCCGTTGATTCTTCCGCACGAAAAAGCCGGCCATTCAGTCTCCTTTAGAGGGGTAGGGGTCGAGCTTCACTCGGTCCTCCGCTTGTCAGAAATGAGTGTAGCGAACTTCGGTACCCCCGACAAGTGTTCCGTTATCCAGACTCAGCCAGTGGTCCACCGGAAAAGAGTTCGATCCACAGGCCGGGATCCAACAAGACCTCACGACCGGTCCTGATACTCGCCGAAATCCATCTTGGATTTACTCTTGAGTGATCTCTTAAGTGACTTGATGGAACCGTGGCTATGGCGAGAAGCGAGTCAGTCGTAAGCTATTGAGAGAAAAAGAGAAGGTTGGTTGCGGGGGAAGGATTTGAACCTTCGACCTTTGGGTTATGAGCCCAACGAGCTACCGGGCTGCTCCACCCCGCGGGAGGATGCTAACAAAGGGCTGAACGGCAAGTCAAGCAAACCTCTGTGCAGCTAAGGTAACTGCTCAGGTAGATAGGCTGAAGGCTTTTAGCTGTTAGGCTTCTTGCGCAACGAGGATTCATCTCTGCTTGAAGAGTAAAGGGGTAAGGGGGCAACGGGGTAGAGGGGTAAGAGCCTACCCCGACTATCCCTGTATCCCGCTACCCCCGCATTCGTGCATTGCGAGATTATTTACAGCCTTCGGTCTAAACACCTGAATTGTTACTGCCAAGTTGCTTTCGCGCACCTGCAATGCTAAAGCGATACCATGCGAATTGTATTCATGGGTACGCCGGATTTTGCATCGGCCTCTCTCGATGCTTTGCTGAAGTCTGACGATTCCGTTGTCGGCGTTGTCACTCAACCGGATCGACCGAAAGGACGTGGGCAAATTCTTACGCCCTCACCCGTGAAAACTCTGGCCCAACGAGAACAGATTCCCCTGTTACAACCGCTCAAGATGAAGGATCCAGAGTTTCTCCAGGCTCTGGCTGGATGGAAGGCGGATCTGATAGCAGTTGCGGCGTTCGGACGCATTTTGCCTCCGGCGATCCTCTCGCTTCCCCCTCACGGCTGCATCAATGTGCATGGCTCCCTTCTTCCCAAATATCGCGGCGCTGGTCCGATCCAGTGGGCAATCATTAATGGCGAAACGGAAACAGGGATTACGACCATGCAGATGGATGAGGGGATGGATACAGGCGCCATGTTGCTCCAAGAGGCCATCTCCATTACCGCCGACGATACGGCAGGCAGCCTTTCGCCACGTTTAGCTAAGCTGGGAGGCAGGCTGCTGGTCGAAACGATTGTCCGACTCAAAGCCGGCACTCTTGTACCGCAGCCGCAAGATTCTTCACAGGCAACCCTTGCGCCGCTGCTGAAAAAAGAAGATGGCGCAATCGATTGGGCCTTGCCAGCCACTGTTCTTGCCAACCGGGTCCGTGGGCTCTCTCCCTGGCCTGGAGCTTACACACCCATGGCAGGTGGCGACCGTTGGACGATCTGGCGAGCGCTGGCACTCCCAAGTTCCGTGACGAGTCCCCCTGGGGTGGTCGTCGCCATTACTAACGAGGCGATTCATGTTGCCACCGGGGAGGGAGTCCTTGCCGTGATGGAGTTACAGTCGGCTAATGGCCGCCGCATGGCCGTATCTCAATACTTGGCAGGCCATCCCATTCTTGTTGGGTTTCAACTCGGAGGGTAGACTCTTTCCTAGCCAGCAGGCTTGTTCATTTGGTTTGTTTGGTTTGTTTGGTTGAACGAAACTAACGAGTTGAACCAAATCAACCAGATAAACAAAACAAACCAAACAGACCGCGTTGAAACCTCTATGACTTCTGGCTCTCGATCGTTATTCACCACCCAGACCGCACCATCGGCACGTACAATCGCCCTTTCGCTGTTGATGGAGTCCACCAAAAGCGAGGAGGGGGTCGATGTCTTGTTAGATCGTGCTCTCGCACGATGCTCCTTCGATAGCAGGGAACGAGCTCTTACGGTGGAACTCACGTATGGCGTCTTGCGGCATCTTGCGACCATCGATTGGCGGCTTGAGCCGGTTCTAGACAAGCCACTGCTTCGCCTTCCCGTCGCCGTCCAGATGACGCTCAGGCTTGGCACTTACCAACTCCTGTTTCTCGATCGTATTCCTCAGTCTGCCGCAGTCAACGAATCAGTCAACCTGGCCAGGGCCTTTGCCGGCACAGTCGGCAGGGATTGGAGCGGACTCGTCAATGCGGTATTGCGCGGGTTGCTGCGCCATCCCCCTCACCCCTGGCCCAGCATGGATCATGACGCCGCGCAAGCCCTCACCGTACGGTACTCGGTTCCAGGATGGCTCAGCCGTCGATGGGTGGAACGTCTAGGCCTGGCCTCTGCGGAAGTTGCCTGCAAGGAGGTCAGTGCCGCACCCCCACTGACACTTCGGGTAAACCGGTTGATCACGACCAGGGAAGCACTCCTCGAACGCTTTGGGCAGGCAGGTATTGCTGCCAAGCCGACCGATGTAAGTCCCTTCGGCATTCAGATCGAAGAAGGGGGCACTGTGCCTTCACTCCCCGGGTTTCACGAGGGTGCTTTCTATGTGGAAGATGAAGCGGCGCAACTGATTCCTCCCCTGCTCGACCCTCAGCCCGGCGACATCGCCCTCGATGCTTGCGCGGCGCCAGGAGGGAAATCGACTCATCTGGCCGATCTAATGCAGAACAAGGGAGCTATCTACGCCGTCGATCGGAAAGGCGCCCGCTTAGATCTCCTGCGAAGCAATTGCCAGCGACTCAGAGTCCAGAATGTCGTGCCGATCATCGGCGATATTCGAGAGCCACGTGAGTGGGTTTCCATGATCGAGATAGCAGGGCCTCCCTCCGCAAAGAAAGCCAGCGTAGGCGAGCCATCTGTTGATCGGATTTTGGTGGATGCGCCCTGCAGTGGGCTCGGTGTGTTACGGCGACACCCTGAAGCGAAATGGCGGAAAGATGAGCAGGCTCTCCCTCGACATCAGGCGCTCCAATGTCAGATCCTCGAAGCGGTGGCCCCATGCTTGCGGCCCGGCGGGGTGCTGGTCTATAGTACGTGCTCGACGGAACCGGAAGAAAATGAAGATGTTATCGGGCGATTCTGTCGCGCCCATGCGGAGTTCCAGCGTGAGTCTGTCCGTCCCTGGCTCCCGACTGCAGCACAGGAGTTTGTTACCGAACAAGGCGCCCTCTCGACAATGCCTAACCGTTTCTCGATGGATGGATTTTACGCCGCACGACTGAGGAAAACTCTGTGATGCCACGCGCCACTCTTATTGCGCCCTCAATCTTAGCTGCTGATTTTGCCAGGCTGGCCGAGGAAGTAGCAGCCGTGGAACGAGCCGGGGCTGATCTCTTGCACATCGATGTCATGGACGGACATTTCGTTCCCAATTTGACCATTGGTCCTCCGATCGTAGCAGCCCTCAGAAAAGTCACCAAGCTTCCGCTCGACGTCCACCTCATGATCACCAACGCCGACGCCTTTATCGCCGAGTTTGCCGAGGCCGGAGCGGACTATCTCACAGTTCACGTAGAAGCCTGCCCGCATCTCCACCGCACGGTGCAGTCGATCAAGGAACATGGCGTCAAGGCCGGTGTGACCCTCAATCCGGCCACCTCGCTCAGTACGATCGAGGAAATTCTCCCCAATGTCGATCTGGTCTTGATTATGTCAGTCAATCCTGGGTTCGGTGGTCAAACATTTATTGCCTCCTGCCTGCAGAAAACTGCCTCGGCCCGCACGATGATCGATCGGATCGGAAGCCGCGCGTTGCTCGAAGTGGACGGCGGCGTCAAGATCGACAATGCAGCGCAGGTACTGGCTGCGGGAGCCGACATACTGGTCGCTGGGTCGGCCATTTTCTCTAGTAGGGACTATGCTGCGACGATTGCTGCGATGCGCGCAGCCAGCCACCCTTCTTCCACGACGCCGCAGCGCGTCTCCGCTCACCGATAGGCCGCGCGGGTGGACATCTCATCCCTCATCGATAGCCTCCATCCTCTCGAAGTCAAAGTCCTATCGACTTTTGGGGCGAATCATTCCGCCATCCTCCAGACAGAGCAGCTTATACAGTCCACTAAGTTGGAGCCCTCGCAGCTCAGTATGGCGGTCGAGTGGTTGCTCGCCAAATCGTTGCTTGCGGTGGAATCGGAAACTGTGACGCCGATCGTCTCGCTTACCAAAATCGGCGAACTCTATTTTGAAAAATATTCGCCGATCGAACGGGTGCTGTCTGCCGCTCGCGATGCAGCCAAAACCGGCAAGCGCTTGACCATTCAGGACATTCAATCCCGGGAAGGACTCGAACCCTCGGACGTGAGCGGTGCGATCGGGCGGCTCAAGAAAGAGGGCGCGCTCCTCATCATTCAAGGCGGCTGTATCGAATCGACCGGACGACCGAGCCAGACGGCGGAAACGATGAGGGGATTGCTGCAACAGCTTCATGGAGCGCCGCGTGGGCTGCAGGCATTTCCCGAGGCACAACGGCAGGTCATTCAAGATCACTCCGTCAAACGTGGGAATGCACGGGAACCGTTCCGCATCGATGATCGGGTGGCCAGAGCGCTCAAGCTTTCCGTAACCGGCGCCGAGGCTGCCCAGCAACTCGCTCGGCAGAGAACTGCGGAAGAGGTCTCCCAGCTGACACCCGAACTGTTGAAAGACGGGAGCTGGCGGACAAAGCGCTTCCGTAAGTATACGATCAGTCTTCGCGCGCCACGGATTGCACCGGGCAAGCGCCATCCCTATCGCGAGTTTCTCGATACGGTCAAGACAAAACTCGTGAGCATGGGATTCCAGGAAATGCGTGGCCCGCTCGTGGAGACAGAGTTCTGGAACATGGATGCCCTCTTCATGCCGCAGTTCCATCCGGCGCGAGACATCCATGACGTCTACTTCGTCAAGGAACCGACCCATGCCTCGTCGATTGCGGAACCGTTCTTGTCTCAGGTTGCGCAGGCGCACCAGACCGGCGGCGCAACCGGCTCAACCGGTTGGAACTATCCCTTCGATACGGAACGCGCGCGACGGCTGGTCTTGCGAAGCCAGGGGACGGCCGTCTCTGCCCATACGTTGGCAGCGCAACCCGCCGTGCCGGGAAAATACTTTTCCATCGCCCGCTGCTTTCGATACGATCAAGTCGATGCGACGCACGCGACCGATTTCTTCCAGGTGGAAGGGATCGTGCTCGGCGAAGACATCAACTTTCGCACGTTACTCGGCCTGCTGAATCTCTTTGCCCGTGAAGTGGCGCAGGCCAAGGAAGTCAAATTTCTCCCGGCCTACTTCCCCTTCACCGAACCATCGGTCGAGCTGCACGTGCGCCATCCGAAACTCGGATGGATGGAGCTTGGCGGAGCCGGGTTGTTCCGACCGGAAGTGACCCTTCCCCTGGGCGTGACCGTTCCGGTGATCGCATGGGGACTCGGACTCGATCGCATGGCGATGGTGGCGCTTGGCATTCACGATATTCGTGAGTTGTTCACCGACAATCTTGATCTGATTCGTTCTACTAGGGGGGCCTTCTAGCCGGTCTGGTTTATTTGGTCTATCTGGTCTGTCTGGTTCAACCACACAAACGAGATAGACCGAACAGACCAGAGAGACAAGACAGACCGAGGTTTACCATATGCCCACGATTACTATTTTCAAACAGGATCTCGAGGGATTACTCGCAGCGCCTGGAGAAGCCCCCCTGCCGATCACCATGGAGCAACTCGAAGAGTCGTTGATGCTCGTAAAGGGTGAGCTGAAGGGACAGAGCCCCGACACGGGAGAGCTGCGCATTGAGTTGCAAGACAGCAATCGCCCCGATCTCTGGTGCTGTGAAGGAATCGCCAGACAGATTCGGGTGAAGCGGCAGGGCTCTCTGGCAGGGTACGATTTTCTCACGACCAAATCAAAATCGCCAAAGCAACTGAACGTAGCTCCCGGCATGGAGAAGGTCAGGCCCTACGTGGCGGCCTGCGCTGCGACCGGCTACCGCGTGACCCAGGAGGGCCTTGCACAGCTGATCCAGACGCAAGAAAAACTCGCCGAGATGTTTGGCCGTAAACGTAAGACTGTCTCGATCGGACTCTATCGGCTCGCGGCGATCGAGTTTCCTGTCGCCTACGATTTGGTGAAGCCGGACGCGGTCACCTTCACTCCCCTGGGCATGGATACGGTCATGACGCTCGGAGAGATGCTGCTCGTCCATCCCAAGGGGCTGGAGTTCGGCGGGATTCTCGCAGGACACGATCATCTACCCGTCCTCCGCGATGCAAAGAGTCAAGCACTCTCATTCCCGCCGATCATCAATAGCCGGGAAGCCGGAGAAGTGCGGGTGGGAGATGATGCTCTCTTTGTCGAGGTGACCGGCACGGACCTCGCGATGGTCGTCCTGACCCTCAATATCTTCGCGGCAAATCTGGCGGATCGTGGTGCGGTTATTGAGCCGATAGAAGTACGGTATCCCTATAAGACGGTTCTCGGCATGGCGATTATGACTCCGCAAGATCTTGGAAAGTCACGGAAACTTCCCGTCAGCACGATCGAACAGGCGCTTGGGCAAGCGCTCGGTGCCCAGGAAGTCGTGAAGGCCCTCACGGACTACGGCTATGAAGCGACGGCGAAAGGTAAATATGTGACGGTAACGCCTCCGTTCTATCGGCAAGACCTCATGCACGCAATGGACGTGGTCGAAGATGTTGCGATCAGCCGTGGGTACGGAGACTTTTTGCCGGTGATGCCCTCGCAATTTACGGTTGGGGGATTGTCGCGCGTCGAAGAGGTCTCCGACCGTGCAAGAGCCCTCATGGTCGGCATGGGTTTCCAGGAAATCATTTCCAATATTCTCGGTTCGCCCAGGGATCTCCGCGATGCGATGCGCCTGGAAGGGACTGAATGGGGACAACTGGTCGAGGTGGACAATGTGATGTCTCAGAACTTCTCCGCACTTCGCCAATGGATGCTTCCGTCGTTACTTCGCGTAGAGGCTGCATCGAACCGGGCATTTTATCCCCATCGGCTATTCGAGGCGGGCGAAGTGGCGCGTCCCGATTCCACGCAGCCTCTCGGCTCGCATACTGTCACAGTGCTCGGCGGAATGATCGCCCATGCCGATGCGCACTTCTCCGAAGCCCACTCCTGCCTAGACACGCTGTTTTATTATGTGAACCAAGCCTACAGCCTAGAACCGATCCAGCATCCTTCATTTCTTGCCGGACGAGTGGGGAGTATTGTCTCTGAAGGGAAACAAGTCGGGGTGATCGGAGAGCTGCACCCAGAAGTTCTCGAACGATGGCAGATCGCGGTTCCGGCGGTGGCGTTCGAAATCGATCTGACAGAACTGGCAGAACGGTCTTGAGGCGTAGGCACGACCAACGTTCGAAGTTCTGGGTTCGAAGTTCCAAAAACCTCGAACTTCGAACCTCGAACTCTTCCCTATCCCGCTCTTCTCGCTCGCGCTTCGCGCCTACGCCCCGGCTGGGACGAGATGCTGCTTGGCGAGACCGACCAGCTGCTCAAATCCCGTGGCATCCTTGATGGCCATATCGGATAAGACCTTCCGGTCTAAGAGAATATTGGCTCTCTTCAGGGCGTTGATAAACTTGCCATAGGTCAGTCCATGCGCTCGAACTGCCGCGTTGATGCGCGCGATCCACAACACACGGAAGTCCCGTTTGCGATTTTTCCGTCCTGTATAGGCGTAAGCCTGACCCTTATCAACTGATTCTGTTGCGGTACGGAACAGCCGGCTCTTCCCTCCATACTGTCCCTTCGCTAGTTTCAACCGCTTCTTCCGCCGATGCCGTGTTTTGGGGCCACCTTTTGCGCGAGGCATGAGTCAGTACTCCTTTTAGTTAACGGGATTGATACAGCCCAATTTAATTATAGGGCAGTAAACGGTCCAATGCCTGGGTTTTTGTTTTATCCACGAGAGCCGTGCCGCTTAATCGGCGCTTCCGATCCTGCGTCTTGCTGGTGAGGATATGGCGTTTCCCCGCCTTTCGCCGGACCAATTTCCCGGAGCCGGTGCGGGTAAATCGCTTCTTGGCTCCACTATGGGATTTCATTTTCCTATTTTTCATGTCGGTGCTTCCTTAGGTTAATACTATTCTGACCGATTGTGCTACTTGGGCGCCACGATCATGATCAGGCTTCGCCCTTCCATGCGAGGGGCATATTCAATCGTACCTATCTCCCCTAACTCTGCGATGACCGTATTCATAAGCGTTCGGCCCATCTCCTGATTCGCCATCTCACGCCCACGGTACGTCAAGAGAACTTTGGTCTTGTTACCATCGGCCAAAAATCCCTTAATCTGTCGAATCTTGATCTCCAAGTCATGCTTGTCTGTCCGAGGCCGCAACTTAATTTCCTTCACCTGTGTCGACTTTTGATGACGCCGGTTCTGGTGGTCCTTTTTACTCAGTTCGAACTTGTATTTCCCGTAGTCCATAATGCGGCATACGGGAGGCACTGACGTAGGTGCGACCTCGACAAGGTCGTAGCCATTTTCTTGTGCCTGTTTGAACGCATCCGCCGTGAGGAGAATGCCAAGCTGTTCGCTCTCCGGACCGATCACCCGGACTTCACGCACCCTGATTTCACGGTTAACTCGTAGTTTGGGGACGATAATACACCTCTTATTGTGTCAATGAATGTTGCTGCCCTGCGGGCTTGAGGTCCGCACGGAGCAGGTCGAGCGCTCCCGCGACGGTCATACTGCCGAGGTTGGTTCCGTTCCGGCCTCGTATGGCCAACGTCCCACTCTGCACTTCTCGGTCGCCGACCACAAACATAAATGGAACCTTCGCCTTCTCCGCTTCTCGGATTTTGAGCCCTATTTTTTCATTCCGAAGGTCTGCCTCAGCGCGAAACCCCGCAGCCTTGAGTTGGGCCACGACCTCAGCGACATAGGGCCGCTGGTTATCCGTGATGGACATGACCGTCGCCTGAACCGGGGCAAGCCAGGTCGGGAAGGCGCCGCCAAAGTGCTCAATCAGAATGCCAAAGAACCGTTCGATCGATCCCATCAGAGCCCGGTGGATCATGATCGGCTGGTGCATTTTGCCGTCTTCCCCAATATAGCCCAATTCAAACCGTTCGGGATTATTGAAATCGACTTGAATGGTAGAACATTGCCAGGAGCGTCCCAGGGCATCTTTGATCTTGATGTCGATCTTGGGTCCATAGAAGACCCCTTCGCCCGGATCGATCTGATAGGCAACTCCTCGTCCCTTCAAGGCTGATTCGAGCGCGTTAGTGGCTTGAGCCCACCGTTCTTCCGATCCGACAGACTTTTCAGGCTTGGTCGAGAGATATACTTCAAATTCGGTAAACCCGAAGGTGCCGAGAATAAAAAATGTGAAGTCCAGAACCTTGCTGACTTCGTGTTCAATCTGATCCGGACGGCAGAACAGATGCGCGTCATCCTGCGTGAAGCCGCGAACCCGCAGCAGGCCGTGAAGGACGCCTGTCCGTTCGTACCGGTAGACAGTCCCCAGTTCGCCATAGCGGATGGGGAGATCTCGATAACTGCGCAGATGCGACTTGTAGATCATGATATGGAACGGGCAATTCATCGGCTTGAGTTGGTACTCGCTGTTTTCGACCTTCATGGGAGCGAACATGTTGTCGCGGTAATAGTCGACGTGGCCGCTGGTTTTCCAGAGGTCCAACCGGGCGATGTGAGGGGAGTACACCAGTTCGTACCCATTTTGAATATGCTGATCTCGCCAAAAGTTCTCGATCAACAGCCGGATCGTCGCGCCCTTCGGATGCCAGAGCACCAGGCCCGGACCGATCTCATCCTGGGTCGAGATCAAATCGAGTTCCTTGCCGACCTTTCGGTGGTCTCGCCGTTTAATCTCTTCTAACCGTGCAAGATGCGCGTCGAGCTCCGCCTGGGTGGGGAAGGAGGTTCCATAGATCCGCTGCAGCATGGGGTTGCGTTCGTCGCCTCGCCAATACGCTCCTGCCGTGTTCAGGAGCTTAAATGCCCCAACATGACCTGTCGTCGGCAAATGCGGGCCGCGACAGAGATCGGTGAACTCCCCCTGGCTATACACTGAGATGGTCTGGCCGTCGGCTAGTCCTTGAATCAACTCCACCTTGTAGGCTTCGCCACGTTCTTGGAAAAACTTCACCGCCTCAGGCTTCGATAATTCTGCCCGTTTAACAGAAAGAGCGCGCTTGACGATGTCTTTCGCTTTCGCTTCGATTTCTTCGAGGTCTTCAGGCGTAAATGGCCGCTCAAAGGCAAAGTCATAAAAGAATCCATCCTCGAGAGCCGGGCCGATCGTCAGCTGTGCGGTGGGGAAGACCTCTTTGACAGCCTGAGCCATAATGTGAGTACTGCTATGGCGGTAAACCTCACGGCCTTCAGCACTGTCGAATTGCAGTGGGATCACCTCGGCATCGTCCGTCAAGACGCTCGATAGATCTACGGACTGGCCATTCACCTTTGCCGCAAGGATGTCAGGGCCAAGCGTCAGACCAAGAGCCGACAGGGCAAATCCAACGGTCTGGCCCGCTGGAATATCACGACTGCTGCCGTTTTTGAGCGTAATTTTCATGACGTCCACTCAATCGCCCAAGCACAAAAAACAACAAGAGCACCCCGCCTGCGAAAGGCAAACGGATACCCTCAGCTAGGTGGTAGGCGCGGACGGTCTTGAACCGTCGACCTCTACCGTGTCAAGGTAGCGCTCTCCCCCTGAGCTACGCGCCCATCGATCTGGATGCGCATGCTAATATAGCCCTGCCCAAGGTGTCAAGAAACAGCCTTTCCCATCTCTTCTGCTGCAATCGCTGATGTTCAGGCTAGAGGCACTGGGCTAGAGGCTGGGGGGTGATTGGAAGGAAATGTCTTCCCTCTTGCCACTCGCCCCTGGCCTGGCTTCATCTCCTGCGGCGACTGACTCGTTACACGATCTTTAACGTATCAAAGTTGACCCCTGCGGGAGCAGGCGGTGTCTTCAGTTTCATATTTTCCAACGCTTCAACGGCCAGACCAGCCACCACGAAATTGCGATACCACTTCCGGTTAGCCGGCACGATATACCAGGGTGCATGATTGGTGCTTGTGGCAGCCATCATATCCTCGAACGCATCCATATAGTTCTTCCATAGTTTCCGTTCTTCGAGATCCCCTTCGTTGAATTTCCAGCGTTTCTCCGGATCGCGAATGCGTTCCTCTAGCCGTTCTTTCTGTTCAACCTTCGAGATGTGCAGAAAAAACTTCAGAATAGTCGTGCCGCTCTCATAGAGCAGCTCTTCGAATTCTTTGATCTGATCAAACCGCTGCTTCACTACCTTGTCCGATACCCATCCGTGGACGCGAGTAATAAGCACGTCCTCGTAATGTGAACGGTTGAAGATGCCGATCTGGCCCTTTGACGGCGCCTTCTGATGTACGCGCCACAGAAAATCATGACCCAGCTCCTCCGACGACGGAGCTTTGAAGGACACAACTTTGCAGCCCTGCGGATTCACACCGGACATCACGCTCCTGATCGTCCCGTCCTTGCCGCTGGTATCCATTCCCTGCAACACGATGAGCACCGATCGAGTGCCGTTGGCATAGAGCCTTTCTTGGAGTTCGCCTAGCCGTCCGGTCAATTCTGCCGTCATCGCCTTGGCCTTTTCTTTGCCTTGATCTGTTTTCTTGTACTCCCCGGTGTCGTCGGGATCCCACGTATCCAAGTTGAGTTGTGAGTCCGGTTTGAGGCGATACTCTTTCATGTTCGGTGCCTCCTCCACACTCTCAGGCTCAAATCCAAGGCGGTATTCTACTCCTTTCGTTCCAGCTTGACAGCCGCGAATAACTGGCAAAGAATGCGCCGAATTACTCCAGGGGAGGTTGCATCATGGCGGTCAATCCGGACAAGCTGAACGCATTTATGGGCAAGGCAGTCGGTGACATTGGCGCCGCGCTGAGCGCCAACATGGTGCTCCTTGGCGACAAGCTCGGTCTCTACAAAGCCATGGCGAAGGCGGGCCCCGTCACGCCGGCGGAACTTGCAAGGGCGACAAAGACAGCCGAACGGTACGTCCGTGAGTGGCTGGGCAATCAGGCGGCAGGTGGATACGTGACCTATGACGCCGGAACCGGTCGGTATACGCTCCCTGAAGAACAGGCGATGGCACTCGCCGATGAAAGCAGTCCTTGTTTTCTCCCCGGTGCGTTTCAGGTCATCGCGGCCACATTTTCCGCCAACCCCAAGATCCAGCAGCGGTTCAAGACCGGCAAGGGTCTCGGATGGGATCAGCACGATCACCGATTGTTTGAAGGTACGGAGAGATTCTTCCGTCCGAACTACCTGGGCAATCTCGTAGCGAATTGGATCCCGTCCCTCGACGGTGTGGAGGCAAAACTCAAAAGGGGCGCAAAAGTCGCGGATGTCGGCTGCGGGTTCGGGGCGTCCACCATCATCATGGCGAAGGCCTACCCCACATCTACCTTTATCGGCTTCGATTACCATAAGTCCTCGATCCTGACGGCACGCAAACGGGCCAAGGAAGCAGGCCTGAAGAACGTAACCTTCGCGGTGGCGAAATCCACAAACTATCCGGGCAAGGAATACGACTTCGTTGCCCACTTCGATTGTCTACATGACATGGGCGATCCTGTCGGCGCTGCGAAGCACGTGAAGAAGACGCTCGCACAGGATGGCACCTGGATGATTGTGGAGCCCTTCGCAAATGACCGCGTGGAAGATAATCTGAATCCGGTGGGCAGAGTCTTCTACGCCGCATCGACGATGATCTGCGTGCCCGCTTCCCTGGCGTACAACGGCCCGGCCCTCGGTGCCCAAGCAGGGGAGGCGCGGCTGCGAGATGTGGTTATGAAAGGCGGGCTCACACGATTCCGCCGCGCGACGCAGACGCTGTTCAATCTGGTGTTGGAAGCCAGACCGTGAGCTGCAAAGAAGAACGCGGCCGACCGGGCCCCGGGGCGTCTGGCGGCTTGCGCTTTGTGAGCCCCCTGACATAGCTGCGGGGCAGCACCACATTTTCCTGGGAGGTCATATGGCGGATCAACTGGAGGCCGGAGCGGTAGCACATTCCGGTTGGTGTTCGCTGGCTGCGGGAGCGCGGTGCTGGGGGCCGCCTTCCCACAGCTCGGTATTGGGGTATTCGGAATCGCGCGCTTTCGGCTAACCGTGGTCACAATGGTCTACGCCATTGGCCATATCTCGGGCCGGCAACCCACCCAGCAGCGTGAAACGCTAGGGAGCATGCTCTCTAGTTAAGAGCGAACTGGTGTAAGGCTTAGGGCAGGACCGGCGCGTCGTGGGCGCAGCGAAAGCCCACATTCGGATCATGTTCCGTGGGATCGCCCTTGGTCCGAAACGACGAACGGAGCCGATAGGGGCTGTTGATATAGGAGCCGCCCCGTTGCACCTTCGTGGTGCCCTCAGTCGGACCGCGGGGATTGCTGGTGGGGAGCGGCGTATAGACGGCCTCGTCGTACCAATCCGCTACCCATTCATACAGATTGCCGGCCAGGTCGTGGACCCCGTACGGGCTCATGCCCTTGTCGCGATTGCCGATGGGCGAGACCGTGTCGGCCCCCTCCTTCAACCCGAAGACGGCATGGAGGGGCGTCGGCGGCTCGTTCCCCCAGGGATAGACGCGGCCATCCGTCCCGCGCGCCGCTTTCTCCCACTCTGCTTCGGTCGGCAACCGTTTCCCCGCCCACAGACAATATCCCGTCGCTTCCAGCCAGTTCACCCAGCGCACGGGGCGATCCGCGTGGACCACGGGCGTCTCCTGGTCGGCGAACCCCCACGGGGGCTCACTCTGAATCGCCGTCACAAATTTCGCGAACTGCCCATTCGTCACTTCGAACGTATCCAGATAAAAGCTGTCGAGGACGACGCGATGGACCGGCTGCTCATCGTCATCGCCCTGCTCGCTCCCCATCGTGAACTCCCCGGCGGGGACCAGCACCATCGG